>NZ_JABBFQ010000010.1 GCF_018494055.1 Rosenbergiella epipactidis
GCCGAACTCAGAAGTGAAACGCCGTAGCGCCGATGGTAGTGTGGGGTCTCCCCATGCGAGAGTAGGGAACTGCCAGGATCCTTTTAAAAAAGGCCACCTTTATAGGTGGCCTTTTTGCTTTTCTCTTTTTGTTCTAAGCTAAGCTGAAATTATTTCACCTACCCCTCGCATTGCTCGACAGCCTTTCTCTGCCACGCTATATTGGCTATCTGGACGTCTAAATAGAGTTTGAGGATTAAAGGTTATGCCGATTAAAGTACCTGATGAGCTTCCTGCAGTGAATTTTTTGCGCAATGAAAACGTGTTCGTGATGACCGATACTCGTGCGCATCTCCAAAATATTCGCCCATTGAAGGTACTGATCCTCAACCTGATGCCGAAAAAAATTGAGACGGAAAATCAGTTTTTACGTTTACTATCGAACTCTCCATTGCAACTCGATATCCAACTCCTCCGTATCGATAACAGAGAATCACGTAACACGCCCACAGAACATCTTAATACCTTTTACCGTAATTTCGACGATATTAAGGATGAGAACTATGATGGCCTCATCGTGACCGGGGCTCCGTTAGGTTTAGTCGATTTTGACGATGTCGCCTACTGGCCACAGATCAGTGAGGTATTGAGTTGGGCGAAAAAACATGTGACATCAACCCTTTGTGTATGTTGGGCGGTACAGGCGGCGTTAAATATTCTTTATGATGTGCCTAAACAAACACTGGAAGAGAAGATCTCTGGAGTGTATGAGCATCTCAACTTAGAGCCTCATGCTTTACTGACTCGCGGTTTTGATGAAACCTTTCTGGCCCCACACTCCCGCTATGCAGCCTTCCCCGTCGAGACAATTAAAACGCATACTGATTTAGATATCTTAGCCAGCTCTGAGCAAGCAGGGGCTTATCTTATGGCCTCTCGCGACAAAAGATTAGTATTAGTGACGGGGCATCCAGAATACGATGCGCATACATTGGCGGCAGAATTTATTCGCGATACAGAAGCGGGTTTATCGCCTATCTTACCCGATAATTATTTTCCCGATAATAATCCTGCGAATAAGCCGAAGGCGACATGGCGCAGTCATGGCTACCTACTTTTTGCTAACTGGCTCAATTATTATGTCTACCAAATCACGCCATTCGACTTACGAGAGATGAATCCCACTTTGGATTAACAGGGCAAGTCGCGGTATTCCCAAGGTTGTTTGATCATCATTTTCGTCTACGCTTTTACGCATAACAGTAACGATAAAGCGGGACGAAATGCTGATATTACTTAATCTACTGGCCGCAATAGCCCTATTGGTATGGGGGACTCAGATAGTACGCTCGGGAATAATGCGTGTTTTTGGCGCAGATTTACGACGCGTATTAAGCCGAAGCGTGGAGAAAAAGCCTTTCGCCTTCTTGGCAGGGATAGGGGTAACCGCGCTGGTACAGAGCAGTAATGCGACCACGTTATTGGTGACTTCCTTTGTTGCGCAGAATCTTATGACGCTCACCCCGGCGCTCACGGTAATTCTGGGGGCTGATGTCGGCACTGCGTTGATGGCAAGGGTACTGACCTACGATCTTTCTTGGCTATCACCGCTATTTATTTTTATCGGCGTCATGCTTTTTATTAGCCGTAAGCAGACCCGAGTCGGTCAGATAGGCCATACACTCATCGGTCTTGGCCTAATCCTCTTAGCGTTACAATTAATTGTCGAAGCTTCTCGTCCCATTACCCATGCTACAGGCGTTCAGGTCTTATTCTCATCGCTGACCGGTGACATATTATTGGATGCACTGGTTGGGGCATTCTTTGCGATGGTCAGTTACTCAAGCCTAGCGGCAGTCCTGATTACCGCCACGCTGACCGCCACAGATGTGATTGCGCTAAAAGTTGCCCTGTGCTTAGTGGTTGGCGCGAATATAGGTAGTGGGATTCTTGCATTATTAAATAGTGGTAAGGCGAGCGTCGAAAGTAAGCAAGTCGCGTTAGGCAGCTTACTCTTCAAGCTTATGGGTGCTGTAGTGGTATTACCTTTTATTGGTATTTTTGCCCATCAACTTGATAAATTGACGGTATCGAGCGCTGATTTAGTGATCTTATTCCATGTATTTTACAACGTAGTACGCTGCCTACTGTTACTCCCTCTAACCGAGAAGATGGCGTGTTTATGTGAGCGCTGGATCCCGGCGGCTACCAACGAAACAGAAAAATTCACCACAAGGTATTTAGATCGTGCGGCACTTGATACTCCCTCCTTAGCGTTAGTCAATGCGGCCAGAGAAACTTTGCGTATGGGGGATATCATCGAAAAGATGATGATCAGCCTCAAGCGGGCTTTTCAAGGACAGCAAGGCGAAGAGAAGGTGGTAACCCGTTATGACGACCAAGTGGATGCCTTATATACCGGAATCAAACTCTATCTGGCGCAAATCCCTAGAGAAGAGCTTCAAGAACAAGAATCTGAACGCTGGGCTGAGATCTTTAATACAGCTGTTAATTTGGAGCAAGCAGGGGATATTCTAGAGACGATGACGGTAGATATTGCAGCGAAATCACTGGCTAAGCAACGACCCTTTTCTACGGAAGGCCTCGAAGAACTCAAAACGTTATACGATAATCTTCTGGAAAATCTACAGCTCAGTCTATCCGTCTTTATTGCTCGTGATCTGGATGCTGCACGACGGTTACGGCGTTCTAAGCACCGTTTTCGTCGGTTAACCCAGCGTTACTCATTGACGCATGTTGAGCGATTATCGCTACAAAATAAGCAGAGCCTCGAAACCAGTTCACTGCACTTAGGATTATTGGGAGAGATGAAAAGATTAAACTCCCTATTTTGTTCAGTGGCCTATGGGGTACTTGACCAGCGTGAGGCAGAAGAGGAATAAAAGATAGGCCCGACAGCAAAACGTTGTCGAGCCAAAGAAAGGTCTAAGAGGTCTTCTTACCCGACCAATAACCGGACAACAGCGACCCGGAAATATTATGCCAGACCGAGAAAAGTGCACCCGGTAATGCGGCCAAAGGTGAGAAATAGAGTTTACCTAAGGTCGCAGCGAGTCCTGAGTTTTGCATTCCTACTTCCAGAGCTAGCGTACGACACACCGACTCATCAAAGCCAAAGAGCTTACCTCCACAATAGCCCGCCATTAAACCTATGGCGTTATGCAGGACTACCGCGACAATGACGGTTAAGCCGACGCTTGAGATATACTGCTGGCTTCCCGCCACCACGGCTGCAATGATGAGCAAAATAGCGACCATCGAAAGCGTGGGCAAATAGGGCTCAATCCGCTCGACCAGCTTTTTACAGCTATGATGCACAATCAATCCTAAGCTAATGGGGATCAGCACGATCTTGACGATGCTCCACAACATACCGGCAATATCGACTTGAATATGGGTATCGACATATAACCTCGTCAATAAGGGGGTCGCTATCACCCCGACGAGGGCCGAGACAGAAGAGATCGTCACAGATAAAGCGACATCACCCTTAGCCAGATAAATCATCACATTTGACGCCGTACCACTCGCGACACTGCCGACCAATATCATCCCCGCCGCAAGATCGGCGGGCATATGCATGATTTTAGCCAAGCCATATGCGGCCGCCGGCATAACAAGATAGTGTAGAAATGTTCCTGCCAATACCGGAGCAGGGCGATTCAGTACGCGACGGAAGTCGTCTAAACTTAAGGTTACTCCCATCCCGAACATTATCAGCATCAAAAGCTCACTGACCCAAGGCCCTATTGCTGTGAAGCCAGTCGGTCGCCAATAGGCGACCGCCGATAATGCTACTGCCCATAACGGAAATAACCTTGTTACCTTGGCTAACATTACACTCTTCCTTATTCGAAGAGATGTCGGTGCAGGGTTTGTACCGCCGCTTCCGCATCCTTACTGGGTAGCAAGAAACAGAGGTTATGTTCACTCGCACCATAACAAATCAAACGCAGGTTAAAGGGAGATAACACCCCAAACACTTCCTTTCCTACCCCTGGAGATTGCGAGAGTTGATTCCCAATCAATGCCACTAAAGAGAGATCTTCTTCAACTTCGACGCGGCATAAGGCCGATAATTCAGTAAGTAGTGCTTGAGTTAACAGCCCTCGTGCTTGGCCACTGGTATCGGTTGTATCCAAGGTCAAAGCGATACTGACTTCTGATGTGGTAATCAAATCAACCGAAATATGGTGGCGAGCCAGAACAGCAAAAACTTCCGCTAAGAATCCCCGTGCGTGCAGCATCTTTAAGCTATGAAGCGTCAATAGTGTTTGGCGTCGGCGCAACGTCAAGGCTCTAAACAGAGGCTTCTCATTCGTCTCAGGGTAGACAAACGTACCGCCATCGTTTGGCGCTTTGCTTGAGCCCACGAAGACTGGGATATTGTTGCGTACAGCAGGAAGAAGCGTCGCGGGGTGGAGAACTTTCGCGCCAAAGGTTGCCATTTCAGCGGCTTCCTCAAAAGAGATCTCGGCAATACGCTTAGCGGTAGGTACAACCCGTGGATCGGTAGAGAAAATCCCCGTCACGTCGGTCCAGATATCAATACGGCTGGCGTGTAGGGCTTCGCCGAGTAACGCAGCAGTATAGTCACTGCCTCCACGGCCAAGCGTAGTGGTACGTCCTTTTTCCTCACTACCGATGAAGCCTTGGGTGATAACAAGATTATCATTTAAGAGTGGGGCCAAATATTGGGTTGCCAGCTCATCGACGCTCTTAAGCTCAGGTTCTGCACTGCCAAAACGATCACTGGTGCGCATGACTTTACGGACATCGAACCATTTGACGGCGACGTCACGCTCACGGATAAGTTCGGTGAACAGCAGTGTCGACATCAGTTCACCATGACTGACGAGTTCATCGGTAAGCGCTAAAGATGTCGCAAGTGAGGCTGCTTCGGATAACGTGGTGATACTTTCGAGGATGCGGTCAATTTCATCGCGAACAACATCGGCGCTACGGAGATTATCGACAATCGCATACTGAATACGACGGACTTCGTCGAGTAAGAAAGCCCGACGGGCGGTCTCTTGACCTGAGGCAAGTTCAACCAAAATATTGGTGATACCGGCAGATGCCGAAAGAACAACAAGCTTAACGTCTGGATGACTGAGTACAATATCGGCACTGCGGGACATTGCTTCGAAATCAGCAACACTGGTACCACCGAATTTTGCCACAATGAATGTGGATTGGGACATGCTTAACACCCTCGATTCTAAAAAAAATAAACAAATCATTTTTAGGTGAGGGGTGAAGATACAGTCTAACTGTTCTCTACTCAGAAGCCCCCCACCTAACGTCATTAACATCAACTGATGTATTGGTGACAACTCAAGGGATTCAGCCCCTGTAGCCGACAAATAAACAGCCCGTATGTTTATCGTCTCGGCGTCACTCCCCCTGATATGCCGTCAATGAATACGGATTCTCTGACATACTGCCTGGGTGACGCGCCTCTTCTGGTGCGACGATAGAACGCCGCTAAGTACAAATATCGTTTAATACCGGTGCTGTCAACGCTAAATCGTCTATCGCAGAAATTAATTAGTAAAGTTTCAGTATGACCCGGTGACTCGGTATTCTGTGCACCACTAAATAGCACCTCCTAGCAAACCCCTTAGGGTTGGACGTTCTAGAGTAAGGGATAATCAAGAGGCATCCGAGTCGCAAGACTATGGTTATCTCACCCATTTTCGTTCAAGATGGGAGCGGTTGCACCGGAGTGTTAAATTTCAACCCAAACATTGACGCGAGACTGGTTAACAGTGCGTAAAGTGTGTTTAAGTCGACAGATTATTAACTAACTAAGAGTGTTGTTATGAAAAATATTAACCCTACACAAACAGCAGCATGGAAAGCCTTAGAACAGCATTTTCAAACGATTAACGAAACAGATATCGCCTCACTTTTTGCTCAAGACCCGCAACGTTTCACGCATTTTTCGACCACTTTTGAAGATAAAATTCTCGTCGATTACTCCAAAAACCGTATCACTCAAGAGACCTTAGATAAGCTTTTAAACCTGGCGAAAGAGTGTGATTTATCTGGTGCAATTAAGTCGATGTTTGCCGGTGAGAAAATTAACCGTACCGAAGACCGCGCTGTGCTACACATTGCACTACGTAACCGTAGTAATTCGCCAATCTTGGTAGACGGTAAAGACGTCATGCCGGAAGTGAATGCGGTACTGGAAAAAATGAAACATTTTTCAGCGCGTATCATCAGTGGTGAATGGAAGGGTTACACCGGTAAAGCGATTACTGACGTCGTCAATATCGGTATCGGCGGATCTGACTTAGGTCCTTATATGGTCACCGAAGCGTTAAAACCGTATAAAAACCATCTCTCTATGCATTTTGTCTCCAACGTTGATGGCACACATATTGCCGAGACCTTAAAACCGCTCAATCCAGAAACCACACTTTTCTTGGTCGCCTCTAAGACCTTTACCACGCAAGAGACCATGACTAACGCTCACAGTGCGCGTGATTGGTTCTTGGCGAAAGCCGGTGATGCGCAGCACGTTGCCAAACACTTTGCCGCGCTATCCACGAACAGCTCAGCGGTCAGCGAGTTCGGGATTGATACCGATAATATGTTTGAATTCTGGGACTGGGTAGGGGGACGCTACTCGCTCTGGTCTTCAATTGGTCTATCTATCGCGCTGTCGATTGGGTTTGATAATTTCGAGCAGCTATTATCCGGCGCCCATGCGATGGATAACTACTTCGCCCAAACACCGGCTGAGAAGAACTTGCCTGTAACCCTGGCGCTTATTGGCCTGTGGTACAACAACTTCTTTGGCGCAGAAACCGAAGCTATCCTACCTTACGACCAGTATCTGCACCGTTTTGCCGCCTATTTCCAACAAGGTAACATGGAATCCAACGGTAAATATGTTGACCGTGACGGTAACCCAGTGGACTACCAGACAGGCCCGATCATTTGGGGAGAGCCAGGCACCAATGGCCAACATGCTTTCTACCAATTGATCCATCAAGGGACCAAGATGATCCCCTGCGACTTTATTGCGCCAGCAGTCACGCATAACCCATTAAGCGATCATCACGACAAGTTACTGTCTAACTTCTTCGCTCAAACGGAAGCCTTAGCGTTTGGTAAATCGAAAGAAGCGGTAGAGAAAGAGTTCGCGGATGCAGGGAAATCTGCGCAAGACGTTGCACACATCGTCCCATTCAAAGTCTTCGAGGGGAACCGTCCGACCAACTCTATCTTATTGAAAGAGATCACGCCTTATAGCCTCGGTGCGCTGATTGCGATGTATGAGCACAAAATCTTCACCCAAGGTGCGATTCTTAATATCTTTACCTTTGATCAGTGGGGGGTTGAGCTAGGGAAACAGCTTGCGAACCGCATCCTGCCGGAATTGAAAGCTGAAGAGAAGATCTCGTCACATGACAGCTCCACCAATGGGCTAATCAACCAATATAAATCTTGGCGTTAAACCGAGATAGCAGTAGAGAAAAAGCGGCGATAGTGCCGCTTTTTTATTTTTAAGAAAAAACATTATTTTTGAGGCATCTGTCACATTAAAACATTATTATTTTAGCTCTCTTATAATAAAAATGAGTAAAAATAATGAATGATCAAGTTGTTACACCAAAAATTCCACGGGCAATTGCCAACTTTTTACAGTGGGTATTGAATATCGGTCTGATCGTTTTAGCCGCAATCTTAGCGGTCTTTTTAGGTAAAGAGACGGTTAACTTGGTAACCGTATTGTTTCATCGGGGTGAGGAGCAATCCTCTTATCTATTGATTGAAGGAATCGTGATCTATTTCCTCTATTTCGAGTTTATCGCCCTAATCATTAAGTATTTCTTATCCGGTTATCACTTTCCCCTGCGCTACTTTATCTACATTGGTATCACCGCGATTGTTCGCCTCATTATCGTCGACCATAAAAACCCATTGGATACGCTGATCTATTCTGCTGCGATTTTGGTGTTGGTGGTGACACTTTGGTTGGCAAATAGCCGCCGCCTTAAAAGAGAGTAGGGGGCAGGTTCTGGTTATCTGCAGAAGATGGACTCAACCTCTGTTATGATGAGTGACATTTTCAAGAAGAATACGGAAGCGTTTCATGCATGACCTCTCAGTACAGCGATTACTGACCGATCAATTTCGCGCCCTCAATGAATCTGACTGTGCTCCAGATATTTATTCATGGCTGGTGGATGAAACGTCAATGACGGCACGATTAGAAGCGTATTGTCAGAAACTAGAGGTTACTATCGTTAAAGAAGGATTCTTTTCTGAACATGCGCTGACGCCGGACGAGCATCAGTTAGTTGTTGGTGACGCAGAAAACACGCGATTTTGGTTGCGAGAAGTACAACTTTTGGCGGACGGAGAACCTTGGCTTGCGGGGAGAACGGTGATACCCGAAAGCAGTTTACAAGGACCTGAGGCCTCGTTAATGGCATTAGGCACTCGACCCTTAGGACATTATTTATTTCAATCCTCGTCATTATGTCGAGATTTTTTAACGCCGGGCACGATGAATGGATTATGGGCGAGACGTTCCTTGTTACGCCTCGCCAATAAACCGTTATTATTGACCGAAATATTTTTACCCGCTTCACCACTTTACCCGCTATTGGCAAAAGGATCTTTACCGTGCATTCTGCAACCTCTTCAAAAATAAAAGCTTACCTGCAATTAATGCGGCTGGATAAGCCTATCGGTACACTTCTTCTACTCTGGCCAACATTTTGGGCTTTGTGGTTATCGGGAATGTCTTTTCCGCCACTTCCGGTACTGATCGTCTTTACCTTAGGGGTTATTTTCATGCGTGCGGCGGGTTGCGTGGTGAATGACTATGCCGATCGGAATATCGATGGACATGTAGAAAGAACTAAGAATCGCCCGCTGGCGAGCGGCCGCGTAATGGCTAAGGAAGCGAAAGTTTTATTTATCGTCTTAGTGCTGTGTTCATTTTTACTGGTGCTGACCATGAATCGTATGACGATCTTACTGTCAGTCGGTGGTGTGGCGCTGGCGGCTATCTATCCTTTTATGAAGCGCTATACTCACTTGCCACAAGTGGTGTTAGGTGCGGCATTTGGGTGGGCGATTCCGATGTCATGGGCAGCCGTAACGGAAACGCTACCCGGTGTGTGTTGGTTACTGTTTTTCGCTAATATCTGTTGGACCGTGGCGTATGATACGCAATATGCAATGGTCGATCGGAATGATGACCTTAAGATTGGGGTGAAATCGACAGCCATCCTTTTTGGTAAGCATGATCGGTTAATCATTGGATTATTACAGTTCATTACCTTAGTACTGCTGGTTTTAGTTGGCCGGTCTCTGCACCTAAATAGCTTTTATTACGGTGGTTTGGTGGTCGCCGCGATACTGTTTGGGTGGCAGCAAAAGCTTATCTACCTTCGCGAGCGAGGGGCCTGCTTCCAAGCCTTTTTAAATAATAACTATGTTGGATTAGTGATCTTTGCTGGAATAATTTTAAATATTCTGCCGTTTATTAACTTGATGTAGATCGAGTCATAAAGAAAAGGCGACCAGTAGGTCGCCTTTTTTGATCGCTTTTTAACTATTTTCAGGAAGAAGATTATCTGAATTTTCAATCGTCTGCCTAACATCTCGATTCATCAAGTCGAGGAGTAGGTTACGCATCACAATGGATTTATCGATATCCGCATCATCTCGGTCGCTGATATAGCCTTCATCACGTAACGTTAAGACCAAGCCAGTAAAGACTGCCTTATCGAAGAACTCAGGCGCATTAATTCCGTGTAAAACCGATAAGCGCTGGGCCAGTGTACGACTCTCTTTTTCAAGAGTACCACGGTTAATGGTCGGTTTCGCACTGAGGATTGTGAAGGTGATGGCGTAACGCTGTAGCGTTTCACGTACCCCTGCGGCGAGAAGTTGTAAAGTACGATATTTCTGTGTTGAGGTCGCGGCAATCACACCTTCAGATTCGGTAATCAATGCTTGGCGACGCAATTCTTCCAGTAAGCGCTTAATCTCTGGCTCAAGTTGTTCATCACTCCAATGTAAGAACAGCTCGCGTTTAAGCATTGGATAGATCAATCTAACTTGCTGCAGTAATTCATCATAGGTCAACGACTTATGTTGCAGAACGATGCTTGCCAACAACGAAGGTAAGACCAGAAGGTGATGAATATTATTACGATAATAGGTCATCAGCACTGCTTGTTCGCGAGGCAATACAATGATTTCACCTAAGGTATCTTGCTCAATAGAGAACTTATTCATCTCAAGAGCATGATCAAGCAGCTGCTGTGGAGTCATATCGGGCAGCGTCGATTCTGACGAATAAGGTACATTGCGTAATAGATCGCTATAGCAGCTAAGCTGATCAAGTAACTGCTCACGAGTCAAAGAACGCTGACGAGAAGCCAATAACGCGGTTACACAGAGGTTCATCGCATTCGCCGCACCGGCATTATTGATTCGGGTCATAACTTGTGCCGCGATATCGTTCACCGCTGGGGTCAACCACGTCGGGCGCTGCACTTCAATCGGATCAATATCATCACGCCAGTTTGGAACATGCTGATTAAGATAGGCGTTAAGGGGTAAAGGTTCACCGAAGTTAACAAAACCTTCGCCGAGATTACGCAGTTTTCTTAACCCGCGGATCATCTGTAAGAATCCTTCTTTTTCCTTCGCGGCACCGCGTAATTCTTTGGCGTAAGTCGCGACCTCCATCACATGCTCATAGCCAATATAGATCGGCACTAAGGTGATAGGGCGATTGGTTCCGCGTAACATCGCTTGCAGGGTCATGGTTAGCGTACCGGTCTTAGGATCTAACAAACGACCGGTTCGAGAACGCCCGCCTTCAACAAAATATTCAACCGAATACCCGCGGCTGAATAATTCACCGAGGTATTCACGGAAGACCGTAGAATAGAGTTTGTTACCCTTAAAGGTTCGGCGAATAAAGAATGCGCCCAAATGACGGAAAATAGGACCGGCTGGCCAGAAGTTGAGGTTGATACCGGCTGCAATATGGGGCGGAACAAGGCCTTGGTGGTACAGCACATAGGAGAGCAGTAAATAGTCCATATGACTACGATGGCAAGGGACATAGACGAGTTCATGCCCATCTTGCGCCAGTTGGCGAATACGCTCGCCACCGTTTACGGTAATCCCTTTATATAAACGGCTCCATAACCAGCTCATCACTCGGTCAGTAATACGAATGGCTTCGTAGGTAAAGTCAGCCGCAATTTCTTCCATCATCTCGACTGCGTTCTTCTGCGCTTCGTCGTGAGAGATTTTTTTAGTACGAGCTTCGTCCTCGACGGCTTTCGCAATCGCAGGCGATTGAAGCAGTTTAGTAAACAGTTGTTGGCGGGCTGGTAAACTCGGCCCTACCGCGGCAAGCCGTTGGCGCGAAAAATGGATATGGGCGACTCGCGCTAATTTTTGCGCGATTGATTTATCGGTGCCGTGTTCGTCAGCCATTTGGCGCATGGAGACTTTAGCCGAGAAGCGTACAAAGCTATCGCGGCCCAACCACAGTACTGCAAACAGCTTTTGTAACCCATTCAGTTCGCGTAAAGATGGGCCTGGCTCGCCATTAATCTCGCGGGCGGGGGCACGACCAAACATTACTGAAACAGGCACTAACTGAACATCTAATGCAGGATTATTTTTATGCAGATCCAGATAGTCGTGAAAAATTTTTACCGACTCTTGGTTAGGGGTAAATGAAGGGAAGACACGTGGGCCATCATGCATAAAAACATAGCGTGGGAGTAGTACGCCGTCTATCTCGATAGGGACTAAGGGATCGGGGAGATCATGCTTCAAGCATTGCGTTCGCAAGGCGAGCAAATCCGTTTTGGAATCGTAGGGGAAAACGTACATAATAGGACGCGTTGAGTCGAGACCCAATTCTGTGACTGGATCTCCAGGAATTACCCGACTTTTCACGATGAATGAGAGGGGTAAGTTTAATAATTTATAAAGTAAATCACGCCAACCTGACATAGTTGAATTCATAGCCTCTTAAATGAGCAAAGCGCGGTCATCATAACAGAAACGTTTGCGAAGATCTGTCCAGTAAAAATGTAATATCGGGCTGTATCACAGCTCTTCATGGAGAAAAGAGTTAATGACTAACCAAGTTACCGGACTGCGTCGTATTATTAACGCAGCAGGTTATTCATGGAAAGGGTATAAAGCCGCTTGGCAGCACGAGGCGGCCTTTCGGCAAGAAGTCATTTTAGGGACCTTTGGCACAATGATTGCGTTGCTATTGCCGGTATCTATTCTTGCCAAACTGGTCCTTATCGGCTCAATGGTATTAGTGATTATTGTTGAACTATTAAACAGTGCGATTGAAGCAGTGGTGGACCGTTTCGGGGAAGAGTGGCATACACTCTGCGGTCGCGCTAAAGACATGGGATCGGCGGCGGTGTTACTTGCACTCCTCTGGTCATTAGCGGTGTGGATAGCTTTACTGGTTGAGAGTTGGCACTATTATTTCCGCTAAACCCCAGCAATTTATCGGTGATGCCGGTTTCTATTTATAAAATACCTGTATATACTCACAGAGACTGTATAAACAACCAGGGGGTCGGATGAAAGCGTTAACAGCAAGGCAACAGCAGGTTTATGACCTGATTCGTGATCATATTAACCAGACTGGTATGCCTCCGACCCGAGCCGAGATCGCTTCGCAACTCGGCTTTCGTTCGCCTAACGCCGCTGAAGAACATTTGAAAGCCCTTGCCCGCAAAGGCGTGATTGAAATTGTTTCAGGGGCTTCGCGTGGCTTGCGTTTATTGCTGGAAGAGCCAGAAGTCGAAGGCCTACCATTAATTGGTCGTGTTGCGGCGGGTGAGCCTATTCTGGCGCAAGAACATATTGAAAGTCACTACCATGTCGATCCGGCACTCTTCAAACCCAATGCTGACTTCTTACTGCGTGTAAGTGGGATGTCGATGAAAGATATCGGCATTATGGACGGTGATCTGCTTGCTGTGCACAAAACACAAGAAGTCCGTAATGGACAAGTTGTTGTTGCACGTATCGACGATGAAGTGACAGTGAAGCGTTGGAAAAAAGAAGGTAGCACGGTCCACCTGCTTCCTGAAAACAGCGAATTCAGCCCGATTGTTGTCGACACTCGCGAACAGAGTTTAATGGTCGAAGGGCTAGCGGTCGGGATTATTCGTAATGGCGAGTGGTTATAGGTAATAGTTGATGTTAACAGGATTGACGGCAACAGATAAAAAACTGTGGCAACTCGCGGTGCCGATGATCCTGTCCAATATCTCAGTCCCACTGCTGGGACTGGTCGATACGATGGTCATCGGGCATTTGAGTAGTGAAATCTACTTAGCTGGGGTGGCGATTGGTAGTAGCGCGACCAGTTTCGTCTTCATGTTATTTCTCTTTTTGAGGATGGGCACGACAGGCATGACGGCCCAAGCTTGGGGAAAGAAAAACCAGCAGAAAATAGTACAAGCTTTTTTCCAGCCGATGATTTTGGCCTTAGGCGTAGGCACTCTCTTTGCGCTATTCCATCAACCGATCACTGAGCTCATACTGAGTGTGATGGGCACGCAGCACGCAACGCATCAGCAAGCCTCACTCTTTCTTTCAATCCGCTGGCTCAGTGCCCCAGCCACCCTAGCCAATATGGTCATCTTGGGTTGGTTATTAGGCGTACAATATGCAAAAGCGCCGTTAATTCTGCTGATTGGGGGAAACACGGTCAATATCGTATTGGAGTTACTCTTCGTGTTGCATTGGCACTATGCAGTGAGCGGCGCTGCTTGGGCGACTGTTATCGCAGAGTATGCTAGCTTAGGGTTAGGCCTTTATTTAGTCTGGCGGGCTGCACAACAGCGTAACTTATCCCTTATCCCTAAGCTGTCTCATTTACGTCAGGGATTGGCTCGGCTCTTCCGCCTTAATCGCGATATTTTATTACGTTCACTCTTACTCCAGCTCTGTCTGATCAGCTTCACTATTATTGGCGCGCGATTAGGAACCACTATTGTCGCCGTTAATGCCATCCTGTTGATGTTTTTAACCTTCACGTCCTATGCGTTGGATGGTTTTGCTTATGCTGTCGAATCTGTTGCGGGCGAAGCTTTCGGTGAGCGAAATGCTGATTCTTTAAAGGCAATATGGCATTCAGCCTGTAAGCAAGCCATTGCCGTGGCTCTGCTATTTAGTGGAATTTATGCGTGCTGCGGCCAATATATCGTACAGCTTCTCACCTCGATTCCCGCTTTACAGCAAGGGGCTAACCATTACCTTGTTTGGCAGGCGATTTGTCCGCTAGTGGGGGTGGGGTGTTACCTGCTCGATGGCCTATTTGTCGGCGCTACGCGTGGTCGAGAAATGCGGAATAGTATGCTGATCGCAGCAATAGGCTTTGCACTAACCTTATTATCTGTACCATTGATCGGTAATCATGGCCTCTGGCTGGCATTAATGGTGTTTTTGGCCCTGCGTGGAATAACGCTAGGCTATGCATGGCGCCAACACCAGCGACAAAATAGTTGGTTTGATCTGAGTCGCTAGGTTAGGCGCGTCCAGCTTTACGCTTAGGCTCAACCACATTTTGGTGGTCATGATGACAATGTTCTGGGTCTTCACAATGTAGAATGGCGCTGCACTGCTGGCATAATCCGTGGGCTTCAATAATGCTATGGCGAAGCGTAAAGCCAGCCTCAGTCGATTGCTCGGTAATCCATTTCTCAACGCCTTCCGCGGGTTTCTCCGTTACTGAAGCGCACTGATCGCAAACTAATAACATTGAGGTGTGAGAAGGGTGATCGAAATGCGGGCAGACCACATAACTATTGTTAGACTCAACGCGGTGAATAAAGGCCTGTTCCAGCAAAAAGTCTAAGGCTCTGTAAACGGTGGGCGGCTTCGCTTGAGGTTCACTTATGCGTAATTTATCCAGAAGATCGTAAGCGCTGATCGCGTGCGGATGTTCAATCATCAAACGTAATACTTCTGCGCGCTGTGCGGTGAGCCGAACACCACGCTGACTACACAGTTTCTCAGCCTCAGCGATTATCTTCTTGGCAGGACATGGCTGCATAAAAACGCCTCAATCGTTAAATTCATTGCCTAGATTCTAACACATATCTTCGCTGAAGCGCAGAACATGCCTTCTACTCAAGCCGCCGAGCTAACAAGTTAATATATATTAAGTTATTGTAGGGTAAGTTGTGGCGGCGTATAGTGATAAGCATAAATCGAGTGGAGGAGCACCTATTATGCATGACTTAAGTGATGAATTTCAGCGCGCTAATGAAGCGCAATTTTTTTTAAAATCGATCAGTAATCCCAGCCGCTTATTAATCCTCTGTGCGTTGATGAAAACGCCGGGATTGAGTAATAGCGAAATCGCTACCCTATGTGGATTGAGTGTCTCGTCGACATCTCAGTACTTAGTGAAAATGATCGATATCGGGATTCTTGAAAGAAAAAAGACGGGTAAAGAAGCCCACTATTCCATTAAAGATGAACGCGTAATCGAAGTATTAACTATCCTCAAAAAAATATTTTAGATTTGCGGCTTAGCTACCCTGTTGCGGGGCGTTCGTTGATTATCGCGCCATCGCGGCAGAAAGGCTCTGCGCATCATGCTTAGGATGAGGTCCTCGTCACGATGAATTTTATGATATAGTGATGCGGTTTCTATAGACCTGTAACGCGCCTCATCAAGCATCGGCATTGCTGGGGAAAATAACCCGTAATACGATGATTTTAAAAGACTAAAAAATGCTAGATAAAAACTGCCCGCAAGAGTTAACGTCACCCAACAGCCAAGTGTCCTTTCCCAGTAATCGCTTTTCGGTTGCCCCAATGCTCGATTGGACGGACCGCCACTGTCGCTACTTTTTACGACAACTGACACAACATACATTGTTGTACACCGAAATGGTGACCACTGGTGCGATTATTCATGGTAAAGGCGACTATCTGGCATACAGTGAAGAGGAGCATCCTGTTTGTCTGCAGCTGGGAGGAAGCGACCCACACGATCTTGCCCACGCGGCGCGTCTTGCCGAAGCCCGAGGTTATGATGAAATTAACCTCAATGTGGGGTGTCCCTCTGACCGAGTTCAAAATGGTCGCTTTGGCGCTTGCTTAATGGCCGATGCCGCGTTAGTGGCTGACGGTATTAAGGCGATGAAAGATGCGGTTTCAATCCCCGTGACGGTTAAGACGCGTATTGGTATTGATGAGCAGGACAGCTACGCCTTTCTCTGTGAATTTATTAATACCGTGGCAGATCAAGGTCAGTGCGATACGTTTATTATCCATGCTCGTAAGGCTTGGTTATCGGGATTAAGCCCGAAGCAAAATCGGGAAATACCGCCGTTAGATTATCCACGGGTCTATCAGCTAAAGCAGGATTTTCCGCAACTTACGCTGGCGATAAATGGTGGTATTAAAACGATCGACGAAGCAAAAGAACATCTCACTCATCTTGATGGCGTGATGATTGGTCGCGAAGCCTATCAAAATCCAGGGTTGTTAGTGGAGATTGACCGTCAACTGTTTGGCGCTACGACACCGAGTGTCGATTGCGTGGCCGCGGTGGAGGCCATGTACCCCTATATTGAAAAAGAGTTAGCGCAGGGGACTTACTTAGGGCATATCACTCGCCATATGTTGGGGCTGTTCCAAGGAATTCCAGGATCGCGTCAATGGCGACGTCATCTTAGCGAGAATGCTCATAAAGCGGGCGCTGATGTTACCGTACTTGAACAGGCTTTGGCTAAAGTCGCACAGCAATACCGAGAAAGTGTGAGTTAAGTTAAGTTTTTCTTATCTGATTTCTGTAATTATGCGGCTAAGCGCTTGAGTATTCATGTGCCCTCTGTCCCTACATTTTTACATAAAAATCGCCTCCCTCTGGGGAGGCTTTTTTTTATGGGATCAACAAGCATGCCCCTGTGGTCATGCGGCTCTCTAATGCACGATGCGCGCGTTCTGCATCACGCAATGCAAATTGTTGGCTGGTCGGTACATTCACCTCAATTTTCCCTTCGCTAATTAGGGTAAACAGGGCGGCGCTCGCCTGATCAAGTTGCTCAGGAGTGGTGAGATAGCCATTGAGGGAAGGCCGGGTGACAAATAACGATCCTTTCTGATTAAGTATTGCCAAATCGACACCGGTGACTGGGCCAGATGCATTACCGAAACTGACCAATAGCCCGCGGGGTTGCAAGCAGTCTAACGATGCTTGCCATGTTGCTTTTCCTACCGAGTCGTAGACAACGGGCACTTTCTGCCCTGCAGTTAATTCACTAACACGCTTTGCGATATCTTCTTGCGAGGTATCGATGGTCGCCCAGGCGCCTGCCTCCTGTGCCCGTTGGGCTTTGCTTTCTGAACTTACGACGCCAATCAACTGAGCACCTAAGGCTTTCGCCCACTGGCAGGCGATCAGGCCTACGCTTCCGGCTGCGGCATGGAAGAGAAGGGTTTCACCGGCTTGCACTTTATGCGTCATATGGAATAAATAATAGACCGTTAACCCTTTTAAAAACGAGGCGGCGGCACTTTGGTAACTGATCGACGCTGGCAGGATGACCGCTTTTGACTGATCGACATGATGATATTCACTATAGGCCCCTAAGCCAGACTGGCAGTAGACGACGCGGTCTCCGACCTGAAACCGTGTCACTTGACTCCCCACGGCAACCACCTCACCGGCTGCCTCGGTACCTAATCCGGAAGGAAACTGACTCACCGGGTAAAGGCCGCTGCGCACGTAGGTATCAATATAATTGAGGCCGATGGCGTGGTGGCGAACGATAATGTCGTTCTCCGCCGGTTGGCCGATATCATGGGTCGCCCAGCGCAACACTTCTGGCCCACCATGCTGGTGGAATTCAATACGATTTGCCATAGATTCTCCATAAGGATAGGGAAGTCTTCTACAAGACTTGGGGCGACAATCAGCGCGAAAACCGTATAATGGGCTCGCCCCTTACTGACGACTGGTATCAATACTATGGCAGGAAATAAACCCTCTAACAAACCGGCTCCTCAAGATAAACAGCTTGAGGGGATAAAAATGCCGCCACACTCTGTGGAGGCTGAACAGTCGGTCTTAGGCGGGCTGATGCTCGATAATGAGCGCTGGGACAATGTTTCAGAACGCGTTGTCGCGGAAGATTTCTATAGCCGTCCCCATCGTCTTATCTTTTCTGAGATGCATCGTCTACTGGAGCAAGGGCAACCTATTGATCTGATTACACTTTCAGAATCCCTTGAGCTGCGTGGCGAGTTAGAACTGTCCGGTGGTTTTGCTTACTTAGCCGAACTGGCCAAAAATACCCCTAGTGCCGCGAATATCGGTGCCTATGCCGACATTGTCCGCGAACGTGCAGTTGTGCGTGAGATGATCTCAGTTGCCAATGAGATCGCCGATGCAGGGTTTGATCCTCAGGGGCGTTCTAGCGAAGATCTTCTGGATCTCGCCGAATCGAGCGTTTTTAAGATCGCCGAAAAACGGGCGAATAAGAACGAAGGTCCGCAAAATATCGAGCAAATTCTTGAGGCGACGATCAACCGTATCGAAGCCTTGGTCTCGACGCCTCATGATGGTGTTACCGGGGTTGATACAGGTTATCAAGATCTGAATAAGAAAACTGCTGGGTTACAGGGATCGGATCTGATTATCGTCGCGGCACGTCCATCGATGGGTAAAACTACCTTCGCAATGAACCTCTGTGAAAATGCGGCAATGTTACAAGATAAGCCGGTACTCATCTTCAGTTTAGAGATGCCCAGCGAACAGCTAATGATGCGTATGCTGGCTTCCTTATCGCGTGTCGATCAGACTAAGATTAGGACCGGCCAACTCGACGACGAGGATTGGGCGCGCATCTCCGCAACGATGGGGATTCTATTAGAGAAAAAGAACATCTTTATTGATGATGCCTCTGGTCTTACCCCGACTGAAGTACGTTCACGCGCGAGAAGAATCTACCGTGAAAATAATGGCTTAAGTATGATCATGATCGATTACCTTCAGTTGATGCGAGTGCCTGCGCTGACCGAAAACCGGACCTTAGAGATTGCTGAGATCTCACGATCCTTAAAAGCCTTAGCGAAAGAACTGAATGTGCCAGTGGTCGCCTTATCACAGCTTAACCGCTCATTGGAGCAGCGTGCAGATAAACGGCCAGTCAACTCAGATTTGCGTGAGTCAGGATCGATTGAGCAGGATGCCGACTTGATCATGTTTATCTATCGTGACGAGGTGTATCACGAAAACAGTGATCTTAAAGGTATCGCGGAAATTATTATCGGTAAGCAGCGTAATGGTCCTATCGGTACGGTGCGACTCACCTTTAATGGGCAATGGTCACGTTTTGATAACTATGCCGGTCCGGATTACGACGAAGAATAGGGCTGATATAGACCTAAAGTCTAATTTTGCGAGATTACATCTTCTTTCTTGAAGCAATTGATAATAAGGTAGGGTAACGCTAACTACGGCGCTTATCGTATTTCAGCCCCCTGATGGAGATTTCTACTGTGTTTCAGAATGTTGATGCTTACGCTGGCGATCCAATCTTGTCGCTAATGGAAAAATTCAAACAAGACCCGCGTGACGAAAAAGTTAACCTAAGTATTGGTCTGTACTATACCGAAGAAGGTATTATCCCGCAGCTTAACGCCGTTGCCGAGGCTGAGACGCGTTTACAATCATCCATTAATGAAGCATCGGTTTATCTACCGATGGAAGGGCTGGCGAACTATCGTAAAGCCGTAGGTCAATTGCTGTTTGGGGCGCAGGCTGATGCCGCAAATATGGCGACGATTCAAACGTTAGGGGGCTCTGGAGCATTGAAAGTCGGTGCCGATTTCCTAAAACGTTATTTCCCCGAATCTGAGGTATGGGTGAGTGATCCCACTTGGGAGAACCATATTGCCATATTCAATGGTGCAGGATTCCCGGTACATACTTATCCTTGGTACGATGCTGCCACGCAAGGCGTAAATTTTAGCGGTTTCATCGACAAGCTAAAAAGCCTGCCAGAACAGAGCATTGTCTTACTCCATCCATGCTGCCATAACCCTACCGGTGCAGACCTTACGGATGCACAATGGGATGAGACCATTGCTTTACTTAAAGCGCGTAAGCTGATTCCTTTTATGGATATCGCCTATCAAGGCTTTGGCGCAGGTCTTGAAGAGGATTGCTACGCGATCCGTCAAGCGGCGCAACAAGGTTTACCGGTTATTGTCAGTAATTCATTCTCGAAAATTTTCTCGCTGTATGGCGAGCGTGTTGGTGGGTTGTCTGTCGCCTGTGACAGTAGCGAAGAAGCTGATCGCGTGTTAGGGCAACTCAAAGCGGCGGTACGTCGTAACTACTCTAGCCCACCCGCGTTTGGGGCGAAAGTTGTCGCCACGATCCTGACCGATGCGCCATTATTCGCAGATTGGAAAGCAGAACTCGAAGCAATGCGCCTGCGGATTTTAGCGATGCGTGAAGCCTTAGTTAGCGCCTTACAGCAGAAAATTCCTGGCAAAGATTTCAGTTTCTTAACCCGTCAACGCGGTATGTTCAGTTATACCGGTTTGAGCCCAGAACAAGTCGTTCGCTTACGTGAAGAGTTTGGTGTTTATCTTATCGGAAGTGGAAGAATGTGTATGGCAGGGTTGAACCAGAAAAACATTGAAAAAGTCGCTTCGGCTATGGCCGCAGTGATGTAACAAGTAGGGCGCCTAAGGCGCCCTTTTTTATGGGGGTTATTGAGCAGAGACGTCGATACGTACTAGGCTGTCAGGACCTTTAGCCGAATAGTCCTTATTCAATTCTTGTTTCACTGTCACAAACAGCATTTTGCCATCATCGGAAAGGAGAAGGCTGTTCGGTGATCCAGTAAAGCGCCACTGTTGTTTTACTGCATAAGTGGTGGCATCGACACGCAGAACCTGTTTAGACTCGCGTTGGCTAATGTAGAGCTCGTTGCGTTGTGCATTAAACTTGATGCCTAAGCTATCACCCGGGATTTTTTTGATCACTTTGCCCGTTAGCTCATCGAACACATAAGTCGCTTTACCTTGCGAATTATCAGTCACGAAAAGTCGATGCGTTGCGGCATCCTCAGCGAAGTTAAGGAATAGGTTGGTTTTACCCTCACCCGTTGTCCAACGTTTCTCGATTCGATGGTTTTTAGGATTGATAACTAAGATTTCGCCACTGCCATTGCCCGCGTAAATGCGTTGCGTAGTGGGGGAGTACAGTAAGCCCGTTACCCATTTCCCTGCCTGCATGATGCGAGTTTTCACGGTGAAGGTGCGTGTATCGATAACACTGATATAGCCGGGATTCGCGACAGCGCCAACATAGAGCTCATTGCCCACCCAGAGGAGTTCACGAGCACCATCCGTTTCGCCTTTACTATTCTTCTTGCTGAGCGCTAAACGTTTCACCACTTTGCCGCTCTTCACTTCTACCTTCGACACTGTACCGTCTAGCGAGTTAGTGGTATAGAAAAAGTCATTATCCGGTTGACTCGCCATCCCGAAATTTTTCAAATCGGTGTGGGTTAAGCCAGTTATCGCGAGGGTGGTAGGGTTAACTTTATACAGTACGCCACCGTTGTCATTTTTGAAGCTTTGCGCGCTGGCGACATATAAGCTTGATGACGATCCAAACAGTGCCATCTCATACAATCCTTCACCGATCGCTTTTTCCTGAACGGCCGAAGAAGTGGCAACAGTAGGGGGTTTAGGCGCGGGGGGCGGTGTGGTTTTCGCAGAGGGATGAGACTGACAACCACTAATCAATACGGTAAGGGCACTGACTAACAGAGGGGAGGACGAACGTCGGGTCGTAAACATTTTTACTCCTTATTCGCTAGGGTTCAACCTAGTGATAATGGGAAGAGGGGGATCAGTTCCCCCTCTGAAACATTAGAAATGGTAGTTAAGATTAACGGAGTAGTTACGAGATTCACCGTAGACAACATAATCGCTTAAGTTACTGTCGTAATCGCGGTTGAAGAGGTTTTTCACGTTAGCTTGTACTGAAAGCTGGCGAGTCAGCTGATAGCGGGCAAAGAGATCTGCCAGCGGATAGCTGCCGCGAACTACACGTACCGTATTGCCATTGGGGCCGGTTGCATCTTGATACGTCGCATTCTGCCACGTAATACCGCCGCCAATGGTCAGGTCAGGCAGAGCGGGAACCAGATAGCTGGAGAACAATTTAAACTGAGTTTGTGGCAGCTGAGGATTTATACGATCTTTGCTGCTATCCTGCGCCACATAGCGTGATGCGCTGAAGGTCATATTTAAATTATCAGTCACTGCGCCATTAACTTCGAACTCCACACCACGACTGACCACGCCGCTCGCGGCTCGGTATGCCGTCTCACTGCTGTTGTTGACGTATTGCCCAGTAATCTCTTGACCGAGATTCGTTTGCTCAATACGGAAGACCGATAACGTAGAGGTTAAGCGGCTATCCATCCAGTCAGCTTTCAACCCTGTTTCATAGTTCTTGCCCGTTACTGGTTTCAAGTAATGGCCGGTACGGTCCCGATAGGTCTGGGGTTGGAAAATCGAGGTATAACTCGCATAGGCAGACAGCGAGTCGGTGATATCGTAGACCAAGCCACCATAAGGGGTAATATTGTTCTTCTGCATATTGGCACTGGTGCCGTTGGTGGTGTATTCCGTATAGCGCATGCCCGTCACTAACGACAGTGGGTCGGCTAATGAGAAGCGTGCCGCAACGTAACCCGAGCGTTGGCGAATAGTATCATTAGATGAGAGCGCCCAAGCTGGCCAATCCGGTTGTGGAATATTTCCCTGCCACTGATTGTAGTTACCCAGCTGCTCTGGCGTATACATCGCTGTCGAATAATCATAGCGGTTACGTTGACGGCTATAATCTACACCCGCAACAAGTTGATGCTGACGGCCCAATAGCTTAAAGGGTCCGGTCGCAAAAGCATCGACGGCGGTTTGAGTACGGATCCCTTTATACCAACCGGCATAACCGTAGCCTGTAGATTGTACGATACCGGTGCTTTGGTCAGGAAAACCACTCAGATAAAATAAGCGGCTATCCATCTGCGTTTCGCCATGCATCGCATTGATGTGTGTCTCCCAACCGTTATCAAAGCGGGTGACGAGATTTGCGAATTGTCTACGCGCGAGCGTATTGTAGTGGGTCCAATCTGCCGCCGCATTGGTGCGGCGACTGTAATGGGTTTTATCGCCATTGGTATACCACGTCGGCAATCCTCCCCAGGTTGGATTTCCAGTGTTTCTTTCTTGATAATCATAACCAATGTCTAAGGTCGTGTTATCGGTCAAGTCTGCAGCGATATCGGCGTAGAAGAATTTCGAGGATTTATGATAGCGGTCTAGATTACTATCTTGATCTTGGTAACCACTGACTAAGCGGCCGCGTAACGTGCCACTCTCATTAAGCGGCCCTTGCAGATCCGCGACGTAGCGTTGGTTATTCCAACTGCCGTAGCTCGCACAGAGATCCCCAGTAAAGGTTTTGCTCTCGGCTTTCTTACGGATTAAGTTGATGGTTGCTGACGGATTACCCGTACCAGACATCAATCCACTTGCGCCACGAACAATATCGACCCGTTGATATTTCGCCATATCATCATCGGTTTCACCGAAGTTCCACGGCGCGGTTTGGGTCACGGGAATATCATCGTAGCTATAATTATTGATATAGAAACCACGAGCAAAATAGGAATATCGCTCACTATCGCTCTGATTCGAGGAGATACCAGGGCTTTGTTTCAAGACATCATTAAGGGTTCGTAAATCTTGGTCTTTCATCCGTTGTTCAGTGATCACGCTGACCGATTGAGGAATATCACGGTTGGTGAGATTCATCTTCGTTCCACTGCGGGTAATTGGAACAGTATAGCGGTGAGCGTCTTGGTCACTCGCGCCGTCTGATGTGCTGCTATCTTGCCCGGTCACAGTAAGTGTCTGTGTTGGGGTCTCTGCCGCAAAGGCTAGACCCGTAGTAAGTGCTAACCCAACAGCTACGCTCAGCAATGAGAGGGCTGAGGGCCTGTTCCCTGATGTGATAAATTGCGATGTCATGTGTGTTACCTAATTGTAATTATAATGGGCAGTTAACGCTTTTTGCTGTGTTGTCACGCTCAATAGATAAGCGATGGCGAATCATAGTGATAATTATTTTCATTATCAATACTTGCAATAAGTTCAATTTATTGTGTTTACAGACGTAAATGCTAAGCCATTAACGGGGTTAGTTATTTTTTTTTCATTAGCTGAAAAATCGTTGAGCTACTTTGTCATTTCATCAATTCAGCATCTGATAGCACAGGGACTTCGAGAGATTGCTACACTGAAGGGAAAGGTATAAAGGAGAGCGCTATGTGGGTTCAAAAAACGATCCAGTTAAAAGAGAAAAAACGTGGATTCCATCTGGTCACCGATGAGATCTTGTCGGCTATTCCAGAGATCGCCAGTATCAAGGTAGGACAATTACAGTTATTGCTTCAGCATACCTCGGCATCGTTAACGCTAAACGAAAACTGTGACCAGACAGTGCGGGCCGATATGGAGCAGCATTTTCTGCGCACCGTACCGGATAATGCCGTGTATCAACATGATTACGAGGGCGCAGATGATATGCCTGCCCATATCAAATCATCACTATTAGGGGTTTCTCTATTATTACCGATCTCACGGGGAAAGGTGATGTTAGGGACATGGCAGGGGATCTGGCTGGGAGAGCATCGATTCCACGGCGGTGGGCGTAGAATTATCGCCACAATTCAAGGTGAGTCGAGATAAGAATACCGTTCCCTAGAACGGGAACGGTAAGTGATCACTTACTTTCTTAACGAGTTATTATCGATGACAAAACGGTATTTTACGTCGCTTTTAAGCATACGCTCGTAGGCATCGTTGATTTGATCGATATTAATTAACTCAATATCTGCGGTGATATTGTGTTCGCCGCAGAAATCGAGCATTTCTTGGGTTTCCGCGATACTGCCGATAAGTGAACCACCGACGGTCCGGCGCTTAAAAACTAACTCGGCGACGCTCGGTGCGGGATGGTCGTGTTCTGGAACCCCGACTAAGGCTAAGTGTCCATCACGTTTCAGCAAACGAATAAATTGCGTTAGGTCGTGTTGAGCCGCAACGGTATTGAGGATTAGATCGAAGCTATTGACTTGCGCTTCCATCTGCTCTGCATCTTTAGAGATAACCACTTCGTCAGCCCCTAAGCGCTTTCCATCTTCAATTTTCGAGGTGGAAGTGGTGAATAACACCACCTTGGCGCCCATCGCATGAGCTAGTTTAACGCCCATATGGCCCAGTCCGCCTAACCCGACAATACCGACTTTCTGCCCGGGTCCGACTTTCCAATGGCGTAGAGGGGAATAGGTGGTCACCCCTGCACAAAGTAGTGGGGCAACCCCGGCAGGATCGAGGTTCTCAGGGACTTTTAGTACGAAGTCTTGGTCGACCACAATATCGGTTGCATAGCCGCCATAAGTAATGGCTTCTGAATGACGGTCTTTGCTGTTGTAAGTGGCCACGAAACCATTTTCGCAGTAGTTTTCCTCGCCTTCTTCACAGCTTGAACAGGTACGGCAGGAGTCGACCATACAACCGACGCCGACTGAGTCACCCTTTTTAAATTTATTCGCTGACGCGCCCGCCTCAACAATACGTCCAACGATTTCATGACCAGGGACGATAGGGTATTGCGTACCTTTCCACTCGTTACGTGCCATATGCAGATCAGAGTGACAAACGCCGCAGTATAAAATCTCAATTTTGACGTCGTTATCGCGCACGTCCCTAGATGAATAATCAAATGGGGTTAGGGGGGATTTTTCATCCTGTGCTGCATAAGCATGAATCTCTGCCATGATAACTCCTCATAGTGAAATAGAAATTGCCCAGCATTTCTGGGCATGTCGTTTTACTGATTTAGTAGGGGTTTCAGGAAGCGAGCAGTGTGGGACTTTTCACATTCCGCGACAGTCTCTGGAGAGCCAGCAATCAGAATCTCGCCACCACCACTTCCGCCCTCTGGACCCAGGTCGACAATCCAGTCAGCCGTTTTAACCACGTCCAGATTATGTTCGATAACAACAATGGTATTACCTTGGTCGCGTAACTGATGCAATACCACCAGTAGCTGTTGTATATCCGCAAAGTGTAGACCCGTTGTCGGCTCATCGAGGATATATAGCGTCTGACCCGTGCCGCGTTTGGACAGTTCACGAGAAAGTTTGACCCGCTGGGCTTCCCCTCCCGAGAGGGTCGTTGCCGATTGACCTAGGCGGATATAGGAGAGGCCTACGCTGATCAGGGTTTGCAGCTTCCGCGCCAGCGCAGGAACCGCCTCGAAAAAGTCTTTTGCTTCTTCGATGGTCATCTCCAGCACTTCGTGAATATTCTTCCCTTTATATTTAATCTCTAGGGTCTCACGGTTGTAACGCTTGCCTTGACACTGATCGCAGGGGACATAGACATCGGGGAGAAAGTGCATCTCAACTTTAATCACGCCATCACCCTGACAAGCTTCACAGCGGCCGCCTTTCACGTTGAAACTAAAGCGACCGGGCGTATAGCCTCGCGAACGCGCTTCAGGAACACCGGCAAACAGCTCCCGTACGGGCGTAAAGATGCCGGTATAGGTCGCTGGGTTGGAACGCGGGGTACGTCCAATAGGGCTTTGGTCGATATCAATGACTTTATCGAAATGTTCGAGACCATTGACCTCATGGTAAGGAGCCGGTTCAGCAATCGTCGCGCCATTTAATTGGCGTTGCGCGATAGGAAACAGAGTATCGTTGATTAAGGTTGATTTACCGGAACCGGATACGCCCGTCACACAAGTAAACAGTCCTACCGGTAGCGAAAGCGTAACATTTTTTAAATTATTACCGCGAGCGCCAGCAATCCGCAGCATTTTCTCTGGGTCGGCTTTAACGCGTTCTTTCGGCACTTCGATAGCTTTTTTACCGCTAAGGTATTGGCCAGTTAGGGAATCTTCGTTGGCCATAATCTGGTCAACATTCCCTTCAGCGACCACCGAACCACCGTGCACACCGGCACCTGGGCCAATGTCGATCACATGGTCTGCTGCACGAATCGCATCTTCATCATGCTCGACCACTATCACGGTATTACCGAGATCACGCAGATGAATCAAGGTATTGAGTAGGCGCTCATTATCGCGCTGATGCAGTCCAATTGAGGGTTCGTCGAGCACATACATCACCCCGACAAGCCCTGCACCGATTTGACTGGCGAGACGAATACGCTGTGCTTCTCCCCCTGACAGGGTTTCAGCCGAACGCGATAAGGATAGATAATTCAGTCCGACATTGACTAAAAAGCCGAGCCGCTCGCGGATCTCTTTCAAGATTTTTTCCGCGATTTGCGCTTTCTGGCCGCTTAGCGCGAGTTGTTCGAAAAAGTCACTGGCATGGCCAATACTCATCTCCGAGATCTCTGGCAGCGTATTTTCAGCCACAAACACGTTACGCGCCTCTTCCCGCAAACGCGTACCATGGCAGCTACTGCAGGCGCAGTTACTGATAAATTTCGCTAACTCTTCGCGTACCGCGTTGGACTCGGTCTCTTTATAACGACGTTCCATATTATGGAGTACCCCTTCGAAGGGGTGGCGTCGAACAGAGGTATCGCCTCGGTCATTGACATATTTAAATTCAATATTGGTTTTCCCCGAACCATAAAGGATGACCTTCTGCGTGTCAGCACTTAAGGATTCAAAGGGCGCTTCAATATCAAACTTGTAATGTTCGCTGAGCGAACGCAGCATCTGATAATAATAGAAATTACGACGATCCCAGCCACGGATAGCGCCGTTCGCTAAGGAGATTTCGCGATTTTGGATGACTCGCTCGGGGTCAAAATATTGTTGTACACCAAGCCCATCACAGGTTTGGCAAGCTCCGGCAGGGTTGTTGAACGAGAACAGGCGTGGCTCAAGCCCTCGCATGCTGTAACCGCATATCGGACAAGCAAAATTGGCCGAGAACAGCAACTCTTCAGCTTTGTCATCATCCATATCGGCGACCACCGCCGTGCCCCCAGATAAGGCCAGAGTGGTTTCGAAAGATTCAGCTAGGCGAGTGCCAATATCGTCACGGACCTTAAAGCGATCCACCACGACTTCGATGCTGTGTTTTTTCTGTAGCTCAAGTTTTGGCGGATCGGACAGATCACAGACCTCGCCATCGATGCGTGCCCGAATATACCCTTGTGCCGCAAGGCTCTCAAGGGTTTTAACATGTTCACCCTTACGATCTTTCACAATAGGGGCAAGTAGCATTAACCGCTGCCCTTCCGGTTGTTTTAACACCTGATCAACCATTTGGCTGACGGTTTGCGCCGCCAAGGGTTGGTGGTGGGTGGGGCAGCGTGGTTCACCGACTCGCGCAAACAATAACCGCAAGTAGTCGTGAATTTCGGTAATGGTCCCTACGGTCGAGCGTGGGTTATGCGAGGTCGATTTCTGTTCGATTGAGATAGCCGGTGAAAGCCCCTCAATATGATCGACATCCGGTTTCTCCATCAACGAAAGAAACTGTCGCGCATAAGCCGATAATGATTCGACATAACGTCGCTGCCCTTCGGCGTAAAGGGTATCAAAGGCCAGCGAGGATTTACCTGATCCAGAAAGACCAGTGACGACCACTAGCTTGTCACGGGGGATGGTGAGGTTGATGTTTTTTAAATTATGGGTTCGTGCACCCCGTACTTCGATCTTATCCATTCACATTTCCCAATTTGATTGCCTATACGCTGAGATGACATCGCTCTGCATCGATTTCAAGCAGACTCTATAGTATGGCACAAAAAATAACCTGAATAAATATCCAGTACTTTCTGCTATAAGGATTGCCTTTGTGCGGTTGCTCTAAACTACCCAACCTAAGCCGTGACGTGCTATCATCCGTTAGATAGTATCTGTGTAATTTTTCATCAGGAGAGAGTGCAATGGCCAGTCGCGGCGTAAACAAAGTGATTCTTGTCGGTAATTTGGGTCAAGATCCAGAAGTCCGGTATATGCCAAATGGAGGAGCTGTGACAAACATTACACTGGCAACCTCTGAAAGCTGGCGTGATAAGCAAACCGGTGAAAATAAAGAGATTACTGAATGGCACCGTGTCGTGTTGTTCGGTAAGTTAGCAGAAGTTGCTGGCGAATATTTGCGTAAAGGCTCTCAGGTTTATATCGAAGGCCAACTGCGTACGCGTAAATGGCAAGACCAAGGTGGCCAAGATCGTTACACCACTGAAGTGGTTGTTAACGTTGGCGGTACCATGCAGATGCTTGGCGGCCGTCAAGGCAACAACGCTCCTCAAGGCGGCGGTGCACCAAACAATAATAACGGTTGGGGTCAGCCACAACAGCCACAATCCTCTGGTGCGCAATTTAGTGGTGGCGGACAAGCCCCGCAATCTCCTAAAGCGCCTGCAGGCGGTAATGAGCCACCAATGGATTTTGATGACGATATCCCGTTCTAAAATCCCATTCGGATTTCGCTACAAGCCCTCGTTATCACGAGGGTTTTTTTTCGGACGATTTTGCCACCACACTGTTAGTATTTTTTCAGATTAATACTGCATAAAATCAATTACCAAGAAATGATTATTTTTAGTAATAAAATGGAACATTTACCCTCAATCTTTTAATTAAATGATGTGTCTGGATTAAATAAATTAATTAGATTATTTTTTTTATATTTATTCCCTATGAAATATTTCCTATTGAGGCGAGTTAATCGCTATGTCAACTTATTAAAGGACTAAAAATATCAGTAGTGTAAAGCAGGGATTGAATAGGTGAGGGATTATTCATATTTTTGAATAAATAAGGTCATAGTGAAAGACTCACTCCACGGAATAATAAATTGGATTATTGATTTTTATTATCGACTCTTTACTCTCGATGGCGGATAGACTGACGGTTCACTTTGCTCATCTCCTCGAATGGCATCCTAGCCACCCTTAATAAACGATTAATCTTATCAATGGAACTGAACATGTCAGAAATTAGTCGAGCCGTTCTTTTCGGCAAACTGGAACCCTTACTCTTTTCCTCGTTAGAGAGTGCGACGGCATTTTGTAAGTTGCGTGGTAATCCTTACGTAGAGTTGGTGCATTGGATACATCAACTGATGCAGCAGCAAGAAGGCGACCTACAGTATATCATTCAGCACTTTGCATTAGATGAGGCCGCGCTGACCCGCGATATTATTGCCGCATTGGATGCATTACCGCGTGGCGCCAGCTCTGTCTCTGATTTGTCAGAGCATATCGATAGCGCGGTAGAACGGGCCTGGGTGATAGGATCGCTTAAATTTGGCGTGAATCGTTTGCGGACCGGGCATTTACTTATTGGGATCCTAAAAACATGGAATCTCGCCACCGTTCTAAAGGGGATATCGCCTCAATTCACCCGTATTAATCTGGAACTGTTAAGTGAGCAGTTCACGACCCTACTGTCGCAGAGTAAAGAAGCTCAGCAGGCTTCTGTCGAGGTAGAGACGCCACAGGGTGTCCCCACAGCCTCCCAGACCTTGGCTCAGTATGGCCAAGATATGACTCAGCATGCACGAGACGGGAAGATCGATCCGGTTGTCGGACGCGATGAAGAGATCCGTCAACTGATCGATATTTTAATGCGACGTCGGCAAAATAATCCGCTACTGACCGGTGAGGCTGGCGTGGGGAAGACGGCAGTAGTGGAGGACTTTGCACGCCGTATCGCAGCAGGCGAGGTGCCGGAACCTTTACAAAATGTCCAGTTATGGCTGATCGATATCGGCTTATTACAAGCTGGCGCTGGGATGAAGGGGGAGTTCGAGGCACGTTTACAATCGTTGATCAACGAAGTGCAATCCAGTCCAACACCGATCATTCTTTTTATTGACGAGATTCATACCCTCGTTGGCGCAGGGGGGCAGCAAGGTACGGGCGACGCAGCCAATTTGCTTAAACCTGCATTGGCACGAGGCCAGCTGCGGACGATTGGCGCCACCACGTGGGCAGAGTATAAAAAATATATTGAGAAAGATCCCGCCTTGACGCGCCGTTTCCAACCGATTCAAGTCCCTGAACCGGATGAAAATAAAGCGGTTCTGATGCTACGTAGCACGGTATCACCGCTAGAAAAACACCACCAAGTCCTGCTATTGGATGAAGCGGTCAGCGCAGCGGTGAAACTCTCTCATCGTTATATTCCTGCGCGTCAACTTCCCGATAAAGCGATTGCCTTATTGGATACAGCCTGCGCTCGCGTCGCGGTCAGCCAGAGTGCCCCTCCCGCACAACTCGACGACTGTCGCCAACATATCGCGGCGCTTGAAGTCGAGATCGAGATTGTAAAGCGAGAGGCCCGTGTGGCACTCGGGGATGATCAGCGCGTCGAGCAGCTAGAATGTGCGCGCGTGGCTCAGCAAACGGAATGCGAAGCGTTAGCGTCGCGTTGGCAGCAAGAGAAAGCATTAGTGAGCCAGCTTATCGCACAACGGGCGCAGCTTCACCAAGCCAACTCTGAGGCGCTCCCCGAGATCCGCGAGCAATTACTGGCGACACAGCAACAATTGACCGAGCTACAGGGGGAAGATCCCCTACTGTTTGCCGCTGTCGATGAAAACGTTGTGGCGGCCGTTGTGTCAGATTGGACCGGTATCCCGTTGGGGCGGATGGTTAAAAATGAAATTGATGCGGTATTAACTCTCGCAGATACCCTCAATCAACGGGTCATTGGCCAACGCCATGGTCTCGATCTGATTGCCAAACGTGTTCGAACTTCACGAGCGCGTCTTGATGACCCGAACAAACCCGTGGGGGTCTTTATGTTGTGCGGGCCATCCGGTGTCGGAAAAACGGAAACCGCCTTGGCATTAGCGGAATCTCTCTATGGTGGTGAGCAAAATGTCATTACCCTTAATATGAGTGAGTTCCAAGAAGCCCACACCGTATCGACCTTAAAAGGTGCGCCTCCTGGTTATGTTGGGTATGGAGAGGGTGGCGTCTTAACCGAGGCGGTTCGCCGACGCCCTTATAGCGTGGTGTTGCTCGATGAAATTGAAAAGGCGCACCCTGATGTCCACGAAATCTTCTTCCAAGTGTTTGATAAAGGTTGGATGGAAGACGGTGAAGGACGCCATATTGATTTTCGTAATACGCTGATTATTCTGACCTCCAATGTTGGAACGGACCTCGTCAGCGGAATGTGTGCCGATCCGGATCTGTTACCTGATGCAGAGACACTTGCCACCGCTTTACGCGGCCCACTCTTACAGGTCTTCCCGCCTGCATTATTAGGTCGGTTATTGGTGGTGCCTTATTATCCATTGAGCGATCAGATGCTCGGCGAGATCGTCCGCTTACAATTAGCCCGTATTCAACGACGTTTACTGGACAATCACCATATCGTGACCGATATCGACGATAGTGTTATCACGCAAATCGTCCAACGTTGTACAGAAGTGGAGTCTGGGGGAAGGATGGTCGATGCGATCCTCACCAATACCTTATTACCTCAAATCAGTCAGAAGTTACTGATCGCAAGCCGCGATGAGCAACAATACCAATCGTTACACCTTAGTGTTGAACAGGGCGAGTTCCGTTGTCGGTTTTTTCGATCGCAATAATAAATTGAGCCGTTAAGTTATCTTATAAAAACACTCTCGTCACCCACAGGTTATAACATTTGGAATTATTTTCGAGGGTTATATTATATTGAATAAATTAGGAAGAGTTTTAAAATAGAGCTATTATTAATGGCTCTATTCTCTCAATGTTTTAATTATAATTTTATATATGTGACTTTTTCTGAATAATATAGGCTGCGTGCTTTCTGCTACTCAGCCGGTTACGCGTTGGCATTAATTTTTATTTGTTAGCTATTCTCATCCTAATCTGTCGCGCTTTTACTTCCAATCTCAGCAAAAAAAGTTAACAATCAATCCTCTTAAGGGTTAAGGGAGTAACGATTGTGTGGCAGCGTTATCAATGGAAAAAGCCCCTGCTCTTAATGCTGGCTGGGTTACTGACTGGCTGCACGCTCTCGCCCTCTATCCCTGTGTTGGGTGCGGCGTTTCCTGCTTGGCTGTTTTGTAGCTTGGCGGGCGCGTTATTATTGATCCCGACTCATCTCCTTTTCGCTCGCCAAGGGTGGCTACGCCCATTTTCTCCGTTGGTCATCAGTTATCTGGCCTTAATGTTTATCTATGCCGTCATAGTATGGCTACTTTTCTTTATGGGTTGAGTCTTCATGACAACATCGAATACCCCTCTTATTCGACGAAAATGGCCACTGTTAGTGGTTGTCTGCCTAGCGATTGTGGCGCTAATTGGCGTGATTGCCACTTTACAAACCTCGCCGCAAACCAATGATGCTTATGTCTATGCGGATACCATTGAAGTCGTGCCGGAAGTGAGTGGCCAAATTGTGGAAATGCCTATTAAAGATAATCAGAAGGTCAAAAAGGGCGATCTACTGTTTAAAATTGATGATAGGCAATACCGGGCAATGCTCGTCGATGCACAGTCGCGATTAGCGTCCTTAGATGCCCAAATTCGTCTCACCGGGCGAACGGTTAAAGCCCAAGAATATAATGCTCAGTCTGTCAGCGCTGCGGTTGCCAGGGCACAAGCCTTAGTCCAGCAGACAACCTCCTCACGTCAGCGACTGGAACCGCTCGTCCCGCAGGGGTTTGCTTCACAAGAGGAACTGGACCAAGCGCGTACCGCTGAAAAAGCTGCGCGGGCAGAGCTTAATGCCACCTTACTCCAAGCTAAACAAGCGACGGCCGCGGTATCAGGGGTGGATGCGCTGGTGGCACAACGTGAAGGGGCGCTGGCACAGATTGCCTTAGCGACCATTAACCTTGAACTGACCGAGGTGAGGGCTCCCTTCTCTGGCACAGTGGTAGCGTTAAAAACCACGACGGGTCAATTTGCCTCGGCGATTAAGCCGATTTTCACACTGATTGATAGCGACCACTGGTATGTGGTGGCTAATTTTAGAGAAACTGATCTCAATGATATCCATCCCGGCACGGCGGCAACGCTTCGCGTGATGACCGATCACCAGCGCGTCTTTTCAGGACGTGTCGATTCCGTGGGGGCAGGGGTGCTCGCGAGTGGCGATAGTGTGATTGAAGGCTTACCCGTTATCCAAAAGAGTATTAATTGGGTGCATGTGTCACAACGCTTCCCAGTAAAAATTGCTGTAACAGATGCCGATCCTCGCCTGTTTCGCCTAGGGGCCTCGGCGACGGCAACACTAAAAATCGGGGCTTCTCAGCCATGAGCCCCCGGTCATGGTTAGCCCAAGCCAGTCAGGTTTCGAGTGAACGTTGTCATGCCGCGTTGCGGCTGACCCTTTCCTGCCTGATCATGACCTTACTCTTTCTCAGTTTACAGATACCCTTTTTAGCCGTCGCGATCATCGTCGTTTTTTATGTCACACAAAAGAATGTTGTGCTCACCGCAGGAATAGGCCTCGGTTTTATTGTGGTTGCGCTGTTCGCACTGGGTGGGATGCTGCTGATTATTAAGTACACTTACGATTATCCCTTAATCCGTTTAGTGGCTTCGCTCTTTCTCTTTTTCTGGGCGATGTTTTTTATGCGGGTACTGGGTAAGCTGGGGTTAGCCTTCTTTGTCGTCGCCTTGGTCCTTATCTACGCGCAAACCTTCCCCTCGATGACCGGTGAAAGCGAAATTATCGTGCGGCTTATTCTATGGTTATGGATGTCTATGGTTGTGGCCATTGGGGTTACAGTGTTAGTGAATGCTTGCTTTATACAGGCGTACCCCCACTACCAGTTTGCTCAGCAGGTAGCTGACCTTTATGAGCAGGCGGCTGACAGACTACAACCAACCCAGTCTCTCAAGGGGCAGGCAGGCACGCTTATCGCGGAGCATCTTAGCCAAATTCAGACATTATTGACGCTCGCCAGTTTGACTAACAGTGACTTCCAGAAGAATAAAGAAAGTTGGCGCTCACTATCAAATATGGCTATACGATGCGTAGAGTTATCGGAATCCTATCGACTCAATCCTGAGAAAAATGATCCGACCCACGCTACCATGCTTGCTCACTACTTCCGTCAACTGGCCGAGCGCACGCGTCAGCGACAATTATCGCCCCCCAGTAGCCTAACCATAGTGGCCAGAGACCCATTACTCGTTGAAATGACGAGACTATGTCATTGCCTGACTGACGGACAATCTATTGCCGCGCCGCCTGGCGAGATCGACAAGCCGCCTTTAATGGCTCCAGATGCTTGGCGTAATCCGGTCTATTTGCAGTTTGCGTTGAAGACTTTATTGGCGAGCCTACTGTGTTACCTGTTCTACACCGCGACAGCATGGCAAGGGGTACACACCATCATGCTCAGTTGTGTTATCGTCGCACAGCAGGGATTAGGCGCGACCTATCAGAAAGCGGGCTTACGTATTGTTGGCGCGTTTGCGGCGGCGGTGGCGGCGGTAGGCTGTATGGTCTTTATTCAGCCCCATCTCGACACTATTGTCGGGCTGCTCTTAATGTGTTTACCGATTTTCGCGCTATCGGCTTGGCTGGCGGCGGGGAGCGAACGTATTGCTTATGCCGGAATACAATTAGGCTTCACCTTTGCGCTGCTTTTTCTGTCCGGCTTTAGTCCGATGAGTAATCTGACGGAATTACGCGATCGAATGATTGGGATTGTGTTGGGGGTGGTTATCGCCTCTATTATCTATCTTTACTTATGGCCAGATAGTGACGCCCCGCGGTTACGGGAAAATATCGCTAGGCTCTATCGGCAGGTGGCGCGCTATTTAGCTCACCCTAGCCAACAGGCCACGCCACTACCGATTTATGACTCCCTGCAGCAGGCTACCGCGCTGGCGACTCGGCTGCGCGCGGAACCCTTGGCGAGTACTACCCATCCCTATCAAGAAGCTGCACGGTGGCCGATTAACCAGAGCCTCGCACTTGCTCAACAGCTAGCCTTGTTAACCACGGGTTATCGCTATTATGCAGACAATGAGGATCCTTTTTTAAAGGATACGGCAACCTGGTTAGAGGCCTATGCCCACTATCTTGCCCATGGGGGAGAGTATCCTGTTCAGACGATTGCCGCCCCTACGGCGCATAACCCTTATGCCCCAGCACTGGAGCAGGCTTTATGCTGCCTCACTGCTTTTCACACCACGCAGGAAGTTAGAGATGGCGCTTAACAAAGGATTCTTATTAACGCTTGGGAGTCTGCTACTGAGCGGCTGCGCCCTAATTCATGATGAACCGCCGCAGGTCGAACAGTTACCGGCACAGCAGGCGCAACTCTCTCAAGTTATCCATCTGGCAAATAGTCAGTGGCCGCAAGCGCGGTGGTGGGAAGCTTATCACGACCCGCAGCTCTCCAGCCTGATTGTGTTGGGGTTGGCGAATTCGCCGACTTTCCAAGCCGCTAAATTACGCATTCAACAGTCGCAATCATCGGTTGAAGTCGCCCAATCGACATTAGGCCTTCAGGCCACCGGCATAGCCGCACAGAATACTATGAGGGTGAACAATCGGCAAACGACATGGCCTTATTCGATCTCGTTACCTACCGATAAACGAGGTCCTTGGTACACCCTCAGTACGGTAGGCGTGGGCGCGGATCTAAATATCGATTTATGGGGAGCGAATCGGGCTGGCGTCGCGGCTGCCATGGGCGAGCAGAACGCGCAACTGGCGCAGACAGCAGGGATACAATTAGATTTGGCCTCCAGTATTGCGCAGCTTTACTTCTCTCTCCAAGCGAATTACCGGCGCGTGGCGTTATTCACGCAGCAGGAAGCGATTGCCGCGTTTTCGCTCAATGCCCATCAGCAGCGCGCAGCGCGCGGCCTTGAGGACCAAGTAAATATCGCCTCGGCGCAAGCGGAGTGGTATAGCGCTCAGCAGCAACGTATTGCTGCACAGACCGCGATTATGCAGGATCGCGAAAACCTACGTGCACTCACGGGGATGACGGCTCAGCAGAAGTTAGTCATCGCGCCGCAACCTTGGCCACAGCTACAGCAAAGCTTACCCGCATCGCTCTCTTTCGATCTGTTGGCGCGTAGGCCCGATTTACAGGCGATGAGCCACACCGTCCAAGCCTCGTTAAGCCGTGTGGATGCAGCGAAAGCGGCATTTTATCCCCATATTGATATCAAAGCTTTTTGGGGCTACAACGCGCTGAGTATCGGCGACCTGTTTAAGAGCTCTTTCCAACAATTTAATCTGTTACCTGGGCTCTATTTACCGCTGTTTGATGGGGGACGGTTAAATGCGGCACTCCGTTCAACCCGTACCGCCAGTAATATTCTTATTAAACAGTACAATCAGGCGGTATTAAATGCCGTCAGGGATGTGGCGATTACCTCGCAGCAATTGAATGATCTCAACCAACAAGTCGCGTTACAGCAACAGAAAGTTGCCGCTGCCCAGCTGACAACCGACAGCGCGCAGGCGCATTATCATCGGGGATTAACCAGTCTTTATCTGGCACAAGAGGCGCAGCGAGCGACCTTAACCCAGCAATTATTATTGGTTGATCTGGATGCCCAGCAGTTAAGTTGTGATCTGCTCTTAATTAAAGCACTAGGGGGCGGGTATCGGGCCGAACAGCCTGAAATTCTAGGCGTGAAGCCCTAGTGAACCCTTGGTCGACCTAGGGTCGCCAAGGGATGTTCTGAGGTGATTAATTGGCTTGTACTGGCCCAATTAACCGGCGTAATAACGGGATTAAGAGCATCAGCACTACTGCCGTTAATCCCGAGGCGATGGCCAGTAAGATAAATAAATGGCTATAGCCGGGATTAGTTAATAGAGGGGTGGAACCCTGTGCGGTCGGCATCGCTTGCGATAAATAGCCAGCAAGGATAGAAGCAACACCGGAAATCATCATCCAAGTCCCCATCAAAAAGCCTTGGTATTGCTGCGGAGCCAGACGACCAATCATCGCGTAGCCTATCGGCGAGATCAGTAATTCGCCAATACTTTGCAGTAAGTAACTCCAAAATATCCATTGAAAATCGACTAAGCCATTAGCACTGGCAAGGCCAATCCCGATAGGAAGTACTAACATACCTGCACCCATAAACAGCAGTGAGGCAGCAAATTGACTGGGGATATCAATCGTGATGCCCTGCGCGCGCAGCCGTTTAAACAGTAGGGCAAGCAGCGGGCCACCTAAGACAATCACCAGCGTATTAATATCTTGTATCCACTGCGGGGCGATATGCCAGCCAAATAGCTGTAAATTAAGATTATTTTCGGCAAACAGCATCAGTCCCATCGGGGCAAGTTGATACAGTGACCAAAAGACCAAAGACCCGAGGGTAAGGATGAGGTAGGCAATCATTCGTGAACGTTCCGCGGCAATCTTATGTCGGCCTGTAATAATACAGAGGGCTGCAAGAACTAAGGTGCCTAGGCCTAGAACGAAGTAACTACTTACTTCCGAGTGGGTCAGCATCACTTTTACCACGGGAAGCAGCAGTAATAAGATCACACAGCCTATTGCCAGGCGTTGGCGCATCTTCGGTCCTGAAGCTTGACTCAGCGGCGTATTAAGGTCGGCCAGATGACGCCAGAATATACCAGTGAGCACGATAGCAATAAGATTACCGAGGGTGGCAAATAAAAATAGGGCGTGATAATCCAGGCTCAATTGAAAATAGCCGGCAGCGGTGAAGCCCATAAAAAAGCCCAGATTCATCCCCGCATAATTCCACAGAAAAGCCGATTCGCGACGCGGGTCATTGGGGGTAAACCTTTGGGTCAGCATCATATTTATACAGGTAACATTTAGACCACTACCGGTTAAAAAGAGTGCGAGTCCCCAATAGAGGCCGTCTATCTGCGCGCTCGATAACAGATAACAACCGATGACCTGTAATACCATACCGAGAACAAAGAGATTACGGTTACTGAGAAATCTGCCACCCAGGTAGCCGCCGAATAAATGGAGTCCATAATTAAAGGCACCAAAGATCCCCATAATGGCGTTAGCCGAGTATTCGCTGAAGCCTAATTTTTTGGTGGCGTAAAGTACCAGCGAAGAATAGAGTACTGCAAATCCCATGGTGGAAAACATCTGTATGAAGCAAAGAATATTTGCTCCCGCAATTTTATTCTGTTTTTGAAGTGTAACGTCCAACCTAACCCCTTAACGCTAATTTCGTTTTGACCAAAAGCTGATTAGGAAAATTGCCAGTTTTTGATCGTGCAAACAACTATTAAAAGAATAAAAAACGCTGTAAATAAGTTATATCAGAGGCTTTAACTGTAATTTTTTATTACCGTCGTCGAAAAGTGAGGATCAACGATGCAATATATTCTGACGCCAACGCTAAATATTACCGACCAGCAAGAGCTATTTGTTGGGTTACGTCGTTACAATCACACATTTCTTCCCCCTCAAGAGGTGGGGCATTTCGGGGTATATTGCCGTGATGCGCAGGGAGTGATGCTAGGGGGATTGAATGCCTCGATCAAAGGCCAGTGGTTATGCATTGATTATTTATGGGTGGATGAGTCAGTAAGGGGGCAGGGAGTGGGAGGACGGTTATTACAGCAAGCGGAAAGCCACGCGAAACAGTTAGGATGCCAACTAAGCTTAGTCGATACCTTTAGCTTTCAAGCCCCTCTATTCTATACAAAAAGTGGTTATCAAACAGTAATGACGCTGGAAGATTTCCCTAAGGTCGGCATGCAACGCCATTACTTACGTAAAGACTTAAACGCGTAGCGATTGATAACTGACCATCACGTGACGTTGATAAGCCGGCCGTTGGGTAAGGCGCTGGTAGTACGCGTTGAGCGCAGGGAAAGGTTGCTGAGCAATCCCCAACTGATAATAACGGTAGAGAAGGTGGCCTAATTGAATATCGGCTAGGCTAAAATGCTCACCGGCTAAAAAGGGATGTTGATTTAGCTGTTAGTCGGCGATGGCTAATTTACTCTCAAACCGATCAATTGCTCGCGTAATCGCGGGCAGATCACGCTCGTCAGCGGGGGTACGAACGAGTTGCCAAAAAATAGGTTGCGTGAAGAGTGATACAACACTGACTTTTGCCCATTCTGCCCAGCGATCCACTTCGCAGCGAGCAAAAATTTCTTCAGGCCAAAACGTCTCTGGGGCATAACGACTGGCTAAATAGCGGAGAATTGCCCCACTTTCCCATAGCGGAGCATGGTCATCGTCCTGTAACACCGGGATGGTACGATTGGGATTCAGCTGATAGAACGCGTCAGAGTCCAGTCCACCGAAGTGGTGGCCGAAATCATAACGTTGATAGTCTAGCCCCAATTCCCCGATACACCACATAACGGCTTGGACATTTGAAGAGGTTTCTCTTCCCCATACTTGCAACATAATAAGCCTCCAGAGCTATAGCCTTTTTACCCATTATCTCTTAACGTAGAAGCTTCATGGCCGGAGGTAAAGGAAAACTGATGATTACATTGAGTGGTTTTTTACGTTGTCGCACACCCGAAGAGTCGCAAACTGTCAGCCACTATCTTCCTGAACACCAGCAGCTGTCGCGTGCTGAGGCAGGATGTTTATCTTTTTCTGTTACCCAAACCGCCGACCCCTTGGTCTGGCGGGTCGACGAATCCTTTACGGATAACACTGCGTTCGCTTTGCATCAGCAACGTGTCGCCGGTTCAGAATGGGGCCGTAAGACCGCCGGTATCGTCAGGGATTACAAGATGAGTGAGGGGTAGGACTATGGCTAATGCGCTTTTAATCATTGATATGCAGCAATTTGTCCAACAGCGTATCGATCAAGGTGTCGACACATTTCCTCACCAAGCGATTGAGAATGGGCTATCGATACTCAGTGCTTATCGACAGCAGCAGCGCCCGGTTATCCATATCTATCATCACGACCTCGACACGACTGGGACCTTGCATCCTGATCAGGCGGCAGCCATGCCGCTTGAGGGCTTCCAACCGCTACCAAATGAAAAATTTTTTATTAAACACGGCTCTTCTGCTTTGAGTCATACCGGGCTTTATTCACATTTGATGACTGAAGGGATCTCACACCTCACCGTTATTGGGGCGGTGGCAGGCTTTTGTGTCAACTCGACCGTACGGGCGGCGGCTGACTTAGGGTTAAGCGTAACAATTATCGACGATGCGGTGGTCAGTTTTGCCCTCGCGGGAACGCCGTTTAACGCCGAATTATTATGGCAGTCTACCCTAGCCCTCCTTGCTGCGGATTTCGCGGTCCTGAGCAGCCTAACGCAGTGGCGGAGTGAAAATGAAAATAGTGTCGAGTAGTCGCTTTACCGGGGAGCGTGCTTGGCAAGCGCTTGATATTGCAGATTTTGATGGAACTTCCGTCCGATTACATTGGACCGACCAACCCTATAAATGGCATATCAATGATGGCCAAGAGGTGTTCGCCGTGATGCAGGGCTGTGTTGAGATGTTCTACCGAGAGGCGGGGGAAGAAAAATCGGCGATGCTAGAGGTCGGCGATATCTTTTATGCCAGTGTCGGCACTGAACATGTCGCCCATCCCCGCGGGCAAGCGCGGATTTTAGTCATAGAAAAAGCCGGTTCAGTCTAATTACTGTCTCTAAGCCCTAAAATGGTGGGTAAAGATTCGCAAAGCTGCGGGATTTACTGCCATGGCTATGCCAGAATTATGCTAACACTACTACCGAGGACAAATTTTTTCCGCGATGATGAGAAGCAACCCCGCGGATAAATTGTAATTTTTATGCGTATGCCGATCCAAAAAGAAGGATTCTTTTGTTCGACTTTTCTATCCCTTTTCTCTAGCTCTGCGAGTGATCAACACTGGCGCTCGGCGCTTTAGCTCCTCTCTTCCTAATCGTTTTTGACTCTTATCTCTCACCCACTTGCGGTGCAGGGGCTCTTTACCATGATTTGGAAGAATCACCATGTTTTATTGGATGCTATTAGTACTCGCCATTATTTTTGAAGTCACTGGAACATTATCGATGAAGTGGTCCACGCTCAGTGGGTCCGCCAGTGGCTATTACATTATGTTATTAATGATTGGATGTTCTTATCTCACCTTGTCGATTGCGATAAAAAAAATCGCCTTAGGGGTGGCCTACGCCATGTGGGAAGGTGTGGGAATTATTTTAATCTCCTTATGTAGCCTATGGCTATTCGATGAATCATTGTCAGCCGGCAAACTCTGCGGTTTAGTCCTGTTGATCCTTGGGATCACCTTGATCAAAATTGGGACGCGTTCAACCGATCCTAAAGCACAAGGAGTGATGCAATGATCGCCTTCTTACTTGAGTGGCAACATAGCTTATGGTTGTTACTGGCGGTGATCGTCGAAATTATCGCTAACGTTTTACTCAAACTCTCCAATGGCTTTCAGAAAAAAGGCTACGGCATATTGTCACTTATCGCGGTATTGGCCGCTTTCAGTGCGCTGGGACAAGCTGTAAAAGGAATAGACTTAGCGGTGGCCTATGCCTTATGGGGCGGATTGGGGCTTCTGGCGACGATCGCTTTTGGCTGGATCTTATTCGGTCAACGGCTTAACTGGATCGGCGGCATAGGGATCTTGTTGCTACTGTTGGGTATGGCGATCATAAAATTGGCCTAAGATTCACCCTACAAGAATACGCCCACTAACCGAAAAAGGGGGGAATACTCCCCCCTATCTTATTTATTTATACAAATCGACCACGGCATCGAAGTTTGGACCGTGCTCACGCGCCGCAATGATCACGTAGTACTTGGCACCTTTATCGTCCGCACGTTTCGAGATCTCTTCATGCAAATCGGAAGGCGAAGAGATACTACCTCCGGTTTCCGCTACTGAGATGGATCCCACTTTAGTTAATTTGAAATGTTTCACTTCTTCTTTTGAGATATTTTGAGCAGCTTGTGCAGCAAAGCAGATTAAACCAAACAAACCTGCGAAAAGCATCGAACGTGTTATTTTCATTTTTTTTCCTTCTTCTCGATAGAGAAACATGGGCCAGCATCATTGCATCGTTATCTCAATTAACAAGATAAGATGATTCTTTATAATTAAACAACTGTTGTAATAATCGAGATAAAATTAGCATTTTTCGTAAAGTATTTGTGAGTTCAATCACAACAGGGTTTGATCTACGTCAGGAATTTTTCACCGCTGTTGGCGAAAGACAGTTGGCGTTACGCCCGTGTCGCGTTTAAATCGTTGGCTTAAATGACTCGCTGAACTAAAACCACATTGATAGGCAATGTCGGTCATACTGTGTTGACGGGTCGCAAGGAGCTGTTTGGCTCGCTGTAAACGACGCTGCATCACATAGTGGTGAGGGGGAATGGACATTGAGGCGCTAAACATCCGCGCAAAGTGGTATTCACTCAACGCCGCCTGTTGCGCTAAGACCGTTAGCGTCAGAGGCTCGGCGAGATGGGCGTCAATATAGTCGCAAATATTACGAAGCACATAAGGCGATAAGCCCCCCGTCACCGTCGGTAGACGCCATGTGACTTGACTATAATGTTGAATAAGATGGGTTAATAATAGCGAGCTTGCTGAACTGAGTGCCAGCTGGTTTGCATTATCCAGCCAATCGTAGCTAAGTAAAAAATGACGATACAGCGCAGTCACCCTGTCATCACGCTGAAAACTGGTTTCTACCAGACTCAATTCCGCTGGGCTACGGTCCCAAATCTGCTCGCCGATATGCCGAAGATGCTGCTGGGTACAATAGAGATGCACAAAGGACAACGGCCCCCGGATATCCCAATGGCTCTCTACGTCTTTAGGCATGATACAAAGTTTATCCGGGCCTCCCCCATTCTGCCAACCGCCGTGGCGTTTTTGAAAACTTTGATAACCACCGTGCGTATAAAGACTCAGGGTATGGTGATCACTTAACACCTTGATTTGATCGCACTGGTTTGACCAGGAGGCCAGCTGAATACCTGTATTCAGCGCAACTTTCTGATGCAAGGTCGCTCGCTGCTGACTTAGGGTGTCGAACGTTTGATAATGCATGCAACGCTCCAGATAATCAGGGAATAATGCAGTGTATGAAGCGATAGGGGGAATTACTAGTCTTTCGCTGCACTGCCTAACAAAAAACCGCAAGAATATATAAATCATCCTCATGTAGATGACAGCATTTTAATTGTGCTGAGTGCACAGTGGCTCAGATAACTGAGTGAGGATGATGATGAACGGATTATTATATTTATGTGTAGTGGGGATTTGGGGCACAACGTGGTTTGCGATTGCCTTACAGCAAGGTGAGGTCCCTCTCTTGGTCTCGATTTTTTGGCGTTTTGCGCTGGCCGGTAGCCTACTGTTGGTGATGAGTCGCTGGCGGTTAGGTAAGAATCACTTATCGTGGCGAGATCATGGATTTTGCTTTTTACAGGGGCTGTGCGCCTTCAGTCTTAATTTTTTCTGCTTTTACCTCGCCGCAGCACATATTACCACTGGAATAGAATCGGTTATCTTTTCGATGGCAATCCTGTTTAATGCCATCAACCAAGCGCTTTTTTATCGCACCACGCCGGTAAAGCGGTTTTGGCCCGCCGCCGCGCTGGGAATTATCGGTATTGCCATACTCTTTAGCGATCAATGGGGGGCTAAACAGTTCTCGACATCCTTAGGCTTGGGCATCGCACTAAGCTTATTGGGAACCTATGGTTTCTCTCTGGGGAATATGTTGAGCATTCGCCATCAGCGGCGGGGCTTAGCAATATTGACGACCAACAGTTGGGCGATGTGTTACGGCGCGGCAGTGGCCGGTGCTGGCGCTTATCTACTCGGCTATTCTTTTGTTTTACCGGCACAACCTCTTTATCTTGGTGCTTTAGGCTATCTTGCGCTATTTGGCTCAGTAATCGGCTTTGGTGCTTATTATTTATTAGTGGGACGAATTGGAGCGGGGCAGGCGGCGTATGCGACGGTACTGTTTCCCTTAGTTGCTTTGGCTATTTCCACCCGCTTCGAAGGATATCAGTGGCATCTGCATGCGGTAGTAGGACTGGGGGTGATTTTACTGGGAAATTTCATTATGTTTTTTCCCCTACATAAGATTAAAAAAAGCCGGCTCCGTTCCCTCTTCGCGTCTGTAACGATAGAAGGGAAACGGAGCGACCTTCCCTGAGTCTTATCTGTTATAAGCAGCTTTAGCTGTTGCAGTAGAAGAGAACGCTCTTCTTGCCCTGGTGAGGCGGATAACCCAACACGTGACAACGCACGTATAGGGTCTCTTACGCAATAATTTTTAATTGGCGATAAGGACTCAGAAACGAATTATAGAGATAGCTCGTTAATGCAGCAATATCTGATGCTTACAGGAGATTGATTGATATCAATTCAATTAGACTTTTTTAACAATTGATAAGCGATTATAACATTAATAAAACTCTACTGTTGACGGAGGCACACTCTATGTACCCCATTGCTTTTTACAGCCGTCATGCTGAAACGGATTTATGGCTAGCCCCTCTCAAGGCGGCATTACCGGAAGCCACCCTTAATGTATGGCCTGTCCACGATGAACGGGCGACGGTTGCGCTGACTTGGGCGCCAGATCAAGCCTTTATCGATGCCCATCCAAACCTTAAGGTGATTTTTAATATGGGGGCTGGCGTTGATGCTATCTTGTCCCTCAACTTACCCGCCGATATTGCGATTATCCGTGTAAAAGATGGCGGGATGGCCGTGCAATTAGCGGAATACTGCTGTGAGGCGGTGATCCGATTTTATCGCGAGTTTCCGCAATACGAGCAACAACGCCAGCAACATCGGTGGCAAAACAACTTACTCCATCATCGTGAAGATTATCCGGTTGGCGTGATGGGGCTAGGAGTACTGGGTGAGAAGATCGCTCAATCTTTGCGCCAGTTTGATTATCCGGTTAATGGCTGGAGCCACAGCCGCAAAGCGATCCCTGGTGTGACTTGCTACGATGGGCAGCAGCTGGAGGATTTTTTACGCGCGTCACGCATACTGATCTGTGTGCTACCTTTGACCGATAAAACACGAGGGATCCTTAACTTTCACCATCTCTCTCTACTCAAAGACGATGGCTACTTGATCAATGTCGCTCGAGGTGGTCATCTGATTGAGGAGGACCTGATTCAATTGATTCAAACAGGGAAAATACGGGGCGCAACACTAGACGTGACCCAGAATGAACCCTTAAGTGACGAGGATCCTCTCTGGCAAGTGCCGCAAATCCGCATCACCCCCCATATTGCGGGGAAAACCCAAGTCGAGCATGTTTTGGCACAGGTCGTGCCACAAATAACTCGTTGGTTTAGGCAGGGTGAAATTGACGGGGCGATCGATTTACATCAGGGCTATTAATCAATTTTTGCTCAAAATGGCCTTTTTTGAGCGGAAAAACTGTCGTGTCAGTTCTATCATTCACAATTCCATAGACAACTTTACATTTGTTTAACTTCGCGCTCACACGACAGCTTTTTCTCTCACTCTTTTGCACAGGTCATCGCCATGAAAGGTAAATTGATATTACTAAGGATCGTGTCTGTCTTGCTGCTGCTCACCAGCATCATCATGATAGCTGGGGGCGGGTACTTACTCTCCCTATCAGGGTCCTGCTACTATTTAATTGCGGGTATTTTCCTGCTGATCAGTACCATTCAGCTTTTTCGCCGTAAATCCTCCGGCGCAATACTCTTTTTTATCGTCTACCTTGCCACCATTCTCTGGACCATTCATGAAAGTGGGGCGGATTATTGGGGATGGGTACCTCGTTTATCCTTACTCACCGTTTATGGTTTTCTCTTAGCCTTAAGCTTACCTGCCTTGCAACGCCAACCTTCGAATAAGTTGAGTTTCGGTTTAGCCGGGATTTTTGTGGTGATCTTTGCTGTCGCTTTTGGCATGGCATTTGTGCCAACCCATGTCTTTCATTCAGGTAAGGCACTCCCTCAGCAACCTTTGGTTAAAACGCCTACCCCTTCGCAGGCGGAGCAACCGGATAGTGACTGGACCTATTATGGCCGAGATGCTGATGCCTCGCGTTTCTCCCCTTTAAGCCAAATAACCCCCGATAACGTAGGCCAGCTTAAACGCGCTTGGACTTATCGTACCGGTGATCTTCCTGCGCCGGGACAAGTCAACAAATGGGCGGCTGAAAATACCCCGATCAAGGTTGGTGATGCCGTCTATGTTTGCTCGGCACGCAACAACATCATCAAGTTGGATGCCAAAACCGGTAAGAAAATCTGGGAGCACAATACTGGCGTAAAATATGAGAGCATCCCTTATACCGCCGCGTGTAAAGGGGTGACCTACTATACCTCGACCCAAACTCCTGTTGGACAAGCCTGTCACACTCGTCTTATCGTCGGCACCTTGGATGAACGCCTAGTGGCCGTTGACAGTGAAACGGGACAATCTTGCCAAGGATTTGGTGAACACGGACAAACTAACTTACTGAAAGGTTTGGGCTATACCGTTCCAGGATTCGTTGCCGTGACAGCGCCAGTGCCTATTATTAATGGCACCATCGTTGTTAACCACGAGGTGCTGGATGGACAACGCCGTTGGGCACCTTCTGGTGTGATCCGCGGCTATGATGCAGAAACCGGGCAGTTCAAATGGGCGTGGGATGTGAATAACCCTACGGACCATAAAGAACCGGCAGCGGGTAAAGAATATAGCCGTGGTACGCCTAACTCTTGGGCGACAATGGTAGGAGATAATCGTTTAGGATTAGTGTACGTCCCAACCGGTAACTCTGCCGCCGATTACTACAGTAAATTGCGCTCGGCGAATGAGAACAAGGTCTCTTCATCCATCGTTGCCATCGATGTTAAAACCGGTGACGTCCGCTGGGTCTTCCAGACCGTGCATAAAGATGTGTGGGATTACGACATGGGTTCACAACCGACACTCTTCGATTTCCCTGGCCCTAATGGTTCGACAATTCCAGCGATAATTGTACCGACTAAACGTGGTCAAACGTTTGTACTGAACCGCGAAACGGGTAAGCCTTTGACACCTGTTGAAGAGAAAGCCGCCCCTGCAGCCGTCGTCAAAGAAGACCCGCGTGCGCCGACACAACCTTGGTCGGTGGGGATGCCACGTCTTGGGCTGCCCGATCTGAGCGAGCGTAAAATGTGGGGCTTAACGATGTTTGATCAGTTGGCCTGCCGTATTAAGTTCCGCCAAGCCCGTTACGAAGGTGAATTTACGCCACCGAGCTTGGATAAGCCATGGATTGAATACCCAGGATACAATGGTGGCAGTGACTGGGGCAGTGTGGCCTATAACCCACAAAATGGCGTGTTGATCGCTAACTGGAATAATACACCAATGTATGACCAGTTAATCACCCGTAAAAAAGCCGATAAGTTAGGCCTGCAATCTATCGACTCACCTAAATATAAGCCTGGCGGCGGCGGTGCAGAAGGTAACGGTGCGATGGCTGATACCCCGTATGCGATTCAAGTCTCGCCGTTCTATTTAGATAGCACGCAGATGCTCTGTAACGAACCGCCTTACGGCATGATTACGGCAATCGATATGCATACCCGTAAAGTGTTATGGCAGCACCCGTTAGGGAGTGGTGAGAAGAACGGTCCATTTGGACTTCCTACCCATATGCCAATCAATGTCGGTACGCCAAATAACGGTGGCCCGATCATTACGGCGGGTGGCTTAACCTTTGTCGCGGCAACTACGGATAATAAAATTCGTGCCTTCGATAACCGCACCGGTAAGGAAGTCTGGAGCGACACCTTACCAGCAGGTGGTCAAGCCACGCCGATGACCTATTCTGCTGGAGGTAAGCAGTATCTGGTGATTATGGCTGGTGGCCACCACTTTATGCGCACAAACGTCGGCGATTATGTCATCGCTTACGGCCTTCCTGATACCCACTAATTGTTACGGCCCTGCGGGGCCGTTTACATCTTGATAAAAAGTTTTCATCAATTCATCCGGCCAGTGTGATCTTCGTCAACTATAGTTATTAACCTAAGCCTATTTTATTTGACAACGGAGCTATCAAATGGTCAAGAAAGTTGAAATTCACGCGCAATCACAAAAATTACCAGGTTCTGAAGCTAAATTGTCACCTAAAGCGGAAATGATCCGTGAAGATTACCGCGGTAGCGGCAAGCTGGCCGGAAAGGTCGCATTAGTCACCGGCGGCGATAGTGGTATTGGCCGTTCTGCCGCCCTTCACTTTGCCCGCGAAGGTGCTGATGTCGCCATCACTTATCTTCCGAATAACGAAGATGAAGCGGCTGATGCGCGTTCAATCAAAGCCTTAATCGAGCAAGAAGGGCAACAGTGCGCCATCTACCCAGTTGATTTACGTAAAGCCGAAAATTGCCGTAAATTGATTGCCGACGTTGTTGAAGCTTTCGGTAAATTAAACGTGCTGGTGAACAATGCCGGAACACAATACCCGAACGAAGATCTTACCACGTTAAGCGACGAGCAATGGCTCAACACTTTTGACACCAATATTCATAGTATCTTCTTCCTGACTAAAGCAGCGCTCCCGCACTTGAAGGAAGATGACAGCATCATCAATACCACTTCAGTTAATGCTTATATCGGTCCGCAAATGCTGATTGATTATACTGCGACGAAAGGGGCGATTGTCAGCTTTACCCGCGCGCTATCTAACCAAATTGCAGGCAAAGGGATCCGCGTCAATGCCGTGGCCCCAGGTCCGGTTTGGACACCGCTGCAGCCTGCGACATTGGGCGATTACAACCCAGAACTGCTAGAGAACTTTGGCCATGAAACGCCAATGGGACGTGCAGGGCAGCCGTCTGAACTCGGTCCTATTTATGTCTTCCTCGCAAGCTTAGACTCTTCTTATATCAGCGGCCAAGTGATCCATCCTAACGGTGGCACCATGGTAGGTGGCTGATTCTTAACTTCTTTATGAGGTGTTGTTATGTTATTTGCGCAATTTAGTCAAAGTTGGCTAAGCCAAGAATATCATCACCACTGGTTGGAAGATCAAGGCCGACAATTACTGGCATTTTATAAGCGCGCTAGATGCGAACGCGGCGGTTTCACTGCCCTCGACGACAAAGGCTATCAGGCGGAAGAGAGCCAACCGGATACCATGCAAACCGCCCGCATGACCCACTGCTTCGCCTTAGCATCACTGCAAGGTGAGCCAGGGGCGGCTGAATTGGCGCAATGGGGCGTGGATTCGTTGCTTGGTGTGTTGAAAGATACTCAGCACGGTGGCTGGTTGAGTACCCTGCCGGAAAAGGTTGCGGATGAGCGTAAAGCGTCTTATCTGCATGTCTTCGTGACGCTTGCCGGATGCAGTGCCAGCTTGGCGGGGATCCCGCGGGCTGACGAACTTTATCAGCAGGCCGTCGAGACATTAGAAACCCATTTCTGGATGGCCGACGAAGAAGCCTTATGCGAAAGCTATACCCGCGATTGGAAAGATCGTGAAGCCTATCGTGGCGGTAACAGCAATATGCACTGTACCGAACTTTTCCTGCAGTTGGCGGACTTTACCGAAAATCCGCTTTGGCGCGCGCGCGCGCTGGCGATTGTCGATAAAGTGATCCATCAACATGCTCCGGCCAATAACTATTTCTTAGCTGAACACTTTCATGAAGATTGGCAAGAGTGGCACGACTACAATAAGGATAAACCGACTGACAGTTTCCATCCTTATGGTGTGACACCCGGTCATGCTAGTGAGTGGGCGAGGCTTCTGCTGCATCTTGAGGCCGCATTGCAAGCTGCAGGGGAACCGGTTCCAGAGTGGTTGCTTACCGATGCTAAGGGGTTATTTCACGCCGGTATGGCCCACGGCTGGCATGTCGATGGGACACCTGGCATCGTCTATACCCATGATTGGGAAGGCAAACCGGTCGCTCACAGCCGTGTCCACTGGACGTTGGCAGAAAGCTGCGGTACTGCGGCAAGCCTACTTAAGCGTACCGGAGAGCAGGTCTATGAAGAGTGGTATCGGCGTTTGTGGGACTACATCGGTTGCTACCTGATCGATACGCAAAATGGTAGCTGGTGGCAAGAGTTGGATCCGCAGCAGCATCCTTCCACTGAAATATGGTCAGGAAAACCTGATTTGTACCATGCTTGGCAGCTGACTCAAATCTCTCGTCTTCCTTTAACACCGATGATTGGATTGTCCATTAAACACGGGCATCATCAACGTTAAGCCTTTAGGCCCTGAACCGTTGTAGGTTTCAGGGCCTTTTTCGCTAATGAATAAAAGAAGTGCGTTTTAAGCGTAAGGCATTCCCCAAGACAAAGACGCTAGATAGCGCCATGGCGCCCGCAGCGAGAATGGGGGAAAGCTGGATCCCAAAAGTGGGGTAGAGCGCACCGGCAGCGACCGGTATCAAGATTAAGTTATAGATAAAGGCCCAAAACAGATTCTGATGAATATTGGTCATTGTCACTTGCGAAACATGTCGTGCGTTCAGCACATTGGTCAGTGAGTCGGACATCAACACTATATCGGCGGACTCCATCGCGATATCCGTCCCGCTTCCCAACGCAATCCCCACTTCAGCTGCTGCTAACGCTGGCGCATCGTTAATCCCATCACCCACAAAACTGACACCGGTAAAGCGTTGCTGCCAATTTTGAATCGCCTCGATCTTCCCTTGGGGTTTGACCTCGGCAACTACTTCGCTGATACCGAGCTGCTTCGCCACCGCTTGTGCAGTAAGACGGTTATCGCCGGTGACCATCGCCACGGTGATCCCTTGAGCCTGCAGCTGACTAACTACTGTTCGGCTAACCGCTTTAATCGGGTCGGCCACAGCAATTATTCCTGCGAGTTGCTGGTCAATGGCAATATAAAACGGACTCTTGCCTTGCTTTGCGTAATCGGTCGCCAGTGCGTCGAGATCGCTGGATACGATAGACAGGCTGTGTAGATAACGTTGAGCACCGATATCGACCCGCTTACCCTGCACCCAAGCACTCACCCCCATTCCGCTGTGGCTGGTGAAATCTGTTGCAGACAGTCGTTCAAGCTGCTGGGCCTCAGCGGCCTTCACTACTGCACTGGCCAGTGGGTGTTCAGAGTAACGCTCAACCGCGGCAGCATAGGCCAATAGCTGTTCTGTGCGGTAACCATCAGCCGGTTGGATATCGGTGAGCGCTGGCTGTCCTTCGGTTAAGGTGCCTGTCTTATCGAAAGCGATCAGCGTCGTTTCACGAAGCTGCTGCAAGGCCCTGCCTTGGCGGAATAAGATCCCTTTTTCTGCGGCGCGGCCGGTGGCAACCATGATGGAGGTTGGGGTCGCTAAGCCCATGGCACAGGGGCAGGCAATAATCAGTACGGCGACAGCGTTCACTATGGCGAGACTGATCCCCCCTTGTGGCGCAAAATAGAGCCAGCCAATCAGCGTTAACAGTGCAGCCACGAAGACGACTGGTACAAACCAAAGGGTAACTTTATCAACGACGCCTTGGATGGGCAGTTTCGCGGCTTGAGCGTGCTCGACGGCCTGAACAATCTGTGCCAAGACGGTCTGCTCTCCCGTTGCGGTAACCTTGAAGCGTAAATAGCCTTGTTGATTTAGGGTACCACCCGTCAAGGTGTCACCGGGACCTTTACGCACGGCGAGCGGTTCACCAGTCACCATTGATTCCTCTACGTGGCTCTCTCCCGTAACGACTTCGCCATCAATTGGAATCTTCTCTCCCGGTCTGACTTCAACGATATCACCCAGCACCAGACTCTCGGTAGCCACCTCTTCGCTTTGTTCATTGTGCCAGCGATGGGCAACATTAGGTTGCAGTTGCAGTAATCGCTGCATCGCTTGTGATGTTTTGCCTTTTGCACGCGCCTCAAGCAAGCGGCCAATAAGCACTAAGCAGACGATCATCGCGGCCGCTTCATAATAAACGTGAACGCTTTGGGCCGGGAGCCATTGCGGGGCAAACGTCGCAAAGAGCGAATAGCCCCATGCCGCAAGCGTACCTATCGCCACTAAGGCGTTCATATCAGGCGCACGATGCCATAAGGCTGGTAAGCCTAAACGGTAGAATTGTCGGCCAGGGCCAAGCAGTACTAAGGTGGAGAGTATCGCCTCGGCAACCCAGCGTACCGGTACAGGGAGGTAATGATCGACCCCGTTCTGGAGCCTGTGGCTCAGGTGCATTGCCATCTCTACGGCAAAGATAGGCAGCGTGAGCACGACAGCAATCAATACGTTACGCTGTAAGGCCTTAATATGGTCCTGCTTTTTTTGTTGTTGTAAGGCGCGGGTCTCGGCGGCATCCACAAAGATTTTTGCAGGATAGCCGGCGGCGGTAATGGCTCGTGCTAAGCTTTCCCCATCAACCTCTCCGATAATGGTCGCGCGTTCGGTTGCTAAATTAACGCTCGCTTGTTCAACGCCGGGTTGAGCGGCTAACACACGCTCTACGCGTCCGACGCAACTTGCACAAGACATCCCCTCAACCGTCAGTTGTAGGGGAGGTTTGGCGTGGTGAGATGTGGATGATTGGCTAGACATGATGAACTCCTCCTGTTCAATTAAGCCTAGCCTACAGCTTCCTGTAAGGGAAAGGTCAAGTGAGGAAAAGCTGGACGCACTTTAGTATCTACGCTGTAATATTGGGTATGAAGAGATCCCCTGTTAGGGAACAGACTATGCGTACTGATCCATGTAGTGAACCGCACACTGCAGAGCACCCACCGTTACCCGTACTCAGTAGCCAAGATATTGCGCGGCTGGCAGACACCTTTAAACTATTAGGTGACCCTTCGCGTTTACGTATTTTGCTTCAGTGTCTGACGCAACCGGCTGCGGTAAACGATATTGCCGAGGCGTTGCAGCTCTCCCAATCTTTGGTGAGTCATCACCTGCGACTATTAAAAGCCGCTCGGTTGGTGATTGGCGAGCGAAGTGCTCGCCATATCTACTATCGGGTCGCTGACAATCATGTTAGCCATGTACTGCGCGATATGGCCATCCACCTAACGGAAGAGCCTGTGCAAGATTAATGCGAGTGAGTAGGGGAATGAGGCGTTTCGCCGCAGTCGTGATGATGGCTTGCCTCACTCAATAAACACTGTGGTGACGAAGGCTCGTCCGACCAATCAATCGCGATAGTACTGTGCCCGATAGCGAATTTTTCTTGTAAGGCGGTTTCCACCGCACGCACAACCTGTTTCGCCTGAGTATCCTCCACCGCCCGAATATGCAGGGTGGCCAGTGTATAACCGGTACTAATTTGCCAGACGTGGATATGCGAGACCTCACTGAGTCCAGAGACATGCTCCAATAGATGAGCGCTAATTAAGCTTGGCGCGGCGTCATCAGGGGCACCCTCCAGCAGGATATGTGATGTTTTCCGTATCAGTTTCCACGCCCCACGCAGAATCAATACCGCCACCAGCACTGATAGTATCGGGTCAATCGGCGCCCATCCCGTCAGGCCAATCACGATTGCCGCAACGATTGCCGCAAACGACCCCAGCAGATCGCCCATCACATGCAAGATAACACCTTTAATATTGACGTTTTCGGTTTCGCCGCGCGTCATGATCCATAATACCACAAGATTGATTATCAATCCGGCGCAGGCGACGATAAACATGGGCCAAGGCATCACAGTGGCCGGTGCAGTGAGGCGTTGCCAGGCTTCATAAATAATAAAGATGGCTATGAGGAACAGTGTCATGGCGTTAAATAAACTCGCCAAGACTTCGAAACGGATATAGCCGAAGGTGAGGCGGTTATTGGGTTGGCGCTGTCCAAAATAAAACGCCGCCCAAGCGAGTGCAAGCGCGAAGGCATCGGTCAACATATGCCCCGCATCAGCCATCAGGGCGAGGGATCCGGCGTAGACTCCCCCCACAAACTCGACAATCATAAAGGTAAAAATCAGCACAAAAGAGAGGAGTACTTTCTTTTGGTTGGCTTGATTCACTTTGGGAACATGAGAGTGGTCGTGATCATGTTGATGATCGTGGCCAGAGTGGTGAGAGTGGGATGACATTGCTGCCTCGCTATAGTTTACAAGTGAACATATGAACACATATTAATATATAGCGGGCAGCAGAGAAAGGGGAATTTCGGCTTAACGTTCTACTGAGCATCCTTGAAAGGCTTTGGTGCGTTTGCGGCACAGTACGCGGATCAAGGTGAGCAAAGAGACGGCAAGTAAGATTGAACCAGCCAGAATAAAGGCGTTCATCCCAAACCACTCGTAACCTAAAATACCGATCAACCCGCCAATAAAGAAAGAAATAAATGAGGTCACATAGACGCTGAGCAGATAGCGGAATTGCTTCATTTGTGCCGGAGGGTGGCGCATGATCGGATGCAATAATAGATTTGCTAATACGATGCCAGCATCGGTTAAGGTTCCTGTCACGTGGGTGGTACGCACTTTACCTTGCGACAGCTGGGTAGAAGTCGCGTTGTGCACACCGAGTAGGAAGCTGAGGCCAAACAGATAGTAGCCATGCTGTAGGTCTTGAGGATACCAGAAGCCCACGACCACCGGAGCAATCAACAATATGCCTTCAACTAATAGGATATGTGCGTAGATGGTGCGTAGATTCACTTTCTTCGCAAATGACACGGCAACACGTGAGGTAAATGCGCCAGAAAGAAAGCACGTCAGCAATAGGATCAGCGGGATCATCTCCAGTTTATCCCACTGCAATAATTCCTGAGACAGTTGCGTCGCGTTACCGGTCATATTTGAAGGGAACAGACCAAAAGCGCCCAATGCCAATACATTGAGCATCCCGGCGCACCCCGCTAACGCAACAGCAAGCTGGCGGTCTTCGTTACCGGTACGGCCAGACTTTTTATCAATAAGCATAATTTACCTTCCCTATTAAAGTGGGAGCGTGACAAAGACCGATTTTCTAATAAGGAAGGCACCTAATTATTCAGTAAGTTCAGTAGCAGCCTGACTTTTCTTACTTTTCTTAGCCGCGCGAGCGTTAAGCGTTCGTTGTAGCGGACGCAGACTATGTATTCGTGGCTTTAATACAACGCGATGCATTCGACGGATCCGTCGACCTCGTTTAATTAAGCGCGGGCGTTCTAACCATAATTTTAAGCCAATCACGGTAATGGCCAGCAGCGCGGTGATACCGTTGGCCATCATCACAGGAATATCGTGGACGCGGAAACCGTAGCCAGTCCAGCAGGCAACGCCGAAAAATAGTGCCGACCACATGCCTAAGGAGAGGGCTTTAGTTTCCTTATTCTTGACGATATGCAGTACCTGTAGGCAAAACGATCCCGTAGTGACCCAGGCCGCTAACGTCCCCAGCCAGACAGGCCAGGGGGTCAGAACAGCTATCGATAGCAGCGCCAAGGCGATGGTAACAGCAACAATAAAAATATTTTTCATGATGTTAGTGAGATTCCGCTAAAGTGCCTTCAACCTGCTTCACGATCTCGCGGAGATCCTCGGTGAAGGTCGGATGTTCAGCCAAACTACCCATTAGGGCAGGAGATTGTGCGAAGGCCTTGAGGCTGTCTTCTTCAGCAAAAATCGCCTCGAAAGGCACGCTGTCGATTGCCCGATCTTGGTACTCAAAAGGCAGGGTACCTGCCGCGCGACGTTGCATAAAGAGATACCACAATGCGACTAACACCAGCGTTGCCTTGGGGACTTCGCCTTGTTGGTAGCGCGTTTTTAGCGTTGGCAAAATAAATTGCTGTAGCTTAGCGATACTGTCTGACGACACACGCTGATTCGTATCACGGACCTTGGCGTTACTGAAACGGTGTAACGTGGTCTTACAATACTCATCAAGGTTGATCGGCCCTTTCGCTAGTGCTGCGGTGACGTCTTGGCCGATATAGTTACGGATCCATTCTTGAACCTGCGGCGTTAGGCTCTCGTCAATGGACTGCACCCCCAATAATGCGCCCGCCCAAGCGATACCGCTGTGACTTGCATTGAGCACACGGATTTTGGCTTCTTCAAAGGAAAGCACATCTTCGACGAATTCTACGCCCACTCGCTCTAGCTCAGGACGACCGGCGATAAAGTCATCTTCAATGACCCATTGCGAGAAAGCTTCGCAGGCAACGGGGACCTGATCGTTGTCGATACCTTGCTCGGCCAAGCGGTCGAGTAGGGCTTCGTCAGTTTGTGGGGTAATACGGTCAACCATACTGTTTGGTGTACTGATCGATTGGTCACACCAAGCGGCTAACGCTTTATCGCCCAACGCCGCGATATATTCGTTGAGTCCGGTACGTAAGCAGTCACCGTTATGACGGAGGTTATCGCAATTAAGTAAGGTAATGGGACCCGCTTGCGTCGCTAGACGCTGGCGTAAAATGGCAACCAATACCCCGTATACTGTGGCAATAGGGTTGGGATCGGCCAACTCTTGAACGATGACGGGATGGTTAAGGTCGAGGTGTCCATCATCTTTCAGGAAATAACCGCCTTCAGTCACGGTGAAAGAGATTAGCTTTGTTTCAGGATCGGCACCGACTTGAATCAGCTGCGATAAGTTAGCATCCCAAGGGATGACTTTCTTTATTGCGGTGATCGTTTGGTAATCGATATCGCCCTCTGGGCTGATCACTTCAAGGGTATAAGCACCTTGCTGGCGACCCAGTTGGTCGAGAGTGGCTTGGCTCGCGCTGTTACGAATGTTACCGAGGGCTAATGACCAGCGGGTGTCACCAAGTTTATGGAGTTCGTTAAGATACCAACTTTGGTGAGCTCGATGGAAAGCGCCCGCGCCTAAATGTAGCCACGTGGAATGAGTGGAAGGTGTACTGTTTTGTGTAGTTTGCAAAGGGCATCCTTAGTCGCAATCGACAATTGTTACGTTAGAATGTTACTGGTAACCATAGCACAATTAGTCAAAATGCAAAGTTTTAGGCCGAAATAAGTGATGAATTACGAAATGAGAGATAACTAAGGCTTTACTTTGTAACAAAGTTTGATAAACAGTAGCCTAACTTAATTATAGACAGGTTTAGCCGGCTTCGAGGGTACTATGGGTGAAATTTTCCAGCACTGGGATTGGGTCGCTATCTTAGCGCAAATCCTATTAATTGATTTACTGTTAGGCGGCGATAACGCCGTCGTTATCGCCATGGCGTGTCGTGGCTTACCGGAAAACTTACGCCGTAAAGCCATTGTCATTGGTACGATAGGGGCGATCGTGGCACGGATTGTGTTGTTGGTCGTTGCCGTTTACCTACTAACGTTACCAGGGCTGAAATTAGTCGGCGGATTATTGCTGTTATGGATCGGCTACAAATTGGTCTCCGGTGAAGAAGAGGGCGACGAGCAGGGGAAAACGTCATCCAGCCTTTGGAAAACTGCCCTGACCATCACTATCGCTGATGTCATCATGTCACTCGATAACGTGTTAGCGGTAGCCGCAGCAGGGCGGGGCCACTTAGTGATCGTTGCGGTGGGCGTACTATTGAGCATTCCGATTATCGTGGCGGGCAGTCGCTTAGTCCTGCATCTGCTGGACCGTTGGCCGGTGATTATTTTGGCGGGCGGCGCGTTAATCGGCTGGATAGCGGGCAGTATGTTACTGACTGACCCACTGCTGCATCCCTACGTAGCAGGCAAAGATCTCGCCTTTTACGAGCATTGTGCTGGCGGCGTGTGTGCCCTGTTAATCTTTATTATTGGATGGTTTAAAACACGTAAACACGCATAACATAAAGAAAAAGGGTGAATCCACAACAAAAGGATTCACCCTTTTTTTTATCCGCTAAGGAAATTATGCGGTGCCGGTTCCGCCATCAGAACACCATACTTGGCCAGAGGCGAACGAGTTCTCATCTGACGCCAGGGTGACGTAGAGCGGCGCAATTTCAACAGGCTGTCCAGGGCGGCTCAGCGGTGCTTCTTCACCGAAGTGCGCCACTTTCTCTTGAGGTTGTCCGCCACAAACTTGTAACGCTGTCCAATAAGGGCCGGGGGCTACTGCGTTGACGCGGATACCTTTTGGTCCTAACTGTTTCGCTAATGCTTTGGTAAATGCAACGTTACAGGCTTTAGTCTGTGCGTAGTCGAGAAGAATATCGCTAGGTTTAAAGGCCTGAACAGAAGAGGTGTTAATGATCGCCGCGCCTTCACCGAGATGTGCGACCGCCGCACGGGTGATCCAGAATGGCGCGTAAACGTTAGTTTTGAAAGTGGCATCGAACGATTCGGTGGTGAGTTCGCTGATGCTCTCACAGAACTGCTGCCGACCCGCGTTGTTAACGAGAATATCTAACCCACCTAGCTCCTGAACAGCCTTATCCACTAAAGTCTTACAAAAGGCTTCATCAGTAATATCGCCAGGAATCGCAACCGCTTTGCGGCCTTCTGCCTTAATCAGATCGATCACTTGTTGTGCATCGCTCTCTTCCGCAGGCAGATAGTTGATCGCTACGTCGGCACCCTCGCGGGCATAGGCGATAGCCACTGCACGGCCAATTCCTGAATCTCCCCCGGTGATAAGGGCTTTTTTTCCCGCTAAACGATTATGGCCCTGATAACTTTTCTCACCATGATCGGGTAATGGGTGCATCTCGGACGCTAGACCTGGAAATTGCTGAGGCTGTTTGTCAAAAGGCGGCCGTGGAAAACGTGTTTTTTCTGTAGACATCATTGACTCCCGTAAGTGTGAAAAAAAAAAGAACCTCCGTTAAGGGTAGACACAATTACGCAGGATGCTGCCGCGTTATCGAAATTTATTTTGTGATCTCGATCACTGATGATGGGGAGAAAAACACCGAAATTGTGATTATTAGCCACACTTATTCAGCTAACAGTCACTTTCAAGGAGCCACCGGTGAGCCACTTTTTATTCAATAAAAAAGCAACAATTGTCGATCAAGCCATAGAGGGGCTTATCCGTACTTCTCCCCATCAAAACTTAGCGCGCCTCAACACCGACAAGGGGCTACGCATCGTTGTGCGCCAAGATTGGAATAAATCAAAAGTGGCCATTATTTCTGGTGGAGGTTCTGGGCACGAGCCGATGCACGTGGGCTTTGTGGGGAAAGGGATGTTAACGGCAGCCGTTTGTGGCGATATTTTTGCCTCACCCGGCGTCGACGCGATCTTGCATGCCATCGTCACGGTAACGGGGAAATCCGGGTGCTTGTTAGTCGTAAAAAATTATACCGGGGACCGCCTGAATTTTGGATTAGCGGCCGAAAAAGCGCGAGCGCTAGGCTATAAGGTCGAAATGATTTTAGTCAAAGACGACATTTCGCTGCCGAAGAACCCTCAACCGCGCGGTTTAGCGGGAACGATACTGGCGCATAAAGTGGCGGGCTATTATGCCGAGAAGGGCAAATCACTTAAGCATATTGTTCAACAAACTCAACAGATGCTCGATAAGGTTGCGACCATAGGGGTAGCACTCTCTTCCTGCCACCTTCCCGGCAGTGACGAGTCAGAAGGGATCCCGCAAGGAAAAAGCGAACTCGGCATGGGGATCCATGGCGAACACGGTGTCGCGACACTCGATACCCAAAACAGCACTAAGATAGCGAAACAACTCGCCAAAAATTTACTTAAACATATTGGTGATGAAGATAATCTGCTATTACTCATCAATAACCTCGGTGGTCTTTCCGTGCTTGAGATGACTTTAGCGACGCAGGAGGTATTACAAACGCCCCTCGCCGATCGCGTGAGCCATATTCAAGGCCCGGGTACCCTTGTCAGTGCTCTGGATATGAAAGGTCTTTCCCTTACCGTTTTGCCTCTCGATAACACATTACTGACAGCGCTTGAAGCTCCCGTGGCGGTAGCAGGATGGCTACCCATCACGCCATGTCAAACCATGCAGTGGCAAGAGGCTGATGCCTTACCCGAGGTGGAATTAGCCAAGCCTTCACAGAATACGCAGGTCGCACAAGTGGCGAAACAGATTTGCCAAGCCCTGATCGACAGTGAGGACGAGTTAAATAAACTCGATTCACAAGTGGGTGATGGGGATACTGGATCAACCTTAGCTACCGGCGCAAGCTTTGTATTAAAGGCTCTAAAGCAGAAAAAACTGCCCTTAAACGATCCGCAAGCGCTGTTACATTGGCTGGGTGAAAAGATCACCACCCCGATGGGCGGCTCTGGAGGCGTGCTACTCTCACTCCTTTTCAGCGCGTCTGCCGCAGCCTATCCTGACGCGAAAAACTTGGGTGAGAGTTTATTAGCAGGATTACAGAAAATGAAAGACTACGGCGGCGCCGATCAAGGCGATCGGACGATGATCGATGCCTTGCAGCCTGCTTTTGAAGCGATCAAAGCAGGTAAGGGATGGTCAGCGGTGCATAACGCTGCGGTGTCTGGTGCCGAGTCGACGAAGAAGATGGAAAAAGCGAAAGCTGGACGTTCGTCGTACTTAAATGCAGAGAGTTTGAAAGGACATATGGATCCTGGTGCTTATGCAGTCAGTAAGGTCTTTGAGCAGTTAAAAGATTAAGCATAAAAATTATTAATCTTTAAAAGGCGAGATAGTAAGCAAATGGCATAGCGGTAACAGACCGCTATGCCATTTTATTAGACGTCTAAATGAGGAAATTGATCCCCAAGACCTAAGTAAGCATGGACTGCGCAATAACCCAAAAAAGCTAAGATAATGGCAAAAATTGCAATGGAACCGATTTCAAATGCGAGTGTAAGATGGCGTTTAGTCATGATTTCCCTCCAGTACCCAAAAGTCACTACCCCTTCAGCATAGCAATCTTATTCAGTGAAACAAGGCTGATTTACATTTGGCAATACATTAAGAATCCTATTCATATAATCAATCATTTTAATTAACAACCGTCACTATTATGTAAAAATATCCTCGTAATGATTAGGGTTTTTGCACCAAAATGATCCGTTTTGGGATCGGTTCACTTATGACGAAAATATTTCTCTATCTGATAAATCGTCCCTTTTATCTATTTACATATTTAAATGTATAAATATAATGACTGGAAATTTATCGACTACCGAGATCATTATGCACTTTTCGCTTTTTACGCCGCTCGAGTTAGGTGGGATCCCTTTACGCAATCGTATTGCGCTACCGCCCTTAACACGCTGTCGCAGCGCCCAGCCTGGCAACATTCCTAATGATATGATGCGCGATTACTATGTCCAGCGTGCCAGTGCTGGGTTCATGGTGACGGAAGGGACGCAGATTGAGCCTCGGGGGCAAGGATATGCGTGGACGCCGGGGATCCACAGCACCGAACAGATTGCGGGTTGGCAAAATGTCACTCAAGCCGTTCGTGCACAGGGTGGTACGCTATTTTGTCAGTTATGGCATGTCGGGCGAGTCTCGCATCGCGCGTTACAACCTCAGCAGCAGCCGCCTATCGCGCCTTCCGCCTTACCTGCGACCAACGTACGCGTCTTTATTGAAACGGGGCCGGGTGAAGGCGAACTGGTCGCGCCAAGTGAGCCGCGGGCCTTGGAAACCGAAGAAATTCCACAGTTGGTGGAACTGTACCGGCAAGCAGCGGTGAATGCCAAGCAAGCCGGATTCGACGGAATTGAGCTTCACGCCGCCAATGGTTATCTTATTAACCAATTCATTTCGGAACACACGAATGATCGCACGGATCAGTACGGTGGAAGCCTAACGAATCGTCTGCGATTCCTTAAAGAGGTGGTGGCGGCAGTGTCAACGGTGTTCGATAGCGGTCGGATAGGCGTGCGATTCTCGCCACTATTTTCCACCACCGAAGAAGATCGTGTTTATCTGGGCTTAGTCGAACCCGACCCAGCCGAAACCTACCTCACTGCGGCGAAAATGTTAGACGAAATGAATATCGGCTATCTTTCCATCGCCGAAGCCGATTGGGATAACAGCCCACAGCTACCGGAAAGTTTCCGGATTGCCCTGCGTAAAACATTTACCTCGGTGATTATGGTGGCGGGACGTTACGATCAGGCTAAAGCTCAGCACGTTTTAGATCAAGGGTGGGCTGATTTAGTCGGATTTGGGCGAACCTTTATTGCCAACCCCGATCTTCCCGAGCGTCTACAGCGTGGAGTGGCCTTAAACAGTGTGGAGTTAAGTTCTTTGTATGGCGGCACGGCGAAAGGGTATACTGACTATCCGACCATCGACGACTAAATGACGAGAGCCAATGCTTGCTGAAAATGCGATGAAACTGTTAGCCAACCCGTTGCGAGTGGCTATTTTAACCTGGTTAAAACAACCGGATGTCGCGTTCGCCGCCTATAGCCAGCTATACCCTTATGAACAGTATGGTGTTTGTGCCAGCTTGATTCAGGATAAAGCGGGGCTTTCGCAACCGGCTATCTCTCTCTGTTTGAAATCGCTGCATGAACTCGGTGTAGTTGAGGCGCAAAAAGTCGGGAAATGGACCTATTATCGTCGAAATGACAATAATATTCAGGCGGTCATTGAAACCATCACTCAGCAATTGCATCAGCTTTAAGGTAGCCGTCATAAGACGGCTACCTGAGTCTTAGCCTCGGCGCTGGGCGCAAAACATCAAGGTATCGCTAGAGAAAGAACCATCGTCCTGAAGCTGAAAATAGGCTTGTACCTCTCCAGAGACCGCCTGCTGTAAGGTGCGAATCGCTGCCACAGTAGGGGCTGGCGTCTTCATCCTACTGACCCACTGCTGGAAATCTAACGCTAACTGTCCGGTCACTAACTGTTCAATACGTAAGCCACTTTCTGTTGCCATTTGTAGCCATTCCCCTGGTGAATAGTTACGGACATGAGAGGGATCACGTAGCACTTCGATACTCTGTAACCAGATATCGTATAGCGGCGCGCCCGGTGAGGCGATATCCATCATGATTAACTTTCCGCCCGGTTTGATGACCCGAAAGACTTCCCGCAATGCTTGGGGCACATCTTGCCAGTGATGGGCCGAATAACGACTGATCACGCAATCGAACTGTTGATCGTCGAAGGGTAATGATTCTGCTATCCCTTGTTGGCAATCGATATTCATCATCTGCCGACTCTCGGCGGTCTCTTTCACTACGGTTAGCATATCGGTCGAGAGATCGTAGGCCGTGACCTGCTTGACCAGAGGTGAAGCAGTAAAGCTAGCATGCCCCGCACCGCAGCCAATATCTAAAATATGCCCATCGCCAAAGGGCGCTAGCCACTGTTGTAAGCGTTGTAAATCTTCACCTGCCGCATGGACAGCACTGGTTAAGTAAGCGTTAGCCTGCGGGCTGAATTGTTCAGAAATTCGCTGAGCATGTGCGCGATGAGTCATAGAGTACCCCTAATGTTTATCTGGTTGTTGGGAGTAGGCTAAACAACCTATTATACTGGGACAATACCTGTAATTATCCTAGTATAAGAGGTAATAGGCTATGGCGGAGAAACATCAGGATCCTGCAAAACAGTTGGGTGAATTCTTACGCCTTAGACGAGAACACCTTAGCCCAGAGCGCGCTGGATTACCTCGAGGTCCTCGTCGGCGTACGCCCGGATTACGGCGGGAAGAAGTGGCGCAACTCAGTTATGTCAGCACGACATGGTATACCTGGTTAGAACAAGGAAGGGGAATCGCGGTTTCACCTCGAAGCCTTAGCCATATTGCGAGCGCTTTACAACTCTCTCAGGCCGAGCGCGATTACTTATTCAGTCTAGCGGAATTAGCCGATCCGCTGAATCCTGTCGCGTTGTCCTGTGAACCCGATGTTAAGGCGATAGTGACGATGATAACCACCCCATGCTATATCATGAATGGCGCTTGGCAAGTGGTGGCGTGGAACCCCCAGGCGGCCGTGTTATTTGACGGTTGGCTCCTCGACGGCCAGACACCCAATATGCTGGAGTTTATCTTTCTCAGCCCCTTGGCTCGTCAATTGGTGTCAGATTGGCCTGAACGGGCGCAGCGAATCGTTGCTGAGTTGCGTGCAGAGTCGATTCATCTAGAGAAAACAGCACCGTTAAGAACCACTATTGATCACTTATTACTGCAGAGCGCAGAGTTTGCGCAATGGTGGCAAAAACATCATGTTATTCATCGAGAAGGGGGGCAACGAAGCTTTCAGCACCCTCAGCAGGGACTCCTCCATTATCAGCAAACGACTTGGCAGTTAGCCCCAGATCTGACGACCAAATTGGTAACACTGATACCGCTATCGGAGGCGAAAGCCTAAGACAGCACAGCATTGCACTGACAAAAAAACGTCGTTCACTGCCGGCGCTTATCGACGAACCGGCAGAAACGACGCTAGGAAGGGGTTAAGCAACGAGGATACCGCTTGCCGTAGCCTGCGCCATCATTCGCTTAGAAATGCACGTTAGTGGTAAGCATCCAGGTTCGAGGTGCTCCAGGTGAATAACGATAACCACTGCGGTTAAGCGCCGCGATATATTTCTTATTGGTTAGGTTATACACATTAAGCTGCAGATCGAGATTAGGATTGATACGCCACGCTGCCATCGAGTCGGCGACCCAGTAATGTCCAACCGAGGACGGGGTACCGGTGGCACCATCTTTTATCTTATGCAGGGTGCCAACATAGCGGGCCCCAACTCCTACCGTCACATTGTCGACCACATCCCACGTAGCCCAAGAGGTAAAGGAGTGTTTAGGCGTGAAGGGAATGGCGGTTGAGCCGTCATTGGTACTGCTGGTCTTATCAGTACGAGTGTTTTGCTGCGCGTAACCCGCCATTAGGTGAACCCTATCGGTGATATCGCCTGCGGCGCTAAGCTCATACCCTTCGACACGCTTCGAGCCATTTTGCACATATTCATTGGTGGTGGCATCGAGCTCTGCGTCGTTTTTAATATTGGTTCTAAAAATGGCTGCACTGAGTAGCAGTTTCTTATTAAACAGCGACCATTTTGTCCCCACCTCTGCCGTCTCTGCTTTCTCAGGACTAAAGTTGATATTTTCGCCGCCACGAGAAGTGCGGTCGGTGCTGTCGTTAGTCAGCTTGAAATCAACACCCCCTGGAGGTTGCTGGGAAACGCCGTAGTTAGCGTAAACATTGCCATTGTCCGTTAGGTGATACAGCGCACCGATCTTCCAGTTAAACAGGTTATCGGACTGCTTCAGGTTACTGTGGCCGGTGGCGCTATCCGCAATATAGTGCGTCTGGTAGCTATCGACGCGTAGCCCTCCATTCACCGATAAACGATCGGTTAAGGATAAAGTATCGAAGGCATAGACGCCTAAGGTATTAGTCCGTCCACGGGTGGCATAGCCGGTGGTCGGCGAGACGGTAATATCTGAAGAAGGGTGCAGTAAGTCGACGCTATTCGACGCAAAAGCATAAGGGTAGCTGTTGTAGTTTTCATGCGTCAGCTCCACACCAGTACTGACGGTATGGGCAACGCCTAATGTTGAAAACTTCGCGGTTAAGTTGGTTTGGTTAGTCAGGATCTTATTTACGGTATCGCTGGCATTCATCAGACGCGTGCCGTACACCTCGCCGTTCTGCTGGGTAAAAGTACGCCCCATGACTGCCGATAATAAATAGGATTGGCGAATCTCCGACCAGCGAGTGGTATTCGTCAGGGTCAGGTTATCATTGAAATCGTGTTCGAAACGCGATGTAAAGGTATCCTGTACATCGTGTTCATAATCTGAATCCGTACCATAGAAGGTTTTACGCGAAACCGGTGATGCACCGTTTAACAAAGCATTGGTACTGCTATACCCGGGTAACCCAACGGTATACACCCCACCGTCTGGCGTACTGTCTTGCTGTACATGAAGGTAGTCGAGATATAGCCGCGTCGAGGTCCCTAAGCCGAAAGCGATCGATGGGGCGATGCCGTATTTTTCGTGGTCGACATTGTTACGCCCTTTAGTATTACCTTTATCGCCCATTACGTTGACGCGAAAAGCAGTGGTATCGTTGATCATCTGGTTATAGTCCAGTGTTCCCCGCCGTTCTGATGCGCTGCCATAGCCGACTGACGCATCAACACCGGTATAGAGCTCAGGCTGCTTACTTTCCATATTTATTGAGCCTGATGGGGCGGTTCGGCCATAGTCCGATCCCGAAGGGCCTTTGATGATCTCAATATTCTTAGTGTTGAAGGTATCTCGGGTAATGCTACCAATGTCACGCACACCATCGACGTAGATACTGTTCGAGGTATCGATTCCGCGCATCATGATCGCATCGCCCATATTTGACGAGCCGTTTTCCCCCGAAAAGAAAGCTCCAACGCCCGGTGAGTTTTTTAGGGCATCGCTTAGCGTATTCGCTTGCTGTTCATGCAGGACTTTCTGAGGGACTACCTGGACTGTCCGGGTGGTGTCTGCAATAGCAGAAATAAATTTTGTGCCTGATAATTTTTCAGGTGCATAGAGCGATGGCAACGCATTAGCAGTAACAACGATATCATCGTTCTTTTTTAGCGAGGTTGTGTTTTCAGCCCCTTGCGCACCGATCATCATCCCCGATAAACCGGTAAAGAGAGTGACTTGGTTAAGCACCTTTAGCGAGGGTGAAACATTATTGTTATTTTTCATTGTTATCTTAACATGAGTTTATTAATGGTAATCATTATCATTACCATTCAATGACATTGTAAGCTTTCGCTTACATAAATTTACATATTAATGTATTCTGAAAATACTTTGTTTTTCAATTGATTATGTTTAATTTTTGTTAAATTTGGCGAAGTATCGAGGAAGATTCTCTGTTGGTGCGGCGATAAAACAGTGACGGGTTATCGGTAGCGATAAGGACAGATGGACATCGACGAGAAAACTACTGCCACAGAGGCTTAGGCAGATCGTAGGGAAGTGTTAAAGACGCTAAGGGTTCTTTTAGTCAGGCTGACTTAACATTTTAAGATGATTGCTCTATGACAATATTTCGGCAAGCAGGAAAATAGCTAAGCCTAATTTATCAAGCCAATAAAACACTATATTCTTTAAGGTTAATAAACGAGAATAATATAAATTTTTTGTTGTCTACTTTGCGAAAAGACATAATCGGCTACCGTGGTTTGAAACGTTAAAAGAAAAAGCTCTTTTTTAGCTATTAACGCAGTTAATATTTTGCCATTGCTATGGGGACTAAAAAAATACTCACCTAGCTAAATAGGCTTATTTGATACTTTGTGCTAGAAATAAAACAAACTTGATAAATTAATCATACCGTTGGGATGCTCATGGATAACGCATTGAATCTACAGGTTAGTAATGAATTCTCAAGTTATAGAATTAAGAAAATAATCTCGATGATGAATGGTCAAAATGATGAGGTATTTATTTCCAAGGCATGCACTATCGTCGACTATATCAGCGCTTCAAGATTCATTAAAAAAGAATATATACGATCAGGAATAAAAGGTGAGGGCGATAGGGGATTTATTTGCAATAAGATGCTAGTAAACAATGGAAGTTCTTTATTTATCGCGCAACGATGTGGAAACATCATAGGTACTATCAGTATTATAGCTGATACTGACTTAGGCATTCCATGTAGAGAGCTATTCAAAGATGATGTTGATGCTGTTATTTCTGAACATGATAAAGCGTATGAAATAGGCACGTTATCCACCACTTGTTTATATAAAGACAACAGTATTGTCTTTACTGTGTATTTCCACGCTTTTATTCATTGTTTTTTATCAAAAAAATTGACGTTATTTTTATCCAAGTACAAGAAAAGCACGCTAAGTTTTATACCAATAATCTTTTCTTTAAGCGTGCCTCAAAGACCAAAAGCCATCCGCACTATAACAATCTCAACGCCGTATTATTAGCTATCGACGTGAAGGGGTTTAAACATATGCTCGCCACGAACGGCTGTTTTTTCTTTGGTATCGGAAGAATCCTCCACGCGTTGAACATGAGGAAGAAAGTCAACCAAGCCTTGAACGATAGCGCGTCATTAGCGTCTGATTCGCTCAGTAACGACGACAAGTCAGTCTACCTATTTTTATGCGAAATTGACTAACACAGTGATGACAAAACCGAGTGGCTGCGTAATGTATAAATCGAGAGTAGAGGAAGCGCTTTTGTAGTAATGAACGTTGATCATAAAGGCTATGATTTTTACTCGCTTATTATTCGTCCTTAAACCTCCTATAGTTTTTGAAAAACGACAGAGGTTATCCCATCATGCAACATGAAATTAAAGCGTTAGGTACTGATTCCGCCTCACAGCCATTAAAGGTTTTGGGTATTCACCGCCGGGCATTGCGGGCCGACGATATCGCGATGGATATTTTATATTGTGGTATTTGTCACTCCGATCTTCATCAAATCAAAAACGATTTTGGTGCAACCACTTATCCGGTCGTTCCCGGTCATGAGATTGTCGGCCGAGTGACGGCCGTCGGGGCAGAAGTAAAGCAGTTTAAGGTGGGCGATTATGCTGCGGTCGGTTGCATTGTCGACTCGTGTGGGGAGTGTCCGGCTTGTTCAAGGGACTTACAACAGTTCTGCGAAGTGGGGACGACGTTATCCTTCGGCACTCCAGACCCGATATCGGGAGGAATGACTTACGGTGGCTTCTCTCAAACCTACGTCTGTCGCGAAAAATATACCTTAAAGATGCCAAATTTTTCCGATATGGCTGCCGCCGCACCCTTACTCTGTGCCGGGATTACGGTCTATTCACCGCTAAAACATTGGCAGGCGGGCGCGGGGAAGGTCGTTGGTATTCTGGGGATCGGTGGCTTAGGACATGTGGCGATAAAGATTGCCCGAGCGATGGGCGCCCATGTCGTCGTCTTTACGACCTCACAGCAGAAAGTGGATGATGCTAAACGTTTAGGCGCTCATGAAGCGGTGTTGTCGACCAACAACGATCAGATGGCTGCGTTTGCTGGACGTGTCGATATCATGATTGATACCGTGTCGGCGAAACATAATATCAATCAATTCCTCAACATCTTGGCAATCGACGGTACGCTAGTGCTGGTGGGTATCCCGCCTGAGCCGCTCGAGATAGGGGCATTCAATGTTGTAAAAGGGCGTCGAAGCTTTTCTGGATCGAATATCGGTGGTATTCGCGAGACGCAAGAAATGCTCGAGTTTTGTGCCGAGCATGGGATTACGGCAGATATTGAGCTGATTAATGCCGATCAAATCAATCAGGCATTTGAACGTTTAGAGAAAGGCGACGTAAAATATCGTTTTGTGGTTGATATGAAAACGCTGAGCGCATAATCGCTGCGTGCAGAGGGGAGAAATGTCTCCCCTCTATCTTTTCACTCACTTGGCCAAGCAAGAGGTAATAGCTGATATTCAGTTAGCGGGGCTAATGTGACATGCTGGCATTCTTCTTGCGATAGCCAGACCGCTTCCTCAATTTCGGCTGCAGGGATAGGCGCAAACGACTTGCTATGAATACGGTACATATAAGCGGTGAGCTGATGGTGTGCTTCATTCGCTGCCACGTCTTGGAAACATCCCATCGGAATCAGTTCCTCTTTAGTGACAACCAGCTGTAATTCCTCTTTCAGTTCTCTGATTAATGCTTCTTCAGGCGTTTCATCTTGGTCGATTTTACCGCCAGGCTGCATAAAAAAAGCGGAACCACGTTTTCTTACGAGTAGGATATTATCCTGATTATCAATAAGTAATGCTGCAGCAATGGTAATGTATTGAGTATTGGACATAGTATTATCCGATTTGAGACATATTGATGTGTGGATTTTCTCTGCGGATCAATCAGCGTCGAGGTAAAGAATAGTACTGCCTCGACACTAAAAAAGTTAGTCAGTACCCGTTTTATCGCTTTTTAAGATAAAAAACGTGATCTCAGAAGGGTAGCCCAAGCGTAGGGCAAATCCATTCCATAGCCCAGTACCGTTACTTACGTAAAGATAGCGTTTTCCGATTGGGTAAAGCCCAGACGAAAAACCCTGATTGGCACGCTTTACGATGGTGGCAAGGCCGTAAACCATACCACCGTGAGTGTGACCTGAGAGCTGTAGGTCAACGCCGTTAGCGAGATTTTTTCGGGCATTTTCCGGACGGTGATCCAGCAGAATAATTGGCGCTTCACGGTCCACGCCTGTTAGGGCCTTATCTAAATCAGGGCCGGCTTGGTCGTATCGTAAAGCGGCTTCATCAGTCACCCCTGCAATATAGAGCTGACTTCCCTCTTTCTCGACGGCGACTGAGCTGTTAAGCAATTCATGAAAGCCTAACTGCTGCATCCGGTGCATCCATGGCGAATAGCCAGAGTAATACTCGTGGTTACCGGGAATCGCAAAACGCCCCTGCTTAGCAATTAACTCGCCGAGCGGCGCGACATCATCATAACGTTTCTCGATACTGCCGTCCGCGACATCGCCGGTAAACAGGACGACATCCGCCTGCAGTTGATTGGTACGCTCTACCACTTTCTTCATCCAGCGTCCGGTAAAGAGGGTACTGGCATGTAAGTCGGTTAATTGAACGACACGATAGCCATCAAACGCTTTAGGTAAATTCTGTAGCGTTAACGTCACGGTTTTAACGCGAGGCACCTTGACCGCTTGGTAGGTAGCGTAGGCGGCTGTCACTAACGAAATACCTAACAAAATAAAGTGAGTGCTACGGTGGAGTGGCCACGACCCGCTCAATGCAAACTGACAGGCGCTGACAATATCGCTTAGGATCAGTAACAGGGTAAAAGCAATGATCGTCCCAAAGAGGAAGTTAATGGCGACCATCACAGTGTGAGGGAATTCCGGCGCGAAGCGGTTACCAAAGACAACTTTATAAACAAGATGACACTCTGCCACGAGGACGACGGCAATAAAACAGAGCAGCCGAAGTATAAAAGGGAGCGGGAGCGGCAAGATAAAGCGCGCACCAATATATAGGGCAGGTAAAAGTGTTATCCAAGCAAACACATAGCCTCCAAGAAAAATGGTATCGATTCACTTACTGTAGCATTGCACCAAAGCAATGTAAGCAAAGGATAAAGAATAAAAAAAAAGTGAACTTTTACATTGATTACTATTGATAATGATTATCATAATGATATAGATTCGCATTCATTATGATAAAGGCTCCAATACGAGCCATTTGTCATTTTTGCGAATTGCCGCACCTTTTAGGAACACACAGCCTCTATGCGTAAATACTCCAGGACTGCCTCGACAGTTTCCCCTCGACCCCGCTTATCGCTTATCGCTCTTAGCCTGAGCGGGCTATATTGTGCCTCGGCGACCGCCGGAAATATCCCTCTTACTGGACAGACTAAGCAGGATGAGACCTTAGTCGTGACTGGGGTAACGCCTAAAATTGAGGCCAACAATAAAGTCGTTGTCAGTGCCAAGCAGATGCAAAAAAATGGCTCGAACGATTTTGGTACCTTGATGCGCTATCAACCCTTGGTAAGTGCGACGGGATCGAGTGGCGGATCTGGCAGTGGAAAAAGCGGTTTCGATCGAGGCGGCTATACCGGCTATAACATTCGTGGGTTAGAAAGTAATCGCGTTGGGATCAATGTCGATGGCGTTTCGATGCCGCAAGCGACAGGCCGCCCTTATGCTGGGCGAACAGGAGTGAATAGCTTTGGTATTGGCCGCGACTATATTGACCCTTATCTCTTTGGCCAGATGGATATCGAAGCGGGAGCGACCGCGGTATCTCAGCCCAATACCTCGATTGGGGGGCTGGTCGCTTTCCATTCAAAATCTGCGGACGATTACTTATCGCCGACACGCCAACAGTATTTCGGTTATCAAACCGATTACGACTCGGCAAATCGTGCATGGCATAACGGTATCACTGCGGCAGCAGGCGATGATCAGTTACGTGGGATCTTTGTCTATAGCCGACGCGATGGACAAGAGACACGAACCCAAGGGAATAACCAAGCATGGCCAGAAAATTGGCACTCTGATGCCTTTGCGGCCAGCACGATTTGGCAGCTAAATGACGAACATAAACTGACAGCTAGCGGTAATTACTATCAAAAAACCAGCCATACTCATTTCGATACGTGGGACTCCAGCGGTAAAGCGGTGCTCGGTACTAGCCAGCAGTCCAGTCAAACCCGCCGATTTGGGGTTGCCTTACAAGATGAATACACACCACTGAATCAGTGGATAGATCAACTGACTAGCCAAGTGTATTGGCAGAAGACGCAGGCGCATGACAATACTTTCGGCCCGAGCGACACCTTGGTCCCGACTCGTACGCTGTCTGATTTTAATACCAATAAATTCGGGTTCTCTTCGGAATTGGCAAAAACTATCGGCCGTCATGATATTCGTGCTGGCTTAAATGGCGATATGACGCGCACCGAACGGCCTTTCTCACAATCACCCACCCCTCTGGTTTATTATCGGGTGGTGCAACCGCAAGCGGATAGCCAAACCACCACGCTTGGCGGCTTCGTTGAAGATAAAATTAACGGTGATTGGCAGGGACACCATGTGGCGATCACTCCGGGTATCCGCGTCAGTTATCTAAAGAATAAGCCCCGTAACCTGAGTAGCCTTGCCGCTGGCAGTAGCGTATTAACCGAAGAGAGCGTTTCGACACTCTATAGTAGCCAAAGCGACACACAATTCTTACCGTCGCTGAGTCTCGAATACTCTCTGACGCCACAGCTATTAACTTATATTCGTTACCAACGGGGCGCGCAGTTCCCTGAAGCCAGCCAGCTTTATGGCTCCTGGAATCTCGGATCAAGCTATGCCGGCAAACAACAATATGCGTTGATTGGTAATAATGGCTTGAAGACCGAAACCAGTAATGACCTTGAGTGGGGGATAAAGGGACAAGCCGTACCGGGAATCGATATTCACGGTTCACTGTTCTATAACGACTACGATAACTTTATTGCGTATAACCGCTATACGCGCAGCGGATCACCGAGCAAGTTTACTAACGTACCTTCGAATATCTATACCGTCTATCAAGCAGAAAATCGTGATAAAGCCTTTATCTATGGCGGAGATCTGACGACTAAAATTCACTACGGGGAGTGGTTCCCAGCAGTGAATGGCTTGAGCACAAGCTTTGCCTTGGGTTATACCAAAGGGATGTCCAAGTCCTCCCTGCAAGGCGACAAATATGTTGATTTAGACAGTGTGGCGCCGATGAAAGCGATTATTGGCGTCGCGTGGGATGATCCTGCGCAACGTTACGGGGCTGCCGTGACTGCTACCTTCGTAAAAGGAAAGCAGGCCAAACAAACCACGCGCGATACCACGACTACTGGTAGCGCGACAGAGGTCGATAGCAGCAAATACTGGCGCATCCCTGGCTACGGGATGGTGGATATGACGGCATACTGGCAAGTGACCCCAACGGTAAAACTCAGTGGTGGCGTGTATAACCTGACTAACCGTAAGTATTGGGATTACTTAAGTAGCCGTGATTTAACGACCGATAATGCCCAGCATCAAGCCGATATCGCGCTCGCGACAATGCCAGGACGGACTTTCCAACTCGGTCTGAATGTTGATTTCTAAATGTTTAGCCCCGGTTTGCCGGGGCGTTATAGAGGACGTAACCGATGAATAAACAATATCTTGATTATTTAGCGTTAAAAACGGAACACCCACACCTGTATGCCCGTGATCTTGCAGCGATGATGGCGATCAGCGAAGCAGAATTGACCTTAATTCGTTGCGGTCATGATGCACAATCGCTGCAACCGGAATTTGAAGCGCTGCTAAAAGGATTGGCGGCAGTGGGCGAGATTAAAAGCTTGGTCCGCAATGATTACGCCGTCCATGAGCAAATTGGACGTTATGAGAATCTGCATTTTGGTCCTCATGCCGGTTTGGTATTAAACCCCCGCGCACTGGATCAACGCTTTTTTCCGCAACAGTGGCACAGTGTGTTTGCCTTGACCGAATTAGGTGTTTCGGGTGAGCGGCATAGCCTACAAATTTTTGATACCCAAGGGAACGCGGTGGTGAAAATCTATGCGACCCCGCAAACCGATAGTGCTGCATGGCAAGCATTGATAACTCAATGGCAGCAGGTCACCCCCTCTACGCTCGCGCTCCAGCCTTTCCCTGCGGTCATGCAACCGTCAGAGATCGATCCACAGAGGGTGGAACAAGAGTGGCGCGCCATGACCGATGTTCATCAATTTTTTCAATTGCTGCGTCGTCATCAACTCACTCGGCAACAAGCCTTTAAGATGGTCAGCGATGAGTTGGCTCGCCAAGTCAGTAACGACAGCGTTGCACTGTTGCTTGAGCGTGTTCAGCAGCAGCAGAACGAGATCATGATTTTTGTCGGTAACCGCGGCTGTACGCAGATCTTCACCGGTCGTCTCGCCAAAGTGGTAGAGATGAAAGGTTGGCTTAATATCTTCAACGATCAGTTCACCTTACACCTTCAGGATAAAAAAATCGCTGAAACCTGGATCACGCGCAAGCCTACGGCTGACGGGCACGTTACCAGCCTTGAGCTGTTTGCAGAAGATGGCACACAAATCGCCCAGCTTTATGGACAACGGTCTGAAGGGCAGCCAGAACAACCGCTCTGGCGTCAACAACTTGAGGAATTAGCGGGAGAACTCTGCTAATGAAATATGTCGTATTACTTCTCTGTTTCGTCACGATCCCCGTGACGGCTGCGCAGCGGCTGGTCTCGATTGGCGGTGACGTGACCGAGATTATTTATGCACTGGGCAGTGGCGATCAACTGGTTGGCCGCGACACGACTAGCCAGCGCCCGGAAGCAAGTCTTAAGCTGCCCGATATTGGCTATATGCGTCAATTAAACAGTGAAGGAATACTGGCGCTTAAGCCGACGTTAGTACTAACTAATGCGCAGGCCCAGCCCTCTCAAGTCTTCCAGCAAATCGAAAAAGTCGGTGTGAAAGTCGTCACCGTCCCGGCGACGCCACAGTTGTCGGAGATTGCGGTCAAGGTCAACACGCTGGCTCAAGCTCTGGGAAAGACGGCACAAGCACAGCCGATCTTGCAGCGGTTGGATCAGCAGTTGAGTGCGCTGAAACAGGTCCCGGCCGGTGGCAGTCATAAAGCCCTGTATATTATGGCGAATCACGGTATGCAAAGCTTGATTGCGGGTAAAGAGACCGCCGCAGACATTGCGCTACGCAGTGCAGGATTGACTAACGTCATGGGGCAGGTGCCACATTATCAGCAGATGTCACAAGAAGGTGTGATAGCGGCCGCACCCGAAGTGATTATTATTGACCAGCACGCTTTGCAGCAGATGGGCGGTGCCAGCCAGCTCTGGAAACTTCCTGGATTAGCCCTAACGCCCGCCGGGAAAGCGCGTCGGGTGGTGGTGATCGATCAAATGGCACTACTAGGGTTCGGGATCGACACACCGCAGGCTATTCTCAAACTTCGTCAAGATGTGGCGGAAAGCTATGCGCGTCAGCCTTAACCGCCAAATGACGTTGCTGATCTTTATTGTCTTGCTGGTGATCAGCGCCGTGGCGGCGACCCAGCTTGGGGCAATGAGGCTGTCGTTAATCGAGATTTGGCAGCAACCCTTCGACAGTATTGTCTGGCAAGTCTGGTTAACCATTCGTGTTCCCCGTGTACTCTTGGCCCTGCTTATCGGTGCCGCACTCGCGGTATCGGGCACCATTATGCAGGGGCTTTTTCGTAACCCGCTTGCGGATCCTGGGCTATTAGGGATTAGCAGCGGAGCAGGGCTTATGGTGGCGTTGGCCTTGCTCTTGCCTCTTCAATTACCCTTATTCGCCAGTTTATGGTTACCGGTTATCGCGGCCTTTATCGGCAGTTTATTGGTCACGGCGCTGATTTTTCAATTGAACAAGATTAGCCAAGGTCAACTCTCCCGCTTACTGCTGCTAGGGATCGCGATCAATGCCTTATCGGGATCGCTAATCGGCGTGCTGTCCTGGTTGAGTAACGATCAACAGCTGCGACAGCTTTCACTCTGGGGAATGGGATCCTTAGCCCAAGCCCAATGGTCGGTGGTGGGGATCTGCGCGCTGATCATCATCCCGACCTCACTGTTACTGCTGCGATCGGCCCGCGCCTTAAACCTCTTACAGCTTGGCGAAGAGGATGCCTTTTATAGCGGCTTGGATGTGTTACGGGTTCAGCAGGGTTTATTAATCGGTAACGCCTTGTTGGTTGGTACCGCGGTTTCTTTCACCGGTATTATTGGCTTTATCGGTTTGGTCATTCCTCATCTGGTAAGAATGGTATTTGGGAGCGATCATCGTTGGTTATTACCCGGATCGATCATTGTCGGCGGATTACTCCTGTTGCTGTCGGACACCCTAGCACGCACCCTAGTTCAACCCGCTGAAATGCCTGTTGGCCTCTTGACCAGTCTACTGGGGGCACCGTGGTTTTTTATGTTGATCCTGAAACGCTTAAAGGCCAGTTATGCATAATACCCTTACCGCGAGGCAGATTGGACTGCAGACGGGATCGCGCACCTTAATTAACCCCTTAGATCTGACGCTTAAACTGGGCGAGTTTGTCACCATTATGGGACCGAATGGGGCAGGAAAGTCGACACTTTTACGGTTATTGACCGGCTTTCTTAGCCCAACAACAGGCGAGTGTTGGTTGGCCGGTAAGCCTTACCCCCAGTGGCAGAGAAGGGAACTCGCAGGCCAACGGGCCGTGATGCGCCAACATAATCAACTGGCTTTTGCCATGTCGGCAGAAGAGGTGATCGTATTAGGGATCAGCCAGTACGCCATGCAGCGACAACGCATGATCGTCGACCAGGTCGTTGCGCTGATCGGTTGCCAAGCGTTATGCGATCGCAATTATGCCACCCTGTCGGGAGGCGAGCAGCAGCAAATTCAGTTGGCCAGGGTGCTGGCACAGCTATGGAAAGAGGACCAACCGGAGGGATGGCTATTTCTTGATGAGCCGACCTCGGCTCTCGATCTCTTTCATCAACAACATTTGCTGCGTTTACTTCATCGGTTAACCCGCAACGGAAAGCTGATGGTCTGCGCGGTCTTGCACGATGTCAATCTGGCCGCAACCTGGTCGGATAGGATAGTGGTGATACAGCAGGGGACCTTGGTGGCCGATGGGTCGGTACAGCAGGTACTGACAGAATCGCAGCTGACGGCGTGGTATCAGGCTGAATTAAGCGTGATTCAGCCTGCTTTGTCCTCTCACCCCATCGTGTTATTGAATAAGTGAGTGCTTAATCATTGAACTGTAATTCATGGTACTCCCCTTCATCAGGCGTACGGCGGCGTCGCGGTGGCGCACTCGATTCCTCAGGGAAAGGGCGTTGACGGGTGGCAAACAGCGTTTCATAAAGATCGTTATCATAATCGCTCATAGGTAAACCTCTTCAATGTGCCGATGACTGTCGCTAGCTTGCCGCAGCAAGATGACAGATTGATGACATGTTCAGAGTGAGTTCGGTCTGCCACCCTGCTGGGCGCAGACCGAGTCGCTTAGCGATAGCCGAAAGTCTGTGCAGTCAGTGTGAGTTTGCCCTTAAGCACGGGGGTAGCAGCATCGGTGGCTTGATAGATCTCGTACTCTTCACCTGCAATCGACCACTGTTGTTGAGCACTGTCCCATTGCGCCACCACTCGCGGTTCCAGACTCAGGCTGACGCGTTGTGTTTCTCCCGGCGCGAGGGTGACTTTCTGAAAAGCCACTAATCGCGAGGGATAACGCCCCGAGGTGGGACGCAGATAGATCTGAACCACATCGCTGCCTTCTCGTTCGCCACAGTTGATCACGGTTAAGCTGGCCGTAATGTCGTCAGAGGTCTGGCAGAGCTGTAAATCCTCATAGCCAAATTGCGTATAGGAAAGGCCAAAACCGAACGGGAATAAGGGGGTTAACTGTTGGCGTTCAAACCAGCGATAGCCGACATCGGCCCCTTCGACGTCGTAATCAATCTCGAAGATCTCGCCTTTCACCTCCACTCCAGGCAGTGAGGTGGTGGTGCTAGGATCGACTTGCTCGGGATGGGGGAGTTGTTGCGCTGCAGCGGGGAAGGTAATAGGCAAGCGTCCCGCGGGATTGACGCGACCAAAGATCACACCGGCGATTGCCTCGCCCCCTCCTGAACCAGGATACCAAGCTTCGAGTACCGCCGGGACCTTATCGAGCCAAGGTAACGTCACCGCGCCACCTGTTTCCAGCACGACGATGATCGTCGGATGCACGGCAGAGAGCTGATCAATTAATTGATTTTGATGATCATCGAGATCTAATCCTTGCGCATCCAGTGCTTCGGAGCGCCACTCCTCGGCGAAAATAATCACAGCATCACTGCCTTGACTAGCGTCGAGTGCCTCCTCGATCGAGTCTCCGGATACAAAATCGACCTGTTTGGCGAGTGAATTTCGGCGAATAGCGGCCAGCGGCGAGCTAGGATGGTAGACCTTTGGCGTTTGGATCCCCATAAAATCGACGCCTTCTTTCTGTAAGCTACCTTGTGGTGTCACCGCGGAGGATCCGCCACCGGCCAAGACACCTTTATCAGCATGAGCCCCGATCACCACGATTCGGTTTAACTCGGGTGCGAGCGGCAAAGTTTGCTGGGCATTTTTCAGTAAAACAATGCCTTGCTCGGCCTCACGCTGAGCGATCAATTGGTGCCAACTATAGTCGAGACGATTACCGCGTTGAGCAGGATGTTGGATAGCGCCGCAGGCGAAGAGACTTCGTAAGATCCGCTGGATCATGCCATTAATCTGTTCTTCAGTGATCTCACCTTGCGCCATGGCCTCGCGTAGCGGTTGATCGAACCAAACACAGCTATCAAGATTGGCACCCGATTGCACATCCAACCCTGCCCGCACCGCTTTGGTTGCAGAATGCGTCGCCCCCCAGTCCGACATGACCCAGCCAGCATAGTGCCAGTCGCCTTTTAACACCTGTGACAATAGAAAATGGTTTTCCGAGGCCCAATCGCCATTGACTAAGTTATAGCCGGGCATCACCGCGCCGGGCTTGCCGATATCAATAGCCAGTTCAAAAGCGAGTAAATCGGACTCGCGCAATGCCGATTCACTGATGCGGGAGTCCGCCAGCACTCTACCGGTTTCTTGAGCGTTAACCGCGAAGTGCTTGACGGTAGAGACCACATGTTGAGATTGGATCCCCCGTACACTGTGACCGGCCATCACGCCAGTCAGCAACGGGTCTTCAGAGATATATTCAAAGTTACGGCCACCACGCGGCTCGCGAATCAAGTTTGCCCCGCCGGCGAGTTGCACATTAAACCCTTTACCAAAGGCTTCGCGTCCTAACATCTCGCCGGTGGTTTGCGCCAAGTCTGGGTCGAAAGAGGCGCCTAACGCGAGGCTACTGGCGAGTGCGGTAGCGTGATCCCCTGGGCGGACACCGCCCAATGCACTGACTCCTAAACTGGCATCACTCTGTTGTAATGCCGGGATCCCTAAACGAGGAATTGCCGGATAATAAGCGGCTGAACCGATCGCCTCGGCGGGTAGCGTATCCCCTTTTTTTAATGGGATAGCCATCGGTCCAGAGAGCCACGCAAATTTTTCATCCGTCGTCATCTCGGCGACGACGGCAGCGGCTTGCTGATCGGCTGTTAAGCCAGGTTTTTGCCAGGGGAAAGACATTACATAAGCTCCTAAGCGTAAGGGGGTATACTCTTAGCTTAGTCGCCTATAGGAGGAGAAAGGAGGGATCCGTGCGCTTAAATTTGGAAATCGTAACCGAGCTCTGTATTTTCGCTGACGCCGCGCGCTATCTGCTTTAACTCGTCTTCAGAAAGGTTAGGGTTGCAGAGTGTCATAAACTGCCAGAGATAGTCGCGCTGTAGCTGACCCTGTTTCACCCCTAACCAGACGGTATTACTATTAAAAAGGTGGCGGGCGTCTAATGAGGTCAGTTCCGGATCATCCTGATCCGCTGCGGTCTCGGCAATAATCCCGATCCCCATTCCCAAACGAACATAGGTTTTCACCACATCAGAATCTTGTGCGCTCAGTACCACATTAGGCAGTAATGAGACGGCCTGAAAGGCCTCATCAATCACTGAACGCCCCGTCATTCCAGCGCGATAGGTCACCAGCGGCCAGTTTGCCAGCTGTTCAAGACTGAGTTTATCTTCCTGAGTGAGCGGATGATCGTGCGGCACTAATATACGATGATTCCATTTAAACCATGGAAAAGTGGTTAACTTTCCACTGTGTGCTAATCCCTCTGAGGCAATGCCAATATCTGCTTCGCCGGAAATAACCTGATCGCGGATCTCTTCGGGTGTAGCTTGATTGAGCACGACTTGAATATGCGGATAGCGGCTACGAAACTGCTTCAGGATAGCCGGTAAAGAGTAACGGGCTTGGGTATGCGTGGTGGCAATAGTTAATACTCCTGCCTCTTGCGCGGTGAATAACTGGCCCAACCGCTTAGCCTTGGCTGACTCGTCTAAGATCCGTTGGGCAATCACTAACATCTCTTTTCCCGGTCCTGTCAGTCCCAGCATACGTTTACCGTGACGAATAAATAATTCGACGCCCAGTTCGTCTTCTAACTCACGGATATGGCGGCTGATGCCAGATTGAGAGGTATAAAGGATTTTTGCTACCTCAGTTAAGTTGCACTGGCAGCGGGCAGCTTCGCGAATAATTTTAAGTTGCTGGAAATTCATAAGGCTTGCTCTTTCGGCATCGAATGACCCCCACAGTAGTAAATTGCTTTCAATTAAATAAATAATTAAAACGCAAACGTTATATCACAAAGATATAATGACGATAATTATCGGAAAATATCCCTCTTTTACTAATTAACCTTAACCAATAAATAAAAAAACAGTATAAAAACCTGTCTATAACCGATAACCCTTTAGCTAATTAACCGAAATAGTTAGCATAAATTGTGTTATTAACCAGAAAAGGAAGCGAGAACATGATTGATAAGGTAACGGCCGAGCATTACTCATGGGGCGACCAGTGCGACGGCTGGTATTTACTTAACCGCCAAGACCTATTAATTATTCATGAAAAGATGCCAGCCAATACTGCTGAGCGCAGGCATTATCACGAACAGTCCCGACAGTTTTTCTTTGTTTTATCGGGACAGCTGGATATGGAACTGGCGGGGCAAACGCATCGTTTACAGGCTCAACAAGGCCTAGAAATCCCGCCTAACGTCCCACACCAAGCCCGCAATACCTCACAACACGCCGTGGAGTTTTTAGTTATTTCCCATCCCAGCACGTGGGGAGATAGAAACGATTTACCGGTTTTAACCTGAACATGGTCCATCTGCTATTTATTCATTAGCAAAAAATATGCTATTCAATGATCAATTAACTATTTCCAACGGCTTCTTTTTTCTTTTAGAACTAAGGCATGATGAATAATTAAGAGAAGCCTTATGCCTTTTCGTCTGAGTATTCTAGATAAGTGCCCTCGACAGCCGGAAGAAACGAGCCAGCAAGCCTTGCAAAATACCCTAGCGCTTGCCCGTTTGGCCGAGCAAGCAGGCTATTATCGCTACTGGATTGCCGAGCACCATAATACTTCTGCGCTGGCCAGTCCTTCGCCAGAGATTGTCTTGGCATGGTTAGCGGCGCAGACCAAGACGCTGCGACTGGGAGCCGGTGGCGTAATGTTACAGCACTATAGCCCTTATAAAGTGGCCGAGAATTTCCATCTTTTGGCGGCGGTGGCACCCGGACGTATCGATCTGGGGATCGGCAAAGCGCCGGGAGGATTACCGACATCGACGCGTGCATTACAAGGTCAGGCCCCAGGCCAGCACGGTAGTTTCGCGCAACAGCTTGCCGACGTTAATCGTTATCTTACGCAAGCGGATCCGGGATTACAGGCGACTCCCTTACCGGCAATCTCCCCCCCACGCTTTCTGTTAGGCGCAAGCCAACAGAGTGCGGAACTCGCTCACGCTGTGGGATGGAACTTTGTGTTTGCGGCACATTTGAATGGTGATGATCAGCAATTGGCGAAGGTAACCGATTTCTGGCAGCAGCAGACGCAGCGGCCAACGCTGGTCGCGGTGCAGGTGGTGATTGCCGCAAATCGCGCCCAAGCGGACGCCTTGGCAGCCTCCCTCGAAACCTGGCAGTTAGTGTTGGAGAACGGACAACGGGTTAATCTTGCGTCTTCGCAGCAAGCAAAGACCTTCGCGCAGCAGGCGGCAAGTGGTATTGTCAGTCTGGAAAGAAAGTATCCGACGGTCATCGCCGGCAGTGGCGAAGAGGTATTCGAACGTTTAGTACAGCTGCATCACCGCTACCAAATTGACGAATTTATTATTGATCTGCCGATTACTGATCCGGCCCATCGCCAGCAAGCGCTTACACGGCTGGCCGCAGCACGCCAAGCGGCACGTTATGTTTCAGATCGCTTTTCGATCTCTGGAGCAACCCCATGACAAAAATATTGACGGCCGTTGTACGGTATTTTACTGACGATTACGACGATACAGTATGGCTGTGGCGCAGTTCGCTGCCTTATTGTATGGCCTGTTACAGCCTTAACGACTCACTCTAATTTTCTCTTTTTTGAATCACTCACCGCGCCCTGTGCGGAGGACCCGTTATGTCTACAATTCGCCAACTACGTTTAGGTACGATGATCCATGGTGCGTCTGGCAATATGGCCGCATGGCGACATCCGTCGGTGACCGCCGATGCCAGTATTAATCTTAACTTTGTAAAACAGACGGCTCAGCTCGCTGAAGCAGGGAAGTTTGATTTTATTTTTGTCGCCGATGGCCTCTATATCAACGAGAAATCGATCCCCCATTTCTTAAACCGTTTCGAACCGCTGACGGTTCTCTCGACCTTAGCTGCCTTAACCTCGCATATTGGTTTGGTCGGGACGGTTTCGACCTCCTACAGTGATCCCTTCACCGTAGCCCGTCAATTTGCCAGCCTTGACCATCTTAGCGGGGGGCGAGCCGGTTGGAACGTGGTGACCTCGCCGCTTGAAGGTTCTGCCCGTAACTACTCTCGCGCTAAACATCCCGAGCATAGTTTGCGCTATCGTATTGCCGATGAGTATCTGCAGGTGGTGAAAGGCCTGTGGGACTCGTGGGAAGAGGGGGCTTTTGTACGCAATAAAGAGACTGGGCAATTTTTCGAGCCGAGTAAGTTGCATACTCTTAACCATAGCGGCGAATTTTTCCAAGTGGCCGGGCCGCTAAATATTGAACGCACCCCGCAGGGTCGGCCTGTGGTCTTTCAAGCGGGGGCCTCCAGTGATGGTAAGCAGCTCGCCGCGCGCCATGCGGACGCTATCTTCACTCATCAACATAGCGTGTCCGAGGCACAACAATTTTATCGTGAGGTTAAACAGCAACTTCCGCGTTATCACCGCCGAGCGGAAGATTTACATATCTTCCAAGGGGTATCGGTGTTGATCGGGACGGATGCCGAGGATGTCGAGCGGCAGTATCAACAGATGGCTGCGCTGGTATCCATCGATGACGCCTTAAATTATTTAGGGCGCTATTTCGAACATCATGACTTCGGCCAATATCCTCTCGATCAGCCTTTCCCTGAACTGGGTGCGCTGGGGACCAATAGCTTTCGCAGTACTACCGATGAGATTAAACGTGTTGCTCGCCAGCGACAGTTAACCCTGCGGCAAGTTGCCTTGGAAGCCGCCACGCCTCGTCCACTTTTCCATGGCACGGCAGAGCAGGTGGCCGAGGGATTACAGTACTGGTTCGAGAACGACGCCGCGGATGGTTTTATCATTCAGGGGGCGACACCGGAAGTGCTTGCCAAGGTGGTCAATCAGGTGGTCCCACTGTTACAGCAACGCGGTATCTATCGTCAAGATTACCCCGGGCAGACATTACGAGCGTCGCTGGGACTGCCAACCCCGGTAAATTCCTTCACTCAGGCGATTAGCCGACAGGATGTAGCATGAAAAAAATGATGATCCTCGCCGCGCTACTCTTTCCGCTCTCAGCGTTGGCCGAAACAGCAATCAACGGTACAGAAATTAACCTCAAGGCTAACGAGCAGCCAATAACCACCGCTGCCAATCCCGCTGCCATCGCTAAGCTGCCTAAAGGCCTGACATTAGCGCATCCCGGCGAGTTTACTGTGGGGATTTCCGGGGAAGGTTCCGCGCCCTTAACGGTCTATGCCGAGAATAATAAAACGTTAATCGGCAGCGAACCGGATATTGCACGCTTGGTCGCTTCGGCATTGGGTCTGAAACTGCGTATTGTCGTAACTTCTTGGGAAGATTGGCCGCTGGGCGTGACCAGCGGTAAATACGATGCGGCCATCAGTAATATTACCGTCACCAAAGCGCGTAAAGAGAAGTTTGATTTCGCGACCTACCGTAAAGACTTATTAGGCTTTTATGTGCCGACTCACAGCCAGATTACCGCCATTACTCGAGCAGAGCAGGTAGCCGGTAAGCGGATCATCGTCGGATCGGGCACCAATCAAGAAGCAATTTTATTAGCCTGGAACCAACAGAATATTCACGCTGGGCTGGCGCCAATGACGCCGGTCTATATGACCAGCAGTGCTGCGCAAGCGCTCGCTCTGCAGTCAGGGCGCGCCGATGCGTGGTTTGGACCTAACGTTAATGGCGCTTGGCAAGCCGCTAAAACAGGACGAACGCATTTAGTCGGTAATGTCGATGGGGGATGGCCTCAGGCGGCCCATATTGCGGTCACGCTGAAAAAAGGCAATGGCTTAGCCCCAGCGGTGGCGGCCGCCCTCGACAGTGCCATTAAAGACGGGAGCTATCAGCGGGTACTCAATCGTTGGGGGGAGGGGGTCGAAGCGATTCCTGCCTCGGAAGTCAATCCAGCAGGCTTGGGCGATTAGGAGGCCACTATGTTAGCAGAAGGTTTTCGTCAGGTATCACCGGAAGATAAACAGCTAGTGCCGATTTTAACCGGGCTGTTCGCGGAATATAGCGCGCGTTATGGTGACTATTTTTCCCGGCATAATGAGGTCGAACTTACCGAATGGTATTTGCCGCCACAAGGCCTATTTCTCCAGCTGGAACAGCAAGGTGAAATTATCGCAACCGGTGCCTTTAAGCCTTATGACGATAAGACTGCAGAGGTGAAACGTATTTGGACCCGTCGCGATTTACGGGGGCAAGGGATTGCCGCCAGAGTCATGCAGCAACTGGAGCGTAGCGCTTGGGCGGCGGGCTATCAATATATTTATCTCAGCACAGGTTTTCGCCAACCCGAGGCCGTTGCCCTCTATCGCTCCTTAGGCTATCAGCCGCATTTTGACCTCTCAAAAGACTTCGAAGAGTACGGGCAGCCCCCCTTCGATGGTCGCTTACGCTTTACTAAGGCGCTTAATTTCAGTGCGACGCAAGACGTCGCGTAAGGATGCACTATGTCTTCACAGCCTTCATTGAAAGTTATTCCTGCTCGGCATCCATGGCGCATCGTCGGCGGGGTTGCCGTCGTCTTTATTGCCGCCACCTTGGTACAATCTATCGCGTTCAATCCCCGCTGGGAGTGGGGGGTTTTTAGCGAGTGGTTCTTCAACCCGGTGATCCTCGAAGGCGTTGAAACAACACTGCTGTTGATGGTGTCAAGCGCACTGCTCAGTATTGTCGTGGGGGGCTTATTGGCGGCGGCCAGAATGTCAGACTCCCCGCTGGTGGTGGGATTGGCATGGGGTTATATTTGGATTTTTCGCTCTCTGCCGCTACTGGTTGTACTGATTATTTTGTACAACTTCTCCTACCTCTATGACACGGTCAGCCTCGGTATCCCTTTTACTTCATTCAGTTATGGGCATTTCCAAACGATCAATGTGTTAGGGCAATTCTCCTCTGCGGTGATTGGATTGACCTTGGTACAAAGTGCTTATACCGCTGAAATTATTCGCGGCGGCTTTAATAGCGTCGATGCCGGGCAGTATCAGGCAGCGGCAGCATTAGGGCTCTCTTCGTGGCGACGGACATGGCGCATTATCTTACCGCAGGCCTTGCGGGCGATTTTACCGGCAGGAGTTAATGAAATTATTAGCCTAGCGAAAGGTACCTCAATGGTTTATGTGTTGGCGATGCCGGAACTGTTCTACACCGTGCAGATGATCTACAACCGCAACCAAGAAGTCATTCCGCTGTTAATGGTCGGCGCGGGGTGGTACTTAGTCATCACTACCGGTCTATCGTTACTGCAATATGGGGTGGAGCAAGCGATTACTCGAAGCGAGCGGCGAGCGGCAGAGCCAAGTTCGATCACGCGCCTGGCAGCTCGTTATCTGCCTTTACGTTTTGTCACTCGCCAAAAAGCGGAGGCTGCTCATGCTCACACGCGCTAATGTCCCAGGTAAAATCTCCATCACCAATGTCAGTAAGCACTACGGAAGCTTTCATGCGTTAAAGCAGATCAATCTGGAGATCCCGGCGGGATCGGTGACGGTGATCATCGGCCCCTCAGGGTCCGGAAAATCGACACTACTGCGCACCATCAACCATTTAGAGGGCATCGATCAGGGCTTGATTACCATCGATGACGACTATATCGGTTACCGGCGTAAGGGGGACAAACTCTACGTTTTAAAAGAAAATGCCATTCTTAAACAGCGGGCGCAGGTGGGGTATGTCTTCCAAAGCTTTAACCTTTTTCCTCATATGACCGCGCTGGAAAACGTTGCCGAAGCCCCGATCGCGCATCGAAAGTTATCGCGACATGCGGCCAAAACCCAGGCCTTAGCCCTATTAGAGCAGGTTGGCTTAGCGCATAAAGCGCACGCTTGGTCACGACATCTTTCCGGTGGTCAACAGCAACGTGTGGCGATCGCTCGGGCACTGGCACTTCGCCCGAAAGTCTTGCTATTTGACGAGCCGACCTCGGCCCTCGATCCCGAGTTAGTCGGCGAAGTGCTGACGGTCATTGAACAGCTCGCCCGTTCGGGCAAGACCTTAGTGATCGTCACTCACGAAATCGCCTTCGCTCGAAAAATTGCCGACCAAGTGGTGTTTATGGTGGAGGGGGAGATCGTCGAGCAAGGCCCGGTTGAGCAAGTATTGGATAATCCCCAACATAGCCGAACACGCCATTTCTTGGCCAATGTGCTTTAGGAGGCCAGATGCGTTACGCAAGCTTAACCCCGTTATTATTGTTCTGCGCGGTACAAGCGCACGCCGCGGTGGACTTGAAAGCGAATGAAACGCCGCTGAACATACCGGCGGATCCCAAAGCGATAGCGCTATTGCCGGCCGACTATCGGCTGGCGCATGCTGGGCAACTGACGGTGGCCGTTTCCGCCCAAAACTCGCCACCGCTATCGCTCGTCGCGAGTGATAACCGTACGCGTATCGGCAGTGATATCGATATCGCTCGTCTGCTGGCGCAGAGTTTGGGGCTTACCCTAACCGTAGTGCCGGTGTCATGGGAAGAGTGGCCGCTGGGCTTAAAGAGTGGGCGTTATGACGTTGCGCTGGTCAATATCGCTGTCACCGAAGCGCGTAAACAGAAATATGATTTCGCGACGTACCGAACAGATTCGCTGGCATTTAGCGTCAAGCACGACAGCCCCATCAAGCATATTGCCACTGCGAAAGATATTGCCGGTCAGCGGGTGATCGTTGGCTCAGGCACCAATCAAGAACGTATTTTACTTGACTGGAATGCGCAGCTGCAGCAACAGCATCTCCCTCCTGCGACCCCGATTTACCTGACTGACGATGCGACCACAACCTTATTCCTGCAATCGGGGCGTGCGGATATTACGTTCGGCCCGCAGGCGGCAGCCGCGTGGAAAGCAGCACTGAACGGCCGCAGCAGAGTGGTCGGTTATAACCCTTATAAGGCTTGGGTCGCCACCACCACATTAAAAGGTAATGGTTTGGTGAAGGCGCTTAATCAGGCATTAAACGACGCGATAGCCTCCAGACACTATCAAAAAATTCTATCACGCTGGGGGGAAGCGCAAGAGGGCGTTTCCTCCTCGCAAATTAATCCTCCTGGCATCACCTATCAATAAATAATTTCTCTGGGCGGCAGAGTTAACGCTAAGCTATAGTGTCAGCGTTTTGCTTAGGGGGCCTTATGTTACGAGTAGCTGTGTTATTACTTGGTTTGTTAGCGGGAGTCTTTCCGTCCTTTGCCGCCCCGATTCCATTTCAGTTGGCCGATAGTAGCTATGTTTTGCTGCGGTGGAATATGATTGGTAAGTCCGATTACCATGCGCGCATTACTGGCCTGCGCGGAGATATTGTTGTCGACCCACAGCACGACGTGGCAGACCGATTGCGTATCGATATGCCGATCGCGAACCTCGATGCTCATCACCGTGTGCTGACCTGGGCATTGAAAAGCCACCAATTTTTTGATCAAGCCCAATACCCTAATGTCACCTTCACCAGTAGCCGTATTATCGATATGGGAGAGGGCCGTTATCGGGTATTAGGTTCATTGAAAATCAAAGAGATGACTCGTCCTGTTATGCTTTACGGTAAGCGCAGTGACGATTCACAATTACAGGCCAGTGGCGGATATTTACGACTTTCTGGTACTATTACCCTATCGCGCCAAGCCTTTGGCATGGGACAATATCCCGCATTGGTTGCGGACCCTATTCAAGTCGATATTGTCCTCGTGGCAACTACACCGTAATGTTGGATACATTTGCTTTCATTATTTCACCCAATCTTTCGGTGACATTTTCTGCTTTCTGCGGTCAAACTGATTACTGAGGCCATACGTTGCCAAGAAATGTGGAATTTCTGGCGTAGAGGCTTCTTTTATTGAAGGCTTTATGAAAAAAACTGGGCAATTTCAGCTAAAAATTTTACATCCTCGATACTGGTTCACGTGGTTTGGACTCGGCGTATTGTGGCTGTTAGTGCAACTCCCTTATCCTATCTTGATTCGATTGGGAGCAAAGGCCGGTAAAATTTCACGTCGTGTCTTGAAGCGACGCGAGTCGATCACTCGGCGAAATGTGCAACTCTGTTTTCCGAATATTCAAGAGCAAGAGTTAGAAGCGCTGATCGCTAAGAACTTTGAATCGTTAGGGATGGCCTTGGTCGAGACCGGTATTGCATGGTTTTGGTCGGACAAGCGGGTACGCAAACTCTACTCCGTATCAGGGCTCAATAATTTACAACAAGCGCAGCAAGAGCAGCGTGGTGTAATGGTGATTGGCGTACACTTTATGTCGCTTGAGCTGGGTGGGCGTATTACCGGCCTCTGCCAGCCGATGATGGCGATGTATCGTCCGCACAACAACCAAGCGATGGAATGGGCGCAGACCAAAGGGCGTATGCGTTCGAATAAAGCGATGATTGACCGTCGTGATTTACGCGGAATGGTCCATGCATTGAAACAAGGTGAAGCCGTATGGTTCGCACCGGATCAAGATTACGGTCCTAAGGGAAGTGTATTTGCGCCTCTCTTCGCGGTCGATAAGGTGGCGACCACTAACGGGACTTTCGTTTTATCAAGACTGGCGAAGCCCTCTATGCTGACCATTGTGTTGATTCGTAACAGCAACAAAAGTGGTTATCAGCTGATTATTCAACCGCCACTGCAAGATTATCCTTATGAGGACTCGCAAGCGGCAGCCAGCTATATGAATAAGGTGATTGAAACTGAAATACTTCGGGCACCGGAACAATATCTCTGGTTACACCGCAGATTTAAAACCCGTCCACCGGGCGAAGTATCACTTTACGGTTAATGGAAAAGAGCGCCTTGATGGCGCTTTTTTTATCCCTAATCGGCAGGGCTCGTCTATAGTTACTTCATCTTGAATGACGTTGGAAATACCATGAACATTACGCAGTGCGGACCGGACGAGTGGGCAGATTTGGTCGATATCTTTTCCGAAATGGAACGCTATCATCACCCGCAAGCCATTATTGCCGCGGAGCAAATGGCCAAATATCTAAAAGATAGAGTTTTTCCTGCGCATTCTGGGACAGAGATTTATAAAGGGATGCACGATGGGCGTATCGTCGCCTTTGCCTGCGTGACTATCCTCTATCCAGTACCACGCTACAGTGGACAGATGTTTATCAAAGAGTTGTTTGTGTCTGAGCAATACCGCCGTAAAGGCTTAGGTCATCAAATGATGGCGTTTATTGCACAGCGCGCCCAAGAGAAATCCTGTAGCCAACTCGATTGGTTGTCAGTGCGCGAAGACGAGGCTGCGCAGGGATTTTATGCCTCGCTTGGCGCAAAGGTGGTGGAAGAGGTGAATTATCATCGGCTTGATCAGCACTTTCTGACTCAGTTGGCGACTCAGCCTGAGCAGGCATAGCCTGTTAGGTAAGGACCTAACAGGCATTCACTATTTTTTATTGGCCAGATAGTGGTTAAGGAACATTTGCGCATCGCCACTTTGCGACAGGGTTTCGCTGTAGTGCAGGGTAATCGGGTCAGGCTCATTAGGTAAGAAGAGCTGGCCGCGATTCTGTTTCAGAATTAATACGACGTGACGTTTATTTCCTTGGCTGACCGAGTAATGCAGCGCGTCGTTAACCCGAGTAATCTTCATTTTCTGAATCACGAGATTCCAATCGTGATCAGCATCTTCAATTTGCACTAAGGCTTCCTGCGCTTTACGGTCGCCAATCCGTAATGTCCACACTTTAACCCCGAGATCGCCACTGTAAGCAATCACTCGTTCAGCAACGGCTGGCCGTGCCTCGGCATAACTCATCCGAGAAAATAAGGTTAATAGGAGTAGCGTGATGAAAGCTAAAAAGAAGGGGATAAACCTATAAAGACGAGACGTATTCCAGTTATTCATAATCGCTCCTTGCGTTAAGTGGAGCAATAGTATGAAAGTTGAGGTAACCCTTGTGAAGCCGATTCTTTCTTTCAGGATAAGCTATCGAGAAAAAAGCTTAATTTTATTACATTAATTCCGGCCTGATAGAGAGGATACGAAAGTAGTATGTGGCTAAGCACCAGTGCTACGGAAGCATTTGTTGAACTTGTCAGTCACTTTCCCTTTTATGGACTTAAATCACGATAGTTGGTTTTAACACTGCGCCCAGGCAAGCCGTACATAAAAAAAGGGCCGTAATCGGCCCTGTATCAGTAACAAGTCACTCGGCTCTACGGACTCATTTACGCAGTTTGGGGTCGAGCGCATCGCGTAAGCCATCGCCTAATAAGTTAAACGCTAGCACGGTAAGAAAGATGGCGAGAATAGGGAACAGCGCGACATGCGGTGCCATAACCATATCTGAACGCGCTTCGTTCAACATCGCTCCCCATTCCGGTGTCGGCGGTTGAGCGCCCAAGCCAATAAATGACAGGCTGGCTGCAGAGATAATCGAAACGCCGATACGCAGGGTAAAAAAGACGACGATCGAGGAGAAGGTCCCCGGCAGGATATGTTTGAGTAGAATATGCGTAGTGGAGGCGCCAATACTGCGTGCCGACTCCACCCACGTCAGTTGTTTCAATACTAAGGTATTGCCACGAACCAGGCGGGCAAAGGCGGGAATACTGAAAATAGCGACCGCAATCACCACGTTAGACATCCCCGGCCCCATTAGGGCAACCACTGCGATAGCTAAGAGGATCCCCGGAAAGGCGAAGAGAACATCACAAATACGCATGATAATCCTATCTGCCCAGCCCTCGAAATAGCCAGCAACCAAGCCCAATACTGTACCGATAACCGATCCCAGCGCCACAGAGAAGACACCCGCTAACAGAGAGATTCGTGTTCCTAAGATAACTCGGCTAAAGATATCACGTCCTAACGCATCCACGCCGAACCAGTGCATAAGGCTAGGGCCTTGATCGATTCGGTCATAATCAAAATAGTTCTCGGCATCGAACGGCGTTAGCCACGGTGCAAAAATGGCGACAATAAAAAGTATCACCACAAATAGCCCGGCGGCCACCGCCACCGGCTGTTGGCGAAAGCGCAGCCAGAACTCGCGGAGCGGTGGCTGCGGTGTTGCCGGATCGAGGGTCGGTAGGGATTTTAAAGCCGCTTCGCGGCGCCAATTTTTCATCACCCCTCCTCAGCGGTAGCGAATAGTGGGGTTAACCACAGCATAAAGGATATCGACGACTAAATTGATCACGATAAACTCACAGGAAAAGAGTAGGACCAACGCCTGAATAACGGGGTAATCACGGTTTTCGACAGAATCGATCAGTAGACGCCCAAGGCCTGGCCAGTTAAATACCACTTCAACGACGATCGCGCCCCCTAACAGCAGGCCGAACTGCAGCCCCATCATGGTAATGACCGGAATCAGGGCGTTACGTAAGCCATGTTTAAAGATAACGCGACGCGGGCTTAAGCCTTTCGCGCGCGCCGTGCGCATATAGTCCTCGCCCAATACCTCAATAAAGGAGGCGCGAGTAAATCGTGCCATCACCGAGGCTACCGACGCCCCGAGGGTGAGAGAAGGCAGGATATAGTGGCGCCAGCTATCGGCACCGACCGTCGGTAACCAGCCGAGCTGGACGGAGAAAATTTGCATCAGCAGTATCCCTAATGCAAAAGCAGGAAAAGAGATACCGGATACGGCAATCAACATGCCTAGTTTATCGGGCCAGCGGTTGCGCCACACTGCAGAGGCAACACCGATAAATAGGCCAAACAGACATGACCACGCCATGCTACACAGAGTGAGTAGCAGCGTTGGCATAAAGCGGCTAGCGATCTCTTCACTTACGGGGCGTTGCGACGACATCGATTGACCTAAGTCACCCTGCAGTAACCGAACGATATAATGCCAAAACTGTTGCGGCAGAGGTAAATCTAGCCCTAATTGATGGCGTACCATGGCGACAACTGTGCCGTCAGCATTCGGTCCCGCCAACAGACGAGCCGGGTCGCCTGGTAAAAGGTGAACAAACAGAAAGACGAGAATGGCGACAATCAATAACGTCGGCAGCATCCCTAGCAAGCGTTTTAGAAAATAATTGAGCATGCATAGCCTCGAGTTATGGGCAGGCGATGCCTGCCCGAGACAATCACTTCAGATCGGCATTATCAAAATCAAAACCAGTATCTGGCATGACATTGAAATGGGTGAGGGCCTTATTATTGGCTGAAACAAGCTTCTCAACCACCAGCGGGATCCACGGTTGGTCATGCCAGATCTTATCTTGCGCATCTTTATAGAAAGCATTTTTCTTGGCGGCATCGGTCGCATTTAAGGCATCGGCTAAATCTTTATCCACCTGTGGGTTGCTATAAAAAGCGGTGTTAAAGATGGCCGGTGGCCAAGAGCTGGTCGCAAACAGCGGTGTTAAGGCCCAGTTTGCTTCACCCGTCGAGGCGGTCCAACCGGTATAGAACATCCGCACGCCACTCTCTTTTTGTCCCTTGTCTTCGACCTGTGCAGCACGTTGCCCCGCATCCATTGCCGTCACCTGGGCTTTAATCCCCACCATGGCAAGTTGTTGCTGGGTAAACTGTAATACTTTCTGCGCTGTAGAGTGGTTATGGGATGACCATAACGTGGTTTGGAACCCCTGAGGGTAACCGGCTTCTTTTAACAGCTGACGCGCTTTCGCTGGGTCATAAGGAATGGCCGGGTAGTGTTGGGCATCGGCAATCGCTGGCGGCACAATTCCCGTCGCTGGGGTGGCATAGCCTGCAAACGCCACCTTGGCTAAGGCTTCACGGTTAATCGCATAGTTTAAGGCTTCACGGACCTTCGGGTTATCGAAAGGTTTTTGCGTCACATTAAGGCTAATGTAGCGCTGCATAATTGAAGGCCAGCTCACGACCTCTAGCTTATTATTCGCCTTTAAGCGCGGAGCTTGCTCGTAAGGGATTGGGTAAGCGAAATCTGCCTCACCGGTTTGTAGCATCGCCGCACGGGTATTGTTATCGGCGACAGGGCGCCAGACGATGCTGTCTAACTTAGGTAATCCTTTTTGCCAATAATTCGGCCATTTTTTTACCGTCATGGCATCGGTCTGGTTCCAGCTCACAAATTGATAAGGGCCGGTACCGACTGGGTGGAAGCCAATCTGCTTACCGTATTTTTGCAATGCGGCAGGCGAAATCATCACAGCAGAAGGGTGCGCGAGGGTGTTGATAAAGGCTGAAAACGGCTTTTTCAGCGTAATTTTCACCGTGTGCGCATCGACCGCTTCGGTCTTGGCGATATCGTTAAATAAGTTGTAGCGTTTTAAATGGCTATCAGGATTGCTGGCGCGGTCAAGATTGACCTTAACGGCTTGAGCATCGAACGGCGTGCCATCTTGGAACGTTACATTGGGCCGAAGAGTCAGCGTATAGGTCAGCCCATCGTTGCTGACTTTATAGCTTTCCGCCAGCACCGGTTTGATCTTCATATTTTCATCAAAGCCGTAAAGCCCTTGATAAAACGATTTGGCAACGCTTTGCGAAAGGGTGTCATTCGCATCGTAAGGGTCCAGCGTGGTAAAATTCGAGCCCACGGCAACGACGATATTTTTTGCGGCAAAGCTCGATACACTGGCAAGGCTCGCAGTCATGCCTAAGGCTATTAGCCAAGGGCGCTGGCGTTTAGTGATCATAAAGTCTCTCCTGTCTGCAATGAAGGGGTTGCCGCATGGGTCGGCGATAAGGGGGAGGTCGACGCGTTTATCGCAACATAATGCCCTGGGGCGACTTCATTGAGGGTTACGCGTTCGGGGCCTTTTCCTAAGGGATAAATGGCGCTAGGGATCTCTTCAACTGCTGAAGAGAGTGGCGGGCGCTGACTTCTTGGGTCGGCAACCGGTACGGCATTAAGTAACTTTTGCGTATAGGGATGCTGCGGTGCGGCGAAGATCGCGGCACGCGGTCCCATCTCGACAATTTGTCCTTGATACATTACCGCGACGCGGTGGCTGATGCGCTCGACCACCGCCATATCATGGGAAATAAAGAGGAAAGCAAGTCCTTGCTCACGCTGTAAGTCAAGGAGCAGATTAATAATTTGCGCCTGCACCGAGACATCTAAGGCGGAGACAGATTCGTCAGCGACAATCAGTTTCGGATTAGAGGCCAACGCGCGAGCAATACAGATACGTTGGCGCTGCCCACCGGAAAATTGATGCGGATAACGTAACGCATGTTCCGCCGAGAGCCCGACTTTCTCCAGTAGCTGATGTGCGCGCTGTTGCGCTTGAGCCGGGGTGGCCAGCTTATGCACTAACAGGGGCTCCATAATCGAGTACCCCACGGTTTTTCGGGGGTCGAGCGAAGCGTAAGGATCTTGGAAAATAAACTGAATTTGCTGGCGCAAAGTATTCAGCGCAGAACCGGTTAGCTGATCGATCCGTTGCCCATTAAAAGTAATCGCCCCGAGCTGGCTATTGACCAACTGCAGTAGCGCACGTCCGGTGGTTGATTTACCGCAGCCGGACTCGCCGACTAGCGCCAAGGTTTCGCCCGCTCGCAAGTCAAAGCTCAGATGTTCTACCGCGTGCACTTCGCTGACCACCCGATTCAGGAGGCCGCCGCGTAGTGGAAAGCGGGTAACAAGATCCTTTACTTGCAATAGCGGCGCAGAGTGCTTATCGACCGTATCCTGGGTATCGTCTAACAGTTTCTCATCGCCGGGTAGGGCAAACTTTTGCGGGGTATCATAGGACTGCATATCCCCCAAACGAGGTACCGCCGCGAGTAATTGTCGCGTGTAAGGATGCTGAGGGGCGTAGAACAGGGTATCGACCGCCGCCGTTTCCAGCATCTGACCTTGACGTAATACCGTCACCTCGTCAGCCATCTCTGCCACCACGCCCATATCATGGGTGATAAACAGCACACCGGTATCCAGATCTCGCTGTAACTCCCGGATCAGCGTTAAGATTTGTGCCTGTAAGGTGACGTCGAGCGCGGTCGTCGGCTCATCGGCAATCAGCAGTGAGGGCCGACAGCTGAGAGCCATCGCAATCATCACTCGCTGGCGCATGCCGCCGGAAAGCTGATGGGGATAACGGCTAAGAATTTGCTTCGCCGCAGGGATCCGCACGCGCTCTAATAGCTGTAGACTCTGTTGCAGCGCTTCGGCATGAGAAAGCGGCTGATGTTGGCGTACCGATTCCGCTAACTGCTGACCCACGGTAAACACTGGGTTGAGGGAAGTCATCGGCTCTTGGAAGATCATCGCCACCTCGGCGCCCCGCACCCCTTGCCACTGGGACTCCGTCAGCTGCCCTAACTCAATCTGTTGTCCGGTTCGAGTGCGCAACAGCCGCTGCCCCTCGACATTCGCCTCTTTAGGCAAAAGCCCCATCAATGCCAGCGAACTGACCGATTTTCCCGACCCCGATTCACCGACTAACGCGAGAGTTTTGCCTCGGTAGACCTCGAGGTTAAGGTTATCGACCACGGAGTGAAGCCTTCCCTGTTGCGGGAAACCAATAGTCAGATTTTCTACGTGTAAGATGGGCTGAGACTGATGAGCTTGTTGATCCGTTTCCGACACCTTAACTCTCCCTTGTATGACTGCGCTAAAAATGGCAATGTTGGCGTGGTTACTGCACAACACACCCTGCGCAAATCGATTCACGCCTTAGCAAAAGTATATGATGTTTCTGAGGTTATGCCATTTGGACTATAAAAAGTCTTAGTTCGCTTGTAAATCAATAACCTTAACGAAGTAATAACGTTTTGTTATGTTCCTCGCCAAAAAGATCTAATCACTCGGCGATAAAACCTGGGGCCAGGCCGACAATAACCGACAATTCTGTAACACCGGCAATTGCTCACGCACCGCAGTGAGGTGCGCTTTATCTAGCTGCGCGAAGATAAGCTGCGGCCGTTCCCCTGCCTGAGCGATCACTAAGCCCAAAGGGTCGACGACAAGGCTATGACCGATATTTTTCACGCCACATTCGCCGCTTGCCGCAAGATAACAAGTATTTTCTAACGCACGGGCGCGTGTCAGCAACTCCCAATGTAGCTCTTTATTGGCCCCTTTTAACCATGCGGCAGGCAGCACCAACAACTCTGCGCCTTGCAAGGCTAAGGCCCGCGCCATCTCGGGGAAACGCAGATCGTAGCATGTCATTACGCCAACCCTAAACTCATCAACCTGTAATAAGGGGGGCAGGGTATGCCCAGCTATCACCTTATCTGACTCACGCACCGTAAAAGCATCATAGAGATGGATCTTATCGTAAGTCAGTAAGATTTCCCCTCCACGTAACGCCACTAACACGTTACGCGCTTTATTCTCCCCAGCCGGAACATGTAGCGTGAAGAGGGTCGTCACACCAAGTGTTTGACTGGCCGCTAATAGCTGCTGGATAAAGGGGCCCTCTAGCGGTTGTGCTGCCTCGATCACCCATTGGCTATCTTGATTATCCCGCGCTAACACCGCCTCTGGTAGCACCAGCAACCTTGCACCTTGCCGGTCGGCATCTTGCATTAGCTGGATGATGGTATTGGCATTTTCTTGCCATTCTCGACTTACTGACCATTGACCCAATGCGATATTCATTGCTGCTCCTAGTAATCGAGTGAGGGGACACCGATCACCACTGTAGAGTCTTTTGGATGCATCCCCAAGGAATTATTGCAATCTGCAAGCGGCTCAAGGCATGATACCTAAAAATGGAGAACGCGGAGCGTCAGCATGACACCACTTTTTGTGTATGGCACCTTACAGAAGGACCGTGAGAACGAGCATTTACTTAGCCGTATTGGCGGCGAGTGGATAGCCGCGACTATTCGAGGCACTTATTACCCCAAAGCCTGGGGGCTGGCCGCCGATTTTCCGGGCGTTATCCTCGATGAGCAGGCCGACGACGTTCCGGGGTATCTTTTTATCAGCCCGCAACTCGCTGAACACTGGCCAGCATTGGACGAGTTCGAGGCGGGCTACGACCGCATTATCACCACCGCGACCACGGCGGATGGGCAACGCTTTCAGGCCTGGGTTTATCAAGTTCAGCCACCTTTTCCAGCGTAGATTATTGAATTGTAATAATCCTAATCGCTGCAAAGAATCTGCCTTAAAAAACAGCAACTAACTCGACAGCACTGGATTAGGCTACTCGGATGCTTTATACTCCCTGCCACATTAAGGCCCCTTAGCTCAGTCGGTTAGAGCAGACGACTCATAATCGTTTGGTCCCCAGTTCAAGTCTGGGAGGGGCCACCAGATTTTACCTGTTAAATCAGGACATTAAGCCACTCAATTGAGTGGCTTTTTTGTTGGTTGATTGCCGAGTGGCGATAGAATGGCGATGCTTAATTTTACTTATTTTTATAAGACGTAAAAAAACCCGCTATTGCGGGTTTGATTACATGAATAAAAATTGCTGTCCGTTGCTTGATGGGTGAGGGGGAACTGGTGTTACTAGCTGAGGCCGTGTGATTATAGCTGTTACCGTCTCAAGAGATTTAAAAGTACATCCACAATTAATATTTTGGCATTGGTTGTAACGTTCTTTTGTATCATTACTCATTTTAACGCTACTTCGGGTATGCGCTGCATCGTGGCATATCGGGCAATTCATCATATCATTTTCCCCAAATAGGTATATAAGATTCACTTTTTGTGTATTTTGCGATTATACATATTCTTTTTATATTTTCACCTCTAATTCAATACTCGTCGTAAAACCCCCATCGCTGCTCACGGTATGCGTGAGCGTAGTAATCACCCATTCAGCCTCATCAATCTGCTGCTTAAACCCTGTCACCTTGACGGGCATTTCGGTGTAGAGATCAGCACGCCCCTCTGCTAATTGTAGCGAGAACGTTGCGACACCTCGCTGCAACTTCTCCCACTGCGCTTTAGCCGCTCGGGCGGCATTGTATCGGCTAGCATAAGTGCGGCTGAGCACCAATACGTTATCGTCAGTGCCGACAAGGTAATCACCCTGTTTGCTGTCAGTGTTTTTCTTAATGGCTGTCTTGCGCTTGGCGGTAGTCGTTTTTTTTACGCTGGGATCGCGGGTATCTAGCCAGCTCGCAATTACACCCGTGTAAGCATCCCTGTCCGCCAGTGAGAATCGGTGACTGTCACCTGACTGTCGAGTGAGGGTGATAACGGGTAGAGCTTTACCGCTGGCAGTTTTGGCTTGACCTTGGCGGATGAAAAGTAAGTTACCGTTTTTGACGCTGGCAATTGCCCCGTGTAAGCGAGCAAGGCGCATTAAAAAGCTGCCGTCGCTTTCATTTGTTTGGTCGATATGGTCAATTGCCGTGCTCGCAATATCCTGACCGAGTGCGAGTTTGAGGTTATGCTTACTCGCAATCTTACTTACAACGTCTTGCAGTGTTGTGTTATGCCATGACTTATCGCGACGCACATTTAGGGTTTGTCGAAAATCAGCACTGCGTGCACGAATGGTCAGCTTATCCGGTGCGCCGCCATGCTCTACCTCATCGACAGTAAACGACCCTTTATTAAACAACGGCGAGCCTTTCCAACCTATTGCTAAATTTATCACCGCCCCACGCCGAGGCATTTCTAACAACCCGTCCGCATCGTCTAATTCAATATCAAGCTGATCGGCTTCAAATCCTCGGTTATCAGTAAGGGTTAAATTCATTAGGCGATTAGCCAGCGTTATTGTCCTGTCCTTACCTTCAATGGTTATACTAAAATCGGGTGATTTATGAGTCATTGCCATAGCTCCCCGACGCTGCCCAGCGCTGAACTTGCCGTGTCTTTTAGGCTATCAAGCTGCTCGCTGAGATCACCGAACATTTCCGATAACGACTCATCGACCCGTTTTAGGGTTAAGGTAAATTCGATACGCTTTGGCATACCACTGTCAAAAAACTCTGTCTTGGTCTGACTTAGCCCTTCGATCACATACATGCCGTAAATGGTGCCGCTTCCCTCAATGAGCGGCCACGCTTTGCCCTGTTCTGCCATCACCTCAAGGGCGAGTAAGGATAAACGCCCGCCTGTAATTTCAGGCAGTAACACGCCCGAAAGCGTGAGACTGTCATTATCTGGGCCGAGGTATTGCGTTGAAGGACGGCGATTAACTCGTCCATTGGTGGCGTGTCGCCAGTTTCGCTGATACTGCAATTCCTGATAGGGCACCGTGCGAAGCGTAAAAACGTATAATCCGAGTACCATCATCATAAATCGATTCCTCCTTGGTCACTGAAATTACTGCGGGCCTTGGCTTGGGCTTTTCGCTCTCGGGCATCTAATTGCCGCGCGACTTCGCTGGCAATATCACTCGCTGACTGTCCCGGCTGTGCGTAGATGGTTATCGGCGCGTTAATATCATAACGATGGGTAATGACGCTCGGCTGGCTAGGTGTGCGAGTCACCGTGCTGGTTGAATTAGGTGTGGCCGTAATCAATGGTGTGGCTTGCACATCGGCTTGAGGAAGTGTGACACCCATAAAGCCCGCCACCACTGAGGCCAGTGCGGCGGTTTTACGGCGGCTCGTAATATTTGCCGGGCCATTGACAATCTCGGGGCCATTCTCGCCCACAATCCCAAATTGGCCGCGTCCAATCTTCCCGCCCGTGTCGTACATGCCCGCATAGCCCATTGGTGGGAAGCCGCCCGCAGGGAGCACAGCTTTGCCTTGCTTATCAGTGCTCGCAACGTTCGGGGCTTTGGGAAGTGTTGGTGCGGAGCCTTTACCTGTCAGCCAATCAGGCAGATAATCACTCAACGACGAGAGCTTAGTTTTTAATGCTTCCCACTTGCTGTTTATTCCATCCAGTAGGCTATCAATCAGCGCGCCACCGAATGAGGCAAATTGTTGAGGGAGTGCGGCAATCTCAGTAACAATAGCTGACCATAATTGGCTAAAGCCTTGCTTAATGGCCTCCCATCGCGAAGACAAGGCATTAGCGATACTGTCCCATAACGCATGGAATTTAGGGCCGAGGGTTCCCCAGTTCTGCCACACATAATAAGCGCCCACAGCTATAGCCGTTATTGCTGCAATGATTAACCCGACTGGTGTAGTAAACATGAGTCGTCCTAACCACATCACTGCTGTGCCAAGTGATCCGATAGCGGCTTTAGCAATATTAGCCACTCTTGCAAGCAGACTAAAACCACCCGCCCATTTAATGCCGCTACTAAGCAGAATAAAACGCAGTAACGCCATTGGCCCCAGTATCGACGTGACTGCAAGTGCGATACCGCCAAGGGCGGTTGCGACAACACCGAATCCTGCGGCAGAGAGCGCAATCGCCTTTGCAAGTTTTGGGTGTTGTTGCATGAAAATCGTCACGCGATGCATGACCGAGGCGACCTTTTCGAGTGCCGTCACATACAGCGGTAAAATATCTCGCCCCATCTGTAGGTAAAGATCGCGTTGTCTCGCTTGCAGTGCAAGCCGCTGGCCTTGCGCGGTGCCTTTGCCCTCGGCGACGAGCTGGTCAACATTAAAGGCCGATTGCCCGGCTGCAATTTGTTTCTTGATGTTCGCTTGCTCACGATACATCGTGACAAATAAATCGGCCCCCCGACGATTTGAGAAAAGTTTTGCGATAGCAGTTTCCATCCCATGCTCATCAAGGTTGGGGGAGGCTTTTTTAATGCGGGGCACAATCTCATTGAGTAAATAATTAAACGGGTCTTGGGTATACTCCTTGCCGTTTATTAAGGCATCGGGTGTGACTTTTTTAATGTGGCCTGTCTTGCCGTATTGCACGGCATCTTTTTTTAACAAGCCTAATTTCATTAACTCTTCTGCTGCCCCTTGGGTCGTTCTTCCCATCATCAGGTTTTGATAGGCACTTGCTAACGAACTCCCGGTGCGATCGCCGCCGATTTGTTGAATGATGTGTGACATCGAAAAATAGAAGGCTTTGTCACTCATTTGTTTGGCTGCAATCCCGCCCGTTTTCATCATTTCCATGTAGTCATCGGGCAGGACCATGCCGCCGCTGGCCGCCATCGCCTGGGCACTCATATTGAGCGATTTTTTAAAATCTTCGGGGTTATTAATTTCGTTACGCAGTTCAGCAATTTTTAATACCGAGGGGGATTGGTCGCGCATTTTCTGCGCCGCCTCATCGTTAACCCCGTGCGCAGACAAAAACTGTGTCGCGAACTGTAGACGGGCAAGCTCCGGGGCAACCATCTTGGCTTCATGAAAATCACGCAGGACAGAGTGCGCCTCTTTAAGCGTTTTGAGATTATCCGCCGCACTATTGCCGATAACATCCATGCCCTGCGCAAACTTTGTCGCTTGCTGCAAGGTACTGTCACCCACACCCAGCGCTTTGAAACTTGCTAGCTCCATATCGTAGGTCGAGGCTTCGTCAACGGCTTTGCGTACACCCATCAGTGCGACACCGCCTTGTGCGATCATCGAAACACCTGCGCCCGCTAATTGGTTGCGCATTTCAAGTGATTTGCTGTGTTGGCGACGTATGGCGTTTAACTTTGACTCGCGCTCACCAACTAATTTTAGTTTGCGCTGCTGCTCGGTCAGTTGTTGATTGTAGCGTGTAGTTTCTTGGCGTAAGCGCTCTGTTTCCGTGGTGCCGCCATTGGCTGAGATCCCCATACGATAAAGCTCTGCACGCGTGGCGGATAATTGGCGGGTTTCGGTCTTGAATTTATCTTCGAGTTTTGACACGGCTCGCTGCTGCTTTTCAAACGCGGCAGTTTGTTGCTTGGTAGGATTGGTGAGCGCGGAATATTCTTGCGACATAGATTGCGCACTGATTTTCGCTTTTTCGAGTGCGCTACTCGTTTCTTTAAGGCTTTGTGACAGCTTAGTAAACCGCTGTAAATCACTGCCCGCCGCATCCAGTTTTTTTAATTGGTTACGCGTTTTTTGAATTTCGCTTGCGAGAGATTTAGTGCCTTGTTGCGCTTGCTTAAAAGGGCGAGTGAGTTTATCCACCGCGCCCAGCACCACCTGTAATCGTAAATTTCTATCACTCATCGTATGCCCCGCTGCGCTTGACGGCTTTCTCGCGCCACTCCATCACCTCACTGAGTGGCATATCTTGCGTGACAGAGGGCGGCCAATGAAAAACAGTGGCAATATCTGCCACTAAGTCCGTGACCGTTAGGTCGTCGGCAAATCGGCAAGCACCGATTTCGGTAACAAAAAACTGACTACCTCAACCCCTATTGCGGTTAAATCTGCCGGGTCCATTGCTCCCAGCTCGGGCGCTGTCAAAGCGGGCGTTGAGATACGCGGGATAATGGTCATCAACGCTGCGACGTCCATTTCCATCACGGCATTAAGGCGCGTACCGCGAAGTGCGCCCGCAAGGGGTTTTCGTAATGTCACTTCGCTGATTGTGGTCTCGCCACGCGTAATCGGTGTATCGAGGGTAATGATTTTTTCTTGAGTTTTATCGTTCATAACAGTTCATCCGATAAGGCACCGCGAGGGTGCCGAGTGAGTTTATAGGCCAATTGCCTTGCGATGGGCGTCAAGCATGTCTTTACCGCCGACCAGTTCAATCATGTTGATAAGGTCAACCTCGTAAAGCACCTCGCCGTTAATGGTGAGCTTGGCGTAGCTGTTGGTACAGGTCACTTTTGTGGTGTTGCTGTCACCTGTTTTCCACTCGCCTGAGTCCAGCTCTTTATAGCGCCCGCGTGTCACCAGCTCGACCGCTTGCACCTCTCCGGTATCATCACGCTGGATTGACCCGGTAAAGCGCAGTTGAATACCGTCGGCTGTGGCTTGGCTCATTTGCTTAAACAGCAATAACTCGGTGCCGCCGATAGAAAATTCCGTGTCGAGTGCGCCATCATCCAAGCCTAAATCGACATCAACGGCACCGGGCATTCCGCCGCCGCGATACTTTTCAAACTTGCGGGTAAACTTCGGCAAAGTGATTGATTCAACAATGCCGACGTAGTTATTTCCGTCGTTAAACAGGTTTAAATGCTTTAGCTTGCGTGGTAGTGCCATGTTTCCCCCTAGGCGCTTACTTGGCTTGAGAAATCCAGTAGATACTGGTCAGTAATGCGCTGGCGTAGCATCAGGTTCTCTAATGGCGGCACTGGCGTGTAATCGTAATCAATGGTCAGTTTCCCCGCTTTGAGCGAGTCCTTATCGTTGACTGATTCATCCAGCCAGCAATCGGCCCCAATCAGATAGCCTTGATTCACGAGGCTTCGCAGTTTCGCGCGTAGCCCTTCAATAATGTCGCGGGCCAGTGATGGGTTTAGCGCACCATCAACCGCCCACATCTGCCCTTCGGCCATCGTGTCAGCCAGCACTTGCGCGGTGCGGGTGTAGCTTTCAAAGGCAAATAATGGGTCGTCACTCAAGCAACGTGAACCCCAAAAACGAAAGCCGTCTTTGCGAATTAACGTGGTAACGTCGTTTTGGTTGAGTAATCCCGCGTCGGTTGCTGGGTCTTGTAAGTCCCAAAACACATCCGCAGAAATCCCGGTCACGCCATTAACGCCAACGTTTGACAGCGACTTATGCCAGCCCGTCTGCTCGTCAATCTTGGCGCGTAGCCCTAACGCGCGCGCCGTGGCATAGGCCGTGGCGTCTGCATTGAGTACCGTGTCAAAACTGATAAAGTCCGGCCAAATCACCATACCTTCGCGTTGTGAGAAGTTGGCACGATAGGCGATAGCCTCTTGCACCGTTTTACAGCCATAGGCGGAGAGATAGGCAAAGGCCCGCAGACTTTGTGCCACACTGAGTAATTCAGTGGCGACCGCTTGGGTGTCGTGACCGGGCACACCAAGAATGCGTGGCTTAACGCCAAGTTGAGCCGGGGCCGCGAGCAAGGCTTTCATGCCTGTACGCTTACCGTCAGCGGTGACACCGCCAATTATATTGGACGTGGTTTCGGCTTCGCTTTCGCCTTGCGCGACACGTACCACGACGGTGACGGGCTTGGATTGGTCGCCAATCGCATCAAGGGTGCGAGCCAGCGTGCCCGTTTTACCCGCTTTGCCACTGGCGGTTAACACGTCCGTGATCAGTGCGGGGGTATTAAGGGGGAAGGTGGCGGCGTCGGCATCGTCCGCCGTACAGACAATGCCGACAATCGCGGTACTGACTGTTGAAATAGTACGGGTGCCGTCGTTAACTTCGACGACGCGCACGCCGTGGTGATAGTCTTGGGCCATCAGAAAATCTCCGGTTTACAGGGTAATCCTATGTTCTGCTGTCTAGTCAGAGATTGCACTTAATGGGGAGTGTGTCATGGATGGTACAACAACCCCGCATCACGCGGGGTGAGGGTTAGGCAGTGGGCGCTTGCGGCCAGTCAATATCTGGTGCGGTTGAGGTATCAATGGCATTTAGGGCTTTGATATAGCTCATCCAATCGACTAGTTTTGCTTTATCTCCTTCGCTAATGACGTCGAGTTGTAGTTCTGTTTGCCAGTCGGATATTCTATTTTGTGCTTCACGTAGTCGCGTGGCTTTATCGTTATCTGCTGCGCTAATAGCCGCAGCCTGAATGGCCTTTATATCTGTTACCCACTCCTGCCCATTCCAATTATCAAAATTTGTTTTAGGTGTTAGTAATGTCATACCGCCCGGCAACTCGCCAATGAATTGAATGATTTCAGGCTGGCGATCTGTTGTGTTGTAGGCTGTTTCTCCTCGGTAGTCGGGTTTTGACTCCCATGATTTACCATCTTGACTACGAATAAGCGCAAAACCCGCGCCAGGAAGTTCGGGTTTATCACTGAACCCTAGGGCGGGTAAACCAACGCCTACAGGCAGGTATTCCATTGTTACAGAGGCAAATTCGTTCTGGCTCGGTTCAATACAGTAAACGGTAAGCCATCCAGCCTGCACAGCGATACCGCTTTCATTCAGCTTCGCTAAGGGTAATTCAGTATTATAATTTGCCATTATGCTGCTCTCACTATGTAATTGAATGTGATGTTTCTAGGCCGATTTTCGTTTGCCGTGGGAACGGTTGTTGAGGCGTCAAACTTGAGTCTAAAGATACCTTGGCCTGTTGTACTGACCTCACTGTCTAAATTGGTTTTATAGGCCCCGGAGGCTTGCAATGTTTCACTTACGAGCAAATTCCCGTCTTTTGTCGATACCCGGCTTTCGGCAAATTGAACGCCACCAATGGAACCTTTGAGGTTTCTTATGGCATCACCTTGAGCTGAGAGTAATGCGCGTCCGCTGTCCACTCCACGCCCATCATCCCAGCCACGGATAAACTCCCCTCGCAAATCAGGGAGATTACCTGACGGGTAGGATAAGGCGAGAGCGGGATATTTTGTTTTATCAAAGGGCGCACCATTACACTTTAGCCATCCTGAAGGTGCAGTGCTTGACGGCCACGGCAATGGAATACCGATGGGAAAGTCGGTTCTGTCTAATGCCCCAACATCCGACGCGTTGGGTTTATTGTTTTCAGAATACACCGCCACGGTTTTTTTAAATTTTCCACTCGACTCGGTGCGGTAGTACAATCTGTCTTTCGCATCGCTTAGTATCAACTGTCCTCGCCATCCACTATAACTCCCCATCTGGAGAATACTTAGCGTGCTGCTCATATCCTCTAGCCCGACAACAGTGCCCGCGCCAAAGTAAAACCCTGTTTTTAAATCGTTATTATCAGGAGCTGCTATATTATCGCCCGTGGTACTACCAACCCCATACGCGCCAACTTCCATGACATTTCCAGAATTCTTCCCCACATCACGCAAAGCTGCCGATTTCAAAGCTAAATTCGCTCGCGCCTTATCTTTATCGCTAATGTCAGAGAGGTTAGCGTTTTTTCGTAAATACTGTGCGTGGGGATCACTGGCATCAACATGTCCTTTTAACTGGGCATCAGTATAATTTTTGGCTTCATCCGCTTTATCATCTGCATATTTACGTGTAGCGAGCACAATAGAAGGGTCAATTTTAAGCGTAACGTTGTCGGTACCACTGGTGATTAAAATCATTCGCACGGTTTGCGTGCGCCCACTGCCCTCGGCAAGCAGCGGTTTATAACTCTCGGCGCAGTTACCGACCGCAATCAACGCCCCGGACTCGTCAAATAAGCCAACTTCTCTAATCCACCATCCGCCCTCATTCTCAGGTATCACCTGCTCGGCGATGATTTGGCTGGCGTTCTGCGGGTCGATGTATAATTGGTTTAATGCCGCCCGGCGCTTTTCTCCAACCAGTTTAGTTTGCTGGGCGCTCGGTGTGGGTAGTGTGCCGCCGCCGTCGCCGACCGCCATTTGGGTGATTTTTAGCGGTACCCCTAACGCAGTGGCGTTAGCAAGTTTCGCGGCACCAATATCGGTCAGTAAGGTATAAAATTTTGTGCTCATGGGTTAATTCTCATCGTGTCGATAAGGTGGATCGCACTCCCGATATAATCGGTACCTGCGGACAAAATGACTTCATTGATATAGGGATAAACGGTGATTTCATCGCCCAGATAATTCGCGGCACCGATAACCACTGCGCCATTGGTTTGCAGGTTTATCGACATACCAATTAAATGACGGCTACAGGGTTTTGCATCACTGATAAGACGCTCAAGTTCGGCGTAGGTTTCCTCGGTAATACCCTTATCCTGCACGCCAATATCAAGGCGAAAAGTGCCGGGGGCTTCTCCGGTTTGCCACCATTCAATAATGCGGATAAGAAAGCCGAACGGCTCGACGACGCGGCGAATGGCACTGGTCGTGCCTTTGTGTTGGTGAATATAAAAGGCATCTTTGACGATTTGCCGTTTAACGCTCTCCTCCCAGCTTTCATCCCAGCGGTCAACTGAGAGCGCCCACGCCAGATAGGGTAAGAAACTGACCGGACAGCTCGCAGGGTTCCACAGGTCGCGCAGCGGTACCGATAAATCCGCCATATCGCTACAGACTTCGGCGAGTCGCCGTTCTAGGACGCTGGCACTTTTCGGCAGTAGGCTATTCATCCGTTCCCCCGCTTGTCACCGTCCAACCGGTACAGGATGCCGCTTGGGTTTTATCCAGCACCACATCAGCCAAGGGTGCGGCGAGTTCGACACGCTGCACACCTTCCACATGCAGGGCAGCATAAATAGCACTTAGGCGAATATCGCGCCCGAGTCGGGTTTGGCTGTTGATATAGGTTTGTAAACTCTGCTTTGCTGCACTCATGATAGGCTTGGCTTCCGGCCCCGGATAAAAGTAGAGTGTGGCATCAATCTGATAAGGGATAATCTGCGCACTTTTCACCGTTAGACGGTCGGCAACAGGTCGCACGCTCTCATCATTCAGGGCCTTATCAACCAGCGCGAGCAATTCACTGTCCGCGCTACCATCCCCTTCGCGGCTTAAAATCGTCACTACGACTTCGGCAGGGTTTGGGCTGATAGCGCTGGCATCGGCGACCCGCCCGTCCGTGCTCTTAGCATGAAACTCATACGCAGCAGTTGGCCCGGCAACAGATAAGCCCTCAAAGGCTGCCGGAATACGCAGCCGTAAATCATCGTCGGTTTCCATCACCGCAGCGGTCGGCGGGGTCGTGGTGTTATCCGCCGGGGTAATGGTTAGTCGCTGCACATTGTAGTTAGCGGCCAGTTGGTCAAGGTCACTGGTGAGCGAGTAGGCGACCATCACGGCTTGTGCGGCTTCGTTGAGGCGTTGGCGCAACAGCAATTCGCGATAAACACTTTCTTGTAATAGCTTGGTAATGGGTTCCGATTCTAGCGCCAAGGTGCGCGTAATCGCGTCCTGTTGGTCGGCAGGATAGAGGGCAATCAATGCCGCCTTGCGCTCGGTAAGTAGCGTTTCGAAATCGGGCACCTCAACGATTTGCGGTGCGGGCAGTTGTGATAAGTCAATAACGGCCATCTTATGCCCCTGTATTAATAGAGAGTGAAACGGATTGCCCGGAGGCTTGCTGACCCGTGATTTCAACGACCATTGAGCCATCTTTGCTACTGCTTATCGTCACGCTGCTCAAGGTTAAACGCGGCTCCCAGCGAGTGAGCGCGGTATACACTGCCGCCATTACCTGTAAGCGCAATGCGGGGTTTTGCGGTTGGTCAATCAGTTCAAACAGTAGCGATCCATAAGTGCGGCGCGCGAGGCGTGAGCCTTGCGGGGTTAATAAAATATCGCTGACCGATTGGCGCAGATGGGCAATGTCCTCAATGGCTCGACCGTCTGCGCTGTTCATCCCCAAATAACGACTCATACAGGGCCTCCACTGAGATCGCCGCCAGACTTCACCGCGCTATGTTGGTGTTTATCCACCACGACGCCATTAGACGACATCGCACCGCCGCCCTGTGTTACGGCACCGTTAATCACCACATCGCTGTTAATGCGGGTTTGCTCGGCCTCAATATGAAACTGCGGCGTTTTATAGGTCGCACTTACGCTCGCTTCGACTAGTAGCGATTTAATGCCCGTGACCTGTAATTGCCCTGTCGCCGGGTCATAACTAAACAGCGCGCCATCGTCATACTCAATGACCTCAGCGGTAAGACTGTTACTCGGCGGCGAAAACTGGTTGGAGTAAATCGCGGGCAGCGCAAAGGCGGTATCGAGATTGCCGCCCAGACTTAGTAGCACGACTTGCTCGCCCACAGACGGGCACCACCAAGAGCGGGTTTTTCCGGCGCGAAAGGTCAGCCAATTAATCCAATTGGTTTCAAGTTCACCTACTTTGACGCGGCATAGCCAGCTATCCGGATCGACCTCGGAAATCACTCCGGTGCGGATCAGATTAGAGATAAGGCGTAAGAGTTCGTTGAGTTGTGCGTTCATGGAATGAGGGTGCCAAAAGTGGAGGGAAAGCGGCAGTGCTCGGCATTGTCTGAGCGATAGCACAATGCCTAGCGGGATAGAAAACGGATTAACGTATCTTTTATTAAGGTTTCTACGCTGTCATTAACCCCGAGTAAACGCCTTGCGGGATATTGCGCCATTGGCCCATTACGTCGCACCCGGTCGCGTAATCCGTAATGGTGTACTCGCGCCGTGTGTTGCACTTGGCTGATAAACCCGACGGTTGCGGTACTGGTGTCAGCCGTCGCTTTAAGGTATTTCGCCCTACGCAGCTTGCTAAACATCTGGCGTTTAATGCGACCTTTCTTGCTGCGGGCGGTGACTTTACGTGGGGAAAAGGCTTGTCCATCCGGATCACGTTGTAGCCGAATATTGGCTTGCTGATTACGCCGCACCTCTTGCGCCAACTCGCGCAACATTTTCTTGCGCGCGGTGGGTTGCAGATTCTCAACAAGTGCTGACAGCCACGCATCAACCTCGCTGAGTTCAGCCATGCTTCACCGTCCACATTTCTTCGGGCGGCTCAGGTTCGTCAACGGCCATAACGCTTGAGATACTGCCATCGCTATTAACGATCACCCGCTCAGTGAGGTGTAAGTTAATGCTAATGTCGCACGCCTCGTTATTGAGAATATCGACCTCAAAGCTGAATAATTTTTCGCGCAGTTCCGGGTTATTAATCGCATCCGATTGATTGACCTGTAGCCAAGCGATAATCGGGGCCATTAAAAGATTTTGGTCGCCGCTAAAATCCTCAATCACAAGGTTTAACACATAGCTATATTCCCACGACATTGACGGCGCGGCAGTGGTGACCAGCGAGCCATTATCAATAAAAACGTGCAGCTTATCGGGATTGGCTTGCAGGTACGGTACGGCTTTGCTGAGCGCTTGGCGTAAGTGTTTTGGTTTGTTCACTCATTTTCTCCTGACAGGTAACAATCATATCGACCTTATCGGCACAGCTTGCCCATGCGGCCTCGCTCTCACTGAGTGCCGTCCACAATTGACCGTTATCGTTGGGGGCTGATTTAGGGAGCTGGCAGCGGGTGATTGTCGGACAGCCATTGACGGTAATCTTCACCTCGGGTGAAGGTCGGTCGTTGCTGCAAGCGGATAACATCATCAGGCAGCTTAGTAGCAGCCCAATTGCGCAGGGTTTCATTTTCACGGGTGAGCGCCTCTATGGTGTGTAGCCGTTCGCGCAATAACACGCCGTTTTTCTCGGCGTTAGCAGTGAGTGCGGCAAGTGCTTGGCTATTGGTTTCAGTGAGTATTGAGAGCGCGATCAGTTGGCTATTCTTATCGGCTATTTTCTCTTTATTGCTCTTCAAGTCCTGTTGCTGTAGGCCGATGATGTGATGGGCTTCATGAAGTCGCCATGAGATAAAAAGTAAGGCAACGAGTGCCGCCGTGCAAAGCAGTGAAATTAACTTCAGCATCTGTCTGCCACCTGAGTTAATTCAATTTGTATCATTGCTTTAGCTATGGCGGTAAATAAATAAATATTAGCCACGATAAACCAACCACAGACGATTAGCTCCCCAGTCACTACTAGAATGAAAAATATTCGAAATAAGGTTTCCATCTCTGATTGATAGCGAGGGAAGCAATATTGCAGCTGACCTTTTAGCCAGTGCCTTTTCTCGCTCTCAAGTAACATTATTCTTATCGCAATAATTATTATCCTGAATCGATATAAAATACTTATGCCAACCACCGGAACAAACCACGACGCATATACACTCTGCGGCTCAAGCAGGGGGATAAGCATCAATACCAGCAAAGTTGTAGCGAAAGCCCAATTGATAAATTTAAATTGCATTATTGCGCTCCTTGTAAGCACCAGATCATTTCGCGTTGCCGCCGATTATCGACACCCTGATTGAATACCCCTTTGACATATACCCAGCGCGGGAGCTGCAAACAGGCATCAGTGAAGCGTCTTTGATTGGCGAGTTTGATTAAGGTTGAATCACAGGCTTTCGTCGTACCGACGTTAAAAGAAAATGACACTATCGCGTCATAGACTTTTTGCGGCGGCGTAACCCGCAAACAGCGCGTTAACGCACTCTCGGTATTCATTACATTGGTAATGAAGTTATGCGCCGCTTGTCGCTCTGTAATAGTTTTACCGGGTATGACTCCCTTTGTGTTGCCGATCCCATCGGTCCATACTCCGGCACTGCATTGGTAAGGTTGTAACCGACAGCCCTCAAAATCGGCAATGAGTCTTAACCCTTGCGGCGAGGTATGCAGCGTTTGCATCTGCGGCAAGGTGGCGACAATCGCCAGCACCGCGCCGACCATACAGCGCTTAACGATTTGCGGCGTCATACTCCTCCCGTGTCACTTTTCCACTACGCAGTAAGGCTAAGGTTTGGCGCTTGTAGTACGCATTGATTAATACCGTTACGACGCCCAGCGCCAGTCCGACAATTGTTGAAATATCTTTCAGCGATAAATCACCAATCCACGCCATCCCCACAGAGATAAACCAGACGATAAAGGTGCGAATTTTTTCCCACATCGTGTTAATCCCACAATTGCACGGTCTGGCGCGTCGGTGTTGTCACGCTGTCCGGTAACTCGACGAGTAGCCCGTGCGGTAAAAAAGGTGTGTGCTCGCAGAGTCCCGGATTGGCCGCAAGTACCTGTTCGGTGACGCCTTGCGTGCGCCCATAATGACGCCAGCAAAGCTCGTCCACCGTGTCATATTGGCGCGCACGCACTTTCATCAGATAAGCTCCACGACACAATGCGGCAGGTCTTGCACACGGCTGATTGCCCAGCGTGCATCGCGCCATAAATCATCACCGACTTTTTCTAGCTCGCTGCCGCGTTTACTCCCCGATGCCGTGGCGTCGTAATCGGCGTAACGTTCATAAAGCACCGCGCGCACCCAGCACCAGATCGCATTAAGATAGTGATGGACCCGCTGGCTTTGGTTGCCAAGTTTCGAGGCAGGCACCTCATCAAGATGGTTATAACCCAGCAACTCTTGACGCTCGCGCCATATATAAAGCTCGGTATTGACTTCACTCATCGCGCTCAGTACCACCTGCTTTAACCGCTCTGGGGTGACGGTGCCATCGCTGCGCATAACTTTGGCGTATTGCGCTAGATTTACTTCCGGCCAAAAGCTGTTATTCGGGATCACCTCCGGGGTGCCCTGACTTGTCTCAGGCGACACAAACTGCATGGCCTTTCTCCTTAATAGGTGGGCGGTGAACGCAGCGTTGATAAGGTTAGAAACCTATCGCGGCTGCGTGCCGCCCTACGCGTTGGCGTTGGGTTAGGCGTTGGCTTGCTGTAAGCGTTTAACCAACTGCTCTATATCCTTTTTCACTCCGCATCTGTCATGCAGGGCAAGGGCTTGATTGAGGTGATTAAGTGCCGCCATCGGGCTGACCTCTCGCAGCACATAGCCAATAGCCTTGTGTAGCCGCGCCAGTGAGGGGTCGGGCATGTCACAACCCTCTGTCACACTTAAGGCGCGCAGCAAGGTGTCCGCCGTAAACGCTTGTTTGGTGGCGAGTGCTTTGAGCGCACCGTCGGAAATCTCCTCGACCACCCATGTGGCGACATTACGCGGTGTTGGCATCGGCATTACCCAGCGATGCGTTAAGGCGTGCTCGGCAATGCGCAGCGCTAAGTCAAAATCGCCCGCATCAATCGCCCACACCATCACATAGAGCAACACATCATCTTGTCGCTCGCTGCTGGCCTCAATCACGCCGTTAATCCATGCAAGATATTTGGGGAGTAAGGTGATTTTTATTTCGGCTTTGCGCACATGAGACTGAATCCCCTTTAATCGGCGACGGTCTTCATTGAGCTGCATTAGCATCAATTCATAACCATTCGCGTGCCGGGCAGAGCCTCCCTGTCGGGAGGCGGATTCTGCCTGAATACGCAGCCGATGTTGCCGGGCAGGACTCAGGCTCATGGATTAGCTTCCCTCTTTTTGGTTGGCGTTTTGTTCTGCATTAGCTTGCGAATCGTCAGCCTTGCTCGCCGTTACCGCACCGACCAGTGAAATATTCTCCACTAGAGCTGCGCAGCGGTAGTCTTCGACCACATAGGCTTCGTTGACCGATTCGTAGTTTTCAATCTGGTCACGCTTGGCGTTGTCGATAATGGTGCGACGGCGGCTCTCTTCCTGCCAATAAATGGAGAGGTTATCTAAACGGGTGATAAGCAATGCATTCGCGGGGAAGTACGGCGCACGCACTGCTTGCAAGCCGCCCATGCGTTTTTGGCTGATAATCAAATCTGCCGCCAGTTTCTCGCTATTCGCTTGCTCGGCGTTGACCAGTGGGAAATATTTATCTGCCAGTAACTCACGACCACAAATTACAACCAGCTCGTCGTCATCTTGAAAAATCGGGTCGATAAGCTCGTTAACCGCATCCATCACTAACGCATCAAGGTTTAGATAAGTCCCGCCTGTACCAATTTTGATGGACGCAGCGGTTGTTACGCCGTCTTTTGTTGCGCTACCCATCACACGTTCTGGTGCATCTTCGCGCAGCTTTTGCAGCCAGCCTTTGTTAACGTCTTGCAATAACGGATTTTTCACGCGGTCGGAGGTCTTCGCGCGCTGGGTACCGTTAAAGCCAATCATGATACGGTCAAGCGCTTGGCGCTTAATGATGGCGTTACGAATACGGGTCTGGAAGTCTTGGAACTTCGCCCATAAATCCAACTTGGCATAGGTGATCGCGGTGTCAAAGTTGGTTTGCTCGCATTTGTACTCAATGTCGCCCATCACCATCGGATCACTGGCTTGGCGGTCTTTGGTCGTGGTGTCAGTGGTGCCCGCAATCGTGCTGCCAACGCCTAGCCCTAAAAGCTGGCCGGATTGGTCAGTCACGCCGATCACGTTAATAAGCGTTAGGAATGCGGCACTTTGTTGGATTTGGTCTTCCAGTGTTTGCGCCATTGCAGGTTCGACGCTAAATTTACCGTGTAGCTCGTTCTCTTCAACGTTATAGATACGCGCTAACTGAGTAAGGTAGCCATTAAAGGCAAAACGGGTGTTCTTTTTCATCGGGGTAATCGCTCCGTTAGCAATTGGTCAGGTTTTCGGTGGGCACTTGGCCACCCGGTGCGCGTTGGCGGTAATCACTACGCGAATCGGCTTTTTCAAGCTGCGTTTTGAGTTCATCAAACGCAGTCTGCTGGGCCGCTAACTGCTCAGTGAGGGCTTGCAAGTCGCTGGCTTGCTCGTTGAGCGTTTTGGCGGTTTGCTGGCTAAAGGTTTGCTGCTCGGTTGCCACCAATTCCACGGCTTGATGCACATCGCTTAAGCGCGCATCGTCACTTTTCTGCTTTTTGGCAAACATTGCGGTAACACGGCTCAGTAAGGTCGGCTTTTCTTCCGGTAGCTCTTCAAGTTCGATTGTGGTTTCAACCGCCGCCGTAAAGAGGTTGTCTTTATGCTGCTTACGATTGGCGAGAGGGTTGTGCTCGGCTTTAGCACTAAAGGCCAGCATTTCGGTGCCAAGGCTTGCCGGGTCGTCAGTAGCGGCAAGGCCCGAGAGATAGGCTTTTCCGGTGTCGGCGAATTGCGGACTCACTTCCATTGAGGTGAAAATCTTTTGACCTTTTTTGACCAGCTCAACCAGTGCGTCAGTTGGCAGAATATCGGCATAGAGCGCCATTTTACCTTTGAGCGGGCCGTCGGTAATTTCTTCGGCGGTCAATGCCGCAACGGTACCGTAGCGATTAAAGGTACTGGTCGGATCGTAAGCCTTGATGTGCTCAAGGTTAATCTGCGCGGTATAGAATTCGGGGTTATAACTGGCGGCCATTTGCTCCAGCCAATCACGGGAGATTTCGCGACCGTCTGACGTGGCACCTTCCACACCAATACGAAAACGCTTTGCTTTCACTGCCATAGCTGTGCTCCGATTAATAAAATGCTGCGCTCATTCGCAGTTAGGAGCCTTATGGTTGCGGTTTCTGATTGGCTGAACAATCAGCGCCTCTTGTGGGGTTCACTACACAAAACGCGCTAAGCGAAAGGTTTAGATTCAGGCCGTAATCTTGTGCCATGAACATGACCCCGACGCCCGAAGAACTCGATCCCCGCAGACAAGCCTTGTTGCTTTACTTTCAGGGGTACCGCATTGCCCGCATTGCACAAATGCTGGGCGAGAAAGCCGCGACCGTGCACAGTTGGAAAAAGCGCGATAAGTGGGGCGAATACGGCCCGCTTGAGCAGATGCAGATCACCACGGCCGCGCGCTATTGCCAGCTCATTCTCAAGCCGCAAAAAGAGGGGAAAGATTTTAAGGAAATTGATTTACTCGCCCGTCAGTCAGAGCGCCATGCACGCATCGGTAAATTCAATAATGGCGGCAACGAAGCCGACTTAAACCCCAATATTGCGAGCCGTAACAGTGGACCGCGCAAGCCCCCTGAAAAAAATGCCTTTAGCGACGAGCAGTTTAAGAAGTTAGAGTCGATTTTTCACGAGTCGATGTTTGGCTACCAGCGCCAATGGTGGGAGGCGGGTAACAATTTTGCAGTGCGTAATCTGCTTAAATCCCGGCAAATTGGTGCCACCTTCTTTTTTGCCCGTGAGGCATTGGTCGATGCGTTGAAAACGGGCCGCAATCAGATTTTCTTGTCAGCCAGTAAAGCACAGGCCCATGTCTTTAAGCAGTACATCATTGAGTTTGCCCGCGAGGTTGACGTCGAGTTAAAAGGCGACCCAATGACGCTGGGTAATGGTGCGTGCCTCTACTTCCTTGGTACCAATGCCCGTACCGCGCAGAGTTATCACGGCAATCTTTATCTTGATGAATATTTCTGGATCCCCAAATTCCAAGAACTGCAAAAGGTCGCCTCGGGTATGGCGCTGCATAAGCAGTGGCGCGAAACCTATTTCTCAACTCCGTCTAGCCTGACGCACAGTGCTTACCCTTTCTGGTCAGGCACGCAATTTAATAAGGGCCGCGCCAAGTCAGACAAAATCGACCTTGATATTAGTCACAGCGCACTATCACGCGGTCGGCTGTGTGAGGACGGTCAATGGCGGCAAATTGTCACCGTAGAAGATGCGGTGCAGGGCGGCTGTAATCTGTTTGACCTTGAACAACTTCGCCAGCGCTACAGCCCGGAAGATTATCAAAACTTGCTGATGTGCATGTTTATGGACGATTTGGCCTCGGTGTTCCAATTAGCCATGCTGCAAAAATGCATGGTCGATAGCTGGGAAGTGTGGGAAGACTTTGAAGCATTGGCGCTACGTCCTTTCGGCTGGCGCGAAGTCTGGATAGGCTACGATCCTGCCAAGGGCACACAAAACGGTGACAGTGCAGGGTGCGTGGTGATAGCCCCGCCTGCCGTGCCGGGCGGGAAGTTCCGTATCCTTGAGCGCCACCAATGGCGCGGCATGGACTTTAAAGCCCAAGCCGAATCCATTAGACAGCTCACATTGCAATATAACGTCACTTATATCGGTATTGACTCGACAGGGGTTGGTCATGGGGTTTATGAGAACGTCAAAATGTTCTTTCCGATGGTCAAAGAGTTTGTCTATAACCCTACCGTTAAAAATGCCTTAGTGCTCAAGGCTTACGACACCATTAGCAGTGGCCGTTTAGAGTTTGATGCGAGCCACCTTGATATTGCGCAATCCTTTATGTCGATCCGCAAAACCACTACGGCCAGCGGTAATCGCCCCACTTATGAAGCCAGTCGCAGCGAAGAAGCGAGTCACGCCGATTTAGCGTGGGCGACGATGCACGCCTTAGCCAACGAACCCCTACAGGGCGAAGCCGCCCATACTGGCAATATTATGGAGATTTTTTAGATGAGCAAACGCAGAGGCAAAAAAGCATTGCCAGTAGTGAGCGCGACTGCCCAAGACAACACGGCGACCCGCGCCGAGGCGTTTAGTTTTGGCGACCCGATCCCGGTACTCGACCGCCGCGAGCTGTTGGATTATGTCGAATGTATTCAGCTCGACCGTTGGTATGAGCCGCCCGTGAGTTTCGACGGCTTGGCGCGTACCTTTCGTGCGGCGGTGCATCACAGCTCGCCGATTCAGGTTAAGCGTAATATTTTAATCAGCTCATTTATCCCGCATAAGCTCCTCAGCCGCCAAGCGTTTAGCCGCTTTGTGCAGGATTATCTGGTCTTTGGTAATGCCTATCTGGAAAAGCGCACCAATCGACTCGGCGGTATTATCTCGCTTGAGCCATCGCTGGCAAAATTCACCCGACGCGGCACCGATTTAGACACGTACTGGTTTGTGCAATATGGCTTTAACACTGAGCCGTACCAGTTTACGCCCGGTAATGTTTTTCACCTGATGGAGCCGGATTTAAATCAGGAGATTTACGGCTTACCAGAATACCTCTCGGCTATCCCGTCAACCTTGCTTAACGAGTCGGCGACCCTGTTCCGGCGTAAGTATTACATCAACGGATCGCACGCGGGCTTTATCATGTATATGACCGATGCGGCGCAGAATCAGGAAGACGTCAACAACATCCGCAGCGCCATGAAAAGTGCAAAAGGCCCCGGTAATTTTCGTAACCTTTTTATGTACTCGCCGAACGGCAAAAAAGACGGGATTCAGATTATCCCGCTGTCAGAGGTCGCGGCCAAAGATGAATTTCTTAATATTAAAAACGTGAGTCGCGATGACATGCTGGGCGCGCATCGGGTACCGCCGCAGATGATGGGGATCATGCCGAACAACGTCGGCGGCTTTGGGGATGTAGAGAAAGCGAGCCGCGTCTTTGTACGCAATGAATTACTGCCATTACAGAAACGCTTTGAGGAGTTGAACGAGTGGGCGGGCGAGGAAATTATACAGTTTGCGCCTTACTCACTGGATGATGACAACGACACTACGCAGCAAAACTAGACCACCTCTTTAAACGCAATGAGAGCGCCCTGATAAGGTGCTCTTTTTTTTGCGTGTCGCAATCAGGCGCGAACTGCCGACCTCTTAGGGGGCTGCTGAGTCGCTGCCAGAAAAGGCCATTATACCCCTCAGCGCGCGCTCGCCCGCCCGCCTGCGCTCTTCACTTAACGATCCTTTTTTCATGCACTTTGCGATCCATTAAAAAACCCGCGTGGCGCGGGCTTTAGGGCGATTTTGAGTGCAAGGGACTCATGCGTTTTCATGCGTAATAATAATGTTTAAGTATTAATTAAAAGTATGGCTAGGAGCTATGAAAACAAACAGCGTTGACTAAGTATAAACAATAATTTTCATTATATTAATGACATAAATTTAATTAATAGGGGTAGGTTATGAAGTAGAAGTTAATAAATTTATTATTGATATTGAATCATAATTTTCTATCAACAGGGTCGAAATGAAAATTCACTGCGAAATGGGTTACTTCATATGGTAGTCCACTGACAGTATGCTGATGCGTACTATAGAAAACGAGAGGGTTATTCTTGCAAAATACTAACTTAGCTTGGCCAGCCTTATGGATTTCAGGTGCCCACTTTTGTAAATACTCATACCAAGCAGTCATCATTTTTTTACAGTCAGAATTTTGTGAATAGATGATCAACCCACCACTGCAGCTATCCGGATTTCCATTTGTATACCGTTCAGTTAGCTGTGCGTAACCTTTAAGTAAATATTTGTATCCTGAAGTATGTTTTTTGGCCTCACCATGCCATGTGAACTTATATAGTTTGATAGTAATATCACAATGTCCGCGTTGGAAATCTTCATGGTAAGCATTAATCCCTAAGTGCTTATTTTCTATTTTACCAATCAAAATTGAGGTTATCTGATCTTCTGTTAAATCGAAATTATAAATGTTTATATTTTTTTCTATGTGATTGATAGCATTGTCAATTTCTATTCTTATAAATTGTTTGAAATTATTATGAGACTCGAGTGCAAAACGGACTCTCTCCAAAGAAGAGTGTGTTTGTCTTAGAAATTCATTTTTATCCATTTCTTCTAAAGACATAGGTTGCGAAGAGATTAACATTAATCACACCCCATCAGTAATTTTGCATACAAAAAAAGGGAAAACGTATTTTTTATAATCGTATATTAAGTCACCGGTATACGGATTTTCAAGACTATGGCTTGTATGTGCTTCGAACACCTCGTCAATCGAAATTTCGATTGGGTCATTATAGTCATCAATGAAGAGATATTTGAGCTCAAGAACACCTATCTGAGGATTACAAAGAACATGGACCGCACTAATTGACAAACTAACAACCTCGCTAGGATCTAAATCAAGATTAGAATTCTTAGCAAGCGCAAAAATATCGTTATAACTCATAAATATATTGGGGGATTTTTCTGCGTAATGTACAATTTCGTGGCGCAAAAAGCATGCCAATGCACCAACATCAGGAGTATTCACACACACCTGCATTATTTGATTACACATATATACCTCCCCCAAAGATACCGCTATAGTATCATTCTAGCCAAAGTTTCGAAATCATCTTTACATATGCACTTGCTAAGTAAAGCATAGCTAACCGGTGAAACACTACTGCCACCTAGATGTCTTCTGAGTGTACCCGGCACAATAAGCTCAATATTATCAGCTAGTAATAATTGAGGGTTGTTACGCTTAATACGGATACCTATACGATAAAGGCCAATTTTACCAACAGCTTTTATACCTTCTTTATTGAAAAGGTCGTCTCTAAGATCTTTGTCTGACGAATTTTTTTTCTCTTTATGGGTAGTTCCTTCATTTGTTAAAAATGATAAATCGAATACTTTATAGGAATGTTGAGAGAAAGGTAACGATGCTTGTTCAAAAATAGGGTCTATTAATGGATAAAAATCTTTCTCTTTCGCACTAAAATTACTTCCATACAACTGATATAGTTCCCGCACTATACTACTTTTTGAAAAAAGTATATTTTCACCTGAAGAATCTACTCTAATATCAATCAAAATATGTATTCTATTATCAGTTAAAATACATAAATCGAAGCATTGGCGTTTCTCTTTCCGCTTAGCAATAACTTCATCATAACCTGATAATTGAGGTAATTTTTGAAGAGGAACCTTTTCCTGTATTATTCTATCTCTAACAGATGAGTAAATCACTGTAGTTATATTATTATGTTGAGTGTGATAGATTAATTCTGGATGGTTTTTTGATATTTTGGATATCGATTTTTTGTCAAGAATTTCCTCTGATAAGCTACTTTTTTGTTTCATGGCTGCCCATTTAGTAGTAAAGCTTTTCTGCAGTGAGCTCACCACTTTTTTATCGACATCAAGGCTAAATAATGCCTTTTCTCCATACATAATCATGCCATCTAAAAGATCGTTAATGCTTTTCAATTTTTTGTCAAACTCGATTTGATTCGATTTTTTTAATTTTGAAAGCTCATCGAGTATTTTATCGTTTGTTGCAAGACGTCCTTTTCCGGTGGATAACCCTAGAGAGGCTATAATCGGTCTAACGATGTTCCAACTAACTCTTTCTGTGAAAGTTAATACCGACTTCAATTCGGAATCAGAGAGATTTGGATAGGATTGACCAGCCATTTTATCACCTAAAAAATTATTATTTTGAAATATGATAGGAAAACCACTGTATTTATTTACAGTGATAAACCTAAGTAATTTATCAAAATTAACTTTTTTTTAATTAAAATTGCAAGAAATTTCGATGGTTTATCAAAAAATCATAATAAAATTTTTTAAATAGTAATACTTACCATTTAGATGGTTTTAATTACAAAAGTACAATCATAACCAAAGTAAAATATAAATAAGATGCTTTCAATTCAACCAGCTATCGTCTTCCCAAACTTGCTGCAGAATGTCCATCACATTTTTTTTCTCGCCGTCGCACCTTAGCCCGCTAATGTCTATCCCATCGGCGGTACCCTTACGAATTCTAACCGCAGTTTTCGGATAAAGTGGCAATAGGTTTTTATAAATTTCTGACTCAAGAGCCTCTAGTACAGATTGAGTGATTTTTTTCTCTTTGTTGATCACGATTTCAATACGCATAGACTTAACCTTAATTTTTATTGGCTTGTGCTGGGGTAAAAGTAACTGCGAAATCTTTGCCTTTAAGAACGCTATCACCTGCGATTTCTGCAATGATGTTTAACGCTATTTCTCTATCCTTTTCTTTAAGCGCGCCCACTGATGCAAGTCTCGCAATCAACTCAACTCGCTCCAATCTGACTATTTCCTCAAACTCACCTTCCATTACTCCCCCCTTGCACGGAACTGTATATGCATACAGTATAGAAGTTTTTAAGAATGGGAAAGAATTTTTTACGTCTTATTTTAAAAATTACAAACTATTGTTTTTTATCTGTTTAGCGATAGATTTCATTTTCTCGGCGAAATCTATACCTTTCTTCTTGATATGAGGGCGAGCGAGGTCGCCAGAAGCGAGACAACGATACAGTTTACCCTCAATTTTTAGCTGCGCGCCTTTAACGAGGCACAATGCTTCGCCATGAGTAAGGTGTCGGCCACTCAAATCCTTGACCTGACCAGCAACTTTTTCACACGCTACTTCGACCTTAACCGGCCACTGCATTTTTCTCGTTGGCTTTTTAACCTTTTCTGACTTAATCCGATTAAATATTCGTCGCCTTTCCTTCTTGCTCATACAATTAAAATCAATTTTTTGGTCACTTCCCGGTGAACTCGAATCTTGCGATCTCAAAACCCCCGTACAGTTATTGACAGAACTCCAAGGGGACGCGGACGCGTCCCTAGGGTCAACGGCCAATTCAACGGCACGCTTCGGTACAATCTTCCAATTAATCAACCGGGTGATAATGGGTGTATCTGCCCCAACGTCAGTGGCATAGACGCCTTTAATTTTTACCGTTTCCTCACCGTATTGATTCAGCTCGTCGTTAGCCTCGTACCATGTTCTAACTACCAGCTCGTCGCGCTTCACAAAAGGGCCACCCTGAGCGTTGACGTAATCAGCCCATTGACCATCGTCCGCAGCATCATGGACCGCAGCAAACTCTACGCTTAATCCGCGCGCGAGTTCTTTGTCTGCCATACGTCGCAACTCACGATAAACCGTGACGGGTGCGCCGCCGACAAACTGAAACTGTCTTATATGCCAACGTGCAGCCCAGGCTGATACGGCGGGCGCGGTTTCTTTTAACTCCTTACCGCTTTCGTCATCCAGCTCACCATCTAATGCGTAACCATCAATATTCTTTGAGATATATTTCGCCACATATCCGGTCGCACTCCCTTTGTCTGGATCAATAGCCTCAGCATGAAAGCGCGCTTTACGAGCCTTATCCGATTTCAACTCGAAACTATCTTCTTGATACGCGTAATCACGTATTATATTACGTGCTCTTTCCACATCCTCTGGACGCATAAACATCAACATATGCCAGTGAGGGGTCCCATCATGGTGCGGCTCGGCAACACGGATACCGAAAATCCGTAATTCTTCGCGATGCAGCTTGGCTCGGATTCGCTGCCACACATTGCAGAGATAGCTTTGGGTTTCAGAAGGGCTGGCAACGTTCCATTTGCGGTTGCGGTGTCCAGTTTTTACAGTGGCGTGATACTTTGACGGTGCGGTAATAGTATAAAATTCACCAACGAATCCTAGTTGATTACAGACATCCTCAAAGCCTCGAATACGAGCCATTAGCTCACAACGGCGTATTGCGGGGTTAGCCACTGATCCATCGTATTTGTCGAGTAGGTTAATGCGATTACCTTCATCATCTTGCAGCTCCATCGCTTTAAGAAACTCTCTCGTGCGGCGCTTTTGCTCTCTCCATTCAGAGATGGCTGTTTTACTGGCATAAGGTGAATGCTTCTTGCTGACATTGGCGAGAGCAATATGCAAATGCTCCCGCCAATCACTCGCGATACGGCGTAATTTGGTTTTCCACCATCTGTCCGTTTTCATTCGTAGAATGGCGGGCGTAACCTCCTCGGGGTCGAACAAACGCGAGGTGACTTTCTCCCACAAAGGCGGCAATTGATTGAATGCCTGTGTAATGGCTGCGGCGGTCATATAGACGCGGTGGGTATATTGATAATCAGATTCTGCGCTAGCTTGCTCATGGACTTGGACTATTTCAGCCATGATGAAATTTGCAATATCACCGGCCAGCAAATCAATATCTGCCCTCGCCATATCCGGTAGACGATTAAAACGTTTGACTAACTCCCATAGCGCGCCGCTTACCCTTGCCGAACCTTGGTCTATTCCTGCGTTATGAGTTAGCAGAAGTGAGGTTTTAGCCTCTATTTGAGTGAGTTGATATTTATCGTTTACCTGCTTAACACGTGGCAATGTGCGCTCAACAAAGGTTTTAGCTAAGTACGCATTGGCACGGGCAATGCCTTGCTGTTGTTCTAACTCTGCCATCCGACGCTTAACGTCGTATTTAATCATTGTTGGCTGATTATCAAGAATCTCCTGCGCACGTAGCAGCGCCGCGATCATTTGATCACGGCGATAGATTTCTTCATAAGTAGGATAAGGGCTGGCGATTGCTTCCCGTGGAGCATTCCACGGGTAGGCGTACTGTAAAGTCATTGAGGTACCCGCGACACAGCTGAATAGTATGGGAGACGCGCATAATCTAAACCTAAAAAGGAAATCATAGGTGTCTTGGTTAAGATCACTTCATTGGCTTGCTTACTCTCCCCAGCGCAAACCCCTATGCAGCGTTTTGTCGTAAGTTCATTGACCTCAAAACCTTTGTAAATTTCGCGAATGTAGGGCGTGTCACTATTCGATGCAATAACAGGAAAATATGAAGCTAACCCCTCAAGATGGTTCGCCAATTCCTGTTGGTCGGCCTTGTTAAACCCACTTGTGTGATAACTCGCGAAAGTATCGTCATAAGGTGGGTCGCAATACACGACATCCCCCGTTTTGAGCTGCTTTAAAGTATCTTGATACCCTGCGCAAAGAAACGTTGCTCGCTTTGCCTTTTCGGCAAACGCCAGAATTTCACGCTCAGGGAAGTAGGGCTTTTTATAATTACCGTAAGGGACGTTAAATTGTCCTTTTTGGTTGTAGCGACAAAGCCCGCGGTAGCAGTGGCGGTTGAGAAAAAGGAATAAAGCCGCGCGAAAAGAACCTCCCTTGAGAGTACCTTGATTAAATGCTTGTCTAATCGCATTGAATCTAAGTTGCGAATTATTACCTTGAGTAAACATTGCTTTTGCGTGCGTCAAAAATGCAGAGGTATTCGCCTGGATCTGCACATAAAGATTAATTAAATCTGGATTGACGTCTGCAATCAGGTATTCGGGATAATCCGTTTCCATCATCACAGCACAAGAACCCGCGAAAGGTTCTACCAATCGCGAGCCATGAGGAAGGTGCTTTGCTAGTTCCAGCATGACGGCGGACTTATTGCCCGCCCATTTTAAAATGGTGCTCATAGGCTTTCGCCCGCATCATTGAGCTTTGCAGAAATAATCGCATCTATATCCGTTTCCATTATGGGTGTGAAAGACATAACCACCCAATCATCACCTCCCGGTATAAAACCCGCCACAGGCAATATGTGTGTAACCTTTACCAGTAACACCCTGTCGCATCTATAACCATTCCATTCACAGAGTTGTAAGAAATCGCCGAGTGAAAAATCGCGATCTGCCTTGCGTAGCTCGGCTTTTTTTCTTCCTTGTTTTACTTCGTGAAAATATTCAGTCTTAATCTTTAATTGGTGTACGGTAGCCATAGTTAACCTCTGAAATGTTTACTTTGCGTTTCGGTAATTTGCTGACAATGAACGCAGCGCTCAACACTAATCAATGTACGGCGGCGAAGCTCAGGGATCGGCATTTCACAATCAACACAGAAACTGCGTGATGGCAGTTTTTGCCTTTTGAGCACGTTATCTACATTGCGCTGGCGCATTTCTTCGGTGCGCTCTTGCGTAAAGTCCATTGAGTCGGCCATTAGTGGAACTCCTGCGATTCGTGCTCATAACGTGCAGCCTCTTGACGCAGTAACTCGGCAGCTTCAATGCCTGTTAACTCATTGCTGGCGATGTGGGCGGCTAACTTATCTAAACGAACTGAAGCCATTAACGCGCGGTCTTTGCGTTCTTCGTCTTTGGCCTTTGCCAGTAACGCAACTAACGCGTCGCTATCTGATTTAATTTGATGTTTTTGGATATTTCGCATCGTTCTAACTCCTGAATTTAGGCAAAAGAATGCCCGGCGAGTTGACGCCATTTAATTAACGGTTTTATTTAGTTTGGTAAGGCTATTCGCTTAGGGAATAAACTCACGACTGCTTTTAGTTGATTCATCGCTGAAACTAGCGCTGTCCTTTCGTCAGTCGTCAATTCACTCAGCGATAAGTGGTGCTTGTTTGTTGGTATTTTTGCTAAATAAAATATTGCTGACAGGGTACGAATATTCTCCTCGTTATTTGAATCACGCGGATCACGCATATCATCAATAAACCTTTCGACCTCTTTCCAGCCATCACCCCAAAACTGCCCGCGAATAGCGGCTATGTGATTTAGTGCCGAGACACGTTGGCCCGCACTAAGTTGCACAGTGTTTGCACCTTCGATTGCCATGTGTTCACCTTCTTGCGTGTTGTTAATGCTTGTAATAAGTCAGTCTGAGATCGGCTAGGGTGAAAAAGCTTTCCATCAGTACCGATAATCCAACCGTGTCCATAAGACATAGATGGGCTTTGTTTCTTTAGCCTTGCTGCGAATGAAATCATGTTTACCTCAGCTCATTCCGATTGATGCGCCAATGCCACTGATCGCGTCTACTGTCGTGCTTAACGTAGGGCTTGAGTGAATCCTTGATTGCACAGCAATAGCGGCCAGTGTTAAGCAACGAATTCCCATGTTCACGCTGTTCATCACATTGCGGCGAGTCGCGTTACAGATTACGCCTTGGTTTGCGGCATTGGCGGCTAACATTCCGACTTCTGCCGTAGCCTTGAGAACGTAAGTTGGAAATTTCTCGTCTGCGACTTCGTTTACTGGAACGCAAGGAAGGCAATTTAATTGGGCTAGCGCGCCATCAACTAAAGCCGAGTCCTCTGTTAAGTCGGTAAGCGTAAGCAGCTCTCTCACAGTTAATTGGTGCACTTGCTCAGGGTTTAACTTGTTGCGAAGTGTTTGCGGTTGCATTCCGGCTTGCTCTGCAAGTTGCTCAAGATTGTGTCTCTTGGCGAATCCTGAACATGCATCATCGAAGTGCTTATGTATGGAAACCTTAAAATCAAACATGTTTTACCTTCATTATTCACATATAGTGAATTAAGCGCCGATAACGACTTGAAAACGTGAATGACCTAAAGCTTTGCGAAACTGGTCTTCTTTCCAGCGGGCATAGTAGATGCGAACTGGACCACCCGCTTGCTTTCCGCCTTTACGAATTTTACGCGGCTCGATTGGTACACAAGGGTTATCACCAGTTGTCCAGCGATATGCTGTACGAACAGATATACCTTCAAGGACAGCGAACTGCTGTAAAGAAACAATAGGAGCAGGTATTTTGATGATTGCGATTTCAGAAGCCATATAGCATTATTCCTCTTTTACTAAACTTTGCCATTTGTATGCCAAACACTGCCAATGTTTGCCATTCTTTGCCACCAATAATCGAACTCTAATCCGATAAATGGGATTAGTCAACTAAAGAGATGCGAATTATGGATATTGAAAGCCAGATTTCAGCTGAGGAAGTTTTAGATCGAATCTGTCAAACCTATGGCTTTACGCAAAAGATTCAGCTTGCAAACCATTTCGACATAGCAGCCAGCACCCTGCAGAATCGCTACTCAAGGGGAAATGTGTCCTATGATTTTGCAGCTTTTTGCTCCCTAGAAACAGGCGTTAATATTCAATGGCTGTTGACTGGTCAAGGATTACAATTCCAAAACGAAGCTTCAAATTCATCGCACCACCTTGAGTTATTCACTTTGAGTGAGGGTAGAATTACCAAAAATGGAATTTTCTCTGTTGGTACTGAATTTTTCCCAAAGCCTCTTAAAAGCGCGATTTGCCTTAAAACTGAAAATAAAAGTTATATTGTTGAAAAAGATGCACCAATAGCTGACGGAACATGGGTAGTTGATGTTGACGGAGCCGTAAGTATCAGAGAGTTAACAGTGCTTCCCGGTAGGAAAGTTCATGTAGCTGGCGGCAAAGTACCTTTTGAATGCGGTATTGAACAAATAAAAACCATTGGCCGAGTAGTTGGTGTATACAACGAGGTTAATTGATGGCTGTTCGTAAAAACACATCAGGTGGATGGATTTGTGAAATCTATCCGAATGGTTCTAAAGGAAAGCGTATAAGGAAAAAATTTGCTACAAAGGGAGAAGCTCTATCCTTTGAACAGTACACCCTTCAAAATCCTTGGCAAGAAGAGAAAGAGGACAGGCGGACGGTCAGAGATTTGGTCGATGCATGGTATAGCGCACATGGAATAACATTGAGGGATGGCATTAAACGCTTGTCAGCAATGCACCATGCGTTTGATTGCATGGGAGAGCCTCTAGCTCGAGATTTTGATGCGCAGATGTTTTCGCGTTACAGGGAAAAACGGTTGAAGGGAGAATATGCAAGATCCAATCGTGTAAAGGAAGTTTCTCCAAGAACTCTAAATCTTGAATTAGCATATTTCCGTGCTGTTTTTAACGAGTTAAACCGCCTTGGTGAATGGAAGGGAGATAACCCTTTAAAAAATATGCGTCCTTTCCGTACTGAGGAAATGGAAATGGCATGGTTAACCCACGATCAGATTTCTCTTCTACTTGAAGAATGCAAACGACATGGTCATCCTGATTTAGTATCCGTAGTTAAGATTTGCCTTACTACTGGCGCTCGCTGGTCTGAGGCCGAGAGCTTAAAGAAAAGCCAGCTATCAAAATACAAAATCACCTATACGAATACTAAAGGCAGGAAGAATCGCACCGTTCCTATTAGTAAAGATATTTACGATTCTCTTCTCATGGATAAAAGCGGTCGGTTATTTAGTGATTGTTATGGCGCATTTCGATCTGCAATTGAGAGGACGGAAATTGAATTACCTGCCGGGCAGCTTACTCACGTTTTACGGCATACTTTTGCTAGTCACTTTATGATGAATGGCGGGAACATTTTAGTTTTACAGCGCGTACTTGGTCACACTGACATTAAAATGACTATGAGATATTCCCACTTTGCTCCGGATCATTTAGAAGATGCTGTTAAACTTAACCCGCTGGCTATAAGTGGCGATAAAATGGCGATGTAACTGGCTAATAATGGCAACTATCTGGCAAGTTGTGGCAAACTATGTCAATGTTTTATAACGTAAACTATTGATTTTTGGTTGTTTCTATAGGAACTCATAATCGTTTGGTCCCCAGTTCAAGTCTGGGAGGGGCCACCAAATTTTACCTGTTAAATCAGGATATTAAGCCACTCTATTGAGTGGCTTTTTTGTTTTGGTTTTACTCGTTGTCGCAAAAGTGTCGCGCTATTTTTTTCTATGGTCATTTAGTTTCGCTTTCATAGATATAAAAAAACCCGCAGATGCGGGTTTTTTTACATGAATAAATGTTGTTGACCACTTCTGGACGGGTGAGGGGGGACAGGATTTACGACTTTTGGTGCCGCAATTATTGCCGTCACTGTTTCATGGGATTTAAAAGTGCAACCGCAATTGATGTTTTGGCACTGGTTATAGCGCTCTTTTGTATCATTGGTTATCTGCATGCTGCTACGGGTATGTGCTGCTTGCTGGCATAGTGAGCAATTCATCATAATTGTGATTTCCTTTGCTCAGTTAATCTCATAATGATACATGAATTACCCAATTGAGAATATATTATTGATTAATCATTACTTCCAACTCAATACTCGTCGTAAATCCCCCCTCACTGCTCACGGTATGCGTGAGCGTAGTGATCACCCATTCCGCCTCATCAATCTGCTGCTTAAATCCTGTCACCTTAACGGGCATTTCGGTATAGAGATCGGCGCGGCCCTCCGCTAATTGCAGCGAGAACGTTGCGACACCTCGCTGTAATTTCTCCCACTGCGCCTTGGCTGCTCTGGCAGCATTATCTCGGCTGGCATAGGTGCGACTGAGCACCAATACGTTATCGTCAGTGCCGACAAGGTAATTATCTGGGAAGTGTGGGAAGACTTTGAAGCATTGGCGCTACGTCCATTCGGCTGGCGCGAAGTGTGGATCGGTTACGACCCGGCCAAGGGCACACAAAACGGTGACAGTGCTGGGTGCGTGGTGATCGCCCCTCCTGCGGTGCCGGGCGGTAAGTTTCGTATCCTTGAGCGCCATCAATGGCGCGGCATGGATTTTAGGGCCCAAGCCGAGGCAATCAGACAACTCACATTGCAATATAACGTTACCTATATCGGTATCGACTCGACCGGCGTTGGCTTAGGCGTTTATGAGAACGTCAAAATGTTCTTTCCGATGGTCAAAGAGTTTGTCTATAACCCTACCGTTAAAAACGCCTTAGTGCTCAAGGCTTACGACACCATTAGCAGTGGCCGTTTAGAGTTCGATGCGAGCCATCTCGATATTGCGCAATCCTTTATGTCGATCCGCAAAACCACCACGGCCAGCGGCAATCGTCCTACCTATGAGGCCAGTCGCAGCGAAGAAGCCAGCCACGCCGATTTAGCGTGGGCGACCATGCACGCCTTAGCCAATGAACCCCTACAGGGCGAAGCCGCCCATACTGGCAATATTATGGAGATTTTTTAGATGAGCAAAAGTAGAGGCAAAAAAGCATTGCCAGTGGTGAGCGCGACCGTCCAAGACAATACGGCGACTCGCACCGAGGCGTTTAGTTTTGGCGACCCAATCCCGGTACTCGACCGCCGCGAGCTGTTGGATTATGTCGAGTGTATTCAGCTCGACCGTTGGTATGAGCCGCCTGTCAGTTTCGACGGTCTGGCGCGTACCTTTCGTGCCGCTGTGCATCACAGCTCGCCGATTCAGGTTAAGCGCAATATTTTAATCAGCTCGTTCATTCCGCATAAGCTATTAAGCCGTCAAGCCTTTAGCCGCTTTGTGCAGGATTATCTGGTCTTTGGTAATGCCTATCTGGAGAAGCGCACCAATCGCCTTGGGGGGATCATCTCACTTGAGCCAGCACTAGCAAAATTCACCCGACGCGGCACCGATTTAGATACTTACTGGTTTGTGCAATATGGCTTTAATACCGATCCGTATCAGTTCACGCCCGGCAATGTCTTTCACCTCATGGAGCCGGATTTAAATCAGGAGATTTACGGTCTACCGGAATATCTCTCGGCTATCCCGTCAACCTTGCTCAACGAGTCGGCGACCCTGTTCCGGCGTAAGTATTACATTAACGGATCGCACGCGGGCTTTATCATGTATATGACCGATGCGGCGCAAAATCAGGAAGACGTGAACAATCTCCGCACGGCAATGAAAAGCGCGAAAGGCCCCGGTAACTTCCGTAATCTGTTTATGTACGCCCCAAACGGTAAAAAGGACGGTATTCAGGTTATCCCGCTGTCTGAGGTCGCGGCAAAAGATGAGTTTCTTAATATTAAAAATGTGAGCCGTGACGACATGCTGGGCGCCCATCGGGTACCGCCACAGATGATGGGGATTATGCCGAATAACGTCGGCGGGTTTGGGGATGTTGAGAAAGCGAGCCGCGTCTTTGTGCGTAATGAATTGCTGCCACTACAAAAACGTTTTGAGGAATTGAACGAGTGGGCGGGCGAGGAGATTATTCAGTTTGCGCCTTACTCGCTGGATGATGACAGCGAGACAATATAGAAAAACTAAACCACCTCTTTAAACGCAATGAGAGCGCCCTGATAAGGCGCTCTTTTTTTTGCACGTCGCAATCAGACGCGAACTGCCGACCTCTCAGGGGGCTGCTGAGGCGCTGCCAGAAAAGGCCACTACACCCCTCAGCGCGCGCTCGCCCACCCGCCTGCGCTCTTCACTTAACGATCCTTTTTTCATGCACTTTTCGAACCATTAAAATAACCCGCATGGCGCGGGCTTTAGGGCGATTTTTAGTGCAAGGGACTCTTGCGGATTCATGCAGTACAAGTACAGAATATCCATTAGATGATACATTACATTTGATTCTCGCTTTATTAAATATGCTGTACAAACTTGCAATAAAATTGGTCTAATCTTTAAGATTAAACATGAAGACGCTTAGGGGTTTTGATAGTGTGTCAATGTCTCCCAAATCATAAAATAACTCGCACCGGTAGGTCTTGAGCTTTGTATAAATAGCTCAGTATTTGGAAGTGCTAATTGGCTTCTGTTAGTCAATTCATTGAGTATCACTTCCCCCTTTCCGACGGAAGATCCTAAATCAACTTTTTTCCCACAAGGGTTATTCGCTGAATCTGGTTGTATAGCGCTAGCATCGTTATAAAAATTAGTATTATATTCGGAAGCGTATTTTAGCCTTAATGCGTTTAAAGTCCCCAAAGTCTCTTCTTTCGATAAATTGTATCCTTGGATTCTTGCTGACTCCATACCATTTGCTAAAGCCGAAAGTCCCCATAACACATGACCTATGTCACGACATGTTTCTTGGGACAATCCACCTTCACCTATAGACGGCGAATTAAAATTTTGTCCTCTCCAGTACCCACCTGAACTCAATAGCGATGTTGATGAAATGAAACTATTTCTCCAAAAATAAGGAGGCATAGGGATTACACCGTCTTTTTTCATATAGATATAGGCTGGAAGCATCTTTCTTAATCTATCTAAACCGTTAAGAAACGTTCCTGTATCGTTATTAAAAATACCAATATTTATGAATGCTGCTGCTTGCGAACTAAGCAAGTTCCCGCCATAATTTCCACTAGTAAAATATTGGTTATTGATGAAATCTACAGTGTATTTTTTTAGCATTTGACTAAAGTTATCAATGTCAGAAGAAGACCAAATAGATACCCCGTTAGCTTTCAAATAAGTATAACGAATAATTTCTGCTGCCCGAGGCCATACATCTCCCGACCACGCGGCTAAGTTGAATTTGTTTGCGCCTTGTAAATTGCTATTTAGTGCTTGAGCCCATGCATTCATGATAGCTATTGCATTATCCGCGTAATGACTATCTTCGGTGATACCCCAAAGTAATGCCTGTGTGTACGCCGCAATGGCATCCTCCCTGTAATCAACGCCTGTGTCGTTATCAGAGTTTACTGACGAATGAGGGTGGGGTTGATAATGCAGGTTTCCATACTTACTATTTTTAGCAGCCAAAAAGGCTTTATATCTTATGGGATCTCTCTCAATTAAAGTATTTTTTATATTCTTAAGCATTTTTGTATTGAGTAAAACCCCAGGGTGAGTGAACTGAATAGGTGCAACAACCTGCAATTTAAAAGATTGAAATGTACTATTTTTAAGATTAGATTGGATTTTTATATCGTAGCTTCCAATTTTAGCGCTAGAAGGGATATTTACGTTTAATGTGAATATCGGTAGATCATCGGAACCATATCCGTTTTTACAATTATCTCCGCGAGTACCGGTGCAGTGTAAACTCCATGTTGTCCCTTCGGGTAATCCACTTATAGATATATTTTCGCTAAAATTATCTTTTTCCTGAGTTAGTAAGTAATATTTTGCTTCACTTCCTTTAGTAACAGTTACTGTACTAGGAATTATATTTACAGTTGAAGCTTGTGCGTTTGAAGCAAGCAGTAACATAGCTGATATCAGTATGAATCTTATTAACATAAAACCTCTCGTACTTATGATTAAAGTAGATATACAGTGATGGACGGAGTTAACAAATTTAGATGTTGTTCGGGATTAATATTGCATAACTTCACTCCAATAACCATAGCATTCTGTTTCTGATATTACGTAATGCGGTAGAAGGCACATTTAAATTTTATTCGAGAATGGTTATATCACTACGAAACGGGTCACTAGACAAAATTTAAAAACGCTAGTTTAACCGCAAAATTTCTACTATTACTCAATACGAAATTACAGTTGCTATAGAGTAAAGGAACAATACGCGACAACATAATCAAAGTCGTAAAGGGTGAGATATCTACGGTAATAATTGGAATAATCACAAATGTATTCACCACGGCTATCAGCTTGAGGCTACCGTTGCTAATGGTACCCAACACTTGAAATTGTACAAATATTGATCTTTACACCTTAATTAATTGTTTCAGATCAAGTATGCTATGGTTTTTTTAGTTTTATTTTGCACTTTTCAATAAATTATTTTTAGGATGCGTCCACAGCAGTTAGGGTAACGGATTCCTATATCATCTGGGAAGAAACTGCTGTAAAAATAGCCCTCGGAGGGAACCGAGGGCGGATAACACAATTTTTTGATCTCTTTTGTATGTCATTGGTTTCTATCACTGACGTCTTATTATCTGCTTTGTCTACGTTTAGTCTAAAAAATCAGTACTTAAAAGTTGAATAATTTCAATTTAACCAACTATCGTCTTCCCATACTTGCTGCAAGGTGTTCATCACCTTTTCTTTTTCTGCGTCAGACTTCAACCCACTAATATCCAAGCCATCGGCACTTCCTGTCCGAATGCGCACGACTGTTTTTGGGTAGCTTGGGCGCAAATTTTTATAAATTTCAGTCTCTAACGCATCGAAAACGGACTGTTTAATTTTTTTATCTTTGTTAAAGATGATCTCTATACGCATAAAATTTAACCTCAATATTAATTTCCACTGGAAGGGGTAAATATAATGGAGAAATCTTTGCTTTTGATGACACTATCACCTGCAATTTCAGCAATGATATTCAATGCTATTTCTCTGTCCTTCTCTTTAATAGCCCCTATTGACGCGAGTCTTGCTATTAATTCAACTCGCTCCAATCTAACAACTTCTTCGAGCTCACTCCCCATTACTCCCCCTTCCAAAACAACTGTATATAAATACAGTGTATAATAATTTCAAAATATAAAAGTCCTTTTTTTGATTTTTTTTGAAAATTTGGTGAGGTATAAATACATAAATTCTGCTAATGGTAATTGAGAGCGAATAGCGATGAGAAAGGCAAGTATCGAGTTGGTTGCACCTGCGAAAATTGTCACGCTGATTGCTGGCGAGTTCGGCTATGGTAAATTTTTATACACAGTTGACCTTAGCGCCGTCAGCGAAAATCCCCCTACGCCATCGCAATGGTTTGATGTCCTTGAAGAGTGCAAGAGAAAAGCACGAGAATTACGTTATGATGTCTCGCGAGTAAAAGGACAACATCTCACACTAGACAATAATTAATAAAGCTGAAGGTAATGTCGCCATTTGTCGTCTTCTTTCAGCCTATTCTTTTCATAGAAAATGCGTAAGCCGCCACCAGATGGGAAACTACCACCCTTGGTCAAGTGCTCAATCTCATCGCTGTTACATGCAAACCCTCTTGCTCTCAATTCTGCCGCTAACTGGTCATACTGATGTTGCGTGATTCTCTGTTGATAGCCTCTAGCAACGCGCCTTTTTATTTGCCCAACTTGTTTTAGCCGTGAATAGAGTTCTCGTTGTTGTTTTTTCGTAAGATTATCTAAATCAATAGGCTCCTCACTGGGTTCTGTCTCACTTTGTTCACTCTCAATTTTGGTTATTTTTTCTACTAGGGGACAGTTATTGCCACGAGTCTAAAATAAAGGCATGAGATTGCGTGGCCGGCCAATGTGGCATATCAGCGGCGCGGATATCGCGAGCAAAGACTTTTTTACCCATCGCCTTAGCTTTCCCATTAATACGAAACCGAAGATGTTTGGCAGCAGGATCAAGCGGGAAGGGTCAAAAGCTGATTTTCAAATAGCGCAGCAAACGCTTTGCTATGAAGTGGCGAGAGGTATACGGATATACCGGCGATCACGGAATGCCGTAAAAAACGGCGACGTGATAGGTTGACAGTGCTCATGTTGCAATACGTTGCTTTCAATGGATTTTTATACAGCATGAGAACGCTACTATCGTCGTTCGATGCCAGCGAGAAGCCCCCCTGACTGTCGAGTCCGCTCGTCTACCGCGCTGACATACTGCTCTTTTGATATGTTATATAAATGTTACCTATAAATTTTTAATATAACTATATAACCGATTGTAATTTCGGCGGCTTTACGTCGTTACTTTGATAAAGAGCACTATTCTGGGGGATTTTTCGGCGTTGTTGCTTCATAGATTATTGGCACGGAACGATGAGTAGGTCAGTCTTGAGTAAGTGATCTATTGGCGTGGAGGAGTATCGAGTTCAGTTTTGGTAAGAGTAACTAGCCATACCCTCTTGCAGTCAATTTTAATTCAATTTCAAACTATTCATTTTCTATTAGTTCATAAATAATAAAACAAAATTAAAAAAAATTACCTTTTTTTGTGAAGTTAATTATTCATCTGTTGTTTTCTTAATTTTTTATTAATAGTGGATTTTTCTAGAAAATTATTTTCATGAATTTAGTAAGCCAATATCTCGGTAGGACGAAAAACGGCAATGATCCATAAGATAGTTGAATGGCTAACAGGAATCTAAGAGTGAAATAAAGGCTTAAGTTGTAATAAAAATAAAGATTTGATCAAATTACGCACTATATATTCAATCTTATTCATATACCCTTAGCTTTAAACCATTATTTTTATTGATAATTATAATTATCGACTAAACCACAGTAACTGGCTATTTTTACCTTCATAAATAGAAAAAACATCAATAATATAACGTCAAGAGTTGTTTATTTAGGTTTTTTAACTGGTTGATCGCTCGTTATTACCCCGTGTTATGGCTATTATGTGCTTATTCTAACCGCAAGCCATTCAAAAGTTGACCGATATTACCTAATTAGAAATTTGTGATATGCATTACACAAACCTCAAGACTGTCAGCGACGATTGATAAAAAATATTGATCGAACATCTCGTTGCTTTACAATGTTGTTTTCTCTACTTTCCTTCTTGATAGAAAACTTAGGAATAATCTTACCCGTTGAAAAATTCTGCTTATTAAGCGGAATTGGCTTAGGCGCGCATCTAAAAATCTAATTATCAAAAAATAATTGAGGCTAACTCTATGATTAATATCGTTGCTCTATCGAAAGAAAAGGGAAGTAGCTATACAACGCATTCTTCCACCGTTACGCTCGACTCAGCATCAATATTAAAAATATCTGTTAGCCGCGAAGACATAAAAAGTTTCTCCCGGGTTAATAACGATTTAATTATCGAACTCAATGATAACGAGAAAGTTACTATTAAAAACTTTTTCACTGTCGGTCCCAATGGTCAGCACAGTGATTTAGTGCTAGAAGACCCGCACGATGGGGCTTTGTGGTGGCTTGAAAATCCTGGTACCGATGCAGCGAAATATACGTCAGTCGATTCTTTAGCCGAAGTGGGATCAGAAGCTGTCGCCTATGAGCATATTGGTGCTTGGGCGATAGCTGGGGCCGCCCTGCTTGGTATCGGTGCCATGCTGTTGGGATCATCCCACCACGGACATTCGGAGAGTAATGACTCTGAAAGTGGGTCTGATGGAGATACTACCCCAAGTGGAGAGGGCAATTCTTCCGACGACGATAATCACCACGATTCTGACTCTGACAGTGATTCCGATTCAGATAGTGACTCGGATTCAGATAGCGATTCTGACTCCGACAGTGATTCTGACTCTGATAGTGACTCCGATTCCGACAGCGACTCCGATTCAGACAGTGATTCTGACTCTGATAGCGATTCCGACTCTGACAGCGACTCGGATTCCGACTCTGACAGCGATTCGGATTCAGATAGTGACTCGGATTCAGACAGCGATTCCGACTCTGATAGCGATTCAGATTCCGATAGCGACTCTGATTCAGATAAGCCATCCCATCCAACCGAATTGGCTATATCACATGATGGGACGACTTTGACAGGTAAAGGGGATGCTGGGACAACCGTTGCCATCAAAGATGCTGACGGCAACACAATCGGCAACGCCACGGTTGCCGCGGACGGCAGCTTCACTGCGACGCTAGATCCCGCGCAAACCAATGGCGAAACCTTAACTGTCATAGCGACGGATGCGGCGAAAAACACCTCTGCAGCAGCTACTACCACCGCGCCAGATACGACTGCGCCTGCTGCGCCGACTGATGTAGCGGTCAGTGTCGATGGTGATACGGTCACTGGTAAGGCGGAAGCTGGCTCAACCGTT
>NZ_JABBFQ010000011.1 GCF_018494055.1 Rosenbergiella epipactidis
TGCGGGGGCCGGATTTGAACCGACGACCTTCGGGTTATGAGCCCGACGAGCTACCAGGCTGCTCCACCCCGCGTCCGTGGATGCGCACTATACGGATTACACCGATCTTTGCAAGCCCAAATTTTGAATTACCCGAAAAAAAGTCAATTTTTGCTGCAAAATCACTCGGGTAGTCCTTTTTTTAAGCATTTTTTGCGGGGATCACGCTTTACAGTTTTAATCTTTTAGGGGCTCTGTTATCTTCGCCAACAGACATCGAGCGATAAGAGAGACTCATGAAATTCCCACTATTAAAACTAGCTGTCACTGGCTCACTGGTCGCGATGTTACTCGCGGGGTGCTCTTCGAAACCCACGGATCGAGGCCAACAATATAAAGATGGTAAAATCACTTCGCAATTTGCCCTCAGAAACCAGCCTAATGCGATTGGTGCACCGGTCAACGGCGGTGACTTCGTGACTCAGGTTCAGCAGGTGCAAGGGGCTTCTTCGCGTATGTACCAGCGCCAGCAAAGTACCTTTAATGCCATTCAAAGTTGGTTAAACGCAGGGGGCGATACACGCCAATTGCGTAATTACGGTATTGAAGCATGGCAGATGGAAGGGGCGGATGATTACGGTAACGTCCAATTTACCGGCTATTACACACCGGTCATCCATGCGCGCTATACCCGTCAAGGCGAATTCCAATACCCGATTTATCGCATGCCACCGAAACATGGCCGCTATAAACTGCCAAGTCGCGCAGATATCTATAGTGGGGCAATTGATTCCCGTTATGTGATCGCTTGGAGTAACTCCTTAATCGATAACTTTATGATGGATGTTCAAGGAAGCGGCTATGTCGATTATGGTGACGGTCGCCCACTCACGTTCTTCGGTTATGGCGGTAAAAATGGCTGGGCTTACCACAGTATTGGTAAAGAGTTGATCGACCGCGGTGAAGTGAAGCGCGAAGATATGTCGATGCAGGCGATTCGTGATTGGGCAGAGAGCCACTCTTATGCCGAAGTACGTCAGTTACTCGAGACTAACGATTCGTTTGTTTTCTTTAAACCTGAACCTTTCACCCCCGTGCGGGGAGCCAGTGCGGTACCGTTAGTGGCCAAGGCTTCTGTGGCGGCGGATCGGTCCTTGATCCCACCGGGGTCTGTGCTGTTAGCGGAAGTGCCACAGCTTAATGAAAAGGGGAAATTTAACGGTAAATATCAAATGCGCTTGATGGTTGCATTGGATGTCGGTGGCGCGATTAAAGGCCAACACTTCGATATTTATCAAGGTATCGGCCAAGAAGCCGCCCATTTAGCAGGGTTCTATAACCACTATGGACGAGTATGGATTCTGAAGTCTGCGCCAGGCGCGGGGGTATTCTCGGCTAACCCGGTGTTTAGTCAATAATCGACATAGCGTTTTATCTTAAGAGTTGAATAACGATGACAGAAGCATGGCAGCAGCGTTTTTCCGGTATCACACGGCTATACGGTCAACAGGCTGCACAACTTTTTCCTGATGCACATTTCTGTGTGATTGGGATTGGAGGTGTCGGGTCTTGGGCTGCCGAAGCCCTTGCCCGAACGGGGATTGGTCATATCACGCTGGTCGATATGGACGATGTCTGCGTCACCAACACCAACCGTCAGCTGCATGCCCTAAAAGCAACAGTGGGTGAGCAGAAGATTGAGGTGATGGCGGCACGGCTACGTGAAATCAATCCAGAGTGTCAGGTGACCTGCATTGATGACTTTATTAGTCCGGAAAATGTGGCGGAGTACCTTAACTGCTCCTTCGATTACGTTATTGATGCTATCGATGCGATCCGTCCGAAAGCCGCCTTACTGGCATTTTGTCGTCGACATAAAATCCCCGTCATCACCGTAGGGGGAGCCGGTGGGCAGATCGATCCTACGCAGATTGCGGTGGTCGATCTGGCGAAAACGATTCAAGATCCGTTGGCAGCGAAATTACGTGAGCGCTTGAAAAGCGATTTTTCTATCGTGAAAAATAGTAAGGGGAAACTGGGTATCGACTGCGTCTTCTCGACGGAGGCACTGCGTTATCCGCAAGCGGATGGATCGGTATGCCAATCTCGCGCCACCGCCGAGGGGCCAAAACGCATGGACTGTGCCTCAGGCTTTGGCGCCGTAACCATGGTTACCGCCTCCTTTGGCTTTGTGGCGGTGTCTCATGCGTTGAAAAAGTTTATTGCCCGTAAGCTACGGCAAGCGGGAAGTTAACTACAATCTAATGCGGCACGCGCCGCATTATTAATCGCTTGGGCGACCGCGGCTAAGCCGCTATGTCGTGTTGCCGAGAGATGGTGGGCTAGCCCTAAATCGTTAAATACGGCCAACAGGTCTTTGTCCGCCAGTGCCTGAGCAGACTCGCCCTCACATTGACTTAGTATCACCGCCAATAAGCCTTTTACGATGCGACTTTCACTCTCGAACACAAAGTGAAATTGTCCCTGTTCCGTCCGCTCACAAGCTACCCATACGCGATTCTCACAACCGAAGATCTCATTCTCTGTAGTGCGAAACGCTTCCGGTAACGCTGGCATTTGACGACTCAGACGGATGATCTCTCGATAGCGGTCTTCCCAATGGGGGCTTTTTTGTAATCGTTCAGCGATATCTTCAAGGGTGATATCCGTACCAAAAGGGTGAGTGGGAAGCTGCATAAATTTCTGCCTTACTCTTCGTCGGTTAATAGTTGATAAGCAAAGGTGACGGCTTGTACCAGTTTCTCGACATCCTCGTCAGTATTATAAGCCGCGAATGACGCACGTAAGGTACCGTCAACGCCAAGCGCCTGCATTAACGGCTGGGCGCAGTGCTGACCGACCCGTAAGGCCACATTATATTCGCTAATTAAGGTGAAGAGATCGGCACTGTGTAGCGATTCAAAAACGAATGAGATAATCGGTGAGCCTGCTGCACGAAAGAGGCTTATTCCGGGCAGGGTGGCGAGTCGTTCTGCTGCACGGTCGGCGAGCTGGCAGGTCCAGACTTCTGCCGCTTGCCAATCGACCGTCTGGTGGAAATCTAAGGCGCTGGCTAAACCTAGCACGCCGGCAATATTAGGTGTGCCCGGTTCGAAACACCATGGGGCAGGGAGCAATCGATAACCATTGAAATCTACGTGGCTGATCATTTTCCCACCCCCTTGTACGGGGCGCATCTCGGCCAAACGATCTTTGCGCGCATAAAGAACACCAATACCCGTTGGCCCGTATAACTTATGTGCGGAAAAAACATAAAAATCGGCATCTAAGTGTTGTACATCTGTAGTGTGATGAACAATTCCTTGTGCACCATCCACCATCACAGCCGCCCCGGCCTGATGGGCGAGCGCAATAATGTCTGCCATCGGTGGCACATAGCCGGTGACATTCGACATCTGTGTCACAGCGACTAAGCGAGTACGCGCAGTCAGCCGTAATGCTAATTGCGCGATGTCGAGCTCTCCCTCAACGTTTACCGGCCAAGGTACGACGTTCGCCCCCGTTTTTTCTGCCAGCATTAACCAGGGGAGTAAATTGGCATGATGCTCGGCTTCGCTGACGAGGATCTCATCACCGGGTTGCAGCTGGTGGGCTAACCATGCCTGCGCCACTAAGTTAATGGCTTCCGTGCTGCCGCGCGTCCAGATGATTTGGTTGGCATCGGCGGCGTTAATTAATGCTGCGACTTGCTGACGACAGGCTTCGTAACGTTCGGTCGTCGCTTTTGCCTGCGAGTAATGGCTGCGGTGAACCGTTCCACCGCTTTGATAATAGGCTTGTGTTGCCTCAATCAATGTCTGTGGGCGCAGACTCGTCGCGGCACTGTCGAGATAACAGTTGGGTTCGTTAAGTGCGGGGAACTGCTGGCGAAACCAATCAGGAGAGAATTTTCTCATACTGTGCGTAACAACCCTTTTTTTGATCCGAAACCATGGCAATTTTTATGACTTAGCCTATGGTAAGTATAAGAACTGAAAAATATCAGCTCTATAATGACTGAAGAAATTCGATATGGAGATAATAAATGAAAAAGCATCTTTTAGCTGTATTGGCTGTATCAGGCTTAGCTTTTACTCTTGCAGGGTGTTCGAGTAATTATGTTATGCATACCAATGACGGACAGACTATTGTCACCCAAGGTAAACCTTCGGTGGATGAAGATACTGGTCTTATTCTTTATAAAGATGGCGCAGGTGTCAAACAACAGATTAACCGTTCAGAAGTGAAAGACCTGACTGAAGTCGGTCAATAACCCTGTTTTAAGGCTGGTGGCATTCGCTGCCAGCCGTCCCCCACATTATCTCTTTTAGCATGAATTAAATCTATCCGTTAGCCACGCAAACGATTGGTATGCGATCGTATCGCCTATGTCGTTATCTTCGACGTAGTCTGTTTCATAGCCAAAAAAAAACACCGCCTAAGCGGTGTTATAAACAATATACTATGGACAGACAGGGTGTATATCACAGGAAATAGTGGACTCGAACCTTCCAAGTCAAATGCAAACACAACATCACCACCTAAGCGTCTTTCGATAAGCTGTTAAGCTTGTCGCAATACCACCTTCGGAAGTGGGCGCAACTATAGGTATTTAGTGGAAGTTACTCAATGGACAATTTATAATGCTTCACATTATAAAAACTAATGCTGCGATGACTTGCCGCTATCGATTAATGAGTCCCTATAAGCTATGTCAAAACGTCTTCCTCCCCTCAATGCACTTAAAGTGTTTGATGCCGCGGCACGACACCTTAGTTTTACGCGTGCGGCCGAAGAGTTATTCGTCACGCAAGCAGCAGTCAGTCATCAAATCAAAGCGTTAGAGGATTTTCTCGGATTAAAACTGTTCCGTCGGCGTAATCGATCGCTGCTATTAACGGAAGAAGGGCAAAGTTACTATCTCGACATTAAAGAAATTTTCTCGGCACTCAATGATGCGACACGTAAATTACAAGCGCGCAGTGCGAAAGGGGCGCTAACGGTAAGTCTACTGCCCAGCTTTGCAATTCAGTGGTTGGTGCCCCGATTAACCAGCTTTAATCAACAACATCCTGGAATTGATGTGCGGATACAAGCGGTCGATCGGGAGGAGGATAAGCTGGCGGATGATGTCGATATCGCCATTTTTTATGGTAGGGGTAACTGGCCGGGCCTACGCGTTGAGAAGCTTTACGCAGAATATTTATTACCCGTGTGTTCTCCCGTGTTGCTTACTGGCGAGCGTCCGTTACAATCCCCCGCAGATTTAGAACATGTTACGCTACTGCATGATGCCTCACGGCGTGATTGGCAAAGTTGGGTAAGGCAGGTGGGTTTACCCCATATCAACGTGCAACAAGGCCCTATTTTTAGCCATAGTGCGATGGTGTTACAGGCTGCTATTCATGGCCAAGGGATCGCGCTGGCCAATAATGTGATGGTACAAAGCGAGCTCAGCTCGGGGCGTTTGGTCTGTCCCTTTAACGAAGTCCTCTCCAGTAAAAACGCTTTTTATCTGGTTTACCATGACAGCCAAGCAGAACTCGGTAAAATAGCCGCCTTTCGACAATGGATTATTGACACCGCTGCACGTGAACAAGACAGTATCGTAGCTTGATGCTCTACACGGACCAGCATAATGAGGGATAATAATGAGTAGTCGAACAATCTATATTTTTGTCGCCATTAGCGGCTTTCTGCTGGTGGCCTTCGGCGCGTTTGGCGCCCATGTATTGAGTCATCTACTCGGCAGTGAACAGCTAGCGTGGATCCATACCGGGTTGCAATATCAAGCATGGCACACTTTGGCGATCCTTGGATTAGGATGCGCGATGCAGACTCGACGCAATATTTGGTTTTATTGGAGTGCGGCCAGTATGGCCTTAGGTGTAGTGCTGTTTAGTGGCAGTCTCTACAGCTTAGCCCTATCGCACCTACGTTTTTTAGTTTTTGTTACGCCGATTGGAGGACTTTTCTTCCTAATTGGCTGGTTATTGATGTTAATTGGCGCACTGCGTCTGAGAAATAGGGCGAGTCGCCATGAATAAAGTTCTACTGTATTGCCGACAAGGATTTGAAAAAGAGTGTGCGGCGGAAATCACTGCCAGAGCCACCGAGCTGAATGTATTCGGTTTTGCGCGGGTAAAAGATAACTCGGGATACGTTTTATACGAGTGTTACCAATACGAAGATGCCGATCGCCTAATTCGTGAACTGGCGTTTGAAACGCTTATTTTCGCCCGTCAGATGTGTGTGGTCGGAGAGTTACTTAAAAACTTGCCACCCGAAGATAGAATTACCCCTGTTGTCGGTATGCTCACGGGTGTGGTGGAAAAAGCCGGAGAGCTACGAGTCGAAGTTCCGGATACTAACGAGGCGAAGGAATTACTTAAATTCTGCCGTAAGTTCACCGTGCCGCTGCGTGCCGCACTGCGCCAAGAGAATTTGCTGCTTAATTATGAAAGCACTAAACGTCCCGTCGTGCATGTCTTTTTTATTGCGCCGGGAACTTGTTACGTGGGGTACTCTTACTCCAATAATAACTCTCCGCTATTTATGGGGATCCCTCGTTTGCGTTTCCCTTCCGATGCGCCGAGCCGGTCAACGCTAAAATTGGAAGAAGCTTTCCACGTTTTTGTTCCCGCCGACGAGTGGGATGATCGTCTCACCAGCGGTATGTATGCCGTGGATTTGGGGGCTTGCCCAGGCGGCTGGACCTATCAGTTAGTCAAGCGCTCAATGATGGTCTTCGCCGTCGATAATGGCCCAATGGCCCCCTCACTGATGGAGACTGGGCAGGTCACCCATCTACAAGAAGATGGCTTTCGCTTCCAACCGCCTCGCAATAATATCAGCTGGTTAGTCTGCGATATGGTTGAAAAACCGATTAAGGTCGCGCATTTAATGATGCGTTGGATTGCCAATGGTTGGTGTCGCGAGGCGATCTTTAACCTCAAGTTACCGATGAAAAAGCGTTACGAAGAGGTCACGCAAATCTTATCGATGATGGAAAGTTCGCTGGCCGAGCAAGGGATTAATGTCCAAATTCGCGCCCGACATCTGTACCATGATCGCGAGGAAATCACCGTCCATGTCCGACGCATTTGGAGTGCTTGGGCTGGACGATTAGACGAGCGTTAATACCCGTTGGGGGAGTAGCGTAGCTGGCGTAAGTTACCGCTTAATGTCAAATCGGTCCGAAGTTCTGCTAATTGACGACTGATAAACGCACTCTCCCGTCCCTGAATCAGCTTGGTTTGCCACTTAGCTGGTATTGTATCAAGGTGCTGGTAGATCTGTTCCAAACAGCCGTACTGGCTAATCAAGGTTTGAGCGCTTTTAGGGCCAATTCCCGGTACGCCGGGGATTTTGCTGCTCGATATGCCACATAATCCCCAATAATCTGTCAGCTGTGCGGCTTGCACCCCATACTCCTGGGCGATAAAGGGCACATCTAACCAGCGCTTCTGAAAGTAATCACGAATCTGAATTTGGGCTGAAAGTAGCTGGCAGTAGCCTTTATCTGTCGAGACGAGCGTCACCTGATGGCCTGCTTGGCGTATTTTTACCGCTAACGTCGCCGCGAGGTCGTCAGCTTCTTCCTCTGGCGAGGCCCAACTGGTAATCCCTAATTCTGCAAAGGTTTTTTCGATAACAGGCAGTTGTAAGGCGAGGTCTTCCGGCATCGCGTTACGTCCCGCTTTATATTCCGGATAGAGTTGATGTCGCCAACCACTTTTACGCTGAGGATGATCGAAAACGGCGACCACGTGTGTCGGCTGGCTATGATGGAGGAGCTGTTTCGCTGCGGAAACACACCCCGTTAGGCAGTTGCTACCTTGTACGGCATGGATACGACGAATCAAGTTCAGCGCATCGATAATAAGTAAGTGGTTGGTCATCGGTATCTTTCTCTCTAAAACTGCGCCGAGGCGGCGCAGTCTTTTGAGTTAGCGGATAATTTTATAGCAAGGAACGTAAGCACTGCCGGGTAATTTCATCCGTTGTTGGGCAACGAAACCTTGTAGCATTTCGTCCATTCTCGCCATAATGTCACGGTCACCATGGATTAAGTAAGGCCCATGTTCAGCAATTTCGCGTATGCCGACCTCTTTGACGTTACCGGCGACGATCCCAGAAAACATTCGGCGTAAGTCGGCGGCGAGTTTCTCTACCGGCTGCTCTTTAAATAGCTTAAGACTGGCCATATTTTCATGCGACGGGTAGAACGGATGTTGCAGTTCGCTATCAATATGTAATGACCAGTTAAAACTGTATGCATCGCCAGTATCGCGTCGGTATTGTTTAACTGCTGGCATCGCTTCTTTCATCACGCGTGCCACTTCTGCTGCATCACCAATAATAATACGGTAATGCTGGGTTGCCGCTTCACCAAGCGTTTGGCGGATAAACTCGTCAAGCATAGTGAAGTACGCTTCACTCTCTTTCGGTCCAGTCAGCACTAAAGGCAGTACCTGTTGCTGATTATCCGGATGCATCATGATGCCTAATAGATAAAGCAGTTCCTCGGCAGTCCCGACCCCCCCAGGGAAAATAATGATCCCGTGGGCGATTCGGACAAAGGCTTCGAGCCGTTTCTCAATATCCGGCATAATAATCAGCTCATTAACCAGCGGATTAGGTGGCTCTGCGGCAATAATCGAAGGCTCGGTCATGCCAATAAAGCGGCTATCGTGGTAGCGTTGCTGAGCATGGCCTACTGCTGCGCCTTTCATTGGTGCTTCCATCGCGCCGGGTCCGCAACCAGTACAAACGTTCAGTTCACGAAGGCCTAACTGTTTGCCAACCTCGCGACAATATTGGTACTCAATAGGGTTGATAGAGTGTCCCCCCCAGCACACCACCATATTCGGTAGCTCACCAACATGTAAGGCCCGAGCATTACGCAACAATGAGAACACCATATTGGTGATATAGACCGAATCAGTGGGAGCGTGCTGTTTGACGCGCTTATCGGTATTCAGTTGGGCGGTAACGAAAACAATATCTCGTAACACCGCGAAAAGATTCGCTTGTAGTGAACGGATAATCTGGCCATCGACGAAGGCAGCTTGCGGCGGGTTAATTAATTCGAGTTTAACGCCACGCTCACGACGCAACACATTAATTTCAAAATCTTTGTAAAGTGAAAGAATGGCTTCACTGCTGTCGGTCTGGCTGCCGGTATTGAGGACGGCTAATGAACAGTTGCGAAACAGCTGGTAGAGATCGCTGCTCGCCGTATCTTTAAGCATATCGACTTCAAGCTGCGACAGCAGATCCATCGCTCCTAACGGACTAACATGTGTTATCAAGTGAGCTCCTTAGTATTTATCCAGAAAGTGGCTGTAACGGTCCTCCACTTTCTGTGTGTGACTTCCAGACTACGGCGTGATGGTTAAGGTCATCACTCCTTTTTCAGTATAGCGTCATTATTGTCGCGCTAGACGGCGGTTATGTGGGCTAAAGTGCTGATTTGTCCGCCATGGATTAATATCCAGACCGCCTCGGCGCGTATAACGGGCATAGACCGTTAAGGCTTCTGGCTCGCAGAGGGCCAGAATATCCATATAGATCCGTTCTACACATTGCTCATGAAATTCATTGTGCTGGCGGAAGGAGAGGAGATAGCGTAATAACGCTTCGCGGTCGATCTTCTTACCCTTATAGTGGATCATGACCGATCCCCAATCCGGTTGCTGGGTAATCAGGCAGTTAGATTTTAATAAATGACTGACCAAGGTTTCTTCGACCCATTCACCGTGAGCCGCATCGCGCAGGTAGTCACGGTTGAATTGATAGTTGTCGACGGTAATGGCCTGCTCATCGATCACTTCTCCAGCGAAGTCATCAATCGGTTGTGCGGCGAAATCGCTTAAGCGGTGTAAAGTGACACGAACCTCGCCCTGAGCGCACTCACTGAGGTCACGAACTAAGGTCTGCTCGACGCTGTGCCAATCACTGAAACGCGTTTGATTGAAACTGTTCAGATAGAGCTTAAAACTTTTGGATTCAATCAGATTCTGGCTTGAGGCAGGCAGCGCAACATCGCCGATAGCGACTTGTGGAATCCCATTTTCATTCAGCCAAGAGAGTTCGTAAAGCGTCCAGAAATCCTCGCCATGAAAGGGAAGTTGTGCACCATCAAGCTGTAAGCTATCGCGATTCAAGCTCCTCGGTACGGCTTGCAAAAGACTCGGTTGATAATCGGAAATATAAGCGGTCGATTTCCCTAACGTTAGCTCTGATAAGGTAGGATGGTTTTCGTAGTCGGCCATTGCATCTGTGCCCAAGTAAATGGATGATGGAAGAATTGTAACTGATTCAGAGTAATAAATAGAATGTTAGATCAGACCGCTCAACAACTTAGCGACTTTACTCAGCGTTATTGCCAGCGCTGGCAACAGGAGTGCCAAACTGCTCCGCAAAATGATCAGCTTATTGGCGTCGATTCTCCTTGTTTAATCGCAACCAATGAAAACGGTATCACTTGGCAACCTCAGCCTTTTACCTTACCGAAAAATTTGGATGCTGTGTCGAAAGGCGTTGATTTAATTGTGCAGCCTTCAGTGGTGGCTTTTTATACGACTCAATTTGCTGCAGAAATGCCCGCCTCCTTTGAAGGGACATCACTTACGTTGTTACAGAGTTGGAATGGAGAGGATTTCACGCTGCTGCAACAAAACCTTGTCGGGCATTTGGTGATGAAGCGCCGCCTAAAGCACAGCCCTACGTTGTTTATTGCGACCACCGACGATGACTCGACAATTATTGCTGTCGATAACCTCAATGGTAACGTTATTCTTGAAACTCTCGGTAAGAAGCAAGTGAAGGTGCTCGCGCCTTCATTAGGCGATTTCCTACAAACATTACGGCCTGAAATTTGATTTTATTCTGAAATAAGTAAATGAGATTGCTCTTATAAGGTTGACGGTGATCACAAAAAAACACAAATAATCAAAAAAATTATTTATGAAACATATTTCGAATCAATTGGTTAAGTTTTTAACAATCAATAATCAAAGATTATTAGGAAACGTAGTGAAATAATCTGGTTGTTTATCGCCATAACTTTGCGAAAATAGACGGGTCAGAAGGATGTAAATAAGTTCTAAGGATGGGCCCAAGGATGGAACCGCTTTACAGTGAGTAAGGCTTGGGAATAGTTGATTAGGATGATGAACTATTTTCTGAACATTAGGGAATCTTCTGCAGAAGGATAAGCTACAAAGGAAATGTAGCTGAGTTCATAGGATTTTGTAGTCAGGAAGACACATCCTTCTGGATTGTCGAATCCTATGAATTAGCAGGATGCAGACAGCGGTAGGACACCGCATTAAATTAGGGAGTACCTATTTTTCGGTACTCCCTTTTTTTCGTTTATCACGCCGAACATGATATGATCCCTTATTATTAATTATCTATTGGGTATACGTTTTAGCCTGTTTCATCTCTTACACCAAGAATATCGCCTCTAAGACGTAAAATGATGGGTTTGCCGTCACTCGGGTATGACATGTGCTGGGCAGCTAAAATGCGTATCCTGCTGAGTTCTAGGGTTAGCTGTGCTTGAGATTATTTATCAAGACGAATGGATCATTGCCGTCAATAAACCGGCCAATATGTTGGTGCACCGCAGTTGGTTAGCGCGTCACGAAACACAGTTTGTTATGCAAACCTTACGCGACCAAATTGGTCAGCATGTCTTTACCGTACATCGCCTAGATAGACCGACTTCCGGCGTGCTGGTATTTGGCCTGTCTAGTGAGGCTGGCCGTGAGCTATCCCAGCTTTTTGAGCAGCATAAGATGAGCAAAACCTATCATGCTATCGTTCGAGGCTGGATCGAAGGGGAAGGGGTGGTCGATTACCCCCTACGAGAAGAGTATGACAAGATTGCCGATAAGTTTGTCACGGGTGAACCGGTTACACAGTCGGCGATAACCCATTATAAAACCCTCGCCCAAGTGGAAATGCCCTATCCGATCGGGCGGTATGATTGCTGTCGCTATAGCTGGGTGGAATTAGCCCCCAAAACAGGACGCAAACACCAGCTTCGTCGGCATATGTCTCATCTTCGCCATCCGATTATCGGCGATACGGCGCACGGTGATTTGAAACAGAACCGCGGGGCCGCTGAACATTTCGGTTGCCAGAGATTGATGTTACATGCCTCAACACTCTCTTTTGTTCATCCCTTCACCGCGCAGCCTATAACCTTGGAAGCGGGGATGGATGAAACCTGGCAACGAATGTTGCAACAGTTTGGTTGGAAAGATTGATTCCTTAACGGGATTAACCAGCACGTATAAGACTTTTTTTACCTGTGGGATGCCATCGCTATGGTGCAATTTTATAAAGCAAAAAAAACAACACCGGTCCGTAAAACCTTCCCGCTGTCAGTGGATGGGCTCGATCAATTCGGGCAAGGCGTTGGTCATCACCAAGGTAAAACGTGCTTCGTTGAAGGCATGCTTCCGGGAGAAGTCGGTAAGGTCGAGGTCATCGAGGATAAACGCCACTACATGTGCGCCAAGTTGGTAACTTTGACTAGCGTTAGCCCGGAGCGACAAGAGCCTCGCTGCCCCATTTATTCGACATGCGGTGGCTGCCAACAGCAGCATATCAGTGAATCCCTGCAGCAAAGTTCTAAAGCCTCTGCCTTAGCACGGTTGCTGAAACCGGTGGGGGTGGAGAAAATCGATGATGTGATCAGTGCAGAGAGTTGGCACTATCGCCGCCGAACCCGACTGAGTTTACGCGTTGATAATACAGGTAAACTGATCATGGGGTTCCGGCGTAAGAAAAGTAATGAGATTGTTTCAGTTCAGGACTGTCCTGTTTTAGTGCAACGCCTCAATGCATTACTCACCCCGTTACACCGTTGCTTGTCTCAACTTGAGTCGGCTGCCCACTTGGGACATGTTGAGCTGGTGGCTGCGGATAATAGCACTGTTACGATGGTACTCAGGCACCTACGCCCGCTCTCGTCGAAAGATATCAAAAACTTGGAACAGTTTTCGCATAATCATTCTGTTTCACTTTTCTTAGCAGATGGACAGCAACAAACTCTGCTGAGGGGGGAAATGCCGTGGTATGGTATTAATCAGATAAAGTTATATTTTAATCCCCAAGGATTTATTCAGGTTAATGCGAAAATTAATCAACACATGATTGATAACGCTATAAAATGGTTAGATATCAAACCGACTGATCGTATTCTTGACCTTTTTTGCGGAGTGGGAAACTTTACGCTCCCTTTAGCAAGATTCGCGAGATCAGTCACAGGTGTTGAGGGTTTAGCAGAATTAGTTGCTAAGGCGGAGTACAATGCTCAGCGAAATAACATTACCAATGCTGCCTTTTACCAACACAATTTAGAGCAAGATGTCTCGCAGCAACCTTGGGCCAAACAAGGCTTCACTAAAGTCTTATTGGATCCTGCCCGTGCTGGCGCGGCGGAGGTCATGCCTTATGTGTGTGCGTTACAACCGGAGTGTATTGTCTACATCTCTTGTAATCCCGCTACCTTGGCACGGGATAGTCAAATTGCCGGTCTGCAAGGATACCGAGTGGTAAAAGTGACGATGCTAGATATGTTTCCACACACTGAACATCTTGAGTCGATGGTGTTATTTGAACGTCGTTAAGCATTAAGCCTATAGTTATGCGGGAGACATCATGGTTGCAGTAAGAAGCGCGCACCTCAATCCGGCTGGAGAATTCGCGGCCGAACAATGGATTGAGAGTCTACATAATATCTCTGAACCAACAGGTAAAACCTTAACCGCCTGTTGGCGCTACTGTCAGGAAAAAACCCTCGATCACCCATCGCAGCCAATTCTGCTGAGTCGTGGTATCGAGATGGTTGAAATCTTGACAATGCTGAGCATGGATTGTGACACCTTATGCGCCGCGCTGATTTTCCCCCTAGCCGATGCTGGCGTGCTTGATGCTGAGCAGATTAAAGATTCTTATGGGAGTAGCATCCTATCCTTGGTAAATGGCGTGTTGGACATGGATGCTATTCGCCAGCTTAAAGCTATTCAAAATGACTCCATGGCCTCTGAGCAGGTGGATAATATCCGCCGTATGCTACTGGCGATGGTCGAAGATTTCCGTTGTGTAGTGATCAAACTTGCCGAGCGCATCGCCTACTTACGCGAAATGAAAGACGCGCCGGAGGACGAAAGAGTGTTAGCGGCAAAAGAGAGCACTAATATCTATGCGCCTCTCGCTAACCGCTTAGGGATTGGTCAATTAAAATGGGAGCTTGAAGACTACTGTTTCCGCTACCTGCATCCTGAAGAGTACAAACGAATTGCCAGCTTGCTCCACGAGCGGCGGATTGATCGCGAAATGTATATCGATAATTTCGTTACACAAATCCGCGATATGATGAGCAAGGAAGGGGTTCGTGCAGAGGTCTATGGCCGACCTAAGCATATCTATAGTATCTGGCGGAAAATGCAGAAAAAGTCACTGGCTTTTGATGAGTTATTTGATGTCAGGGCGGTACGGATTGTCGCAGAGCGCCTGCAAGATTGTTATGGTGCCCTCGGTATTGTGCACACACTTTTCCGCCATTTGCCGAACGAATTTGACGATTACGTAGCGAACCCTAAACCTAATGGTTACCAATCCATCCATACGGTGGTGTTAGGGCCGAAGGGCCAAACGGTTGAAGTGCAGATTCGGACCAAACAGATGCATGAAGATGCTGAGTTGGGGGTTGCGGCGCACTGGAAATATAAAGAGGGCAGTACAACGCCAGCCGGAAGAGGGGCGGCGGGCCATGAGGGACGCATTGCATGGCTACGTAAGTTGATTGCTTGGCAAGAAGAGATGGCGGACAGTGGCGAGATGCTGGAAGAGGTCCGTAGCCAAGTCTTTGACGACAGAGTTTATGTTTATACGCCTAAGGGTGACGTGATTGACCTGCCTGCAGGCTCCACACCACTCGATTTCGCTTACCATATTCACAGTGATATCGGGCATCGTTGTATCGGTGCGAAAATCAGTGGCCGAATTGTTCCCTTCACTTACCACCTACAGATGGGTGACCAAGTTGAAGTGATCACCCAAAAGCAACCTAACCCAAGTCGAGATTGGCTAAATCCGCATCTAGGTTATATTACGACCAGCCGTGGACGGGCAAAAGTACACGCTTGGTTTAAAAAGCAAGATCGCGATAAGAACATTCTCGCCGGTAAGCAAATTCTCGATAATGAATTAAATCAGCTGGATATCAGTTGGAAAGATGCGGAAAAATACCTGCTTCCTCGCTATAACATGACCTCTATGGAGGAGATTTTAGCGGCGATTGGTGGCGGCGATATCCGTCAAAACCAGATGGTCAACTTCCTACAAGCCAAGGTTTATAAACCGAGTGCAGAAGAGGAAGACCAGAAAGCGTTAGAGCAGCTCACGCAGAAATCGGCCAATAATCAACCCGCGCGTAAAGACAGTGGCCGTATTGTGGTGGAAGGGGTAGGTAACCTGATGCATCATATTGCCCGTTGCTGTCAGCCGATACCGGGCGATGATATCACCGGATTTATTACTCAAGGCAGGGGGATTTCTATTCACCGTGCCGACTGCGAGCAGCTTGCGGAATTGATTAATCATGCGCCAGAAAGAATTGTTGATGCGGTGTGGGGCGAGAACTATTCCAGTGGCTACACCTTAGTAGTCCGAGTGGTGGCGAATGACCGCAGCGGATTACTGCGCGATATCACGACTATTTTGGCCAATGAGAAAGTGAACGTGCTAGGTGTGTCAAGCCATAGCGATACGCGTAAACAGCTCGCGACTATCGACATGGAAATCGAAATCTACAATCAGCAGGTTTTAGGGCGAGTGATCTCCCGATTAAACCAAATTCCTGATGTCATTGATGCCAAGCGGCTTCATTAAATTTTCTATAAACCACTCTCAGGAGTGGTTTTTTCTTATTAAGAGGTTTTTTATGAGTGATTCATCATTGTCGCAATTATTGTCAGTGATGCAGCGCTTGCGTGATCCTGAGCAAGGTTGTGAGTGGGATAAGCAGCAGACTTTTGACACTATTGCCCCTTACACTTTAGAAGAGTGTTATGAGGTTTTGGATGCGATTGCTCGTCAGGACTTCACCGATTTACAACAAGAGCTTGGGGATCTGCTTTATCAAATCGTATTTTATGCGCAGATGGCTTCGGAACAAGGGCGTTTTACTTTTGATGATATTTGCCAAGCGATTACCGAAAAACTGATCCGCCGCCATCCGGATGTGTTTACTGATGCCACCTCTACGCAGGGCTGGGAGCAGATCAAACAGCAAGAGCGGCAAGCGAAAAGCCAACACTCGCTACTCGATGATATTCCTCACGCCATGCCAGCATTACTTCGCGCAGACAAAATCCAGCAACGTTGCCAGACGGTCGGTTTTGATTGGGATACCCTTGGTCCGGTGGTGGATAAGGTCAAAGAGGAACTCGATGAAGTGATGGAGGAGGCGACGATGGTCGACCGTGATCCAGAACGGCTCGAAGAAGAGTTGGGCGATTTGCTTTTCGCTACCGTTAATCTTACCCGTCATTTGGGCGCGCGGGCCGAGACAGCCCTGCATAAGGCCAATATAAAATTCGAACGCCGCTTTCGTCAGGTCGAGCAGAAAGTGATCGAGCAAGGCCTCTCGCTCGATCAGGCCACCCTTGAACAGATGGAGTCAGCTTGGCAGCAGGTCAAGCAAGATGAAAAAAAGGGGAACCTTAAGTAGAGGATTGATTGCTGATTGAAATCAATAGAGAGGCGTGGCAGATTAGGTATCATCATTGTAAGTCGAACAGCGAAGGAGGGTGAATGAGCAATTGTGACACCACAGAGTTTCGGGTATACTGCTTTCCCGTCCTGGTGCATCCACCGTCTTTAAACCTAAACCTTCAGGTTCTGCATGACAACTAACTATATTTTTGTGACCGGCGGGGTCGTTTCCTCTCTGGGTAAAGGCATTGCCGCAGCCTCTCTGGCAGCCATTCTTGAAGCTCGTGGTCTTAAAGTGACCATTATGAAGCTTGACCCCTATATCAACGTCGATCCTGGGACGATGAGCCCTACCCAACATGGTGAAGTATTTGTCACGGACGATGGTGCCGAAACAGATCTCGACTTAGGTCACTACGAGCGTTTTATTCGTACCCGCATGAGCCGTCGTAACAACTTTACGACGGGACGTATCTACTCTGAAGTACTGAGAAAAGAACGTCGCGGCGATTATTTGGGTGCAACCATTCAAGTTATTCCTCATATTACTAATGCCATCAAAGAGCGTATTATCGAAGGCGGCGAAGGCCACGATGTCGTATTAGTCGAAATTGGCGGAACGGTTGGGGATATTGAATCACTGCCTTTCTTAGAGGCTATTCGTCAAATGGCGGTAGACGTAGGGCGTGAGCACACGCTTTACATGCACTTGACCCTAGTGCCTTACATGGCAGCGGCGGGTGAAGTCAAAACCAAGCCAACTCAGCACTCAGTAAAAGAGCTGCTCTCTATCGGTATTCAGCCAGATATGCTGATCTGCCGTTCCGATCGTGCAGTGCCAGCGAATGAGCGGGCAAAAATTGCCTTGTTCTGTAACGTCCCAGAAAAAGCGGTTATCTCACTTAAAGATGTCGATTCAATCTATAAAATCCCTGGGATGTTAAAATCACAAGGACTGGACGATTACATCTGTAAGCGTTTTAACCTTAACCCACCGGTCGCTGATCTTTCCGAGTGGGAACAAGTGATTTATCAAGAAGCGAATCCAGGTGGTGAAGTCACTATCGGGATGGTAGGCAAGTATATTGAACTGCCAGACGCTTACAAATCTGTTATTGAAGCCTTAAAACATGCAGGCCTCAAAAACCGTGTTACCGTCAATATTAAATTGATTGATTCGCAAGATGTTGAAACACGCGGCACCGAGGTTCTGAAGGACCTGGATGCGATCCTGATTCCTGGCGGCTTCGGTTCACGCGGTATTGAAGGTAAAATCATGACCGCTCAATACGCTCGCGAAAATAAAATTCCGTACTTAGGCATTTGCCTAGGGATGCAAATTGCGCTGATTGAATTTGCGCGTAATGTTGCGGGGATGGCGGGCGCAAACTCCACCGAGTTCGATGCTAACTGTCAATCACCGGTTGTTGCATTGATTACTGAATGGCGCGATGAAGACGGTAAGCTAGAAGTGCGTGATGAGAAAAGTGATCTGGGCGGCACCATGCGTTTGGGAAGCCAACCTTGTCAGCTCAGCGACGACAGCATCGTTCGTAAACTTTACGGCTCGAGTACTATCGTTGAGCGTCATCGCCACCGTTACGAAGTCAACAATTTCTTATTGAAGCCAATCGAACAAGCGGGCTTACGCATCGCGGGTCGCTCCGGCGACGATCAATTGGTCGAAATTATTGAAAACCCTAACCATCCTTGGTTTGTTGCGTGTCAATTCCACCCAGAATTTACCTCAACACCACGCGATGGACACCCGCTATTTTCAGGTTTTGTGGGTGCCGCAGTAGATTTTCAAAAGCGGATGGATAAGTAAGCTTTTTGGTGCAGCCAGTGAACCTTTCACTGGCTGTGTGTCTTAGATTTAAGAACGTTAGCTTAACTAGTACTGAGGAACAACGCATGTCCAAAATCGTAAAAATCATTGGTCGCGAAATTATTGATTCGCGTGGCAATCCGACTGTTGAAGCAGAAGTGCATTTAGAGGGCGGTTTCGTAGGTTTAGCCGCTGCGCCATCAGGCGCGTCGACAGGTTCCCGTGAAGCACTGGAATTACGTGACGGTGATAAATCACGTTTTCTGGGCAAAGGTGTGACCAAAGCGGTTGCAGCGGTCAATGGTCCTATCGCCGATGCGTTAACAGGTAAAGATGCCAAAGACCAAGCTAACATCGATAACATCATGATCGAGTTAGACGGTACTGAAAACAAATCAAAATTCGGTGCCAATGCCATCCTAGCAGTCTCTCTCGCTGCGGCTAAAGCGGCTGCTGCGTCAAAAGGTCAACCTCTTTACGAGCACATTGCTGAGCTTAACGGTACCCCAGGCAAATTCTCTATGCCATTACCGATGATGAACATCATCAACGGTGGTGAGCACGCTGATAACAACGTCGATATTCAAGAATTTATGGTGCAGCCTGTTGGCGCATCAAGCTTGAAAGAAGCCGTACGTATGGGCTCAGAGATTTTCCACCACTTAGCTAAAGTATTAAAAGCTAAAGGCATGAACACAGCAGTGGGTGACGAAGGGGGCTATGCGCCTAACCTTGGCTCTAACGCTGATGCCTTAGCGGCAATCGCTGAAGCTGTTAAAGCGGCAGGCTACGAGCTAGGTAAAGACGTTACCTTAGCAATGGACTGTGCAGCGTCTGAATTTTATAACAAAGAGACAGGCAACTACGAGCTGAAAGGAGAAGGCAAAACCTTTACCTCTCAAGAGTTCACTCACTACTTAGAAGAGCTGACCAAGCAGTATCCAATCGTTTCAATCGAAGACGGTTTGGATGAGTCTGACTGGGACGGCTTTGCTTACCAAACCAAAGTTATGGGCGACAAAATTCAATTAGTTGGTGATGATCTGTTCGTAACCAATACCAAAATCCTTAAAGAAGGGATTGAAAAAGGTATCGCTAACTCCATCCTAATCAAATTCAACCAAATTGGTTCACTGACCGAAACGTTAGCGGCAATCAAAATGGCGAAAGATGCAGGATACACGGCAGTCATCTCTCACCGTTCAGGCGAGACTGAAGATGCAACCATCGCGGACTTAGCAGTAGGTACCGCAGCAGGCCAAATCAAAACCGGTTCTATGAGCCGTTCTGACCGTGTTGCTAAGTACAACCAACTGATCCGTATTGAAGAAGCTCTGGGGGGTAAAGCGGCATTTAACGGCCTGAAAGAAGTGAAAGGCCAAGCGTAATCGCTTAACGACTTGATAAAGCCCTCAGTAATGAGGGCTTTTTTTTGGGCTGTTTTTTGTGGACAGACTCTCTGTTGGCGTTAAGAGAAGCTCTAATTCGTGATTAATTTTAGTGATCTCCTGAAGAGAGAGTAAAGCGAACGGATATAGAAAGTCTTCCGTCTCGATACCCACCGTGGGCACGGATGGACAGTAAGCGAAGAAATATTGATTAATAAATTTTTCCGGGATTTTCCCTCTAGGAAGAGTAAAGTAACAGAATCCACTTGCAGGGGGGGCGCTCAACTGAAAGGGATGCAGAGATCCTCTAATACCTTGAATCGCAACGAGTGACTTCTCACGACGCTCATCGAGAAGCGTGGTCAGATATTTCATAAAATAGGATGACCCCAGAAAAGCATTAATAAGTTCATAACTGTTCGGAAGGGCGGTGCTTTGTGTGACGTAATAAAGCGAGCATAGCTTAGTGAGAAGGTTTTTCGGTGCAATAAGTAGGCTTAGATTATGGTTTGCTCCCGTAAGTTCATGTAACTGAGTCAAATAGAAATAGGTACAATTGGTAGAACTATTTAGCAGTGGTAAGGACTTACTTTGACCAAACCCAAGCATGCTATAACTGTCATCCTCGACAACAATGCCTTGGTACTTCTCTGCCCACTCCGTAAGTTGTTGTCGCCTCTCTAGACTTAACTGTGTCGCAGTGGGAAATTGTAGGGAAGGCATACATACTACGAGTGCCTGTTGAATAGGGGGTAATCTATCTACCAGTAAGCCCTGGTGATCGACAGGAATAGAGATGATGGTGAAAGCGAGATATTCGAATAGCTGTTGAATTTTTCCATCGCAGGGTTGTTCTAAAATAACCACTGGCTTAGTCTGCTGGCGAAGCATAAAAAAAGCAATCAGCATCAAGGCTTCTTGCCGGCCAGGAAACAGGAGTAACTGTTGAGGCTCGGGCGAAATTCCGCGTGATATCATCAAAAATCTTAATAAATTATCCGTAGGAAAAGTGTTTCGCTTTGTCGATGAACGTTCTTGCTTCCAGATACAGCGCTTAACAAAATGTAGTGGTATAAGGCAGGGCTGACGATCAACTAACCGCTGAAACTGTTGGCTGGCGAGTGGCAGCGAATGCTCATGCTGCTTCGCATCATCGGATGTTTCCGACGTAGGGATCCCCCTCTGCGCAGTGATTTTTCCTGTGACTATATAGCCGCTCCTCTCGTAACCTTGAATATATCCCATTGATTCCAGATGCTTATAAACTAACATCACTGTACCACGCGATACTTGATAGCGCTTACTCATGTTTCTAATTGAAGGTAAAAAATCTCCTCTATGCAGTGTACCTTGTAAAATCATAGTCGTAATTTCGGTAATGATTTCATCTTTAATACTTTTCCTTGTAAGTCGCATAGCTATCCTTATAAATAATATCCCTAAGTTTATAATTATTTGGTTAAATATTTTCAATTAGGAGATTATATCGCTATTTTTGCCTTAATTAAATTAAATGAATTTATTTTATTATTACAGGTGAATGTAAGTTATCCGTCTATCAAATTAAATTATTATATTATTTATAATTGGTGGTCATATTCCCCTGACATATTTTTAATTCAAAACTGTACCTTGTAAATATATCCTCAATCAGTACCATTCGTAGGGCCTGGAATGGAGTGCTGGCTCTAATGGTGATTTGTTACGAAACTTTATGATTACCTCGACTATCGATAATTACAAAAAGATTTAAAAAGGAAAGATGATGAAAGATAATATTATGTACGGCATTGTTCGTAGTCAAAACTTTATCAATGACCGCGTGGTTCAATTACGTAATAAAATGCGTAAAGAGGACGGAGTTACAGCTATTGAATATGCAGTCATTGCTGTAGCAATTAGTGCAATGTTACTTGCTGTATTCGGTTCTGGTAAGGACTCTTTTATTACTTCAATTACGGATAAGTTTAAGACGCTCTCAGACAATATCAAGGGTACTGTTGAGAAATAATAGATATATTTAAGATCGTATTTTTAATGCCGATAAGGGAGCTATGTTCCCTTATCGTTTAGAAGAATAAATATGTTGACGTTTCTATTAGTGATCTCATTAATTTGGGTATGTTATACGGACATACGCTATCGAATAATCAAAAATCATTCAGTGGTTTTTATTGCTGTCGTATTAACGATGGCATCTTTTATTGATGGTAAGCTACCTCATTGGGTGTCGGCGTGCCTTATCTTTTTTATTGGGGCAATTGCTGTTTATGCGAATTTTATTGGCGCAGGAGATATCAAGCTACTCTCTGCGCTCGCTTTAAGTTTCCCTCTGGCGGATGTTCCGGAATTCATTTTCTTTATTACTCTTTCTGGTTTACCACTGGCGGTAGTTGTCTACCTTCTTCATCGTTATGGTAAAAAAAAATTCTCTCGTTCTGTCCCGTACGGTGTTGCCATAGTGAGCGGGTATTTTGTGATGTTATTCTTATGAAACAGAGGTTAAGGTGAATCAGAGGCTATTTGTTATCCTTGCTATAATTCTCGTGCTGGTTGGTGTGGGAGGAATACTGTTTTCTGGAAATGAAACCGTTTCATCAGAAACGGATACGAATATTGAGCAACCGCAAGAGCCGTTGAAGGATGTTACTTACTACGTCACTGAGCGTGCAATGGCCGCTGGCGAAATCATCTCTGAAAATGATGTCCAACATGAAGTGGAAAAGGTGCCAGAAAGCGAGTTATCTTCAATTTATCCACGAGAAGTGGTAGGGCTCTACTTAACTGAGCCTGTCGCTAAGGGGATCCGTTTAACTTCAAAAAACTTAACTAATGAGCGGCCTAAAGAGACGGATTTAAACAAAGGTATGTTCCGCTTCAGCGTACCTTTAAATACCCGATATGCTAATAATATACTGGGCATCGTTCCAGGAGATAAGGTCGATGTATATCTGCGATTTAGCTCACCGAAACGCGAGCAACATAATAAATCGGTCATCTTCCGTGGTGAATCAGTAGTGAAAATTACTCGGCTTTTTAAGCATAAAAAAGTTCTCACCCCTCTAATGAAAGGAAACAAGGCGGTCGTAGAGGAAGAGAACAAGGAGCGTTTAGAGAGCGAACATCTATTATCTCGAAACAAGCTGTTCTCAGAAAGCGCAGATTTTACGATAGATATTGAATTGAGCCGTACCGATCTTAAAAAATTGTATCAAATAGAAAATGGTTTCGAAATAATCCTATTTCCAGCAGAAACACTAGCTAATGTTGATGATAGTGCCTTGGCTAAGCCAAAGAATAAAAATAAAGGCGGTAAGTGATGGAGAGGAAATTAATAGGGAAGTGGTTTTTTTTCTTGAGTAAGGTTGTTTTTCTGCTGATAACAATCGCGCCCTTAATGTCGAAAGCTGAAACGATTTATTTAGCGAAAGGCGAGGCGCGAACGATCAAAAGTAGTACTCCAATTGACACCGTTTTTACCACCGATCCTCAGGTTGTTGATTACAACATGATCAGTGAAAACGAAGTGGTTATTCATGGCGTCGAAAATGGTAATGGCGAAGTACTGCTAATACAAAACGATGCTACTCGCAGTATTAAAGTGGTCATCGACCCATTAGTGGGCCAGCTGGGTAAACAGATCCAAGATCAGTTCCCAGGCTCGACCATTGAGCTGAAAAAGATTGGCGGGGGATATATCTTGACGGGGGTTGCCGCCGACGAAGAGAGCCGTGATGCCATTTATCAGATCGTCGGGGATGCCTTAGGCCTCAAGCGAACAGAGCTTAAGACTAAAATGGGAGGGGAAAATAACAGTTTTCAACAAGATTATATCCCTAGCCTGATGCAAGTTAGATATGAAAAACTACAGAATCAGATGCGACTTCCGGTCGCTAACCAAGTGAATGTAAAAATATCTATTGTTGAGCTCAATCGCAACTACAGTGATGCATTAGGCATTGAGTGGGGACAAGCGATGGATGTCGGTAGCTTTGTCCTAAATAAACTGAAATTCAATGCTAACCAATTAACCTCAGTTATTAATGCATTAAATAATGAGTCCGTTGCTCGGGTTTTGGCTGAGCCGAATCTTTCCGTGCTTTCAGGTGAAACCGCAGATTTCTTAGTCGGTGGTGAGGTGCCGATTATCACTAGCTCTTCAAATGGTTCCAGTGTTGAGTATAAAGAGGTCGGAATCAAGATGTTAGTGGCGGCAAAAGTTGAAAATTCACAGAAAGTTCGTCTTACTCTTTCGCAAGAAGTCAGCAATATTGACAGTAAAAATATCAGTAACAGTAACGTACTGGTAATGCCGACCTTCAAATCGCGAAAAGCGAGAACCACTATCGAGTTAGCCGACGGTGAGAGTTTCGTACTTGCTGGTTTATTGAGTGAATCTGAACAGGAAGTGCTAAAAAAAGTCCCTTTTATTGGCGATATACCTGTACTGGGTGCCTTTTTCCGTTCCACGTCATCGGCACGTGAACGCACAGAATTGGTAGTTGTAGCCACCGTTAATTTAGTCAGACCTATTTCTTCTTCACAAGTGGCAATCCCAAGTTGGCAACGGAGTAGTTTGCTTGAGCGCTATCTGAATATTGATATATCGGGCAGCAAGACATCACGTAAATCGGTGGCTAATTTTCTGGAACAGGGCGGTTTCATTTATTAATAGGGATCATTATGCGTAGAATTTTGATTGGATTTATCTGCTTAATTTGGGGGAATCTAGCCATGGCGTCACAAGATTACGCTTTTACCTTGATGAGCCGTAATGAAATAGATCAAGAGATTGTCGTCGCTCAAGTCCTACCCTTCTATCAGTATATGGGGGGAAGCGTAGAGTTACGCTGGTCAAGTAACGAATTAGATCCGATCGCCGAACAAGTGATACAAAAAATGGTTAGCGCAGGCATTTCCCGCCAGGACATCAGCCGGGTTAAACTAGCAGATGGTCGCTATGTAGGGCTTGAGCGGGGACAGCTACGGATTGCCTTAAAAACCGCCAAAACACAAATTACCTGTAAACCCTTTAGTTTAAAAACTGGCTTCGATGAGATGGGGCAGGAAAGTTGTGCCATTAATGATAATTTAGATATGTCTTTGATGCGCACTCGTTAAATATACGCGATTAGGTAGGAACACTATGCTGCTATTTACTGATAATTCACGACAGAGTGACGGCAACGAAAGGCAGGTGCTGGTGGTAACTCCCGACCCATCGATGATGGCGTTGGTCTGTGAGCAACTCGAAATTAGAGGCGTTGGCCTAATTAAGCGCTTCGCTAATAATATCGAGCAGTTAGATACACTTGAAGATATCGCGGGTATTGACTGTATTATTTTTGATGCATCTCGGCTTGAATCGCCAGATGCAGTTATTGAGTTGATTGACCTTCAATTATCTCGCAGCGTGGTAAAAGTCGCCTTCAGTACTAAAGACTCATTAGTCATTGCGGATAATTTTCTCAAAAAAGGGATTGAATACTGTCACTTTCCAACCCAAATTAATCGCATTGGAAGCTTTGTCCTTCAGCAACAAAAGCAGTCTACTACTACCGGCCATGCGATCCGAATTACCTTGTTGGGGTGTAAGGGAGGAATCGGTACCTCAGTCCTAAGCTATCACGCCGCAGAGTATCTGGCGCGTAAACGTCAATCGTCGACACTCATCGTGCAAGGATCGCGAGGGAGTCGTAATCTTGATTTAATCTCTAAAGTCGCGATTACCAATGAAGTAACATTATTGCAAAATAACCTCTACGCGTTTTATGAAGATCATACGCAACCATGGTTATATAATAATCCGTTATATGAACAGCATGAATGTATAATTTTTGATTTTACTGGGCATAATGCGGCTGACGAAAACATTGAAAATATTCTTACTCACTCTGATTGCTTACTATTAATCTGCGATCGAAATCTGTCGTCCGTCCGAACGGCTAAGAAAATTATTGAAGCTAATAACCATCTGATGAATAGTGATAATGGGTTACGCCGGATCTATATTTGCCATAATCAGCACCATAGTAAGGTAAATGGTGAGATTAGTACCCAAGAATTGAGCGGATTGCTGGGTAAACCTGTCGATATTTCAATTCCGTATCTACTAAAATCGGGAGACCCATCGTTACCCCTAAATTTCAGTGGGAAAAATAATATTTATTTGGAAAAGCTTTGCAATTTACTTTTAGGTAGACGTCAAACCGATGGAAAAAAGCATGGGTTATTTGATTCATTAAAACAATTGACTGAAAGGAAATAATAGGTCATGGATGAAAAATTTGATGACGTTGCTCGCCAGCTGCGAAGCTTAGTATTACCTGAGCTAAATCTGGATTTAATTGAAAATTTATTAGGTGACCGTACGGGATTAATCAGAGAAATCTCTCGTACTGTCCAGAGAACAAGCGTTGAACGGAACCTTTATTTACCGGCCGAGGAGACGCAAATCCTCTCCGGCGCAATTGCCGATGAGATCCTTGGGGTAGGACCGTTACGTGAATTAATGGAAGATCCCTCCATCAGTGATATTTTAGTCAACGGCCCAAATCATATTTTTGTTGAACGCAGCGGTAGACTGGTAAGGGTGAACAAACGGTTTATTGACAATCAGCAGTTAACCGATATTGCGAAACGGTTAGTAAACCGCGTAGGTCGCCGAATCGACGAGTCTCAGCCACTAGTCGACGCCCGGATGAGCGATGGTAGTCGTCTCAATGTTGTGATCAATCCCATCACTCTTGATGGCACGTCAATCTCAATACGTAAATTCAGTAACGTTTCACGTACTTTGAAAGATTTAGTGAATTGGGGAGCGATGAATGAACAGATGGCAAATTTTCTTGCGATTGCGGTAAGTTGCCAAGCAAACATTGTTATCTCTGGCGGAACCGGCTCCGGTAAAACCACCTTACTCAACGCCCTATCTCGGCATATTAACAGCGACGAGCGCATTATCACACTAGAAGATGCCGCCGAACTAAGACTACAGCAAGAACACGTTGTACGGCTCGAGACGAAAATGGCCGGCGTAGAGAGCAGTGGTCAGGTCACCATGCGCGACTTGATGATCAACACTCTACGTATGCGTCCTGACCGTATTATCGTTGGGGAGTGTCGTGGCGGAGAAACTTTTGAAATGCTGCAAGCGATGAATACGGGACATGATGGCTCGATGACCACGTTACACGCCAACTCACCGCGTGACGCAGTAGCACGTTTAGAAAATATGGTGATGATGGCGGGGTTAAATTTACCTATTACCGCGATCCGAAGGAATATCAGCTCTGCGGTAAACCTAATTGTGCAAGCTAACCGATTGCATGATGGTTCGAGAAAAATCACGCATATTACGGAGATCATGGGTTTGGAGGGCGAGACCATGGTCCTACAAGACATCTTCACCTTTAACGTTGAAGATTCTGTGAAGGGTAAGGTGGTTGGACACTTTGTTACACCGGGGCTATCTTCACGATCGAATATCTATACGCGCGCAAAAGCGCACTCTAAAGAGTCATACTTAAAACAGATATTTGGATAATCCTATGCGCGGGCTATTTATATTATTTATCCTTATTGCTTTTCTTTTCTTAGCCATCGTCTGGTTAAGGAATCGTGCAACACATAATGTATTAGCTAAAAGTAATGTCCGCCAGCGCAATTTGAAAAGTCTACTTAACCAACAAGATAGTGGCCAAGACTCTGAAAATCGTAAAACTATTCTTTACGGGTTGATTATCGGGAAGTTAGTTTCGATTCATACGGTCTTTTATTCCACAGGACTAGTCACATTTTTAAAAAATATTCTCTTTCCTTTTGCACTGATTTTAGCTATTGAAATCGCGAACTATTTATATATCCATCTACCCCCGGTGCCGCTCTTTCTAACCTTAATGCCAGTTATATATTTTATGTGGTATAAAATGCTGGCTAAAAAAAGAAAGTCAATATTCACTATCGATTTTACGGAAGCTCTCTCATCGATTAATGGTGCAATCTCCTCGGGAAGGACGTTTTTACAGGCGATGGATGATTACAGTAAAAATAATAATAATCAGTTGGCGAATCAGTTTGGCGTTATTACCCGTAGGTTAAATTTTGGTGATAGCCCAGAGGTTGTGTTTATGGATTCATGGCGTATTTATCCCTATCGTGAATACTACTTCTTTATCGTAGCCATTCTCTTAAACATCAACAGCGGGGGGAGACTGCGCGAAGTATTGAATAAGCTTCAGCGCTCACTTGCAACGAGTACGGCAATGGAGAAAAAAATGCTGACGATGACCTCCGAAATGCGAATGGCGGCTAAAATCACCGGTCTGATCCCTTTTGCTTTCCTATTGTTATTAAAATTTATCAGTGAAGAGAACTTTAATTTTATCTTTGAGGATAAACGCGGAAATTTATTGCTTTATTATCTTCTTGGGAGCGTTGGTATAGGTATTGTCATTATTAAGTTTTTAATGAGGAAACTGTAAGATGAAAATACTTTTTTTCATAATAATTATTATTAGTGGAACCGTACTCGGAACGTTTATTTATGGAAAAATTCGGCAGTCGATAATTAAAAAAGCGATGACCCTTGTCGATGCCAACGTTCAGGCACTTAAGTTGCAAGAGCATAAAACGCACCACCAAACGGAAGCCGTACTGGAGCAGAATAGCTCCTTATTAAATCTCTATCGTCGGATCGATGGAACCTTTAGTGTGAAAATAGGCCTATCAGTGGCGCTATTCATCATCTGCTTAATTGCCAGTAAAATTGCTCATTGGCAACTAGAAAGAAATGATTTGGTCATGATTGGTATTCTAAGCTTAGTCGCGACGATTGTGCTACCAAGTACCTTGCGGGCGCTCTATGTAAAACGCCGTGTGAGAACGTTAAGTGCAGAATTGCCCTGGATGATCGATCTGCTTGCGGTCAGTATCCAATGTGGAATGACCCCTGAACAGGCCTTCAAATTTTTAGCCGATAAAATGGAGGGCATAAATCCTGATTTTGTACCTTTCTTGCAGCGCTTAGTTCGCCGCGCAGAGATGAGTGGTTTAAGTAATGCATTAATACACTTTAGTCGCGAGATCCCGTCAACGGAGACAAGATTGTTTTGTTCCATGTTAGATCAGAGCTTGCAATATGGCTCCTCGCTCTATGAACAACTGATGGATCTTTCACGGGAGATCAGGGAAATTCAGTTATTGGCAACGGAAGAGAATATTGGAAAACTTTCTGCAAAAATGAGTGTTCCGCTGATCCTTTTTTTCATGTTTCCAGTAGTTATCATTGTCGCTGCACCGGGTATAATGAGGGTATTTTCAGATGGCTAGTAAAGGATTACTGATATTATTGCTGACTGGCGGGATTATAGGGTTAACGGGCTGCGTCACGGATAAAAACAGCACTTTTCACTTCACCGCCACACAAGCAAACGAAACACTGTTACTGAAAGTTAAAAACTACGCGGGTCTAATTAAGTTGAAGCGGGCCGAATTAAAAAAATCTGATAATGCCAAAACGCGTTACAGTTTAGCAAATTATTACTATCTCTCACAAGATTATCGGTCTTCGCTTTATTATTTGAAGCCACTATTGGTCACAGGTGCTGCACCTGACGTCTATTTATTGCAGGCTAAAAATCTTGCGTCGTTAGGGAAATATAAAGAGGCATTATCATTTGTTAATATCGTTCTCGCTAAAGAGAGAACTAACGGTGCGGCAATGAATTTAAAAGGTGTACTACAAGCGCAGATGGGCGATATCGATCAAGCACTCCACTCCTTTAATATGGCGCGCAATAATTATCAGCAAGAAGAAGATGTGGTGAATAATATCGCTATGATCTATATCTTGAAAAAAAGATATAACGAAGCAGTGCAACTTTTATTACCCATCTATTTGAGGGGTTACCACGATCCACAACTTGACCATAATTTAACTGTAGCCTTGGCCAAGAGCGGTGACCTCCGGTATGCTATAGAAATTATAAAAAAAGGTAATTATAGTAAACACCCCGATCTCTTGGCAGCAGATCTCTTTAATATTCAAGCTTACTAACTTCTCTATCAATAGGTGATTTATGCGTAATGGGAGAAGGTTTACTTGCATGGGAAGAAGTGAAAAGGGAGCAATATCGATTGAGTTCTCTTTTATATCAATAATTTTTATCGCTTTTGTTTTTATTATTTTTGAAGTATGCAAAATAATTTATATTATCACCGCTATTGACTATAGTTTGGCTGAGGCCTCGCGCAATACTGTGTATAAAGATGCCTCGAAAAGTGGTATAAGTTACAACGATAATTTCAAAGATGTATTTTTTAAACAGAGTAAATTTTGGGATTTTTTTATCAACCCTGAAGAGTTTGTCATCAATGCTAAGTTCTGTACAAATATTCCAGAATTATTGGCTAATCGTTGCAGCACACAGGCAGATAGCAAACGGCGCTTAGCGTTATTTTCAGTCACTTATCGTTATCGACCGCTCAAAATTATCAGTAATACACAATGGGCAGATGATTTGTACCAACATTTGGATCAACATCTCAGCCGAAAAATCACATATTACATAGAGTCTGCACATTAACTAACAGGTAGCATCGTGAAACTTTTACTCACAGAGACTCGAGGAAGCGTTATTGTTGAAGCTGCTTTCATCTTCTCATTTTTAAGTATCCTCACCGTTGGATGCATGGAGTACGGCTTCTGGTATGCCGGTAAAAGCCAAATTGATAGAGTGAGTTACTCTCTGTCTTCATTAATAAGAGAGCGGTCGACGTTCTATAATAAAAAAGAACAATTTTCTAAGGCAGATGTGCAACAACTCTATGAAATGGCAAAATATCTTACTGGGAATAAGTACAATTCAACGCTCTGTGTACGGGTTGAGGGGGTTTATTTTCAATCGGGATCTAAGCAGAGACTAAAAGAGTATAAGCAGATTAATCATGGTTCAAACCTCTGTAATAATATTACCGGGAATTCGCTCAAGGATAAACTGTCGCTTGCTACTTTTAGTAATCGACAACGGTGGATGCCGCTTTATCAAGTCACGCTAGTGGTGGGTAACCCGCAGGGAGCTTTAGATAAACTTCTCAATTCGGTGGGGCTAATCCCTGCCGTTATTACAAGTTATAATGTCGTTCTTGTACGGTAACAATGAATGCTTAAACTTCATCTGCGATGGATAGTTTTACTTTTCCTACCTTTTAGTGGGGGATTGCACGCGGCAGAAAATAGGTCGACTCCACGCGCCTTTATATTTTTCGATTCTTCCGTTCCCGAGCAGTATTCTATTTTTACCCAGTTTAACCAGCAATATTTTATGAGCAGTACGTTACAAAAATCGTTGGAAGTAAAATTTATTGATATCAGTCCTAATAAAAAGGTCAATAGCGCACTGCTATCTATTATTCATGACAGTGATGGATTCTGGGTCGGTAATTTTAGGCCGACTAAGATCCCTCGTCTATTTTGTTTGAAAGGTAATACCCGTTATCAGCTGGAGTTGACGGGTCCAGGAGACATAAGGAAATGTTTGTAAAGCTATTACGGTACTGTTATTCGTGCTTTAAAAATGAACAGGGTGGTATTATTCTGCCTTTTGCCATCATTATTCCGATATTACTGGTTCTAATAGCATTAGCTATTAACAGTGCAAAAATGTTTATCTCTAAAAACAAACTCGCGGATGTCGCGGCTGAAGTAGGACTTATCGTCTCTGCAGCGAATAGGGCCGAGAGTTCTGGAAATAGCTCACCGGCCTTAACTGCACTCACCAAAAAATACGTTAAAGAGTTTTTCCCTGAAGTTGTTGAAGATCCTATCATTAACGTCGTTTATTCAGAAAAAATCTTGAGCCCTGAAGATAATACGCTGTATCAGACCTTTAAGCCCTATATCCAGCTTAAAGTCCCTTACCCTTACTACTCCCCTTCGTTGAGTAACAAAGATAAAAACTTCGTTGTCACTACGAATAATTTCACTATTAATAAAGTGGTCTCGCGGCCAGTAGATATTGCCTTTATCGTCGATTTTGGCTCTCCAGAAGGAACCTTCGTGTTGAGAGATGTATTTGCGGAGCTGACTCCTTTCATCCTTCAGAGTAACAAAGAGTCGAAGATCGCGATACTGCCGTTCGATACGGGAGTTGCTGTTAAATATCCCTATACCAATCAGCGTGGGGGACCTCAGGCCGGGTGCAGTGTCCTGTTTGCTCCGACAAAACCGTGGGATATTAATTACTCTTTTTGGGGGGATAAGTCAATGAATAAACTAAGAAAAAAGATTAAAGACCAAACTTATCAAATGGACCAGATGCGAGGCATATACTACTTACTGTATGTGAAAAATTCCTCTCCCTCCATGAGTTACAACACATTTTACAATAAGTGGTGTCGAAAAAATCCGACTTATGGATGGGGTAAAGGACGGGTGGAATACACCTGTTTTGATAAGCGTTTTTTCACTACCGATGCCAATGGGAAAAAAATCTATACCGACGACATCTTTACGCCAGCCTCGTTGAAGCTAATCTCTGAGCAATATGCTAAAGCGATTGATGTACGTGACTTCCATTATAAGACGCAAACTATTATGCATAACAGTGCGATCGATTATGAGGCAACGTTGGACAAGATGTTTGGTGATGAAGCGATAATTACTATTCCCGTGTTATGGAGCCAAGAAAAAGATGTCGATTTTCGTCCCTTCTACGAGATGTGCAAGAGTATCGGTGGTTGGAAAAACCGGGGGCAACTTAACGATGCACGTCTATATTCTTGGCTGATTGAACTTACCAATAAAAAGACAGAGTTAGACCAATTTCAAAAAATGTCGCCTCGGGGAGGCCAAACAGCAACTGCGTCGGCACTGATTCGTTCTGTGCCCGTGATGATGGAAGGGCGTAACCCACGTAAAATCTTTGTTATTATGTCATCTCATGCAGATTCTTCTTATCGGAAAACAGTGACCGACAAATTTCTCAAAAATCACAACCTCTGTCAGCGTATTAAAGATGGCTTTCTAGCACATCCCGAAACTCGCACGGAACGGGTAGACATCTATTATATATCAACCAAATACGATGACGTTGATCGAGTCAATTATTGGGCACAACACTGCACGGGGCCGGAGAATGCTGTCTCATCTCGCGATGCGCAGAGTATTATTTCAACGGTTAAAGGGATCATTAGTGATGAAGTAGGTACCGTTACCTACCAGTGATTGTGCATGATCATTCACTCAGTTTCTGCGATAATAGCGTTTTTCGAGCAGAAATTGAGTGTTCATGTTGTACCCAATTAATGAAATGTTCCAAACCTTACAAGGTGAAGGATTTTACACTGGCGCACCGGCTATTTTTATTCGTCTTCAAGGTTGCCCTGTCGGCTGCAGCTGGTGCGATACGAAACATACTTGGGAAAAGTATGCTGACCAACAGCAGCCACTTACCAATATTGTGCATAAATCTGCTGAGAGTGAGGCATGGGCAGACGCCAGCGTCGAACAGCTTTTAGCGGTTATTGCCGAACAAGGCTGGACCGCGAAGCATATTGTTATTACCGGCGGTGAACCTGCTCTCTACGATTTGACACCCCTAACTGAGCAGTTCGAACAACAGGGTTTTCAATGCCAAATCGAGACTAGCGGCACACATCCTATTCAATGCTCAGCAGCAACCTGGGTGACCGTCTCGCCAAAAGTTAATATGCGCGGTGGCTACGATGTATTGAACAGTGCTTTACTTAGGGCGAATGAGGTGAAGCATCCAGTGGGACGTCAGCGCGATATTGACGCGCTGGATCTTCTGCTTAGCCAAGTGCCGCCTTCCACCCATCGCATTATTGCCTTACAACCGATTAGCTGTAAGAAGGCTGCGACTGAACTGTGCATTGCGACTTGCATCGCGAGAAACTGGCGTTTTTCAATGCAGACGCATAAATATCTTAATATCGCTTAACGATTACTCTCCGCGATAGGTACAGCCCGCCGTACAGGTTTCTTTAATCATCACTGCGCTGAGTAACGGCAGTTTGGGTTTCATTTGTTGCCAAATCCAGACTGCTAAAACTTCGCTTGTCGGATTCTCCAACCCGGCAATGTCATTCAGATAATGGTGATCTAATCTTTCATAAAGAGGTTTGAAAGCGGCTTTCAATTCGGCAAAGTCCATCACCCATCCGGTGTGGGCGTCTACTTCACCGGTAATCTCTAGACGAACCAGGAATGAATGTCCGTGCAAACGTCCACATTTGTGTCCTTCGGGGACATGTGGAAGGAAATGCGCCGCTTCGAATTGAAACTCTTTAAATAAGGTTGTAACTGCCATAGCGTTGATAAAATTCCGCGATAGAAAGGTGAAAAGGGGGTAGTTTAGCGTAAAAGCTAGCGCTTCTCATTCTTTTCACTGCCAACTCACCATATTGTTGCCCTTCTTAAGATTAACCAGTTTTATCGATAAGCCTTAGCACTAAAACGAGTTAGTGTATTTAGTTATTTAATATGCTTAAGCTGTCTTTATCAGTAATAATCGTACGGTTACTCTACACTTACTGATATTTTTGCCCTTGGCACTGGAATACGATAAGCAATGACCAATCAAGCCCCTCAGCTGCCGCTTAGCGCGGAGCAACTCGCCCGCTTACAAGACGTGACTCAAGAACTGACATCCCATCAACTCGCGTGGATCTCCGGGTATTGTTGGGGACGTCTTGGCGATTCCTCGGCCGTTTCTAGCAGCCCTGAAACAGCTACCCCAACTGCACCGGCAGTCGAGCAACCGAGTATTACCTTGATTTCTGCTTCACAAACCGGCAACGCCCGACGATTGGCGGAGCAGCTCCGTGACGATTTACTGGGTGTGCAGCTTCAGGTCAATTTGGTCAATGCAGCGGATTATAAATTCAAGCAAATCGCGGCAGAGAAGATTGTCGTAGTCGTGACCTCCACCCAAGGTGAAGGGGAAGCGCCAGAAGAAGCGGTGGCTTTCCATAAATATCTGCATTCGAAAAAAGCCCCCGCATTACCTGATGTGCGCTTTGCTGTCTTCGGATTGGGCGATTCGTCTTATGAATTCTTCTGCCAAGCGGCAAAAGATTTTGATCAGCAATTATCTTCGCTCGGCGCAGAGCGTTTGTTACCCCGTGTTGATGCGGACGTCGATTATGCTCAGGCAGCAGAGCAGTGGCGCTCTGAGGTCGTCGCGAGCCTTAAAGCGCTGGTCCCGACCAGTTCACCACAGGCTGTTTCACAGGTCGCCTCAGGGGCCAGTGATATTTTAGACAGTACGCCATACAGCAAAGAAGCGCCGCTTAGCGCAACGCTTGCGGTCAGTCAGAAAATTACCGGTCGTGAATCTGATCGGGATATTCGCCATATTGAGATCGATATCAGTGAATCGGGATTACGCTATCAAGCAGGCGACGCATTAGGCGTGTGGTTTAAAAACGATCCAGCCTTAGTCAGTGAACTCCTCGAATTGTTATGGATTGACGCAACGGAAACCGTTAGCGTCGAGGGTGCCACCTTATCGATCAGTGAGGCACTGCGTAGCCGTTTAGAGTTAACGGTTAACAGCAGTAAAATCGTTGAAAGTTACGCCCATCTCTCAGCAAATGAATCGTTGCTGGGCTTAGTCAGTGATAAAAGTGCCCTGCAAAAATTTGCTCAACAATGGCCTATCGTTGATATGATCCGCCATGCACCGGCACCGCTCACGGCTCAGCAGCTGGTCGAGCTTCTGCGCCCGTTGACGCCGCGTCTTTACTCTATCTCGTCGTCACAAGCGGAAGTTGAAGACGAAGTGCATATTACCGTTGGTGTGGTGCGTTATGATATCGAGGGGCGCGCGCGCAGCGGTGGTGCCTCAGGTTATCTGGCCGATCAGTTGCAAGAAGATGATGAGATTGAAATTTTTATCGAGCATAACGATAACTTCCGCTTACCTGCTGAAGGGGATACACCGGTCATTATGATCGGTCCAGGGACTGGTATTGCGCCTTTCCGTTCATTTATTCAACAGCGGGATAACGATGGGGCAGAAGGCCCTAACTGGTTATTCTTCGGTAACCCGCATTTCACGGAAGATTTTCTCTATCAAGTGGAATGGCAGAAGTACGTTAAACAAGGACTACTCACTCGGATCGATCTTGCTTGGTCAAGGGACCAAGTAGAAAAAGTTTACGTCCAAGATAAACTTCGTGAACAGGGTGAGGAAGTGTGGCGCTGGATTGAACAAGGTGCCCATATCTATGTCTGTGGCGATGCTACCCGTATGGCAAAAGATGTCGAAAACACTTTATTAGAGATTATTGCTCAATATGGTGCGATGGACAGTGAGTCTGCAGACGAATATTTGAGCGATTTGCGCATTGCTCGTCGCTATCAGAGAGATGTCTACTAATGAGTACAAAATATCCTGGCCCTTTAGTCGTAGAGGGTAAACTATCCGATGCTGAGCGTCTGAAGAAAGAGAGTCATTTCCTACGTGGGACCATTAAAGAAGATCTTAATGATGGTCTGACCGGTGGCTTTAACGGTGATAACTACCTACTCATCCGCTTTCATGGCATGTATCAACAAGATGATCGTGACATCCGTGCCGAGCGGACCGAGCAGAAGCTAGAGCCACGTCACGCTATGATGCTGCGTTGCCGTTTACCTGGCGGTATTATTACGCCCCAGCAATGGCTAGCGATTGATCGCTTCGCGGAAGAGAAAACAATTTATGGCAGTATTCGCTTAACCAACCGTCAAACCTTTCAGTTCCACGGTATTTTGAAGAAAAACGTTAAGCCGGTGCATCAAATGCTGCACGAAGTCGGCCTCGACGCGTTGGCGACGGCCAACGACGTAAACCGTAACGTTCTTTGTACCTCAAACCCGGTAGAATCGGCTCTGCATCAAGAAGCCTACGAGTGGGCAAAGAAAATCTCCGAGCATCTGCTGCCACAGACCCGTGCCTATGCGGAAATCTGGTGGGATAAAGAAAAAGTGGCTACCACGGATCAAGAACCTATCCTTGGCGAAACTTACCTTCCTCGCAAGTTTAAGACTACGGTGGTGATCCCTCCCCACAATGATGTGGACCTGCACGCGAACGACCTGAACTTTATCGCTATCGCGGAAGAGGGCAAATTAGTCGGCTTTAACCTACTGGTTGGCGGGGGGCTTTCTATCGACCATGGAAATAAAGCGACTTATGCCCGTACCGCGACGGAGTTCGGTTATCTGCCTCTGGAAAAAGTCTTGGACGTCGCGCAAGCGGTGGTGACTACGCAGCGAGATTGGGGCAACCGTACCGATCGTAAAAATGCGAAAACTAAATATACCTTGGAGCGCGTTGGGCCAGAAGTTTTTAAAGCGGAAGTGGAGAAGCGTGCTGGGCTAACGTTTGCCCCTATCCGTCCTTATGAATTTACCACGCGTGGTGATCGGTTTGGATGGATTAAAGGGATCGATAATCAGTGGCATCTCACGCTATTTATTGAAAACGGTCGCTTACTCGATTATCCCGGCCGTCCGCTGAAGAAAGGGATTGCAGAGATTGCGAAAATCCACCAAGGCGATTTTCGTCTTACCGCAAACCAGAACTTGATCGTTGCTGGGGTACCTGAAAACCAAAAAGAGGCGATTGAAGCCTTAGCTGTCGAGCATGGATTAATGGAGAAGGTCACACCACAACGCGAGAACTCTATGGCTTGTGTCGCATTTCCTACCTGTCCACTAGCCATGGCAGAAGCCGAGCGTTTTCTACCTGGTTTTATCAGTGAGGTGGAAGCGTTGATGGCCCGTCACGGTGTTGCAGAGGAAGCGATTGTGATGCGGGTCACTGGCTGTCCAAACGGTTGTGGCCGGGCATTATTAGCCGAAGTAGGGCTGGTGGGTAAAGCTCCGGGTCGCTATAACCTGCATCTTGGCGGAAACCGCATTGGAACCCGCATCCCTGCGATGTACCGTGAAAATATCCAAGAAGCGGAAATACTCTCAATCCTTGACGAGCTTATTGGTCGTTGGGCGATTGAGCGTGAACAGCACGAAGGTTTTGGTGATTACACCATTCGTGCAGGCATCGTCCGTGAAGTTGTCGATCCGGCTCGTGATTTTTGGGCCGCAGTGGAGGCGTAATGGCTGAACTCAACTTAGCAGAATTAGTGTTGTTGGAGAAAAGTGAACAACAAGCGGCCCTCGCGGCCGTTAATCAGCAACTTGACCCACTCAGTGCTGAAGAGCGAGTGGCGTGGGCGTTAGAGCATCTCCCTGGTCAGCATGCGTTGACCAGCAGTTTCGGGATCCAAGCTGCGGTAAGTTTACACTTGGTGGCCCAGCAGTCCCCCTCAATTCCGGTGATTTTGACCGATACCGGGTATCTATTTCCTGAAACCTATCAGTTTATCGATAGCCTGCAACAACAATTGCAGCTCAATTTACACGTCTACCGCGCGGCGTTATCGCCCGCTTGGCAAGAGGCGCGCTACGGTAAATTGTGGGAGCAGGGCGTCGAGGGACTTGAGCGGTATAACCAGCTGAATAAAGTGGAGCCGTTGAACCAAGCCTTGGAAACACTGCAGGTGAAAACCTGGTTTGCTGGCTTACGCCGCGAGCAATCGGAAAGCCGCTCACAGTTACAAGTGTTGTCTGTCTCGCGAGGGATCTTTAAGTTCTTACCGATCGTCGATTGGGATAACCGCCAAGTCTATCAATACTTAAAGAAACATGGCCTAAGCTATCATCCCCTATGGGAACAAGGCTACCTCTCGGTTGGGGATACCCATACCACCCGTAAATGGGAGCCGGGTATGCGTGAAGAAGAGACGCGCTTCTTCGGCTTGAAACGCGAATGTGGATTACACGAAGGTTAATGCTTGGTGGTTGCCGTGCGTGTGGGAGTCAGCAAGCCACGCAATAATGGCGTGAGGATAGTCACCAGCTGGTGGCTACGCTGTGCCAATCGATGTGGATAGTGCCGCTGGATATAGGCCAAGTTATCTTTAGCGGCATCATCATGTAATACGGATTGCGTCTCGCCAGCCGCTAAGGTCGTTAGCTTTCCCGCATTGGATGCGGTGACACGTAGATAGGGGAGTCCCGCTTGTTCGTAAGCCGTAAGCGTCCGAGAGCGGCGACTCGCCAGTTGCGCGGTCATTAATTGAATAGCATGTTGCTGGGCGATCGTTTTGGCTCGGTCTGTCGTTTGTTTACGCACCGCTGCCGCCGTTGTATTACCACTGAGGAAAGCGAGGTGCTTGCCCGCCACGATGTTCTCAATATCTACCACTAGTAACGTGTTTTTACGTTGGTCAGCAGATAGACGTTGCAAATAGGTATTTATTCCTTGCTGGGGCGGCTGGGTCCCTCCCAATGCGACAAAACGTAGACTGTATTCATGATGATGAGCGGCTAGACGCTTAGCTAATTCCAACATAACGCCTAAGCTGGCTGCATTATTATCGATCCCCTGAAAAGTAAGGCCGCCAAAATTGTGCCGCCGCTGTTGCGCAGTGTGGGACTGTGGCGTATCGATATGGGTAATGACCAGTATTTCTTCAGTAAGTTTTCCGGGCTGTTCCGCTACTACCGAGGTGGCGGAGAGCGGACGCACGGCGCCGGGGTCGTGACGGATCTGCGCTCGATAGCCTAATTGACTAAACTGTTGTAACAGATATTCGGCGGTCAAAAATTCTGCTGGCGTACCCGACATCCTGCCGGGAAAATAGGTGGCAATATAGCGAGTGTGTTGTTCAGCCACCTTACCAAAACTAGAGTCAGTATTGGCATAGCCGGTGAATGGGGTAAGTGAAACGCCGAGGCACAGGGCTGCCAAGGCCGATTTACTCTTCAATAAACGTAACATTTTTAATGGGTTCCACACAGTCGCTTATCGCAGATAATAGCATTAATCGCCGCAGGGGCATTCAGCAAATTATCTGAATTATCCCGCCGCAGCCTTAAGCAAAAAATTCGCTAAGCTTATTCCATAAAGTTACTGCTCATTCCAAAACAACATTTCATCATTAGGCAATTAAGCTTATATAGTTTAGTCATTGAAAGACTAACTTTACCGAGTGTGTGTGGACTACTTACCGCTGTTTGCTGAATTAAAAAACCGCCCCGTTCTTGTTATTGGCGGCGGAGAAATTGCATCGCGAAAAATCGATCTGTTACTTCGCGCGAACGCAATCGTCCATATCGTCGCTCGTGAACTCTCGGAAGAGGTTAGCGCGCTGGTTAATGACAAAAAAGTCTTATGGATAGCCAAAGAGTATCAGGCGTCATACATCGATCAGGTCTTTTTCGTTATCGCCGCCACCGACGATTCGGTATTAAATGAACGGGTTTACCAAGATGCCCAACGTAAATTCAAATTAGTTAATGTGGTAGACGACCAAGCCCGCTGTAGCTTTATCTTTCCCTCGATTGTTGACCGCTCACCGATTATTGTCGCCATCTCCTCTGCGGGGACAGCACCGGTGTTGGCACGCTCGCTACGCGAGAAAATTGAGACGCTACTGCCTGCACGGTTAGGCGATGCTGCACAGCTTGCGGGTCAATGGCGCGATCGCGTTAAGCAGCGTTTTCATCGGATGGCGGATCGTCGCCGCTTTTGGGAGCGTCTGTTTAATGGAGAATATTTACATCACGCCACAGCAGGCAATCTGCCTCAGGCTGAAAAGCTGCTTGCAGAGAGCTTAGATGATCCCATTTCAGCGCGCGGAGAAATTTATCTGGTCGGCGCTGGGCCAGGGGATCCTGGGCTGTTAACCCTACGTGGTCTACAAGTTATGCAGTTGGCCGATGTGGTGCTCTATGATCACCTCGTCAGCGAAGAGGTCCTCGATCTTGTCCGCCGTGATGCAGAGCGTATTTGTGTCGGTAAACGCGCTGGCGCTCATTCAGTCCCACAGGAAGAAACCAATCAATTATTGGTCACCTTGGCGTTACAAGGTAAAAAAGTCGTGCGCTTAAAAGGCGGTGACCCCTTTATTTTTGGGCGAGGCGGCGAAGAACTTGAAGCCGCGGTAGCGGCGAATATTCCCTTCCAAGTGGTGCCCGGCATTACTGCAGCAGCAGGGGCTACCGCGTATGCAGGGATCCCGTTGACCCACCGCGACTATGCACAAAGCGCGGTATTTATTACCGGACACTGCCGTAAAGATGGACGGGAGCCAGATTGGGCGGCGTTAGCCTTAAGCGATCAGACCCTCGCCATTTACATGGGCACGGTGAAAGCGGCGGAAATTAGCCGTCGTCTGATCGAACATGGACGCGCCGCCGAGACGCCAGTTGCCGTGATTGGGCGAGGGACTCGCCAGAATCAACAGGTTTTAACCGGGCGTCTTGACCAGCTCGCAGACTTAGCGGCCGCAGCGCCTACGCCAGCATTAGTGGTGATTGGCGAGGTCGTACACTTACATAAGCATTTAGCCTGGTTTCAGAAGTCATCCGCGTCGATTACTTCCTCTTCAGCGCTTACACCCATTATTTGAGGTATCGTATGGACCAACAACGACTGACTCACCTGCGTCAGCTGGAAGCAGAGAGTATTCATATCCTACGCGAAGTGGCGGCAGAATTTTCCAACCCGGTCATGATGTATTCGATCGGTAAAGATTCTTCGGTAATGTTACACCTCGCCCGAAAAGCGTTCTATCCCGGAAAATTACCTTTCCCGTTATTGCATGTCGATACCGGCTGGAAATTTAAGCAAATGTACGAATTCCGTGACCGCACCGTCAAAGAAATTGGGGCGGAGTTGATCGTGCACCGTAACCCTGAAGGGGTGGCGATGGGGATCAATCCTTTCGTCCATGGCAGTGCTAAACATACCGATATCATGAAAACCGAAGGGTTAAAGCAAGCATTAAACAAATATGGATTTGATGCGGCTTTCGGGGGCGCTCGCCGCGATGAAGAGAAGTCTCGTGCTAAAGAGCGTATTTATTCGTTCCGTGATCGTTTCCATCGTTGGGATCCTAAAAACCAACGGCCAGAGCTGTGGCACAACTATAACGGCCAAATCAATAAAGGCGAAAGTATTCGTGTGTTCCCGCTCTCTAACTGGACCGAACTCGATATCTGGCAATACATCTTTTTAGAGAATATCGAGATCGTTCCTCTTTACTTGGCCGCTGAGCGTCCAGTGTTAGAACGCGATGGCATGTTGATGATGATCGATGACGAGCGCATTGACTTACAGCCGGGTGAAAAAATTGAACAGCGTAAGGTCCGTTTCCGTACCTTAGGATGCTGGCCGCTAACCGGAGCTGTCGAGTCCTCGGCGGAGACGTTACCGGAAATTATTGAAGAGATGTTGGTATCCACGACCAGCGAGCGTCAAGGGCGGGTCATCGATCGCGATCAAGCCGGATCGATGGAAATGAAAAAACGCCAAGGTTACTTCTAAGGATCTGATTATGAATAATGCATTAGCACAACAAATTGCCGATCAAGGTGGCGTTGAAGCCTGGTTGACCGCTCAGCAGCACAAAAGCTTATTAAGATTCTTAACATGTGGCAGCGTCGATGATGGCAAAAGCACCCTGATTGGTCGTCTATTACACGACACCCGTCAAATTTACGAAGACCAGCTCTCTTCACTGCATAACGACAGCAAGCGACATGGTACTCAGGGCGAGAAGCTCGATTTGGCCTTACTGGTCGATGGTTTACAAGCGGAGCGCGAGCAAGGTATCACCATTGATGTCGCTTACCGCTATTTCTCCACTGAAAAACGTAAGTTTATTATTGCCGATACTCCCGGACATGAGCAGTACACTCGGAATATGGCAACCGGCGCATCGACCTGTGATTTAGCCATTCTGTTAATCGATGCGCGTAAAGGCGTACTCGACCAAACGCGCCGCCATAGCTTTATCTCAACGCTGTTGGGGATAAAGCATTTAGTCGTGGCGGTGAATAAGATGGATTTGGTTGACTATAACGAGACGACGTTCAATGAAATTGTTCAGCAATACCTCGATTTTGCAGAGCAATTACCAAAAGACCTCGATATCCGTTTTGTTCCCGTCTCTGCCCTAGAAGGTGAGAATATTGCGGCGAATAGTCAACATATGCCGTGGTACAGCGGTCCGACATTGCTTGAAATTCTTGAAACGGTTGAGGTGAAAAGAGTGGTAGAAGGGCAAGCGATGCGCTTCCCTGTGCAATACGTTAACCGTCCAAACCTTGATTTTAGAGGCTATGCCGGGACAGTGGCATCGGGCACCGTGACAGTTGGACAAGCGATAAAAGTCTTACCGTCGGGTGTGAGCAGCCGTGTGGCGAAGATCACCACGTTCGATGGCGACTTACCTCAAGCCTCTGCAGGCGAAGCTGTGACGTTAGTGTTAGAAACAGAAATTGATATCTCGCGCGGAGATCTCTTGGTTGATGGCGATGCGCAATTAAGCCCGACTCATGCCGCCGAAGTGGATGTGGTATGGATGGGAGAGAACGCATTACAACCGGGCCAAAGTTACCAAATCAAAGTTGCCGGTAAAACGGCGCGTGCGGTAGTCGATGAAATCATTCATCAAGTGAATATCAATACGTTAGCCACCAGTGAGGCGGAGAGTCTACCGCTTAATGCTATCGGACGTGTGGCCTTAACCTTCGATGAGCCATTGATGCTAGACCCTTACGCAGAAAATCCGGTGACCGGCGGTTTAATCTTTATCGATCGCCTGAGTAACGTTACCGTCGGCGCCGGTATGGTCTATCAAACACGCAGTCTTGACGTGGCGCAGTCAACCGGACAATTCAGTGCTTTCGAGCTCGAACTTAATGAGCTGGTCCGTAAACACTTCCCACACTGGGACGCTAAAAATTTACGAGATAGCCTGAAATGAGTCGGCAAGCTGACAATATTGTGTGGCATGAACATGCCGTAACGCCAACAATGCGTGAAACGCTGCACCGCCACCGCGGTGCAGCGATCTGGTTTACAGGACTTTCCGGGTCGGGTAAATCCACGCTATCCGGTGCTGTTGAACAGGCCCTTCATCAATTGGGGATCAGTACCTTTCTTCTCGATGGCGATAATGTCCGCCAAGGTTTATGCCGTGATCTTGGGTTCAGTGATGACGATCGCAAGGAGAATATTCGTCGTATCGGTGAAGTGGCGAAGTTGATGGCTGATGCTGGACTGATTGTCCTGACGGCTTTTATTTCACCGCACCGCAGTGAGCGACAGCTGGCACGTGAATTAATTGGCGAAGAAAGATTTATCGAAATATTTGTCGATACCGCACCTGAAATCTGCGAAGCCCGAGATCCGAAAGGCCTCTATCGCAAAGCGAGAGCAGGCGAAATCAAAGACTTCACAGGGATTGGTTCTGGGTATGAAGCGCCGCTCTCACCTGAGTTACGAGTAGATGGCGAACAATTGGTTACAAAACTGAGCGAGCAGATCATCACTCTGTTACGTGAGCGCGCTATTATCGCAGCTTAACCCTTTAAGGATAAGTTACGATTGCTATGCCAGAGTTGCCAGACCCCGTTATGACGCGCCCCCCGTTACCTAAGGAGTGGCCCTCAACGCTCGTTGCGGGGGGCTGCTTTGGCCTATTTTCTTATTTCCTCGCGATACTTTCCCCCTTCATTGCGTTCGGGGCCAGCGTGCTGTTTTTTTTCCTCTATACTTGGCCTTTCTTTTTGGCTTTATTACCTGTGGCTGTCTTCTCCGGGATGGCGATTTCGGTTTGGCAACAACAGAAGATCTTCTTAACTTTTCTGCTGACATTGCTGCTAGTCAGTGGCAGTTTTTGGGGACTCTTTTATGCATTTGTCGGCTGGTAAAGCGATGGTGAGTTGACTGCGTGGTCTAAAAGTTGTCAGAAAACGCTGACTTGCGACAGGTTACAGTGGAGTCGAACGCTAACTTGTGGGAAGATTAGCGAATCTGTTGGGGGGAAGGATGGGAAAACTCACTTTATTGCTACTTATTTTACTGGGATGGTTACAATACTCATTGTGGCTCGGTAAAAATGGTATCCATGATTACAGTCGCGTCAGCGAAGAAGTTACGCAGCATCAAGATGCTAATGCCAAATTAAAAGCGCGTAACGACCAACTGTTCGCTGAAATTGACGATCTCAACGGTGGTTCTGAAGCCATTGAGGAACGTTCTCGAGATGAGCTCGGGATGATTCGTCCTGGTGAAACCTTCTTTCGCTTAGTGCCTGAACAGAATCGTAACGCCGTAAATAATTCGGCATCAGGACAATAACAACGACGAAAATCAATGATGACAACCGTTTCGACTACGGGAATTATTGCTGTGGTTCCTGCCGCCGGCATTGGCAGCCGCATGCAATCCTCTTGCCCAAAGCAATATCTCTCTATTGGTTCCAAAACTCTTCTTGAACACAGCATTGCAGCGCTAATTGATCATCCAGCGATAAAGCGGGTCATCGTTGCACTGCATCCTGAGGACGACCGTTTTCAACAATTACCCATTGCGCGTGATCCACGCGTCGAGACAGTGGTCGGTGGCGCAACCCGTGCAGAGTCGGTATTAGCGGGCTTAGCGGTCATCACCGATCAAACGGCTTCTTGGGTGTTAGTGCATGACGCCGCGCGGCCTTGCCTCGCCTTTCAAGACCTTGAACGGTTAATTGCCTTGACCCACCATTCGGCGGTAGGAGGCTTATTAGCCACCCCTGTTAAGGATACGATGAAGCGGGCTAAGGCTGGCGGGCAGTGCGTAAAACATAGCGTAGAACGCGTCGATCTTTGGCATGCGTTAACCCCTCAATTATTCCCACTTTCGCTATTGAAACAGTGCTTGCAGCAAGCACTTGAACAAGGCAAAGAGATTACTGATGAAGCCTCGGCCTTGGAATTAGCGGGTTATCAGCCAATACTCGTAGAAGGGCGTAGCGATAATCTAAAAGTGACTCGTCCGGAAGATCTCGCCTTGGCGGGCTTTTATCTTTCTCAAAAAAACCAATAGGAGCATTGTTATGCGTATTGGCCACGGTTTTGATGTACACGCTTTTGGCGGGGAAGGTCCCCTGATTATTGGCGGCGTTCGTATTCCCTTTCCACAAGGTTTTCTTGCCCATTCTGATGGCGACGTTGCCCTCCATGCATTAACCGATGCGCTGCTCGGCGCTGTCGCGTTAGGTGATATTGGTAAACTCTTTCCAGACACCGATCCCGCATTTAAAGGCGCGGATAGCCGCGGGCTCCTGCGTGAAGCTTGGCGTAGAATTCAAGAGAAGGGTTATGCAATAGGCAACGTCGATGTGACCATTATTGCGCAAGCGCCAAAGATGCTGCCGCATATTCCACAAATGCGTATTAATATTGCTGAAGACTTGGGCTGCCATATGGATGATGTCAATGTTAAAGCCACTACCACTGAAAAGCTCGGGTTTACTGGCCGTGGAGAAGGAATCGCCTGTGAAGCTGTCGCATTGCTGGTAAAGGTAGACGGCTAATGGATACGACTCCACTACAATGGTTACTCGGTAAGCCTACCGCGACGGGGGTGATTAAACAGTCAGCAAGTGACTTCCGCGTTATCGAAGATCTTGGTTATACTGCTGATCAGCACGGTGAGCAGTTATTGATTCGGCTACGTAAGACCGGCTGTAATACCCGTTTTGTCGCAGACGCTTTAGCAAAGTATTTAAAGATTCCGGCTCGAGAAGTGAGTTATGCGGGAATGAAAGATCGTCATGCCGTCACCGAGCAGACTTTCTGTGCGCGCTTACCGGGTAAAGAAATGCCAAGCTTTGATCGTTTCGCCTTGGAAGGGGTGGAGATCTTGGAAGTGGCCCGTCACCAACGTAAAGTGCGAATTGGCGGTTTGGCCGGTAACTTTTTCGAACTGGTCGTGCGTGATATCAGCGATATTGCCAGCGTTGAGCAACGCTTAGCCGCCATTGCTCAACAAGGTGTCCCAAACTATTTTGGTGAACAACGTTTTGGTCGAGACCGCCATAACCTGACGCTTGCTGAACAGTGGGCATCGGGTGAAATACGGATTAAAGATCGTACCAAGCGCGGCCTGCTGCTTTCCGCTATACGCAGTGATATCTTTAACCAAGTTACCAGTGCACGTCTGGCGGCACAGTCCAATTTGTCGACGCTTTGGGTGGGAGATTGCGTACAGCTAACCGGACGTGGCAGCTGGTTTGTGGTAAGCGAAGACGAATTTAGCGAAACACAATCCCGTGTACAGCAGGGTGATTTACGCATCACCGCGCCGTTAGTCGGTAAAGGTAACACAGTGGTGACCGGCGCTGCCGCGGACTTCGAACAACAGCAACTAGCGACGCAACAGGCCTTTATCACGCTGCTTTCTACCGAACGTGTCGATGCAGCGCGCCGCGCAATGCTCGTTTGTCCGCGCGATATGACCTGGACATGGCTTGAGGGCCAACATTTACAGCTTAATTTCTGGTTGCCAGCAGGCAGTTTCGCAACCAGTGTCGTGAGAGAACTCGTATTACAGGGAGAAATGATTGAGGATCCTGCTGAGTAATGATGACGGTGTCTTAGCACCGGGTATTCAACGTTTGGCTCAAGCACTGCGTAATGTCGCAGTGGACGTTCGTATTATTGCTCCCGATCGCAACCGCAGTGGGGCATCGAGCGCTTTGACCCTCGATATGCCGCTGCGCACGTATCACCATGAAAATGGCGATATTGCTGTGCAGCAAGGAACTCCCACCGATTGCGTCTATCTCGGCGTCAATTGTTTAATGGCCCCTGCGCCTGATATTGTGATTTCGGGGATTAATGCGGGTCCAAACCTCGGCGACGATGTGATCTATTCAGGCACGGTGGCTGCGGCAATAGAAGGGCGTCACCTGGGCTTACCGGCACTTGCGGTATCGTTAAATGGTACAACCCACTACGACACTGCCGCCGAAGTGACTTGCCAGATTTTGGCTATACTGGCAAAACACCCGCTGCGGTTAAGTCCGGTCTTAAATATCAATGTCCCTGATCTCCCTTTGGCTGAGATTAAGGGCTGGAAAGTGACACGCTGTGGTTATCGCCATCCGGCCAATAAGGTGATCACTCAACAAGACCCGCGTGGTGAAACGCTCTATTGGATCGGGCCACAAGGCAAGCCTCAGGATGCGGGGGAGGGGACGGATTTTGATGCGGTCGAACAAGGCTATGTTTCCATCACTCCTTTAGGTATTGATCTCACTGCATACCCTGCAGTCTCCCAATTATCAGAATGGTTAGGGAATGTTGAGGGCCAAGTCACATGCTAAGTCGGCGTGTAGAGATGTTACTTGATTATTTACGTCAGCATGGCATTGCTGATGAGTCGATATTACGTGCGATTTCACTCGTGCCGCGTGAGCAATTTGTCGATGAGGCATTTGAGCATAAGGCTTGGGATAATAACGCACTGCCTATCGGCTATGGTCAAACGATTTCGCAACCCTATATGGTCGCGAGGATGACCGAACTATTGGGCTTAACACCGTTCTCTCGGGTGCTCGAAATTGGTACGGGTTCAGGTTATCAGACCGCGATTTTAGCCAATTTGGTTGAACACGTTTACTCGGTTGAGCGAATCAAAGGCTTACAGTGGGCGGCCAAACGTCGGCTTAAAAACCTTGATTTGCATAACGTCTCGACACGTCATGGTGATGGTTGGCATGGATGGGTTTCTCGCGGGCCTTTTGATGCCATAATTGTGACCGCAGCGGCGCCAGAGATCCCGCTTGAGCTGGTGGCACAGTTAGCCGATGGGGGAGTGATGGTACTGCCCGTTGGTGAGGAACAGCAATTTTTACAGCGTATCCAACGCATTGGTGAAGAGTTCACCGACGATATGATAGAACCCGTACGGTTCGTCCCGTTAATTCCAGGTGATCTGGCTTAACGTTTTCCTTACATCGTCTCATAGCCTGTCTTGGCGTTGCCTGCTACTATTGGACGATAATTTCATTTAAGTTGTTTACAGTCCGAATGAGGATAGTACAACCAATAGTCGTCAGCCTTATGGGGGAATGAATGAGCAAAGGAAGCAACAGTATCAAGTATCGCCAGATGGCGCTCGCCTCATTGATTGCTGCCACTTTGGCAGGATGTAGTTCAGAGAGTACCGATTCACAAGCCCCAATCACTGCTATTGGTGCCAGTGGCGGAGCACCAGCAGGCTCCACTCAACGTGCCGTTGCGCAGTATCCATCGACATCGTCTACTGTTCAAAGTGCGCCACGCTCAATAGCCACTCAACCCGTACAGGCACCTCAACCGGTGATGCCGGTCCAGTCAAGCCAACCTGTGCAGTCTACACAGCAACCGATCAGCAACCAGCCCGTGACGCTACAAAACGGTAAAATTGTCTATAACCGTAATTATGGGAATATTCCTAAGGGGAGTTATAGCGGCAGCACCTACACTGTTAAGCGCGGTGATACATTATTTTACATCGCATGGATTACTGGTAACGATTTTCGCGATCTTGCACAGAAAAATAGTATCGCAGCCCCTTATAGCTTGAATGCTGGCCAAGTCCTCCAGATTGGTAATGGTGCTGGACAACCCATCACGGGTCCTAATGAAATTAGTAAAGCAGATAACATCTCTACTAATAACAATAGTGCAAATAATGTTGAGAGAACCGTTCCCAAAGAGGTTGCACAACAGCCAATAGTTACGTATTCTGAAGATACTGATGAACAAAGCAGCAATAATTCTGCTCAATCAAGCAGTAAATTATTACCGAGCAAAGCTGCTGCAGCCGGAAGTGCTGCCGCGCCGATTGTGGCGCCGACCACCACTCCGACCGCTAGCAGTACGACCAGTTCAGCGCCAATTACGACGTGGCGTTGGCCGACAAAAGGAAACATTATTGATGGTTTCTCGGCGTCGGAAGGTGGAAATAAGGGCATCGATATTGCTGGCTCTCGTGGCCAAGCAGTAGTTTCTACAGCAGCAGGTAGAGTTGTGTATGCAGGGAATGCATTACGTGGTTACGGTAACCTGATTATCATCAAACATAATGATGATTACCTCAGCGCCTACGCCCACAACGATACGATGTTGGTGAGAGAGCAGCAAGAAGTCACTGCCGGTCAGAAGATTGCTACCATGGGTAGCACTGGGACGAGCTCGGTAAGATTGCACTTTGAAATTCGTTATAAAGGAAAATCCGTCAATCCGTTGCGTTACTTACCGCAGCGATAGATGCAGGGCCTTCTGGCTCTGCTAGGACCAGGAGGCATCAAAATGAGTCAGAATACGCGTAAAGTTGAAGAGTTACATGATATTGACTACGACGATCAAGAGAATGTAGCTTTTGAAGAGCAGAATGCGACCAGCGATTCTAAAGATGATTATGAAATTTCTAGCGCAGAGGAAGAACTCTTCTCGCCGAATTCATCCCAACGGGTCCTGGATGCTACGCAACTTTATTTAGGTGAAATTGGTTTCTCACCGCTGCTTACTGCAGAAGAAGAGATCCTCTTCGCTCGCCGTGCGCTACGTGGGGATGTCGCCTCCCGTCGCAGAATGATCGAAAGTAACCTCCGCTTGGTGGTAAAGATCTCACGTCGCTATAACAACCGTGGCTTACCATTACTCGACCTGATCGAAGAAGGTAACCTGGGGCTGATCCGCGCAGTGGAGAAGTTTGATCCTGAGAAGGGCTTCCGTTTCTCTACTTACGCAACCTGGTGGATCCGTCAAACGATCGAGCGGGCTATCATGAACCAGACGCGTACCATTCGTCTGCCTATCCATATCGTTAAAGAATTAAATGTGTATTTACGTACTGCACGTGAACTGACGCAAGTTCTGGACCACGAGCCAACTGCTGAAGATATTGCACAGAAATTGGATAAGCCAGTCGAGGATGTCAGTCGAATGCTTCGCCTTAACGAACGTATTGCTTCAGTCGATACGCCGATTGGTGGTGATTCAGAAACATCATTACTTGATATGATTTCTGACGATGACGACAATTCGCCAGAGTATACCAACCAAGATAACGATATGAAGCAAAGTATTGTTAAATGGTTGTACGAGCTGAATGCGAAACAACGTGAAGTGTTAGCACGTCGTTTTGGTCTGCTGGGATACGAGCCAGCAACATTGGAAGATGTCGGCCAAGAGATTGGACTTACTCGCGAACGTGTTCGTCAGATTCAAGTTGAAGGTTTACGCCGTCTGCGCGAAATCTTAGAAGGTCAAGGTCTGAGCCTTGATGCACTGTTCTTGTAATTGACCGCTTCGTGAAAAAATAGCCATCGTAAGATGGCTTTTTTTATGTCTAAAATTTATATCAGCGTTTTGAGGCGGTAGATCCATTCCAGCGCTTGGCGAGGGCTAAGCGTATCGGGATCGAGTGTCTCTAACGCTTCGATCGCTGGCGAGGTTTCTTCAACAAGTAGAGACAGTTGATTCGTCTCCGCCCCAGAGACGGGAGCATGAGTCGGCTGAGCCTCCAGTTCACGTAATTTTTGTCGAGCGCGTTTAATTACCTCTTTTGGGACACCGGCTAATGCCGCGACGGCGAGCCCGTAGCTCTTGCTGGCGGCTCCTTCACTGACTGTATGCATAAAGGCAATACTGTCGCCATGTTCCCGGGCGTCGAGATGAACATTCTCGACAGCGGTAAGTTGCTCAGGCAGCGCCGTCAGTTCGAAATAGTGGGTGGCAAACAGTGTCAGTGACTGTAAGCGGCTGGCAAGATTTTCCGCGCAGGCCCAAGCCAGCGATAACCCATCATAGGTTGAGGTGCCTCGACCAATCTCATCCATCAGCACCAAGCTATTGCGAGTCGCATTATTGAGAATATTGGCTGTTTCGGTCATCTCAACCATAAAGGTGGATCGTCCCGAAGCCAGATCGTCGGCGGCCCCTACACGAGTAAAGATCCGATCGATTGGGCCGATCGTCACGGCTTCAGCCGGAACGTAGCTCCCCACCCAGCTCAATAACGCGATTAATGCGGCTTGGCGCATATAGGTGCTTTTACCTCCCATATTAGGACCGGTAATGATAAGCATGCGGCGTTGCGGCTGTAACGTTAAGGGATTAGGAATAAAGGGTTCTTTAAGGACCTGTTCAACCACCGGATGACGACCTTGAGTGATATCGATCCCTGCTTGGTCGGTCAATTGCGGGCAGACATAATGTAAGGCTTCCGCGCGTTCAGCCAAATTGGTCAACACATCCAGTTCCGCTAGCGCGGCAGCACTCTGTTGTAAGTCAGCAAGATGAGGCAACAGTTGATCAAAAAGCTGCTCATAAAGCGCCTTCTCCAAAGCCAATGCTTTACCTTTAGAGGTCAGGACTTTATCTTCATACTCTTTAAGTTCAGGAATGATGTAACGTTCTGCATTTTTGAGGGTTTGACGGCGAACATAGTTAATCGGCACTAAGTGGCTCTGTCCCCGACTGACTTGAATAAAGTAGCCGTGTACCGCGTTATAACCCACTTTTAAGGTATCAATCCCTAACCGATCGCGTTCGCGAATTTCCAAGCGATCAAGGTAGTCTGTTGCCCCTGCCGCTAAGGCTCGCCATTCATCCAACTCTTGATGATAGCCTTCGGCAATCACGCCGCCATCCCGTACTAATACAGGGGGCGTCTCGACGATAGCCTGGTCGAGTAATTCACGAAGTGTGGTAAATTCGCCACTGCGTTCCGCTAATATTTTCAGTGAAGGGCCAGAAGTCTCGGCCAACAGTGCTTGAATATCAGGAAGCTGATGAAAGGCATGGCGCATACGCGCTAAGTCCCTAGGGCGCGCTGAGCGTAACGCTAATCGAGCGAGGATACGTTCCAAGTCACCGATTTGGTGGAGTAGCGGCTGAAGCGATGCGGCTAACGGCTGTAATTCGCTAATTGCCTGCTGACGGGCGGTAATTATCGCGACATCGCGTAGTGGTGTATGCAACCAACGTTTCAGCATCCGGCTGCCCATCGGCGTAACCGTGCGATCAAGTACCGAGGCTAGCGTATTATCGGTCCCCCCCGCGAGATTTTGCGTGATTTCTAAATTTCTACGCGTGGCGGCATCCATGATGATGGTGTCTTGCTGACGTTCCATGGTAATACTGCGTAGGTGTGGCAATGCCGTACGTTGGGTATCTTTAGCGTACTGCAATAGACAACCTGCGGCGGGTAAGGCGAGTAGGGCTTGCTCTACACCAAATCCTTGTAAGTCGCGGGTGCCAAACTGTAAAGTCAGTTGTTGGCGGGCGGTGGAAAGGTCGAATTCCCAGAGCGGACGACGGCGTAGGCCTCGGCGCTGTTCAATCAAATGAAAGGCGGCAAAATCTTCAGGGTAGAGAAGCTCAGCGGGATTGGTGCGTTGTAATTCTGCTGCCAGTGTTTCCTCGCTTTCCGCTTCAGTTAATAGGAAGCGCCCAGAACCAATATCCAGTGTGGCAAAGCCGAAGCCTTTTGGTGTTTGATACACAGCGGCCAGCAGATTATCTTGGCGTTCATTTAATAAGGCTTCGTCGCTAATTGTTCCCGGCGTGACGATACGTAACACCTTACGTTCAACCGGGCCTTTACTCAGCGCGGGATCACCGACTTGTTCGCAAATCGCGACCGATTCTCCCATCTGTACCAGCTTGGCGAGATAACCCTCGACCGCATGATAGGGAACGCCAGCCATCGGAATGGGCTGTCCTGCGGAAGATCCCCGTTTGGTTAATGAGATATCCAGAAGTTGAGAAGCCCGCCGTGCATCATCAAAAAATAACTCATAAAAGTCCCCCATCCGGTAGAACAGTAAGATATCAGGATGCTCAGCTTTCAGGCCGAGATACTGCTGCATCATCGGGGTGTGGGCGGCTAAATTTGCGTTGTCGGTTATAGACATAATCTATCTATTCCATTGAATTTAAATTGAATTATCATTTTGGTTATTATCATTAGGTTTCACGTAGTCTCATAAAAAATTACCAAATCCCGCTTGTTAGTGTAGGTCAGAAATAAAGCCGATACGGGCGAAAATTGAGGTTTGCGTGTTCGGATATCAAGACCTTTTACTACCCTTATACTAGCCCAGTGACCAATAAGCTGTCACAGGTAAAAAGTCGAAATTTTCCATAAACCCTGCCTGCAATGGCCCGTACGAAGTTATAAGAATTCAAGTTCATCAGAGATATAGGGCGCTGTCCGGTGTCTGAGCTGAAAGATGAGAAAAAACGATTATTATAAGAAAGTCAAAAGCCTAAAGCGGCAGTTCTGACAGTTGAAGGGTTGGTTGTGTTGTATCTAACTGAACCGATAGAAGGTCAAAGAACACCTTGAAACGATTCACCACTATGCCAAAGACTTAGATCCTCTGGGCAATAAAGGCTCTATGAGAACTATTGAACGACAAATAGAACAACTCCAATCCAGAACCCAGGCCGTTGCATCATTTAGACGTGCGGTGAGAACACAACTAATAAAACTCGGTGCAGAGGATTATTTAATTGATTGAAGTTTGGATGCAGCTGAGCTGTTTATCTTTCTAATAAGGATATTGCCTGTTAGCCAACCGTTTTATACTTGATGTATTACTTAAAGGGCTTGCCCGATGAGTGAATCTTTTGACAGGGCTTGCAGTGAATTTGCCTAGTAGTTTTGGCAATTGCGCTGAGGGTGCAAACATAAAGCCGCCTTTGCTAATATTCACCGCTATTTCTCGTTCAGTCCACTCGTAGAGGTTACCAAACCAGCGGCGATGCCAGCTCTTTAGTATGGCTACACTGAACTGTCCTTCCGGGAACCGTTCTTCGAAAACAGACTGGTAGAGTTGTTCTAATAGGACAAGTTCCACTTCATCCATTTCATCGGAAGCGGCAATACCCAGTTTATTAGCCAGAACCTGCTCGCCAGAGTCTTTCTCATACTGTCCTTCACTGCTGGATACAGGGCACCGACTCATTGAGATGCTCTATGTTAGTAGAGGGATGGGAAAAGAGGGAGTACTACGCTAGATGAATATAGCAAACAGTACTCTTAAAACAGATAGTTACAAAATCGCAGATTAAAATGTGGTTTTTATTCTAAGGTAAGAATAATTTTTATTTATCACATTAATAGACCAATGCATCATCGGGGGACTGCTAAATTTTCAGTACTAGGCATTGGCTAGTAATCTCCATCTTATTGTTTTAAGGAATTAGTGGTATTTATTACTCTCTTTAATTTCACATTTTCTAACAAATAATAAAATTCAATATACAAAGGTAGGTAATAGGGGATTTTACCAAGCTAAGGCCTGTAGTGATGGGATAAAATATTGGCGTAGCAAGCGCAAACGACTTAATGTGCATGGCTGTGTCAGGCGCAGCCCCTTTTGTTTAGAGCACTGAAAAAGGACGTGCGGTGGTAGAAAAGCGTAATGATACCGAGTCAATTATGTGTAATGATGATTTTCAGGTCTTGCAGAATGTTGCCCTCGAAAGCAGGGGGGGTAACGCCGTACTCGGTGAATAAGATTAATTTTTTTGTCGGCACGAAAGCATGGGAAGATTTGAAAACCAATAAGGTCTTGCTTTTAATTGTCGCGATTTAATTCTACCCATATGATCTATTAAAATAATATATTGACAGATGTAGTGAGGATTTTTATAAAAATCCATATATTATTCCTGTTGATTATCTAACATAAATTAAATTTATCACTAATTATTTCTCTTAAAGTAAATGTGAGTCATGTCATTTAAATGAAAATTTATATAATTCCCCTTATTACTTTTCGTGGGAGGCATAAAACTAAATATAAACATATTAAGGGAAATGGCTGGTTTGGAAGAGGAAATTTTATCTAAATTAACTCGTGATGTCCGTACTAAATTAGATTCATCATCAATTAAATTAGCAGGGATAAAAAAAGTGGGTTTGCACTTTAATGTGCCACACGTCATTTCAGAAATAAATTTCACTTGATAAAAATCTCTAATTTTATTAAGCCAAGCTTTGCCATAATATACTTTAGGCTCGTCAGGGAGCAAAGAAATATCTTGTCGGGATGATACAGAAACAAAAAGCTCCTTTATATGAATACGTCCGTCATCAGTTTCTATAAACCTCTCCTCGCCGGCCAAGAAAGCTTCGACTAATCCAGAGAGCCTTTTCCGAGAATGCCTTTTATGATCTAAGTCCTGCTCTGCATTTTTTTGTAAGTGTTTTCTGGATGATGTAAGGGCTGATTTTGTATTCACTCCATTATCACTTTTTAAAACTTTTCGACTACCTGAGGAAAAATTAAGTTCGATAACCTCATCGTGAATATAAGAAAGAGCTTCAGGATCTTTCATGCCTCTTTTACTTTTTCTTAACTCATGAACAATACTTTCTCCGATTGGGCATTCTTTTATATGGTCAGATACGAAGATGAAGTAAGGATCTCGTTTACGGAATGATTTAGGCTTATCTAAATTTGCACAGGTTACTTGTGCATCACATCTAGGGTCTGGGCATTGGAATAGATGCTTAGACGTTATCGTATGATTGTACATACGGTCAGCATCATCCGCATTGACCAATTTGTTCAACTCAATACTCAATGCCTCTTTCAGTTTCATATAACCTCTTAATATCTAGTTATTCAATGAGTTAAGGTGATATTGAACATTATTTTATAGAGTAAGCTCATTAAATATTGTTTAAGTACAAAGTTAATGTATAGAACAGATTGAAAATATTTTACATTTCGTTTCACAAAACTTACTATCAGTATATAAGATAATTTCATAGAGATTTTATAAAAATTAGCGTTTTATAGCATCTATTAATTTTTTATTTTTACTTATTTAATTGCTCCTATCAAGCTTTCGATATGACGAATTGAAATCTCCCAAGTAAATTTAGGTTGTGTTAATGACTAAAGTTATAAGTAAAACCGAATGTTCAGAATGGGTATTACGCAATAGTCTCTACTGGATGAGCGCAATAACACGCTGGAAGCTTGATGAAGGGGATGAGCACTGGCTCATCTCGTTTGATCCATTTTATGACGAGATATTGTTCGAATTTGAGCGATTTATCAATGATTACCAGCTCAGAGAGAAACTTCAGGTGCATACAGATAAGATCAGGTCATCTATAATAGATAATGTACTGAAGAGCATCGATTCGAGACTTGCCGAATGACTACGATGCCATTCAACTTTGACCGCCTAAGTAATGGTAAAGTCTTCATCAGCAATCTTGCTGGCTTTCACAGTTTCGTCGATGACGAAGAGCTACATCTTATTGCCGATAATAAATTCCCTCTAAAACAAGCAACCTCCCAGCTACTTGAAAGCAGATTGTTCATTGCAGACGATGCGAATCAGGTAGTTTCAAAAGCTTCACTGAGTTCGGCCTTTGCCAAGCGACTGATGAATGAACTAGCCTTCAGGCCCATCTTCATGATTGTGCCGACTCTCAGGTGCGATCACACCTGTAAGTATTGTCAGGTTAGTAGGGCATCGGTTACCGCTGACGGCTATGACCTGAACCCTGAACTAATACCGCAAATCGTCAGCATCATCAAAAAGCTGGGCACTCCACCTTACAAGATTGAAGTGCAGGGCGGAGAACCGCTTCTAAGGTTTGATCTCGTTCGGGCAATTTATGAGGAATGCGAGAGTTCATTAGGTAATGATGCTTTCGAAATGGTTGTTGCTACCAGTCTCTCAATATTGGAAGAAGGCATTCTCTCATGGGTGAAACAACGGAATATCACTTTCTCAGTTTCTCTTGATGGTAATGAAGCAGTCCATAATAAAAACCGCATCCTTACCGATTATCAGGCTCACACCAAAGCTGTCACTGGCATTAAAAAAATTACTGAAGAACTTGGAGCAAATCGGGTAGCTACGGTTACCACAGTTACTAAGGAACTGACAAAAGAGCCAGCTTCAATAGTGGGTGCTCATCTATCTCTTGGCCTAACAGATATGTTTATCCGGCCTGTGAGTCCCTATGGGTTTGCTCAGAAGCAGAGCTTCACTTTTTCAATGCCTGAATATTTTGAGTTTTATGAAAAGTTAATGCAGGAAGTGTTGCTTCAGAACCAGAAGGGCATACCTGTCGTTGAACATTCGGCTTCAATCCATCTAAAGCGAATTTTCAATCCGGGCTTCAGTGGTTATGCAGATCTGAAATCACCGAGCGGAGTCGTGCTGAATTGCATCCTGTTTAACTATGACGGCAAGGTCTACGGCAGCGACGAAAGCCGTATGCTCCAAAAAGTAAATCCCGAAGCAGATTTCAGTGCAGGGGAGTTTGCTTCACTCTCATTCAGTAGCAACGAATACTACAGTTCCTCTCTCTCATCTTCATTTAACTTCGCCATGCCAGGTTGTGACACCTGTGCATACCAGCCTTTCTGTGGAGCAGATCCTTGTCAGAACATTAGTGTTCATGGTGAACCAGTTGGTGACAAGAGTCGGTCAACCTTCTGCCAGTATCACAAAGGGATGTTCCGCTTCCTGCTGAATGAAATCTCTCAGGATGGACCAATGTCTGAGATGCTCAAAAGGTGGGCTTATGTCTGAGGTGCTGAGAAACGATATTTTCCGGTTTTCTTCCGACTTGCCAGTTCAGCAAGGATTCTATCGCCTATGCAAATCTAAGCCCGAAAATCCTCAATTCTATCTACCAAATTTGCTTGTCACTGCAAAACAACTCGATTCCAGACTGCCTACATATTTTGCAGACTCGATTGTGAGCCAGGAACTTTTCGATTCCATAGAAGATGGTGACATTGGGATCGTCAATAATGGCAACATGCTCCGGGTAATTCTGTCCCGTAAAGCGAACCATAACACTGTTCTGGTCACCGAAAGGTGCAACAACAGTTGCCTGTTTTGTTCTCAGCCTCCTAAAGCAGGAAATGATGACTGGCTTCTTAACCAGTCGGCTCTCGCTATCGCTTCTTTCTCACTGAATGGAGTAGTAGGAGTGAGCGGGGGAGAGCCTTTGCTCTATGGCGAAGACTTCCTGCATTTTCTGGACTTCATCATCGAAAATTCACCTGAAACAGCACTGCATGTTTTAACCAATGGACGGAAGTTTGCGGATGTCAGCTTTACCCAGCAGATAAAAGAACGAAGTGAAAAGATCAAAATCACTTTTGGCATTCCTCTTTATTCTTCAAGAGCAACAGTTCATGACTATCTGGTAGGAAGCGAAGGAGCATTTGATGAGACGGTTAGAGGACTGATCAATGCCGGTAACTCAGGTATCAACATCGAATTGCGAGTCATCCCTACTCAAGCTAACTATACAGAGCTTGATAATATCGTAGAGTTTGCTGGCCGTGTGTTCTCTAACGTTAACCAGATCTCCCTTATGGGGCTGGAATCGATTGGATGGGCCCGTAAGAACTGGTCATCGATCTTCATTGAGCACGACAACTATAGCGAACAAATCCTTTCTGCTGTAGATACTGCACACAGGTCAGGTATCCCTCTTACCATCTTCAATTATCCTTTATGCCACCTTCCTGAAAGGGCATGGAGTTCTGCTACACAGTCGATCTCTGACTGGAAAAATTACTATCCCAAAGAATGTGATGAATGCACTCAGAAGTCTTCCTGTACTGGTTATTTCAGTTCATCAAAAGGCCGTTTTCATCAACCACCGAGACCAATAATATGAAAAAGTTTAATTTCGCTGCTCTGCTTCCGGGATTTTTGGCACTTAACAATTCAGTCTGGGCAAGTGATTCATCTACTGGTGCCAGTGACTTACCTGGTATGACCCTGAATGAGCATGATTTGGTGATAGCCCCTCTCAATACCGAAGTGCCGTTCTACATTGCCGGACACAGAAGTCACAGTTCTCACCGTAGCCACAGCTCACACCGTTCTTCATCAGGCGGGGGCTACTATGGTGGAAGCACACCTTACTATCCCAAGACTTACAGCTCACCTAGCATCTCAGATTCATCTAATTCAGGAACTCGTTCGTCCTCTTCTGTCCGTTCACTTCGCTCTAATGACACAGATAGCACAACCACAACAAACTCAGCAGGAACCACAGGTGCTAATAGAGCAAGTAGTGGGCTGACTTCGGATACAGAAAAGCGTAAGCGGTTGATCATGAGAGTGCAGTTCGCCTTACTCGATAAAGGATTTTACAACGGTAATATTGACGGGAGCATGGGGCCAGCCACAAGGACAGCAATCAAGAATTATAGAGTTGCAAATGGATTACCGACCCCAGTAAGGGAAACTTTGGATACACAGTTGTTAAATTCATTGAGTATTTTAGCGAGATAGATTTTATCTAATGCTAACTACACAGTTAAGAGTATAAGATTATTTATTCTGGGCTGTACCGAGCTTCCTATATTATTTAACGACGTAACCTTACCCGTGATGGCATTGGATACTGTTGATATACATATCGACGCCTTATTTGCAGCGCTCAATAGTTAACGTAGCTTAGGAGCACAGCCATTAGCCGTGCTCCTTTTGCGTTATTGAGGTCGCCATAAATCCATTCGTTGCTCTTCAGAAATACCATAGTAGGCTGATGGCCCACCGGCACGCAGAATCGGCGAGGCATCGACGGTTTGATAAATCCCCTGACTGTCTAGGAGTGATGCGTCAATATGAATCATCACGACCTCACCCAACACTAACCAGCTATCGATAGGCTGATCCTGACTGTTCCGCAGTTGAATGAGCTGTGTCAGCTGACACTCGAAATGAACTGGGCTTTCCGCCACGCGGTCGACAGCGATCAGTTCGCTATTTACCGCCGTTAACCCGGCCAAGGAGAATTCATCTTGGCCATGCGGCAAGGCTGCAGAGGTTTGATTCATCGCTGAAGCTAAGGGGTGAGTGACAAGATTCCACACGAACTCTTTCGTTTCAGCAATATTGGCGACGCTGTCTTTCCAGCCACTGCTGGCGAAACCGATAATCGGCGGATGGTAGTTAAACAGATTAAAGAAGCTGTAGGGGGCTAAATTACGTTGGCCCGCTGCGCTGCGCGACGAGATCCACCCAATGGGTCTTGGGGCGATAATCGCATTGAGTGGGTCATGGGCTAAGCCATGACCCTGTTTCGGTTGATAGCTGTAGGTGGATTGTGTCACCGTGGCGGTTCCTTATGAATAACGGGAGTAGGACTCAGTATAGTGCAGACCCCGTATCATAAAGTGGATCCTGTCGAACTTACTCCCAAGGGACAAAAGTATTGAGCATGCTTTGAAAGTGTTCGGCTTGCTCTGCATGAGGCTGCGGCGAAGCCAGAGATAGGATCACGACATTCCTTTTATAGGGATTGATTTGCAAGTGCAGGGGCAAGTGAATAAAGGCACAGAGCTGCGTAAATAGGCAGCCTTCATATAAAAATTTATGGGTCTGCTGAATAATTTCACATTGGGCTGGCCCTAAGGTTTTGGCGGCAGAGGCTTCCTCCAAGGAGAATGCTGGCACTTGCCGTTGCATCTTCTCAACTTCCTGATCGACAAATTGCTGCAGATCTTGATTCTCGTTAAGGCGACCGTGGTTGATAATAATTTGATAGGCGTTGTTAGCCTGATCGATAAAATGAAGTTGGTGCACACTTCGGTTCTCGAGGGGCACCGGGGTAAGAAAGTAGCCATCGGCGAAAGGGTATTTAAAACGTTGACCATCCATGGTTAATTTTCCTTAGAGTAAACAATACGGCCCATCGTTCTCAGACCAGGGCCATTCGATGATAATTCCCCACCCCTCTTTTACCGACCATGAGGCAATGCGTAGCAGAACGGGGGGACGATTGGGCGTCGACCAGCATGTCACCTCGATTTTACCTGCAAGCGTAGTGAGTTGTGACGGTGAATAGCGGTATTGCGCAAGACGCGGTGTGTTGTAACCGTAACAATGAATATACAGTTCATCGGGTAATGCTTCTCCGATGAGGGGAAAAACCGCTATTGGCTTAATGTGGTGAATACGATGGGCATCACACCATGCTATATCGCTAGCTGGCGCAGCAAAGTAGCTTAGCGAGCGCGGCGGTAAACAATCAGCGTAGCAACTGATTAGCTGAAAATTCAGCCCACACTGGTGCTCGAATTGTCGGCGTGTCCGCAAAGTTCCAAGGGGGCGGGCCTCTTTTTTACGCGGATAGTCGGTAGGAAGGCCCAGCAATGCCTTTATATGATGCTGTGAGTGAAGTTCCCGCTGTATCCAAGCGAGAGGCACTTCGCCAGCCTCCTGTGCGTTGAGGTTATGATCGTGCCAAATTTTCGGTGACTTGTCGCGGGTATAGTGATGCCAAAGAAAGGGGGTTGGCAGGTGGTAAATATCATAACCCCAAGTGAATGCACGCAGGGACAGCGTAATCTCTTCCCCTTCAAAAAAAATAGTGGGGTCGTTACCGACTTCAGTGACAAAAGTTCCTTGAGTGAAAATAAAGCCTGCCGCCATAAAGCTCCCTCTTTCCGGGGTGGAACGTCTGCAGCCCCGACTGGTTAAGGTCGGCAGTCCTTCAGCAGTAAAAGCGTTGAAACTAATACGATTAGCCTGTTCAGCATAGATTATCTTACCCTGTTCCCCATAGTGGTAGCTTGGCGGATAACTGCTGAGTAAAGGTTTTGGACTCTCTTGGCGCAGTGCGGTAAGGGCATCTATCAGGCGGCTATCCCAGCGCTCGCCAAACAAACAATGCGCATCGATCTGTAAAAACCACTGCTCTTGCTGATAGCGCCGATCACAGAGCGCGCGGGCAAAACCGACGCCTTGTGCTTGCTGATAGGGGAGTGCAATCAGCTCAACCTGCGCCGCGCTCCCCCTTAATTGATAAACTGGAAACCCATTAATCGTGGAGACCGCTATCGGCGTCCATCCTGCTGCGACCAGGTGATTGAGGTCGTTATCGTCCTGCCAACAGATTGCGATATGCAATCGACTGGCATCCTCGGCTTGCGTGATAGCGCTCTCGACAGTCTGCCACAGCTCTTGATCGCGATAACTGGCGATATTGATAAAGATACGGTTATCCATAGATGATCTACTCAAGGGTAAATTGGATCTCAGCATAGGCGGTAAAAGGCCCTGCCGCGGGAGGGCTTTTTAAACCGGGTTTTAACACGGCTTGCCAAGTGAATTCCGCATCGCTAGTAGATGTAATATCATTTAAGGCTTCGCTATCCGTTCCATTTACGCGGAGAAGATTTTGTTTACTGTCATAAATGGCGATACGCAGTCGATCGTCTTGACCAGCGGAATCCGTTACCTTGATGGATTGAAGGTCACTACTGAGTGTCTGGGTCGAGATTGAGGCACGCGTTGAGAAACGTTGGTAATCACTCCGACAGTTAATTTTGAACCTTAGATCACGATAGATCCCTTGAGCCAAGCTGCTTGAGTTCACTCGGTCAAAGTCGATGACTTTACTGGAGTCTAGCGTACAGCTAGGAATGCTCTTAAGCGTTAAGGCCCCTAGGTTTAAGCGCATCGAATAACTACTGGGCGTTGGCGTAAAGAGATAGTTATAGGCGACAAAACCTATGGGGAGGAGTTGATTTCCAGAAGTGGACGAGAGGGCAAGCGTATCACTAACTTTGTAAAATTCCAATCGATAGGCCGATCCAGGTATGTAATCGAAGGTTCCCTTCAAAATACCATTCGGGAAGACCATATGTTGTGTTTTAGGGTAACCACCATAACCATCACGGCCATTGGTCCATAATACTTTGACGCCAATTCCAGGGACATCGGTAGCGTAGATTTGATTGGCAATCTCGCGGCCTGCGAGGTAAGTCAGTTGACGACCATATTCCGTTCCTCGTTCGCAATCGTCATAACCAATGCGCGCGGTAATCGGCACACTGTCGATCCGTGCAAAAGGTTGATCTAAACTGACTGGCGCATCGGCATCGATAGTCAACGTTTGGGCGGCAATGGTCAGTGTAGTGGGGGTGCCACGCGCCAAAATGCAGGCAGCATGGCTGTGGCTTGCCAGTGTAATGAGCATTAATAATCCATATAACCATTTCATTTTATACATCCTTTTCAAGAGTAAGCAGGGAGAGAAGCTCGCGGGGAAAGCGATGACTTATCTGCTGGCAATCCAAACCAATACTGTGTTCTGCAAACAACAAAAGTAGACTTAAGGGGCTACTCGGTTCGTAATAAGCGAAGTTCTCGCGAATTTCGCGTAATTTCTCTTTTGCCTCGTAGCGGTACGCCAGCGCATCTGCCCCAGAAGAAGCCGAGCTAGCATGGGGGAGAGGGATGACGTCTTGCTCAGCGGTTACGGCGTGCTGTTGCCGCTGATGGAAGCGGCATAAGGGGGCGAGGAGCGCAGAAAGGTGGGGAAATTCGAGAGACTCAGTGCCTAAAATGCTTGAGGGTAATTGGGCTAACTGAACGAGTCGCTGCTGTAACTGGGTACAAGACTCGAAAAACTGAGTATGTAAAGCATAGCGCAGCTGCAGTTTCGCTCTTTCCGCTAAGGAGAGTGTTTTTTCCCGCACAATCCACTGTTCGAACTCTGCGAGAGTGTAGGATTCTGTCTCCGACATTTCGAAAGCATATTGACGTAATTCAGCGACGCAGCCTTCACAATCATCTAGCCCCGCCAAGGCGTTGTAGCGAAATTCAGGGACATATTCGCCTTCATCGTGACAGTGTGGGTGTAGCGCCTCAGGCCAACGTTCGAGTTGAGCGATTAATAACGCGACGCCCTCGACCAGTGCGACAATCCCTTCTTGCGCTAAATGGGCGCGAATTAGCAAAATCAGTAGTCGAATATCCTTCGTTTGCTGGCATAAGCCGCGAAGCTTAGGCAGAAGCGACGGCCACTTGATCGTGGCAGCGGGTTGGATAAAGGTCCCGTATTCAATCGTTAAAGGTGATGAGACTTCTAACTGTATGGCTAGAAAATCAGGGTGGTAATCAATGGCCTTTCCGCAGGGGGATAGCTCATTGATAGGTTCCCATAGCCAAGGGTACTGCGCATAAATAGAGGGTAAAGATGACATATTCTCTTCCTTGAGCCAATGCCGTGCGTACAGTGTCAGACGCTAACACAAGCGGTATAAATCATTCCTTGCTGCGGGCGTTCTCCCGCATCATTCACTAGCCAAGTATCAAAGCCTAACTGTTGCTCGCCAGAGAGCGTGGTCGGGAATGAGGACGACGCCGCCAGGGTAAGTTGAATATCAAAATAATAATGACCTCCGGTGAGCCGTTGAATGACCCTTGAGATAGACGCTAAAGCGTCGTTATCGGGATGAAGACTGCGGTATTGCTGATAGCTTAAGGGGCCACACCCTATCTTGAATCGATAACCAGCCTGATAACTTGCCTCCCCTAACATCGCATTGACGCCTACTCGGCAAGAGTGCGCTAACTGACACTGTTCTTCCACGGGAAGACTTATCCAACCCGATTGAAACTCGGCTATCTGGAAAGGAAGATGAAATAACGCATTAAGCGTCGAGATAAGGTCACGTGGCGCACAGGTTTTTCGAGCAAGTTGAAAGCCTGCAGAGAGCAGCGGATGCTTAGTCTGTGGCGTAGTGGGTAAAGGCAGCCCTGATAAACAGCGTAGATAATAGGAGAATCGATCACTTTCGGGGCGGTCTAGGGAGGCGGTATCTTGCGCGGCGTACCATGCGCGGAAAAATATCGCCATACTGCGGTGGTGGAAGAGATCAATAAAATCAATCAGCGCACTATCTTGTTGTTGCAAGCGGGTTAACGCGAGTTCTGATAAATGTAATGGCAGCGGCCCCTGTGGTCCCCAAACGCCTAAGCTAAAAAGCTTGATCGCTAATTGCTCAGCTTGCCATGTGATTGAGGCGATCTCACTGGCAGGAAAAGCCAGGCTAACGGCTTGGCTTAAGCGGAAGTTCTCATCTTTCCAACGTAATGCATTACCTGGCAGGGGCAGTTGCGGGGCGGCTGCCGAGAGTTGGCGCAACGTTGCCAAAAAATTCGCCGTCCAAGGGGAGTCGAGTGGCAAGTTTTTTAAGGCATCTGGGCACCAGTCCCCGAGAAGAGATCCGCTCATAGTACTCCCCGCTGGCCGATTATTGCTGGCCAAGAATGAAGGCTACCGCGTTGTAATGACACCAGCTCCATTTCGATAAAGCTATTAATAGCAGTATGGGTGGAGAGAAATAGCGCGATAACGTGGCCAAAGAGCAGTGGGCTGTGATTGGAGAAGTGACTCTCGTCAACGGTGAGTTGACATTTTACCCCACGACCATTGAGGAGTAAGTCATCGTTAGCAATTCGCCTCACTACCGGTCGGCAGGTAAAGCTCACCACACTGCGGATGATGGCTTCAGAGAAGTGATCCCCAGGGTGTAGAAATAGTTTTAATCTCTCGCGTAACTGAACAGCGCCCTCGGTAAGGTCAGCCCCATCAAGAGGCTGATAGGCGCATTGTAAGAGATTAATCAATTTCCACGCGGAGTCAGCATAAGCCAGCGAATCGTAGCGACAACTGATGGCACTGATAAAAGTGGCCCCCTCGGCAGGGATACGTTCTTCCAGTTGAAGGTCAATCCCCGCACTGTCAGGTTTAGGAAGTTCACGCGGTAGGTGTCGATTGGAGACTAACGCCTCAATATGCAAACTGGCTAAATACGGCGAGTGAGGGGGTTGAACTTGATCGACAAGTGTTAGCCAGACATCGCTTTGCGTCGCGTGTCGCTCGGTGAAATCACCGATGAGCTGAGGGGTGCGTTCGACAGAAAAATACCGTCCTTCGTGATTATCTGCGACCTCTGGACCCTGATAGAGCGGGTAGAAGGTCGCTAATGCTTCCCCCTCTCGGCTAAACCCACTGACTGAATTGACTAAGCAGAGTTCGTAATCCGTGGGGCGGCTGCGGTCGACAATAATAGGGTGTTTGAGTGCACTGGAAGTCACACTGACGCGATCCACCTTACCGGGAAACAGATTGATTACCGGCACGCAATGTAGGCTAAAACGGTCGGCGTTCACCATCGGAGCAAGTTCAACGGGAAAGTCATCGAGTAATACACTTATTTCAAGCTGGTTATCGTGGCAATGCTGAAACGCTGGGGCCAGATGGGTGATCGAGAAAAAGTAGAATTGAGAGCGAAAATCAAAAAAATCTTTTAGATAGCGATAACCCTGATGGCTTTGCCAGAAGGGCTGATGATGGGTATAGCCAGTAGGCTGAGCGCTAATCACTGGCCCCGTCTCTTGGCTAGAAAACAGAGCGCAGTGCGAGGCGGATTTTACGGCAATGCCAGCATAATGGCAGGCTAATAGTTCGAAGAGACGAGACGACACATGTTCGTCTCCGCTAAGGTAGAGAGAGAGCTCGTCGCAATCCGTTAGTTGAGAAAATAGCAGCCCTGGCGTCAGTGATAACGTTAAGGTGAGCGTCGCCTGGGCAAGCAGGGATGTACCGGATTTATCAATAGTGGTCATAAGCGCTGGAGTGAGGGGCGTCAGCACGGCCTGCTGCAAGGTCATTGGCCAAAGCTTAAGGGGGCGGCAGGTTCTAAATTCACAGCGCGTCTTCTCTTTGCCTACGGGCTGGCTTAGAAGGGGGGTATTGATTGCTACGGTATAACCGGCGGTCAGCTCACCTTGCGTTGTTGACGGATGTATCGCGACGACAGCTTTAGCAGGCGTGGGCATCGTAAACTCGGGTGAGAGGCTATTCAGTAAGCGTTGGGTGAAAGGTTCAAACTCAGCATCGATTTTCAGTTGCGTTCGCGCATTGAGAAAACAGAAAGCGTCGATAAGTCGCTCTATCCAAGGATCGGCAATGGCGGTACTGTGCAGATTAAGGCGCTTCGCTATTTTAGGGTGTTTTAAAGCAAAATCCCCGGCGATATCGCGCATAAAGAGGAGTTCCCGTCGATAGTAATTAAGAAACCGCTGGTCCATGTAAAGTTACTCCTAATATAATAAATAGCGATTCTTTTTATTTAAACCCTAAAAAGCTAATTAAATGGCTCTCGTTAATCAATAGATTAATGAGTGTTTGAGTTTAATTAGGAATTTGAATCGAGCCTTTTTCTTAAATTGTTATTTTTATATGATAAGTTCTTTATCTTCTGATGATATTGAATAATATCTTATATCTGTACTGAGTCAGTTATGTTGATATTAACGGACAAATATCCTCGGCTTTCTCGGTGCAGGGTAATTCTCTAGCTGTTAATAATGGATATTTAACGAGCGAACTCTCAAAACTCGTTCAGACTTATTATAAAAGGAGTGCTTCTCACCCTTATTAAGAGAAGTACGGTGAATACGTTATTCAAAGGAATGCTATACATGTCAAAAGCTAAAGTACTTTTATGCACCGCGCTGTTATTTCCCTTTTCATATCTTGCTAATGCAGCAGATCCTACAAAACTCACTGACCAGCAAGGTCTTATCACGTTTACCGGCTCGTTAACCGGCGAAACCTGTGAAATCGTTGGGGATAGAAACTTTAGTGTTCTCCTTCCTAAGCTTTCAATTAATTCGCTAAAAGATGCTGGAGCTGAAGCAGGCTCTAAGGATTTTAAAATCTCAGTAAGAAACTGCTCGAGTAGCCTGAAAAATATAGCGGTACATTTCGAAGCGGTCGGTGGCAGTGATAAAGATACGGTAACCGGTAACTTAAAAAATACCTTAGTCGATGCCAATACGGCGGCGTCGAATGTACAAGTTAGGCTTTATAAGGATCAAGAACAAATTCGCTTAGGCGACACATCTAAACCGGTTGCATTGGTTAACAGTGCGGCAGATATGAGTTTTGCCGGAGGCTACTACTCGACGGGGCAAGCCACGGCGGGTTTGATCGAGGCAAAAGCAGTCTACACGATTGCCTATCCATAACGTTAATACTCAACTGCCACGACCGATTGTCGTGGCAGTATTATTTATATGGAAATCGCGATGCGACAACCAATAGGGGTCACAGTGAAACGCCTGACACTTATTTTTATTGCCCTAAGTGTATTATGGAATAACAGTTACGCAGGGGTCACCCTGACCGGGACACGTATCGTGTTTACTGAAGGGCAAAAAGAAAAAATAGTTCGAACGTCCAACAAAGGTGACGTTCCTGCCTTGGTCCAAGTATGGATTGATGAGGGGCAATCCGCTGTCGAAGGGACTGACCATGAAACGCCGTTTATGACGATTCCGCCGCTATTTCGTATGGAACCCGGCAAAGGGCAAAGTGTAAGGGTTCGCTATCTTGGCCAGCCTCTACCAAAAGATCGAGAATCTCTTTTTTGGTTTAACTTACTCGAAGTACCGCCGAACAGTGCTGAAGAGAACCAAAGTGAACGTCTCTCTCTTGCTTTCAAAACACGCATAAAACTCTTTTATCGACCTGCAGCCTTAACGGAAACGAGTGCTGAACAGGGCGCGAAAATACGCTGGCAACTCGTAGGAAATAATGAATTAAAGGTGACCAACCCGACGCCTTATTATCTCTCTTTCTATTCCGTTGAATTGGTTGCTGGCAACCGTAGGCAACCAATTTCTCTATCGATGATTAACCCTTTCTCTGAAGAAAGAATCATGGTTCCTGTAGCCTTACGTAATAAGCGCTTAAGCGAAATTAACTTCGAATTAATTAATGACTACGGCAATGGAAGTCACTATCAAAGTCAATACCGTGACGGTAAAGGATTTATCGTCACTAAAAAATAATCATTATTGATTACTTTATTATTCAGGATGATGCATAGCCATGGATGAGCTAAAGCAGACTACTGGAGCTAAAAAATTCGTAGGGATTAATAGAAGCGACAATACCATACGTTTTTATTTACGAATAATAGCTCTCACTTGCCCTATCGTCGGCGGCTTTACGCTATCGCCGATGGGGTGGGCAATTGAACAGGCTTTATCGCCGACAGCATTATCGTTAGAACCGGCTAAAGGTATATCTTTTGATGCGCACTTTCTTCACGGTCAGAAAGTTGATTTAACCGCCTTTACGCAGGGGAACCCTATCGCGGCCGGTGAACACCAGGTACTTATCGTTGTCAATAATCAGCCACGTGGGCGATTTCTCATCACTTTTCAGCCTACCCAGGCGGAACCACAAGGCAATGCCCAGCCCTGCTTTACTTTTTCGACGTTGCAGCAGTTAGGGATCAAGGCCGATTTAGCGTCAAAGGACAACGCCTCAATAAAAGGTTGTCAAACTCTCGGACAATGGATTCCGCAGAGCCATACGCATTACGATGGCAGTGATTTTATTCTGCAACTCAGCGTGGCGCAGAAATACTTTCGTCCTCAACTACCGGGTGATATTGCCCCTGAGCGCTGGGAGCAAGGAAGTAATGTTGCTTTCGTTGACTACAATTTAGATGGATACAGTCAACGTGTTACATCCTCTTCTAACTCCCGTGCGAGTCAGCAGAAAACGCTGAGCTTAAGTTCGCTCCTCGGTATCAATCTCGAAGGTTGGCGTCTGCGTTATCGACAAATCAGTCGAAAATTAACCAATACCTCATGGCGCTACCACGGCCAATCTGCTTATGCGGAACACGATCTCACGGGGATCAGAAGTCAAGGCCGAGTGGGGGAAACCTGGTCCTCTGGCGAAATCTTCGATAGCGTTACTTTTCGCGGTGCCCAACTGCGTTCCGATCACCGTATGCTGTCATCAGCATTACGTACTTATACGCCGCGCTTCTCCGGAATTGCGGAAACCAATGCGACGGTGACGCTTTGGCAGCAAGGGCAGTTGGTGCAGCAAGCCAGTGTTCCCGCGGGGCCATTCGATATCGACTCGCCCAGTGTTGGAGGGTATGGTGGCGACTATACCATGGTGATTAATGAGGCGGATGGGCGTAAAAGAGTCTTTATCATCCCTAATTCCGCACCGCCTCTCATCCTTAATAAATCAGTCATTAAATATGAAGTCGATGCAGGTAAAATCACTCAGGCAAGCACACTGCATTCTCCTTATTTTGTTCAGGCAAACCTTTTTTACGGCTTAACCGAGAATTATACCCTTTTTAGCGGCACCCAAATCGCCAAGGGGTATCAGGGAATGGCGTTAGGCAATGCAATCAATACCCCTTTCGGCGGACTCGCTCTGACTGGCAACTTGTCACTACAGAAAGGTTCGACGCGATCCCCAAAATATCGTGGCAGTAAAATGAATCTTTCTTACAGCAAATATCTGCGTGATACCCAAACCAGCATCAATGCCTCAGTAGACAGAACCTTTTCGGGGCGATACCGCACTCTCAACCAGAGTCGCCAAGAGCCTAGCGCGTTAGGTTTCGGTAATTACCCAGCGGTGACGCAACGGTTATCGCTTTCGATAGGCCAACCCATCACCGACAGTGTGAGCGTCAATCTCACCGCTTCAAGGTATGACTATGAAAACCGTGGTGCGACGCATCATTACAGTCTGTCTATGACAAAACAATTTCGCTCGTTTAGCGTTGGGACGGTCTTATCGCGTAGCCAAACTTACCAAGGTAAAAGGGATAATACGCTAATGTTATCGCTTAATATTCCGCTTGGTAAAGGATATGGACAGCACGCGCTTTTTGATTCTCTCTACAGCACTTACACGCGCGATAACGATGGCACGACAACGTTACAACATAATGTGAACGGTCACTATGGCGATGAAAACGCGTTGGTGTACGGAATAGGCTTGAATAGCGAGAAAGTAAAGCAGCAAAAAATGAATACGGCTGTACAAGCGAATGTCGCCTATAACAGCCCTCGCGGCCAATACAGTAGCTCTTTTAGCCGCGGTCGTGGGCATCAGCAATATTCATTGTCTGCTAATGGTAGCCTAGTCGCCCACTCCGCAGGGGTTATCGCGGGGAGGCAGCTCGGTAACAATCCTTTTGCCATCATCTATGCGAAAGGGGCGCAGGGCGCGAAAATTATCAATGGTCACGGCGCAAGGATTAATCGCGATGGTTACGGCATTCTTCCGTCACTTACCCCTTACCAGGAAAATCGAATTGCGGTTAATCCAGAAGGGTTACCCCTTACGGTATCGATTACAGAAAACGAAGCGACAGTCATTCCTCGAATGGGGGCGGCGCTAAAGGTCGAAATGAAAACGCAAACCGGTACTCCGGTTTTGTTAAAGATGAGAAACCGGCAGCGCAAGCTGTTTGCCATGATGAGTCAGGTCTTTACGGAACACTCTCCGCATTTAGCTTTAGTCTCGCAAGCAGGAAGAGCGTTCATTCAAGGCTGGGATCCCGAACGCGAAGCGCTCTTTGTACGCGATAGCGTCACGAAAGAAAGTTGTCAGATCCTTGTCGACCAAGACTTAATCGAGCAAATGAAAAAAATAGATAATGAAGTTATTTACAAGGAGGTGAGTTGCCAATGAAGGGAATCACAGTAAGGACACGATATTGCGCAGGATTCTTTTTACTCGTCAATCTTTCGTCATCGATTGCCGCGACGACTAGCTGTCGTGATAACTGTCATATCGAGGTGCTCTTCAAAGGGGAATATCTCGCAGAAACCTGTCGGTTGACGATCAATCAGTCCACCGCTCAGGAAACGGTCATTTTGCCCGAGTTATCGACCGCTCAATTTACTGCCCAAGAAAACGAATTAGGGGAAAAGCCTTTCACGGTGCAGCTAACAGAGTGTCCTGAAAAGCAGACAATATTATTATCGATGCACGCCGAGAATAATTTTTATGATGCGTTAACCGGTAATTTAAAAAATAGCCTCGGCGCAGGGATGAGCGAGAATATTCAAGTCAGAATTCGTAAAGAAAATGGCGAGCAATTAAAAGTAAACCAAACCAATACGGGTCAGGCTTACCAGTACGCCAGCGGTAAAAATATCGAATCCCACCAATTTACCGCCAGTTATTATTCAATGGGGCTACAGCCGACACCAGGTAAATTAATGGTCAGGGCTACCCTCAATATTAATTATCCGTAAAAGTAACGTGATATGAGGATTATTTAACAGGGAGAGTTAGGAATGAGTGTTAAGGATTCACAAAAGTTTATCGCGAGAAATCGCGCTCCACGCGTGCAGATTGAATACGACGTCGAAATTTATGGTGACGACAAAAAAGTGAATCTCCCCTTTGTGATGGGAGTAATGTCTGATCTATCTGGAAAGTCGCAGGCGAGCCAACATCCTTTAAAGGAGAGGAAGTTTCTCTCCATTGATATAGACAACTTCGACGACCGGATGAAGGCCCTGCAGCCAAGGGTATTGTTCAATGTGGAGAATACGTTGAGCGGTGAAGGGCAACTATTAGTGGATTTAACACTAGAAAGTTTGTCTGATTTTTCCCCCGAAAATATCGCTAAAAAAGTTGCGCCGCTGGCACAATTATTAGAGGCCAGAACACAATTAGCCAACCTGCAGACCTACATGGACGGGAAAAGCGATGCGGAAAGTTTGGTGATGCAGTTTCTTAATGATCCTCACTTACTTACGGCGCTCGCTGCGCTGCCTGCGGCTGACGGCAAGCAGGCTGCCCCAACGCTGGTCGAGGAGTAAGCAATGAAACACGCTATCGCTCCTCTTTCAGGGCAAGCCCAACAGGTATCGGCGCAATTGCCAGCACTGTTACAAAAAGCCTTTCGTCCACAAACCGATATTGCGCAACAAGCTGTGGAGTCTGCAGTCAAAACCCTCGCGCAGCAAGCCTTACAGAGCGCGATTATTCTCTCTGAGGATGCATATAAAAATATCGCCGCATTGATTGAAACGATCGATCGGAAAATATCGGATCAGATCAACGGCATTCTGCATCATCCCGAATTCCAACAACTCGAGAGTGCTTGGCGTGGCCTGCACTATTTGGTCACCCACACCGAAACCGATGAGCAGCTTAAATTACGGGTACTGGATATTTCTCGCGATGAGCTAAGACGTAACTTGAAACGTTATAAAGGCGCCAATTGGGATCAAAGCCCGATATTTCGCATGATTTACGAAGAGGAATACGGACAACTAGGGGGTGAGCCTTACGGCTGCTTAGTGGGAGATTACTACTTCGATCACTCGCCAGAGGAGGTCGACTTACTTACGTCATTAGCAAAAATAGCCTCCTCAGCACACGTACCGTTTATTGCGGGGGCTGCGCCCTCGGTCATGCAAATGCAAAGCTGGCAGGAACTGGCAAACCCTCGTGATTTAACGAAAATTTTTACCCAGAACCTCGAATATACATCGTGGAATGCCTTACGACAGTCAGAAGATGCCCGCTATATCGGTTTGGCGATGCCACGATTTTTGGCGCGACTCCCTTATGGTGCTCGCACCAATCCCATCGAAGCCTTTGCGTTCGAAGAGAATACGGCGGGGGCTGATCATAGCCACTATATCTGGGCAAATGCGGCCTATGCTATGGCGGTAAATATCAACCGTTCATTTAAACAGTATGGTTGGTGCACGATGATCCGCGGAGTAGAAAGTGGCGGAGTGGTTGAAGGTCTACCGTGCCATAGTTTTCCGACTGATGATGGCGGCATCGATCTTAAGTGCCCGACTGAAATTGCTATTTCAGATCGACGGGAAGCCGAATTGGCAAAAAATGGTTTTATTCCGTTGGTGCACCGTAAAAATACTGATTATGCCGCCTTTATCGGCGCCCAATCGTTACAAAAACCCGCGGAGTATTACGATGACGATGCCACGGCAAACGCAACCTTATCGGCGCGGCTGCCTTACCTTTTCGCCTGCTCGCGCTTTGCGCATTACTTGAAATGTATTGTGCGCGATAAAGTCGGTAGCTTTAAATCTCGTGAAGAGATGGAGAAGTGGCTAAATGATTGGGTAATGAATTATGTCGATGGTGATCCCACTAACTCTTCTCAACAGACAAAAGCGAAGCGACCGTTAGCCGCCGCCGAAGTTATCGTAAGCGATATTGACGGTAATCCGGGTTTTTACCAAGCGAAATTCTACCTGCGTCCGCATTTTCAATTGGAAGGCTTAACGGTCTCGCTACGTATGGTGGCTAAGCTGCCTTCGGTCAAAGAGAGCCTTTAATTCTCTACAACAACCCATAACAAGGAGCGTATATGTCTCAGGATATTTTTATTAAATTCGATGGTATTGAAGGGGAGTCTCAAGACGCCCAGCATAAAGGTGAAATTGAGGTGCTGAGCTGGGGCTGGGGCTGCTCACAACACTCGAATATGCACCAGGGTTCAGGAGGTGGCGCAGGTAAAGCAACGGTGGATGATTTTACTTTCGAGCACTATATCGACCGAGCTAGTCCGAATCTTCTAAGCTATTGCTTATCCGGGAAGCATATTAAAAACGTAAAATTTATTATTCGTAAAGCAGGCGGCGACCCACTGGAGTACCTGACGATCAGCTTTAGTGATGTCATCATCACGCGTCTCACTAAAACCGGCTCCTCTCAGGAAGATGTCCGTGCGAGAGAGCAGGTCAGCTTCTCCTTCACCGCTGTTACCGAAGATTATGTGATGCAAAATGCAGAGGGAAGTAAATCGGGAGCCGTGACGGTTAACTATAACGTAAAATCTAACTCACTAAATTAATAAGGATTATAGAAGGAAATAACAGATTTCTTAATACGTCTTGGAATCTGTTATTTCTCTCTCTCCAAATTGACTTTTTATATTCATAGTAATTATGAAGGGGGATGCTTTGCCGTTAATTTATAGATTTTTATTTTTCCTTATTTTCTTCCTTTCCGGTTGCACGATTAAACCGACAAGTGACTCGCAGGTGAATGTCCATTTTATTGCCGCATCTGATATTAATAAAAATAAAAAAGGGGAGCCTTCGCCGGTACAGATCTTTATTTATCAGGTAAATAATCGTGATAATTTCAGTGCCGAAAACCCGCTAAGTCTCATGTCGTCAACACTTCCTAAAACGCATCAGGATTATCGCCGTATTGGCGAGATTATTTTGCAGCCCGGACAACAAAAAACGTTATCGTTACCGATCACCACGGGCCGAAATACCTTGGCTTATGTTGCGGCATTTAGACATATCGCGACAAATCAGTGGTCGGTTATCCATACCGTAGAAAATCCTGCGCAATTTATATGGCAAAAAGTATTGGGTGGTCGTTCGTTACAACACACCCTTCGCCTACAGGCTTCCACCCTCACGCTTTCAGAACAAGGAACGTTATGAAAACCAATAAAGTGGTTTGGAGTGAAGGCCTATTTTTAAGGCCTCAGCTTTTTCAACAGCAAGAACGCTATTTAGAACATTTTATCCATCAACGCGCCTCGATACTGACGCCTTATCATTGGGGATTCTCACAGCTAACCCTTGATCGGCAAGCACTGGAGTATGGCAAGTTAGTCATCAACTCTGCACAAGGCATTTTCCCTGACGGTACTCCCTTTACCTTCCCTGATGAGTGTTCACCGCCGAAACCGTTAACATTACTGCCGCAACATTGTGGTCAACAATTCTATGTGGCCTTATCCCTGACGGTTCCCGGTCACGATGAAACCTTATTATCCGCTGAACAGGAAGGCGCGTTAGCACGCTTTATTGCGAAAGAACATCTGGTGCATGACACTAATGCTATTCACCGGGAACCTCGTCATCTGTTATTGGCGCAATTACGTCTACAATTACTACCAGAATCTGAACTGAATGACACCTGGATGGGGTTACCCTGCGCACGGCTTAAACACCTTGAATCCGACGGTCGGGCGATTCTCTGTGATGAAGAGTTTATTCCTCCGGTTATCGATTCCCGGACGAGCACGTTATTAATGAGTGGGATCCAGCAGATCGCGGGACAGCTTAGACATCGGGCTGAAGCGTTCGCTTTACCCTTAACTGAGCAGGGGAATAGCGATTCGCTGGCGGTAAGGACGGAGGAGTATCTTTTATTACAACTCTGTAATCGCTATCAATCTATGTTGGACTATTGGTTAAAACGGCCATTGGTGCATCCGGAGGTCTATTTTTGCGAATTGAATGCCTTACAAGCGGAACTCGCGACCTATCTATGTCCGCAGCGTAGGCCTCCTTCTGAGGGGTTCTCCTACCAACATAAACAGCTAGCGGAGACTTTTCGTCCACTGATCGACGATATTAGTCAGCAACTTAATCTGCTACTGACCAAGGCCGGTGAGTGTTTCGATTTCCAGCGTCAGTCCAACGGTATTTGGGTGACTACCGATCCTGATCTGAGGTTAGAGGAATACCACTCGATTATCGTGGCAGTGAACGCGGCCGTTTCCCAGCAGCAGATCACCAAGTATTTCATTCAACAGACCAAAGTAAGCGCGCCACGGCACATTCTCGATTTAGTCCGTTCTCATTTACCCGGCGTTACATTACAACAGCTGGCGGCGCCCCCGCGCCAATTGGCCCATAGCGCTGGAACCTATTATTTCGAACTCGTCAAAAGCGGCCGTGATTGGCAAAACATCCTCGCCGAACAAGCGGTAGCCCTGCATATTGCCGGACGCTTCACTGCGTTAACGCTACGACTATGGGGGTTACGTGATAGATGACTAAATTATCCGCAATAACGACTGCCTCGCTCAACGAATCCGTCAGTGGAGAGTCTTCGCTCAGTAACATGGATCACGAGCTGAAAGATCTATCATTATCGAAAAAACAATTTGTTGGGGAGAGCATCAGCGAGCGTGTTGCGCAAGCTCGCGCGACACAATACCCATTGTTTAGTTTAGCTAAGCCACTACTCAACGTACTGAGTGATATTCCTTCACAGATCGAACAACTTGAATCCGTGGAAATTCTACGGTCATGGTTAATTTATGAAGTCACGCTCTTCTCACAATTGTGCGAGCAGTTAAATATCCCTTGGCGAAAAATGACAATTACCCGCTATTGTCTTTGTACCGCGCTAGATGAGGCTATCCATACTACCGAGTGGGGGATTAATAGTGGGTGGTCACAGCAGAACCTGCTGAATTATTTTGAGGAGGATAACGACGGAGGCAATAAATTTTTTCTACTGGCAGGACGGCTGGCAATGAACCCCAGTGATTATGCCGAGGTATTAACAGTAATACTGCATATTCTTAATTTAGGTTTCGAAGGGCGATACAGTATTCAACAAGAGGGGAAGCAGCACTTAAGCCAGATCCGTCAACAGCTTTATACCTTACTGCAACCCTATGTGGCGACTGTGCAAACGCCGGTCTGTACTGACTTCGCCCCCTTAGCGCGGCCAATTAAGCGACCAACGTTTATATCGCTTCGTGGCAGTGCGGTACTCTGTGTGATGCTGATTACAGTACTGTACGGCGTCTACAGTTTACATCTCAATTATCGTCTCTCTCAATTAACCCACACTGCGTTACAGCTCACCGACCATATCACTCTGCAGCCGTTGCAACGCCCAGTGATGACCTTGCCACAGCGACTCAAGACGGACATTGAGCAAGGAACATTAACCGTGAGCGACGCTGATCAGGGGTATCTTGTGAAATTGACCGATAGCGCGATGTTCGCGTCGGCGAGCGCCAAACTGCTGTCACATCATTACGCGGTGATAGAGCGCGTCGCGCAAGCGGCTAAACAACTGGACGCACGCGTCAAAATCGTGGGTCACAGTGACAGTCAGCCAATCCGCAGCCAGAAAAACTTCTCTAATCAGCAGCTCTCTCTGTTGCGGGCTGAGGAGGCCGCCCAGATATTTTATCGCGCAGGTTTCACCGCAAATCAGATCCAGCGGGTAGGGGCGGGGGAGCATCAACCGCTTATGGCTAACTCAAGCTTAGCGCAGCGTAATCAAAACAGACGTGTTGAGTTTTTTATCACTTTACAGGGAGATTAAACAATGGAATTGTTGACGCCCGCGCTTACTAAAGTCGTTGGTCGACTGGCGGTGGCCAGTGTGCTGTTATTCGTGTGTGGAATGGTTGCGTTCTATGGCGATTCATGGGGCATAGGCCACTCCTATCCCTTACTCTCACCGTACCATCGTGCGATGGTGATTATGGCCATTTTACTGGCTGCGTTGACCTTCCTATACCGTCTGCCGCGCTATTTTTTACTCGCACTGGTCTTGATAAACCTCGTGTGGTTGCTGGGGCCGTTGGTTACGTTTGGCACACTCTCGCCGTTGGAGCCACTGCTACCCCGCGCGTTAATCTGTTCCATTATCGCGATGCTGGCAGTCGGTTATTATAGTTCGGTGCTTGCCGTAGAGACTCATGGTGCACTGCCGCAAAAAATCGCTTTTCTACGGTTTTTGCCGCATCTTGCGCCACTCCGTTACCCCGAAATCGTACAATGCATTAAACACTGGAGAAAAATCCTCCGCAAACGTAATCGTCTGATACCTTGGGGGAAACGACTTTTCTGTCAGACCGCAGCGCAAAGACAACACGCTTGCGTGATGGTCGTTGGTCCCTCACAGAGTGGTAAAACCGCTGCGTTACTCAACGCGGAACTGGTATGGGCTTTACCCTGCCAACAGCAGGAGGCGCGTCAGCCCTTTGCCGCAACCGACCATCCACAATTTTGGTTAGCAGATAATGCACTGTGGTGTGATACCCCTGGACGTTTTTTTGACCCTGAACAGTCGACTTCCGAGACGGCCGACGAGTGGCAAGCATTCGTTAATCAGCTTGCAACGTTGAAACCTGAGGCCTCCCTCGAAGCGATCGTCTTCGTTATGGACTGCCCCCGCTTATTCTCATCAACACCTCAACAGCTGACGGAATATGCGGCGCTATGCCGAACACATCTTGAAGAATTTCCCCAGTGGCGTGAGGGCAGGTTGCCTCTCTATCTTTTGGTGAGTCAACTCGATCAGTTGGTAGGGTTTCGTGAGTATTTTTATGATATCCCCATGAAGGAGCGATATCAGTTATTAGGCGAGACGTTTACGCAGGAAGAACATAAATCCTCGGCGTGTCTGGAGGTCATTAGTCAGCAGTTGGCCTCAATGGTTGAACGTATCGCACAGCAAGTACTGACTAAACAGTACCAGAGTGAAGATGTCGTAATACGTAAAGGCATCGAACGTTTCCCCGCAAACGTTGAGGCCTTAACGCGTGCGCTAGTCATTTTTATTGAGCCGTTAATCGCTTCGCGATCCGAGGTGACCACCGAGCACATACCTGGCTTGCAGGGCATTTATTTAGGGTGTGGTGATCTGTCTAGTGAGGGACAGTTTAGCCACCCACAGTCACTGGTCAGGCAGTGGTTAAAAGAAACCTCTCGCGCTGAGGCAGGGGGAACGGTGTCGCCGCCTAACGCGATTTTAGATAACTTACCGCGTTCGTTTCGGCACTTTTTTATTAAAACGCTTTTTCAGCAGCGGATTATCGATGATTACCGATTACGGCATGGGTCACAGGCTAAACAATTCACCACCCGTTTTCGTCGTGGCGTGATCCTTACGGCGATTTTGGCGGTGGGGAGCATTTCTCTTTATAGCCTCACGCAGCGTTACGATAACGATCAGCGCCTGCTTACCGAATCACGCCATGCACTTAATCGTCTTGATGAAGAATTGAGTGCTACACAGCCTCCTCTCGACCTAGCACTAACGCAGTTAAGCCAACTGGTTCCGAGTATACCGCCATATCCTGCGTTATCGAGCCCATCGGGGCTGGGAATGGCCGAGAAGTGGGCAGAGGTCAATAACAGGGTTTACCATCAGTGGTTAAAGGACCATTTGTTACCAATGGTTGAAAAGGTTACCGTCGAAGATCTGTCTGCCCAGCTAGCGAAAAGCGATCCGCAAAGGTTATTGACGATACTCAGTGTGTATTTAATGCTACACGGCGAACTGGAACGCGATAATGCCTTATTGGAAAGATGGTTTTCCTCGCATGCTGAGCTGTTGTCGGCGTTTGAACGGCAGGACAGTGCGCCTCTTTTAGTGCGTCGACTCTTTCGAGAGACAACCTGGCAAATCTCTAGGCAGTCTGCTGATCATCAGCTTATCGACGCGGCCCGTCAGCGATTATTACAACAGCCGTTACCTATCTATCTTTATCAATATATTATTCAACAGGTTAGCGATGTCTCGTTGCCGCTGGTGGCGCTACCTCAATTGATCACCTCATCGGAACCGTTACTCTTTATCTCCCAGCCAGCATCAAAACCTGCGGCAGGGCTCTACAATTTACAGGGTGTCCAATACTGGGATACCCATGTTGCTACTACTGTTTTCCCTAAAGCGCTGGCTCGTGTCGAAAAAATCTTATACGGAAAGACTCCGATACCGCGCGAATACACGCCACAGCAACGTTGGCAGCAAGTATCGCGATTATATTTGCAAGGATACCGTCAGTATTGGCAGGATTTTTTGCAGGGATTACAGCTCAACCTCTCTGTTGCTGGCCACGAGGCGAAACCGGGCCAACAGCGCCATCGTATTGAGTATCTGTTAAAGGATTTTACTCGCCAAGATTCCCAACTACGGCAGTTGTTGGTTAACGTTGCGCTGCAGACTCAGTTGGCCACAGCACTCGGCGACGCTGCCTATCCCGCCGAGATTATTGAGGAGGAAAGGCAACGTCGACGCGATAACGTCGATCACCATTTTATCGCGTTACACCGTTTTGTGGATGCGCCTGATGCGAATACTGCTTTTTCGTTAGCGCAGTTAGAAATGGCACTGACTCAGCTTTATATCACCCTCCAAGCCACGGAGATGACGACCGACAATCAGTTCAACGCTTTGCTCTCTGAACAAGCGAAGGTCTCGCAAGGGGGGAGCACGATTTTACGTCATATCGATCAGTTACCGCAGCCATTACCGCGGCTGTTTGTCCCGCTACTGTCGGTCGCTCAGCAGCAGGTCGCTCAACACACATGGACAATGAATGCCGAACAGATTAATCAGGAAATTATTCGTTATTGCCGCCAACACTTGATGGGGCGCTATCCCTTTGCTTTATCGGCCGTCGAGGCGGATCCACACACTGTGGCAGAAATGTTCTCTCCACAAGGGAAGTTAGCCCGGTATTTCAGCGAGCACTTGGCAGATAAGGTTGATACTCATCATCGACCTTGGCGTTTTATCACCGCTGATCACGCCATCTCGCCACGCCTATTAACACTGTTCGAGCAAGGAAAGCAGATCCAGCAGCAATTATTTCCACAGGCTTCGCAATCATCGGGCTTGACGTTGATGTTATCGGTACAGGATATGACCAACGGTATAACACAGCTCATTATTGATAACGATGATCAGCAGTTTCGTTATGTCCATGGGCCGATTCTCCAGCAAAAACTACGATGGCCAGCCATCCATCCCGCGGTGACTTTTCAGATACGAGCGGTCGCGGCAGAGGGACACTCGCTATGGAGTATTGAGGAGAAGGGCTATTGGGGAATTTTACGTTGGCTGGAACGCAGTCAAAAACAGTTCGAGCCCCGCAGTCGGCAAACGATCGTGACATTAGGCAAGGATGGGGCACAGGCTCGTCTTGCGGTGAACGGGCTAGAGACATCGGTGCCTCATCTTATTAGCCTTTTCCGGCGTATCGATTGCTCGCTAGCGGAGTAGTCGCGCGTCGAATCACTCATTTATCAAGGAAGAAAATGAACAGAATACTGACATTAATCAACCATGCTGAGCAGACACAGCGGCTAATGATTACTCGACTATCGGGTAGCGAAGCGCTCTCGTCATTGGGCCATTATTACGTGGAGGCTGAGACAGTGAGCCGAGATCAGGGCGATGATAATGGCGCAGAGGATATTGAACTTAAGGCATTAATTGGGCAATCGGTCAGCGTGTGTATTGCCTTAGAAGCCGAGCGACAACCCAGCTCATCGCAACAGCCTGTTCGGTGGATCAATGGCATAATCGAGAAAGCACGCTACCTAGGCCATGACGCGCAACATGCCCACTACGAACTGATGATCAGGCCTTGGATCTTCCTCTTGGGTAAAACGGTCGATTTTAAAATTTACCAGCAAAAATCGGTGGTCGATATTCTGCACGATGTGCTTAAGGAGTATGGTCGCCCCTACGAGTGTCGCTTAGCCGAGACCTATCCTACGTTGGATTATCAAGTGCAATATGGCGAGAGCGATTACGATTTTCTGCAGCGTTTAATGGAAAAGTGGGGGATTTATTGGTTTGTTGAGCATAGCGAAAAGAGCCATACCCTTATTTTCGTCGACAGTCCGCAGGCTCATCAGCCTTTTACACATGATGGTTATCGAACGCTGCCCTATTTAGCGCAATCGCCCGTTTTTCAGTCGCCTTTTATCTCTACGTTTCATTATCAAGAGGCGCTCACTACCGGCCACTGGGTCACCTCCGATTATGATTTTACCGCCTCGCGAAAAACGTTATCGGTAAGCGAACAGCAGCCAAGAAATACCTATTTTAACCGTATGGAAATTTACGACTGGCCAGGTGACTTTAGCGAAAACGAGGTCGGTGAACGGCTGGCTAAAATCCGCATTGAGTCCTTAGGCGCACAAGGCCACCGTTGCACAGGGACGGCTGAGTTACGCGGGATAACCTGCGGGGCACAATTCACCCTATCCGATTATCCGTTAGCGCACGCGAATCGCCCTTATTTCATTTTACGTACCGACCTCGAGATCGTGAATAATCGGCAAAGTTCTTCCGAGGTCAGCGGTAAGACGACCTGCCATTTTACGGTTCAGCCGCTGACTAAGCGTTACCGACATCCTCAAGTCACGCCTAAACCTCGTACCTTCGGCCCTCAAACCGCGATGGTAACCGGTCCAGCAGAAAAGGAGATATGGACCGACCAATTTGGACGCGTCAAGGTACGCTTTCAGTGGGATCGTTACGGTCAGAACAGTGAGGCCGACTCTTGTTGGCTGCGAGTCAGCCAAGCTTGGGCCGGTAATCGTTTTGGCGGTATGTATATTCCGCGAGTCGGCCATGAAGTGATTGTTGATTTTATTCAAGGCGATCCCGATCGGCCATTGATCATCGGTAGCTTATACAATGATAAATCGACTCCGCCTTGGGCCTTACCCAATAATGGCAGCCAGAGCGGGCTTGTCAGTCGCAGCGTGGGGGGCAGTGAGGCCAATTTTAACGGTATCCGTTTCGAAGACCGGTTAGGGCAGGAACAATATTGGGAACAAGCAGAACGTGATATGAATCGTTTAACGAAGCAAAACGAAGTGCATGTCATCGGCGCTTCCCAGCAGGTCGAGGTTGGGCAAAACTATCGCTCAAGCGTTGCAGGGACCAGTAATTATGTTATCGGTGCATCCTTAGGGATCTCTGTCGGAGGAGCCCATCATACGACGGTCGGGGGCCTAATGAGTATGAACGCGGGAGCGGCTATCGGGATAAATGCAGGCGGGGCTATCGGCGTAAATGCTGGGGGAGCGATCGGTATTGCCAGCGGGGGAGCCATGTCAATGGTGACGGGAGGGGCGATGGGGTTAGCCGTTGGAGGTGCGATGGGATTGAGTTCTGGTGGCGATTTAGTGATTTCAGCCAGACGCATCAGGATCATTGCCGATAGCCAAATTATCTTACAAGCGGGACAAATTGATTTTAACCCAGGTGATGCGGGCCCGCGTGGCGGCGGTGGTGGCGGTGGAGTTATCGGGCTACCGGGCATTACCCCCACTGCGGGACTGTTTGCCGGTAGAACGTTACCCATTCCGACCCCGACCATTACTAGTAGCATTATTCCCGATGTATAACCTATTAACAGGGGGTGTTTTATGTTGATGGCCAGAATGGGTGATGCCACCTCGCACGGTGGTACGGTATTGAATGGTTTGGCGACGGTTCGTTGCGCGGGGCTGCCCATCGCTTTAGCGGCGACAAGCGTCACCAGCTGTGCTCTCTTACATGTCGCGAGTCCTATAACCACCGGATCGACCGCGGTCTTTGCGACCGGTATCCCGGTCGCTCGGGTTGGGGATATCACCGGGTGTGGTGCGCAGATCGTGAGTGGGGCAGCAAATGTATTTATTAGAAATTGAGCTACTTCGACAGGAATATCTGTTTAGACAGGACAAGGGATACCCACCCGAAAATCGAGAGGGTGATTATTATCTTGAGAAACGCCGTGACAATACTCTGTTACAGCAGCTGGCAAAAGAGTGCTGGCTGTATCAAGGCTCGCCCTCTAGCGACATAGAGGCTAGCTCCCCACCGTCTAATACGAATAATGAGCGTTTATTTCAACAAGAAATTCATGACTCAGCTTTACAACTCGTGACGACATTAGTGCAACGGCCATTATCGATTAAGCAAATCTTACAACAGCTTGAGCAAGAGTTACCGGATACGGTGCCGCTCGGTAAGTGTTCGTTGGAGACCAGTATATTAAGGATAGTGGATTATCCCTCGGCTTTCGTAGCGCTAAAGGAAAAGTGTCGATAACGGTAAGGAGACATAAACATGAAAGATAGGCGTTGGGAAACCCCAGTGACCTTACAAAAACTGCTGGATGATTCTCCGCTACAGGAGGAGATTTTCTCACTCGATGCATCAATGGTTAAGCGGTTTATCACCGAAGATTTGAGTCAGCTATTAAACAGTCAACCTACCGAGATCGCTTCTCATCTTAACGGCGGATCATTGATCGATAACTCTGTCCTTAATTATGGCTTAGGGATCGTCATCGGCGACGCGATCACCTCGCAGCACTACCATAAAGTAGAGGGAGCGATTAAGCGTGCCATTACGCGATTTGAACCTCGTATTGATCCCCATACATTAATCGTGACAGTGCTACCAATAACGACACGGACTCAGTCGATCTCTCAACTGAGTTTAACTATTACGGCTGAAATACGCTTTTATCCGCAAAATTTAGCCTTAACCTTAGCGGGAACTTACGATACCGCTACTGCGAGGACATGGTTTGAATAACCAACATAATAGCTTATATGTATAAGATTATTGTATTTAAAGAAAACAACAATAAATAAATCCTATTTTCTTAGAGCTTTAGTTCCCCTATTCTGACGAACGAAGCGTAAATACTGTTTTTTGGGAAACACTATAATTTTATTCAAGCTACCATTTTTACGGATAAATAATGGATGTATTGATTATCAGGGTGGTAGGCGGCGATGCTTACTTTAAGCTGGGGATTATGTCCTTGGTAATTAGCCAATGGGAAAATGGGAACAAAAAAGTAAAAATTGTTCCCGACGATGCGACAACCTTTCATCTTAGTTTCGATTTTTATGAAGAGGTTGTTGTGGTCCACGCGACTGACTTAATAGGAGTACCACATTTAGCCGAATCAAAAAAAGGCTGTTGGGGAAATATCTATATTCCCTTTAACTGCCGGCGTGCGACATTGGCGCAGATAGAAAGAAAAATTTCGAAAATATTGGCAATTTCAAGCTGGAAAGTACCCAAAACTTTCGATTTGGCCCACCTTATCGCTCACAACGATTTCAAACGCTATCAGCAACTCTCGCCCGCTGAGTTTATGATTATGACCTTGATTGGCCAAGGGATTGATTGTCATTTCATTTCTAGAACGATGAATCGTTCAATAAAAACGGTTCGTACCCATTATCGCAGTGCTAGCCGAAAACTGGGTTTTGATAACCAAGCGGATTTTTTTAGATTTGCTAAATATGTTGCCAACAACAGTCAAGGTGCGATTAACACACTCTGCTTATAAAATAAGGAAGTTAGGATGAATACAGGAAGTTCATCGAATATTAAGGGTAGCGGTTTCACTAAAAAACATCTTTTATGTTGCGCGCTGTTTTTAGTGCCAATAGAAGGGGGAGCTGAAACACTTGAAAACCTAGTCCTCGATAAATCGGGTTATTGGAAAGATATCACTATAAATAACGTTTCTACTCCTAATGGCGGTTTATTAATTAAGGATGGTGCAACGGTCAATCTTATTAATGGCGATATAACAGTGGCGCTCATTAGTGGAATCGGAGTCAAAACCGATGTGGGGAAATTTACTGCTGAATATTTGAAGATAAACGTTAAAGACAGCCAAGGCAGGGCAGTAGGGGTAAGTATAGGTCCAACTAGTCAAGTTAACCTCAGCGAGATGACGCTAGTCAACCACGGCAAAGGTGAGGGAATTGTTTTTAACACTGAAGCGAATACTGAATCTGGATTAAACCTCTCTCGAAGCGCGATCGAAACCACTAACGGTGCAGGAATTCGTTCGATGTTTGGCGTGTTAACACTTAACGACGTTAAGATTCTAGCGCGCGGTAATTTCGGTCATGCCATTGATATGAATACTGGCACAAAAGATCTGACTATCCGTGAGGGAAAATTTATTACCGAAGGGGATGAAAGTTACGGAATTTGGATGATTCACGATGGCGGTAAAATGTTTGCGGATGGCGTGGAGTTTTATACGTATGGACTGCGATCACATGGACTGGTTTTACAGCAATCCATGGCCAATGTTCCTCTTAGTGAGGCTATTCTTAGTCTTACTTCCTTCGCGACATTCGGTGATAGAGCCTATGGTATTTACACGGAAGGTAACCTCTTCGGAGATCGTTTAAGTTTCAATACTCATGGCAAGAGAAGTCATGGTATCGCGGCGGTTGGGGAAGGAACCGCTGAGGTGACTAATTCAACGGTGGTGACTTACAATGAAGACTCTTATGGCGTGGCGCTCATTAACGGTGCAAAGGTAACGGCGGATCAACTTCATATTTTTACAGAAGGTAAATACTCCCATGGTGTTTATAATGACCGTGGGGCGATAAAACTTGAGAATAGTATGATTCACGCTAGCGGCGAAAACGCTGCTGGGGTGATGATGAGCGGCGATAAGTCTACCAATCATTTCTCTTATCCAGAACTTAGCCAGCTAAACCCTGCCGTAGTCCTTAATAACACGAAGCTAAATGGTAACTCAGGTGACAGTGGCAACGCCATTGTAAGTATTAATGGTGCCTCATCGGTGAGATTATCTAATAGCCAAATTGATTATAAAAATGGCCAAGCCTTTGCGGCCCTCACCACAATAGACGAAAAACAAAATCGCTTCTCGTCTGCACTCTATATCGATGCAACTGATAGCATCATTTCAGGTAATATTCTCGCAACAGATAACAACAAAATATTCGCCGATCTTAAGGGAGAACATGGGGTATTCACTGGCCAAGTATTCAATGTTGAGTCACTGAACTTACAAAAAGGTCTCTGGAATATTACTGGGAGTAGCCAATTAAAATCCCTCAATAATGACGGCAACATTATTTTTGCACCAGATAACACTGACCATCAGCTGATTATCGATGGCGATTATAGCGGCAACGGATCAATAACCCTGTCAGCAAAGCTTTCCGGAGATAACTCACCAACGAATAAGGTAATTATTAAGGGAGATGTTTTGTCGGGTAGCTCTACGGCGGTGAGTGTCAATAATCTAGGGGGGCTAGGAGCCGAAACCATAAGGGGAATTGAGCTTATTTCTGTAGGGGGAACCTCCTATGGTAATTTCACACAGCGGGGAAGAATCGTTGCTGGGGCTTACGAATACAATTTAATCAAACAGGCGGAGAGCTGGTTTTTACGTACCGAACTACCAAAGCCTGAGCCGGAACCCACTCCAGACCCGACTCCTACGCCGGACCCAACCCCTACGCCGGACCCAACCCCTACGCCGGACCCAACCCCAACGCCAGACCCAACCCCAACGCCGGACCCAACCCCAACGCCAGACCCGCTACCCACGCCGGATCCGACGCCAACCCCTCGTCCTGTACCGACCTACCGAGTCGAGGCAGGGAGTTACCTGGCCAACTTTATTGCGGGCAATACACTATTTAACACTTCTTTGTTTGAACGAGAGTCCGATCCCTTCGAACATGAACAATCACTCTTCGGACAGAACACGTCGAACTTATGGCTGCGTCAAGTGGGAGGGCGTAGTAGTTGGTCTGATAGTAGCGGTCAGCTCACGACAAAATCTAATCGCTATGTCGCGCAATTAGGAGGGGCCTTACTGCATATTGAAACGCCGGCAGGGGGACGCTGGAGCACGGGAGTGATGGCAGGTTACGGTCACCACAATAATTCGACGGCTTCAAATCGTGTGGCTTATCGCGCAAAAGGTAACGTAAACGGTTACAGTACGGGCTTGTACTCCACTTGGATAAATGAGGACTCGGGAAAAGGCGGTTATATTGATAGCTGGTTACTTTACAACTGGTTTAACAACTCGGTTAAAGGAGAGCAATTGCGTCCGCAATATTACCGTTCTAAAGGTCTTACGGGTAGCGTTGAGGCGGGCTATATTTCTGAGGTGTTGAGATTCAAGGGTAGCCTAGGCTCGGAATACCGCTGGTACTTTATGCCCTCAGCACAGTTCATCTATCAAGGGGTTAAGCATCATGATGTTATTGAAGAGAATAACACTCGTGTGAGTAATGTGGGTAAACACAACATTCAAAGTAAATTAGGAATAAGAAGTTGGTTACGAGGTCGTCATCAAATTGACCAACAGACTGAACGTTATTTTCAACCTTTCGCTGAAGTTAACTGGTTACACAATTTAAAACGCCAAGGTGTTCGAATGGATAACACTAAAGTCGAGCTTGCGGGTGCAGAAAATATGGCTGAAATAAAACTTGGGCTAGACGCTAAACTTACCTCACAAGGCAGTATTTGGGTGAATACAGCGATACAAATTGGTAACCACGGCTATAACGATAATCGTCTAACTTTAGGCGGTAAATGGCACTTTTAAAATAATGTCATGCTGCGATGCGAAGGCGGCGATGGACTGCATGGGAAATATTCAGTTAGTGCAGAAAATTTCCGCCTTTTATATTATGCTAAGACATCAATAATCCTGCTTTCTTATTAGTAGAAAGTCGATGTACTAGCTAGTGGAGCTCGCATGCGATTTAATTATCTTATCGTACCAATCATCACTCTTCTCTGTTCTTGCAGTAGCCACTCGCACCGTACGGACAATCAGACTGCTCCACAAGGTGGTTTTTTATTAAAGCCTGCCACTTTGGCCCAAGGTGACTTAACCGGTGATTTTGCCGGGAATCCGCGCGCAGAACAATTTATCGATATGATGGTTGAAAAGCATAATTTTAATCGTCAGCAGCTCGTCGCCTGGCTGAGCCAAACGCGTCGCTTAGATTACGTATTGAGACTGATGGATCGTCAAGCACCAAACTATACCCCTGCACCTGGTCCCAACGGCGCTTGGATCCGTTATCGAAATAAATTTATTACCGACTCGAACGTACAGAATGGTGTTGTTTTTTGGAATCAATATCGTGATGCGCTTTCTCGAGCCGAAGTACAGTATGGCGTTCCGGCAGAGATTATCGTTGGCATTATCGGGGTCGAAACGCGCTGGGGTCGGGTAATGGGTAAAACCCGTATTATTGATGGCCTCGCAACGCTGGCCTTTGATTATCCTCGCCGAGCAACCTATTTTAGTAGTGAATTGGAAACGTTCTTGCTTATGTCGCAACACGAGCAAGATAATCCCTTAACGCTGCGAGGATCCTTTGCTGGAGCGATGGGCTACGGCCAATTTATGCCATCGGCCTATAAACAGTTTGCGGTAGATTTTAACGGTGATGGCCATGTAAACCTTTGGGACCCGGTTGATGCCATTGGCAGTGTTGCGTATTATTTCCAACAAAGCGGCTGGAAAACAGGGCAACCTGTGGCAATTGTTGGCTCCGGACAAGCCCCTGGCTTAGAAAACGGTTACTCAACGCGTTATACGGTTAACCAATTAAAAAAAAGTGGATTGACGCCTCAGCAACCGCTTTCTGGTTCACAGAAAGTCAGCCTGTTGCGTTTAGATATGGGGAACAGTTATCAATACTGGTTTGGCTTACCCAACTTCTACGCAATAACACGCTACAATCACAGTACACAGTATGCGATGGCTGTCTGGCAACTAGGTGAGTCAGTACGCGCTTCTCGGCAAAATAACCTGTAACAGGGTTTAATAATAGCGTGTCGGAGCGTAATTTATCTGACCGGCATGCTAACACTTCTCCGAAAGCGTTAAACTACCACTCAGCCCATTAGATGGAGAGAATGATATGAGTGACAGACTAGCCCAATTAAGCCAATTACTCGGGCAGCATCTTACGCAATCTCAAGCAACCCTCACCACTGCGGAATCCTGTACAGGGGGAGGCATTGCTAAAGCGCTGACTGACATTAGCGGTTGTTCCGCATATTTTGACGGGGGATTCGTCACCTATAGTGAGCAGAGTAAACAGCGCTTCTTAGGGGTGTTACCAGAGACTTTACACCAGTTTGGTGTGGTGAGTGAAAATGTGGCGCAAGAGATGGCCGAAGGCGCTTGTCACGCGTTTTCAGCCAATTACGCCATATCAGTCACCGGCTACGCTGGGCCGGGTGGCGGAACCGAGGATATGCCAGTCGGTACAGTCTGTTTTGGCTTTGCCTCACCAGGGCACACCACGACCCATACCTGTCACTTTTCCGGTAACCGAGAGGCTATTCGCCAGCAATCAGTGGTCTTTGCCTTAACCACCGCACTCGAGACATTTTTCAAAATTAAGCTTGATACTGTATGACTATACAGTATAATTAACCGCGTAAATGCATAAGCATAAAATCCCCTTGCTGGCGAAACCAGTACGATTAGGAGTTGAAATGGCTATCGATGAAAACAAACAAAAAGCACTTGCCGCTGCGTTAGGACAAATTGAGAAGCAGTTTGGTAAAGGCTCTATCATGCGTCTAGGTGAAGACCGGACGATGGATGTTGAAACCATTTCAACGGGATCATTATCCTTAGACATCGCATTGGGGGCCGGTGGTCTACCAATGGGACGTATCGTTGAAATTTATGGACCGGAATCGTCAGGTAAAACAACGCTGACTTTACAAGTTATCGCCGCTGCGCAACGTAAAGGTAAAACCTGTGCCTTTATCGATGCTGAACATGCGTTGGACCCGGTCTATGCTAAAAAGCTTGGTGTTGATATCGATAATCTGCTGTGTTCTCAGCCCGATACCGGTGAGCAAGCGCTAGAAATTTGTGATGCGCTAGCACGTTCTGGTGCAGTCGATGTCATTATTGTCGACTCCGTTGCGGCACTGACACCAAAAGCTGAAATTGAAGGCGAGATTGGTGATTCGCATATGGGCCTTGCGGCACGTATGATGAGCCAAGCGATGCGTAAGTTAGCGGGTAACTTAAAACAATCGAATACACTTCTTATTTTCATCAACCAAATTCGGATGAAAATCGGTGTGATGTTTGGTAACCCTGAAACGACAACTGGTGGTAACGCATTAAAGTTCTACGCCTCAGTCCGTCTTGATATCCGCCGTATTGGTGCGATCAAAGAGGGGGAAAATGTGGTGGGAAGCGAGACCCGTGTCAAAGTGGTGAAAAACAAAATTGCAGCACCTTTCCGTCAAGCAGAATTCCAAATTATGTATGGCGAAGGGATCAACTTCTACGGTGAGTTGGTCGATTTAGGGGTGAAGCATAAGTTTATTGAAAAAGCGGGTGCTTGGTATAGCTATCAAGGCGATAAGATTGGTCAAGGTAAGGCCAATGCCGGTAATTACCTGCGTGAGAATCCGCAAATTGCTACAGAAATTGAGCAAAAACTGCGTGAAACCTTGCTAAATAACCCAAGTCACGAAGGTGAAGCCTCACCAGAGCATGAGATGTCTGGCGAGAATGACGAGCAAGATGAATTTTAATATTGTATCGTGATGTGAGTAACGGGAGTCTGCTTATGCGGCTCCCGTTTTTCGTTATGGGTACTCAATGAAGAGGACAACAAATGGAGACTCCCGTCCAGCGCAAAGAGGTTACGTACGCACAGTTATTACAACGCGCAGTATGGATACTTGGACAACGTGACCATGGAACAGAAGAGTTACGGGAAAAGCTGCGTTTAGCGGTTGCAAGGAAGTCGTTACGTGAAACCACTACGCAGTTTTGGGTTGCTGAAGAGACTTTAGAAAGCGTTATGCAGTGGTGCGTGGAGCAGGGCTACTTAAATGATGAGCGCTTTTGCCAACAATTTATCCAACAACGTAGCCGCAGAGGCTATGGCCCCCAGCGAATTAGCCAAGATTTGCAACGCAAACAGATCCCGTCATCGATAGCCCAAGACGCGTTACGCCATACTGACGTGGATTGGCAGCAGTGCGCGCAAGAGGTTGCAGAGAAAAAAGCCGGGCGACATTGGCCCACGAGTTATCCGGAAAAAGCGAAGTTACAACGTTATCTTTACAGCAGAGGCTTTCAAAGCGAAGATATCCGTGCTGTTTTTGAAAATATTTCCTCGTGAATAAGATTGAGATTTTACTTCGCAGTGAAGAAAACTTATCTTATTGAGACTTTTAGTTCCCTATCATAAGTCGACTGTGAGCATTCCAGTGACCTAGATGTAACGGAACGTCTGTTAAGCATGATACCAGGACATTTATGAGCAAGAGTACTGCAGAGATTCGTCAGACGTTTCTCGATTTTTTCCAAAGCAAAGGCCACCAAATTGTTGCTAGCAGCTCGCTAGTGCCAAACAATGACCCAACGTTACTCTTTACTAACGCAGGGATGAATCAGTTCAAGGATGTGTTCCTCGGTCAAGATAAACGTGATTATTCACGTGCGACCACCTCACAGCGTTGTGTCCGTGCAGGCGGAAAACATAATGACCTCGAAAACGTTGGTTATACCGCACGCCACCACACCTTCTTTGAAATGCTCGGTAACTTCAGTTTCGGTGACTATTTCAAACGTGAAGCCATTTCATTTGCCTGGGAACTTCTGACCAGTGCGCAATGGTTTAATTTACCCAAAGAGCGCTTGTGGGTAACCGTTTACGAGACCGACGACGAAGCCTGGAATATCTGGGAAAAAGAGATTGGTGTTCCCGCTGAACGCATTATTCGTATTGGCGATAATAAAGGCAGTGCCTATGCCTCTGACAACTTCTGGCAGATGGGTGATACCGGGCCGTGTGGCCCTTGTAGCGAAATATTCTACGATCATGGCGACCATATCTGGGGCGGACCTCCAGGTTCTGCTGAAGAAGACGGTGACCGCTATATCGAAATCTGGAATATCGTCTTCATGCAGTTTAACCGCCAAGCTGACGGCACAATGCTTCCGCTGCCAAAACCGTCCGTTGATACGGGGATGGGCTTAGAACGTATTTCTGCGGTGCTACAACACGTCAACTCGAACTACGATATTGATTTATTCCAAAAACTCATTGCTTCCGTGGCACAGGTGACTGGAACACAAGACTTAACGAATAAATCGTTACGCGTTATCGCTGACCATATCCGTTCTTGTGCCTTCTTAATCGCTGACGGTGTCGTGCCTTCTAATGAGAACCGCGGTTATGTCCTTCGTCGGATTATTCGTCGCGCAGTTCGCCACGGCAACATGTTAGGTGCGCAACAGAGTTTCTTCTATAAATTAGTGCAGCCGCTCATCGATGTGATGGGAAGCGCGGGCGATGAACTACGCCAACAACAGCAACATGTTGAGAGCGTATTAAAAGCTGAAGAAGAACAGTTCGCCAAAACTTTAGAACGTGGTCTAGCACTGCTCGATGAAGAGCTTGCTGCACTGCAAGGCGATACCCTTCAGGGTGAGATCGTCTTCCGCCTTTACGACACCTTCGGTTTCCCTGCTGACTTAACGGCAGATGTTTGCCGTGAGCGCGATTTAAAAATTGATGAAGCGGGCTTCGAAGCCGCAATGGAAGCCCAGCGCCAACGCGCACGTCAAGCGAGTGGCTTCAGTGCCGATTACAATGCGCAAATTCGTGTTGAGAAAGAGGGCGAATTTAAGGGGTATGACCAGCTGTCGTTCCCAGCAACCGTTAGCGAAATTTTTGTCGACGGACAATCTGTACCAACATTGCTACCTGGGCAATCAGCGGTGGTGATACTCGACAAAACGCCATTCTATGGCGAGTCAGGTGGACAGGTTGGTGATACCGGTATTATCTCGACAGAGCAGGGTGAGTTTACCGTTGAAGATACCCAAAAATACGGTAAGAGCCCAGGCCATTTAGGGCGTCTCACCACGGGTGAGCTGCAAGTCGGACAACAGGTCAATGCTCAAGTCGATGAGGCTAGACGGGCCAAGATCCGCTTAAACCACTCAGCAACACACTTATTGCATGCCGCCTTGCGCCAAGTGCTTGGGGACCATGTTGCGCAGAAAGGCTCATTGGTTAACGATAAATACCTGCGTTTCGATTTCTCCCATAACGAAGCAATGAGCGAGCAGCAACTCCGTCGCGTTACAGAGATTGTTAACCAACAAATCCGCCTTAACCTGCCTGTCACCACTGAGATCATGGATATCGAAGATGCCAAGCAAAAAGGTGCCATGGCCCTATTTGGTGAGAAATACGACCAGCAGGTACGGGTATTGACCATGGGCGACTTCTCGGTCGAACTCTGCGGAGGCACTCACGCGCAGCGTACGGGCGATATTGGATTATTTGTGCTGGATTCAGAGTCGGGGACAGCGGCAGGGGTACGTCGTATCGAAGCCTTCACCGGTCAGCGCGCGCTGGATACCGTATTTGCGGCACAGGATCAACTGACGCAAATAGCACAACTGATCAAAGCAAATAGCACTAATCTTAATGACAAGGTGAAAGCGCTAGCCGAACATACTCGTGTGCTTGAAAAACAGGTTCAGCAGCTTAAAGACCAGCAGGCGGCACAGAAAAGTGCTTCTTTGGCTGATCAGGTGAGCGAGATTAATGGCGTAAAAGTGCTGGTCAGTGAGTTACCTTCTCTCGATCCCAAGCTGCTTCGCACCATGGTCGATGATCTGAAAAATCAATTAGGTTCAGCAATTATTGTATTAGGTACAACAAGCGAAGATAAAGTTTCACTTATTGTTGGGGTCACGAAAGACCTCACTGATCGCGTTAAAGCAGGTGAACTTATTGGGCTTATCGCACCGAAAGTCGGTGGCAAAGGGGGCGGTCGACCGGATATGGCGCAAGCAGGTGGTAATTTGCCAGACGCGCTAACCGCAACGCTTGCAGAAGTGCCTGAGATTATTTCTAATAAATTACAATAAGTTAAGTTTATTTCCTTAATGGCCCAACAAACCCGGTTGGGCTTATTATAAAATCATTTAATGAATCTCTTGATAAAGTCAGGTAAGAACTCTGTATTTCGGCTAAACTATTATCAAGCATGAGTTATTACGGATTGAGTGAATTTTATTAATAAAATACGGTCCTAATTACTTAGCGTTAACGATGGATGTGCCGGGTTGCGCAGAGACCCGACTCTTTTAATCTTTCAAGGAGCAAAGAATGCTTATTCTAACTCGTCGAGTTGGTGAAACCCTCATGATCGGTGATGAGGTTACAGTGACGGTACTCGGTGTCAAAGGGAACCAAGTAAGAATTGGTGTTAATGCACCTAAAGAGGTTTCGGTGCACCGTGAAGAGATTTACCAACGCATCCAAGCTGAAAAAACTCAGGATTCTGAGTATTAATTTATCTGCACTTACCAGGGGCAGGTTACTGAGCGGCTGTGAAACATAATTATGTTTGCAGCCGTTTTTTTTTGCTTTAGAAAAGCAAAACGCCGAGTAAATGTGCTAATTGCTGCGGTTTTGTGCAAACAAACAATCTTCTCGAAAAAGTGTTTGACTTATAAGTCGGGGAAAGTAATATGTGCGCCAACGCAGCAACGAACGGCAACGTAAGTTTCCCTCTGTGCTAAGTTAAGAAGTAAATTGGTGAGGTGGCCGAGAGGCTGAAGGCGCTCCCCTGCTAAGGGAGTATGCGGTCAAAAGCTGCATCGAGGGTTCGAATCCCTCCCTCACCGCCATTTACGCATCCGTAGCTCAGCTGGATAGAGTACTCGGCTACGAACCGAGCGGTCGGAGGTTCGAATCCTCCCGGATGCACCA
>NZ_JABBFQ010000012.1 GCF_018494055.1 Rosenbergiella epipactidis
CCGAATCGCTTCAGTCCCTGTCACCGCGCTGCGCATCTCGCTTTGCCGTGTCAGTGGATGCGCATTATAGGGAGTTCCGCTCAGAGCGCAAGGGATTATTTAAACTTTTTTACTGAGTGGTGATTAATGAATCACTCCGTATAAAAACAGAACAAAAAAGCCTAGAAACTCGCGTTTCTAGGCTGTTAGTCGACAACATTAACTATTGCTGGGCGGTAATCACTCCGTCTACTACCCCTAATTTAATGGTCGCACCCGGTAAAAGTTTGCCAGAAAGAATCTGTTGGGCTAACGGGTTTTCAATCTCTTGCTGTATTGCACGCTTCAATGGACGCGCACCATAGATAGGATCGAAACCAACCTCACCTAACAGCTGTAGTGCTTCGTCAGAAATCTCAACCGAATAACCTCGCTCTTCTAATCGCTTATAAAGACGTTGTAACTGAATTTCAGCAATTTGTGCAATATGCTCGTGGCTCAGTGGATGGAACACAACGACTTCATCTATACGGTTGATAAACTCTGGACGGAAGTGATGCCCGACTACGTCCATTACCACGCCTTTCATTTGACTGTAATCAAGCTCGCCAAACTTGTCTTGGATTAAATCCGAACCCAAGTTAGAGGTCATAATGATAACCGTATTACGGAAATCGACTGTCCGGCCCTGCCCATCCGTTAAACGCCCGTCATCTAATACTTGCAGCAAGATATTAAAGACATCAGGATGTGCCTTCTCAACTTCATCTAATAAGATGACCGAATAAGGGCGTCTGCGCACCGCTTCGGTTAGATAGCCACCTTCTTCGTAACCAACATATCCTGGAGGAGCACCCACTAATCTGGACACCGAATGTTTCTCCATAAATTCGGACATGTCGATACGCACCATTGCCTCGTCACTGTCGAAGAGAAAATCAGCAAGTGATTTACAGAGTTCTGTTTTACCGACCCCTGTTGGCCCTAAGAATAAGAAAGACCCTACTGGGCGGTTTGGATCAGCAAGCCCTGCTCGGCTACGACGTATAGCATTCGCTACTGCATCGACCGCTTCATCTTGTCCAATCACACGGTCATGCAGCGTTTCTTCCATGCGCAGCAGTTTCTCCCTCTCGCCTTCCATCATGCGCGCTACAGGGATCCCGGTCCAGCGTGCTAATACATCTGCAATCTCAACATCGGTTACTCTGTTACGTAACATCTTCATTTGCTGCGTTTCAGACTGCGTGGCTAGCGCCAGTTGTTTCTCTAACTCAGGGATTTTTCCGTATTGCAGCTCAGACATTTGGCCTAGATCGCCATTGCGTCGCGCTTGCTCCATGCTTATACGTGCCTGCTCTAACTCAGATTTAATATGTTGCGTGCCAGTGAGGGAGGCTTTTTCAGCTTTCCACTCTTCTTCAAGCTCCGAGTAGCTTTGCTCTTTCTGCTCCAGCTCCGTTTCAAGCATCGCCAGTCGTTTGACGCTGGCATCGTCCGTCTCTTTCTTAAGGGCTTGTTGCTCTAACTTAAGTTGAATAATCCTACGTTCAAGACGGTCCAACGGTTCCGGCTTGGAGTCGATCTGCATACGAATACTCGACGCCGCTTCATCAATCAGGTCGATGGCTTTATCCGGTAACTGCCGATCCGCGATATAACGGTGCGACAGTTGTGCGGCAGCCACAATTGCTGGGTCAGTAATTTGCACATGGTGATGCAACTCGTAACGTTCTTTCAGCCCACGCAAAATCGCTATGGTATCTTCTACGCTAGGTTCAGCCACCAACACTTTTTGGAAACGACGCTCAAGCGCTGCATCCTTTTCTATATATTGACGGTATTCATCTAAGGTTGTTGCGCCCACGCAGTGCAACTCACCACGTGCTAAGGCAGGCTTAAGCATATTTCCGGCATCCATCGCGCCATCGGCTTTACCTGCTCCAACCATGGTGTGAATTTCATCGATAAAGAGAATGACATTACCATCCTGTTTCGACAGATCATTCAGAACCGCTTTTAAACGCTCTTCAAATTCGCCTCGAAACTTGGCACCGGCCACCAGCGCTCCCATATCTAAAGCTAAGACGCGGCGACCCTTAAGGCCCTCTGGGACTTCACCATTAATAATACGTTGCGCTAAACCTTCAACGATGGCGGTTTTACCCACTCCCGGCTCACCGATTAATACTGGATTATTTTTGGTACGGCGTTGAAGCACTTGGATAGTGCGTCTAATCTCTTCATCACGACCGATAACGGGGTCGAGTTTGCCTGACTCAGCACGTTCAGTCAGATCAATGGTATATTTTTTAAGTGCTTGACGTTGGTCTTCTGCCCCTTGGTCGTTCACACCCTCCCCTCCCCGCAGTTGGTCGATAGCGTTAGTAAGCTTTTCACTGGTTAAACCTGCTGATTTTAATAAATCACTGACGCCCCCTCGGGAGTCGAATGCAGCCAGAAGAAAAAGCTCCGATGAGATATAACTGTCGCCGCGTTTTTGTGCCAACTTATCGCAAAGGTTCAATACGCGAATAAGTTCTGCCGAAGGTTGAACATCACCATCGCTCCCTTCTACTTTCGCAAGACGCGACAAAGCCTGAGATAACTGGGCTTGAAGCTGAGAAACTTCTACCCCACAAGAGACGAGTAACGGGCGAATTGATCCACCTTCCTGCGTTAATAATGCAGAAAAGAGATGGATAGGTTCGATGAATTGATTATCACTGCCTAGAGCTAATGATTGGGCATCAGCTAGGGCTTGTTGAAATTTATTAGTAAGACGATCCAGACGCATAATTCCTCCACAAAGGTCAACATGCTATTGACTATAAGATGGAGGTGATTATGAAAAATTCAAGAGACAGAAACCTAAAATTGCTGAAATTTTACGCTCAGCAATTGAAGGTTTACAGATTATTCCGCGATCCAAATAAGGGAAGCCATACGGCCTGTTTGCCCCTCTCGACGGTAGGAGAAGAAATGTTCAGGCTCTGAAAAAGTGCAACGCTGAGATTGATAAATCGCTTCGCTCACGACTCCCGCACTCTGCAAACGCAATTCTGCGAGTTTAGGCAAATTGGCTAAATATTTTTCGCCATGAGGCATGAAACACAGTTCAGCATCCTGATGAATACGGATAAAGGCTTCTCTCACTTCTGCACCCACTTCAAAAGCCTGAGGGCCGATGGCAGGGCCTATCCATGCGATAATCTCTTCCGGTGGGCAATCGAAGGTATCAAGCGTATTTTCCAGTACACCGTTACACAGTCCACGCCACCCGGCATGTGCGGCGGCAACTTGGCTGCCATCGCGATGACTGAATAGCACTGGTAGGCAATCAGCCGTCATGATGACACAGACAATCCCCGCTTCACGTGTGAAGCTGGCGTCAGCCTCTGGGATACCGTCAGCCATAGCTGCCTCAATAACATGAGGGCTATGAACTTGATTTAACCAAAAGGGTGAACTGGGTAACTGAGCAATCTCAGTTAATAACTCACGATTACGAATAACGTCGTTGTGATTATCCCCAACATGGCTCCCAAGGTTAAGCGCGTGCCAAGGCGCTTGGCTAACGCCCCCCAAACGGGTCGTGGATACAGCACGCACCTTTGACGGCGCGTGCCAGTGAGGAATAATCAGTGATTGACTCATAGCCAATCCATTTGATCACGATACTCTGCAGTATCCGCTTTCAGTGCTTCAATTAAGTCCACCATATCTTGAGGGAGCGGTGCGTGCCACTCCATCTGAATACCGGTTATCGGGTGGTAGAGACGAAGCATGGTGGCATGTAAAGCTTGGCGGTCAAAGCCGCGCAACGCATTAATAAATGCCTCACTTGCTCCCTTAGGGGGGCGCGGACGACCACCGTAAAGGGGATCACCCACTAGCGAGTGACCGATATGCGCCATGTGCACACGGATTTGGTGGGTTCTGCCTGTTTCCAAGCGCAAACGAAGGCGAGTATGGGCGCGGAAATGCTCCATAATACGGTAGTGTGTCACTGCCGGTTTGCCCATTGGATGAACGGCCATGTGCGTACGCTTAGTGGAATGGCGAGAAATCGCCTCATCCACGGTCCCGCCCGCAGTCATGGTACCAATCGCAACCGCTTCATATTCACGGGTAATTTCACGTCGTTGCAAGCAATCAACCAAGTGGGTTTGTGCAGGCACGGTCTTGGCAACCACCATTAATCCTGTGGTATCCTTATCGAGGCGATGTACAATACCCGCTCGCGGGACATCAGCGATAGCAGGATAATGATAAAGCAGCGCATTCAGAATGGTTTTATCCGGATTACCGGCGCCTGGATGCACCACTAAGTCGCGCGGTTTATTGATGACGAGAATATCATCATCTTCGTAAACGATATTAAGGGGAATATTTTGGGGTTCCCAACGCGCTTCTTCTTCGATTTCTGCGCTGATTACAATTTTCTCGCCACCCAATACTTTTTCTTTGGGTTTATCGGCAACCGTTCCATTGATGGTGACTCTGCCCTGTAAAATCCATTCTTTTATACGAGAACGTGAATAATCAGGGAACAATTCAGCCAAAGACTGATCTAAGCGTTGTCCCAATTGTTCTAGGGAGATGGTTGCAGCGAGTTCTACTTGTTGTGCCATATAAGGTTCTTCGTTAACGTTGGGTTTTTCCGGCAAAGCCGTTTAAGATAATGTGCTATCTTAGCTGATAAACAATGGAAGCCACATATAAATGCTTCCACTAAACTTTTGAGGATAATCAATTCGTCATGATGCGTATGAAATATCTTGTGGCGCTCGCCACGCTTAGCTTAGCTCTGGTCGGATGTTCCGGATCTAAAGATGTCGTTCCTGACAATCCTCCTTCGCAGATTTATGCTACAGCTCAGCAAAAACTGCAAGATGGGAACTTCAGAGGCGCTATCAGCCAGTTAGAAGCGCTGGACAATCGTTACCCTTTCGGTCCGTATTCGCAACAGGTACAGCTCGATCTGATCTATGCCTATTACAAGAATGACGATATGCCAATGGCACAAGCGACCATTTCACGCTTCATGCGTTTAAATCCTACCCACCCTAACATTGACTATGTAATGTATATGCAAGGGCTAACGGATATGGCGCTTGACCAATCAGCTTTACAGCACTTCTTCGGTATTGACCGTTCGGATCGCGATCCATCAAATGCACGACAAGCCTTCAAAGACTTTTCACAACTGGTACAAAGCTATCCAAACAGCCAATATGCCCCTGACGCGCAAAAGCGTCTGGTCGCGCTAAAGGATCGTTTATCGACGTATCAATTATCTGTTGTGAAATTCTACACTAAACGTGAGGCCTATGTCGCGGTCGTTAATCGCGCTAAAGAGATGCTGAGTGATTATCCCGATACTGTCTCGACACGCCAAGCACTTCCTTACATGGAAAATGCTTACCGTAAACTTCAGCTAAACGCTGAAGCAGACAAAGTCGCAAAACTGATCGCAGCAAATAACGCAAAATAGCCGCCCCTATTCTGCTAACAGGCCAGCCACGCTTAGTGGCTGGTTTTTTTGTCACTTTATCCTTCCAGTCACTGACTGATTAAAACCATTGAAACGGCAATTTCCACGTAATACTCTCACTGCTATGCTACCTTCATAAAAAATAGAATCGCATGTCGACGACACTGCCTATCAATTTTGAAACACGTCCGGTGATCCCTCTCGCTCATGATTATTCTCATGGTGAGCGTGAACCTTGGCATCAACATCGCTGTGCGCAATTGCTTTACAGCTTAAGCGGGGTAGTCAGCGTCCATACCGCGCAAGGATGTTGGATTATTCCGCCTAGTCGCGGAGTCTGGTTGCCTGCTGGGGTTGTTCACCAGCTAACCATTACTGGAAAGGTTGCTGCCAGAACATTATTTGTGGATCCTTTCGCTCGAGCCGATTTACCCACGGAATGTCAAGTGGTGCAAGTTTCGCCACTGCTTAAGGAGCTGATCATCGCAGCACTCGACCTCCCCGATCACTATGCCACCAATAGCCGAGCAGAGAGAGTCTATGAACTTATCCTAGATGAAATACGTGGCATGTCAGTGCTACCCTTCAATCTTCCTGAACCCGTCTCCTCTGCGCTCAAGAAACTCTGCATGCTTGTACGTAACGATTTAGCCAAACCTTGGACAACGTCCGAGGCAGCGACCTTGCTTAACCTGAGTGAGCGCACGCTGCTCAGGCATTTTCGACAGGAAATAGGCTTTTCTTTTAGTGAATGGGTTAGGCGGGCGAAATTAATGGAAGCGATGAAACGTCTTGCACTGGGCCAATCAGTATTAAGAGTGGCCCTCGATTTAGGCTACGAAAGTCAAAGTGCCTTTAGCACAATGTTTCGCCGACGGTTAGGGATGCCCTCTAGTCATTATTTCCATTTATCGTAACACTGGGGAGTGTATTAAGGAGTGCCTGTATCGACGCTCTGGCGATATCGCTGTCGACACTTACCCCCCAACGGCTCTCCTTCCCCTGGCTTGCACACAGAATGTAGGCTGCAGAACGGCTCTCATTTTTCCTGCCCAAGGTATGCTCATGATAGTCTTCAATCGTCAACGATTCCCCCACATAGGACGTTAGTGCATTAGCCGCTGCAGACAGTAGTCCATTGCCCTCCCCCCTTACGGTTAGGGTTCGCTCCGGTGTCTTAACCTGAGCATGGAACATAATGCGATTATCCTTTAAGCTTTCTGTTCGATAATCGAGTAACTGATATGTGGCTTGCTCGTGGGGCCCATAAAGCTGACGAAAGAGTTGCCACACTTGCGCTAAGGTCATTTCACGGCCGCTGTGGTCGGTAATCATTTGTACCTGCCGACTGAAGGCTTGCTGTAACGCTCGGGGCAGCCTTAACCCATGATTCTGTTCTAGCATCCCAGGCCGTACCACTTTTACCCGACTGGCTATTCACACGGATGACCGCCTCATAGTTACACCCTATATCATTCGGATCGATCAGTAGATAAGGGATCTCCCATACAGAGTTTGTCGCCTGTTCACGGGCAGTGAAGCCCTTTTTGATCGCATCTTGATGCGAACCAGAAAAAGCCGTAAACGCCAATTTACCTGCATAGGGATGCCGTGGATGGACAGGGATCTGATTATATTCCTCAACTTGTTCAACGATATCGGTCATCTCACTGAAATTAAGCTGTGGCGAGATACCTTGGCTATAAAGATTCATCGCTATAGTCACTAAACAGAGATTTCCTGTCCGCTCCCCGTTACCAAAAAGACAGCCTTCAACCCTTTCAGCCCCTGCGAGTAAAGCCAATTCTGCGCTCGCCACCCCGCACCCTTGGTCGTTATGAGGATGGACGCTTATGCATACCGACTCACGGTAGATAAAATGACGGCAAAAATGTTCAATTTGATCGGCATAGACATTGGGGGTATTGACCTCAACGGTGCTGGGCAAATTAATAATCATTGGACGTTCTGGCGATGGCTGCCAAACTTTCGCCACAGCTTCACAAATCTCCAGCGCAAAATCTGGCTCAGTAAAGCAGAATGTTTCAGGTGAGTATTGATAGGTCCAATGCGTATCAGGATTCGCCTCACAATGACGACGAATTTGCTCACTTCCCGCAACGGCCAACGCAATAATTTGTTGTTTACTTTGCTGGAAAACTAAACGTCGAAATAGAGGTGCCGTGGCATTGTAGAGATGAATCGTGGCCCGTTTAACCCCTGTTAACGCTAAAAAGGTCCGCTCGATAAGGTCGGCCCGTGCCTGAGTAATCACTTGAATGGTCACATCTTCTGGGATCCGTTGCTCTTTTATCAATTGCCGCACGAACTGGAAGTCGGTATCGGATGCGGCAGGAAAGGCGACTTCGATCTCTTTGAAGCCGCAAGATAAGAGCAATTCCCAAAACTTGAGTTTACGCTCGACACTCATAGGTTCAGCTAACGCTTGGTTACCGTCGCGTAAATCGGTAGAAAGCCAGCGCGGAGAGTGCGTCAATTGTTTATTAGGCCAAGTTCTGTCCGCTAAGGCGATAATGGGGAAAGGCTTATATTTGCTTGCGGGGTCTAGCAGCATAGTCGTTCCTTACTGAGGATAAAAAACTATCCTAGCGATACCCTTTCCCCTGTGGCTCCTGCATAACTGACACCCTTATGCTTAAAACGGACAATGCGGTATCAAACCGACTAATTTTTGGCCCATACTCACTGACAATCATTACCCCTCTTCCCCCTCAGGTAGCTGAAAATTACCCTTAGGACTAAAAATTTTTCATATACCAATAATGTGACACAGATCACATTATTGGTGTGCATAGTCGGTATTCTGGGAGCACGTACCATGGCAATGACGAAGAGAGGTAAAATGATGATCAACATCACCAGTAAGCAAATGGATATTACCCCCGCAATCCGTAGTCATATCGAAGAGCGGTTTGCGAAGCTTGAAAAATGGCAGACCCAGCTGATAAACCCTCACGTGGTCCTCTCTAAAGAGCCTAAAGAGTTTGTTGCCGATGCAACACTCAACACCCCCAACGGTACCCTTGTTGCTACGGCGAAACACGACGATATGTATGTCGCAGTCAACGAACTCATTTCAAAACTTGAGCGCCAACTCAATAAGGTCCAGCATAAAGCTGAAGCACGGCGTGCAAACGGTAGCGTTAAAGATATTATTCCTGCCGAATCTTAATCATACTGCGCACCCACAGGGTGCGCGGTTTTAGGTTGACGCGCGGGATCGCAAACGCTACTCTCTGAGTTCAACTCTATCGAGATAAATAACATGCAACACAACCTGTTCTTCTTTTCATTTTTTTTTAGCTCCCCCTCCCAGGGAAGCCGCTTCGACTAGAATGAATGAAAAGACGAACAAAAGGCCTCCCCTCCGGGAGGCTTTTTTTTTGAAAAAATAAAAAACTAAAGGACAGACTATGACCCCTTACGCTTCGCTTGACGAATTGCGACATGACATTAGTGATCTGGATAGCCGTTTACTCACTCTTCTCGCCAAGCGTCGTGAGCTTGCCGTGGCGGTGGGCAATTATAAGCTGCAAACCCAGCGTCCAGTACGCGATGTGACGCGCGAAAAACAGCTACTTGAAAAACTGATCGACCAAGGAAAAACGCTTTCTCTCGATAGTCATTATATTACGCGTCTGTTTCAGCTGGTGATCGAAGACTCGGTATTGATTCAACAAGCTTTGCTACAAAAAGCGCTCAACGACTCTCAACAACAAGCGGTTCGTGTCGCCTTCTTAGGCCCCAAAGGCTCATATTCTCACCTCGCTGCACGCAGCTACGCGTCACATCATTTTGACCAAATGATCGAAGTAGGCTGCAGTAAATTCCAAGATATTGTTAACCAAGTGGAGAAAGGATTAGCTGACTATGCCGTACTCCCCTTAGAGAATACGAGTTCAGGATCGATTAACGACGTCTACGATTTGCTTCAAAATACTGGATTGCATATCGTGGGAGAAATGACGTTACCGATTAATCACTGCCTGTTGGTTTCAGGTGAAACGTCTCTTACTGCGATCACAACGGTTTATAGCCACCCACAGCCTTTCCAACAATGCAGCCAATATTTAACCCGTTATCCGCATTGGAAAATTAACTATACCGAAAGTACTGCTGCAGCGATGGAAACCGTTGCGAGTTTAAACGATCCCTCTGTCGCGGCACTCGGCAGTGAAGCCGGTGGACAGCTCTATCAACTTCAAGCGATAGATCGTCAACTCGCTAATCAGTCGCAAAATATCACCCGTTTTATCGTCCTCGCGCGTAAACCAGTGAAGGTATCAGAACAAGTTCCCGCGAAAACCACCTTATTGATGGCAACGGGACAACAAGCCGGTGCATTAGTCGACGCCTTACTCGTACTGAGACAACATGATATCGTGATGACTAAACTTGAATCTCGCCCAATTAACGGTAACCCGTGGGAAGAGATGTTTTACATCGACGTTCAAGCTAATAGCAGTGATCCCGCTATGCAATCTGCCCTGCAACAGCTTACTGAACTCACCCGCTACTTGAAGGTGCTGGGCTGCTATCCGAGCGAAACAGTCACCGCTGTAACACCATAAAAAAAGCACCACGGTTAACGTGGTGCTTAATATGATGAGGTTGGCAAACTACTTACGATTATCGTTCGCCGCTCGCAGTAGAGAACGGCTTTCTGTCATAAACGTCTTGGCATAATCACCAAACCAAGTTTGAACGCCAGCAAAACTTTTAATGAAGGCAGCTTTATCGCCACGTTCAAGCTGCGCCAACGCCTCGCCAAAGCGTGTGTAATAACGCTTAATCAAGGCAATGTTATTCGGCGACGACATAATGATATCCGCATACAATTGTGCATCTTGAGCAAATAAGCGGCCAACCATTGCTAATTCTAATCGGTAGATAGGTGAAGAAAGCGCCAGTAACTGTTTGAGATCGACATTCTCTTCTGACAGATGCAACCCATAAGCGAAGGTCGCGAAGTGTCTGAGTGCCTGGATAAAAGCCATATTTTGGTCATGCTCATCCGCCGTGGCGGAGTGGAGCCGTGCCCCCCATACCTCGATTTGCTGGAGAAACCACTGGTACGCTTCCGGTGAACGGCCATCGCACCACACCACGACTTGCTTGGCTAAACTACCACTATCTGGCCCAAACATAGGGTGCAAACCTAATACAGGTCCGTTGTGTGCGGCCATCATCGCTTGTAACGGCGCTTTTTTGACTGAGCAAAGATCGACTAAAATACAATCGTCCGGTAAAGGCGGTAGCTGCTGAATAACCTGTTCGGTTAAATGAATGGGCACGCTAACGATAACCATTCCCGCATCGCTGACCAAAGACGCCGCTTGCTCCCATTCGTCCTTATCCAGTAAACGGACCTGATAACCTGAAAGCGTTAACATCCGCTCGAACAAGCGGCCCATTTTCCCTTTACCCCCAACGATAACGATAGGTCGCATGGCGGGATTGAGTGTCTTAAACCCTTTGTCATTCTCACTGGCGTAAGACTCTCGCATCACTCTACGTAAAACATCTTCTATTAAATCGGCAGGGATGCCGGCAGCTTCCGCTTCCGCACGCCGTGACGCTAGCATGGATGCTTCACGTTCTGGCACATAGATTGGCAGTCCGTGTTGGCTTTTGACTTCTCCAACCTCCGCCACTAACTGCATACGTTGCGCAAGCAAGGCCAGTAACGCTTTATCTGTTTCGTCAATTTTATCGCGTAACGCATTCAGTTCTGCAACCATTACTCTATCTACCCTTCCACTGTACTTGAGGTGATCATAGCACTCATTGCATCGGCGAGTTTCGTTAATAATTGCTGAGTGACCTGCCAATTTATACAGGCATCGGTGACGGAAACACCGTATTGCATCTCAGCACGCGGCAATTCGGAAGATTGACTTCCCTCGAACAGATGGCTCTCTAACATGATTCCGGTAATCGAACGGTTTCCCGCTTGCAGCTGCTGCAATACGCTTTCGGCCACCACGGTTTGACGGCGATAGTCCTTATTTGAGTTACCGTGACTGCAATCGATCATTAACGAAGGACGTAGTCCCGCTTTGGTCATTTCAGCTTCACACTGGGCAATATCTTCAGGATGATAATTCGGCATCTTACCACCTCGCAGAATAACATGCCCATCCCCGTTACCTTGTGTTTGTAATAGGCAGACTTGGCCTTGTTGATTAATCCCAACAAAACGATGCGGCATCGCGGCGGCACGCATAGCATTAATCGCCGTACCCAAGCTCCCATCTGTGCCATTTTTAAAACCAACCGGCATTGATAAGCCTGATGCCATTTCACGGTGAGTTTGCGATTCAGTGGTTCGCGCACCAATCGCTGACCAACTAAATAAGTCACCGAGGAACTGTGGTGAGTTGGGATCTAAGGCTTCGGTTGCCAGCGGGAGCCCCATCGATACCAATTCAACTAATAATTGACGGGCCTGTTTTAAGCCCTGCTCGATATCAAATGAGCCATCCATATGCGGATCGTTGATTAATCCTTTCCACCCTACAGTGGTACGTGGCTTCTCAAAGTAAACGCGCATCACTAAGTAGAGAGAATCACTCACCTCTTCGGCTAATTTTTTGTATAGCGCTGCGTACTCCAATGCCGCTTGCGGGTCATGAATAGAACATGGGCCACATACGACTAACAGACGAGGATCTCGACCAGCAATGATATCGGCAATTGTTTGGCGAGAATCATGGATTTGTTGTTGCTGTTCAACGGTTAATGGGAACAATTCTTTCAGTTCTGCCGGGGTCATCATTACCGACTCATCCGTGATATGAACATTATTTAAGGCATCTTTCTGCATGACGTTACCTGACTAAAAAGAGGGGGTCTTGGCGACCAATACCTCCACCATATCACAATAAGTAAAGATTTCAATCCAATTATAAATTCGGTGTAAATAATTATTTACATCAAGAGCCCAAATTAATCAGTAAACTGCAGGTTGTAATGTATTCTATACAACAGCGAATTTTTGGAAAAAAAAGGCCCGAATCATTTCGGGCCTATTTGAATCAATGATTGAGGATAAGGGATGTGATAACACCTGTCGCAACGGCAATCAGGACATAATTACCATTAATATTTGCCCACCGATGCCCAGGAGGGGGTGAGCCTAATCCGTGCCGGTGCCAATCGTTGACCCAATATCGATTTTGATAATATTGATGAGGGTATCTTCCACCTGGTCTAAAGTGATGACCGCCATAGAAAAAATCTCTTCTGTCATAATGCGGTCGATGGTGAGAGTACCTGTCATGATCTCGGTGGTGGTCACGCCAGTCACGGCGGTCGTGCCACCGAGGACCTGAATGACCATGGCGGTCCCAGTCATCATGATGATGGTCATGAGCATAAGCCATAACCATCGGGTTTAAGGTTAACCATACCATCGCTAACACTAGAGGTCTTTTACGCATAACTTCTCGCTCGAGCCAAAATATGAGTAGAATTATGCGTAATACTCTAGCGCTAACCATCAAGATTACTCTTGATTCGTATCAGGAGAGTATGTCCAAACTTATCAAAACGCGTATTTTCTTAACGAAACCTTAGCAGTATCAACGTAAACTATTTTGGCCCCAGCAGATCCACTTGTAGGTCGTTAACGCCTCTAATCCCATCGGCCCCCGCGCATGCAGCTTTTGGGTACTCACCGCCACTTCAGCCCCCAAGCCAAATTGTCCGCCATCCGTAAAGCGTGTGCTGGCATTGACATACACGGCAGCAGAGTCGACTTGATTCACAAATTCTTGGGCATTCAGGTAACGTTCAGTCAAGATACCATCTGAATGTTGCGTACCGTACTCGCGGATATGCTCAACCGCTTCATGTAGGTCTGCTACCGCTTTGATATTCAGATCAAGCGATAACCACTCATCTCGATAAGAGGCCTCAGTGGCTTGCGCATACTCCTGATTCCCCAGGGCTGGGTGGGAGGATAGTTGCGGGTCTAAGTGCAGAGTAATGCCTTCCTGCGTCATGCGCGACAGGAATTTGGGTAAGAACTGGTCGAGTTGCGAACGATGAATTAACAGCGTTTCTAAGGAATTGCATGCACTTGGGCGCTGTTTTTTTGCATTGACGATCACGTTAAGGGCTTGTTCACTATCCATCGTTTCATCAACATAGAGATGACAGACACCAATTCCACCGGTAATAACAGGAATGGTTGAGTGCTCACGGCACAGTTTGTGTAAGCTTGCCCCACCCCGCGGGATCAACATATCGACGTACTTATCCAGCTTCAATAATTGGTTAACCCATTGGCGATCGGGGTCATCAATTGCTTGCACGGCATCAATGGGTAGGCCATGTTGTGTCAATGCCTTACGAATAACCTCAACAGTTTGCGCATTGGTACGATAGGTCTCTTTTCCTCCCCGTAGAATCGCTGCATTACCTGTTTTCAAGCAGAGCGTTGCCACGTCGATAGTCACATTCGGGCGAGCTTCATAGATAATAGCAACCACCCCCAACGGCACTCGGCGTCGCTCAATCTTTAGGCCGCTGTCTAACTGGCCGCCATCGATCACTTGGCCTATAGGGTCACTGAGTTGGCAGACTTTACGGACATCGTTGGCGATATCCGCTAACCTTTCAACCGTGAGTGTTAATCGATCAATTAAAGCAGGCGAGAGACCTTGCTTAACGGCATCTGCCACATCTAATTGATTCGCCGCTAAGATATCAGCCGCATTCGCGTTTAAGTGATCAGCAACAGTCATCAATAACTGATTTTTTTCTTGCGCAGTCAGCGTGGCAAGTTGATAAGCAGCAGCTTTCGCACGCTGCCCCATTAATTCTATATTCATCTCGACTTATCCTACGATCATATCATCACGATGCACGGCCACCGCACCATATTCATAGCCTAAGATTTCACTAATAGATTGGCTATGTTTCCCGGCAATCATACGTAAAGCATCACTGTTATAGCGCGAAACGCCATGCGCGATATCGTTACCTTGAGGGTCACAAATCGCGATAACTTCGCCGCGAGAAAAATTACCGGTAATTTCAGTAATGCCTTTCGGCAACAGTGAACTGCCCCGCTCGAGCAGTGCGGTTAATGCGCCGGCATCAATCAGCGCAGACCCTGCGGGTGGCGCACCAAAGATCCAATGCTTACGGCTTTCCAGACGATGTTCTTGCGCGTGGAACAAGGTTCCGGCTTTTTCACCTTGTAACAATCGCTGAATAACAATGGGTTGGTCACCGGGCGCGATAATGACATCAATGCCTGCTCGACATGCCACTTCAGCCGCCTGCAGCTTCGTTGCCATACCTCCAGTTCCCAATCCAGAAACACTCCCTCCCGCCATCATTTTTAGCGAGTCATCAATCTGATAAACATCTTCGATCAGTGTTGCATTGGGATCATAACGCGGATCGGCGGTAAACAGACCTTGTTGATCGGTTAAGAGCAAAAGCTTATCAGCATCGGAGAGTATTGCCGCCAGAGCGGAAAGATTATCGTTATCGCCGACTTTAATTTCTGCCGTGGCGACAGCGTCATTTTCGTTGATCACCGGAACGATACGCTGGTCTAAGAGTGCATGCAGCATATCGCGGGCATTAAGAAAGCGCTCTCTGTCTTCCATGTCCGCACGGGTGATAAGCATTTGACCAATATGAATACCATAGATGGCAAACAGCTGTTCCCATAACTGGATCAGGCGACACTGACCCACTGCGGCCAGCAGTTGTTTAGACGCAATGGTGGGGGGCAGTTCGGGATAATTCAGATGCTCTCTGCCTGCCGCGATAGCACCAGAGGTCACGACGACGATTCGGTGACCGTCATTCATTGCTTGTGCACACTGCCGCACAATCTCAACCATTCTCGCACGGTTGAGTTGACGAGATCCGCCAGTGAGAACACTGGTCCCTAATTTGACCACTAAGGTCTGACTGCCACGCATATTTCCTGCCACCTAGAGAGTTAAATGAGTCCACAGTTGTATCAGGACAGCTAGAGCTTGCCAATAGCTATCCTTATGCTTCGCGTAACTTAATCTAAAAAGGGGCAGCGTAGATGATTAAAACGACAACGAGGGTTCGAAGTTACTCGCAGGAATAAGCGGTGCATTAAGTTCGTTCATCAATGCTTCGAGGCGTGGGAAGAATTTTTGTAGACTCGCCTCGGCTTCTTGACGATCCACATCGCGTTTGATTTCAGCCGGTACCCATTGGCCTGCTTTATCGTATAAACCAAAGTCGAAACGATAGTCAAAGTGAGTTTCCTGAGCTTCTAACACTAACCACCATCCCCAAAACTCTCTCTTCTCTGGTGCCGGTTTAATATTGGTACAGACAGCTAAACAGTCGAAGAAGAAACGGTGATCTTGGCATTGCTCCTCGCGCAGATAGGGACCTAACTCATTAAATTTTACGATGTAACGGCCTCTGAAGTGGCCTCCGGGTAATACCATCTGACTACACTCCTATTAGCGTTCATTGTTATCAGTGTTACTTTTAGCAGACTTACTATTAAATGAAAATGATAAAAAAAAACAGCACCCTCAGGTGCTGTTTTTTCCATCAACTTTTGACTAGCGGTGGAATAAAGGTGATCCCCATATCCCAAGGTTGCTCAATCCAAGTATCTTGTGGAATATCAACAACGTAATCATCAACTAATGGGCGACCTGCTGGCTTAGCGAAAATTGTTACAAAGCGCGCTTTATGATACATCTCGCGGACGACTTTTGCCGTGCCGCCCGTGTCCACTAGGTCATCAATGACGATAAACCCTTCACCATCGCCTTCCGCACGTTTCAAAATTTTCATTTCACGTTGATGGTCATGGTCGTAGCTTGAGATGCAGACTGTATCGACATGGCGAATACCGAGTTCACGTGCCAATAGGGCCGCAGGAACCAGTCCACCCCGGCTCACAGCGATGATGCCTTTCCACTGTTCAACTGGCAGTAATTTCTCAGCCAACTGACGGGCGTGAATTTGCAACATATCCCAAGTAACTACGTATTTTTGACTCATAATAATCAGGCTCCGACCAACAGGGATGGTCTGGTGAATGGACAAACAAAAAAAAGTTTGCGCGTGATTATAGGGATAACGTCAGATAAAAACCAGTGCTGCTGCCGAGTTTGACTTTTTTTCGGTATAAATCGCTGCATGCTCGCGAACAATGATATGCTTTCTCTACTAATAATAACCGCTCTATGCCCTGATGACCGGGCTTAATCCTAATCCGTTATAGGAGACGCATTGTGTCTGAACTGTCTCAACTGTCACCTCAGCCCTTATGGGACTTCTTCGCCAAAATCTGTTCAATACCACACCCTTCTTATCATGAAGAAGCGTTAGCAACTTATATTGTAGACTGGGCTAAGACCCAACAATTTTGGTGTGAGCGGGATGCTGTCGGTAATATTCTGATCCGTAAACCGGCAACTGCAGGGATGGAAAATCGTAAACCTGTTGCCTTACAAGCCCACCTCGATATGGTTCCGCAAAAAAATAATGCTACCGAGCACGATTTTGCGCGCGATCCCATTCAACCTTGGGTTGATGGTGAGTGGCTGAAAGCTCGCGGTACGACACTCGGTGCTGACAACGGTATCGGTATGGCTTCTGCGCTTGCCGTTTTAGCCGATAAAACCGTTGAACACGGCCCGCTAGAAGTCCTACTCACCATGACTGAAGAAGCTGGGATGGAAGGCGCTTTCGGCTTACAACCTAATTGGCTGCAAGCAGAGATTCTGATCAACACCGACTCTGAAGAGGAGGGTGAAGTCTATATGGGGTGTGCAGGGGGAATTGATTTCTTATCTGAACTCCCGATTAGCCGAGGCGATATTCCTGCGCAACATCTGACTTTAGAGATTAGTCTCAAAGGGCTACGCGGCGGACACTCTGGTGCCGATATCCATCTCGGATTAGGTAACGCGACAAAACTGTTGGCGCGTTTCTTTGCAGAATCTCGCGATAAGCTCGATCTGCAGTTGATCGATTTTAAAGGCGGTAACCTTCGTAACGCTATTCCTCGTGAGGCCAGCGCGGTCGTCGCCGTTGCTCCGGAACAGGAAGCGGCCCTTCAGCAGGCACTTCAGGATTACCTTTCAATCCTACAAAATGAAGTCGCGCCAAAAGATAAAAATGTTACCTTAAGCGCGCAGGCAATCTCGCACAGTGGGCAAGCGTTAGTCGCAGAAAGCCAAGATCGCTTTATCAATTTACTAAATGTGACCCCTAATGGCGTGATCCGTAACTCTGATGTTGCGCCGGGTGTCGTCGAGACATCATTAAACATTGGTATCGTGACTCTTGAAGAGAATCAGGCAAAAATCTACTGCCTAATCCGCTCGCTTATTGATAGTGGCAAAGAGTATGTCGTGTCAATGTTACAGTCATTGGGCGCATTAGCCGGTGCGAAAACAGAAGCATCGGGTAGTTATCCTGGCTGGCAGCCTGATGCTAACTCCGCCATCATGGCCTTAACTCGCGAAATTTATTTGGATCTTTTTGGTAAGAAACCCAACATTCAAGTCATTCATGCTGGATTAGAATGTGGTCTATTCCGCGAGCCATACCCCCATTTAGATATGGTCTCTATCGGACCAACTATTACTGGACCTCATTCACCGGATGAACAGGTACATATAGGAAGTGTTGGCCTTTACTGGCAGCTGCTAACGGCCTTACTCAAAGCCGTTCCAACAAAATAAGTGCCCTGCTAGGCGAGCAATCGCCTAGCATATCGTTGTTTGAGAGGTCACTCATGATTACTGACTGGATACGAGGATTAGCCACACTCATTTTTCTGCCCTTTCTCGCTCAAGCCTCTGCCGAAAAAATTATGCTTTGGCCTACTGGTGGTGACCAAACCCGTCCAGGCCCTAGTGTGGTGATAACGCCTCAAGGCAAAGTCACCGAAGTTAATGCGCCTTTTTTAACCCTCTACTCTCCCAAAACCTTTAACGGCAAAACTGTGCTAATCGCTGCGGGTGGGGGTTACCGAAGAATTGAGCAAGCCAAGGAAGCGATACCTGCCGCACACTTTCTCACTCAGCAGGGCTTTCGCGCCTACGTGCTGACTTACCGATTACCCAGCGCCCACTGGCCGCAAGGTAAAGATGTCGCCATGAAAGATGTCCGACAAGCGCTGAGGATCATTCATCATCAAAACCCGCACCTAAGCGTACTCGGCTTTTCAGCGGGCGCGCATTTACTCGCCTTAGCCATAAATCGTGCTGAGATGACACAAAAGGATGATAATGCAGCGTTTAGCGTTGAAGGCATGGCGTTGATCTACCCAATGATTTCTGTGGAGTCTCCCCTCGACCATAGTGCCACCCATCGGGTCCTCGCGGGACCTCACGCGTCGCGGCAAGAGGAAGCGAAATGGTCAGTACAATCGGTTATTCATGACCATTCTCCTCCACTCTTCGTTATCGAAAGCGTAGATGACCCCATTGCCCCACCGCAAAATGGTTTTTTTCTTCAACATGCCGCGACACAACACCATGTCCCTATGACATGGATACGCTACGCAACGGGCGGTCATGGTTTTGGATTGGGGCAAAAAGGGATGGCGAACTCTGCTTGGCCAGAACATTACCTCGCCTGGCTCAATCAACTGCCAACTCATAACTGAAGGGGTAATTGACGCTCCACTTGTGGATCAAGCAGACTGACATGAAGACCAATTAACCTTACCGATCGCCCCTGTCGCCGTTGCTCCCAGAGTTTTAAGGCGAGATCGATAAAGTCCTGCTTGGTCAGTTCAGTCCAGATATGCTCAAGGGTCGTCTGTTGGAAGTCGGAAAACTTAAATTTAACCCCCTGACGTGCAACCCGTAGGTCAGGCCTGACTTGACGTAATCGACGTTCGAGTTCTGTATACAACTTATCGATCACCTCCAGACACTGCTCCCATTGTTCAATATCGACGGAGAGCGTCGTCTCGACACCGACAGACTTGCGTAATCGATGGCCGTCGACATCTCGCGTATCAATGCCTTGGCTTTTTTCCCACAGGCTACGACCAAACTTACCGAATGTTTTTAACAGAAAACTTAGCTCAACTTTTTGAATATCGGCACAAGTATAAAGACCTAAATCGGCCAGCTTTCTTGATGAAACCTCACCCACCCCAGGGATCTTCGCTAGAGGGAGCGTCTGTAAAAAATGGTCGACCTGCTGTGGGGGGATAACATACAGCCCATCGGGTTTATTCACTTCGGAAGCGATTTTGGCCAAAAATTTGATGGGTGCCACGCCCGCTGATGCCGTAAGCCCCGTCTCAAGGAAAATAGAGCGGCGTATTTCTTCCGCAATCAGTGTTGCGGAACCTTGGCAGGCAAGGCACTCCGTCACGTCGAGATACGCTTCGTCTAAGGAGAGCGGTTCAACTTTCGAGGTATACCGTTTGAATATTTGCTGTATTTGGGCCGAGGCCTGTTTGTAAGCGTCGAACCGACCCGGGAGCAAGGTTAACTGTGGACATAATTTTAATGCCGTCGCTGTTGGCATGGCACTTTTTACGCCATAACGACGGGCGGGATAATTTGCGGTGCTGATGACTCCCCGCCGCTCTCGGCTTCCGCCGATCGCAATGGGAATATCCCGTAAGGCAGGATTATCTCGCATTTCAACCGCTGCATAAAAACAATCCATATCGACATGAATAATTTTACGCATTTCACCCCTCCGACCGACTATCGGCATACTGTATAAATAACCAGAGGGTAATGCAAGTCGTACCTCATTAAGCCAGCGCAAGGCGAGAATTATCAGGGGGGATATAAGGCAGTAATAAGATAAATGAGAGCCATATCGCGTCTGGAACCCAGACTCATTTTTTTTAACAAAAAAAGCTAGATGAAAGCTTGATTAAAGCCATAACAGTGATAATGTTGCGCAGATAAATTGTTCTACTGCAATAGTCTGTTGTCCGATTGCAGACCGTCCCCATGATTGTCATCAAGGTACACCTAGCATGCGTATTTTCGCACTCATATTTGCGATATTGTTTTCCTGTAACGCGTTCTCAACAGAAATCGTTCCACTCTCTAATGCATTACAAGCCCCAGTTAGCGATCAGCTGAAAACTGAACTGATCGGCTCGCCGGTATTTATTCAGATTTTTAAGTCTGAGCGTACGCTCGAACTTTATGCCAAAGTCGGTAATCAGTTTCGCCTACTTAATCGCTTTAATATTTGTAAGTTCTCGGGCGGCTTAGGCCCTAAACGAGTTCAAGGTGATTTTAAGAGTCCGGAAGGATTTTATACCATTGGCGCCTCACAGCTTCACCCAGATAGCCATTACTACCGCGCGATTAATTTAGGCTTTCCTAATCAGTACGATAGAGCTAACGGCTATAACGGTAACTACTTAATGATTCACGGTGATTGCGTCTCTATTGGCTGTTATGCCATGACCAATAGTGGTATCGATCAGATCTTTAAGTACGTAACGGCTGCATTTAATAACGGCCAAACGCAGATTGAAGTGAATATCTATCCGTTCCGGATGACCGACGACAATATGCGTCGCTATGCCGGTTCGCAGTACATTAACTTCTGGAAGCAATTGAAGCCTGGTTATGATTATTTCGAGAAATATAAGCAACCGCCAATGATTGCTGTAATGAATAATCAATATATCGTTAATGGCCAAAGTAATGGAACGAGCGCACCACGAGGCAACCCATTCCAAACGACTACCCCGAGTGCTTCAAAGACCTTTCTGGCCTTCACCCAAGCAAAATAACTTCCATTCGCCTGGCATAATCTTGTGCCAGGTTTCATTCCCGGTGAGAGGCTGTGTCGCAACAACGGTCACCACATCGTGAGCCGTTGTCTGCTGCATAAAATCAACTTCAATATCCTGGTCAATCAGCACCGCCTTCCCAAAAGGTGAACGCCGCGTAATCCAATGAAGATGTGTAGAGCAATACGCCATCAAGTAACGTCCGTCTGAGAGCAACATATTGAATACCCCCAGTGCTCGCAATTCGTTGGCGAGTTCGGCTATATAGCGAAATACTGAAGTCCAGTTTTTAGGCGTCTGAGGAAAGCGTTGCGAAAGTTTATGCAGCAGCCAGCAGAAAGCCCGCTCGCTATCCGTTTCACCTACGGGGCGAAACTGCCCAGTTTCGAGACGGCGGTAGCCTTTGAGCTGTCCATTGTGTGCATAGGTCCAATGACGCCCCCAAAGCTCACGGGTGAAGGGATGAGTATTCTCTAAGGCAACTTTACCGCGGTTCGCTTGACGAATATGAGCGATCACGGAATGAGATTTAATTGGATACTCTTGCACTAATCGTGCAATGGGCGATTCAAAACTCGGGAGGGGGTCTTTAAAGGTTCGGCATCCCTTTCCTTCATAAAACGTAATGCCCCACCCATCTTTATGCGGACCCGTTCCTCCCCCCCGCTGTACCAGACCGGAAAAACTAAAACAGATATCAGTAGGGACATTTGCGCTCATCCCAAGCAGCTCACACATGCAGTTGACCTCAATAGCAGCGTATCAGTCACTTAACGCCGATACCTAATAATCAATAACATGCTCTGCGTTATGCTGCAACGGGATAAAGCGCGCTTAATTCATAACAAAAAAGAAATACTTATGCCGAAATACGTTCCATCTCTTTTTCGATCAGCATGATTAAAATGTGGATAATTTTAATGTGAATCTCTTGAATTCGGTCAGCGTAACCAAAATGCGGGACTCGGATTTCAATATCCGCAGTACCTGCCATCTTGCCGCCATCCTTACCTGTAAACGTAATCACTTTCATACCCTTACTCCGTGCAGCATTGATCGCGCGGATAATATTGCCGGAATTGCCTGAGGTAGAAATACCGAGCAGAACATCACCCGATTGTCCCACCGCCTCGATAAAGCGGGAGAAGACAAATTCATAGCCAAAATCGTTACTGACACAGGATAAATGGCTAACATCAGAAATCGCAATGGCGGGGTAGCCCGGACGATCTTCACGATATCGCCCCGTAAGTTCTTCAGCAAAATGCATTGCATCGCAGTGTGAACCACCATTTCCACAAGACAATACCTTCCCACCCTGTTTGAAGCTTGCCGCTAGCAGCTCTGCAGCCTGCTGAATGGCATTAAGGTTAGCGTCTTGACTGAGGAACTGCTCAAGCGTTTTAGCTGCCTCATTTAACTCATCACGGATAAGATCATGGTACATATAAATTCCTTGTGGAATACGGAAAAATTCAGGTGCCAAGTGTAGCCCATTAGTATTTCAGTGCAATATGACCGAGGCGATTAACACAGGTTTCTTTGCGCTGTTGATCTCAAACCGATAAAAAAAGCCTATTAAACGTCTGAATTTAGACATCCAAACGTCCATATTGCCAAAATTTTTTGCCCTGTTATAGTGGTATTCATTCGCTCTTACCATGACGCAGAGGCCCCTCATGACTCGTTCAGTACCGGTTCCAGAGAGTAAACTTCCCGCCCTAGGCACCACTATTTTCACCACCATGAGCGCACTGGCTCAGCAGGTGGGCGCGATTAACCTCTCACAAGGCTTCCCTGACTTCAGTGGCCCAGATTACTTGCAGCAACGCCTAGCCCATCATATTGAACAGGGGGCAAACCAGTATGCACCGATGTCCGGAACCCCCGCCTTACGTGAAGCAATCAGTGCAAAAATCTCCCGTTGCTATGAATGCCAGGTCGATAAAGAGACAGACATTACCGTGACAGCGGGGGCTACGGAGGCATTATTTGCTAGCATCACGGCGTTAGTTCGCCCCGGTGATGAAGTGATCTGTTTCGATCCCAGTTACGATAGTTATGCCCCTGCGGTGCAACTCGCGGGCGGAATCATGAAACACATACCTTTATCACCTCCCGATTTCACGCCTAATTGGTCCAGCTTCTCTGCAGCAATTAGCGATAAAACCCGTCTAGTGATTATTAATACCCCACACAACCCAACTGCGAGTGTTTGGCAAAAAGAGGAATTCGACGCGTTGTGGTCCGCAATTGCCGAACGCCCAATATTTGTCTTGAGCGATGAAGTGTATGAGCATATCTGTTTTGCTCAGCATGGGCATTACAGCTTGTTGCAGCACGCTTCTCTGCGCGAGAGGGGGATTGTCGTCTCGTCGTTTGGCAAAACCTATCATATGACGGGCTGGAAGGTTGGATACTGTGTCGCCCCGCCTCATTTGAGCCTCGAAATCAGAAAAATACATCAGTACCTTACGTTTTCAGTTCATACCCCCACTCAGCTCGCGTTAGCGGATATGCTGAATCATGCTCCTGAGCATGACCAAAATCTTCCAAGCTTTTATCAGCAACGCCGCGATTTCTTAATTAATGCGTTACAAGAAAGTCGTTTTACCCTGTTACCGTGCCAAGGAACCTACTTTTTACTGCTTGATTACTCGGCAATTTCCCAGATGAACGATGTCGACTTTTGCCTTTACCTCACCAAAGAGGTCGGCGTTGCCGCTATTCCGCTTTCCGTATTCTGTAAAGAGGCCTTTCCTCATCACTTAATCAGGCTATGCTTTGCAAAAGAAGAGGCGACCTTGCAGGCAGCAGCGGAGAAACTATGTCAACTTTAATGGTCGGAGTATTACAGCAACCGATTATCTGGATGGATGGCGACGCTAATCTCCAGCATTTTTCCCGCCTTATCGCACAATCTGCTCACCACGATTTGTGGGTATTGCCCGAAATGTTCACCACTGGGTTTTCGATGCAAGCGGCAACCCAATCGCTGGGTGAAACACAGGTACTCGGTTGGTTACAAGCACTCGCCCAGAAGCACGATACCGCACTCTGCGGCAGTGCGGCGATCCAGCTGGCTGACGGTGCAGTGAATCGTTTTTATTTCGTTACCCCGCAGGGTGACTTCTCATACTACGATAAACGCCATCTTTTTCGGATGGCCAACGAGCATCATCATTATAAGCCAGGAGCCAGCCGCCAAATAATTGAATACCGTGGATGGCGTATATTGCCGCAAATTTGCTATGACCTACGCTTCCCCGCGTTTTCGCGCACGATCAACAACGATTACGACTTAATGATCTATGTGGCAAGTTGGCCTGATGCCCGTGCAAACCACTGGCAAGCCTTATTATTAGCGAGAGCTATCGAAAACCAAAGTTGGGTCATAGGCTGTAATCGCGTCGGAGAGGATGAGAATGGGTTATCGTACCGAGGAGATAGTCAAATCATCGCGCCTGAAGGAGAGATTATCGCCTCCGCCATACCCGCAGAGGCGACAGTGATCACCGCAACGATTGACCGTCAACGGGTAACCGCTTACCGCCAAGCGTTTCCCGCCTGGCAGGATGCGGACAGTTTTACCTTAACTTCCTCGGTAGGTTGACCACGAATTAGGAGTAATAAGATAAGGAAGATGGAAGTGTTCCCCCGTCTGCGTAATCACAAAATCAATCTGGGCGGTAAGGTATAACGAAGGGCGATTAGTTTGCGCAAAATAATCGCCAATTTCAGCGGTTAATCGATAATGGCCTGGCACGATGGGTTCGGGGGTTAAGGTTTTTAGGCGGCCATCGCTATCCGTTTTCCCCCTCGCAATCTGTTGCCACCCTTCGTTAGTCAGTTGGTCCAAGGTAATGGTGACGTTACTCGCGGGTTTTCCTAAGGCGGTGTCTAAAATATGCGTCGTAATCGTACTCATTGAATAGCCTCCTGCAAACGTAATGCCGTGATTTCACGCAGCTGTTGTAGGCTGGCCTCAATATCTTCTGCTGCACTGAGCTGCAAACGCTGCTCAAGTGCTGCAAGAATATCTTGCGGTGAGCGGCCTTTAGCGCGAATTAAAAATACTCGCTGGAAACGCTGCTCATAGCGTAAGTTACCCAAACGAATCGCTTCTTTACTCTGTTGATCGGTCTGTTGTACGGCCGCTTGTTCTTGACGCGAAGCCTGTGCTTCAGAGCTTTCTCCCGTGGGCCGTTCGCCGATACGAGGATGCGCTTTTAGCGCCGAAGTCAGGGCCTCTCCCCCCCACCCCGCGGTTAGCTCAGCAGCGACTTTGTGCAGCGTTGCGATATCGCGATAAGGTCGATGCGCAACAAGCTCAGTTTGCCAGGCTTCTATCGCTACACAATGGGCGATAGCCTGCTGTGCACTCTGTGCGTCGCTTTCATTAAACTGCTTGAGAGAGATCATCAGTTTCATATTCCCGAGAAGGTGTGGCCGTTAATTGTACCGCTTGAGTAAAGGCTTGGATCCCGGCGGCCACATCTTGTACCGTGACGGCTTCAGCAGGATGGTGACTGATCCCTTTCTCGCAACGCACGAAGATCATGGCAACCGGCCACTGTGCGGCAATTGCTATCGCATCATGCCCTGCACCACTTGACAGTTGCGGTGCACTCCCTTGAACTGCGGTAACCGCTTGGGTACAGGCTTCGCGTAATCGCTTATCACAGGTCGTTGCCGCAATATGATAAAACTCCTCAGCGCGGAAGCTAATGCCACGTGCGGAGGCAATACTCTGTGCACGTGACAACAGGTGTTCTAAGAGCTGGCTTAACGGGGCATCTTCTGGCCCTCGAATATCTAAGCTCAATGCGACCTCACCCGGGATCACATTTACCGCTCCCGGTGAGCAACTGATTTGCCCGACAGTGGCCACTAATCCGCCCCCTGCCGCAGTGGTCTCTTTTTCGATCGCCATTATCCATTCAGCGGCCGCCACCAGTGCATCTTGACGCTGCGTCATAGGCACTGTCCCAGCATGACCCGCAAGCCCCGTAAAATGACAGTGTAAACGATGAGCACCATTAATCGCCGTGACTACGCCTAGTGGTAAATCGGCCGTTTCAAGACAGGGCCCTTGCTCAATATGAAGCTCTAAATAGGCGGTAATAGATTCGGGACGACGAGCAGCCTGTAACACCTTGCGTGGGTCGAGATGTTGCGCGATCATCGCTTCTCGTACGCTAACCGACTGATCATCTGTCTTATCTAGCCAGTCATTCGGCCACTGCCCCGTTAACCCCTTACTCCCTAGGAGCGTAATGCCAAAACGGGTACCTTCTTCGTCGGCAAAGCCAACGATTTCGATGGCGTTGGCTAGGCGGATATTTTGGCTTCGTAACGCGCTCACCACTTCAATTGCCGTTAAAACACCCAGCGGACCGTCATAACGCCCGGCATTACGCACAGAATCGAGATGAGAGCCTAATAAGATAGCCGGTGCCCCATCCGTCAAGGCTTCATATCGACCACAGATATTACCCACCTCATCTTGCCAGACTGACATTCCAGCCTCTTCCATCCATTGCTGAACTTGGCGATTCGCTTGGAAATGTTCGTCAGACAGATAAACGCGCGTCAGCGCGCCTTGCGTTTCACTGATACTTGCCAACAGGTCACAACGCTGCATCACGCGCTGGGCAGCGCTATCTGCCATCGCTTTTGGAATAAGATTAAGCATGGGCACCCACCGCTTGATAATGGTCCCAAGCGGCTTGCAGCGCCGCCCCTTGCACGGTCTTAAAGCCAACATGATTCAGCACGGCTTCTAACGCGGTCAAAGTCTGCATCACACAGCTTTTGCGTGCGTTATACCCCATCGTACCAATGCGCCATACTTTACCGTGTAGCGGGCCAAAAGAGGTGCCGATTTCAATCCCAAAATCATGAAGCATCAAATGACGAACCTCGTCACCCACCACGCCAGAGGGGATATAGACCCCTAAGACATTATTCATCTTGTGTTGAATATCACCGAATACTTGTAATCCCATTGCTTGTACACCCTTTAGCATGGCATCACCGTGGAGTTTATGTCGCGTGATTCCCGCTTCTAGCCCTTCCTCCAAGATAAGGCGTGCGGCCTCATAAGCCCCAAATAACGCACTGGTCGCTTCGGTATGGTGGTTGAGTCGTTCTGGCCCCCAATAATCGAGCACCATGCCGAGATCGAAATAATTCGAATAAATCATCTCGTCATCGCCTTGCTGGTGCTGAGCCGTACGAATCCCTTCCTCGACACACTTACGCTTACGGATCTCTTCGACGATACGATCGCTTAATGTAATGGGCGACGTCCCCGAAGGACCGCATAGGCATTTTTGCATCCCCGCCGACACCGCATCAATTCCCCAAGCATCGGTTTCTAAAGGATTGCCGGCCAGTGAGGCGGTCGCATCGGTATACAGTAATACCCCATGACGACGGCAGATTTCCCCAAGCTGATCCAAAGGCTGTAACATGGTGGTCGAGGTATCGCCCTGCACGGTCAGCAATAAACGCGGTTTTACTTTTTTAATCGCTTCTTCGATTTGTTCGGGGCGGAACACCTCTCCCCAAGGCACCTCAATGGTATGGACCTCAGCACGGCAGCGGCGTGCAATTTCACATAACAAATGGCCAAAGCGACCAAAGACTGGCACCAAGACTTTATCGCCGGGACGAATCGTTGAAACAAGGATTGCCTCAATCCCCGCACGGGATGTCCCATCCACCAGCAGCGTCCACTGATTCTGGGTAGCAAATACCCCTCGATAAAGCGCCATGACTTGATTCATATAATCCGTCATCGCCGGGTCATACTGGCCAATAAGTTGACTCGACATTGCACGCAGTACACGAGGATCCGCATTGATCGGGCCAGGCCCCATCAGTAAACGTGGGGGTGGATTGATTTGAGAAAAAGAAGAAATATCCATGTGCGAGTCCTTGGTGATTGAAACAAAAAATTCTTATTAAGAAATACTGCAACAATTGTGCCAGAGAATTTAGACATAAAATGTCAGCGCTGGCTGAGCTTTACGATCACTTCGGGATAAACATCATGCACCAAGATAATGCACCGCACTCTTATGGTGCCCCATTATCGTTGTTCAAGCTCTTCGAGATGCTGATAGGTTTCCGCTATTTTATGAATACGTTGCCGTCCAGTCTCTAACGTCGAATGCAGCAGTGAATTTGCCATCAATGTTACAAAGCTCATCGCCGCACTGTAACAATCGAAGGCAGAAACGCTTTCCAGTGGCGTCGCAAATTGCCAAGTCGCTAATCCTTGAATACTCAACGCCTGCGGCTCGGAAAGAGTGATGACTGGCACCTGTTGACGTTGCAACTGCTGGAGTAATTTTTTTATCACCGCTGGCCGGCGTCTGAAGGCAATCACTACCACCACATCGTGCGGGCCATAGTCCACCAACTCTTCAGAAAGTGTCTGCCCAGGTGTCGGAAAGAGGCTGACTTGTGATCTGGCTTGAATCAATTGCGCACGCAGATGTAACGCAACCGGATAGGCATTACGGTACCCAATGATCCCCACTTGCCGAGCCTGATTAAGGGCTTGTATGGCCGACGAAAATTCTTGTGTGTTGAGAAGCGTTGTCCAATGGAGCAGGTTTGCCATCTCTTGTTTATAGTGCCTGGCGAGCAAGGTATCGCCGTGTACGATATCTCTCGGTTCCGTTAATGGCATACCGCTTTGTCGTAAAAGACGCAGCTCCTCGTACATATCCTTATATTTCTCGTAACCAAGCCGTTTAAATAACCGGCTCACCGTCGCTTTAGACACGCCGCTGACCCGTGCAAGCTCCGCACTGTTATAGCTGATCAAATCATCAAAATGATCGACAACAAAATCCGCCACACGCTTTTCTTGTGGCGTCAGGCTCTCATAATGGCTTGCCAATCGCTGATTTAAAGGCGTCATCTTCACTCCTGTAACAAACATTTCACTGTATTAAGCAGGATTTAGACCACTCTGAAATTTTTTTTTCATCTCGGTACAAAATTTGCTTGGTCAATCTCTTTGCCCTACGTGGATAGACAATAATGATTCAAAGCAATTTAGCGCCAAATGGTATGGCGGTCACCCCCCATCACTTGGCGAGCAGCAGTGCTTTAGCGATTTTACGCCAAGGAGGCAATGCCATTGAAGCCATGGTTGCTGCTGCCGCAACAATTGCGGTCGTTTACCCTCATATGAATGGATTAGGGGGCGATGGATTTTGGTTAATCGTCCCCCCCGAGGGCGAGCCTATTGCGATTGACGCAAGTGGTGCAGCAGGATCCTTAGCCACTCTCCAGCGCTATCATCCTCAAACTACCATTCCTTTCCGGGGTCCACAGGCAGCGTTAACCGTCGCCGGAACAGTCAGTGGTTGGCAACTTGCGTTAGACTACGCCGCACAGCACTTTGCACAGCCTCTGCCATTGAGCACATTACTTGCTGATGCGATTCATTATGCTGAATCCGGTATCCCTGTTACCGCCTCACAGGCAGAAGCGACAAAGAGTAAAGCGGGTGAGCTGGCTCACTTACCTGGATTTAGCGATATTTATCTGCCGCAAAAACGTGCACCGTTGGCGGGTGAGTGTTTACGTCAGCCTGATTTGGCGCATAGCTTAACATTGCTCGCCAATGAGGGATTAGACAGCTTTTATCGCGGAACACTCGGCAAAAAAATTGCCGCGGGGATGGCCGAGATAGGGATGCCGATCACCGAACAAGATCTTATTGACCATCAGGCACAGTTCAAAACTCCGCTCAGTGTAAAACACTCGCGCGGGACACTTTATAACCTCGCACCGCCCACGCAAGGCCTCGTTTCACTGGCCATTCTTGGAATTCTTGATCGCTTTAATCTCGAACAGTGTGATGAGATTCAGACTATCCATCGCATCGTGGAAGCGACGAAGTTGGCGTTTACCCTTCGTGATGAGCACCTCACGGATCCCAAAGAGATCACCCTTGATCTACAACAACTGCTTAACAACACACATTTGGATGCGTTAAGCCAGCAATTGAATACCGAACAGGCTGCACCGTGGGGCGAACCTCTGCTTCCGGGTGATACCGTATGGATGGGGGTCACCGATAAAATGGGGTATTCGGTCTCCTTTATTCAAAGTATCTACCATGAATTCGGCAGCGGTGTGGTCATTCCCGATACCGGTATCCTGTGGCAAAACCGGGGTGCAGCCTTTAGCTTAGAGACCGGTCACCCACGCTGTCTCGCCCCAAGAAAGTACCCTTTCCACACGCTAAACCCAGCAGCCGCTAAATTGGATGATGGCCGAACCTTAGTGTATGGCTCAATGGGGGGGGATGGACAACCGCAAACGCAAGCGACTCTCTTTACGCGTTACGTGCAACAGCAGCGTCCACTGCAAGAAGCCATTAGTGCCCCTCGCTGGTTACTGGGTAGAACATGGGGTAATGCCTCTGATTCGTTAAAACTCGAGTCACGCTTCAGCGAGGAGACCTATCAAGGACTTAAAACATTAGGTCACCGCACCGAAAGACTCGATGCTTGGAGCGAAGCCACTGGTCATGCTGGCGCAATTGTCCGCCATCCTAATGGACTGGTAGAAGGTGCTAGCGATCCTCGCAGTAACGGTAGTGCTGCCGGTTATTAAGGAATAATAATGAATAAAACAATTGATTGGCCGAGTTATATTACCCAAATGAGCCTGCTGCTCGATTTACAACTCGATGCGTCGCGCCAAGATGAACTGGCTCTACAACTCGCCCGTATTGCCGATATTGCCGCTCCATTAATGGCTTATCCACTCGATGATCGCCAAGAAGTAGGAGGCGTCTGGAAACTATGAATCTCGCCTCCTTGACGATCAAAGCGCTGCATCAACGTTGGCTATCCAAGCAGCTCAGCGCGGTAGATATCACCGAGCATTATCTCTCGGCGATCGCTGCCGCGAATCCCGAATTGAATGCTTGGACGACCCTTACCGCCTCAAGAGCACGACAACAGGCTATAAGCTTGGATAAACAGCGTGATGCGGGCAACCCGTGTGGGCCGCTCGCCGCGATTCCTTATGCTGTTAAAAACCTGTTCGATGTTAAGGATGAAGTAACTCTCGCAGGGGCTGAACTTTTCAGCCAACGTCAGCCAGCTCTAGAAGATGCTTGGGCGATTCAACAGCTTAATCGGTCGGGAGCGATCCTTACCGGTATGCTTAATATGGATGCTTACGCCTATGGTTTTACCACCGAGAATAGTCATTATGGTGCATGCCGTAATCCTCTTGATATGACGCGTATCGCGGGGGGATCTTCAGGCGGTTCTGCTGCCGCGGTTGCGGCAGGCTTAGCACATTTCTCGCTGGGAACAGATACCAACGGGTCGATTCGCGTCCCCGCCTCACTATGTGGCGTCTTCGGCCTTAAGCCGACCTTTGGTCGCCTCTCGCGACGCGGCAGCCATCCATTCGTCGCCAGTCTCGATCATATTGGCCCGTTGGCCCGCCATGTTGAAGATCTGGCGCTGGTCTATGATCAATTACAAGGGCATGATCCCAGCGATCGCTTTCAATCCGATCATCCAGTAAACCCAGTTTCGACACAGCTCGGACAACAAAAAAAGACGTTAAAAGCCGCAGTGCTAGGCGGGTATTTTACACAGTGGGCGGACGATCAAGCCCGAGCCGTTACGACAAAAGTTGCTCAGGCGTTAGGGGCTGATCATGAAGTCGAACTGGTCGATGCCGAGTTAGCACGTTCTGCGGCCTTCTTACTCACTGCGAGTGAGGGAGGTAGCCATTATTTAAACGCACTACGTGAAACACCAGAGCGCTTCGAAGCCAATTCCCGAGAACGCTTATTGGCAGGATGCATGCTTCCCGCCAGCTGGCCTATGCAAGGACAGCGCTTTCGTGAACATTTTACTCGACAGGTGTTGGCACTGTTCGAGAAGTTCGATCTATTAATCGCGCCAGCGACGCCTTGTGCGGCGACAGTGATTGGGCAACAATCGATTGAGATCCAAGGAAAAACCTTACCGACGAAAGCCAGTATGGGGATGCTCGCGCAACCTATCTCTTTTGTTGGACTACCGGTATGTACCGCGCCAGTGCGTACGGATAACGGTTTATCGATTGGTGTTCAGCTTATCGCTGCCCCCTATCAAGAAGCGACGACTTTGGAAGCGGCGTGGCGCTTAGAGCAAAACAACGTGACGTTACAACAACTCTTTTAGGAATTATCGATGGCCGATATAACAATTAACCTCCCCCATGTCCTTGCAGAAGTGGAACACCACTTCAAGCGCTACGAAATCGCCCTGACCACTAACGATACCGAGGTATTGGACGAGCTTTTTTGGCATAGCCCCTATACGGTTAGGCTCGGCGCAGGCGAAAATCTTTATGGGATTGAAGAAATTCAGGCTTTTCGCGCAAGTCGCCCTGCCGCTAATTTGGACCGCAGCCTAAGAAATACCGTTATCACGACCTACGGCGAAGAGATGGCGGTGTGTAGCACGGAATTCACCCGTGATAACACCAGCAAAATAGGCCGCCAGCAACAAACCTGGATAAAGTTTCCCCAAGGTTGGCGAATCGTCGCGGCCCACGTCAGTGTGATGAGTTAAGGAATAAGGCCGCCCCTTATTCCTCTGAATTATCAGGGTGCTGGGTAATGAGTAACCCAGTGCTCTGCTATCTGCTGACGCGTACAGATCCACACATCGGGAAATTGTTGAAGATGATCAAGAAATCGTTGTAACGCGCGGAACTTACCCGGTCGTCCTAATAATCGACAATGCATCCCTATCGATAACATTTTCGGTGATGTCTCGCCTTCTTGGTAAAGGACGTCAAAACTATCTCGCAAATAGGTATAGAACTGCTCAGCGGTATTAAATCCCTGTGGCGTTGCAAAACGCATATCGTTACATTCCAGCGTGTAGGGGATCACTAAATGAGAGTGCTGTTGTCCATCTTGGGTGGTCACCGGCATCCAGAAAGGCAGATCATCGCCATAATAGTCGCTGTCATACAGATAGTCGCCTCGCTCGACTAATAACTGGCGTGTAGCGGGGCTATCTCTACCGGTGTACCAGCCCACTGGCGGTTTGCCAAACAATTCGGTGAGGACAGCTGTTGCTTTTTCCATGTGCTCAGCTTCTTGCTCTGGGGACATACCTTGATAATGAATCCAGCGCCAGCCATGACTGACCACATCATAGTCCGCCTCACGAATGGCTTGAACAATCTCCGGATGACGGGCGAGAGCCATGGCAACACCAAATACGGTTAAGGGTAGCCCACGGCGTTGAAACTCTTGGTGTATCCGCCAAAATCCAGCGCGAGAACCGTATTCATACAGGGAGTCCATCGACATATGACGGTCAGGATAGCTCGCAGCGCCGATAATATCGGATAAGAACTGTTCGGAGCCGGCATCACCATGGTCAACGTGATTCTCTGCCCCCTCTTCATAATTGAGGACGAATTGCACAGCAACCCGCGCATTACCGGGCCACTCAACTTTCGGCGGTTTACCTGCGTAGCCAATCAAATCTCGCGGATACTCTGCTGCAAGAAGTTCTTTGATAATCTCACTACCCTTCATCTAGAATACTCCATGAATCAAAAAACGATATCGTGAAACAATTGTTGCAAAGCCTGTGCCAACTTCGGCTCGGTGAAACAAAGGTTACGATATTCTTTCCGATTGTCTTATAAAAAAGGCCTCATCATGACTATTAAACTTCGTCCTTTAGAACGTGAAGATCTTCGCTTTGTTCATCAACTGGATAATAACGCTACCGTGATGCGCTATTGGTTTGAGGAACCTTATGAAGCCTTCGTTGAGCTTTCCGATCTCTACGATAAACATATTCATGATCAAAGCGAACGTCGTTTTGTGGTCGAGCACGAAGGGGAAAAAGCCGGTCTGGTGGAGCTAGTCGAAATTAACCATATTCATCGGCGGGCAGAATTCCAAATTATCATCGCCCCTGAGCATCAGGGTAAAGGGTTAGCCAATAAAGCAACGCGTGCCGCGATGGAATACGGATTTTCGGTATTGAATCTCTATAAACTGTACTTAATTGTTGATAAAGAAAACGAAAAAGCAATCCATATTTATTCGAAATTAGGCTTTGAAACAGAAGGAATTCTCAAGCAGGAGTTCTTTATTAATGGCACATACCGTGACACCTTAAGAATGTGTATTTTCCAGCCTCAATATTTGGCGAAATTTCACAGCGGTAATGACAATCAGTCGTTATTACCGCCCACAGCTCAGTAGCGATATAATGCGATACCGCTAGGTCCACAAGGCTTGTCTAGCCGAACATGCTGCATAAGTAACGTTCTAAGACGATACGCGAACTGAAACCATGAGGAATTCCATAATGCTCTTGATTATCACTGGCAAGATAGAGCGGAAATTCCTTATAGTGATCGCAGGTTTTTAAATCGGACGTCGGCTCTGCAAAATTCTGACTGCGCTCTTTGAGAGTAGGATGGATGACTAAAGCCGTTCTTCCTAGGCGAGCTTCACGATTCACGTAAACATAGTGGTCGGCGCGGCGATAACCATAGGTTTTCGGGGTTACCACGTCGACTTCAAATCCCGCTTTTTCTAATACCTTAGCCACTTCATCCGGTCGTAAATACATATAAAAACTCCTTAATTTTTTATCAGCGAACTTTATCCTAGCCCAACAAGCTTGTAGTTCAGATCATTCGGAATTTTCTCTAAGATTATACAAATATCAAAAGCTGTCTATAATTATTAACACGAATTCAAATCTTGGAGAATATGATGGCTAAGAAATTACAACAATATGATTTACCAGAAGATAATGCCGACGTTCAAGAACTGGCTGATTCTCTAGAGGCCCTTTTAAATTCTTACGGTGATGATGCCAAAGAAGGGATCGATGAAGCACGCAGTAACGCAGAGCGCCTGCTCAAGAAAACACGTGCCACCTTTAATGAAGGTAAGAAATCACTTCGAGAAAACTTATGTGACTCTGGCTGTCAAGCAACGCAATGGGTTCAAGATAACCCTGCTTCAGCATTAGGCGTCACTGCGGCAGTAGGCTTCGTATTCGGTCTATTACTGTCACGTAAATAGCGCGTTAATGACTTAAATTTACCGCACTAAACCAGCGCTCAGTCGCTGGTTTTTTTTTGTATTTTTTTCGCCTAAAATCCCCCTCGCCCCCCGTTCATTTACTTAGCATGATAATTATTAGTCATACATTTTTTAATTAAATTTATTTATTGAAAAAATTTCCCCTAACCGCTTGTCATGCCTAAGAAAATTCCTATCTCAATGCATATATATGCAAATTAAATTGCATAAAAAGGTTGTTGATGCATTTCAGTATGATAGGTTTAGTTATCTAACTATAAGGGAATAATTCATAACTTAATGATTAAATAAACAATATCAGGAAATTACTGTAAACATGACAATAAAACTCCAAGTCAAAAATTTGCATGAAATTTTTGGGGGTAACCCTGAGCGCGCCTATAAGTTGCTCGAACAAGGTTACGACAAAGAAAGCATACTCGATAAAACTGGCTTATCAGTCGGTGTCAATAACGTCGACCTTACGATTCACGAAGGCGAGATATTTGTGATCATGGGATTATCAGGTTCCGGTAAATCGACACTGGTCAGGCTACTTAACCGTTTGATTACTCCTAGCCGCGGTCAAGTGCTGATCGACGGCCAAGATATCGCCCAAGTCTCTGACAAAACGCTGCGCGAAATACGGCGAACAAAAATCAGTATGGTCTTCCAATCCTTTGCTCTGATGCCTCATATGACAGTACTCGACAATACCGCTTTTGGTATGACCTTGGCTGGCGTTGAGAAATCACAGCGACTGAGTAAAGCATTAGAAGCCCTTCGCCAAGTTGGTTTAGAAAAATATGCCTCCTCTTGGCCTGATCAGCTCTCTGGAGGAATGAGGCAGCGTGTCGGTTTAGCCAGAGCGCTGGCTAACGATCCCGACATTCTTCTGATGGACGAAGCCTTTTCAGCCCTTGACCCGCTTATTCGTACAGAAATGCAGGATGAGCTGGTCAAACTGCAATCGAAACAGCAACGTACGATAGTCTTTATCTCTCACGACTTGGATGAGGCGATGCGTATCGGGGATCGTATTGCCATTATGCAAAACGGTCAGGTCGTTCAGGTGGGCACCCCTGATGAGATCCTCAATCAACCGGCTAATGACTACGTAGAAACCTTCTTCCGAGGGGTCGATATCAGTCAGGTCTTCAGTGCGAAAGATATTGCCAAACCCGCCACTGGCTCAATTATTCTCCGAGTCAGCGGCTTAGGACCAAAATCAGCATTGAAGTTGCTGACCGATCAAGACCGCGATTATGGCTATGTCCTGAATAAGCAGCACTATGCTGGCATAGTGACCGCCGAAAGCCTCCAGCGTGCGGCTAAAGAAAATTTGCCGTTAGAACAGGCCTTTCTCTCTCATCTCTGACCTGTCGAAGCGTCAACCTCCTTAAGCGATCTCTTTACGCCGGTGGCAGATGCGCCCTGTGCCCTGCCAGTGGTCGATGAGACGCAGCAATTCTTGGGGATAATTTCAAAAAGTACGCTTTTAAAAGCTTTAAATCGCGAGGCCGGTAACCTATGACCACTACGACTAACGACCCTTGGAGTACAAGTTCCGATACAACAACCAGCTCTGATCCTTGGGGCGGGACAACCAACAACGCGACACCTTCGTCTACACCTGATCAAAGCGATTGGTTAAATAGCGCGCCAGTCGAGCATCACAGCTTCTCGATAAGTGATCCGTTTCATTCAACACTTATCCCACTCGATCACTGGGTGACGGTGGGGATCAATGGCCTTGTCGAGCATTGCCGTCCGCTATTTCAAGGAATACGGATACCTATCGACTATATTTTAAGTAGCTTTCAGCAGTTACTCACTCATATTCCCGCCCCCGCGGCGATTATCCTCTTTGCTTGCCTCGCATGGCAGCTAACCACCGCGCGTATGGGAATCGGCACGTTCGTCGCGCTGATTTTTATTGGCTGCATTGGTGTCTGGAACGATGCAATGATTACCCTAGCATTAGTCCTCACCTCGCTATTCTTCTGTGTGTTGATAGGACTTCCGCTGGGTATTGCTTTAGCACGCAGTGATCGTGCCGCAAAAGTGGTACGCCCTTTATTAGATGCAATGCAGACAACGCCTGCTTTTGTCTATTTGGTCCCGATTGTGATGCTATTTGGTATCGGTAACGTACCGGGTGTGGTGGTCACCATTATTTTTGCTGTGCCGCCAATTATCCGCCTGACGATCCTCGGAATTAAGCAAGTGCCTGAGGATCTGATCGAGGCGAGCCAATCTTTTGGCGCGAGTCCGCGGCAAATGCTATGTAAGGTTCAGCTTCCTATCGCGATGCCTTCTATCATGGCAGGTATCAACCAAACGCTTATGCTGGCACTGTCCATGGTCGTCATCGCCTCAATGATCGCGGTCGGCGGGTTAGGCCAAATGGTTTTACGGGGTATTGGTCGTCTGGATATGGGACAGGCCTCTATCGGCGGGGTCGGTATCGTTATTCTCGCTATTATCCTCGATCGGTTAACACAGTCCTTCGGCGTTGATAAACGCCATCAGCGCCACCAGCGTTGGTATCAAACTGGACCTATCGGTCTGCTCACTACTCCTTTTCGTCGCACCACTCACCGTTGAGAACTGACTATGCGTAAATTACTTATGACTTCTGCAGCCCTGACTCTACTCACCAGTGTGGGCGCTCAAGCTAGCGATCTTCCTGGACAAGGTCAGACAGTTAAACCTATTCAAAGCACGATTACCGAGGAAACGTTCCAAACCTTATTGGTTAGCCGGGCATTGGGGAAATTAGGCTACCAAGTCTCTGCGCCCGAAGAAGTCGATTACAATGTCGGCTATACCTCGATTGCTAAGGGGATGCGACCTTCATGGCCGTGAATTGGCAGCCCTTACAGGAGAATATGTTCGATGCTGCAGGCGGTAATTCAGCGTTTTATCGGCAAGGGCATTATGTCACGGGTGCAGCACAAGGCTATTTGATCGATAAAAAGACTGCTGAGCACTATCACATCACGAATATCGAGCAGTTAAAAGATCCTAAACTCGCAAAACTCTTTGATAGTAATGGTGATGGTCGTGCCGACCTAACAGGCTGCACACCCGGCTGGGGATGCGACACTGTAATTGCCTATCAAATGAAAGCCTATCAGCTTGAGCAAACCGTCTCTAATAACCAAGGGAACTACGCGGCGATGATGGCTGATACCATCACGCGATTTAAACAAGGGAAGCCTATCCTCTATTATACTTGGACACCTTTCTGGGTCAGCGATGTACTCAAGCCAGGTAAAGATGTTGTTTGGGTAGAGGTTCCTTTCTCTGCTGATCCACAGAAGACCAATACCGCATTACCTAATGGTAAAAATTATGGTTTCCAGGTCAACAACATTAATATCATCGCGAATAAACAGTGGGCCGAGAAAAACCCCGCTGCTGCTAAACTTTTCGCAGAAATGAAGTTACCGTTAGCCGATATCAATGCAGAGAATGCTGCCATGCGCGCCGGCCAAAGTTCTGAAGCCGATATTAATCGTCATGTCGATGGATGGATAAAGAGTCACCAAGCCTTGTTTGATCACTGGGTCACCAACGCTTTACACTAATCTCTCATCTTATCAAGGGCCCGTCGTGGCCCTTACTATTATGCATCTTTTGCCCAAAGCTTTCGCACTAACTCGTTCATACTATCGCGCTCTATAACACGACTAGATAATTAGCATTGAAGTAGTCATCTTAGTTATTTTATCGCTGGTAATCAGTTTCAATCTATGACAACGTTAACGGTTAGGTAATTACTCTTCGTCTGCACATTGCGGTAACGAGTCGTTAGTACATAGCTGTAAAAATGAGGTGTGACTTGGACAGTTCTTTCGAACCAATTGAGAAAATGTTATCTAATTTGTCGCTTCGCCACGACAATTATCCTGTACGTGTGGTGTTGTTAACACGTCTACATATGCATATTCAAACCAAGCTTCTTGAAAATCGTAATAAAATGCTCAAAGATCGTGGGCTTAATGACACCATCTTTAATGCATTATTGACCTTGGATGCTTGCCAAAACCAAAGTATCCAACCTTCGGAATTAAGCTCTGCATTAGGCTCTTCTCGTACCAATGCAACACGCGTTGCCGATGAACTCCAAAAACGAGGTTGGGTTGAACGTCGTGAAAGCGATAACGACCGCCGATGCCTAAATCTCCACCTTACTGATGCCGGCTATGAGTTTCTTTGCGAGATACTTCCCCCTCAATACGACAGTTTCCAAGAAATATGGGGAATTCTTTCTTCAGAAGAGCAAAACCAACTGGAATCTATCTACCGAAAACTACTCAATCATTTAGATACTTTTTCGCATAATTCTCCACCGAGTTCCGAGTAAGAATAAAAACTGATTAATACTTTCGATTGATACACTTCACTGAGCTGGAGTGTTTTTTTATTTGTAGTCTTTATGGCAGGATTAAGTTATGACTTCCGTTGAAAAACCACCTTCAGCAACTGACACCCCTTCAAGAAAAAAACGTAAACCTCTTTTAATGCTACTTCTGGCCGCCTGCATTGTTATCGCAATTGCCTACGCTCTATATTGGTTTTTAGTGTTGAGCCACCAGCAGGATACTGATGATGCTTACGTTGCCGGAAATCAGGTGCAAATATCCCCTCAGGTTTCAGGTAGCGTGAGTAAAGTATGGTTTGATAATACCGACTTGGTACATAAGGGCGATATACTTGTCTCGTTAGATAAAACCGATGCAAATCAAGCACTGAATAAAGCTGAAACCGCATTGGCCAGCAGTGTGCGACAAGTGCGTCAATTAATGATTAATACTCGTCAATATCAAGCAAATATCGCGTTAAAGCGTACTGCACTTGATCAGGCTGAAGCTGATTTAGCGCGTCGTGAACCCCTCGCCCAACGCCAATTGATTGGTCGAGAAGAGTTACAACATGCTCGCGATACCGCCGCCAGCGCTAAAGCCTCTCTCGACGTCGCGATTCAGCAACTCAATGCGAATCAGGCCATGATATTGAATACGCCTTTAGATCAGCAGCCCGTCATCCAGCAAAGTGCTGCCGCACTCAGAGATGCTTGGCTGGCGCTCCAACGTACCGATATTCGTAGTCCTATCGACGGCTACGTATCCCGCCGTAGTGTACAAGTCGGCGCACAAATCACACCAAGTAGCGCGCTGATGGTAGTCGTCCCCAGCCAAGAATTATGGGTAGATGCTAACTTTAAAGAGACACAACTTGCAGAGGTACGCATTGGTCAGCCAGTCACCGTGACAGCCGATATCTATGGTGATGCAGTCACCTATCATGGCAAAGTCGTCGGTTTGGATATGGGAACAGGCAGTGCCTTCTCTCTGCTCCCCGCGCAGAATGCCAGCGGAAACTGGATTAAAGTGGTACAACGCTTACCTGTACGCGTCTCCTTAGATCTGCAAGATCTCCAGCGACATCCGCTACGCATCGGACTCTCGACTCAGGTAACCATCGATGTCAGTAATACCTCTGGTCAGGCACTGGCCACGGTGATGCGTAAATCTCCTGCTTATGAGAGTGATGCATTAACCTTACAGTTACAGCAGGCCGATCACATTATTCAGCGAATCATTGCCGCTAATGCAGGGTAACCACCATGGCGCCTAATGAGAGAAAGCCTTTAGAACACGCACAACTGGTATTGATGACGATTGCGTTATCGCTGGCGACCTTTATGCAAGTTCTTGATTCAACCATCGCGAATGTCGCGATACCGACGATTGCAGGCGACTTAGGGGCATCGAACACTCAAGGGACTTGGGTTATCACCTCTTTCGGTGTCGCGAATGCGATCTCAATTCCGCTGACTGGGTGGCTGGCACGCCGTTTTGGCGAGGTAAAGCTATTCGTTGCGTCGACGGCGGCATTTGCTATCGCTTCTTGGGCTTGTGGTATGTCAAATACCCTAACCATGCTGATCGTTTTCCGGGTCATTCAAGGTGTAGTAGCAGGTCCATTAATTCCTTTGTCCCAGAGCTTATTACTCAATAACTTCCCGCCAGCAAAGCGAAGTATGGCCATGTCGTTATGGGCAATGACCGTGATTGTGGCACCGATTTGTGGCCCGATTTTAGGCGGCTGGATCAGCGATAATTACCATTGGGGCTGGATATTTTTCATCAACGTTCCGATAGGTATCGTCGTGGTAGTACTCGCCCTGAAAACGCTTGGTAACCGCGAGACACCAACCCGTAAGCAGCCGATTGATATTGTCGGATTAGTTATGCTGACCCTAGGGATTGGCTGTTTACAAGTGATGCTGGATCGCGGTAAAGAGCTGGACTGGTTTAGTTCTACGGAGATCATCACCCTTACGGTAGTGGCGGTCATCGCTTTGCTGATTTTGATTATCTGGGAGCTTACCGATGAACATCCCATCATCGATCTGTCGTTATTTAAATCGCGGAATTTCTCTATTGGCTGTGGTTCGATTAGCTTAGCCTACATGCTCTATTTCGGGACCATCGTGCTACTGCCCCAACTCCTCCAAGAGGTCTTCGGTTATACCGCGACTTGGGCGGGCTTGGCTTCTGCACCGGTCGGAATACTTCCGGTTATACTCTCGCCGATCATTGGCCGTTTTGCGCCACGCATCGATATGCGCTATCTCGTGACGTTTAGCTTTATTATGTACGCGATTTGTTTCTATTGGCGCGCCTATACCTTTGAACCTGGGATGACTTTTGCTGATGCCGCCTGGCCACAATTTATCCAAGGTTTTGCGGTAGCCTGTTTCTTTATGCCTTTAACAACCATTACCTTGTCAGGCCTTTCGTCAGATCGGATTGCGGCAGCCTCTGGACTGTCAAATTTTATTCGAACACTCGGGGGATCGATAGGCACCTCTATTACTACCACACTATGGACCAATAGAGAGGCGATGCATCACAGCCAGCTAACCGAATCGGTCACGGCTTATAATCCTAATGCTCAACAAAGCTATCAACAGTTGGAATCTTTAGGGATGAGCCACCAGCAAGCCTCAAGCTATATTGCTCAGCAAATTACTGACCAAGGATTGATTATTTCCGCCAATGAGATTTTCTGGGCGGCTGGCGGGATATTCATCATGCTATTAGTCGTCATTTGGTTCGCTAAACCGCCTTTCCATTCTGGCGGCGGCGGCGGCGCTCACTAAAAAAAAGCGCCTTTCGGCGCTTTTTTTATGCTTTCTGTTGACGCCACCATTCGCCTAACAAAATGCCGGCGGCAACTGACACATTTAAACTTTCAATATTTCCGGTCCCCCCGATAGAGAGACTAATATCCCCTTGGCGCAAGGTATCCTGATGTAACCCTTCCCCTTCTTGCCCTAAAACAAAAACAGTTTTTGCCGGGAACGTCGTGGAGGCCAAAGGTTGCCCTTCATGACTGGAGGTCGTGACAATGCTATAGCCAGCACGGCGGAAGGCATCAAGGCCTTGTAGGAAGGATGGTGCCGTGACGGCACGTACGTGCTCAGCGCCACCTTCTGCTGTTCTCACGGCTGCGCCAGATTCGAGTAAGTTAGCATCATTAACTAAAATCGCCTTTGCCCCAAAGTGGGCACAGCTGCGCATGATCGCACCGAGATTATGTGGGTTACCTACGTTCTCTAACGCCACAACACAGTCTTGTTCTGCTGCTTGCGATAACCATGCCGCAACATCTAATCCCGTTTGTTTCTTAATGATGAAGCATACGCCACCATGATGGTCTGTGCCTGCGGCTTTAGCTAACTCGCTATCGTCGACCACATGATAGGCCTTACGGTTTGCCGCTAACCAACGCAAGGTTTCACGAAAACGAGGTGTGACACTCTGCACGAACCAAGCTCTCACAATGGCTTCAGGCCGGCTTTGGAAGAGAGCCTGGCAGGCGTTTTCGCCGTATACCCGCGTCTCTTCTTGGCGCTGACGACGGAGCTGTTCCGGGTCAATATAACTTTTAGCCGTCAATCCCTCTTCTTCGCCTGATGCTTGGGTAGACTCTGCCTGTTCTGTAGGACGTTTAGAGACGGTACGCCATGGCGAATCATTACGATGAGAGGAAGAGTCATTACGGCGTGAAGAGGCCTCATCACGGCGAGGAGATGACGATGAACGACGATCTGTCGGAGCCTTGCGGTCTGCTGAGCGACCACCTTTACCCGTCCGCGGGTTGCCGCTGCTGCGCGAAGAAGACGCCTCTTCACCGCGCACATACATTACTTTCACTTTACTGCTTTTACTTTTATTTTCGTCGTTCATCACATTCTCCTGTTACTGAGCGCGCAGATTACCTGATGTCTACGCGCTTAGCTATCTTCTTTATCGGTGAATTAACGATCACTCTACCAGAAATAACGCTCACGCGTAGCATCCCCCGCCCAACTCCATTAAACTGTATTTTTTATCCAGTATCGATCTGTTATGACTCATTGTAATGCCGTATTACAGCTCCGCGCTCAACGTTTAGCCGCCGCAACACGTCCATTTCTTGCACGCGGTAATCGTGTAAGCCGTTGTCAACGTTGCCTCTTACCGCAACGTAATTGTCTGTGTTCTACAATACAACCTCAGGTTGCACGCAGCCGCTTTTGTTTAATGATGTACGATACAGAACCGATGAAGCCCAGTAATACGGGAAGGCTGATCGCCGATATTCTGCCAGAAACCTTGGCTTATCAGTGGTCGAGAACCGCTTTTGACGATAAAGATTTTCTTGAAAATATCGCGCCTAATTATCAGCCAATGGTGGTATTTCCTGCTAGCTATGCGCGAGCCGATAGAACCGTGTTAGACCGTCCTCCTCTTGAGGGTAAGCCACCTCTTTTTATTCTGTTGGATGGTACCTGGAGTGAGGCTCGAAAAATGTTTCGTAAAAGCCCATGGTTGGCGAACTTTCCGGTGATCTCGGTCGATGTGTTAACGCCCAGCCAATATACTTTGCGCGAGGCACATAGTGATGCGCACCACTGCACCGCTGAAATTGCCGCTGCGCTACTGGACCAGGCCGGTGATGCAGCCGCCGCTCAACAGTTATCTCAACATTTTACCTTATTTCGTGAACGCTATTTGGCCGGTAAACCCCATCACCCTATCCATACACGACAAGCTTAGCGATTATATAGGCCACCGCTAACGGAGGAGCCATGAGTCAACTCGGATTAGAAGCATTACTGAAGCCCAAATCCATTGCAGTAATTGGCGCATCACGAAAAGTAGGCCGGGCAGGCCACCTTATGATGAAAAACCTCTTAGCCGGTGGCTTCTCTGGGGCTATCTTACCGGTTAATCCCAACTACTCCGCCGTCTGTGGCGTTATGGCCTATCCAAGCATTACCGCGCTTCCAGTCGTGCCCGACTTGGCCATTCTCTGCACCCATGCTCGGCATCTCGCACAACTCCTCGACGAATTAGGGGAAAAGGGCTGCCGGAGCTGTATTATCCTATCGGCCTCGCCAGAACATTTCTCTGAGCTAGTCGCTCAGGCTTCTCGCTGGAAGATGCGATTATTAGGGCCGAATAGCTTAGGCTTAATTGCGCCCCATCAGGGACTGAATGCAAGCTTTTCCCCTGTACCGGTTGCCCGAGGAAACGTTGCCTTTATCGCGCAATCGACTGCCGTCGCTAATACCATTCTTGATTGGGCACAACAGCGGAAAATCGGCTTCTCATGGTTTATTGCCTTGGGGAATGGCATAGATATCGACAGTGACGACTTACTCGATTTCTTAGCCCGAGATACTAAAACGCACGCTATTTTAATCGCCCTAGAACATTTGAACGATGCACGTCGTTTCGTCTCTGCGGCGCGCAGTGCATCGCGGAATAAACCTATCGTCATGTTCAAAAGTGGCCGCAGCCGTGCAGCTCGTCTATTAGTGGGCAGCGAACAGACCTTCGATGGAACTTGGGATGCCGTAATTCAACGTGCAGGCATGCTGCGGGTTTACGACTCTCACGAGTTATTCTCGGCGGTTGAATCCTTAAGCCATATGCGGCACTTCAACGGTGAGTCGCTATTTATTGTCAGTAATGGCGTTGCCCCGGCAGCTTTGGCCTTAGATGTGCTGGAAGAACGCCAAGGGACTTTGCTTCAGCTCAGCCCCGCAACAGCACAACGTTTACGCGAACGGTTACCCGATAATATCCCTGTCACCAATCCTCTTGATCTAAAAGATGACGCGACAACCCAACTCTATCTTGACGTTACCGCGATATTACTCGATAGCCCAGAGGCCGAGGCAATTATGGTGATCCATGCGCCGAGTGCGGTCTCCCCTGCAACGGAGTGTGCTGAACAATTAGCCAAGCTTTACACTCAACATCCGCGCGCTAGATATAAAACGTTGTTAACCAATTGGTGCGGGGAGTACTCGTCGCAAGGCGCTCGAACGCTCTTTTCGCAAGCAAGGATCCCTACTTGGCGGACCCCCGAGGGAACAGTCACCGCGTTTATGCACCGAGTTGCCTATCATCGTAACCAAAAACAACTGAGAGAAACTCCCGCAAAGCTGGCGGTACAACCCTTAGGACGCACTGATGTCCGCGAATATTTACAACAGCAGGTCGCGAGTGGCTTATCTTGGATACAGGGCGCAGACTTTGCTCGTGTGTTAGCCGGCTACGGTTTCTTGCAAGCAGAACAGAGTATAGCGGGTGTTCAGGAACCAGACCGACAACGGATACGGATCGTGGTACAACATGACCCTCTCTTCGGTCCTATCATTTTAGTGGGTGAGCCCAGCGAGATGTGGCATGAGGATAGGCAGGCTGTAACATCATTGTTACCCTTGAATATGGCGTTAGCGAATCACCTTATCGCCCAAGGCATTCATCAACAAAAAATGTTTCGCCGTTGGACAGTTCAATCAGAAGCGATCTATCAACTGAGCCAGATCCTCGTTCAGCTTTCTGATCTCATCATCGATTGTCCGGAAATTACTACCTGTCAGCTCGACCTCTTCGTGGCTAAACGGACGCCATTACTATTAATCGATGGCAAGCTCTCCTTACAGACCTTTCAAGGAGATAGTGAAGATCGACTTGCTATCAGACCTTACCCTCAAAAATATGAGCAATGGGTAAGATTAAAAGATGGTCGGAAGGCCTTGTTTCGCCCGATTCTTCCTGAAGATGAACCCCAATTGTTAGCGTTTATTGGACAAGTGACGAAAGAAGATCTTTATTACCGCTATTTCAGTGAGATCAATGAATTCACCCATGACGATTTGGCGAATATGACGCAGATTGATTACGATCGAGAAATGGCATTTGTCGCGGTGATTCAAGAGAACGATATCGAGACGATTATCGGTGTAACGCGAGCCATTTCCGACAGTGATAATATTGATGCCGAATTTTCTATCTTAGTACGTTCCGACCTAAAGCGCTTAGGGCTTGGCAGAATGTTATTGGAAAAGATGGTCAGTTACACGCGAGATCATGGTTTACAACAGTTAAATGGTATTACCATGCCGAATAACACGGGAATGATCGCTCTGGCTAAACAACTTGGCTTTAGCTGCAAAAATAGCGTGGAGGACGGTATTGTTACCTTACGTCTAGCGTTAGAATCGCCTAGAGAAAATAGCCATAGTTAGCCCTTTTGATGCTATAGTGTCGAGTTAAGGTTCCCGAGTCTTATCCTGTTTTTCGATTCCTAATAGAAGAAGCGTAATGCGATGTTGCCAAAAAATAAAATGAATTCTCACCAGCGATACCTTGCAGAACTACCAAAATTGCCGCAATCAATCTCTGATTTTTCATTTTTGTACTCTGCAGCAGAGTTTCATCACACGCTTTTGAAAAAAATAGCTCAGGCTCAATTCAGAATCTGTTTGGTCGCGCTCTATTTAGAGAACGATGAAGCAGGTCAGTCGATCATGGCTGCGCTCTACCAAGCGAAACAAAATAACCCTCAGCTAGATATCAGTATTTGTGTCGATTGGCATAGAGCACAACGCGGCCGTATCGGCGCGGCGCGGGGTGAAACGAATGCTGATTGGTATTGTAAATTGGCTGAACAAGCAGGTGAACTGGCAATCCCTGTCTATGGTATTCCGGTTAATACACGTGAAGCGTTAGGCGTACTGCATCTTAAGGGATTTATCTTCGATGATACGGTGATTTACAGCGGCGCCAGCATCAATAACGTCTATCTTCAACAGCAAGAACGTTATCGATACGATCGCTACCAAATCATGAACAACCCCGCCCTAGCGAACATCATGTTCGATTGGATCAGCATTAATCTTAAGCAATCCGATGCCGTACACCGATTAGATCTCAAAGATCGCCCGACCAGTCTTGAGATCAAGAATGAGACCAAGATTTTCCGTCAAGAATTGAGAACCTTTAATTACGAGCTAGAAGATTTAGCTGATGAACAACAACTGGCGGTCACTCCGCTAGCGGGTTTAGGTAAACGTAGCCTTCTCAATCAGACTATTTTTCATTTAATGCCTGCGACCGAAAAGAAATTGGTCATTTGTACGCCTTACTTCAACCTACCTGCTATTTTGGTTAGACATATCATTCGTCTGCTCCGTCAAGGCAAAGAGGTTGAGATTATTGTCGGAGATAAAACGGCAAACGATTTTTACATCCCGCCGGAAGAGCCCTTTAAAGTCATTGGTGCACTGCCTTATCTTTACGAGATCAACTTACGACGCTTTGCGAGTCGGCTGCAATATTATCTCGATAATGAAAAGCTCACGGTCCGGTTATGGAAAGATGGTACGAACAGCTATCATCTAAAAGGTATTTGGGTGGATGAGGAGTGGATGCTACTTACCGGCAATAATTTAAACCCTAGGGCTTGGCGCTTAGATCTTGAGAATGCAATATTAGTGCACGACCCTCATCATCAGCTGGCTGAACAGAAGCGTAAAGAACTCTCCTTAATCAGAGAGCACACCACAATCTTACGCCAATTTCATAATTTAGAGAGTATTGCGGATTACCCAAATCGAATCCGCAAACTAATTCGACGTTTACGTCGGATTAGAATCGATAAACTGATCAGCCGCATACTGTAGCCGCGATCTGCCAGCCATGCTGGCAGATCGCTTGTCGTTTACAGTTTTTCGACCGCTTTTTTATTCGGTAAACTCATACTGATAACTAATACGACAATCGCCATTACTGTCACATACCAAAAGAAGCTAGATTCCATCCCTTTTTGCTTCAAACCTAATGCAACAAACTCAGCTGACCCACCAAATATTGCGTTACCTATAGCATAAGGTAGCCCCACACCGAGTGCGCGAAGTTGCGGTGGAAAGAGCTCTGCTTTTAATAATCCACTGACTGCCGTATAGAAACTACAGATGACTAGTGCAACAAATATCAGTAAGAAAATAACGACTAGACTGGAGACTGAGGTTAGATAAACCATGATCGGTACTGTGAATAACATTAGGCCGACAGCAAAGATGATAACTGAAGCTTTACGGCCTATTTTATCTGATAGCGCTCCTGCTATGGGTTGAAGCACCATAAATATTAATAAAGCCCCCGTCATAAGCAAGCTACTGACTTTGGCATCTAACCCCACACTGTTAATCAGATATTTTTGCATATAAGTCGTAAAGGTATAGAAACTTAAGGATCCCCCTGCGGTGATGCCAATAACTTTAATGAACGGCCGCCAATGATGACGGAGGAGGTAAACTAAGCTGCCAGCATTTTTATCAGTACGCTGCGTTTCATCACTGGTTTCATGTAACGACTTTCTCAGCCATAGGGCAACAATAGACAACGCGGCACCTATTAGGAACGGGATACGCCAGCCCCAAGCACGTAAGCTCTCATTATCGATAAGCTGCTGTAAAATAACGACAGTTAGTACCGCCATCAATTGCCCACCAATCAATGTGACATATTGAAAAGAGGCATAGAATCCTTTTCTTCCCTCCGTCGCGACCTCACTCATATAGGTAGCACTAGCACCGTACTCCCCGCCCACCGAGAGACCTTGCAACATTCTCACAACCAATAGAAGGATCGGTGCGAATAAGCCGATTTGGTTATATCCGGGTAAAAAGGCAATCACTAACGATCCAAAACACATGATATACACCGATATTAGCATCGATTTTTTACGGCCAAACCGATCACCAATAAATCCAAACAGCCATCCACCAATGGGCCTCATCAGAAACCCTGCGGCAAAGACCCCTGCTGTTTGCAGTAACTGAGTTGTTGCATCACCTTGAGGAAAGAAAATATGTGCAAAATAGATTGAGAAAAAGGAATAAACATAAAAGTCGAACCATTCGACTAAATTTCCTGATGAGGCGCCCACAATAGCTTTAATTCTCTGGATATCACTCAATGTAGTAGTTGGTGATATCACCCTTTCTCTTGTCATAGCGAGAACCTCTGATTAGTAAACTTTTTATAAGCGTGACTAATCAGAATAAGAGGTTGATAACCAAAGTAAAGTGATGTTTTTGATAGATGAGGAATTAATCAATATTAATAGGTGTAAATTGCTCCCAATGCAAAAAGGCCATCCGCGAGGATGGCCTTTTTGACTTATTGGATGCCTGGCAGTTCCCTACTCTCGCATGGGGAGACCCCACACTACCATCGGCG
>NZ_JABBFQ010000013.1 GCF_018494055.1 Rosenbergiella epipactidis
TGACGGCTTACGTTTCGCAATCCGTGAAGGTGGCCGTACTGTAGGTGCGGGTGTTGTTGCTAAAGTTATCGCTTAATTGAGATAATTTTGCTAAAAAAGGGCGCTAAGGCGCTCTTTTTTTTTGCCACAAATAAATTTTACAATTAATAATATATTTAAACTTATGAATTACTAATAGCCTTATAAAAGCCCACCCATATTAAAAAGAAAATATTGTTTGTTTTATTTTATGTGGGGAATATAATCCCATCAATCTTAAATTGTCTGATTGCAATGCCATGAATTCAAAGATATTAATATATATAATAATAAATATATTTACTCTCTCCGGTTGTGAAGATTATAAAAATAGTACTATGGGATATATCGAGGATGAGTATATATATTTATCGATAGGAAATTCATCAGAGATTAAGAGTATGGATATTAATAAGGGAAATAAAGTTAAAATCGGGGGTATCTTTTTTAAGACCGATGACTATACACTTAGAAAAACGGGAGAGAAATTAGAGAGGGATAAAAAGTACGAAGAGGCGATACTTAGGAATATGGAGAAGGGTATAAGAAAAAGTGAAAGAGAACTTATTGATATAGATATAGATAGGTTGCAGAGGGAAATAGTTAAAGCAGAGTCTACTTTAGAAAGGAAAAGAAAGTTACGAGATAAAGGTTTCCTTTCTAAAGAAGACATTGAGAGTGAGGAGCTTAACTTAGCTATTAAAAGAAATAGTTTGAAGAAAATAACCGCCGACTTAAATAATAAAATGCTTCCGGCAAGGATTGATGAATTGATTGCCCAGAAGATTAAAATTGAGAAGATAGATGTTGATATTGAAAATAATAAATATAATATCTCTCAATCTGAAGTTAAAAGTCCTACCGACGGAATTATTCACGATATCTTAAGAAAGAAAGGGGAGTTAACTTCTCCGGGTAATCCTGTTCTCATCATGGTGCCTGACGGAAGAAAAAAGATTAAATTTTATATCAATAGGAAGCAGTTATATAAAATAAAACTTAGTGATTCTATTTTAATCAGAGTAAATGATATTAATAAAGATCATGAAGCGATGATTGACTATATCTCGCCCAAGCCAGAATATACTCCCCCAATGTTATACGATGATAAAAATGACACTTTTGTTTATTTAATCGAAGCTAAATTTAAAGATAGAAATATCGATCTACCTGCAGGAACGCCCGTAGAGATTATGCTATGAGAGAAGAATGTATTATTCTTAATAATATACATAAGTCATTTGACGATGTAAAAGTCATAAACGATGTAACCCTCAATATCCTCCAAGGACAAATTGTTGGATTTATTGGTCCAAATGGTAGCGGTAAGTCGACAATGATAAATATTATATGTGGAATGATTCCCAGCGATAGCGGCCAAGGATTTTGCATGGGTTACGATATCTCCACAGAACAAGCCTATATTAAAAAAAATGTAGGTTACATGACTCAATACTTCACGTTATGGGAGTCCTTGACAGTACTTGAGAACCTTGTCTTTATAGGGAAAATGCGAAATGTAAGAAAATTTGACGCAGAATCTGAAAAACTGATCATTAGATTGGGATTAGAACGCTTTAGAAATACTTTAGCGAAGAATCTATCGGGAGGATGGAAACAGAAATTATCATTGGCCTGTGCGATCATTCACCGCCCTAAAATACTTTTTTTAGATGAACCTACAGCAAGCATTAACCCATTAGCACGTAAGGAATTCTAGACGTTAATATTTGAACTTGCGAGTGAGGGTATGACGATTTTAATCGTCACCCATGCAATTGACGAAATTGAAAAATGTCATCACTTGGTTTACTTAAAAAATGGAGTGTTACGGTTTACAGGAAATTTAGAAGAATTATTTTCCTCTCAAAATATACCTACTTATCTTATAGAAGGGGAGGGGTTGGAGCATTTGAACGCTGAGCTATCTTGTAAGGACGATCTACAAATTATCCCAAGAGCAAAGTCAATATCCGTAACAGGTTATTTGTAATTTGAGACATTGAAAATAAAACACCCTAATATTAGCTTTAATCAAATACCTACGCCGTTGGATGCTTTACTTTATAGTTTGTCGAGTAATTAAGGTATGACGTGTCGATGATTAACCTAAAAATACTCCTGGCACTAGTACAGAAAGAAATCAGAGAAATAATCAGAGATAGAGTGATCATTTTAATGATACTCATGATGCCCGTCATAAACTTAGTTGTAATGGGTTATTCAGTGAATTTGGATGCAAGGAACGTAACCACAATCGTGATAGACCACGATAATTCTTTATTTTCCCGAAGCTTAATTTCTGCAATGAATAATAGCGGCTACTTTAATATTTCTGTTGTGCATGAAGAAATAGTCGCAAGGAGAAAATTTTCATTGGGTTTAGTGAAAATACTAGTACATATTCCTAATGACTATTCTAAAGGTATCATCACTGATAGTAATTCGGACATACTTGTCGAAACCGACGCCACCGATCCCAGTAGTACTGCAAATGCCTTGCAGACTTTGCAGTACCTTATAGAAAACACTGAATATCGAGATAGCTATAATTATTCTTCTATAGCGAACGACTCATCGAGGAAAACGAACGTTGTCTTCAGAAAATGGTTTAATCCAAAGGGTGACTCTCAAATTAATATCGTACCCGGATTAATGGGTATTATTTTATCCATCATGCCTATGCTTATGGTTTGCTTATCGATCGTTAGAGAAAGAGAGCGGGGTACCTTACAGCATATTAGAGGTTCAGGGGTTAGTCCTTTTGTGTACCTAAGCGGGAAGGCTATCCCTTACGTGATGATAGGATTACTGCAATTGAATTTGATGCTGGGTATAAGTGTTACGTTTTTGGATATCCCAATGAAAGGATCCTATGGCGAACTGTTAGCAGTATCGTCTCTATTTATTCTATTAAGTGTAGTGATAGGAGTGAGCGTAACAACTATTATTACTAATCAGCTTCAAGCAATGCAGTTGCTCTCATTCTATTTTCTCTTTTCTAATATGCTATCTGGTTTTCTCTCCCCCTTCGAGGCTATGCCACAATGGTCTCAGTGGTTGGGAAATCTCATCCCTCTTACCCATTTTATGCGTGTGATTAGGGGCATAATGGTTAAGGGTAATAGCATAACATTGATGGGTAATGAGCTTTTACATCTGGTATCGGTGTTGCTTAGCGTAATAATCATTGGCTACTTTCTCATCAATCGTCGTTGGGCAAAGAATACATAGTGACTAAAAGAGCATTAAGAAATCCCTATGGAAAAGGTATGCGCAATAAATTGCTGACAAAGATAAAAAGGTACCAAAGGGTATGACAACAGCGAGTAAGGAGCGGAGGCCACGATACTGTAATAAACAAAAGGGGAGGGCGATCATCGAAGCGAAAAGAATCAGAAAAGAGAGTTGGTAGAGGTCGAACCAACAGGCTAACGCAGTGATCAATTTCACATCTCCTGATCCCAGACCTACTTTATGTCTTAATGAGTAATATACGCCTTGAACCACACATAACACTCCGTAACAGGCAGTACATCTTAGGGTAATATTCATGGGTTCCACGCCAAATAAGGAGATGGATGAGAAGGCTCCTGTTACCATCAGTAAAAGAGTGAGAGGGTTAGGAAGCAGAAAGTAAAACCAATCAATGCACGCCAATAGCAGCAGTATCGTGCCAAAGAGACCGAGAACAACAATAGGTATTGGTAAAAGACCTTGTAGTGCTTGTGAGGCAAGATATAGGCAAAGGAAAAAAGCCAAATACTGTTTAATCAAGAATTGAAAAGGTAATGGTATTGCTGAAAGGAAAGTTTGCCCAACGTCGTTAAAATTAACCGCTGAACCCCACCATGCTAAAGCACTTTGCGAGGGGGTAAAGGTCAGTAATGCACGTCTTATAAGGTCAAGCAGTAGGTAAGCCAGTGCTAGTAGGTTGATAATAAGCATACCTATCACCTTTAATGAATGATGTCTAAGAGAGTGAGTAGAATGAGACCCGTAGACATGGCATGCCTTAACACATTAGCGTCATTGAGGGCGAGTATTGAATTAAGCTCGCATTCAACAAAATAATGTAACCTACAGGGTGAGTTGAGTCGCAATGTACAAAAACCAGACAAGGGTTGCATTGAAGTCATTTATAAGTATAATGCGCTGGCTTGCTCGTAATAGGAGCGCGATTCGAGCAGAATCGCAGAGTAGCGATTTGCTACCTCTAATAATACTCCCGATTGGGGAGTTATATGCTGAACGATTACACTCTCCCATCAATCGTAATGGGCACGAGGAGTAATCATTTTCGTTTATAAAATGTTTGGAGCTCTGGTCTCATGCAGAACCAAAGAATCCGTATTCGTCTTAAAGCGTTTGATCATCGTCTGATCGATCAATCAACCGCGGAAATCGTCGAAACTGCTAAGCGCACTGGTGCGCAAGTACGTGGTCCGATCCCGCTGCCGACTCGTAAAGAGCGCTTTACCGTTCTGATTTCTCCGCACGTTAACAAAGATGCGCGTGATCAGTACGAAATTCGCACTCACAAACGTCTGGTAGACATCGTTGAGCCAACTGAAAAAACCGTTGATGCTCTGATGCGTCTAGACCTGGCTGCAGGTGTTGACGTGCAGATCAGCCTGGGTTAATCAGGACATCGAGCGATTGAGAGGTTGATACAATGATTGGTTTAGTCGGTAAGAAAGTGGGCATGACGCGTATCTTCACTGAAGAAGGCGTTTCTATCCCAGTAACCGTAATCGAAGTTGAAGCAAACCGCGTTACTCAGGTTAAGAGCCTGGAAAACGACGGTTACCAAGCTATTCAGGTCACTACTGGTGCTAAAAAAGCAAACCGTGTAGTTAAACCAGAAGCAGGTCATTTTGCTAAAGCTGGCGTTGAAGCTGGCCGTGGCTTATGGGAATTCCGTGCTGAAAGCGCAGAATACACCGTTGGTCAAAGCATCAGTGTTGAAATTTTCGCTGACGTTAAAAAAGTAGATGTAACTGGCACCTCTAAAGGTAAAGGTTTCGCAGGTACCGTTAAGCGCTGGAACTTCCGTACCCAGGACGCGACCCACGGTAACTCCTTGTCTCACCGCGTTCCGGGTTCTATCGGTCAGAACCAGACTCCGGGCAAAGTGTTCAAAGGCAAGAAAATGGCAGGTCAATTAGGTAATGAGCGTGTAACCGTTCAGAGCTTAGAAGTCGTTCGCGTAGACGCAGAACGCAACCTGCTGCTGGTCAAAGGTGCTGTCCCGGGAGCTACCGGTAGCGACCTGATTGTTAAACCAGCTGTGAAGGCGTAAGGGGATAGCAATGGAATTAGTATTGAAAGACGCGCAGAGCGCGCTGACTGTTTCCGAAACTACCTTCGGTCGTGATTTTAACGAAGCGCTGGTTCACCAGGTTGTTGTTGCTTACGCAGCAGGTGCCCGTCAAGGTACCCGTGCGCAAAAAACTCGTGCCGAAGTCACTGGTTCTGGAAAGAAACCATGGCGTCAAAAAGGTACTGGCCGTGCACGTGCTGGTTCTGCTAAGAGCCCAATCTGGCGTTCTGGTGGAGTAACCTTCGCTGCACGTCCGCAGGACCACAGTCAGAAAGTTAACAAAAAGATGTACCGTGGAGCGCTGAAAAGCATTCTGTCTGAACTGGTACGTCAAGAACGTCTGATCGTTGTCGAAAAGTTCTCTGTTGAAGCGCCTAAAACTAAGCTGCTGGCACAGAAACTGAAAGATATGGCATTGGAAGATGTACTGATCATCACTGGTGAACTGGATGAGAATCTGTTCCTAGCAGCGCGTAACCTGTACAAGGTTGATGTGCGTGATGCAGCAGGAATCGATCCAGTTAGCTTGATTGCCTTCGACAAAGTCGTAATGACTGCTGACGCAGTTAAGCAAGTTGAGGAGATGCTGGCATGATTCGTGAAGAACGTCTGCTGAAAGTAGTGCGCGCACCGCACGTTTCTGAAAAAGCGTCTGCCGCGATGGAAAAATCAAACACCATCGTACTCAAAGTTGCAAAAGACGCGACCAAAGCAGAAATCGTAGCTGCCGTAGAAAAGCTGTTCGAAGTTGAAGTTAAAGATGTGAACACTTTACTGGTTAAAGGTAAAGTTAAGCGTCACGGACAGCGTGTTGGTCGTCGTAGCGACTGGAAAAAAGCTTACGTGACCCTGAAAGAAGGCCAGAATCTGGACTTCGTCGGCGGCGCAGAGTAAGTCGGAGGAGAGAAACAATGGCAATTGTTAAATGTAAACCGACATCTCCGGGTCGTCGCCACGTAGTTAAAGTGGTGAACCCAGAGCTGCACAAAGGCAAGCCATACGCCCCACTGCTGGAAAAAAACAGCAAGTCTGGTGGTCGTAACAACAACGGACGTATCACTACCCGTCATATCGGTGGTGGTCACAAGCGTGCATATCGTATTGTTGACTTTAAACGCAATAAAGATGGTATCCCAGCAGTTGTTGAACGTCTTGAGTATGATCCGAACCGTTCTGCAAACATTGCACTGGTTCTGTACAAAGACGGTGAGCGTCGTTACATCCTGGCCCCTAAAGGCCTGAAAGCTGGTGATCAGATCCAATCTGGCGTTGATGCAGCAATCAAAGCAGGTAACACCCTGCCTATGCGCAACATCCCAGTAGGTTCTACTGTTCATAACGTAGAAATGAAACCAGGTAAGGGCGGCCAATTGGCTCGTTCAGCTGGTGCTTACGTGCAAATCATTGCTCGTGACGGTTCTTACGTTACCCTGCGTCTTCGTTCTGGTGAAATGCGTAAAGTTGAAGCTGACTGCCGCGCGACATTAGGTGAAGTCGGTAACGCTGAGCATATGCTTCGCGTACTTGGTAAAGCAGGTGCAACTCGCTGGCGTGGTGTTCGTCCTACCGTTCGCGGTACTGCAATGAACCCAGTCGATCACCCGCACGGTGGTGGTGAAGGTCGTAACTTTGGTAAGCACCCGGTAACTCCGTGGGGCGTTCAAACCAAAGGTAAGAAGACCCGTAGCAACAAGCGTACTGATAAGTTTATCGTACGTCGCCGTAGCAAAAAATAATATTAGAGGATAAGCCATGCCACGTTCTCTCAAGAAAGGTCCTTTTATTGACCTGCACTTGCTGAAGAAGGTAGAGAAAGCGGTGGAAAGCGGAGACAAGAAGCCTTTGCGCACTTGGTCCCGTCGTTCAACGATCTTTCCTAACATGATCGGTTTGACCATCGCTGTCCATAATGGTCGTCAGCACGTACCTGTATTTGTTTCCGACGAAATGGTCGGTCACAAGTTAGGTGAATTTGCGCCGACTCGTACTTATCGCGGCCACGCGGCTGATAAGAAAGCTAAGAAACGCTAAGGCAGGAGGAAGAGATGGAAACTATCGCTAAACATCGCCACGCTCGTTCTTCTGCGCAGAAGGTTCGTCTGGTAGCGGATCTAGTACGCGGTAAGAAAGTGTCGCAGGCTCTGGACATTCTAACCTACACCAATAAAAAAGCGGCTGTATTGGTTAAGAAAGTCTTAGAATCTGCCATTGCTAACGCTGAACACAACGATGGCGCTGACATTGATGATCTGAAAGTTACGAAAATTTTCGTAGATGAAGGCCCAAGCATGAAGCGTATTATGCCGCGTGCAAAAGGTCGTGCAGATCGTATCCTGAAGCGCACCAGCCACATTACTGTGGTTGTGTCCGATCGCTGAGACTCTGGAGACTAGCAATGGGTCAGAAAGTACATCCTAATGGTATTCGCCTGGGTATTGTTAAACCCTGGAACTCTACTTGGTTCGCCAATACCAAAGAATTCGCTGACAACCTAGACAGCGATTTTAAAGTACGTCAGTTCCTGACTAAAGAACTGGCTAAAGCGTCTGTATCTCGTATCGTTATCGAGCGTCCAGCTAAAAGCATTCGTGTAACCATTCACACTGCTCGCCCTGGTATCGTCATCGGTAAGAAAGGTGAAGACGTAGAAAAACTGCGTACGGTCGTCGCGAAAATCGCTGGCGTTCCTGCTCAGATCAATATCGCCGAAGTCCGTAAACCGGAACTGGACGCTAAATTGGTTGCTGACAGCATCACTTCACAGCTGGAACGTCGTGTTATGTTCCGTCGTGCAATGAAGCGTGCTGTACAGAACGCAATGCGTCTTGGCGCTAAAGGAATTAAAGTTGAAGTTAGTGGCCGTTTAGGCGGAGCTGAGATCGCACGTACCGAATGGTACCGTGAAGGTCGTGTTCCATTGCACACTCTGCGTGCAGACATTGATTACAACACTTCTGAAGCGCACACCACTTATGGTGTAATCGGCGTTAAGGTATGGATCTTCAAAGGTGAGATCCTGGGTGGTATGGCTGCTGTTGAACAATCGGAAAAACCGGCTGCTCAACCTAAAAAGCAGCAGCGTAAAGGCCGTAAGTAAGGAGAGTCGCTATGTTACAACCAAAGCGTACGAAATTCCGTAAAGTGCACAAAGGCCGTAACCGCGGTCTAGCGCAGGGCACGGATATCAGCTTCGGTACTTTCGGTCTGAAAGCTGTTGGCCGTGGTCGTCTGACTGCTCGTCAGATCGAAGCAGCACGTCGTGCTATGACCCGTGCAGTTAAGCGTCAAGGTAAAATTTGGATCCGTGTATTCCCGGACAAACCAATTACTGAGAAGCCGCTTGAAGTGCGTATGGGTAAAGGTAAGGGTAACGTAGAGTATTGGGTTGCCCTAATCCAGCCTGGCAAAGTCCTTTATGAAATGGACGGCGTACCAGAAGAGCTGGCCCGTGAGGCATTTAAGCTGGCAGCAGCAAAACTGCCTATCAAAACCACCTTTGTAACTAAGACGGTGATGTAATGAAAGCAACTGAGCTGCGTGAAAAAAGTGTTGAAGAACTGAACACTGAGCTGCTTAACCTCCTGCGTGAACAGTTTAACCTGCGCATGCAGGCAGCATCTGGCCAGCTTCAGCAGACACATCTGCTGAAACAAGCTCGTCGTGATGTTGCACGTGTTAAGACTTTACTGACTCAAAAGGCGGGTGCGTAATGACCGATAAAATTCGTACTTTGCAAGGTCGTGTAGTTAGTGACAAAATGCAAAAATCTGCAGTTGTTGCTATCGAACGTTTCGTGAAGCACCCGATCTACGGTAAATTCATCAAGCGTACGACTAAGCTTCACATCCATGATGAGAACAATGAATGTGGAATCGGTGACGTGGTAGAAATCCGCGAATGCCGTCCACTATCTAAGACTAAGTCTTGGACACTTGTTCGTGTTGTGGAAAAAGCGGTTCTGTAATAGAATCTCTTTTCTGTGAAAACAGATAGACGGCTCGCAAGAGCCGTTTATTTTTTCTACCCATCTGCGAGAAGCGGTGTTATAATGCCGCGCCCTCGGTAATGGGGCTTTTAAACGACCTAGTAATTGTAGGTCCCGAAGTAGTAGTTGACATTAGCGGAGCACTAAAATGATCCAAGAACAGACTATGCTAAACGTCGCCGACAACTCCGGTGCACGTAGCGTAATGTGTATCAAGGTTCTGGGTGGCTCGCACCGTCGCTACGCAGGCGTCGGTGATATCATCAAAGTTACCATCAAGGAAGCAATTCCTCGTGGTAAAGTTAAGAAGGGTGATGTCCTGAAGGCGGTAGTGGTGCGCACCAAGAAGGGTGTTCGTCGCCCCGACGGTTCTGTCATTCGCTTCGATGGTAATGCATGCGTTATTTTAAACAATAACAGCGAGCAACCTATCGGAACGCGTATTTTTGGGCCGGTAACTCGTGAACTTCGTACTGAAAAGTTCATGAAAATTATCTCTCTGGCACCAGAAGTACTCTAAGGAGCGAGCCATGGCAGCTAAAATCCGTTGTAACGACGAAGTTATCGTGTTGACCGGTAAAGATAAAGGTAAACGCGGTAAAGTAAAAAATGTATTGTCTTCCAGCAAAGTTATTGTTGAAGGGATCAATCTGGTTAAGAAACATCAGAAGCCTGTACCGGCGATGAATCAACCAGGTGGCATCGTTGAGAAAGAAGCAGCAATCGAGCTTTCCAACCTTGCAATCTTCAATGCGGCTACTGGTAAGGCAGACCGTGTAGGCTTTAGATTCGAAGACGGCAAAAAAGTCCGTTTCTTCAAGTCTAACAGCGAAACTATCAAGTAATTTGGAGTAGTACGATGGCGAAACTGCATGATTACTACAAAGACGAAGTAGTTAAGAAGCTCATGACTGAGTTTAACTACAATTCAGTCATGCAAGTCCCTCGGGTCGAGAAGATTACCCTGAACATGGGTGTTGGTGAAGCGATTGCTGATAAGAAACTGCTGGATAACGCAGCAGCTGATTTAGCATCAATCTCCGGTCAAAAGCCGTTAGTCACCAAAGCACGCAAATCTGTTGCAGGCTTCAAAATCCGTCAGGGCTATCCGATCGGCTGTAAAGTAACCCTACGTGGCGAACGTATGTGGGAATTCTTTGACCGCCTGATCACTATTGCTGTACCTCGTATTCGTGACTTCCGTGGTTTATCTGCGAAGTCTTTCGATGGACGTGGTAACTACAGCATGGGTGTCCGTGAGCAGATCATCTTCCCAGAAATCGACTACGATAAAGTCGATCGCGTCCGTGGTTTGGATATTACCATTACCACTACTGCGAAATCTGATGATGAAGGCCGTGCTCTGCTGGCAGCCTTTAACTTCCCGTTCCGTAAGTAAGGTAGGGTTACTAATGGCTAAGCAATCAATGAAAGCACGTGAAGTTAAGCGTGTAAAATTAGCAGACAAATTCTTCGCGAAACGCGCTGAACTGAAAGCGATCATCTCTGATGTGAACGCTTCTGACGAAGATCGTTGGAATGCTGTTCTCAAGCTTCAGTCACTGCCGCGTGATTCCAGCCCGTCCCGTCAGCGTAATCGTTGCCGCCAAACTGGCCGTCCACACGGTTATGTAGGTAAGTTCGGGCTGAGCCGTATCAAGTTACGTGAAGCCGCTATGCGCGGTGAAGTACCTGGCTTGAAAAAGGCTAGCTGGTAATTGTCACCAATTGAATCACGGGAGTAGACACTGATGAGCATGCAAGATCCGATCGCGGATATGCTGACCCGTATCCGTAACGGTCAGTCCGCGAACAAAGTTGCGGTCACCATGCCTTCCTCCAAGCTGAAATTGGCAATCGCCAACGTGCTGAAGGAAGAAGGTTATATTGAAGATTTTAAAATTGAAGGCGACATCAAGCCAGAACTCGAAGTGACTTTAAAGTACTTCGAAGGAAAGGCTGTTGTAGAAAGCATTCAGCGAGTAAGCCGCCCAGGCCTGCGCATCTATAAAAGAAAAGATGAGCTGCCAAAAGTTATGGCTGGTTTAGGTATCGCAGTTGTTTCTACATCTAAAGGTGTTATGACTGATCGTGCAGCGCGCCAAGCTGGTCTTGGTGGCGAAATTATCTGCTACGTAGCGTAATCGGAGGGTAAAATGTCTCGTGTTGCTAAAGCACCTGTCGTTGTTCCTGCCGGCGTCGACGTAAAAATCAACGGTCAGGAAGTATCGATTAAAGGTAAAAACGGCGAGCTGTCTCGTACTATCAACAAAGCTGTTGAAGTTAAACATGCAGATAACGCTTTAACTTTCGCACCTCGCGAAGGTTTCGCTGATGCATGGGCGCAAGCAGGTACTGCGCGCGCTCTGTTAAACTCAATGGTTATCGGTGTTACCGAAGGCTTCACCAAGAAGCTGCAGTTAGTCGGTGTTGGTTATCGTGCGGCTATTAAAGGTTCTTCAGTGAACCTCTCACTGGGATTTTCTCACCCTGTTGAGCACAAATTGCCTGCGGGAATCACTGCCGAATGTCCAACTCAAACTGAAATCGTACTGAAAGGTGCTGATAAGCAGGTAATTGGACAGGTTGCAGCGGACTTGCGCGCCTACCGTCGTCCTGAGCCTTACAAAGGCAAGGGTGTCCGTTACGCCGACGAAGTCGTGCGTATCAAAGAGGCTAAGAAGAAGTAAGGTAACACTATGGATAAGAAATCTGCTCGTATCCGTCGTGCGACCCGTGCGCGTCGCAAGCTCAAAGAGCTGGGTGCTACACGCCTGGTGGTACATCGTACCCCGCGTCATATTTACGCACAGGTAATCGCTCCGAACGGTTCCGAAGTTCTGGTTGCTGCTTCTACTATAGAAAAAGCTATCGCTGAACAACTGAAGTACACTGGTAACAAGGACGCAGCAATTGCAGTAGGTAAAGCTATTGCAGAGCGCGCAATTGAAAAAGGCATCACAGGTGTTTCTTTCGATCGTTCTGGTTTCCAATATCATGGTCGTGTCCAGGCACTGGCAGATGCTGCCCGTGAAGCTGGCCTTCAGTTCTAAGGTAGAGGTCTAAGATGTCACACATCGAGAAACAAGCTGGCGAACTGCAGGAAAAACTGATCGCGGTAAACCGTGTTTCTAAAACTGTTAAAGGTGGTCGTATTTTCTCCTTCACAGCATTGACTGTGGTAGGTGATGGTAACGGTCGCGTTGGTTTTGGTTACGGTAAAGCGCGCGAAGTTCCAGCAGCAATCCAGAAAGCGATGGAAAAAGCCCGTCGCAACATGGTTAATGTCGCGCTGACTAACGGTACCCTGCAACACCCTGTTAAAGGTGTTCATACTGGTTCCCGTGTGTTCATGCAGCCGGCTTCTGAAGGTACAGGTATCATTGCCGGTGGTGCAATGCGTGCAGTACTAGAAGTTGCTGGAGTTCATAACGTTCTTTCTAAAGCATATGGTTCTACTAACCCGATTAACGTGGTTCGTGCAACTATTGATGGTCTGAGCAATATGAAATCTCCAGATATGGTCGCTGCCAAGCGTGGTAAATCCGTTGAAGAAATTCTGGGGTAATTATCATGGCTAAGACTATTAAAATTACTCAAACCCGCAGTGCAATCGGTCGTCTGCCAAAGCATAAGGCAACACTTCTGGGCTTAGGGTTACGTCGTATTGGTCATACTGTTGAACGTGAGGATACTCCTGCGGTTCGCGGTATGGTTAACGCGGTTTCCTACATGGTTAAAGTGGAGGAGTAACAGATGCGTTTAAATACTCTGTCTCCGGCCGAAGGGTCTAAGCACGCCGCTAAGCGTTTAGGTCGTGGTATTGGTTCTGGCGTCGGTAAAACCGGTGGCCGTGGTCACAAAGGTCAGAAGTCTCGTTCTGGCGGTGGCGTACGTCGCGGTTTTGAAGGTGGTCAGATGCCTTTATACCGTCGTCTACCAAAATTTGGTTTCACCTCTCGCAAATCTATGGTCACTACAGAGATCCGTCTGTCTGACCTAGCGAAAGTTGAAGGCGGTATCGTTGACCTGAATACACTGAAAGCAGCCAACATTATTGGTGTACAGATCGAATTTGCGAAAGTGATTCTTTCTGGTGAAGTTACCGCACCAGTAACTATTCGTGGTCTGCGCGTCACCAAAGGTGCTCGTGCTGCTATCGAAGCTGCTGGCGGTAAAATCGAGGAATAATTGAACTGATGGCTAAACAACCGGGATTAGATTTTCAAAGTGCCAAGGGCGGGCTAGGTGAACTAAAACGCAGACTAATGTTTGTAATTGGTGCCCTAATTGTCTTCCGAATTGGTTCTTTTATTCCAATTCCTGGTATTGATGCCACAGTTCTTGCTAAATTGCTCGAGCAACAGCGTGGCACCATCATTGACATGTTTAACATGTTCTCTGGTGGTGCTCTGAGCCGTGCTTCTATTTTTGCTCTGGGGATAATGCCGTATATTTCTGCGTCCATTATTATCCAACTGTTGACAGTGGTTCATCCAGCGTTAGCAGAGATCAAGAAGGAAGGGGAGTCTGGTCGTCGTAAGATTAGCCAGTATACCCGTTACGGTACTCTCGTACTGGCAGTGTTCCAAGCGATCGGTATTGCTACCGGATTGCCCAACATGCCAGGCATGCAGGGATTGGTTATCAATCCAGGCATTGCTTTTTACGTTACCGCTGTTGTAAGCCTGGTTACAGGAACAATGTTCCTAATGTGGCTAGGTGAACAGATTACTGAACGAGGTATCGGTAACGGTATCTCGATCATTATCTTTGCTGGTATTGTTGCGGGTCTTCCGCAGGCCGTTGGCCATACCATCGAGCAAGCACGGCAAGGCGGCCTACACTTCCTCTTATTGTTGTTGGTTGCAGTTTTAGTATTTGCAGTGACTTACTTTGTTATTTTCGTAGAACGTGGTCAGCGTCGTATCGTCGTTAATTACGCTAAACGTCAACAAGGCCGTCGCGTATATGCTGCGCAAAGTACACATTTACCTTTAAAAGTGAATATGGCGGGAGTTATTCCAGCTATTTTCGCATCCAGTATCATTCTGTTCCCAGCGACGTTAACCTCCTGGTTCGGCGGAAGTACTGGGTGGTCATGGTTAAGTGCTATTTCGGATAATTTAGCACCAGGTCAGCCACTTTATGTGTTACTATACGCAACTGCTATCATCTTCTTCTGCTTTTTCTATACGGCGTTGGTCTTCAACCCGCGTGAAACTGCAGATAATTTGAAGAAGTCCGGCGCATTTGTACCGGGTATACGTCCGGGAGAGCAAACGGCGAGGTACATCGATAAAGTGATGACGCGCCTTACTCTTATTGGCGCCCTGTATATTACCTTTATCTGCCTGATCCCGGAGTTCATGCGTGATGCGATGAATGTTCCATTTAGCTTTGGTGGTACATCACTGCTAATTGTTGTCGTTGTTATCATGGACTTTATGGCTCAAGTGCAAACTCTGATGATGTCTAGTCAATACGAGTCTGCATTGAAAAAAGCAAACCTAAAAGGCCAAGGCCGTTAATTTAGGCGCTTGAGAAGTTACGGAGAGTAAAAATGAAAGTTCGTGCTTCCGTCAAGAAAATGTGTCGTAACTGCAAAATCGTTCGTCGCGACGGTGTCGTACGTGTGATTTGCAGCGTAGAACCAAAGCATAAACAGCGTCAAGGCTGATTTATTGCAGATTTTTCTTGCAAAGTCGGGTTGAGCTGGCTAGATTAGCCAGCCAATCTTTTTTATGTAAGTGTATTCTTCATTTGAGTATCCTGAAAACGGGCTTTTCAGCATGAGAATACAGTTAATTAGTAATAGGAGTGCATAGTGGCCCGTATAGCAGGCATTAACATTCCTGATCATAAACACACCGTTATTGCATTAACTGCAATCTTCGGTATCGGTAAAACTCGTTCAAAAGCCATTTGCGCTTCAACGGGTATTGCTGAAGATGTTAAGATCAGTGAGCTGTCTGAAGAACAGATTGAGCAGCTGCGTGAAGCAGTTGGCAAATTCGTTGTTGAAGGTGATCTGCGTCGTGAAGTTACCCTGAGCATCAAGCGTCTTATGGACCTTGGTTGCTACCGTGGTTTGCGTCATCGTCGTGGTCTTCCGGTTCGCGGTCAGCGCACCAAGACCAATGCACGTACCCGTAAGGGTCCGCGCAAACCGATCAAGAAATAATCGGGGTGAGTAAATAATGGCAAAGGCACCAGTTCGTGCACGTAAGCGTGTAAGAAAACAAGTCTCAGACGGCGTGGCTCATGTCCATGCGTCTTTTAACAACACCATCGTTACTATTACTGATCGTCAGGGTAACGCATTGGGTTGGGCAACAGCCGGTGGTTCCGGTTTCCGTGGTTCACGTAAATCTACGCCGTTCGCTGCTCAGGTCGCTGCAGAGCGCTGTGCAGAAGCTGTAAAAGATTACGGTATTAAAAACCTGGAAGTTATGGTAAAGGGTCCGGGTCCAGGACGCGAATCAACGATTCGTGCACTGAACGCCGCTGGTTTCCGCATCACTAATATTACTGATGTGACTCCGATCCCTCACAACGGTTGTCGTCCGCCGAAGAAACGTCGCGTATAACGCGCCTGTTTCTAGGTTAGTTGGAGAAAGAAAATGGCAAGATATTTGGGTCCTAAGCTCAAGCTGAGCCGTCGTGAGGGCACCGACTTATTCCTTAAGTCTGGCGTTCGCGCGATTGATTCCAAGTGTAAGATTGAACAAGCCCCTGGTCAACACGGTGCGCGTAAACCGCGTCTGTCTGACTACGGCGGTCAGTTACGTGAAAAACAAAAAGTTCGTCGTATGTACGGTGTTCTTGAGCGTCAATTCCGTAACTATTATCAAGAAGCAGCTCGTCTGAAAGGCAACACCGGTGAAAACCTGTTAGCGTTGCTGGAAGGCCGTCTGGATAACGTCGTTTACCGTATGGGCTTTGGAGCTACTCGTGCTGAATCGCGCCAGTTAGTTAGCCACAAGTCAATTCTGGTAAATGGTCACGTTGTTAACATCGCTTCTTATCAGGTATCTCCGAATGATGTTGTAAGCATCCGTGAGAAAGCCAAAAAGCAAGCTCGCGTTAAGGCGGCTCTTGAGCTGTCAGAACAACGTGAAAAGCCAACCTGGCTAGAAGTTGATGCAGCTAAGATGGAAGGTGTGTTTAAGCGTAAGCCTGAGCGTACTGATCTGTCTGCGGACATTAACGAGCACCTGATCGTCGAGCTTTACTCCAAGTAAAGCTTGAGTACCAAAGAGAGGACACAATGCAGGGTTCTGTGACAGAGTTTCTAAAACCGCGCCTGGTAGATATCGAGCAAGTTAGTTCGACGCACGCCAAGGTGACCCTTGAACCATTAGAGCGTGGCTTTGGCCATACTTTAGGTAACGCACTGCGCCGTATTCTGCTTTCATCCATGCCGGGTTGCGCGGTGACCGAGGTTGAAATTGATGGTGTACTTCATGAGTACAGCACCAAAGAAGGGATCCAAGAAGATATTCTCGAAATCCTGCTCAACCTGAAAGGGCTTGCGGTAAGAGTTCAAGGTAAAGATGAAGTTATTCTAACTTTGAATAAATCTGGCATTGGCCCTGTGACTGCAGCCGACATTACCCATGATGGTGATGTCGAAATCGTCAAGCCACAGCATGTGATTTGCCACCTTACTGACGAGAGCGCATCTGTAAATATGCGTATCAAAGTTCAGCGTGGTCGCGGTTATGTGCCGGCTTCTGCCCGAATTCATTCGGAAGAAGATGAGCGCCCAATTGGACGTTTGTTAGTAGATGCTTGCTACAGCCCTGTAGACCGTATTGCCTACAATGTTGAAGCAGCTCGCGTAGAGCAACGTACAGATTTGGACAAGCTAGTCATCGAAATGGAAACTAACGGCACAATCGATCCTGAAGAGGCGATTCGTCGTGCAGCGACCATTCTGGCTGAACAACTTGATGCTTTTGTTGATTTACGTGATGTACGTCAACCAGAAGTTAAAGAAGAGAAACCAGAATTCGATCCGATCTTGCTGCGCCCTGTTGACGATCTGGAATTGACTGTCCGCTCTGCTAACTGCTTGAAAGCAGAAGCTATCCACTACATCGGTGATCTGGTACAACGTACTGAGGTTGAGCTTCTTAAGACGCCTAACCTTGGTAAAAAATCTCTTACTGAGATTAAAGATGTGCTGGCTTCACGTGGACTTTCTCTGGGCATGCGCCTAGAAAATTGGCCACCTGCAAGCATTGCAGATGAGTAACCGGATCACAGGTTAAGGTTTCACTGAGAAGGATAAGGTCATGCGCCATCGTAAGAGTGGTCGTCAACTGAACCGTAACAGCAGCCATCGCCAGGCTATGTTCCGTAACATGGCTGGTTCATTAGTCCGTCACGAAATTATCAAGACGACTTTACCAAAGGCTAAAGAACTGCGTCGCGTTGTTGAGCCGCTGATTACACTTGCTAAGACTGACAATGTTGCAAACCGTCGTCTAGCATTCGCCCGTACTCGCGATAACGAGATCGTGGCAAAATTATTTAATGAGTTAGGCCCGCGTTTCGCGAGCCGCACTGGTGGTTACACTCGTATTCTTAAGTGTGGCTTCCGTGCTGGAGACAACGCCCCGATGGCTTACATCGAGCTCGTTGATCGTCCTGAAGCTCAAGCTGAAGCTGCAGAGTAATCTGTTAGTTGATGCAATTAAAAAACCCGCTTCGGCGGGTTTTTTATTTTCTCGAATTTACTGGGTGACGATTATGCTGTTTCTCGATTCACTTGTTGAACGCCAACTGCAGGAAGCACAGCAACAAGGTAAGTTTGATAATCTACCTGGCGCGGGTAAACCGTTGCTACTTGATGATGATAGCCAGGTACCCGAAGATTTAAGAATGTCTCATCGAATATTAAAAATGAGCGGCTTCTTACCTGAAGCGCTACAGCTTCGACAAGAGGCTCTTACTCTCCAGACACTTCTTGTTAATGCGACCAATGCTGAGGAACGTTCTACTTACCATGCCCATTTGGCATTGATCAAACTGAAAATATCTCAGGCGGGGTTATCGACTCAGTCTCTTGAAGACGATGTGTACGGAGAGGATGTGAAGAGTAAGCTATTAGGTAAAAATGAGAATTAAAAAAGCCATAACAATCTGTTATGGCTCCTTAACGAGGCTTATTGTTTCGTTTTTAACAGATCACGGATCTCTGTAAGTAGTACTTCTTCTGCGCTAGGTTTAGCGACCGGCTTCTCAACTTCTTTCTTCTTATAAAGCTTGTTCATCACTTTAATCGCCAAGAAAATAGCAAATGCGATGATGATAAAATCGAAAATTGACTGAATGAAGATACCATACTGTAAAAGCACCGCTGGCGTATCGCCTACGGCAGGTTTCAGCGTGACCGCCATATTTTTGAAATCGATACCACCAATCAGTAGTCCTAGTGGCGGCATAATAATGTTGGCAACGAGAGAAGAGACGATCTTCCCGAATGCAGCACCAATTACCACACCGACAGCTAAATCGACAACATTCCCACGCATAGCAAAATCACGAAACTCTTTAAATAAACTCATGCAGGCTATTCCCTTATAAGATGAATGAAACGGTACTTTACTAAAATAAATTTTATATTACTACGTATGCCCGTTAATGAATGCCTACATCACTCTACAAGAAGAATGGACTTGGTTGGAAAAGCTTCTCGACGTCACTTACATATTTCTTGTCAGTTAAAAACATGATGACATGATCGGCTTGCTCGATTCTTGTCTTATCATTAGCGATAATGACCTCATCTCCTCTTACAATCGCACCGATAATTGTTCCTGGAGGTAATTTTATTTCTTGGATGGTTCTTCCTACTACCCGTGAGGTGCTTTCTTCTCCATGGGCAATAGCTTCGATGGCTTCAGCTATCCCTCTGCGTAATGAATGTACGCTAACAATATCAGCTTTCCTGACATGACCTAGTAAAGCCGATATAGTCGCTTGTTGAGGGGATATAGCGATGTCGATAACACTGCCTTGGACTAGATCGACGTAAGCACGTCTTTGGATCAAGACCATTGCTTTCTTTGCTCCCATCTTCTTCGCTAACATGGCAGACATAATATTAGCTTCATCATCGTTGGTGACAGCAATGAACAGATCGACTTGATCGATATTCTCTTCAGCCAAGAGTTCCTGATCCGAAGCATCACCATAAAACACGGTAGTATTATTAAGCTGTTGGGCCAGCTCAGCCGCGCGTTCTTTATTACGTTCGATTAGCTTAATACTGTATTGCTTTTCGAGTTTCTTCGCTAAGCCGAAGCCAATGTTTCCCCCGCCCACAAGCATAATTCTCTTATAGGGTTTTTCCAGACGCTGCATTTCACTCATTACGGCACGAATATGCTGATTGGCAGCAATAAAGAATACTTCATCTCCGGCTTCAATGATGGTGGTACCTTGAGGCCGAATAGGCCGGTCTTGCCTAAAAATTGCAGACACTCGACTTTCTATATGAGGCATATGTTCACGCATTGTAGAAAGCGGATTTCCAACAAGTGGGCCACCATAATAAGCTTTGACTACTGCGAGGCTGACTTTATCATCAGCAAAGTTTACGACTTGCAATGCACCAGGATACTCAATCAGTCTAAAAATATTATCGATCACTAATTGTTCTGGGGCGATTAAATGATCTATAGGGATCGCTTCGGGGATAAACAGCTTATCCATATCGTGTAAATATTCTGATGCACGGATACGGGCAATACGATTCGGGGTATTAAATAGCGTGTAAGCAATCTGACAGGCAATCATATTGGTTTCATCAGAGCTTGTGACGGCCACCAACATATCGGCATCTTCCGCACCGGCTTCTTCTAAAGTACGGGGATGCGATCCTGAACCGGTTACGACCCGAAGATCGAACTTATCTTGTAAACCACGTAAACGCGTTGGGTCAGTGTCCACGACGGTCACATCATTATTCTCGCCCACTAGATTTTCTGCAAGCGTCCCGCCAACTTGACCGGCACCCAGGATAATAATTTTCATCGTCGTGACACTCTTATCGTTAAATTAATGTTTGATGAGTTTTGCGTAGAAGAAACCGTCGCCGCCTAATTCAGAAGGTAGCACCTGTAAACCTTGATCAGTACCTCCTGGAAGGGCTACATGGCTTGCGTCAGAATGTGAAGCAATGAAGTCTGCCACTTGGCGGCTATTCTCTTCCGGTAGGATAGAACAGGTTGCATACAGTAATGTACCGCCCGATTTAAGACGCTTCCAAGCGGCTTCGAATATCTCTTTTTGCAGTAATGCTAACTCAGCAATATCATTATCTCGTCTAAGCCATTTGATATCTGGGTGGCGGCGTATAACACCGGTAGCAGAGCACGGTGCATCAAGAAGAATACGATCAAAGCGTTGATCGTCAAGCCATTGATCTGGGTAGCGACCATCACCACAGATTAACGTTGCGGGTAAATTTAACCGCTCTAGGTTTTCGGCTACTCTCGCTAAACGTTGTTCATCAATATCGACGGCGGTTACCTCTGCGTTCCTCGCAAGTTCGAGTATATGCGTAGTTTTTCCGCCGGGTGCCGCACAGATATCGAGGATTTTCTCACCAGGTTGAGGATCCAAATAAAGAGAACAACGTTGGGCGGATAAATCTTGTACCGTAACCCAGCCATCGTGAAACCCAGGAAGCAAGGTTACGCCAACCGGTTTTTCAAGGCATAAAGCTTGAGGAGAGAGAGGGGTCGTTGTCGCAGAGAAGCCCGCTTCTTGTAGCATATTAAGCCAATCATCTCTCGAATGATGAAGTGCATTAACCCTTAACCACATCGGAGGACGACTATTGTTTGCTTCAACAATTGATACCCATTCATCGGGCCAAGCGGCTTTTATTCTATTGATAAACCAAGATGGGTGAAGATATTTCACTGAATCTGCGGCATGTTCAAAGGTAAACTCTGATTGGCGCCTTTGATAAGTTCTTAGTACACCGTTAATAAGACCCTTAAAACTTTGACGTTTCAGCGATACAGCGGCCTGAACTGTCTCTGCGAGGGCTGCATGGGGGGGAACACGCGTATGCTTAAGTTGGTAGATACCAACCATCAGCAAGTAGTGAATAACCCTTTGCTTCCCTTTCATGGGTTTATCCATTAATTGTAGGATAATGTGATCAAGTTGCGGCAGGAAGCGTATCACCCCAAAACTAAGTTCTTGTAGTAGCGCTCGGTCTTTGTCGGCTAATTGTCGTTGTGCTTGTGGGAGAACTGTTGATAAAGATTGCCCTTTATCAATAACCTGCTCAACCAGTTGTGCGGCGATACCGCGCAGGTTAACTGAATTTTTCATGCATTACTCATATGGTGATTGAAAGACCGAGGCTTTCTAATGTAGAACCGTTTCAGGCGTAAACCACTCTTGTCGAGAATTAAGCAGGTCTTGGGTCGACATAGGTTTTTTACCCGCTGGTTGCATTATTTCTAGGTTAAGAATGCCTTCACCGGTCGCCACTTGAATACCTGATTTTGCGGCAGAAATGATCGTCCCAGGGATAAACTTCTCATCAGAAGCGATCGCTGAAGCACGCCAAACTTTAATATTCTGGTCGCTGATGACAAAATAGCTAAATGGCCACGGGTTGAATGCCCTAATACAACGCTCTAAAGTTATAGCTGGTAGGTTCCAATCGATACGGGCTTCTTCTTTACTCAATTTATGAGCATAAGTTGCTAGGCTATCGTCCTGTTTCTCAGGTACCAGTGTATTTTGTGAAAGCTGATGCAAACTCTCTAAAAGAGCTTGAGGACCTAATTCAGCAAGTTTGTCGTAAAGCGATGCACTTGTATCCTGCGGTAGGATAGGGCAAGAGACTTTCAACAGCATATCACCAGTGTCTAGACCGACATCCATCTGCATAATAGTGACGCCTGTTTGTGTATCACCGGCCCATAATGCTCTTTGGATCGGTGCGGCACCTCGCCATGCGGGAAGTAACGAACCGTGGACATTCAAGCAGCCCAATTTAGGCATTTCTAATACATTAGCGGGCAAAATGAGGCCGTAAGCGACAACCACCATCACGTCTGCATTCAGATCAGCCACTAATTGTTGTTGTTCAGCATTACGCAGTGATTCTGGTTGAAAAACCGGGAGGCCATGGGCTTCGGCAAGAACCTTAACGGGAGACGGCATCAGTTTTTTCCCGCGTCCAGCTGGACGGTCGGGCTGCGTGAAGACTCCAACAACTTGGTAAGGTGAGTTGAGCAATACTTCCAGATGTTTTGCAGCAAAATCCGGTGTCCCGGCAAAAATTATTTTTAAGGAGTCTGACACTGTACCGTTCTCTACGTAATAAGTAAGGGATTAGCCGCGGTTTTGACGAGCAAGTTTTTCAAGTTTTTGACGAATACGTTGACGCTTTAAAGGTGAGAGGTAGTCGATAAAAAGCTTACCCTCTAAGTGGTCGATTTCATGCTGAATACAGATCGCCAGTAAACCGTCAGCATCAAGCTCAAACTGCTCACCTTCACGGTTTAACGCTCGCACGCTCACTTTCTCAGCTCGTGGAACTAACGCACGCTGTTCAGGAATGGACAGACATCCTTCTTCAATACCCGTTTCACCACATTTGCTGAGGATCTCTGGATTGATCAATACGAGACGTTCGTTACGTTCTTCGGAGACATCAATCACGATAATGCGTTGATGAATATCAACTTGAGTCGCCGCAAGACCAATGCCTTCTTCGGCATACATTGTCTCGAACATATCGTCGACAATCTGTTTGATATCGCTAGTCACTTGAGCAACAGGCTTTGCTACTTTGCGAAGCCGCTCGTCAGGATAATGTAGTACTTGTAACACTGACATAAATTTCCAAATTTCTATTCAAAAAGGGTTAATTATTCATGCTTATTGTAGCCCTTTCACTGCATGATTGACAGTCTTGATAAGGCAACGGAGTGTTCACTATGCAAACGGAATTAAAGGAAATCGAAACCTGGCTACGATGTGTAGCGATAAAGAATATTAAGTATCCTCATCGTCTGTATCTGATTAACGCCCTACAGCAACAGCCAGAGATAAACAGCGATACGCTTCGGCAGCTTGGGCTGACTGACTCGCAAATTAGTCAATATAGTGGTTTTCCGGTACAAGAAATTACGTGCGCTCAACAATGGATGGCGGGTAAGGGGCAGTATTTTATCCACTACCATCATCCCTATTACCCCCAATCCCTCAAGCAGTGTGCATCGCCGCCGTTATACCTCTTTGCTGTTGGAAATATAGCGCTATTGGATAAGGTACAACTTGCCATAGTGGGAAGTCGTCACTGTACATACTATGGTAAGTATTGGGCCGACAGGTTTTCGAGCGATATTGCTCGGCACAATATTGCTATTACCAGTGGACTGGCGGTAGGAATTGATGCCACGGCGCATCGTGCAGCATTATCCTGTACAGGGGAGACAATTGCGGTATTAGGAAGCGGATTAGGGCATGTCTATCCACCTGAGAATATTTCTCTTTATGATGAAATCATCGATAAAGGTGGCTTAGTCGTCAGTGAGTTTCCGTTAGGAGTACCGCCGAAAGGCACTAATTTCCCGAGAAGAAACCGAATTATCAGTGGGCTGAGTGTCGGCACATTAGTGGTTGAAGCCTCACCGCGTAGTGGCTCTTTGATCACTGCCCGGTATGCTCTAGAACAAAATAGAAATGTTTACGCTCTACCCGGTTCGTTACATAGCCCCTCTTCGGCTGGTTGCCATTGGTTAATACAACAAGGCGCATTACTGGTGAGAGAGGCTGGCGATATCATTGAAGATCTACACTCGGCTCATCCTTCTGTGCTATATCCGCCGATCAACTCAATAAATTTTGAGCAGAGTGATAAAGTACCATTGCCATTTGTTCATCTCTTGGCTAACGTAGGAGATGAGGTAACATCTGTTGACGTTGTCGCTGAACGTGCCGGCCAACCTGTGCCAGAAACAGTTGTCGCATTACTGGAGCTGGAGTTAGCAGGGTGGATCGCAGCTGTACCCGGCGGCTATGTCCGATTAAGGAGGGCAAGCCATGTTCGACGTTCTAATGTACTTGTTTGAGACATATATCCACAGTGAAATTGAAATGCAGGTGGATCAGGATAAGTTGACCAATGACTTAACTGATGCAGGTTTTCATCAAGAAGATATATACAATGCTTTGAGTTGGTTAGAAAAGCTTGCAGATTATCAAGATGGATTAGTCGAACCATTGTTGATGCTTAACGACCCTCTCTCTGTTCGTATTTATACAGAACAGGAAAGCATGAAATTAGATGCAGAATGTCGGGGCTTCATTTTACTGCTTGAACAGATGCAAGTCCTCAACATTGAAACACGTGAGATGGTTATTGAGCGTGTAACTGCTCTCGATACCCAATCATTCGAGTTGGATGATCTCAAATGGGTAATATTGATGGTTCTTTTCAATATTCCTGGGTGTGAGAACGCCTACCAACAGATGGAAGACCTACTATTCGATGTAACGGATAGAGTGATCCACTGAGAATCGCTGTTAATTGTGAATCCATGTCTAAAGTCGAATTATTTTCTGCAGCGCAACAAGAGCTCTGCCCCCAGTGTGGCGCAGAGCTCGTCATACGCTCGGGCCAACATGGCCCATTTCTAGGTTGCTCAACGTTTCCGCAATGTGATTTTCTTCGTTCGTTAACCCCCTCTGCTGATGGGCATATCATCAAAGTGCTCGAAGGTCATGCTTGTCCTGCGTGTGGTGCCGATAAGGCATTAAGGCAGGGACGTTATGGAATGTTTATTGGGTGTACTGACTATCCACATTGTGATTATTCTGAGGCGATCACCCATGCCGATTCGACGGAGGTGCCTTGCCCTGAATGTCAGCATGGAACGCTAGTAAAAAGACAATCGCGCTTTGGTAAAACGTTTTATGCCTGTTCAGAATATCCCAAATGTCGCTACGCGTTGAATTATCCGCCTGTTAGTGGAGTATGCGCCCATTGTGGTTTTAAGCTGCTCTATAATAAGAAGAGTGCGAAAGGGATTAAAACCTTTTGTGCCAATAAAACCTGTGGAATAGAAGCCAGTTCTATTTCTGAAGAGTAAACGAATGTCTAACATCTCTTATCAAGAATCATTAACCCACTGTATCGCTGCACTGCAAGATGGAAAAGTTATCGCTTACCCTACCGAGGCTGTGTTCGGTCTTGGCTGTGATCCGGATAATCAACAAGCTGTCGAGGAATTACTACAGCTAAAACAGCGACCAGTAGAGAAGGGACTTATTCTGATTGCGGCGTCTTATGAGCAATTACGTCCTTATATAGCCGTTGACGAAATCAGTGAGTTACAAGAAAAAAGAATGTTAGGTCATTGGCCAGGACCGGTGACTTTCGTTGTACCAGCATCGCCCAACGCTCCTAAATGGGTCACTGGGAAATTTGAGAGCATTGCGGTGCGAGTCACAGACCATCCTGTTGCTCGGCAACTTTGTGAATCAGTCGGTAAACCATTGGTTTCAACCAGCGCCAACCTATCGGGCCAGCCTCCCGCTAGAGTTTGGGATGAGGTTATCGATCAGTTTGGAGAGGATTTTGCAGTGGTTAAAGCTGCGACCGGGGGACGAGAGAATCCTTCAGAGATAAGAAATGCTTTAACGGGCGAGCGTATTCGTGAGGGATAACAAAATGCACAACTATGAATATGTCGTAATAGGAAACCCTATTTCCCACAGCAAATCCCCTTTTATTCACCAGCAGTTTGCTAAACAAACCGCTATTGCTCATCACTATGGTAGCTTGCTGGTGGAATTGGGGGCATTCGAAAAATCAGTGAAGCAATTTTTTGAGCAGGGCGGAAAGGGGGCTAATGTCACCTTACCCTTCAAGCAAGAAGCTTTTGCACTTGCTGATCACCTAACAGAGCGTGCGCAATGTGCCGGTGCAGTGAATACCTTAAAGCTGCTCGATAACGGCGAGATTTTGGGGGATAACACTGATGGGATTGGCCTTGTCTCAGACCTTCATCGGCACTTTACTTTATTGGATAACGCTAAGATTCTTATCTTAGGGGCTGGTGGTGCAGCAAGAGGGGCAATCCAACCTCTACTGCAGGCAGGCTATCAGCTATCAATAAGTAATAGAACGCAATCTAAAGCGGAAGCGATGATTAATGAATTTAAGGAGATAGGCATACTCTCTCTCCATCTAGAAAGTGACACCCATCATGATTACGATCTGATCATTAATGCGACCTCAAGCGGAGTAAGCGGTAATCGCCCACCGCTGAGTGAGCACTGCTTCACACCTAAGACCAGTTGTTACGATATGTTTTACCAAGCCGGTAACACGCCTTTTATTGATTGGGCAATAAGCCACAACGTAAAAGATACGGCGGATGGACTTGGAATGTTAGTCGGGCAAGCCGCACACGCCTTTGCGCTTTGGCACGATATTATGCCTGATATCGATCCTGTGATTATGCAGCTGCGTAGTGAGATGTCTGCATGAATCAAGCAATACAATTTCTAGAAGATGAATACCTCGACTCTGAGAGGCAGGCAGTGGTTTTCTCAGCATTAGACAGCGGCCGTAAATTGACTTGTGCCATGAGTCTTGTCGAGTTAAGCAACCACTTCGGCGAAGGAGAGCCACTCACACTTTTCGACCAGAATCGTTGGGATATTGAAGAAATGGCCGAGAAGGCCATTACCCTTGAGCTTGACGATAGTCATGGCTGTTACTGGCTATCGATATAATCTTGCTTCCAGTTTGTATAATTTTCTGCTGATTTTTTTAAACCTTTTATTTCGTCATCTGTTAGTGGGCGTACTTGTCTGACTGGATTACCCATATAGAGATAACCACTGATTAGTTTTTTATTTGACGGAATAAGGGTACCTGCACCAATTAATACGTCATCTTCAATTTCAACAGCATCAAGAATGATGCTACCCATCCCAACTAACACTCTATTACCGATCCGGCAACCATGTAGCATCACCTTATGGCCGACAGTGACGTCATCACCAATGGTAAGGGGGTGGCCGAGTGGATTCTTCTCCGAACGATGTGTCACGTGTAGTACCGAACCATCTTGTATATTGCTTCTTGCACCAATAGAGATCTGATTAACGTCGCCACGAATAACCACAAGTGGCCATATACTTGAATGATCCTTAAGGATCACATCGCCGATAACCACCGCAGAGGGATCAATGAATACCTCTTTACCAACAATTGGGGAATACGCCTTAAAGCGTCGCAATGGGTTTTGCATAATCTTTCAACCTTTTGAATATGAAATCACGGTAAGGATCGCCTATTTCTAAGGCAAAATGCAGCCTTTTTATACGGAGTGATTCATTAATCACCACTCAGTAAAAAAGTTTAAATAATCCCTTGCGCTCTGAGCGGAACTCC
>NZ_JABBFQ010000014.1 GCF_018494055.1 Rosenbergiella epipactidis
TCAATCATTATTTTGATTTTTTCTCCTGGACCGAATCGCTTCAGTCCCTGTCACCGCGCTGCGTATCGTGCTTTGCCGTGTCAGTGGATGCGCATTATAGGGAGTTCAGAAAAAGGCGCAATACCTTTTTTAATAAAATCTGACTGACTGCTGCATTCCACAGCAAAACACCTATTTATACGGTGTTATCCACAGATTTACTCACAAAGGGTTAAAAAAATCATTTAACGCGAGATCCACGCAAACGTTTTCGCTACAATATGCCCCTGTTAATTGTAAAGGCGCCGATGCTTTTATCTTTCAAACTGCAACTCCAGAGGTTTACTTCTATTATGCAACATCGTCCTGTACGCCGTGCTTTACTTAGTGTCTCTGATAAAACAGGGATCGTTGACTTTGCACGAGGCCTTTCTGAACATGGTATTGAACTCCTCTCAACTGGCGGTACTGCGCATTTACTGGCAGAAGCAGGCTTAGCCGTTACAGAAGTATCAGACTATACCGGCTTCCCAGAAATGATGGATGGGCGCGTTAAGACCCTACACCCCAAAATCCATGGTGGTATCCTCGGACGCCGCGACAAAGACGATGCGGTGATGGCTGAACACCACATTCAACCTATCGATATGGTTGTAGTAAATCTCTATCCCTTCGCCAAAACGGTCGCTAAAGAAGATTGCAGTCTGGAGGACGCTGTTGAAAATATCGATATCGGTGGCCCCACTATGGTTCGCTCAGCGGCGAAGAACCATAAAGATGTCGCGATAGTCGTAAATAGCGCGGACTACGCCCCCCTATTAAAAGAATTAACCGATAACGACCACGGCTTGAGCTTAGCGACACGCTTCGATCTAGCTATCAAAGCCTTCGAGCATACTGCGGCTTACGATGGAATGATCGCGAATTACTTTGGTCGCTTGGTGCCGGCTTATCATAGCGAAGAGAAAACGCCGTCTGGCCAATTCCCCCGTACCTTAAATCTTAGCCTTATTAAGAAACAAGATATGCGTTACGGTGAAAACAGCCACCAACATGCCGCCTTCTATATAGAAGACACTCTCTCAGAAGCCTCTGTCGCAACAGTGGTCCAACGTCAAGGTAAAGCGCTTTCCTATAATAATATTGCTGACACCGATGCGGCGCTTGAGTGTGTCAAAGAGTTCGAGCAGCCAGCCTGCGTGATTGTGAAACACGCTAACCCTTGCGGAGTTGCCACAGCCAGCGATTTACTTCAAGCCTATGACTTAGCTTATGCGACCGACCCGACTTCTGCTTTTGGTGGCATCATTGCCTTCAACCGGGAATTGGATGCTGCAACGGCGCAAGCCATCATCAGTCGTCAATTTGTCGAAGTCATCATCGCTCCAAGTGCCAGCGAAGAAGCTCTAGCGATTACCGCTACAAAACAGAATGTCCGCGTACTTACCTGCGGTGAATGGCAACAACGTCAAAGCGGGTATGATTTTAAGCGTGTTAATGGTGGCTTATTAGTACAAGACCGTGACTTAGGAATGGTCAGCGAAAGTGAGTTAACGATTGTCACTAAGCGTCAACCGACCCAAGAAGAATTACGTGACGCGTTATTCTGCTGGAAAGTCGCAAAATTCGTTAAATCCAATGCCATTGTCTACGCGAAGAATAATCGTACTATCGGCATCGGTGCTGGCCAAATGAGCCGTGTCTATTCAGCAAAAATTGCCGGTATTAAAGCGGCTGATGAAGGTTTAGAGGTTAGCGGCTCGGCAATGGCGTCAGACGCTTTCTTCCCCTTCCGTGATGGGATTGATGCAGCCGCAGCCGTCGGCATACGTTGTGTGATCCAACCTGGCGGATCAATTCGCGATGAAGAAGTTATCGCGGCAGCAGACGAGCATGATATTGCGATGATTTTCACTGGAATGCGTCATTTCCGCCACTAAAGAAGAGGTCAGTACAGAATGAATATTCTCATTATCGGTAATGGTGGCCGCGAACATGCCTTGGCATGGAAAGCCGCACAATCCCCTTTAGCAACCAAAGTTTTTGTGGCACCGGGTAATGCTGGTACGGCACTCGAACCCACGTTAGAAAATGTCGCGATTGAGGTAACCGATATTCCTGGGCTACTGGCTTTTGCTCAACGCGAAAACATTGGCTTAACTATCGTGGGTCCCGAGGCCCCCTTAGTTCGGGGCGTTGTCGATGCTTTCCAACGCGAAGGCTTAACGATTTTTGGACCCACGCAGGCTGCGGCGCAGCTTGAAGGCTCCAAATCCTTCACTAAGGACTTCTTAGAACGCCACCAAATTCCGACCGCTGCTTACCAAAACTTCACTGATATCGAGCCAGCATTAGCTTACTTACAAGAGAAAGGTGCCCCGATCGTTATCAAGGCGGATGGCTTAGCTGCTGGTAAAGGCGTTATTGTCGCCATGACGTTGGGAGAAGCGGAAGCCGCCGTAAAAGATATGTTAGCGGGTAATGCCTTCGGTGATGCTGGGCATCGTATCGTTATTGAAGAGTTCCTTGAAGGTGAAGAAGCCAGCTTTATCGTGATGGTCGATGGTGAACATGTCCTCCCTATGGCCACAAGCCAAGACCATAAACGCGTAGGCGATGGTGACACAGGACCGAATACTGGGGGAATGGGTGCCTATTCCCCTGCTCCAGTTGTCACTGATGACATCCACCAGCGGGTTATGGATCAGGTGATATGGCCGACCGTAAAAGGTATGGCTCAAGAAGGTAACCGTTATACGGGGTTCCTTTATGCAGGGTTGATGATTGACGCGGCAGGACAACCTAAGGTAATTGAATTCAATTGCCGTTTTGGCGACCCGGAAACGCAACCGATTATGATGCGTCTACAATCCGATCTCGTCGAATTATGTTTAGCGGGAAGTACGGGACGTTTGGACCAAGTTGATTCTCTCTGGGACGATCGGGCAGCGCTTGGCGTTGTTATTGCAGCGGGGGGATATCCCGATGCTTACCGTAAAGGGGATGTCATTAAAGGTCTCCCTCAAACTGACAATACGGATGCGAAGGTCTTTCATGCAGGGACGGTGTTATCCGGTGAGGACGTAACAACTGCTGGCGGACGAGTGCTTTGTGCAACAGCACTAGGGGAGTCTATTGCGCAAGCGCAACAGAATGCCTATCAGCTGACTCGCCAGATCAGTTGGGAAGGCAGTTTTTACCGTCACGATATTGGCTATCGGGCCATTAATCGTAAGTAACGTTAGTGAGGGCTGGGTATGCTAGCCCTTACTTTTTGGAATAATTAGGCTGTTGCTGACACAGGTTACGGGTTGTCATCAATAACACCTGCTGCCCTTCTGGTGCTTCAATCCACGCAACATAAGCTGGCGATTGCTGTGATAAACTGCTCAGCCGTTGATTCTCTCTATCAGTAAAATGAAACTGAACTTGGTTCCTGTCACACGTTTCGACTTGTTGGGTCGACAACCAACGCCCCTGATGCAACGCCACCCTACCATCGATGAGATCTCGGCTGGCCTCCAATAGACGTTGCGCCTCGAATTTTGCGAGTTCTAGCTCATTCACTGTCAACGGCTGACGCGATGTTGCATATTTTTGCTGCATAAAGGTGGTTGTTCCATCTTTACGACTAAACCGTGCTGAAAAGCGATCCTCTGGCCCTTGGAGGGACTGCTTTGTAATACTTACCAATGAATCTTGGTCCCAGTGATAAACCGCTTCAGATTCGTTTGAGCCATCAAACGGAGTAAAAATCGTTTGTAGCGTCGTATAATTTGACGACGTGGTATGTTGCCAAATACGTACCACCCCACGATCAGCCAGATAGCCGGTGGCATGGGATTCAGGTTTCTTTTGAAAGAGCGCGCAGCTACAGAGGGAGCAGAACAAAGGAAGTAGAAGAAAGGAACGATAAGAGAACAAGCGCATAGCTATCTCTTTAGTCAATAGGATGTGACTACGGGACCGATCAAGAAGGGGAGAGCTCCCCTTCCGATCAAACTTATCACTGATAAGATGCGCTTATTTCACAGCATCTTTCAGAGCTTTACCTGAAACAAATGCAGGAACATTTGCTGCAGCAATTTTGATCTCTTTACCGGTTTGTGGGTTACGACCAGTACGCTCTGCACGGTGATTAACCTTGAAAGTACCGAAGCCTACTAGCTGAACCGCATCACCTTCTTTCAGAGACTCAGTGATCGCAGAAAGAGTCGATTCCAGTGCAGTTTTAGCCTGGGCTTTAGACAGATCCGCTTTTTCGGCGATCGCATCAATCAGTTGAGTCTTGTTCATAAGTTATCCTTAAAGTGTATTTATCGCTTGCCAGTCACGAGAGCAAAAAGAATCGATAAACCCTTTTCTGCCTCCGCGTTCTGATAGCCTCAAGATTAGCCCCTCAAATGTAGACTAGACAGGGGGCGATTGTGAAGCCTTCAGTACAGGTTATTTGGCTTTGATACCAAATTTCTTAGCTTTTTTGCTCAAAAACCACACCAATATTACTTATTGCGTCTTCGCGTAAGTCTTGTCGAAGCCCTTTAATTAGCTCCAAGTCTCGTTCTTCACATTCGGCGAGCAAGCGAAAAATCTCCCATTGGGCATCCCACTCGTCGATAACAGCGAGGTTATCTTTCAGTTCTTCGTCTGTGAGTTCACGACCGCTCTGCGTCATTTCTAACATTGCTACGGTGGTGACTGAAGTTTCGCTTACCGCAATCGCATGTTCTAACGTTTCGCCACTCAAACGAGAATGGACGATCTCGCTTAACGCGACACACGCGTCAATCGCAGGATAAACACCATAGATCTCGAAGTCTTCTCCAACAGGAATCGCTTCTTCGAACTTCTCTAGCTGACTATCAAAGTTAACTTTTGCATCTTTGACCAGTAACGTCTCCCAGATAAGATCGAGGATACGACGATAAAGCTGTGCGTTAGCAAAACCGGTGTCATGGCAAAACATTTGATAGTTAGGGTACATACGCTCACATAGACATGCCATAAAGGTCACGTGCTGCCAGCTTTCAAGCTTGGCTAAGCGTAAATGGATAGGGTTACGTAACATGCAGGATACTCATTATAAAATCGCTTCACACAGTGTATCGTAATTCACCGTGATTATCAGTGTTATTGTCGGGCTAGCCAGCGTTGAAAACTTGGTCGATTCGACGCAACAGCATCCGCCCAGCGAGTCGGCTCGGGTAGTCGGTAACCGCGCAAACATTGTTGAGTCCACGCCAATGCCGACGCAGTGCTGAACTGATGCCCAACGGAAATAAAAAGCGGATTACAGCGAACCTTACTTCGTAGCACCGAGCCTATCCTCTGCCCATGGTATCGTAAGTCGACGACTGAACCGGGTTCCAAGGATAACGCGGGATATTCGCCGCAGAGTCGGCTTTTAGCAACCCCAATAGTCGGTACATCGGCCAATAAGCCAAAGTGGCTCGCAACACCGAGTCCACGTGGATGCGCAACGCCTTGACCGTCGATAAACAATAAATCAGGATTGATGGTGAGCATTTGCCACACCGCTTCCAAAGCGGGACATTCCCTGAATGAGAGGTAACCAGGAATATAAGGTAATGTAACAGGCAGCCGCGCAACCTTATACTCCACCAGCTCAAGTTCAGGCCAAGTCAGGATCACCATCGCTGCGCGAGCCACAGTCCCTTGTGCTTCGAAGCCAACATCTCCCCCGGCGATATACCGCGGGGAGAGTGCTTCAGGCTTGTCATGTTGAATAACCTGACAAGCATATTGCTGCTGTAAGGCTTTCAACTCGGCTAAGTCAATACTCATCCTTCGCGGTGGTAAGGCTCAGATAAACGGTGCACTGACTCGACAAACACGCCTGCATTTTCTGGTGGGACATCAAGGTGGATACCGTGACCAAGGTTAAAGACATGACCACTTCCTTGACCGTATTGCGCAAGGATAGTTTGCACTTCAGCCTCGATACGAGCTGGTTGCGCATAAAGAATGGAAGGGTCCATATTGCCTTGCAGCGCAACCCGATGGCCAACACGTTGTCTTGCTTCGTCGATACGTGTCGTCCAATCTAGACCAATGGCGTCACACCCAGTGTCTGCTATCTGCTCTAACCATTGACCGCCACCTTTAGTAAACAGCGTCACCGGTACACGACGACCTTCATTCTCATGAATCAAGCCATCAACGATTTTATGCATATAATGTAAGGAGAATTCTAAATAATCTCTCCCTGTTAATACGCCACCCCAAGTATCAAAGATCATGACCGATTGCGCGCCAGCTTTGATCTGTGCGTTTAAATAACTTGTCACGCTCTCGGCGACTTTCTCTAGCATCAAATGCAGGGCTGCTGGCTCGGCATACATCATTTTTTTAACTTTAGTGAAGGCTTTGCTGCCTCCGCCTTCCACCATATAAGTTGCCAGCGTCCACGGGCTGCCTGAAAAGCCAATTAACGGGACTTCGCCCTGTAAATTTTTACGGATAGTCCGTACGGCATTCATGACATAACCTAATTCTTGTTCAGGATCAGGAATAGGCAGTTTTTTCACGTCCGCTATCGTTTGAATAGGGGAACTGAATCGTGGCCCTTCACCTGCCTCAAAGTAGAGGCCAAGGCCCATTGCATCGGGAATGGTTAAAATATCTGAGAAGAGAATCGCAGCATCTAATGGAAAACGGCGTAACGGTTGAAGCGTCACTTCACAAGCGAGTTCAGCATTTTTGCACAGCGACATAAAATCGCCTGCGACAGCACGAGTGGCTTTATATTCTGGTAAATAACGTCCCGCTTGGCGCATCATCCAAACAGGCGTCACATCTGTAGGTTGGCGCAATAATGCGCGCAAATAGCGATCGTTTTTTAATTCATTCATTTTCTAGGCTCTCTTTTGTCTAGGCCTAGTGTAACAGCTATTTAAAAACTACGTGGACACTACAGACTAAATTATTTTGGCGGCAGCATATCCGCACCGCCAGTTATCTAAAGCCCATCACGCTATTTTTTTCCTATCGAACACTCTGGCGCTGACGCGAGTTTAGGAAGTGCCGTCACGTTCTCTTTGGGCATTTTTTCTACTTCTTTAGTCTTTTTATCAGCAGAATATTGTGAGTTCCCATTGAATATGCCACCCCGCTCAATCGATAGCTCGCTAGCTTGGATGTCACCATCTAAGCGTCCTTGAGACAGTATCTTCACCGACGCAGCTTGGCAACGACCTTGCAAGTAACCATTAATCGTTATCTTCTCGGCCGTCAGTGTCCCTTGTACCTTCCCTTCTCTACCTATACGAATCGAACGGCTGCTATGAATATCACCGATCACGCTTCCTTCAATTAACACATCGGCTTCATTGCTGATCTCTCCGGTAAGAACCGTACCTTTAGCAATCAATGTCTCTTTAATCGCACGTTCTTCTTTCACTTGAGCCGCCTCGACAGTGGGAGTACTCATCTCTTTTTGACTTGAATCGACGATATCGATTTTCTTTTTAGTTTTAAACATAAAGGCTCTTTTAGTTCGCTGACGAAAATAGACCGCCACTGCTCCACATATCGCTATCCATAACGTAGCAATCTGTACACAGTTGACGAGAGAAAAATAAGGGGAAAGATAGGTGATTAATAAAATCCCCCATATTGCCCATAGCACCCATAACAGGGTGAATTGGTCATTACGCATGGGGAATAGGTAATACCGTAAATCGACAGCGACAATATTGTGTGAGATCAGCTTTACATCAGTCTTGCCGACATAGGACAACAGTGTCTTCAATCAGGCGTCGGGCAATCGTGCCAATCTCTGGGATTTTCGGTAATTGTGATACATCAAACCACTCGGCACTTTTCAGTTCTTTAGGATCTATTTCAATCTCGCCGCTGTCATACTCCGCAGTAAAAGCGCACATTAAGGAGTGAGGAAATGGCCAAGGCTGCGAGGCAACATAGCGTAGATTTTTTATTGTAATACCACTCTCTTCCATCACTTCACGGTGCGCACACTCTTCAAGCGTTTCACCTGCCTCAACGAAACCGGCTAATACGGTAAAAATAGGCTGTTTATGGCGTTGATGTTGTGCCAATAAAATTTGTCGACCTTTACGAATGGCAATAATGATGCACGGGGCAATCTGCGGATAATAGCGCTCGCCGCAATGATCACATAAGCAAGCGAATTCTTTCTCTGAGCGGTTCATTTCAGACCCGCAATAGCCACACCAACGATGGGCGCGATAAAATTCTGCGAGTTGAACTCCACGTCCTGCGAGTTGGAATAACGGCTTATTGGTCCCTAGAAGACGACGAACACTTTCCATATCAGTGGGCTGTTGCTGGCAAACCAACCAGCAAGGTTTACCTTGGTATTCACCTATTTGCCGCGCATTGTCGATGTTAAGACCGAGTTCGCTGGCGGTTCCATAAGGGAGTTGACCTTGGGGTAGCCAAAGATTTCGTCCCTCGCTACACACCCACCATCCTTCTTGTTCTGTCATCTGATTGTATTCAACCACGCCATGCCTCCTTAAAGTCAGGTGAATTTATTAATATAGTCTACGCTTAGTTAACTAACCTTATTCGGAGCAGCCATAATGCTGACTAAATTAGCTAACTTAAGCGAAAAAATGACGGTAAGCCACCCAATGATTGACCAGTGGTTGGCGAGCCGTCGTCAATTATTGGTCGCTTACTACAATTTGATTGGACTGATCCCACAGAAAAGTGAGAGTGAACGCTGTGACGAGGCCGCGCTTGATACCTTTTGTCAGCGTCTAGTTGATTACCTCTCATCTGGGCACTTTAAACACTATCAACAAATCGAGATTTTATTGGCCTCGCCAGCACAGCAAAAACTGTTGAGTACCCTGTACCCACAATTAGAAGACAGCACCCAAACTTTGCTCGCACTGTACGATACCTATTTAGAACCCGCTATCTCTAACGGCGAAATCCCTAAATTACGCAGTGTGATCTCGGAAGTCGGCATGCAGCTTGATGCATTGTTTGATCTTGAGGATCAGATGTTACTCTCAACAGAGCTTGTCGGATCGCGAGTGGATTCCCCGCAATTAGCGAGCAATCCACTCGCCACCGAGACAGCAAAATCGTCAGCATCCGTTTCATCAGGGATGCTCGATAGTTAATGACTGCTGTTGTGAATTATTCTGAATAAGGTTATGGTGCAGCGAGGAGAATTGGAATCTCCTCTTAAAGCGAAGTTAGCTTATTTATCTTGTCGGAGTGCCCTTTTGGGCTGAGACCGTTAATTCGGGATCCGCGGAACCTGATCAGGTTAGTACCTGCGAAGGGAACAAGAGTCAATCCCCTGCCTTGATCTATATTGACCTTTTCAAGGTACATTGCTCCTTCCGAACTCCGGACAAGCATTTTTCTTTCAATGTCGAGAAACTGCTATGTCTGAATCTTTATCACGTCGCGAAAAACGCCAACAGGCGCAACAATTTCTGCAATCTTTAACCGGTACAACATTTCCCAACTCCACGCGAGAGTGGTTGTCAGGTACACGTGACGATATTCGTGTACCGGTGAGGATGATCCACCTCTCGCCCACCCTGAATAGTGATGCTTCTGTTTACGAAGAAAACCCCTCAATCCCTATCTATGATACCTCCGGCCCGTTTGGCGATCCTGAATCCACCCCCAATGTTCACGACGGTATTGCGCCACTGCGTGCCACATGGATTGCGGAGCGGATGGACTCTGAAGCGATCAAGCATACTGCGTCAGACTACACGCAACAGCGGTTATCCGATGCCACGCTTGAGACGATTCGCTTTCAGAAACCGTTTCAATTTCGTAAGGCAAGTGCTGGCGCTTGTGTCACGCAACTCCACTATGCGCGCCGCGGTATCATTACCCCTGAGATGGAGTTTATCGCCGTTAGGGAAAACTTAGGACGAGCGACGCTTCCCGAAAGTGAGTTATTGCAACAACACCCCGGCGCACCGTTTTGTTCACAGACGCCACGAGAAATCACAGCAGAATTTGTACGCCAAGAAGTCGCCGCTGGGCGAGCGATCATACCAGCCAATATTAATCATCCTGAATCAGAACCCATGATCATCGGGCGTAATTTTTTAGTCAAAGTGAACGCGAATATTGGCAATTCAGCGGTCACCTCTTCGATCGCAGAAGAAGTTGAAAAACTTGTTTGGGCGACCCGCTGGGGCGCTGACACGATTATGGATCTCTCGACGGGACGTAATATTCATGAGACGCGGGAATGGTTACTACGTAATAGCCCTGTACCTATCGGAACTGTACCCATTTACCAAGCATTAGAGAAAGCGAATGGTATCGCCGAGGACCTCGACTGGCCGCTATTTCGCGATACACTTATCGAACAAGCCGAACAAGGCGTTGATTATTTTACTATTCACGCTGGGGTATTGCTGCGATATGTCCCAATGACGGCGAAACGGCTTACCGGTATTGTCTCCCGAGGCGGCTCAATTATGGCCAAATGGTGCCTCTCACATCATCAAGAAAATTTTCTTTATCAGCACTTTCGTGAAATTTGTGAGATTTGTGCTGCCTACGATGTTTCGCTCTCGTTGGGAGATGGGCTTCGCCCAGGATCGATTCAAGATGCCAATGACGAAGCGCAATTCGCTGAGCTGAGAACATTAGGTGAGCTGACAAAAATAGCCTGGGAATATGATGTGCAAGTCATGATCGAAGGTCCGGGCCATGTCCCCATGCACATCATCCAGCGAAATATGACCGAACAACTCACTCACTGTGAAGAGGCCCCCTTCTACACCTTAGGTCCCCTTACCACAGATATTGCCCCGGGTTACGATCATTTTACCTCAGGGATTGGTGCGGCATTTATTGGCTGGTTAGGCTGTGCCATGCTCTGCTATGTCACCCCGAAAGAGCACCTTGGTTTACCCGATAAAGAGGACGTTAAACAAGGCCTGATCGCCTATAAAATTGCAGCCCATGCTGCCGATTTAGCGAAAGGCCATCCTGGTGCACAAATCAGGGATAACGCGATGTCTAAAGCACGATTTGAATTCCGTTGGGAAGACCAATTCAATTTAGCCTTAGATCCCGATACCGCGCGTAAATTCCATGATGAAACGCTGCCGCAAGCGTCAGGAAAAGTCGCACACTTTTGCTCCATGTGTGGTCCAAAATTCTGTTCGATGAAAATTAGTCAGGAAGTACGCCAGTTTGCTAAAGATAATCCGCGAGAAGATCATCTGCCACAAAATATCGAAGCGGAAATGCGAGAGATGGCTGAACAGTTCAAAAATGTTGGCGGTGAGATTTATACCCCAATCCTCCCAGAAACCGAACGGAGCCACTAATATGCGCTTTCCCGACGTCCCTTTTGCTCTCGGACTCTACCCTGTTGTCGACAGTGTTGAATGGATAGAGCGCCTGCTCAATGTAGGCGTAAAAACCTTACAGCTACGTATTAAACACGCTAATCGCGATGTGATAAGAGAAGAGATTCGCCATGCTATTGCATTGGCTAAGCAGTTTGACGCGCGGTTATTTATTAACGATGAGTGGCGGCTTGCAATTGAGTACCAAGCTTATGGCGTACATCTTGGGCAAGAAGATCTCTTAGAGGCTGATTTATCGGCCATTGCTCACGCTGGGCTTCGTCTCGGGGTTTCAACACATAGCGATGAGGAGATTGAGAAGGTCTTACCGATAAATCCCTCATACATTGCCTTGGGTCCGGTCTATACGACTCAAACGAAGGAAATGGCCATGCCACCCCAAGGGATTGCACAAGTGGCCAAGCATGTTGCCAAACTCAAGACGATGCCAACGGTCGCTATCGGCGGAATTTCTCTTGAAAGAGCCACCGACGTCTTACAAACAGGTGTAGGCAGTATTGCAGTAGTGAGTGCCATCACCCAGGCCACTGATTGGCGTGCCGCCGTGGCATCTTTTCAGCAGCTAATTGATCAACAACGTTAACAGCTCGCAGAATGAGCTTAGGCTCATTCTGTTTCCTTGAAACCAGGCATTAACCATACTGATGGCCAGTTCCCGGGCTCTCCACCATCACAGGTAGGCTGATTATGGTAACTCATCAACTCAAAAATTTTCCCATTAAAGCGCCATACCGCGCTCTCACCGCAATCCGCGAGTCCTCGCCCGCGTGCCGTATGGTAGAGAAGCCCTCGTTGGGGGTCATAATGAGGATCGGTGAACCAACTGACAGTTTGTAAATCACCTTGGTTATTCCTAAGGGGAATAGGCAAATCGAGTACTTTAGCGCGCTCAGGGTGATTTCTGGGGACAACGAATAAAATGGATGAGGATTGGTAGGCGCCTGAGACGCAGTTGATCATGACCAGTGCGCGCTGATTAGCGAGAGGCTTGGCATTACTTTTTTGCAGCGTCTCGTCTTCCGGTGTGCATTCTTGATCAGTCAGAAGTTGTGCCTGCGACGTTAGCACCGTCTGGATTATATGATTAGGGTCTTTGAGTGGCGCGACTTTAGCTTGCATCGCGAAATGAGGTTCAATCGCATAACGGTGCGGAACATCATTGGCACTTTCTTCACCAGGCGCAATCAGCGCAGTACGATTATGAAGGCGGCCTTGACGTTCATCAATAAAGCTCAGTGCACCCATTAATCCCGCTAACGAGGTTCCTTCGTCAGAATCGGGTGAGAGGGAGAGCGTTGAAGCATTAGTGAGCAGCTGGAGAAACGCTTGGATCTGTACCAATGAATTCGAGGAATAGCCTGCCGCATCATGTTGGTTATCGGCTTGGTGAGACGCTAAGGTAGTTTGCCACCGTTTGCCATCTACCCAAATACCTTCGGGTGAATCGCTGTCATAACCCGCCATGTCCAAAGCTATAGCGCCTTTCGGACCGGCTTGGTACGTTAATATGATACGAATGTCTTCATCGGGATTCGCGTTGCGCACATCGCAATCGTTTAGGTTATTGCAAGTCACTTGCCATTGTTCGAATAACCGCTGCACCGGCTCCGAGGCAGCACTGAGCGTACTGAAAAACATCCCTGCGAGCAGTGGGTATACTTTCCATCGCATCTTCATATCAGGATCCTTAACAGGGAGTAAAATAGGGAATAGGACATAAAAAAAACCCTGCCTAAGCAGGGTTTTCACTTAACACATCTAATTACTCGTCTGAACCGCCCAGACCTGCATTAAGCAGTTCTGCTAAGCTCGCGGAAGCTTCGTCTGCAGTCACTTGTGGCGCTGCAGGCACTTCACCTTGCTGGCGACGGCGCATACGATCTTGGTGGTATGCATAACCGGTACCGGCTGGGATTAAGCGTCCAACGATAACGTTCTCTTTCAGGCCACGTAATTCATCACGCTTACCTGCCACTGCTGCTTCAGTTAACACGCGCGTCGTTTCTTGGAACGATGCTGCCGAGATAAATGACTCAGTTGCCAGTGAAGCTTTGGTAATCCCTAACAGGTCACGATGGAAAGTTGCTGCAACTTTACCATTTGCTTCCAGTTCGCGGTTAGCGATGAGGATACGCGAGACTTCTGCTTGCTCACCTTCTAAGAACTCGGTGCTGCCTGCAGAGGCAATCGTTGCCTTACGTAACATCTGACGAACGATAACTTCGATATGCTTATCGTTAATCTTAACGCCTTGTAAGCGGTAAACTTCTTGTACTTCGTTAGTGATGTAACGCGTTACCGCGTGTACGCCACGTAGACGTAGAATGTCGTGTGGTGACTCTGGGCCATCGGACACTACATCACCGCGTTCAACACGCTCACCTTCGAAGACGTTCAGCTGACGCCACTTAGGAATCATCTCTTCGTACGGATCGCTACCATCAACCGGTGTGATCACTAAACGACGCTTACCTTTGGTTTCTTTACCGAAGGAGATGATACCGCTGATTTCTGCCAGAATCGCCGGCTCTTTCGGACGACGTGCTTCGAACAGGTCAGCAACACGTGGCAGACCACCGGTAATATCTTTAGTACCGCCAGATTCCTGAGGAACACGGGCTAAAGTATCACCTGAACTGATTTGTACACCATCTTCAAGCTGGACAATTGCATTGCCTGGCAGGAAGTATTGTGCAGGCATATCAGTACCTGGCAGCATGACATCGTCGCCTTTCGCATCAACGACTTTGATCGCTGGACGAAGATCTTTACCACCAGAGGTACGATCTGCAGTGTCCATGACCACCAGCGAAGAAAGACCGGTCAGTTCGTCAGTTTGACGCGTAATGGTTTGACCATCATTCATGTCAACAAAACGTACAAAGCCGTTAACTTCGGTGATAACTGGCATTGTGTGCGGATCCCAGTTTGCAACGGTATCACCCGCTTCAACTTGCTCACCATCACCCTTCGCCATGACCGCACCGTAAGGAACTTTATAGCTCTCTTTAGTACGACCAAATTCGTCGATCATCTTCAGTTCGGTGTTACGTGAAGTGACAACCAGTTTACCGGCTGAGTTGGTTACCGACTTCGCATTGCTTAGACGGATAGTCCCTTTGTTCTTCACTTGGATGCTTGATTCAGCCGCCGCACGTGATGCCGCACCACCGATGTGGAACGTACGCATCGTCAGCTGTGTACCAGGCTCACCGATTGATTGTGCTGCGATAACCCCGATGGCTTCACCTTTATTGATGATATGCCCGCGTGCAAGGTCACGACCGTAACAGTTTGCACACACACCGAAGTCAGTTTCACAGCTAACTACTGAACGTACTTTGATGCTGTCTACTGAATTCTCTTCCAATACGTCACAGATGTGCTCATCCATTAAAGTATTACGTGGAACAAGAATATCAGCAGTACCCGGCTTCAATACGTCTTCTGCCGTCACACGACCCAATACGCGCTCACGTAGCGGCTCTTTAACGTCGCCACCCTCGATAACCGGAGTCATCAGGATACCTTCGTGTGTGCCACAATCGTCTTCCGTTACAACCAAGTCCTGAGCAACGTCAACTAAACGACGCGTCAAGTAACCGGAGTTAGCGGTTTTCAGTGCGGTATCAGCAAGACCTTTACGAGCACCGTGGGTTGAGATGAAGTACTGAAGTACGTTCAGACCTTCACGGAAGTTTGCCGTGATTGGTGTCTCGATGATTGAACCATCTGGTTTCGCCATCAGACCACGCATACCAGCAAGCTGACGAATCTGCGCAGCAGAACCACGAGCACCGGAGTCGGCCATCATATAGATGCTGTTGAAGGAAACTTGCTGCTCTTCTTCACCATGACGGTTAATCACGGTTTCAGTTTGCAGGTTTTCCATCATCGCTTTCGAAACACGTTCGTTAGCGGCCGCCCAGATATCGATAACTTTGTTGTAACGCTCACCGGCAGTCACCAGACCTGATTGGAACTGTTCCTGGATTTCTGCAACTTCCGCTTCCGCTTCCGCGATGATTTCGGTTTTCGCTGCTGGGATCACCATATCATCGATACCTACTGAAGCACCTGAACGTGCAGCGTAAGCAAAACCGGTGTACATGGTTTGGTCAGCAAAGATAACCGTAGGTTTTAAGCCTAAGATACGATAACAAGTGTTCAGCATCTTAGAGATTGCTTTCTTACCTAACGCTTGGTTAACGATTGAGTAAGGAAGACCTTTTGGAACGATCATCCACAGAATCGCACGACCAACAGTCGTATCAACCAGGCTAGTGCTTGGCACTAACTCGCCATCATCAGTTTTGGTGAACTCAGTGATACGCACTTTTACGCGAGCATGCAGTTCAGCAAGACCTGCACGGTAAACGCGCTCGGCTTCTTTAGGTCCAGTCAGAACCATGCCTTCGCCTTTCGCGTTAACACGGTCACGGGTCATGTAATACAGACCCAATACAACGTCTTGAGAAGGAACAATGATTGGCTCACCGTTCGCTGGGGACAAGATGTTGTTGGTCGACATCATTAATGCACGTGCTTCTAACTGCGCTTCAAGCGTTAGTGGCACGTGAACAGCCATTTGGTCACCATCGAAGTCGGCGTTATAAGCCGCACAGACCAGCGGGTGTAGCTGAATCGCTTTACCTTCGATCAGGACAGGTTCAAAGGCTTGAATACCTAAACGGTGAAGCGTTGGTGCACGGTTAAGTAACACTGGGTGCTCACGGATAACTTCATCCAAGATATCCCAAACAACCGCTTCTTCACGTTCAACCATTTTCTTCGCAGCTTTAATGGTTGTCGCAAGACCGCGTAATTCTAATTTTCCGTAGATAAATGGTTTGAATAATTCCAACGCCATTTTCTTCGGTAGACCACATTGGTGCAGGTGCAGGTATGGACCAACAGTGATTACTGAACGTCCAGAGTAGTCAACACGCTTACCTAACAGGTTCTGACGGAAACGACCTTGCTTACCTTTGATCATGTCGGCAAGTGATTTCAGTGGGCGTTTGTTTGACCCAGTGATTGCACGTCCGCGACGACCGTTATCCAGTAATGCATCAACCGCTTCTTGTAACATACGCTTTTCGTTACGTACGATGATATCTGGCGCAGCCAGATCCAACAGACGCTTCAAACGGTTGTTACGGTTAATCACACGACGGTAAAGATCGTTCAGATCTGATGTTGCAAAGCGTCCACCGTCCAGTGGTACCAATGGACGAAGATCCGGTGGTAAAACTGGCAGTACTGTTAAGATCATCCACTCTGGTTTGTTTCCAGATTGAACGAAAGCTTCAAGCAGCTTGATACGCTTAGTCAGCTTTTTACGCTTAGTTTCTGAATTCGTTTCATTCAGTTCTTCACGTAATTGCTCGCACTCTTGCTCAAGATCCATGTTTTTCAACAGGGCTTGAACGGCTTCTGCACCCATCTTCGCGTCGAATTCGTCACCAAATTCTTCTAAAGCATCAAGATACTGCTCTTCAGTCAGGATCTGGCGCTTCTCAAGATTGGTCATACCGCCTTCGATCACAACATAAGATTCGAAGTACAGGACACGTTCGATGTCACGCAGAGGCATATCGAGTAATAAACCGATACGCGATGGCAGTGATTTCAGGAACCAGATGTGTGCGGTAGGTGTAGCCAACTCAATATGACCCATACGCTCACGACGTACTTTAGTCTGAGTAACTTCAACACCACATTTTTCACAGATCACACCACGGTGTTTAAGGCGCTTATACTTTCCGCATAAGCACTCATAATCTTTTACCGGTCCAAAGATACGTGCACAGAAAAGACCGTCACGTTCTGGTTTAAAGGTACGATAGTTAATCGTTTCTGGCTTTTTAACTTCACCGAAAGACCAGGAACGGATCATGTCTGGCGAAGCCAGGGCGATCTTGATCGCATCAAACTCTTCGGTTTTAGTTTGCGCTTTTAAAAACTTAAGTAAGTCTTTCACGGATTAGCTCCCGTCGGAGTGAGACTTCTCAGGAGAGCGGCCCGCAGCCAGCTCTCCTGTAACCAGTAGAAAATCGAGTGCTTACTCGTCTTCCAGCTCGATGTTAATACCCAGCGAGCGGATTTCTTTCAACAGTACGTTGAAGGATTCCGGCATGCCTGGTTCCATCTGATGATTGCCATCGACGATGTTTTTATACATCTTCGTACGACCATTAACGTCATCCGACTTCACTGTAAGCATTTCTTGCAGAGTATAAGCAGCACCGTATGCTTCAAGTGCCCACACTTCCATCTCACCGAAACGCTGACCACCGAACTGTGCTTTACCACCCAGCGGCTGCTGAGTAACCAAGCTGTAAGAGCCGGTAGAACGTGCGTGCATTTTATCGTCAACCAAGTGGTTCAGTTTCAGCATATACATGTAACCTACGGTTACTTGGCGCTCAAACTGCTCACCGGTACGACCATCAAATAGCGTGATCTGACCAGAGGTCGGGATATCACCTAGCGTCAACAGCTCTTTGATTTCGCTTTCTTTCGCGCCATCAAACACTGGTGTTGCAATCGGCATACCCTTTTTCAGGTTCTCAGCAAGACGTAACACTTCTTCATCAGAGAAAGTACTTAAATCGACTTTTTGACGGATATCTGTGCCCAAGTCGTAAGCGCGTTGAATGAACTCGCGCAATTTAGCTACTTCCTGCTGCTGTTTCAGCATGGCATTGATTTTGTCACCAATACCTTTAGCAGCCATACCCAAGTGAGTTTCAAGGATCTGACCGATGTTCATACGTGATGGAACGCCCAGTGGGTTCAGTACGATGTCAACAGGGGTACCATTTTCATCGTAAGGCATGTCTTCGATCGGGTTGATCTTAGAGATAACACCTTTGTTCCCGTGACGGCCCGCCATTTTATCACCAGGTTGGATTTGACGTTTAACGGCCAGATATACCTTAGCAATTTTCAGAACACCCGGTGCTAAATCATCGCCTTGGGTGATCTTACGGCGCTTAGCTTCGAGTTTCTTCTCAAACTCGTGCTTCAGCTCGTCATACTGTTCAGCCAGTTGCTCTAACTGATTTTGCTTCTCTTCATCAGTCAGGCCAAGTTCCAGCCAACGCTCACGTGGTAACTTATCAAGTTTTTCAGCTTCAACACCGCCTGCGATCAGGACAGTTTGAATACGGCTGAATAAACCAGCTTCTAAGATCTGCAGTTCTTCAGACAGGTCTTTCTTCGCCTGCTTCAGCTGCATCTCTTCGATTTCAAGTGCACGCTTGTCTTTCTCAACGCCATCACGTGTAAAGACTTGGACGTCGATAACTGTCCCAGAAACACCGTTCGGTACACGTAAAGATGAATCTTTAACATCTGAGGCTTTTTCACCAAAGATTGCGCGTAACAGTTTTTCTTCTGGTGTCAGCTGAGTTTCACCTTTAGGTGTTACTTTACCGACAAGGATATCGCCGCCTTTAACTTCAGCACCAATATAGACGATACCTGACTCATCGAGTTTGGAGAGTGCAGCTTCGCCGACATTAGGGATATCAGCTGTAATTTCTTCAGAGCCCAGCTTAGTATCACGAGACACACAAGCTAACTCTTGAATATGAATGGTCGTAAAGCGATCTTCTTGGACCACACGCTCAGAGACGAGGATGGAGTCTTCGAAGTTATAACCATTCCATGGCATAAATGCCACACGCATGTTTTGACCTAACGCTAACTCACCGAGGTCAGTCGATGGGCCATCCGCCAAGACATCACCACGCTCAACCGGCTCGCCAAGTGATACACAAGGCATTTGGTTGATACAGGTGTTCTGGTTAGAACGTGTATATTTGGTCAAGTTATAGATATCGATGCCCGCTTCACCGGCGTACATTTCATCTTCGTTAACTTTAATAACGATACGTGACGCATCAACGTACTGAACCGTACCACCACGTTTAGCAACCGCAGTTACCCCAGAATCGACCGCAACAGCACGCTCCATACCTGTACCGACTAACGGCTTATCAGCGCGTAAGGTTGGTACTGCTTGACGTTGCATGTTTGCACCCATCAATGCACGGTTCGCATCATCGTGTTCCAAGAATGGGATCAGAGACGCACCAACAGAAACAACCTGTTGCGTAGAAACGTCCATGTAGTCAACTTGGTCGCGGCTGAATAAGCTCGATTCGCCTTTATTACGGCAAGTTACGAGGTCATCGATAAAGGCAAAGTTGTCGTCCAGGTTGGTGTTCGCCTGAGCAATAACGAAGTTACCTTCTTCAATCGCAGAGAGATAATGAATCTCATCGGTCACAATGCCATCGACTACGCGACGATATGGGGTTTCAAGGAAACCGTATTCATTCGTCTGTGCGTAAACAGAAAGTGAGTTAATCAGACCGATGTTCGGACCTTCTGGCGTTTCGATTGGACATACACGTCCATAGTGCGTTGGGTGTACGTCACGCACTTCGAAGCCTGCACGCTCACGCGTTAGACCGCCTGGACCCAAGGCAGAAATACGACGCTTATGCGTGATTTCTGATAATGGGTTGTTCTGGTCCATAAATTGTGAAAGCTGGCTTGAACCGAAGAACTCTTTGACCGCTGCAGAAATAGGTTTCGCATTGATCATATCTTGAGGCATCAGTGTTTCTAAATCGCCTAAAGATAAACGCTCTTTCACTGCACGTTCGACGCGGACTAAACCTACGCGGAACTGGTTTTCTGCCATTTCGCCAACAGAACGAATACGACGGTTACCTAAGTGGTCGATATCATCCACTTCACCGATACCGTTACGGATATCAATGAGCTTTTTCATTACTTGGATGATGTCGTCGTGGCTCAGAATACCGGCGCCTTCGATTTCATCACGTCCTAATGAACGGTTGAATTTCATACGACCTACAGCTGAGAGATCGTAACGGTCTTCAGAGAAGAACAGATTCTCAAATAGGTTTTCTGCTGCTTCACGCGTTGGTGGCTCACCAGGACGCATCATGCGATAGATTTCTACCAGCGCACTCAGACGATCATTGGTTGGGTCGACGCGTAAAGTTTCAGAAATGTAAGGGCCGTGGTCTAGGTCATTAGTAAACAGCGTTTCAATGCGCTTGTGACCAGATTGGCTTAGCTTAGCTAACAGATCTAAAGACAGTTCCATGTTAGCGGCAACGATAAGTTCGCCAGTCGCTTGATCGATGTAGTCTTTCGCTGCAACTTTACCAGCAATGTATTCAACCGGGACTTCAATGTGTTGAATCTTGTCTTTTTCTAACTGACGAATATGACGAGCGGTGATACGACGACCTTTCTCAACATAAACAGTACCGTTAGATTCGATATCGAAAGACGCTGTTTCACCGCGCAGACGCTCGGGAACAAGTTCCATTTGCAGGCGATTGTCACGAATTTCGTAAACAACTTTATCGAAGAACAGACCAATAATTTGCTCAGTCGTATACTCAAGCGCACGCAGAATGATCGTGGCAGGCAGTTTACGACGGCGGTCGATACGGACAAATAAGTTGTCTTTAGGATCGAATTCAAAGTCTAACCATGAACCACGGTAAGGAATGATCCGTGCGTTATACAGGACCTTACCTGATGAGTGCGTTTTACCTTTGTCACTATCAAAGAACACACCTGGGCTACGGTGAAGCTGAGAAACGATAACACGTTCAGTACCATTGATAACAAAGGTACCATTGTCTGTCATGAGTGGAATTTCACCCATGTAGACTTCTTGTTCTTTAATATCTTTGACGGTACCTTCTGGCGCTTCACGCTCATAAATGACGAGGCGTAGCTTAACGCGCAGCGGTGCTGAGTAAGTCACCCCACGGATTTGGCATTCCTGTACATCAAAGACGGGTTCGCCCAAACGGAAGCTGACATATTGCAGCTCTGAACTACCGCTGTAGCTCTGAATTGGGAATACGGAACGGAAAGCAGCTTCCAAACCGTGTTGACCTTCGGGATCTTGCTCGATGAACTTCTGAAACGAGTCAAGCTGGATAGAAAGGAGATAAGGTATATCCAAAACTTGTGGACGTTTACCAAAATCCTTACGAATACGTTTTTTCTCGGTATAGGAGTAAACCATAGGTTCCTCAGCTAGCTGACAAGTCGGCCTACGTTGTCCGTTTTAGTGGACAGTTATGCAACACTGTTATTATTTTTCATCACTGACGAAAAAGTCAGTGATGCAATACGTCTTTCTATCACTCTTAAATCATTTCATTGCTATTGCGAGACAGGGAACCCCACGGGGATAACAGTATATTAAGTCGTCGATAGAAAAAGATATTGGCGAGTTAACTTGGAAGACACAGTGCGAAACACCAAGGTAACTCTTTAGCGCAAAAAGGCTGGTAACCATTATAGTCACCAGCCATCAGTCTGCAACTACTCAGACTGTAACCCGAAGGTTATCTTATTTGATTTCAACTTCAGCGCCAGCTTCTTTCAGAGCAGCTTCAAGTGCAGCTGCGTCGTCTTTGCTGATGCCTTCTTTGATTGCAGCTGGAGCAGCTTCAACCAGGTCTTTAGCTTCTTTCAGGCCTAGACCAGTTGCGCCACGTACTGCTTTGATGACAGCAACTTTGTTAGCGCCAGCAGCTTTCAGAATGACGTCGAATTCAGTTTTCTCTTCAGCAGCTTCAGCAGGACCTGCAGCAACCGCTACTGCCGCAGCAGCAGAAACACCGAATTTTTCTTCCATTGCAGAAACTAGCTCAACAACTTCCATTACGGACATTGCTGCAACAGCTTCCAGGATTTGGTCTTTAGTGATAGACATAACAATTGTTCCTAAAAATCAGAATTAGTTTAAACGTAAGCAAACACGTTGCGTAAAAAAGTCGGCTTATGCCGCTTCTTTTGCATCGCGAACAGCTGCCAGAGTACGAACCAGTTTGCCTGCAGCGGCTTCTTTCATGGTCGACATCAGACGTGCCAGTGCTTCTTCGTAAGTTGGTAAAGTTGCCAGACGGTCAATTTGTTCCGCCGGGATCAGCTCACCTTCAAAGGCTGCAGCTTTAACCTCAAAGTTTGCATTCGCTTTCGCGAAATCTTTGAACATACGAGCAGCAGCGCCCGGGTGTTCTAAAGAATATGCAATCAGGGTTGGACCGACAAACGTGTCTTTCAGGCACTCGAAAGGAGTACCTTCAACGATGCGACGTAGCAGGGTGTTACGAACAACACGCATGTAAACGCCAGCTTCACGACCTGCTTTACGCAGTTCAGTCATTTTATCTACAGTAACGCCACGGGAATCCGCAACTACCGCAGACAGCGCGCCTTTGGCTACTTCGCTGACTTCAGCAACAATCGCTTGTTTGTCTTGAAGATTTAATGCCATTAGCTTGTGCTCCTGGATTATTTAGCTAGATAGATAGCTATCTAGAACTCACATCACTCACACTGCGAACAGTGTGAGCGCGAAATACGGTGAGCAGAATCCAGAAAAAAATTTTAAGGTTCTGTCACCGTCTACGCAGGAAATTAAGTTTTTATGCAAAACACCTGCGGTCTTGGACGGAGGCCTGGATAAGGCCAGGCTCCAACCGAAAATCTTGCAATAGCACAGAATAAATCAAGCTATCGCGCTCTCCATAGGAGAGAATGGGCGCAAATTTTAGTTCAAATTTCCACCCATGTCAACTTAGTTAGTTGATGCGTTCAGACCAGCTTGGTCGATTGCAACACCTGCACCCATAGTGGTAGACAGGCTAACTTTCTTGATGTAAACACCTTTAGCTGAAGTTGGTTTTGCTTTTTTCAGCGCAACCAGCAGAGATTCTAAGTTCTCTTTCAGTTTATCAGCGTCGAAGTCGACCTTACCGATAGTGGTGTGGATGATACCATTCTTGTCGTTACGGTAACGAACCTGACCTGCTTTAGCATTTTTAACTGCTTCAGCAACGTTTGGTGTTACAGTACCCACTTTCGGGTTTGGCATCAGACCGCGTGGGCCAAGAACTTGACCTAATTGGCCAACAACGCGCATTGCATCTGGAGAAGCAATAACAACGTCAAAGTTCATTTCGCCTTTCTTGATTTGGTCAGCCAAATCTTCCATACCGACTAATTCTGCACCTGCAGCTTTAGCAGCTTCAGCATTTGCACCTTGTGCAAAGACTGCAACGCGAACGCTACGGCCAGTACCGTTTGGTAGTACAGTTGCACCACGAACGTTTTGGTCAGATTTACGAGCATCGATACCGAGGTTTACAGCAACATCTACGCTTTCAACGAATTTAGCCGTCGCTAATTCTTTCAGCAGTGCTACAGCTTCAGAGATATCGTATTGTTTAGTTGCGTCAACTTTCTCACGGATGTTGCGCATGCGCTTGGTCAGTTTAGCCATTTCTTAGTCCTCCACTACCAGGCCCATGGAACGAGCAGTACCTTCGATAGAGCGAGTCATCGCTTCTACGTCCGCACCAGTCATATCCGCTGCTTTAGTCTGTGCGATTTCTTGCAGTTGAGCGCGAGAAATTTTACCGACTTTGTCTTTGTTTGGTTTACCAGAACCTGATTTGATCCCAGCAGCTTTCTTCAGAAGAACGGCTGCAGGAGGGGTTTTGGTAATAAAGGTGAAAGAACGGTCGCTGTATACAGTAATAACTACTGGAGTAGGCAGGCCTTTCTCTAGGCTTTCTGTTTTTGCGTTAAACGCTTTACAGAATTCCATGATGTTAACACCTTGTTGACCTAAAGCTGGACCAACTGGTGGACTTGGGTTTGCCATGCCCGCTGCAACTTGCAGTTTGACATAGGCTTGTACTTTCTTAGCCATGATAATTCCTCTGTTGGGTATAGCGCCTAAAAAGGCTTCCCGTGGTTATTCAATCTATCGGGCGTTAACCCCATAAATATAAAAGGCGCGAAATTATAATTAAATTTCGCGCCTTATGCAATCAACTGTTGCTGATATATTAAGCTTTTTCTACCTGACTAAAGTCTAGCTCTACCGGTGTCGCACGTCCAAAGATGGAAACAGAGACCTTCAAGCGGCTTTTCTCGTAGTCGACTTCTTCGACAACACCGTTGAAGTCTGCGAATGGACCGTCACTGACACGAACCATTTCACCCGGTTCGAACAGGGTTTTAGGACGTGGTTTATCACCTGCTTGTTGCAAGCGATTCATGATGGCATCAACTTCTTTATCGCTAATAGGTGCTGGGCGATCAGATGTACCGCCAATAAAGCCCATGACGCGCGGAACGCTGCGCACTAAGTGCCAGCTTGCGTCGTTCATGACCATTTGGACTAACACATAGCCTGGGAAAAATTTACGTTCGCTTTTACGGCGTTGGCCTGCACGAATTTCGACGACTTCTTCGGTCGGTACCATGACCTCACCAAAGAGCTCTTCCATGTTGTGCAGTTTGATATGTTCACGCAGAGAAACTGCTACGCGAGCCTCGAAACCAGAAAACGCCTGAACGACGTACCAGCGTTGTTTAGGTGCTTCAGACATTTCAGAACCTCAGACCAGTGATAAAGGATACTAGGCGGACTAGGATGCTATCTAATCCCCATAAAATGAGCGACATGATCGCCGTAACGATCGCGACAATAACGGTTGTCTGCAATGTCTCTTGACGGGTCGGCCAAACCACTTTACGGACTTCGGTTCTTGCTTCGCGCGCGAAAGACACTGCTGCTTTACCTTTTGCTGTCGTAAGGAAAGCAATACCGCCTGCTATCGCGATAATAATAACCACGCCTAGCGCGCGAAGTGGAAGATTAACTTCACGATAGAAGTAGTTACCCGCGATTGCGATAATCAATAGCGCAAAGACAACTACCCATTTGATTATTTCTAGGCCACGTCCACTCGCCTGAGCTTCAGTACTTGCACTCATAACAACCTACCACCATAAATCAAAAACTATTAAACCTCGCGATTTGCGAGGTAACCAACCCAGTCGGCATTCACCATCTGGAGTTTAACGTCACCCAGAGCCTGTCTCAACAATGATTTGGCTTCTAAAAAATCACTGATGAGCCAGGTTCTGTATCATCGCGAATAAAAAGGGCATCAAATGATGCCCTTTTCACATGCATGACGTCAAATATTATCGTGATTAAGCGATAACTTTAGCAACAACACCCGCACCTACAGTACGGCCACCTTCACGGATTGCGAAACGTAAGCCGTCATCCATTGCGATTGGGTGGATTAAGGTAACAACCATTTTGATGTTGTCGCCTGGCATTACCATTTCAACGCCTTCTGGCAGTTCGATGGTTCCAGTCACGTCAGTTGTACGGAAGTAGAACTGTGGACGGTAGCCTTTGAAGAACGGAGTATGACGGCCGCCTTCGTCTTTAGACAGAATATAAACTTCTGACTCGAACTGGGTGTGTGGCTTGATTGAACCTGGTTTTGCAAGAACTTGACCACGTTCGATTTCTTCACGCTTGATACCACGCAGAAGAACACCAACGTTCTCACCTGCTTGACCTTGGTCAAGAAGCTTACGGAACATCTCAACACCAGTACAAGTAGATTTCGCAGTATCTTTGATACCAACGATTTCAACTTCTTCACCTACTTTAACGATACC
>NZ_JABBFQ010000015.1 GCF_018494055.1 Rosenbergiella epipactidis
CCCCCCCCGTCGAGCCAAAGGCGACTGACCAACCTCCTAAAGCGAAACGGGTTTATCGTGCAGCGTCTTAGGGGGTTGGTCAGTCGTCGAAGACGTCTGGCGGGGCTGGGTGAATCTGATGACGGAGCGGCGTCCAGCCGAGGAGGATTCAGAGAGGGTGGTACACCCTTAAAGGTTTGATTTTCGTTCAGAAAATCATAACCGATGCATTTTATTTATTTCAGAAAAATGGAAAAAATAAAAATAAAAAAGGGCGATTTGCCTCTTTCTGTACCTCTTTCTCTATCTCTTACCGTCGGATGAGGCTCAGAAAGAGGCAAGCAGTAACTTATAGACGAATAGTTTACGCAGCGTAAACTATTCGGAACCTTCAATTGAAGCGATAATCTCTTGGCGCAATTCAACAGGAACTCGAAATCGTTGAGCGTTCTTATCGATCCAATAGTAAGCAAAGTCGAAATGGCTTGGAATGACCCGCAATGCTCTTCGTTTAATCTCGGAATAGTGGTCCTCTGATTCAGCTTGAAGCATTTCTAAGACAACTTTTCGCTGTGCGAGATCACCAGAATCAATAGCCCATCTTACCAATTCAATAAACTCATGAACGTGAGCGGGCTTAACGCTGTTTTTCACCTTTGCTTTAAACTTAGCGCGCGCCTCATTGTATTGGCTAGCACCGAGTTCAGGATCATCACAACGAGTTCCCCTTACTGGCCTACTATCAAAACTCAATTCCCAAAAGCCAGATTCAGAATTAAACGAGTAATCTTTCGCTGATGCAGTACGGAACAGACTCATATAAAACCCTCTCTTAATGTCACTATCGAGCGTAAGTGCCTAAGGTAAGACCTACGATATTCCGCTTCCTCGCTTTGACAGACTACGCTAGTCAAAGACTGCGGCGAGCGTTGGCGGCGTGTTTTAAAAGTTACCCACAGATTCTGTGTATAACGAGGTTTTAAAGCTGTGAGAGGAGAAGTAGGAAGGGCGTTTTACCATAGGCTCCGCCCCCCTGACGAGTATCACAAAAACATGGCGTTTTCGGTTCTCAAATCAGTAGGCGGCGAAACCCGACACAGCTTAAAGATGCTAGACGTTTCCCTCTAGCGGCTCCCTCGTGCGCTCCTGTGTTCCCGTCTTATGGTTTATTGGTGTCTTTCCGCAATTATATGGCTGCGGTTTCTCATACCACGCCTGACACTCAACTCTACTTAGACAGTTCGCTCCGAGCTGGGCTATCTGCACGAACCCCCCGTTTAGCCCGACTACCACGCCATGTAAGGTAACTATCAACTTGAGTCCAACCCTTACAGACACGACTTATCGCCACTGGCGGTAGCCATTGGTAATTGGGTTTACGAGAGATTTTTAGAGTAGTACTTGAAGTAGAAGCCTAAGTGCGGCTAAACTAAAAGAACGAATTTGGTTTCTGTGGTCTCGTAAACCCAGTTACCTTGGTTAAGCAGTTCCCCAACTGACTTATCCTTTGAAAAAGCCACCTTGCACGGTGGCTTTTTCTTTTCTTGAAGAAGAGATTACGATTTAAATGAGCTAACCTCAAGAAAAAGAGCTAGATAAAATCTATTTTTTCTACAAGACCGTTAGTAACAGCCAAAGAGTTACAGTTAGAAAACAAACCGACTTAAGTTATTCAAAAACGTTTTTGTGTCTAAGAAGTAAGCCGGATATGCACTTTTAAGCTCATCAATTGAGCTAACAGAAACCATAGCGACTTCACAATCTATGTTTTCTGCACAATGCTTTTCATGTTCAACATACATCTCTGCGGCCAACTGGTAATTAGAGCTATCGAAGTTTTTAATGTTTATATTTCTTTTCTTCGTATCAACCACTATGACGCAAAGCCCTTTCTTATACTTATCACTACCCTCTATATGGCTTGCTACAGCACTATATGCAGTTAGAATATCAAATGCATTTAACTCAACAGATAAAGCTCTGAGCTCCTCAGAAATAGCGTTGTAGCTACCTAATGACTCACCATTCTCAACTTTAAAAAAGAGTTCGGAAACCAGCTCAAAAAAACGTAACCATTTAGGATCGCCAAATCCAGATTTCAACGACTCCTGTCTAAATAATCCAACCATCTCAACAGCAGTTGCCCAGCTATGTTGAATGGCTGTTCGTATCTGCATTTCAATTCTCAATCCATTTAAGTTTGGATATTTTGAGTTATTAAACGCATAAACCATATGGTAACTTCTATAACCTGAGTCTTTTACCCTAACCATGTAATCATCAGTTCTTACTAGCTCGTGCCTGAAGCGTGAAGCGCGAATCCTATCAACAAGCTGGTAGACCTGTTCGACGTTATCGAGAATAGCCCTGCATCCCCCCAAATCTTGCATCTTGTTCAGCTTCATTTCTGGAAATCTAGATAACTTAGACACTATAGACGGGAGTCTTTTTATCCTAGAAGATGTGAGTGCATTTTTATTTAATAAAAGCGCATCTCGCTGAAGATAATAATAGATTTTATTTAATGGGTATAAGTGAAGCATCCTCCACTCGTGCAATATACCTACATCAAACCCGTCATATCTAGCATCATCATTGTAGCTAGAAACTAATCTATCTCCGGCCCTGCCAACTTCCTTTTTTGACACAGATAACTCTTTCACTACAATTACCTATTAGATATAAAAAACAGAATATAAAGCATAACCATTTGATGTACCTAATAAACATTAACAAATATAACTAATTCCTAGTACCTTCCATAAATTATATTTTATATAATGTCTAAATATGTGCACCTTAGACACTTAGATCTACGCCCCGGACTCTGGCAGGATAAACAGGCATACAGTGGGAATAAATCCTAACCAACTCGGGAAAGAAGTTAGCTCTACCCCGTCTCGCAGTACGATAACTGGCACACTGATAAAGTGAGTGTATAAGGAGTAATCAGCTGCGTAGTGTGATTGCAGGAGCCTGAAACTACGTCTACACAATCAAACCTTTTGCTGGGCAAGAAAAAACAGAGCTACTGCTATGGGTAATTAGTAGACAGTCGCTACGCTACCAGTATTCTTGGCGTACCGATCATAGGGGCGTCAGGCTTTTTTTTGAAATTTGTACCTCCGCCTATTAAACGGTATAATAGATATCGTGAGTTCAATAAGAGCAGGGCTTCCAAATCATCAGGCGAAATAGGATTGGAAGTGTGGATTGTACAGATACGCCATCTGTATGGTAGCGGCATCTGGGTAATACCAGTTGGCATGTAAACCAGTCGAAAAACGATAGTTATACGACTAGCTAAGCAAGCGCTGCGACTACCAACTCACCTATATCTAAAACATAAAAGGCATCCCTACGGTGCCTTTTATGTTTTAGATCCCCCGTGATTTACCTCCACTCTCCCAACAGCAGTGCCGTTTGAAGCGCCGTTTCTAAAGGCTGTAACTACGCTATAGTAAAATTCATCATCTCCATTTGACCAGGCAGACAAAATTACACGCCCTTTACGCCCCCGAAGAATAATGAGTCGGTCGTGTGACTTCATTGCATTAAATTCACAGACAATATTTGCGCCATCAACAATGATGTCTGAGACAAATCGGGGTACATCATTAAAAGTTCTGTAACCACCTCGAATTAAATCAGCACCATGCTGCTCCCATATGTGCCTAATACCAAATCCCTTATGAGGACCAATATGCTTTCCTGCCCGTAGATAAATCGGACCACCTGGCTGATTCAAATGCTGACTCGTAACACGAACATATCCCCAACAAACTTCCCCTGTAACTGGATGAGGAAAGTTCATATCTTCGTGGTGTAGAAAATCCTCTGGTATCGGAGGTACATCTACAGGTTTAAACCTAGACATCACAATCCTCGTATAATTAATCGCTCATAGTTATAGAACTGTTCCGATTTCGTTCATACGGCTAACTAAGCTATTGTATAGAGCATCCTTTCCCTTTGATTCATATATGTTTTTTATGACATTTAAAGGATCTATAACCAGTACGTAACTGAACTCATCATGTGTACCTGATTTGGTTTGAATAAAACCTAACTCTTCTAACTTCTTCATCCTCGAATGCCACGTTGTCAAAGCCCTCGGGCCGGAAAAGCCGGACTCAAAAGCCAATCTTTTTTTATCTTTTACCTCAATAAATCCATGACTAAAGACATTACATAAAAGAGATAAATACACACCGGATACAGGCTTTCCAGTGCCGGCTAATTTGTCCATAATTCTGGATACCTGCGGTAAATGTCGAGGAATGTAAGCAAAACCTTTATATCGAGAAGGATCCCAAATGGTTAGATTTTCAACCTCATTGCCCCAAATTTGGTTTCTCAGTTCTAATCTCCGCTGATCCAAAATTTTTTTTCCGGCCTGCTCTGCTTTTTTAGTCAAAATCAATCCCTCTAATTAGTATAATCGAAAACATAGCCATTATTAACCAAATAACCTTATAAATCAACGAGTTATATGACATATGCGAATATGACGTTCGTTTTTATAAGAAACATTTAGCTGATTGAGATGTTATATATTTTTTCCCAAAAAAAACGAGATGTAATATATATTACACTATTTTTATGCAAGTAATTGATATATAGATATTTATCACAAAAATCTGGTTATCTATGTTATCCGTGTTATCTGAGTAATCCGTGTGATCCATGTTATCCATGTTGGGGGTTGTTAGGGGGAAGGACGAAAAAAAATAAAGACATGAAATAAATATGTGTATTTATGGCTAACGAAGATATACGTAAGATTTACCATAATGCCTTCACATCTGCACCTTGGGCACTCAGGTCTACACTCCGGACTCCGTTAGGATGAAAATTTATACGGTGTGAATAAAGTCCTAATCAAATCGTAAGCATTAGGTTTAATATGCTTGAACATCTAAAAAAGGGTTTACCAAAAATGACTGAGTCAAAAAAAGAAATGTTTATAAAAAAAACAATAGAGCAGGATCAGGAAAAAGCTGAAGCTATAGCAAACAATACAAGAAACATAGATAACTATCGAAAGGGTATGTTTGACTTAGGAAAGCAAATAACTTCATGGTTAGATGGAACCTCCGTAAGCATAAAAAACTTAGATAGGGATTTTGAAGATGCATCAGCACAGAAGGTTTACCGGATTAATACTATCGAATTAAAACGCGGTAACAACATAATAAATATTATTCCAACAGCTTGCTTTAATATCGCACCTCGAAATTTTAGCGCTGAAATATTGCTCAATGGAAAAAATAAACTAGGTAATATTTTTATGAACGAAAATTTTACTTGGGATTTAATTGATATCGAATCGACGTACCCGAATAGTAAAAAAATAACGTACTCAACCTTAGATGAAGATTTATTTTTTGATGTCATTGAGCCCCTAGCTCAGGCTTAAATTTAACATAACCCCCTATTTCGCGCACCGCTCAAACGCTCTAGAAACGATTCTGGGACGTAATCCATAAAATCCTACGTCTTACCCCCTCAGAACGCCTTAGAATCGCTTAGATGAATTCTGAGTGGGTGAATTGTTATGCATCAGACTGCGTAACGTCTGGCTTGGCTTCATTTTGAGGCTGAGACGCCTTTTTCCGCCACTTTTGCTTGCCGTCCAGATTCTTAGTTTGGGTTTTAGCATAGGCTTTTTGCTCGTCTGTGACCTCGCCAGCCGGTTGACCGTCTAATCCGATACGCTCAGAGCCTTTTCTGACCGCTTTTTGATAGAGATAGCGGTGAACATAGAGCTTAAGAGCCGCTTTGATGATCTCCAGATCAAACGGTAAGTTACGAGCTTTAGCATCTTCAACCATATCCTCGAGAATACCGACTTTAAGCGGCTTGGGCTGGTTAAACTTAAATGCTTGCCCCCAGAAACCTTCGAGTACCGCTTTCGCTTCACGCTGCTTCTGTTTTTTAGCTTCGGATAACGGCATAACTCTCTCCAGATAACGGTGAACGGTCGAATAAATTTATTATTCGGCTGTGAAGCGTTGACAGGGTGTCGGGATGTAATCCTGACGGGGTTTACAACCTATTTGCGCCAGAATGCCCAACGCGATCGCGGTTTTGTTGAGACTACAGACTCTGCACTAACCTGTTCAGACTGTTGTTTATGCTCAATAAGGAGCATTGCGTGTTTAAGCGAAGCAATATGCTCTTCTCTAGAAGAGACAGCATCCTTTAAACTCGCGTTCTCCTGCTTTAACAATGCGATTTGCTGTTGTAAATATTGTAAATCACTACTGTTAACCGATGTAAATTCACCTGTATTAATTACAACGTCACTTTTACTACTCACATCAGGATTACCACTACCAAATACGCGGTAAATCTCTGATGTATCTATAACTTTTATTGATTTACCCTTGTTTACAACAGAAGTAAAACTTAGTAAACCACTGTTAATCATCTTGTAAATAGTTGGCCTACTTACTTTTGCAAGCCTCGCAGCCTCACTGATTGAAACCTTAGCCACAATTACTCTCCATCATTGTCAGGGAAAGCCGTTAGTAATCGGCGATAAAGCGTCTCAGCATCTTCATGCAGCTTCTCGCATAAGTCAGCTTCATGATCAGACTCTAACTCATTCAGTTTATCTAAGAGCAACAACGTCTGGCTCTGAATGAACTTGGCCATGTTTACGGCACTTTTCTGCTGCTTGGTCATGATTCATTGCTAAATAATCGAAGAAGGATGACAACATCTTACAGACAGTCTCGCGCTAAGTGCAAAATACAGACCAGGCAAACAGGGGTTTGCATTTTTCGTCCAGAAAAATGTGCCTTGGGGGAGCCACAAGTAACAAAACGCCCAAGCGTTTTTGAGTCCGCCCACGGACGATTTACGCAGTGGGGGCAACGCCCCCCCCGTCGAGCCAAAGGCGACTGACCAACCTCCTAAAGCGAAACGGGTTTATCGTGCAGCGTCTTAGGGGGTT
>NZ_JABBFQ010000016.1 GCF_018494055.1 Rosenbergiella epipactidis
GTTTTACCGTGGTCAACGTGACCGATGGTGCCCACGTTTACGTGTGGTTTATTACGTTGAAATTGCTCTTTAGCCATCGCTTGTTCCTCTAAGACACAGATAGAATCGGTGAAGTTATCACGTCAACCAGGTCATTATTGCCTGATAAATATGGATTTAATCAAGAACAGAAGGAATCAGGGAGGAAGTTAGGAATGTGGTGCTGATACCCAGAGTCGAACTGGGGACCTCACCCTTACCAAGGGTGCGCTCTACCAACTGAGCCATATCAGCACATCTGGAGCGGGCAGCGGGAATCGAACCCGCATCATCAGCTTGGAAGGCTGAGGTAATAGCCATTATACGATGCCCGCATCCTGGAACTCTGCTACCTGGATCTTTCTGTAGCTTATGAATAATAAAATGGCTTTTATTATTCGAGTCTGCCAGATAAACTGACCGACTTTCGACTGTTACCAGTCTAAACCGGTGTGATGAAAACTGCTTTATTAAGCATTTTACTTCACTATGCCTCAACTGCAGTAGTTGAGATGGTGGTGGGAGAAGGATTCGAACCTTCGAAGTCTGTGACGGCAGATTTACAGTCTGCTCCCTTTGGCCGCTCGGGAACCCCACCTTAACTTGATTGGTGCCGACTACCGGAATCGAACTGGTGACCTACTGATTACAAGTCAGTTGCTCTACCTACTGAGCTAAGTCGGCATCAAGTTGAGGCGCATTCTATGGGGAGTTAGAAAATCATGCAACTAAAAAATTAAGTTTTTTTTCCGTTCGCTCACTCTTTATTCAAAATAAGCGGTTTTAGTGGTTTTTAGCCCAATAATTAATCAAAAATAGCGTTTTACGCGCTTAGAAAATAGTAGTGATTCATCTATTGGTATGATGCAAAGGTATAGAAAAGCGCGTGAGTTTTTTTATCTATGCCTAAATACCTCGATTAATTTATACCTTCTTGTCGGATTTAACATACAAAAAATATAAATACATCATTGCATTAACATCTTTTTGCTTTGTGCTACTCACTACAGGTGATAACCTCCAGAGATATAATTCTTTTAACTCCCTTAGTTAACTCATTTTCCGGAATTTTTTGCCGTAATGAGTTACGGATGTCAGACGTATAACTATGAGTACAATCGATTCGTCATCTTTGACTTCAGCTTATTTGCATTTTGACCGCCAACATTGGGCAGCGTTACGTGAGTCGACACCTTTAGTCCTTGATGAGCAAGATATAGAACAATTAAAGGGGATTAACGAAGATCTATCCCTAAGTGAAGTGGCTGAGATATACCTCCCCCTCTCACGTTTACTGAATTTTTATATCAGCTCAAACCTCAACCACCAGAATGTGGTTAAGAAATTTCTCGGTACGGACCGGAAAAAAGTACCTTATATCATTAGCATTGCAGGTAGCGTAGCGGTGGGAAAAAGTACGACTGCCCGTGTGCTACAAGCTTTACTGAGTCGCTGGCCTGAACACCGAAAAGTCGAATTGATCACCACAGACGGTTTTCTTCATCCTAATGCCCTCTTAAAAGAGCGCGGACTGATGAAGAAGAAAGGTTTTCCTCAATCATACGACATGCATCGCTTGGTAAATTTCGTTGCGGATATCAAGGCAGGCAAGGAGAAGCTTACTGTTCCGGTTTATTCTCATTTGACGTATGACATCATCCCTGAAGAACAAAAGGTCGTTGAGGCGCCGGATATCGTTATCCTTGAGGGGTTAAATGTCTTACAAAGCGGCATGGATTATTCCCATGATCCCCATCGTGTCTTTGTTAGCGATTTTGTTGATTTTTCGATATATGTCGATGCGTCGGAAGATTTGCTTAAACAGTGGTATATAAATCGTTTCCTACGATTCAGAGAAGGCGCTTTCAGCGATCCCAATTCTTATTTCCACCATTACTCGCAGCTGACCATTGAAGAGGCAAAGGGGATTGCCTCAACGCTCTGGGATGAAATCAATGGGCTTAACCTTCGTGAGAATATTTTACCCACTCGAGAGCGGGCGAACCTTATCTTATCGAAAAGCCTTAAGCATGCTGTGAGTACAGTGAGCTTACGTAAATAACGCTTAATGACTCAGTTGGCGGCTCTCAACGAAATCTCGCCGCCAACCCACGCTTTGATTTCATCTTCATGTTCAAGCATGAGTGCACCAAATTCATTTATCCCTCGTTCAATACCGTGAATTTCCCTATCCCCTATGATGAGTTTTACCGGCTTATTGAGGAAATTGTCTAAAGCATGCCAACGAGGGAGAAAAGGAACCATTCCTTGCGTTTCAAAGGTCCGCAAAGCAACACGTAGATTGGTAATAATTGCGGCGGATAGTGCGTTTCTATCGGTAATAACACCCTCTTGGTAGAGGCTTGTCCAACTTTGGTCTATCGACGAAGTGGTATCTGACTTCATCGCTATATTTATTCCTGCACCGATAACAATGTGTGCAACATCGCCAGTTTTCCCCGTCATTTCGACTAAAATGCCTGCGAGTTTTCTATTATTGATATATAGATCATTCGGCCATTTCACTTTAACGTCATGACAACCGAACTGCACTAATGTCTCCGCTATGACTATCCCCACGACGAGGCTCAACCCCATCGCGGCTGCCGGTCCTTGCTCTAAACGCCAGTACATTGATAAATAGAGGTTAGCACCAAAGGGGGAGAACCATTTCCCGCCGCGCCTACCTCGACCCGCTTGTTGATATTCAGCAAGGCAAACATCGCCAGTCGTTAGCGTATCGATATTATCGAGTAAATATTGGTTGGTGGAATCAATAACAGGGATAACCTCAACATTTTCTGTGTGATACTGTTGAGAAATAACGTCCTCATCAAGAAGATTGATTGGCTCTGATAAGCAATATCCCTTGCCCGTCACCCGATAAGTACTAACTCCCCAAGTTTCGAGAATTTTTAAATGCTGATTGATCGCCGCTCGACTCATACCAAGTTCTTGGCCCAACTGCTCACCGGAATGGAATTCCCCATCGGCTAAAATGGCCATGATCTTCAACGTTACGCTGTAATCTTTCATGATAAGGTTTCCACTGCGTTAACTTCGCCCTGACGACCGATAAAACGCACCTCTGGCTCTAACCAAATAGCGAATTTATTAAACACAGTGTCACGAACATGTTTTGCCATGCTGACCAGATCTTCAGGCTGTGCATCACCCAAATTAATCAAGACTAATGCTTGTTGAGGATGTACCCCTGCATGATCAGCTGTATATCCTTTGAGTCCAGCCTGGTCAATTAACCAACCTGCTGCAACCTTCACTAAGTTGCCACATTGTGGATAGAAGGGAGCATTCGGATAGTGACGTTTAATTGCCTCAGCATCTTGAGTCGAGATAATAGGGTTTTTAAAAAAGCTACCTGCATTACCTATTTTGGCTGGGTCAGGTAACTTACTGCGACGTATCTCGCACACTTTATCAAATATTGCTTGTGGTGTTAGCAGAGGTGTCTCTGTTGAGTTAAGAGGTCCATAGGATAGGTTAGGCTGCCAATGCTTTGTTAAGCTAAAGCCTACTGCGGTAATGACATACCCTTGCTGATACTGGTGCTTGAAAATACTTTCACGGTAACCGAATAGGCACTCTTTGTTAGTTAATCTCATGGTCTTATTTCGATTAAGATCGAGAATATCTACGTATGCGCAAACATCTTTTAATTCGACACCATAAGCGCCTATATTCTGTATAGGTGCTGATCCTACTGTTCCAGGGATCAGGGCTAAATTTTCCAGCCCCGCCATCCCTTCTTTCACAGTTAATGCCACGAACTCATGCCAATTCTCACCGGCCGCACAGTGAATAAGCCACTCTTCTTGGTTTTGCTCAATACTCATTCCCTTTAGCTGATTGACAACAACCGTACCGTCGAAGTCATCGAGGAACAGCATGTTGCTGCCTCCGCCAATCAGCAGCCACGGTTTATCTTGATTGGCTTGCCAGCTTTCAATAAGAGTTTCTGTATTGTGTGCATAGACAATACGTTCAGCACTCACAGAAAGGCCAAAGGTATTTAAGGATTTTAAAGAGGTCTGCGAACAAGTCATGGCTTCACCTTGATAGGATAATCACTGACTAGTTTACCTGATTTAGTGGGATTTTTTTCAATAAACGCGATAAGAAGTTGGCGTTTTTGTAACGCAAAAAGGCCATCCGTTAGGATGGCCTTTTCGACTTATTGGATGCCTGGCAGTTCCCTACTCTCGCATGGGGAGAC
>NZ_JABBFQ010000017.1 GCF_018494055.1 Rosenbergiella epipactidis
TCATCTTCGGGGGTAGAGCACTGTTTCGGCTAGGGGGCCATCCCGGCTTACCAACCCGATGCAAACTACGAATACCGAAGAATGTTATCACGGGAGACACACGGCGGGTGCTAACGTCCGTCGTGAAGAGGGAAACAACCCAGACCGCCAGCTAAGGTCCCAAAGTCATAGTTAAGTGGGAAACGATGTGGGAAGGCCCAGACAGCCAGGATGTTGGCTTAGAAGCAGCCATCATTTAAAGAAAGCGTAATAGCTCACTGGTCGAGTCGGCCTGCGCGGAAGATGTAACGGGGCTAAACTATGCACCGAAGCTGCGGCAGCGACACTATGTGTTGTTGGGTAGGGGAGCGTTCTGTAAGCCGTTGAAGGTGGACTGTGAGGTCTGCTGGAGGTATCAGAAGTGCGAATGCTGACATAAGTAACGATAAAGCGGGTGAAAAACCCGCTCGCCGGAAGATCAAGGGTTCCTGTCCAACGTTAATCGGGGCAGGGTGAGTCGACCCCTAAGGCGAGGCTGAAAAGCGTAGTCGATGGGAAACAGGTTAATATTCCTGTACTGGGTGTTACTGCGAAGGGGGGACGGAGAAGGCTAGGTTATCCGGGCGACGGTTGTCCCGGTTTAAGCGAGTAGGCTGATAGTTTTGGTAAATCCGGACTATCTTAAGGCTGAGACGTGATGACGAGGTTCTACGGAACTGAAGTAATTGATGCCATGCTTCCAGGAAAAGCCTCTAAGCTCTAGGTAACATTGAATCGTACCCCAAACCGACACAGGTGATCAGGTAGAGAATACCAAGGCGCTTGAGAGAACTCGGGTGAAGGAACTAGGCAAAATGGTGCCGTAACTTCGGGAGAAGGCACGCTGGCGCGTAGGTGAAGCGACAAGCTCGCGGAGCTGAAGCCAGTCGAAGATACCAGCTGGCTGCAACTGTTTATTAAAAACACAGCACTGTGCAAACACGAAAGTGGACGTATACGGTGTGACGCCTGCCCGGTGCTGGAAGGTTAATTGATGGGGTTATCCGTAAGGAGAAGCTCTTGATCGAAGCCCCAGTAAACGGCGGCCGTAACTATAACGGTCCTAAGGTAGCGAAATTCCTTGTCGGGTAAGTTCCGACCTGCACGAATGGCGTAATGATGGCCAGGCTGTCTCCACCCGAGACTCAGTGAAATTGAAATCGCTGTGAAGATGCAGTGTACCCGCGGCAAGACGGAAAGACCCCGTGAACCTTTACTATAGCTTGACACTGAACATTGAGCCTTGATGTGTAGGATAGGTGGGAGGCTTTGAAGTGTGGACGC
>NZ_JABBFQ010000019.1 GCF_018494055.1 Rosenbergiella epipactidis
ATCTTAAAGCTGACTTACGAGTCGTCTTTAAGATATTGCTCTTTAAAAATCTGGAAACAAGCTGATAAATTGAAAACACTGAATAATGAATAATTATTCGGAGTCTCTCAAAGACTTTTACAGTCTACAGCGTCTAAGACGTCTGTGGGTTGTGAGGTTAAGCGAATAAGCGTACACGGTGGATGCCCTGGCAGTCAGAGGCGATGAAGGACGTGCTAATCTGCGAAAAGCGTCGGTAAGGTGATATGAACCGTTATAGCCGACGATATCCGAATGGGGAAACCCAGTGTGTTTCGACACACTATCGTTAACTGAATACATAGGTTAACGAGGCGAACCGAGGGAACTGAAACATCTAAGTACCTCGAGGAAAAGAAATCAACCGAGATTCCCCTAGTAGCGGCGAGCGAACGGGGAGGAGCCCAGAGTCTGCATCAGTCAGTGTGTTAATGGAACGGTCTGGAAAGTCCGGCGATACAGGGTGATAGCCCCGTACATGAAAATGCACTGATTGTGAGCTCGAAGAGTAGGGCGGGACACGTGGTATCCTGTCTGAATATGGGGGGACCATCCTCCAAGGCTAAATACTCCTGACTGACCGATAGTGAACCAGTACCGTGAGGGAAAGGCGAAAAGAACCCCGGCGAGGGGAGTGAAATAGAACCTGAAACCGTGTACGTACAAGCAGTGGGAGCACGCCTTGAGCGTGTGACTGCGTACCTTTTGTATAATGGGTCAGCGACTTATATTTTGTAGCAAGGTTAACCGAATAGGGGAGCCGCAGGGAAACCGAGTCTTAACTGGGCGTTAAGTTGCAAGGTATAGACCCGAAACCCGGTGATCTAGCCATGGGCAGGTTGAAGGTTGGGTAACACTAACTGGAGGACCGAACCGACTAATGTTGAAAAATTAGCGGATGACTTGTGGCTGGGGGTGAAAGGCCAATCAAACCGGGAGATAGCTGGTTCTCCCCGAAAGCTATTTAGGTAGCGCCTCGTGAA
>NZ_JABBFQ010000001.1 GCF_018494055.1 Rosenbergiella epipactidis
TGAAATCGGTAGACACAAGGGATTTAAAATCCCTCGGCTGTAAGGCTGTGCGGGTTCAAGTCCCGCCCTGGGCACCATCGATATTAATTATAAGCACTGTGTGCAATGTCGAATGACCGCTTAAGCGGCTGTCAGTATTAAGGTTTACCCTGATTGGGTAACTGAGCAGTAAATATCATTATCCTGTTAGACGATGATAAATAGAATTTGCCCAGGTGGTGAAATCGGTAGACACAAGGGATTTAAAATCCCTCGGCTGTAAGGCTGTGCGGGTTCAAGTCCCGCCCTGGGCACCACCGATTCTAATGTATAAAAATGAGCACTCTGTGCAAATTTGCTTAACCGCCGAAAGGCGGTTTTTCTTTTGTTGCGGAAAACTTCCCCTCCAGCGTCCTTCTGTTCCTACCTAATTGCTTTGAGAGGCTTTGTACCTCGCAGACCTTTTAATCGAAGAAGATAAAAGACACTTCTTCCAATGGTTCGAGATACGCAATCAATGACTACTCATCCCTACCATAAACTGTGAGCAATTTGAGTTATTTGATGCCGCTTGAATCTGTTGTTCATCCAATTGGAATGCATCGCCTGCAGCGGTATCCAATAAAAGTTTCTGTGACGCTTGGCCAAGAGTTCGAACCTGATCCTGCGGAAGTAACTTATTTTCAACCGCAGTATTAATCACACTACAGGTCGCGTTAATCACGTTATATTTACCGACCGTCGCAGAGTTGATCAACCAGCCGACAATCCCACCTACAACCATCCACACGCACGTCGAGATAAATTTTCTTAAAGACATCGAGAGTCCCTTACTGAAAAACAATTAATCGAATAGAGAATACATGAAACTGTGAATAAGTTTACTACCTAGCAAGATGATTAGTATTGAAATTTCCTATCCATTTTTACTGAGGACAAGAGGATAGAGAAGAGAGGGGGACATTATCACGCAGAAGCTTGGCGGGCCGTTGCTGGCGACCTTAATGGAAAAGGCTAAGGGGGCTGCCCTTAACCTTTGAGGGAAAGGTTATTCGTCACTCGCCAGCTTAGGAAGCTCCATGGGTAAATGCCCAGTTATATCTCGACCAGAAGGGCGCTGGAAAATACCGAGTTGGAAAAATCCCGCTGTTGCGTACATAAATTCAAATATCTGGGATTGCGTCTCTTCATATTCATTCCAAAACACATTCGAAGTAAAACAGTAAATCTCAATCGGTAGCCCCTCAGCGGTAGGGCTGAGTTGGCGGACCACCACGTACATATCGTTACAGATATCTTCTCGCTGCCGTAAATAACTCAATATATAGCCACGATAAAGCCCTAAGTTAGTTATACCTTGATTAGAGGAAAGGGCGAGGTTTTGCCGTATATAGTCTGCAATTTTATCGCCGATCATTGAACCCTGTTGGTCAAGACGCTCAGCCAAGGCAGGGGTTGCAAACGCAATACTCGATTGATCAATAAAGAAGCTGCGCTTAATGCGTCGACCACCGGAAGCGAACATCGGTTGCCAGTTGGTGTAAGTCTCGGTAATAAAGTTTTTAGTCGGCACTTGAGATAGCGTGTTATCCCAATTACGAATGGTGATGGTGTGCAAGGCGATATCGGTCACCTCACCACTGATATTGGCGACTGGCATCTCTATCCAGTCACCCAGTTGGATAACATGAGAAGAGGAGACCTGAATGTTGGCAACAAGCGAGATAAGGGTGTGTTGAAACACCAGCATCAATACTGCAGCAATGGCACCTAAACTCGAAATAATAATGCCCGGAGATTTATTCGATAAGGTTGCAATCACTAGAATGGTGGCAATCGACGAGACGACTATCTTACCGATCTGTACGTACCCTTTGATCGATCCGGCCTTAGAACCATGCTTACGGGCATAAACATCTTTAGTGGTATCCAACAACTCGTTGATCAGCATCGTGATATTGACGATAAACAGCACACCACAAATGGTTCTTATCGCCTCGACCAAGCCTTCTGACAACCCAGGAATGAGTTGCGAAAGGAAATAGACGGTCACCACCGGGATGATATTCGCCAGCCTGCGGGTGATGCGTAAGTCTTTTTTCTGAGTATCTCGCTGACTGTTAGTATGCAGAATAAATTTTCTCACGATGCTAAGTAAGAAGAATTTACAGATAACAGAGGAAACAAACCCCGCGAGTAGCATCAACGTTACGGCGAGTAGGGAGTAGGTCACAGGGTTGTTAAGTATCCAGTGCCACAGGGTCAAAAGGTCTTGCATGAGAACACTCAGTAGTAGTCGACGTTAAGGGGGGCGATCATTAAATTTTTTTTGGTTTTTTTCTAGCCTAAAAATGGGTTTGACCACCATTAAAGTGAAAAAAAGCAGGTTTACCAAAAATATTACTCAGTGAAGCTTTCGTTAACGTATCCCTATGCATAACTATTAAGGTTAAAACGCTTACTATGCAAAGAATTCGCTAACTTTTCGTCGCAGAAAGGGTAAACACTTAGTAAACAGGCTCTACCTTTCGGAGTAGTGGGGTGGGAGAAATTACCTTTATGAAACTAACATTGATATTTATCAATATTGATAGTCTATTTATAAATAAGTAAATAGAGTGTTTTATTGATATTTATAATATTAATTATCGATAATCTGTATTCTTGATTTTTCCTTTGATTATTCGTGCGTATGGATTTGTTTGCAATACTTTATTTTTGTAAAAAAAACGATTATTTACCCTCAATATTGCTGTCCTAATCCTTCTGTTTATTAATAATTAGGTTTTTTGTTATTAGGAAAATCCTTACTAAACAGTCATTAATATAATTGCTTTTGATGTAGATCAAATAAACATATTAATTTTTTTATCTTTACACAGCAATCGCTAAAAATTAGTGGCTATAGCTGAATAATTTGTCTTCTGATGAGATTATTACTATATACGCACCAACAGTAATCATTTGGAGAACCGCGATCATAAGGAGTTCCCCATCTTTCCCGGCATGATTGCAACGGTTGATATCAAAACCGGCCATAAAACGGTATTGCAATATCTGATTAAGCCGTTAAATAAGGCGAAAGAAGCGTTACGCGAACGTTAATCGTTGATAGACCAGGCGGGTTAGCCCCGTCTGGTCAGATTCTCTCTAACTTCGCTGATTTTCATTTGCCGTTTTCTGATCAAAAAAACATCAATTTCGGATAATTAACGTTGCTCATGGACGCTGTTTGTTATATTTTGACGTAAAATTTCATCTTTCTTTACGAATTCTTAATATTTCAGAGTCAAGTATGCCATCAAGGACGAAGACCCCTTTTTATGCTAGCAAAGTGATAACGGTCGGTTTGACAGCTTTCACTGCATTAGCCCACGCCGCCCCCTTTATCGACCAGCAACAACAGCACATCCAGACGCAGCAATCAGCTAAAGACGCCCAATTGACTCCTGCGACGCCCGATATCTCACTCGATAAATCGTTACCGAAAAATATCGAAGGTCCTTTTGTTCAGGAAAGCCCGTGCTTCCCAATAAAAAAAGTGCATTTAACTGGAACCGATCCCTTACCTTGGTGGTTCCAGGCGCAGGCGATCGCCGATCAGGGGGTGGGGCACTGTCTTGGTGTGCAAGGGATCAATCAGTTAATGGGGCGTATACAAAACCGGTTGATTACCCACGGATGGGTAACCTCTCGCGTGCTGGTTCCCGCTCAAGACCTCAGTCAGGGAGAATTAACTCTGTCGGTCGTCGCAGGAAAGTTGGGGCAAGTGCGTTATGCGGCAGGCTCTGATCAGCGTGCAATATTAGGAACTTCAGTCCCTGGCTCCTCTGGAAAATTATTGGATCTGCGTGATATCGAACAAGGACTTGAAAATCAACAACGCCTGCCCACCGTTGAGGATACGATGGAAATTGTCCCGGGTGAAAAAGAGGGTGAGAGTGACGTCGTCATTACTCGTCGACAGGCGAAAATATGGCGGGTTAATCTTTGGGCCGACGACTCGGGAACCAAAAGTACAGGGCGTACGCAAGTCGGTGGGATGTTAGCTTTAGATAATCCTTTTTCACTCAGTGATTTACTCTATGTTTCCGCCAGCCATGACATTGGATTTAAAGGACATAAACAGAGTAAAAATATCAACGGCCATTACTCTGTTCCTCTCGGCTACTGGTTGCTTGAAGTAACAGGTGGCGAATATGACTATGTTCAGAATGTGGCGGGATATAACGGTGATATCCGCTACTCTGGAAAAAGTAAAAATCTTAATGTTGGGGTGAGTCGCGTCATTCAGCGCAACGCCAGCGGTAAAACCACACTCCGCAGTAGCTTACTGATCCGTGAACTACAAAACTATATCGATCGAAGCGAAATTGAGGTGCAACGCCGACGAACCAGTGCGTGGCAGTTAGGTCTTGACCATCGGCATTATTTCGGCCCCGTTACGCTTAATGGCAGTGTGAATTACCAACATGGTACCCGTTGGTTCGGAGCGTTACCCGCCTACGAAGAGCAATACGAAGCGGGTTATCGCGCGACGGCGAAAAGTAAAATATTGACTTGGAACCTTGGACTGGACTGGCCTTTTCAGCTGGCTGACCAGAACTTCCGTTATCAACTCACCTATCTTCGCCAACAGAGTTCGACGCCATTGACCTCTCCCGATCAGTTAGCGATTGGTAACCGTTGGACAGTTCGAGGCTTTAACGGTGAACGAACGCTCAGCGCCAGCCACGGCTGGTATGTACAAAATACGGTTGCTTGGCAGACGCCGCTGCCGAGTCAAGAACTCTATCTTGGCGCGGACTATGGCGAAGTCGGGGGGCGTAGTGACGGCTCTACGCTGATTGGCCGACATTTAGCGGGCAGTGTAGTCGGGGTAAGAGGAGCCTTGTCGAGCATGGGATTGGGATATGACCTCTTTGCAGGGACGCCATTAGCTAAACCCAAGGGGTTTAAGACTGACAAGGTGACCTTTGGATTTAGCGTCAATTGGCAGTATTAATACAGGGATGAAAAATGAATAAGCACTGTTACCGGATTATTTTTAACCGTTGTTTACAACGACTGGTGGTCGTGTCGGAGTTGGCACGACGTGCAGGGGGCCCGTCGACGTGCAGTCAACCTGTACAACCTTCGATGCTCGCGACACTCCGACCCCTTACCTTTGCGCTGATCATCGCGGGGAGCGCCATCAGCCCTTTAGCCAACGCCGCCGGCATTGTTGCTGATCCGAATGCACCCCGGGGGCAGCAACCCACGGTACAACGAACCGGTAACGGCTTACCTCAAGTCGATATCCGCGCCCCAAACAGCCAAGGGCTGTCTCATAACACTTATCGTCAATTTGACGTTGATGAACGTGGCGCGATTTTAAACAATAGTCAACATGCGACACCGACTCAGTTAGCGGGTCAAATTGCCGGTAACCCTTGGCTGGCGAAAGGCTCTGCCAAAGTGATCCTTAATGAAGTTAACAGTGCGAACCCCAGTCAGTTGCGTGGGTTTATCGAGGTGGCGGGACGTAAAGCCGATGTGATCATTGCTAACCCGGCGGGGATCAGTTGCAGTGGTTGCGGTGTGATCAACGCAGGGCGTAATACGTTAGCGGCTGGGCGGGTTCGATTAGAAAATGGTCAAATCGCGGGTTATGACGTTGATCGTGGGCGCATTACCATCAGTGGTGCAGGGATGAACGGCACAGGTCAAGATTATACTCGGCTGATTGCGCGTGCGGTCGAGGTCAATGGTCGCGTGCAAGCGGGTGATCTTAAAGTCACTACCGGGCATAACCAAACCGATGCCGACGGCAACGTTGTAAAGGTTAAAAACGATGATCCCGCTGGACGCCCCACCTTTGCCATCGATACCGCCGCCTTAGCGGGAATGTATGCCAACCGTATTACGTTGGTGGGGACTGAGCAAGGGGTCGGGGTGCGTAACCGTGGCGAGATCGGCGCGGCACAAGGCCACTTCACGTTAGATGCCAGCGGTAAATTAACCAATACAGGGGTTGTGCAAGCTCAGCAAAACGTTGCTCTACACACGGCAGGGATGGATAACACGGGACAAATCGCTGCCGCAGGCAATATTACCGCGGCCAGCCAGGAAGACATTAACAATGCTGGGCAAATTCGCGCACAAGGTGATCTGCAACTCTCAGCAAGCGGGCAATTAGTCAGTCAGTCCAGTTCGACCTTAGTGGCCGGGCATAATGCGACACTGCAAGCCAACACCATCACTAACCAGCATGGCAGCGCCTTAGGGGCGGGTATTGATGCACAAGGTCAAGCGACGGCCACGGGCCAGCTTAGCCTTGCCGCGACCCAACAATTGCAGAGCCACGGCACCCACCTCAGCCATGATCATATTAGCCTAACGGGTAAAGAGGTTGATCTAAGCGATAGTCAGACCCAAGCGAATCAGGTGAAGGTGACGGCTCAGGAAGGCGATTTACACCTTGACCGCGCGCAGCTTGCTGCGCAGCAGGTGACCCTGAGCACCCCAGGAAAGCTAACCAATCGTCAGGGTAAACTGATTGCCCAGACAGTCGATTTGACCGCCACCAAAGGACTGGATAACCACGGGGGCGCCATTGTTTCACAAGGCCAGCAGGCGTTGAGGCTCGATAGCGAACAGATCGACAACACGCAAGGTACTCTTGCCAGCGCCAGCGACCTTAGCCTAACCAGTCAAGATCTCAATAACCGAGGGGGCTTGGTACAAGCCGCGGACGGGCTGTCGATTACGACTCAGGGCGGGACCCTCACTAACGCCGACACCCAAGCCGATAGCTTGGGCTTGAGAGCGGGTGGAACGCTTGCGATACAGGCGCAAACCCTCGATAACCGTAGCGGCTTGATGGCGGGCAAAACGATTACCGCCACAGGTGAGCAGTGGGATAATCGTCTAGGCGAGGTGATTAGCGATCACGCGTTAACCCTTAACGCCTCGCAACTCGCTAATCAGCAGGGCTTACTCAGTGCACAAAACGGGTCGCTTAAGGTACACACAACCGGGGAACTGAACAATCAACACGGCACGTTGCAGAGTCAAGCTGCGCTGACGCTGACGGCAGATTCACTGAATAATGATCAAGGAAAGATTGTGGCCGCGCAATCTGGCGTCACGGTTCACACTCAGGGAGCGCTGATCAACCATGCTGGGAGTATTTCGGCCCGTGATCAGGTTAGCCTAGACAGTGCCGCGCTGACTAACCAGCAGGGAAAAATCACCGCCGTTGAGGGACCGCTGACCCTCAGCACCGCCGGTGTAGTCGATAACCGTCAGGGGGTGCTGCAAACGGGCGGCGCGTTCGCCGTTACGGCAGGGCAACTGAATAACCAAGCGGGGACGTTACACTCGACGCAAGGCCAAGGGGCGTTACATCTTAGCGAGAGCTTGGATAACCAACAAGGTCTGATCAGTGCCGCCAAAGACTTACAAATTGAGAGTGGTCAGCTGAATAACCAACAGGGGGTGCTGATCGCTAAAACTGTCGACCTGCAGACAGCAGCCTTAACCAATCAGGCGGGGCTGATCCAAGGCAGTGACCGCCTCGCCATTACTACGCAGGGTCAAACGCTTAACAATCGCGAGACGGATAGCGCGAGTCTTGGCCTACGCTCCGCGGGGGAGCTTATCCTCAACAGTGGTGAGCTAGACAATGCGAAAGGCGTGATTGCGGGGCGTGACCTTGCAATTACGGCACAAGGTCTTGATAACCAGCTAGGCAGCCTGCTTGCCAGCGAGACAAACCAGTTAACGCTACAAAGCTTACAGAATGGTCAAGGGTCAATACAGTCGGGGGGAAATACCTCGGTGGATCTGGGGCAAGGTGAATTTGCCAATCAGCAAGGCCAACTGCTTGCTGGCGGTAGCCTTACCCTGCAAGCGGGGGTGCTCAATAATCAGTCCGGGCAACTACAAGGTGGACAAGGTCTGTCACTGAGTGGCACACAACTCAACAACCAAGGCGGTAAAGTGCTATCGGGTGCCGATCTGTCAACCTTGGTTGCCCAAGCGATTAACGATCAGGGAACGCTCTATGCGGCGGGTAATGCACAGATCACCGCCAGCGAGTCAATCCGGAATCAGCACGGGCTAATGAAGGCGGGAGAACAGCTCAGGCTGTCCACTCAGCAGCTGGATAATCAGCTCACACGTGATGAAGGGCAGGGGATTGAAGCCCAAACTCTCGCTATCACCGCGGCGAATCTGGATAACCGTCAAGGCAGCTTACGCGCAGGCGAGTCACTGCATGCACAGGTGAGCGATACCTTAGCTAACCAACAGGGACTGCTTTCCTCGCAGGGGCAATTAACGATCGGCATACCAGGCAGTGGCGTGAGTTTGAATAATGACCAAGGCGATATTGTCGCCAATGGTGATGCCGCGCTAACGCTTGGCCAGTTCACTCAGGTTGGTCGGGTGACCTCGGGCAATAACCTGAGTATAGAGGTCGGCAGCGATTTTCAACAAGACGGCCAATTGGCGGCTGGAAACGATCTGCAGCTGAATGCCGCGGGCCACCAACTGAACAATAGCGGTAGCTTGACGGCAGGCCAGCATCTGACCTTGACCAGTGATCGGCTCACTAACCAGCAGACGGGTGAGATCAACTCAGGCATCACCACAATCACTAGTCATTACCTAGAAAATCAAGGCTTAATCGACGGTGGGCAAGTGTTGCTGCACGCCGATGAACTTCACAATCGTGGTACGGGAAGAATTTACGGTGATCAATTGGTCATTGATGCCCCGCTATTGACCAATGAGAGTCTTGAGAATAAAGCGGCAACCATCGCCGGACGAGAAAGTCTGCTTATCGCGACCGATCACCTCACTAACCAAGATAATAGCCTGATCTACAGCAACGGCGATCTACAGATAGGCGGTGCCTTGGCTGCCGATGGCACGCTTACTGGTCAGGCAACACAGGTTGATAATCTCAGTGCGACCATTGAGGCAATGGGCCGTCTGGGGATCTCTGCGCAGCACATTGAGAACCGTGACACGCACTTAACGGTCAGCGATGACCTGCAAACGGTGTCGAGCCTTAATGATCTGGTCGAGATTGAGTTTTGTACCGGACGTAAATGGACAGATGCCTGCGGTCGTACCGATGGCGTGCATTATCGGTTCGATGCCACCATCGATAAATCCAAATCTCGCGACTATAACGTGGTGTTTAACTTTGATGCGCAAGGGCGTAGTTATGCGCTGGATGCGCAAGGTAACCGCGTCAAATTTACCATCGATGGCAAAGAGGATTATCTCTATGTCTATCAGGATGCTGCGAACGGCATTATCTACTTCCACCAACCGGGTGTGACAGATGCCGGACGGCGATTTAATGTTTTCAATTTCGACCAGGTCACCAAAGCCCAAACGGTCAGCAATCAACAGAGCGCCATACTACGCAGTGGTGGCGATCTCGTCTTAGACAGTGACTTGCATAACAAAGATAGCCAAGTGGTGGCGGGCCAAGCGTTAGTCATTAATGGCGCGGTGAATAACGAGGAAACCGAGGTCAAGCAGACCCTCGAACAACAAGGTGAACGACTGGCGGGCGGGCGACGCAAACAGCATAAGCAGACGCGCTATGAAGGCCCGGAAGTCTATCAACCGCCGGTCAGTGAGTTAACGCTACCGCTGCATCTGACCGCCCAGCTTCAAGGCCAAGGTGTCGGTGAGGGGCAAACTATCGCCACACAGGTTGCGCCTCCCACAGCGACCGCCGGGGCATCTGATTTGTTGGCCAATGTCGCCTTAGCAAAACAAGACCATCAAGCTTTAGTGACCGACGTGCCCCTCCCCGCACCCGTCGATGCCTCGACACAACTGGGGGAGACGGCCTCTGCAGGCAATTGGGTTATTCGCACCACGCATGCGCCGGTTAACATACCTACTACCAGCCTCTATCAGCTTCATCCCGGCACCGACAGTCAATATCTGGTCGAAACCGACCCGCAATTTACGCGGGGTAAATCCACGGTAAGTAGCAGTGATATCTATCAAGACCAGCTTATCAAGCGATTAGGCGATGGCTATTATGAACAATCCTTGGTGCGCGATCAGATCGTACAAGCGACCGGACAACGGTTCTTAACCGGTTATAGCAATGATGAAGCGCAATATCGTGCGCTGCTCACCAGTGGCAAAGCCTTTAGTGAGCAATTTGGCATCGCTCCGGGGACAGCATTGAGTGCAGAACAGATGGCTCAGATGACCAGCGATATGGTGCTAATGGTTAATGAGCGCATCACGTTATCCGACGGCACCACCCAACTGGTGGCGGTACCCAAGCTCTATGCTCGAGTTGATAAAAATCAGTTGAGTGGTAACGGCGCATTGTTAGCAGGTAACGCCGTTCAGATCACGACCGCGCAGGATCTGCTCAATAGTGGCACTATCGCTGGCCGCGGGCTGACCGCGATTTCAGCAAGCAATCTCCTTAATCTGGGTGATATCAGTGGCAATACCACTCAGTTATTGGCGAGTCACGATATTGTCAACCGGGGCGGCCAATTACTGGGCGGTGATCAACTCACCTTACAGGCAGGGCATGACATCCTCAGTCAAACCGAAAGCTTTCAACGGGGGAGTGAAGCATGGACTGGACGCCAAGCGGGGATAGCGGTAACGGGCCAACAGGGCCAATTAACGCTGCAAGCCGGGCATGATATCCAGCTGACCGCTAGCGTCTTAAGTAATCAGGGCAACGAGAGCACGACGCGGGTGATCGCCGGTCATGACCTGAATCTTGATACGGTAAAACAAGGTCACGCAACGGACTATACTCGCGGTAAAAAAGATTATGACCGTAGTCTAGAGACCCATGACCAAGGCTCCGTCATTAATGCTGGTGGCAGCTTAACGATGCAAGCCGGGAACGATATGACCTTACGCGCTGCAGAAGTGACAGCAGGGGGCGATGCGACACTGACGGCGGGTCACGATTTGACGCTACTCAGTGGTCAGGATAGCTGGGATCAGTCGACCTATATGAAAACCAAAAAACGTCACGGTTTATCGAAAACGACGACTGAGGTAGCCACCAGTACCCATCAGATCAACGCAGTAAGCAGTTCAGTGTCCGGCGATCAGGTGACGCTGCTCGCAGGGCACGACCTGCGTTCAGAAGCCGGTAATATAGTGGGGGATAATGCCGTTAAGCTACTGGCAGGTAATGATGTGGTGATCACCACAGCCGAGGAGTCTGATCACTCAACCAGTATGACTAAGAAGAAGAAATCAGGGTTAAGTGGTACCGGTGGAATCGGCTTCACTGTCGGTACCTCATCGCAAAAAACGGATCAAGACGACCGCAGTAATGTACAAAAAGGCAGCGTGATCGGCAGCACTCAAGGTAATGTTACGGTAACGGCCGGTAATCAGGTGACCCTGCATGGCAGCGATCTGTTGGCTGGCCAAGATATGGCGATAAGTGGCAAGAGTATCAATATCAGCGCGGCAGAAAATAGCCATACCGCCCTCACCAAAACCGAACAGAAGTCGAGTGGATTAACCCTAGCGCTGAGCGGCGTGGTGGGGAGCGCTTTAAACACGGCCACTCAGCAGGCCCATTCGGCGGCTAAGGAAGACAGTGGTCGGTTGGCGGCGTTAAAAGCGACCCAATCGGTATTAACCGGTTACAGTGCTAAACAAGCCAGTGATCTCAATAATCTAAAGCAAACGCCGCAAGACGCCATGGGGGTTAACCTCTCTTACGGTAATCAACGCGCCCACTCCGAGCAGAGCGTCGCGCAGCAGACGCATGCGGGCAGCCAACTCACCGCCGGGCGCGACCTAAGCTTACAGGCCACCCAAGGGGATATCGATATTGCGGGCAGTCAGCTTAAAGCTGGACGTGATACGACACTGAGTGCCGCACAGGATATCCTACTGCACTCCAGCCAAGACAGTGAAACCCTGAGCGGTAAAAATAGCAGCCACGGCGGGTCGTTAGGGGTAGGGATTGGTGCGAGCGGCAATAGCGCTGGCATCAGCATTTCTGCCAGCGTCAATGCCAGCAAAGGCAAGGAGAACGGCCGTTCCCTGACCCATCAAGAGACAACGCTGGACAGCGGCGGCCAAGTCACCTTACACAGCGGTCGCGATACCAGCTTAACCGGCGCGCAAGTTAACGGTGAGCGGATTTTGGCGGAGGTTGGTCGCAACTTAACGCTGACCTCTGAGCAAGACAGCAACCGCTACGACTCTAAGCAAAAAAGCGCCAGTGCGGGCGGTAGCTTTACCTTCGGCACCATGACACCGTCAGGCAGCCTAAATCTTAGTAAAGATAAGATGCACAGTACCTATGACAGTGTGCAAGAACAGACTGGGCTGTTTGCGGGCAAAGGTGGCTTTGATGTCAAGGTGGGTGAACATACCCAGCTTAATGGTGCAGTGATTGGCTCGACCGCCAGTGTTGAGCATAACCGCTTAGAGACCGGCACCCTCGGTTTTAGTGATATCGAAAACCAAGCAGCCTATAAGGTCGAACACCAGAGTGTAGGCGCCAGTACTGGCGGCGGTATGGCGAACTTTATCGGTAATCTTGCTAATGGTTTAGCCGTTGCGGGCAACAAGGAAAAAAGCGATAGCTCAACCACCCATGCTGCGGTGAGTGATGGCACGATAATTATCAACGACACGGCCAAGCAGCAACAGAATGTCGATGACCTGAGCCGCGATGTGGCCCATGCGAATCAGACACTTAGCCCGATATTCGATAAGGAAAAAGAGCAGCAACGGATGCAGACGCTGCAGTTAATCGGTGAAATAGGCAATCAAGCCGCCGATATCGCGCGTACGCAAGGGGAGATAGCAGGACTCAAGGCACAGTCAGATCCGGCCGCCTTAGAGGCGGCACGTGCAGAGTTGATGGTTCATGGCAATAGCCATCCGACCTCTGAACAAGTAGCCAAACAAGCTTATCAAAATGCGAAAGCTACCTTTGGAACAGGCAGCGCAATACAACAGGCCATTACTGCCTCAACTGCCGCAATACAAGGGTTAGCGGGAGGGGATATCGCTAAGGCATTAGCGGGCGGTGCCGCACCGTACCTAGCAGAAGAAATCCATAAAAGAACAATTACTGGTGATAAGGTAAATATCCCCGCCAACCTGATGGCGCATGCGGTAGTGAATGCGGCATTATCCCTGGCTAAGGGTGAAAATGCGTTAGCGGGAGCCAGTAGTGCGGTGACCGCCGAGGCGGTGGGGCTGATTTCTAAGTCATATTATGATAAAAAGCCTTCTGAGTTGGATGAGTCACAGAAACAAACGATTAGTGCCTTAGCCAGTTTAGCCGCAGGATTAGCGGGCGGACTGGTGGGTGGCGATACGGCAAGTGCAGTATCGGGGATGCAGACCGGGAAGGTGACGGTTGAGAATAATAATTTATCAGCCGTGGCACGACTGGGTGTTACAGCATGTGCTGAAGTCGCCACATGTCGAAATATGGTTGTGGAGAAAGGTCTCGGTGCATTACTGGGTATTGGAGCAGCAAAAACCGCGCTAGACAATCTTTCCTCCTCTGAACGGGATTATGTCTTTAGCGTAGCAATGTCCGGCAAGGCTGATCTGATAGAACGGCTAACCCCGGAACAACGGGCTGCCTACAATTATATGGTAGGGCAGGATCAACAAGGCTTAATCACGGTCTTCCCGAAACCGGATAGAGAACTGACAGACAGTAAGTTGATTAATCCGGGTCATAACGACCAAAAAGGGCTAGTCAATACAGGTAACAATCAGCCGTTAGAATCAGGTCCGACTCATACAGGTAATAGTGATGGTTTAGTCAATACGGGTGGAACGAGTACAGTAACGCCGCTTCCGGATGGGCCAAGTAAGGATGATTTGGCTTATTTGGCAGAGGGAAGAGATAATAGGTTACCAATTCCAGAATCTACCGTAGCGAGTAATGGATTAAAAGTCGAATCAAATACTAAACATACTCCAGGCGCTCAAGGGTTTAGGCCAAATGCAGGTATAGAGCCGAGAGATTCGTTGGACTTATTCGAAAATTCAATATCGCTGATTGGTAATAAAGCTCGTTATAGTATGGGGAATGATGGTTCAATTCATCGCTATTTTCCTGACAATACAGGTACATATCATTGGTCTGGAAGCACTGGCGATTTAAAAAATCCGATGCAGCTAGACAATAAGACTAAAGCCCAACTACGCAAACAAGAGGGATGGAAAATCAAATGATAATTGGTAATCCTTATCAAATTGCCATACAAATAGAGCAGTTAGATGTTCTATGTTCTCCAACTGGGATTTTTAATTTAATACTTAACGATGTATTGATCCCTGCAAAAGGAGTAACTACTGACCTTTATATTGTTATCTCTTCGTTGAAAGAAAGTTTAGAAATAGGGATTAAAGATATAGATGGAGATATTGGTGGTTACCCTTTAGATGAAATGGACTTCTCTGAAGGGACCCCAGATAAATTGATATCATTAAATGTCGCTGAACTCTATGATTATGGCTGTAATTTTTGGCTGGGATTTGATGGTGATGAAGAGCGTTTTATCTACACTCAAGATTTCGAGAATAGTTTTATGGAAAATAGATTTCCTAGGGGGACAGTTGAGAGATTAATAACATCGTTACCCGATGCGGAAATGTTGGTTATGGATAAGGATAAAGATATAACAATTACAAAAATAGCATAACTTATATTGCAATGTTCAAAACCAGTCTACCAATGGCTGGTTTTTTGATTACTTTATTTTTAATGATTAAATTTTGATGTTTTATATCATTAATCTATTTTTTGTAATTCTCCTTTAACTTTGTTCTATTTTATGTTGATTAAGGGACAGTGAATATATTTTTATATAAAGGATTAGATGGATACTCAGCGATCATAACGGTAATCGTGCTGGGACGTCCGAATTAGGGCCAGCGGTAACAGCGCGGGCATTAGCATTTCTGCTAGTGTCAATGCCAGCAAAGGCAAGGAGAACGGCACTTCTCTAGCTCATCAAGAGACAACGCTCGACAGCGGGGGTTTAGCGACCTTACACAGCGGTCGCGATACCACCTTAACCGGCGCGCAAGTTAACGGTGAGCGGATAGCGGCACAGGTTGGCCGTAACTTAACGCTGACCTCTGAGCAAGATAGCAACCGCTACGACTCCAAGCAACAAAGCGCCAGCGCGGGCGGCAGTTTTACCTTTGGCTCGATGACCGGTTCAGGGAGTTTCAATCTTAGCCAAGAAAAGATGCACAGCACCTACGACAGTGTGCAAGAGCAGACCGGCCTGTTTGCGGGCAAAGGGTGCTTTGATTTGAAGGTCGGTGAGCATACCCAACTGAATGGTGCGGTGATTGGCTCCACTGCCAGTGCCGACCATAACCGCTTAGAGACCGGCACCCTCGGTTTTAGCGATATCGGAAACCAAGCGGCCTATAAGGTTGAACACCAAAGCGTGGGGGCAAGCACGGGCGCCGGGAGCGCCGGTAACTTTATCGGTAATCTTGGCAATGCCCTGGCCATCGCCGGTAACAAAGATAAAAACGACAGCTCCACCACCCATGCTGCGGTCAGCGATGGCACGATAATTATCAACGACACCGCTAAGCAGCAGCAGAATGTCGATGACCTTAGCCGCGATGTCGAACATGCCAACCAGACGCTTAGCCCGATATTCGATAAGGAAAAAGAGCAGCAACGAATGCAGACGCTGCAGCTAATCGGCGAGGTCGGCAACCAAGCCGCCGATATTGCAAGGACCCAGGGTCAGATAGAAGCCACAAAAGCCGCAAATGAGAAAATGAAGGATGTCTCACCAGAACAGCTGAAAACGGCAGAGTCGGACTGGCGCAAAGGCAATCCGGGCAAAGAACCGACCACGAACGACATCAGAGGCCAGGCGTACCAGAATTTCTATAATAAGGCGTTTACCGAAAGCGGATTCGGCACCGGCGGTAAGGTACAGCAGGCGATACAGGCGGCCACGGCGGCGGTGCAGGGTCTGGCGGGTGGTGATATAGTGAAAGCCATTGCGGGCGGTTCAGCGCCGTATATTGCCGGGGTTATCGGCAGCAGCGGGCTGGATGACAGCGGTAAGGTGCTGGCTCATGCGGCAGTCAATGCAGCTCTGGCAGCGGCGCAGGGTAACAACGCCCTAGTCGGTGCAGCTGGCGCGGCCACGGCGGAAATGGTCGGGATGATCGCCCTGAACGCCTACGGCAAACCGGTCAGCGAACTGAGCGAGACCGAGAAGCAGACGGTGAGCGCCCTGGCCACCCTGGCGGCGGGTCTGGCCGGGGGACTGACTGGTAACAGCACGGCGGATACCGTGGCTGCGGCTCAGGCAGGGAAAACGACCGTTGAGAATAACCTGATGGGCGGCACTGAGGACGGTCAGGAGAAGTTTGTAAGGGAGCATGGCAAGAATATCGCCTCCTGTGCGGATAATCCGGGTTCAGCGTCCTGTCAGAAAGGTCTGGCGATGCAGGATGCATTGACGGTAGCATTGCCAGCAGGGCTGGGTGGCGGAGTGCTGATTGCAGCAACGCCGGAAATAGCGGCCATTCTGAAGGCCGGAGTTGAATCCTGTGCCGGTGCGCTGGCGTTATGTATTAACAACCTAGGTCTTCAGGCTTCAGAGGCTATCGTTCCAGGTGGGGTCGGAGCCGGTGGTGCGATAGGGATAGGTAAGACAGCAGCTGAAGCTGCGGCGGCGAAAGCAGAGGTTGTTGCGGCTAATTCGGTGAAGAATACATCATCATGGAAAGCTGGCGAATATCTTGATGATTTCAAAGTATCTTCTACACCATTAGAACTCGTCAAAGAGCAGGCAGGAAAAGGACCACAAACTGCATATATCAGAATGGATCATATCCTGAATGGAGAGGTTAAAACCCTCAAAGATGGCACCAAAGTTGGGTCTGGGGGGCACTATATTAGAGATCCTAATATTAAGGTCGAAAAGATTACTGGTGCACCTGACGTTAACGGTGTTTCAACAGGATATATTTCTGTAAGAGATCCGGCGACAGGCCAATGGGTAAATAAGAAAGCACAGACGACGTTTTTTCCTGAACACTGGTCAAAACGTCAAACTGCTCAGGAAATTGAGAGTGCGTTTAAAGGTTCAGAGAGAATACCTAACACTGAAATGTGGGTCGGAAAATCGTCTAGTGGTTTGGAAATCCAAGGATATTATGGCAAACCCGATGGCACAGGCGCGACAGCTTGGCCTGTATATTTCGGGGGGGGAAAATGATGATGAATGATCAAATAATATTTTGGTGGAACGAAAAAAGTAATCTTTTCATTCCTACCGGAGGTAAAATACATACCACCTCTAATGGAGTGGTACTAGGTTATGGGGCTCGTGAGATTTCAGGATGGTTATCCAATGATATTCAATATGGACTACATTCCGTTAATGCTTGGATAAAAAATTTAACTGATCTGGCTTCTGGAAAAAGTACTGATGGTAATTTTGGACTAGGTAATGCTCATTGGGTCATGGTGACTCAAGGTAGGGTTTTTATTGGCTGTGAATATGTGGAAGAACAACAGGTTCTTTTAACCATTGAGCAGACATTATATGTACTAGAGCAGTATCGTTCCTTTTTGGAAGGTTCTTATACAGAAGAGTATCCACCGGAAGCAATAGACGTGGAATATTTGTCCGAAGGTAAAGATGCGGTCACACAATATGAATCATTAGAAGGCGCGTATTGTTTACCTTATTAACAAGCTAATCCCGGCCACCAAGCCGGGATTTTTTACCTACCGTTTATTCCTCAACTAGCCGTGTAATCAACTCCTCCTGCTCATATTTTACTTACACCTTCTTGCCGGTGTAAAATCCTAGCTCTTCATCCAGTGGCGCGCAGCGTAATCGAGGGTGAAGGCCGATGTTTACATACTGCCGAATATATCCCACGGTAGAGCGTCTTGATTTGGTTGTAGGTGTGCCTGTCTCTTACTTGTTGCGAATGGTTTAGCCGTTGCGGGCAACAAGGAAAAAAGCGATAGCTCAACCACCCATGCTGCGGTGAGTGATGGCACGATAATTATCAACGACTCGGCCAAGCAGCAACAGAATGTTGATGACCTGAGCCGCGATGTGGCCCATGCGAATCAGACGCTTAGCCCGATATTCGATAAAGAAAAAGAGCAGCAACGGATGCAGACGCTGCAGTTAATCGGTGAAATAGGTAATCAAGCCGCCGATATTGCGCGTACGCAAGGGGAGATAGCAGGACTCAAGGCACAGTCAGATCCGGCCGCCTTAGAGGCGGCACGTGCAGAGTTGATGGTTCATGGCAATAGCCATCCGACCTCTGAACAAGTAGCCAAACAAGCTTATCAAAATGCGAAAGCTACCTTTGGAACAGGCAGCGCAATACAACAGGCCATCACCGCCTCAACCGCCGCAATACAAGGGTTAGCGGGAGGAGATATCGCTAAGGCCTTAGCGGGCGGTGCCGCACCGTACCTAGCAGAAGAAATCCATAAAAGAACAACCACTGGTGATAAGGTGAATATCCCCGCTAACCTGATGGCGCATGCGGTAGTGAATGCGGCATTATCCCTGGCGAAAGGTGAAAATGCGTTAGCGGGAGCCAGTAGTGCGGTGACCGCCGAGGCGGTGGGGCTGATTTCAGAGGCGTATTATGATAAAAAGCCTTCTGAGCTGGATGAGTCACAGAAACAAACCATTAGTGCCTTAGCCAGTTTAGCCGCAGGATTAGCGGGTGGACTGGTGGGTGGCGATACGGCAAGTGCAGTATCAGGAATGCAGACCGGGAAGGTGACGGTTGAGAATAATGCGCTGGCTAATGTTTTGGCTGCGGCGGAAGCGAATAAGAAAGGGACAATAGAGAACTACCTTAAGGCGCAAAAAGCAGTCTGTAAAGGGAATCAGGCAGCTTGTACGCAGATGGTCAAGGATGTTGCGGGAACGGGGCTGGATTTTGTTCCCATTGTTGGCGATATTAAAGGTTTTGTAGAAGCTCAGACAGCGATAGATTATTTAGCCGCGGCACTCGGTGTTATCCCAGGCGCAGGTGATGTAGCGGGGAAAGCGATTAAAGCTGCTGAAACAGCGCTGAAGAAAGGGGATGTTGCTGAAGCGTCTAAGTTGATCAATAAGGCCAGTGATGATGTAACTTCAGTAAGCTATTTTAGGCAGGAGCGTAAATACTGGAGTGCTGAACCGGTTAATATTAACGGGAACAAAGTCTATCAAAGGAACGATTTATTTGATCCTAAATATATTGATCCCAAATCAGGAAAAACAAATTTAGAATTAATGAAAATTGGTCGCGCCCCAGTTGGTAAGGATGGGAAACCTGTTAACTTACACCATATGTTGCAAAAACAGGATGGTCCAATAGCTGAAGTTACTCAAAGTTTTCATAAGGATAATCATAGTGTTATACATATTAATGATAATAGTGTGCCTTCAGGTATTAATCGCACAGAATTTAATAAATGGCGCTCTGATTACTGGAAACAAAGAGCTAATGACTTTAAATAGGGTTAATTATGAAAGATAACTTAGATAATGTTATTAGTGAGTTAGTTAGATTATCTGGCAATGAAAGAAATAACTTACCATCGCCGGATGATAATTTAATTACTCAATATGAGAAAGATACTGGCTTTACATTTTCCGCTGACTATCGAAAAGTCCTTAAGGAAGTAGGAAATGTATTTTATGGAACTATAGAGTTATTATCTCTATCGAAAGATAAAAAATACTATGGTGAATTAATTTCAGCTTTAGTTGATGCAAGAGAACAAGGCTTACCAGAGTCTTGGCTACCAATATGTGAAGATAATGGTAGTTATTATTGCATCGATCCTGAAGGAGTTATCAGGTACTGGACAACCGACGGTTACAGTAACGATCAATGGACTGATCTGGCAAGTTGGATAAAAGAAGTATGGATAAAGGGTAATTAATAATGAATCCCGGCCACCGAGCCGGGATCTTATTAGCTACAGTTTATCCCCCAGCCAGCCGAATAATCAACTCTCCCTGCTGACAACCCACTTCGACCTTCCTGCCCGTCTCAAATCCCAGCTCCCCCATCCAGTGGCCCCGCAGCGTGATCGATGGTGAAGGTTGATGTTTAATGTGATCCCGAACATATCCCACGGTATAACGCCTTGATTGAGTTGTGGGTGTGCATGTGTCTGGTTTCTTTGCTATGCATTGGCGACTACCGGCAACAAAGAAAAAAGAGACAATTCGACTACCTATACCGATGACCAACTACGTGAGACAGTCGAGTTTAAACAAGCGAGTAAGCCATTTGGTACCGGCGGCGCGATACAACAGGCCATCACCGCCTCAACTGCCGCAATACAAGGGTTGGCGGGAGGGGATATCGCTAAAGCGTTAGCAGGGGCGAGCGCCCCTTATTTAGCCGAGGTTATCCATCGCCAAACGACCTCTGCCGACGGAGAGGTCAATATCCCCGCCAACCTAATGGCGCATGCGGTAGTGAATGCGGCGTTATCCCTGGCGAAAGGTGAAAATGCGTTAGCGGGAGCCAGTAGTGCGGTGACCGCCGAGGCGGTGGGGCTGATTTCAGAGGCGTATTATGATAAAAAGCCTTCTGAGCTAGATGAGAAACAAAAAGTCAGTGCCTCAGCCAGTTTAGCCGCAGGATTAGCGGGTGGACTGGTGGGTGGCGATACGGCAAGTGCAGTATCAGGGATGCAGACCGGGAAGGTGACGGTTGAGAATAATTATCTTAGTGATAAGGATATAAAAACTTTCACTGAGAAATATACTGCCGCGAAAACCGATTCTGAGAAAGAGCAGCTTTTGGCAGACCTGAAAAAACAGGACGCAGAAAAGCAGAGGCAGGCATTATCCACGGGGATCTCAATAGCCGATCAGAAACTTGCTCTGGCAGATCTTAAAGCACTTGCTGCCTCATCAGAATGTACCGCTCAATGCCAGGAACTGGCGGCTTATTCTATCTCAGAACTGGAACCGGTAGCAAACAACACGCAACTGCACGAAAATAATCTCAAGAAAGGAATATTGGCTTCAGTAATTATTGCGTTGACAGTGGATAAACCTGTCAGCAATAACTCAGCGCCAGGTTTGTCTTCTTTGACGAAAGAGCAGCAACAGTTAATTAATAATGCAGAATATATTACAACAGCCAAGGGAATACAGAATCCATTCCCGCGTGATTTGAATGAAAAGGTTCTGTGGAATGGAGTTAAGGCTAATCCATCTGCTGGAGAGGTACTCAAGGGAATGAATAAAGATCCCCGCTTCCCTGTATCAGCGGGATTCCAGAAAATGCAGGTTACTCATGAATTACCTGATGGTTCTAATATCACAATACATTATCAATACAACTCAAATACGGGAAAGGCTTATGATATGAAAATGGTGACGCCGCAAGCTAATCCATTGCAGCCAGGTCCATCGTTAAAGGGAAAATAATGAAAATACAAAATAATTGTTCTGAGAAAATCATTGATGTTTATGCTGTTTATTGGAGCCATGGAGAAACTTATTTCTACGGTTTTTCAAAGGGATATAACGGACTTCTTGCTTATAAAGCAAGTGATGTGAAGATCATTGATCCAGCGTTATCTGGTGATTTTATATTTTTTGAGGGCGGAATTTTCTATAAGCCACTAATAGATGAAAAACTTCTTGATGATCTACTTGAATATGATGAATGCGCTTATAACAGATTCCTTGAGATCCTGAAAGTTGAAGGTAGGGTAGATCCAGATTTTTATTAACCTTTAACGACCCCAGCCAATCGAGCCGGAATGTTTGGACTCACCGCTTACTCCTCAGCCAGCCGGATGATCAACTCCCCCTGCTCACACAGCACTGCGAGGAATAACGGTAATGACAGCGATTGATGCGCTGTTACACTGAACGGGGGTAAGGCAATCGCAACGGCCGGGCGGCAGCCTGCGTGCGAGGGCAAAACCCACGTTTGGGAAAAAGTTACAATCCTGAAAGTGCATCAGAGGAAATATATTATAACCTGCTGAACGAACTGGGAAAAACAGCGTTCGCAGGCTGAATATGTAGCGGAAAGAGTTATTGTTGAGAATAATAATTTATCAGCCGTAGCACGACTGGGCGTTACAGCATGCGCTGAGGTCGCCACATGTCGAAATATGGTTGTGGAGAAAGGTCTCGGTGCATTACTGGGTATCGGGGCAGCAAAAACAGCGCTAGACAACCTTTCGTCATCTGAACGGGATTATGTCTTCAGCGTAGCAATGTCTGGCAAGGCTGATCTGATAGAACGGCTAACCCCGGAACAACGGGCTGCCTATAATTATATGGTAGGGCAGGATCAACAAGGCTTAATTACGGTCTTCCCGAAACCGGATAGAGAACTGACAGACGGTAAGTTGATTAATCCGGGTCATAGCGACCAACAAGGGCTAGTCAATACGGGTAACAATCAGCCGTTAGAATCAGGTCCGACACATACAGGTAATAGTGATGGTTTAGTCAATACGGGTGGAACGAGTACAGTAACGCCGCTTCCGGATGGGCCAAGTAAGGATGATTTGGCTTATTTGGCTTTAAAAGGAAAAGAAGCACAGGAAGCGGCTGGGAATTTAGGTTTTGACCGAAGAATCCCAGCGCCTAAAGCTCCATTTAATTCACATGGCCAACCAGTATTTTTTGATGGTAAAACGTATATTACGCCTGATGTTGACAGCCATAATGTTACGAATGGTTGGAAAATGTTTGATCGTAAAGGGAAGCGTATGGGCACTTATGATAGTGATCTAAACAGAATTAAGGACTGACATATGTTTGGTATTTTTCCTAATGATAAGCCAGTGAATATCGAAGGCGAACGCGTCTTACCGGCATCAATAGTCATCGATGAATTTTCGGAAAGGATGAATATTCCTTTATCTTACTGGAATATAAATGATTATAAAGATAACTGGCTAAGTTCTCTTAAATATGGTCTGGAAAATAAAAAACATGCTTCTTTAGCAGTTTCGATGTATGAACCTGAGAATACGAATTTTATATTTACTTGGGTGTTATATTTTTCAGGTGAAGATGTGTTCGTTCAAAATAACATCTTGTTTTTAGATGAATGCCCTGGGTTCACTCCTGAAACTATAAATAGTTTTACTCAACCGCGAACAACGCATAATGAAGATGGTATGAAAATATCTGAATGGCATACCGATCTAAAAAGTATTCAAGATTTTTATCACAGTCTTAAAGACTAAAAAGAGATCCCGGTCAATCGAGCCGGGATTTTTTACCTACCGTTTATCCCTCAGCTAGCCGTATAATTAGCTCTCCCTGCTGACAACTCACTTCGACCTTCCTGCCGGTCTCAAAGCCCAGTTCCCTCATCCAGTGACCTTTAAGAATAATTGATGGTGATGGTTGGTGTTTAAGTTGGTGTTTAATATGATCCCGGACATATCCCACGGTATAACGTCTTGATTGAGTTGTGGGTGTGCTTGTCTCTGGCTTATTGCTAATGGTTTAGCCGTTGCGGGCAACAAGGAAAAAAGCGACAGCTCCACCACCCATGCTGCGGTGAGCGAGGGCACGATAATCATCAACGACACGGCCAAGCAGCAACAGAATGTTGATGACCTTAGCCGCGATGTGGCCCATGCGAATCAGACGCTTAGCCCGATATTCGATAAAGAAAAAGAGCAGCAACGTATGCAGACGCTGCAGTTAATCGGTGAAATAGGTAATCAAGCCGCCGATATCGCGCGTACGCAAGGGGAGATAGCAGGACTCAAGGCACAGTCAGATCCGGCCGCCTTAGAGGCGGCTCGTGCAGAGTTGATGGTTCATGGCAATAGCCATCCGACCTCTGAACAAGTAGCCAAACAAGCTTATCAAAATGCGAAAGCTACCTTTGGAACAGGCAGCGCAATACAACAGGCTATTACCGCCTCAACCGCCGCAATACAAGGGTTAGCGGGAGGAGATATCGCTAAGGCGTTAGCGGGCGGTGCCGCACCTTACCTAGCAGAAGAAATCCATAAAAGAACAACCACTGGTGATAAGGTGAATATCCCCGCCAACCTAATGGCGCATGCGGTAGTGAATGCGGCGTTATCCCTGGTGAAAGGTGAAAATGCGTTAGCGGGAGCCAGTAGTGCGGTGACCGCCGAGGCGGTGGGGCTGATTTCAAAGGCGTATTATGATAAAAAGCCTTCTGAGCTGGATGAGTCACAGAAACAAACCATTAGTGCATTAGCCAGTTTAGCCGCAGGATTAGCGGGTGGATTGGTGGGTGGCGATACGGCGAGTGCAGTATCAGGGATGCAGACCGGGAAGGTGACGGTTGAGAATAACTGGCTGAGTGTTGAAGAAGCGGACAGAAAGAAGCAACTGGAAACGAAGCGCGATTACCTGAAGCAGGAACTCACGCCGACAGAAGCGAAAGAATTGGCGGAAATTAATCGGACGGATAAAGCGCGTGATGCAGCGATAAAAGCAGTCTGTACTGATGGTAATAAAGGTGGATCGGCCTGTGGTACGCTGATTGGCCCCGCGCAGGATGCACTTAATAAATATGGTGAAGATTTCAATTTCAGGTTAATTTACAAAGACCTCTACCCGCAGGATGCAAAGAATCTTGAAAATATTCTTCAGGGAGTAGATGCAGGTAGCATCAGCCGTGACCAAGCAATAACAGCGATAGCGAACTCTACCAAACGTAGCTGGAATGACGTCGCCAAAGATTATGATGCCGCAATGCAGACGCAGGCAATTGCGGTCGCACTAGCAGGAATGAAAGGCATTCAGTTAGAATTGAATGCAAATAAAGCACAACCCATCAAGCCTAGCAGAAGTACAACTTCGAGTTTTGATGCCAACGAGATTCGTTTTTCACAAAATACCGTTTCACAAACCAAGACAGAAAGAGGTACAGGTGTGAAATACACTTATGATGATCTTATATCCAGCATGAAAAAAGATGGCTGGAAAGGTGATCCTGTTGACATTATCAGAATGCCTGATGGAAAAATGACTAGCATGGATAATACAAGGATTAGTGCAGCCAGAGAAGCCGGTATAAAAGTTGAGGCGAATGTTAGAACTTATGAAGAGAAATTAACACCTTCTGAAATTGAGCGTTTTTCAGATAGAAAACGCGGTTTTGTGCCTCAAACTTGGGGTGAAGCAATAACTGGAAGAATAAATAAGCAATCAGGTGGGTTTGGCACTAAAAATCCTTATGGTTCAAATGAACCACCAAGAATTACAGGAAAAAGGAAGTAAAAATGGGTGTTTACTTATATGAAAAAAATGAACTTCCTGACGGGTTTAAATATCCAGAGGATTATATTGAGATAATGAATATGGATATTATTCCTGATATTGAACCATGGTCGTTCATCTGCGAATTTCAGGAGTCATCCTCCTTTTGGATGATGGAAGTAAAGACAAAATACCCAAACCGTGAATTGGTACCTTTCGCTAAAGTAAATTATTCTGATGATATAGCTTGTTTTGATGGTGCAGATATATCTGGAGATCCCAAGGTATACTATATACATGCATTTGCTTCTTCTGGCTGGGAAGATAGAGGGTATACAGATAATTTTGACGAGTGGTTGAAAATAGCGCGTCTTGAATCTGCTCGCCATAAATCTGAACTGGCAGAAAATCAGGAATAGTTATTCCTGAATAAATTTAAAGGGAACCGAGTCTGTTAGCCAGACTCCGTTTTCTGCCTGATAGAAATTAAATCCTTGCTGATACATTTCCATAGTTTTTATTCTTAAAATGATAGGTTTTCCGTAACGTTGTCCAACTTCGTATGCTGTATCTTTATCCTCTGTAAGATGAACATACTGACGTTCTTTAGGGATAAGACCCTGTTCTTTGATTAATGATATAAATCGGACAGCTGTACCATGATATAAGTTTTCAGGAGGTGTCTTTTTACTATATTGTATGCTGACTTTTTGACTTGAATGCCCTTGGCTAGCACGGATACGCAATCCATCCTCTGAAATCATGAACCTCTTTTTATCGCTATTATCGACAATTGAACGCAAAAGGTCATAATCTATATTGTAGCTTTCTTTAGTAGAAAGAAGAATAAGATCGCTTATAACAGCCCATCCTTCTTTGTCTAGAGATAAACCAATAGATTCTGGATGGTGGCGTAATATATAACTTAAGTACTTACTTTTTTCTGTGTTTTTTTTGTTCATATATGATCTCTACTCAACCCTATTTGTCTTAGACTATTTTGTCTATCGCTTACTTCCCTGCTAGCCGTATAGTGAGTTGCCTCACCTATGCAACTACCTTTAGTCAAGATTCCTGCTTGTCTTAAACTCTAACTTTCTATCCAGTAGCCTTTAGAATTATCGGCAGTATAACCGATACTCAATATGATCCCGTATATATCTTTAGTATAACTCTTCGATTGAATGGTGAGTATGTCTGTATTAGCCATTCTAGTTAATGGTTTAGCCGTTGCGGGCAACAAGGAAAAAAGCGATAGCTCAACCACCCATGCCGCGGTGAGTGATGGCACGATAATCATCAACGACTCGGCCAAGCAGCAACAGAATGTCGATGACCTTAGCCGCGATGTGGCCCATGCCAACCAGACGCTTAGCCCGATATTCGATAAAGAAAAAGAGCAGCAACGGATGCAGACGCTGCAGTTAATCGGTGAAATAGGCAATCAAGCCGCCGATATTGCGCGTACGCAAGGAGATATCGCAGGGTTTAGCGCCGCTAAAGCTGAGCATCCGACCTATACCGATGCCCAACTGCGTGAGACAGTCGAGTTTAAAAAAGCGAGCCAGCCTTTTGGAACCGGCGGTGACATACAGCGGCCTATTACCGCCTCAACCGCCGCAATACAAGGGTTGGCGGGGGGCGATATTTCTAAGGCCTTAGCGGGCGGTGCCGCACCTTACCTAGCAGAAGAAATCCATAAAAGAACAACCACTGGTGATAAGGTGAATATCCCCGCCAACCTGATGGCGCATGCGGTAGTGAATGCGGCGTTATCCCTGGCGAAAGGTGAAAATGCGTTAGCGGGAGCCAGTAGTGCGGTGACCGCTGAGGCGGTGGGGCTGATTTCAGAGGCGTATTATGATAAAAAGCCTTCTGAGCTGGATGAGTCACAGAAACAAACCATTAGTGCCTTAGCCAGTTTAGCCGCAGGATTAGCGGGTGGACTGGTGGGTGGCGATACGGCAAGTGCAGTATCAGGGATGCAGACCGGGAAGGTGACGGTTGAGAATAATAATTTATTAGCCGTGGCACGACTGGGTGTTACAGCATGTGCTGAAGTCGCCACATGTCGAAATATGGTTGTGGAGAAAGGTCTCGGTGCATTACTGGGTATTGGAGCAGCAAAAACCGCGCTAGACAATCTTTCCTCCTCTGAACGGGATTATGTCTTTAGCGTAGCAATGTCCGGCAAGGCTGATCTGATAGAACGACTAACCCCGGAACAACGGGCTGCCTACAATTATATGGTAGGGCAGGATCAACAAGGCTTAATCACGGTCTTCCCGAAACCGGATAGAGAACTGACAGACAGTAAGTTGATTAATCCGGGTCATAACGACCAAAAAGGGCTAGTCAATACAGGTAACAATCAGCCGTTAGAATCAGGTCCGACTCATACAGGTAATAGTGATGGTTTAGTCAATACGGGTGGCACGAGTACAGTAACGCCGCTTCCGGATGGGCCAAGTAAGGATGATTTTATTTATATGTCCGATGGGCATATGTTAGGAGCAAATGGCGTTAAAGTTCCAAGTAAAACTATATGGAAAGGTGTAGGAAAAGAACGAATCGACGTAGAAAACCCAAATCCTGGGCAAAGACCAGGGCAAGTACATTACCAAGATAATAAAAATAATAAGTATTATTATGATCCGAGAAATAATAATTTTTATATGTTTGACTCAACAAAGAGTAAAGTTCCTGCACCTTCTTCGGTTAACAAACTGCTGGATGATCCTAAATTCAAGCAAGCTATAGATAAAGGTATGAATCAATATTTGGGGGAGAAATGATTTTTTTTAATAAAGAGTTTGAAAGGAACTTACTAATCAAGGTAATTAAATTACCCTCAATTCCTAATGAAATTTCAAAATTGATTGATGATGGTTTTGTTATTCACTCAGATGGCTGCATTTTTTTTAAAGAAAAACAACCTATTGACACTGGAAGCGATAATGAAAGTTTTTTTGATAAAACTGAGCAAGAGTGCTTTTATAATGAGCTAAGAGTTAGTGATTATATTGAGGATGATATTGTATCTGTAGCCGTTAATGTCTCAGAAATGATAGCTGAAAAGTTACACAAAACGATGCCCTCTAAATCTTTTGAAATAGTCACATCTTTCGACAATTTTGATGGTGAGATAGATGCAGTAATCAAACTTCATACTCTAAGGAAAGAAGAATCACCATATATTGACATACAATCTATTGATGAATATCAACAGCCACTTTTTATATGTAGGACTGGATAATAAAAATTCCTAAAACTAAGTATGGGTAGCTGGGGATTAACTTTATAATATTGGAGATTGAATAGTGCGTAGAGGAAAAATTTAGTTACCTCGATAAACGCAGTAGGAAAAAACTTGTTGTAACTCACGGAAAGCACAGGGAAAAATGGTGTACGCTGGCTAAGTGAACGTCGGAAAGAGTTGTTGTTGAGAATAACCTGATGGGCGGTACTGAGGACGGTCAGGAGAAGTTCGCTAGAGAGCATGGCAAGAATATCGCCTCCTGTGCGGACAATCCGGGTTCAGCGTCCTGCTAGAAAGGTCTGGCGATGCAGGATGCGTTGACGGTTGTGCTTCCAGCAGGGCTTGGTGGCGGAGTGCTGATTGCAGCAACGCCAGAAATAGCCGCTATTCTGAAGGCTGGAGTTGAATCCTGTGCCGGTGCGCTGGCGTTGTGTATTAACAACCTTGGTCTTCAGGCTTCAGAGATTATCGTTCCAGGTGGAGTCGGAGCCGGTGGTGCGATAGGGATAGGTAAGACAGCGGCTGAAGCTACGGCGGCGAAAGCAGAGGTTGTGGCGGCTAATGCGGCACATAACGCTGCAAATTATTCCAGGCTGAAAATGGATTTGAAAACTACCCAGGCAGCAAACGAAGTTGTTGAAAGTTTACGTACTACGGGAAATTTGCCAACAAACTACGTTACAAAACAGTCTGCTATGGAAAATGGCTGGAAATCAGGAAAAGCTTTAAATAATAGTGTTCCGGGCGGGCAAATCGGTGGTGATGTATTTAGAGATGCAGATAATGTATTACCGTCTGCACCAGGACGAGTTTGGCGGGAGGCTGATATTGGGATAGATGGTACAATGTCCAGAGGTAACCAGCCAGGAACACGTTTGCTATATTCAAGCGATGGACTTCTTTATATCACAACAGACCACTACAAAACGGCTACTTCAGTAGGAACATGGAAATGATGGATCGTGAAATCATACTTGATGGGAATCGTGTTCAATCTATGGACGACTTTCATGATCTATTGTCCCAGATGTTGGATTTTGGTCCTTATTACGGGCGGAATCTTAATGCGCTGTGGGATCGTCTAAGTACGGATGTTGAAAGACCGATTAAAATTATTTGGTTAAACTCTGAATTATCAAAGAAATATCTTGGTGAATATTTTGATAAGATCATTCAAATTTTCGAGGAAACTAGACAGCAGGACATTAAGTTCAACTGGGATGAAAAATTTGACTATGTGTTGAAATAATAAAAATCCCGCCCTTTATCTGGCGGGATTTTTTACCTGTAGTTCAGTCAGTTATTAGCCGTATGACCAGTTGCCCGTGCTCAACCGCCACGGTAACTGGTGTATCGGTCGCAAACCCCGCCTCCTCTAACCAGTTGCCCTTTAGATTAAGGCTGGAGCAGCGACTGTAATAGGTGGTCATATCATTACGATCAGCGTGACGGATACTGGTATATCCCACCTTCAGCCGTCGTAATGCTTTGGAAATACTTACTTCTGGCTTAGTATTGTGCTTAGTCATAATAATGGTTTAGCCGTTGCGGGCAACAAGGAAAAAAGCGATAGCTTAACCACCCATGCTGCGGTGAGTGATGGCACGATAATTATCAACGACACGGCCAAGCAGCAACAGAATGTTGATGACCTTAGCCGCGATGTAGCCCATGCGAATCAGACGCTTAGCCCGATATTCGATAAGGAAAAAGAGCAGCAACGGATGCAGACGCTGCAGTTAATCGGTGAAATAGGTAATCAAGCCGCCGATATCGCGCGTACGCAAGGGGAGATAGCAGGGTTTACCGCCGCTAAAGCTGAGCATCCCACCTATACCGATGACCAACTGCGTGAGACAGTCGAGTTTAAACAAGCGAGCCAGCCTTTTGGAACCGGCGGTGACATACAGCGGGCTATTACCGCCTCAACCGCCGCAATACAAGGGTTGGCGGGGGGAGATATCGCTAAGGCCTTAGCAGGGGGGAGCGCCCCTTATTTAGCCGAGGTTATCCATCGCCAAACGACCTCTGCCGACGGAGAGGTAAATAAAACTGCCAACCTAATGGCGCATGCGGTAGTGAATGCGGCGTTATCCCTGGCGAAAGGTGAAAATGCGTTAGCGGGAGCCAGTAGTGCGGTGACCGCCGAGGCGGTGGGGCTGATTTCAGAGGCGTATTATGATAAAAAGCCTTCTGAGCTGGATGAGTCACAGAAACAAACCATTAGTGCCTTAGCCAGTTTAGCCGCAGGATTAGCGGGTGGACTGGTAGGCGGTGATACGGCGAGTGCAGTATCAGGAATGCAGACCGGGAAGGTGACGGTTGAGAATAATTATCTGAATTCTAATGATGTGATTAAGCTCAATAAAGAGCTTGAGAATGCAGATAAAAATGGCAGCGATAAGCTCGAAGTTTATGAAAAATTCGCTGAAATTAGCAAAAAGAATCGCGAAGAGGCAGTTGCTAAAAGCTGCTCAGGTGATCCATTTTGTGCAAGTGGTGTTTTAGCCGAAGCTGAAGCTGGAACAGATGTAGCGACCAGTTTACGGCGATTGCCGATCTTTTCAAGTTTGAATAGTGACGATTTATCGCAGTTAGACCGATTTGTACTGGCAGAAAATGAAGAAAGCGCGAGAGCGATTTATCAGTCACTGCCGGAATATGTAAAGGTTGCGCTATATACCAAGGAAGCAGGTGAAACGATAGGGTTTGGTGCTGCTGTCGGTGGGAAAGGCTTATCGGCGCTGGGTGTTATTGGGAAGGGTGGGAAAGGGAGTCCATTGCCTACACTTAAGTCGACTACTGCGGCAAATGGTCTGAATTATCAATCCAACCCAAAACATACACCAGGACAGCAAGGATATAGCCTTAAAGCTGGTACTGAGCCTAAAAACTCAATTTCCCTGTTTGGTAATTCAATTGAAGCTGGAAAAAAACGATATTCAATTGATTCTGAGGGAAATGTCCATCAATTTACAAATACAAATGATGGGACATGGCACTGGTCTGGTAGCACAGGAGACAAAACTGTCCCATTAAAGAAAAGTGATGTCCCAAATAGTGTTAAAAAAGAGTTCGGCTTACCTGGAAAATGGAGGTGAATATGATCTTTGGTAATCCATATCGGTTTGCTATTTGGACAGAATATGTCCCTCAGTGGAGTGAGTCTTATAAGAATGGACTATTCTATTTAATTATTAATGGAAATTTGTATCCTGGTGATATCAGAACATCAACATTATCTTCTGATCTCTATGAAATCATTGATAATGATTGCGCTTTGATATCACATCCTGAAAATGAGGGAATCTTTATTTTACCCACAGAAGATGCTTTTAAGCATTTGTTTGATTTAGCTTATCCTGAATCTTCTGAAGAAAATGAATATCCTGACCAATTACTAGATTATTGTATCACATGCCCGAATATTAGTGATTTTGGTGGATGTTTCTTTGCGGTTGCAGATAAAAAGTCGTTAAGAATTCTTGGCGGAGTGACAGAACATCTTGTTAAAGATGAAAGTCAAGAAAGAAATATATGGCAACGCATTGATAAACCATTAATAGAAGATATAACTATACCAAAAGATGAAATAAAAGAAATCATGGCCAATGTGAGAGAATATGCAAGTTCTCTTTTAAAATAAAAAAATCCCGGCCATCAAGCCGGGATCTTATTACCCGCCAATCACTCCTCAGCCAGCCGAATAATCAACTCTCCCTGCTGACAACTCACTTCAACCTTCCTGCCCGTCTCAAATCCCAGCTCTCCCATCCAGTGGCCTTTAAGAATAATTGATGGCGAAGGCTGATGTTTAATGTGATCCCGAACATATCCCACGGTATAACGTCTTGATTGAGTTGTGGGTGTGCCTGTCTCTGGCTTATGATGTGTCTTAGCCATAATCAACTCCTGCTTAGTTGGTTGTGGTTAGCGGGCTGAGGTGCTCGAACACCTTAGTTCCGCGTCGGTTAACTACTCTATTTTACCAATCACGTTATCCAGCATCTCAGAAACAAACTTCTGCTTGGTCATCGGCATCTGCCGGATCATATCTATCTGTTGTTCCAGACGTGATGCCGGGCCGCGCTTAGCTGTTCGCTTGGCGGGAAGTCCTAGTAACTCATCCAGCGACAAGTTCAGGATCTGCACCAACTGTGGCAGCAGTGAAGCAGAAACCTTAAGTCGCCCGCCCTCGTAGTGCGCCATTGTCTGCTGGGCTATCCCCAGCTTCTCGGCCAACTGTTGCTGAGTCAGTTGTTGCTCTTTTCTTGCCAGTGCAACCCTTGTGCCTAGCTCTCTGAAAAACTGTTCATCTCTGCTGTTCATGGCATTACGTTGCTGTTGAGTAAGTGGTGCCATGATGATACTCCCTGTTCTGAATAACTCTGTTGACAGTACTCCGATATAGAGTACTCTGCAATAGAGTTATTTTTACTATTTTGCTATTGACAGGTTTTTGCAGGAGGCAGAAATGGGTAAAGGACGAATAACCCCGGAAGAGCTGGAACAGCTAAAGCACACCGTGCCGTTAGAGGTGTTAGCCGAATCACAAGGCTATACGCTGCGTAAGCAGGGCAAAGACTATGTTGTACTCTGCCCCTTCCACACCGAGAAAACCCCTTCCTGCGTTATCTCGCCGGGCAAAAACCTCTATCACTGCTTTGGTTGCGGGGCGGCGGGGTCGGTGCTGGACTGGCTGCAACACACTCAACGGCTCACCTATCCACAGACACTGCAACGGTTGCGAGAACTGGCGGGATCATCTTCTTCGCTGCCAGCATCCTCTTCTTCAGCCGCCGTTCCTGCTTCGCCGCCTGCTCGCCAGACTCTGACCGATTTAGACGACGACGGCCAGGCGTTACTCAGTCAGGTCGTCAACTGGTATCACCAAAATCTGCTTAACTCACCGGATACGCTGGTCTGGCTAGAGAAGCGCGGCCTAAATCATCCTGAACTGGTGAGCCACTTCCGGCTGGGCTTCGCCGGGGCGCATGGCGTAGCGGGTGCGCTCCCTTCGCCGTACTCGAAGGAAGGTAAAGCGTTACGCAGCCGCTTAAAACAGCTGGGCGTAATACGCGAATCTAACCACCAAGATCACTTCCGTGGCTGTCTGGTGGTGCCAGTGGTTGGCGGATCAGAGAGCTATGATCTGGCAAGTCGCGGTCGGGTGTTGCAGCTGTATGGTCGGCGCATGATAGCTGATCACTCGATTATTAAGGGATCGGCAAAACACCTGTATCTGCCGTCACCACTGGTAGGGATCTGGAACGAAGCCGCCCTGAAAGCGTCGTCAGAAGTGATCTTGTGTGAGGCGCTGATCGACGCCATGACCTTCTGGTGTGCCGGGTATCGCAATGTGATCGCGGCGTTCGGGGTCCACGGCTTTACGGCCGGGCATCTGGCGGCGTTACAGTATCACGGCGTGAAACGTGTACTGATCGCCTTCGACCGTGACGAGGCCGGGGATAGGGGGGCGGACGCAGTTGCTGAACAGCTTAGTGGCTGTGGTATCGAGGCCTGGCGGGTACGGTTCCCACAGGGACTGGATGCGAATGCCTATGCGGTGAAAAGCGGCAATCCTGAATCGGCCTTGGCGTTGGCACTGGAACAAGCCGTTCGGATGAATAGCGACTCTGTTGTTGCAACTGAAACCGTGACGTCCCGCAATGAATCCCCTTCTTCTTTAGCCGCCCAACCGGGCTCAACGCCTGCACATCAACCTGCTGAAACTATCGCCTGCGACATCACGGCGTCGGGTGAACTGCTGTTACGCTGTGGCCCTCGCGTCTGGCGGGTGCGGGGATGGCAGAAAAATACACTCAGTGAAGTAATGAAGGTGAATGTACAGGTGCTGGACGAGTCAACCGGGGCGTTGCATGTGGACAGCTTCGATATGTATCACGCGAAGCAGCGGCAGGGGTATATCAGCACGGCGGCTTCTGAGTTGGCCTGTGAGCTATCGGTGATAAAACGTGAATGTGGTCGGGTGCTACTGGCGCTGGAACAGCAGCAGGGTGAACGACTGAAGGCGGCGGAAGCGGAACAGTCCTCCGCAATGGTGACGGTATCGGGTGAGGAGGAAACCGCCGCGCTGGCGCTGCTTAACTCTCCCGACCTAGCAGAGCGCATCGTGGCCGACCTCGCTGCTTGCGGCGTGGTTGGGGAGTCGTCGAACTTACTGACGGGTTATCTGGCGGCCACCTCGCGCAAACTGGATAGGCCGTTGGCCGTGCTTATCCAGTCTTCCAGCGCGGCGGGTAAATCCTCGCTGATGGATGCCGTGTTGGGTCTGATACCGGAAGAAGAACGTATCCAGTACAGCGCGATGACCGGGCAGAGCCTGTACTACTTGGGTGAAACCTCCCTTCAGCACAAAATCCTAGCGATAGCAGAGGAGGAGGGCGTCAGGCAGGCAGCCTATGCCCTGAAGTTGTTGCAGTCGGACGGGGAACTGAAAATCGCCAGCACTGGCAAGGACGAATCGAGTGGCGAACTGGTGACGCGGGAGTACCGCGTTCAGGGACCGGTGATGCTGATGTTAACCACCACGGCCAGCGATGTGGACGAAGAGCTGCTCAACCGCTGCCTGGTGCTGACGGTGAACGAGTCCAGAGCGCAGACCGAGGCAATACATGCGATGCAGCGTAAGGCACAGACACTGCAAGGGCTGTTGGCCACATCGGAAAAAAGTTACTTAACCCGGCTGCACCAGAACGCACAGCGGCTATTACGGCCGCTAAAGGTGGTCAATCCTTACGCAGAAAAACTAACCTTCCTGAGTGACAAAACCCGCACTCGGCGTGACCATATGAAGTACCTGACGCTGATACAAAGTGTCGCCCTGCTGCACCAGTATCAGCGGGAGGTGAAGCGGGTTGAGCATCGCGGGCAGTGGCTGGAGTATATCGAGGTGGTGCCGTCTGATATTACATTGGCGAACCGACTGGCGCATGAGGTGCTGGGGCGCACGCTGGACGAGATGCCGCCGCAGACGCGCAAGTTGTTGCGACTGATAATACAAATGGTCAACGGAATGGCCGAGCAACAAGGGTGTCAGAGCGCGGAAGTGCGCTTTACCCGGCGGGATATCCGCAGTTATACCAACTGGAGCGACAGTCAGTTAAAAAACCACTGTATACGCCTGACAGAGATGGAGTACCTGCTGCTACACGGTGGCAGCCGGGGGCACCTGCTGCGTTATGAACTGCTGTGGGACGGTGGTAACGGTGAAGAAAACTACCTGAGCGGGCTGCTGAGCGTGGAAATATCTGGTGAAAGTAATAAGGGCAGTAATCGCAAGTCTGAGTCTAAAGAAGGCAAGTCTGCCTTAAGTCTGGGTCAAGTCAGGGCCAAGTCTGACCCGCAAAAACTGACTCAGAAGCCGTCAGCGAAAGGGCTGAGTACTCTGCAAGTCTGCCCTGACGAAAACGCAGTAATCAGAAAGAAAAATAAAGTGCCCTTATCGCCTTCGCCCTTGTTATCTAACTCCTCTTCTTAGCCGCCTGAACCCGTCCGCTACGCCATCGTCAGGGAGACAATAATATGGCCAACCGCAAACCCCGTGCAAACCGTCTTCTTACTGTTGATGATATCTACCGCCAGCCCATCGGTCCGGCCCATGACCCGAAAAGCCTGTACGCACTGTTGTTGAGGTTCGTACGTTGGCGCAGAGAGCGGCACTGGTCGGCAACCACCCTAAAAGTACAGACTCATCACAGCTACCGCTTTATCTGCTGGGCAACGGAACGGGGTATCGGCTATGCCGCAGAAGTGACCCGGCCGATACTCGAAAGTTACCAACGCTATCTGTATCAGTACCGCAAGCCAAATGGTGAGCCACTGACCAGCCGCACTCAGCGCACCACGCTCCAGCCGCTACAGGTGTGGTTCAGCTGGCTGGCGAAACAGGGACTGATACTGGCGAACCCGGCGGCGGACCTTGAGCTACCGCGACTGGAGAAGCGTCTGCCGCGCACGATACTGAGCGTAGAGCAGGTAGAGGAGATCGTGACCCTGTGCGACTTGAGCACATTGCAGGGTATTCGCGACAGGGCGCTACTTGAACTGCTGTGGTCAACGGGGATAAGGCGTGGCGAGGTTGCCAACCTTGAGATCTACAGTGCGGACTTCAAACGAAAAATCCTGACCATCGTGCAAGGTAAAGGCAAGGAAGACCGGGTGATCCCGGTGGGTGAGCGTGCGCTAAGATGGCTGAATCGTTATCTGCATCAGGTTCGCCCAGACATCCTAGCCGTGCCAGACTGTCGGGCACTGTTCTTGGCGATGGATGGCCTGGCAGGGTTAACGGCGAGCGGTATCACCTTAGCGGTCGTGCCTTACCTGAGAGCGGCGGGAATCGAGAAGGGGAGCTGTCACCTGTTCCGCCACGCGATGGCGACGCAGATGCTGGAGAACGGCGCAGACCTGAGATGGATCCAGGCGATGCTGGGGCATCGAAGCGTGGAGAGTACGCAGATCTATACGCAGGTGAGTATCCGGGCGTTGCAGGCGGTGCATGGGAGTACGCATCCGGCGGAGCAGCGTGAAGAAGAAAAGCCTGACAGGTAAAAAAATAAAGGTCATAATGACACCACGAACGACACCATAGAAAGGAGTGTAGGATGAGCACAATCCACTTCAGAATAGACGATGAAACGAAGCGCCTAGCGATGCAGGCAGCAGAACGTCAGAAGATGAGTCTAACTGAACTCATGCGCCAGCGAGCCGAAGAACTTGCAGCAGAAGAACGGCAGTATCAGGATAGTGAGTACGATGTCTGGCTGGAACAGCAGATAACGCAGGCGTTCAGTCGCTATGATGAAAGTGAAAGCCAGTTCATCAGCGATGATGAAATGAACAGCCACATGGCTGAACTGAAAGCGCAGGCTGCGCGAGGTAAGCTGTGACATCAGACGTTCAGTGGGAGATCCAGGCAAAGGCAGACAGAGAAGCGATCTTCCGTTATCTGTATCAGGAAGCCGGGCTGTCGGTAGCCAGCTCGGCAGATGACAGGCTTGTCAGCATGGTTAATATCCTCAGGGAAAACCCGCAGGCAGGCGTTAAGGCCGGGAAAACTGCGAAACAGCGTAAGCTGGTTGTTCCCCGCTTCCCGTTCATCATCATCTATGTTGCAGAAGAAACCGTGGTTCGTATCCTGCGTGTGCTGCATACATCCCGCAAAATAGCAGGCCGTTACAACAGAAGTTAGCGGTACCTTCTGTAAGCTGGGTCTGTCCCGTGCCCGGCAGAGCGCGGCGTCCTTGCCGCTTCCTGCCGCCATCACCTACCGAGTGCGCGGGGGTAAATGGCCGCCCAGCGGCGTAAGTCATCTGCAATATGCCCGTTAAGGTGTGGCCGCTGTTCGGCCATTCAACATAATGTGCGGGTATTATGCGCACTCTCGCGCTCAGCGCCACACTCCACAGTAACCCGGTAGTACGCTCGTATGCGCATAATACACATTATGTCTTGCGCCCCCGCGTTGTACCTTGGGTGCGGCCGCCGTCCTTGGCGGCTTGCTATCCCTTCATCGTGTTCAGCCAACAGCCATAAGGCAGGTCGGCCTTCGGCCTCCACTTAAGGGCGTTATGCCCGCCCGCTGCGTCTGCCTGCGGCGGCTCGCAGTCGTGCCTCCTTGCTCGTTCCCGCCTCGCCAGTCTTCGCCCCCGCCCCAGTGTGGCGTGGTCATGCACACTCAACGCCCGGTTAGGCAGAGTGCCTCAGAGCGCCGAAGGGCGCTAGCGGGCTCTATGCCGCCCGCACGGGCAGAACCCGCGTTCTCTGCTCAGGCAAGCTGAGCCGTGCCCACGGGTTGCGGCTAAAAACGAATAATGGCAGCGACATCAGTGCTGTTAAAATGGCCGAGTGCAGGCGTGATGCCAGGGCAGGGCGGTAGCGTGTCTGGGGCTGAAAAAGCGCGTCGGGGCAAAAAAAGTTGGCTCGATAACCGCAGCAGGAAAAATGGGTTGTAACTCACGGAAAGCACAGGGAAAAATGGTGTATGCTGGCTAAGTGAACGTCGGAAAGAGTTGTTGGGTAACCTAACGTTCTATAAGGAAGGTGGTGCGCGTGCTTGGCTTGATGACCAATAGCCCGTTAAGGGCCGTGTGGTAAGCGGCGGAAGCGCTAGAGTCTGAAGCGGGCAGTAAACAATGACCAGCGCGAGCAGAATTATCCACTGCAGAAAGGGGAAGTGCGCCAGTAATTGGCAATAGCCACAGGCCATCTCGTCGAGCATTTTCCGATCGAAAGCCGGTGTTTGAGAAGACGTTGAAGGCGACATCATCGCGCATTGATCATGAGGGGCGGTCATAGCTGCCATCGAAGGCATAGTAGAAGCGATATGGGGGGCTGCCTGAAGGTTCTTCGAGATAATGGGGGCGATAAACAGCATAGCAATTGAAAAAATCGCTAACTGTGCGGCCACACGGTAAAATTTTGCGAAGTGATGCAAAATGCTGAATTCCCAATTCCCTATCTAGAGTGCGGCGCTATCTTATCGCAAAAGTGATTGAGGGCCTATAAAAACCTCAGTTTTTATAGTGCATTATTTATGCCCAAACCGTATCGATTAATGGTAGGGTATTGGCCTCCAATTACCTGCCAACGATAAAGAAATAGCTGACTATGCAACATGCATTAACCGCGATAATCACTTTATTCGCGACCCTAGCCTTAGGCTGGCTAGTGGGGTCCCAGTGTTCGTTAACACTCCGCCACAAGGTGGTCAAATCCTTAGGTATTATCGTCCTCCTATTGTTATTCAGTATGGGAATGGATTTTGCGCAAGTGCTGACCCATGGTGAAATGGGCAGTGCCATCATCCTGCACGCGCTGTTGCTCTCGGGACTGATCACGCTATTCACCGGCGCATTACTGATACGCAAGCCCGCCGCCATTCATCATGACAGCCCATTACCCTCGCTATTATCGGCTTTTAGTGGCTGCCTGAAGGCAATAGTGGCGTTTATCGCGGGCGTTACGCTCAGCTATTACACCCATTTCAGCCTGAATAGTCTGGGGCTCTCGAGTAATAGTGTGCTCTATGTCATGCTATTTTGTGTAGGGGTTGATCTGGTTGGCTTTCGTTTTGGTCGGGTGACCCGCCAATGTGCCAGCGTACCGGTGGCGGCGATCCTTGGTTATATCCTCGCTGCAGGGGTATTCAGCCTACTAACGTCCTTTAGCTGGCAGCAATCACTGATGTTAGGCAGTGGCTTAGGCTGGTTCTCGCTATCAGGTCCGATGATCCATCAACTTGCCGGTGCACAGATGGGGGCTATCGCCTTTATGACCGACTTTTTGCGCGAACTTTTAAGCATCGTCTTCCTCTACTTTCTGGGCCGTCGTCAGCCTCTTGCTGCGGTCGGGTTAAGCGGTGCCGCAGCAATGGACTCCGCACTGCCTTTTATTAAGCAAAATTGTGATGCCTACTATATTCCCTATGCCATTTTCAGTGGCTTGTTATTGACGCTGGCCGCCCCCTTTCTTATCTCCTTGACGGTGGCCCTATGTTAACGCGCCGATTACTAAAGTTCACCCTAGCGGTTGTGGCCATGTTGCTGTGCTGGGTGACGTTCTCGGCAGAGGCTGCCTTGGAAGGGATATTGCTCGCGCCGCCGTCTGGGCAATCGCCTCAGCGGCTGCTGGTGTTGTTACACGGTTATGGCAGTAACGAACAAGATTTACTGCCGCTGGCCGACTATGTCGCGCAAGACTATGCCGTTTTGAGCTTGCAAGCCCCCATTACCCTAGGGGCACATCGCTTTGCTTGGTATCGAAACGGTACCAGCGCGCAGGCAGATATCACTGCGGCCCGCCAACAGATACTTACGCGCGTGTCGCAGTTCCAGCAGCAGTTATCCATCCCGCCGAACCGCACGCTGCTTGCTGGCTTTAGTCAAGGGGCGGTAATGAGTTGGAGTATCGTTTTGAACGCGCCACATTCGATTGGCGCGGCGGCTATTTTCAGTGGAAGGCTGCCAGAGTCGGTGGGAAGCCCCACCCCCCAGCAGAACAGGCGAAATTTACCGCAATTGTTTGTCGGACACGGACAAAATGATCAGCGTATCGCGCTGGCCTTGGATGAGCAGGCTGTCGCGCTCGCCCAGCAACGGGGTTATGCGTTGAGCTTTCATCGTTATGCGGATCTCGGCCACGGCATTAACCCGCAAGAGCTGACAGACTTCAAGCAGTGGGCTGCCGGTCTTAGCCTTCAAAAACCATCGTCGTAGAGGCCTTTTCATTACTGCGCGGTGCCTTAAGAAGGCGTGCGAACTCAACCTCGAGTTTTTCAACCGCAACCAAAAATTGTGCGGGCGTAGCGTTTTGTTGCTGCTGCGCCGCGTAAGCAAGTGCTAATTCTTTTGCCGTAAAACGGTGTGTTGAAAACATAGTAAGCTCCTCTCGTTGACAAAATCAGTGTAGAGGGCAGCCGCGCTAAAATAAAATTGGTTTAGATAATTACTGTGATGGGTAAAACTTTGCGCAATCTCACAGTTTTAACGCGCCTTTCGATGATTGAAACCCTTTCTTAATCAAAATCGGCTGGCTATAAATCGACTATAGTATGCCGTTTGATAAGATTTAATAGCGCGTGCAGTGCATTTTCTTAATGAGTACATTACGCTTATAACAATATAAGAGGGAAATCAGTGCCCCGCTGATTAATTCTGGAGTAGGTTGATGAGTAAAAAAATAATTTTTACTGTTTTAGTGATGATCGCCATTGTCTCACTGGCAATTTTTTTTAGAGTCCAAAATCAAGATTTACTGTTACAAGGCGAAGTCGATGCACCGGAAGTGATCGTCGCGTCTAAAGCTAAAGGTCGCGTCGTGGAGCGCTTGATTGAGCGCGGTGACGATGTCAAAGCGGGGCAGGTGATTATACGTTTAGATGCGCCTGAATTAATCGCCCAGTTGAAAGCAGCCGAAGCGGCGCGCGATCAAGCTAAATTTACTTTAGAGATGTCACAAAACGGCACGCGGGAAGAGAGTATTCGTCAGCTGACGGCCACGCTTGCCGGGGCGAAAGCGGATTACCAAACTGCCGAAGCGACTTATCGTCGTAATCAAAGTGTGGCAGCGAAAGGTTATATCTCCGCTTTAGACTTAGATAATGCCCGTAACTCTCGTGATACCGCCTTACACAGTATGCAAAGCGCGCAAGCGAATTTAGATGAAGCTAAGCACGGCGACCGCTGGGAGCAACGCGATGTTTATAGCGCGCAATTACAACAAGCTGAACAGCAATTAGCCGAGATTAAAGTTCAGACCGATGACCTTAACGTGAAAGCACCGGTGGATGGCGAGGTTGGCCCGATTCCGGCCGAAGTGGGTGATTTATTGAGTGCATCAAGTCCTCTTGTCACCTTGGTGCGTCTACCCCAAGCCTATTTTGTCTTTAACTTACGTGAAGATATTCTTGCCCATGTACGCAAGGGGGATGTGATCCGACTGCGGGTGCCCGCGTTAAATAACCAACTCATTGAAGCACGTGTCCATTATATTGCTCCGTTAGGTGATTTTTCGACCAAGAGCGCGACCCGGGCCACCGGTGATTTCGATCTCAAAACCTTCGAAGTGCGCCTATGGCCCACCCAACCCGTTAATGGTTTACGTCAGGGAATGAGCGCGCTATGGCAGTGGAAACGTTAAAAAAAGGCTTGCGCGCCTTTCGCCGAGCCTTCAATAAAGAGATTCGAATCAGTTCTCGCAAACCGGCGATCCATTGGTTGACTTGGTGCTTTCCGCTGTTGCTTTTCTGGCTACTAAGCAGCAACTTTTCGGAAGGGACCTTGATGGATTTACCGGTGGCGGTGGTCGATAACGACCATAGCCAACTTTCGCGTGAATTGATCCGTAAACTGGATGCCAGCCCGCATGCAAAACTGACCGAGTGGGAAGGGGGGCTAGATGAAGCCTTACATAAGATGCGCACGGCGCAAGATTATGGCCTGGTCTATATTCCGCCGGATTTTGAAAAACATTTGCTAGCGGCGAAACAACCTAAAGTCGCCTTCTACTATAATGCCCTCTATTACGGCGCAGGCTTATACTCGACCCAAGACTTTTCTGGCCTAGTGACGGCGATTAACAGCGAATACCGTAGCGCAGTCGAAGCCAAAGTAGGCAAGACAGCCCCATCGTTGCCTTCGGTCTCCTTGGTCTATCGCAGCTTATTTAATGCCAGCGGTAGCTATATTTATTATCAACAGTTTGCCGCCACCATCCACCTTATTCAGCTGTTTGTGGTGACCAGCATGATTTACGTGCTGTCGCGCAGCAAATCGCTTATCTACGTCGACCGCTTTGGCTGGGCGTTGTTGGGTAAACTTGCCCCTTATACGCTGGTCTATACCACCATCCTGATGGGGGAAATTGCGCTGCTTGTCTGGGTGTTCTCTGCACGCTTTGTGGGGGACCCGTACTATATGTTCTTTGTTGCCTTCTTCTATATCATGGCGGCGCAAAGCCTGGGGCTGATGTTGTTTACCTTTACGCGAACCGCCATCAGCGCCTACACCCTTATGGCGATTTTTGTGACCATCGCCTTGGCGTTTTCAGGATTAGGGATGCCTGAGTTATCCATGCCGCTGCCAGCACAGTTTATTGCCAATATGGAACCCCTGACTCACGCCCTTTATGCGATGTTTGATCTGTTCATCCGTAAAGTCCCGGCCAAACCGGTGATCGGGGTGTGCGCTCTACTGGCGGTCTACCCGATTGTGGTCGGACTACTGGTGTTCCGTCGATTACCTAAGCGGTTACGGGATCAAGAGGCAATGGTATGAGCAGTTATTGGGCGACCTTTAAGAAGGTACTGGCAGGGATGCTGGAAAAACCGATGTGGGCGATGCTGCTGCTCTCACTGTGTATTATCAGTATGGTGTATGCCAAGGGGACAGTCTGGGAAATGCCGGTAGCAGTGGTCGACCTTGACCACAGCTCGGCGAGTCATCTTCTGACGCGAAACCTCGATGCTAGCCCGAAATTAAATGTGGTGACCTACGATCAGCTCGCGCAAGCACAGCGAGATATGGGCTACCGTAAACTGTTTGCGGTGGTGGAAATTCCTGTCGATTTCGAAAAGAAGATGTTATCCGGGGTCAGCGTATCGATTCCTGTTTTCGGGGATGCGACGAACCGCTTACCAAATGGTCAAATTCAGCAAAATGTCGTGGCAGCGTATCAACAGATGCTTAATCAGTATGAAGTCGAATTGATGATGAAGCATCAATTCACCCAGGCTGAAGCAAATGTTGTTCTCACGCCGATGACCGGCCTGACCTTACCCTTGTTTAACCCAGGGATCAGTTTCGCCGCGATTATCTTCCCCGGCCTGTTGGTGATGTTACTGCAGCACTCCTTATTGATTGCGAGCGTCAGGGTCTGCTTAATGATGAGTACAAAAGGGCGGCCTAAGCTTCCTGTTGTCTTAGGCGCACTCTCGGCGCTAATCCCGATCTGGTTATTCTTATCGATCGTGCTGTTCGCACTGTGGCCGTGGGTTCTGGGGTATAAACAGGCGGCTTCTATTCCAGAAATTTTACTGCTGACCTTCCCCTTCCTTCTTGCGGTACTGGGACTGGGGCGATTATTGACAGAGTGTATTCGTCGTGTCGAGATGATCTATCTGACCCTGTCGTTTATCACCACGCCGGTTTTCTATATTTCGGGTACTATTTGGCCGCTACAAGCCATGCCGAGCCCGGTCAGGTTGATTTCTAGTATGTTCCCATCAACCTGGGCCATTAAAGCGATTGCTGGGGTGAACCAGATGGGATTATCGTTACGCGAAGCCTTACCCGATATCTGTATGTTACTGCTGCTATTTGCCCTATACAGTATTGCCAGCTTTGTGCTGACCTTCCTCCGCGACAGACGCCTTATTAGTCGACTGCTCCATCGCGGAAGCCAGCATTAACAAGACTACCTAGCGGTTTGCCAGGCTTGAGTGATCAGCGTGGCCCGTTGGGTGGCATTGTAATCCACTAATGAATTTTTATTTGTCGAGCGCTGAGCCAGCGCGGTGACCTCGTCAGCGCTCAGGGTGAAGTCGCTTTGCCAAAACGGACTACAGGCATTATCCATTATCCATAACTTTAAATGCTGCGCCGGAAACTGTTGCTGCGCGAGGGGAAAAAGTCGATGGTTAAGGCTATGCAATAGCTGCTGTTGTGGGTCATTATCGCTGTCGGCAAGCAGATCGAAAAAGGGCAATAGTAATTGGCCACAAACCTTACCATGATGCCAACTTTTATAGGCACCTATCTCACCCGCGATGCCATGGATTACGCAGACCCCGGCGCTTGCTAAGCAGAGTCCCCCCAGCCACGACGCATTTAACATCTTCTCCCGTGCCACTTCGCCCACTTCATCATCCAAGGCTAAATTCGGCCAAGCCTCAACAAACAGCGCCAATCCGGTAGTGCTTAGCGCGTGAATTAACGGCGAAGCGCTACGAGAAAGATAAGCCTCGAAAAGATGGGTAAAAGCATCGATGCCGCACTGTGCCAGGATGTGAGCAGGTGTTCCCTTCATCAGCCTTGCATCTAAGATGGCATAATCCGGCACTAAGTGGGGATGGCGTAACGATGCTTTGGTTTTTAATATTTGGGTATCCGTGACCACCGCATTTTGGGTGACTTCGCTACCGGTCCCGGCGGTCGTCGGGATGGCGATTAAGGCTAAACGGTCACCGCTAAGGGGAGTATCACCCACTTTTTCAAGGTAACGCTGAGTAGGCAGCGGATGGCAAGCGAGGGTACTGAAGGCTTTACCGGCATCGAGAGTGCTCCCGCCGCCGATGGCGATAACCGTACGGCAGCGGCCTCGCCAGGTGGCGACCCACGCATCAAGCTGCTGCGGCGAGGCTTCTTCTGTGACCTCCACAATCCCGACCAAGTGCGAATCGAGGCTGGTTGATAGATCAGACCAGTGGGGCCCTTTCAGAAAAGAAGGTGATGCAAACAGTAGGGCCTCCCCCGGGGTGTGAGCTAAAAGCGCTGGCAATTCCTGAAGCGATCCAGCGCCACTGAGTGTCTGTTGGTTACTGCATAATGCTGTAATGGATGACATAGCAAGGCTCCCTATTTTTGCTCTACTCTAGCGTCTGACCGGCTAAAGGGTGTAGGCAATGATGCTACACCCTAAGCCCTGTCTATCGCTAGCGGGAGAATTCTCAGAATGGCCGCTAACCCTGTCACGACTACCCGGCGATTAACGGCGCCCTATGCTGTTCAAGTAACCGCTGTAAATCTTCAACCACCAGGCTCAGCTTTTCCGGGGTCGGCAGCGGCAGGATCTGCGCGTGATACCGCTGTAATAGTGACTGTAACTGTTCGAACGCGCGCTCACGTTGTAAGGCCAATTTACTGGTGGCGAGCAATGTCGCGCAGTCACGGATCTCTTGGTGAAACTCGGCTAAGCCCGGAAAGTTATAGATGGTAATTGCATTAATCCGCCGGTAAATAATGATCAGATTAATCGCTAATTGATAACGATGAAGCGAGCGACTGTCCAACGTAATCAATGACAGCAGTTGATCGTAAAGTGCGCTGAGTCGGTTTTTCTTACGGCGCTGTGGGTTGGTGGTTAACGTCTGTAACGCGGTCACCAATATATTCCGGATTAGCGCATTGGCGAGATAGGTTTTATGCAAGTCAGGGATAATCGCAATAATTACCATCGAGATAATTGCCCCGAGGATCTGACCAAGCCCGCTTTCTAAGGTATGGCTAAAATTAAAGGTTTCAGGGTTGGTAATCGGGATCAGATTGAAAATAAACATCAACGATGCACCGCTCCCTAAAATTTTGTATTGCACCGCTAAGGAGAGAATAAAGACTAAGATGCCTAAGGCAATCAGAAGTAAGGCGAAACTCTGTTGGGTTGCCGGCAGGATCAGTAAGTAAAACAGCATACTGATTGGGATGATATAAATCATGCCATAAATAAAATCGAGGCCTAACGCTTTAGGGCTCTCCGCGCGCATTGCTAACGTGGTGACGATACTGGCGATAATTAAAAAGCCACTTATAGCGGTAGGGTCCATCACCAACCACAGTGCACAGCCGACAGCGGTCGTGACAAAGGTTCGCATAGCGTTGATAAAGGCATGTTTGCGTTGCGCGGTGCGTGCGGTAGTTAAGGTGTAACGCGCGATAATCTCTTTTTCGATCTGGTGCAACGGTTGGTGCGAATGCAGGCCGCGCAATAAAATCCGCATCTCTTTCATCGCTTTAAGCCAAGCACTGAGTGCATAAGGCGTTTGTGCCGCGGGCAATTGATGAATAAGGTGGGTAAATTGATGTAATTTTTGATTTAACTGTTCTGGGGTCTGGCACTCATCTTGAAATAAAAAGTACCAATGGCTGTATCGTTTATCCGGGCGTTGCTGGAAATATTGCTGTGTCTCGTAGGTCAAGGTCAGAAGATGAAAGAGGATCCCATTAATCCCCTTTAGACGACGATGCAGCATAACGGAGTAATGTGAGGATTCCATGCGTAAGGTCTGGCGCATGGCTTGCAGTGCTTTCGCTTGAGTCAGGTGAGCGCGGAACAGGTCTTCGACGTGCTGTGTTTCGTCACTGGTGAAGCAGTGGGACAAAAGTTGATAGCAGCTATGGGGTAACTCCGCAACCCGTTGATCGATGGTACGTTTTACTGAACGGGGCAGGAACAGTAAATCAGAGAATATCAGGCAGAGCAGACCCAAGGTAATTTCAAAGAAGCGATAGAGCGCAATTTGCAGCACGTCGTGTGGGGTCTGCCAAGCCGTCACTAAGATGATAAAGACCGAGTACCCGGCTAAGCCAAAAGCGTAACTGATCTCTTGTTTCACGACGGTAAATAGCCACGAGAAAAATCCCGCCCAGGCACAGCAGGCGAGCAGTAATAATAGAGGGACTCGGCTAAAAAAAGTCATGATCAGCACGCCGCCGATACAGCCGACTGCAGTGCCAATTAAGCGTAGGAAGCCGCGAAAGCGTAATACGCCGCTCATCGGTTCGCCACCACTGGCAAAGGCAGGAGAGGCGGCGATAATGGCGACCGTCATCATTGACCATTTAGGGGTGTCGAGTTCCAGAATAAAACTTAACGCCAGTGCCAACAGCAGCGCACAGGTGGTCTTACAGGCAAAACGAAGCCGGTAAAAAAGTGAGTTATGCATTGTTTTTATAATCTAAAAATAAAATTTAGAAAAAGGGGTGATGCCTACTGACAAGGCTGCATTAGGGGGCGTAACTAGACTGTTGAAAACATGGTGGCGTTTCCACAAATTGGCGTGAAAACTATATTACGCTTTTCGTGAAAAAGTGAAAGGTTGATCGCCATCAAAAAAACAGGATTTTTTTGTGGCGATTTATTTTTTTTATCGTAAAGCCAACTTAGTGCTTTCTACGAACCCTTAGACCGACAGTTCAGGCAATGAGGCATGGTCACGCAGAAAGACAGTGAGTACATCTTTAGGGGGGATGCCTCCCGCTTGGGCGATCAGCCATCCTACGGCACCTCGGTGATAGCTACTATGGTGCAACATATGCTCGACCATCTCTATGCCGCTCATCGACCCCTGTCCGCCCTCAACAAAGTTAAAGGTGATGGATTGCGTAGGGGTAGACCACTGCTCGACATAGGAGAGATACCACTCACTGCATACTGCCATGTCGCGAGCCAAATCGGTCACTGTCGGGGTCTCGACGGTGTTTAGCGCGCGATAACCGTGATCGATATCTTGTAGATTACCTTTGAAAATCGTATCAACAACATAAATATGATTCATCAATCTGATCATTATTTTTTTCTGTTCGGCGTACAGCGAGTCATCGATTGTGGCGATAGCAGCTAAGGTTTGCTGATCGGCCCAGCGTTTAAAGGCGAGTAATGTCGAAATACTAAAGCTTGCCATAAGGGATTCCACCTAAAGGGATGAAGGCTAGATTATTCAACGACCCATCACAAAAAGCGAGGGGCATTTTGTCCCGACGTGCGCAGTAACTTGCAAGCGTCTAGGCCCTGCGGCAAGCTCTCTTTTTTAGGAGAAAAATGATGCTTCATGCGATAGACCACGTACACGTTTATGTTGAAGATCTTCCTGCGGCGGCGCAGTGGTACCAGCAATTGTTGGGCTTCCAGCACGATGAGGCCTTTGCTGACTGGTACGCAGAGGGCGGCCCCTATGTGATCCGCAGTGGCGCGGCGTCGTTGTCGCTTTTTCAGCGCTCTGCCGTCACTCCCGGAAATACCATAGCGTTCGCCATTCAGGCGACGAAGATCCCCGCGCTGCTGGCACGATTAGCACAGTTTACCCTCGACTATAGGGTGGTCGATCATCAGTTAACCTGGTCAGTTTATTTCCATGACCTCAGTGGTAATCCGCTGGAAGTGACTTGTAACGATTACGCGGCGGCAACGCCTGTGATGGTTGCTGCCACGCAAAAACAGTCTTAGGGGGATGGGCGGGTTAAACAGGTTGCGTAGGGGCCGGTAATCCCCTTATTGCGTGGAAAGTCGAGATCCCCCCATTTACTGGTGGTGACGCCGAGATTTAATAGCGATTCCATTAAGCTGACCGCTGCGCCGACGCCATCAATCACCGGCATCTCTAATGTCTCACTGAGTTCGGCGGCCAGATCAGCCATCCCTCCACAACCAAGAATAATCGCACCGACATTATCTTGGTGTTTGACGTTTGAACAGAAGTCACGGACCTTCTGCTGTGCCATGCCACTCCCGTCCTCTAGGCTTAGCACCGGCAGATCGATAGCATGCACGGCCGCACAGTGTTCGTGAAAGCCATAACGGTGTAACAGGTGGCGAGCAATAATTACCGTACGCGGCAGGGTGGTGACAATCGAAAAACGGGTCGCGACTAAGCTGGCGACATGCATGGCGGCCTCGGCGATACCCAGCACCGGACCTTTAGCCAGTTCACGTGCCGCCAGTAATCCTGGGTCACCGAAGCAAGCGATAATGTGGCCATCGACGCCGCGATCTTCGCCTTCTCTGATTTGCTGCAAAATTCCTAATGTGGCGACCGCTTCATCGAAATGTCCCTCGATAGACGGAACGCCCTCTTTGGGGCATACCGCCTCAATCTCGACACGCGACCCTGCAATAGCGCGAGCGGTGTGTGCCATAGTCTCGGTCATGGCCTGACTGGTGTTAGGGTTGATCAGTTGAATACGATGGCGGCGCATAAAGGCTCCAGTGAAAAAGGGTTGCACAGTCACTGTGCAATGAGAGTGTCACTGCACACTAATGAATCTCTAAGAATTACACCAAGCGGTTATTTATATCAACCTCAGGGCTGGAATCAAGCGGTAACAGGCGCTGTCAGTGGCAATGAAATTATTGTTTCAATGAAATGATAATTGGTATGTTATTTGCAGCCTAATGTCATCAGTTCGATTTCGTTCACGAGGATGGCACTATGGCGCAGCAAGATTCGACAACACCACACTCCTACCCGGCCAGTTATAGCCCAAAATTGACCAATGACGATCTGGCTCCGGTCAGTAATCCACATTGGACTTGGTACAATATTTTCTCGTTCTGGATGTCGGATATCCATAGCATGGGTGGCTATGTCGTGGCGGCCAGCTTCTTTGCCTTGGGCTTAGCAGGGTGGCAGGTGCTGCTCTGTCTACTGGTTGGGATCTGTATTGTACAGGTGGCCGCCAATTTAATTGCTCGACCCAGTCAACTGACTGGCGTGCCTTACGCCGTGGTCTGTCGCCAGGCCTTCGGGGTGTTCGGTGCCAACATTCCGGCGGTAATCCGCGGATTGATCGCTTTCGCTTGGTACGGTATTCAAACTTGGCTCGCCTCCAATGCACTGCTATTGGTGTTACTGAAGTTTTGGCCAAGCCTTACGCCGCTCACTGTGCCGCATTTTGTCGGCTTATCTGCACTGGGTTGGATCTGTTTTGCGGTAATGTGGTGCTTACAAGCCATGGTGTTCTGGCGGGGCATGCGTACCATTCAGGCCTTTATCGATATTGCCGGACCTGCGGTCTATATCGTGATGCTTGCCCTGGCCATTTGGATTATCTCGCAAACGGGGTGGCAGGGAATTTCCCTGACGCTCTCCGAAAAATCCCTGAGCACCTCACAACAAACCTGGCAGATGATCACTGCGGTATCGCTGGTGGTCTCCTATTTCTCTGGCCCGTTACTGAATTTCGGTGATTTCGCGCGTTATGGCAAATCCATGAAAGAGGTTCGCCGGGGCAATCGTTGGGGGCTGCCGTTTAACTTTTTATTATTCTCCGTGATAACAGTGATTATCGTTTCTGGCACCAAGAGTTTATATGGCCAGATGATCACTAACCCCATCGAGACCGTGGCCCACACTGGCAATGGCTTGGTGATGGCCTTAGCGCTGTTGACGATGATTACCGCAACCGTCGGGATCAATATCGTTGCCAACTTTGTTTCGCCTGCCTTCGATTTCTCTAACTGCGCCCCGCAAAAGATTAGCTTTCGTATGGGGGGCATGATTGCCGCGGTTGGTTCAGTGTTACTGACGCCTTGGAATTTATTCCAATCGCCAGAACTGATCCACTATAGCTTAGATGTATTAGGTGCCTTTATCGGGCCCTTATTTGGGATTTTGTTGTGCGATTTCTACCTGATCAAGCGCGGTAACATTGAGGTCGATGAGCTGTTCAATGCCTCTAAAAATGGGCGCTATTGGTATCAAGGTGGCGTCAATCTCCGCGCCATTGCCGCCTTAGTGCCTGCGGTTGTCATTGGCTTGGTGATAAGCTTTATCCCAAGTTTACACGCGGTCGCCAATTTCAGTTGGTTTATTGGCGTAGGCATTGCTGGGGCGGCGCACTTTATGCTGCATCCACGTGAAGCCGTAGCGCCTCACTCCACAACGCTATCCAGTACGCTGGTCACCAGTAAAGAATAATCATTCTTTGCGACAGACACGTAGTGCCTAATCGAAACTGAAGGTATACTGCGCATCCCTTAGGTTGTGGATGTCGCAGTCGATTATGGTTAACGCGAGTGAATTGATTGAGCAGTTGTGTGAGCAGGGTTGGTATTACCAACAAAATGTTATTCCCGGCGAATGGGTGACAGCCTTAGCTGATCTCTGTCATAAACGGACCTTCTTGCAAGCAGGGATTGGCCAAGGCATAAAGAATATTATCAACGAAGCGATTCGCTCGGACAGTATTAGTTGGATTGAACCGCGTGAAACAGAGCCAGCCGTGGTGTACTACCTCTCGCTGGTCGATGAGATCCAACAACTGCTTAACCGAGAATTCTACTTGGGATTGAATGGATTTGAGGGGCACTTCTCTCGCTATCCGCAAGGGGCGTTTTACAAGCCGCATTATGACTGTTTCGCTCAAGATAAGCGCCGTGCCGTCACCCTGATATTCTATATCAATCAGAACTGGCGGCCTGAAAACGGCGGTCAGCTCTGTTTGCATCTTCCTGAAGGTCAAAAAGTTATCGAGCCCGTGGCGGGCAGTATGATCTGTTTTCTATCAGAACAAATCTTACACGAAGTATTACCGACCCATGTCGAGCGGATGGCACTGACCGGATGGTTCGTTCGCCACCAAGGGCAAGACTACTTTTACAGCTAGCCCTAGACAAAATTTCCGACTTAATTTTCAGAAATGTGATCAGCATGCCATACTAATGGCTTGCTTTTTTTTTATGTGGCAAATCTGCCCAGCTTTTTTCACACAGTTATTTAATGAGGTCGTTGTGTCACAAACGAAAACTGAACATCTCGGATTAGCCCAGCTGGCTCTAGCCCTCGGTGGTTTCGCCATTGGTACGGGCGAGTTTGTCATCATGGGATTGCTGCCGGACGTGGCGCACGGATTACACAGTTCTATCACCCGGGCGGGCGATGCCATCAGTAGTTATGCCCTCGGCGTGGTGGTGGGTGCACCGCTGATCGCGGTGCTGTTTTCTCGCGTGTCACGTCAGCGTTTATTGATCGCCTTAATGGGGCTGTTTGCATTGGGTAACGTAGCCAGCGCCCTTGCGCCAGGCTATCTGTCCTTTGTCCTGATGCGTTTTATTACCGGGCTACCGCACGGCGCTTTCTTCGGGGTAGCCTCGTTGGTCGCCGCCTCGATGGTTCCGGCGCATCAGCGGGGGAAAGCGATTGGCCGTATGATGTTAGGCTTAACCGTCGCAACGTTACTCGGTGTCCCTGCGGTGTCATGGATTGGTCATCACTTAAGCTGGCAGCTGGCTTTCTGGTTTGTGGGGGCCTGTGCGGTCGTGTCACTGCTGATGATCATTCGCTATGTGCCTTTCAGCCAAGGGGATCGTTCAGCTCACCCGTTACGGGAACTGACGGCGCTTAAGAAGCCACAAGTACTCTTAACCTTACTGACTGGTGCGACCGGATTTGGTGGGATGTTTGCGGTCTTTAGCTATATCACCCCGACGATGATCCACTATGCCGGAATGAGTGAGGCGCAAATTCCTTGGGTAATGGCTGCCTTTGGTCTTGGGATGATTGCTGGCAGCACTTTAGGCGGCAAATTTGCCGATTGGAGTGTACGCAAAACTATCGGTCTGTCGTTGTTGTGGAATATCGCCATTATGGTGCTGTTCTGCTTCTTATCGAAGTATGTGGTGACAGGCTTCTTGGCGGCCTTCTTGATCGGTACGGCAGGGCTGCTGATCCCCTCCCTACAAATTCGCTTGATGGACGTAGCCGGTGATGCACAAACCTTGGCGGCAGCGATGAACCATTCGGCGCTGAATATGGCCAATGCGTTAGGCGCTTTCCTCGGGGGGGTCGTGATTGATGCGGGCTATGGTTGGGTATCAACAGCTTGGGTCGGAACAGTATTAGCGGTCATGGGACTGATTATTTTCTTACTCTCATTACGGCTGAAGCACTAGTTTTACGCTTCCCGGCCCCTTAGGGGCCGGGAAAGATCATCAAGATTTATGTTTTTGGCGACTACGACGTAATCGCAGCCCAATTAACAACAAGATCACTACCACTATACCTACGGCAATACCTGGCACCATATAAGGTTGCGCCGCCGCGAGGAAAGGTAAACGTCCCCCCTTACGCATCCAGGCTACATCACCCGCTTCAACCGTTACCTGCGGATTACCGTAATTATGCAAAACATAGTTACTGATATCGGCAATTTGCTGATCCGTCAACTGATCTACATAGGTGGGCGAGCTGAAGGCAGGCATTAAGACATCATGATCCTGAGTGGTCCGCCGTACTCCAAATAAAATGGCCGAAACGAGATTATCAGGGTGGATCATGCCGGTGGCCGTATTATGGAAAAGAGACGGATAAGCCTGATTTGGGCTGCCAGCGCCATCCGGTTGGTGACAGCTGGCGCAGTTACCACTGAAAAGCTTGGCACCATTATCGAGGGCGTTATAAGCATTGTTCGGTGCATCACCGCGGATCGCCGTTTCGACACTGACGGGCTTGCCGTAAGTAAAGGCCGGTGCCGTTTCCCCTGGGGTACGAATAGGGGCGGTGCCCTTAAGGTAAACGGCAATGGCTTTCAGATCGCTATCCGGTGAATATTGCAAGCTATGCTCAACCGCTTCTGCCATGCTGCCAGCGGCTTGGTTTTTCCCCTCGGCGCGGCCGGTTTTTAGGTAGCTGACTAATTCGTCTTCTCGCCATCCGCCAATACCGCTGATCGGGTCAGAGGTAATATTCGGGGCGTACCAACTGCCTAAGGGGGCACCCGCCAGCGGCTGATCGTGTTTCTCTGCCATCATAAAGTTACGTGGGGTGTGGCAGGTGTCACAGTGCGCAAGCCCATTAACCAGATAATTGCCTCGATTCCATTCTGCGCTTTTGCTCTCATCCACTTTATAGCTGTCAGTGTTACCGAAGATTGCGTTCCACATCCCCATACTAAAGCGTAGGTTAAACGGGAAGGGCAGCTTAGTCGGCGTATTAGCTTGGTCGACAGGCTTCACGCCGTGCATAAAGTAGGCATAGAGCGCATGCACATCCTCGTCTGTCATAAGATGATAGGAGGTATAAGGCATCGCTGGATAAAGGTGCGCCCCATCAGGTCGAATACCTTCGCGGATCGCTCTGGCAAACTGTGCCTCACTGTATCCGCCAATCCCCTGTGCCGACGGCGTGATATTGGTGGCATAGATTGCCCCCATTGATGAAGCGATGGCATAGCCCCCTGAAAAGGCTGTTTTACTGCCCGGTGCCGTGTGACAAGCCTGACAGTCAGAGGCGATGGCGACTTTCTCGCCTTGAGCAATTAACGCGGCGCCCGCATCAGCCTCGGTTTGCGCGTAGGCGACAGGGGAGGTCGCCATCAGGGTCAATACCCACGCCAGTGTTTTATTAAGCCGCACGATTATACCCCTCCCTTCAAACGTTGAGCCATATCATGGGCCGCCTTTAATCCTAGCGCCGCCATGGTCAAGGTGCTGTTGACCACACTGGCGGAAGGGATAGCTCCCCCTCCCGGTAACCAAAGGTTTTCATGATCGAAGGCACGACAGTTGCTGTCGACGACCGCATTCTTAGCGGAATCCCCCATGATCGTCCCCCCCATAATGTGGTTATTGGCATTAAGGCTGGTGGTAATGTTGAACTCTTTGGCGTTAAACAACGAACCGATATGACGCAGTTGGTCATGGGCCGCTTCGGCACCTTTGCGTACATAATCGCCGACATCATAATGAATATCAGGGCAAGCGAGACCGTGGGCATCTTTACGATCAGCACTGAGCGTAAGACGGTTATCGGGGTCCGGTAACGGCTCTAAGCTTATTGATAGATCAACGCCGTGGGTGGAGCGGTAACGGATCTCTTCATCTAAGGCTTTACCGACCAACCCTTTTGCTAAGGCTTGCTTTGTCGCGGGAACCACTCGTGAAATATTATTGAGGATCATTTTGTTCGCTGAGTAATCTCGGCGGAAGTCCCCGTCACGCGGGCCGACCATACAACTACTCTGCGCTGGACCGCGACCCAGCCACATTGGCTCTTCGGTCAGGAAGCTACAGTGGAAACCGGAGTGGTCCATCATATTACGGCCGACCATATCGGAGCTGTTAGCGATACCGTTCGGGTTATCTTTATTAGCCGCCAGCAGTAATAGGCGCGGCGTCTCAATACCGTTACAGGCTAGGGCGAACATTTTCGCCGTGGCTTTATGCGAGGCTTTTTGATTATCCAGCCAATGCACGGCAGTGATGCGGTTTTGACTGTCGGTATATATCTTATAGACCACGGACTCTGAGAGCACGACTGCGCCTTGGCGTTCAGCCCGCTCGACATGATGTATACCGTTATACATTGCGCCGATAGGGCAGATAGGTTGGCAGTTGTTGTTACCACAGCAGACAGGGCGGCCTTCCCAAGGGCGAGTACTACGGCCTTGTGGGATCGGCACAAGGTTATAGCCGTGTGGGTTAACCACGCTGGCAAAATAGTTATCGCCGTGGGCGAAAGGTACCATCTCCATCGGATAGGGGCGGCTACGTTCAGCAGGAGATTGCATTGCAGGATCATTGGGACCCGCTACGCCAATCTCATATTCCGCTTCGCAATACCAAGGCTCAAACTCTTGGTAAGAGATCGGCCAGTCGCGGCCAACTTGGTACTTGCGTTGCATTTCGAAATCGCTCGGATGATGACGCCAGCAAGAAGCCGCCCAGTGCCAAGTGGTGCCGCCGACGGTGCGCAAGTAGCCTTGTTGAAAGCTGCCCGCACTGGGACCGGTGACGTTGACATAATTGTTCGGTGGAAAATAGAGCGGGGCGGGCGCCAGCGGCGATTGCGGATACAGGCCTTGGAAGTCCGAACCGGCTCGGTTAGCAAACGGCATATTACGCCAGTTTTCCACCGCTTGGGCGCGGGTGATACGCAGCCCAGCTTCGAGCACTACTACGGAGTATCCCTGCGCGACCAATCGGTCCGCCATCATACCGCCGACAATACCGGAGCCGACGATCACAACATCGGCGCTCACATCACCGCTTGCAGTAAATTCTGGTTTTTTCATGATAGTTAATTTTATTTTTATATTGTCTAAGAATGAGGGGGACTACAACGCGTCAATCACCGCCGTGCTGTTCGCATCGGGAACTGGCGCGGTCCACCATAAGGGGCCATTGCCACAGTAGGTTGGGACCACTAATCCATCACTGACGGTGCGATACATCCACGCTTGTTGGTAACTGACCAGAATGCCGTGGTAATCGTTGCCCACAGTGCCGGTGTACCATGCCGTGATAATTTGTTGCAGTAACCCTTCCAGTCCCGCGGCTTGGGCTCTCTCAGCAAAGGTCGCGGCGCTCATGCCCACTTGCGTTAACTGTACTAACGGCGTGATCTGCTGGGCAAATTCAGGCACTTTTTTAACGAAAGCATTAAAGAAGTGTGCGGCCAATTCAGCGTTGACGTGCTTGTGCTCGGTGATGGTCTGCGTGACCTGGATAAACGCCCGTAAAGGTTCTCCAGTCGGGGAGGTATTTTGGGCAAGTCCGCTAAGGGGAAGCGAGGTGACGAAGCAGCCTGCAGTGACTATCAGCGAGTTTTTTAAGAATCGGCGACGGTTGGTATCGGTACCAGTAGCGTCACAATCTGAGTATGGTGAGTTCGGAGTCATGGCCTTCAAAACGGGATGTGATAAAGTTCACATAATATAGTGAAATGCGTCTTAAATATAAAAACATTATAATGATTGAGGATTAGTTTAGGCAGCGGTAAACCTGTGGCTTACCGCTTGATAGCACTACTGACGATGTGCCGATACACGTTGATGAATGGCTTCACTGCGCCCGGCAAGGCCGACCAAAGTCACTTCACAACCGTGACGATGATAACGATGTTCGATGGAGTCCAGTACGCTGACACTTGACGCGTCCCACACCTGCGCGGCGGAGAGGTCGATCACCACCTGCTTAGGATCATTAGCATAATCAAAGTGTTCGTAGAGATCATTGCTGCTCGCGAAGAAAAGCGGGCCTTGGACCTGGTAGGTGACACGATCACCCGATGGGGATAGCGAACGATGAGCCACAATAATGTGGCTGATTCGTCTAGCGAAAAGGAGTGTCGCAAATACCGCACCCACTACAACCCCGAGCGCGAGATTACTGGTCCATACCGTAATCAGTACCGTAAACAGCATGATCAGGGTCTCGCTAACCGGTAACCGGCGCAGCGTTTTAGGCTGTAAGCTATGCCAATTGACCGTCTTGATTGAGACGATCACCATGATGGCGGCAAGCACCACCATCGGTATTTTCGCCATCACCTGGCTTAATACACTAACTAACAGCAATAACACACAGGCGGCGACCACGGTAGACACACGGCTGCGCGCTTTACCTAGCTCAACGTTGACAATAGTTTGGCCGATCATCGCACAACCGGCTACACCACCGTAAAAAGCCGCCAAAATATTGGCGATACCTAATCCCCAAGACTCCCGATGCTTATTTGAAGGCGTATCTGTGAGCTCGTCCACCAGTTTGGCGGTTAATAACGACTCCATCAGTCCGACCAAGGCTACGCTGATCGCGGCTGGCCAGATAATGCTTAAGGTTTGCCAGTTAAGGGCGACCTGAAGGGAGTTGAAACCCGGCAATCCGGGCGACATGCTGCCTTCATCGCCAACATTCGGTAAATGCATACCGCTATAGGCCACCACCGCAGTCAGCAGGACGATAGCGATAAGCGGGGCAGGGATGGCGGTAAACAGTCGCGGTAAGCCCAAGACGATAGCGAGTGTTATCGCAAAGAACAGCCAGACCATCGGTCCGTGGCCGATGATATGCGGGACTTGGGCCATAAAGATAAGGATACCCAATGCATTCACAAAGCCGGTCATCACCGATTGCGGAATGTAGCGCATCATTCTCGCTAAACCTAGCCAACCGAACAGGATTTGCATTACACCAGCTAACACAACCGTCGGCAAAATATAGTTCACGCCATGGGCTGCCACCATTGGGCCAATCACCAAGGCGACAGAGCCTGCTGCTGCACTGACCATCGCCGGCCGACCGCCAATAAAAGAGAGGGTTAAGCAGATGACAAAGGAGGCGATAAGACTGACTTTCGGGTCGACACCAGAAATAACAGAAAACGAGATGACTTCAGGGATCAGCGCCAGAGCAGTAACGATACCCGCTAAACTCTCAGTAATCAGTTTGGCGGGTGAGGTCAGCACCGCTTTCACTTGCCCAGCTTTTGCTGCAGAACAGGGTTCCATTCATTATACCTTGTAAAATACGACTTATTTATTATTGCTTTTGCCTGAAAAGAGGAATCTCAACACAGGAATACGTAGATGAATTTCGTAAAGGATAAATGATACGCCAAAAACCATCACTAATCCTGTAAAAAAACCAAGGTAATTATTATGGATTGCGTGACTGACATATAAGCCATAAACCAAGGTTAACGGATGGTGAACTAAGTAGATAAAGAGTGAGGCATTGACCAAATAACTGACAGCGGGTGAATGGATATTTAATAACCGGTAACCACTGCTAAAGCAGATATTCAGCATACAGATCCCCATTACCATCGAGATTAGTGCATCAAGTTCATAGAGCCAGCCATCACCCGAGCTGTAGTGTTGGTTGTAATGGTAGGCACAAAAGGCCAGTACCGTGCCGATCCACAGTAATGGATGGGGTTTGATAAACAGTGCTTTTAACGAGGTGATCTGCCACGCGAGCGCGCCCAGCATAAAGAAAGGTAAATAGAACAGAACCTGCATTACCACGATATTCATTAATGCATCTTTCATCACCAGCGGCAGGGTGAGTAGCAATACGCGACGTAGTGGGCACCAGACCAGAATACTGAGGGTTAAGCCGCCAATAACCTGCCACCAGCCAATCTCTTTATCTTGCCACTGTTCAGTCCGCTGTTTTAGGAAATGAAACAACCGATAACCGATCATCGTTAACAAGCAGAGAATGAATAAAAACCATAGGTGGGAAATGAGCTCCCAACACAGGGTATTATATTTTTCATACAGCGTGAATTGAGACCACTGCGGAAATTTATCCGAGACATTCTTTAATAGTAAAAATTGCGGCAACGTGATTAACGGGATTGCGGCTAAAAAAGGAATACCAACCCGCTCCAATCTTACTTTTAACCAGCGATGCGGCGAGTAACGTAAGAAAAGCATATAGGAAAAATAACCGGAAATGACGAAAAATACTTGCATCCGAAACGAGTGAATAAATTCATTAAAAAGGGTCAAGCCGAACGATGAAGTTGGGCTATTGACTGTCCAATGCTGTGAAGAATAAATCAGCGATACATGAAAGGGAACACCGAGTAGCATCAAAATGGCGCGGATGGAATCGAGAAAATATTCACGTTGTGGGGGTTGGGTAGACATCATCTATACTCATCGTCTAGGGTGCAATTTGCACGATTACGGCTAAGATTACATTAAGTATATCAGACAACCTTGGCTGGAATCGGGTTTCGTAAAACTATCCGAAAAATCCGGCATTTCTAATAAAAAGAAACTATAACTCGAAGATGACTGTCAGAATGCTTGGGAATCAATTATTATAAGCTTAGTCAGTTAGGTACACATTTTTAAGGGGGCGATGTGCTCATCAAGAAAGATACTACATATAAAGGACGACAGCTCAAATGGGTTGGCGCAGCGGTACTTGTCGCACTCTACACGAGCAATAGCTGGGCATTTAGTATCGACGATGTCGCAAAGCAAGCTAAATCGTTAGCGAAGAAAAACTATCAAGCTCCAAACAGTAATTTGCCTTCACAACTCCGTGAATTGAAATATGCAGATTACCAACAAATTCAATTTAAACGTGATAAAGCTTATTGGTCTAAACTCCATACGCCTTTTAAACTCGAGTTTTATCATGAAGGAATGTATTTTGACCAAGCGGTTAAAATAAATGAAGTCACGGCTTCCACCGTGCATGAAATTAAATACGACCCTGCCTACTTTGACTTCGGTAAAGTTCCGCACGATGCCGATACCCTTAAAAACCTAGGGTTTGCAGGTTTTAAAGTCTTATACCCGCTCAATAGTCGTAAAAAAGAAGATGAGATCAGCTCCTTCTTAGGCGCGAGCTATTTCCGTGTGGTTGGCGCAGGCCAAACTTATGGTCTGTCGGCGCGTGGCCTTGCTATCGATACCGCCGTGCCAGCGGGGGAAGAGTTCCCGCGCTTCAAAGAGTTCTGGATTGAACGTCCAACGGCCAACGCTAAACAACTTACGATCTATGCGTTGCTAGACTCGCCACGTGCAACCGGCGCTTACCGCTTTATTATCCATCCAGGTAAAGAGAGTACGGTTGATGTACAGTCTCGGGTCTACCTTCGTGACGCTGTCACAAAGCTCGGGATCGCGCCACTGACCAGCATGTACCTTTTCGGGGCAAATCAACCTTCTCCAGTGGTGAATTACCGTAATGAGTTACATGATTCTGACGGTCTCTCAATTCATAACGGCAATGGTGAATGGATCTGGCGTCCTATCAACAATCCGCGTCGCTTAGGGGTCAGCACCTATCAAGTTGAGAACCTAAAAGGCTTCGGTTTGTTGCAACGTAATCGTGACTTCAGCCACTACCAAGATCTCGACGATCGTTACGACCAACGTCCAAGCGGATGGGTAGAGCCTATTGGCCAGTGGGGCAAAGGTCATATCGAACTGGTTGAAATCCCAACTAACGATGAAACGAACGATAATATCGTTGCTTTCTGGAGCCCGGAAAAATTACCGGAAGCCGGTAAAGAGATGAAATTTGACTATCGCCTGCACTTTACCCGTGATGAGTCTGCGCTGCATGACAACAATGTCGCTTGGGTACAGGATACCCTGCGCTCAACGGGTGATGTCAAACAGTCCAATCTGGTGCGTCAACCTGATGGCAGTATCGCGTTCTTAGTCGACTTCGTGGGCAAAAACCTTAGCAAGATGGCTAGCGATGCGAAGATTGCTCCAGAAGTGAGCATCGGTAAAAATGGCGAAATCGTTGAACAAAACGTACGTTATAACCCAGTAATTAAAGGCTGGCGTTTGACGTTACGTCTACGCGTGAAAGATCCGAAACAAGTGACCGAGATGCGTGCTGCGTTAACCAGCAACGAAAAACCATTGACCGAAACGTGGAGCTATCAGTTACCTGCCAATGAATAAATCAACGTTTAACTCTAAACAGTATGTTGACTCTCTGCCGCTTGATGCGGCAGAGCAGTCTTCGCTACTCGCCTCTGAGACCGCATCAGATAGCTTTGCTCAGTTCCATCACACACTGGGCAACGATGTGACTGCCAGCGATCGTGACGAGGATGCCGCACTGGCCTCCGTCTCATCGCGTGTGAAGATGGCGTGGTCAGAGGCGATCGATAACGATGCTCAGTTTGCTGAAGATGATTTACACCGCACCACTTTGAAGGCGATGCCGCCGGTGCGTCGTGCGTTGATGTCTCCAGATAGCTGGGAAACTAACCCGATTACGCGGGCATGGCGCACAATACGCGGTAAATCCCGTAAGCAACGCGAGCGTTTGCAAGATGCACCAACCCGTAACGCTGAAGAGAAATGGCGGGTTGTTGGTACGATTCGTCGCTATATCCTGTTGCTGCTTACCTTAGCGCAGACCATTGTTGCTACCTGGTACATGAAAACCATCCTGCCTTATCAAGGTTGGACCCTAATTGATCCGACGCAACTGTTCACACCGGACTGGAAGCAGGCGGTATTGCAAATCCTTCCTTATGTGCTGCAGACAGGAATTCTCTTCCTCTTTGCCATTTTGTTCTGCTGGGTCTCCGCCGGGTTTTGGACCGCGCTAATGGGCTTCTTACAGCTGCTGATCGGTAAAGATAAATACAGTATCTCTTACGGTACGGTGGGCGATGAGCCGCTGAATCCCGAGAACCGTACTGCATTGATCATGCCTATCTGTAACGAAGATGTGCAACGGGTATTCGCCGGTTTACGTGCGACCTGGGAATCGGTAGTACGCAGCGGTAATAGCGAACACTTCGACGTTTATATTCTGAGCGACAGTTACGATGCCGATATCGCGATTGCCGAGCAAAAAGCGTGGATGGAACTGGTCCGTGATGTGGGCGGAGCAGGGCAAATTTTCTATCGCCGTCGCCGTCGTCGTGTGAAGCGTAAAAGCGGTAATATCGACGACTTCTGCCGCCGCTGGGGCCAAAACTACGCCTATATGGTGGTGTTGGATGCCGACAGTGTGATGAGTGGTGAATGTCTCTCTGGCCTGGTGCGGATGATGGAAGCTAACCCTAATGCAGGGATTATCCAATCATCTCCGAAGGCTTCGGGGATGGATACGCTGTACGCACGTTGTCAACAATTTGCTACCCGCGTCTATGGACCGCTCTTTACAGCGGGGCTGCACTTTTGGCAGCTCGGCGAATCTCACTACTGGGGCCACAATGCGATTATTCGGGTTAAGCCGTTTATCGAGCATTGTGCCTTAGCCCCGCTACCAGGTGAAGGATCGTTTGCCGGTTCAATTATGTCGCATGACTTCGTTGAAGCCGCACTAATGCGTCGTGCGGGTTGGGGCGTGTGGATTGCCTATGACTTGCCTGGTTCTTATGAAGAGCTGCCACCGAACCTGTTGGACGAACTAAAGCGTGACCGCCGCTGGTGTCATGGTAACTTGATGAACTTCCGTCTGTTTATGGTGAAGGGGATGCACCCAGTTCACCGTGCGGTCTTCCTAACGGGCGTGATGTCTTATCTGTCTGCACCGCTGTGGTTTATGTTCTTGGCGTTGTCGACGGCGCTACAGGTCGTTCACTCCTTAGTGGAGCCGACCTACTTTTTACAACCGCGTCAGCTCTATCCGGTGTGGCCGCATTGGCGTCCAGAATTAGCGATTGCGCTGTTCTCTACCACCTTAGTGTTACTCTTCTTACCGAAGATGCTGAGTGTGTTATTGGTTTGGTGTAAAGGTGCGAAGCCGTATGGCGGATTTGTTCGAGTGTTTATCTCGCTGATACTGGAAATGCTGTTCTCGGTTCTGTTAGCGCCGGTCAGAATGTTGTTCCATACCTTATTTGTAGTAAGCGCCTTCTTGGGCTTAAAAGCGGTATGGGATTCCCCGCAGCGTGACGATGACTCGACGCCGTGGAGCGAAGCCTTCCGTCGTCATGGTTCTCAGATGTTGTTAGGGATTGTCTGGGCGGCAGGCATGGGCTATCTGGATCTTAACTTCCTGTGGTGGTTAGCACCAATTGTAGGCTCGCTGATTCTTTCTCCAATTGTGTCGGTTATCTCAAGCCGTGCAACCGTTGGCTTAGCCTCACGCCGCGCGAAACTGTTCTTAATTCCTGAAGAGTTTGAGACACCACAAGAGCTGATTGATACGGATAACTACGTGCTGCTTAACCGCCAACGCGTCTTAGAGAATGGCTTTATGCACGCGCTGTTCCATCCGTCCTTCAATGCGTTAGCCACTGCGCTGGCGACGGCGCGTCACCTACAAAGTGATCTGCTGGAACATGCGCGTGAGCGCCAGATCGACCAACTGTTGAGTGAATCGCCAGAAAAAAGCAGTGCCAATCAGCGCTTGCTGGCCATCAGCGATCCGGTGGTGTTAGCGCGATTACACAGCCGCTTGTGGCAGCAGCAGGATAAATATCGCCAATGGCACGACAGTTATGCCAAAGTCGAATTTAACCCTAACGCTTTACAAGTTAACTGATAAGAAGGCGGCGTAAGCCGCCTTTTTTAATGGGTTTACACTGTTATGATAAAAAGACTTTGTATTGTGCTGTCGATTGTCATGCTCACGGGTTGCGGCAGTATTATCAGTCGAAGTGTCGCGGGGCAGGGAGCGGGGCATCAGTATTACCCCGGGGTGCAGTGGGATTTGCGCCAAGGCTATTGGCGCTTTTTGACCATTCTTGATCTACCGCTTTCGTTAATTGTTGACACCTTTATGTTACCCATTGATGCCAAGCACGGTGATTATCCGTAATTACCAGCGCTCAGAGTCGCTGTTGTCATCGCTCCACTCTTCGGCAGCGGCTCTACCTTCCTCGGTATCGGTGGGTGGCGCAAGTTGAAACTCACCCTCGTCCCATTCGTGCAGCGTATTCTCTGGTTGCCACTCGGCTAAAATCTCGTCTTCATCAAACTCGTTATCCCAGATCGCTTGAGCGGCTTCATCGAAGTAAAGCGGCAGACATTCGCTGGGGGCTTCTTCTTGGTCGGCAAACTCCGCCTGCCACATGGTGTCACCGTCTTGCATCACATATTTTTGTAATGAAAACTGGCTTACCGAGGCGCTTAACTCGTCCACCTCAGGGTGATCGGCCAGGAAAGTCTCTTTTGCAACGCTGATTGCTTCGTCTAAGGTGGTGAATAAATCCATTGTCGTAACCTCAATCACTGTGGGAATAGATGAAGCATAGAACATATTTTTCAGCCTGAGGGACCACAGCAGATTTTTATTACTTTTCAGTTTTTCCTGAATGAAGTGCGGATAGGCTCTTGGGATGCGTGGGGCTATCGGGTATCATAGGCGCCTTTTCAATCCCCCTAAACAGGACGAACACCATGCCAGTGTTACATAACCTTGTCTCGAATAAAGAATTAAAACAGCGTTTAATGGAGGAGACCGAGCCGCGTACCACGGTCTCGTTCTATAAGTATTTCACCATCGATGATCCGCAGGCGTTTCGCGACCGGCTTTATCAAGCATTCCTCAACCTAAAAGTGTTTGGCCGTGTCTATATCGCGGCGGAAGGGATTAACGCACAGATCAGTGTCCCTGCTAGCCGATTTGAGGCAATGAAGCAGCAAATTTTCGACTTCGATCCTGCGCTAAATGGCTTACGGATGAATATCGCCCTGGATGATGACGGGAAGTCCTTTTGGGTATTACGGATGAAGGTTCGTGAACGTATCGTGGCGGACGGTATTGACGATCCCAGTTTCGATGCCAGTGATGTCGGTGCTTACCTGAAGGCCGATGAGGTCAACGCTATGCTTGACGACCCCGAGGCTGTCTTTGTCGATATGCGTAACCACTATGAGTTCGAGGTGGGCCATTTCGACAATGCGATGGAAATCCCCGCTGATACGTTCCGCGATCAATTGCCGATGGCCGTCGAGATGCTGGCAGAGCAAAAAGAGAAGAAGATCGTCATGTATTGCACCGGTGGTATCCGTTGCGAGAAAGCGAGTGCGTACATGAAACACCAAGGCTTCGATAATATTTATCATATCGAGGGCGGGATTATTGAATATACCCGTAAAGCACGTGAGCAAGGACTACCGGTTCGTTTTAAAGGCAAAAACTTCGTCTTTGATGAGCGGATGGGCGAGCGTATCTCCGATGATGTCTTAGCCCATTGTCACCAGTGCGGGGCCTCTTGCGACACCCACGTCAATTGCCTGAACGATGGTTGCCATCTTCTGTTTATTCAGTGTGATGACTGCGCAGTGAAATACCGTGGCTGTTGTAGCCCTGAATGCTTGGAAGAGTCAGCGTTGACCCCCGAAGAGCAACGCCAGCGCCGTGCAGGCCGTGAAACCAGTAATAAAATCTTCAATAAGTCGCGAGGATTATTACGGATGACCCTGCCAACGCCAATCAATAAAAACGACGCCTAAGGGTTGCCCCTGCTGAGCAGGGGCTGTTTACGTGGGACGATTACTAAAATTGCAGGGCGGCCGTTAGGTCGCCCATTTTTTGATGGCCGTGTACCATCAATGCGTGATCGCGTGCGGTTAAGCCGTTCAGTAACGGTAGGTCGTGTACGCGACTAATAAACCGCAAGATCGATCCGGTATCGTATTGCGTATTGTCCACATGTCCGCGCCGTGCAAAAGGGGAAATCACCAATGCTGGAATGCGTGAACCGGGTCCCCATCTATCACCTTTCGGGGGAGCGACAGGATCCCACCAGCCACCATTTTCATCAAAAGTGATCACCACTACCGTATTTTTCCACTGCGGACTGCGTTGTAATTGGTCAATAATATGCGCAATATGACGGTCCCCGGCTTCGACATCGGAGTAACCGGCATGCATATTCAGGTTACCTTGCGGTTTATAGAAGGTGACGGGCGGTAATTTACCGGCTTGTACATCGGCGAGAAAATGGTTAGTCGCTGGGGAGTCCCCCAATCCGCCATCACGTAAGTGTTGCTTTCTGGCAGCCGGATGGCTCGGGCCAAGGTTTTCAAAATAGTTAAACGGTTGATGATGGAGCTGGAAATCAGGACGAGGAGGGAAATCCGTGCTGTCTTTCTGGTCGTCAATCGCAAATTGCCAGCCACCGGCATACCATGCCCAATCAATGCCTTTTTCCGTGAGCTTATCGCCAATATGCGCGTGCTTTTGTGCGGGCAGTACATTGGCCTTACTGGCATCGGCGTAATCGGGACGCTGCGGATCGCGGCTGGCAGAGGGCCAGTGCGGCGGTTGCATCGTGTTTACGGCGTAGCCATCAGGGGTAATTTGACTCGGCCCGAATTTCGGGATACCGGTTAAGGCGCTGGCGGGCGAGTCAGCCAGTGGTTTTAACCGTGTGTCTGTGGGATCATCGCTCATCAACTCAGCGATTAAGCCTTTGGCAGGGGACGTCTTAACCTCTGGGTAGAAAGGGGCTTGCGCGCAGGCCAGATATTGGTGATTAAGGAAGGATCCGCCGAATGCACCTTGGAAAAAGTTATCACAGAGCGTGTATTCACGCGCCAGCTGCCATAAGCGCATATTGTAGGCGCTGTCGGCATAGTAGCCCATGGTGAGGGCGCCAGAATCGGCCCAAGCGACAAAGCGGTCATTTTTACCGCCGTTAATCTGCATCTGATTTTGGTAGAACACATGCCATAAATCGCGGGTGATTACCCCCTGTGGCAGTGCTTCGTGATCATCACCCTGCAAGGCGAAAGGTTTATTGGGTAGATTGGTCAGATACTCCGCCTGTTGATCGATTTGGTAACGCTTATGATTGACGACTTGAGGATCCGGTACCATCCCTTTCCAAATTGGCGGTAGATGCGGTAATGGCGATCCATCTCGATCAACTTGACGCGTTGACTGTTCACTCAGTTGATTTAACGGTTGCTGACTGCCAGGGAAATTGGCAAACAGATTATTAAAGCTGCGGTTCTCCGCATAAATCACCACGATATTTTTCACGTGCTCGCGCAACAGTTCCGTCTGTCTTGGCGCGGAATAATCATTTAGCGGGCGTGCGGCAGCGGTTTTACCTTGGCCAGCGTTGGCGCCACTGAGGGGCAGTAAAGTGGAGCTAACTCCAAGAGCGGATGCGCCCGCCAGTAGCCGACGACGTTGTGGATTTTCAGGAGTGGAGGCGTTTTTATTCTTCGACTTCATGCGATGCCCTTGTTCTAACAAGAAAAGTTAGCGTCACGATACGGATTGATCGTGACGCTTTTATGACAAGCACTCAGGGGAATTAACTTTTTGCGAAGCGGCTTAAGCGGAAAGGAGAGATGACTGTTTCTATATCATTGCCCAGAGCGAACTGACTCGCGATTTCGCCCAGTGCCGGGGCGCATTTAAACCCATGGCCACTTAAGCCACTGATCACCAACCCGGTTTTATCCTCTCCAAGGTAGTCGATAATGAAGTGACCATCTGGCGAGTTATCGTAGCTGCAGGCTTGACCGAATAGGCACGCGCTCTGACCCGGTAAAAATTGCTTTAGGAAGCTGAAGCATTCGCTGCCATCGGATGGAGAGTGACCAAAGGGCAGGCACTCCGTAGCATCATTAAGCGGTTGGCCGCCATCATGCCGCGCCACTTTCAGCTGATCATCCTCAGCAGGAAAACCGTAATATTGGCTGCCATCGGTTAACTGAGCGGTGAACGCTGGAAAGTGAGTATGGTGGCTAAAGCGGCCATCGGATTGAAACCAGGCCATAACCTTGCGTACAGGGGTAATCGGTAATTCTGGCAGTAGCTTTTTCGCCCAACTGCCGGCCGTCACGATAATTTTTCGTGCGGTGTAGTCACCGTCGGCGGTGGTCACGCGATAGAGATCATCATAGTGGCTTATCGACTCTACCGGGCAATTAAACAGCTGTGCGCAGCCTTGCTCTTGCGCGAGGCGGATCCATTGTTCAACCGCTTTTTCGCAGTAAAGGTACCCAGCGTCTTTATCGATTACGCCGTGGTATTCCGCTGGGATAACGAAGGTTTCCCAGCGTTGCATAATTTCTTCGGCGCTGAGCGCTTCGACATCGATTGACCAGGTCTTAGCACTGTCAAGTAATTGTGGAATGAGCGGGCTATCGATGGGGGCGAGAGAAAGTACGCCACTGCGTCGAAAAAGCGTGGTCGCGGCAGTTTTTTCTAACGCCTCCCACAGTACCTTACTGCGTTGAAGTAGCGGTACATACTGGTCACCTTCGGCATAGGCATAACGGATTAAACGCGTCTTGCCATGGTGTGAGCCTTGCTGGTGGGGAGGGTGGTGGGCATCGATCATTAAGACGTTGAGGTTGTTAATGGTCGCGTAGCAGCCCGCTGCAGCGCCGACTGACCCGCTTCCGACAATAATGACATCGTAAATCATTGCATTGCTCCGCTATTTTCTTTGCAGCATAGCAGAGTCGAGCGGCAGGAGACAAAAAAAGGCACCCTAAGGTGCCTTGGATGATTAATGCTTTGCCCTGATTGGCTGGCTCTCTGACTCTTCAATACGGGCAATCCCCGCTTCGAGTAGAGAAATAAACTGCCTGGCCACATCCGTCGTGATCCAATAAGCTGGACCGATGTCGGCGTTTTCTTCTGTTTGTTGGTCCGAAGAGACTGAATGCAGACGAATCATCATCGCATCATAATCTTCTACGGTACTGATATCCCAACCGACTAACGGATGTGTTTGGATCACATTATTTTCTTTATCCATCTTAACCTCCATAATCGTCAAACGTAAGTGAAGACTGAGGTCACAAGTTCCCTGTTTCGTTACACAGGAAGGATAGAGTATAGCATGGATTTTACGGCCTGCTGATTATTCAGTAACCACCTGCCATTGCAGCGTTTCGCCCGCTAAGAATGGAATAAGCTGTTCATTGCCCATCGCGATCTGTTCAGGTACCGTCCACGCTTGACGCTGCAAGGTGATGGTTTGCTCGCTGACCGGCAGTCGATAGAAGGTAGGGCCATTAATGGAACAGAACGCTTCAAGATGCTCTAGGGCGCCAAGCTCGTCGAATACACTGGTATAGGCGGCTAGGGCGGTGGGAGCATTGAAAACACCGGCGCAGCCGCAGCTAGATTCCTTGCGAGACTGCACGTGCGGCGCAGTATCTGTGCCAAGGAAAAAGCGAGGATGCCCGCTTGAGACCACATCGCGCAGTGCTTGCTGGTGGATGTTGCGCTTCAGAATCGGTAAGCAGTACAGGTGCGGACGAATCCCACCGCTCAGCATATGGTTACGGTTAAACATCAAGTGTTGTGGGGTCACTGTTGCGGCCAATAGCTCATTGCCTTCTTGCACATACTGCGCCGCATCACGGGTGGTGATATGTTCCATTACGACACGTAGCGCAGGGTAGCGTTGACGTAGCGGGATTAACACCTGATCGATGAATTGCGCTTCACGGTCAAAAATATCGACATGGGCATCGGTGACTTCGCCGTGGATTAGCAACGGCATGCCGAGGGCTTCCATACGTTCGAGCACCGCAGCGATATGATCGATGCTGGTCACGCCATGACTGGAGTTAGTGGTCGCATGGGCCGGATACAGTTTTGCTGCAGTAAAGACGCCCTGCGTAAAGCCCCGTTCAATCTCGTCGGCAGACAAGCTATCCGTCAGATAACACGTCATTAAAGGGGTAAAGTGATGATCAGCAGGCAGTGCGGCTAAAATGCGTTGACGATAGTGTTCTGCAGCGTGAACGGTGGTCACTGGCGGAACCAGATTCGGCATCACAATGGCTCGACCAAAATGCGCACTGGTATAAGGCAGGACAGTGTTCAGCATAGCATCATCACGCAGATGGATATGCCAATCATCAGGACGACGAAGGGTAAGCGTGTTTACAGGGGATTTCATCAGCAAGGCTCCGGCTAAAGTGTCAACGATTTGGGCGTTCAGGCCGGGCACCAAGGATAATGGGCAGCGCTACAGATTGCACCCTTTTTTTTAAAAATACGCGGAGTCAACAATCTCTAGCTGCGAAAGGCCCGTCGAGGCAGCATCTGCCGCGGCATAAAAATAGTCCCCGATGGGTCAAAGCAGTGGACCACTAGGCCGCCCACTGCTTTACCTGCGCCCATCAGTGAGGCAGCACTGCATGATAGGTGAGTAAAAGGCTCGACCTAAGACGGCTTACCACTGAGTCGCTTGCATATCAATTACAAAGCGGTATTTTACATCGCCTTTCAGCATGCGTTCGAAGGCGGTTTCGATCTCCTCGCCTTGTAGCAATTCGATATCCGACGTAATCGAATGCTGCCCACAGAAATCAAGCATCTCTTGAGTCTCTTTGATACTGCCGATCGACGATCCGCTGATACTCAGGCGTCGAAATACCATTGGAGTGATTTGCGGCGAAGGGTGCGAGGTTTCCGGTATACCGACTAACACTAAGTGGCCATTCGTTTTCAGTGCCGCGAGGTAAGGGGTTAAGTCGTGGGCCGCCGCGACGCAGTCGATAATGATATCGAGCGAGGCTTGGCTTGCCGCCATCTGTTCGCTTTGGGTAGAGACCACAACCTGCTTAGCTCCTAGGCGATAAGCATCCGCGCCTTTTTGGGGTGAGGTCGTGAACAAGGTGACTTCGGCACCCAATGCACTGGCTAACTTCACCGCCATATGGCCCAAGCCACCCAGGCCGACAACCCCCACGCGATCACCCGCTTTAACGTTGAAGTGGCGCAGCGGTGACCATACCGTCACTCCGGCACACAATAGCGGGGCAACACCGGCCAGCGGTAAGCTATCGGGAACTGACACCACAAAGTTCTGATCGACGATAATATTCTGCGCATAACCGCCCGTGGTACTCTGACCGGTGTAGCGATCAATTCCGTTGTAGGTGGCGGTAAAGCCTTGCTCGCAATATTGCTCTTCCTGCATCTGACAGAAGTGGCACTCGCGGCATGAATCGACCATCACGCCAACGCCGACGATCTGGTTACGATGGAAGCGAGTCACACCGGCCCCGACCTCGACCACTCTGCCGACAATCTCATGGCCGGGAACGAGGGTATAGCGACTCACTGCCCACTCATTACGTGCCATATGCAGATCGGAATGGCAGACGCCGCAATACAGGACTTCAATGTTGACATCCTGATCCTGTAGCGATCGCAGCGTGATCGGTGCTGAGACGAGGGGGGCGTTGGCATCATGGGCCACTAAAGCAGTAATTTTCATGTTTCCTCACGGTAATGACTTGGTCTGAGTGCGGGGCAGGACTATAGTGAAGAACAGTCTATTTGGATAGTAGTTACCATTTGGTAACCATAAAGTTAAGGAGCGAAAGATGCCCGATTGGGTCGAGGGGAAACTCTATTTTTATGCCGATTCGCCCGCGCGGCGCATCATGGATCTCTTCTCAGTGAAATGGAGTTCGATGGTCCTGCATGCGCTATATCACTGGCCCGAGGGGCGTGCCCGTACGGGAGAACTGCAACGCAGCTTACAGGGCATCTCAAAAAAGATGCTGTTTCAAACACTTAAGGAGTTGGAATCACGCGGTTTGATCGCACGACATGTCTACGATGTTGTCCCGCCGAAAGTCGATTATCGGTTGACCCCTTTAGGTCGTACCTTCGCCGAACCGATTGAGACCCTGTATCAATGGGGGCTGGAAAATCAAGCAGCGTTAGATGAAATGGACGCGTTGTATCAAGGTGCGGCGGGCGAAGTGTGATGCATGGCAATACCTGCTAAAGCGAGGAGGCACTGCCTAACCCTTTAATCGCACTCTCGATAACGTCAGGTGGGTCAAGGTTGACTATAGTATCTTTATTGACACAAGTTGGGAGGTATTATGGCTATTGTGGCAAGCAATCAAACGATCTTAATTATTGGCGCCTCACGGGGGATTGGACTGGGATTAGTCGAGCAATTTTCCGCACAAGGTTGGCAAGTGACCGCAACCTACCGCGGTACACCCGTGAACAATAGCTCGGCACAGTGGTTGGCGCTGGATATTACTGACCCGGCCAGCCAGCAACAGTTTATCGAACAGATAGCTGACCAACGTTTCGCGGCCATCGTGATCAATGCGGGGGTATTTGGCCCGGCTGAACAACGTGTCGATCTTGCGAGCGATGCGCAGTTACATCAACTGTTCCTGACCAATAGTTTTGCCCCCGTACGCTTGGCGCAGCGTTTACTCCCTTATCTTGTCCCGCAGAGCGGCGTACTGGCCTTCACCAGTTCACAAATGGCGAGCTTAACGGAAAACCCCACTGCCGAAATGTCACTTTATGCTGCCAGCAAGGCTGCCCTGAATATGCTCGTGCGTGCGCTACACCCTGCAGCGCAGCAAGCGGGTATCACTTTATTATCGTTACATCCCGGTTGGGTGCAGACCGATATGGGCGGTGATCACGCCCCAGTCTCGGTTGAACAAAGTAGCAGCGGATTAAAACAGGTGATTATAACGGCGGCGAGTCAAGGCGGTCATCATTACCTCGATTATCAAGGACAGACGCTCGACTGGTAACCACCTGTCGGTGGGAGATCACTCAGCCTTAACCCAAAGCAGTGGGGTTAAGGCTGACAGCGTTAGTTAGGGTTTAGCGAGCTGTTCGCGGACCTCTTTGACCTGTTCGGCGGTCACCGCACCAGCCTGATTACTCCAGCCTTGGCGGATAAAAGTCGCTAACGCCGCAACCTGCGGATCGGTCAGGCGTTGCGCAAACCCAGGCATTTTCAGTGCCGAAGCCGATTTCGCCGTCGAAGGCAATTGCGCACCTGCAAGAATGATATGAATCAGACCAGTGGGGTTCTCGGCGTTAACGATTGACGCTTGATCCAGCGCAGGGAAGGCATGGGGAGCACCTTTGCCATCGACGACGTGACAGGCATTACAGTTATCAAGATACAAGGTTTCACCCGCAGTGAGATTTTTCGCCGCGGTTAACTTGTCTGCAGTGCGCTGCACCGCCTGTGGATTACCGGTATCGATCGTCGGGTTCCCACCCAAAGCTTTAAGGTAGGCTGCAATGGCTTGCGCATCCTCATCCGTTAGGTATGCGGTACTGTGTGCCACCACGGAGGTCATCTCTCCCGCTACCCCAGCCTGACGATTACGACCGGTTTGCAGATAGTCGACGATATCTTGTTGCGACCAGCGGGCGATGCCACGCAGTGAGGGCACGGCCCATCCATTCAGCTCTCCACCAGAAATAAAGCTTTGTTCGCCACTCTTCATACTCTTCTCATTCATAGCAAGGCCACGAGGCGAGTGACAACTGCCGCAGTGACCCAAGCTTTCCACGATATACGCACCGCGATTAATCTGCTGGCTAGCCCCTTGTAATGGAGTGAAGGGTTGGTCATCGACGAAGGCCCAGTTCCAAAGTGCAAGGCCCCAACGTTGGTTAAAGGGAAACGGTAACGCGGTAGTGGGAGGCTGTTGCGAGCTAGGTTTTACCCCTTGCATAAAATAGTGATACAGGGCGCTGATATCCTGGTCGCTAATCTTAGCGTAGTCCGGATAAGGCATAGCAGGATAGAGATGACGACCATCCGGTAATATCCCTTTGCGCACCGCATCGGCAAATTGCTGCTCGGTAAAGTTACCGATACCGTGCTCCTTATCGGGAGTAATATTGGTTGAATAAATCGTCCCTAGCGGTGAGCTGATTGCTAAGCCTCCCGCGTAATCGTCCTTTCCTGAAACGGTATGGCAGGCCATACAGTCCCCTAACCGCGCCAAGTATTCACCCTGCTGAATGAGAGTAGGGGAAGCCGATTCCGCCGAAGCAGAGACACTACTGAACAGGCTGGAACAGAGTGCTAAGGCAAGTAAAGTATATTTCATTCGCTTACGCCTCTACCAAAGGGCCAGGATTGGATAAATAGTGATCTTTAATCGCTTGTGCAGCCATTAAGGTGATCGCGCCAATGGTGTCGGTAGGGTTAGCTTGGAAATTCTGTGGGAAAGCGTTCCCCCCTGGCACAAACACGTTATGCACATCCCAACTTTGTAGGTAGCGGTTTAATGCGGAAGTGTTAGGGTTATCGCCCATCACTGCGCCACCGACATTATGGGTTGAGACATATTTGGTCAGATCAAAATTGGCGTCCATAGGTAGAAAACTCATGCTAAAGCTGTCGGGATTCAACTCGTTAACCAGATTACCGACGATCCCTTTTAGGTACTGCTGTAACAATAATTCATTTCGCTTCCAATTAAACGTCATGCGTAGCAGGGGTTGCCCATACTTATCCGTATAGGTCGGATCGAGATCCAGATAACTGTCGCGGTATGCCATACAGGTGGTAGTAATACTGACTTTCATCGAGTGGCCGTACCAAGTTTCTAACCCCTCTTTCCAGCCGGATCCCCACTTGGGCGTATCTTTGGGTAGCGCGGCGCTAATAGGTGTCCCCGTCGCTTGTGAGCTATGAATTTTTGCCCCACCGATAAAACCTAAGCTCGGGCCGTCAACATTACCGGGTGAGATATCGTTAAACATCTGACCGGTAGGTCCTGCTGCGACAAATGGATTAAAGTTTTTATCTTTAAAAAACAGCGTAGCACCCCCGTTACTTAGAAACGCATAGTTACGGCCCACCACGCCTTCTTCGGTGATCGGGTTATAGGGCTTGCCGATCCCTGATAGCAACATTAATCGAACGTTGTAATATTGGAAGCTACTGAGAATGACGATTTTGGCTGGCTGGAAACACTCATTACCCTCGGCATCGTAATAGATTACGCCTTTCGCGCTCTTTTTATCGTCATGCAAGACCACGCGCGTCACTTCGGCATTCACCTCATAGGAAAAGTTATCCATACGCTTTAAGGCATCCATAACGGCAGTTTGCGGCGAGGCTTTCGAATAGTTTAAGCAGGGATATTTAGAGCAATACCCACAATAGTTACAGGGTGTAATCGTATTGCCATAGGGATTGGTCCAAGCCCGTGACGCGGCGGCGGAAGGGTTAGGGAAAGGGTGGTAACCGAGTTTTTTGGCTGCAGCGGAGAACATCACATTATTTAAGGTGTCCTCCAAGGCAGGTAAGGGATAAGGATGAGAACGAGGACCTTCAAACGGGTCGCCCCCCGGCTGGATCACCCCCTTTAAGTTACCGGTGTTACCCGATAAGCCGCAAATCCGCTCAAACTTATCGTAGTAAGGCTCGATCTCTTGCCAACTAAAAGGGAAATCCATAATCCGCATATCTTCTTGCAGGATACCGGGTTTGTAGGCTTGGTCGGCATAGGTTTTTAGTTTGAGGTCGGTAGGGGTCGGGCGGATCAAGACTCCCGTCCAGTGCATACCGGATCCGCCGACGCCTCCCCCGGGGACAAAGGCTCCCCATTTACGCGTTGGCACGGCGGTGTCTTGCAGTCCATAACGGACGGTGACCGCTGACTCGGCAGGCGTGGTCATCACTTTATTCCGCACTGCATAAGCGTACTCATCAGCGGGTTTAGGATAGGCGAACTCATCGTAATCGCGATCGGGGCCTTTTTCCAATGCGCGAACGCTCAGCCCTGCTTGCGCCAGTTCAATACTCATCAGGGACCCTGCCCAACCCAGTCCACAGACCACGACATCAACTGCTTGTTTTGTGACGTTTGGCATCTCTTAATACTCCCCGCTTATGCTTGCACGCTTTGGATACTGACTGGGCCTAAAGGGTATTGCACATTATGTTGCTTAACCCACTCGAGATAGCTGGCGCGCGCGCCGGGAAAGCCAATCGCGATCCATGCTTTCATCCCTTTATTTCCGCCATACATCGGATCGGCGAGATAGCCGTGCTTAGTATCGTTAAGCAGTTGGCTAAAGAACTGAGCGGCGGTAAGCGAAGCGCTATCTTGGCGCTGTGCGAAGGGTATTACTCCTTTCTCTGCCAACGTCAGTACCTGCTGTTGCTCGGTATGAGGCAGTTGCACAAAACTTTTACTGTGTTGCTGCTGGCACCATTGTTCGATCGCTGCAATCCCTACTTGGTAGATTTGCTGAGGATAACAGGGGATCTGATAGCCCAAGCTCGCAGGGAGGTTGGCGGGAAAGGGGCCTTGCATATAGATTTCTTTGCCAAAATGGGGGTCATGCAGCTGTTGGTCGATAAAGATAGGCACATTCGTTTCTAAGGCACCAGGAGCTTTACCTTGCCCTCCCGCCGGGATCAGCCGATCGGTTGCCGCAAGAATAAATTGCCATTCCTCGGCGGTGAAAAAATGCGGTTGATAAGTGCTTAGATCAGGGGCCGCGAGCTCTGCGGCCTCGGCTGCAGTAAGCCCTTTGAGGACCAATTCGGTTAACGGCAGGGCCATCAACGACGCTAATAGGAACTTTCTCCTACTGGTGGGTTTCTGTAACAACATCGTTATCACGCTCACAATTGATAGTAAAAATTATATTTTTTGTATCCATATTGTAATCCATATGATTAACAAGGTCATTAGTTTAACATTTCTTATACATTCTATCGGTGCAAGAACCTTTACCAGACAGTGAAAGTGTGAACAGAACCTGAGGTGAGTGCACTATATAGGGATCGGCTCGAGTCCCCGTGGGGATGAGTAGCAGGAAAGGGCGGTTATCTTATTAGGAAAAGTGATGATAATTGGCAAGATAAGGGTAATACCCACCCGGCTGGGCAGGTATTTATCGCGGTTAAGGGGCGAGAGGGATCACTATCTCCCCCGGTTTCACCTCAATACCCGTCGCATATTTCTTAGCGAGCGATTCGGCTTTAGAACGATCGCTGCTTAATACCCATGCCGGTTGTTGGCTGAAGTATTCACGCAAAGAGGTTGCCAATATCGGTTTAAGACCGTCAACGATACCTTGGACTTTTTGCGGCTGAGCCTGCGCATCGAGGATGGTGAGATCGTGCAGGTAGACCGCACCTTGCTCACGATTGAAGACTGGTACTGCGCTCATTTTTAGCTGGAGATCGGCATTTTGTTTGCCAAATAGCGAAGCAAAATCAACCGTGGCGTGCCCTGATAGCACCACTTGGTTCGCCGCAGCGCGACCTATTTCAGCGTGCAAGGTATCTAGGGTGATATGCGCATTGGCTAATCCATTGATACCAATATCTTTGTCAAACGCTGCATGCTTGCTTAGGCTCTGGTTAATTTCCTGTTCACTTAGCGTATAGGATGCCAAGTGATCACAGCCAGCTAACACTAGGCTGCAACAGAACACCATAAGGGTAAGACACTTACGCATGGCAATCCACCTCTACTGGGCTAAATCGGATAATAGGGGAACCCCGGATTGAGTCGAAAGCGAATCCCGCAGGGCGGCGACGGGCGCAGGCCAGTCAATCTCTTTGACCAAGGTCAAGTTACGCAGTAACGGAAAGAGATGAATATCATCGTAGGAAAGCGTGCCGTTGACCGCGTGCGGCGACTGGATAATCTCGACCAAGCGCGTTAAATCATGATTAATTTTTGCAACGAAATCGGCGCGTTGTTCGCGTAAGGGGCCGAAGTCGCCAATATAAGCCTGTTTTTTTGCCGAGTAGTAGTCGCGGGCAGAGGAGGTGGTGAACTCCGCAAAGTCGGTAGTTGGCATAATAGGCAACAGCAGTTTATTGATATAAGTCCCGACCTCGGTGAGCCACTGAGCCAATTTTTCAGAGGTCGCACTGGATAGGCGAGGCGTCGATGAGAGCGACTCGATATAGTTGACGATGTCCAAGCTTTCGCCCATCGCACTATTATCGTCTTTTACCAAAATAGGTAACATCTTTTTCCCAATCAGCTTATTGGGCGTCTCTTCATCATCATTTAATAAGAATGAGACTTCAACCGGTTGCTGATCTAAACCGAAAATCATCCGCGCTTTCACACAGAACGGGCAGTGGTCATAAACATAAAGATGCATAGTCAGTCCTATTCTTAAGGGAATCAATCTTCTAGTGACAATAATTGTACGCCAGACGGTGGGTTCTGCCAAACAGCGAAATGAGGCATGTCACTTTACTCGTTACGATAATTAGCAAATAATCAGCGCAAAGTGGGTTTCCTTGGAGACATTATGTTTGGCTATCGTTCATCTAGCCCGAGAATATCACTGAATTCTTCCTCGATGCATATCAGAACCGTCGCAGAACGCGACAGTTGGTTATTGACCGATTATTATCAAGAAAATCGCGACTTCTTAGTACCGTGGGAACCGTTGCGCGACGAAAATTACTTCCAGCATCATGGCTGGGAAGCGCGTCTTCAGGTGATGGGGATGCAACAAAAGCAGGGCGAAGCTTTTTACTTTTTATTAATGGATCCTCACCAGCAACAGGTATGGGGCGTCGCCAATTTTAGCCAGGTGATCCGCGGCTGTTTTCAGGCCTGTTATCTCGGCTATTCACTCGCCGCCTCGCAGCAAGGCAAGGGACTAATGTTTGAGGGCTTGTCCACCATCATTCCCTATCTGCAAAAACAGCAGCAACTCCATCGGATTATGGCTAACTATATGCCTCGTAACCAGCGTAGTGGGGCACTGTTACAGCGGTTAGGTTTCGAAAAAGAGGGATATGCCCGCGATTATCTTAAGATTAACGGACGATGGGAAGATCATATTCTCACGGCGTTGATCACCCCAACTGGCTAAGTGATCATTACTTGTAACAATCGGAACTGATTATTTCTAGGAATGACAGTACACTAGCCAGCATTATTCGTGTGGGTCACCCTAAATTGTCGATTATTCAGGATGTTTTTCTTTTATGAATTTACTTAAATCATTAGCGGCCGTGAGCTCGATGACACTGTTCTCGCGGGTGCTAGGTTTTGCGCGCGATGCCATTGTGGCGCGAGTTTTCGGTGCCGGGATGGCGACCGATGCCTTTTTTGTTGCCTTTAAATTACCGAATCTACTGCGTCGAATTTTTGCTGAGGGCGCATTCTCGCAAGCCTTTGTTCCGATCCTCGCCGAATATAAGAGTAAGGAGGGCGAGGAGGCGACACGAATTTTCGTCTCCTATGTGGCAGGGTTATTAACCCTCGTTCTCGCACTGGTGACCGTTGCCGGGATTATCGCTGCGCCTTGGGTGATTTATGTGACGGCGCCTGGTTTTGCCGATACGGCCGATAAATTTGCACTGACCACCGCGTTATTACGGGTTACCTTTCCCTATATCTTGTTAATCTCGATCGCCTCCTTATTGGGCGCTATCCTCAATACTTGGAACCGCTTTTCAGTCCCAGCCTTTGCGCCGACATTACTGAACATCAGTATGATTGGCTTTGCGCTGATTGGATCACGCTTTTTCCATCCGCCGGTGATGGCGCTGGCGTGGGCAGTCGTGGTCGGCGGCATCTTGCAGTTAGGCTATCAGCTCCCTCACTTGAAAAAAATTGGCATGTTAGTGCTGCCGCGAATTAACTTACGGGATGCTGGCGTCTGGCGCGTCTTACGTCAAATGGGGCCAGCGATTTTAGGGGTATCCGTCAGCCAAATCTCGCTGATCATTAATACTATTTTTGCCTCGTTTTTGGTTTCCGGTTCCGTTTCGTGGATGTATTACGCCGACCGTTTGATGGAGTTTCCCTCGGGCGTACTGGGGGTGGCCTTAGGGACGATTCTGTTACCGTCACTGTCGCGCAGTTTTTCGAGCGGTAATTTCGATGAGTATTCCCGCTTAATGGATTGGGGCTTACGTCTCTGTCTCTTACTGGCACTGCCGAGTGCGGTGGCACTCGGTATTCTTGCAGGTCCCTTGACCTCAGCACTGTTTCAATATGGCAAGTTTTCTGCCTTTGATGCCGCGATGACCCAACGCGCGTTGGTTGCCTATTCTATTGGCTTGGTCGGTTTAATTGTGGTGAAGGTATTGGCGCCTGGTTTTTACTCGCGTCAGGATATTAAAACGCCAGTGAAGATTGCGATCATGACACTGATTATGACGCAGGTGATGAACTTAGCCTTTATAGGGCCACTGAAACATGCTGGCTTGTCGCTCTCAATCGGTCTGGCCGCATGCCTTAATGCAGCATTACTCTATTGGCAACTGCGCAAGAAAAAATTCTTCATTCCGCAAGCAGGCTGGGGCATCTTTTTAGCTCGCTTGATCGTCGCCGTGGGGGTGATGGCCGCCGTACTGTATGGCGTGCTGCTGTATATGCCAGCATGGGGCCAAGGCCTAATGTTTGAGCGATTACTGCGTCTGACAGCGGTCTGTGCCGCGGGCGGAATCAGTTTCTTTGCCACGCTGCTGCTGCTGGGTTTTCGTGTGAAAGATTTCTCTCGTCGCAGTGTTTGCTGATCCTATCGATTGATGACCGGATGACCGTCCGGTCCATAAAAATGCTGGGCTTGTAGCGGTTGGAGGACGTTAAGCACCTGTTCGGTCCACGCCAGCTGCTGGTTTAGCATTAACGCTGTATGCTGATTCTGTTCGGCAAGCTGTTGTGCCAGCGGCTCGATACGCTGCCACACTGCTGCCAGCGAGGGGTGATCCGAATAGGGCGGCGCTAACGCTAACGCGCCTTCTGACTCGGATCGTCGCAGTTCCACAAAGGTTAAGGTCACCAACAGTGCCTGCTTATCTTCGCTCAAACTCATCAAACGACGGCTATTCGGCGTAGCCGCCATCAGTTGCTGCTGCTCTTCCTTCATCAGATGACCTAGCGAGGCGAGCACTTGATACAGACTATTCAGCACGGCGTTAAGATTACGATAACGATCAGGCATCATAGTCTCCCTTAGCGGCGGCCAGTAGTTTGTCGGCAATCTTACCGGCATCCACCTGATAAGTGCCTTCAGCGATGGCTTGACGTAATCGCTGCACTTTTTGATTATCGATATCGTTATGGCTGATCTGCGTAAAGCGTGAGAGAGAGTGACTCAAATCGACGCTATCAGTTTGATTATCGGCGATCAGGGTAGGGGTCGACTGTTGGCCGGCTGACAGGGTGCGTGAGCGCGTTTGGCCTTGGACCAGATCATTGCCTATCCCCGTAATACCTGGCATTTTTTCGATTGTCATACGCTGTCCTTGTAAAAAAAAAGCATAATAAGAGGTGCTCACTCTATTTATCGGCGAGATAACGAAAAACTTGATAAGTTTTATTCGGTGATTATTTCACGATAATCTCTTTGCGTTCGTTCACGGTGGCGGTCAACCATTGGCCGTTATCCAGTCGTATTCTCAGGGACTGATTGACCGCGGCATTGTCTAATGCCGTGCCACGTCCCGCAATATGAAACCCTTTGCCCGTAAAGGTTATCGGAACCGTTTCACCTTGCTTGATGACCCAAGGTTGGCGAAATTGGTTCTTCGTCAGTACCCGGCCTGCAGCGATCCGTTGCAAGGCGATTAACGGCAAGGGTAAGGGGGTCAACCAGCTATTTGCGGGCAGTGTATCAAGGCGCCCCACCTCAGTCGTAATATCCTCTTTAGTGACCCAGTCGCCTTGTTTAATCGGGCGTTGACTGCGATAAAATGTTCCTCTCACTTTTACTCTGACGCGTAACACAGCGACCTGTCGATCACAGCGGGCCGTCAGTGTCAGGGCACCCCATCGACGGCTATTACTGGGTAACTTAAAGCGAGGAGCGGCGCAGGTGAGCGGCGTCGAGGGCGATTGCAGAATATCCACTTGTAGCCCCTTGGCATAGTCAGGTTCTCGTTGGGCGAAGAATGTCACTAACTGGTCGGCTAAGGGGGTGGCGTGGGTGCAAGTCGCCATTAACAAACCCACTATGATCCAGAGCGCTTTCATGCCTTATCCCCCAATAAATGAGACAAGTGTAACCCTGGTTAGCGATCACCAAGCGCGGAATTACTCGGCGTTTTATCGGCTATTCAAACGATTTGTTCTGAAATGATTAACGTATTCTGCGTAATATTCAGTCAGCAAGGATAACGTTAAGATGGACCGCCTCGACCAAACTCTCAACTTTGCGAGTCAAGCGCTCGCGTTACGTACCCAGCGACAAAGCATATTGGCCGGTAATATTGCCAATGCCGATACGCCCGGCTATCAAGCGCGTGATATTCCCTTCGCCGCCACACTTAAGCGTGCGGTATCCGGTGCAGCGGCCCGGGTCGAGGGCGTGCCATTACGCTTGACCTCAGCAGGTCATATTGCTGGAAAAAGCCAACCCTCTCAGCCTATTAACCTGATGTATCGCGTTCCCGATCAACCTTCCGCGGACGGTAATACCGTGGATATGGATAGAGAGCGGGTGGCGTTCTCGGAAAATAGTGTGAAATACCAAACGGACCTCACCTACCTTTCTAATCAAATCAAATGGCTGAGCAGTGCCATCCAAGGATAAGGAATCCCGTAACATGCTCTCAATATTCGATATCTCAGGCTCGGCGTTACGCGCTCAGTCGCAGCGCCTTAATGTTAGCGCCAGTAATTTGGCCAATGCTGACAGTGTGACGGGTCCCGAGGGACAGCCTTATGTCGCCAAGCAGGTGATTTTTAAAACCGAACCGATGAGCGCCAGCGGTATCGGTGGTGTAAAGGTCTCCGGGATTATCGATGACCCCACGCCATTTAAGCAGGTTTATCAGCCAGAGAACCCCCTCGCCGATGATAAAGGATACGTCAAGATGCCTAACGTTAATGTCGTTGCCGAAACGGTAAATAGCATCTCTGCCTCACGCAGCTATCAAGCCAATGTTGAGGTATTAAATACCGTTAAAAGCCTGATGTTAAAGACTCTGACACTAGGCCAATAAGGAGGCGCGACGCATGTTATCTGAAATCAGCAGCGCCAACCGACTAAGCGCCAGCGCGACGGCAACCGCCTCAGCGACGGGAAACTCGAGCGCCGATTTACAAAACCAATTCCTCACGCTGCTTATTGCGCAATTAAAAAATCAAGATCCCACTAATCCGATGGATAACAGCCAGTTAACCACCCAGTTAGCCCAGATTAATACCCTGGCGGGGATCGAGAACTTAAATACCACGCTCTCCTCGATCTCTGGACAAATCAATACCACCCAATCGGTACAAAATACGCTACTCATCGGCCATGGCGTAATGGTCCCTGGCGATGCCATTTTGGTGGGAGAAGAGGCGACGACACCTTTCGGGTTCGTAACGGATGACGCTGCGACGTCGGTGACCGCCACCATTAAAGACAGTAGCGGTAATGTTATTGCGCAACTCGATCTTGGGGCGATGGGAGCGGGGACTCATACCTTCCAATGGGATGGCACGCTTGAAGATGAGAGTGCCGCCCCCGCAGGAAAATATAGCGTAAGTATCGATGCCGCCAACGATACAGGAGCGATTCATACCTCGTCATTAACCTATGCCATGGTCTATGGTGTCAACCCTACCGCCAATGGTGCAGTGCTTAATTTAGGGGCCTACGGTACCGCGACCCTCGATCAAATTAAGCAAATTCTTTAACTATTAGGAGATAAGTATGTCTTTTTCGCAAGCAGTCAGTGGATTGAATGCTGCCTCGAGTAACCTGGATGTAATAGGGAATAATATTGCTAACTCGGCAACCAGTGGCTTTAAGAGTTCAACCGCTGCCTTTGCCGATATGTTTGCCGGTAGCCAAACCGGGCTGGGAACCAAAGTCTCTGCAGTTATCCAGAATTTTGGCGATGGGGCAATCAATGCGACGGGTCGTAACCTCGATGTCGCCTTGTCGGGAAATGGTTTTTTTCGCTTAGAAGACAGCAATGGCTCGATTTATTACTCCCGTAATGGCCAGTTACAGCGTAACGCCGACGGTTACCTAGTGAATACCGAAGGTCTACAAGTGACGGGCTATCCGGTAACGGGCTCCCCTGCCACGGTGCAAACGGGTGCGGATCCGGTGCCGATTATGATCCCGACGACTCAGCTTCCTGCCAAAGCCACGACTCAGGGATCTTTGCAGGCCAATCTCAACTCTTCAGACGCGTTACCGACGATGACGCCGTTCGATGCCAAAGAGGTGAACAGTTATAACGCGAAGAGCAGTATGACCGTTTACGACAGCCAAGGGAATGACCACCAACTCGATCTCTATTTTGTAAAAACCGCCAATAATCAATGGCAAGTCTATCCCATCGACAGTTCAACCGGTGAAGCTTCCGCCGATTTCACCATGAGTTTTGATGAGAACGGTCAGTTGACGAGTGATGCCATGCAGTCAATCACTATTCAAGGCAGCAACGGGGCGGCAGCCAATCAAGCCTTAACCTTAGATTTTGCTGGCAGCAGCCAACAGAACACGGGTGAAACACAATTTGGTAATCCAAAGCAAGATGGCTATGCGCCGGGGGATTTGACCGGATTTACCATCAATGACGACGGTACGATTATCGGCAGCTATTCGAACCAACGCACGCAGGCGATGGGGCAGATTGTCCTCAGTAGCTTCACCAACAGTGAAGGCTTACAACCGATGGGTGACAATCTGTGGAGCGAAAGTTCATCCTCAGGCCAACCGGCTATCGGCACACCCGGCAGCGGTAATTTTGGCACCATGACGGCTGGCGCGCTTGAGGCTTCAAATGTCGATCTAAGTAAAGAGTTGGTCAATATGATTGTTGCGCAACGTAATTATCAATCCAACGCACAGACGATAAAAACGCAAGATCAAATCCTCAATACCTTGGTTAACTTACGATAAAGGATCGCGCCATTCATGGATAGGATGATCTATACCGCGATGAGCGGAGCGAGCCAAACCCTCGCTTTACAAGCGGTGACCTCGAATAATTTAGCCAATGTGTCGACCCCCGGCTTTAAAGCGCAACTGGCAAATTTTCGCGCGGTGCCGGTGGAGGGCGCCTCACTCGCCACACGCAGCTTTGTGACCGCCTCCACACCAGCAGCGGATCTGTCCGCCGGTCGCTTCAATTACACGGAACGGACACTCGACGTTGCGCTGCAAGCCAATGACTGGCTTGCCGTCACATTACCCGATGGCAGTGAGGCCTACACACGTAATGGCAATATGCAGATCTCACCGGAGGGGATCCTGACCTTAAATGGCCATCCTGTGGTCGGGGAAGGTGGGCCGATTGCCATTCCTGAGCATGCGCAATTAACCCTCGCAACGGATGGGACCCTCACCGCATTGAATGCTGGCGATCAGCCGAATGCCACAGTGGCGATTGGGCGATTAAAGATTGCACAAGGCGAGCCGTCAATGGTGATGCGGGGGGATGATGGGCTCTTTCGGCCGACGGCAAAGGCCATTGCCCAGTTTGGCGATGCACGCTTACCGGTTAATCCTTTGGGTAAAGTGATGCCGGGCGTGTTAGAGGAGAGCAACGTCAATCCTGTGCAATCGATGGTGGAGATGATTAACCATGCTCGCCGTTTCGAGATGCAAATGAAAGAGATTAGTCACGCTGATCAGAACGAGCAAAAGGCTAACCAGTTATTATCCATTACGAGTTGATAAGGAAAGACCATGATCCGTTCTTTATGGATTGCCAAAACCGGGCTTGATGCCCAGCAAACAAATATGGATGTCATTTCTAATAACCTTGCCAACGTTTCAACCAATGGCTTTAAGCGCTCACGCGCGGTATTTGAAGACTTGCTCTATCAAACCTTACGCCAGCCGGGGACTCAGGCCTCAGAGCAAAATACGTTGCCTTCGGGTTTACAAATCGGTACTGGGGTTCGCCCCGTCACCACTGAGCGTCTGCATTCTCAGGGGAATTTATCGAAAACCGATAATGCGAAAGATGTCGCCATCAATGGTCAAGGCTATTTCCAAGTCTTACTGCCGGACGGTAGTTCGGCTTACACCCGCGACGGATCGTTTCAAGTTGATCAAAATGGCCAACTGGTGACTAACGCCGGTTATCCGGTTCAGCCTGGGATCACCATTCCGGCAGATGCGCTGAGCATCACTATATCGAAAGATGGCATCGTCAGTGTGACGCAGGCCGGGCAGACACAACCGGCGCAGGTTGGGCAATTGACCTTGAACACTTTTATTAACGATGCTGGGTTAGAGAGTAAAGGGGAGAACTTGTATCAAGAGACCCAAGCGTCCGGTGCGGCGACCGAGAGTACGCCGGGCCAAAATGGGGCTGGCTCACTCTATCAAGGCTATGTTGAAACCTCGAATGTCAATGTTGCTGAGGAGTTGGTCACCATGATCCAGACGCAACGTGCTTACGAGATTAACAGTAAAGCCATCAGTACCTCGGACCAGATGTTACAACGACTCACGCAACTCTAACCCGCCATGGGCGTGTCGACACGCCCAACATAAGACAGGAGATCACGGTGAAAATGCGCTGGTTTTACACAGGATTGATGTGGTCATGTATGAGCGCCCTCAGCGGCTGCGCCCTCATTCCTCATACTCCGTTAGTGAAAGGAGATACCTCAGCCAAACCCGCCGTATTGCCGCAACCCGTAATGAATGGGTCAATCTTTCAAGCTGTTGCGCCAATGAATTTCGGCTATCAACCCTTGTTTGAAGATCGTAGACCTCGCGCGATCGGCGATACCTTAACCATCATCCTGCGGGAAAACGTCAGCGCCAGTAAAAGTTCCAGCAGTAATGCCTCACGAAAAGGCAGTAGCCAGTTTGGACTGAGTGTGGTGCCACGGTCGTTGAATGGCTTATTGGGCGGTGATAAAGCGAACTTCGATGGGTCAGGCGGTAATGATTTCAGCGGTAAAGGGGGCGCGTCGGCGAATAATACCTTCACTGGAACAATCACCGTATCGGTCTCAGCCGTACTGGCCAACGGTAATTTAAACGTGGTTGGCGAGAAGCAGATTGAAATTAATCAGGGAACCGAATTTATCCGTTTCTCTGGCGTCGTCAATCCGCGCACTATTAATGCCGATAATGCGGTGCTCTCCACGTCAGTTGCCGACGCGCGCATCGAGTATGTGGGTAACGGCTATATCAATGATGCCCAACAAATGGGATGGCTACAGCGTTTCTTCTTAACAATCGCACCGATGTAAGGGAGTCTTAGGATGCGAATTATCATCATGATTGGATTACTGTGCTTGAGTGCCACCTCGCTTGCGCAAACCCTGCACATCCGAGACGTCACCCAAGTGCAAGGGGTCAGGGAAAATGCCCTGATTGGTTATGGATTAGTGGTGGGCTTAGATGGTACGGGCGACCAAACCACGCAAACCCCTTTTACCACACAGTCGATGAGTAATATGTTGTCACAGCTCGGGATTACACTGCCTGCGGGCACTAATATTCAGCTGAAAAATGTGGCCGCTGTGATGGTAACGGCGAAGCTACCCGCCTTCGCGCGACAAGGCCAAACGGTCGATGTCGTGGTGTCCTCGATGGGGAATGCGAAAAGTCTACGCGGCGGTACGCTGTTATTGACGCCACTGAAAGGGGTGGATAATCAGGTCTATGCCCTCGCGCAAGGTAATGTACTGATCGGCGGGGCAGGCGCACAAGCCGGGGGTAGCAGTGTGCAGGTTAACCAACTCAATGGTGGGCGGATCACCGGCGGCGCGACCGTCGAGCGGGAACTGCCGCATAATTTTGGTGATAAAAACCAACTGATCTTACAACTGTCGCGTAACGATTTTTCCCTCGCCCAGCGGGTGGCTGATGTGATCAATCAACACAGTGGCTATTCTGCTGCTGAGCCATTGGATGCGGGCAGCGTCGCGGTGCGTGTCTCGCCCACCCAAGCCTCGCAAGTACAGCTATTAGCCAAACTGTTAGATTTACCGATTCGGTTACCGACTGCCCGCGCGAAAATTGTGATTAATGCGCGAACCGGTTCGGTCATTATGAATCAGCAAGTCAGCATTGAACGCTGTGCCGTCGCTCAGGGTAACCTGTCGGTCACCGTGGATAATCAAGCGAAGGTGAATCAACCGGATACGCCATTGGCCGGGGGAGAAACGGTCGTCACCCCGCAAACGAATATTTCGTTACGTGAGCAGGGAGGGGCGCTACAGAAAGTGAATACCAGCGCATCATTAAATGATGTGGTGGCCGCGCTGAATACGCTTGGTGCTACCCCGACGGAGCTAATGTCCATTTTACAAGCGATGGATAGCGCGGGCTGCTTGAATGCTGAATTGGAGATCCTCTAATGGATATGACGGTCACAACGGGGTGGGATGTCAATGAGCTGAACGCGTTACGTGGGGCGGCGAAGCAGTCGCCGCAAGAGAATATCGCCACTGTGGCGCGACAAGTGGAAGGTATCTTCCTGCAGATGATGCTAAAAAGTATGCGGCAAAGCCTGCCCGGAGGAGATTTGCTGGGGAGCGACTCGCAACGGCTTTTTACCTCGCTCTATGATCAACAGATTACCCAGATGGCCCCTGCTAGTCCGCTAGGATTAGCGGCATTAATTGAGAAGCAGATGCAGCCTGTGACACCGCCGAGTGCGGAGGTCGGGCAACGGGCGATGCCATTCGATAATGACCGGCAATTTTTCCAACGGCTATCACAGTTGGTGGAACGAAAAGTCGATAGCGTTGTGCAGTTAGCTCAACCTATGCAGCAATTTATTCAACGATTACTGCCGCATGTGAAAAGTGTAAGCCGAGAAACCGGCATCCCGGAGAAACTGATTCTGGCCCAAGCGGCGCTAGAGTCTGGCTGGGGACAACGGCAAATCACCACCGAGCGGGGGCAACCCAGTCATAACCTGTTCGGGATTAAAGCCGGTGGGCGCTGGCGGGGGCCGACAACGGCGACCCTCACGACAGAGTATCGTCAAGGTCAGGCAGAAAAAACCACCGAGTCGTTTCGCGTCTATCCTTCATGGCAGGAGGCGTTAAAGGATTACGGCGATCTCTTGGTGAATAATCCTCGTTATCAGGCAGTGACCTCTGCACGTAGCGCCGAGCAAGGGGCCTACGCGTTACAGCAAGCGGGCTATGCTACGGATCCGCACTACGCCCAAAAGCTTATCGCCATTATCCGCCAGCTCAATCAGCGTCTGCCCAGTCAGCACCCTACCGCCACGCTCAACCTAAACGAATTATTTTAATTGTCTTTATAAAGTCTCTCTTATCTTGTGCCGATAAACAGGTTGGAGCGTTGTCAGGCCAAGACCTTCGCAAGTTTATTAGGGTAAGGAAAAGTTATGTCGAGTTTAATTAATTCTGCGATGAGTGGATTAAATGCCGCCCAGCAACTGTTAACCAGCACCGCGAGTAATATCAGTAGTTATACCATTGCGGGGTATAACCGTCAGATTACGGTGATTTCTGAGGCACAAAACACCTTTAGTGGTAACAGTTGGTATGGAAATGGGGCGATTGTGAACGGTGTTCAACGGCAATACGATGCATTAATCGATAGTCAATTACGCAATGCCAGTGCTAAGAGTAGCGCGCAATCCGCGCATTACACTCAGCTCTCTGCCATTGATAAACAGATGACGCTGGAAGGCGGCACCTTAAATGATGGGCTAGAAACCTTCTTCGATACCTTGCAGAATGTGGTGAATAACGCTGCCGACCCTGCCGCTCGTCAGGCGGTAATGTCGCAAGCTGCAGCGCTCACTAATCAGTTTACCAGCACGCAGACGATGCTCGATCAGCAACAGCGCGATATCAATTCGCAATTACAGAGCACCGTTTCCGCGATTAACAGCTATACCCAGCAAATTGCCACCCTAAATCAACGTATCTCACAATTATCGCAGAGTGGCGATGCCCCGAATAACCTGCTCGATCAGCGTGACCAATTAGTTCGAGAGCTTAACGATCAGGTGGGGGTGACGGTCGCGATGCAAGATGGCAACATGACCGTCAGTGTTGCCAACGGCTTTACATTAGTCAGTGGCAACAAAAGTTATGCCTTAGAGGCAATGCCCTCGAATGCCAATCCTGAGCAGTTAACCTTGGGGTATCAGGATAAGCTGGCTGGCCAAGTGGAGTTGCCTGAAAAGCTGTTTAAGACCGGTAAGGTAGGGGGGCTTCTCGCTTTTCGCCATGATGAGCTTAATCAGTTGCAGAATCGACTCGGTCAATTGACCTTAGCGTTCGCTACCGCGATCAACAGTGTGCAGGAGCAAGGCTATGATTTGAACGGCCAGCAAGGGGAAGCGATGTTCAGTATCGGCCAGCCGGGTGTTAAGCAAAACGTATTGAATACCGGGACGGCCTCAATGAGTGCGGTATTCACCGATGCTCAACAGGTGCAAGCTTCCGATTATCAGCTGGTCTTTCAACAAGGCAGCTGGCAGGTGACTCGATTGAGCGATAATACCTCCGTCCCGGTCGAGACCTCGGCAGATGGGACGACGCTCAATTTCGAAGGACTGTCGATCACTGTCAGTGGTAGCCCGAGCGAACAGGACCGTTTCCTCCTCCAGCCTGTTAATCAGATAACCCATCAGTTTTCATTAAATTTTAGCGACCCTAATAAATTAGCCGCGGCAGAGGATCTGTCGGGCGAAAGCGATAATCGTAATATTCAGAAGATGCTCGACTTACAGTCGCAAAAACGGGTCGGCGGCACGCAAACCTTCAGTCAAACCTGGAGCGCTGCAGTCAGTTTTGTTGGTACACAAACGCAAGCCTATGGTAATGCCGTCAACTTATCAGACAATATCATTACCCAGCTCACCGCGCGTCAGCAAGCCGTCTCGGGGGTTAATCTGGATGAGGAATATGCCAACCTCACCCAATATCAACAGTATTACATTGCCAATACACAAGTGTTGAATACGGCCAGTGCGCTATTCGATGCCTTAATCAGCGTGCGGAGCTAGTACAGAGCGGGAGTCAGTGATATGCGATTAAGTACCACCTTCATTTTCCAACAACAAACGCAGGGAATAAGCCGGGCGCAAGCGGACTGGTTAGCGGCAGGACAGCGATTATCCTCCGGGAAGCGGGTAGTATCGCCTTCCGATGATCCGGTTGCCGCTTCACAAGCTTTGGGGATCCAGCAGCATCAACGCACCGAGCAGCGTTACAGTATGGCGCAGCAATTTGCGCAAACCACCATGAGTACAGAAGCCACCGCGCTCTCCTCGATTAGCGACAATATCCAAGCGGCGATCAGCGATATTGTGTATGGCGCAACCGGTACTCTTAACGATGATGATAGGCAGTCTGTGGCAGTGAAGCTAGAGGGGGTGCGCAATCAACTGTTGACTATTGCTAATAGCCAAGACAGTAGCGGGCGTTATCTGTTTGCTGGCTATAACACCGCTCAGCCACCTTTTGTCGAGGACGCTCAAGGGGTGACTTATCAAGGCGGCGAGCAACCGATTACGCAGCAAGTGGATAATCAGCGGGTGATGACCCTGACTCACACCGGTAAGCAAGTTTTTCAGTCAGCGTCCCTTAATCCAAAATTAGAACCTGATGGCAGTTTAGGCGATACCGATCTCTTTTCGATAATCGATAAGGCTATTGCAGCGCTTAAAACGCCGCTGCACGATGCGGATGATTCGGCGATGAAAGATTTCCAGCAGGCGATGAATTCGGCCAACCGAGGCCTGAATAATAGCTTAAATAATATTCTGACGTTGCAGTCTGAAAATGGGACTCAGCTACAGGAGTTGGAAAGTTTAGGCTCGATCAGCGCTAGCCAGAGTATTCTGGCACAAGGGCAATTGAGTCAATTAGTAGATGCTGATGTGACACAGACCATTTCGGAATACCAAATGAAAGAGACGGCGTTACAGGCCAGTTATACCGCCTATACACAGATGTCTAAACTCTCTCTGTTTCAGATGAATAAGTGATAGATAAAAAAACACCCGCGAAATTCGCGGGTGTTTTATTTTGCGCTAACTTAGCTCGCTTTGGTCACGTCCGCGGTAGCATGATGGCGTGCAGCATGTCCACCTGCCGCCCCTTTACCGATGAAATGATAAACCGGACGTACCCAATCACTCTGTTTCACTGGCTCGGCTACCCAAGCTGGGGCCTCGGCTTTGGTGACAGGTGAGGTTGCGACCAGGCGGCCTGCGGTAACCGCTGTTGGGGTAACAGGTTCCGCAACCAGAGGCTGAGTTTCGACCGCTGCAGGCTGTGACACAGCAGGCTCATCTTGTACAGGAGCGGATTCAACCGTTGCGACCGGTTCTGGTTCAGCAACCACTGGCGCTGTTTCAGTCTCGACAGGTGTTGGGGCAACAGGCATCGCAGGGGTTTCAACCTGTACCGTATCAGTGACCGGCAGCGTAGCGGCCTGCTCGATGTCGGTGTCAACTGGCGTCTCTGCAACTGACTCGACAGCAGTCACCGGCAGATCATAACGTACCCAAACTTTACCTGAGGCCATTTCCGGTGCCGCAGCAGCGGTGGTGACAGCCATCGGGGTTTGTTGCGGGTAACGGTCGTCACGATAGCGACGGCGGCGTTGACCACTGACTCGCAGATGGCGTGGTGAACGACGTGAACGGCGCGGTGCAACGTTATCTTGATTCTCCGCAGCCAGACGAGCCGGAGAGGTTTCAGCGACGTCACCCGTTGCCTCAGCCTGTGGCGCGGCGATTGGCGCAGCAGTATCCGTATCAGCCACCCGTACTTTTTGTTGCAGCGCACGCGGTTGACGACGTGGCATCACCTTCGCTTCACGTGGCGCTTCTTCGCTAACAGGCGTTTCAGCTTGCTGCTCAGGAGCCGTTTCTTGCTTACGCGCTTCTTGTTGCTGACGACGCTCTTCTTGACGACGACGCTGACGCTCAGCACGTTGTTCACGGCGTTGTTGCTCGCGCTGTTGACGGACTTCCTCACTGACAGCATTGTCTTGACGCGGTGCGCGTTCTTGACGAGGGGTGTTTTCACTGTTGTTTGCTGAGGGACGCGCTGGTTGACGACGCGTATCGTCTTGTTGTCCCGAGTTGCTGCTCTCTTTTTGATTCTGACGGCCAGAACGGTCGTTCTTATCATTGCGGTCATAACGGTTGTTATTACGGCGTTGATTATTACGGCGATCTGATTGGCGTTGTCTATCTTGTGACTGAGACGCAGTCGATGCAGTTGGCGCGGCGGTCGAGGTTTCTGTCGCCGGCTTTTCTGCATTGTCTGAACCTGCAAAGAAGGCTTTAATACCTTTCACTAAGCGGCTAAAGAAACAGCCCGTGGTTTTTTCTGCTGCAGGGGTGGCTTGCGTTTCGCTGACAACCGGTGGTGCATCAGGCATAACAAAGGCGGCCAGTGCAGGTTGCTCTGGACGACGACGTTCAGCGGTCTCTTCTTCCGAAGGCAGTGCCATCTCGGTTTCATGCAGTTTCGGTAAATGGTAGCTGAGCGTGTGAGTCTCTTCACCTTTACGGACACGCAGCACTGAGTAGTGTGGCGTTTGCATTTTGTCGTCAGGAACGATAACGGTTTTTACGCCACCTTGACGCGTCTCAATAGCATTGACTGCCGAGCGCTTCTCGTTAAGTAAGTAAGAGGCGACTTGAACCGGTACGATTGCATGCACTTCTTTGGTGTTATCTTTTAACGCTTCTTCTTCGATAAGACGCAGGATAGAGAGCGCTAAAGATTCGTTATCACGGATGGTTCCGGTGCCACTACAACGTGGACAAACATGGTGACTTGATTCGCCCAGTGAAGGACTTAGACGCTGACGCGACATCTCAAGCAAACCAAAGCGTGAGATATGGCTAATTTGAATACGTGCACGGTCTTGGCGCACGGCATCACGTAATTTATTCTCGACTGCGCGCTGATGGCGGGCTGGCGTCATATCGATAAAGTCGATAACGATCAGGCCACCTAAATCGCGCAAACGCAATTGACGGGCGATTTCATCCGCCGCTTCGAGGTTGGTATTGAAGGCGGTTTCTTCGATATCGCCACCACGGGTTGAACGCGCGGAGTTAATATCGATAGCGGTTAGCGCTTCGGTGGTATCGATAACGATCGAACCGCCGGAAGGAAGACGGACTTCACGTTGGAACGCGGATTCAATCTGCGATTCGATTTGGTAGTGGCTGAATAGCGGAATTTCACCGGAGTATAATTTGATTTTACTGGTGAAATCAGGGCGACCCAACGCAGCAATATGTTGGCGGGCTAATTCCAGAACACTTGGGTTATCGATCAGGATCTCACCGATATCTTGACGCAAGTAGTCGCGGAAGGCACGGACAATCACATTGCTTTCTTGGTGGATAAGGAACGGTGCTGGGCGGCTGTTCGCTGCCTTTTGGATCGCTTCCCAGTGCTTCAGTCGGAAGTTTAAATCCCACTGCAGTGATTCTGCTGATTTGCCAACACCTGCGGTCCGAACAATCAGACCCATGCCATTAGGGATATCGAGAGAGGAGAGGGCTTCTTTTAATTCGCTGCGGTCATCGCCTTCAATACGGCGAGAAATACCGCCTGCGCGAGGGTTATTTGGCATAAGGACCAAATAGCTTCCCGCTAAACTGATAAAAGTCGTTAAAGCGGCACCTTTATTCCCACGTTCTTCTTTATCGATCTGAACGATTACTTCTTGACCTTCGCGTAAAACATCTTTGATGTTTGGACGCCCGTGGCCGGAGTAATTATCAGGGAAGTATTCGCGGGAGATTTCTTTTAGCGGGAGAAAACCATGGCGTTCAGCACCATAGTCGACAAAAGCGGCTTCTAAACTGGGTTCAATACGAGTGATTTTACCTTTATAAATGTTCGCTTTCTTTTGTTCATGACCCGGACTTTCAATATCCAAGTCATAGAGTTTTTGTCCATCTACCAGTGCGACACGCAACTCCTCCTGCTGAGTTGCGTTAATGAGCATTCTTTTCATTTACATGTTCTCGTCATTATCATTTTTGAAAAGCTGCGGGCATTACTGCGATGAGCGAGTTATCCGATGGCTTCGTGTCTGTAGGCAATCACGTCAGCCTCACGGCTGTCGATCGCTTAAGAAGCGCATAACGTCGGGGAAGTGTTACTAATCAGTTTCACAATTCCGTAGAGATCATCTCTTCCCGAATTAAGGGCAGAGGGCAATATCCCATCTCGTTCAGGCTGCAGTCCGCAGCCCGCTAACTATCTGAATCAACTAAACGTCTTATGCCATTGCAGCGTGTTGTCTTTTCAGATAAAAATTCAACTAAGTCGCTTTACGATGCAAAGTTCTGCAATCGTTCAGCCCCAGCATTATTCCATTGCTCCCCTTCATATAGCAAGGTGACTTTCGCGTTGTTGATCACTTTATTTATTATTTAAGCAATTTAAGGGGAAAACCGGAAAATAGCTGGTTAAAAAGAGAGCATGGCGCGCGAGATTAGCACACGTCTGCGTAATAAAAGAGTGGCGATAAATCTTGACTCTCTTTACACTTATTCGCATGAAAACAGAACATAATGGCGTACAGCTGATTGCCATCACGTCGGAACACGACGGACAGCGAATTGATAACTTTTTGCGAACCTTTTTAAAAGGGGTTCCGAAGAGCATGATTTATCGAATCTTGCGTAAAGGTGAGGTTCGAGTGAATAAGAAAAGAATAAAACCGGAATACAAGCTTATTGCCGGGGATGAACTGCGTATCCCGCCGATTCGAACGTCTAAAAGTGACGCGCCGGAAGTCTCGCCTAAGTTAGCCCGCGTCGCACAGTTGGATGACGCTATTCTGTATGAAGACGAGGCCATTCTGGTATTGAATAAGCCGTCTGGTACCGCCGTACACGGTGGCAGTGGCCTGAGTTTTGGTGTGATCGAGGGGTTGCGGGCGTTACGACCTGAAGCGCGCTTTCTGGAGTTAGTGCATCGATTGGATCGTGATACCTCGGGTATTCTGCTGGTCGCTAAAAAACGCTCTGCGTTACGCTCTCTTCACGAGCAGCTCCGCGATAAGACTATGCAGAAGGATTATCTTGCCTTAGTGCGTGGCGAATGGCCGTCACATCTCAAATCCGTCAAAGCGCCACTGTTGAAAAATATTCTGCAAAGTGGTGAGCGGGTGGTGAAAGTCAGCAGCGAAGGGAAACCTTCTGAGACACGCTTCAAGGTTGAAGAGCGCTTTGGCTTTGCGACGCTGGTGAAAGCGAGTCCTGTTACCGGTCGAACTCACCAAATTCGGGTGCACACTCTGCATGCAGGGCATCCTATCGCCTTTGATGATCGCTACGGTGTAGCCGTGTTTGATCAACAATTAGCGAGCACCGGACTGTCACGTCTCTTCCTCCATGCGGCAGCGCTCACCTTTACCCATCCGGCAACAGGTGAAACCTTAAGGGTTGAAGCCCCGTTGGATTTAGGGCTTAAACACTGCTTGAATACTTTACGTCAGAAGAAAAACGCTTAAACCGCGTCGGGCATTAATCGGTTAAAGGATTAATGCCTATTTTTCTCAGGATAGCTGATAGCGCAATTAAGGGTAACCCGACCAGTGTGTTGGGATCGTCTCCCGCCATTTTCTCAAACAACGTAATCCCCAATCCCTCCGATTTAAAACTTCCTGCACACTGCAAAGGCTGCTCTTTGTGAATATAGCCCCAAATTTCGTCGTCGGTCAGTTCTCTAAAGAACACTTGATAGGTGTCCAAACGTTGATGCCACTGGTTATTTACGCCGTCATACACCGCTAATCCTGTGTGAAAGGTCACACATTTTCCCGACGATGCCCGTAATTGGGTAAAAGCTTGCTCAGGCGTATGCGGCTTACCGAGTACGCGTTCCGCTAAACTTCCTAGCTGGTCACAGCCAATGATAATACTGTCTGGATACTGGTCAATCAGCGCGGAGGCTTTTTCACGGGCTAAGCGCAAGACTTGCTCTTCGATCGATTCATTGGGGATAGCGGACTCATCGATATCCGGTGCAGCACAGAAGAAGGGCAGGCCTAATTTGTCTAAAACGGCCTGACGAAATGGCGATGATGAGGCGAGTACGAGGTTATATGGCATATTTTTTTCATAATCTATAGCGAATTAGGTCAACTCATCTTAAACTATCTGCCGCACTGGTTGCGAATTTCTCGGTTAAAGATGCGGGTCAATGGCCTTTTTCTTTGACTCTTCATCATTACAAAGTTAATATGCGCGCCCTATGCAAATAGTAAAATTACCTCTTACTCTGGATCTGCAACGTACTGCACAAAAACGCCTTGATTATCAGGGAGTCTATGTCGCGGACGCGTTACAACGTTTAGCCGATTCAGTGGTGAGTGTGGACACCGATGTGTCGTGTACCATGTCGTTCGGCATTGATAGCCAGCGCTTAGCCGTCCTTGAGGGCACTGCTGACGTAACGGTAACGTTATGCTGCCAGCGCTGTAATGACACGTTCACCCATCCTGTCCACGTAAAATACCTCTTCAGCCCTGTTCGCAATGACGAGCAGGCGGAAGCGTTACCAGAAGATTATGAGCCGGTTGAAGTCGATGAGTTTGGCGAAGTCAATTTGCTTGCGGTAATCGAAGATGAACTTATCCTCGCATTACCAGTCGTTCCGGTACATGATTCTGAACACTGTGAAGTGTCCGACGCGGACATGGTATTTGGCGATTTGCCTGCAGAGGCAGAAAAACCGAATCCATTTGCCGTATTAGCAAGTTTAAAGCGTAAGTAATAGGAGTAAGGTCCATGGCCGTACAACAGAATAAACCAACCCGTTCCAAGCGTGGCATGCGCCGTTCACACGATGCACTGACTACGTCTGCTCTGTCCGTAGATAAAGTTTCTGGCGAAACGCATCTGCGTCACCATGTGACTGCTGACGGTTACTACCGTGGTCGCAAGGTAATTGCTAAGTAATTCTGGCCGCGAAGCTAGGTATTACTTTGACACGTGTGACCCTGGCTGTTGACGCCATGGGCGGGGACTTCGGTCCCCACGTGACAGTGCCTGCAGTTCTGCAGGCACTGGGCATCTACCCCTTCTTAGAGATTTATCTCGTCGGGCTCCCCGACACACTCCAGCCATTACTTGTTAAAGCAGATTCTTCTGTGCTCGAACGCCTGCATTGTATTGCCGCCGAGTCTGTTATCACCAGTGATGTCAAACCCTCATCGGCCATCCGGCAAAGTAAAAATAGCTCCATGCGACTCGCGCTTGAGTTAGTCAAAGACCAGAAGGCGCAGGCTTGCCTAAGTGCGGGAGATACCGGCGCACTGATGGGGATTGCATTATTACTGCTCAAACCTCTGCCACAAATCCGCCGTCCAGCCTTAATGACCCTGTTACCCAATGCGTTAAATGGGCAGACTGTCATCCTTGATATTGGTGCCAATGTCGAAGCAGACAGCGAAATGTTATTACAGTTTGCGTTGATGGGCACAGTGGTGGCCCAACAAATGTTAGCCATCTCTGAGCCGCGGGTCGCGTTACTCAATGTTGGTCAAGAAGAGAGCAAAGGGAAAGAATCTATCCGTCAAGCCGCGAAATTATTACGGCAACAGAGCGGGATCCGTTATACTGGCTTCTTAGAAGGAAGTGAATTACTAACAGGTCAAGCGGATGTCTTGGTCTGTGATGGATTCAGTGGCAATGTGGCATTGAAGACGTTAGAAGGGGCAGTCAGATATTTTCTTCAACGTGCAGGGCGTGGCCAGTCAATCTGGCGGCGACTTATCCGAACACTGCTTTCACCAAATACCAGTAAGATTGATCCAGACAAGTATAATGGTGCATTTTTATTAGGGTTGTCGGGCGTGGTCATTAAGAGCCATGGGGCAGCGAATCAGCAAGCTTTTTTAGCGGCAATTGAGCAGTCGATATTGACGGTGCAGCGGCAACTCTCGCAGCGAGTCGCCCGCCAATTAGCCACTGTAGTAGCCAGGAGTGACAGAACATAAATGTTTAGCAAAATTATGGGTACGGGTAGCTATCTACCTGAACAAATCCGCACCAATGCAGATTTAGAAAAAATGGTAGAGACGACCGATGAATGGATTGTCACTCGTACTGGCATCCGTGAACGTCGCGTTGCGGGTCCCGATGAAAATGTGGCAACGATGGGTTTCCATGCTGCGCAAAAAGCCATCGAGATGGCAGGTGTCGATAAAGATGATATCGGATTAATTATCGTCGCGACCACCTCATCAAGCCATGCTTTTCCAAGTTCAGCCTGTATGATCCAACAACTGTTAGCGATCGCCGACTGTCCTGCCTTTGACTTAGCCGCCGCCTGTGCCGGATTCACCTATGCACTGAGTGTCGCAGACCAATATATCAAAAATGGCGCAGTCAAATACGCACTGGTCATTGGTTCAGATGCGTTAACCCGAACGCTCGATCCTGCCGATCGGGGAACCGTTATTTTGTTCGGTGATGGGGCTGGCGCAGTGTTACTTGGACAGAGTGAAAATGAAGGGATTATCTCAACCCATCTGCACGCTGATGGCAGTTATGGCAAACTCCTGACACTCGGTTACCAAGACCGTGCACATCAAGACCAACCGTCGTACTTAACCATGGCGGGCAATGAGGTGTTTAAGGTTGCGGTGACTGAACTCGCTCATATTGTCGAAGAAACATTGGAAGCGAATGGCATTGATCGTTCAGAGCTTGATTGGTTAGTGCCTCACCAAGCCAACCTACGTATCATCAGCGCCACCGCTAAAAAGCTCCATATGGGAGTGGATAAAGTCGTTGTCACCCTCGACCGTCATGGTAATACCTCTGCGGCCTCTGTCCCGACCGCACTCGACGAAGCAGTGCGCGATGGGCGAATTCAACGGGGGCAACTGATTTTATTAGAAGCCTTTGGCGGTGGTTTCACTTGGGGCTCTGCCCTCGTTCGTTTTTGATTGACAGGTATCTTTTATGACACAGTTTGCTTTTGTTTTTCCCGGTCAGGGTTCACAGACAGTGGGGATGCTGGCGGAATTAGCCGCTGAGCAGCCGATCATTGAAGCCACTTATGCGCAAGCCTCAGAGGCCCTAGGTTACGACTTATGGCAACTGGTTCAACAAGGCCCCGCTGAGGAGCTGAATAAAACCTGGCAAACCCAGCCAGCGTTACTGGCGGCGTCTGTCGCATTATTCCGCTTATGGCAACAACAGGGCGGCGCACAGCCTGCGCTGTTGGCTGGACACAGCTTAGGGGAATACTCGGCATTGGTCTGCGCGGGCGTCATTGACTTTGCTGACGCGATCCGTTTAGTGGAACTGCGTGGCAAATTGATGCAAGAAGCTGTGCCAGAAGGTACAGGTGCGATGCAAGCGATTATTGGTCTTGACGATGCTGCCATTCGTCAAGCCTGCGAAGAGAGTGCTCAAGGGCAAGTTGTATCCCCTGTTAACTTTAACTCTCCAGGTCAAGTGGTAATCGCGGGCAATAAAGAGGCGGTAGAGCGTGCTGGTGCAGCCTGTAAAGTAGCTGGCGCGAAAAGAGCCTTACCGCTGCCGGTAAGCGTCCCGTCCCACTGCGCGCTTATGAAGCCTGCTGCAGAAAAATTAGCGGTTGCTTTGCGGGAGATCACTTTCAGTGAGCCTAAAATTTCTGTGGTCAACAATGTTGATGTAAAATGTGAGACGGATGCAGAAGCAATTCGTGAGGCATTAGTGCGTCAACTGTACAGCCCAGTACGTTGGACCGAAAGCGTGCAATACATCGCCGCACAAGGTGTGACACAGCTCGTCGAAGTGGGACCTGGTAAGGTCCTGACTGGGCTGACAAAAAGAATTGTTGATACGTTAACAGCGTCAGCGATTAACGATCCAGCTGCATTCAGCGCAGCATTGATTAAAGAATAAGAGGAAAAACATGAACTTCAATGGTAAGATCGCACTCGTTACGGGTGCTAGTCGTGGAATTGGCCGTGCTATTGCTGAGAAATTAGTCGCCGGTGGCGCAACAGTTATCGGTACGGCGACCAGCGACAGTGGTGCTGAAGCAATCAGTGCCTACCTTGGGGATAAGGGCAAAGGACTGGTTCTCAATGTGACTGATGCGGCATCTATCGATGCAGTATTGCAACAAATCCGTGCAGAATTTGGCGAAATTGATATTTTAGTTAATAATGCAGGGGTAACTCGTGATAACCTATTAATGCGTATGAAGGATGATGAGTGGCAGGATATTCTTGACACGAACCTCACTTCTGTTTTTAGACTATCTAAGGCCGTCCTACGTGCCATGATGAAAAAGCGCATGGGAAGAATCATTACCATTGGTTCGGTTGTCGGAACAATGGGTAATGCGGGCCAAGCAAACTACGCTGCTGCAAAGGCGGGTTTAATTGGCTTTAGCAAATCACTGGCGCGAGAAGTTGCGTCACGTGGTATTACTGTGAACGTTGTGGCTCCTGGTTTCATCGAAACCGACATGACGCGAGCACTGAATGAAGAGCAACGATCTGGTATTTTGGCAGAAGTTCCTGCTGCCCGTTTAGGGGAGCCTCAGGAAATTGCTAACGCTGTGGCCTTCTTAGCCTCTGACGAAGCAAGTTACATCACTGGTGAAACTTTGCACGTCAATGGCGGGATGTACATGGTCTGATCTGCTTCAAATTATTATTTTTGCGAATTATTGTACAAAAAATACTAATTTGTCGTCAGAAAAGCAGGGAAGTAGTTGCATCTTTTTAAACATTTTATAAACTACGAAAACCGTCGCATTAGCGAGTTTTGATAGGAAATTAAATAGTATGAGCGATATCGAACAACGCGTTAAGAAAATCATTGCTGAGCAGCTGGGTGTTAAAGAAGATGAAGTGATCAACTCTGCTTCTTTCGTAGAAGACCTGGGTGCTGATTCTCTTGACACCGTTGAGCTGGTAATGGCTCTGGAAGAAGAGTTTGATACTGAGATTCCAGACGAAGAAGCTGAGAAAATCACTACCGTACAGGCAGCGATCGACTACATCAATAGCCATCAGGGCTAATGAACACCTTCAGGCGGTCACTCGACCGCCTGAAATTTATTCCGTCCCACGAAGAATAATTATTCCCCTCCCTGGAGGACGAACGTGTCTAAGCGTCGTGTAGTTGTGACCGGTCTTGGCATGTTGTCTCCTGTCGGCAATACAGTAGAGTCTACCTGGAATTCTCTCCTAGCCGGTCAGAGCGGCATCAACCTGATTGACCATTTTGATACTAGTTCTTATGCAACCCGTTTTGCAGGAACAGTAAAAGATTTTAATTGTGATGAGATCATCTCGCGTAAAGAACAACGTAAAATGGATATGTTTATCCAATACGGTATCGTGGCGGGTGTTCAAGCATTACAAGACTCTGGAATTACCGTTACCGAACAAAATGCCCACCGTATTGGTGCCGCCATTGGTTCGGGTATTGGTGGACTTGGCCTGATTGAAGAGAACCATGCAGCCTTGACCAAAGGTGGACCGCGTAAAATCAGTCCATTCTTCGTCCCTAGTACTATCGTCAATATGGTGGCAGGTCATCTCACCATTATGTACGGTCTGAAAGGGCCAAGCATCTGTATTGCGACGGCGTGTACGTCCGGTGTTCATAATATCGGTCATGCAGCACGTATGATTGCTTACAACGATGCTGACGTGATGTTAGCCGGTGGAGCAGAAAAGGGGAGTACTCCTCTTGGTGTCGGCGGTTTCGGCGCGGCCCGTGCGCTCTCAACACATAACGATAACCCTCAGGCGGCGAGTCGTCCTTGGGACAAAGATCGTGATGGATTCGTGTTGGGCGACGGTGCTGGAGTGTTGGTCCTCGAAGAGTACGAGCACGCGAAAGCCCGTGGCGCAAAAATTTATGCTGAATTGGTCGGTTTTGGGATGAGCAGCGATGCCTATCACATGACTTCCCCACCTGAAAATGGTGAAGGGGCAGCACAAGCAATGCATAATGCGTTGAATGATGCACAACTGAATGCTGATCAGATTGGCTATGTGAATGCACACGGCACTTCAACCCCAGCGGGTGATTTAGCCGAGTGCCAAGCCGTTAAATCAGTATTTGGTCAAGATACCAAGGTGTTGGTCAGCTCGACAAAATCGATGACTGGACATCTGCTGGGTGCAGCAGGGGCCGTCGAATCGATTTACTCTATTCTGGCCTTACGTGATCAAGCGATCCCGCCGACCTTGAATCTGGATAATCCAGATGTGGGCTGTGATCTCGATTTCGTGCCACACACTGCACGTCAGGTTTCTGGCCTTGAGTATTCACTTTGTAACTCATTTGGGTTCGGTGGAACAAATGGTTCATTGATCTTCCGTAAGATCTAAATGCTGACTCCATCAAAAAGCCCGTCTGACGGGCTTTTTTTTTGCCAACGCTAAGGCCTCTTGTATGCAGCTGATCAATGGTGTTAACACATCTCAACTCTCAAGTCTCGACCGTGGCTTACAATTCGGAGATGGCTGTTTTACAACAGCACAGGTGGCGGCAGGTCAGGTGCGCCACTTGGCACACCATCTGGCACGATTGGCGCGTGATAGCCAGCGCTTGGGTATTGTATTTGATGCGTGGCCCGAGTTAACGCAAGAAATTACTGCATTGGCCTCGCAGTGTGACTTAGGGGTGCTGAAGATCCTTTTAACCCGTGGCAGTGGGGGAAGGGGCTACAGTACTGCAGGCTGTACAGCGACGCAACGTATCCTGACCTTAGCGCCTTATCCCTCGCATTATGCTGCGTGGCAACAGCAAGGCGTCTCCCTCATCACCAGCCCAATACCTTTAGGGATGAACCCTTATCTAGCCGGGATCAAACATCTCAACCGTTTAGAGCAGGTGTTAATCAAGCAGCATCTTGACCGCCAAGCCGCGCAAGAAGCCCTGGTACTCGATTCTCAAGGTAATGTGGTGGAGTGTTGTGCCGCGAATATCCTGTGGCGTAAAGGGCGACAGCTTTATACCCCGGCGCTAACCCACAGTGGCGTTGAAGGAATAATGAAAGGCTTAGTGATTGAAGCCTTGCAGGCGGAAGGGTACCATTGCAGCCACGTCACCCAAGCGCCGACCGCGCTTGAACAGGCTGACGAAGTCATTATCTGTAATGCGTTAATGCCCGTGCTTCCCGTCATCCGTATTGACCAGTGGCAATATCAACCCGGTGAGGCGATGGCAACACTGATTAAATTAGGATTTACTGCGAGTTAAGTTATGCAGAAAAAAAGTAAGGGCCTATTAGGCTTAGTTATTTTATGTGTGATCTTGGCAACCGCTGGCCTCTGGCAGGTCAAGCGCTTTGCTGCGCATCCGTTATTAATCCAGCAAGAAACGATTTATACCTTGCCCGCCGGATCGGGGCGCCTGGTGTTAGAGCAACAACTCGAATCTCAGCACATTGTGCCGCGCGGCCCATGGTTTGGTTGGTTATTGAAGGTCGAACCACAGCTATCGAAATTTAAAGCCGGTACCTATCGTTTAACGCCGGGAATGACGGTCCGTCAACTTCTGGCCCTATTAGCCAGCGGCAAAGAAGCGCAATTCCCTGTGCGTTTCGTCGAAGGTCAACGAATCGAAGAGTGGTTGAAGACGTTACGTAATGCGCCGTGGATCACTCATCAACTTGCCGATGACCAGTTAACCACTGTGGCGAAAGCGCTGGGTATGCAAACCTCCGAGTTAGAGGGTGGCTTCTACCCTGACACTTACTACTATACCGCGAAACGATCCGATATCAGCTTGTTGAAACAGGCACGCCAGCGCATGGTGCAGCTTCAACAGTCTGTCTGGCAACAACGTGAGGCCGGTCTGCCTTATCAAGATCTCAATCAACTGGTAACCATGGCCTCGATTATCGAAAAAGAGACCGCGGTATCGGCGGAGCGCGGTAAAGTGGCCTCGGTATTTGTCAATCGTCTGCGTAAAGGGATGCGCCTGCAAACTGATCCGACGGTGATCTATGGCCTGGGCAGTGCCTTTACCGGGGTTTTAACGCGTAGTGATTTAGAAAAACCCACCGCTTACAACACTTATATTATTCCTGGATTGCCCCCTGGGCCGATTGCTATCCCTAGCCGCGCTTCGCTGGAAGCAGCCGCGCATCCAGAAAAAAGTGACTTACTCTATTTTGTTGCGAATGGTCAGGGGGGGCACACTTTTACCTCGACCCTCGCCAATCATAATCAAGCCGTCAAAGCGTGGCGCAAAGTTGAAAATGAGCGTAAAACCAGTGAAAAGTAAATTCATTGTGATTGAAGGTTTAGAAGGCGCAGGGAAAACCACTGTTCGCGATAAAGTCGTGAGCGAATTACACGCGCACGGCATTACCGATATTGTCTTTACCCGCGAACCCGGCGGTACACCGCTGGCCGAAGCCTTACGGCAGATAGTCAAAGAGGGGATCGAAGGGGAGAGCATTACCGCCAATGCCGAACTGCTCTTACTCTATGCGGCACGAGTACAACTGGTCGAGACCGTCATCAAACCCGCCTTAGCACGAGGTGCTTGGGTGGTAGGGGATCGTCATGATCTCTCCTCACAAGCCTATCAAGGCGGCGGACGGGGGCTTGATACCGTGATGATGCAGACGATCAAACAGTCGGTCTTGGGCGATTTCGCCCCGGATATGACGTTGTATCTTGATGTCACTCCGGAAATCGGCCTGTCTCGTGCCCGTGCACGGGGGCAGTTGGATCGCATTGAGCAAGAGTCATTAGCTTTCTTTCATCGTGCTCATCAGCGTTACAGGGCGCTCGCGGCAAGTGATAGCAGCATCTTGACGATTGATGCCACACAGCCCCAGCCGCAAGTACAGCAAGCGGTACAAGATATTCTGCGCCGCTGGCTTAAGGAACAGCAGTAATGCAATGGTTTCCGTGGTTAACGCCCTATTATAAGCAGCTGATTGCACAGCATCAGACGCAACAGGCCCATCCTGCACAGATAGTGCATGCTCATGAAGGCATGGGTGCGGAAGCCTTGGTATGGGGCGTTGCACGCTGGTTATTATGTGAAACACCTCAAGGGCATAAAGCCTGTGGTCACTGCCACGGTTGCCAGCTTATGTTGGCGAATAACCATCCTGACTGGTATCCCATTGCTGCCGAAAAAGGTAAACAGATTATTGGTATCGATGTGATCCGTGAAACCTGCGAGAAAGTGTGGCATTCGCCGCAGCAAGGGGGGGCGCGGGTGGTGTGGATTGATGGGGCCCAGCGGCTGTCCGAATCGGCGGTTAACGCCTTACTGAAAACGGTCGAAGAGCCGCCAGCAAACTGTTGGTTTTTATTCACCACGCCACACTTAAGTCAATTGCCTGCGACCCTGCGTAGCCGCTGCGTGGTTACCCCTATTCGTGCACCCGAAGAGTCGCAAGGATTGGCTTGGCTAGCGCGTGAAAGCCAATTACCTGAGCAAACATTATTAACAGCGCTACGCTTAAGCGGCGGGGCACCGGCACAAGCGCTTGCGTTAATAAACGCCCCGCGTTGGCAAAAGCGAAGTCAATTAGCGGAAGCGTTACGCACCGCGTTGCCACGACAGCCTATGCAGCTGCTTCCTCTGTTAGTGGATGAGCCAAGCAGCGAAAAAATCTATTGGCTGATGGCTTTTCTGCTCGATGCGCTAAAATTACAGCGTGGCAGTCAGGCATGGTTAACGCACGTCGACGGGTATGAGGCCAGTCACTATTTGACGACGCTGATGGACGAACACCGCTTGCAGCAGATGATTGTGCGGTGTCGTGACTGCCATGCATTATTGACGCAAACCCCGCAAGTCAACACCGAGTTGGTGATTAGCGACCTGTTAGTGGCGTGGGAAACGCTGTTAGATAATTAATATTAAGTGATAGAGAGAATTATGTTTTTAGTGGATTCGCACTGCCATGTTGATGGCTTAGATTACGAGAAAGAACATCAGAACCTGGCTGAAGTGATCGGTAAGGCTCAGGCGCGTGACGTCCAGTTTATGTTGGCGGTCTCCACCACGCTGAGCGCCTTTCCTGCCTTACAACAACTTACCGCGGATCACGCACAGGTCGTGCTCTCCTGCGGTGTTCACCCTCTCAATCTTGACGATGATTGGGATATCGAGCGCCTTCATGCTTATGCGAGTGATCCAAACGTGGTGGCATTAGGGGAAACCGGGCTGGATTATTTCTACCATAAGACGCCAGAGCTGTGGGCGATTCAGCAACAAGCGTTTCGCGACCATCTAGACGTCGCCTGTCAGCTTAACAAGCCGGTAATTGTGCACACTCGTGATGCGCGCGAAGACACGATCAGCTTATTGGCAGAAAATCATGTCGATCGCTGTGGTGGCGTGCTGCACTGTTTCACCGAAGACCGTGAGACGGCGAAAAGATTGTTAGACTTGGGGATGTATATCTCTTTTTCCGGGATTTTAACCTTCAAGAATGCGGAGCAGATCCGTGAAGCCGCGCGTTATGTACCGATGGATAGAATTTTGGTCGAGACAGACTCTCCCTACTTAGCCCCGGTGCCGTATCGCGGTAAAGCGAATCAACCAGCCTATACCCGTGATGTCGCCGACTATTTGGCGGTGGTCAAAGGTCTCAGTATTGAGCAAGTCGCTGAGCAAACTACGGAAAACTTTGCTAAATTATTTAATATTGCCCCTGAGCGCTTAACGCTATCGTAATATAACTCGCCGCGTTGCGGCGAGATGACCTAAAGGAATGATTGACCATGGCAGAAGAGACGATTTTCAGTAAGATTATTCGCGACGAAATTCCCGCACAAAAATTGTATCAAGACGAATTAGTGACGGCATTTCGTGATATCTCCCCGCAAGCGCCGAGTCATATCTTAATTATCCCTAACATTCTTATTCCTACCGTTAACGATGTTAAGGCGGAACATGAACTCGCGTTAGGACGCATGATGACGGTAGCGGCTAAGCTCGCGAAGGAAGAGGGCATTGCACAGGATGGTTACCGTCTGATTATCAATTGTAATCAACATGGTGGCCAAGAGGTCTATCATATCCATATGCATCTGGTAGGTGGAAAACCCCTCGGACCGATGCTGACACGCTAATCAATCGGAGTCGAACCATGCGCTTTTTATGTGTGTTAGCCCTCTCTGTCATCGGAATGGTCGGCTGTAGCAGTAAACCGCCCGCCATCACTATTTCACAGCCATTGGTCATGGGGTCTGAGGTACTTTCTGCAGGCATTACTGCCGATGCGCCAGTGATTAACGGTGATCAAGCGCCTGCGGCAACCACGCGCGTTTATAACGACCGGGATGTTCCAGTCACCATTCATTACCACTATTTTTGGTACGATGAACAAGGATTGGATATCCCACACGATGCGAAACGGCAATTCATGCGTGTTCCTGCGCACAGTTCGACCGAACTCCTTTCTTCCTCTGGCAGCGTGAATGCGCGTCAGGTTCGTATCTATATTTCTCTCTGAGGGCATTACCGTGACTAAATACTTAAAATATAGCAGCTCACTACTCTTCGCTTGTTTACTCAGTGGTTGTGTCTTGAATCAATCGCAACAACCGGCTCCGGTAGAGCAAGGGAATGGCAGCACCCAGCCCCCCTTAACGACTAAGCCTGGGCAGAACACGCCACCCGTGACGCAACCGCAACCCGTACCGGAAGCCCCTAAGCTGACTTCGATCGATTGGCCTGCAACGGTCCAACCTTTGGTAAGCAAAATGGTGAGTACTAAAGGGATTGCCTCCGGTAGCGTGTTGTTAGTTGACCGCATTAAAAACAGCACCAATGGCTCGATTCAAAGCGACAACGCGAATAGCGCGTTAAATCAAGCCTTATCTGGCTCCTCTTTTAGCTTAGTGACGGCTGAGCAGCTGGCGCAAGCGAAGAAGACCTTAGGAATTTCACCGAACGATAGCTTGAACTCTCGCGGTAAAGCGATCGGTCTTGCGCGTAATCTGAATGCGCAATACGTCCTGTACACCACCACTCGCGGCGATGTAAAAGCGGCGCGCGTACAAATGCAGTTAATGTTAGTGAACACGGGCGAAATTATCTGGACAGGCAGTGGCAAAGCCAGTTACTAACGTCCATTACCAGCTATTGCCGGGGCTTTCCGGCAATAGCTGGCGTGACCTAGACAAGCATGAAGACGTCTACCGCTTTACACCCACACAACCGCTCCCTTTTGTGAACCGCCAGCGTGAAGGTCGAATTCTTCGTCAGCTCCGCCCTAGCCAACTTGCTCCTTGGCCTAAAGGCTATCAGTCAGGACGGCTGACGGTGGAGTGGATTAAGGGTGAACCACTGGCGAAAGAGCGGTTTATTGCGCAGAATCCTGAGCTATTGCAACTGATTATCCGTCTGCATCAGCAACCGTTATTCGGCTATCGCTTGCCGCTGTGGTCACTGCTGCAGCGCTATTGGCAACTTTGTCGGCAGCATCACCCCCGTTGGTTACGGGAATTAAAACGATTACAACGCCTTGGCGAGCCACGGCCACTTCGCCTAGTTCCTCTCCATATGGACCTCCATCCCGGGAATATTATTCAGAGCGATAAGGGCTTGAGGTTAATCGATTGGGAATACAGCGCGGATGGCGATATTGCGCTGGAACTCGCCACCCTGTGTCTACAGAATGCCGATCACTCAGAGGCATGGATCGAGGCTTATGCCAATGCCTTTGCGCTGGAGAGCACGCAGTTGCGGTCGCAGGTCAAGCGCTGGCGACCTTGGTTATTACTGTTACAAGCCAGTTGGTTCCAATTGCGGGCTGAACAAACCCAATGTGCCGCGATGACCAAGCAGGCGGCAGAGAGTTGGCGATACCTTTTACCTTCTTGAATTGAGTACGATAGGACAAAACATGACAAGTACCCCTGGCCCCCTAATGTTGGACGTCGAGCAGTATGAGCTCGATGCGGAAGAGCGCGAATTACTGCAACACCCATTAACTGGAGGGGTGATCCTGTTTGCGCGCAACTACCACGACCCTGAGCAATTGGCGCATCTCGTTCAACAGATCCGTGAAGCCTCACACACGCGCCTGGTGGTCGCAGTGGACCAAGAGGGCGGGCGAGTGCAACGTTTTCGTGAAGGGTTTACGCAACTCCCAGCGATGCAATCTTTCCTTGCGCTTAGCGCGACTGTCGATGAGGCGATTCAGATCGCTCGCGAGACGGGCTGGCAGATGGCCAGTGAGATGACAGCAATGGATATTGACCTCAGTTTTGCCCCGGTATTAGATCTTGGCCACATCAGCTTAGCCATTGGTGATCGGGCCTTTAGCGATCAGCAAGACAAAGTCTTACCTGTGGCAGCAGCCTTTATGGAAGGTATGCACAGTGCAGGCATGAAAACTACCGGCAAACATTTTCCAGGACATGGTGCGGTTGTCGCGGACTCCCATAAAGAAACGCCTATCGATTTGCGTGAAGCCAGTGAAATCCGCCAGAAAGATATGGCAATCTTTCGTCATTTTATCGAGCAGCATCAGCTTGATGCGATGATGCCTGCCCACGTGATTTATCCAACCATTGATGACCGTCCCGCCAGTGGTTCACCTTATTGGCTGAAAGAGGTTCTGCGTAACGAGCTGGGCTTTAAAGGCGTAATTTTCTCTGACGATCTGCATATGGAAGGTGCTGCCGTAATGGGGAGCTACCCTGAACGCGCAAAACAATCGCTGAATGCCGGGTGTGATGCGATCCTCGTCTGCAATCACCGCCCGGGTGTGATCAGTATTTTGGACCAGCTACCGGTTTCTCAGGCTGCTGGCCTTGAACGCCTTTACCATCATGGCCGCTTCGAATGGAAAACACGCCAACAGCATCGTCGTTGGGTAACGAATCATCAACAATTAGCGACTTTCCAGCAGCGTTGGTTAGAAGCAAAGCAGACTGCGCGCGACCAGTAATCGTCAAAAGGGGCCAGCATGGCCCCCATTTATGACTCCCACCACGTTTTTTTATCCTATCAAACAACTTAATTTATGCATCTGTGCCAATCGACTTGATTGAGATCAAATTTATTACGCTGAATAATCTGAGCGTGCTATGCTGAAATCAGTGAACGATTTTACTTTATAACCCTATGTTAATTAAGTTTATTCTTAACATTAATTTAACTAGGGAAGGTTAATCTTTGGGGGTCATGTGACTACGACGAAACAAAAAATTGTAATAGTAGGTGGCGGAGCAGGGGGATTGGAACTTGCTACGCAACTCGGAAATAAGCTGGGACGTAAAGGCGAGGCTGAGATCACGCTGATTGACCGCAACCCGACGCATCTATGGAAACCGTTATTACATGAAATTGCTACCGGATCGATGGATGAAGGGATCGATGCGTTGAGTTATATGGCTCATGCACACCATCATCATTTCCAGTTCCAATTAGGGAGTCTGGTGAATATTGACCGCGAAACTCAGCAACTCGAACTGGCCCCTATCCACGATGCGCAAGGTAATGTATTAGTGGAGACACGTAGCATTGGTTACGACACCTTAGTGATGGCACTGGGCAGTACCTCGAATGACTTCGGTACACAGGGCGTCAAGGATCACTGTATTTATCTAGACAACCCTCAGCAAGCGCATCGTTTCCGTAATGAAATGCTGAATCAGTTCCTGAAACACTCGTCTGCGCAACAGAACGATAAGCCGGTGAATATCGCGATTGTCGGCGGTGGTGCGACGGGCGTGGAGTTATCCGCCGAGTTGTATAACGCCGTCAAACAGCTGAACAGCTACGGCTATAAAACCTTAGGCCGTGAAGCACTTAATGTCACCTTGGTCGAAGCGGGTGAACGTATTCTTCCTGCCTTGCCGACCCGTATTTCGGCGGCGGCGCATCAGGAATTGACCAAATTAGGGGTCCAAGTTAAAACAGGGACCATGGTCACTAGTGCACAACAGGATGGCTTAAATACTAAAGACGGTAGCTTTATTGCAGCAGATCTGATGGTGTGGGCCGCAGGGATTAAAGCACCGGATTTTATGAAAGAGATCGCGGGCTTAGAAACTAACCGTATTAACCAGCTGGTGGTTCAGCCGACGTTACAAACCACGCGTGATGAGAATATCTATGCGATTGGTGACTGTGCCAGCTGCGCGCTACCTGAAGGCGGCTTCGTGCCACCGCGTGCGCAATCGGCTCACCAAATGGCGTCACAAGTTCTGAAAAATATCTTAGCGGCGCGTAAGGGTAAGCCACAAACGGCGTATAAATATAAAGACCATGGGTCATTAGTGTCGCTGTCGCGTTTCAGTACTGTCGGAAGCTTGATGGGTAACCTTATGCACGGTTCGATGATGGTAGAGGGACGTATTGCCCGCTTAGTTTATCTATCACTGTACCGTATGCACCAAGTTGCCTTACATGGCTACTTCCGTACCGGATTAATGATGCTTTCAGGTAGTATCAATAAAGTTATTCGACCGAAGTTAAAACTGCACTAAAGTCAGGGGCCGCGAAAGCGGCCTTTTTTTTCGCGCTTTTTCCACTCACCTCTCGCTGCTGGCAGATAAAATAGCGATACACAATTTTCAGCAGAGTCTTATCCTAATTTTCTCCATAATTCCGATAGCTGATACTAGATTGCTTTGGCACACTCAGCGCAGTGATTGCGTAAGCAAAGTGTTAACCCTGTATCCATCAACCAGAATAAATTGCAGGAGAGAATATGAATAAATCATTAGTTGCCGGTGTTGGTATCGGTGCATTAGCCGCGTTAGGGGTTGCAGCCGTTGCAGGCAGTCATTTCACGCAACAACCGCCACAATTTGCTGAAGTCATTGCTGTACAGCCGCAGACCGAAACGGTTACAACACCACACGAAGTCTGCCGTAATGTGAATGTGGTCCATCGTCGATCGGTACAAGATGAAAACCGTATTACCGGTTCGGTATTAGGTGCCGTAGCAGGAGGGGTATTAGGCCACCAGTTCGGAGGCGGACATGGACGGGATATTGCAACCGTCGCTGGCGCACTGGCAGGAGGTTATGCGGGGAATCAAGCGCAGCAAAGCCTACAAAATAGCGATACCTATCAGACCGCTCATCGTCGTTGCTCGACGCAATACACGCAGGAGCAACGCACTAAAGGGTATAACGTGACCTATAAGGTCGGGGATAAACAAGGCACGGTTATGATGGATCATAAACCCGGTTCGGTGATCCCGCTGGACGCGCAAGGAAATCTGAAACTAAGCGAACCCACCGTTCAGAAGAGCTAACCCTAAACAGCCACCCTTGGGTGGCTGTAAGACGATTTACTGAGCCTTCACGCGATGTTTATCCATCTGCGCTAACAACTCCATTAACCAATCAATCCGTAATTGACGTTCAGTTAAGTCACGGGTAAAACGCAGTTTTACCGGTCCTTCCAGCTTCCACTGTTTCGGATCTTGTTGCAGTAAGCCAATCAGCCAGCCTGGATCGACATTATTGTGTTCCGCAAACTCGATATAACCGCCTTTCTCTCCGGCCTCAATCTTCGCAATACCTAATGATTCAGCGTGAAGACGGATCTCCGTTTGCATCAAGAGATTACGTGTCGGATCCGGTAATAGCCCGAAACGGTCGATCATCTCGACCTTAATATCGTTCAATTCTGCCGATTCGCTGGCACTGGCAATACGTTTATACAGCGATAAGCGGGTATTGATATCAGAGATAAACTCATCGGGAATTAACGCTGGCATCCGTAACTCGACATCGGTATGGCGCTGTGACAGGTCTTCTAGCGACGGTTCTTTGCCCGCTTTGAGCGACTCTACGGCATTTTCCAGCAGCTCCATATAGAGTGTAAAACCAAGCGTTTCCATCTGGCCACTCTGGTCATCCCCCAGCAACTCACCGGCACCACGGATCTCTAAATCATGGGTGGCCAAAGCGAATCCAGCGCCTAAATCCTCCAGTGAAGCGATGGCTTCTAAGCGTTTACGGGCATCGGTGGTCATCGCTTTAGGATGAGGCGTTAGTAACCAAGCATAAGCTTGATGGTGCGAACGCCCCACGCGACCCCGTAATTGGTGGAGCTGTGCCAAACCGAAGTGATCGGCGCGCTCAATGATAATAGTGTTCGCAGTAGGAATATCGATACCTGTCTCGATAATGGTGGTACAGACCAGCACATTGAAACGTTGATGGTGGAAATCGTTCATCACTTTTTCCAGCTCACGCTCCCGCATCTGTCCGTGTCCGATACCGATTCGCGCCTCAGGCACCAACTCGGCTAATTTCTCTGCCGCTTTGTTGATGTTTTCGACATCGTTGTAGAGATAATAGACTTGGCCGCCACGCAATATTTCACGCAGGATGGCTTCACGCACCGTTAGGGCATCGTACTCACGGACAAAGGTTTTGACCGCCAGACGTCGGGCAGGGGGCGTAGCGATGATAGAGAGATCACGCATACCGCTCATCGCCATATTTAAGGTGCGAGGAATTGGGGTGGCGGTTAAGGTTAAGATATCGACATCCGCACGCATCGCTTTAATGCGTTCTTTATGGCGAACGCCAAAGCGATGCTCCTCATCGACAATCAGTAGCCCAAGGTCGGACCACTGCAGATCGCTCATCAGTAACTTATGGGTACCGATCAGGATATCGACCTTACCGTCGGCCGCATCTTGCAGCACTTGGCTTTGCTCTTTCGCGCTACGAAAGCGAGATAACATCTCGACACGTACCGGCCAGTCGGCGAAGCGATCACGGAAATTATCGTAATGTTGCTGTGCCAATAAGGTGGTCGGGACCAGTACGGCAACTTGCTTATTATTTTCAACTGCGAGGAAGGCGGCACGCATCGCGACTTCGGTTTTACCGAAACCGACATCACCACAGACTAAGCGGTCCATGGCCAGCGGTTGGCACATATCGCTGATCACTGCGCTGATGGCTTGTTTCTGGTCGGGGGTCGTGTCATAGGGGAATGATTCGCAGAATTGCTGATAATGTTCACGGTTCTGAGTGAAGGCAAAACCGGTTTTTGCCGCGCGCTGCGCATAAATATCCAGCAACTCTGCCGCAACATCACGCACTTTCTCCGCCGCTTTCTGACGTGCACGGTTCCACGCATCACTGCCCAGTTTATGCAGCGGTGCATTCTCATCAGCTCCCCCCGCATAACGACTAATAAGATGCAGCGACGAGATAGGGATATAGAGTTTTGCTTCATTGGCGTAGTTCAGCACCAAGTATTCAGCGGTGACACCGCCGGTCTCCAAGGTGGTCATGCCGACATAGCGCCCGACACCGTGGTCGAGGTGCACCACCGGTTGTCCGGGATGCAGTTCGGCTAAGTTGCGAATCAGCACATCTGGGTTAATCGCCCGACGCGTATCTTGACGACGGCGTACCACACGCTCACCTAATAGGTCATTCTCACAGATAAAGATGAGTTGTTGTGGTGCGGCAATAAAGCCTTTTTCCGCCGCGCCGACCATTAGGTAAGCACCCGCTTGCTGCGCATCAGTGAACTGAGTGATAGAGGTCGGGCGTAGCTTAATACGCGCCAACATCTCCTGCAGACGCTCGCGGCGACCCTGACTTTCTACAGAAAAGATTACGCGATCCTCGCGGTGTGCTTCTAACAGGGTGCGCAGCGGATCGAGCGGGTTCTGTTGATTATCCGGTTGATGAAGCGCCGGTAAAACTGCGTAACCTAAGTTAGTATTAGCGGCTTTTTTAGGCAGCGCTTGCGATAATAATTGGATACGTGGCCAGCGTTTTAATTCGGCAAATAAAACATCGGGCGCTAACCAAAGGGCAGCCGGTTCGACTAGAGGCCGCATCGGGTCAACACGACGATTCTCATAACGGTTACCGGTGTCTTGCCAAAAACGTTCACTGCTGCCAGCTAAGTCACCGGTATTGACCAACAGCGTTTGTTTCGGGAAATAACTAAAGAGCGGCGGCAATGGCTCATCAAAAAACAGCGGCTGCCAGTACTCTATCCCTGCGGGTAAGGTGCCGCGAGAGACTTGCTGATAAAGATGTTCCGATTCACGCAGCACATCAAATTGTTCACGCCACTGGGTACGAAAGCGCTCGATGGACGCTTTGTCCGTCGGGAATTCATGCGCAGGCAGCAGGCTAATGGCCTCGACTTCGTTAAGCGTGCGTTGCGTATCGGCATCGAACGAGCGTAGGCTATCGATCTCATCATCGAGGAAATCCAAGCGATAAGGGGCTTCACTGCCCATCGGGAAGAGATCGAGCAGTGCACCACGGGTCGCATATTCACCGTGGACCATCACCTGTTCCACGTGGCGATAGCCCGCTTGGTCGAGTTGACGAATCAAGGTATCGCGAGAGAGTTTATCCCCGCGCTGCATCACTAAGGCATGGCTATGCAGGAAGCTGTGCGGGCAGACACGCTGCATCAGCGTATTAACCGGCAGGATCAATAAGCCTTTCTCCATCAATGGCAGCTGATAGAGCATGGATAAACGGCTTGAAATAATATCTTGGTGGGGGGAGAAGCTATCGTAAGGAAGCGTTTCCCAATCAGGCAAGGTATTCACATTCAGGGTAGTGAATTGGCCGATTTCACTGGTTAACTGCAGTGCATTTTGCATATTACTGGCGATCAAGACCACCAAGCCATCATGCTGTTCTGCGATGCGAGCCGCCTCAATGGCAAAGGCAGAGCCAACCAGTTCACCTAATTGCCGCACATCGCCTGCCTTACTCGGCAGCGAATATTGCTGAATATCCGTCATAAACTTAGATTATCTCATTTTATTGATGCATTAACGTTGCTGCCAGGAGGACAGAAACGTGATGCGCCGCGTTTTTCTCTCTCTTTAAAGTAGCACTCTGCACTGCGAAGCGGTATTCGCTTTCATCGATAAGGGGATGCGTTTGGCGTATTTTTATACAACTAAGCGTTTTTCCGAAAGTTTACCTTGATGATCACTCCGGTAAAGGTTTCATAAAGGCGATACCTCCATTATCATTCCCATAACCTTTTTTACCGTCCGGGATGGACTACATGTATCAACCTGTCGCTTTATTTATTGGTCTGCGTTACATGCGTGGCCGTGCAACTGATCGATTCGGGCGGTTTATTTCTTGGCTCTCAGCGATTGGTATTACCTTAGGGGTGTTGGCATTGGTCACGGTACTGTCGGTGATGAATGGCTTCGAACGGGAACTTGAAGGTAATATTCTTGGATTAATGCCGCAGGCCGTGGTATCTCAACCGGCTGGGCATATCGACCCGCAACACTTTCCTGCATCCTCTCTCAAGCTCGCGGGTGTTAACCGTGTGGCACCCTTAACGACCGCCGACGTCGTGCTGCAAAGCGCGCACAATGTGTCAGTGGGGGTGATGCTCGGCCTCGCACCGGGGGAGCAGGACCCATTACTGTCTTATATCGAGCAAGGTCCTCGTCATATTCCGGCAGCGGGAAGCTATCAAGTGATTCTCGGTGCACAACTGGCTAATCAGCTCGGCGTACAACCCGGCGATAAGCTTCGGCTAATGGTGCCCTCAGTGAGTCAATTTACGCCGATGGGACGGATGCCGAGTCAGCGTCTATTCACTGTCGCTGGGGTCTATGCAGCCAACAGCGAAGTCGATAGTTATCAAATTCTCGTCAATCAACAGGATGCTTCCCGCATCATGCTTTATCCCGCAGGACAGATTACAGGATGGCGACTGTGGCTTGACCATCCCTTAGCCGTGGATGAGATTGATCAGCATGCGCTGCCTGAGAAATCGGTCTGGAAAGATTGGCGGGAGCGTAAAGGCGATCTGTTTCAAGCCGTTCGCATGGAAAAAAATATGATGGGGCTGTTACTGAGCCTGATCGTGGCAGTGGCAGCTTTTAATATCATTACCTCTCTGGGATTGTTGATTATGGAGAAGCAGGGTGAGGTGGCGATATTACAAACTCAAGGCTTAACGCGTCGGCAGATTATGACGGTATTTATGGTTCAGGGTGCTAGCGCCGGGATCATCGGTTCCTTATGTGGCGCGTTATTGGGCTGCCTGCTGGCGAGTCAATTAAATCATTTATTGCCGGTTATCGGCTTACTGTTAGAGGGTGCGGCATTGCCGGTTGATATTCATATCGGCCAAGTGGTGATGATCACTCTCTGTGCGATGATCTTGGCCTTATTGGCAACTCTTTATCCATCGTGGCGCGCTGCCACCGTTCAACCCGCTGAGGCCTTACGTTATGAATAATACTCCTTTATTACAGTGTTCAGCGTTATGTAAAACGTATCGTGAGGGCGCAGTCAGCACCGAAGTGTTGAAGCAAGTCAGTTTTAGTATTGCCGAGCGGGAACTGGTTTCGATTATTGGTAGCTCTGGGTCGGGGAAGAGTACGTTACTGCATTTATTGGGTGGCCTAGACCAACCTACCTCCGGCGAGGTGCTCTTTAAGGGGCAATCCCTGAATACGCTAAGTGCCTCGGCCAAGGCCGATTTACGCAACCGACAGCTTGGCTTTATTTACCAATTTCACCATTTACTGCCAGATTTTACTGCCTTGGAAAATGTGGCAATGCCACTGTTGATCGGCGGTTGTTCTGCGCAAGAGGCGGCCCATCGTGCCGATGAGATGTTGAAAGCGGTAGGCCTCAGTCCACGCGGGAAACACCGTCCATCCGAGTTATCGGGTGGGGAACGTCAACGTGTGGCAATTGCGCGCGCCTTGGTGAATAAGCCGAGTTTGGTGATGGCCGATGAACCGACCGGGAACCTGGATGCGCGTAATGCCGATGCGATTTTCGCCCTGTTGGGGGAGTTAAATCAGAGCCAAGGGACCGCATTCTTGGTGGTGACCCATGACCTCGCCCTCGCTAAGCGCTTAGACCGCCAGATGGAAATGCGTGACGGTGTCTTACATGCTCAGCCGGTCTTACAAGGGGTGAGTTAATGCGAGGCTCTCTCTCTTTCTTACTGGCACTCCGCTTTAGCCGTGGACGTCGTCGGGGGGGCATGGTCTCCTTGATTTCAGTCCTCTCGACCGCCGGTATTGCGCTAGGGGTCGCGGTGCTGATCATCGGCTTGAGTGCAATGAATGGCTTCGAGCGTGAATTAAACAAACGCATCTTGGATGTCGTGCCTCACGGCGAGATTATTCCCGTGCATCAACCTTTCCAGCAGTGGCAATCTTTACTTGAACCGATTGAGCAGGTGAAGGGCGTAGCGGCGGCCGCGCCCTTTATTACCTTTACCGGATTAATTGAGAGCGCTCAAAAATTACAAGCTATTCAAGTGAAAGGGGTGGATCCTCAGCAAGAGACACGATTAAGTAGCCTGCCACAATTTGTGCAAAACAATGCTTGGTCATCGTTTCATGCCGGTCAGCAGCAAATTATTATTGGCGGTGGAATTGCGAAGAGTCTCGGCCTCAAGACCGGTGATTGGCTTACGGTGCTGATCCCCAACAACGACCAGCAGAATAAACTGTTAGAACCTAAGCGTATTCGACTGCAGGTGAGTGGCATCCTACAGTTAAGCGGGATGCTCGATCATAGTCTAGCCTTAGTCCCGTTAGCCGATGCGCAACACTATTTGGATATGGGACAGTCGGTAACGGGTATTGCGTTGAAAATGCGTGACCCCTTCCAAGCACCCGCTGTCGTTCGTGCCGCTGGTGAAGCCACTCATGGTTATGTCTATATCCGTAACTGGACTTCTGATTTCGGGTATATGTATCGCGATATTCAGATGATCCGCGCCATCATGTATTTAGCCATGATCTTGGTGATTGGGGTGGCCTGCTTTAATATCGTGTCGACATTGGTAATGGCGGTAAAAGATAAAAGCAGCGATATTGCCGTACTGCGTACGTTGGGCGCGAAAGATCGGCTGATTCGTGCCATATTTATCTGGTACGGATTACTGGCAGGGATCACCGGAAGCCTGATCGGCGTTGTGCTGGGGGTGCTTGGCGCTCTGAACCTGACACGGCTGATTAAGGGCATTGAATCGTTGACCGGGCATCATTTTCTCTCCGGCGATATCTATTTTATCGATTTTCTGCCCTCGGTACTGCATTGGCGTGACGTTGTGATCGTGCTGTGTTGTGCGTTGTTACTGAGTTTACTGGCCAGTTGGTATCCCGCTCGCCGAGCAAGCCGTATTGATCCTGCGCGAGTATTAAGCGGGCAGTAATTTATGAGGGGCTCGCTGAGTGGCGAGCACCATGTTTAACGTGTTCTGCAGGAGTTTTCATGCGTACCAGCAACCGTCGTCGCATTCGCGTCGCCCGTTTTAAAAAGAACAAGCGAAAAATGCGCCAACGTTTTCGACAATCTTATTTCGAAGATGCACGCATAGCGAAACTCGTCTCCAAACCTCTGCCGAAAGTGGTGGTACTGACCGGGGCCGGGATCTCCGCCGAATCAGGTATTGCGACATTTCGCGCCGCCGATGGCTTATGGGAGAATCATGCAATAGAAGATATTGCCACGCCAGAGGGCTATCACCGTGATCCGCAACAGGTGCATAATTTCTATAATGAGCGCCGCCGCCAATTGCAATCGGCTAAAATTATGCCTAACAACGCGCATCGTGCGTTAGCAAAACTGGGTACCTTGTTGGGCGATAATTTGCTGGTGGTCACGCAGAATATTGATAATCTGCACGAACGGGCGAGCAGTGCGAATATTATCCATATGCATGGCGAGCTACTTAAAGCACGGTGTACTCAAAGCCAGCAAGTCATCACCTGGCTGGATGATCTGCAACCGACCGATCGTTGTACCTGTTGCCAATTCCCCGCGCCGTTGCGACCGCATGTTGTCTGGTTCGGGGAGATGCCGCTGCAGATGGAAGGGATTTATCAGGCGATTGCCGAGTGTGACATTTTTATCGCGGTGGGGACATCGGGCCAAGTCTATCCCGCTGCCGGATTTGTGCATGAAGCGAAAATTCAGGGTGCGGAAACGATCGAATTTAATCTTGAGCCGACTGCGTCGAAAGAGGAATTCATTGAAGGTCACTATGGCCCAGCCTCGCAGACGTTACCCGCATGGGTGGAGATGTTTCTTAGCCAGTGTTAAGCAACAAAGGGCAGTCAGTGTTGACTGCCCGATTATTGTTACTCGTCCCCTTCCTCTTCTTCCTCTCCGGCGAAATGCCAATAGCCAGCATTGATTAAGCCTGTCAGCTGGGTCAGCACATTCTGCTGTTCAATCACAGAAAGTAATTGCTCCGAGTCGATTTCGGTTGTCGCGGCTAATAGATGCAAGAAGTCAGGCGCTACGCGACTAAACCGTTCGCCATTGATAAAAGTATGGGAGGCCAGCTGTAATACCTTTAAGCCACCGATACGCTGGAGCGGTGTGCCTTCCTGCAACGCGTTACGCACTTCATCTTCTTGGTAAGCGGGTTGTGGTGGAGCAATATCCAGCTCATGGCGTGACTGTGAGAGAAACTCACCTAACCATGGGGTGAAATCCCCTGAATTAACTAATTCGTTCATCATGGCGCGTAAGTTATCCACCTCTTCAGGTAAGACTGACGCCGCATCACCGCGTAGGGTTAACCCAGGATCTTGATAACGACGACTGCCAAGCTCTTGCGCTAAGACATAATCGGCGAAGCCACTGAGTAACTCTTTACCCGATGGCGCACGAAAACCGACCGAATAGTTAAGCGAGTTTTCTAATGAGTAGCCTTCATGGGGGAATCCGGGCGGGATATAGACCAAGTCACCCGGTTCGAGGACTTCATCGATAATCGCTTCAAAGGGGGCCACTTGCAGCAGATCGGGATGAGGAGAGTGCTGAGCCACCACATCATTATTACCGACTCGCCAGCGGCGACGTCCTGTACCTTGAATAATAAAGACATCGTATTGATCGAGGTGCGGCCCAACGCCACCGTCTGGCACCGAGAAGGAGATCATCAAATCATCCATTCGCCAATCAGAGAGGGCGCGGAACGGCTGCATCAACTCAGCCGCGGCAGGGTGCCAGTGATTAACGGCTTGAACCAATAACGACCAGTGGCTTTCAGTCAGATGGTCGAAATCTTGAAAGGGGCCATGGGCGACTTGCCAGCCTTCAGCTGTTTGACTGACCAATCGACTATCCACTTCATTTTCCATCGCCAGTCCAGCGAGTTCATCGGGACTGATTGGATCCTGGAAATCAGCAAACGCTTGGCGGATAACGACTGGCTTTTTCTGCCAGTAGGTTGCAAGAAATGTAGGCCAGTCAATGGCAAGTTCGAAAGACATAATACCCTCAAAGAGTGAGAAAAACTGGCGAGAGTATAGCAGTGTGACAAGAAGAATGAGACAGGAAATCAAACCATCTGATCGGCGAAAACAATTTCCATTCGTGCGCCGCCCCAATGGCTGCGCGAAACCCGTATCTCGCCTGCGTAATTTTCGACAATCTCACGTGCTAAGGACAGACCGATACCTTGACCTGGGCGAAGGGTATCGACGCGATGCCCACGCTGAAAAATCATCTCATGTCGCGCCGCAGGAATTCCTGGGCCATCGTCATCAATCGTTAAGGTCAGCGTGCTGTCATCCTGTCTTGCACTAATATGAATAAATTCCAGACAATATTTACAGGCATTATCCAACACATTACCCATCACCTCGACTAAATCATCGCGATTTCCACAGAAGGTGAGTTCGGGTGACAGATCGACAGTGATATCCACCCCTTTGTTTTGATAAACCTTATTGAGCGCGGAGCATAAACCATCTATTAAAGGGGCGACGGCGTGTATTTCACGGTTCAGTAGATTATTTTCAGCCTGCAAGCTGGCGCGGTGCAAATAATAACCCACTTGTTGCGAAATACGGCTGATTTGCTCGAGCATCAAGGGTTCTGCTTCTTCGATCGGCATCGGTTTTGCACCCCGCAGAGATCGTAAGGTACTTTGCAACACCGCCAAAGGCGTCTTGAGGCTATGCGTCAGATCGGAGAGGGTGGTGTGGTAGCGACTGCTACGCTTACGTTCACTCTTCAATAGCAGGTTTAGGTTACTGACCAAGCCTTTAAGCTCTTTCGGCGGGGAATCGCCTAACGACTCTCGCTGTCCAGATTCTAGGGCTTTTAATTCTGCCGACAGCTGGCCGATAGGTTTTAGGCTCCAGCGAGCAGCGAGCCACAGCAAGGGAATGACTAATAAGAAGTTTGCGGCTAACACATAATTAAACCAAGACCAGACCAGTTCACTGTGCTGCAGCTCTTGCGGAATAGAGTCCACCACCACAATGGTCAGGGCAGGCAGTGTTGCCGTAGCATCGTAGCGACTGACGGCCACCGAGTGAGTAAAAGTATCATCGCTATCTAGCTCGGCAATTTTTTTCTGTGCCTTACGGTTGTTGCCGATCGCCGCGACGCTGACTTTATTACTGGCGTCGATCTCGTAAAAATTATTGGTTTGCAGCCAGCTTTTAGCGATGCTGCGACGGATCTCCGGGACATCTCGTAATTGCCAGAGCAACCGTCCGTGCTCATCGTAGATATAGACAAGCGTAGGAAAATTGAGCTTTAAGCTATCCGGGCGGTCGATCACCAGTTTATTATCCCGCCACTGGGCGAGGGTGAAGAACAGATTGCTCTCGCCCCGCATTACTTGATAGGTATTTTTATCGAAGCTGATGACATAGCCAATCACCGCGACGATACCGTAACAGAGTGAGATAATCAGTACTAACGCTGAGGCAGCGAGTAAAAAACGGCCGCGTAAAGAGAGTGGCGATAGCGAAAATTTATTACGCCGCGGTGGCGCAGTGGCGCTATGGGGCATCGAAACGGTATCCTAAGCCTCTTAGGGTGGTGATAACGTCGTGTGGATAATGCTGCTGGATTTTTTTGCGTAAGCGGCCCATCAGTACATCAATGGTATGGCCTTCGCGCAGATCGGCATCGGGATAGAGCTGTAACATTAATGACTCTTTACTGATTACTTTACCCGCATTGATCATTAAGGTCTCGACGATGGTGTATTCAAAGGTGGTCAGTTTTACCGGATGCTGGTCGATGGCCAACTCTTTGCGAGAAAGATCGATATGAAAGGGGGCGAAATGAATCACTTGCGAGGCATGGCCAGCGGTACGGCGCAGTAAGGCTTGTAACCGAGCGGCGACCTCTTCGATATGAAAGGGTTTGGTAACGTAATCATCTGCGCCTGCTTGCAGAGCGGCCACTTTCGATTGCCAACCTTCGCGAGCGGTAAGCACTAAAATAGGTTGCTTAATCTCTTGCGCCCGCCAGCGCTGAATAAGGCTCATCCCATCTTCGTCAGGCAGGCCGAGATCCACTAACGCCACATCTGGAGCGTACTCATTGAGGAAATAGTCTGCCTCATTGGCATCTTCTGCCGCATCGACCTGATGGCCCATTTCACGAAGCTGAACGGCTAAATGGTGCCGCAATAACGGATTATCTTCGACCACTAACACGCGCATCTGCACACCCTCTCTGTATTCAATAACCCACAAGAGTAACACTCAGGGTCTAAACGGGGACTTAACGCCAGCCAAAAAATGGTGAGAAGTCCCCAGCCGATTATTTTAGCTCGTCGGTTAGCTCGATGGCACGGCCTAGATAGTTAGCCGGTGTCATTGCTTTCAGACGTACTTTCTCCGCTTCAGGCAGAACAAGATTATCGATGAATTGCTGCATCCCTTGCGCATCGATACGCTTACCACGGGTGAGCTCTTTCAGCTTCTCGTAAGGCTTCTCGATACCGTAACGACGCATCACTGTTTGGATTGGTTCTGCCAAGACTTCCCAGTTCTGGTCAAGTTCGGCCAACAGTTTCTCTTGGTTCACTTCTAACTTAGAGATGCCTTTCAACGTGGATTGATAGGCGATCAGTGCATAGCCTAAGCCGACGCCTAAGTTACGTAACACGGTAGAGTCCGTCAGATCGCGTTGCCAGCGTGAAACCGGCAACTTGGTCGCTAAGTGCTGGAGTACAGCGTTAGCCAGGCCTAAGTTACCTTCGGAGTTTTCGAAATCGATAGGGTTCACTTTGTGAGGCATGGTAGATGACCCAATCTCGCCGGCAATGGTTTTCTGGCGGAAGTGATTGAGGGCGATGTAACCCCAAATATCGCGGTCAAAGTCGATAATGATGGTGTTAAAGCGGGCAACACAATCAAACAGCTCTGCGATATAATCATGAGGTTCGATTTGCGTAGTATAAGGGTTCCAACGGATGCCTAACGCCGTAACAAACTCTTCACTGACGCGATGCCAGTCAACTTCAGGATAGGCCGCAAGGTGCGCATTGTAGTTTCCAACAGCACCATTGATTTTCCCGAGGATCTCACACTTTTCCAGTTGAGCGATTTGACGAGCTAAGCGATAGGCCACGTTGGCCATCTCTTTACCTAATGTCGAAGGGGTTGCGGGTTGACCGTGGGTACGAGAGAGTAAAGGAATATCACGGTACTCTGCGGCCAGCGCTTCGACGGCGTTCAGGACTTTACGCCACTCAGGAAGCAGCACTTGTTGGCGCGCCGTTTCAAGCATCAAGGCGTGGGACAAGTTATTGATATCTTCTGAGGTACAGGCGAAGTGAATAAACTCAGTCACCGCATGCAATTCTGGAATCGCCGCAACTTTTTCTTTGAGGAAGTATTCAACGGCTTTCACGTCATGGTTGGTGGTGCGCTCGATGGTTTTAATCGTTTGCGCATCCTCTACCGAGAATTCCGCGACAATTTTATCTAGGTAAGCGTTTGCGTCAGCGCTAAATGAAGGAACTTCAGCGATTTGAGTCACTGATGAAAGTTTTTGTAGCCAACGAACTTCGACTTCTACACGAAATTTTAATAATCCAAATTCGCTGAAGATCGCGCGCAATGGGCTGACTTTGTCACCGTAGCGACCGTCGATAGGGGAGACCGCGGTGAGTGAGGATAATTCCATCAGTAAACTCCTGAGTAAAAAATAAACATTGCTGCCACTACGCGTCTACGTGCGGCAAGCCAGATAAAATTAATTTTGCCATCTCGACCAGCTTACCCCGAGAGAACAGTAGCTGTAGTCGTCCGCCGCCGAGTTGTTGCCACAGCATCGCTGATCGGACCCCGGTGAGCAGGACTGCCCGCACCCGGCTTTGTACCAGAGAGTTTTGCAGGATAGCTTGCTCGCCGGTAATCTGAATTCGTGGGCCAAGGGGGCTAACGATATCAGTATAAATACTGGCGGTGGCGGAAGCGAGGGTCGATGAATCAATACCGAAATGTTGTAACTGTCGGTCGAGTTGGCGTAGTCGTTGTTCAAGATCGCTGAGTGCTTGGCGATTTTTAGCCACTTTACGCTCTAGGCCAATCATGCCTAAGCTGTAACGCGTTATCTCGGCGAGTGCCCCTTTCTGTGAGGGGGTGTTGAGCACGGCTATCATTGTTTCTAATCCGAAGCGTAAGGTCGCTTCGTTACCGCCAAAAAAGTTTAGCGCACCCCCCGTCGGTTCTAGGGGCTGGGTGAGACTGCGCAGCGAACAGTGATAGGCCTCTTCGGGGCAACGCCCGTGGCGGGCTAATTGCTGCGCGAGGTGCGCAGCTTGACAGATGCCTGCAAACGCCAGGGTCATCTCATAGATATTTTTTTTTGCCACTACGCGTTTTCCGAATCCAGAAGAGGGAGGCGCTGTTCAATTACGCCACCGCCCAAGCAGCATTCACCCAGATAGAACACGGCTGACTGACCGTGTGTGACCGCCGCGACGGGCTCATCAAAGCGTACTTCAATGCGCTCAGCATCAAGCGGGGTGATCAGGCAAGGAATATCGGTTTGGCGATAACGTGTTTTCACCGTGCAACGCAGTGATTCGGTAAGCGTGACGCGGTCAACCCAATGCAGTTGCTGAGCGATAAGCCCGACAGACATCAGGCGGGGGTGTTCACCACCCTGTGCGACGATCAGCTGATTGTTGGCAACATCTTTGTCGACCACATACCACGGGTCGTCATTACTCTCTTTGAGTCCACCGATACCCAATCCTTTACGCTGACCTAGCGTATGATACATCAAGCCTTGGTGGGTCCCGACTTCTTGCCCGTCGACACTAAAAATAGGGCCGGGTTGGGCCGGTAGGTAGCGAGCAAGGAAATCTTTAAACTTACGCTCACCGATAAAACAGATACCAGTGGAATCTTTTTTCCGTGCGGTGACTAAGTCGAGCTCTTCGGCGATGCGGCGAACCTCTGGTTTCTCTAGTTCGCCAACAGGAAATAGACTCTGCGCCACTTGTTGATGGCTTAGGGTATAGAGAAAATAGCTTTGGTCTTTATTACTATCGAGGCCGCGCAGTAATTGGCTTTTACCGTCGACATCTTTGCGGCGCACATAGTGACCGGTAGCGATATAGTCAGCACCGAGATCTTCGGCCGCAAATTCTAAGAAGGCTTTAAACTTGATCTCTTTGTTACACAGGATATCGGGGTTAGGCGTGCGTCCTGATTTGTACTCTTCCAAGAAGAGCTCGAAGACGTTGTCCCAATACTCGGCAGCAAAGTTAATTTTGTGTAGTGTGATCCCTAACTTATCGCAGACAGCTTGCGCGTCGGCGAGATCCTCAGCAGCAGTACAATACTCTTCACCATCATCTTCTTCCCAGTTCTTCATGAACAGGCCTTCCACTTGGTAACCTTGTTGCATCAGTAACCATGCTGAAACGGAAGAATCTACACCCCCGGACATACCGACGATGACTTTTTTTGCACTCTGGTCAAACATAAATACTCACTGAAGTTGGCAATCAATACGAACGCCTCAGTGTACCATGCACCGAGGCGAATCGCACCTGTATTACCGCGCTCAATTACGCGCTATGTGCGATGTTGACGCTTGTTGACTTCCAACTGCGCGGATAACACCACCGATTGGCTCTTTCTTTTAAGCCGCTGATTTAGTTGATTGCCAAATAAGGTTAAAAATATGCCGAGAGCCAAAGGACACATTAAACAGAGGGAGGCGAAAGATAGCGAACGACCGTAGAGGATATTCTCTAAACTCAGCGCAATAATCGGAAAGATTAAGAATACGATCGAGGCTTGAAACGCGGTGGCACGCTTTTGCAGCATAAAGTAACAGAGTATGCCGAATACCCCCGCAAACGCCCCGAGATAAACGACGGCAAGGATAGAGTGGTAAGAGAACTGAGCAATGACCGGATGTTCGACAAAACCGCCGACTAGGGTTAACAGTATGCCTGCCATTAAGCAAGGTAAGGCATTAAAAGTCAGTACTGAGACTTCACAGCAGCGTTTTTTACACAAAGCATACATGACGGCATGAATAACTACTGCCGCGATAAGCATCATTATCCCCACCAGCTGGCCTGAGGCCGCACCCTGTGATTCGTGCAGCAACACGGAAATCAACGCCACCAAGGCAATGGTTAACCCCAACAATTGCACCGAGTTGGTTTTCTCACGTAGCAACAGGATTGACGCGCAGAGAACCGCCACCGGCATCATGGCGAAAATCACCGACGCCAGCCCGGAACTTACCCAGCGTTCGCCGTAAATCATCAGCGTAAAGGGAATGGCAAAGTAAAAGAGACTAATAATGGCCTGAAACACTCGCTGCCCTTTAGGAAAAAGGAGTGGTGAGCGGGTGTATTTTAAGGCGAGCAATAATAGGGGAGCCGCGCAGAGAAAGCGTAAGCCTGTGGCAAAGAGAGGGGGAATAGTGGTTCCCGCAATTTTCATTGCTAGCCAAGTGGTTCCCCAGGTTAAAGCAACAATGATAAAGAGTAACGTTTTGATGGCAGAATTCATCTCGATAACCTCGGCAAGTAGAGGTCCATACTATATCGAGATTTCGAGAGAATGATTTTTCCCGTTAGGCATCAAAATGACGTCTTAAGAGAATATATTTCTACCATATAAATTTAATGAAAAAAATTTTTCCATCGTTAGCCATTAACGCAGGAATTATTGTTCGAACCAGTGTAGCACCGTCAACGGGAATCGGGTGGTCGATTGCCAAAGTCTAATGCTCTCCGCTACCAGCGGCGAACGTAATTGTGAGGATTGCAAGATCTCTGCAGGCGTAAGCCAATGGCAACAATCGATATCGTCATCGTGCGGGCAGGTATCGAGACAGGCCTCAATTTCGCAACTGAATAAGAAACGGATAAAGGGTGTACCATCGTTCGCTGTCCATTGATGCACGCCAAGCAAATGTTCGGGAGATAAGCGGAGTCCGGTCTCCTCCCACAACTCACGTTCCATCGCGGCGATCAAACTCTCTTCAGCCTCGAGATGGCCTGCAGGCTGATTCCAGGTCACGTTTCCATCGACACGTTCTTCAACGATTAACAGCTTACCTTCGGCATGGACAACACAGGCAACGGTGATATGCGGCGTAAACATGGTGGCTCCTAAAGTCAGTTAGTGATCGATTTTACGCCACTCGCCTAATGCTAGCCCATCAAGTTGATAGGGGCCGATGGCATAGCGGATAAGTCGTAATGTGGGAAAGCCGATGTGCGCCGTCATACGGCGAACTTGACGATTACGACCTTCGTATAGGGTAATTTTAAGCCATTGGGTAGGGATAGCTTTGCGCTCTCGAATCGGCGGATTTCGTGGCCATAACCACTGCGGCGGATCACAGCGCTCGACGCCAGCGGGGAGGGTAGGCCCATCTTTTAAGGTGACTCCACTTCGTAATGGCGCGAGTTGTTCATCATTCGGATCGCCTTCTACCTGTACATAATAGATCTTATGAGTACGTTTACCCGGCTGCGTTAGGTCAGCTTGAAGCTTGCCATTATTAGTCAGCAGCAGCAGCCCCTCGCTATCGCGATCTAAACGGCCCGCAGCGTAGACATCTGGCACTGTTATATAGTCTTTAAGCGTCTTACGCCCTGCTTCATCAGTGAATTGTGGCAGCACATCAAACGGCTTATTAAACACAATGATTGTGGTAGGACCCTGACGAGGTCGCGGGGGAGCCGGTTTTCTTCGGCGTGTTGGGCGGGTTAGAGGCTTCATAATAAGGTTATCCGGCGCTTTATTTCGCTCAGTATAGCCTAGACTTGAGATAATTTAACCCTAGTATTCATAGGCTTTCAGTTGATGTCTGACAGAGATTGCAGTAAGTTTTTCAGGGCCAGACTTATTAGACAAGGCCAGGTTAACGCTCGTCGTTAATCTTTTGTTGTGGAATTGTGTAAAGTGAAAAGTGTGAACCCTATCGCAACTCAGCCGTATAACGACAGTAATTATATTAGGCATGGCAATAGGTTAACTGAGATAAAAAAGAATTCTGCGACATACCGTAATGATTTTTTTCTAGGAAAGTCGCGATGATTTCGCGTAACATACCCCGACACATTACAAGTCATTAACAAAAACGCTCGAAGGAGAGGTTGATGGAAAGCAAAGTAGTTGTTCCTGCATCAGGCCAGAAAATCACGCTAAATCAAGGCAAATTAACTGTTCCCAACAACCCAGTCATTCCTTACATCGAAGGGGACGGGATTGGTGTTGATGTCTCTCCTGTGATGTTAAAAGTGGTCGATGCGGCGGTAAACAAAGCCTATAACGGTGAGCGTAAGATTTCGTGGATGGAAATCTTCACCGGCGAGAAATCGACAGAAGTATACGGTCAAGACGTATGGTTACCGCAAGAGACACTGGATCTGATCAAAGAATACCGTGTCGCGATTAAAGGGCCATTAACGACGCCAGTCGGTGGCGGTATCCGTTCATTAAACGTTGCATTGCGCCAAGAGTTAGACCTTTATGTCTGCTTGCGCCCAGTACGCTACTACACTGGTACACCAAGCCCGGTTAAACGCCCTGAAGATACCGATATGGTTATTTTCCGCGAAAACTCAGAAGATATCTATGCGGGTATCGAATGGAAAGCGGGTAGCGCAGAAGCAGATAAAGTGATCAACTTCTTACGCACCGAAATGGGCGTGAAGAAGATCCGCTTCCCAGAACAATGTGGTATCGGCGTTAAGCCATGTTCTGAAGAAGGAACTAAACGCCTAGTGCGTGCAGCCTTCCAATATGTTATCGACAATGACCGTGATTCACTGACACTGGTCCATAAAGGTAACATCATGAAATTCACCGAAGGTGCCTTCAAAGATTGGGGATACCAACTGGTGAAAGAAGAGTTTGGCGCTGAGCTATTAGACGGCGGCCCATGGATGAAGGCTAAGAACCCTAAAACGGGTAAAGAGATTATTATTAAAGACGTGATTGCCGATGCCTTCCTACAGCAAATCCTGCTACGCCCTGCAGAGTATGACGTTATTGCCTGTATGAACCTGAATGGCGACTACATCTCCGATGCCCTGGCGGCGCAAGTTGGCGGTATCGGTATTGCACCGGGTGCGAATATCGGTGACGAATGTGCACTGTTCGAAGCGACTCACGGTACTGCACCAAAGTATGCTGGCCAGGATAAAGTGAACCCAGGTTCAGTGATCCTTTCTGCTGAAATGATGCTCCGTCACCTCGGCTGGTTTGAAGCCGCAGACTTAATCGTTAAAGGTGTTGAAGGCGCGATCGCCAATAAGACCGTGACTTACGATTTCGAACGTCTGATGGAAGGCGCTAAGTTGCTGAAATGTTCAGAGTTTGGTGATGCCATCATCTCTAACATGTAATTAGTCACCCTGCGTGATTGATAAGAACGGGTACTGAAAAGTGCCCGTTTTTTGTCTGTAAAATTCTTTCCCCAAAACTCTCCCCAAAATTCTTCCCCAAAACTACCCCGATTTTAGTGAAACAGTGACCCATTCTTTACCTCGATCATCGTTATATCGGTCGGTCATTTTTGCTGTCTTATGCCCCAATAATTTTTGAGTATTGATACCCTGTTCACGATAAAGTCGTTCCGAGAGCGATCGTTGTTCGTGGAAAGTCGGAGCAGTATTTTCTGGCCAGGTGATGAAGTTGTGCTTAGACGCAAACTACATTATCCGCATGATAACTCTTGAAAAAACTGGAAATGACATAACCAGTTTCTGGTCAGAAGGAATGAAAGTAACTGAGCTAGGAGATACCCCATAAAATCGCAGTACTGCTATTACGGGGGGTGGGGTCTATGTTAATTGAAAATTCATTCGAAAATGACTTTGAGGTGTCTGTTAAACCCGTGGTGATTTACTTATCCTGACATTGATTATCTCAAACAGCGCCCGCTAGGACACGTTGTGTGTGTAATCATGCTTTAATTATCTTATCTTATCTTATCTGATTGCTTACAAATTGAATTTTTTTCATTGCTGCATATAATTCTGCCGCGTATGTGTATTTAATGAGAATATTCTTAATGGATTTTTTGCTTTTAGCTTTTGCATTAGTACTAGGGTCAGTGGCTGTTTGGATGGGTGTTTCTTACTTTAGAGAGTCAGGTAGTAAGCGTAATACTTTCCGTAAATAGTATTCTTTGATATCAGAAGCTTTCATTGCGATGGCTACCTTTTACTCTGAGAGATAGATATAAAAAAATTACCCAGAACGTTGATGCCGGTCACTGAAGGTGATCGGTATTTTTTTTAAGAGATATTGTTTACAGATAAGACGAGAGAAAATCGTTAACATCCCTTTCCCCTATCCCCAATGTGTAGTTAACCCCTGCACTTTTTAAAATACTCAGTCCAGCCCCTCTATTTCTAGGATGAGGATCTTCCATGGCAATATAGACATGTTTAGGTTTCATTTCGGCCAGTGTGCGGGCACAGGATGGAGTTCTTCCTTGAAAAGAACAGGGTTCTAAAGTGACAAATAATTCGCATTCACTGATGGGTACGGTGAGTTTCGAAATAGCCTCTATTTCAGCATGATGATGGCCTGGGGATTGTGTAAAGCCTTTTGCTACGACTTTACCGTTATGAACTATTACGCAACCTACGGGGGGATTAGGTCTACAGAGGGGTAAGGCTAAAGATGAATATTCAAGAGCTAACAGCCATAAATGCTAAATTTTCCTTCATCCTATGACCTTATTCAAAAGTAACAATCTACGATATCCACTGAGGAGTCATCCACCTTTATTGAGCTGGTGCTGACTTGAGTAGAAGTCATGATAAATAAATATACTCCAGTATAACGAATAGGTGAAGAAGCTCTCTTATAGTCGATGCGGGGTTGAAAAATAAGAGTCAAAAGTGTTTAACCTAATCAAGCCTAAAATTTTCATTTACGTTACAGTGAACTGCTTGCTCTTTGAAGGGCTATTTGTTTGAAGGCTGAAATGGCCTATCACTTTTTGCAAGGAGTAAGAGATGAGCCTCTGTGTATCATTAGATGACCTTGGCCAACGTATTTGTATTGTTGGGCCTTCAAATAGTGGAAAATCCACGCTGGCAAAGGCTATTGGCCTAAAGAAATCGCTGCCCATTATTCATCTTGACCAATTACATCATCAGCCTAATAGCCAATGGATTCCTCGTGCCCCTGAAGAATTCTTACAGTTACACGATACGGTGATCGCGAGAAGTAGTTGGGTGATAGAGGGTAATTATGGTAAATGCCTACATTCGCGTCTGCAACGCGCGACGGGGCTAATATTACTTGATATCCCAGTGTCCACAGCACTGTTGCGTTATATTGCGCGCTGTTACTCAGCTAAACCGCGGGTAGGGGGAATTGGTGTTCAAAATGAAAAAGTTTCTAGGGAAATGCTGAAGCATATTCTCTTTGACTCGCCGAAAAATTATCTCCGTTATCTGTCGCTCTTCGAGCAAGCCGCAATCCCCAAGCTATTACTGTCTTCACCTGGTGATCTCAACAATTTCTACCACAAATGGCAACTCAATAAATAGTCACGGATAACAGGCTAGGTACTTATAAGCGTGACGCTCTGTAATAGCTACTGAGCTTATTACACAGCAACGATTATCCGTACTGTGAAGAGATCAGTCATTTTATTCGGTATAAGGTTAAAGAATAATTGAGGAGTGGTTAGCGAAGCGGAGAGAATAGGGCTGAAATGTCGTTAGATCTTTAAAGGCGGATAAGTACACAAGTTTCGAGAAAAAAGCCCTAATCCGAAGATTAGGGCGTAAACACTTAGGCTTTAATACGTTTGCCGTTAGGCAGAGTATTGACGCCCCACATTCCTGCCACAGCGCTGACGATCGCGCCCAGCAGTAATGCGACGAACGACCACAGAGAAATTTTTGCTGCTGCTTTGGCTGCCGCATCAGCTTTCTCTTTTGCTTCTTGTTTAAATTGCGCATATTGCGCTTTCGCTTGGTCGACCTTGGTTTGTAATTGGTTAATGCTTTGATTCGCTTGTTGTACTGCTTTATCACGCGCTTGAATAAAATTATCAACCGCTTGGTCAGCTTGTTCCTGTGTCATGGAGGTATTTTGCGCTAAGGCATTTTTCACATCATCGCGGTTTACCGACTTGCTGATGGTCTCAGTACGAGATTTCAGTCTATCAGTCAGTTGACTAATAATTTGGTCGCTGTTATCCGGATGGGTGGCAATCGCTTTACCGGCATCCATTACATCGTTACCTGCTTGCTGTAGCTGGTCTTGCAGATATTGAGGCTGTAATTCAGGAATATTCGATTTCTTCAGCGCATTAATAACCTCTTGATTGGTATCAGACATATCGATATTAGTATTTACCCCTAGCTTATCGAACATGTCTTTGCTGAAATCAGCGGTATTGGCAACGGCTTTACCCGCACCACTGACTACGCTACCCGCACCGGAGGCTACAGAGCTGACTGCACTCCCGGTTAATTTGAGTAGGCCACCAACTGCAGAGAAACCTAATACGGTAGCAACTAATAAGGTCGTTCCCCAAATAAGGAAACCATGAATTAAGCCATCAGCACCGGCTAGACGACCCGCCACAAATCCGCCTGCCGCCAAACTAATAATCAATGCAATAACAGTCCATATCATTACGGCCTTATCAGCACCGTTAACAATATCATCCTGTGTAGGAGAAAGGAGAGAGAAGCCTAAACTCGCGCCGAGAGTGGTTAATAGTAGCGAGACTGCTAAAACGGTAATCACGCCTGCAATAATGCTACCCCAAGAAATCCTGTTGGTAATTTTAATTTCGTTTTGTAATTCCATCTTTAACTCCATTTTAAAAGAATGACTCAATAATCAATATAGTTCAAAGTTAGGAAAATTCTAATTTTTGATCTTTAATCTGATTATGCATCTCACAAAAAAATGATAAATCGCTGTACTGCTGGCTTTCGAGCGGAGAGTTAAGGCGTTAGTGAGGGGCGGTTTAGTCGAATGGGGCGGTATGTTAACCCGCCCATCTTTTACATAAAAATTACGATGCGCCTTTGACAACCGGATTTTTTTGCGCCGATAACGCTGACATAAATTGATCATCGAGGTGTAGGTGTTGCTTCACCAATTCAAGCGGTGTACTGGCTAACCACTGATTAAGTGAGATATCAGCATAATAATCGCTTTTAAATAATTCGAGGAAGCGTAGCGGGGTATCGCCAGTATTTTCGATATAGTGCCCCATGGCAAATGGGACATAACCGACATCGCCCGCACGATAATCAAACGTACGGGCTTGACCTGACGAGGCGAATACACCCATCCTTCCTTGCCCCTCGAGATAATATTGCCACTCATCGTTATTAGGGTGCCAATGCAGCTCTCTCATACCGCCCGGCGCAATCTCGACTAATGCGGCAGCAATGGTTTTTGACACGGGAAAATTGGATGAGTCAGTGATGCGGACCTCACCTCCAGCTGAGGTGATAGGAGACTGTTGCATCATGCGGTGCGTGAATTTCTGTTTAGATTTTTTTCCTTTTTTAGGGCTGGCAGATGAAATATCACCGGGAACTTTCCCGGCAAAAATATATTCATCTTGCGGGGAGGGTAAATGTGAAAAAGTCGATACAGGCACATTAAAGTTTTTGGCTAATACTTCAGGGGGGATATGTTTAAACCAGTCAGAAAGTAAGAAAGTGCTGTCCTCGTCAAATCCACCGTCGTCGAAAGCCAGTAAAAATTCACAACCGTCATTACCAATGCCTTGAATAGAATGCGGAATTCCCGGTGGGAAATACCACAGGTCTCCGGCAGAAATATCATCGATAAACCAACCTCCCTCGGTATCGAACGCCGTGACTCGGGCATGACCATAAGTCATAAAAGCCCATTCGCCTTCTTTATGCCAATGCAGTTCTCGAATTCCCCCCGCATTGAGGCGCATATCTACGCCAGCGATCGTAGTCGAGACCCCTAATTCCCGATTGGTCACTTGTCGGGTCCATCCGCCACTACTGCGGCGAATATGGGCGTCACTAAAGGAATAACGAAGGTTAGGCAGTGTTCCACTATCGGTTGCCGGTGGATTAACTAAATCCTTATTTTCCTGTTCGCGCAATGGATCGTGGGGGCCAGGGAAATCAGCCTTAAACGCATAGGCTTTGGTATCATTATCGTGTGCAAGCACTTCGCCTGCCGCAAGCATCATGGTGCCCCCTGCGGCGAAAGACATAAAATTGCGACGTGTAAAATTAGCCATCTAAACCTCCTGTCTGTGTGTAGCTTTACTTTTACGCCAGCAGACGGTGAATCAGAAATAGATGATGTAACATTGTATTAACAATGTTATTTTCCCGTTTCGAAACAGGAGGGGTTTTATTACCGCCAGCGAGCTGCGCAGCAGTGCAGAGACCGATAATCTTTGCCTTTCAAGCGCTGGATGATGACTCACTTCAGATAATGTGGGAAGTATCCTTTTCGTTGCCGTCAACAATTACCAGCTAGGCGTTACATTTAGGATTTTATTTACAATTCGTTTACGGACAGGCGTAGGGATAGCCTTTTAATCATCAGCAATCTAGGCAAGTTAATCGTTAATATCGATAACAAAATAATTCGCAACTCGGTTACTGTTTCACTTCAATACCCCGCACAGGATAGGCAAGTCATGCATAAATTTTGGATTATAGGGTGCCTTATGTTAAGTGGATGCACCATTGATCATGATGCTTCACGTTCGCAACGGGGAGGAGTGGGCGTTTTTCCAGAAAGAAGTGCTTTACCTGGCTCTCAAGTAGAACGCACAAAAACATTACGTAGAGCCATTATGTCAGGTGAATCACCGCATTGGTAACTAGGATGTTAATAGTTAGAAAAATTATTGCATCTTTTTATTTGTCGACTACGCTTAAGGTATAGCGTCGAAGAGTAGGGATTTTCGATCACTTAGGGATGAGTGCCGCTATACCATATAAGTAAGAAGATGCCCCTACTGAACTGAACAGCCGTAGTGAATCTTTTTTAAATTTAACACTTCCCTTTTATCCATCACCCCCTGACTAAAAGCCACTCGGTCTGCTCAATGCTACTTTTTACCCGCCTTATCTGGATAGAACAGCCGTTCTACGTTACTCTATAGTCCATTATTTTCGACCTCCAATGGACGCCTAATGTCTCAATCTAAGCGTAAATTCTGGATGATCACGATACTCGCGGTAATCGTCGTGCCTTGTATTATTATGGCAGCATTATTGGTAACTGTGATGTATGTAAAACCTTACTAATCCAATCTTGGGGGAGTTTACGAGGCTAAATGCTTTGATATTCTTGCCCCAAAAAATCTTAACTCCCAGTCGGCAAATAACTTCTTTACGGTTGTCTAAAACTCTGTTTCAGTAACGCTCTACTCTTTTTAAAGGACGGCGTTATGGAACACACTTATCACACCTCTATTACTTGGACCGGTAACTTGGGTGAGGGCACCGCGCATTATCGCAGTTATGCGCGTACCTGGGACATTGCACTGCCCGGTAAAGCGGTTATCGCTTGTTCTAATGATCCCCTGTTGGGGGGCGATCCAACCAAGATGAATCCTGAAGATTTGTTAATGTCATCATTGGCTGCATGCCATATGTTGTGGTATCTACACCTCGCTTCTGCAGCCGGTGTCACCGTTGTCGGTTATCAAGACAGTCCTACTGCCGTCGGCGAAGTTTTACCGAGCGGGGCGGGACGCTTTCTGTCGATGACCTTGCACCCTGTGATTACCGTGTTACCTACTACCGACCTCTATCTCGCACGTAAACTGCATGATGACGTACACCCAGTCTGTTTTATCGCGCGTTCTGTTAATTTTCCCGTAACCTACCAACCTCAATTTATTGTCGCGTCCGATGCCGCCTAATGTTCCGAGGCCAGTCATCCATAATGGGCCAAAGCTGATTTGTTCAATATAGAAGGAACCTGAGTGTGCCACAGCAAAAAATCACCTTAATCACGGGAGGCTCACGGGGGATCGGCAAGGCTACTGCACTATTACTTGCTGAACGCGGGCATCAGATCTGTATTAATTACCGGCAGCGAGCGGAAGAAGCCCAAGCAGTCGTTGAAATGATACGTCAGCAGGGCGGTTGTGCCATCGCAATCCCCGCCGATATCAGTGATGAGCAACAAATTAGTAAAATGTTCTCCGAGATCGATCAACGCTTGGGGCCGATCACTGGATTAGTCAATAATGCGGCTCGACTCTTGCCGCAATCACGGGTTGAGCAACTTTCTGGTCCCCGCTTGGCGCAGCTTTTCGCGGCCAATATCAGTGGCTCAATACTCTGCGCCCGTGAGGCGGTTAAACGGATGTCTACTCACTATCAAGGGCGGGGCGGCGCAATTGTTAATGTTTCCTCGGCGGCAGCAAGACTGGGTTCTGCCTTCGAATATACCGATTATGCTGCGTCTAAAGGGGCGATCGATACGTTCACCCGTGGCCTGAGTGTGGAAGTGGCGGCAGCAGGTATTCGCGTCAATGCGGTGCGACCCGGTTTTATCTATACCGATATGCATGCCGAGGGAGGTGAGGCTGATCGTATTGAGCGAGTAAAGTCGCAATTACCGATGGGCAGAGGGGGACAGCCAATAGAGGTGGCTTATGCTATCGCTTGGCTACTCTCTGAAGAAGCCTCTTACGTTACAGGCAGCTTTATCGATCTTGCAGGGGGCAAATAGCGATAGTGAGTGGTAATCCCCTCCATAATAGGTAGACTGGTCTGTCTATAGGGAGGGCATCATGTCGGCTAAAGAAAAAATCCGCCAAGCGTCGCATAGCTTATTTTATAATCAAGGTATTCATGCGACGGGGATCGACAGCATTATCAAGCGCGCCGGTGTTGCGAAACAAAGTTTTTATAACCACTTCGTGTCGAAACAGTGTTTGGTGTTGGATTACCTCGCGCTCCGCCATCAACAATGGCTTGACCTCTATGCGATCCGATTACAACAAACGATGACGCCGCAAGATCGTATTTTAGCGATTTATGATGCCTATCAAGATCATGCTGAGAAACCTTATGAAAATGGATTTCGGGGTTGTGGCCTACTCAATGCTGCGGCGGAATTTCCAGTCGATTCCTTAGAAAGACGTTGTGTGGCAGAACAAAAAGCGCAAATCGAACAGTTTATTATTACCGCGCTGAACGAAATCCCGAATGTTCCCTCCGACGCAACCCAACGGCTGGCGCAAGAAGTTGCCTTTTTACTTGAAGGCTGTATCAGCTTGGCTGGGTTAAGGGGACATCCGGCGTTATTGCAACAGGCGAAACAGATAATAGCCCAACGACTGGAGAGCCTATGAGCCCTACCTTAATCGGCAATACTTGCGTAGTGATCGCCGCCTTATCGTGGGGAACGACAGGGACAGCCGCACGCTTAGCGCCAGCATTAAGCCCGATAACTATCGCCTGTGTCGCCATGGGGATCGGTGGGATCTTGCAAGCGCTATTAGCGCTACCAGCCATATTAAGCTCGCTCCCTCAATTACAGCAACAGCGCCGCTTATTGATTATCGGCGCCTGCGCGGTTGCCATCTATCCGCTAGCTTTCTACTGCTCAATGGACTTTGCGGGGGTAGCAGTGGGTACTGTCATCTCTATCGGCTCTGCACCACTATTTTCTGCCTTAATCGAAAATCGCATGGAAAAAAGTGCCTTAACGAAGCAGTGGTTAGGGGGCGCACTCGTCGGTGTCATTGGCATTAGCTTGCTCGCCCAGATACACCCCGTGCCTTCAGCAGGTGGCGATCCTGCTCAAGCATCCTTGTCCGTCGGGGTTGCCTTAGGCTTATTGGCTGGGCTGACCTACGCGTTATATTCGTGGACCGCAAGAAAGATGATGGTAAACGGGGTGATAAGCCGTGCGGCAATGGGTTCAACATTTGGCGTGGGGGGGCTGCTTCTCTTGCCATTGTTAATCGCGACCGGTGGTTCCTTGCTCGCATCCTGGCAAAATGCGGCGGTGGGCGGCTATATGGCGATCTTTCCAATGGGTATTGGCTACCTATGTTACGGTGCAGGCTTGGCCCGAATTAAAGCCAGCATCGCCACGGCAATTACCTTACTTGAACCCGTAGTAGCCGCCTTGCTCGCCGTATTTATCCTCAATGAGACCCTATCCCCTATGGGGTGGACGGGGATAGGGTTAATCATAGCCAGTTTGGTGATTACCGCCTGGCCAAAGCGAGTAACGGTCAGTGATTGAGGTTACGGGGTCCACAGTTGCCGTAATCGTAGTCAGCAAAGCGCTTAGCGAAATGTTTGAGCTGAGGTGGGGCATCCAAAGGGGAGAAGCGTACCTCAATAAAGATGGCTTTATCCCTATTCGGATGCTCTGCGGCATGCAGCGCTTGATGCAGTGACGGGATATCGTCGACAACAAAGGATAAGGCATGATTACCTTTATCGAGCACATTAGGCAGCTTGGCATAATCCCATTCGTTGACATCGTTATACACAGAATTTTCGCCAAGAATAAGCCGTTCTATGGTATATCCGCGATTATTGATAAGGAAAATAATCGGTGTCAGGCGCTGTTGTAATAAGGTAGAAAGTTCTTGAACGGTCAGCTGCAACGAGCCATCGCCAATAAATAGCAGATGCCGTTGTTCGGGTCGCGCAATAAGTGATCCCAGCAGAGCCGGCAGCGTAAAACCGATGGAACCCCAAATAATCTGCGAGTGATAACGCGCGCCCGTAGGTAATTGTAGACTGGATGCACCACTGTGCGCGGTGCCTGCTTCAGCAAAAATACTATCCTGCGGACGAATAAACGCTTGTAGGGCTTGCCAGAAATAGGCTTGAGAAAATGTCGTGTGCGGTTGAGTCGAGAGCGGTAAGGAAGATCGAGGGGGAAGAGGCCTAGCTTCGCGGTCACGGAGTTGTTCAGCGAGTTGTCGGCATAACTCTTGAAGCATCACGCCCGGGTATTGTGCGCCATTGATGGCGACATCGAAGCGTCTGAGCGCGATAAGTCGTGAGTTATCGATAAGCTGGCTAAACAACCCAGTATTACAATCTGTCAGACGGAGGCCAACCCCTATCACACACTCCGAATGATGAATAGCATGACTGACGGCAGGTAAACTTGCCTGACCGGCATATACCCCAAGATAGAGGGCAGAGTCTTCATCCATAATCCCTTTGGCACTGGGCAGTACCGCATAACGGATGGCCAGCTTCTCAGCAATCGTGCGAATAAAATCGACAACGCCAAATCGTACCGCATCGTTATCGAGTAAAAAAACGGGGCTATTTTCGGGCCGCCATTGCGCTTGCAGGTGCGAAATAACGCGATTGAGTTGCCGTGGATCACTCGTCGGCTCGATTAGACATAAGGGCTGGGTGGGTACCTCAATCATTAAATGAGTGATATCGGACGGTAGCTGTAGATGAACGGGACGCCGTTCAAGCCAACAACATTGCAGCAAGCGATCAATCTCCATCACTGCATTCGCCGGAGTCAGGCGCGTTTGCGCCACGGTAAACTCCGCGACACAACGACCAATATTATCGTAATCGCCATCGACTAAGGTGTGATGAAGAAGGGCGCGATCATTGACCGCATGCAGCGGCGGTAAGCCACTGATATGCACCACGGGAATATTTTCAGCGTAAGCCCCCGCGAGACCATTGAGTGCGCTCAGATCGCCCACCCCCCAAGTGGTAACGAAAGCGCCTATCCCCTTGCTACGTGCATAGCCATCTGCGGCATAAGCGGCATTTAACTCATTACAATTATTGATAAACCTTATAGGGGAAGGGGGTACGGTTTGTTCAAGGAAAGAGAGATTAAAATCGCCCGGTACGCCGAAGAGATGTTCGATACCGACTTCATGTAATCGCCGCAGTAAAAATTGTCCCAATTGCATTTGCATCGATGTCACCTCGTGCTAAAAGTGATGAATGATTTGTGCAGAAAATAAATATTTCTAATCAGTCTAGCGGCAAAGCGGTACAAGAAGTGTGCGTGTTTTGTACTGAATCGGCTTTAGTTACATAAATCGTGCGAGGATAGGATGGATAATTTCGATTGGAGAATTATTTCGGCGTTGCAGCTTGATGGACGTCTCACCAACCAAGAAGTGGGCGAAAAAGTGGGGTTGTCTGCCTCGCAGTGTTCACGTCGCAGAACCGCACTGGAAGAGGCCGGGATTATTCAGGGCTATTCGGCTAGGGTAAATGGGCAAGCGATTGGCCTACAGGTATTAGCCTATGTACACATCAATTTACCTAGCCACGACCCTAAATCGATGCGGCATTTTCAACATATTATCGACGGAGAGGCAGCCATTCAGGAAGTCCATATGGTCAGCGGTGAAGCCGACTATTTATTGAAGATTATTGCCGCTAATTTAGAGCAGCTAGCCGATTTTATTTCTCACACCTTATTAGCTAGCGAGGTTATTAGCCATGTTAAATCTTTCGTGGTATTAAAAAAACTGAAGCAGATAAGCCAACTTCCGACACGGCCGGTCTAAGGAGCGTTCGGATCGGCGCGCGAGTGTTCACATTGTTGACGTAACTGCTCATGCTCATATGGCGGAAGAGGAGCGGTCATCATCTGTTGGTACGCGACGCAGGCGGCAGTAGACCGTGGCGGTGGTGGGGGAGCGGTTGAACAGCCGGTTAACAGTAGACCGACAAATAAGTAGGTGTAGTGGCGCACGATTAATATTTCCTTTCAAAAAGAGTAAACATTTTAGCAACATTCTGTGACCGGTAACACACTGTTTATCATGACATAACATTACCATGTGTTTACATAACTATAACTTATTGGGATGTAAACATGTCTGATACACCGCTTCGACAACGTAAAGCGAAACATTTTACCTGGTTTGTCGGCGGGATCGCCGCGTTATCTGGACTGTTGTTTGGACTGGATATTGGCGTTATCGCCGGTGCATTGCCCTTTTTAGCGCAAGACCTTTCAATAACCAGTCACCAGCAAGAGTGGGTCGTGAGTGCTATGATGTTTGGTGCCGCGATAGGGGCCTTAACCGCAGGCTGGATGTCTTACCGCCTTGGCCGCAAAAAAAGCATTCTAGCTGGGGCAATCTTATTTATTATTGGCTCATTATGGTCTGCGTTTTCCCCTGATGTCACCAGTCTGGTCTGCGCACGGGTGCTGCTTGGCTTGGCAGTCGGATTTGCCTCTTACACTGCCCCACTTTATATCGCAGAAATCGCGCCTGAGCGCTATCGTGGCTCGATGATTTCGATGTATCAAATGATGTTAACGACCGGTATTGTGGTGGCCTTTCTCTCTGATGCCGCGTTAAGCTATAGCGGCAACTGGCGGCTAATGTTGGGTGTTATCGCACTTCCTGCGTTGGTATTGTTTATCGGCGTGATCTTTCTTCCCAATAGTCCACGCTGGCTAGCCGCGACCGGTCGTTATCACGATGCGCAGAAGGTCCTTGAGCGCTTACGCAGTACCGATACCCAAGCCAAAAAAGAGCTGGATGAGATACGCGAAAGCTTAAAGGTTAAGCAGAGCGGATGGTCATTATTCCGTACTAATGCTAATTTCCGCCGTTCAGTGGGCTTAGGCGTGTTATTGCAAGTGATGCAACAATTTACCGGAATGAATGTGGTGATGTATTACGCGCCCAAGATTTTCGCCATCGCCGGATTTGCCAGTACTTCACAGCAGATGTGGGGCACAGTAGTGGTCGGTTTAACCAATATGTTGGCCACCCTGATTGCGGTAGGTTTGGTTGATCGCTGGGGACGAAAACCGATGCTACTAACCAGTTTCTTGGTCATGGCGGTGGGGATGGGCGTGCTAGGCCTGTTTATTCATAACGGTATCCATTCGATAGCGATTCAATACACGGCCATCGTAATGTTACTGCTGTTTATTATTGGTTTCGCCATGGCGGCAGGCCCAGTGATCTGGTTACTGTGCTCAGAGGTTCAGCCACTGAAAGGGCGTGATTTCGGCATCACTTTATCCACTACCACTAACTGGGTCGCCAATATGATCGTTGGGGCAACGTTTCTGACCTTGCTGGAGAGTTTTGGCAATGCCAATACCTTCTGGTTGTATGGCGGATTAAATCTGCTCTTTATTGTGATTACGTTATGGCTAGTACCGGAAACGAAAAATGTTTCGTTAGAGCATATTGAACGCAACTTAATGCAGGGTAAGGCCTTGCGAGATATCGGGAAGTAATCAAGCCCTGAGGGTGATGGGCGTCACCCTCAGGCGTTAATTTATTCGGCAACCAGCCACATGTCGGCCTCGTCGAACATCTCCTCTAACATCCGGTTAAGCTTTTCTCGATCGCTCTTACTGGCATCACTATTTAAGCTATTCCTTTGCATCGGTTTAACCCGGACTTCAGCATCAGGAAATAGTCGTCTTACTCGCTGGGTTAATTCTTGCAGAATAATCTCTGCAGCGTTATCGAGCCCGGCAACATTTCTTTTATCATACACCAATTCTACGTACATAACCCACCCAATAACTGTATAGATAAACAGTATAGTGCCTAGTGGTTAAGTGATTGTCAAGTAGGGCTTTTATGCCTTAAGGTAGGGGTATTTGAAATCGTTGGCACTCGAGTTCAAGATAATCCACTATGCTTTAATCAGGCGAAGAACCGAAAGACAAACTCTATGGAGAGTGTTATGAAAGCGATTGTTTACCAAGACCACCAATTACCTATTACTGATCCCCATGCCCTTTATGAAATCGAGACGGATAAACCGAGCCCAGACGCGCGCGATTTATTAGTGAAGATTGCGGCGATTTCTGTGAACCCCATCGATACGAAAATACGGCGCACGGCCAATACAGCAGAACCGCGTATCCTCGGATGGGATGCCGTGGGGGAAGTGGTGGCAGTGGGCGAGGAGGTCAGCTTATTCGCCGCCGGGGATAAGGTGTACTATGCAGGTTCGTTAATTCGTCCAGGGACTAATGCGGAATACCACTTAGTGGATGAGCGTATCGTCGCTAAAAAGCCTAATCAATGCAGTGATGCGGAAGCCGCGGCGCTACCTCTGACGGCCTTAACCGCGTGGGAACTGTTATTCGACCGATTAGCGGTGGAGACTGAAAAGCCTAAAACCTTATTGATTATTGGTGCGGCAGGGGGAGTGGGCTCACTCTTAACCCAGCTGGCCAGTAAACTGACTCAATTACGCGTTATCGCCACTGCCTCACGCCCGGAAACCTCGCAGTGGGTTAAGGCTTTAGGCGCTGATGAGGTGATTGATCATACAACATCGTTGGTTGAGGGCTGTGCACAGCTAGGCATCAAGCAAGTGGATTATGTGGCGAGCCTGACCCATACCGACAGCCACTACAAAGAAATTATCGAGTTGTTAGTCCCTCAGGGAAAATTAGGCTTAATCGATGACCCAAAAACCCTCGATGCACTGCCACTGAAACGTAAAGCAATCTCTCTGCATTGGGAACTGATGTTTACACGTTCGCTTTTTGAAACCGAGGATATGATCCGCCAACACGAGATTCTGACGCGTGTGGCTAGCCTGATCGATCAAGGAGTATTAAAAACGACCTTGGCAGAACATTATGGTGTCATCAATGCGGATAATTTACGTAAGGCGCATGCGATGCTAGAAAGCCATAAGGCGAAGGGTAAAATTGTACTGTCTGGTTTTTCATCGACGTGAGGTGAAGGGAGTATAAAACTCCCTTCATGCAAGCGAGAGACTAACGCAGTTGGGCGATTTCTTGCTCGGTTAACGCAATGACTTGGCGCTGACCGCTTTGCGAAGCCGCAACGGCTGCCTCCATCACGGCCATGACCGCCAGTGCCTCAATCCCAGAAACCGGATTCGGGGCCCCTTGGCGTAACGCATCAGCGATACCGTGATAGTAGCGACTTTGATCGCCGGCGGGTGTTGCAAGCGAATGTGCCTTGCCTTCTGGGCAGTAATAGACCACTGGATCGTCATCCTGACCCCAAATAGCGTCTCCCGGTCGGACGCCTGCGGCCAGTTGGGCTTCTTGCTGATCAATCCCTGTTTTGACTAAACTGCCTTCGGTACCATGGGCGACAAAGCGTAAGCTACCGCCTGCGGCAAGCATTGAGCAATGTAAAATGACCCGATGCTGAGGGTAGTTCATTATTACGTGTGCCCAGTCATCAATCTGCGCGCCTTCACGTAATAAGCAGATATTGCCTTCAACTGAGTCGGGTAATCCAAATAGCTGTAGCGTTTGGTCGATCAAATGTGGGCCGATATCGAACCATAAGCCGCTGCCCGGTTGGGCTTTCTCACGCCAGCGATCACGGACTTGTGGGCGAAAACGGTCCATATGAGACTCAAACTGAGCGATATTACCGATTTTACCAGCTTGCAACTGGGTCTTGATCGCCAAGAAGTCACTGTCCCAACGGCGATTATGGAAGACGGAGAGTAAGCGTTGTTGTTGGCCAGCGATCTCGATAAGTTCACGTGCTTCGGCGAGATCGAGGGTGAAAGGCTTATCTACAACAACATGCTTATTAGCCAGCAAAGCGAGTTTGGCGAGGGGGGCATGGGTGGCATTCGGGCTGGCAATCACCACAAGATCGACTTCAGGATGAGTGATAGCGGTTTCGGGATCGGCAATAACCTCGACAGCCGGATAATCGCGATGTACTTTTTCACTGTCGCTGGAAGCGATAATGATCAGCTCTAACCCTTCAATGGCGCTTATTAAGGGTGCATGGAAGGTTTTACCGACAAACCCGTAACCGATGAGTGCCACCTTGATGCGTGGGGTAGTTTGTTGAGGAGCCTGACTCATTTTGCGTCCTTTTTGTAGGGTAAATGTTAGATTATCTTAACTAATTTAACACGTTAGCCGTGCAAGTGGCGAACAAGCAGTGCATTAAGCGACTTGATTTCGTTTTTTAGGCCGATTATGGTGTAAAGATCTTATTCCTAAGCGAGTGTGCCTTTCGTGCAGACCCTATCACCTTATACCGCAAGAAAACGTTATTTAACCTCTCTACTGTTACTGAGCAGCCTTGGTTTTTCCTGCCAATCGGCGATTGCTGATACCTTGACGGTCACCTATGCCGGGTCGATGGGCGTGGTGATGGATAACGGCTTGGGACCAGACTTTGCCAAAAAAAATCATGTTGATTATCAGGGGCAAGGGCAGGGGGCATATGGAATGGCAGGCTTGTTAGCGTCAAAAAAAGTGGTTGCAGATGTCTTTGTGTCAATCATGCCTGGACCGATCGAGGTATTGAAACAAGCGGGATTGGTCGATCAAGCACAACCCGTCGCCAGTACACGTATGGTGATCGCTTATAATCCAAAGAGCCGTTTTGCACAGCAGTTTGCTCAGTCAGGCGATAAAAATAAGACGCCTTGGTGGAAAATCCTGTCTGAGCCTGGCTTACGTTTTGGCCGCACGGACCCTACCAGCGATCCACAAGGCCAAAACATTATCTTTACCCTAAAACTGGCAGAACGTTATTATCAGCAACCGGGATTAGCCAGCACTATCATGGGTGATTTGATTAACCCGCAACAGATTGCGGCGGAGGGCGGCCTGTTAGCGCGTTTAGAGGCGGGACAAGTCGATGCAGCCTCGGGCTATGAAAGCGCAACCCGCTCGGCGAAACTGCCTTATGTGGTACTGCCCGACCAAATTAACCTAAGCAATCCAGATTACAGCCAGCAATGGTACGACAAGGTTAGCTTTACCTTGGCCGATCATACTGGTCAGCCTAAAACGTATCATCCTCAGCCCCTGGTCTTCTACGCTGCGGTGCTGAACAATGCGCCCCATCCTGAGTTGGCGCAACAGTTCGTCCGTTACCTCACCAGTGCCCCAGCCCAACAGATTTTCAAGGATAATGGCTATGATCAGCCGAAAGGGAAAGCCCTGTATCAGCAGTAACCTTGTGCGTTGTTGCTGATGTTACTGCGTGGTTTACTGTTTCCAGCACTGTGCCTGCTCGCCGTGCCGTTTATCACCTTGCTGGTGGTCACGCCATGGCAGCATTTTACATTGGCTTATGGCGATGTACGCGCCGTCTGGACCTCATTGAGTCTCAGTCTAGTCAGCCTGCCTCTGATCGTGTTACTCGGTACGCCTGTTGCGCTATGGTTAGCGAAAACTCGGTCATCATGGCGGGTTGCGATCGAAATTGGACTCCTTATTCCCCTGTTAACCCCCCCTCTAGCAATGGGGATTTTACTGGTAGCGGCCTACGGTCCTTATGGCACGATAGGGGAGATGATTGCGCGACTGGGCGTTAACCTGACTAACACTCCGGCAGCTTTTGTTCTCGCCCAACTCTACGCAGCATTGCCTTTTTACGTACTGATGGCGCGAAGTACGTTCGAGGCGGTTCCCTCGGCGGTCAGCGAAGTGGCTGAGACACTTGGAGCAAGTCGTTGGCAGATCTTCTGCCGGTTGACACTGCCACTGGCTAGGCGTGGCTTACTCAATAGTCTTTCTTTAGCCTGGGCCAGAGCATTGGGTGAATTTGGGATTGTGATGATCTTCTGCTATTTCCCGCAGGGGATACCGGTCAAACTGTATGTAAACCTACAAAATGGCGGAGTTGATGCGGTCTATGCCCTATTGTGGATACTGTTGTTAACCAGTCTACCGTTTCCATTATGGTGTTTCTTTCGTTCACGCAAACCACAAATCTAGCCCGCCAACAAAAGGCGGGTGACGGGTTAATACATCGAAGGCTCGCCGGGTGGGCGGGTTTTAAAGCGGCGATGTAACCACATATACTGCTCTGGGGCCATCATGACACACTGCTCGACCAATTTATTGAGCGCGGTGGCAGTATTAATATCAGAGTCCAGTGGGATATCTTCCGCAGCAGGCAAGATTACCATCTCGTAACCTTTATTACCTGGTAATCGGCGTGCTAGAAAAGGAATGACGGCTGGTTGGCTCATGCGGATCAGCATATAACTTCCTTTCGTCGATGCCGCCTGCTCAACAGCAAAAAACGGCGCAAACACGCTGCTTTTCGGGCCATAATCATGGTCTGGGGCATACCATAAAATATCCCCTTTTTTCAGGGCCCGTAGCATACCCTTTACATCACGACGATTAATCATATCTTTATTGGAACGCATACGACCGTAGGTCTGTAGCCAATCAATCACCGGATTATTATTCGGCCGATAGACGCCGATCCCGGGGTTATAGATCCCAAAAATACGGGCACCAAGTTCCAACGTCAGAAAGTGGACACCCAATAATAGGACGCCTTTACCTTCTTGCTGCGCTTTCGAAATATGTTCCAGCCCCGTGACGGAGAAGTGCTTTTTTACTCGCGCATCTGACCAAAACCATGCCATGCCGGTTTCAAATAACGCCATCCCCACTGACTCAAAGTTCTCTTTAAGCAGTTTCTCCCTTTCTTGCTCCGACTTCTCGGGAAAACAGAGGTGCAAGTTTCGTGCAGCGACATAGACGCGATCGGTCATTACTTTCATCGCCAATCGTCCGACTAACGGACCTAAGGTGTTCAAGAACTTATAGGGTAACTGCACGACTAAATAAAGCGCGCCAATGCCACACCATAATAGAAAATAGCGTGGATGCAGTAATTGACGTGTAAACTTAGGCAAAATGGTCATTATAAGCCCTAATCATCTAAATAAATTTTAACAATATGGCGAGCATTATATCGTAATCGGAGTAAAAATGCTGGCTTAGCTTTGTAAAAGCCCTACACATCATAGAGATGACTACGGATTGTAATTTTCTTAAGTCAGCCCTTAAGCCCTATCAATTTGCTACACTTAACCTATAGCATAATGATGAGACGCTCTATGGCCCGTGAACATGACACTGAACTTTATCGTTACCCGCAACAACTTCGCGACACCTTAGCGCACCTTCCTGCGACGCCCGGCGTCTACTTTTTCTGGGCGGCGAACAGCCACGTGCCTTTGTATATTGGTAAAAGTGTCAATATTCGTTCTCGTGTACTATCACATTTACGTACGGTCAGAGAGGCGAAATTATTGCGGCAAACGGATAGAATTACCTTCTCCGAGACCGCAGGAGATATCGGTGCACAGCTGCTCGAGGCCACCCTTATCAAGCAACTTATCCCGCTTCACAATAAGCAGTTACGCAAACAACGCTCGCTTTTTAGCTTGCAATGGCTTGAGCCGCGTATCGCATTTGTCAGTTCCAGCGAACAGAACTTTGCCCGCACCCCGAATCTTTACGGCCTCTTTCGTAATAAGCGATCGGCGATGGAATTTATCAGGAATCTAGCCGACGAGCATCAGCTTTGCCTTGCCACCTTAGGAATTGAGACCACACAGCGAGGCCGGGGATGTTTTCGGTCGATGTTGGGAAAATGCCGAGGAGTGTGCCAAGGGAAGGAAACTGTTGAGGAGCATAGTCGCCGTGTTATCCAAGCCCTTTCTACTTGGCAGATAAAAATGTGGCCTTATAAAGGGAGAGTGGCTATCCACGAGCAGCGGGAAGGGTTTAATGATTACCATATCATCGATCACTGGCGTTATATTAATACAGTGAACACTTTAGCGAGTTTGCCGCGGGAACAGCACGAAAATAGCTTCGATGGGGATAGCTACCGCATTCTCTGCCGAGCGCTATTCAGTGGGGTTGAAGTCATTCCTTTAGACGAATAAAAAAAAGGTAAAGATGTCATCCACTTTACCTTTTTCTCATCAGACGGGTGGGTCAAGTCATGATAGCGAAGTGCATATCTTCAATCAGTAACGCACCCTGACGTAAGATAGTACGCTTGCCAACATATTGCTCACGGATTTGCGGCCATTTAGGCAATTCGGTGCACTCTTTTTGCCATACACCACGGTAGTCAGGATTAATCGATTCAAATTCGTTTCGTGTTAAGGTAAACATTCGTCTTCTCCTCGGATTGTTCTACACCAGACTTAACGGTCCCCGTAGGGAATTGGAATTAGGATTTTTTTATCACATCACTGCTAATTCCTAGTTCCATATAACAACTATAGTGTGACAATCAGATGACGGCTGTGTTTTTTACAAAAATTGAAATTTCTTTTTCTTAACTGAATGTGCGGAAGGATAAAGCGGGAAAAATCGAGTAGACCGTCAGGGTCTACTCGCGGCGCTGAGCGCTAACGTAGAAACTTATAATGGACGACGGCGTCTAAAGATTCTGATACCGCCACTTTTCACCGTGACCAGAATGATACCAATCACTACTAAGTTAGCTCCCCAAACAAATGTATTTTGAATGGTTTCGTGCAGAAGTAAGGCACCTAAAATGACACCAAACAGTGGGGTCATGAAAGTCAGCACACCGAGTTGCGAAGCAACATATTTCTTCAGTAAAGCAAACCACGCCAAAAAGCTGATAAAACAGATCACCACAGATTGAAAAGTCAGGGCGGTGATATTTTTTAACGTGGGTTCAAACAGCGTATTACCACTTAACCAGCTCGCGAGTAAGAGAATAATAAACGAGACAATCAATTGATAAAGTAGGATAGGGCGCGATCCCATCTGATTAACACGAGTACTGCGAATAACCACCGTCGTCGCGCCCCACATTAAGCCAGAAAGTAATGCAAAGAAGTCACCCTTAAGCATGGTGCTATCACCGAACCCACCGGAAAACGAGACGCAGATTCCAATGAAGGAGAAGACAATCCCCACCCACTGTAACCCAGAGAGACGTTCATCCTTAATAGCAAAATTTAACCCTACTGCAGCAAAAATGGGCGAGGTATAAAGAAAGACGACCACGTGACCTGCTGTTGTGTATTTGACGGCTTCTGAAACGAAGAAATATTCGAGCGAGAACAGTAGGCCGACCAAACCGCCCATTAACCACATACCATTGGCCATAGGGAAACGTTGGCGTTGTACCGTCATTAATACTCCTAGCATTAATGCGGCGATACCTGAACGAAAGGCCAGTAATAGAAGAGGAGAGAAGTTACCGGCAATTTCTTTCAATATGACTTGTTGTGAACTCCAAACAAGACAAATCAATAGCATTGCGATAACCGCAGTACCATCAAGTTGTTTTCTAACGTCCATAATGCTCCTGTTTAGTGTCAGAATAATAAGTGGGCGCGGACTATATCATAGAACTTATCAATGGTTCGCGTGCAGAAAGCGATTATCCGCCGATAAAAAAAAAGCCCGCAAAGTGCGGGCAAGATAACTAGAGCAATGTGAGTAAGTTAGGCGAATACTTGATTAATTCACTCAAGTATTTCGTCACCTAAAAATAGCCCCACATCGCACGTTTTGCAACAGTATTTCGGAGCGTAGACGTAAAAAAAGCACCCGAAGGTGCTTTCTATGCGATCAGGGCAGATTATTTTCTGCCTAGCAGGTAACCAAAGGCAACACCGACTGCCGCGGCAACGGCTAAGCCTGCGTAAGGCTTGTCAGAAACTTGTTGCTTGATAGTGTCAGCCGCATCTTTCACTGCATAGCTCGCTTGTGAAGCATATTTGCGGGCTGCGCCACGAGCAGAGTGATCACCTTGATCAGTGACATCACCGTAGGCTTCTTCCGCTGCACCTGCATACTCTTCAACTTTATCTTGGATTTTACTAACCATTGAAATGCTCCTTGGTAGGCTGATGTAATGTTAATGATTAAACTATAGCAAAGAAAAAAAATTATGTAGCGCTTACAGAGTTTTCCTAACCGGATAGCACTTTAAGGCGCTGGTGCAGAAACAGGGCAGGTCCAAGTGACCATTGCATCCTGCCCCGCATCAATAATTCTAAAGCGATCGGTCGAAAGACGTTGCGCCAAAAAACCTTCAGAGGTGGTAGCACTAGGAACATAAAGAGAACGGTTAACACTATGAAGGTAACCACTCTGCACAGTCGTTCCATTGTCAGTGACGGTGAACCGCTGAATTTCGTCGAAAACCCAAGCTTGAGAGCGACCCGTCACTTGTCCACTTAGCGTCGAGATTTCACCCGGACAGAGTCGCCCATAAGGTTTATGACTGCAAGCTGACAGTAAAAGGAACAGGGGGACTACATAAATCATTCCTCGCATCATAACTCCCTTTATTGCGTCACAGCGGGTTCGACTAATTAAGGTTGTAAATAAGGATAGCTGCTCAACAGCAATTGTCGTTGCTTTTGTTGCGCAATTAACGTGGCTTGTGCCCCGATCGGCAAGGTCACGGTATCGGCATTATGACCAAAGTCGAGATGATTAATAAAAGGAATACCGGTTTTTTGTTCAAGATACTCCCAGACTGTGTCCAGCTGGTAACCATTATCGTAATCGCTAGGTTCTCCATGGGTAAAGCTACCGGTGATAACCGCCTGTTGTTGCGCCAAAATACCCGCATGATGCAGTTGCAGTAACATTCGTTCGACACGAAAAGGGCTTTCGTTGATATCTTCGATAACCAGGATCCCTTGATTGATTTTCGGTAACCAAGGCGAACCGATAAGAGAACAGATCATCGCTAAATTTCCGCCCCAGAGTTGCCCTTGCCAGCGTCCAGTGTATTCACGACTATCCTGCCAATCGAGGCGATATTCTGGCTGGGAGAGTAACCCCCAGAAATGCGTATCAGTGAAATGTGATAGCGTCTGCGCACCGAAATTCCCGGCAAGCATCGGTCCGCTGAAGGTGACCAATTCAGATTTAGCCAGAAGTGCAAGCTGTAAGGCGGTAAAATCACTGTGACCGCAGAGTAATGGCGGCTGATGGCTAAACCGTTCACGTATACCGCTATAGTCGATATCCGCCAGCAGCCGACTTGCGCCATATCCCCCCCGTACGGCCAGAACGATGTCCGGGAGGTCGGTCAGTGAGGCTAATTCGTTGATATCGCTCAGCCGCTCAGCATCTGTCCCCGCAAAGCGCTGCGAACGACGACGGATGACGGAGGTATTCTCGACTCGATGAGTGCGGCTGAGTCGTTCAACGGCAAGCTCAGCAGCCGGTTGATTCTGACAATACCCCGAAGGCGCTATCAAACGTATAGTGCGAGATGTCGACATAAATGTACTCAGTTATGGGCAAAAATTTATGATGAGTCAGGCAACCTTTGATGGCAAGAACTCTGTAAAAAAATTGATGATGGGGAATCAAAATTAGGATCTTTCCGCTTTTTATGCTAAAAACCGTTCAAATCATGAAAATATTCTGATTAATGAGGCAAGGGGCGTCGTGATTTTAAGACAAACTGCCATTTTTAAATTTTTGCTGCTGAGTAATATAGCTCGCAATTCATTCTCTAGGAACTCCATGACGTGAAAAGCAAACTTTTGCTGTTGACGGTTCTTACGCTGTCAGCCTGTTCACAGCATCCGACACAAATTTCAGAAATTCCTTCTGACCAAAGCTCCAAATTTTTACTCGACCCACAAGCTATTCCTAAACCGGGTAAAGTGATCACCAACGATCATTGGTCCCATTATACCCAAGATGCCGCCAGTCATTATGGCGTTGACCCGAAACTTGTCAGCGCCATTATTAGTGTCGAATCCGGTGGAAATCCAAAAGTGGTGAGTCACTCTAACGCTATCGGTTTGATGCAGATAAAAGCCTCGACGGCGGGGCGTGCCGTCTACCAAGCGACGGGACGTCGTGGGCAACCGACCGGACACGAGCTAAAAGATCCGGCAAAAAATATTCAAATTGGTACGGCCTATTTGAAGTTGCTTCAAGAAAATGAGTTATCGGGAATTAAAAATCCGGTGACGCTACGCTATGCCACCATTGTTTCCTATGCCAATGGCGCAGGAGCCTTGATGCGTATTTTTTCATCAAGTCGTGAGCGAGCGATTGCGAAAATTAACCGCATGACACCTGAGCAGTTTATCAGTTATGTACAACGCGAACACCCTGCAGCCCAAGCGCCACGGTATCTGCGTAAAGTAACCGAAGCTTATCAAGACAGTTAACATCATAAATAATAAAGTTTTTATTAATTTTTATTCGCCACTGTTAAAATTGTTGCCTATAATAATTTTGACAGTGTTTAAAAATATTCATTAATCACTTTGTGAATGACTAAATTTATGTTTGTCAGATAAGGAGCAGTAAATGGGTATTCTTTCGTGGATTATCTTTGGTCTGATCGCAGGGATCCTTGCGAAATGGATTATGCCAGGTAAAGACGGCGGCGGTTTTATCGTTACCGTTATTCTGGGAGTTGTGGGTGCGGTCGTAGGTGGCTGGATCAGTACGTTCTTCGGTCATGGTCGTGTTGACGGCTTCAACTTCGGAAGCTTTGTGGTCGCAGTTATCGGCGCAATCGTCGTACTGTGGATCTACCGCAAAATCAGAAGCTAAATTCTGACGAATGAAAAAGGCCATCTGATGATGGCCTTTTTTTATGTCTAGTGATCAGGAATCACTGCAGTGCATCGCCTTCATGTTACAATTGTTCAACGCAATTGCTAACCATAGGCCAATCAGATGAATGAATTCTCGTTACTTTGTCGAATTTTAGGGACACTTTTCTACCGCCACCCAAACGATCCCGCGGTCGAGCCACTCTGGGACCTTCTCGCACAAGGCAAACTCAATCAACACTGGCCCCTCGAACAAGATGAGCTTCTGGCTCAGTTACAACGCCCCTACCCGCGTGACACCTTATGTGCCGATTACGATGCGCTATTTAGTGGTGAATCGCCGGCAGTTACGCCTTTTGGTCACCAATGGCCACAAGGTCCTGCCGAAGCTGAAGTGAAAAACTTCTTAACCACTCGCGGTATGTCACTTTCCGATACGCCTGCAGACCATTTCGGTTTACTTCTGCTTGCCGCATCGTGGTTGGAAGATCACGCTGAGGATGACGAAAACCAAGCCATTATCATTCTCTTTGAAACACTACTGCTACCTTGGTGTGGTGCATTCTTAGGTAAAGTCGAGGCCCATGCGCAGACTGGATTTTATCGTGCACTCGCGATGACAACCCGCGGTGCGGTGCAAGCAATGGCCGAAGAGTTGATAGAGACTGAGGGTCTTGAAGACGAAGAGGAGCAGTAAGATGCATTATGACACTGGATTGATTAATGAGTTAGTCGCCTTGCGCCGTGCCTTGCATCAGCATCCTGAGGCCGCATTTGAAGAAGTCGCTACGGCCGCTGCCGTCAAAGCCTATCTTCAACAGTGCAATATGGATGAGATCCACACGGGTATCGGGAAAACCGGCATCGTCGCCCTGATCGAAGGTAATCGACCAGGTAAAATGATCGCCTTGCGTGCGGACATGGATGCGCTACCCATGCAAGAAGGGCACGATGCTTCGCAGGTGGCACATTGCTCGACGATCGCTGGCAGATTTCACGGGTGTGGCCATGATGGTCATACCGTGATGTTGCTGGGGGCCGCAAAATTATTGGGCCAACACCGTGACTTTGCTGGGACGTTAGTCTTTATTTTCCAGTGTGCTGAAGAGAACTTACTGGGCGCCCCAGCAATGCTCGACGATGGGCTGCATAGGCGTTTTCCTTTTGATGAGATCTATGGTCTGCATAATATGCCGGGCCGCCCTCGAGGTATTATCGAGGTTAATCAAGCGGCAACCCTTACCGCCAGTGATATTTTCAGCCTGAGGTTACAGGGTAAAGGCGGACATGGTGCGGTTCCCGAGCGGTGTGTCGACCCTATTGTTATGGCGTCGCGGTTAATCGCGGACTATCAAACGATCGTCAGCCGATCTATAAGCCCTCTCCACACGGCGACCATCAGCTTCGGTTCCATTCAGGGGGGCAGTTCCCATAATATCATTCCTGATCAAGTGACCTTGACGGGCACGGTACGCACCTATGATCCGCACGTCCGGGTTGAAGTAAAACAGCGTATGCAGCAATTACTCGACAGCGTTACACAAGGTTTCGGCGGTAAGGGCGATATTACTTATCTTGCGGGCTGTCCTGCGGTGATTAACAATACCGAATTAGCAGGGGAATTGGTTACTGCACTGCAGTCATGGCGCGGTGTTGAGTCCTGCTATCTTGCGAATAGCCCAGTAGGGCCTTCCGAAGATTTTGCCTTTTACCTTGATTATGCACCAGGGGTATATGGCTTCTTGGGGATAGGCGATAAACCAATGTGCCATCATCCTGAGTACGATTTTGATGATGGAGTCATTGGTCAAGGTATCGATTGGTGGCTTAACGTTGCGTATGCGCGTGCAGAGTATCGTCGTTGAGTCGTAATGGATTTAGCCTAAGGTTTTATCAGACCAATTATGCTGGCACCGGTACACCCAAGCGGGCGGGACATTCTTTAAAACACGTTGTCTTTCCCAAATAAAATAGCGAGATAACTCTGGTTGCGTGAGGGAGGTGTATTGGAATTGAATAAATACACCGCCCGGCGCGAGTGTTTCATGGACCTTTTCTAAGATGGCGTGACGGATTTTCGCGGGTAATGATAACAGCGGGAGTCCAGAGAAGATCACATCATAGTGGCCGGTCAAATGTTCAGCCGAGTGTGAATGAATAGACATGCGGTCATCTTGAATCTGCCGCAATTTTTTAACTAAGGGCGGGCTGATTTCAAACACGTCCAATGAGGCATCGTTAGCAAGATGTTGCAGTAAAACGCGGGTGAGTACGCCATCTCCTGCGCCTAATTCTGCCGCACGAGTGACATTTTGCCAGTCAGCGCACTGTGCCATTGTTTCGCAAAGTATAAGAGATGAGGGGGTTATGCTGCCAATCGCGCGAGGATTACGAATGAATTGTTGGACAAATCCTGCTTTTGAACGGAACATATTTATTGCTGAAGCCAGCATATCAACCTCCTGTTAGTACTCAATGAACTACTTAGTCTTCAGTGTAGAGTGAAAGTGCCAGAATAGAACGATTTTTTTATGCTTTATAAGATTAGTCTGTAAGCAAATTCGTCAAAAACTTTTTACCTCACTCACAAAAAATCTTATTAGGTTGTGACAAAACCCATCACGCCAGCTAATTTAACACTTATTTAACATGTGAATGAGGGTTATATGCGCTACGCGACACCGAAAGAAAAAGCATCGTTAATTGAGCTAAAAGACCGCTACGCCAACTATATTGATGGCCAGTTTACCCCACCCACATCAGGCGGTTATTTCACTAATACTTCTCCCGTCGATGGCTCAGTTATTGGTGAGTTTCCTCGCTCACAGGCGGAAGACATCGATTTGGCGGTCGAGGCAGCCGCGAAAGCGTTTATAGGCTGGAGTAAGGTGTCTGTTCAGCAGCGCACGGAAATTTTATTAAAAATAGCCGACAGGCTGGCAGAGGCCAGCGAACGTTTTGCCGTGAATGAGACATGGGATAACGGCAAACCGGTACGTGAAACCTTGGCGGCTGATGTGCCGCTCGCCGTGGACCATTTTCGTTACTTCGCTGGCTGCCTGAGAGCGCAAGAGGGGAGTTGCGCGGAAATTGATGAGACGACAGTCAGTTATCATTTCCATGAGCCTCTGGGCGTGGTGGGGCAGATTATCCCATGGAACTTCCCACTGTTGATGGCGGCATGGAAATTAGCCCCAGCGCTTGCCGCGGGCAATTGTGTGATACTTAAACCCGCAGAGCAAACGCCGTTATCGATTACCTTGTTTGCTGAGCTAGTGGGGGATCTCCTCCCCAAAGGGGTGTTGAATATCGTGCATGGCTTTGGTCGTGAAGCAGGTGAGGCGTTAGCTGGCCATAAGGGTATCGCGAAAATCGCCTTCACCGGCTCGACGGCCACGGGTCGCCATATATTGGAACTGGCAGCCAAAAATATTATCCCCTCTACCGTCGAGCTTGGCGGTAAATCACCCAATATCTTCTTTGAAGATATTATGGACGCTGAGGAAAGCTTTATCGAGAAAGCGGCAGAAGGTTTAGTGCTGGGCTTTTTAAATCAGGGTGAAATTTGTACCTGTCCTTCACGTGCGTTGGTTCAAGCCTCGATCTTCGACCGTTTTATGGCGGTGGTGATGCAGCGCATGAAAACCATTAAGCGGGGTCATCCACTCGATACGGAGACGATGGTGGGCGCGCAAGCGTCTCAACAACAATTCGATAAGATCCTCTCTTGGCTGGATATTGCACAGCAGGAGGGGGCTGAAGTGCTCGCGGGTGGACAGGCAGAATCCTTATCAGGAGAGTTAGGATCAGGCTTCTATATTCAGCCGACGTTACTCAAGGGTGATAATAGCATGCAGGTATTCCAAGAGGAGATCTTCGGACCGGTGATTGGTATCACCACGTTTAAAGATGAAGCAGAAGCCATTGCTATCGCCAACGATACCATTTATGGCTTAGGGGCTGGGGTTTGGACGCGTGATACGAATCGGGCTTATCGCGTAGGGCGCGCGGTACAAGCGGGTCGTGTTTGGACGAACTGCTATCACCTCTATCCGGCCCATGCAGCGTTTGGCGGTTATAAGCAGTCAGGCATAGGCCGTGAGACACATAAAATGATGCTAGACCACTATCAGCAGACTAAGAACTTACTGGTTAGCTATGGCATCGAACCTTTGGGGCTATTTTAAGGTAATAGGGCGGCAAACTGCCGCCCTTATCGATTAATGAATAAACATTACCGATACACACAGAATCCCCACAATCAGCGTAATAAAATTCCCTACGCTGCGATAAGGTTTCAGTTCTTTAATGAGCCAAGTTGAAAGCGTTGGCATAATGAACAGAATCATGGCGATTAATGGGCCACTGATCGCATAAATCATCGATAGCGCATTAGGATTGATACTGCACACCCCAAAAGTAATCAGCGATACAATCAAGACAGACAGTGCGCGATTGAATCGATGACTCCGGTTAATACCGACTTGTTTAAGAGTGGTACGCGTCAGTTCAGTTGCCCCCTCAATTACCCCGAAGTATGTGCCTAGGAACGATTTCGACATCGCGACTATTGCCACGACTATCCCAGATAGCGCTAACCAAGCTGGTGAATCAGGCTTCATCGACAGTGCCGAGAGAATCGTTAATCCTTTATCCTTTGCTTCATGAATATACGCATTGGGGATAGAGAGATAGCAACTGAAAACGAAAAACAACACGCTCAGGCTAATCACCAAATAGGCCCAACGCATAATACGTTTACAGCTAGAGATCGCCTCGTCGCCGTGGGCTTCACGTTGTGCCACCGAAAAGGTTGAGATAATAGGCGTATGGCTAAACGCAAAGACCATTACCGGGAGAGACAACCATATTTGGTGTAAGCTGGCCGTGGTAAATTCGCCATGAAGCGACAGCAATTCGGGATGCCAATCTTTGACCATATAGCAGGACAAAAAGAAGAAGTAGGCCAGTATAGGGAAAACCAAAAAGCCCATCACCCGTATCGTTGCTTGACGTCCCATTAAGAAGATCAAATTTAACAGCACCACGACCAACAGACTCAAGCCTATCCTGGCGAGATGTGACAAGGGATAATGGGCAGATATTTGCTCGATAAGGGAATTCGTAATAGCTACGGCATAAATTAAGATAATAACGAAGAAAGCGATAAAATAGAGGAAGGTAATGACATTACCCACACGCTTTCCATAGTAATATTTTACCGCATTAGTGATACCATCTCCGGGTTCACGCGCTGGAGCCGCGAGGATAAACTGACTTAAGGCTTTATGCGGCCAATAGGTCAGTGGCCACGCAACAAGGGCAGTGAGGAAGAGGACCAGGGTCCCTGCGGAACCGAGTTGGATAGGGAGAAAGAGTGTGCCTGCACCTACCGCTGTACCGTAAAGGGCAAAACCCCATAGCGTAGCTTCTTTTGACCAAAATCTTGCCATCGATGAATTGATTATCCTGGTTAAATTGAAAAAGGCCGCTAATCTATCACATTAATTTGATTACTGTTAGAACGATTGATGGAGTCACTATGAGTAAGAAAGTATGGGTACTAGGCGATGCGGTAATCGATCTACTACCAGAAAGTGAAGGTCGTCTATTACAATGCCCCGGTGGCGCGCCTGCTAACGTCGCGGTGGGAATCGCTCGTTTAGGCGGTAACAGCGCGTTTATCGGACGCGTGGGCGAAGATCCTTTTGGTAAATTTTTACAAAATACCCTGAAAAAAGAGCAAGTTTCTACCGACTATATGCATTTTGACGCGGAACAACGCACGTCGACGGTGGTTGTGGGACTGGATGAGGAAGGAGAGCGTTCATTTACCTTTATGGTGAAGCCGAGTGCTGACCTCTTTCTCGTGAATCAAGACCTGCCAGGCTTTCAAGCAGAAGAATGGTTACATTGTTGCTCTATCGCGCTGAGTCGTGAGCCAAGCCGTGCTACCACGCTCGAGGCGATGGCGCGGATCCGCCGCGCGGGGGGGAAAGTCTGTTTTGACCCGAATATTCGTGAAGACTTCTGGCCAAACGAACAAACGTTACGTGACACCTTAGCGCAAGCACTTACGCTTGCGGACGTTATCAAACTCTCGGAAGATGAATTACAGTTTATCAGTGGCAGTCATCAGCTCGAGCAAGGTATTGCACGGGTGGTTGAGGCCTATAAGCCAGAGCTGCTTGTTATCACCCGGGGTAAAGAGGGGGTAACCGCGTTCTATCAAGGCAACCTGAGCTATCACGAAGCGAAACCCGTGGTCAGTGTCGATACGACGGGGGCGGGGGACGCTTTTGTTGCAGGACTGCTGTATGGGCTCTCAACGCGCGGGTTCCCACAATCGAGCGCTCAACTCGAAAGCGTGCTTGCGCTTGCGCAAGTCTGCGGCGCATTAGCTACCACCGCCAAAGGCGCGATGACGGCACTGCCATACTATTCTGAGATCACTAAACAGTTCTAAGCGCCAGTCCCGTCGTTTATTTTAATGTGTTTGTGATGAAAAACAGTTACAATACACCCACAAAGTATAGGGTTTTTATTTTTTTAGAATGAGGTTTTTCATGCAAGCACTTCCTCCTTGCCCCCAATGCCAATCCACCTTTACCTGGGAAAATGACGGTACGCTAAACTGCCCTGAATGTGGCCATGAATGGTCCACCACTGCCACGGCAGGTGATGATGAGGGGCTTATTGTGCGCGATGCGAACGGTAATTTACTGAGTGACGGTGATGCGGTTACCGTGATCAAAGATCTAAAAGTAAAAGGTAGCTCAACACCGCTTAAAATCGGGACCAAGGTCAAAAGCATCCGTTTAGTTGAGGGTGACCACAATATCGATTGTAAAATTGACGGCTTTGGCCCGATGAAATTGAAATCCGAGTTTGTGAAAAAGAATAGCTAAGCAATAATTTCCCCCATAGCCGCCGAGGTTATGGGGGATTTAGTTACAGTGTCACTTTTTTATCAGGTAGCGTCGGCAGTTTACGTCTTCCCAAAAATATCCCCCCAAACAGCAACATAACACTGACTATCGCTGAGATAATCCAAAATAGATGTTGGTAGCCATACTGGTCATGTAACGCCCCCAGTGGAAAAGAGATGATCACAACGCCTAGAGAACTGGCGACTTGAAAGCCTATCAGGAAAATTGTTGAGGAGAGGCGTTTATCGAAGTACAGCGTGCTGTATTTAAAAACGGCTATCACACAGAGAGGAACTTCTAAGGCATGCAGTAATTTCACGGCTGAAATCAGGTAAGGGTTGACGCTGACTGCGCAAGAGAAAATCCTAATTGCCATGATCATCACGCCCAATAACAAGGCATTTTTGGCCCCTATTCGGTTGACTAATAGCGGGGTGATCGCCATAAACAAGGCTTCAAGGATCACTTGTGACGCGTTGAGGTAGCTATAGATCTTTGCTCCCAACGTCGCCGAGCTGAAGAGCTGAGTATAGAAAATCGGAAATAGCTGCTGGTCGAAGATATTATAAAAAGACCATGTGCCAATGACGAATAGGACGAACAACCAAAAGTGTTTATCGCTTAGCACGGCGGTAAAATCTTGGCGAGTGATGGTTTTCTGCTGCTGAACCACCTGTTTTGGCGGGGTAAAGCGGTAATTGAGATACGCGAAGCCCACACCAAACAGCGAGACGAGCCAAAAGTTAAGGTTTGGATCAAGACTAAACAAAATACCCGCCACAAATGCCCCTAAGGCGTAACCTAAGGAACCCCATGACCTTGCCGTGCCATATTCAAAATGGAAATGGCGGCTGATCTTTTCAGAAAAGGCTTCGACTAGGCCAAAGCCAGCTAAGTAACCGATGCCGAGAAATAGCGCGCCAATGATAGCGCCTATATAGAACGAGTTCAGTAACAGAGGCTGGTAGATAAAGGTCATAAAGGGGCCGGTGAGTACCAGTGCAGCGCTAATCACCCACATCAAGGTTTTTTGTAAGCCCAACTTGTCTTGTATTACGCCATATCCGAGCATGAAAACGATACTCGTCGTTTGATTCAGCGCGTACAGCATCCCCAGCTCCGCGCCGGTTAGGCCAATACGTTGCTTAAGCCAGATGGCATATAACGACCACCAGAGCGACCAACAAATAAAAAACAGGGCTGAGTAGCCCGAAGCAATACGGTAATTAGGGTTTTTAAAAGGGATTGAAAGCACCATCATCGTCTCCCGAATGCGTCGATTAGGGATAGTGATACGCTGTTTTAAATTTTTGAGAATATGCTGAGTACTAAAGCGTAATCTTTATCACACTTATCCTTGGTTAACGTTAACATTTGTGATTTAACGCACACTTCTAAATGATAATCTCTTTGCAGTACGCTGGGTTAACGTTAACAATAACAGCAATTCAGTTTAGGAGTGATTGCTATGAATAGTTTGGAACAGGGTCAACAGGCGCTCGATGCGCGCTATCCTCAACGCGGTAACCTTTACTATCCTCATTTTCATCTTGCGCCCCGTGCGGGCTGGATGAACGATCCGAATGGGTTGGTCTATTTCAATGGACGCTATCATGCTTTTTATCAGCATCACCCTTTCAGTGCGGATTGGGGACCCATGCATTGGGGCCATGCCACCAGTGAGGACATGGTGCACTGGCATCACCAACCAATAGCCTTGGCGCCTGATAGCGAAGCGGATCGTGATGGCTGCTTCTCTGGCAGTGCTGTGATTGATAAAGGGCAATTGGCGTTGATATATACTGGCCATCGTTGGTTGGGCGAGGTAGGGGATGACAGTCAAATCAGTGAAGTACAGTGTTTAGCGACCAGCGACGACGGTATTACCTTCACCAAACAGGGCGTTATATTGCAGCCGCCAGCGGGAATTATGCATTTTCGCGATCCTAAAGTCTGGTACGAGGCAGGAAGCTGGTGGATGGTGATTGGTGCTCGCGACGCGCAGCAGCAGGGGCAGGTATTGCTCTATCGAGGGGATTCGTTGACTGCCTGGACCTTTGATCGGGTTCTCGCGCATGCCAAGGCGGATGAAGGCTATATGTGGGAGTGCCCGGATTTCTTTGCACTAGGCGAGCACCATTATTTACTCTGTTCACCTCAGGGAATCGCCGCTCAGGGGGATAGATTTATGAATCTATTTCAAAGTGGCGTGATTGCGGGCCACTGGTCTGCGGGCGGTGATTTCACCGCTCAGCAAGCCTTTAAAGAGTTGGACCATGGCCACGATTTTTATGCTCCCCAAAGTTTTGTCGCCGCGGATGGCCGCCGTATCGTGATAGCCTGGATGGATATGTGGGAGTCACCGATGCCGACCAAGGCGGAAGGATGGTGTGGATGTTTTACGCTCCCGCGTGAGTTAACGGAAGAAAAAGGGCAACTACGCCAGCGCCCGATTCGCGAGTTACAGACTTTACGTGGCGAGGGCAGTGACTGGGCCCCTCTGCAACTGACTGGAGAGAAGTTGCTGCAAACGTCTGGAGAGGCTGCGGAGTTGAGTATTCGCTGGGAACTCCACCAGGCAAGTGCTACCACCTTTGGTCTGCATGTAGGTCAGGGTCTCACTCTGCTTTATAACGTGGCGGAGCGACGGTTATCGCTGACGCGCGACTATTCGATTGAAGGATTAGCGGATTCACGGCATTTCGAGATAAGTGATTGCACCATGATGCACTGGCAGATCTTTATCGATCGCTCATCGATCGAGGTGTTTATCAATGACGGTGAAGCCGTCTTCTCTAGCCGTATCTATCCAACGGAAGGCGATCGCCAGCTTAAGGTATTCAGTACCGCAGGGGATGTGGCGATCACTCAGCTAAATTATTGGCCGCTACGCTCGGCAATAGACTGACGCTCCAGTAGGGGACAGGCGAACTTATGCACGCCAGGCTTGTCCCACTGCTCAATCAGATGGCGAGCCGCGTGCTCGCCAATTTGATAATGAGGGAGCTGTAAGGTGGTCAATCCGGGTAAAAAGAGATGACCGACGCCCACCAAATTATCGAAACCGATTACGGCCATCTCGTGCGGGATCTTGATACCCATCGTCAGAAGTTGCTGATAGGCCACAAAGGCGGCCCGATCATTACCACACACCACCACGTCATAAGCGAATGAAGGGGGCGTAATATGTGTTGCCAGCACCGAGGCGAACGCTAAGTAACCTTCATCCCCTTTCGGCATATGCAATTGCGTCACCTGATCCAAACTTTTGCCCGCATCACGCCAAGCGTGCTCGAAGCCTAACCGTCTCGCCATTGGCGCGAGTTCGTGCTCGGGTAACCAGTAGCAGAGAGGACGTTGGTAGCCACGTGCCAGTAAGTAGTGTGTGGCATCATATTGCGCTTGATAATCGTCAGGGATATAACTGGCGAGGTGTGGATCGTCCGATACACAGTTAGCTAATACCACGGGCAGGCCCTGTAGAGCTTCAGGTAGCTGAATTTTACGCAGTCCCATCGTGGTATAAATAATGCCATCAGGTCGATGCGCCAACAGTTCGCGGACCGCCCGTTGTCGATCATCTGCCGCGGAAACGTTAATGATGAAACTATCCCAGCCTAGCCGCTGGGCTGTTTGCTCGATAGCTAATAGCAGATCAACAGAGAAAGGGGTGGTGGCGGTATCTTCTGCCAGAACAGCGAGAGTGCGGGGCTTATTGGCCTGCCCGCGGATTTTCTGTGCAGACAGGTCCGGCACGTAGTGGAGCTGCTTGATGGCCTCTTCGACACGCTGACGCGTTGCTGGGGTGACCCGTGGGGCATTATTGATCACCCGGGACACCGTCATCATGGATACTCCTGCCAACTGAGCAACGTCTTTAAGTGAAGCCATATCATCCCCTTTTTATGCTTACCGGTAGTCTACCAAAAAGCGAAACCGGTCACAGCACTAACTCCGCGTGTGCAGTCTTCCATCCTTGCGTAATCCTCCGAACTCCAAGGGAGATCACAAAACAACAGGTGACAGCTGTTTTGTCCATATCTTCGCATTTTCTCGCTCTGAACAGCCGTCACAGATTGGCTTAAGGTGAAGACGTTTACCTAACCGCTATAGGCAAAAATAATGAAGATTGCTGAGATGACTAAAAAAGAGGGACAGGAGACACGTCGAATGACCCTGTTTGTTTCCGTGGCGGCCGCAGTGGCTGGCCTACTGTTTGGATTAGATATCGGCGTCATCGCGGGCGCTCTGCCTTTTATTGCTGATCACTTTACGCTCAGTAATCGGCTACAAGAGTGGGTGGTGAGCAGCATGATGTTGGGCGCCGCCATCGGCGCACTGGGTAATGGCTGGTTATCGTTTCATTTAGGGCGCAAGTACAGCCTACTGATTGGTGGGCTACTCTTTGCCATCGGGTCGGTGGGTTCTGCGTTAGCGCCGAATATCGAACTATTATTGATTGCCCGGGTACTACTTGGCATAGCCGTGGGTATCGCCTCTTATACCGCGCCGCTCTATCTCTCTGAAATGGCGAGCGAGAATGTGCGCGGCAAGATGATCAGCATGTACCAACTGATGGTCACCTTCGGGATTGTACTCGCGTTTTTATCGGATACGGCGTTTAGCTACTCAGGAAACTGGCGAATGATGCTTGGAGTGTTAGCCTTCCCTGCGGTCGCCCTGATTATTATGGTGGTCTTTTTGCCTAACAGCCCACGCTGGTTAGCTGAAAAGGGCAGAGATATCGAAGCCGAAAAGGTACTGCGCTTATTACGTGACAGTTCCGAGCAAGCACGTCATGAACTCGACGAAATTCGTGAGAGCTTACGGATTAAACAAGGTGGCTGGCGCTTATTCTTGGCAAACCGTAACGTTCGGCGGGTTGTATTTCTCGGCATGCTGTTGCAAGCAATGCAGCAGTTCACGGGAATGAATATCATTATGTATTATGCACCGCGGATCTTTAAGATGGCAGGCTTTACCACGACTGAGCAGCAGATGATCGCGACCTTAGTGGTAGGACTCACCTTTATGTTTGCCACCTTTATCGCCATATTTATGGTGGATAAAGCCGGGCGTAAACCGGCATTAATTATCGGCTTTTGTGTTATGTCGCTCGGAACCTTTGTCTTGGGTTACTGCTTGAAGTTATTTGAGCAAGGCCACGCTTCACCTTTACTCCCATGGCTCTCTGTCGCCATGACCATGCTATGTATTGCCGGTTATGCGATGAGCGCCGCGCCAGTCGTTTGGATCCTCTGCTCTGAGATCCAACCGCTTAAATGTCGCGACTTTGGCGTAACCTGTTCGACCACCACCAACTGGGTCGCCAATATGATTATCGGTGCAACCTTCTTAACCTTACTCGATGCCATTGGCGCCGCAGGCACTTTCTGGTTATACACCGTGATGAATATTGCTTTTATTCTTATCACGCTCTGGTTAATCCCGGAAACCAAAAATGTGACACTAGAATTTATCGAGCGACGTCTGATGCGCGGCGAAAAGCTACGCAATATTGGCGTCTAACGACGAGGGCCAGCGTATTAGCGCTGGCCTTCTGCATTAGTTAATCGTTGCTGGCTACAGTTGACTCTAAACTCACTGGGGCTGCTACCGGTACATTTACGAAAGACGCGCGAGAAATAGAGTTGGTCATCAAATCCCACACTGCTACCAATAGCGGCGATCGACAATTGACTGGTACTCAGTAACAGTTTTGCTTGATTGATCCGTTGATCCTCCCGCCATTTTAAAACACTCACCCCTAAGTGCTGACGAAAAAGATGCGACAAGCGCGAGGTGGAGAGGCAGACGCTTTCAGCCACATCGCTAATGTCCAACTGATTATCACTAAGATGCTCGTTCATATATTGGCAGGCGGCATGAATACGCGGATCCAGCTGTCGTTGCAGCGGGTCGGTGACCGACTGTTGGCGTCGAATTAATAATTGTTCTAACAGATTCATGGCGAGCATCTCCGAATAGAGGCCGCCTAGACTTACCGTCTCAATGATTTGAGTGAAAAGGGCGCTATAAATCGCTTCGTCTTCCTCTTGCGGGCGATAGAAGCCAGTGTGAGCCACTAAGGATGGCCATTTAAGCCATTCTCGCCAATAGGCCCTAGGTCGAAAATAGACCCATTGATGGTGCCAACAGGCTGCATCAGGATGACGTCCATAATGATGGACCGCCTCAGGCGAAAACAGCCACAGATCGCCGGCGCGACACGCATGGGGCGTAGTGCCCTCTAAAATAATCCCTTCACCTTTCACCGTGTAATTGATGATGTAGCCCTTCATCCCTTCTGGGCGATGGATAAAAAAATCCAGATAACTCGCTTTATCGATCGGGGTGAGCCCAGCCACCAAGTGCGTATTAAAGGAGTAGCCGGGTAATAACGGATCGAGTTGAGGCTCTGGGGCATGACTGGAGGTCAATGTACGTAACATCATAGATCCTTAGCCTTACATTGAGGCGCTATTGTGCAACCGATTTTCGCAGGGTCAGAGCATAGTAGGGAGGATTGAGGCGGAGGTGTTATCTCATCGAGCAGAAATTAGTGCTCCATCACACTTCATTTATAGATAGCGGTTTTCTCCATATCCTTAGCATCCTCGCCCTTACGTCAAATACGTAGCACCCCGTAAGGTGGACTGAGAATTTACGATAAGGGGAGCGATCATGCCTATCAGCTTAGGTCTTGATTTTGGGAGTGATTCAGTTCGTGCATTGGCCGTTGATTGCGAAACCGGCGCGGAAGTCTCGAGTAGTGTTGCTTACTATTCACGCTGGCAGCAGGGCCTGTATTGTCGCCCAGAACATGGACAATTTCGCCATCATCCCGCTGATTATATTGAGTCGATGCAGCAGGCGATCACTGAGACAGTGCAGCAGTTGACAGACGTTCAGCGACAGAATGTTATCAGTATCGGGGTCGACAGTACCGGCTCGACGCCTGCGCCGATAGATAGCCAAGGGCAGGTGTTGGCGCTACGGCCTGAGTTTGCCGAGAATCCCAATGCCATGTTTATGCTATGGAAAGATCATACTGCAGTCCAAGAGGCTGAAGCAATCACCGCCCAGTGTCAGGCGGCGGGAGCGGTAGACTACACTGCTTACACGGGGGGCGTTTATTCGAGTGAGTGGTTTTGGGCCAAAATTATCCACATCACGCGCCAAGATCCCCTGGTCGCCCAACACGCAGCATCATGGGTTGAATTGTGTGATTGGGTTCCGGGACTGTTAACCAACAAAGTGACACCAGACATTTTGATAAGGGGGCGCTGCAGTGCAGGCCATAAAGCCTTATGGCATGACGATTGGCAGGGGTTGCCTCCACAACACTTTTTCGAAGCGATTGAACCGCGCTTATTTGAGTACCTTCCTTATCCGCTCTATCAGGCTACCTCTACCGCCGAGCAAGCCGTCGGAACGCTCAGTGCAGACTGGGCCGAAAAGCTTGGCTTGTCCACTCAAGTGGTGGTCAGTGGGGGGGCATTCGATTGCCATATGGGGGCCGTTGGCGCCGGTGCTCCACCTAACACATTAGTCAAAGTAATTGGCACCTCAACTTGTGACATTGTCACAATTGACCCTACACATCTCGGTAAGAAAACGATTCAGGGGATCTGTGGGCAGGTTCCGGGCAGTGTTGTCCCTGAATTAATTGGCTTGGAGGCAGGCCAATCGGCTTTTGGCGATATCTATGCGTGGTTTGAACGCGTGTTACGCTGGCCCTTGCAGCAATTAGCTGACAAGCAACCCACCCTCGCACCTGAAATTGAACGCTATAGCCAATGCCTACTCAGTGACCTGACTGAAGCATGGCAGCGCGATCCTAAGCTTGACCACCTTCCTCTGATTATCGATTGGTTTAATGGTCGTCGTACGCCCGTTGCCAATCAGCGCCTAAAAGGGGTGATTACCGGCTTAACCTTGGCGACGGAGGCTCCTGCGTTGTTCGGTGGCTTGATTGCGGCTACCGCCTTTGGTGCGCGAGCCATTATGGACTGCTTTATCGAACAAGGCGTTGCCATCGATCATGTCATGGCGTTGGGCGGCATCGCCCGTAAAAATCCGGCCATTATGCAGGTATGTTGCGATGTCTTAAATCGGCCTCTAGAGATTGTTGCCTCGGACCAGTGCTGTGCCTTGGGGGCCGCTATCTTCGGTGCGGTGGCCGCCGGACATTATCCGGATATCGCCAGTGCTCAACGCGTGATGGCCAGCGGGATTGAGAAAACGCTATCGCCGCAACCCGCTAATGTCGAAGCCTACCAACACCTATACCAACGCTACTGCCAGTGGGCAGTCAGCGTCGAATCACACTATCGGCATCCGCACAAAGTTGATGCAGCGTAGCAGGAGAGAATGATGAAAAATATTTTCGAGCAGTACGAAATTTGGTTTGTAATCGGTAGCCAGCATCTCTACGGCGCAGAGACCTTAAAGCAGGTATTTACACAGGGTGAAAAGGTCGTGCACGCCCTTAATCAATCGGGGACTTTACCCTGCCAATTGGTACTCAAACCCTTGGTTACCACGCCACAAGAGGTGACCGCGCTCACCCGCGAAGCCAACTATCATACGCATTGTGCAGGGATAGTGGTTTGGCTGCATACGTTCTCACCGGCGAAAATGTGGATTAATGGCTTAGTGGATCTGCATAAACCGTTGCTGCAATTCCATACCCAATATAATGCCGCCTTACCATGGGGCGAGATTGATATGGACTTTATGAACCTAAATCAAACGGCACATGGCGGGCGGGAATTTGGCTTTATCGGCGCGAGAATGCAGTTAGAACACCAAGTGGTTACCGGGCATTGGCAGCAACAGGCGACTCAACAGCGCTTGGCTCAGTGGATGCGCACCGCTATCGTTAAACAAGATACGCAATCGCTTAAAGTCGTACGCTTTGGCGACAATATGCGTGAAGTGGCGGTTACTGAGGGGGATAAGGTTGCGGCACAAATCCGCTTTGGCTACTCAGTCAACACTTGGGCTGTCGGTGATTTAGTGTCGGTGGTTAATCAGGTCAGTCAGGGAGCAGTCAATGCCTTGATGGATCAATACGAAGCCTCTTATCAATTGACCCCAGCCGCGCAATCTAAGGGGGATAAGCGGCAAAATGTGATCGATGCCGCCCGTATTGAACTGGGGATAAAACAGTTTCTGCAAGAGCGTGAGGCCCACGCTTTCACTACGACCTTCGAGGATTTACACGGACTGGCGCAACTGCCCGGTCTGGCTGTGCAACGGTTGATGCAACAAGGGTATGGTTTTGCCGGTGAAGGGGATTGGAAAACCGCCGCGTTAGTGAGAATGCTTAAAGTCCTGGCCATCGGCTTGCCGGGCGGCACCTCTTTTATGGAAGATTATACTTACCACTTCGAGGAGGGGAATGACCTAGTACTGGGTTCGCATATGCTTGAGGTCTGCCCAACGATTGCCACGCCTCAGAAACCGATTCTCGATGTCCAGCCCTTAGGCATTGGCGGTAAGGCCGACCCGGCACGGCTGATTTTCTCTACCGCTACGGGCCCAGCGGTTAATGTGAGCCTGATTGATCTCGGTGATCGATTCCGACTATTGGTCAATCAAGTTGAGGCCATTACTGCACCCCATAAGTTACCTAAGCTACCGGTTGCCAATGCGTTATGGCGTGCTCAGCCCGATTTACCTACGGCCTCTGAGGCATGGATGATTGCTGGCGGTGCCCATCATACGGTATTCAGTCAGGCCTTAACCATTGAGGATACGCGTCGCTTAGCCGACCTCTACGGTATTGAAATGGCGGTCATCGATCAGCACACCACCTTGGCGAGTTTCCGTGACCAGTTACGTTGGAACGATGCGTATTTCCGTTTTCAACGCTGAGTAGAAAGGAGGTCTTATGCTTGAGGCGCTAAAGCAACAAGTGTTCGCGGCAAACCAAGCGTTGCCCCAGCACAATCTGGTGACTCTCACTTGGGGGAATGTCAGTGGGGTGGATGAGACGCGACAGTGGATAGTGATAAAACCTTCTGGTGTCGAGTATCGGAGCATGACCGCAGAGGATATGGTGGTGGTGAGTGTAGAGAGTGGTGAAGTGGTGGAGGGACATTATCGGCCTTCCTCCGATTTACCGACCCACCGCTATCTTTATCTTACTTATCCTCAACTGGGCGGGATTGTGCATACTCATTCGCGTCATGCCACGATTTGGGCGCAAGCAGGGCGGAGTTTACCGGCGTTAGGTACCACCCATGCAGACTATTTTTACGGAGAGATCCCCTGCACGCGAGCCATGCACGATGCGGAAATTCGTGAGCAGTACGAATGGCAAACCGGTGCGGTGATTGCGGAAACGCTTCAGGCCCATCAGTATCAGCCTGAAGAGATGCCGGGGATTTTGGTCAACGCCCATGGGCCTTTTACTTGGGGTAAAGATCCGGCGCATGCGGTGGAGTCGGCGATAGTGCTGGAAGAGATTGCCTATATGGCACTCTTTAGCCAGCAGCTACAGCCACGATTAACCGCGATGCAAGCCACGTTACTCGATAAACACTATCTGCGTAAACATGGCAAGCATGCCTACTACGGCCAACGGTAGCTTGCGAGACGTTAGCCAAGGAGTGCTAATTATTTGAATTTGAGCAGTTTAACCGTTTCGTCGATATCGACTTCGTCTTCACTAAACACCAAGGTTTCCCCTTGGAAGGTGGTGATAGCGATTTTACGTAAGGTCCGCGTCGCCTCAGGATCGGTATTGGTTTTCGGGCGAATGGTATTCATTAGCATCCCAACACTTAACACCGTGTTCGCTTTGTCGATGCTTTGGTTCGCTGGAACCTCTTCGCTATATAACCGATAGTTTTTAATTGCCGTAATTTTCACTCGCTCACCGGCAATAAACAGGTATTTGCTCGGCGGGATCACTTTTACCGCATAGGCCGACAGACCTTTGTTGTTGGTGGTCGGTTCGAAAGTGACCGCCGCATCTTTTTTGATTAACTCGGGGTTAGCGACTTTAACCTCGTGGAAATAACGGTTATCACCCATCTCGTCTTTGATAAAGCCAAAGCCTTTCTCTTTAAACCAGGTGGTGATGGTGCCGTTTAATGCCATGTTATCCTACCTTATGTCTGACTTTCTTCACTGCGCGCAGTGTAATGCATATTGCGGTAAGACTCTATCGCTTAGCGTGGGAAGGTGGGATTTTAAGAGGGACATTTATCATCGATGCGGGCTGGAGAAGGGATATAGCAACGTATTGTGCAAGTTGTAGTATTTCTGATGAACCATCAGAACGATTATCCTTTAAGCAGATAGATTAAAAATAAAGGCAGAACGGCTGCGACTATTCTGCCAATATGGGTAACACATATCAGGTATTATTTTTTACTACAGTTGTACTACCATTATTTTTTACGGAAGCAATACCTGTATCTCGGCTCTGTGCGGAGGCATAAAGTTGACTAGTTCCGATAACTTGGTGATTAGCTGCTTTCAGATTGAAATGAAATTTACCATTAGCGGCGACTTTCTTTTCATACCGTTCATCCAACGAACTGTTTGTTTGAACGGAGTGAATACCATTCTCCGCAGAGCTTTTTGTTGTATAGAGCTCACTGGTGAGAATAATCTCTCCGTTACCGGCTTTAAGTACAAATCTAAACTGATTATCGCTGCTTTTACTCAATTCGAACCAACCAGACATGTTAACTCCTTGATGTAAATTGCTAATATAAACGGCTTGGATTATTGCCATCGGGCAGATTGAGTATGCACAAAAAGAAACACATATTCCAATTTGAAACGGTGTTCTCTTATCTGTTGATTTATGACGTGAGAGTAGAATGGGTATTTTTCTATGATATTTGTGGCGATATAGCGCCGCAGTGAAGCACGCATTCAGGGTATATTAATCACTAGAACGTTTTTCCAGTGCTAATTTATGACTATTGAGCCTTATTTTGATTAAAGGCTGTATTGCGTCATTATTGTACAGGTGATTGATTAAAGACATTGAGGCAATAAAGGGTCGTATAACGTTAACAAGTGCGGCGGTTTAATCTATGAACTAAAAACCCGCGATAAGTCGTGGGTTTTATAATTTTTTGTGAGTCTTATAAGATTAAGCGAAACCTCATAAGAAGACACAATAATTTATACGTTAAATAAGAAATTCATAATATCGCCATCTTTAACGATATATTCTTTCCCTTCTGCACGCATTTTTCCAGCTTCTTTCGCACCTTGTTCACCCTTATTGGCAACAAAATCGTCGAAACCAATGGTTTGTGCACGGATAAAGCCTTTCTCGAAATCAGTATGGATTTTACCTGCAGCTTGTGGCGCGGTCGCGCCGACAGGAATGGTCCATGCACGGACTTCTTTTACCCCAGCGGTAAAGTAGGTTTGTAGATTAAGTAGGCGATACCCCGCGCGGATCACACGGTTTAAGCCTGGTTCTTCAATCCCCAGCTCTGCCATAAACTCGTCACGCTCGTCATCTTCCAGCTCGGAGATATCAGACTCGACTGCTGCGCAGACCGGCACGACTACGGAGCCTTCTTGCTCAGCAATCGCGTAAACCTGATCCAAATATGGATTGTTTTCAAATCCATCTTCGTTGACGTTGGCGATATACATCGTCGGTTTTAAGGTCAGGAAGCTTAGGTAACGAATAGCCGCTTTTTCATCGGCATCAAGGTCGAGGCTACGTAACATACCGGCATTTTCTAAATGCGGTAGGCATTTTTCCAGCACCGCAAGTTCTGCTTTCGCATCTTTATCGCCGCCTTTCGCTTTCTTCTGTAGACGTTGAATCGCACGCTCACAGGTATCGAGATCAGATAAAGCCAATTCGGTATTAATGACATCAATATCATCAGCAGGGTTTACAGTGCCAGAGACGTGGATGATGTTATCGTTTTCGAAACAACGCACAACGTGGCCGATCGCTTCGGTTTCACGGATATTGGTCAGGAATTGGTTACCTAAGCCTTCACCTTTCGACGCGCCTTTTACCAATCCGGCGATATCGACGAATTCCATGGTGGTGGCGATGGTGCGTTGAGGTTTAACGATCTCAGCAAGTTGATCGAGACGAGTATCAGGCATGGGTACCACGCCGGTATTCGGTTCAATGGTACAAAACGGAAAGTTAGCCGCTTCGATACCTGCTTTCGTCAGTGCATTAAAAAGAGTGGATTTACCGACATTTGGCAGGCCCACGATACCGCATTTGAATCCCATGCTTGACTACCTTATTACGTTAATTATGCTGCGCGAAAGCGCGCTGGCTAGCAGAAAATTTGTCGCATTATACACAGATTTTAGCAAAGAGGGCAGCGCACTCAACTTGCTTTAAAGCTATGGAGACGGTTCATCGCGCGTAACCGATCTTCTTTTAGCCAGACCTCGGTACAGCGTGCGGCTTCATCAATCGCATCATCGATTAACTTTTGCTCGCTCAACGGCGGTTTACCTAATACGAAGCCGGTCACCTTATTGCGGTCACCAGGGTGGCCGATCCCGATACGCAAGCGATGGAAGTCGGCAACATTACCGAGTTTATTGATAATATCTTTTAAACCGTTATGTCCGCCATGGCCGCCGCCTTGTTTGAACTTGGCGACGCCAGGAGGAAGGTCCATCTCATCGTGTGCAACTAAGATCTCTTGCGGTGGGATCCGATAAAAGTTAGCCATCGCCGCAACCGCTTTACCACTTAAATTCATAAAAGTAGTGGGGACCAGCAGTCGTATATCTTCCCCGGCAATGGATAGACGCGCCGTCGCGCCAAAAAATTTCGCTTCTTCTTTTAAGGGTTGGCGAAAACGGTCAGCGAGTAGGTCGGTATACCAGGCACCGGCATTATGTCGCGTGGCGGCATACTCAGCACCGGGATTCGCTAAGCCAACAATTAATTTAATGGTACTCACAGGAATTATCCTTCGCGGGGCAAAACGCTAGTGTACTGCATGCAAGAAGGGAAGTTCAAAAACATTCCCGTCGACGTATTTTGTTGGGTCGCACAAAGTGTTAAAAAGTCCCAGACTGTGATCCCGGTTAAAGATAATCCTGCGATTAGCGCCTACACTTTTGTCAAGTTCTGTAAGACTTAGCTAAGGAGAAGCGAATGAAACGCGTACATACTTCGTTGATAGGCAATGCGTTAATGGTGGTGGGATTGGTATTATCGGTCAGTAGTCTACTGATCGCGTTATTAAGCCAAGCCGAAGGATCGATCTTTACGGATAGTTGGGCAACAGGTTCGGTGCTAGGGATTTTTCTGGGGGCGTTTTTCTGGTTAATGGGGGCGCAGCTCAGTGGCCGAGAGAAGGTATGTGAAAAATATTATCTACTACGTTTCCACCAACGGCATCCACACCGTCGTCGTCACTCCTAATGGCGGAAAAAAAATGGGCCTTTCGGCCCATTTTTTACGTAATTAGTGCTCAAACATCGCAGAGATTGACTCTTCATTACTGATACGACGGATCGCTTCTGCCAACATTCCCGAGAGGGTTAGGGTTCTAACGTTCGGAAGTGCTTGGATTTCAGGTGATAACGGGATGGTGTCACAGACGACTACTTCGTCGATCACTGAGTTGCGAAGATTCTCGAGCGCGTTGCCAGAGAAGATAGGGTGGGTTGCGTAAGCAAAGACACGCTTTGCGCCACGCTCTTTCAAGGCTTCTGCTGCTTTACACAACGTCCCACCCGTATCGATCATATCGTCGACGAGAATACAGTCGCGACCTGCTACATCACCGATAATATGCATCACTTGAGAAACGTTGGCACGAGGACGGCGTTTATCAATGATTGCCATATCAGTATCGTTTAATAATTTGGCGATGGCACGTGCACGTACAACACCCCCGATATCGGGAGAAACCACGATCGGATTCTCCATGTTGAGCTGCTGCATATCTTCAAGGAGAATTGGGCTACCGAACACGTTATCGACCGGCACATCGAAGAAACCTTGGATTTGTTCGGCGTGTAAGTCAACGGTCAGGACACGGTCAACACCAACACTTGAGAGGAAATCTGCAACCACTTTGGCGGTGATTGGGACACGTGCAGAACGCACGCGACGGTCTTGACGCGCATACCCAAAGTAAGGGATTACGGCAGTGATACGGCCGGCCGAGGCACGACGCAGTGCATCGATCATGACGACCAGTTCCATCAGGTTGTCATTGGTCGGCGCACAGGTGGATTGGATGATGAAAACATCACCGCCCCGTACATTTTCGTTAATCTGAACACTGACTTCTCCGTCGCTAAAACGGCTTACAGCGGCGTTTCCTAGAGTCGTGTATAAACGATTGGCAATGCGTTGCGCTAGTTCCGGCGTGGCGTTACCAGCAAAAAGCTTCATATCAGGCACGAGTTAAACCTCAGGCTTTGGGTCCAAAGAATGCCCACCGTAATCGGGCATTCTCACAGGTATAGGTAAGTAACAGCAGGTACAGACCCTGGAACGGGTAAGCCAGTTACCTGCCGCCAATCACTCCGATAACCGTTGATGCAAGGGCGAAATATTAGCACCCTTTGCAACAAAACAAGTCATCCAAGGTGGAGTGAGAGTAAGGACATGACGAGCAGCGGCTTCACTGTCGAATTCAGCAAACACGCAAGCACCAGTGCCCGTCAGTCTTGACGGAGCGTATTCTAGCAGCCAGTTGAGTAATTCATCAACCTTACGAAAACGTTTTCTTGCGATTGCTTCACAATCATTCGACCAAGGCGAATGCATTAATTGTTCTGCACTCCGCACCGGACTATCACGGGTCAAATCAGGATCATTAAAAATGACTGGCGTCGGGATACTCACGCCAGGATGAGCAACCAGGTACCATTTCTCTTCAGGCTGCACGGGGGTCAGTTGCTCGCCTATCCCCTCGGCCAACGCTGCATAGCCGTGGACAAAAATCGGCACATCAGCACCAAGTGCCAGGCCGAGGTCAGCGAGTTGGGTGAGAGAATAGTTAAGTTGCCATAGCTGATTCAGTGCAATCAAGGTCGTGGCAGCGTTAGATGAGCCACCGCCTAGGCCGCCACCCATCGGTAATTTCTTATCAATCCCGATGGTGACGCCGACCGTTGCCTCGCACCGCTTATCAGCAATGGCTTGCGCCTTAAGACGCAAGGCGGCGCGATAGATCAGATTATCTTCACAGCGGACATTTTCAATATCGTTCATTAGACGAATATGAGCGTGTTGATCCGCCGCAAAGGTCATCTCATCGCCATAATCCAGAAACTGAAAGAGCGTCTGCAAATTATGATAGCCGTCGTCACGTCGACCGGTTATTGACAGAAATAAGTTTAATTTGCCAGGGGAGGGCCAGCGTTCAATCATTGTGTCGTCCAGCTATCCATACGTAACTTGATTCGTTGTCCTTCTGTCGTTAACTCTACGTTGGCGGGTAGCGCAGGGGAAACACTGTTGTTATAGCTGCTGATCGACACATGCCAAGTTACGCCATTTTGGCTGTAATCTGCGCTCTGCAACTGATAATTATCATTAAGCGTAAAATGATCAGCATTACCCGGTAGGCCCAACATCCATTGGCGTAAATTATCTAGAGGGATCTGCATGCCAGTGAGTTTGCCGATCATCGTCTGGGCATCGTGGCTCATGTAACGCTGACCTTTATTATCCACAAGTTGAACCGTATTGCCTTGTTGATCGAGCTGTAGCTCGGTGCTGCCGATAGGACTGGTCAATAATAAACGGTAGCGGTCAGTCGCCTGTTGTTGCCAGTTAAAGCGCGCGTAAACCTTTTGTTTATCTGAAAGATAGGCGAAGGCACCAAGTGTTTCAAAATGGGTCACGGTGCTCACTTGGGCTTGATGCTGTTTCCATTGCGCAGAGTCAGGGCTTTTACCGGGTCCTTGAGGGGCTTGATGAGAAACACAGGCACTTAATAACAGTGTGACCACCGGGATCACCACTCGTAAACGCTTTGCAGGAATAACTCGCACGCTTTTCTCCTTGACGGGCCGTCGATGACGGCGGAATTTAACGATCAATGCTATATTCAGCATAACACATGCAAGAAAAGAATCTTATTACACACTTATCTTTTGTATGGCTTTTCATGACAGGAAGCATCTTGTAGAATGGCCGCACAAAAATGCCTGTAAGGTTTGTAGGGTAAAAGTAATCACATCATTATGACGCTGCTAGCACTTGGAATAAATCACAAAACTGCTCCTGTCGCGCTTCGCGAACGGGTGGCGTTTGGCCCTGATATCTTAGATAACGCATTAGACAGTTTACTGTCTCAGCCATCAGTGCACAGTGGTGTCGTACTTTCAACCTGCAATCGAACCGAGCTTTATTTAAGTGTTGATGAACAGCACGATATTCAGCAACAGCTAATCCAATGGTTATGTAACTATCATCATCTGGATGAAACAGAGGTCCTCAATAGCCTCTATTGGCATCAGAATAACGCCGCCGTTAGCCATTTAATGCGCGTGGCAAGTGGACTTGATTCTCTTGTTTTGGGCGAGCCGCAAATTTTGGGGCAGGTTAAAAAAGCTTACGCCGAATCCCAGCGCGGGCATGTCATTAATGGTGAACTGGAACGTATGTTCCAAAAAACCTTCTCTGTGGCTAAGCGGGTGCGGACTGAAACTGAAATTGGTAGTAGCGCGGTGTCTGTTGCCTTTGCCGCCTGTACCTTAGCCCGGCAAATTTTTGAATCATTGAAAAAAGTCACCGTTTTACTGGTCGGCGCGGGCGAGACGATTGAACTGGTTGCGCGTCACCTGCGTGAACATCAGGTTAAACGGCTTATGATCACCAACCGTACCCGTGAACGGGCACAGCGTCTGGCGGAAGAAGTCCATGCTGAAGTCATCGACTTTGGGGCGCTACCTGAACATATTGCCTCCGCGGATATTATTATCTCCTCCACCGCCAGCCCGCTACCCGTTATTGGTAAAGGCATGGTGGAAAGTGCCTTAAAGCAACGACGTCATCAACCGATGCTGATCGTCGATATTGCGGTTCCGCGCGATGTCGAACCCGAAGTCGGTAAAGTAGAGTCTGCTTATCTTTATACCGTGGATGATCTGCAAGCGATTATTCAACACAATATGGCGCAACGAGAAGCAGCAGCCGTTGAAGCAGAAACCATCGTGGTACAAGAGAGCGGTGAGTTTATGGCTTGGCTGCAAGCGCAAAATGCCGTCGATGTGATCCGTGATTATCGGCATCAGGCCGAAGATATCCGTGAAGAATTAATGCAACGGGCATTATCCGCACTTTCTCAAGGTCAAGATCCACAGAAAGTGATGCAAGAGATGGCCCACAAATTGACGAATCGCTTGATTCACTCACCCACAAAATCTCTTCAGCAAGCTGCGCGTGAAGGCGATGCTGAGCGTTTACAAATCCTGCGTGATAGCCTCGGCCTCAGTTAGGCACAGGCTATTTCCCCTTTTGTTATTGGACAAATAATTCATACATGAAATCTTCTATTGTTGCCAAACTTGAAGCCCTACAGGAACGTCATGAGGAAGTCGAAGCGATGCTCGGCGATGCAGGTGTTATCGCTGATCAGGAGCGTTTTCGCGCTCTCTCCAGGGAATATGCTCAGCTCACCGACGTGACCAATTGTTTCCGTCAATGGTGTCAGGTACAAGAAGACATTGAAACGGCCAATGAAATGTTAGCCGATCCCGAAATGCGTGAAATGGCCTCAGATGAACTGAAAGAGGCTAAAGCGCAAAGCGAAGAACTCGAACAATCGCTACAGGTCCTACTGTTACCGAAAGATCCTGACGACGAACGTTCATGCTTCGTCGAAGTACGTGCCGGAACCGGTGGTGACGAGGCCGCCCTGTTTGCTGGCGACCTTTTTAGAATGTATAGCCGTTATGCCGAGGCAAATCGCTGGCGCGTGGAAGTGGTCAGCGCCAATGAAGGTGAGCATGGCGGATATAAAGAGATTATCGCGCGCATTGAAGGTGTTGGTGTGTACGGTCGAATGAAGTTTGAATCCGGCGGTCACCGTGTACAACGTGTCCCGGAGACCGAATCACAAGGGCGTATCCACACCTCAGCTTGTACCGTTGCCGTGATGCCAGAGATCCCTGAAGCGGAACTCCCGGATATCAACCCTTCCGATCTGAAAATCGATACCTTCCGTTCGTCGGGAGCAGGTGGCCAGCACGTTAACACCACCGACTCTGCGATCCGTATTACCCACTTACCAACGGGTATCGTGGTCGAGTGTCAGGACGAGCGTTCACAGCATAAGAACAAAGCTAAAGCACTTTCTGTACTTGGCGCGAGAATTCACGCCGCTGAAATGGCGAAACGCCACGAAGAAGAAGCGTCTACGCGTCGTAACCTGTTGGGGAGTGGTGACCGTTCTGATCGGATTAGAACCTATAATTTCCCGCAAGGTCGTATTACTGATCACCGTATCAACCTTACCATTTATCGTTTGGATGAGACGATGCAAGGAAAACTTGAGAGTCTTATCGAACCGGTCGTTCAAGAGCACCAAGCCGATCTACTGGCGGCCTTAGCAGGTCAAGAGTAATGCAGATCCGTCACTGGCTACAAGAAGTAGTCCCATTACTGCAGCACAGTGACAGTGCAAAGCGTGATGCTGAGGTGATCCTCAGCCATGTCCTCGATAAGCCCAGAAGTTGGTTAATCGCTTTTGATGACTACGGATTAACGGTCGAACAGCTGGCTGTTTTGGCTGAGCTGATCGCGCGTCGTGGTCGGGGTGAGCCGATCGCATACTTATGTGGGCAGCGAGAATTTTGGTCTTTACCTTTGTCGGTTTCCCCAGCAACCTTAATCCCGCGGCCGGATACGGAAGTGCTGGTTGAACAGGCACTTAGCCTTCTGCCGCCAACACCGGTTAAGGTGCTTGATCTGGGGACGGGAACGGGGGCGATAGCCCTAGCCTTGGCCAGTGAGCGGCCTGACTCGCTGTTTATAGGTGTGGATCGTATTGCTGAGGCGGTGGAACTTGCACGCGGTAATGCGCAGCGTCTTTCAATTAATAATTGCCAGTTTCAATTGAGTCACTGGTTTGAGGCGTTATCGCCAAATGCTTTCGATATGATCGTGACGAATCCACCTTATATCGATGCAGACGACCCCCATCTTACTCAAGGCGATGTTAATTTTGAGCCACGGAGTGCCTTAGTCGCTCCCCAGCAGGGGTTCGCCGATTTACAGCTTATTATCCAGCAAGCCCCGCAATGGCTAGCCCCTGGTGGATGGTTATTAGCTGAGCATGGCTGGCAACAACATCAACAAGTTCAGCAGCTTTTTGTCTCGGAAGGGTTTGACGCCGTGGCGACGCGGGTTGATTATGGTGGTAATCCACGAGTGACTTATGGCAAATTCGCTCAAGTGTCGAAAAAGTTATTGTAGATGATGAACTATTTGAAAACTATATCTCGAAAGAGTCACGCAAAGCGTTGCTCGGCTTATTTATTAATAGGGAGTAAATGATGGCTCCCGACGAAATGGTAACCACTACACAGCGTTCGTTATCTGAAGCAATGATTGCGCTGACTGCGCAAGTTCGTGACGATTTCCCAGAAACCTGGGTGCGGCAACAGTTGGCATCATTACTTAGCGAAGCGAAAGAATATTTAGCCGCCGAGCCTAATCCAGATCTGAAATTGGATCGGTTGTTGGATTTATTTTTTAAACAGTGGGGCTTCGCCAGCATCAGTGGCGTGTATCGGCTTTCTGAGGCACTTTGGTTAGACAATGTGTTGACGTGCCGCGAGGGCAGTGCTGTATCGCTCGGGGCAATCTTACTGTACCTCAGTGAACAACTGGAGATTCCACTGTTCCCAGTAATTTTCCCAACACAGTTGATTTTACGCGCTGACTGGGTGGACGGTGAAATGTGGTTAATTAACCCTTTCAACGGCGATACGCTTGATGAACACACCTTAGATGTTTGGGTGAAAGGGACGATTGGACCAACTTCAAGCATCGATGATATCGATTTGGAGCCAGCGACTTCTGAAGAGGTGATTCGGAAATTACTCGAAACGCTTAAGGTTTCTTTAATGGAAGAAAACCAGATGGAGCTCGCGCTACAGATTAGTAAAGTATTGGTGGCGCTTGATCCCGATGACCCTTATGAAATTCGTGATCGCGGTTTAATCTACGCTCAACTCGAATGTGAACACATCGCATTGACCGATCTGGCATATTTTGTGGAACAATGCCCCGAGGATCCGGTCAGTGAAATGATTAAAGTGCAAATGCATACTATCGAATATAAGTCGGTCACTTTACATTAGTGACCCCTGCAATCAGCCAAGTAAAGGATAAAAGTATGGTCCAAAAAGTTGTGTCTATCGGTGATATCCGTGTAGCAAATGATCTGCCGTTCGTATTGTTCGGGGGAATGAATGTTCTGGAATCTCGTGACCTCGCCATGCAAATCTGTGAGCACTACGTCAAGGTAACTGAGAAGCTCGGTATCCCGTATGTCTTCAAAGCGTCTTTCGATAAGGCAAACCGCTCATCTATTCACTCCTACCGTGGCCCGGGCCTTGAAGAAGGGATGAAGATCTTTCAAGAGCTTAAAGCAACTTTTGGCGTCAAAATTATCACTGACGTTCATGAGGCGAGCCAAGCACAACCTGTTTCAGAAGTGGTTGATGTGATTCAGCTTCCCGCTTTTCTTGCCCGTCAGACCGACCTTGTCGAAGCAATGGCTAAAACTGGCGCTGTGATTAACGTCAAAAAACCACAGTTCGTTAGCCCAGGGCAGATGGGAAATATTGTTGATAAATTTGCTGAGGGCGGCAACGATAAAGTCATTCTTTGCGACCGCGGAAGCAACTTTGGCTACGATAACCTCGTTGTGGATATGCTGGGCTTTAATGTAATGAAGAAAGTTACCAACAATTCTCCGGTTATTTTTGATGTGACCCATGCCTTACAGACACGTGATCCTTTCGGCTCTGCATCAGGGGGGCGTCGTGCCCAGGTGGCTGAGCTGGCGCGTGCAGGAATGGCAGTAGGTATCGCAGGGCTATTTATCGAAGCTCACCCGCAACCGGCACAGGCGCGTTGTGATGGTCCTTCTGCGTTACCCTTAGATAAGTTAGAACCTTTCTTACAGCAAATGAAAGCGATTGATGACTTGGTGAAATCCTTCCCTGAGTTGGACACAAGTAACTAATAAGAAAGGGCCGCGAAGGCCCTTTTTTTTAAAGTAATTTTCTACAGCATCACAGTCATTAAATAGGCCACAAATAAAACTAAGTGTGCCACGCCATTCAATACGTTGGTTCGACCCGTTGAGAATGAAATTTGGCTCAAGATTAACACGCTGGCTAAGACCACCATTTGTGGCGCATCTAATCCGAAATGTAAGTCATTCCCCGTTATCGTTGCAATGATCGTTATGACCGGTACAGTTAACGAGATAGTTGCAATCACCGATCCGAAGAAAAGATTCATTGCACGTTGAACCTGATTAGCCAGTACGGCTTTAATGGCACCTAGTCCTTCAGGCGATAAAATTAACAAGGCAATTAAGAAGCCGGTAAATTGTTGCGGTGCGTGCAAGGCGTGCAATAAGTTTTCCAACACTGGGCCGTTAAGCTTAGTCACGCTGATCACGGCAATAAGGTGAATAATTAACCAAATACTGTGCCAAGTACTACTGTGGGCGGAGGGCTTACCATGATGCGGATCACCATCATCGCTATCGTCCTCATGTTCATAGACAAAGAGACTTTGGTGAGTCTTGGTCTGAATCAACAGAAAAACGCCGTACATCACCGCGGAGAGCGCTGCGACTAACAGCGATTGCCCCGTAGTAAAATTACCACCCGGTAAAGCATTGGGGAAAATGAGCACGAGGATAGCGAGGGGAAAGATCGCGATAAGATACTGCTTCACACCCGCGAGATTAACGTATTGTGTGGCGAATTTACCGCCGCCAAGTAACAACGCGAAGCCAACTAGCCCACCGATCACTATCATAATAATAGAATAGAGCGTGTCACGCATGAGCGTCGGCTCAGCGCTGCCAGTTGCCATAAGCGCTGAGATTAAACTCACTTCTAAAATCACTACAGAAAGGGTCAGTACGAGAGAGCCGTAGGGTTCACCTAAGCGATGAGCCAATACATCGGCATGGCGGACCACACTGAAGGCACTGGAAAGGATCGCCACTAAAGCAATGATATTCATTCCGGTGGTTAACGCTAGACCGTCAGGTTGTCCAAATCCCAGTAATAGGCCGATAGCCAGAATGGGAAGCGCCAAACTAAATTCCGTATGACGTGTTTTTTCGTTACCAGGCATCCAATCTCCTTGTGCTATGCGTAGCGAGGGGGGACTCGCCAGTAGAGTATTCCTAAAGGGGGAATAATAACTATAGCAAATATTTGGACGAGTTCACTTTGTTTTACTTTGCTTTACTTTGTTCGAATTGGCTAAAAAAGCTAATGATGGATTTTAACACATTGAATAAAATGGTTATTAATAAAATTACCATGAAGTTATCATAAGTATTTGTCATTAATTATATGTCCATAACTACTATTTATAACGGTTTCGATCGATACCTTTGGTTTACCGTGCGGAATAGTTGCTTTGTAAGTAAAGTGTTAGTGAACTGCTGTCGTTAATAAGAAGAAATAATTTTAGCGTACTTTCTCAGCCTGCAGTCTTCACACTGATTACGGACTTTGTCATGATGGGAAAGTGTCCACCACAGAGGGGCGTAGTTGTGCTAACCCGAGAGTTTTTGAAAAGTGCTGACTGCCAATCGTCGTTTGGCCCAATCGAGGAAAGCTTGCTGCTTTCTACTGAACAACGCACCGCATCATTACACCAATTTTTACTTAACAAACCAAGCAAAGGGCCACTTTGGGTATTTGGTTACGGTTCCTTGATGTGGAATCCGCTCCTCGATCATGATCGGGTGGAGACCGCACATCTTGGAGGATGGTCGAGGGAATTTTGTTTAAGTTTAATCGCGGGGCGGGGCACCGCTGAGGCGCCCGGGCGGATGTTAGCGTTAGTGAAAGGGGGCAGCACCACCGGTCTCGCATTTAAACTCTGTTGTGAGAGTTGGGAATCTGAGTTGGCGTTATTATGGAAAAGGGAGATGTTGACCGGTTGTTATCGACCTCTCTGGCAACCTCTCACTCTTGAGAGTGGCGAAATTATTGAAGCCTTAGTATTTGTTGCCAATCCTCAACATTGTCAGTTCAAAATTGAGGAAAGTATGGCGTTCAAAGCAAGAACCATTGCAAGTGCCCAAGGCCCTTTAGGTAAAAACCTGACTTATTTACAAGAGATGGTCGCCACTTTTCAGCGTTACGGTATCCAAGAACCCACACTGACCGCCTTAACAGAATACGCAGTCCAATTATCGATGGAATTGAGCGCTACAACTTCGGAATGAGATGCTATTGTGATCTAGCTCTCGGCTTATATACTTATCGGACCTATCTCTCAGCATGATCAAAAGAGGAGTTGTTCCTATTGTTAACCATTAAGCGTGACCCAGCATCCTTAACCAAGATATTAATGGTGCTTTCTCCATTGCTGGTGTTAAGTCGTGCCCAAGGTAGTATGCTTCACCCGTCGACGCCCAGTGCTACGATGGAAAGCGCTTCCTACACCGCAGCGCTACCTGATTTAGGTTCATCTCAATCTTCGACCTCTCAGGTCGACCCGCGGCTTACCGATATCGCAACCAGTTTGGGGAAGTCCCTACAAAATTCAGACGATGATACCAGTGCCGAGCGTAGTGCAAGAGAGTGGGCGTTTAATCATGTCAGAGACAAACTGACGGAAAAGGTCGACAGCACCGGCGAACATATACTTTCTCCCTTGGGTCAAGCGAATCTCAGCCTTAACGTCGATATGGAAGGCAAATTTACCGGATCGACCGGATCGCTGTTAACTCCCCTCAATGATAACGGCCAACGTCTAACGTTCAGTCAACTCTCTGTTAACCAGAGCACCCTAGGGACAGTAGGCAGTGCAGGGCTAGGACAACGCTTCTCCAATAATCAGTGGCTCTTCGGTTATAACGCCTTCTTGGACCAACTCTTTACCAACAATCAGCAACGCGGTTCAATTGGTACAGAACTATGGAGCCATTACCTGCGTTTTTCCGCAAATTACTATACGCCATTATCGGGGTGGAAAAATACTTCCGCGACCCAGTCTCAACGGATGGCCCGTGGCTATGATATTACTAGCCAAGGTTACTTACCTTTCTATCAACAACTGGGGGTAACCGTTTCGTGGCAACAATATCTTGGCGAAGGCATCGATATCTTCAATGATGGTAATTACTATAATAATCCGCGCAGCATGTCTGTCGGGTTGACCTATACCCCAATCCCCTTAGTCACGGTATCTGCCTCGCACAAAGAAGGCTCAGGGGGGACGAGCCAGGATGTCTTTGGCCTCAATGTAAACTATCACTTTGGCCAATCCCTCTCGCAACAGCTGTCGCCTTATGCCGTGGCCGATGCGCGATCGCTATTTGGCAGTCGGTATGACGTTGTCACGCGAAATAATCTGCCTGTCATGAGCTACCGTAAACGCCAAGCTTTCTCAGTTTATTTGGCAACCCCGCCTTGGCAACTTAATGCCGGGGATTCGATCACATTAGTGGTTCAGGCTACGCCGAATAAATCGATTAAAAACGTTGAATGGCAAGGCGATACCCGACAACTCAGTCTAACGCCACCGGTTAATGCTCAGCAATTAACGGGGTGGACAATCATCCTGCCTGCTTGGAACGACGCACCCGGTGCAAAGAATGAATATCACCTTGCGGTGACGGTAGATAATGGCAAAACACGAGCAACCTCAAATACGATTACGTTGAAATCAGAGCCACCGGCGCAGCAGCCTGATTATTTCAATCAAGGTGATGCAGGATAATCGCAGCAGTTAACGCATTCTTAACAGAGTAATGTGCTGGACTTTGCAATGATTGCAATATAGACGAATATTAGGGGTGAACGTTTGCAGGTTTTTACTGAACTGCGCGTTGCTTGACAATGGATCTCTTATTATGACTTCCGTGTTCACGACATTCTCGTGGTTGTAGATAAGTTAAGGAAACTAAGATGCGTAAAGTAACATCATTATTATTAGTTAGTTCTTTATTGATGGGTTCAGCATCAATGGTCTATGCAGAGACAGCACCATTAAGCGCAACCCCAACTGAACATCCCCATATGAAAAAGCGCCCACATGGCGCACCTGAAATGATGCTGATGAAAGGGATTGTATTAACCGACGCTCAAAAGCAACAGATCCACGGCATTCTTGACCAAGGGCGTAAGAATATGACGCCTCCTTCAAAAGCAGACCGTCAGGCGGCGTTTGATCTGATCACCGCAGAAAAATTTGATGCATCGAAAGCACAAAGCTTGGTAGATAGCCATGCTGCTCAAGACAAACAACGTATGCTAAATCGCTTAGAAACGGACAATAAAATCTATAACTTATTGACCGCTGACCAAAAGAAACAGTACCAAGCGAACTATGAAAAGATGAAGAATTTTAAACATCCGGCGCCTAATGCGGCCCCACAACAAAACTAAATCATTGACTGCGGAGGTTGCCTCCGCAGTTTTTTTTATTTCTGCCAAAAATCGTCGAAAACAGTAATAGGCGTCCGGCGTTTATGTTCAGTTTTCGTATACCAGTTTTCAATAATCGCTGCACGTTCTGCGGCAATCGTCTCTCCCTCCAAGTAAGCATCGATATCGGCGTAGGTTACCCCTAATGCAACTTCATCTTTAAGACCGGGACGATCATCTTCAAGATCGGCAGTTGGATGTTTTAAATAGAGATGTTCAGGGCAGCCGAGATATTTAAGACATTGCTTACCTTGTCGTTTGTTAAGTCGGAACAACGGGTTGATATCAGTCCCACCATCACCGTATTTGGTAAAAAACCCCGTTACCGCTTCGGCAGCATGATCGGTACCGACGACGACACCTTGAGTCATTCCAGCGATGCTGTACTGCGTCTTCATCCGCTCACGGGCCTTTTCATTACCGCGAACAAAATCTGAAACCGTTATTCCTGCGTCCTTTAACGCACGTTCACTGGCGAGCACCGACTCTTTAATATTCACCACCAGAGTCCTATCCGGTTGGATGAAGGCTAAGGCATCTTGGCAATCCTGTTCGTCGGCTTGAGTGCCGTAGGGTAGACGGACGGCAATAAACTGGTAGCTTGGATCGTTGAGTTCATCGCGCAGTTCGGTGATGGCTACTTGGCACAACTTTCCAGCCAGTGTTGAGTCTTGTCCTCCGCTGATCCCGAGCACCAGAGAACGTAAGCCAGTGTAATGGGTGAGATATTTTTTTAAAAAATCGACACTCCGTCTCACTTCTTCTTCAGGGTTAATGGTGGGTTTGACGCCTAAGGCTTGAATGATTTCTTGCTGTAGAGACATGGCAAAACCTCTGATAAACGGGTTAAGCGTTATCATAACGCTAAAATGCCCCCTCATATAAAGAGGGGGAGTGAGAAATTAATGTCCTTTTTGCAGGGTTTCTGGTTTTTTTGCTACAAAGATAAACATGATGATTGCCATCATAAAGCAGCCAAAAATCGTTGCTCCCATCGCCAATGCGGAAGAACCACCGATACCCGTTATCGGAATTGCGATAGAGCCTAATGTAAACATCGTGACACCGATGACGGCGGAAGCACTGCCTGCCCGGTGACCCTGACTCTGCATCGCAAGGGAGGATGCCGTGGTAGAGATTATTGCGTTACTGGCGATACTGAAGAACAGTGCTACCAAGAAGACGGGTAAACTCGCGTGTAAAAGACCACTGATGACTAAGCAGCTTGAGGCGATGAAGGCGATTATCAACCCGCAGCGTAAAATTGTATATTCGCCAAACTTAGGGCATAGACGAGAACTAATTTGCGAGGCGAGGATCAAACCGAAGCCATTTAACGCAAAACACAAACTGAAGTTTTGAGGCGATAAACCGTAGGTTTCTTGTAACACGAAAGGGGATGCTCCGATATAGGCAAACATACCTGACATCATAAAACCTTGAGTGAGACAAAATCCCATAAACGGTCGATGGCGGATAACATCGATTAATAATTTCCACGCACTGAATAACGAGCCTTGGCTACGCTTCTCAACCACTAAACTCTCTTCGATTCTGGTTTTCGCCAAGAAAAGCAGCACAACAGTCATGCCCGCTAAGACCACAAAAATCCCACGCCAACTCATATAGCTGGTCAGGAACCCACCGATGATTGGCGCTAAAATAGGGGCTAGTCCATTGACTAAAAGTAACATAGCAAAAAATCGTGTTAATTCATGGCCGCTAAATCTATCGCGAGCCACTGCACGGGATAGCACAGCGCCGCCTGCGCCACCTAACCCTTGGAAAAACCGTGCGGTTAAGAGCTGTGGTAGGGTTTGTGCAAAAGAACAGGCAATCGAGGCCAGAAGTAGAATACAGAGCGAAATCAATAAGGGTCTAATACGCCCATATTTATCACTCAAGGGGCCAAACAGTAATTGACCGAACCCTAAGCCGAGGAGTCCTGCAGTAAGACTAAGTTGTGCGCTCGCAGTGGGGACGGCTAAATCGGTGGCCAGCTGGGGGAGTGCAGGTAAATAGAGGTCAATACAGAGCGGTCCTAGACCGGCCATTAGCCCGAGTGGAATGGCTAGTGCCATACGTGGTGTGTGAGTCGTAGACATGGATCCTCAATCATATGATTCGGTGACAAAGCGGTAATGCGACGTGATAGTGGCCAAGGATAGCCATTTACCCTGTAAAGATCTATGTTAACTATTTGTTTTGCAGGAAATCTATGTCTACACTTAAAAATGTTTATATTATTACCAATAAATCTAACTCAATGATTGAATCTTGCAGAGGGACTTTATGAAAAAATTAACGGGTATTATGGTTGGCGGTTTAGCGTTAGCGGTATTGAGTGGGTGTACCACTTATCGTCAAGCGGAAAGCTACGTTACGCAACCCGTAGTGAAGAATGTTAAGAAGGGTATGAGCCGTCAGCAGGTACACCAAATTGCGGGTACACCTTCGACTGATATCACCATGGTCCATGCGCGTGGCACTTGTGAAACTTATATCATTGGTAAAGGCACGGATAATAAGCCGGTCACCTATTTCGTTAGTTACAACGGTAGCGACCGTGTAATGAACTATGGCTTCCAAAGCTGTCAAGAATACGACACTGACCCACAAGTGGCTCAGAAATAAGTATAAAAAAAGGGCCAATATCTGGCCCTTTTTTTATTACTGAATCGAGGTTTCCTCGTGATGATCCCTCTCCATAACTGATTGGTCTGTCTGCTTCAGCCAGCGGCTCGTTAGCGTTCCAGCGGTCATTGAACCGTTAACGTTTAATGCGGTTCTTCCCATATCGATCAGTGGCTCAATCGAGATTAGTAAAGCCACTAGCGTGACCGGTAAGCCCAAGGTCGGTAATACGATCAGTGCCGCAAAGGTTGCTCCGCCACCCACTCCCGCAACACCCACTGAGCTTAGAGTGACTAAGCCGACTAAGGTTGCAATCCACATAGGTTCAAAGGGGTTGATCCCCATAGTGGGAGCAATCATCACGGCTAACATGGCAGGGTATAAGCCCGCACAACCGTTTTGCCCAATCGTTGCCCCAAATGAAGCAGAGAAGCTGGCAATAGACTCTGGCGTACCAAGACGCTTCTGTTGAGCTTCGATACTGAGTGGGATCGATGCAGCACTTGAACGACTGGTGAAAGCAAAGCTAATCACTGGCCAGACTTTACGGAAATAACGTAGCGGATTGATCCCATTAATCGCCAGTAGTAAGGCATGTACCGCAAACATAATTAACAGGCCTAAGTAGGAGGCGATGACAAAGGTGCCTAATTTAACGATATCGTGATAGTTAGAGGTCGCGACGACTTTAGTCATTAACGCCATCACGCCATAAGGGGTGAGGCGCATAATCAGACGAACTAATTTCATCACCCAGGCTTGTAAAATATCGATAGCCGCGATGACTCGTTGACCTTTCTCTGGACTCTCTTTCACCAGTTGAATGGCCGCCGCGCCTAAGAATACCGCAAAAATAACCACGCTAATGATGGATGTCGGGCTTGCACCCGTTAGATCAGCAAACGGATTTTTTGGCACAAAAGAGAGAATTAATTGCGGCACAGTTAAGTCTGCTACTTGCCCAACATAGTGGCTTTGAATCGCATTTAGCCGCGCCGTTTCTTTTACTCCTTGAACCAGGCCTTCAGCATTAAGTTTAAATAAGCCGGTGACAAAGACGGCAACTAAAGCAGCAATGGCGGTGGTGAACAGCAGTACGGCAATGGTGAGGAAGCTAATTTTCCCGAGCGAACTGGCATTATGTAATCGAGCTACCGCACTGAGGATGGAAGCAAAGACCAGTGGCATCACAACCATTTGCAGCAGTTGCACATAGCCATTGCCGACAATATTGAACCAACTAATAGAGGTGGTTAATACGGAGCTCTCTACACCATATACTGCTTGTAAGCCAATCCCAAACAGTACACCAATGATTAGACCACTGAATACTCGCTTAGATAAGCTCCATTTATCATTACCAATCGCTGATAAAATCCATAATAGTACAACGAAAATCCCAATATTAATCACTAATGACCAATCCATGAATACCTCAATATAGCGTGCCCGATTCGACGGTATAACGTGAAAAAGGGCCAAACTTTACCATGTTGAGTCCTTGATATGCTTATAACTAACAGATCTATTTTATAACTTTTTTTCGCTAGTGGGTTAAGCGTAGGAGTAGCGGAGACCATTGCTGCCAAGTTTGGTTCATTTGCTGTGATCCAACGGTAATCCATTGCTTAGTGAGACTCTCCGGAGTCAATACCGTAAAGGTTAATAAGGCTATACAGAAATAGCGCTCCGGTTGGGGATGCTTAGACGAAGGGAGAATGGGTAACCTAAAACGCCAGCGGCAAGGCCAGAGGAGTGGGACACCGGCTGGTGTCAGCATATCGGCCAGAATATGACTTAAATAGCCTAATACCATGCCCTGAATCACATCATTAGGGATAAACAAATTGGCAGGGAGTTTATTCATCAGGAGAAATATGCCGATAAGCACAGCAATCAAACTATGGGTAAACCCTCGATGACCAAAAATACGTGAGATCGGTAATGATATCCAGCGCAGACGCTGGCCTAATAATGACTTAGGGTGGTCAATATCAGGAAGCAGGCTGGTGAGTAAACACGCCGGAATAAGGTGCCACCAATCGGCAGTACTGATAATTGGGGTTAAATCATAGCGTTTGGCGGCGACGGCGGTCGCCAGCGCAAACAGTAAATGGCCTTCGGCGGTCATGAGTGGATACACTTAAAGCTGGAAATACATCCAGTATAGATAAGTATACAGTGTTTGTGAATAGTGACGTTGTAACAAGAGTTATCGTTTTACTTTCCTTGCAACATTTCTAACGTTAGCGCATTCAGTGAGGGCAGCTGACGATCGGCTAAGGACCATACCGGCCACTCTGCCTGTTCTAGGGCAGGTACCGTGAAGACTTTCATGCGGGCAGCTTTCGCGGCAACCATGCCATTGACAGAATCTTCAATTGCTAAGCAATGAAGAGGATCGACACCAAGAGCCTTTGCCGCGTTGAGATAGACTTGTGGATGCGGTTTACTATAAGGCAAGGCCTCAGCAGAAGAGAGGGTGATAAAGTAGGGTGTTAATTCAAACAGACTGACGACCGTGGTGATCATCGAAATTGGTGAGGCCGACGCTAAGCCGATCTTAACACCAGATTGTTGGCATAACTGTAATGCGTGTTTGACGCCCGGCAGCAGTGGTCGCTCTTCATTGATTTTATTAATCACGAAGTCAATAATTTGTTGAGTTATCAGGGCGGCACTGACACTTTTATTTCCGGCCACCTGTAGCCATAACTTCACCACTTGATCTATACGCAAGCCCGTCGTGTCAGGAAGTTGTTGTTGTATTGCTGGGTCGATGCCGTGCGCCGAAAAGACCGTTTGTTCAGCCGTTTTCCAATAAGGCTCTGAGTTAATTAAAATACCATCCATATCAAAAATGACGGCTTTTGTCGCATGTATACCGGACATTGTCGCTCCAACTAATTGGTGAGTTATAAACGCTATTGTTCCAACTCCGATCGATTTGTCAAATAAGCTATGCTATTTATTAATGGATTAATCACTGGATAGGCAAGACTATGACCCTCGCACAAGCGCGTAATGGCGCAATCCTTAAGAAATGTATTGGATGGATTATCTTTATTATCGCTACGCTTTCTACTGCAATTTCACTTCTTAATTATCTCAGTAGTCAACGGGAGAAACTGGCGAGTATTAGCGCAGTACTCTCCGACTTCACCCGTGTCATCGTCGATATGGTTAGATTTAATACGTCTTTCTTAAATCTATTTTGGCAGCATTCGCCAGTACCAGATTTTGGTCATAGCGCGAATTTACTGTTCTGGGTATTTTTTATATTGATCTTTTTTGGTATGGCACTGAATGCCGCGGGCTCACGTCAATGGCGTCAATATCGCTATGTTACCGAGCAACTTGAAGACCATAAGGTGATCGAGAATGCAATGGGTGAACGGGAAAGAACGCCCATTGAGGCCCAACGTCTTCAGTTAACCAATCAAAGTCCGTTCCGACAATATTACTTGCTCTATCTATTACCTATCATTGTCGTGGTAATAGGTTACATTCTGTTACATTGGTTATCGCTTATTTGATAAATACTCTAGCGTTAAGTCCTAAGCAGGGCTTAGCGCGCTTTGAGTCTAACAAAAACAGTTATTCATCTGATTTACACTTTACCCCCTTTTATTTTCAAAATTCATCGTTATGATACGCACCCAGCCAACCGTCTCCCAACAATTAGAAACGGGAGCTTAAGGCTATTGCTATGCATTTATATTCAGGTATGCAGTTATCCTGCATTTTTGGACCCCTTTTGTCAGTACAGGTCATTTAATGAAAGTTTTTAATAAAGTTGCATTCACCGTTTTGTTAGGATTGGGCGCATTGAGCCAGCAAGCGCTCGCCGATAGCGTAGTATTTACCTCAATGGATAACCCAGCGACGGCTAAGAAACCTTTTGATGGGTCAGCTTCAGCAGGTTACCTCGCGCAAAGTGGCAATACCAAAAGCTCTAACTTTACCGTGCAAACGAATATGACGTGGTTCCAAGATACGATGGCCTACAGCCTATTCGGTAATGCTTCGAATACCTCTTCAAATGATGAACGCTCTTCAGAAACTTACAGCATTGGTGGCCGTATTCGTCACAACTTAAATGCTGATGACTACCTATTCGGTCAAGCAACATGGTTAAGTGATCGCTTAAATGGTTATGACAGCCGTGATACCGCGGTAGCGGGTTATGGTCGCCAAATCTTAAATGGCCCTGTGCACTCCCTGCGCGCAGAATTAGGTCCAGGTGTGCGTTATGATGATTATCATGAAGGTGGTCATAAAACGACAGCGTTGGCTTATGGTGCTTTAAGCTACCAATGGCAGCTCACTGATACCACTAAGTTCATTCAAGGTGTGTCGGTATTAAGTTCGTTCGGTGAAGACACTACGGTGAACTCTGAAACAGGTTTACAAGTAGCGATTAATTCTAATTTCTCCCTGAAATTAGCGTATAACGTGACGTGGAACAATAATCCGCCTTCGTCCGCGCCAGACCGTACTGATACCAAAACCTCTATCTTACTGTCCTACACCATGTAAGAGATTGCCACCCTTGAATATGTTGGGTGGCTAAGAGTTATCTTAACCGTTCTCCGAGCTGAGTAATTCGAGACTATGCTTAAGTTTACTTTAACTTTTAGCAGGAGAACGTTATGGATTCTTCCATCGGAAATACCCCTCCCGAGTTTAACGATAAATCCCTCGCGCTGTTTTCGACGGCACGAGAACGATTAACCTTTTATCGTCAAGAGATTCATCAAGAAATCTCCTCCTTGGCTCAACGAACGAATGCCTTCTTCACCGCCCAGTCTTTTATGGTGATTGCCTATTGTTCCGCAATGAATAATACCAATCCGCATTGGGGTGATCTTTACACGCTGTATATTCCGGTATTATTGACCATCTTTGGGGTATTCAATTGTGTGAATTCCTATATCGAAATTAGTGCAGTTTACCGAGCGCTGGATCACTGGCAAGAGAAGCAGGATTGCCTGCTTAACTCCGATATAGTGATCGGCCATGCATTCGATGAGCGTCCACTCTTTACCCAGCAGTATTACGCCAATAAGGCGCATCGATATTCCATTTTCTTCTCAAGACGCTCAACTATCCTACTCGCGTTATTATGGTTAGTGCTAGGCGGGATTACGCTCTATTTTCATTTTTGGTAACCACTACTGCGAGGCTTGATTGACCAGAGATTAAGATGGTGTCAATCCTCCCGTTGAGAATACCTCATGGCTAATCTGATGAGGAGAAATGTCCCGTTTAAGTAAGTCAGCAGAGACCGCTTGTATAAACCCTGCAGGCCCGCAAAGATAGTAATCAGCGTTATCAGTCAGCAGTGAGGGCGGAACCGATTCGAGCGTAAATCGACCGCCACCAGTTAGGGCTTGGCTATAATGTATCAATGTCTTAACGCGAGAATGGTGTTCTGCAAGCCGAGTCACCTCCTCGCGCAGGGCATAATGGGCGGCATCTTGTGTGACATGAATAAAACTGATCGCTGCTGGGGGCTGGGAAGTCGGCATTTGAGTTAGCCCCTCTAATAGGGCCACCATAGGCGTAATACCAATACCTGCACTAATAAATACGTTATGTTTCGTCGCATCTTTAACGGTAAAGTCTCCCATTGGTGCGCTGACTTCTACACGGTCACCCACTTGCATCTGATGGTGGAGAGTCGAGGAGACATAACCGGGTGCTTGTGCGAGCGACTCTTCTTTAACGGTTATTCTAAAAAATTGCCCATTGGGTGCAGTAGAGAGGCTATATTGCCGGGGTTGTTTATAGCCCAATGACGGAACTTGAACCCGTATTGAGATATATTGACCTGGACGATAAGCCGGTAAGGCTAAAGCATCAGTCGGCGCTAAATAAAGGGAGCTAACGTTGGCAGTTTCGGCAACTTTTTTAACGAGAGTAAATTCACGCCATCCAGACCACCCGCCTTGTTCTTGCATTAATTGCGCATACATTCTTTTCTCTGTATCAATCATTAATGCTGCCAGCTGTTGATAAGCAGCCGCAAATATCGAAATATATTAGTGGTTGGTGATGTGCACGGTTGCCACACGTTATTGATGAGAAGACTATATGATGTTGGGTTTGATACCGAGAAAGATTTACTCGTTTCAGTTGGTGACCTGATAGACCGCGGGCCCGAGAATATTGAGTGCTTGGATTTAATCAATATGCCTTGGTTTGCAGCGGTGCGCGGCAATCACGAGCAGATGATGATAGATGGCCTGAATAACCCATCACTTACTCTTCACTGGACGATGAACGGTGGTGATTGGTATTTCCATCTCGATTATGAGCAAGAGCTACAAGTCAAAAGCCTTATCAATCAGGTCATCAAGTTACCGCATATCATTGAAATAAATATGAAAGATGGTCGGCGAATTGTGGTATGCCACGCAGATTACCCCGGTTCAAAGTATGAGTATGGTAAGCCCGTTGATGTGGAGAAAGTTATCTGGAACAGGGAGCGAGTCAGTAAAGCGTGGGATGGCATTGGATTCAATATCGATGGGGCAGACCTGTTTATTTTCGGTCACACACCAGCCCAGAGGCCGTACCAGTATCACAACCAGATGTACATCGATACCGGAGCTGTGTTCTGCGGAAACCTAACCGTGCACCAAATTCAGGGAGGGAGTGATGCGAAAGCCAAGACGCCGATGCAAGATATGCCGTGAGTGGTTTAATCCCAGATTCGATAACGAATGGTGGTGCAGCCCAGAACACGGCGCAGAGTATGGATTAATCCTCAGAGAGAAGGAGAAACTCAAAAAAGAGCAGCAACGCAAGAAAGAAGCCCAGCAAGAAAGACGTCACCACCAGATACGAAAGCTAGAAGTAAAACCCCTCAGTTATTTCCACAGCAAAGCCCAAGCAGCATTCAACACATACATCCGCACAAGGGACGCAGAGCAGCCCTGTATCAGCTGCGGGCGTCATCACGAGGGTAAGTACGACGCAGGGCATTATCGAACGCGTGGAGCCTCGCCAGCGACCCGCTATGACGAAGCCAACTGCCATAAGCAATGCGTTCCCTGTAACCAGCACTTATCAGGAAATATCGAAAACTACACGCCGAACCTTATCGAAAAAATAGGGCAGGAGGCATTCGAAGTTTTAATGGGTCCGCACCCGGTAAAGAAATGGACGCGGGAAGAGTTGTAGCAACTGGCGGCGTACTACAGGCAGAAAACCAGAGAGCTAATTAAGCAGAGGGAGTGGGTATGAATCACTTTCACTTAGAAAGAATCGCTAGAAATGCTGAAATAAATCGCAAGCCAGTAACTGTGAGTGTTGGATTATTAAAAATGGCTCTGGAAGAAATAAGAATGCAGAGGGTTACAGGTGATACATTTCTCACTAAAGCCGCGATAGCTACTCTCGAAGATGCTCTGGAAAAGGCAGGTCACTCATGACTTGGCTAACCAAACTCCTTAACCACTTCTCACCCATAACCCCAACAGTCCAGTACAAAACCCCACAGAGCTATCCAGCCCAACCCGGCAATAAGCGGAGGAAGAAGTGATGAGCTTAGAATCAACAGTGAAGTATCATTACGCTAAGACACAAAACTTTAGTGGTATGGCCCGGGCAACATCTCCTGACAAACTAACGGGCACGGATTACATCGCAGCGATGGGTTTCGCTATGTCAAATGCGCAGCTTGGCTATCATGCATTTATGGGGAAGGTTGGAATTAGTGAAAACGACGCTCAAAACGCCGTATCACTACTAACAGAATATGCCTTAGAAAACTGCGATAAGGTTGCCGCCTTACGCAAGCTTGATGCTGATATTAAGCCACTTGTTATGCAAAGACTCGCAATTTATGCCTACATGGATTATTGCCAAAGCGCATCAACCAAAAAGCCATGCCAATGTTGTGAAGCAACAGGCTTTATTGAGGTTGAGAAGTTCACGATGAAATCAGCATTCGGGGTCGTTAGGCCGGATCAGGTAACGTCCATCACCAGACTTGAATCACGACTTGGCTGTAACGTGGGTCGTGAGGTTAGAGAGGTTGTGAAAGTCCTGTGCCATGAGTGTAAAGGCAAAGGCGTTGTATCATCTGCCTGCCTCGACTGCAAGGGGCGAGGGAAGGCGGCAGACCGCAAGGAAACGTTAAAACAAGGCGTACCAGTAATCGGAGAGTGCAAACGCTGCGTTGGTAGAGGATTCGAGAGGATACCGTCCACTGAAGCATTCCGAGCAATTGAGGAATTAGAGGTAGTTTTAACCTTGGCCACACGGAAGAAAAGCATTAAGCCATTCTATGACCAGTTAATCACTAAAATTGAAATAGAAGAGTCGTGGGCTAATACTTCTTTAGCAAAAGCAACTATGCAATATCTAATTGGAGAAAATATTTCTACAGGCTATTTACTTTTCCCGAACCTGTGGTTATGATTACCAACAATTAGTATTCCGTCCTGTTGTAAGGGATGAAAAAGAACCTCGCTCCGGCGGGGTTTTTTTATGGAGTTTTCGTCATGGTTAGCGATTGTTTTTATCATCTAAAAATAAATGCAAACGATGATTATAAGTTGGCGGCGGCCTAAGAAACCTAGCCACGGGGTATTCCAGTTCCCTGTTACCGAATCTGGCGCACTGGCCCGGTGTGATTAATAACGGGCACACAACAGATGAGCGCATTCACAGCTTCCGGCTATCAGTCAGCGGCATTAAATGAGTGCGCTTTTCGTTGTGATAAATGTGTGTTTGAGAGTATTGACCCAGTAATTACATTGTTGTAAATATTATGCGCCGCCTACAAACCCATCCGGTTAATCACGCATTAGGGCGGTAGGATACAAAAGACTGCCTGTGCTTTTGTGTTCTTGACTACAAAGACATGGTAAGAATGCATTGCCATGCGCCCAACCAGAATTTAAGCCTCACAGATGTGGGGCTTTTTTTTAATTTTTTGAAAATATTTCTAACTTGCTCACATAAACTATTTCCAGAATGCTTAAAATTCGCTCTCGACTTTATCAAGTAGAGGCCAAGATGAAAGTATTATTATTGGTTATTGTGTTCATGGTTACCGGTTGTTCGCTGGACAATATAGGCAGGAGGGAAACCCCCGGTAAAATTGGTGTTTTCCCAGGTCGCAGCAAGGTATTCGATACAGGTTCTGACAGGCAGAGAGCCAAAGAAATGAGAAGGGATATAATGTCTGGCAAGTCTCCAGACTGGTAGTTGGAAAACCATCATAATCAAATAGCGACGTTTCGTAGTATCATCATTTTTATTCCCCCGAATTCGAGGGAATAAACCATTTTCGCGACGTCAGCAATATGGTTACAAAACCGCAAATAATCGACATGTTACTGATATATGTCGATGGTGCGTACATAACACATTTCAAGGCTTCACTTCGGTGAGGCCTTTTTTATTTCACCGCAAGTCAATCCCAATTATCCCACACAGATACTATCAAGTGACAGGCGGTGAATCCCTACTACAAATCCCCACTCGGGGGTGGAAATGAAAATGAATAATGACCCTCATATCGTCTCTGAATGGGGACGACTCCTGCATAGCTGGTGGTCAGGAGACACACCTGTTGGGGCGGTGCTTATGGCAGTCGTGATGTCTGTTCTAAGAATTGCTTACACAAGCGGCGGCTGGAAAAAGATGTTACTTGAAGGACTGTTGTGTGGTGCCTTAACGCTTACCTTCGCCTCTGCTTTTGAATATTTTAACTTACCTAAGACGCTATCTGTAGGTATTGGTGGCGCAGTCGGTTTTATTGGCGTGGACTCAATTAGAGCTTTCGCTATGCGCTTTATCGGAAACAAATTAGGAGTGAGCAATGACCAGCACTAGCGGCGCACGTGGGATTCGAAATAACAACCCGGGAAATATTCGATGGGGAGATGATTGGCAGGGCTTAGTGCCCAAGTCAGAGCGTATTGATAAGTCATTCTGTCAGTTTACGGCTTCTGAATATGGTATACGCGCCATGATTATCATTTTGCGGAACTATGAAAAGAAGCACGGGTTAAACACCGTCAGAAAAATCATTAACCGCTGGGCCCCTCCTGTTGAAAACGATACCGATGCTTATATCAACAGCGTGGCTAAACAAGTCGGCGTTGACGCGGATAAGGTTATCGATGTGACGGATAGCCGGGTGATGATCCCTTTACTTGAGGCAGTCATTACCCATGAGAACGGAAATCAGCCTTATGACTTCGCTACCTTCGTCAAGGCAATTGATTTAGCTAACGGGTAATGGTTATGAGCAGAGAGGTAGAGCGTGAAATCTGCTTGTGGGGTGAATAATGGAATGGATAATTGCTAACTGGCGTTTAGTTCTGATAACCATTCTTTTCGGTGGAATCATTGCTCTGGTAAGCGAAGTCAATCATTACCGTAACACTGCTATAGAGTGGAAGGGCAAATCAGCCCGGGCATCAGCAGTCGCCGACACCAGGTTAAAGACAATCAACCAGATGCAAATTCAGCAAAAGGCTGTTTCGGCAATCGACCAAGCGTATCAACTCAAACTCAAGGCGAAAGACGATGAAATCAGTTCTCTTAGCGACAGGGTTAAGTCTGGTTCTGTCCGGTTGCGTGTCAAAGCAAGCTGTCCCAGCGGAATGTCCCAAACCAACACCGCCTCCGGCAGCACTAATGCAGCCAGCGCCGAACTCTCAGCAGACGCTCGACAAGATTATTACACCCTCAGAAGCCAATTAGCTCAAGCCACAGCCCAGATTAATGGCTTGCAGGCTTACATCAGGGAAATAACCAAATGAAAATCATCCAGTGGCTAATCAGCCTATTCACCAAAGAGAGTAAATCCATGACCGAGCCAGTAACTACCGAACAGCCAGCAGTAGCGCCAGAAACAGTTAAAACCGACGTCGAGCAAGTGAAAACCGATGTCGAGTTATTCGAAGCCAAACTGAAAGAGCTAGTCACCGCTGCCGGCAGTCAATCCCATGCAGTATTCGACGACCTGTGTAAGCTTGCCAAGCAACTTATTTAGTAGCCAGAACAGAGGTCATTAACGTGGCCTCGATTGTGGTTACTCGATTTAAGGGGTTATATATGAGAGCTTCAACGGTAGACAAGAAAGTGATTGTACTAGATGAATTAGCACATAGTTCACAGCCGTTCCCTTGGCCAACATTCAGCAATAATCAGGTGCTTGATCATGAATTTCTATCTTCCTCAGATAAAGATATAGAAGGAATAAAGAAGTTAATTGAATTAGCTGGTCCTATTTTAAAATCCTACAATTTTGCAGAAATAGTTTTATCAGTAACTACTCGAAATGGATATAAATTTAATTCTGAAATCAAATAATGCAGTGGTTATTTAAAAATATATAGATATTCATCATTCGTTTTGATAAATGATTAAGCTCCTAATTGAAGGGGTTTAAAAATGTCATATAGTGAAAAAATATCTAAGCTTACAGTCAGGATAGAATGCCAAGAAGAGAATGGAATTTCTGTTGGGACGGGGTTTTGGTTCGGATTTAGGTTGGATGAGCAAAATATTTTGCCAGTTCTTGTTACTAACAAGCATGTGGTAGATTCGGCCATATCAGTCAGTCTAAAGGTTAGCTGTAAAATAGGTAATGAAGAGAATCAGATGGGGGAAATCGATGCAAAAAGGGAGCATTTCATATTCCACCCAGATAATGATATAGACTTATGTGTTCTTCCCGTGGCTAATATATTAGCCGAGTTGAGAAATAACGATATCATTGTTGAGCCATACTTTTTCACTGACCAACTATTTTTGAAGGACAAAAGCATAACTCCTATTGAAGATGTGTTCATGACTGGTTACCCAAATGGGCTGTGGGATAATGTTAACAACCGACCTATAACTAGAAAAGGCATTACTGCTTCATCGCCAAAAGAGAACTGGCAAGGCAGACCTGTTTTCATGATAGACATGGCTTGCTTCGGAGGTTCAAGTGGTTCTCCAGTATATATTTTGAATGAAGGTTCATTTATGCACGAAGGCCATTTAGTTACAGGAGAAAGGCTAATCTTCTTGGGTATTCTATATGCAGGACCAACATTGAATGCACAAGGCAACTTGGAAATTGTTGACATACCGACCTCTACTAAAATGATCGTCAACACAGAGCTTATGATGAACATTGGCATTGTCATTCACGCATCTAAGCTGAATGACTTTAAGCCTCTACTACAAAATTAATACTCAACCGCCTCCGGGCGGTTTTTTTATGTCTGCATCACAGAGCATCCTATCGGGTGCTGTTTAATGCAATCACCCTACAGGACAATATCATGACCAATCCAAACTACATCCCCCAATGGCCGTTGTACAAAGACGCTGACGGCGTTTACATCCGTGCGCTACCCATCAAAGCGATTGATTACGCTAACGACGGTTCTGCTCAAGTAGAGTTCGACGGGGCTTATAACGAGCAATACGTCTCCGTAGCATTCATAGGAACGTTCAAGCCACAAGTCGGCGGCTACCTGTTTAATAGCCAGTACGGTGAAATCCTTTATCTGAGCAAATCAGACTTTGAGGCTAAGTACACCAAATACACATCAGAGGGCGGCTACACACTGCCAGCGGCAACTACTTCAACTCTCGGCGGCGTAAAGCAGGGCGCAGCAGTAGCAGACGCAGCAGGTGACACGCCAACCAAGGCAGAGTTTGCAGCGTTACTCGCATCACTCCGCGCATCAGGTGCTATCGCATCGTAATTTATAAAGCTCTGCAAAGGTCATCTTATTGGTGGCCTTAACAGAGTTTTATATAGGTATTTATCAGCGTTGATACCGAGATTTCCGAGTAAGTATCAACACAACATAGAGGAATGTTCTGTATGGCTATTCAAGGCTCAACCAACCCACAAAAATTCCGTGAAGAATGGGATGCAGTAACAGAGGAAAAATAATCATGGCAGCAGAAAGTAAACGTGGTCGCCCATCTGATTATTTACCAGAGGTCGCGGATGATATTTGCTCTCTGCTAATGACTGGTGAAAGTTTAAGGTCGATTTGTAAGCGCACAGGTATGCCATCACTGAGCACTGTGACCTTATGGCTGACTAAGCATGAGGAATTTTCGGTGCAATACGCACGCGCACGCGAGATTCAGGCCGAGGTTCTTGCAGAAGATGCCATGAATATTGCAGACGCGGCAGTCGAAGAGGGCGCAGCAGTTGCCAAAGCTCGATTACAGGTCGACGCTCGTAAGTGGTATGCCGGGAAGGTTGCCCCGAAGAAATACGGTGACCGCGTTCAGCATGACCAAAACATCACTATCACCGACTTAACCGACGACGAGATAGACCGACGCCTCAAGGAGCTAACCAATGGACAGCCTCAATCGGGAACAGAAGATTGAATTAATCCGACTCCTTGAAGAGAAGAAGCGTAGGGCGCATGTCTACCGCTACAAGAATTACTACTCAACACGTTATCCGTGGCAGAAAAACTTCATCGGTAAGAGTAAGCATTTTTCACCGGTCGCATTGATCGCAGCTAACCGTGTTGGCAAGACCGACACCGCGACTTACACAGACGCTATTCACGCCATGGGTGATTACCCCGATGATTGGGATGGCTACCAGTTCGACCATGCACCGCTTATCTGGTGCCTAGGTTACTCGGGCGAGAAGTGCCGTGACCTATTACAGAATCCTATCCTCGGCCGTAAAACTGATAACGGTTGGGAAGGTGGGTTAATACCTGGTGAATTGATTGCTGACACCGAGCCGATGTCTGGTACGCCAAACGCTGTTCGTACCGCCTATGTTCGCCATAAATCAGGCAAGCTAGCAAAGATTCAATTTTGGTCATACTCACAGGGGCAGCACGCTCTGATGGGTGATAGCGTCGATTGGTTCCATATCGATGAGGAGCCGAAAGACCCATCAATCTATCCGCAGGTTTTAACGCGTACTGCTACTGGTGATAAAGGTCGTGGTGGTAGAGGAATACTGACGTTTACGCCTGAGAATGGCCGCACTGAGTTGGTTATCGGCTTCATGGATAATCCATCCAGTGGTCAAACGTGCATGAATGTTGGCTGGGATGATGCGCCGCACCTGAGTGAGCGAGTGAAGGAGGAATTGCTTGCCTCGTTCCCGCCTCATCAACGTGACATGAGGACGAAAGGCATACCGATGCTTGGTCATGGTCGTATCTATGACTTTGGCGAGGAGCTAATAACATGTGATCCGTTTGCAGTTCCCGATCACTGGATGATTATCGACGGCATGGACTTTGGTTGGGACCACCCTCAAGCTCACGTCCAATTAGTTATCGACCCTGATAACGATGCTTTCTACCTCACCCGAGCATGGAAGGCCAGCCAGACATCACCCGCCGAAGCGTGGGGCGCTGTTCGCTCATGGGCTAACAAAGTACCTACCGCATGGCCTCAAGATGGATTACAGACTGAGAAAGGCTCAGGCCTGCAACAAAAGCAGTATTACCACGATGCCGGATTCCAAATGCTCAACGATGCCGCGCAATGGCCTGATGGTTCGCGTTCGGTAGAGGCTGGATTATTCGAACTATACGACTTAATGCGGCACGGTAAATTCAAAGTTTTCCGTGGGCTGCGTGACTGGTTCGAAGAGTTCAACTTCTACCACCGTGACGATAAAGGCCGATTAGTTAAGGTTCGCGATGACTTGCTCGATGCGACACGTTACGCCTATATGATGCGCCGTTATGCCAAGCGCTACGGTGACATTGGCAAAGTAAAGAAACCAAAAGCACCGGCACCAATTAGACCAATACCGAGAGGGCGATAATGGCCGACACAAATGACAGACTGGAAGCCATTCTCGGTAAGTTCGACCGGGACTGGACGGCCAGCGAGGAAGCCAGAACCGAGGCGAAAAACGATTTATTCTTTAGTCGGGTGAGTCAGTGGGATGATTGGCTGACTCAATACACCACGCTGCAATACCGTGGACAGTTCGATATTGTCCGGCCAGTGGTGCGTAAACTGGTCGCTGAGATGCGCCAGAACCCGATTGATGTGCTATTCCGACCAAAGGATAACGCTGACCCGAATTCAGCAGAAATCCTGATGGGAATGTACCGCACCGACATGCGACATAACACCGCGAAGACTTCGGTCAACGTGGCAGTGAAAGAGCAAATTGAGTGTGGTATCGGCGCAAGGCGTATCGTCACCGAGTACGAAGACGAAGACCCGACCAGTAACAACCAGATTATCCGTCGTCTGCCTATCCACGAAGCATGCTCTCACGTTATCTGGGATGCCAATGCCAAGCAGCAAGATAAGTCTGACGCTAAGCATGTGACGGTTATCAGCGCGTTGTCGCAGGATGGCTGGGAATCATTCGCCGAAGAGTACGGACTCGATCCAGACGATAAGCCTAGCTTTCAATCGCCGAATGATTGGGTATTCCCTTGGCTGACCAGTAACTCGCTGTACATCGCAGAGTATTACGAAGTTGAAGAGAAGAAAGAGGTCGCTTACATCTACGAGGACCCGCTAACCGGCGAGCCTGTTAGCTACTTCAAGCGAGATATTCAGAGCGTTATCGACATGCTTGCCGACCGTGGCATGAAGAAGATTGGTGAGAAGAAAATTAAACGCCGCAGGGTGTATAAGACGATCCTAACATCTTCCGCAGTATTGAAAGACCGCACATTGATTGCCGGTGAACATCTGCCGATTGTGCCAGTTTTCGGTGAGTGGGGCTTTGTCGAGGACAAAGAAATCTATGAGGGTATCGTCCGGTTGACGAAAGACGGCCAGCGACTGCGTAACATGATTATGAGCTTTAATGCTGACATCGTGGCGCGAAACCCTCGCAAGAAGCCTGTGTTTTACCCTGAGCAAATCGAAGGCTACGAGTATATGTACTCGGGCGATGCGGATTACCCGTATTACCTGATGAATCGCACCGACGAGAGCAATCAGGATTTAAACCCCGGCCCGATGGCTTATCTCGATGACCCTGAGATCCCCCCGGCTAACCAATATGCTCTACAGGCTGCCAGTGATGCCGTTCAACAGGTTGCTGACCTAGGTGTCGATAACCAAGCAGCCAATGGTCAAGTTGCGTTTGATACCGTCAACCAGTTAAACATGCGCTCAGACCTGCAAACTTTCGTGTTTCAGGACAACTTAGCTACTGCGATGCGCCGTGACGGTGAGATTTACGCCTCGATGGTTGCAGATATCTACGATATTCCGCGCACGGTCACCATGACGCTACCGGATGGCGAAGAGAAAGCAGTGCAGACGATGATGAGCGTTGTCGATGTGGCGTCTGGTCAGTCAGTCGTGCTCAACGATATTAGCGGTCGGTTCGAGTGCTACACCGATGTTGGCCCTTCGTTCCAGTCGATGAAAGAACAGCACCGCGCCGAGTTGAAAGAGTTGTTAGGCCAGATTGACCCGTCACAGCAAGTCTGGAATGTGTTGTTGCTGCAATACCTGACGTTGCTTGATGGTAAAGGCATTGAGATTACCCGTGATTACGCTAACAAGCAGCTAATCGTACAGGGACTCAAGCAGCCAGAGACAGCAGAAGAACAGCAGTGGTTACAGGAAGCTCAGCAGGAGCAGCAAGGGCAGCCAGATGCGGCGACAATTCAGGCTCAAGGCGTGTTACTGCAAGGCCAAGCAGACATGCAGAAAGCTCAGAACCAACAGACCGACCTGCAAATCAAAGCCTACACCGCACAGCAACAGGCACAACTCACCCAAGCGCAAGCCGTTCAAGCATTAGCTAACGCTAAATCACTCAACGATAAGTCACTACAGAGCGCACTCAGCACACTGTCTGACTGGTATCAGAAACAGAACACAGCGGCACATAACGAGGCTGACCAAATGCTACGGGCTAACCAACAGCAACATGGTCAAGCACTCGATATTGCCGGACTCCTGCAACAGCAGAGACAGAATCAACAACCTTCCGTCAATCCTGACGAGTAACTTTATCCCTTCCATGAGGTGAATCATGAGTAATACCGACAACATTCAGGCAACTGAAGAACAAACCCTGTCCGGCAATCAGCAAGCGGCACTTGATGATAGTCAGCTAACCGATAATGCCAACGGTGGCGAAGGGCAAGATGAGGGCTTCGAGATTGTCCTGTCTGACGGCGAGACTGAACAGAAACAAGACCCGGCAACTAACGCGAAGTTTGCACAGGCGCGTATCGAACGTAAACGCCAGCGTGAACTAGAGCAGCAACTTGAAGCTGTTCGTCGCGGCGAGGTACCGGAGACACTGCGTGTAAATCCTGACTTGCCACCTCAGCCTGACATTAATCAGTATCTCTCTGATGATGGTCTGGAGAAGTACGGTTACGACCAAACGCGAGCACTTGCAGCCTTTAGCCAAGCCAATAACGAGTGGCTGATTAAAGCGCAGGATGCCCGTAGCAACGCCGTAGCCGAACAAGGCCGTAAGACTCAGGAGTACACACAGCATTCAACGCAGACGGTCGAGTCAGTGCGTAAACACTACGATGCCGCTGAGAAGCTCAACCTCCCGGACTATCAGGAGAAGGAAGATTACTTTCGGTCGCAGGTTCCAGAAGGTGTGGACACCACGATTATGAGTCTGTTCCCAGAGAAATCAGCGGCAATCATGTATCACCTAGGCGCAAACCCAGAGAAATTACGTCACATCAACTCGCTCAATGGTCAGCAAGCCTTGATTGAGTTGGCCCGACTTGACGCACAACTCACGATTAAACCTCGCGGTAAACAAGTATCGAAAGCACCCCCGGCTGATGAAGCGATCGCCGGTGATGTGACTGCGGCCAATAGAGAGTCCATTCAAAAGCAGATGGACAAGGCTTCTAGCAGTGGCGATGTCGAGCTGTACCGCAAACTCAAATTAAAACTTAAAGGAATTCGCTAATGGCATTGAATGAAGGCCAAATGGTCACCCTCGCAATCGACGAGGTAATCGAAACCGTCACTAACCTGACACCAATGGCGCAACGCGCTAATAAATATACTCCGCCTGCAGGAGCCATGCAACGCGGCAGCAATACTATCTGGATGCCAGTAGAGCAGGAGGCTCCTACTCAGGAAGGGTGGGATTTGACTGGGAAAGCTACGGGAATCGAGGAGCTAAGCGTCGCGGTGAACTTAGGTGACCCAGACAACGATTTTTTCTCCCTTCGCGCTGACGATTTACGAGATGAAACAAGCTACCGACGCCGTATTCAGGCATCTGCCAAGAAGTTAGCTAGCAATCTTGAAGTTAAGATCGCCACCATGGCCGCAGAAATGGGTTCTCTTGTGGTTACCAGTGATGGTGAAATCTCTCAGGATAATCGTGCTTGGCCTTTCCTGGCTGAAGCTGAAGAAATTATGTTTGACCGCGAGTTAAACCGTGATTCAGGACTGTCATACTTCTTCAACCCGAAGGACTACACCAAGGCCGGTTATAACCTAGCTGGTAAAGACAACTTTGGTCGACTGACCGAAGATGCTTACAAGACTGGCAGCATCCAAAACCAAGTTGCTGGCTTTGATGAGGTAATGCGCTCACCGAAACTCACTGTGTTGCCTAAATCAACAGCAACGGGGCTGACAGTTTCTGGCGCACAATCATTCAAGCCTCAGGCTTGGACTCTGGATAACGAAGGTAATAAATCCAACGTTGATAATCGTTTTGCTAGCTTGACATTGTCTAGCACCTCAGGCTTGAAACGTGGCGATAAAATTAGCTTTGCGGGCGTCAAGTTCCTCGGTCAGATGGCTAAAAACGTCCTGACGCATGACGCGACGTTCTCAGTAGTCCGAGTGGTTGATGGTACTCACATTGAGATCACGCCGAAGCCCGTAGCACTGAATGACACCACGTTGTCACCGGAGCAACGCGCTTACGCAAACGTGAATACCACTCTTGCTGATAAAACAGCAATCAACATCCTGAACACTCAGGATGCACGGACAAATGTCTTCTGGGCAGACGACTCGATCCGTATCGTGTCTCAGCCAATTCCAGCAAGTCACGAAATGTTTGCAGGTATGAAGACTCGTTCGTTTGACATCCCTGACGTGGGTATCAGCGGTATCTTCGCAACGCAAGGCGACATCTCAACGCTTTCCGGCCTATGCCGTATCGCAGTGTGGTATGGCGTCAACGCAACCCGTCCGGAAGCAATCGGCGTGGGCCTGGCTGGGCAAACTGCTTAATCAATGGGGCTTCGGCCCCTTTACTTTGAGGTCGATATGGACACAGCAGTATATAAACCAGATGGCCCGTGCAAGGTATGGGGCGTTATGGCTCACGTCAAGGTTGTTGACCATTCCGAGGTTGGTAAGCACGTTAAAGAAGGCTGGCTCGACCACCCATCAAAGTTGCTCGAACAACCTAAGCGGCGCAAAGCTAAGGTGGTGACCGATGCTGACTCAAACGAAGGGTGATATTGTCCGTGTGGCGCTGCGCAAGCTAGGTATCGCCTCTGACGCTACGCTAACCGATGTTGAGCCTCAATCGATGGAGGACGGCGTTAATGACCTCGAGATGATGATGGGCGAATGGTATCAGGATGGGCGAGGGATTATCACTGGCTACACGTTTGCTAATGATGAAGACCCGCCGGCAGAAGGTGACGACCACTCTATGCAGTCTAGATCGATTAGCGCAGTAGTACACAATCTCGCACTGCGTATTGCTCCTGACTATCAAGTCACTCCTACCGATAAAATCATCACGACCGCTCGTTACGGCAAGGAGCGATTGATGAAATCGACAGCTATCCTTCGTGCCGCTCAAACCGGTTACTCATACCCAAGTCGCATGCCTATCGGTAGCGGTAACAAGTGGGCGAGGGTTAATAGCTGGAACTTCTATCCGGGGAAACACAATGCCAATACAACAGTTACCCCTGATGAAGGGGATAGCAAAGAGTCAGGTTAACGCTGACTATATCGATGCCATGCCAGTGAACATGCTGGCGGTACCGAAAGAGGTGCTTGATAGTTCGGGTTACCTCCGCTCATTCCCCGGCATTGATAAGCGCGATGATGTGGCTGGCCTGTCGCGGGGCGTGCAGTTCAATACTCACGAATCAGTAGTGTATCGGGTTCTGGGTAATAAGCTGTATCGAGGTCAGTCACAGGCAGGTGATGTATCAGGCTCTAGCCGTGTAGGCATGGCTCACTCAGCAACGAGTCAGGCAGTTTCTGCAAATGGCGTGTTAACACTTTATCGCTACGACGGTACGGTGAAGACGCTGCAGAACTGGCCTGATACCGTCGGCGATGTTACCTATACGCAATACGAAATCGGGTCTGTGCGTGATGTATGTCGGCTGCGTGGCCGTTATATCTGGGTTAAGGATGGGTCGCAGGACTTCGGCGTAACTGATATTGATAACGAATCTCACCCTGACCAATTTCGCCCATTCTACACAGCAGAGAGCCAGCCAGATGGCATCCTAGGTTGTGACTCATGGCGTGACTTCGCGGTGATGTTCGGTACGTCAACGATTGAGTATTTCTCCCTGACAGGGGCCACTGATACGAGTGCGGCAATTTACGTTGCTCAACCGTCCCTGATGGTACAGAAGGGGATCGCTGGAACGTTCGCCAAGTGTCGCTATGCAGACTCACACGCTTTCGTCAGTAATCCAGCCAATGGTTCGCCGTCTGTGTATGTGATTAGCCAAGGCTCAGCCACGCAAATCTCCTCGGTCAGTGTCGATAAGGTACTTAGAAGTTACAGTGCCACTGATTTGGATCAGGTGTACATGAAGTCATTACGATTCGATGGGCATGAGCTAATCATCATCCACCTACCGAATGATGTACTTTGCTATGACGCCTCAGCAAGCCAGAATGGGCCACAATGGTCAATCCTGAAAACTGGACTCTATGACTCACCTTATCGTGCAATCGACTTCATGTATGAGGATAACCAGATTACCTGTGGCGACAAGACTCAATCTGTGACCGGGTATCTTAATGACGCTCACTCAACGCAGTACGACGCAGAGCAAGAACACCTGCTCTACACGCCACTTTTCAAAGCTGACAACAATCTGATATTCGACTTTGAGCTTGAGGCGTCGACAGGTATTAGTCAGAAAGCCCGGCGATTATTCCTGTCTGCTACGACTGACGGTATCAACTTCGGTCGAGAACAGATGATTAGCCAGAATAGTCCGTTTGAGTACGATAGGCGCGTACTGTGGCGGCGCATAGGTCGAATCAGGAAGAATGTCGGTTTTAAGGTGCGAGTCATAACCATGTCACCCATTACGCTATCAGGTTGCCAAGTGAGGGCCGAATAATGGCAGATAAAACCCTCAATACCCTAGTAACTATAGTTGCTTTTGAACCGCAACTAAATTCATAAGGATATGAAATTGATATAATAAACTTTGAATAAAATCATATAGTAAAAAGTGCTCGGCAAGATATTTCAGTGCTCGTAGATTCAGGTAAAAGCCACGAGTGGATATATAAGCTCACATTTACCGCGACGCCAATTGCTTCTTTATTAATTTTTAATCCGAAATCCACTCTTGTTGGTAATGTTTGGGGGGGGGTATTGGCGATGAATCACTAATTATACACAATGGCACTGGTAGTGCTCAGTAAATACATTTTATTGCTGAGTACTACCAGTTGCAGTCTTAATTTTTTTTACCTGATGTGTATATTTTATTTTTACAGTATTTATATAATGGGGAGCCAATTTTCCTGTTGTATAGGTATGAGACAGTCATTGTCGTTAATAAAATTAATGTAGAGTAAGTATAGAAGTTGAAATGTCTTGGGATGATGTCAGAGACGATTATTGATTCATGGAAAAGGTATAAAGGGAAACTAATAAACCCAAGAAATAAGATGAATCTACAGCAAAGTATTCTTTTTATAATGAAATTTCTTCTCGTAAGGTCAATTAGTAGAAGTGGGCAAAACGCCATAAGGCAAATGTATGATTCAAATCCTGATGATCCATAATATATTGCAAGAATGCATATTGCTATGGAAATAACAGATAATAACTCGAAGTATTTACTTTCTGCTATTTTTATAACTGATTTTTTAGATTTTATTGTGTAGGCAACATTTCCAATCAACATGCATATTGATGCCATTAGAAAATTATGAGGTAAATTCTCAGGGAAAAAATTAAATGTTAAGACCATTATGATTGGGACTGATATTAATTTTTCTTTTATTCCTAATTTCATTAAAATGAAAGGAACAAGCAAGGAGCACCAAAATTCAAGACTTATGCTCCATGATGGCTCATTCAGCAAAATAAAGTTATTTGGTGTTATCCCATGCATAAATAAAATATTTTTAATGATAACATTGATATTGAAAACATCATCACTAGAGTAATAAAGCCCATTTTTCTTGTTAAATGCGTAAATGATGAGCATTGATATTGTTGTGATGAAGTGCAAAGGGAAAAGCCTAGAAAACCTGACAAAGAAGTATTTTATCCCCTCATTTTCTTTATGCGATGCAGATAAAACAAAACCGCTAAGCATGAAAAAGTACATAACGCAGAATCCAGCACCAACCAGAGGTCTATCTGGCAACCATCCATAGTATGTTCCTATTAAATGACTATATAAAACTGCCACAGCCATCAAGCCACGCATTCCATCGAGCGAGTTGAATCTATCATTGCTCATTAAATACTGCCTCTTGTTAAAGAAAATAATTTGATAAGAATTGTATCATTTGTAAAAACACAAGCAAATGACTGTCTAGAGTGACGCTCTTGATGATGCCAGAGTGTTAAGAGTGGTGACATTTATGGTGAAGGAATTGCCGAGAGGTGATGGCGATGAAATCCAGAATTGAACCTCGCCCTTTAAGTCATCCTCCTAAACCTGTAATATTGTAATTTCTGGGGTTAACTCAGATAGATAGATTTGAAAGTGTGTACCAAATGGTGTACCAAATCCGAAAAATCAGCGAACTAATGAAATTAACCAGTTGATTATAAAGAACAAAACATTTTAGCATGTAGCCTGTCGTGTGGGTTACCACTGCAATTAAGGATATAGAATGCCAGTTATTACTCTTCCTGATGGAAGCCAACGTAGTTTTGATCATGCCGTTAGCGTGATGGATATAGCCCAAGACATCGGTCCTGGTCTTGCTAAAGCCTGTATTGCCGGACGTGTGAATGGCGAACTGGTTGATGCCGTTGATCCGATTACTGACGATGCAAGCGTCTCAATTATTACCGCTAAGGATGAAGAGGGGATTGAAATCCTTCGTCACTCTTGTGCGCACTTATTGGGACATGCGATTAAGCAACTGTGGCCAAATACCAAAATGGCGATTGGTCCTGTTATCGAGAATGGGTTTTACTACGATGTCGATCTCGACCACACATTAACTCAGGAAGACCTCGAAAAACTCGAAAAGCGTATGCACGAGTTGGCCGAAAAAAATTATCAAGTCGTCAAGAAGACCGTTAGTTGGCAAGAAGCGCGCGATACCTTTGAAGCGCGTGGCGAACCGTACAAAATGGAAATTCTTGACCAAAACATCAGCCGTGATGATCAACCTGGTCTGTATCATCACGAAGAATATGTTGATATGTGTCGCGGACCGCACGTTCCGAATATGCGTTTCTGCCACCACTTCACGTTACAGAAGCTGGCGGGTGCCTACTGGCGCGGCAATAGCGATAACAAAATGCTGCAACGTATTTACGGTACTGCCTGGGCGGATAAAAAACAGCTTGCGGCGTATTTAAAGCGTTTAGAAGAAGCGGCTAAGCGTGATCACCGTAAAATCGGTAAGCAACTCGATCTTTACCATATGCAAGAAGAAGCGCCAGGTATGGTCTTCTGGCACAACGATGGTTGGACAATCTTCCGCGAGTTAGAGACCTTTGTTCGCAGTAAACTTAAAGAGTACCAATACCAAGAGGTAAAAGGTCCGTTCATGATGGACCGCGTGCTGTGGGAAAAAACCGGGCACTGGGAAAACTATAAAGAAGCAATGTTTACCACCTCTTCTGAGAACCGTGAGTACTGCATTAAGCCAATGAACTGCCCAGGACACGTCCAGATCTTTAATCAAGGATTAAAGTCTTACCGTGATCTGCCACTTCGTATGGCTGAATTCGGAAGCTGTCACCGTAATGAACCATCGGGTGCGTTACATGGTTTGATGCGTGTTCGTGGCTTTACCCAAGATGATGCCCATATCTTCTGTACCGAAGACCAAATTCTCGATGAAGTAAACAGCTGCATCCGTATGGTCTATGATATGTACAGCACCTTTGGCTTTGAAAAGATCGTGGTAAAATTGTCCACGCGTCCTGAAAAGCGTATCGGTAGCGATGAATTATGGGACAAGGCGGAACAGGATCTGGCGCAAGCGCTCAAAAATAATGATATTGAATTTGAATATCAGCCGGGTGAAGGGGCTTTCTATGGCCCGAAAATCGAATTTACTTTATATGATTGTCTGGATCGTGCATGGCAATGTGGTACAGTACAGCTCGACTTTTCTCTGCCTGAGCGTTTAGAAGCCACTTATGTCGGTGAAAATAATGACCGTCAAACGCCAGTAATGATTCACCGTGCTATACTAGGTTCCGTTGAGCGCTTTATTGGGATACTGACCGAAGAGTTTGCCGGTTTCTTCCCAACATGGTTAGCGCCAATGCAAGCCGTGGTGATGAATATCACCGATAGCCAAGCAGAATATGTCAGTGAATTGACCAAAAAATTACAAAATGCGGGTATTAGAGCTAAAGCAGACTTGAGAAACGAGAAGATTGGCTTTAAAATCCGTGAGCACACATTACGTCGCGTACCCTATATGTTAGTCTGCGGTGATAAAGAGGTCGAGGCAGGCAAAGTTGCCGTGCGCACCCGCCGTGGAAAAGACTTAGGTGTTTTCGATGTCGACGTATTGATTGAGAAGCTGCAAAACGAAATTCGCAGCAGAAGTATTCATCAGTTGGAGGAATAAGGTATTAAAGGCGGAAAAAGAGTACAACCTACGCGTCCGAACCGTATTAACAGCGAGATTCGCGCAAATGAAGTACGTCTGACGGGGATCGAAGGCGAGCAGCTCGGTATCGTTAGTCTGCGTGAAGCTTTAGAGAAAGCCGAAGAGTCGGGTGTCGATTTAGTTGAAATTAGCCCGAACGCCGAGCCGCCAGTTTGTCGAATCATGGATTACGGCAAATTCCTCTATGAAAAAAGCAAGTCTTCTAAGGAACAGAAGAAAAAGCAGAAAGTTGTTCAGGTTAAGGAAATTAAATTCCGTCCTGGCACTGATGAAGGCGACTATCAGGTCAAACTACGCAACCTGATTCGTTTTCTCGAAGATGGCGACAAAGCCAAAATCACACTGCGTTTTCGTGGTCGTGAAATGGCACACCAGCAGATTGGTATGGAAGTGCTTAACCGCGTGAAAGAAGATCTGTCTGAACTGGCAGTGGTCGAATCCTTCCCATCGAAGATCGAAGGCCGCCAGATGATAATGGTGCTTGCGCCGAAGAAGAAACAGTAGGCCATCAAGTAATGCTGCGTCAGCTTCGGCTGGCGCTGTATTCGCCTGTTGTTTTATATTATTAACAATGCGAAGTGGATATTTGTAAAAATGCCAAAGATTAAAACTGTACGTGGCGCGGCTAAGCGCTTCAAAAAGACTGCCTCTGGCGGTTTTAAGCGTAAGCACGCGAACCTGCGTCATATTCTGACTAAGAAATCAACTAAGCGTAAACGTCACCTACGTCCGAAAGGCATGGTGTCAAAAGGCGATTTAGGTCTAGTTATTGCCTGCCTGCCGTACGCATAAGTCATTTTTTTAATTTCAGAATATAAAACAGGAGAGCTACTATGGCTCGCGTAAAACGTGGTGTTGTTGCCCGTGCTCGTCACAAAAAAATCTTAAAACAAGCTAAAGGTTATTACGGAGCACGTTCACGTGTTTACCGTGTTGCCTTCCAGGCAGTCATCAAAGCAGGTCAATATGCTTACCGTGACCGCCGTCAGCGCAAACGTCAATTCCGTCAGCTGTGGATCGCGCGTATCAACGCAGCAGCTCGTCAGAATGGCATCTCTTACAGCCGTTTCATCAATGGACTGAAAAAAGCGTCTATTGAAATCGACCGTAAGATTTTGGCTGATATCGCTGTATTCGACAAATCAACCTTTACTGCGTTGGTCGAAAAAGCGAAAGCAGCACTGGCATAAGTCAGTAGAAAAGGGAGCTTGCTCCCTTTTTTATTTTCTACTCTCGAATTGGACTCTACTTATGAATACCGTTTTTTTTCGTTTCTTTTTTTTCTTTAGCCTCTAAACAATTGAGGCTTTTGCGCATGAGATAAGAAACGAAAAAACGCGCGAAAAGCCTCCATTAAGGAGGCTTTGTCGTTTTTAAGACTTGTCGTTATTCATTGTTACATAGCATAACTTCCCAGATAGACTGGATAAAAGAGGAAAGACATGTCCCAACTCGCAGAATTGGTGTCCCAAGCAAAGGGCGCGATTGACGAGGCGACGGATATCGCCACATTAGACACGGTGCGTGTCGAATATTTAGGTAAAAAAGGTCACCTTACTTTACAGATGACCCAATTGCGTGAGTTACCTGCCGAAGAACGCCCAGCGGCGGGCGCAGTGATTAACGAAGCAAAAAGCCAGGTACAAGAACATCTTAATGCGCGTAAAGAGGCGCTAGAGAATGCGGCACTGAATGCGCGTTTAGCCGAAGAGACCATCGATATCAGCCTCCCTGGTCGTCGTATCGAGAATGGCGGCCTACATCCGGTCACGCGGACTATTGATCGCATTCAAGGCTTCTTTAGTGAACTCGGCTTTAGCGTGAAAACAGGCCCAGAGATTGAAGATGCCTACCATAACTTCGATGCCCTGAATATTCCTGCGCATCACCCGGCTCGTGCCGACCATGATACTTTCTGGTTTGATGCAGACCGTCTTCTCAGAACGCAAACTTCAGGTGTACAGATCCGCACCATGAAGGCAGAGCAACCGCCTATCCGTATTATTGCGCCGGGCCGCGTCTATCGAAACGACTACGATCAAACCCACACGCCAATGTTCCACCAAATGGAAGGGCTGATCGTCGATAAAGATATTAGCTTTACCAATCTTAAAGGTACGCTGCACGATTTCCTGCGTAATTTCTTTGAAGAAGATCTTCAGGTCCGTTTCCGTCCATCCTATTTTCCCTTTACCGAACCTTCTGCAGAAGTGGATGTGATGGGTAAAAACGGTAAATGGCTAGAAGTGCTTGGCTGTGGCATGGTGCATCCTAATGTCTTGCGTAGCGTTGGCATCGACCCTGACGTTTACTCTGGTTTTGCCTTCGGTATGGGGATGGAGCGTTTGACTATGTTACGTTACGGCGTTAACGATCTTCGCGCATTCTTCGAAAATGATTTACGTTTCCTCAAACAGTTTAAATAAGGGCAGGTTATCCAATGAAATTCAGTGAACTCTGGTTACGTGAATGGGTAAATCCGGCCCTAACAAGTGATGAGCTCTCCAACCAAATCACCATGGCAGGATTAGAGGTTGATGGGGTTGAAGCCGTTGCAGGTGTATTTAACGGTGTCGTGGTCGGTGAAGTGGTCGAGTGCCATCAGCATCCCAATGCTGACAAATTACGTGTGACCAAAATCAACGTCGGTGGCGAGCGTTTACTCGATATCGTCTGTGGCGCACCAAACTGCCGCCAAGGGTTAAAGGTTGCCGTGGCCACAGTGGGCGCGATTTTACCGGGTGATTTTAAAATCAAGCCGGCTAAGCTACGTGGCGAGCCCTCTGAAGGGATGCTTTGCTCCTTTACCGAGTTAGGTATCGATGTGGAGTCAGAAGGGATTATTGAACTACCCGCTGATGCCCCGATCGGTCAAGATATTCGTCAATACCTCCAGCTTGATGACAACACCATTGAAATCAGTGTCACGCCCAACCGTGCTGATTGCTTAGGGATTATGGGGATTGCTCGCGATGTAGCGGTAGCGAATGGACTGCCCTTCAACGTCCCCGCGGTAGCAGCGGTCACCCCAACTAGCGACCATCAATTCCCCATCGAATTAACGGCAGGGGAAGCGTGTCCACGCTACTTAGGTCGTGTGATCGAGAATATTGATATCAATGCCCCGACGCCACTCTGGATGCAAGAAAAATTGCGTCGTTGTGGTATTCGTTCGATTGACGCGATAGTCGATATCACAAACTACGTCTTACTTGAACGTGGTCAGCCGATGCATGCATTCGACTTAGCGAAGTTAGCTGGCAAGATCGAGGTGCGTCAGGCGAAACAAGGCGAAACCTTGACCTTATTGGATGGTAATAACGTCACACTGACTGACGACGTTCTGGTTATTGCTGATAACGAGAAAGCGCTCGCGATGGCGGGGATTTTCGGTGGAGAAGCGTCCGGTATCTCTGCAACCACTCAGAATGTCTTAATAGAATGCGCCTTTTTCTCTCCATTAGCGATCACGGGGCGCGCTCGCCGTTTCGGTCTGCACACTGATGCTTCACACCGCTATGAACGCGGCGTCGATCCAGCGGGCCAATACGCAGCGATGGAGCGTGCTACCGAGCTATTATTGGCGATCTGTGGAGGACAAGCCGGTCCAGTTATCGAGAAAACCTCTGAGCAACATTTACCTAAGCCCGCTGCAATAACCTTACGCCGCAGTAAATTAGATCGTCTGATTGGTCATGAAATTGCTGACCAAAAAGTTACCGATATTTTGACGCAACTCGGTTGTGACGTCACTGCAGCTGAGCAACAGTGGCAGGTGGTTGCGCCGACTTGGCGATTCGATATGGAGATTGAAGAAGATCTGATCGAAGAAGTCGCTCGTGTCTATGGTTATAACAATATTCCTGACGTGCCAGTTAAAGCAAGCTTGATTATGCCTGCGCACCGTGAAGCGAATCTCGCACTGCAACGCGTCAAAACCCTACTGGTCGATAAAGGCTATCAAGAAGCTATCACTTATAGTTTTGTAGACCCTAAGACACAATCTTTGCTGCATCCACAACAGGAAGCCCTCATTCTTCCTAGCCCAATCTCTGCGGATATGTCGGCAATGCGGTTATCGTTGTGGACTGGCTTATTAGATGCTGTGGTCTATAACCAAAACCGTCAGCAAAGCCGTGTGCGTCTTTTCGAAAGCGGATTACGTTTTGTCCCGGATAGCCAGGCACCTTTAGGCATCCGTCAGGAAATGATGCTATCGGGCGTCATTGCCGGCGCGCGTTGCGACGAGCACTGGTTAATCGAGCGTCAAAATGTAGACTTTTTCGATTTGAAAGGGGACTTGGAAGGGCTACTCGACTTAACTGGTAAAACCGAGCACATCTCCTTCCGCCGCACAGAGCACAGTGCACTGCATCCGGGGCAGAGTGCTGAAATTGTGCTGGCCGGCGAAGTGATCGGCTGGATTGGTGTGGTCCATCCAGAGCTGGAACGTAAACTCGATTTGAACGGCCGTACAGTTGTCTTTGAACTCTTATGGGACAAATTGGCAGAGCGTGAAATCCCGCATGCTAAGCCAGTGTCTAAGTTCCCAGCCAACCGTCGCGATATCGCTGTGGTGGTCTCAGAATCGATTAATGCAGCAGATATTATCGCTGAGTGTAAGAAAGTTGGCGTAAATCAGTTGGTTGGCGTAAACTTATTCGATGTATACCGTGGAAAGGGGGTTGAGCCAGGTTTTAAGAGCCTTGCAATAAGCCTGCACCTACAAGATTCCACGCGTACACTTGAAGAAGAGGATATTGCTGCCACGGTAGCTGACTGTGTTGCAGCGTTAAAAGAGCGATTCCAGGCAACCTTGAGGGATTGAACCGATGGCGCTTACAAAAGCTGAAATGTCAGAATATTTGTTTGAAAAATTGGGTCTAAGCAAACGTGACTCTAAAGAGTTAGTGGAACTTTTCTTCGAAGAGATTCGCAGTGCGCTGGAGAAGGGAGAACAGGTCAAGCTATCGGGATTTGGTAACTTTGATCTTCGGGAAAAAAACCAACGTCCAGGACGAAATCCTAAGACCGGTGAAGACATCCCGATCACTGCTCGCCGAGTCGTGACTTTCCGGCCTGGCCAGAAGCTTAAAAGCCGGGTTGAAACTGCAGTACCTAAGAAAGGTTAATGCAGATACCCTAATAATAAAAGAAGCTGCCTCGGCAGCTTTTTTTATCTCTAGTGCTTGCGTTATCGTTCAGGACAAGGAGTGGTGTAGGCTTATGGTTAAAACGTTTCTTTCTCGTAGTATGCCGTTTTTTGCAATATTGCTAGCGTTCTTAGTGATTGGCTGTAGTAGTCATGCGCCTTCACCCGATGCACGGCTTTCAAACCCCCGCGTGGTCCACCAAGTACTGAGTGACCAATTGGTGAAATGGCGTGGAACGCCTTATCGATACGGCGGCTTAAGCCGCAGTGGTATCGATTGTTCCGGTTTTGTGTATCGCACTTACCGCGAGCGCTTCGGTATTCAGTTACCGAGAACCACCCGCCAACAGAGCGATCTTGGCACACGTATCCGTAAAAAAGACTTACTGCCGGGCGATCTGGTCTTCTTTAAGACAGGTTGGGGCGAAGGCGGATTGCATGTTGGCATTTACGATACCCAGAATCAATTTATTCATGCGTCGACCAGTCGCGGCGTGATGCGCTCGTCGTTAAATAATGTCTACTGGCGAAAGGTTTTTTGGCAAGCGCGTCGTCTATAACGGCTTTCGTCCGAGGTAAAAAATGAAATTTGTACATCAATGGGCCAATCAGCTACCAGAACTTTGCACAGAGGTCATGCCGACGCCACTACAAGAAGGCAGGCTTCTCTATCTTAATCGCGCGCTTGCCGACGATTTAAATCTTCCCGCCACAGAAACACTGCAAAACTCGTCAGTATGGTGGGGCGGTGAACTGCTCACAGGCATGCGCCCGGTCGCTCAAGTTTATAGCGGTCATCAATTCGGGGTTTGGGCCGGGCAGCTGGGCGATGGGCGAGGCTTACTTCTTGGTGAACAACAACTCGCGTCGGGTGTGAAGGTCGATTGGCATCTGAAAGGGGCAGGTAAGACGCCCTATTCTAGGATGGGAGATGGTCGAGCAGTATTACGCTCAACGATCCGTGAATTTCTCGCTTCCGAAGCCATGCATGGTCTTGGGATCCCGACAACCCGTGCACTAAGTATTGCCACGGGGAGTGACCTTGTGCAGCGCGAAGTGGCAGAGCCGGGCGCGATGCTCATCCGCACAGCCGAAAGTCATCTACGATTCGGACACTTCGAACATCTGTTCTACCGTCAACAGACCGACGCATTAACGAAACTGGCGGATTATAGTATCGAGAACTTTTGGCCTGAGCTTCAGGATCAAGCGGACCGTTACTCTCTGTGGTTTGCCGATATTGTGCGACGCACAGCAACGATGATTGGACGATGGCAAAGTGTGGGCTTTGCCCACGGGGTGATGAATACTGACAATATGTCATTGTTAGGACTCTCGTTAGATTACGGCCCGTACGCGTTTATGGATGACTACAATCCTGAATTAATCTCTAATCATAGCGATTATCAGGGACGTTACGCCTTTGAAAACCAACCTACTGTCGGTTTGTGGAACCTTAACCGTCTCGCGCATGCGCTATCTGGGCTGTTACCGATGGACAAGCTTAAGTTGGCGCTGAAGGAATATGAGCCTGCACTGATGGCCACATGGGGAGAACGTATGCGTGCCAAACTCGGTCTCTATGACACTCACTCCCAAGACAACGATTTATTGATTGAGCTTTTTACATTAATGGGCCGCGAGAGAGCAGACTATACTCGAACTTTCCGACTGCTGAGTTATGCAGCGGGGAGAGATAAAGGCGGAGCATTACGCGACGATTTTATCGACAGGGCTGCTTTCGATAGTTGGTTTTTACGTTATCAACAGCGGCTTGAACACGAGCCAATGGATTCGGCAGCGCGACAAGTGCGGATGCTTAATGAAAACCCAGCGATCGTACTGCGTAACTATCTGGCGCAGCAAGCAATCGTTGCTGCAGAAAAAGGGGATACCACAGAGCTTGAAGCGCTTCACTTGGCGCTGCAGAACCCCTTTGCAACCCAGCTTGACGGCAGTGCCTTTGCGAAGCCCCCACCGGAGTGGGGAAAGCAATTAACGATTAGTTGCTCAAGTTAATAGGCTATGAGCCTAAGCTTGGGAGGGGACCGCTGCGAGTGTGGCTAACAGTTGCTCGGTATCTTCCCAGCCTAAACAGGCATCGGTAATGGATTGGCCATAGCGGTCATTACCATTGCCCTGCCAATCTTGACGTCCCTCGACCAAAAAGCTTTCAACCATTACGCCAGCAATACCATGATTCGGATGGCTGAGCTGCTCAGCAATATCATTCGCCACCTCAAGCTGGCGCTTATGCTGTTTTAAACAGTTTCCATGGCTACAATCGATGACCATACGGTCAGAAAGCGATAACGCTGCGAGGGCTTCTTGACAAGCTTTCACATATTGCGCTTGGTAGTTGGGTTCTTTACCGCCGCGAAGAATGACATGGCCATCAGGATTGCCTCGTGTTTGGTAAACCGACATCTGCCCCTGTTTATCCGGAGAGAGAAAGAGATGTGAAACTTGGGCGGCCCGCACAGCATCCATCGCGATCTTACAGTTACCGTCAGTACCGTTTTTAAAGCCGACAGGGCATGACAGCGCCGAAGCCATCTCACGGTGAATTTGGCTCTCTGTTGTACGTGCCCCAATCGCCCCCCAGCTAATCAGGTCAGCGATATATTGGCCGGTCACCATATCGAGGAACTCGGTCGCCGTCGGCACCCCTAGGGCATTAATATCAGAAAGTAACTGCCGGGCGACAACCAATCCATGATTAATATCGTGACTGCCATCGAGGTGGGGATCGTTGATCAGACCTTTCCAGCCAACTATAGTGCGGGGCTTCTCAAAATAGGTGCGCATCACGATTTCGAGACGATCTTGATATTTCTCACGTAAAGGCTTAAGCCTTGTCGCATATTCGACAGCGGCTGCAGGGTCGTGAATTGAACAAGGACCAATAATCACCAGCAATCGTGGGTCATGGCCGTGAAGAATTTGACTGATTGCATGACGAGTAGCGTGGATCAGTTGTTGGCAAGGCTCGGTAATAGGGACTTGTTGATTCAATTGGTGCGCGGTCATTAAGGTTCCGACTGGCACCGTTCTAAGTTCGTCGGTTAACGTCATGGTTTACTCTGTTGTCTGACTCACCGGCAACATGCCGATAATTATCTCTCAACAATAAACGAAAATAGCGGGGAAGAACATCGTGAATTCTGGGCAAAAAAAAGCCCGCCATTGGGCGGGAAAAGACTACACACAGCAATTCAATAATTAAGACAGGTGAAATAAACGCGTCTGAAAAAATAATACCCTGTCAGTACAGGGTAATATGTAAGAATTCTCCCAGAAGCGGATCAGTGCTCTTTAGGGACGCGTATTTGGCGCTGATTCTCCGCGATGTGCCGCGTATCTTCGAACAGTTCTTCTAGCACCTCTTCAGGCGGTGCATCGGGACAAGGGGCTTCATGCATCCAAACATGTACCAGTCGATACGACACGGCTAACACCACTGGCCCAATAAACAGCCCAAGCATACCAAAGGCGATTAGGCCGCCAATGACTCCTGTCAAAATAATCAGCATGGGCAGATCAGCACCGAGGCGGATCAGCATCGGGCGGATCACGCTGTCCATTGAGGCGACGACTACGCTCCAGATAACGAGAACGGTGCCCCACGTTGTATCACCCGTATAGTAAAGCCAGATAATCGCCGGTATCAGTACCAACAGAGGTCCGATTTGGATTAGGCAGCAGAGAATAATCAACACGGTAAGGATGGTCGCATAGGGGATACCCGCTAAGGCTAAGCCAATGCCCGCCACAACGCCTTGCAACAGGGCTGTTACCACTATCCCCAACGCCACCGCTTTTATCGCCTGATTAGCCAGAATCACTACGGCATCGCCTCGGCTCCCTGCCAACCAAAACGCAAAGTGACGGATACCCATGGCCACGCGTTCGCCTCGCCAATACAGTAGGGCACTAAAAAGCAGCATCAGCGCTAAATGTACGAGTAGGCGACCGAAATGACCTGCTTGTGCGACAAAGAAGCCGGTTGTCCGGCCAATGTAAGGTTGAACAGTCGCGAGAAGTTGCGCGCCGCCACCTGCTATCATTTGATGGTAGTAACGTGAGGCTTTGTGGCCAACCATAGGTAAGCTATCAAGCCAAGCTAACTGCGGCATAACCAAGTGTCCCGCACTGAGCCAATGGAGCACTGGCTGTGCATTATCCAATACGCTACTAATCAGTAAGGCGATAGGAATGATGAACACCAAAAGGATAATAAAGGTCATCACAATAACGGCTAGGGTACGCCGGTTCCAGAGCAAGCGCTGGATACGCTGCATCATCCCCCACGTCGCAATGACGACCATTCCCGCCCAGGCAAAACCTAATATAAAGGGCTGCACGACCCAAAAACAGCTCACAATCATTAACAAGAAAAATATTAATGTTAGTAACCGTTGTGGAATACTTCGCTCCGGTGGAAGCGGTCTACTCATGGTAAATGTTCCTTGTATTCATAAAGGCTAGCTTTTTATCTCGCCTATGATGCTTGATTCGCTGCCTGAACAACATCTCTTTTCGATAAATTTGGTAATCCAACAAGGCAGCGCCCTGAAAATATGTTAAAACAAAGGAGTTGATCGAAGACCACTTTTAAAATTGGCAATGGGCAAATGATTCCACAACTACATCACTCTCCTGGACAGACAGATCTCACCCGTAAATTTTTACAACAACTCAAACACCATGGATTTACGGGAGATATTGGGCAGCGCTATGCCGACCGCCTCAGCATGGCAACCGATAACAGTATTTATCAAAACTTACCGGATGCGATTCTCTTTCCTAAATCTTTAGCAGACATCGTAACGATCACTCAACTGGCCTCAAGCGAACCGTATCGTAAGATAACCTTCACTCCACGCGGTGGTGGAACCGGCACGAATGGACAATCGCTAACCAATGGGATTGTGGTTGATCTGTCGCGCCATATGCGGGGTATTCTAGAATTTAACGCGGAAGAGGGCTGGGTCCGTGTTGAGGCGGGCGTCGTAAAAGATCAGCTTAATAGCTGGCTAAAACCACAAGGCTTCTTCTTCGCACCGGAACTCTCGACCAGTAATCGTGCCACCATTGGCGGCATGATAAATACGGATGCGTCCGGGCAAGGCTCTTTGGTGTACGGTAAGACGTCGAACCATGTGTTGGGATTACGTGCAGTACTGCTCAATGGCGAGGTGATTGACACTTTACCGCTCTCTCGCCAGCAAGCGGAGATGAAGGGGCAAGGCCCCTCACAAGAAGCGACCATCTACCATGAAGTGATGAGTAGCTGTTTAGAAAACCGTGCATTGATCGAACAGAAATTTCCCAAGCTTAATCGCTTTCTTACCGGTTACGACCTACGGCATGTTTTCTCCGATCAAGATGAATGCTTCGATCTAACACGCATACTCTGTGGTGCAGAAGGGTCACTCGCTTTCATTGCAGAAGCGACGCTAAATGTCTTGCCGATACCTAAGGTGCGTCAGCTCGTTAATATCAAATACGATTCCTTTGATTCTGCGTTACGTAATGCCCCCTTTTTGGTAGAAGCGAAAGCGTTATCAGTCGAGACGGTTGACTCCACGGTGTTAAACCTTGCGCGTGAAGATATCGTCTGGCATTCGGTGAGCGAATTGATTACCGAAGTGGAAGGTCAGGTGATGCAAGGCATCAACTTGGTGGAATTTGCCGGGGACGACCTTGAGCAGATTGAGCAACAGGTGGCCGAGCTATGCCAAAAACTGGATCAGTTGCGCGAAACACATCAAGCGGGCGTGATTGGCTACCAGTGTTGCCGAGAGCTAGATCAAGTCGAAAGAATTTACGCGATGCGTAAAAAAGCAGTAGGGCTGTTAGGAAACGCCAAGGGGCGCGCTAAACCGATTCCATTTGTTGAGGACACCGCAGTCCCACCTGAACACCTTGCTGATTACATTACGGAGTTCAGAGCGATTCTGGACCAGCATAAACTCTCATACGGGATGTTCGGCCATGTCGATGCCGGAGTGTTACATGTGCGTCCTGCCTTAGATATGACGCTGCCCGAACATCACCAACTGATGCTGACAATATCTGACCAAGTCGCTGAGCTGACCCGTTCTTACGGCGGGCTTTTATGGGGTGAGCATGGTAAAGGCTATCGTTCTGCTTACAGCGCTGACTTCTTTGGGCCTGAACTTTATTATCAGTTACGCCGCATCAAAACGGCGTTTGATCCCGATAACCGTCTAAACCCAGGAAAAATCTGCCAGCCGTTAGATAATAATACGCCACTGTTGGCGATAGACAGTCCTACACGAGGGGCCTTTGACCGGCAGATACCCGTGGTCGTACGGGAGAGCTGGCGGGGGGCCATGGATTGTAACGGTAATGGCCTCTGTTTTAATTTCGACGTTAACAGCCCAATGTGCCCGTCGATGAAAGTCACTCGCGATAGGATTCATTCACCTAAGGGCCGAGCAACTTTAGTGCGTGAGTGGTTACGGCTGCTCTCCGAGCAGAATATCGACCCCGACGCCCTAGATAGTTCGCCAGGCTTCTCGCTGCGCTCGCTTAGCCAAAAGGTGAAAAACAGTTGGGGCGCTAAAACTGACTATGACTTCTCTCATGAAGTGAAAGAGTCGATGAGCGGATGTCTGGCCTGCAAAGCCTGCGCAACACAATGCCCGATTAAAATTGATGTCCCAGCTTTTCGTGCACGTTTCTTAGCGCTTTACCACACGCGCTATTTGCGGCCGGTAGCTGACCATATTGTTGCTAATATCGAGCCTTTACTGCCGGTGATGGCGAAAGCCCCTCAGGCCATCAATTTCTTACTCGCGAAGCCATGGGTGAATGAACTGAGTCGGCGTTATGTGGGGATGGTTGATTTGCCTGCCTTATCTTATCCGACGCTACGTCGTCAGCTTAGTGGCCACGCTGCCCTGACCACGACCCTTGAGGACCTGCAAGGGATGTCTGCTGAGCAGCGTGCCGATTATGTGGTGGTAGTGCAAGATCCCTTCACGAGTTTTTACGAAGCAAATCTCGTCAATGATTTAGTGCAGCTGATTACGGTATTAGGCTTTAAGCCGGTACTGTTACCTTTCGTGCCGAACGGTAAGCCTCAGCAAGTAAAAGGTTTCTTGAAACGCTTTACTCGCACGGCTAAGAAAAGCGCTGAGGTGCTGAATCGCGTGGCGGCATTAAATGTACCGATGGTGGGCACTGATCCGGCTCTGGTTCTGTGCTATCGCGATGAGTATAAAATGCTGGGCAGCGAGCGGGGGGAATTTAATGTACTGCTGGCTCACGAGTGGCTGAAAACAGTCAGCTTACCCTGCGCGGATTCGGTTGATGCAGAGGAATCATGGTATCTCTTCTCACACTGTACAGAAGTGACTGCATTGCCATCAGCGTCACAGCAGTGGCGAGATATCTTTACCCAATTTGGTGCTAGGTTGCATACCATCAATGCAGGATGCTGCGGGATGGCGGGAACCTATGGCCATGAAGCACGAAACGTGGAGAATTCGCGTAATATCTTTGGCTTATCTTGGCAGCCACAGCTGGCGGATAAGCCTATCGAGCGTTGCCTTGCAACAGGTTTTTCATGTCGAAGCCAAGTAAAACGCTATGGTGGGGACAAGATCAAACATCCTCTGCAAGCATTATTACAACTGGCTCGACAACGGTCACAATCCCTTTAGCTCATTGAGTCAGCGTACTGCAAGAACTCTCGTTGCAGTTCGCTGGCTTTCTGCCAATTCCCCTGTGCGATAAACACCTGACAGAGTCCTGTCATCGAGTGACGAGCGAGTTGAATAGCTTGCGCCTTGAATAACGCCTCACGTTGAACATTACTGTGCAGCTGCTCAATCAATTTTTGATGAAGACCAAATAACACGGCAAAGTAGTTATCGTCATCCCCTTGCGTGTAGCAGTAATCCGCAATTTTAAGACTTAAATCGTTGAATTGGCGCAACTGGCTTAGGGTACAGTGTTTATGATAAAGCGGGCGTTCAGCGAGATAATACTCGACACGTAAATCTTCTAATGTGTGCTGATAAGCTTCTAGATTACCGGTTATCCAGAGCGAGAATGAGTGGGGGATAGGCATAATAGCTCCTTATTTAATGATAACAATTATCATTATCATAGCGAGTTATTATGGGTTTGCAAGAGTTGATTAGAGATCGAATGAAAAAAAATGGCACCCCGAGGGGTGCCATTTTTCAGTCCAAGACTCTTACTTACGGTAAGAGTGAGCTTGGTTGTCCAGACGCTGGTTAGCGCGTGCTGCATCATCTTTAGCAGCTTGAACGTCAGTACGTACTGAGTTCAGGTCGGTGCTTAGTTGATCAACTTTGGTGTTCAGAGTTTGAACGTCGCTTGACAGTTGGTCGATTTTAGCGTTGCTAGAACAACCAGCAAGCAGAGTTGAACCAAGAATTACCGCGCCCAGTACCAGTTTAGTACGATTCATTATTTTACCCTCGTTATTAGGTTAATATCCATGTAGCCAGATAAGTATTACACAAAGTTTTTTAAGTTGAGAAATAATTTTTTATAAGAAGATGCTTAAAAGCGGTTATTCGATTAAATAGTGCGCATTCTGTTTTTTTTGATAAGTTTTTTCGAGGGAAAAATACACTTCAATCGGGCTATCCTTTGGATAGACAGCAAAAGATGCTGTTACTAATCTTATTAATCGATATATAAGTCACTAATAAAGAAAAAAAAGTAATAGATTATTCAACGGGAGGGGAGGGTTATTTTTAAAAATTAATTAAAAATTAAAATAAATCGTGTTACTACGACCAAAACGAAAGGGGATAGTTCAGATAAAGTCAGAAAATAATTAGGAAAAGATCACTTTTTTTCGATTTAATTACGTTTTTTATTAATTATCTAGTCAAATTAAAATAAACAACATCAAAAAAAGTCTGCTTGAAGAATATTTAAGGCAAAAAAAAGGCCAGCAAACCTGACCTTTATCAGTTTATTTAAAACTAAATCACGTGGACAGAAGCTGTGTTAGTGGTACCGCTTGGGACTAATGCACCGGACACCATGACCACAACATCGCCCTTTTGCGCGAATCCTTCTGCTAAGGCGATTTCTTTACCTACGCGATAGAAGTCATCTGTAGAGGCAATTTCTGGTACCAAATGTGTGGTAACACCTTTGGTGAGAAGAAGTTGACGACACGTTGTTTCGTTATCGGTTAACGCTAAGATAGTCGCAGAAGGGAAGTATTTACGAATAGACTTCGCAGACTTACCTCCTTTAGTGGCGACAATAATTAACGTAGACTCCAATTTCTCAGCTGTTTCCACTGCGCCACGGCATACGGCTTCAGTGATACGCAGTTTACGGCCTTCTTTAAGCTCGTCGATACGGCTCTTCATCACGGCATCGGTACGCTGACAGATGGTCGCCATGATTGTAACGGCTTCAAGTGGATATTTACCTTTCGCACTTTCGCCTGATAACATCACCGCATCCGTTCCATCAAGGATTGCGTTGGCCACGTCACCGGCTTCGGCACGGGTTGGACGAGGGTTCTTAATCATTGAGTCAAGCATTTGCGTTGCCGTAATAACCACTTTGCGCGCTTGGTTACACTTTTTCACCATCATCTTTTGAGCAAAGATCACTTCTTCGACCGGGATTTCCACGCCGAGATCCCCACGAGCGACCATGATACCGTCAGAAGCTTCTAAAATTTCATCAAAATTATTGAGACCTTCTTGGTTCTCAATTTTGGAGATAATTTGAATATGCTCGCCACCATGTTGTTTCAGGTGCTCACGGATCTCTAAAACGTCAGAACGTTTACGGATAAAAGAAGCCGCAACAAAATCGATACCTTGTTCGCAACCAAAGACTAAGTCACGTTTATCTTTCTCGGATAACGCAGGCAGTTGGATTGAAACGCCTGGTAGGTTAACCCCTTTATTCTCACCCAGATCACCGTTGTTTAAGACTTTGCAGACCACGGTGTTTTCGGTGACTTCAGTTACTTCCATACCGAGTAAACCATCATCAACCAGAACAGTGTTACCAATACTCAGATCGGCGGCGAAGCCGGAGTAGGTGACGGCGACACGCTCTTTGTTACCAATTACTGATTGGTCAGTAGTGAAGGTGAAAGTCTGACCTGCTTGCAGGGAAACATCGTTCCCACCTTCGAGCTTCATGGTACGAATTTCTGGACCTTTAGTATCAAGAAGGATGGCAGCATGATGAGCGGTTTTGCTAACGACTGCACGCAGATTCGCAATACGCTGACCGTGCTCGTCATAATCACCATGAGAGAAATTAAGACGCATAACGTTCATTCCTGCATCAAGCAGCTTGGTTAGCATCTCTTCTGATTCAGTTTTAGGACCGATGGTGCAGACGATTTTTGTCTTTTTCATAATATTTGTCTATTAGTTGAAATGGATGAACTTGTACGGGGTAAAGCGACCGACACCCGCTGGGAAAACGTCTAAGGTGGAATAAAACGAATTCTTTGGATTGAAAAGGAGATCTTTGAAACGAAGAAAGCAGCATGCGTAGCAATAGACTTTACGCATCGCGCTAAGAGTAGTGTGAGTGACGGGCACTCTGTACGTTAAGGACCTTATCACGTTATTCGTAAAGACCTTTTCAGTGGGTTACCCCGATATTATAGTCACTTAGTAGCCGGAAACCAAACAGAATTCGTTAACGGCTAAATAACAAATAAGAGAAAAATGATGCAACTCAATGAATGGTGGCCTCTCGAAAGTCACTTTTAGCATGTGACACGGAGAGGCCACCGTCTTCTAAAGGGGGAAGACAAAGTATGAGACCCTAGCAACTCACCCCGAAGTCGTATTTGTCACCACCAAATCTCCATTTGTGCGCCGACGCTTAATTCATCTCTGTTCCCACGACTTAATTTCAGGGAGGAGGTATCAGAATAGGCCATACCCTTACTCAGACCAAAGTCGTTCGTCTCCGCATATCCCCATTTCTCTTTCCAGTCTGCATAAGTCACGTACAATCGTAGCGCAGGTCGGGCAAAATTCCCGGGCCCTGCTTGCCACTGTTGTGCGAGGGTTATTTTATATTGGCTATTCGTTTGTTGGGTTTTTTGCGATTTAACCTGGTCATAGCCCAACTCGACTAAGGTACTCATTGTGGGTGTCCAGTGATACATCGGGCGGACGCCTGCAGTGAGCCAACGAGTCCCGTTTTGATTATCATGTTGAATATCTTGATACATTGCAACATAAGTAACCCCCCAACGGTCATTCAACTCAACATTACCATGTTGAATAAGCCGTAGCATTTTCCCTCTATTATTGAGTGCTGCGCCTTCAGCACGGCCATTATTTAATGATGTCATGGCATCGGTCGCATACTGCAGCACCGAAGTACTCCATCCTTTTGGTAGCGTTTGTTGATGTGATACGGTGAAGAGGTAGCCCTGTTTACTTGCATGGTTTGACAGGACGTAATTCTCGCTCGGATTGGCTCTGCCATAATCAAGTCCGAATTCCAATGACCCACCCGGGTTGACGTTCAGATTGGCGATACGGAAATCAAGGGTATCAGTGATAACATCTTTTTCTCTCATTTGTTGTGAGATATAACTCTGTGAACCACCCGTTTCACTATTTCGCGTCACGGCAAAAGAGATCGAGCTCCAACCCGTATTAATATTTTCTATACCGGCACCGGGACCTGAAATGTCCCAATAGTAAAAATCGATCATATGGACATCATGGCGCTGGTAGAAACGTTTACCTGCCCAAAGCTTGGCGCCAGGAAGTGCAGGGATGAGATTCTCGGCCTGAATATTTACCTCACGCAGCGCGGGGGAGACGGCTTCAAAATCAGCTCGTTGTGAAACGGCATAGGCTAAATTAGTATCGAAATAAAAACTCGCGTCATCTTGCTGCCAAACTTGTTGTCCCAGTTTCAATTCAGCATAGGTTTCACATTCATTGCCGAGACGATATTTACTGGCCGCACCGGTAACAGTTTGGCACTGTTGTTCTCCTCCGCGACTGTTCCAGCCAATACCGGACCTTGCATAGCCTTTAAAATCCAAGGCACTGACCGGAAAAACCATTGCTGTGGTGGCGATAAATACAACGAGGGAAACCCTTCCTTGAGTCATAATTGGTCACTCCTGTGTCAATCAAACAGTAAAAAAATTAGTGATAAAGGGAGGTGGTGGCTGGCAGCTTGGGCCATGAACCCGCCTCACCGGATTATTAGTCCTCTGTACATAGCCACCATGCGGCTTGATAAGGTTTTAACCGACCAGCGGTCGGGTAATTGGTGACTGTAGGGTAATTTGCCCACAGCAGTTGATAGGGTGAGTCAGGGACTGAGGTTGGTGGGGACCAATCGACGCAGAGAGACGTTAGATTAGCGACGACCAACAACCGTTGATTATTCCAACGGCGAAGATAGCACCAAATTTCTGGATGTTCGGGGAGTAGGTCGATGTAGTCACCAAACTGGATAACCTCGTACTGCTTACGTAAGCGAATGAGTGCGCGATAGGTATGTAAAATAGAATCTGGGTCGGCGATGGCCGCAGCAACATTAATTTGACGGTAATTTGGGTTAAGGCATATCCAGGGGGCGGTATGACTAAACCCCGCGTAGACCCCTTCATCCCACTGCATCGGAGTCCGACTGTTATCACGAGATTTCGTCGCAAGGATCGCCAGTGATTCAGCAGTAGGAGTGCCACGATTACCTTGTTCAGTATAAAATGAGAGGCTCTCAATATCCCGATAGTGTGAAATATCGGTAAAATCAGCATTAGTCATCCCAATCTCTTCGCCTTGAAAAATAAAAGGGGTACCTTGCATACCGTAGAGCACCATCGCGAGCATTTTTGCGGAGACGACGCGATAGTGTCTATCTTCACCGAACCGAGAAACGACACGAGGTTGATCGTGATTCCCCCAAAATAGCGCCGTGTTGGCGCGTTGATGCATCCCCTGTTGCCAGTAATTAATAATCTGCTTAAGTTCCACAAAATTAGGCCGAGCTATACGCCACTTATTGCCTTGGGGGTAATCCACCTTTAAATGGTGAAAATTGAAGGCCATGGTCAGTTCGCGGTGATCACGTGCTGCATAGTGTTGGCAATGCGATAAGGTGGTGGAAGACATTTCACCTACCGTAATGAGGCCGAGGGGCTGGAAGACATCCCGGCTGAGTTCTTGTAAGTATTGGTGCACCTTAGGCCCGTCTGTATAGAATTGTCGACCATCCCCGATCGGGTCATCCACAAATTCAGCGGGTTTGGAAATGAGATTGATCACATCGAGTCGGAATGCATCAACACCTTTTGCCGCCCAGAATTGACAAATATCTTTGATGGCTTGACGCACCGGCGGATGTTCCCAATTCAGATCGGCTTGCTGCGGGCTGAATAGGTGTAAATAGTACTTCTCGGCGTCCTCTTGCCATTGCCAAGCACTCCCTCCAAATTTAGACAGCCAATTTGTCGGTAACCCCTTTTCAGGGGCTTCATGCCAGATATAAAAAGGATGAAACTGGCTCGTTGGATCACATGCCTGAATAAACCAAGGATGTTCAGTCGATGTATGGTTAAACACCATATCCATCATAATGCGTATATTTCTGAGGTGCGCTTGTTGAACCAGTCGTTCAAAATCCTCCATCGAGCCGTACAGCGGATCGATATTGCAATAGTCACTGACATCATACCCGTTATCTATTTGGGGGGAGGGATAGATGGGCGTCAACCAAATAATATCTACACCGAGAAACTGTAAATAATCCAGTCGCTGGATAACACCCGCTAAATCGCCAATACCATTGTGATCCGTATCTTGAAAGCTTTTGGGGTAAATTTGATAAACTACGTTGTCCTGGGACCAATTTATTTCCATGATGTGATATCTCCTTAAGTCATCGACGGGTGAAATTTACTCTTCAACAGATAAATTGGGTTGCCGACGGCTTAAATAGTTTGCGTATAACAAGGTCAGAATGATCGGTACGGTGATAGCGATAAGCATGGCGAAGAAAAAGGTTAACCAAAACTGCGGCTGGATAGAGAGAATGCCTGGTAGACCGCCGACACCAATGCCATTGGCAAGTACCTGATTAACGCCACAGAGCAAACCGGCGAGAGCTGAGCCGATCATCGCGCAAAGCATGGGGTATCGGTACTTCAAGTTCACGCCATACATTGCAGGTTCAGTCACTCCTAGATAAGCGGCTATCGCTGCGGGAACCGCAACGTCGCGCTGTTGACGACGTTTATCCCTTAGGATTATTGCAACCACTGCTGAGGCTTGGGCGATGTTCGATAGCGCTATCAATGGCCATACCGGTGTGCCCCCCATGCTTTGAATCATCTGCATATCAATCGCTAGCGTCGTTTGATGGATGCCAGTGATTACCAGAGGCGCATAAAGAAAACCAAACAGCGCTGCGCCAATTGGCGCTAAACTTCCGGTCATAACATACTGAACGATAAATGCTACGCCTTCACCGAGTAAACGACCAAAGGGGCCAATCAGCGCATGGGCTAATGGGATGGCGAAGAGTAAAGAAGTGACGGGCACTAACACCAAATTTAAGGAAAGAGGAACAATACGGGTGAGCTGCCGCTCAATCAGGGCTAACATCATCCCCGCGAGTATTGAAGGGATGACCTGCGCTTGATACCCTACTTTTTCCAGACTAAACCAACTAAAATCCCAAATTTCCGGAATTTGTTGACCTAATAAATAAGAGTTCATTAATTGAGGCGAAACTAAGGTGATACCTAATATAATCCCTAATATAGGGGTTCCTTTCATTTTAGTGACTGTTGACCAACATACCGCGACCGGTAAAAACATAAAAATAGCTTCGCCGGGTAACCAAAGTAATTCATAGATAGTCTGCCAGACGGGATAGAGCTGAGCGAGGGCCAGACCATTCTGAAAAGGAATATCGCCAATAATATTTCTGAACCCCAATATTAGGCCGCCACTAATCAATGCAGGGAGTAGGGGGAAAAATATTTCGGCGATATGCGAAAAGGCGGCTTCTGAAAAAGACATATTTTTACGAGCGGCTTGGCGAATAGAGGACTTATCTGAACTTGAGAGATCAAGGGTTTCCATCAAGGCTTGATAATATTCCGTTACCTGTGGTCCGATCACGACCTGAAATTGCCCGGCATTAGTAAAACAACCCTTTACCATCGGCAGCTTTTCAATCTCTTTAGGTTTGGCTAGGCTAGGATCGTTAAGGACTAATCGTAAACGTGTAATACAATGGCTGACACTATTAATGTTAGCTTGCCCACCAAGTAATTTCACGAGGCTATCAATTTCCTTTTGATGCAGCTTACTCATAATTCATCCTTTAATTTTATAGCAGAGCTGACCTAACTTCAGCCAGAGACAGAGGTTTAAGGCTGATAATTATCTCGCTAAAATTGAGAGGTAAAATTTAACCTGCTCACGTTATAAAGGCTTGTTAATAATTAATGCTGTGGGATGAAGATCACTTAAATAGGTTAATTAGGTGTTTTAATCAGAGGGAGATGTTTTTATATTAATTAAAGCTTTAATGATTTAATTTAAAAAAGAAGGGTAATTAATTATTAAAGTTAATAATAAAATATATTTTATTAATGGTAAATAAAATGTGTGGGATTAAATGCAGGTTAAAAAATTGATGGATTGGATTGTACGATTATTAATGGTGCGTCCGAGTGGACTCGAACCACCGACCCCCACCATGTCAAGGTGGTGCTCTAACCAACTGAGCTACGGACGCACACGCTGCATTGCTGCAGCGGGACGAATATTAACGGCATCCTTAGCGACTGGCAAGCAGAAAACCATAAATATCTACTAAATGGTTGACATCTAATCAGTGAGTGGAAATTTTAATCATTTCAAGCACTGTTTATCGGCTTGCGCGAGTTAAAATCACATTAGTCGGTTTTTTCTGCAAGCTAATGATACGTGAAACCATCATTATCGCCGCGGAGGTTAAACCGATGATGAAGCCACACCAAAAGCCAGCGGGCCCCATGCGCGGTACGACAACATCCGTCAATGCTAAAATATAGCCGCAGGGGAGTCCCAATAGCCAATAAGCAATAAAGGTAATAAAGAATATAGCTCGAGTATCTTTATAGCCTCGTAATGTCCCACTGCCAATGACTTGTACGCTGTCTGAGCATTGATAAATTGCTGCAAGAAACATTAACTGTCCCGCCAGCGCGACAACAGCAGGATCATCATTATATAACCGGGCAATATCATGTCGGAACACGACCGTCGCGATGGCAGTACAACAGACAAAACATAATCCGACAGCTTGAGATGTCCAGGCGGCGATTCGAGCGCCTTCTGTCGACCCACGTCCTAACTGATAGCCTACGCGGATAGTACTCGCAATTCCCATGGATAACGGAATAACAAACATCAATGAGCTAAAATTTAGCGCAATCTGGTGCCCAGCAACGTCAACGATGCCCAGAGGAGAAACTAATATTGCCACCACCGCAAACAGAGTGACCTCAAAAAACAGGGCAGAGGCGATGGGTAATCCAAGTGTGATAATCCGAGCGATGACGTTAAAGTTGGGTTTAGCCCAGCGAACAGTGGGGCGGATATCTTTTAGGCTACGAGATTTTTTGGTCCATAGCCAGAGGCCCAAAAACATTAACCAATAGACGGAAGCGGTGGCAACACCACAGCCGACCCCACCCAGTGCAGGCATACCAAAATGACCATAAATAAAGATATAGTTAATCGGGATATTGCACAGTAACCCGATAAAACCGAAGACCATACTCGGCGTTGTCTTTGATAGGCCATCACATTGGTCGCGGATAACTTGAAAATAAAGAAATCCCGGCGCTCCCCACATCAGAGCGTGCAGATAACGTTCAGCAATATCTGCCATCTTAGGATCGATTCCTGACATAGCTCGAATAAATATTCCAGCATTCCAGATGATGGCAATCACGAAAATTGAAAGGAAGGTGGCAAGCCATAAACCTTGTTGAACATGATCGCCAACTTTGTTTCTATGTCCCGAGCCCGCAAAATGAGCGACCGTGGGCGTGATCGCCATTAATATCCCTAATGCGAAGAGAATCACAGGTAGCCATATTGAGGTACCGATCGCAACGGCCGCCATATCGGTCGCACTTACCGAACCTGCCATTGTCGTATCAACAAACCCCATCGCGGTTTGCGAGGTTTGCGACAATATGACAGGGATAGCTAACAAAAGTAACTGTTTAGCTTCTTTAAAATACTTTCGCACTGGATATCCTTAACATAATTATTATCCCAATCTCAAGCTATCATCGCGCAATGGCGTGCATTCATAAAGGAGAAAACATAATTATTTTCCCTCATCGCACCAGCACGTCATGATAGCGGCTTAATCTGTGATAATCTGAAGTAAAATAAGGGGGAAGAGATGTTTACTGGTATTGTACTCGGCACGGCTGAAATTATTGATATAGATGAACAACCGCTATTTCGAACACATAAAGTCAAATTCCCAGTGGAATGGCTAGATGCCTTACAGATTGGCGCATCGGTTGCCCATAATGGATGCTGTTTAACCGTTACCGCGATCGAAGGGAATATCGTGAGTTTCGACTTAATCAAAGAAACCCTTCGCGTCACAAATTTGGGACAATTAACCGTTGGCGACCGCGTGAATATTGAGCGAGCGGCAAAATTCTCTGACGAGATCGGCGGACACTTAATGTCCGGCCATATTATGGCTCAAGCTTCAGTCTGCAAAATTATTCAATCCGAGCATAACCGTGAGGTCTGGTTTGAAATTGACGATTCAAGCCTGATGAAATATATCCTACATAAAGGATTTATTGGTATTGATGGTTGTAGCCTAACCCTTGGAGATGTCACTGAGCGGCGTTTCTGCGTTCACTTAATTCCTGAAACCTTGGAACGCACACTGTTATCCGATCGTAAATTAGGCGATTCCGTCAATATTGAGATTGATACCCAGACACAGGCTATTGTTGATACCGTTGAAAGAATGTTGAATAAAAAATAACAATAAAAAAAGCTCCCGAGTAAAGGGAGCTTTAGATTTAGCGTGCTACGCGCAATCCACCATCAATTCCGCGACTCAATACCACTTGCCATAACTGAATGTCGCGTGAGCGAAACGCCCCCGCACAAGCATTAAGATAGTAAGTAAACATCCGCTTGAAACGTGGATCGTAACGTTGTGACAATTCAGGCCATGCGGCAAGAAATCTTTCATACCAGGCCATCAATGTCTTATCGTAGTCGGGACCAAAATTGTGCCAGTCCTCCATGACGAAATGCGGTTCACTGTATTGTGCGATGTGATTGACAGAAGGTAGGCAGCCATTAGGAAAGATATATTTATCTATCCACGGATCGACGTGAAGATCCGTGTGGTTCGACCCAATGGTGTGTAATACGAAAATACCATCGGGTTTCAGGTTTCTAGCAGCCACATCGAAATAGGTCGCATAATTTTTCGGACCAACGTGCTCAAACATCCCAACCGATACGATTCGGTCGAACTGCTCGTGAAGATCGCGATAATCTTGTAATAAGATTTCAACGTCCAACCCCGCACAGCGTTGTTGCGCCATTTTTTGCTGCTCGGCGGAAATCGTGACGCCCTTCACTTTGACGTGATAGTGTTTGGCTGCATATTCTGAGAGCCCCCCCCAGCCACAACCAATATCTAATAATGTCATCCCTGGTTGGAGTTGTAATTTACGACAAATTAGGTCGAGTTTAGCCTCTTGAGCCGCTTCAAGGGTCGATGCCGTTGCCCAATAACCGCAAGAATATTGCATATAGGGATCGAGCATCAATGAAAAGAGGTCATTTCCTAAGTCGTAATGTTCTTTGCCAACGATCCACGCACGCTTTCTTGATTGGAGATTGGTGAGCCTCGCGGTAGCGATGCGTAACGTATCTTTAAAGTGGCGGGGGAGTTGATGATCTAATTTATGACGCAGAACTTTGGTGAAGAAAATATCGAGGCGGTCGCATTCCCACCAGCCATCCATATAACTTTCACCTAAGCCTAAAGAACCTTCTTGTAATACGCGTTTAAAAAATTGCTGATTGATGATGCGAATATCACCAGGCCTTGAGCCGTTAATCTGAATATCTGCACTGTCGAGTAACTCTTGTGCAATACGAAACCAATGATCTTCTTTTAAATTAACTTCTTCTATACATGATGTAGACATATGCGTATATCACCTGTTCAAATAACACACTACGCTTGGAAGCGGTTGCATGACTTTCTGGAGAAAGGTAAACAGCTATTCATCAGTGACTACTCGTTATTTTTATAATGCAGTGAATACGTAAAGTTTTGTATGACGTTATCCACCGAATTCAGTATAGGACTGAGTTCGGCAGAGTTCAATAGAGGATCAGTGCGGAATAGGAGAGGCGTTAGCGAGCAGATTTATCGGCCGATGCTTGGTAAAAATAGCCGATTAACGCCAGTATCACCGTTGATGCCATAGCGATGACGGTAATGCTGACCACGTGCTCAATTTGAGAAGAGACCCAAAGACTGTACAAAAAACATAACCCAAGTTGAGTAAAGTTTTGTACCGAAGCGGCTTTGCCACTGTGCTCAGGGAACGCTTTTAACGCTTTAGACACCACGATTGGGTAGATAGCACCGTTTGCCATCGCCATCACGCTAAAAGGCACCAGTAGGCGTGTTAACGAGGGGGTCATCCATAAACCCACAACAAGCAACGCAGAGACACTGACCAAGTACGCGAGCAGTAACCAAGGGAGTAGCTGCTCGCCGCTAAAACGATTGAGTAAGGCACGGCAACCAAAACCACCGATTAAGAAGGTCACGGTTTGCGGGATATAGCTCAACCCAATCTCGCTAGGGCTTAACCCTAATTGCCCCATGATAAAAGGCGAACCCGTTAGCCAAGCAAAGAAACTGGCCGAACAGGCGGCATAGATAACAATATTGCCTAAAAATTGCGGCCGTGACAGTAACCTTTTATAAGGCAGATGCGCAGTCTCGCTGGAGGCGTGTGAGCGGCCCGATGGCAGTAAGTAGAATGTCAGCCCTAATAATACGGCACTGATTAAGGTCAAGGTGACAAAGATGGCTTGCCAATCAAAATGCGTAATCAGCCACGCGCCAATTAGCGGTGCAAGAGCGGGAGAGAGGGCGACCAGCGGCATAATAGCCGCGAACATTTTATGCGCCTTTTCCTTAGGAAAGTGGTCAAGCACTAAAGACTGCCAGCACACTGCCGCGGCACAAACTCCGCAGGCTTGTAGAAAGCGGAGAACTAATAACACACGGGCATCCGTCACCCAAACTACCGCAAGACAACTCAGCGTGAACAGCGACAAGCCCCATACTAAGACGGTTCGACGACCGATCTTATCGGATAAAGGTCCCCAGAATAGCTGTGCGCAACAAAAACCGGCTAAGAATAAACTCAGACTGGCACTGACCATATTGGCACTGGTTACCAGATAGTCTTGCATGGCAGTAAATGCCGGGAGATACATATCGGTGGCTAAAAATCCAAGCATGCTTAATAGGGCGAGGTAAACAAAGAAGAGTTTGGGATGTTGCATGGGGCGTCCTAGTCAAAATAATCCGGGAAGTGTAAAAGGATGCAGACTTGTTTGTAAAACGGTAATATTTGCCATCACTATTCAAAATAATTGAAAGCAAGCTATGTGGTCAGAATATACTTTAACTGTTATTGATAGCGTCGCCCGCAATGGTAGCTTCTCGGGAGCCGCTCACGAATTGCATAGAGTACCCTCGGCAATCAGTTACTCAGTGAAACAAGTGGAGGAGTGGTTAGCGGTCGACCTGTTTGAACGCCGTCATCGCGATGTTGTGTTAACCGCCTCCGGCGAGCATTTTCTTACCGAAGCGCGAAGTGTTATCAAAAAAATGAATAGTACTCGTCAACAATGCCAGCAGCTGGCGAATGGTTGGCGAGGTCGTTTCTCCGTCGCGATCGATAGGATAGTGAAACAATCGCGCGTCGAACAACTGGTAGTGGATTTCTATCGCCACTTTCCTGATATCGAGCTTCATATTAACGACGAAGTCTTTAATGGTGTATGGGATGCGCTGGCAGATGGTCGCGTGGATATGGCGATTGGCGCTACCCAGGCCGTGCCTGTCACTGGACGCTTTAGCGTTCGCGATATGGGAAAACTTTCTTGGTGTTGCGTAGTCGCCAACGACCATCCTCTACAGGGTCAAATCCGTATTGAGGAAGATGATCTGCGGCGATGGCCGTCGCTTGTGATCGAGGATACGTCACGGGTGCTTCCTCGCCGGGATACCTGGACTCTGGATAACCAACGGCGTCTGGTGGTACCCAACTGGCCAGTAGGGATGCGTTGCGTACAAAATGGGCTTTGTGTGGCAATGGTGCCCGCACATATTGCTATGCCTTACCTGCAGCAAGGGACGCTTGTTGAATTGCCCATAAGCTTTCCGGATAGCCCTTGTTATCTGAGCTGGCGAGAAAATAGCTTTTCACCTGCCTTGCAGTGGATTTTGGATTATCTCGGTGATACTGCCACTCTTAACCAAGAGTGGCTAGTGTCGGAAGGTTAGCGGCGATAGTCGATGTAAGGGCCATCAATGACGGAGCGACGCTCAACCAGTTGAGGGTGGATCTCAAGGCGTTGGGCCTCATCGCGCTTATTAACGATACGATCGAGCAACATTTCTAACGCCTTTTCGCCCAATTCAATCTTAGGTTGATGAATGGTGGTTAATGCCGGGCTGAAATAGCGCGAGTTGCGGATATTGTCATACCCGATCACCGAAATATCTTGAGGAACATTTAATCCCTGTTCATTGGCGGCGCAAATTGCCCCCATTGCCATCACATCCCCGCCACAGAATACGGCAGTCGGTCGTTGTTTTTGAGAAAGAATCTGTTGCATGGCTTGGTAACCCGATTCTGATTCGAAATCCCCTTGAACGATCCATTCCTCACGGGGCGTAATGCCCGCATCCTTTAACGCTTTAATAAATCCGGCTAACCGTCCCTCGCCCGTATGGCGTTCCATCTGTCCTGGAATACAACCAATATCGCGATGGCCACGATCCAATAAATAACGAGCGGCTAAATGTCCGCCCGCGAAAGCGTTATCTTCAACAGTATCGGTGAATTGGGCATGAGAACTCCCCCAGTCCATAACCACCATCGGCAGTTGGCTGTGCTCTTCAAGCATTTTTAATAGGGAGTCTGGGTATTCGGCACACATCACCATTAATCCATCGACGCGTTTTTGCGCCATCATTGATAAGTAGGCACGCTGTTTTTCAAAGTCGGTATGGGCATTAGCTAACAATAGGGTGTAGCCATGCTGGAAACATTTCTTTTCTATCGCTTCAATGATCTCCGCCCAGTAAGGGGCTTCGACTGAGGTAGACAATAGACCGATGGTCTTAGTGGTGTTGACTTTAAGGCTACGCGCCACGGCACTCGGTGAGTAGTGAAGAGTATTTATAGCATCCCACACGGTTTGCTGGGTTTGTTCCGCAACGAAACGCGTTTTATTAATTACGTGTGAAACAGTGGTAGTGGAAACCCCGGCGAGTTTTGCCACATCTTTAATCGTTGCCATGGGGTATTCTCCTAGGAAAGCGTTTGCGTTTGCGCAACTAAAAATAAAGGGGGGTGAATTCTAGCAGGGTGGAGAGGCTAAAACGAGCTTTTTGCGCAACAACTTGCTCGAGTTTACAAATCGTTACGTAGGAAGCGGGATAACCGTGTTGGAAATAAAAAATCCCCGATTAACGGGGATTGTAGTGAAAGAGAGGCGTGCTAGCGTACAGAGTTTGGTGTCATAACACGGCGTGCGCCGATGTAGTGTTTTTGCCAATAGTCGCCAGTTAGGTCGGTAATTTGAATATCTTTACCCGTACGCGGGGATTGAATGAACTTTCCATTGCCGACATAGACACCGACATGGTCAGCTGCGCCACGACGATGAATACGGAAAAATACTAAGTCACCTTTTTGCAAAGAATTCCTTTTCACTGGTGCCGCATCGCGTAAATGGTACATCTCGTTGGCAGTACGTGGGATCTTGAATTTCACCAAATCTTTATAAGCGTAATAAACCAGTCCGCTGCAATCGAAACCCGTATGCGGAGAGGTGCCTCCCCATTGATAAGGTTTACCCAATTGGTTCATCAATTTATTCATCGCAGTTTGGCGGGCTTTCTGATATTTCTGATGATGGGTAGCACTCATCACCATTGCTGCAGAGTGGGGGGAGGCGATGCGCGTTTTATGACGTGCTAACACTTTCTGGCCAGCATAATATTTCTTTTGTGTGATGCGAGATTTAGCCAGTTTTGCAGATTTTGTTGAGTGTGTACGTGATAGGGTTTTCTTAGCAACATGCTTTACTTTATGAGGTTGGGGCTGTTTAGTGCGCTTAGTTGCGGTTTTTACCTGTTTGCGTTTGCGACGCGTATCTTCAGCGCTCGCCTTTTTTACCGATTTATGCGCCGTGGCATTAAGATGTCGGTGAGGGGCCGCTTCAGCGACAGTGAAAAAAAGTTGCATAAAAGCAAGTATTGAAAGCGTTATTATTAGCCGCATATTTTATATTTAGTCAGTGATGTACTCAAATAAGAGTCAGTGAGTAAAAAAAAACCTCTGACAACGTTGTCAGCCCCATAAGCCATTCTAATCCAGAACTTTTCAAAAAGTTAAGCGAGAATGTAATTAAATCTGTTACTAAGCGTGATTGCGTTAACTACTTATCTATTAAATCGGCTAGAGTAGGGAAAATTGATTTTATCATTGTGATCTGTATCACATAATTGTTTATTAATAAGATAATTCCTATCTATACGCACCATGCAAAACTCCACCATCAGAGAATTCACACCGGCCACGATAAACGGTACACTATAAGAAATTAAGCTGTTGTTGAGGAAGCAAAATGAGCACTCTAGAAAAAATTAAAACACAAATCTCTGAAAACCCAATCCTGCTCTATATGAAAGGATCGCCTAAACTGCCGAGCTGTGGGTTTTCTGCGCAAGCTGTTCAAGCCTTATCAGGTTGTGGCGAACGTTTTGCCTATGTAGATATTCTACAGAATCCAGATATTCGTGCTGAGTTACCCGCTTACGCTAACTGGCCAACCTTCCCACAATTATGGGTAGACGGTGAGCTAGTGGGGGGATGTGACATTATTATGGAAATGTATCAGCGCGGCGAACTGCAATCTCTGATCAAAGAGACTGCAGATAAGTACCGCGAAGCCGAATAATCAGGCTTATTCGTTAGGCAAGTGGTGGGGACGTCTCCACCACTTGTTGTGTGTCGTCCACCAATGGCCATCCTCCTAAGCGCTTCCACCTATTCACCAATTCACAAAACAGCGCAGTTGTCTGCTCGGTATCGTAAAGGGCGCTGTGAGCTTGTTCACTATCAAAACTCATGCCTGCACTGATGCATGCTTTAGCGAGTACCGTTTGGCCTAACACTAGCCCGCTGAGCGCGGCCGTATCGAAGGTGGCAAAAGGGTGAAAAGGGTTGCGTTTTAAACCCGCACGCTGTGCCGCAGCCATGGTAAAGCTGTGATCAAAATGTGCATTATGGGCCACTATGACGGCTCGTGAACAATCAGCCTCTTTCATTCCCTTGCGGACCATCTTGAAAATAGCATGCAGGGCATCGTATTCACTCACGGCCTGACGCTCTGGGTCGTTGGGGTCAATGCCAGTAAAGGCTAACGCTTCTGGATGAAGGATCGACCCTTCAAAAGGGGTGATATTAAAATGAATCTTTTGATCTTCAACTAACCAGCCATCTTCATCCATTCGCACGGTGATTGCCGCAATCTCGAGTAATGCATCGGTTTGTGCATTAAAACCGGCGGTTTCGACATCAATAACGACGGGGTAAAATCCACGAAAACGGTGTTTGAGTAGGTGGGCATTGGCAGTGTCTGACATCTGGTTCTCAATAACAGTGAAAATAGTCGGCAAGTATGACAAAAACAGGGCTGCGGTGCAGCCCTTTCACTACGATTAATCGTTATTTAATCCAAGACCTGCGTCTTTTTTCTCGATTAATTCGATTTTATAGCCATCGGGATCTTCAACAAACGCGATAACCGTTTTTCCACCTTTCACTGGGCCCGCTTCACGCGTCACGTTACCGCCCGCTTGACGAATACGTTCACAGGTTTCAGCTGCAGAATCGACTTCAAGGGCGATATGCCCGTAGCCTTTACCCAAGTCGTAGCTGTCAACGCCCCAGTTATAGGTCAGTTCCAACACTGCACCTTCGGTCTCGTCAGTGTAACCGACGAAGGCGAGAGTATATTGATACTCACTATTCTCACTGGTCCGCAACAGACGCATGCCTAGTACACGGGTATAAAAATCGACCGCACGGTCAAGATCCCCAACACGGATCATGGTATGTAAAAAACGCATAAAACCTCGTTACATTGCTCTTTATCAGTGAAGTAGGATATCAGCTTTTTGTGTGCGGCAAAAACGGGTAATCGGTGTAACCGTGCTCATCGCCGCCGTAGAATGACTCCGGATGTTGCGCATTCAGCGCAGCACCTTGCGCAAAACGCTCGACCAAGTCGGGATTGGCGATAAAATCGCGGCCAAAGGCTACGGCGTCGATCAATCCTTCAGCCAGTAAAGCATCACCCTTTTCTAAAGTATAAGCTCCTGCACCGATAATCGTATAGCGGAAGGCAGCGCGTACCGACTGCCTAAACGCGGTGGTATAAGAATTACCCCCTGCCCAGTCTGGCTCCGATAAATGTAGATAGGCTAGCCCAAAACGATCGAGCTGCTCAATAAGCCAAATGGCATCTTCTTCTTCGTGCGGTCCATTACCCAAGGCTTGGAAGGTACCCACGGGGGAGAGGCGAATACCAATATGCCCAGCTCCCCATACGCGCGAGACGGCTTCAATAATTTCGAAGACAATACGCGCCCGGTTTTCACGGCTGCCACCATATTCGTCGGTACGTTGATTTGACTCCGGTGACAAGAAGGCGTGTAACAGATAGCCATGGGCCGCATGCAGTTCGAGGAGATCGAAGCCTGCTTGTTGTGCATTGACTGCGGCTTGCTCAAAATCTTTGACGACTTGTTGAATTTGCGCGACGCTCATCGCTTGGGGAAGCGTTGTTTCACTGCGATAGACTTCTCCCTTTTCATTTTTCAATGATGTTCTAGTCTGAGAAGGCAGGGCAGATGGCGCTTGAGGTGCTGCATTGTTAGGCTGTAAAGAAGCGTGGGAAATACGGCCAGTGTGCCAAAGCTGCACAGCGATTTTTCCGTTATGCGCATGTACCGCATCGGTAATCGATCGCCATGCAGTCACTTGTTCAGCCGTATGTAAGCCTGGTGCCCCGGCATAACCTTTGGCCTCGAAAGAAATTTGTGTGGCTTCGGTAATGATCAAGCCCGCTGAGGCACGCTGCTGATAATAGGTTTTCATTAAATCTGTTGGAATATCACCAGGCTCAATGCTGCGTAAACGCGTCAAGGGTGCCATAAAAATACGGTTTTGAGTGGTGATTGCGCCGAGCTGTAAGGGGGAAAAGAGGGATAACGCTGACATAATACTCTCCTGCTATAATATGAGGGTTTAACACAGAGTAGTTTTCGTTGGGTCCCTCGACAAGGGGGTAAGGCCGCTATCGCACAGAACAACAAGTCGGGCCAGTCATCAACGCAAGTAGAGGAGGAACGATGGCAGAACAAATTGAGATGTTTTCGCTACCGAATCCTTGCAGAGGGCTTTGCCAAGCCAACGCGCGTGGGTATTGCTTAGGTTGCTTTCGAAGCCGAGAAGAACGCTTTGGCTGGCAAGGTTTTACCGATGCACAAAAGCTTAATATCTTACGACTCTGTACACTGCGTCAACGCGCCGCGCATCGTCTTGCCCCGAATGCTATAGAGGACATCGGCGAACAAGGGGAGCTATTTTGACGGTTGAGGCGGAACCGAGTAACCCAGTTGGGCCAGCGAACAGTTGAGCCGCCAGAGAATTCCGGCTAAGCGAATTGCCTCAGGATCATGACTTCGTGCCAGATCGGCACATTGAGCCGAGAGTTCTGCCAAGGCCGTATCAAGCTGTGAACTGTGTACGCCGCGTTCGCTGATAATCGTTTGTAAAACCTGAAAGCATCGGTCACGCTGAGCGCTCAGCAGTGGCGAGCGGGTATGCCAAGACCGTAGTTCCCAGACAATATGCGCGCTATTCTGTAACACAACCCCCCAGCGTAGTAGCCAGAGCTTTGCTTGGGCCTGTTGGCTAGACTTCAGTTGATTGATATGAAAATAGAGCCTCGATTCGTAATGATTTCGGCTGGCATGGGGTTTTGGTCGCAGCTGATCCAAGAAACCCCGCCGGATGGCTCTGATATGGCGTAGGCTTTTTCGATCATCGGAACTTGGGCGTATTAAAACGAACGCTAACCAAGCGAAGATTACCCCGCACACTTTTGCCACATCAGCATTCAGCACCGCGCCATAATCCCAGCTGGGCGGGTTACTGACTGAGATGAAAGAGCCCATAAATACCACGATTTGTCCCCATAGGGCCGCACGCTTAGGGAACAATAATTTAAACAGTTGAAGCGTTACAATGAGTGGAAAGAGTATGAATAAAAAGTGCCACAGTTGCGAGACTTGAATCATCACCGCGAATTTCATCACAAAGCTCAACACACAAAGGATAAGTAAAGTCTTCAACAGTAGGGTGACGCTGGCCGAGGGGGAAGGGGCCGACGAGTAGAGTACACAGGCAATTGCCGTTAAGGTTAACGCCGCGGGCCCCTGATCCCACTGAGTATAAATTTGGAAGGTACAGCCTATTACGATCGCGAAAAAGGTGCGGCCAGCACTGAGTAGCGCTTCGGCACGATCAGATTCTAAGGCCAACGCGGGAACGCTTGGCGGCGACAAACGTTGCTCCGGTGAAGCATTATCGACCAGCCGAGTCCAACGTTGCACATCCAGATAGACCCAGCAGAAATAGCGAAGGCGACTGACAAACGCAAGCTGACGATAATCGCCTTGGCTTATTTCTGGTGTAAGTGTCCGCAGTATTTTTGCCAATTTATATTTGTCACAATCGGGCCGCTCTAATTCTGCTAGTAACATATCGATTGCCTGAAACAGTGCGGGCGGGGCGTCAGGCCAATTGAGTAACATCCTACGCAACCCGGATAATACGCCGGTTAACCGCAGTTGCTGGTGTAGTACATAGTTCAATACCTTATTTTGACGTCGATAGCGGTAATGACTCCAATAGGCTTGAATCCGTAAAAGATTAGTGGTCAGAATCTGGCCAATCATGTTCTCGTGTGCGCTTTGAGCTTTGTCTGCTGTCTCTCGATTTAATAACAGCCGCGCATGTTCCAATAAGCGAGCTTGCATCTGTTTAAGGGTCACCATCAAAGTATCGCCATCGGAGGTACTAGGAAGTAACATCATCATCAACCCAGCGCTCAAGATCCCGGTTATGGCCTCACAGACCCTGGCTTGTGCAATATCCCAGAGTTGACTGAACTCGGTGATATTGACCGTACTGAAGGCAATCAAGGCTGCGGTGTAACCGGCTAATGAGAAGGCGTAAGCAACATTGTTTTGATGAAGGTTCGCAATCCAAGTACAAAACCCTAACCATGTCGCAAAGCTCAAGGTAAATAACCACGGGTCGTTAAGAGTATTGCCCGCAATCAGAATTGCAGCCAAAGCACCCACCAAGCTGCCGACAATCCGACCTAAGCTTTTACTGATTGCGCCGCCTATAGTTGGAAAGCTGACTACGGCTGCCGAAGTCATGGCCCAATAGGGCTGATCAAGATCGAGACTGTAGGCAAAACTTAAGGCAATGCACATCGCAAATGTGTTACGTAAGGCATAACGCCACTGGCCGCGCGTAGCACGAATCCAAGGTAAGTTTTCCCAAGCTAACCACTGCCAAGACATTAGTGCGATTCCGGATGGATAACGATGGTGCAGGTCGTTCCTGCGACTAACAACTGTTGTTGCGGCAAATTGGTCAACGCGATCCTGACGGGAACACGCTGAGCCAGTCTTACCCAAGGAACAGTGGGTTTAACATCTGGCACAAGGGAACTGTCTGAATCGACACTCTGATCACTGATGGCTCGACCAATACTTTCGACCCGTCCTTTCAATGCTGCATTGTCACTGTACAACGTTAAGGTCGCTGGTAATCCAGGACGAATATGCCGTAATTTGGTTTCCTCAAAATAACCGACAACATAGAATGAGTGGCTATCTACTAAGGCAAACAGGGCCGACCCCGTGTTGATGTAGTCCCCTTTACGCAGATGGAAATTGGTCACCCATCCGTCGACGGGGGCAACGATCTTGGTCTGAGAAAGGTTCCACTCCGCTTGATCTACGTTGGCTTTGGCAGCCAGCATGCTGGCTTTCATCGCACTGGCCGATTGGCGGTAACTATCTTGATCTTCAGCCGAAATGATATTAGTGGAGAGTTGGGCTCGCCGAGTGGACTCATGTTCGGCTTTACGTGAATCAGCCTCGCTCTTGGCTAATTGCGCTTGAGCATTTTCTAACGCTATTTGGTAAGGGCGTGGGTCTAAGGATAATAATAAGTCCCCTTTATGAACGAATTGGTTATCGGTTACCGGAAGTTCGATCAAGCGTCCTTCGACCTCAGAAGCCACCTTCACCATCTCCGCATGGACCTTACCGTCACGCGTCCAGGGAGATTGCATATAGTAATTCCACATCCACCATGCGGCGAGGACCGCTATCGCGAAGGTAAATAAGGTAGAGAAATAGCGTAACGCATTAAATTTCATAATAAGTTGTCCATCATACTATCTCAGTATCGCCAAGGCGGCAGACACGCAGAGGAAGAAAAGCGAGAGGTCTAATAAAGTGGGGTGCCAAATATGACCTGAATAAATTTTATGGCGGATAAGGGGATGGATAATCAACCAAAAAAAGAAGCCCAGTAATACCGATTTGAAGATGGGGGGGAAAAATAGCATGTCACCGACAACCAAGTCAGTTAGGGCTGAAGTCAGTGGAAATTGTGACACAGGCATTATTAAATCCCTTATTTAACTATATAACTCTTAAACAAATCGCTTTTATGACCGATACTTATTTGTAATTCCGAAAAGGAAAACGGAAAATAGTCTAAAACTGACTATACTACTTAGCAAACTAATTATAGGTAAAGTTATGGAATCTTCATTGGGGACAGATTTAGCAAGACTAGTGCGTTTATGGCGTGCAATTATTGATAATCGCTTAAAGCCACTAGGCTTAACACAGACACTTTGGGTCACATTACATAACATACATGAATTACCTGCTGATCAATCACAAATCCAACTCGCAAAAGCGATCGGTATTGAACAACCCTCATTGGTAAGAACCCTTGATCAACTTGAACATAAAGGGCTAATCGTTCGTTCAGCTTGTGCCGAAGATCGTCGCGCAAAGCGTATCTCACTAACGGAACAGGCCGCGCCAATTATTGAACAACTCGAGTCGGTCATCGTGCAAAGTCGTAATGACATTTTACAAGGTCTTTCCGACCAAGAACGCCAACAATTAAAGAGTTTAATTGCTCGTTTAGAACTGAATATTGTCGAAATTCAAAAAAATGAGCTGAAAGCTTAAATAGTAGGCACTTAGAGTATTCATTGTTTACTGACTGACAAATAAAAAACCCCTCATAAGAGGGGCATGTCAGGCTCAGTCTTCTGGCTTAACGACGAGGTGAAACCGTCACTTGGCTGCCATTGGTCGCGATAGCGACACGTTGACCCGGTGAGTAACGCGTTGCCGCTTGTTTCTGAACGACCATGATAGTATTGCCATCGTCTTTGCGGATCTCGAGTTCAACGCCGTTAGACGTATTTACCGCACCTTGTACACCTTGACCGGCAACGCCACCTAGGATTGCGCCGCCCGCTGTGGCCAAGCTTCTTCCTGCGCCACCGCCGATAGTATTACCTAAGAAGCCACCGAGTACCGCACCGCCGATAGCCCCTAATGCATTACTGTCGTCGCCACCTTGGATTTTCACCGGGCGGACGGAAACAAGCGTACCGTAAGTCACATTCTGTACTTGCTTAGCCTCGTTAGCAGAGTACACATCCCCAGACAATGAATTGTCGTTTACACATCCTGTTAGGGTCATAGCAACGGTCATTGCTGCGGCAACAGTTGAAAACCTTTTTAACATTTGAAACTCCTTTCAATAGTGAGTGCATTATCAACTATGCAAGCATTAGAAATCGAATTAAGTATAGTACAATCTACAAAGATCATACTAGCCTAGTCATCTAGCCTAGAGTGTAGCGATTTAACCTTAACGATAACTCAATATGCTGCAACGATTTTGCTTATATGAGTCACAGGTCAACAGAGAGCCGAATTCAGGGGAGTGGTCATATGCAAACAGGGCGCTTTATTGGCGTAATGTCAGGAACAAGTTTAGATGGCATAGACGTGGTACTCGCGGCCATCGATCAAAATATTGTGGCGCTGCAAGCCAGCTATTGCCATCCGATGCCATTAGCGATTCGTCAACAGATCCTCAATATCAACCAAGGGCAGTCTGTGACACTGTCACAAATTGGTCAGCTTGATACCCGTTTAGGACGACTGTTCAGCGACGCTATTCTTGCGCTAATGGCGCGTGAAGGACTTACCCGACGGGATGTGGTCGCTATCGGTTGTCATGGGCAAACGGTATGGCATGAACCTCAAGGCGATGCGCCATTCAGTATGCAATTGGGCGACAATAATACGATTGCTACGCGCACAGGCATCACGGTTGTGGGTGATTTTCGCCGGCGTGATATGGCATTGGGCGGACAAGGGGCGCCATTGGTTCCCGCTTTTCACCGTGCACTGCTGACGCACCCTAATGAGCGCAGAGTTATCTTAAATATCGGCGGTATCGCCAACGTGTCGTTACTGTCACCAGGGGAAGTTGTTAGAGGCTTCGATACGGGACCTGGTAATATTCTGATGGATGCTTGGATGTGGCATCATCATCAGCGGCCCTATGATAAAGATGGCCAGTGGGCAAGCTCAGGTCAGGTCAATGCAGCGTTGCTCGATACGATGCTCGCGGATCCTTGGTTTAAACGCCCTGTACCGAAAAGCACTGGCCGCGAATATTTTAACTTCGGGTGGATCGAGAAAAAGTTGGCCGATTTTGGCCCGATAGCGGCAGAAGATGTACAAGCCACTTTACTCGCCTTAACGGCGATCAGCATCACCGATCTGGTTAGACAACAGGGTGAGTGGGACCGCTTACTGATCTGTGGCGGGGGCGGGCATAATAAAGCGCTAATGCAGCAGATATCGTCACGAGTTCCAGGCACACAGGTGGCGCTAACCGATGAGGTTGGGATCAGTAGTGATGATATGGAAGCCCTGGCTTTTTCTTGGTTGGCCTATCGGACCGTATCGGGATTACCTGGGAATTTACCGGCGGTCACCGGTGCGAAAGATTTTACGGTGTTAGGGGCTATTTTCCCTGCTAACCCCCTTGATGAGCGTTAATCAACTTTAGTAGCGAGAGAGTGAATAAACCATGAGCCACGCTAGTGATCCTTTTGCCAAGTTAACCGATATCCGTCGTGAGTACACCTTAGGGGGACTGCGTCGTGAGAATTTACCGGATACGCCGATTGAATTGTTTAATCAATGGTTAAAACAGGCCTGTGAAGCACAACTTCCTGATCCCACTGCCATGTGTGTGGCAACGGTAGATAATCAAGGTCAGCCTTACCAACGTATCGTGTTACTCAAGCACCTTGATGAACAGAGTATGACCTTCTATACCAATCTAGGCAGCCGTAAAGCCCAACACCTGCAAGAAAATAACCGTATTTCGTTACATTTCCCGTGGTACTTTTTAGAACGGCAAGTGATGGTGATCGGCCGAGCAGAGAAGCTTCCGATCTCGCAGGTGTTAACTTATTTCCACTCAAGACCCTTTGAAAGCCAAATTGGTGCTTGGGTTTCTCAGCAGTCGAGTCGTATCTCCGGTCGTAGTGTGCTCGAGACCGCCTTTCAGCAAATGAAACAAAAATTCCAGCAAGGTGAGGTCCCGCTTCCTAGTTTTTGGGGAGGGTATCGTGTGACAATTGAAGCGGTAGAATTTTGGCAGGGGGGAAAACATCGCCTGCATGACCGTTTTATCTATCAAAAACAGGACGATTGCTGGAAAATTGATCGCCTTGCGCCATAACGCGTAAATTAATGCGTTCAATGCTGGAACCTTTGTGCGTAGCGAATTATTCTATGGCGCTTACTTTATTCGCCGGTGGCGGAAACTGTGTACCAGTTTAGGTGCAGACTGTTCAACGTGGAGTCTTTAATGACCAGTAGTAACCTTATCCAACAATTGCAAGAAAGAGGGCTGATCGCCCAGGTAACGGATGAAAAGGCGTTATCAGAGCGACTGGCACAAGGGCCTATTGCACTGTATTGCGGCTTTGATCCTACCGCAGACAGCTTGCATCTGGGGCATTTGGTGCCACTGCTTTGTCTAAAACGTTTCCAAGATGCTGGCCACAAACCTGTTGCACTCGTAGGAGGGGCCACAGGACTCATCGGTGATCCAAGCTTTAAAGCGGCCGAGCGAAAACTCAATACCGAAGATACGGTACAAGAGTGGGTTGAAAAAATCCGCCGCCAAGTCTCACCCTTCTTGGATTTCGATTGCGGAGAGAACAGCGCGATTGCCGCCAATAACTACGATTGGTTCGGTGGGATGAATGTTCTGACGTTCTTACGTGATATTGGTAAACACTTCTCTGTTAACCAAATGATTAATAAAGAAGCCGTTAAACAACGTCTGAATCGTGAAGACCAAGGTATCTCTTACACCGAGTTCTCCTATAACTTGTTACAAGGTTATGATTTTGCCAGTTTGAATAAGCAATACGGTGTGGCACTACAGATCGGTGGTTCAGACCAATGGGGTAATATCACCTCAGGTATCGACCTTACGCGTAGAATGCATCAAAACCAAGTCTTTGGACTGACGGTACCGCTTATCACCAAATCAGATGGCACTAAATTTGGTAAAACGGAAGGTGGTGCAGTATGGCTCGACCCGATCAAAACCAGCCCTTATAAGTTTTATCAATTTTGGATCAATACCGCCGATGCCGATGTTTATCGCTTCTTGAAATTCTTCACCTTTATGAGTATTGAAGCGATCAATGCGCTCGAAGCGGAAGATCAACAAAGCGGTAAAGCGCCACGTGCGCAGTACGTGTTGGCTGAAGAAGTGACGCGCATGGTACACGGTGAGTCAGGGTTGGAAGCGGCGAAACGTATTACTCAAAGCTTATTTGCAGGGACGTTAAGCGAGCTTACCGAGAGCGATTTCGCTCAACTCGCGCAAGATGGCATGCCAACAATCACCCTTAGCGAGGAAGCTGATCTACAACAAGCTTTAGTCTCAGCGGAATTGGTACCCTCTCGTGGTCAAGCTCGGACAATGATTAGCTCTAAAGCCGTTTCGGTGAATGGGGCTAAACAAGAGGATGCTGAGTATCGGTTCACCGACAGTGATAAACTACATGGACGATATACCTTATTGCGTCGTGGAAAAAAACACTACTGCCTGATTAATTGGGCATAGTAAAAGGGGCCGGAAACGGCCTTTTTTTTATTGATAAAATAGACGTGCAAACATGAAAAATATCTTAGCAATTCAATCCCATGTCGTTTATGGCCATGCAGGTAATGCTGCGGCTGAGTTCCCCATGCGTCGGATGGGCGCCAACGTTTGGCCGTTAAACACAGTTCAATTCTCTAACCATACGCAGTATGGACAATGGACAGGTACGGTAATGCCTGCTGAGCACCTGACTGATATCGTGCAGGGCATAGCAGCGATCGACCGCTTGAAAACCTGTGATGCAGTCTTGAGTGGCTATTTAGGCTCTGCCGAGCAGGGTGAAAAAATCTTAGAGATAGTCCAGCAAGTGAAAGCGGCTAACCCTGACGCATGGTACTTCTGTGATCCAGTCATGGGACATCCCGAAAAAGGCTGTATTGTTGCACCTGGTGTCGCAGAGTATCATTGCCAAGTGTCATTACCTGCCAGCGATATCGTCGCTCCTAATTTATTAGAACTCGAAATGCTCTCCGGCCGGACTGTCAACGACCTTAACGAAGCCATTGAGGCGAGCCGTTCGCTGATCGCAAAGGGGCCTAAGGTAGTTCTGGTTAAGCACCTATCTCGCGCTGGACTACGCAGTGATCAATTCGAGATGTTGCTGGTAACAGCACAGGAAGCGTTGCATATTCAGCGACCGTTAATTGATTTTGGGGTAAGGCAGCCGGTAGGAGTAGGCGATCTGACGAGTGGCTTGCTGTTAGTCAATCTCTTGCAAGGTAAGCGCTATGATCAAGCCTTAGAGCATATTACCGCTGCAGTCTATGGCGTGATGTTGAAGACGCACAGCATGGGCGAATATGAGCTACAACTGGTCGCGGCTCAAGATGAGATCGCAACGCCGACCCATCATTTCCGTGCCATACCTATCGATACTCTCTAACAAAAGTGTGACCTTTATCTCATTACTAGAGGTCACATTCTTCAAGCTTTGATAAACATCAGCGTCTACCCCTCGAATATTTCCTAGACTCTTCCCACACTAACGCTCATGGAAGAATGGGAACATGCTGCAATTTTTAAAACAAAAACGACTGCCTATGCTGGATCTTCCGGCCAGTGTACGTCTTAAAATGTGGTTCAAACCTTTTATACAGTCTTATCTTGTCGTATTCATTTGTTACATGACCATGTATCTGATCCGCAAAAATTTTAATATTGCGCAAAATGATATGGTGACCACTTATGGGTTAAGTTTGACCCAGTTGGGATTAATTGGGCTGGGGTTCTCAATTACCTACGGTGTCGGTAAAACCTTACTCTCCTATTATGCTGACGGGAAAAACACTAAGCAGTTTTTACCCTTAATGCTAATCCTTTCTGCTCTCTGTATGCTGGGGTTCAGTGCCAGCATGGGCTCGGGTTCGGTGGCGCTATGGCTAATGGTGGCCTGCTATTCACTCAGCGGCTTTTTCCAAAGTACTGGGGGGTCCTGTAGCTATTCGACTATCACCAAATGGACGCCACGTGGAAAACGTGGCACTTATCTAGGGTTATGGAATATTTCTCACAATCTTGGCGGTGCAGGCGCGGCGGGTGTTGCCTTATTCGGTGCACACTTTTTCTTTAATGGACACGTTATCGGGATGTTTGTCTTCCCCTCAATCATTGCGCTGGTGGTCGGCTTTATCGCATTACGTTTTGGTAATGACTCGCCGGAGGCCTATGGTCTTGGGAATACTGAAGTGCTTTTCGATGAGCCTAAAAGCGAAGAGGATGAAGAGGCAGACGACGAAACCTTAACCAAGTGGCAAATATTCGTTACCTATGTCCTTAAAAATAAAGTGATTTGGCTTCTTTGTTTTGCCAATATCTTTTTGTATGTGATGCGGATTGGTATCGACCAGTGGTCAACGGTTTACGCGTATAATGAACTCAAACTCTCCAAGGAAGTCGCGATACAAGGCTTTACCTTATTCGAGGCCGGCGCCTTAGTCGGTACGCTTCTTTGGGGATTCCTTTCCGATCTGGCACGTGGACGAAGAGCGTTAGTCGCTTGTATCGCACTGGTATTCATCATCATCACGTTAGGTATCTACCAACGCGCGACAGAAGAGTGGGTGTACCTCACCTCATTATTCTTCCTTGGATTTATGGTATTTGGTCCTCAATTACTGATTGGCGTTGCCGCGGTGGGGTTCGTACCCAAAAAAGCGATTAGTGCGGCCGATGGTATCAAAGGAACTTTTGCCTATTTAGTGGGCGACAGTTTTGCGAAACTGGGATTGGGGATGATTGCTGATGGTCACTCTATTTTTGGTATGACAGGGTGGGCAGGAACCTTTGCCGCCTTGGATGCCGCCGCCATTGGATGTATTGCTATCATGACAGTGGTGGCAGTGCTTGAAGAGAAGAAAATACGCAGTATCGCTAAGCGGGCCATATCACGGTAGAAAAAACCCCGTCCTAGGACGGGGTTTTTATTAAGCGTTGACGTTACGTGTCATGCGTTGCAGTAAGGGTGAAACCAGTAGCATAACTACTGCAATCCCCAAGGTAACTTGACCAATTTGCATGAAGACGTTGCTGTACACATGCAGTGATTGCAGTGGGTCAACAACATTCTCTGGAACAGCCATACGGTTTGCGACTTTACCCGCAATCATGGCTGCTCCTGCAGTGGTTAAGAACCAAGAGCCCATAATAAAGCCCATTAGGCGTTGTGGTACAAGCTGCGCGACCATTGCCAAGCCTAAGCCTGAAATCATAAGCTCGCCGATACTCTGTAAAGCGTAGCTTAAGATTAGCCAGTTAACGGAAACAATGCCTTGCTGGGAAGCCATTTTTGCGCCGATAGGCAATACTAAGAATGCTGCGGAGCATAAGAACATCCCGATGGAAAACTTATAAGGCATCGGCAGGCGGTCACCTAACTTATTATAAATCACGGCTAACAGCGGGCTGGCCAGCATAATCCAGAAGGGATTTAACGCTTGGAACTGCTCGGGTTGGAAGCTAAAGCCTAAGATTTGATGCTCAACGTTATGGATGGCAAAAAAGTTTAATGATGTCGGCATTTGCATGTACAGAACAAAAAAGACAATCGCTTCAAGCATCATAATGAAAGCAACGATCATCTTACGACGCTCAGACCCTTTTAGTTTCAGGGTTTCTTTTAAAAAGACCAATACAATACCGACAGCGATGACACCCAGCGCCATGCGGGCGATATCTTGGTGATGCAATAAGCCGGTCGCTAATGCGATCAGGACGACGACACCGATAAGGGTCATAAACAGCTTGCGCCATTGCAACGGGGCGAAATCCGGTTTTGAACCGTAATTCTTTACCATACCTTGGCAGAAGATAAAGTTAAGTAAGGTGATAACCAAGCCGACCACAGACAGCGAGAATGCCGCACTCCAGCCGTAATGAGCGGCCAGTACCGGGGTCAACATCATCGATACCAGAGAACCGATATTGATCGACATATAAAACATGGTGAAGGCACCGTCGATACGGGGGTCATCTTTGGCATAGCAGGTGGAAAGAAGCGAAGAGGGGTTCGCTTTAAATAACCCGCTGCCCACGGCAATTGTCGCCATCCCGATATAGACCAAGGCAATTTGATGGCCGGAGAAAGCGATCAGGCTATACCCTAAGGCTAGGACGATCACGCCCAGCATTAACACGCGCTTAGTCCCTAGGACTTTATCACCCAACCAACCGCCAATCGCGACCATGCCATAAACGAGTGCACTGAAAGAAGAGAATAGGGTGATTGAATCGGCTTCCGTCATTCCCAGCTGTTTGACCAGGTAAACTGCCATGATGGCTTGTAAGCCATAGAATCCGAAACGTTCCCAGAGTTCGATCGAAAAGATCAGATAGAAAGCTTTAGGTTGTTTGAAAACATTCAAACTCACCTGTTCATTATTATGATGTTGTTTGTTTGCAGTAGACACATAAACCTCGGTGTTGCCAATCCTAAAATAACGCTAGGAATTGCTGTGATACGCGGGATAAACCACGAAGATTTTTCATGTAATAAAATTGATAAGTCGGTAATGTGTCCGATTATTAAAGACAGAGCAAGAGATTTTTCTTATATGGTTAAATAGTAATCTGATAGTGATAAGAAATGTGATAAAGCTTACACACGGTAGTAAATATTATCTAAATAAATTAACTAGCAGAAAATATTTTACTCAGTTTTTTCACGGTATTCGCAGAGATCTTCAATTAGGCAGGAGCCACAGCGAGGTTTGCGCGCGATACAGGTGTAGCGGCCATGCAAGATAAACCAATGATGGCAATCGACTTTAAACTCAGCAGGCACCACTTTTAAAAGGTGTTGTTCAACCAGGTCAACGTTCTTACCAGGGGCGAAGTTTGTGCGATTTGCCACGCGGAAAATATGGGTATCCACGGCAATCGTTGGCCAGCCGAAGGCGGTATTTAAGACAACATTAGCCGTTTTACGCCCAACCCCAGGGAGTGCCTCTAGGGCTTCTCGGTTTTCAGGCACCACCCCCTGATGCTGTTCGACCAAGATTTGACAGGTTTTAATGACGTTAATCGCTTTCGTATTAAATAATCCTATCGTTTTAATATGCTGTTTAACCCCTTCAACCCCTAGTGCCAACATGGCTTGCGGAGAGGGGGCTTGGGCAAAAAGCCCGACGGTCGCCTTATTGACGCTGACATCGGTGGCTTGAGCGGAAAGTAACACTGCGATCAGCAACTCGAAAGGAGAGTGAAACACCAGCTCTGTCGTCGGGTGTGGGTCGTTATCGCGAAGACGCGTCAAGATTTCCCGACGTTTAAGCTTATTCATCCTGCATGTCCTACCGAGTTGTTCTCTGCCACTTGCGCCTGCTGCGACGCTTTACGTGCACTGGCTTGTTTAGTGCGTTGATCAATCAGATACTTGGCCGCGAGCAACATCCCTAAGCCGATGAAGGCGCCCGGTGGTAACATTGCTAATAACATTGGCGAATCGAAATGGAAGACCTCGACCCGCAACACTTTCGCCCAAGGCCCGAGTAGCTGGTCTGCGCCGTTAAAGATCGTGCCGTTACCGATGATTTCGCGAATCGATCCTAAGGTCACCATCGCACAGGTTGCCCCCATGCCGATGGCGAAACCGTCAAGAGCAGAGAGGCCGACATTAGAACGAGAGGCAACGGCCTCTGCACGGCCGACCACGATACAGTTGGTGACAATCAGAGGGATAAAGATGCCGAGAGACTGGTACAGCCCATGGGCATAGGCATTAATTAACTGTTGTACGCAGCTCACGACTGACGCGATGATCATGACATAGATTGGAATACGAATTTCGGAAGGCATCCAACGACGGGATAGCGAGATCGCGCTATTGGTTAGCGTAAGGACCAAGGTGGTCGCTAAGCCCAGTCCTAAGGCATTGGTTGCCGTCGAGGTCACGGCCAGTAGCGGGCAGAGACCTAATAGCTGTACAAGAGATGAGTTATTCTTCCATAACCCACCAATCAGTAGTTCTTTCGCTTCACTCATGGTGTTTTATCCCCACATTTAGGTAGCGTATTAATTTTTTCCCCTAATTGGGCTATCAGGAGCGTAGTTCGTTTGGTTTCGTTGACGACCGCACGTGGCGTGATGGTCGCGCCGGTGAATTGATCGAAATCACCGCCATCTTTCTTAACCGCGAAATGGCTATCTTCGGCACCGTGAATACTGACGCCGGCAAAATGGGTAATCCAATCGGAGATACGTAATTCAATTTTATCGCCTAAGCCTGGGGTTTCGTGGTGCTCTGTTACCCGTACGCCCAGCACTGTGCCTGAGAAATTTGCGCCGACCAGCATTCTAATTGCTCCAGAGTAGCCATCTGGAGCAACGGTTTCAATAGCGGCGGCGATCGGTTTGCCGTCTTTGCGCGCGATATAAAACGGATGTTGTTGATTATCCCCGAGGACCGGATTAGTCACCCAATAACACTCTTTTTGTAAGTCGTTATTGTACAGGTGAGGGGGAACCACTTGGTCAAGAAGCGTTTTCTCTTGTATCGCCATTTGCTTAGCGACGGTGGGTTTGGTCACTTCATTAACCAAAGCGGTAACACCGGTCGTTACCGCGGCGAAGATAGCCAATATCACTCCATTTTTACGAATAGAATCGATCATCGGCTATTCCTTATTATGGCCATATACGGCAGGCTGAGTGTAATAATCAATAAGCGGAACGCAGATATTTGCCAACAATACTGCGAAAGCAACACCATCTGGGTACCCACCGAAGCTGCGGATCAACCAAACGAGTACCCCAATTAAGGCTCCATAGAGGAGACGGCCTCGGTCAGTGGTCGAGGCTGAGATAGGGTCGGTGGCGATAAAAAATGCGCCGAGCATCGTCGCGCCCGAAAAGAGATGAATGAGCGGCGAAACCAAACTATGTGGTGAGAAGAACCAGCCCAATGTTGCGCAAATTGCGAGTGAAACGAGAAAACTGACTGGAATATGCCAGCGGATAGTGTTGGTAGCGAGTAAGTAAAGGCCGCCTAATAAGAAACCGATATTAATCCATTGCCAACCTTGCCCCGCAATAATGCCATGGTAGATAGGTTGCGCGAGCAAATCTTGTGCAGAGTGGCCCGCCCGCAGTCCAGTCTTAAAATTATCCAGAGGTGTGGCTTGGCTAATCCCATCGACACCCATTTGTAATTGCTGCAATGTCAGGCCCGATGCGTTATGGCCGGTAAAGATCATCTGCCAGGTTTCTGGCAACGTTAACGTCGAATGTTGTAAGGCTTCCGGGGGTAGCCAGCCCGTCATTTGGACTGGAAACGAGATAAGCAACACGACATAACCGACCATCGCTGGATTGAAAGGATTCTGTCCCAGCCCGCCATATAACTGCTTAGCGAAGATCATACAGAAAGCGGTTCCGATAACAATCACCCACCATGGCGCTAAGGAAGGGATACTGACGCCTAACAGAAACGCGGTGAGGAGGGCAGAATTATCGGCAAGGGTTGGCAGGACGGGTTTTTTACGCAAGCGTAATACGGCCGCCTCACATCCCCAAGCAACGATGGCAGCGATGGCTATTTGGATTAAGTTTCCCCATCCAAAGTAGAACCACTGGGCAAAAAGTCCAGGAATGGCTGCAAGCAAGACCAACGTCATAATACGATTCGTACTACGACGGTTATGAGTGTAAGGAGAGCTAGCGATGCGAAAAGCCATTTAATCCTCTGATACCGATGTCGGGTGTGATGTCTGGGGTGAACGTTGACCACCAGTGACTTCTGGTTTGTCGTCCGTTTCTTTTGCCTGTGCCGCACGTTTCGCCTTGGCACGGGCGATAGCCGCGGCGACCGCTGCTTTACGCGGGTCGGTCTCAGTCGGGGTAACCTCTGGCTCGCTGACTGTCGCTTCTGCCTGTCCAGCTCGTTTCGCCTTGGCGCGGGCGATAGCCGCGGCGACCGCTGCTTTGCGCGGGTCGGTCTCAGTCGGGGCGACCTCAGGATCGCTGCTTGTCGCTTCTACGTGTCCAGCTCGCTTTGCTTTGGCACGGGCAACCGCTGCGGCGACCGCTGCTTTACGCGGGTCAGTCTCAGTCGGGGTGACCTCTGGCTCGCTGCTTGTCGCTTCTGCCTGCTCGGCACGTTTCGCCTTGGCACGGGCGATAGCCGCGGCGACCGCTGCTTTGCGCGGGTCGGTCTCAGTGGGAGTGACCTCAGGATCACTGCATGTCGCTTCTACCTGTCCAGCTCGCTTTGCTTTGGCACGGGCAACCGCTGCGGCAACTGCCGCTTTGCGCGGGTCACTATGCGCTGCATCGGATGAGTCGGTAACTGCCTCGACACCCACTGAATGGGCATTAAGTTGGCTATCATAGTCATCGGCCGTGACCAATGCTTCTTCTTGATCCGATTGCGTTTGTACCTTTTTCGCCTTAGCGCGAGCAACCGCTGCCGCCACGGCCGCTTGCCGAGAGTCTTCTTCAGAGTGCGCGGCCTGTTGCTCCGCTTGGTAGGCACGGGCTTTCGCTTTGCGTGCCGCCCGCTGAGCGATCACGGCGCTATTATCAGGCGTATCACCTGTCGTGGCGGCCACTGGCACATCGGCCGTTGCTTGCCGTGCTTTAACACGGGCAAGTGCAGCGTTGACCTGATCTTTTTCGACATTGGTCACCCGTGCTTTGGCGGCGGCATGGCGCGCCTCACGGGCTAATTTCTCTTTTTCTAACCGTGCTTGGCGAGCTTCAAAGCGTGCCTTCGCTTCTTGGGTCCGCTGGGCTTCAATATCGATGGCTAAGAGTTCTGCTTTCTCTTGACGATAATATTGCACGAGCGGGATATTACTGGGGCAGACATAGGCACAGGCGCCGCATTCAATACAATCATTAAGGTTATAGGCGCGCGCTTTATCATGATCGCCGCCTTGGCAATACCAGTAAAGTTGCTGCGGTAACAGCCCAGCAGGACAAGCATCTGCACAGGCGCTACAGCGAATACAGCTCTGTTCTTCTTCCGGCTGTCCCATCTCCTGTTGTGAAGGGGCGATCAAGCAGTTAGAAATCTTAATAATAGGAACCGTCAATGCTGGCAGGGTAAAGCCCATTAATGGACCGCCCATAATCACCATTTGCTCGGGTTGTGGTCGAAAACCGGCAAAATTCAGGAGGTGTTCAACCGGGGTACCTAGACGTCCCCAGACGTTACGCGGATGGCTAAGGTTTTCTCCTGTTAAGGTCACCACGCGCTCGGTTAACGGCTCTCCATCGATGACCGCACGTTTCACTGCGTAAGCGGTCCCCACGTTTTGCATCAGTACACCGATGTCAGAAGAACGTCCCCCTTTAGGGACTTCGCGACCGGTTAAAATCTTGGTTAACTGCTTGGCACCACCGGAAGGGTATTTGGTGGGAATAACCCGAATGATAATATCCTTGGCAGCCCCCAAGGCTTGAGTTAACGCACGAGTTGCCTCGGGTTTATTATCTTCAATACCGATGATGATTTTCTCAGACTGCAGTAACCAGCCTAAAATACGCGACCCGTCGAGGATCTCTTGTGCGCAATCTTGCATCAAGCGATCATCGGCCGTGATGTAAGGTTCGCACTCTGCAGCATTGATAATCAGCGTTTTAACGCCCTGTAATCCACCACGGACTTTTGTTGCTGTCGGGAAGCCTGCACCGCCCAATCCCGCCACGCCAGCCTGATGAATACGCTCTACAATTAACTGCCGATCGCAGGCTTGATAATCGGTAATAACCGGCATTTTCTGCCAACTGTCCTGTCCATCAGGTTCGATAAATATCGCAATCTCAGACAGGGCAGAGGGGTGCGCGGTAATATGCGGCGCAATGGCGGTGACGGTGCCAGAAGTGGGTGCATGGATCGGTAGCATCTTACCCTTACCAAAGGTTAAGGGCTGGCCGCGCGATACATGATCTCCTACCGAAACTAAAATTTCGCCTTCATGGCCAATATGCTGCTTGAGCGGCAAGATAAACTGCGGTGGCAGCGGAACCTCAGACAAGGGTGTACCTGAAGATTGCGACTTCATTTCAGGCGGATGAATGCCGCCTTTGAAATCCCAAATCGGCTCGCGGCGTAAACGTGAGAAAAAATTAAACATGATGGTCAACCGGTATAACACGGACGGGGATGGTATTAAGATCCCACTTCCAATTATCCTGAGTAGTAGGGACTGGGCGCATTTCTATACAGTCCGTCGGACAAGGGGCGACACAGAGATCACAGCCCGTACATAAATCGGTAATAACGGTATGCATGGCGCGGGTGGCCCCGACGATGGCATCAACAGGACAGGCCTGGATACATTTGGTGCAGCCGATACAATTACTTTCATCGATCCACGCAATCTGTTTCTCAGGTTGCTTTAGTTCAGCGTCCCCTTCGATCGGTTGAGGGTCGACATTTAACAACTCTGCAATACGCAGCATCGTCTGTTCCCCCCCTGGGGCGCACTTATTAATCAGCTCACCCTGATTACCGACCGCCTCTGCATAGGGTTTACAACCAGGATAACCACATTGCCCACACTGGCTTTGCGGAAGTAATTCGTCAATTTGTTCAACGATCGGATCTTCTTCGACTTTAAAACGCCGAGAGGCATAGCCAAGTAGCCCTCCAAAGCCTAACCCTAAAATACTCAAAGCAACAATTGCGATACAAATTGCGGTAATCAAAACTTCACCAGTCCTGTAAAGCCCATGAATGCCAGTGCCATCAAGCCTGCGGTGACCAATGCGATAGACGAACCTTTAAAGGGAGCAGGGACATTGGCCAACACCAAGCGCTCGCGAATACCGGCAAACAGTACCATGACCAGTGAAAAGCCAAGCGATGCACTAAAACCATAGACTGCGGCTTGTAAGAAACTGTGGTGCAAATTAACACTCAATAAGGGCACGCCAAGCACTGCGCAGTTGGTGGTAATAAGAGGTAAAAATATACCCAATAGTCGATAAAGCGATGGGCTAGTCTTACGCACCACCATCTCTGTAAATTGAACCGTAACGGCAATAACCAAGATATAAGCAAGGGTCCGCAAATAAACCAGATCGAGGGGGACCAAAATAAGGTGATTAACCAACCAGGCACAAATTGATGCGAGGGTGATCACAAAGGTGGTCGCCATGCCCATACCGATTGCAGTTTCGAGTTTTTTAGACACGCCCATAAATGGACAGAGCCCTAAAAATTTCACTAGCACAAAGTTATTCACTAACACTGTGCCAATAAAGAGGAGAAGATAATCAGTCATGTGGTTGCCATTAAATAAAATCTCCCGATATTATCTGAAAATATCGGGAGTATCTCAACGTCGTAACTTAAATATACCGGTTGATAAGCACTGAGTATTAAATTTCTGGCTAAAAGTTAACCATTTGTGCTCAACGTTGTGCCACTTTCTCTTTTAAGACGCGTTTTTCTTCAGCAGACAAGAAGGCCATATACAATCCGTTCTCTTGGGCTTGACGGATCTCCGCGGGGGTCAAGCCAGCGGCAGGGGCTGCAACCTCATATTCATGGGCGAGTTCGATCCCTTGTACTGCCGGGTCATCCGTATTTAATGAGGCCATCACGCCATGTTGTAAGAATTTTTTCAACGGGTGTTGAGCAAGGTCGGCGACGGTGCTGGTCTGGATATTAGAGGTTAGACAAGATTCGATTCCAATGCCATGTTCCGCTAAATAGTCCATCAATGCAGGGTCTTGCACCGCTTTAACCCCGTGGCCGATACGTTCCGCTCCCAATTGTTGGATCGCTTGCCAAATACTCTCTGGTCCAGCGGCTTCGCCTGCATGAACGGTAATATGAAGCCCCGCATCGCGTGCACGCTGAAAGTGTGTCAGAAAACGGTCGCCTGGAAAACCTAATTCATCTCCGGCTAAATCGACGGCGACGATCTGGTCGCGATGCGCCAGAATGCCGGCCAACTCTTGCTCACAGGCGTGTTCACCGAAAGTCCGGCTCATAATACCAATTAATTTAGCGCTAATCCCGAAATCACGACAGCCTGCTTGGACGCCATCAATCACGGCCTCTACCACACCGGCAATAGGCAGTTTATGGGACATGGCCATGTAGCCAGGAGAAAAGCGTAATTCGGTGTAATCGATCCCTGCACGCAGGGCATCCTCAATATTTTCGTAAGCTACGCGGCGACAGGCGTCCAGATTACCCAGTACTTTCACACCCCAATCGAGCTTTTGCAAAAAGCTGACTAAGTCTGGCTCGTTAGACATCACTTGTACGTGAGGACGTAAGCTTTCGATGTCGTCGGCAGGTAATCCACAATCAAAGGCTCGACCTAAATCAAGAATAGTACTCGCACGGATATTTCCATCTAAGTGACGGTGGATATCGGTGAGGGGGAGTTGGGGTATAATCATGGTCGACTCTTCAAAAATGTTTATGGACTGCATAGTATAAAAACATCCCCCACCGAGATGCCAATTATTTCATTCTCTGCGAGTAAGTTTTCGATTACAGACGGTCTATAATCTATATCGATAAGCAAATTAGATTGAGTGGATTAAATTTACCTATAAAATAACCCAGAGATCCCCGGCATAAGGTAAAACCACTGATGAATGATTACTTAACCCTCGCCGCTAACGAACATTTATCGTTATTGCGCGAAACCCATTTACACACTCAAGGTCAGACATCGATCAAAGAATGGCAAATTATCGATGGGCAAGGGCGGGTGACTGGCGGAGTGATACTGCAAGACAAGATGAATCTACGTCGTTCTTACAGTGGTGAATACCGTCTTACGCAACGTAATCACCAAGGCGATATTGTTGTTGACCGCTTAATCTCTTCACTTTAGGCCGCTTCTTATCTCAGCATTGATGATTGTTCGATATACTGTGTGCGTAACCCTTAGGAGATCGAGATGAATAGAAAGTCTTTGTTGGTAAGTATCGGTGGTATCGCAGTCATGGCAACATTAGCAGGATGTGCCCACTCCGACTCGCATCCTGAAACCCAACGTCAGATCGGCATGGCGAACCCAGCTTCCGTCTACTGTCTGTCGCAGAAAGGGCAGTTAGATAACGTGAACACCGCACAGGGAGTAGCCAGCTACTGTACGTTACCGAGCGGAGAGAGGGTTGAAGAATGGGCATTCTTTCGTCGCGACCACCCACAGAAGTAGCGGCAGACGAATGACTTATAAAAAACCCCACGTCTGTGGGGTTTTTTGTTTTGGTGCCAGCTTATTGTTCGCTGTTACTTGAGGTTAGATACTGTTCAATAAACTGCTCAAGGGTCATTTTGTCTTGGTTCACGGTGACTTGACCAGAGGCATAGTGTAACGCTGACTGAATACTTTCTGGGTTTTGGGTCGTCAGATGGTACATTTCGCCTAACGCAGATAAGGATTGAACCTGTTGTGCAGCAAATTGACCGGCTTGTTCAACGGGAACGCCTTCCGATTGAGCGATCACCGATAACAATTGCGTTGCCATGGGTTTATTAATCGTTAATGAAGCGTTCAGTTGTTTCAAGTAACTATCCACAATTCCTGATAATCCCTGACCGTTACCTTGTGCTTTAGTGGGGTCATTGAAGTCTGCTTTCAGGGAGAACTGACTTTCACCTTTCTCATTTTTCAGCGTCAAGTTATCGACAGAAAATTGTGGCGCATCAGCCAGTAAGGCAGGGATGTTCTGTAACACTGCCGCATTGACTTCATTCTGCATCGCTTGCAGTTCATCTTGATTGGTGACGTGAGAGATATTCGCCATGTTTTTTTGAACGGCTTGATTGTAGTTATCGTAGAAGGTTTTCATGCCGCTTGCACTGAAATCGTGTAATGACAGTTTCAGATTGGCGGAGCCAAGCGGTAACTGCTGCCACTCGATCTTATCAATTTGGTAATTAAGGCTACCATTAACCAAATTTTTAGCACTATCGAGATCAGAGTGACCCTGAATGCCTGTGAGCTGCACCGCAGGCTTATGGTTAAGTGCGTAAAGGAAATTCTTCGCATCAATCTGCTGTGTCCCGACCCGTAATCCCTCTTTACTGAGATGGCTATCCGACCGTAAAGTAAGTCCATTAAGGGTCATCTCAGTATCGACATCGGCTTCATTTTTAAAATTGAGCGACACCTTTCCAGAGTCAATATTAAGTGTGATTGCGCTATTATCCGGGGAAGTTTTCAACGCGATATTAATCGCATCGCTACTTAGGCTGCTATCCTCGGCATTATATTGGATGGGTTGGATCTGGATTGCAGATGACGTTGCATGGCCGTAACCAATGCGCGTTTCTGCGGAGAATGGCGTTTTACCCTTGGTGAAGTCGAACAGCGACTTCACCGTCGGGGTATTCGCCAACTCACTATGAATCGAGGCCAGTGAAGGGATTAGAGTGAAATGCTTTAGCTGCGCAAGTGGGAGAGGGCCATGACTGATCTTCTCGTTGAAGACCAATTGGTCTCCTGGCGCTAAAAGGGCATTTTCATCATCCGCCGGTAAACGACTCTTCACGATAAATTGTGTGGTACTGCTAAATATGTGCCGTTCGTAACCCTGGCGCGTCACGACTAATCCCGCCTCGGGATAGTGCTGAGTGAGTTGCTCATTAAGTTGTGCCACGACCTCATCAATACGCTGTTCTGCTTTTTTACCTGTGAACCAAGCGCCACCGGTCCAGAGAACGCCAATCCCTACAACAACAGCGATAGCAACGTTAGACTTCTTCATAATTCATTGGGTCCTTATCGATCCTGATATCTGGCCAGCGGTCACTGTGAAGGATTTTCTCCACTGCCACACAATTGTTTTACACGCTTTTACATTCTAACCGCCTAATCTATCAAGGAATGGGGGGCGTCGAACAGACATTTTGATTTCCTGGCTCATCATTTTCTCAATTAATGCCCTCGCGCAGCAAATTTACCAATTAGGCGTAGAATTAAGGAATATTTATGTCAAAGAGGAATGAGCAACATGAGTGATTTTCGCTACGAAAACGATTCAATGGGTAAGATAGCAGTCCCTCACCATCAGCTATGGGGCGCGCAAACTCAACGCTCACTAGAACATTTTCGAATTTCCACTGAAAAAATGCCCCCTGCACTGATCCATGCCCTCGCCATTACTAAACGTGCCTCGGCCTCCGTTAACCATCAACTTGGTTTATTAGAGGCCGAAAAAGCTACTGCCATTATTGATGCGGTAGATGAAGTGTTAGCAGATAAACATCCGACTGAATTCCCTTTGGCGATTTGGCAAACCGGGTCGGGGACGCAAACAAATATGAATATGAACGAAGTCCTCGCCAATCGTGGTAGCGAATTGTTAGGTGGGGAGCGAGGGATGGGCCGAAAGATCCACCCAAACGATGATGTGAATAAGAGTCAAAGTTCTAATGATGTGTTTCCAACCGCCATGCACATCGCGGCCAAACTTGCCGCCGTGCAGCAGCTATTGCCGGCCTTGGAAGCCTTAACGCAAGTCTTAGCAAAAAAATCCGAAAGTTTTAACGATGTCGTAAAAATAGGTCGGACGCACCTTCAAGATGCGACGCCCCTTACCTTAGGGCAAGAAATTTCGGGTTGGGTAAGTATGTTAACCTTCGCCAAGTCCCATCTACTGGCAGCCATGGATCACCTGTCAGAACTCGCGTTAGGGGGGACGGCAGTCGGGACGGGGTTGAATACCCATCCGGAATACGCCGACGGCGTGGCAAAAGAGATCGCCCGCTTTACTGGGGAGTCCTTTACCTCAGCCCCAAATAAATTTGAAGCCTTGGCGACCTGCGATGCCTTAGTGCATTTTCACGGCGCATTAAAAGGATTGGCCGCATCATTAATGAAAATAGCGAATGATGTGAGATGGCTAGCCAGTGGCCCACGCAGTGGTATTGGCGAAATTACCATCCCTGAAAATGAACCGGGTAGCTCAATCATGCCTGGCAAGGTCAATCCTACGCAATGTGAAGCCTTGACGATGATTTGCGCACAGATTATGGGTAACGATGTGGCTATTTCGGTCGGCGGTGCTTCCGGTAACTTCGAACTCAACGTGTTCCGGCCAATGATTATCCACAACGTGTTACAAAGTTTACGATTATTGGCCGATGGCATGCACAGTTTTACTGAGCATTGCGCCCAAGGTATCGAACCCGATCGCCAACGTATCCAACAGCTGGTCGAAAACTCACTTATGTTAGTCACCGCGCTCAATCCGCATATTGGTTACGACAAGGCTGCGGAAATCGCCAAGAAGGCTCACCATGAAGGGCTAACGCTTAAAGCCTCGGCGTTAGCGTTAGGCTACCTGAGTGAAGAACAGTTCGAGCAATGGGTTAAACCCGAGCAGATGACCGGGCAACAACAAGGTTAATCCTCTTTCCATAACCAGAGGCGAGGGATCACTAAGGTTGCTGAGCGCGCATCGGGCTTGTGACGATGCGTAATGTTTTCCTCATCGTAGTGTTGCAAACTGCCGAGCTCAGGAAGAGTCTCGCCCTCTAAGCAGGTAATAATCAGTGGATTCGGACAAGCAACTTGGGTCTGTTTCTGCTGATGACTTTGCCAGAGACGCGCAATCGGTTGGACCTTAACGGGCCGTTTGATTTTTAACCGACAATCGCGAGGCAACTGCTTAATCAGTTGTAACTCCTCTTGCACTTTCTCTGCCCACTCCTCGCGTGACCAAGGGGCGCGTGCGCGCCCTGCATTAAGACTCTTTTCTAGTATCTCAATGATGTCTTGTTGACTATAGCGCTTGATCACATGTTTATTGGCCCAGCCGAAATTAACAGAGTCAAGGCTGGGGTAAACATTGAGCGAACGGTAGACGTTTAAGGTCAATAGCCCCGGAAAGTGTTGATGCACAAAAGGGAATCGCGCAGTGGAGGGCAGCCCACTCTCTACCGTGATCAGCTGTTGGAAGTGCTGCTTAGCCTGATTAATGAGGGTAGTTGATGCCATCAGGCTCTGTTGCTGCTGTGCACTGACTTTTATACAGACCGCCCCCGGTAAGCGTGTCGCGCTTCGCGTACTCTGTTGCTCGGATTGCTGTTGTAAATAAAGGTGGGAAAAATGTTGTAATGCACGCTGACGGGCTTGGCGACCAATATACTGTTCAACCTTGATAGCGGGTGTTGGGTCGAGTTCTTCGCCTTTGGCTATTGGCGGGAGGGTGAAGACCCGAGCCGCTAAAAGTTGGGCTGATTCAATGTTCTGGCAAAACGTTGCCAGCTCAGTTTCAATGAGAGTAAGCGTTTCACGCATTTCTTCGACTAATGTATAACGCATCCATCACCTTAGTTACAACATACTATAGTGTTAACTCATTCTAGTGTGCTTCGGCGACAATCGCAATCTCTGAGTCAATAGAAATGCGTCGCGGGACTACGTATAATGTGCGATGACCCGGTGCTGAACTTCTTATCATGCCTATTATTTGGTAGAGTAGTGGAGTTCTTGCTACATGTTCTTATTTCTTACCTGAAGAGGCTTTGATGTTAGATTATCGTTTTCCAACTGCGCTACAAATGGTTCTCAGTGTCGCTATGTCTGAAGAACAAGGAAAACGTTCGACCAGCAATACCCTCGGTAATGGCGCTGAAGCTAATCCAAGCTTGATCCGGAAATTAATGGTCCCGCTGACACGTGAAGGAATCTTCGTTACAACTCTGGGCCGTACTGGCTCCATCCATCTTGCTCGTCCTGCTGAAGAGATAACGCTCTGCGATATTTATATGGCCGTCAGCCAAGAGAAAAAATTATTGAATTCTCGACCTGATGTCAAAAAACCGTGTTGTATAGTGAGTGCCAATGTCTGTTGGTATTTCAAGCAGATAGCGGAAGAGGCCGAACAAGCCTCTCTGAATGTTCTCGCTCAACACACCGTTGCCGATGCGCTAATCGCCCTTAAGCAGGGTAAGGACCTCAATCCACTCTCAGAATGACTCAGTGTAAAACATAAAAATAAAGTGTAACTTTAAAGGTTGCATTTAAAAAGTTTAGGGTGCATTATTTAATGCAACTAAAAAAGATACACTTTATGTCGCTAGGAGTCGCAGATGAATGGTTCTTTCTTTGATGATTTAATTCATTGGATTGACACCCATATCGAGAACCGCTTAAACTTAGATATGGTCGCTGACCGTGCCGGTTATTCAAAATGGCATTTACAACGTATGTTTAAAGAACACACAGGTCACGCCTTAGGTGAATATATCAGAACAAAAAAATTAGAAAAATCGGCTTGCCGGTTAACGCATTCTGATGAACCTATCTTATCGGTCGCGATTTCAATGGGCTTCGATTCCCAGCAATCCTTTAACCGCAGCTTTAAACGTCAATACGGTATGGCGCCAGGCACTTGGCGACGTAATGCCTCACCTGTTCAAACAATGCATTGATCTCCTCACCCGCCTCCTGCCGAGGCGGTGAATCTGTTGTGTGCTGATCGCAATCCCCTTGCTACTCTGCTAGACTTCCTAAATTGTCTCCCTGCCATCTCCTTTATATGCAGCTGAAAAAATATCGTCCTTTTATTATCGTGATCATGTTACTGATCGGCTACGCGCTAAAAGCCTGTCATAGCCCATCAACATCTCACATCACGCCGTCTTCCACTACGCAACAGTCTTCGACTTCAGCTCCTTCGATAACAGCCAATACTGATCCCAGCAACGTGGCACGTTACCTGCGCGCTCATCGAACGCTTCCTGATTACTATATCCGCAAGGGTGAGGCTCGTCGCAAGGGCTGGGTGGCGTCAAAAGGGAATCTGTGTGAGGTCTTGCCAGGAAGGGTGATTGGCGGAGAGCGTTTCTCTAATCGCGAACATCGTCTACCCGAACAAGCGGGGCGTTCATGGCAAGAGGCTGACGTCAACTTCAGTTGTGGGCGCCGTAACAGTGATCGTCTATTATTTTCGTCCGATGGGCTTATTTATCTGACCACCGATCATTATCGTAGCTTCCAACAGGTGCCCTAAATGTTTACGCTCCATTTTGATTGCCAGCAGATCCATTCGCGGGCTGATTTTTATCATCAGTTACGCCAGCAATATTCAACCGATTATCTGTTCGGCGACTCGCTCGATGCTTTATGGGACTGGTTAACCGGTGAAATTCCCTTACCTTTAACCTGCTACTTTCATCAACTTCAGCCCCAGCAACTGCAGGCTGAGCATCCCCTAGCTGCCATACTGGCACTTATGGATGAAGTAAGAGAAGAAGCGCCTAAGTTGTATCATATTATTATCGAGCGGGCCGATACGACGTCACACTAGGTGATAGGCGACATAACGCGTCCGTCATCACGCCAGTAATATTCTTGGCTGTCGCCACGCAAAGATAAGGTATTCAACTCTACCTTTATCCAATGCGGATCGATGCTTTGCCGTTGACTGTCGACAACGCTAATCACTTTCGGTAGGGCGAGTAATTCGCCCTCTGTATCGAAGGCCCACTCCAGTTCGATGGTCACGCCCAATACTAGCTGCTTGATTTTTTGACGATTAGGGATCAGCGCAAAAAGTGGCGAAGCGATCACCGCATCATCCTCTTTACAACGGTAACCAATAGAGGTTGATTGGGTGATAGTCAGCAAGGTGCGTTGCACAGCCTGACAAGTAGAACCCAATAATACCTTATGCAGTTGTCCCTCTTGCGTTAGCGGCCCATACCAACGTGGAACGGGCACATTGCTGATATTGCCTGGGAGAATAGACCGATCAGCGGTAATGTGTTGGGTTATCAATGCGTAGAGTAGGCCGCCTAGACTCGTCGCATGCTTACCGTTTGCTAATTTTCCTGTCGTACAGAATGGTAACGCTGCATCGGTCGGTAACTCTGTTAGCAAGCAGCAATGAACCGGTAGTTGGCGAAATCTTTGCTGAAACAGCGCTAGCTCCATCACTTGACCACTCAACAAGACCACATCACAACGTTCTCTAGTGACAGTGTCACTTATGAGTTGCAGAAGTTGGCCCAAGCGACATTGAGGGCCACTTAAGAAATCGACAAATTCACCAAATGAAAACTGAAAAGATAATGTTCGTAATTCAATTGAATAACAGGCAATTTTCTCTTTGAGGTTGTTCTCGATGTAAGTCAATACGTCGGCGTCGAGTAGTTGACTGATACGGCAGAAATACGCGGTTTCCTGCAGACGATAGCGCTGTAAAATATCGTCGATGACGGGTAACAATAAATGCCTGACGACATACTGACGCCATACCGTATCGCCCTCACAACTCTTCTCACGACTCAATAAACGTTCAAGAATGGTTCCTACCGAGGTAAGCCCTTGTTGACGAAGGTGATCGCCAAGTTGCGGCAAGAGAAAATGAGTAATGATATCTTCGAGCAAACTGTCACCCGCTAGGGTGAAGCCCTCTCTGCGTAGTAATTGCGGACTAAAGGCCGGTGCAGCAGCATTTTCGGGTGAGATAAGCGGATATTCCGTCACGGCGACATCGGTTGTGCCGCCACCAACATCGATTAATGCAATACGTAAATGCGCAGTATGCGGTGAGCGCTGGTAGCGCTGCTGTAACGCCTCCACCGATTGGGTGCGCAATTGCTGCCAAAGCCAAAATATTTGCCCACAACAGGCTTCGTCCCAAGGAAAGCGTATTTCAATCTCAGGGCTGCTCACCGGAAAAAATGTAGGCTGTAACCTTTTGATCAGCGTTATCGCTCTTTCGGCTAGAAGTCGAAAACGTTGGCGTTCCAGCGCGGTAAAGTTAACTGGGAGGGTGAAGGTCAGCCTAGTAATGACGCGTGGAATATCGTGGTTAGCGTATCGTTGACGATAATGTAGGCTATTAATTTGTATCGCGATCTGATTGACCAATTCGATAATCAGAAAAGTAAAAAGCGTGGAGCGCGAAAACTGTGGCACAAATACCGGGAATTTATCAATATCTGCTAATTCATCAAGTAAACTTCCTTGATCATTTAATAATAAGCTCAGGGGGTGATCGATGGATGAGTACTGCGCCTGATCGGTCCGACACGCGTTGAACCACACGACATTTGAAGGGTGATCATCCCAAATATAGCGACGCGGGCAGGTTATCCCTTGAGGTTGTAGATCATGATGGGAGTGTGCATTGAGGCGCTGAGCTTCAGGGCCGATACGTACCAAAGACCCCCATTGAAAAGCATCCAGTCGACCACTGGCTGAAGAGTGTCCAGCCTGACCAAAAGGCGCTGGTGAGAAGTTGAGTTCGCTGCTAAACAAGGTATATCCCTGTCGGGTCGGACAACTCAGGTCCCGCAACTGTAATTCACTACAGAGACTTAGTGGGTTCGCGCAGTGGGCATCCACTTCATATAACACACCACAACTATTGCTATTGCCCAAGTCGATGATTGCCTCCACCGCAATAGACTCGCTGTCCGAGGCAACCTCGCGTAATAAAAGGGGCCGGGGCTTAATGCGATGCACCAGGATCTTTAGCAGGTTGATATAGTGAGCTTGCCAGATATAGGACGGGGTAGGGTTTGCGGCAGGAAAAATAGCGGTCATCCAAGCACTGACCCAATGTTGCTGAAAAAAAGCTTGCCATACCTTGGGATGACGCGGCAAGGCAAAGAGCTGTCCCTGATCCACTTCGAACTGACTGGGCTGTAAGCCATCATCCTCGTGACTCACTTTTGTGTCGAAGGCGAGCGTAACGTCCCAACCCTGTTCGGCTTGCGGATGGGGCGACACATATACCCGGGCCCAATTTATTGGCCGTGCTGCGCAGGTTTCGCCTTGCAGGGTGAAATAGGGGATCGGCAGCCACTGGTGTTGGAGAGCGGTTAGCGACGCTGAAAGTGAAAAGACGTACTCGGGACGAACCCATTCGACCGCAGCGCCGTCATATTCACTATACTGGTACTGACCTCTTGCATCAGGAGTTACCTCGCACATCGGCCCCTGAACACTTGCGCGTATAAATGCCGTCTCAGTCGCTACCGGATCGTTCATGACAATATGATGATCAATAAACTGTATCCCTGAATCTACAAACAGTATCTGAGGCTGTTGGCCTAAATGGGTCATAGGGTTCTCTCGCTATAAAGCTTAACGGGCAGCAGGGTGGACGGATTTTGCTGCCAGCGACATTGGGTATTCGGTGCGCTTTTTTCACAAACAAGGGTGATAATCGGGAGCGTCATCCCCTCGTCACAACGTGCTTTCGCTGTCTTTATGACCAACTTGCCGCTGGAGGTAAAGGCCGATTGGCTGGTCGTCATACACCTTTGCTGGCCAAAAGTAATACGTGTGCTCGCCTTGCCGTGGCTGAAGTCAAACGTCACGGCGGCGGTCGTGTTGGCTAGTCTAATGTTGGCCAGCCAAGTCCCGTTTAGAAAATCGACATTTCCTTGGTAACGCGAACGTGCCGGGATCATAAGCGGTACGCGGCTTTTTTTTACCCTAATGGGTCTGATCTCAGGGAGAGGCAGCGTCAGTTCTGCGGGTTGAAGCGGCAAGGCTTGACTTGCCGCCATTATGTCCTGCACAGACTGCTGAATCTCATCTACCGTCGAAATGATATCTGGAAGCGTCGCAAGCGTTGGCTTTGTGCTCGGTCGTAGGAAGGTTATCGCTCCTGCGATAGAAAGGGTAATAACCGCCACGGTAAGGGCGTAGCGGTAGGGTCCGCTAGACCGTTTCGATGGTGAGCTTTCCGTAGGTGTGTCATCCGCTGCAGACTCGTCCCCAAGACGTTGCTGTAAATGGTGTTGAAGAGAAGGGATATCGACGGCAGTCCGCCCCTGATCATAATAGCCCCACTGCGCTAACAGCGGTTGTTGATCCGCCAAAAAAATGGCCTCTGTGGAGGGGATTACGGTTAAGTTTTGCAGTATTTGGTCGATAATCGTCAGAGAGCGGGTACGCTGACCGGCGAGTTGCTGACGCAGCATAGTAATCGTATCAATTCTTTCCATCAGCTGCGCTAGGCAGTCAACTTGCTGCGATAAGGTGGCCTGGCACCAAGGCGTGATGACTTGGCTTGACCTGTGAGGAAACCACTGTAACGCGATGCCTTGATCACTTAATACCGGTTGCGCCAGCATCCGCCTTACCGCGTCGAGGCCGTGCTGCGATAACAGCTGGAATATTTGCGGTGCATAGCGACCAAGGGGGATCCCCTCTACCTTGACCGCTATATAATCGTGTCCCTTGTCGAGGGGTAAGCCTGCCTGTGCCATCAGCCATCCAGTCTATTCATTCTGCGTGATTAATAACTTATGATACGGAGGCGGGTCTCACCTTATGCTGCGAATAGATTACGTTTAGTCTGTCTAACTAGGCTATTATTACTATTATTAGCCGTATAGTTATTCCACCGCTAACGATTGACAGGGAGGGCGTGTGTTACATTCACCGCGTGTAGTACGTTGGCTTGTATTAATTGTTCTCAGTCTAGTCGCTGTGTCCTTACTAGAATTGATCCATCTTCCGGCGGCCTTACTCCTGGGACCGATGTTTATCGCAATACTCTTTGCGGTGACCAAACAAATGGTCTCATTGAATCGCACACTCTTTCGTGCAGCACAGGCGGTAGTAGGGGCGATGATTGCGCGTGCCATGCCAATCGAAGTGTTTAAAGAGATGCAGCACACCTGGCCGATTTTTATCATGACAGTATTTTCGGTGATTGCGGTTAGCACTTTATTAGGTGCAGTGCTAGCGAAATGTAAAGTGCTACCCGGGACAACTGCCCTGTGGGGATCCTCCCCTGGCGGGGCGACGGCCATGACCCTGATGGCCGGAAATTTTGGTGCCGACGTCCGGTTAGTCGCCTTTATGCAATATTTGCGTGTACTATTGGTGACGCTACTCGCTACCGTTGTTAGTCACTATCTGGCTCCTGAAAGCGCTGCCACCTCGGCGATTACGCAACTCGAACAGCCTGTTGCTTGGGGCGCTTTTTTCATTACCTTAGCTATTATCCTCTTCGCCTTAATCCTCGCCAAATTCATCAAGCTCCCCGCGGCTCCTTTATTACTGAGCATGATCATCAGTAATCTCGCAATGAATGTCGGTGGCCTGCAGATTGAGTTACCGTTGCCTTTACTCGCCACTGCTTATGCCATGATTGGCTGGAGCATAGGTGCACGCTTTACCAAAGATATTCTGCGCTATGCTTTTCATGCATTACCCGCCATTCTATTCTCGGTCATTTTGTTGATGGCTATTTGCTGCGGGTTTGCGTGGATGTTAGTCGAATATGCGGGTATCGATCCGTTAAGTGCCTATTTAGCAACTAGCCCGGGGGGCGCCGATTCTGTGGCCATTATTGCGTCATCCGTGTCAGTGAATCAGCCATTTGTTATGTCGATGCAGACAGGGCGTTTTATTGCAGTGCTCTGTTTAGGGCCAGCCTTATCTCGTTTGATTGCGCGGTGGCTACATTAATTCACCGCGCGAGGTAATTCAAACGAGATGGGGAGGATGAACCGACGGCAAGCGACTATATATTCTTGTGAGTCATAATGATCGCTATCTCTCAGCAGGAACTCGCTTCAACGAACTCAGGTCGGCCATCACATGCGGTGGCTGACGAAGGAATATTCGGCGACTAATACTCTGATGAGTTTCACTCTAAGATTTTTTCGCGACCTACCGTATTCACACATTTTCAAGATATCTAGATAATCACCGTCCTATTGCACTTCCGATAACCGGTAATGCAATATTTCAAAGCGATCAGTTGTACTACAAAATATGTTTCAGCCTTGCTCAACGCCCACAAATCGATTGTTCTGCACTACACTGTGTTTACTCACGAGAGGAAGCCAAAATGCCAACGAAGATTACTACTGTTTCAGTACTTGGGTTAGGGGCAATGGGTCACGCTTTTGCCAGTAACTTACTAAAAAATAATTTTACGTTAAGGGTATGGAACCGTAGCGCAGAAAAAGGGAAAGACTTAGTTGAACAGGGCGCGACCCTAGCCTCTAGCCCGGCTCAAGCGGTTGAGGGAAGTGAAGTGGTGCTGGTCATGCTCGCGAATGCTGAGATCACCTTAGATGTTATGCATCACGTCATCGACGCCTTAGCAGACCAAGCCATCGTCGTTCAAATGGGAACGATAGGCGTCGATGCTACGCAGCAACTCCATACCTTTTTGAAAGAGAAACGTCCTGATATCGGTTTTATCGATGCCCCGGTTTCAGGAACGAAAAAACCCGCAGAAATGGCACAGATCTCGATACTTGCTAGCGGCGATCGCACGCTGCAATCAACGATCGAACCCGTGTTTACCGCCATCAGCAAAGGCACTCACTGGTTAGGTGATGCCGGAGCAGGCAGCGCCATGAAACTCGTGGTCAACAGTTGGTTAATCGGTCTGGTACAGAGTTTGGCGGAAAGCCACTGCTTAGCGAAGCAACTGGGTTTTAGTCCCGAAACGCTCTGGTCAGTCTTAGAAGGGGGACCGCTCGCTGCCCCTTATGCGAAAACGAAATTAGAGATGATTGATGAAGGTACTTATGCGCCACAGATGCAGCTAAAGTGGGCGTTAAAAGATGCAACGCTCGCCGCAGAAGCTGGCGGGGCTGAACAGATGCCAAATCTACATTCGATCACATCACTGTGGCAGTCTGCAGTAGACGCCGGATTGGGGGAAAAAGATCTCTCGGTGATCGCACAGTATCTCGAAAAACAGTAAGCTAATCGGCGTTCTTCCACAGGGAGAACGCCGTTTCCAATTACTGCCAAAACTTGCGACGACTCGTCTTACCTATACCCGGATTACAACTATTAGTGGGATCGAGTTCGCGCCAGTGTTGCTGATAATCTTCCTTAGCAGCATACAAATGCCCGACATTATGTTCAGCAGGATAGCGCGCGCCACGCTGTTCAATATAATCGATAACCTCTTGCTTAAACTGCTTACCATCAACCTCAGGTTTTAATATATAGTCCTGGTGGTTCACTAAACAGAAGAAGTGCCCGCAACACGAATCGGCTTGGATTTGGTCCTGAAGGTGAGCAGGAAGATCAAATAACCATTGCTCGTCGTTACGGCGAAATGCCGCATCAAAGGCTATCAGCCGCTCATTCGGGTCGATACCCAAATAATCACAATACGAAATCGCAGCCCCACCGACCGCAAAGCGGATTAAAAACGCATCTTGGGCCTCGTTTTTATCGCAGATAAAATAATCACCTTGCTGGTCGCTAAAAAAGGTATTCAGCAGGGCAGTCATTTGCGCGGCTTGTTCACTGTCCGCTTTTATCAGTAAATGATGCGGATAGCGACGGCGATAGTCTAAGATACGCTTGGCGACGAGCGGAGGGGTAATTTGATTGAAGCCTTGAATCAAGCGATCGGTTAAATTCCTTGGTAGGCACTTGATATTTTTTACCCTGACGTCCCATTTTGCTTTTTTCGCCATCATACCGGGAATTGACTGAGGGCCGAGTTGGCGTATCGCTAAGATCATATGCTTGGCATAACGTAGCGTCATATCGAAGGCGTTAGCGTGGATATATTCCGCTTGGATCGGTAACTGATCCAGCTTCGTTAATAGATAGCGTCGTAGCGCTATCAGGACTTTTTCATCATTAGTCCCGATATAATAGGTCTCTGTTCCTTTACTGGCAGGAAAGGTGGCAAGCCTTGCCGCAAAAACGATAATCTTTCCGGCACACCCTGCGCTGTCATGTAAATAATGCGGGTCGCCATTAAAACGCGCGGGGGTGGCAGAGTCGGTATCACGCAGTTTTTCAGCGTAATCATCGGCCCATATCTTGCCTTGCCACGTATCGATATCCCCAGTGGTGAACTGCTTGGCCTCAAGATTCTGTAAGATTTCTTCAGGTGTTTCCCCTAATTCGATCCCTAGATGGTTAACGAGGGAAATTTCACCTTGCTCGCTAATCTGCGCGTAAAGCGATTTTTCAGTGAAGGCTGGCCCCCGCCGAATGAGTGACCCACCTGAGTTATTACATAAGCCGCCGATAACCGAGGCACCGATACAGGACGAACCAATCACCGAATGAGGCTCTCGCTGTAAGGGCCTAAGGATATCTTCTAATTCGGTAAGGGTAGAGCCAGGATAAGCGATGACCTGTTGGCCATTATCGATAACCTGAATCCCTTTTAAGCGGCGAGTACTGATGATAATGATGGGACGATCGTAATCGTTACCATCCGGCGTCGAGCCGCCAGTGATCCCGGTATTAGAGGCTTGCATCAAAATAATAACCTCTGCGGCAACGCAGTGTTGCAATACCTGCCAGAGTGCAGACAAGGATTCGGGGATTATTACGGCGAGTGCCTCGCCTTGGCCGACACGAAACCCAGTAGTGTAAAAGGATTTATCATCTTGAGAGGTTAAGACTTGCTTGTTACCGACTATGCCCGATAACGTGTTGAGCAATGCTGAAGCTTGTTGTTCCATATCCGCCTGGTCCTTGCTGCTAAGTGATAGCAAAACAATATACCTAAAAGCTTTGAGGGGAAAGGGGGCGGGAAATCAACAATTCGGTAATCTTTAGCGATTACCGAATTAAGGGTTATAACTTAGTGATAATTTTATCGAGTGGGAAGCGCGACTTAGGCAGCTGTGCATTGAAATCAGCATCGCTGTTATAGCCAACCGTTGCCATCACTACACTGTGCAAACCTTGAGCCTCTAATCCCAGAATCTTATCCATCTCTTGGGTATCAAAGCCTTCGATTGGCGTAGCATGTAGCCCGAGCGCAGGGGCACCGAGTAGTAGGAAGCCTAAGGCAATATAGAGCTGACGTTCCATCCACTTGTGCTGAAACTCAGCGGAGTGGGCGACATTATTGATATAACCGCGGCGACCTGCATCATTTTTCTGGCGAGCTTCCGCATCACGAAAACGGCCGTCTTGCGCTTCTTGCGCCACTAATTCGTCCAAGTGTTGCTCACTGATACCATTGATACTGGAGAAAACGATAGCCAGAGGGGCTTGTGCCACTTTGGTTTTATTCAAATCGAAGATAGCGGGCGCAATTTTTTCGCGGCCAGCCTCAGTGGTGATCACATGGAAATGCCAACCTTGCAAATTAAGTGTAGAAGGGCTGTTCTGTAACAACGATAGGACATCTGCGATCTGCTGTTCAGTCAGTGGACGTGAGGCATCGTAGGCCTTAGTGGTAAATCGGTTAGAAGCCAGTTCAGTAATGTTCATGTTATAAGGGACCTTGTGCGCGAATTTCTCAATACGGTAATGATTTCTATTGAGTAGAGCAATACATCAAGCACATAGGGTTAACTCATTCATCGAGATACTTATTGGCGATGGTTTTTAGCGTGATGTTATAGCGCAGGGAAAGCATCCGTATCGCCGTGCAGCTACCAATTGCAAGCCAGATACTGTATTGCGGCGGAATAATACCCGATGAACCTAAAATCTGAATACCCGCACCAATCAGTGCCGCACTGGCATAAATCTCTTTTGTGAGGATCACAGGAGAACGGCCAGTAAGAATATCCCGCAGACATCCACCGCCCACGGCACTAATACAGCCCATTAGGATGGAAAAAAAGATCTCGTGGGTATGTACGTAAGCTTTGTTTGCACCAAAAGCGGCAAAAAAGCCAAGACCAAGGGCATCAAAGAAGAGGGCGGGTTTCTCGAAAGAGAACACAATCTTTTGAAAAAAGCTGATCAGCATAATCGCGATGATGACACAGACAAGGTACTCAACGTTGATCAACCCAGCAGGAGGGGTAGCACCTAAACAGAGATCCCTAACACAACCACCTCCTACCGCCGTGACAAAAGCCAAGACGAAAACGCCAAACAGATCAAAGCGATGCCGAACGCCGACTGTCGCGCCACTTAATGCGAAAACAAAAGTACCAAATACATCAATAAAATGCAGAAGAACAGTCATGGCTTAAGCGCTCATAGCAGATTAGGGAGCACCATCAAGGATGGGTCTCAACGAGACCGGCAGATGATATGCCATAACGGGCACGGAAAAAAGCGTTTCCCGTGCCTTGAGGGCAGGAAACGTTATTGGCGGGAGAAAACAGAGGCCTCTTGCATTAATGCATCACTGGGTCTGACCCCGGTATATAACGCAAATTGTTCTAACGCTTGTAGCGCAATCACCTGATCACCACTCAGGACTTTCTTACCCAGTGCATGACCTTTTTTCACCAGCGGAGTTTGTGCCGGGAACGCAACGACGTCGAAGACGGTGTCAGCCGCATCCACGATCGATTCGGTAAAGGCGAGGGTGTCACTTTCTGCGCCGCCAGTCATACCAATTGGGGTGACATTGACGATAATATCGGCAGTGGTAGTCTCGTCGGGCGACTGATAGCGATAGTGATACTTCTCTGCAAGCGCTTTACCGCTCTGCTCATTACGCGCCATTACACTGAGTTGAGTAAATCCGGCATCATGAAAGGCAGCCACCACGGCCTTAGCCATCCCGCCTGCACCCTGTACTAGCACAGTTTGTGAATTGTCTGGCAGATGGTCGGTGATCAACTGGCGAATCGCTAAAAAATCGGTGTTATAAGCGGTGAGGACACCGTTATCATTGACGATGGTATTGACGGAATCGATCGCTATGGCCGAATCCGTTAAGTGATCGATAAATGGAATGCAGCTCTCTTTAAACGGCATAGAAACTGAACAACCGCGGATACCTAATGCTCGCACGCCTTTGACCGCTGCTTCAATATCGGTCGTCGAGAAAGCCTTATAAATAAAATCAATATCGAGTTTCTGATAAAGATAATTATGAAAACGGGTGCCAATATTACTGGGGCGGCCGGAAAGAGAAATACAGAGTTGGGTATCTTTATTAAGCATCATTCAGTCCCAGTCATAATATATTGCGATATTATTATCAGTGAACCCATTCCATTGGAAGATAAACGCTAAAAAAATGCGACGCAGAAAATTATTTAGTGATCAAACAGGTGGATATTTCTGCAAAAAGGACAGCAGGTTAAAAAACGGATATTAATGAACAGTATAATCCTCTATCGTTTAGGCCACTCAGTCACTGTCAGGAGTTAACGCCTAATGGTTACCCCACGCTATCCGAATGATGACGCCTGTTGGCAAGCCGTGAAGACCCGTGATGCCACCGCCGATGACCACTTTGTCGTGGCAGTTCCGTCTACCGGTCAATATTGCCTCCCGAGTGCGGTGACGATTTTACCTGCCCGAGACAATGTCGAATTCTTTCGCCATAGTGCGGCGGCCGAGGCAGCAGGCTACACCTTAAGCGAGGCCAGCACACCGACGCCTCGCTATCCTGCCAAGTGGCTCGCCATCGTAAAAAAGAGCTGTTATCTGATCGAGAATGCTGAACAGTTACCGGATTTATCGACACTGGCCGATCATTGTGCAGTAAGCAGCGGCTATCTTCACCGTATTTTCAAATCGGTAACGGGACTGACGCCGAAAGCGTACAGTGCGGGATTGCGTGCCATACGCTTACGAGAACAGCTTAAGAATCCACAGCAATCGGTCAGCGAGGCCATTTACCAAGCGGGTTTCAATGCCAATAGCCGATTTTACGAAACTGCCTCGCAACGCCTCGGGATGACAGCGAAGCACTATCAGCGGGGCGCTGCGGGAGTGACGATTTATTTTGCACTCGGGCAGTGCAGCCTCGGCTCGGTATTGGTCGCGCAAAGCGAGAAGGGGGTCTGTGCGATTAGCTTAGGCGATGAGCCTGACTCGTTAATTGAACAATTCCAGCAACAATATCCTCATGCCATTTTGGTGGGCGGGGATGCGCATTACGAACAGATCGTCGCCCAAATCATTGGTTATATCGAACACCCTGGCTCGACCTGGCACTTACCCTTAGATATTCAAGGTACTGTCTTCCAAGAGCGTGTATGGCGGGCGTTACGCGATATTCCCCTAGGTTCAACCGTCAGTTATACCGATATTGCCGAGCAGCTCGGTTCGCCTAAAGCCGTTCGCGCCGTCGCCCAAGCCTGTGCAGCCAACCGACTCGCTATTGTGATCCCCTGTCACCGCGTGGTGAAACGCGATGGTCAACTCTCGGGTTATCGCTGGGGCGTAGCTCGTAAAGAAGCCCTCTTACTGCGCGAAAAAAAACTTAATAAGGCATAGCGTTACGCCTCGATATGAGGCACCTGCTGGGGAAGTGTTACGGTTGCGCGGCAACCGCTAGGCTGTAAATTAGTTAAGGTAAACTGACTGCGGTGTAATTGACAAATACGTTGCACCATATTTAGCCCAAGGCCAATCCCATCATATCGGCGGTCCATTCGCACAAAAGCTTTACTTAATTCCGTCGCCTTATTCAGATCAATACCAGGGCCTTGGTCATCGATCTCAATACAAATACTCAGGTTCTGCGCAAACACTCGTAAAGTGATGACTGAGCTTGGCGGGCTGTAACGGTGCGCATTCTGAACAAGGTTCTGTATCACCATCTGTAATAACGTAATATCCCCTCGTAAATGTAAAGCTGTAGCAGGAGCCTCTACCACCAACGATTGCTGACGCTGGGCTAACTGCCGTTCACACTCCGGTAGCATGGGGGTGATAACCGCCGCCATAACATCGAAATACTGATAACTTCCGGCGGCAAAAGATTGACCCACGCGAGCAAGTTTGAGTAGCTGAGCGATACTGTCGGTCATTTGATCCAAACGTGAAAGCAGATCCCCCAAGTTAAGCTGATGTTTTTTCTCAATCAATTGAAGATGCAGCCGCAACCCAGCCAATGGGGTTCGCAACTCATGGGCCACGTCAGCGGTAAACAGCCGTTCTCGCTCTAAGGTTACGGTCAATCTCGCCATCATAGTATTGATTGCTTCGACAACTGCGCTGATTTCAGTGTACTCACTGGTTGAAGAGAGGGGGTCGAGATTGTCTTCGGAACGCTGTGTCAGTGCATTACTTAGGTCAGCCAATGGCTTAGTGACTCGCCTGATGGCATTAAAACAGAGCACTAAGCAGGCGATGATAATCAGTAACGAAGGAACGGCTAAACTCGCCACCGCTTCATGCACTTCTTTTTCATAATGACGATGGCGATCGTGGTGATTGATGGCACTTTGTACCAAAATAGTGACCTGCTCTCGGCTCTCATGCCATAGCCAGAGGATACTGATTGCTTGGCAAATAACGATAATGGCGCCCACCGTCAGCATCAACTTCCAGCGAAGCGTAGTCGGCGCTAAAGCGCGAAGACGATTTTTCATGGTGTGTTCTGTGTCCGAATGGAATAACCAAAACCCCGCAAAGTCTGAATACGCTGTTTACCGACTTTATCCCGTAGATTGTGGATATGCACTTCCAGCGAATTGGTCGAGGGTTCGTTATCCCAACTATAGATATCGCTATAGAGTACATCACGATGCACAGGTTGGTTCGCCTTTAACATCAATCGTAATAAAATCGCGTATTCCTTAGGGGTTAATTCGAGCAATAGTTCACGTAAAAAGACTTGGCGCCGACCAATATCGACAGTGAGATCGTCAATTTGCAGCAGATTATCCGATTGTTGGTGGAAGCGACGGATCAGCGCCCGACTTCGTGCGAGCAACTCTTCAAGCGCAAAGGGCTTAACTAAGTAGTCGTCGGCACCGCTATCAAGTCCTATCACGCGATCCTCGAGGGTATCGCGAGCGGTCAACACGATAATCGGTATAGCATTTCTTTGCCGGCGTAAATGCTTCAATAAGGTTAAGCCGTCACCATCGGGCAATCCGAGGTCGAGCAGGATAAGGCTGTACGATGAGGAGTGAAGAAACTGTTCGGCTGGCTTAATGCCATTCACCGCATCACATAGATAGTTCTCGCTCTGCATCGCGAGCAAGATCCCCTGCTGTAACAGGGGATCGTCTTCGATGATTAAGACCCTCACGCCTTGCCTCGACAATGGGTCAGTAAATCAAGTTGCGGTTGGTATTCCCGGGTTTGGACACCGAATAATCCTAATAGGGTGGGGAAAAAATTATCTTGTGACGTTTGCATAAGCTTAGCCTGATCAACCCTACATTTCTTATCGACAGCATAGCGTTGCTGATAGTCTTGGGAAAGCCAAATTAACAACGGCACGTGCTTCTGCTGAATGGGCGCCACGCTATAAGGCAAGCCATGCAAATAAACGCCATCTTCGCCAAGCGACTCCCCGTGGTCGGAGAGGTAGACTAAACTTGTGGTAAAGCGTTGTGAATTAGCTTGGAGTAACTGGATACCTTGATCCACCATCGCATCCATATAGCGAATAGTATTGTCGTAGGTATTCACCAGCTGTTGGTTAGAACAGTGTTGAACCTCATTGGTATCGCAGGTCGGAGTGTAATATTTAAAAGAATCCGGGTAACGATGATTATAGGTTGGGCCGTGGCTACCAATAGTATGCAAGACGATCAACGTATTACCGGTTTGTTTATCAATATAGCGCTGTAAGTTGTGGAACAGCACTTGGTCATAACATTCACCATCGATACACATGCCAGGCAGATTCTGCGCGGTCATCTCTTCAGTTGGCACCCTTGCGCAAGCCCCTTTACAGCCGCCATCGTTTTCACGCCACAGCACATTGACGCCAACTTGCTGCACAATATCCAATAGTCCCTCACGATGATTTGCGAGTTCATCGTTATAGTGATCGTGGCCCATTCCCGAGAACATACAGGGCACAGACACGGCAGTCGAGGTACCACAGGACAGTGTATTCGGGTAGTAGATCACATTATCTTTGGCTAACAGGGGGGTCGTTTGACGTGCGTAACCCCCTAGCCCGACATCCTGCGCACGAGTCGTCTCACCCACCACTAAGATAGTCAGGGAGGGTTTTCCGCTAAGGTGTGCCGCAGTTTGGTGGGCGTCTTCACCGAAACGAATCAAGGGGAGATTCGCCGTACGTTCGTGTTTGTACCAAGACAATGCGGCCGCGATACCGTTTGAGGGGCTTAGGTAGGTGATCAGTTCGCGGTTATTACGAAATAGCGAAGCATAATCTTTATAGAAACTGTTCGAAATTAAATAGGTACCGGATCCGGAGACCAACAGTGCGATCAATGCCCAGCTGATGCGCCGCAGAAAGGGTTGGCGTGTTAAACGTCGGACAATAAATAGCACAATAATTGGGATAATGGCGGTCAGAATAAAATAGCCGACCATCTGCGGTGTCACCAGCGCGAAACTCTCCGCCGCAGTGGTATTCGCCATATTTGCGACCATCGATCTATCGACGATAATACTGTAACTACTAATAAAATATTGGGCGCTACTGGCGAGCAGGATAAACAGTATCGCGACCGGAAAAGCCAGCCACACCACTTCGGCCAACATTAAAATACTAAACAGGCCAAAAAAGGAGACCCAAGGCATGCTAAGTAAGAATAGCCATGTATGACCAGTGCTGGGGTCAACAAGCCGATAAGCCTTTTCAAAAAAAGGAATATTTAAACATAACGTGATGGCAGCTGCCGTCAACGCATTGACTACGGGGTGCGTTAAGCGCGTCGTAAACCAATTTTTCATAACATCAATCCGGACTTATCATCGAATGCTGGATTATCGCTGACAGACCTTAAGATAATCTTAAGCCTGCTGCTAAGGTCTATACTTATGAGTAAGTCATTGATAGGAGAGAGACATGTCATTGTTAGAATCCAATCCGCGTTTCCTAAATACCGTGCTACTTGGCGGCACTTTCACAGAGAAACTCGAGGCAATCGCGAAAGCCGGATTTGACGGAGTGGAAGTCTGGCAACAAGACGTTAAAAAGGCGGTAGCGGAAACGCGACAACAGCTAGACGCCTTATCCCTCGCGCGCACTGATTACCAGGTATTACTAGACTTCGACGGCGCAGTGGGTGAGAAGCACCAGGAGAAACGACAAGAAGCGCTGACAATGATGACAACGGCTAGCGCATTAGGCAGCCCGATGATATTGGTGGCGGCGAACACGGCAGCCTGCGATCCGCAGAAGATTGTCACGGATATGAAGTGGCTCTGTCATCACGCCAAAGCGTTAGACTTACGAGTGGCGTATGAAGCGATGTCGTGGAGCACTGAGATCGACCAGTGCGATAAAGCTTGGCAGATTATTCAGCAGGTCGATGCAGATAACCTTGGCTTAGTGGTTGATGCCTTCCACATTTTTGCCCTACGTCGAACATTACAAGACCTAATAGACATTCCTAGGGAGAAAATCTTCTTAGTACAGTTATCAGATATTGAGATGCCGCTAGGGGATGACGCGCTTAAACAGATCGCTCGGCATCACCGTCTGTTGCCCGGCGAAGGTAATTTTCCGCTAACAGGCTTGGTCGCCTACTTAGGCAAACTCGGCTATACCGGTCCGGTCGGGTTAGAGGTGTTTAATGATCATGCGGCTGAACAAGGTTGCGCAGGGTTCGCACAACGAGCCAAAGAGGCGTTAGAGAACATTTTAATGAAAGGCAGTACAGACGCTGAAGATTAGAAAAGGGATTATGCAGAAAAAAGCCCCGCAGTGCGGGGCGTTATCGTAACTATTGCGAAGACTTCACTTTCTCGGCGATACGGTCGCCTAGGGTTTGGTCAATTGCGCGCCAGTAGTCGAAGGCACGGGAGAGCACCGGCTCTTTCACGCCATTGAGCAGGTGACCTGCAACGTTGTTGACTAACCGATCGCGACCGGCATCATCCAGTACCTGATTGACCAGGGCGTTTGCTTGACCGTAATCGTCATCTTCAGCATGTAAAGAGTACGGCGCACGCAGTTGTTCGCCCTGTGCAGACCACGTTGAGTCGGTAGGGTAACGCTCCCCATCCGCTGCCGGGCCCCCTTTACTGTTTGGCGCATAGACCGGATCACTGACCGGTTGCATGCGCATCGCACCATCTTTGCTGTAGCTATTGACCGGACAACGCGGGCTGTTAACCGGAATTTGCTTGTAGTTTACGCCTAAACGCGCACGGTGAGCATCGGCATAGGCGAAGATACGACCCATCAGCATTTTGTCTGGGCTAAGGCCGATGCCGGGCACTAAGTTATTCGGCTCGAAAGCGGCCTGTTCGATTTGTGCATGGTTATCAGTAGGGTTCTGATCAAGGGTAAGTTTACCCACCTTAATAAGCGGATAATCTTTATGCGGCCATACTTTGGTTAAGTCGAAGGGGTTAAAGCGGTAATCATCCGCTTCGGCGAACGGCATAATTTGCATATACAGCGTCCAGCTAGGGTTATTACCCTCGGAAATCGCGTTATACAGATCACGGACGTGGAAGTCGCCATCTGCGCCGGCTAATTTATCGGCTTCATCTTGAGTCAAGCATTCGACGCCTTGATCAGTTTTGAAGTGGTACTTCACCCAGAATTTCTCGCCTTCGGCGTTCACCCACATATAAGTGTGGCTGGAGTAACCATTCATATGGCGCCAGCTTTTAGGAATACCGCGATCGCTCATCAGCCAAGTGACTTGGTGAGCCGATTCAGGGGATAAGGTCCAGAAGTCCCACTGCATATCATTATCACGCAGATTGTTATCGGCACGACGCTTTTGCGAGCGGATAAAATGCTGGAATTTCATCGGGTCACGTACGAAGAAGACCGGCGTATTGTTGCCGACCATATCGTAGTTTCCTTCGGTGGTATAAAACTTGATCGAAAAACCGCGTGGATCACGCCAAGTATCTGGGCTACCGCGTTCACCTGCTACGGTTGAAAAACGCATCAGTACGTCAGTTTTAACCCCGGGTTGGAAGAGGGCAGCTTTAGTGTATTGACTCACGTCTTCCGTGACTTCGAAATGGCCGAATGCACCGCTACCTTTGGCGTGAGGTTGACGCTCAGGGATCCGCTCGCGGTTAAAATTCGCCATTTGCTCAATAAGATAATGGTCGTGCAGGACAATCGGGCCATCAGGGCCGACTGTTAAGGAGTGTTCGTCGCTTGCAACGGGAATGCCAGCATCGGTGGTTGTTATGTTTCTTTTTTGATCGCTCATCACTGCCCTCATGATTTTTATTTTTACATTGCTCAGTTTAAGCGTAGACAAAAATTCACCGGCTGGACATATTATTTCACCTTTTGCTGCGATAAGTGTTATCAATGGTTAGGCAAAGTTCGTGATATGCTAAGCGTCCTTATTATCAGTATGCTTAGCTTGGAGCCAATTCTTGAATCCCGCAGCCTCCCAACCCTCCCCATTTAGTCACCGCGGCTTTCGTCACTACCTGATTGCGCAAACCTGTTCATCGCTCAGTTTTCAAATCGTTTCCTTGGCTGTCAGTTGGCAGATCTATGCCATCACCCACAGCGCCTTTATGTTGGGGATGATTGGTCTGATGCAATTTTTACCCTCAGTGTTACTGGCACTGCCGGCAGGGCACCTTGCGGACCAATATAATCGCAAAACATTGATTATTACCGGACAAGTGGTCGAATGTGTTGCGGTCCTCGGGCTTATTGCATTACCGCTGATGTCTTGGCTTTCTACCTCGGCATTATTAGGCTTGGTGGCACTGTTCTCCATTGCCAAAGCGGTGGAAGGTCCGGCCAATACCTCATTATTGCCTGCGCTATTACCGCCCGAACTGCTCTCCAAGGCCATGGCAACTAACCAAGTTTTCCGCGAGGCGATGGTCATTGCTGGACCGATGATTGGCGGGCTACTGTATGTCTATTCACCGCAAGCCGCTTATGGGGTCGCTGCATTAGCTTATTTACTCGCCTTGGTGATGATTGCGACCGTTCGCTATGTGCCTGTCGCACTGACACGGCTACCGATGACGATGAAGAATCTGTTTGCGGGACTCCATTTCATCTTTGAGCGGAAGGATGTGTTAGGCGTTATTTCATTAGATCTTTTTGCGGTGTTACTCGGCGGCGTCACAGCGTTATTACCGATTTTTGCGCAAGATATTTTGCATACCGGACCTTGGGGGCTTGGGGCACTGCGCGCAGCACCTTCGGTGGGGGCTTTGTTAACCGGGATCTGGATCAGCCGTCGGGTATTCACCCGTCACACAGGGTTGATTATGTTTGGATGTGTTGCCGGCTTCGGGGTCGCAACTCTCGTCTTCGCGCTGTCTCACACTATTATATTATCATTACTGGCACTGGTGGCACTCGGCGGTTTCGATATGGTGAGCATGGTCATTAGAGGGGCGATGGTTCAACTGGATACACCCGATGCCATGCGTGGCAGAGTCAATGCCGTCAACTCCATCTTTATTAATACGTCCAATCAATTCGGCGAATTTGAGACCGGTGTTCTGGCTAGCATGTTAGGGACGGTTCCAGCAGCAGTCGTGGGGGGAGTGGGAACCTTGGTGGTTGTTGTGATCTGGATGAAGCTGTTTCCAAGTTTACGTCAACGTCAACAATTGACACAGTCTGTGGAATAGCGAGAACCCCTTCAGTCAATAGACTGAAGGGGTTGAGGTTTACAGCGCCATATCGCGATTCGGGGTAGAAGTCGTCGAGGCAGGTGCTTGCGTATTCGCTGGTGCAGCCATCTGAATACGTGGAGGAGGCGTTAACATTAACACTTCAGCCGTATGGTCCCAGACCTGTTGCGCTAAACCCGGATCGTTATTCAACTTCTTAACGATGCGCTCATGATAGCGCCACCGATCAGTAATACATCAGTATTTTCGGTGCGTGCTTGTGCGGTGTGAGTAAATAGCGACGCGGCGATCAGCGATAAACTGAATACCGTCTTTTTAATATGTTGTATAACAAACCCTGATAAGGAACTAACCAATAGTGTGACCGATTTTAAACAATTTATTCATAATTGTTAATAACAATTAATCAATATTTCCCAAACAATATTGCTCATATTAGAAATATATCATTACTTATCGTAGTGTTATTACGCTGTTTTCCGTAAAAATCGATCCATTATCAATTAATAAAAACGCGAACATTATGAATAAACTTTCACTAATGAAATCGGTACCTGTATGCATTTTCACCGACATACTTTGCATTTTACTAAGATGACTCGTTCGCAGTCTGAATCGGTGTCTGTTTTAACAGCCGATAAAACACCAATACATTAACCAGCATGATCAGTGCAGAAAACGTGAAGACCCATTCCATGCCAAACAACGATGAGGTTACCGCGCCAAGTAGTGGACCGAGCACATTGCCCAAATTCATAAAGGATTGGTTATAACCGAACAATCTTCCCGATACGGCGGTGGAAGAGCAAGCGATAATCAGCGATTGGATAGCGGGAAACATTGCCCCATCGGCAAACCCAATCAGTAACCGAGTAAGAGAAAACTGCCAGACAGTCGCTACCCAAGTCGTCGCCAGTAAGATAAGCGTAAACAGTAGTGAGGCAATAATAATGACCCACTGCGCACCATACTTATCACTGATCCTCCCCCAAAGCGGGGCGGTTATTAACGCCGAAAGGCCGGGTAACGCTGCGATAAATCCACTCATAAAAGCGAGATTATCGCGCGTCGGGGCGAGATGTTCGACATAGAGATAGAGAATAGGGTTAACCGAGCCGTTGCAAAGTTGCACGACCAGCGTTGAGCAGAGTAAACAGAGTATTAAGGGTTTGGCAGGCAATTTCGCCCAAAAACCCTGAGGGTCCGTCATGATTCGTTTCGGCAGCGTATCTTTCGGCGACTCTTTAACCAAAAACAGCGTCACAAAGGTACTGATTACTAATAGGCCTGTTGTCACAAAAAAGACCGGACGTAAGCCAATATGATCCGCTAAGTAGCCACCTAGTAGTGGGCCACAAAGAAAGCCACTGATCTGCGCAGTCGATAACATACTGAGTGCGAATCCACTGCGGCCTTTAGGCGCTTGACTGGCAATTAGTGCCATGGCATTTGGAATGTATCCTGAGGCCAACCCCATGATGCCGCGGAACAGACAGAGTTGCCATACCGATTGCGCCAAGCCTTGACAGACAATGGCAATGGCCATCCCTACCGTGGCACGAATCAGCATCAGCTTACGGCCGCGTTTATCGGCAATTTTTCCCCATAGGGGCGAAACGACCGCCGAAACGAGAAATGTCATACTGAAGGCAACGCCCGACCAGAGGGTAAGCTGCTCGGTGGTATAGTGTCCCAATTGCGAAATATAGAGGGGAAGAAAAGGGAGTAATTGACTGGTACCGAGTCCAGTAATAAAACATCCCAGCCACAGGGAGACTAAATTTTTCTGCCAAGCGTTCATGAAGCTGCCATTGTCTGAGTCAATCAGTAATTTTCTGAGTTACTGGCTAGGGTATAGCAGCGGGAAGAACTTTTCATTAACCAAAGGTGATCTTTATCAAAAGTCAGCACGCGAGCTGCGATTACCTATTGCCATGATCGTGGCATTTCGATAAAAGAAAGCTGTCTTCTTTTCTTTCACTGGGTTGAAATAACCCGAATTTCATAACATAAAGTCCATGATGGACTTGGAGAAATTGCATGGATGCGAAACCGCTTTACGGTTGGTTGCTTATCGCCGGTATGTCTATCTCAACCTCACTCACCGCTGCACCGTTCACCCCCACTGTATTAGGTTTCGAACCGCCCCCTGAACAAGGTTTATTGGGGGATATGCTAGGGTTGAGACCTCGATTAACGCAGGAAGGGTTCAACTTCAATTTCGGCTACTTATCGCAAACGGCGAGTAATTTACATGGCGGTGCCGATACGCGGCACAAAACTGCTTATATCGATCAGTTTGCATTGACCTTCACACAGAATCTCGAAGCCTTAACGGGGATCCCCGGTGCCGTTATTGAGGGAAATATCGTCAATCGTAACCATAACCAGAACTTAGCGACGCAGCGTTTGCAAGATAAGTCTGTACCGATGACCGATTTAGCGCAGGAGAGCTGGGGCGGTCAATCGATTACTCGCTTGGGCTGGCTCACCGCGGGAAGAAGCTTTTTAGGGGGTGACCTGTTCTGGCGCGTTGGGCTAATGAATAAAGTCCAAGTCTTTGATCAGGCGATCCCTTGTGATTTCCAAATCCTCTCTTTATGTGGCGGAAAGTCTGCGTATTCCATGACGTGGAATAACTGGAACGTTCACACATGGGGGACTAGCGTAGAATGGAAAGCCACACCGGAGCTGGCGATAAAAGTCGCCTTAATGGAGCAGAACTCCCAAGCGGCGAGTCGTGCCCATGCGTGGAGTGTTTCCACCCAACACAGTAAAGGCGTGATTGTACCGGTCGAGGCAGAGTGGAAAACACAGGTCAATCAGCTTCCCGGTATCTATACACTGGGGGTGAGTTGGACAAACGCTGAGCAAACGCATTTAGCCCGGGGAGTCAGTCAATACTGGGGAGCCAGTGATCCGAATGGTTATGCCAAAACCCATAATTCTTATTATCTCTGGGCCGCGGCAAATCAACAAGTTACCCGCCATAGTAATGATCCGCTCCGGGGGATGAGCCTATCGGCGAGTTTAGGATTAGGTGATAAGCGCACGATACGCTTACCGGCAGTCGGGTCAGTCTCCGCACGTTATCGGGGGATGTTCGATGCGCGCCCCAACGATTGGCTAGGCTTAGGCGTAAGCTATGTCAAGGTGGGTAGCTGGGCGAATAGAGACCAACAGCAGCAACAGGCGGTAGCAGCACAGCAAAATATCGCGGGCTATTGGCCGACTGGCAGTTCAGCAATCAATACGGAATTATTTTACCGTTTCCAGCTAACACCTTGGTTCCAACTGCAGCCCAGTCTGCAATATTGGCATAATCCCGGCGCAGTCAGTGATACGCCGGATGCATGGGTAATGGGAGTGAAAACCACCGTCACTTTCTAACCTTACCGCTAGCCCTTAAACAGGGCTAGCTTTTAACTCAAGGTCGCCGATACAGCAACCATAACAACGCTGGCGCACCGAGAATAACTGCCACTATCCCTGCAGGTACCTGGAATGGCCACATGACCAGTCTACCGATAAAATCGGCGGCTAACATCAATAGTGCCCCGCAAATCACGCTGACCCATAACGCGTGTCCAAAACGGTAAATCCCCAAATAACGCGCAGCTTGCGGCGCTAACAGCCCGACAAAACTCATCGGTCCCAGCAGAAGTGTTGCGCCAGCACTTAAGGTGGCACACCAAATAATTAATAGAGTGGTGCTGCCGCGCAGGGATAAACCGCGTGACGATGCCACTGTTCTTCCTAGCGGTAGCAGGGTTAACCAGCGTGTGAAGAGCAAGCTGATTGGCAGGCTGACTCCCAAGCCGACTATCGCCGCAAGGGCCTTTTGCGGTGTCGCTCCCCAAGTCGATCCTGATAACCAACTAATAATAACGCTACTATTCGGAGCGCCTGAGGCTAAAAACAGCGTAATCAAGGCTAATGAAAATGACCCCAACGCTGTCCCGACAAGGAGAATTTTTGGCGTTTGATCACTGGCATTGATCGCAAAGAGGATAATGATACCTAGGCTTATCATCGCGCCCAATGCTGCCACAGGAAACAGCAGTAGGGCGCTTGCACTCGGCATCAATACCAGTAACAGCACGACGGCACAGGCAGCACCGCTATTAATTCCCAACACTTCTGGGCTAGCGAGAGGATTACTGGTTAACCGCTGTAAAATGACCCCAGCGCTCGCGAGCAACCCTCCACAGCCGACTGCCATCAACGATCTTGGCCAGCGTAAATCATAGGGATCGCCCAAACTGATTAGCCAGCCGTGGGAGGCGTGTGTCAAGGTAAATGCTAAGATTGCTACGCCAAGTAGGGTGAGCAATAGAAACACCTTAGCGACTTTGGGCAGGATAAGGACTTTGACGGCAGTACTGCCTAAAGCAGGCGGGTGCGGGAAACGCGCCTTAACGATGATCAGTAACATCAATGGAATACCAATAATCGCCGTGATGTTCCCAGCACTGATCTGCCAATTGAAGGCCTCGGCGAACAGCGCCAATTGGTCACAAAAGAGTAATAAGCCCGCGCCAAACGCCATCCCTAATAGCAGGCCTCTTTTAAAAGATAATCGCGGAAATAGCCGAGTAATTTGCGGCGCAAATAACCCGATAAAACTGATTAAGCCAACTTGGCTGACGGTCCAAGCGGCAAGTAATGCCATCAGTCCCAAGGCCAATAAACGATAGAGTCGGCTATTGCCGCCTAAACTATCGACAACCTCATCAGACAGTTTGAGTAAGGCGAGGGCGCGCGCGCTGAACAAGATCAGCACCGTGACGACCACTAACATAGGCAAGAGTTGCGTGACGACCGACCAATCGTTCTGCGCTAAATTACCGCTATTCCAGATAAAGAGGGATTGCATCTGTTCATGATGGAATAGCACCAGGCCATTTTGTAATGCGGAACAAAAAAGCCCCATCACCATTCCCGTTAGCAACAAGGTTAAGGGCGACATCCCTCGGTGGCGGCTCAATGCATAGATCATAGCGGTAGTGATAAAGCCTCCCGCCAGTGCAAAACTCTGCGTGACCCAAGGCGTGACACTCGCGAATAAGGCAAGGGTTGTGCCCAACTGAGCACCGGAAGCAATACCCAGCGTCGCAGGCTCAGCGAGGGGATTTTTCAACACCAGTTGTGCTAACAGCCCACAAAGGCCTAATGCTGCCCCCGCCAATAGGGCAACCATTATCCGCGGTAAATAGCTTTGTGACCACAACAGTGCTGCCATACCGGGTTGTGTCGCAGTACTGGTGACTAAATGCTGCAGATTCCAGCCAATGAGCAGAGCGGTCAGTAATGCTAGCAGGGTAAAAGCAAATCCCGTCCGAAGTTTAGTCATGCCATTGTCCTGACAAATGAAGAAGTTGCTCAGTAAAACGCAATGCCGCGTGAAGTCCGCCGTACATCCATGCGCCTTCTACTTGATAGTGGTTATGCTGCTGCATAAAGGGCATTTTCTGCCAGAGGCCAGATTGCGGCACGGTGCGCGTTGCTCCGCGTTCGCCATGCATAAACTCAATCGCGATATCCGTTTCGACAGGGTAAAGTTGTTCGACCCCGATAACCGCGCTACCCCACATATTGGCACTCCCTTGCCATGCACACTCTAGCCCTAAATACGCTAATACCTCCCCAAAGAGGCTACTCGGTGACATGACTAAGACTTGGCGCGGACTCAAAAAACTATACAGCAATAGCCGTTTACCCTGCCAAGGTGCCAGCTGTTGGCGAGCAGCCGTCATGCTTGCCTGCCATACCGTTATGCTGCGCTGCGCGTAGGCTTCACGGCCAAGGTGGCGGCCAAGTTGTTGTAGATTGTCGCGGGCAACGCTGAGAATTTTTTTACCTGGCAGAGTAAAAGGATAACGGATGACTTCACCAAATTGTTGTAGCCTGCTTTCCGGTAAGGGGGAATAGAAGGGCAAAATCATGATATCGGGGCGTAACTGCGCAAGAAGCTCCAGATTTGGCTCATTACGCAGTCCTAATTCTAGGGTAGTAGCAGGAAGTGACGGTGTCACAACCCATTGGCGATAGCTCGGGATATCACTGACCGCATAAGGTGTTAATCCGACGCCGTCGATAAGCTCAACAGCCGTCCAATCGAGTGCGGCTATGCGAGGTTGCGGTAGGGTCGCCGCGCGCAATGAGGGAGAAAGACTCGATGCAACGCCAATCCCGAGGCCATATTGCAGTAAACGCCGACGGGTAAAGTGAATAGGCTTATTTGACATAGCTAATAGGCGGTAATAGGGGATCGGGATGGGTCACGCCCATTGGAACATGGTAAATCGCGGAGAGTTGTTCGGCTGTCATCAAGGCTTGTGCATCACCTTTAAACACGGTTTCACCTTGCCGTAACGCCACAAACTCGTCGCAAAATCGTGCCGCCATATTGATATCATGCAACACCATGACAACCGTAAGCTGACGAGTGCGAGACAGATCGTGAATGACCTGAAGTACCTCTTTTTGGTGGGCGATATCCAGCGCTGAGGTGGGTTCATCTAATAACAAACAGTGACTTGCTTGCACCACGCACATCGCAAGCCATGCTCGTTGCCGCTCACCACCAGAGAGTTGCTCGACGAGGTGGTCGCTCGCCCAATGCAAATCGACACTTCGGATTGCGTCCTCAACCAAGGACATATCTTCGCTACTGACCCGTTTTAAGGCACCGTGCCAAGCATAGCGGCCTAAAGTCACTAATTCTTTTACTGTCATGCCTTCAGCAGGCGGTAATTGCTGCGGTAAATAGGCGATATGGCGAGCAAATTCGCGTGCGGGCCACTTCGCAATAGGCCGATTCTGCCAGAGAATATCACCGCTATGCTGCGTATTTTGACGGCTAAGTAAATTCAGTAGGGTCGACTTACCCGAACCATTGTGGCCGATTAGCCCGGTCACGCGGCCAGGGGAAAAGGTATGGGTCACTGGCTGCAATATTTGACGCCCGGCGATCTGTACCCCAGCATCGCGCAGTTCAAACAGCGGCACCGACGCGCTTTGTCTTACATTGTTCACAATCTTTCCATTAGCGTTTTGACGTTGGGCAACGATCAAGTGGGCAAGAGGCACACAACTCTTTATCCAAGTGAAAGCGCATACAACAATGACGTCGTTGTATTATCGCGGGCTTATCAGCTTGGTCAAGTGTGATGAAGGGTTGATATAGACGGTTTCGCTCGCCATTAATCAAGTGTGTGGTAGCAAAAAGATGATGTAACAGGTGCGTGGGAACCTGTTTTTGTTCCACTCGACGCATACTTTGATGTAAGCGCACTGCCGCGTTACTCCAAAAAAGGGCGAGGGGATGTCCCGCAATCCCCGACAGAGTTGAGCAGACCGGCGCGATAAATCCAGAAACCAATTGCTGAATAGCTTGGTATTGTTCGGTCTCGCTTTGTGCCGCAAGCGAGAGATGACTGACGGATATGGGATCAGGAAATCCTTGGTGATTAAGCGAAAAACTGCCAACCCATTGCCAGAGTGGATAAGCGCGCTGGTCAACCAATAACTGCTCGCCCCAGGTTAATAACGTACCGGCGAAGAACCACTGTGACCACTTAGATAACCAGGCCAATTGCTCAGGCGACCGATAGGTATTCCAGTCTTGTGGGAGTAAGGCTCGAAAACTCTCGCAAGCGCGTAAGGTCGCTAGGGGATACGTATTAGGAAGTGACTGGGCGATAGGGGCTGTTCTAGGCATGTTGTCGCTCGCACTACGGGAAATTGTTCAATAGTAATGCAAATGAGAGATATTTGCATTACTATTGTCGGCATTTTGTAAGATTAACGACAACAATAAATTATAACCTAATGAAAAACGGATACTATATGCCTCTTACCTCCCCTACAGGTCGACAGAAACGCCTTGCGCAGGCTATTTCGTTAAGCCTGTGGCCCTTAACCTATAGTGTTTTCGCGGCCACTTCACTCAACACCCTGGTGGTAACGGCTACGCCAGCAGCCAGCGATAATGCTAATGGCCAACACCTTATTCCAGCTTTTCTCGATGGCAACATTGCCAACGGTGGACGCTTGGGCGCGTTGGGGGAGCAGAAGGCGCTAGATGTACCGTTTAACGTAGTCGGGTATACCGCTAAACTTATTGAGCATCAGCAAGCGAGAAATCTTGCGGATGTGATGAAAAACGATGCCTCGGTGCAGAACGTCAGAGGCTACGGTAACTTTTCTCAAGGCTTTCGTATCCGTGGCTTTGATCTGTCAGCGGACGATATTGCACTAGGGGGCCTCTATGGAATTTTACCGCGACAGATTTTGCCTCTCGAAGCCGTCGAGCGCGTAGAGGTGATTAAAGGCTCCAGCGCCTTCCTCAATGGCGTGCCTGCCGCAGGAAGTGGTGTAGGTGGAAACATTAATATTGAGCCAAAACGGGCGGATTCAGAACCGACTCAGCGTGTCAGCGTCGATTACACTGGCCGAGGCCAAGCCGGGGTCAGTGCCGATGTCGGACGCCGTTTCGGTGATAACGATCAATTTGGGGTAAGGGCTAACGTTGTCCATCGTGAAGGCGAAACCGAGATTCACAAAGAACGTGACCGTACCACGGGTGCTTTCTTAGGATTGGACTATCATGGCGACAAGCTAGAAAGCTCATTAGACATGGGCTATGTCAAATCTACCATCCACCATGGCCGAGTGGGTATTCGTCTTAACGCCTTGAATAACGTTATCACGCTACCCAGCGTGCCAAGCGTACCCGGTAACCGAACCCATTACAGCTCAGCGTGGAACTATGCTGATTTAGAAAGCCGTTATGTGATGATGAAAAACGATTATCATCTTAACGATAAGTGGGTCGTGTATAGCGCCATTGGCAGCAGTCATAATAATGAATGGTCGGCAAGCGGTGCGCCATTGGTAAGCGATATGGCAGGACGTTCAACGGTAACCCGTTTAACCACACACTATAAGTCAGATACCACCAGTGGAATGATCGGCCTACGTGGCAAAGTCGATACCGGTCCGGTTAGCCATCAACTGAATATGAATTATTCTGGGATTTATAATCGCAGCGCCAGCGCCTATACGATGTCGAGCGCGCAGGATTTCGGCACGATTTATGACCCGCGTCCACAGTCCTCCCCGGCTACGGCCTTTTCTGATGGTAATATGGCTAACCCCCATATCCGCAGCAAAAATATCAATAATGGCGTCGCATTATCCGATACCTTAGGGTTTTGGCAGGATCGCGTACTGGTTACCGCTGGCGCGCGTTACCAACATATCGATGTAAAAAATTATAGCTATCAAGGCGTCCAAGATAAGAGTGCCGCATTGAAAGCACACCGCTGGTCGCCGGTCTATGGCGTGGTGTTTAAAGCCACTGACTGGTTATCACTGTATGCTAACCATATTGAGGGGCTGCAGGCATCAGGTACAGCCCCTTCATCAACCGCTAACTCGGGTTACATTGTCGGACTCGGACGTACCCGCCAAAACGAGGTCGGTGTTAAGGTTGAAAAGGGCCGTTATGGCGGAAATATTGCGTTATTTGATATGCGTCGTCAGGTCGGCTTAACCGGCAGTGATAACGTTTATCGCCTCGCAGGTGAACAGCGCAACCAAGGTGTAGAGGTGAATGTCTTTGGTGAGCCGGTGTTAGGTTGGCGTGTCAATGCAGGTTCCACTTGGCTACGTCCTAAGATGTCCAACGCCAATGGCTATGAAAATAAGCGCTGGGTAAGTTATGATGGTAAGGATGCGGTGGGCGTCCCGCGCAACCAATGGACCTTGGGTACCGAGTGGGATATTCCTCGGGTCGAGGGGTTGATGGTGCAGGCAAATTTACTCCATACCAGTCGCCAATATGTTAACAGCGCCAACACCTTGCGAATCCCAAGTTGGACGCGCCTTGATATGGGCGTGCAATATCAAATGCCAATTCAATCGTCTACGGTCAGCGCGATCACTTGGCGGGCTGGAGTGGAAAACGTTACTAACGAAAAATATTGGGATACCGTCGGGACTAACAATGGTTATCTGACACAGGGTGATCCCCGTACTTACAAACTCTCTATGAGCCTTGATTTTTAAGGTATCGCCACTCGGGAGGCGACTCCCGAGTGCTAACACAAGCTAATTATGCAACTACTGAAAACCATTCTCCGCCAGCACACGCTGGCTTTCAGCGCCATCATCTTACTGAACTTATTGAGTGCCGGATTAGGCATCGCGATTATCTCATGGATTAATCATGGGCTATTGGCCGAACACTCTTTGGCCTTAGGGATCAGCAAAATGCTGGGCCTGCTCATCTTATTACTGGTGACGACCCTTGGCGCGCAGTGGTGCCTCACCACCCTGGGTCACCAATTTATCTGGCGTAAACGTTCAGCGATGGTCTGGCAGATGATGAACACTCCAATTGCCACGCTTGAAGCGAAGGGCGAGGGGGAATTACTTGCGCTACTGGGGCCTGATATTCGTAATATTACCTTAGCGTTTGTCAGGCTACCTGAATTGATCCAGGGTATCGTTCTGGCCCTCGTCGCGATCGGCTATCTGGGCTATCTGTCGATTCCGGTGTTACTGATTACGATAGGCTGGTTAGTTGTCACCTTTACGCTGGGTTATAAGATGGTCAGTAAGGTATACCAGCACATTGCGAAAGTCAGGAATCATGAAAGCGACTTACAATCCTCATTTCAGGTCGTGATCCAAGGCAGAAAAGAGCTGGCATTAAATCCGGCACGGGCTAAACACTTCTATGAAGGCCACTATCAGACCGCGGCGTTGGGGTATAAGCAAAATATCATTCAGGCCGACAGTTACCATCTTTCCGCGATTAACTGGTCAAATATTATGATGCTTGGGTTAATTGGCGTGATATTTTTACTTGCCGAGACACAAGGATGGGTCTCCATGGCGGTGGCCACCTCATTCTCCTTAACGATTCTCTTTATGCGCACCCCGCTATTACAGGCTATTGGCGCCTACCCGACCTTATTGTCCGGTGAATTAGCCTTTAAGAAAATCAATGAACTGCTGCCAGAGAAGCCTCCAACGCAACCGGATGAAACCCATAAAGTAAAAGAGAACTGGCAACAATTGCACTGGGACAGTATGACGTGGCAATACCCAGATAATGGATTTCAAGTGGGGCCGCTGTCGATGACCGTCAACCGCGGCGAGACTCTGTTTATTATTGGTGCCAACGGTTCGGGAAAATCGACATTAAGTTTATTACTGACTGGGCTTTATCCCATGGCACAGGGGCATGCCTATTGTGACGGTCAGTCAATTGACAGCAAAAGTTTACAGTCATTGTTTTCAGTGGTGTTTACCAAACCCTATCTATTCGACACTGTCTTTCTTGAGCCGAGTGAAAGCGACCATGCCTTAGCCGCAGAATGGTTGGCACGCCTGCAGCTTACCAATAAAATCACGTTCAATAATCATCAGCTCAGCACCTTGTCATTGTCGGCGGGGCAAAGCAAACGCGTCGCGCTGCTGCTTGCCATGGCTGAGAAACGCGATATCCTATTTCTTGACGAATGGGCCGCAGAACAAGATCCGCAGTTCAGGCGCTATTTCTATCGCGAATTACTCCCTTGGTTGAAGCAACTTGGGAAAACATTACTGATTATTAGCCATGACGATGACTATTTCGATGTCGCCGATCGTGTCTATGCTATGCAACAAGGTCACCTGCGTTTATTAAGCGCAGAAGAGAGTCGCCAGGCTGCTCGTGCAGTGGTCTCGCAGTCTTAATAAAGGATTTTTAATGAAAAAATTAGTCATTCTGTTACACGGTTATGGTAGTGACGGCAACGATTTAAAAGGGCTGGGCGAATTCTGGGCTGGCTCCTTACCCGGACTACGCTATGCCTCACCCAATGCGCCACAACTTTGCGAAGCGGGCATGGGCTATCAGTGGTTTAGCCTGGCGGATATCACTCCACAAAATCGTCAACAACGCTTGAGCGATGCGCGTCGCGCCGTTGATCAGATCCTCACTACCATCATGCAACAGCATGATATTGATGCCGCTCAGGATCAGATTGTATTGGTGGGCTTTTCACAAGGGACGATGATTGCGCTCGATATCTTATTACGCAGCCAGTATAACGTTATCGGCCTAGTTGGGTTTTCTGGGCGGTTAATTGAAGCGCCCACTCAAGCGCCCACCACCACGGCTGAGGTCTTATTAGTACATGGTGAAGCGGATGAGGTCGTGCCGGCCCAAGAGACACTTAATGCGCAAGCCACACTCAATCAACTCGGTATTTCCTGCCAAGTGATGATTGAACCCGAGCTGGTGCATACTATTTCTGCTGCGGGGGTAGAGGCCGCCACACAATTCTTAATCGAGCGTTTCGGTTGGGAAGATGAGGACGAAGAAGAAGATATGTAATGAGAGTCGCCCCAAGTCGTGAAAGAAACGACTTGGGGCGTAGGATTATTCGAAGCAGGTCTCAGGGTTGTCCGCGAGGCTCACAAAATGCTCACCATGTTTGTCCAACGCATGAATCTGCCCGGTTTCAATATCATACACCCAGCCATGAAGATTGATCTTTTTGTTACGCAGTGCAACGGCAACAGAGGGGTGCGTTTTGATATTGTTTAGCTGAGCAATCACGTTTTCACGGACCATCACGTTCAGTTTATCTTCAGGCGATGAATACTCATGCTTCTCCACGACCGCTTTTGCGGCATCAGCATACCGTAGCCAGTGCTCAACTGCTGGCATGGTATCTAAGCAAGCACAGCTGGCAATCGCCGACATGGCACCGCAGTTTGAGTGACCACAAATGATGATATCCGTGACGCCAAGTGCCATCACTGCATATTCGATAGTGGCTGAAACACCACCCGGTTCAGGACCGAAAGAGGGAACAATATTACCAGCGTTACGAATAACGAATAACTGCCCAGGTTCCTGTTGGGTGACCAACTCAGGGACTAAGCGGCTATCAGAACAGGAGATGAAAAGCGCTTTCGGTTTCTGACTTGAAGCAAGACTACGAAAAAGTTCTTCTCTTTCAGGATAAATGTCTTTCTGGAAATTCAAGAAGCCATCAATAATTGTTTTCATACTTATTCCACATAGGTGCAGGTATTAAGGAAAAACGAAACCCATTATCAGGGTCCGCGTGCTTAACCACAAAAGTCTGTGTTAAAAAACAGAAAAAGCCAATCGGTCCGAAATATGCTCTAACACCGCCGTACCGGCTAATGAATTACCAAACTGGTCAAGGGCAGGTGACCATACAGCAATACTCATTTTTCCTGGCACGATGGCAACAATCCCACCACCGACGCCTGATTTTGCAGGTAACCCTACTCGCCAGGCAAATTCCCCCGCGGCATTATACATCCCGCTTGTCATCATTAGGGCATTGATATGACTCACTTGTCTATGGTTAAGTTCCTGTCTAAACAAAACCTTACATAACTCAGGTGAGATCAAATAGCGGAAGCAGCGGGCCAACTCTTCACAATTCATTGAGAGCGCACAGTAGTGAAAATAATTTTCCAAGACCGTATTCACATCATTATGGAAGTTATCGAAAGACTTCATTAACCATGCAATAGCGGCGTTGCGGGCGGAATGAGCAAGCTCTGAACTGGCGACCTGACGATCGTAATGAATATCTTCGACGCCACTTAACCGCCGCACCAAGGTTAACATCTGCTGGCGTGGTGCCGATAAACGGCTTTGTAGCATATCGCAGACGACCAATGCCCCGGCATTGATAAAGGGATTTCGAGGAATACCCTGTTCCATTTCCAACTGGACTAACGAGTTAAAAGGTTGACCCGAAGGATCTTTCCCCACTCGCTGCCAAAGATCATGTTCTGAATAACGGGTCATCGCCACGGTGAGTGAAAGCACTTTGGAGATCGATTGGATAGAAAAACGCTGTGAGGCATCACCCGCCGTTAATAACTGACCATCATGGGTGCAGACAGCGACCCCTAATTGGTTTGCCGGGACTTTGGCCAGCGCAGGGATATAAGAGGCAACCTGACCTTGCCCCAATAGTGGACGCACCTCGTCAAGGATGGATTCAAGAAAAGCATTATCTAAACGCGGCACGACTCGCTCCCAACACAAATAAAAAAGGTGAGCATGATGCGATGCTCACCTAGTAATTGCAAGCTTAAATCATGGTGCAGCGCTGACTCGCCAAACTTGATTACCAACATCGTCGGCGATGATCAAAGCACCTTGATTATCAAGGGTTAACCCCACAGGCGCCCCAAAGATCGTTTTCTGATCATCAGAGACAAAACCGTCCACCACTGTCTTAGGTTGGCCCACCGGTTTACCTTGGGAGAATTGCACATAACTCACTCGGTAACCATTAAGTGGCTTACGGTTCCAACTACCATGTTCGCTAATAAACAGGCCATCTTGGCCAAACCCAGGCAAGTGACTGCCTTGTGCAAACTGTAAACCAAGCGGCGCAACATGAGAGCTTAGGGCATAATCTGGAGCCACCGCGCTGGCGACCTTATCGGGAGCAGGGGGCTGGACTCTGCGATCAACATGTTGGCCATAGTAGCTGTAAGGCCAGCCATAGAAAGCCCCTTCCTTCACCTGGGTGAGATAATCGGGGACTAAGTTTGCGCCAATCTCGTCACGCTCATTGACGATAGTCCACAATTGCTGAGTCGCCGGGTCAAAGGCAACGCCAGTCGGGTTACGTAAGCCACTGGCATAAATACGACTTGCCCCGCTTTGGCGATCAATCTCAAGGATCGCGGCGCGTCGGTATTCGGCTTCTAACCCATTTTCAGTGATATTACTGTTCGACCCGACCCCAACATAAAGGTGTCTACCGTCCGGTGAAGCGGTTAACGATTTGGTCCAATGATGATTTATCGTCGAAGGTAAGTCTGCAAGACGCTTACCTTGAGTGGCATCTATAGTGGTATCACCCGTCTGATAAGGGAAGACGAGGAGGGCATCTGCATCGGCAACGTAGAGTGATTGACCAATCAGCACCATACCAAAAGGTGAGTTCAGATTCTGGATAAAGGGATATTTTTGCCAGTGGCCTGCTGCATCTTTACGCAGTAATGTGATACGGTTTCCTCCTCTACCCCCTTTGCCCGAATCCTTTTTCACCCGTCCCGAAATAAGCTGTTTAGGCGTAGTAACCGCCTCGCTCCCTGGCGCATTGGACTCTGCCACTAAAATATCATTATTCGGCAGTCGATAGACCATCCTTGGGTGGGCTAAACCTTGGGCAATACTCTCTATTTTTAACCCTGCCGCAGGGTGAGGGGTTTGCCCCTGCGCCCAGTCAACTTTTGACGGCACGCTAATCGGCGGCAGTAAGAACGCGCTCGGTTTATCGAGCTTCGGATGGGGGCCAATCTGTTCAGCGATAGTGGTCGATTCGCTATTATCGCATCCTGCTAACAGAGCACAGAGAATAAGCATACTGCATTGACGATTTATCATAGTGCCTCCTGCTGTTGACGAGGCCTGCTCAGCGCATCATTCAGTACCGCCAGGACTAACAATGCGACGGTCACTCCTGACAGTACAAGCCCAGCGGGCATCACACCCCACGCATCACGGCTGTGCACGAACGCATTAAATATCGCCACGATGATGGCTAAGGCATTTAGCCAAAAACTACGACGGGCTGCTAACAGTGGCGAGACGGAATGCGATACCCAGACTTGGTAGAGATTAATCAAACGTGGAAGGATGGCAAAAAGTAGGCCGAAGAAATTAAGCCAACTGGCTCCTTTGACCCAGAAGATCTCTTGCGTCATAAAATAAATAATATCAAAGCAAAACCCCGCGACAAAGGCACCATACGCCGCGGGATTGAGAAGATTAACCAGAAAAATCGCTAACCGCGAGGGTGAGCGAAAATGTGTCACAGAAGGCATAGCAGGCTCCTAAACGTCATAGACAGTCTATTGAGCATGGCTAACATTTTACAAATTAACAACCTTTTTAACAAAGTTATAATTTTAGCGCTTTTGTTCAGGCCTACTTCGCCGGTATCACCTCATCCACCATTGACAAAAAGGCTTTCTCAACCGGAGAGGCGGAATAACGGTGCCAGACTAAATAGATATCGCAAGAGGAGAGCGTATCCAGTGGATAGCAATAAAGGCCTTTCACTTCATCATTATTTTCGATAAAACTGCGTGGCATCACGGTAAAGCCAAGTTTTTGGCGAATAGCCCCTAAAATCAGTGGGTAAGACTCTATATCACATTGTTGGCGCGCTTCCAGTTGTTGTGCAGCCAGCCAATCCTCGATAAGAACATGATAAAAGCAGTGCTCACCGAAGGTATAGAGCGTCAATTGCGAAACCTGCTCGATAAAAGTCTCTAAGCTTGCACAATGGGTGACTAAACATAAGCTTTCAGGGCCGAACAGTCGGCTTTCAAGTACCGGGTGTTCAACCGGACCATCGACAACCACCATATCCACTTCACCTGCCAATAAACGGTCCATTAAGGGCAGGGAAGAGTGACTTGAAAGTGACACTGTCACATCTGGATATTGCTGCATAAAGCCTATCATTATCTGCTGTAAACGGCTGTTCAGGGCAACATCTAACGCACCGAGGCGTAAATGACCCTTTAGAGATTCGGGTTTAAAAAAGTGAAGGCACTCCTCGCTCTGCTTCAGTAACTGCTGCGCTTGAGGGTAAAATGCACGACCTTCCGGGGTGAGCGTTAACCGCTGTTTATCCCGATTGACTAACGCAACGCCCAGACTTTCTTCTAATTCACGGATACGCGTTGAGATATTAGACGGGACACAGTGCATTTTTTTCGCAGCTTGTACCACACTCCCTGTTTCGACCAGTGCGCAGAAAATGCGTAATTGGGGCAGTTTCAACAACATATCGACTCTCCTACTTCTACATTGACAACAGTGTGTGCCAAATCGGTATCGTAATGAAAGAGAGTAAAATAGCATATCCTTGAATAGCATTGGCCAAAACAGGTTGTAAACCCGCACGTTGTGCCATGATCGCCGCCGCGATCATCGGTGCCATAGCACCTTCAATCACTGTGACCTGTTGCGTGAGAGACGAGGCACCGCTGACGACGACAACCCCCCAAACGACTAACGGTGCGGCGACTAATTTCCAGACCACTCCCGTAATCAGCGGTGAAATCCCACCACGTGGTGGTCGTAGGGCAATTTGTAACCCAACGCAGAACAGGGCTAAAGGCGTTAAGGTTGCGCCTATCTGACTGAATGGGGTCTGGAGAAATTCAGGTAAGCCACCGAGGGGTTTACTCGCCAGACTGACACAGAGCGCAATAAAAGGGGGAAAGGTAACCACTTTCTGCGCAATCATTTTAACGGTGGGTGTTTGACCGGAACACAGCGCCATCACCATCACGCCCAAGGTGGAGAGAATGATAAAACTGCCTACTTGGTCGGCGATAACCGCAACTTGTAGCCCGGCGGCACCATAGTAACTCTGCACGATGGGATAGCCCATAAAAGAGGTATTACCTATCCCTGCGACTAACGCTACAACACCTGTCACCGCACGTGGCCAAGACAATACTTTGCCTATTATGACAGCTACCGCTAACGCCCCGAGAAAAATACACCACATGCCTGCTACAGGCACTAGGGATTCGCGATTAATCGTAGTATGCGGGATAAGCGTTAAGATCAGGCAGGGAAGTGCGACGGTGATCAGCCACCAGTTGATTGAGGGAACTAACTGTTCTGGATAGGACAAGAAGCGGCGTGCTGCGATGCCCATTATTAGGCAGATAATGAGTAAAGGATTCATGGTAAGGACCGAACGGGATGAGAGATAACCGGTGCCGCAGCACCGGTAAAAGGCTTATGACTTATAGTTGAGGTACACTGTTTTTTGCTTCACGTAGAGTTGATAACCGTGTTCGCCATCATCACCGCCGATGCCTGATAATTTCCAACCGGCGTGGAAGCCGTTGATCTCTTCAGGGCCGTAACGGTTAATATAGACTTCACCATATTCAAGCGCGTCGCTAATTTGCATTGCCGCGTGCAGATCGCGGGTATACAGGTAAGAGCTTAATCCGTATTCACAATCGTTCGCCAGGGCAATCACTTCATCCAAGGTATCGAAGACCACGACAGGGAGAATCGGACCAAAGGCCTCTTCTTTCAAGATGGTCGCATCCGCCGGGAGATCGGTCACGATCGTCGGTGCAACCCAGTTACCCTCTTTAAACTTAGCGTCGGTAGGCACCTTGCCTTGCCAGAAAATCTTGCCACCTTCTTTTTGGCTTTTCGCTAACAGCTCATCCACGTGGGATTTCTCTGCTGCAGAGACCTTAGGACCCATAGTGGTTTTAGACGCCATCGGATCGCCTACAACAACTTTATCTGCCGCTTTTTTCAAGGCTTTCATAAAGGTGTCATAAACATCGCGTTGAACGTAAGTGCGTTCATTACAGATACACACTTGCCCACAGTTAGCCATACGTGCATCGATAGCATCCTGAGCGGCTTTTTCAATATCGGCATCGGCCAGTACGATAAAGGGTGCTTTACCCCCCAGTTCAAGGGAGACAGGAATCACTTTTTCCGCAGCGTTCTTAGCAATAATTTTACCGGCGCGAGTCGATCCAGTCATAGTCACCAGTTGGACATCAGGATGTTTAACTAATGCGTCACCGACCTTGCTGCCTTCGCCGCAGAGAACGTTAATCACGCCATCTGGAATGCCAGCGGCTTTACTCAGTGTCGCGAGAGCTAATGAACAAAGTGGGGTATTTTCACTCGGTTTGACGACAATAGTATTACCCGCGACTAACGCTGGAGCCGTTTTACGCGCGAAAATTGCCAGTGGAAAGTTCCAGGGAATAATGGCAGCGACCACGCCTAGAGGCGCTTCTTTGGTGATGGCCTGCTGTTGCGGATGGTTTGACGCCAAGACATGTCCGGTACGTTTCCACCCAAAGCCAGCGTAGTAACGCAGCATTGTCATCGCCATTTCCACTTCGCCAATCGACTCACTAAGCGGTTTACCTTGCTCAGTCGTCAGCAGTGTAGCAAGGGCTTTTTTATGCTTTTCAATTTGCTGTGCGAAAGCTTGCAGATACTCTGCACGTTGTGGTTGTGGCAGGGCGGCCCACTGTTTTTGCGCGTTTTTAGCTGCAGTAACCGCCTGATTCGCCTCTGTTTTACTTCCCATAGCCACCTTGGCGATGGTTTCACCGGTAGCAGGGTTCAGCACATCATCGGCAGTCTTACACTCCACCCATTGGTTATTGATAAAGTGAGCGGCATTTTCAGGCAGTAATTTTTTAAAATCGGTAGACATAATTTCTCCTATAGGGTCCGTCAACATTACACGTCAAGGGGAGTCGGTTGTAGAATCTCGATCCAATAACCATCGGGGTCTTTAATAAAAGCGATGTGTTTCATACGGCCATCGCTAAGACGCTTTTGAAACGATACATTCAGGGCTTCAAAGCGTTCGCAGGCTTCGCGGACATCTGGTACAGAAATGCAAATATGACCGAATCCTTGCGGCTCATCATTACCGTTGTGGTAATGGAAGTCTGGCTGAGTTTCAGTGCCGTGGTTGTAGGTCAGTTCCAATACGCCTGTCTGGCTAAGTACCCACTCTTTACGCGCTTCTTCGTCATCGGGGATGACGGAAAGTGGCGCACGTATCAAATAGACGATGGTAAAGGCTGCGTCATTATTAACCTGCTCGTAAACCGGAACGAAACCTAAAACATTGCAGTAAAAATCGACTGAGTCCTGAAGATTTTTAACCCTGATCATCGTATGGTTAAAGTGATAACCAGCCGACTCTGCACTTCGCGTACGGTCAAAAGAAAATTTTTCAAATAGTGTCGCTAACGCCATAAATGACTCCTTAAGTAAGGCTGTGAAAATCTACTGACTCAAAGTTTAGGACAGGATTTCGTTTTACGAAAGTGACAGTTTTTGAGAAAAGATATTCACTATTTGTGAAATGACAAATATTGCGTTTCGAGGATTCTGTGCCACACTTTTGGGTAATTACGTCGATAAGGATCACATAATGTCTCGTTTTACAGATAAAGTGGTGGTAGTTACTGGCGCAGGATCTGGTATGGGTGCCGCAACAGCGAAGGCCTTTGTAAACGAGGGTGCGAAAGTCGTGCTAGTCGGCCGAACAGAAGAGAAATTAAAAAAAGTTGCGGCAGAATTGCCCGCCGCGCAGGTACTTTTAGCCCCTACAGATGTCGCCGATCCGCATGCGGTCACCGCTAGCCGCCCACGTCGAGCAGAAGTGGGGACATGTCGATATCCTGGTCAATAACGCTGGCGTAGTGGTGCAAGGTTTAGCCCATGAACTGTCGGTGGACGATTGGGATAAGCAGATGGGCACGAATTTAAATGGTGTATTCTATATGGTACGCGCCTTCGTCCCCGGCATCTTAAAGCAGAAAGGAAATATCGTTAACATCTCATCGGTCTCCGGACTCGGGGGCGATTGGGGAATGAGTTTCTATAATGCTTCGAAAGGGGCGATCAGCAACTTTACGCGCTCACTGGCTATGGACTATGGCCAGCATGGCGTCAGAGTTAACGCAGTATGCCCCGGCATGACAGAAACCGAGATGACCGCTGGGATCACCTCAGATACTCAAGCCCTCGATAAGTTTAAGGACCGCACGCCGCTGCAACGCCCCGGACAGTCTGAAGATATTGCGCATGCGGTGCTGTTCTTAGCCAGTGATCAGGCCAGCTATATCACAGGGGTTAACTTACCGGTTGACGGCGGCATTCACGCATCGAACGGCCAACCTCGCCAAGCCTAACTATTCTCGCATACTGGCTAACAGTTGCTGGGTGTTATAACGAACCGCCGCTAAATAGCTGGCCGCTGGGCCCTGTTGTGTAGACAGGGCTTCCGGATACAGCTCACCGCCAGGCGTTGCCCCGCTGGCCTGAGCAATTTGAGTGACTAACCGAGGATCGGTCTGATTCTCGGTAAAATAATGCTTAATATGCCGCTGTTTCAGTTCCTTAATTGGGGTCAGTTTGGATATCGAAAATTATTGTACGTTAAGGTGATTTTTTGTACCTCTGAGCTGTGGTAGAGCTTGACCATGTTGACAGGCAGCTTTGAGCGATCAGCAGACGTTTGCATTATCGCTCATGCATCGATAAATGAAATATGGCTTACGGATTACATAAAAAGAGTCCGGTGTAATCGGACAATATAATCTGCAGTCGGATTGGATCGCTTATCCCCCATTCGCTCCTGAATTGCCTGAACAGCAATATCCCGACGCGCAGGCAGCCGCGTTTTTTCCGTTGCGGCGATCGCTGACTTCATTTCATCATATGTGAGGTCAGTGCAGTAGCAAGGTGCACCCGGTTGTTGACGCCATGACTCCTCAATTGTACCTGCATCGAAAGCGTCGAACCCCGTATCACTGACAAGACGCATAACCATTTTCTTGTGCTCTTCGATATTCCCTGCCACCGGAATTGAAATACGTCCCACCGTGCCCTCTGCTGTACCTTTTGTCGCAAGGGAATCTGAACCTATTGCATTCCACGCCTTCACCAGCGGACGGTTCAGGAGATGCGCCACCCACGCGCTTTCGACCTGACCATCTGAGAACGCATCAATGTTGCCGTCGCGATGTGGATAATAGTTAGAGGTATCAGCAACGATAACATGCTGGGGTAATTTCCGGATCAGAGGAGCGATATCCGCAAGCTTTGCCATAGGTATGGAAAGGATGACAACCTGCGCATCCTTCATGGCACTGACTGCATCAGCTGCTGCAGCGCCCGTTTCAAGCACGTCGGGGGCTATCGTTTCAGGTCCGCGTGAATTAGCAACCTTAACGGAGTAACCGGCAGATGCGAGACTGCGAGCAAGCGTTTTACCGATGTGGCCGGTTCCAAGAACAGTAATCCGGTACTTTTCATTATTAATCATAATTTTCCCTTTTTGGCTCAGGCCGTTACTGCACGGTTACGTTTGACGATAGCATCATGAGTGAGTTGTTCGCCTGCAGACATAAACTCCCTGATCAACGCATCTCTGTTCAGTGGAGCGCGAGTTTTATCCGCTGCCTTAAGGGCTGCTTCAAGCTCTCCGGTTTTTAGCTCAGTACAGTAGGCTGGCGTGCCGGGCTGTTGCCGCCATGATTCGCTAAGCGTACCGGCATCTACTGCATCGAAACCGGTCTGACTGACCAATTCAAGCGCAACAGATTTTGCTACCGGACTGTCGCCGGCAACCGGGATAGCGATACGCGACGGTGAACCGGCAGCCAGCCCTTTCTCTTGAAGCGTCTGGGCCAGAACAGCGTTCCAGGCTTTGACAAGAGGGCGTTTGACTATTTCACTGGCGTACACGCTTTCAGGTTTGCCTTCACGGATCTCTTCAATGTCCCCGTCGCGGAAGGGGTAGTAATTAGAGGTATCAATGACGACGACGCTTTCCGGAACATCACGCAAGAGTTCAGCCAATTCACCATGCTTATCAAAGGGTATAGAGAAGATGATGACGTCCACATCTCGTACGGCCTCCTGGCGCTCAACCGCCAGCGCACCCACTCTTCGCGCCAACTCTACAATGGTTTCCGGTCCTCTTGAGTTCGCCAGTTTGACCTCATGGCCCTGCACAGAGAGCTTATTTGCCAGCGTCGCACCAATGTTTCCGGCGCCAATAATGCCTATTTTCATACAAGTACCTTTTATCTGAGTGGAGGATGATCAGTTATCAGCGGGATGGGCAAAGCTATTCAGGGTATCTCGTAACTCCTCAAGCTTTGTATCCGATAACTGACAGGCTGATTTGATTCTTTCGGTTACGCGCCACAGCTCGCTTTGCAACGCGAGCCCGTCATCGGTGAGGGTAATGAGAACCCGCCTTTCATCTGCGCGATCCCGCGTGCGGGTTATGCGTCCGGCAGCCTCAAGTCTTTTGAGAATGGGAGTAATGGTGCCGGTGTCCATGCCAAGCTTATTCCCAATATCACCCACGGTGCGTGGGGTTCCGTTAAACAACTCCAGCATGACCAGATACTGGGGAAAGGTAAGGCCCAGCGGATCCAGGAACGGCTTATGTAACCGGTTCATGCGGCTCGCCGCACCATAGAGCGCAAAAGAAAGTTGTGTCCCTATTTCCTGTCGTGACTGCATGTTCATATGCCAATCCATTATCTTGTTGATGATTATATAGTGTGCTATATAAAAGCATATAGCAAACTTTTCGTCAGTTATAGAGTGATGAATAAGTAATTCGTGCGGTATGACAATGACAACAAATCAGGCTGAGAAGTCTCCAGACCGACGGGTACTATCGTTCTGGGCTATTCAAAAAGGTCTGCTGTTGGCACGCAGCGGACTTTACTTACATAGATGATGCGTCACGCTGCTAGTCACAGGGCGCTAACTATTACGCCATGGCTGCAAATAAACACTGTTATTTCAGCTTTTCAGGTTGATTCATTATTTTTATGAAGCGCTTGTATCCGGCAAACCTGTGATGCACTGTAGCCCGTAGCATCAGCCGTTTCCTGGATACTCAGTTTCTTTACCTGTCGGTAGTACAGGACTTTCTGATGCCGCTCCTGATCGGCTTGTTTACCCCGGTATTTCCCCAGTGTATGTGCCCGTTCAATTCCCTGCTTCTGGCGCTGGCGGCGGCTCAGCCAGTCCTTATGCGACATCTCGGCCATCAGGTCGATAAGCATATTATTGATGGCGGTTATCACGGCACGGGTGATTGGATCAGCCTGCGAAGGGTCTTTATCTGACAGCGCCTGCCATGAGGTGGGTACATCCAGGCTGACAATCCGCAGTTCGTGTTGTTCTATCTGCTTTTTCAGCGTCATCCAGTCACTGTTACTCAGACGGGTCAGGCAGTCAATTTGCTCGACCAGTAAAATATCATTGCGGTGACTGTCCATCAGTAAGCGTCCCAGCTCCGGGCGGTCGAGTTTTGTACCGCTTATGTTCTCCCGGTAGTAACTGGCTATTTTATGTCCCCGCTCCTGAACAAACTGCTCCAGCATCTCTTTTGCCCGATCGGCGAACTGATCTTCCGTCGATGCCCTTAAATAAGCTCTGATGAACACTTTTCCACCACGTTATCGCATTTAGGTTATTGCATTTAATCTATCGCATATAGGTTATGTCATTCATCGTCTGTCGTCACGTTTGAGTATGGCGTCAGGGTGTACCCTTATGCGATAAGCATTTTTGTTAAAAATACCGAACCGAATAATTCATGAGGGAAACTATATGGCAAGGAGGCAGATTCTTTCTCTGTCGGAAAGAGAATCATTACTGGCATTGCCAGAAGATGAGTTAACGCTGACCCGAATGGCGTATTTCAGTGAGCATGATCTGGCGCTTATCAGTGCTCACCGTAAACCCGCCAACCGTTCTGGTTTTGCCGTCCTTCTTTGCTACCTGAAAAATGTCGGCTTTGCCCCGGATAAAAAAATCCCACCCTCTGATGCGCTGCTGAAGCATATCGCCAGCAGGCTAAAGCTTACCGGGGATCTCTGGCCTGCTTACCTTTCCGGCAGGGATACGACCCGGCGTGAGCATTTAACCGAACTGTACCGCTATCTTGGCGTAAAGGCGTTCACCGGCAAACTCCCGGGCAGCATTCGCCAAACATTTTCATGAGTTGATGGGCACCATGCCGATACGCTATCTCACCGCTTGGCGTATGCGGTTGGCCAGTAAAGCACTCGGATTTAGCGGTGAAGCGATTAAGACTCTAGCCTTCGAGCTTGGCTATAAAAATGAGAGTACCTTCAGTGTGGTATTTAAACGCTATTATGGTCACTCGCCCAGTCAGCATAGGCGTTTAGGGCCGGGCGTTACGCTCTCTGGCGCATCAAAGGATAAGTTGTAACCCTAGCGAGTGGGCAGAAAGTTAGCTAGGCTCTACTGAACAGTATTTATCTTTTAAGGAGTCGCTATGTCCACTGCAGCACAGACTTATCAGGGGTGGCAGCTTAGTCAACGCCCAAACGGAGAGCCGACTGAGCAAAGTTTTGCTTGGGTCACCGGTGAACGGCCTACGCCTCAGCCGGGGGAATTGCTGTTGCGCACGGAATATCTTTCACTCGATCCCTATATGCGCGGCAGAATGGATGACAGTGAGTCCTATGCACCGCCCGTACAGCTTGGCGATGTGATGGTAGGCGGGACGGTGTCTCGCGTTGTGCACTCCACAGTGGAAGGCTTTGCAGAGGGCGATTGGGTATTATCCCAAGGCGGCTGGCAAAACTATTCTCTGGCGAAACCGCAAGAGGTCGTCAAGCTCGATCAGGCAATGGCACATCCCTCTTATGCGCTAGGGATACTGGGCATGCCCGGCTTTACAGCTTACATGGGCCTTACGGATATTGGTAAACCCCAGCCTGGTGAAACCTTAGTGGTGGCGGCGGCTACCGGTCCTGTAGGGGCGACAGTTGGCCAACTCGCAAAACGTTTTGGTTGCCATGTGGTGGGTGTCGCAGGGGGGGCGGAGAAGTGCCGCCATGCAGTGGAGGTGTTAGGCTTTGACCACTGTATTGATCACCATGCGCAAGATTTCGAGCAACAATTAGCCTCGGCCTGCCCTAAAGGAATCGATATCTATTTCGAAAATGTCGGTGGAAAAGTTTTTGAGGCGGTATTTCCTCGCTTAAATCCCCGTGCTCGCGTACCCGTTTGCGGGGCAGTTTCCTATTACAACCATGCCGATCTGCCTGATGGGCCGGATAAAACACCTTATATTCTTACGCAGTTGATTAAGAAGCGTATTCTGTTACAAGGCTTTATTATTTTTGCCGATTACGCGGATCACTATTCAGACTTCCTAACCACCATGGCCCCTTGGGTGGAAAACGGCGAGATCCATTATCGTGAACAAGTGATAGAGGGACTTGATCAGGCACCAGCGGCCTTGAACAAAGTGTTGCGTGGTGAAAACTTCGGTAAGGTTGTGATCAAGGTCCAGTCCTAGCAAACCCTCTACCACTTCATCACGTATTACCACCGTCGTCATGGGTGACGGCGGTGGCGTCTAGCCATTCCACGATCGTTTTCGCAAGTAATTGCGGTTGTTCGAGGGGGATTAAATGGCCTGATGCCTCGAAGACCTTTAAGGTACTCTGCGGGATCTGTTGCGCTAATTCTTCCGACTCGGCTAGGCTTCGAATTCGATCGTGGCGACTTCCGATGACTAACGTAGGGCAGTGTAATGTCGCCGAGGCTATACCCGTTCTTGATAAGGATGATTGGCATCGCCATGCCGTAGGCCCCAATCGTTCCCCCATGGCGTGAACGGCTGAGATTAAAGCTTCACAGTCACCCTGTTGCGGATGCAGCGCAGCGCAGCGCGGATCGATCGAGGACTTAGCTTGGTCAATTTTTGCTGCGTCGACCATTGATGTTCAGTTCCGTGCCGTTGTTCGCGTAAAGACGTAGCGATAAGCACTAAGCCGGCGACGCTTTCGGGACAATCAGCGGCTAACTGTCTCGCTACATACCCCCTAAGGAGAATCCGACCACGACGCATCGCTTTGGGAGTTGGGGCCTTATCCGTTGAACGATCGCAGGGATATCATCGCCGCCACATAGTGGGAAAGGGTGAAGCGTATAATGCGAGGGTAAGGCCTGAATGACCTGATCCCATAAGGTTTCATCTAACATAAAACCGGGTAACAGTACCAGTGCTTGCGGCATAGGCATAGTCTTCCTCCTGTCAGGCATTAGGGTAAAAAAACCTTAACAACGCAGCCACCATGACGCCCGCCGTTATGGCAATCATCGGGCGTTTACTGATCATCATGATTAACGCTGTTGTCAGTAATGCCAGTTGAGTGTCTTTCCCTCCGGTCAGAAGGTCGTGCGCAATGATGGCCACTAGCACTGAGCCAGACATCGCTTTTATAAAGGCGTGCACTCTGGGGGTAAAGCTGAAGTACGACATGATATACACACCGCCCCAACGCGTCAGTAACGTGACAATCGTCATCACGGCAATAATAATCAGCGTTCCAACACCTTGTGTATTAATTAACATCGCGACCTCTCACCAGCATGCCCATGATTCCGCCAGCAATAGCACCCACGATAATATGGCTATTTTGCGGATCAAAATGATACGCCAGCAGAGAGGCGCCCGCAGCGCTAAGACCTATCAGCAAGGTATTACTATTTTGCTTCTCTTCAAACACCATCGATAGTAGAAAACAGCCCATCACCATATCGAGTCCGAAACGATGCAGGTCCTGTAAATCTTGCCCGACATACACGCCGACCAAGGTACCTAGATTCCATGCCAGCCATAATGCGAGACCACCACCGAACAGCGCGCCGAGTCCTGAGCGGCTTAAAGAAAATTCTTTAACTGCTACTGCCCAGTCAGCTCGTTGTGCGAGGCCCACGACAGCTTCAACTGACGGTAGAAGGACAGAAACTGTTGGGGTATGCCAGGAGAATGCTCGACTTGCATGCAGAAATTAAGACATCCTTTCAAGGGGAAGGCCTTACAGGTCGTATTCGGTTAGGGGTGCCTGACGATTATGCGGCGAAGTACCTGACGCCCGCGCTTAAACGGTTTGCCTCACACTTTACCGCTGTGGAGATTGAGTTAGTTTGTGAGCAATCGACCTCGTTACTGCCGCGCGTTGAACAGGGAGAACTCGACTTAGCCCTGGTTTCTCGTGAAAGGCCCAATCAAGGTACGTTTTTATTCTACGAGCCTATGGTATGGGTAGGTTCCTCACAGTTTGAGCTCTGGCGGCGTGACCCAATGCCGCATGCCATTTATGAGCCAACGAGCTTAGCAAGACGCAGTGCGATCAACACACTTGGCCTGCAAGGACGACGATATAAAGTGGTCTACCTTAGTTTAAAGTTTGGCGGGACAGATCGCGGCAGTAGAGAGCGGGCTGGCTGTGGCCGTCTTCACGCACTGTAGCGTCCCGCCGCATTTACAAATATTAGGGAATCCCCAGCAACTCGGGCCACTCGAACCGATGGAAGTGGCGCTATATCCTAGTCCGTGCTCACTGGATAATATCGCCGTGGATAATTTATATCGGTTATTACTAAAAACACTGCGCTCCTAAACCTATTATGCGTATCTTTAGGATTTAACAAAGAATAGTGCCAATAGACTGAAAAATTATACTTTTCACGATCAGGAACATTTTATGCTTTATAAGGTCAATTATATAATTCCGATACTAAAAATATAAATGATATAGCTTGGTAGCATAAAAAATGTCCATTTTACGAAAGTTAGCCTGTAGTGTTTTCGACTACAGCACGCAGCCATTGATTGCCGATAACATTCAAACCGTAGTGTTACACATCCCGGATCAAATCGGAGATGCCATGGCGACTTATCCCCTAATCAGGTCATTGGAAAAGCAGCAGGTTGCGCATCTTATTATTATCGCCTCGACCCTTAATCATCATGTATTTGAGGCACTCACTCTTACAAATACTCGCTTAACAGTGATGACAACCTCATTTCAAGATGTCGCTCGCTATCAAGAGATTAAGGCGTTAGCCAAACAGATTCGCGCTGAACATGGGGTTCCCGATCTCTGTATTGAAGCAATGCGTAAAAAGAATCTCAAGACCCTATTGTTTGTGAAAACCCTGCGGGCAAGGGCGAATTTACAAGCGGTAGGCCTTAAGATGCGTTGTTTCTCTCCTTCTTGTCGTGTGGCATCGCGCATGGATCAAAAATTTCGCGCACCCGTGCCAATGACATGGTCTATCCTCATGCGCGAAGCAGGGTTTCCTGTTGTAAATGCCGGATTCGAACTGCCGCTCCCCGAAGCGACGTTGCAAGAGGTCGCGTCAGAGCTCCGTTCACTCGGGCCTTATATCGCGCTAAACCTTGAAGGCAGTGTGGCCGAACGCACCTTTTCACCCGAGGCAGCCGACCAGTTGCTTACGCTTATTCAACAGGTCAGCCCATTGCCCATCGTGATTGTGCATAGTCCGAAAATGAGTGAGCAAGCAAAAAAACGCGTAGCCGAATGGCATAATGTCCACCGCTTATCGCTTGAACCTTCCATTCTTCGCACCGCCGCGGTAGTACGGAATGCGGTTCTGACGATTTCTCCCGACACGTCCATTGTCCATATGGCCAGTGCTTACCAAGTTCCCGTTCTTGCCGTTTACTCTAATTTCAAAACACGCTGGCCGCCGATGCAGACCCTAGCCGAAACGGTGGTGGTGGGGAGAGAAATTAGTGCGTTTCATGCGGGGGAGTTTAGCGAAAAACTGCAACGACTCATCACGCGAATCGCTCCATGATTTCTACTGTTCTACTCTGTTGGACAAAGAAGAAATAAAAGCGCTAAGCTATCGGTCACTCTCATTGAAGTGAGTCGCCGATAGCATGACTGACACCCACTTGTTTCCCTATGCGATAGCGTTACGAAAAAATAAACATTACTCCCAAAGCCGAAAAAGGCTGTTTTCCCTATTAACCACTGCCGCGGATAAGGGACCGATCTATCTCCATATTGCTTGGTCGTATGATAATCAAGGTAGAGAAACACAGGCGCTCGATTTTTATCAGCAGGCGCTAGGGTACCCCCTTTGTGCCGATGACGAATTCGAGGCCGCATTTGGCTTGGCCTGTACAGCTCGCTGTTTAGGGCGATACGCTGAGGCGGCAGGACACTTCGAGCGGTTATCGATCCGTTACCCGGCACGCACTGAAATTATTCCTTTTTATGCATTATGTGCCCTAGCCTTACAGGATACGGCACTGGCAAGTCGCTTATTAATGGGATTAGTGATTGCGCATCCTCCCACCGACGCCATAGCCGCTTACCAATCGACCCTAGCAGGGTATTGGCATGACCCGCTTTATGTCGCAGAGAGGACGGAGGTCAATAACAGTTCTCAGCAGTGAAAATCGTGAAGGGGACTTCACCTTCCTGATAAGTATCCGGTACCTTATGGTCTTCGAGATAATCGACCATAAGTTTTAAAGCGATATCCGCATGGCGGTATGCGTTCTGATCAATCACAAAAGACAACTGGTCCGCTTTCAACAGTTGCGAAGTGATAGGATACAATTCATGGGTGAGGTAGGCGCATTTGCCTAATAATTGATAACGAGACAGTAATCGACTTACCTCAGCATTCACGTGCCCGGTATTATAAAGACCCGCCAGCCGTGGTAGGCTTGAGAGGGCGTTATCGAGAAGTCGGCTCAATCGTTCGCGTTGATCTTCACCCGCTAAAATCGCTCGTATCGTGATATGCGGACCTCGTTGCAATAACGCAGATTTAAACCCGGCAATACGTTGTTGATGGGCAGTATATTCATGCCGGCCAGCCACCAGTAAGACATCGCCTTGTGCTGGAACAATTTTAGACATTAGTAGTCCGGCTATCCGTAATAGTTGGGGAAATGCTGCTGCACCGGTTACGGTAAAAGAGGTTAATGCCAGAAGAGAAGCACTCAAGCTCCCTTCGCAAAGGCCTTAACAGTAATTTCTCTCACCACAATCAGCAGCGCTAATAGTCGTTATCAGCAATGCTGATTGTTCTTTTTTCTTAGTTTTTGACATCCTTTTGTTATCTGATATTACGTTTAAAGAGACAACTACGATGCAAAATTCTATTCACTGGCCTGAAAAATTCTTACCAGGTTTTAGCGATAATTTTTGTTCCAACGAGGTTATTGTTGCGGGACTCAGCGCTGCGGATATTTGGCCGCTATTGATCACCCCTTCATTGTGGCCAAGTTACTACACTAACGCCGCGAATCCAGGTTTACATGATACGGATAGCGACACATTATTTGCAGACTGTCGTTTTTATTTCGATACCTTCGGCTTTTATGTTGAATCACAGGTTACCGAATATGTTGCACCAAATGCCGGCGTTCCTGGCCGTATTTCGTGGCATGGTTGGGTAGGAGAAGAAGGGAGTGCCGATCGTTTAGAGGTGTTACATGCCTGGCTAGTGGAAGATTTAAGCCAAGGACGTGTGCGGATCCTTACTCAAGAAACGCAAAATGGCGAGCCAGCCAAAGCCTTGGCGATCGCCACACCCAATCCGATGATCAACGGCCATCAAGATTGGCTGGTGGGATTAGTGAATACGGCAAAAAATAATACCTTATCCGCAATCTAAGATAAGCGTCGCAACTCGACAAATACCTTCACTGCCTTTAGCCTTAGCCAATAAGGGTGTTAAAGGATCAGTGTCAGAGATGAAAAATGAACTCCGCAGTTTAGATCTAAATCTGCTAAAAGCGCTCGGTGCGTTGCTCGAAGAGCGTAGTGTGACTCGTGCAGCGCATCGACTTGCCATCAGCCAACCAGCGGTCAGTGGTATGTTGGTCAAACTGCGCGAGCATTTTGGTGATCCATTATTTGTACGAACGCCTGACGGTATGATGCCGACTGCACGAGCCGAAGAGTTGGCCGGTCCAGTCACTCAGATTCTGCGGGATATTACTCAGTTATTAAATCCGCCGCACTTCGATCCCCTCAGTGCAACCCTGACCTTTACTCTTGCCGCCACGGATTATGCCCTCAGCGCTGTGCTTATCCCGTTGATTGCAGTATTGAAATCACGCGCGCCCGGTATCAATCTTGCTGTACGACCAATTATTGACGGTCAGGTGACCCAACAGCTGGCGCGAGGAGACGTTGACCTTGCCTTTCTGACGCCGGAAACTACCGCAGAAGAGCTGCATAGTCGGAGCCTTTATCAAGAAGAGTATGTCTGTGTCGCGCATCGCTCGCATCCTGCTGCGCAGCGATTATCGATGACACTCGAGCAATTTTGTCACTATGAACATGTCTTAGTTTCTACCGAAGGAAAATTTAGCGGTCCCACCGATGAAAAACTGGCTGAATTGCATCTTGAGCGCCGTGTAGGCGTCTCAGTAAATAGTTTTCATGCCGTACCGGAGATATTGCGTCTCACCACTATGATTGCAGTGCTTCCAAGACGTTTAGCCATGACTACCCACGATCTGGTCATTATCCCGATGCCGCTGACGGTACCCGGTTTTACCAAAAGTATGGCCTGGCATGCCCGTCGCCATCAGGATCCTGCTTATCGTTGGTTACGCGCCTTATGCGTGGAAGTTAGCCAGCAGGATGACATAACCCTCGCGACGTGATACATTATTTATTCAAAAAGCTATTCATAAATCTATTCAAACGAGGACCTGTCGATGGCAAATCGTACCGAAGCCATACGCCTACAACTTCAACAATCACCGATGACGGCAAAGCAACTGACTGAAAAACTTGAAGTTAGTCAGCCGACACTTTCGCGTGCGCTTAAAATCATGGAAAGTGATATTGTTAAAGTAGGTGCGGGGCCTTCTATTCATTATGCACTGAAACACACTCATCGTGGCTTTCGTGACGCACCAATCTATCGGATATCGGAGACAGGAAAAATTAAATTATTGGGCGTCCTGACCCCGGTCTATCCTCAAGGCTTTGTGATGTGCCAGACCGATGGCGTCATCCACCATAGCGATGGATTACCTTGGTGGCTTTTTGATATGCGCCCGCAGGGCTATCTTGGCCGCGCGTTTGCAAGTGCCTTTTCTTCAGAATTAGGCATATCATCGAATCCGGAAAGTTGGCAGGACGACGATGTCATCAGAGCGTTGTTGAGCCACGGGCATGATAGCGTTGGTAACTTACTTATTGGTGAAAAAGCGAAAGAACACTTTTTAGCGATGCCAACCCCAACACCCATAGACCGCGATCAGCATTATCCGCAGCTCGCGTTATCTTCCAGTTTGGGTGAAGTACCCGGTTCCTCCGCAGGGGGAGAACAACCTAAATTTTGTACCTTCAGTGCTCGCGGCCATGTACTGGTCAAATTCACCGCACACGAAGATAATCCGGTTAGTGAACGTTGGCGTGATTTGCTGTTAGCAGAGCATTTAGCGTTACAAGTACTCGGCGTTGACACAACGATAATTGATTTAGGCCGCCAACGTTTTCTAGAAATCCCCCGTTTTGACCGACAACATGCCTTGGGTCGGATTGGAACTTTTTCATTGCGCGCTTTAGAAGCGGAGTTTATCGGCAAAGCCCGCGAACCTTGGCCAAGCTTAGTGAAATTGCTCGCTGATCAGCAGCATGTCGTTCCCGAAGCAGTGCAACAGGCAGCAACTCTATGGGGATTTGGTGTGTTAATCGGTAATACTGATATGCACCACGGTAACTTATCCTTTATCAGTGAAAAAGGACGGCCTTACCAGTTAGCACCCGCCTACGATATGCTACCGATGGGCTTTGCGCCAAAATCGGGTGGCGAAAGAGTCAATACGTTGCGGCCGGCAACGATAACCGATGTGATTGATGAACAATGTTGGCATCAAGCATTAGAGATGGCTGAAGAATTTTATCGTCTCGCGCAGGCTTCTACTCAGTTTTCAGCAAGTTTTGTGCCTTGCCTCGAGGCATTAGGCAAACATCTGGCGGATGCTCGACAGCGTATCGAACGTTTAGGGTAGGGGGAAGCGATGATCTATTGTGCTAAAAATAGTGCTCATTCTGCGATGATATTTTCTGGCTCATCGCTCAACGAAAGAGTAATGAGTTAACCATTAAGGAAAACTTTCAGAAGGAAGCGCTGATGCTTAAAGAGAACTTCTACGAACTGCAAATTTTCTTTGTGGTCGCACGAGAGCGTAGTTTTACAAAAGCCGCGAGTAAGTTGGGCGTCACACAATCTGCACTCAGCCATGCAATAAAAGCCTAGAAGAGAGACTTACTATTCGTCTTCTCACGCGCACGACGCGAAGTGTTGCACCAACACTGGCGGGAGAAAAGATCATTGCTTGCCTCGAACCGCGTATCGCCGATCTGGAACAAGAACTGGAATCACTTATTCACCTTAATGGCAGAGTTTCTGGTACCGTTCGATTATCTGCTGGAGAGCATGCCGTTCGCAGTTTGATATGGCCGAAGCTAAAGTCATTACTCCAAAACTATCCTGATATTAATCTAGAACTGATCGTGGATAATGGTTTTGTCGATATTGTAGCAGACCGTTTTGATGCCGGTGTCCGCTTGGGTGAAAGTGTGGATAAGGATATGATTGCAGTCAAGATTGGACCAGAAATGAGAATGGTCTTAGTCGGCTCACCAGCCTATTTTACTGCCAATTCTCCGCCTGAAACACCGCACGATCTTCGAAAACACCGATGTATTAATGTGCGTATGCCAACGGCTGGCGGTATTTTCCATTGGGAATTCGAGAAAGATGGACACACTTTACGAGTCAAAGTGGAAGGGCAGCTAACCTTTAATTTACTGGCAGAAAGAGTCGATGCGGCACTGTCGGGTTTCGGTATCGCCTACCTACCTGAAGATATTGCTCAGCCTTACATTACGTCTCATCAACTTGTTCAAGTCTTACCAGATTGGTGTCATACTTTTCCAGGTTACTATCTTTATTATCCCAGCCGTAAGCTGCATCCACCTGCTTTTTCACTGATAATTGATGCACTACGACACACAGAATAAAGGTTTATCCAAGAAGATCTGTAATCTTAGAGATATATTTTTAGTCGTAAGTAATAAATTCGGTTGAGGTAGTTGTCTGATATCTAACAATGATAAAAATACTCGCCAATCCACCATTACTCGAGAGGAACCATGAATTAGCGATAATGGAGGAGGGCGACAGCGAGGTCCATTCAATGCCTGACGCTTAACCCTTGATGCTTCGGAGCTTCGACCAATCGTTAGACATCAAGCTTACGGTCAGTTAACCACTCGACCATTGCGGGATCACGATGAGAGAAAAAAGCGCTGGTTGCTGTATCAAGCGCCGTAATACGTAGTACATCTTGCGTACTGAGTTCAAAATCGAAAATATCGATATTTTCCACCATACGCTCTTTGCGTACCGATTTTGCCAGCGATACGATACCGCGCTGAAAAATCCAGCGTAACACAACCTGGCCCACGCTCTTGCCATATTCATGAGCCAGCGCTGTCAATACTGGATGGTCGAAGAGTCCATTTTTACCTTCAGCAAAGGGTGCCCAAGCTTCAGGTTGAATGTCACGGCTCTTATTCCATAGCACGGCCTGTAACTGTTGATTAAAAGGGTTAACTTCAATCTGGTTTACGGCAGGCGTAATGTTGTTGAACGCAATAAGATCCGCAAGTCGATCAGGGTGGAAGTTACTGACGCCAATGGCGCGAATTTTACCCGCTTGTTGCAGTTCTTCCATCGCACGCCAAGCACCATGGACATCACCATAAGGCTGATGAATGAGATAAAGGTCAACATAATCCAGCTGAAGTCGGTTAAGTGAACGCTCGAATTGTGCTTTGGCACCTTGATAGTGTGTATCCTGGAGCCAAAGTTTCGTCGTAACAAAAAGTTCTTCGCGCGCAATACCTGTCTGTTTTAATGCCATCCCAACATGCGATTCGTTCTGATAAGATGCAGCAGTATCGATAAGTCGATATCCGGTATCGATGGCGTCGATGACGGCTCTTTCGCATTCAGCGGCATCAGATATCTGGAATACGCCAAAGCCAACTAAGGGCATCTCGACACCATTGTTTAATTTTACAGTTTTCATAACGTTATCCTTAAGCTGTTGAGTAAGAGAAGCTTAAGGCAAAGTCACTGAGATGATTAGAGGGCAGAGGTTATTAGGGTTTATTAAATTGGCTAATAAATTGAAAATGTCTGACACTCTAGGTGATATACAGAAAAACGACGAAGTGACATTTTATTGATGAGATGAAAGGGGATGGAGTAGCGAGAAACTTCATAGAGGAAGTAACTAGTAGGAAGCTGAAACGACACCTAAAATACAATTTAACATAATATACATTATGCGCACCAAGATAACATAGAGAGAAAAATAGCACTCCGATATGTATCAGTCTTACAGCCAGCGGCCAGCCTTCGCAGTTTCGATTAACATATTGATGGTCGGTAACTTTGCATCGTTACGATCTTTCACAGGAAAATATATACTGAAATCAAGATCTGCATGCCTGAGAGTAAACTCAGTAAAAATCTCATCGAGCAAATCCTGGGCCTCTTCCTCGTCCATGTTCATTGTCTGGTTTAACGATGTATCACCAGTCAAAGGGGGTATTTTAAACGTCAGCCATAAACGGCCATTCCAAGGTTTAACAATCTCATAAATCCGTAACCTTGATCATCGTCCAGCCTTAGAGCCGAATCCAGATTGATTACTGGTGCCAGTTGTTCTTTATTAAATTGGTAATGTGTAATCACTTTGATAGACATCGACAGCAATTTCATTTTTAGGAGAAGTTACACTATGAAATTCCCTATTCATTATCAATTATAAGGACTCCGATAGATTTGTAAGACAACACTGTCTGGATCGTGATATCTAATCACCGTAACAATATCGCTAGTCTTCTGCGAACGCCAACAGTCTGCTTGTACATCACATGTCGGTTCACGCCTATATTTCGTCGTTATTGCCGACTTACATGCACCAGCCGTCAATATTGACGCGACTCAACAGGCTAATATTCATTATCAGCCCTGTGATGTTGCCGACGCACAGTCGGTAAAAAATCTCGTTGAATACGTCATGGCGCAATATGGCCATATAGAGGTACTGATTAATAACGCTGGCGTGGTCTGCCAAGGTGAATTGACCTCACTGAGACAAGAGACTTGGCAGCGAGTATTTAAGATAAATGTTGAAGGTCCCTTTTTACTCTGTCGCGACGTGATCCCCATCATGCAGCAGCAGAAATTTGGACGCATTGTTAATATCGCTTCGGTAGCGGCACAAACCGGGGGCGGCTTTCTAGGTAACACCTGTTACGCCGCCAGTAAGGGCGCGGTAATTTCCCTTTCCAAGGGGATTGCTCGTGAGTACGGCGAACAGGGGATCAGCTGTAATACGCTCTGCCCAGGATATGTCGAAACGCCCCTTACCGCAGCCATGAGTCACGAGCAAGTGACGCATGCGGTACAAGCTATCCCGGCTAAACGCCCTGGGACGCCTAGCGATATTGCGCAAGCAATACTACTCTTAGTCAGTGAAAAAAACAGCTATATCAATGGCGTAACCCTAAACGTCGATGGCGGTTTAATTCGTTATTAATCGGAGATCTCATGAGCAAGATTACACAATATTCAACTATTGGGGCCCTAATGTCGGGGCATTTCGCAGGCGATTTTACACTCCAAGACAGCCATAGCCCGACGCTGTTTGGATTAGGGTGTTCTTGTGGGATTAGCGGCGAGCTCACGGTATGCAATGGCGAATTTTGGGAGGCGACGGCGGGTGAATCGCTGCATCAGCTCAGTGACAGCACTCTTCCCTTTTTACAAGTCACCGAATTTGTTGCGGAACATTCTTTTAAGGCGACAGATATCAGTAACGAAAACGTTGAGCAACATCTCGCAGACCAGCTGGCGATCAATAATATCTTCTTGGCGGTAAATGTGAAAAGCTGCTTCGATGAAATGGTCATTCGCCGTCCGCAACGTGATGAGTCGCAAACGCGAACAGTTAAAGAGATGTCCGATGCACAGCAAGTGGACACGCACAACGGTATCGCTGGCCAGTTAATCGGTTTTTGGACACCGGAATTATTTGGTCGAATCTCCGTGACCGGTTTTCACTTCCACTTTCTCAGTGACGACCGTAAAATTAGCGGACACGTACTCTCCTATAAGGCAACGGATGCGGTGGTAGATTACCAAGTTAAACAGACTATCGAAATCAGTAACCCGGCGAGTGAAGCTTTCACTAAACTTGACATCGATGTCGAGGAATTGGACGAGCTAATCAGTCACGTCGAGAAATAGTCGACTAGGCATCTTCGGATGCCTAGCCTCAAGATTACGCGAGTAACCCGCCATCGACCGGCATTGCAATGCCGGTAATGTAGCCAGCTTTCTCACTGACCAAGAATCCTACCGCATTAGCAATATCATTGACTTGGCCGTAAGCACCCGTCGCGACAAAGCTACTGAGGTACTTCGCTTCCTCAGTATCAGCCGGATTTAAATCCGTATCAATTGGGCCGGGTTCCAATACATTGATCGTAATCCCTTTTTGCCCAAGATCCCGTGCAACCCCTTGTGCGAACCCACGTAATCCTGCCTTGGTCGCAGCATAAACGGATAGACCGCCAAAAGGGACACGTCCTGCGAACGCTGATCCCATTAATACAATCCGGCCACCCTCACCCATCACTTTTGCCGCTTCGCTGGTTTCAATCATCATTCCGCGCAAATTGAGGTTCAGCACCGCATCAATATCATCACTGGTCACTTCTGTAATAGGTTTATGATTGCCGATCCCTGCATTACACACCAAAGCATCGAGGCGACCCAATTGTTTCACAGTCTCCTTGATCACTAATTGGTTACCCTCAACCGTTGAACCGTCTGCTTGAATTAGCGCAACCTTACGACCCAGCGCAGTGATCTGTGCAGCAACTTCATCAGCTTTGGCCTTATTACGTGCGAAGGAAATGGCAATATCGAAGCCTTGCTCGGCTAATTGGCGAGCGATGGCTGCGCCAATGCCACGGCTTCCGCCAGTAATCAGTGCAACTTTACGTGTCATGATTTACTCCTTATTCAGGGGATTGGGATACGTCACTCACAGTGACTCATCAAGTCCTTGAAGGGTAACATTTTTTGGCAGGATTTTGCGGCAAGAAAGTGATAATTCGTGCCATCAAATGCTCTGAAAGCCTAATTAACCTCTACCCCCTGCTTTTATACTGGATATTTGCCTTAACCATCACGTTTATCGTCGACAGGCATGGAAGATGTGAGGGAAAATCGGTACCCTAGGCAGCATAAAATATCGATTACAATAAGAAGCAATGGAGAATGACATGCCCATTACTCGGCGTGATTTTTTAAATGGCTCGGCGATTACCTTAGCCGCCGGCCTAACACCCTTTAAATTGAGTTATGCGGCAATGACCGCTGAAAACGCTCGCTATTATCCACCAGCATTGATGGGGATGCGGGGGAACCACCCGGGTTCTTTCGAGATGGCTCATAAAATTGGCCGTGAAGGACTCATTCCGGCGGTGAAACAACTGTCCGCGAAAGAACACTACGATCTGGTCATCGTCGGCGCAGGATTAAGTGGCCTCGCGAGCGCGCTATTCTGGCAGCAAAAAATGGGTAAAGACCAACGTATCTTGCTACTGGATAACCACGATGACTTTGGCGGCCACGCGAAGCGCAACGAGTTCTCCACCCCTGAAGGGACCATTATTGGCTATGGCGGCAGTGAATCCTTCCAATCACCTACGCATATTTACAGCCCTGTGGTCTTAGCGCTATTAAAATCGCTCAACGTTGATATTCAGCAGATGGCGAAAGATTTCGATGTCAATTTCTACCCCGACCTTAACCTCAGCCGCGGCGTCTATTTCGACAAAGCGCACTTTGGGGAAGATAAGCTAGTCAGCGGTGATCCAGATGGTGTGGTCGCCGACGACATCCCTCCGAATCGTCGTAATGGTCGCCCTATTACCGACTATATCAATGATTTCCCTCTGTCCTCAGATGATCGTCAGGCCTTAATTTTATTGCATACCCTGCCTAAAGATTATTTAGCCGGAATGGAAATTCAACAAAAAGTCGATTGGCTTGCTAAAAATAGTTATTTAACCTTTCTGAAAGATAAGGTTGGCTTGTCCCAGACTGCGATTGCCTATTTCCAGCAGATGACCAATGACTTCCAAGCGGTGGGAATCGATGCGACAGCCTGTAATGATGCTCAACTCTGTGGTCTTCCCGGTTTTGACGCGATGGGATTACCGCCACTCGACCCTGAAGATCAAGCTGAATTAACCGACCCCTATATTTATCACTTCCCTGATGGCAACGCTGGCTTGGCACGGATTATGGTACGTCGATTAATTCCTGCTGTCGCCCCCGGTGATACCATGCACGATTGCGTGACAGCGACATTCGATTACTCGCAATTAGATCGTGAAGACCATTCGGTACGACTACGCCTGAACAGTACCGTCGTGAACGTAACAAATCAGGATAACGTGGCAGAAGTTAGCTATTTCGAGCAAGGCGAGTTACACAAAGTCTCTGCCAATAAGGTGGTCATGGCGTGCTACAACATGATTATTCCTTGGTTGATACCCGAATTACCTGAAGCGCAAAAAGCAGCCCTGCATCAAAATGTTAAAGCACCACTAGTCTATTGTAATGTGGTTATCCGCCAGTGGCGTGCGTTTCAGAAACTGGGCGTCCACGATGTCTACTCCCCAGCGGCACCCTTTAGTATGGTGAAACTCGACTTCCCGGTAGATATGGGCGAATACCGTCATCCTCGAGATCCTAACAAACCCATCTGCCTGCATATGGTGCACGTGCCGACGCTTGCCGGAAGTGGCTTATCGAATCGTGAACAGTCACGTAAAGGCCGTGCCTGGTTATTAGGTACGCCTTTCAGTACGTTTGAGACGATGATCCGTGAACAGCTTCAAGGCATGCTGGGTCAGGCAGGATTTGATCACCAACAAGATATTCTAGGGATTACCGTCAATCGTTGGGCTCATGGCTATTCTTACATCGTTAACACCTTATACGATGATGAAGAAGAAGCAGAGAAAACGATCAAGACAGCACGTCAGCCCTTTGGTCATGTGGTCATTGCCAATTCAGATTCTGATTGGAGTCCTTACGCCCATGCCGCCATCGATCAGGCTTGGAGAGCCGTTAATGAATTAACCGCACCTCAAGGAGCGACATCATGAATCGTCGATTAGGCTTAGCGGGCTTATTTCTGTTTTCCCTACAAAGTTATGCATCATCGAACAGTGACGTAATTGCCCAAGGAGAATACTTAGCTCGAGCGGCTGATTGCATGGCTTGTCATACCCAAGACAGTGCGAAACCTTTTGCGGGCGGTGTAAAATTTGAATTGCCCGTAGGCACGCTCTACTCGACCAATATCAGCCCAGATAAACAACAAGGTATTGGCAATTACAGCGAAGCAGAATTTTCTCGTGCCGTGCGTGAAGGGGTTGCTAGAGAGGGTAAACGTCTCTATCCCGCCATGCCTTACAATGCTTATGCCAAGCTCAGCGATCAGGATATACACGCCCTGTATACCTATTTTATGCAGGGTGTGAAGCCTATCGACCAACCTAACCGCGACAATGATATCCCTTGGTATCTTGCCGCTCGCTGGCCACTGCGTCTGTGGAACGCAATCAATGCCCCTGAGCCCGTCAGTACCCCCTCGTCACCGGATGATAGCGATCCGATTAAACGTGGTGCTTGGTTAGTAGAAGGTCCTGGACACTGCGGTGCCTGTCACACGCCTCGCGGCTGGATGATGCAAGAGAAGGCCCTAACGGCCGCGAGTGAACGTTACCTGTCTGGCGCTGAAGTTGAAGGTTGGTATGCGCCGTCACTGCGTCAACTCCCCTACGATGCTGCACAAACCGCTCAAATACTGAAAACGGGCCATAATGCCACCAGCGCAGTGACTGGACCGATGTCTGCTGTGATCACACACAGTAGTCAGTATTTAACCGACAGTGACGCTAAGGCAATTGGTCTCTATCTCCAATCGATACGGATTGAGAAAAATCAACAAACTGCCGCACCACAGCTTATCATGACCGATCCAGATAAAAATTATCTGCGCTATTGCTCTACCTGTCATGGTAAGGAGGGACGCGGTACGCCGAATGTTATTCCTTCGCTGCAAAATAATCTGATCGTGGCCGCCGATAATCCAGCAAGCCTGATCCGAGTGATGGCTTATGGTGCCAACACCCCTCAAACCTTGGGCCAGCTCTCGTGGTCAATGCCGGGTTATCGCCATGCGCTTGATGAGCAACAACTTGCTGACTTAACTAATTATGTTCGCGGACGTTTCGCGGGCAAACAAGAAAAAGTGACAGCGTCACAAGTTAAGTCCATTTCATCTAAGCAGTAATTCCAGTGTAGCGCCCGACTTTAGGGCGCTTAATTACTTCTGTTCTGCAGTCATCACGGCTGACTTGGCCTGCCAAATCCGATAGTTGATCGCTATCTCCTGCGGAGCGTAAACCACAATCGGCAGCTTACTGTTGTAACGAATAAAGCGTTGTGCCGTGTCCAACGGTAAAGTGATAAATCGTTTCTCCTTGGTATTCGGTACACAGGCCATCTTAGTCGACAACCTACCCGGCTTTATCGCCACCTGATAATAGTCATAGCCCCATCCCTTAACCGTTTCGGTGGTCAGGGTGCCTAACAGTGATGTCGCATTACAATCTACCTGCTCTTCTTTTCCGATGATCAATTCGACTTGTTGATCCGCTTCATTCGCTAAGGCAGGAAGCTGAATGACGTGACGGTGTAACCCCGGCAATGTGGTCGGATAAGCCTTTAGTGGGTCATTCGCGCTAGCGGATAGCGCAAAAAGTCCACTTAGCCCGGTTAAAACCCATCCTGCTATCGTTGCTCGATTCATTATTCGGTCTCCTCAATTAATATCCCTACAATAGTGCAATGTCCTTTTATGGTGCAAGTGCGGCGTCCATTCACTATAAGGTTAGCCGTTCATTTACCGCTGAAACCAATGAAACGTCAATATCAGTCTTGGTACAAAAGTTGCAAAGACCCAGTATCTGTTTGTAAGGGGTTTACTATGAAAGCAATTATCATTGGTGCAGGTATTGGTGGGATGTCGAGTGCGATAGCCCTCGAGAAAAAAGGATTTACAACCCAGGTGTTCGAAGCGGTGAAAGAGATGAAGCCGGTCGGCGCGGCGATCTCTATCTGGCCAAATGGCGTAAAGTGTCTTAATGCACTCGGCATGGGAGAAAAAATCAAAGCAATTGGAGGCGATATGCGCACCATGGCATACTTTGATTATCGTAATGCTGCCCCGCTCACCCAGTTTAGTATGGCGCCTTTAGTCCAGCGTGTAGGGGAAAAACCTTACCCCGTGGTACGCGCTGAATTACAAAATATGCTCATTGACCACTACGGTAAAAGCCGTATCCAGTTTGGTATGCGGCTCGTGGCTATCGATCAAGATAGTGAAGGTGTGACGGTGACCTTTGAAGACGGTACGCAAGCCCATGGAGATTTTCTGATCGCCGCTGATGGTACCCACTCTGTTGCCCGTCCATATGTGTTAGAAAAAGCAGCCCCACGCCGCTATGCGGGGTATGTGAACTGGAATGGGCTAGTGGCAGTCGATGAAGCGATTGCCCCCGCATCACAATGGACAACCTATGTTGGTGAGGGAAAACGGGTGTCACTCATGCCGGTCAGTGGTCAACGTTTTTACTTCTTTTTTGATGTCCCGTTACCCCTAGGGTTAGCCGAAAATAGAGAGACATTAAAAACCGATTTAAAACAGTATTTCGCGGGCTGGTGTGCGTCGGTGCAGACATTGATCGATACCCTCGATGCATCAACGACTAATCGCGTCGAAATCCATGATATCGATCCCTTTGATCAGTTTGTAAAAGGACGCGTAGCCCTACTCGGCGATGCCGCCCACAGTACCACGCCAGATATCGGCCAAGGAGGCTGCGCGGCGATTGAAGATGCCGTGGTGCTGGCCGATATCTTAGCCAGTCACTCGCTGGGTATTGAAGATAGCTTACAGCGTTATCAGCAACGCCGTACGGTACGGACACGGGATCTCGTCCTCAAAGCCCGAAAACGTTGTGAAGTGACCCACGCCATCAATCCCCAACAGACGGAGGCTTGGTATCAGGAACTTCGCTCGGAAACCGGCGAACGTATTCTCGCCGGTCTGTGTGAAACCATTGAAGGTGGGCCCTTAGGCTAAGCTAGACTCTCATGGCGCTGGAAAGCACAGTGCCCATTCACCCAAGTTTGGCGGATATTTCGCTCATCCCCCAGCGTCATCAATACAAAGAGCTTTTCCCAAATATCGCGACACCGTGATTGCCGTAACGTCTGTAGAGGCGTTACGGCTAAATCGATAACGATAAAATCGGCTTCTTTGCCAGGCATAAAACTGCCAATTTTATCATCCAAGGATAGCGAGGCTGCCCCCCCTAAGGTGGCATGATAATAAGCTTCCGCCACGGTTAAGGAATATTGCTGCAATTGTTGAACTTTATAGGCTTCCGACAGGGTGCGTAGCAGTGAGAAACTGGTCCCTGCACCGATATCAGTCCCCATCCCTATTTTTACCTTGTGCTGATGCGCTTTGCGTAAATTAAACAGGCCGCTACCTAGGAACAGATTGGAGGTGGGACAAAAGCTGATAGACGAGTGCGTTTGAGCCAGACATTGCCATTCAGACTCCTCCAAATGTAAGCAGTGAGCAAACACACTCTTCGGACCGGTTAACCCATAATGGTGATAGACCCCGAGATAATGGGGGTGCTCGGGAAACAACTCTTTGACCCATGCAATCTCTTGAGGATTCTCACTTAAATGCGTCTGTATCCATACATCGGGATATTCACGTTTCAGTTGGCTGACCACACTCAGTAATGCCGGTGTGGAGGTCGGTGCAAACCTAGGCGTTAAGGCATAATGAAGGCGGCCTTTATTGTGCCAGCGCTCAATCAGCTGTTTAGTCTGTTGATAACTTTCTGACACCTCTTCGCATAATGCCTGCGGAACGAAACGATCCATCATCACTTTACCCGCGATAATACGCATTTCTCGTTGTTCCGCCGCAGCAAATAAGGCATCTGTTGACCCTTGATGCACCGAACCAAAGATCAGCGCCGAGGTCGTCCCGTTCTCTAAACACTGATCAAGAAAGGTCGACGCCATCTGTTCGGCAAAGGCGGTATCGTGGTATTCACTCTCAGCAGGAAAGGTATACTCTTCAAGCCACTCCAAGAGTTGCTCGCCCCATGAACCCACCATACCAATCTGTGGAAAATGGATATGTGTATCGACAAACCCCGGCATAATCAGCTTATCGCGCAGGTCATAGAAGGTGTAATCCTGCCATTCAGGAAACTGATCACGGTTTTTCCATTCAATCAGCGCATCAATTTTCCCTTGATTGATCAGTAACAGCCCTTCTTCAAGATAGCGGGCATGCTGACTGGCCTGGCTGGCCTGCTCTGGTTGGGACGCAAAATCAAAAAAAGAGGCTCTGATTGCATAACGCATGAAAATTCCTTATTAAATAAAACGTTGTCTTGCAAGCTCTATGCCACTTGCGCTGCCTAAGGCCATGCTTTCACCATGGCGTTATCGCCATATTTTGTAAAGCAAAAATAGAGCGGCGTCACAAAAGGAATGCTATGTTAAGTTCATCACTCATTTATTAAGGAAGCACGCATGATTATTTTGGTTACAGGTGTCACATCCGGTTTTGGTGAAGCGATTACTAAACATTTCATTAAACAGGGCCACAAGGTGATTGGTACTGGCCGTCGTGAAGAGCGTTTGCAAGCCTTAAAGAAACAGTTGGGTGACGACTTTTACCCTATCGTATTGGATGTCAGAGATTATAACGCCATCGAAGAACAGCTTTCGTCTCTGCCTAGTGCGTGGCAAGAAATCGATGTTGTGGTAAATAATGCCGGGCTAGCGCTTGGTCTAGGTCACGCACAAGAGGCAGACCCTAAAGATTGGGAAACAATGGTAGATACCAATACCAAAGGTGTGATGTATGTTGCTCGTGCCGTGTTGCCTGCCATGGTGAAACGTAATAAAGGTCATATTATCAATATTGGTTCCACTGCGGGTAACTGGCCTTATGAAGGCGGTAATGTCTATGGGGCGACGAAGGCTTTCGTCCGCCAATTTAGCTTAAACTTACGCACCGACCTACATGGCACAGCCGTACGTGTCACCAATATTGAGCCAGGACTTGTCGGCGGCACCGAATTTTCGAATATTCGATTTAAGGGTGACGATGATAAAGCAGCTAACGTATATCAAGGCACTCAGACACTGACCCCTGAAGATGTGACAGAAGCCGTGTATTGGGTCGCTACCCTGCCTGCGCATGTCAATATTAATACCCTTGAAATGATGCCAGTGAGCCAATCGTACGCAGGACTACGCGTCGACAAATCTTGAGTTAGCCCCATCTTTAATCGGGACTGATTATGCTAAACTTATTGACTAAGCTTGAACGTATTAACTGAAAGGTAAAAACAATGAAGATTGCAACCAGGATGTTACCCGCAGCGTTATTACTAAGCTGCTTAGGCTCAGTGGCTCCGTCAGCACTGGCTCAGACCGAGCACCTTATCATTGATAATGGCCACACAAACTACAGTAGCGAGCTTTCCCGCGAACATAAAGAACAGTGGGATGACACTCGCTCTCTGCGTAAGAAAATTAATACTCGCAACGAAAAAGATTTTAACCGTTTAGATCGTGCCGTTGACTCGAAAGAAGCCTGTCAGCAAAGTCTTAATCTCAATGCTTATTGGGAACCGACAACACTACGTTGTTTGGATCGCCAAACTGGACGCCCTGTTCAACCTTAATCTGAGGAAAAGGTCATGAAAAAATTAGGCTTAACATTATTGACGGTGATGGTGCTGGCTCCAACGCTCTCTTATGCGTCATGCGAGTCAGTAAAAGCGGACATTCAGCAGAAAATTATCCAAAACGGTGTCGCAGAGTCAGCTTTCTCATTAGACGTTGTGCCTAATGACCAAGCTGAACAGCAAGGTGGTCTCGTTGTCGGACATTGTGAAAACGATCAGCAGAAGATTGTTTATAAGCGTACTGGCGATGATAACACCGGCTCGTCCAGCCAATCAGTTTCACCTTAGTCTGACGAAAACAGGGCGTAATGCCCTGTTTTTTTTAGCGAGTAAAGAAGTCAATCAGGGGTTGCGAGGTAAAATAAGTGCCGAGATCTTTCTGATGAGCGTGCGGGACATAGGGGATCTCACCAATTTTAGGCGCAGCGATATGTTGTGACAATAAGGCGATAAGTTGTTGATACTCTTCCAAGCCAGGATTAATACGATTCGCTACCCACCCCACAAGCTCCCCACCTTGCTGTAAAATGGATTCCGCCGTCAAAATGGCATGGTTAATACAGCCCAACTTAATTCCTACGACTAAAATAACTGGAATTTTCTGTTTGATTACCCAGTCAGATAAAGGATTCTGAGTATTGATGCGGCTATGCCATCCCCCCGTTCCCTCTACAACTAAACGCTCTACCTGCTGTTCAATAAACGACATCCCTTCGGTAAGTTGTTGCTCGTTAACCGTTGTAATGGCTCCAGTACTGACCTCATTTCCGGTAAACGGATAAGGGTTAACATGGTCATAATGCAACGCAATGGTTGATGCCTGTTGAAGCAATTGAGCATCCACACACTGCAAACCCTGTTCAGTCAGCTGAGCATTTTGCGATAACGGTTTATAACCAGCACAAACTATCCCCTGTTGACGGAGCATGCGGAGTAATGCGAGCGAGACGACGGTCTTTCCTACGGCAGTATCGGTCCCTGTGATAAACACTTTATTCACTATGATGTTTTTCCCTAAATGCCAATCGAGAGAGTGTTAGTCTAATTAGTTCTTCTTAAGCGGGAATTGCGTTAACGCAAAGTTTGCGTTGATTAGCAGATAGCGAGTAGTCAGTGTAGTGAGGTATCTTCCGCTTTTTCGGGGAAATTACCGTCTTAAAATTATTAAGATCCTTTGCTTATTACCCCAAGTCACTATTGCGGGCAGCGGGACAAAGATGGCGCCTGCTGTCATATTGATTATACTGATTGCAGTAGATGTTGAATCTGCATCCTTCACACTATACTGTGATCTATATCACGTTAATTTTGGGCAAATAAGATTTCTATGATAGTAGAACCTTCAATGACTTCATCCCATCAAGAGGATATCCCGCCAGTTCCACGTAAAGTGGCCTGGCTGCGAGTGCTTTTGCTGGCGATCTCGGCTTTTATCTTCAATACAACGGAGTTCGTGCCGGTTGGCTTACTCTCGGATATCGCCACTTCTTATCAGATGAAGACGGCAGATGTCGGGATTATGCTAACTATCTACGCATGGTGTGTAGCTTTACTCTCGTTGCCGCTGATGTTAGTCACACGTAATATTGAACGACGCTTTCTATTGGTGGTACTGCTTATTTTATTTACCATCAGTCATGTTCTGTCGGCGTTCGCATGGGATTTTAATGCCTTAATTGCTTCTCGCGTCGGCATTGCCATTACTCATGCAATTTTCTGGTCGATTAACGCCTCATTAGTCATTCGTATTGCCCCAATGGGTAAGCGTACGCAGGCACTGAGTATGTTAGCGACCGGTACCGCGTTAGCCATGGTCTTGGGCGTGCCGATTGGAAGAATCATCGGTCAATATCTCGGTTGGCGTGCGACTTTCGGGTTAATCGGTGTTTCCTCATTTGTACTAATGATCATGCTGGCGCGTTTATTACCTAAACTGCCAAGCGAGCACACTGGGTCATTGAAAAGCGTACCAGAGCTCTTTCGTCGGCCACCGCTGGTCTGCCTTTACCTACTGGTAACTATCGTGGTGACGGCGCACTATACCGCCTACAGTTACATTGAGCCGTTTATTCAAGCGGTGGCCTTGCAGAGTGCCAACTTTACAACACTATTACTGTTATTGTTCGGAGGTGCGGGGATCTTTGGTAGTACGCTGTTTAGCGCATTAGGTAAGAAATTCCCGTCGGGGCTACTACTTGGTGCGATTTTCCTTATCACCCTATGCATGGCACTGCTGTACATCGCCGCAGGCCACAATATCGAGACTATCGCGCTTTGTGTGGTCTGGGGTATCGCGATGATGATGATTAACCTAGCATTGCAAATCAGAGTGCTATCTCTCGCGCCCGACGCGACCGATGTTGCCATGTCGCTGATGTCCGGTATTTATAATATCGGTATTGGTGCGGGGGCACTGCTTGGCGGGCAAATTAGTAATGTGTTGGGGCTATCAGTGATTGGTTATGCCGGCGCAGCCTTTGGCTTAGTGAGCCTTCTCTGGTGTGCTTGGAGCCTAAAACGCTACCCAATCTTACGTTCAAATCAATAATTTAGCGCTATGCACTTGATATCAAACCCGCGTTTACAGGCGGGTTTTTTTCTGTCATAACATTATGCCTACCGATAAAGTACAATTATGTAACATAGGATGGGCTGGTGGATATTCAACGTTTTAATCAAAAGATACGTCTCAGACATTTCCACGCTATCGCGGCGGTCGCACAACAAAAATCGATCAGCGCTGCCGCGAAAACATTATCCATTAGTCAGCCTGCCTTATCGAAAACCCTCACAGAATTGAAGCAACTCTGTGGCTACGACATTATTATTCGTCAGGGGCAAGGCGTCATATTGACCCACGAGGCACAGCAACTACTGCCCCATGCATTACAAATCCTCAATACGTTGCAGCATGCCACAGACAGTTTGTTCGCCCTTGAAACCTCCCCGGTTCAAGTCATTCGCTTAGCTGCATTAACCACGGTGGCTATGGGGATATTACCTCGGATTATCGATGCCTTTCATCATCGTAACCCCAACGTTCAGCTTCAAGTGTCGACACTGCATAATAACGTTCTACTGGCTTCACTCCGTGCAAGGGAATATGATCTTGGTATCGGCCGACTCGCTGAAAAAACGTTTATGGATGGACTTGAGTATGAACTCCTGTTCACAGAGAAAATTAAACTCGTGGTTAATCCTGCTCACCCTTTGTTAAAAGGGAATGTCAGTCTCGCTGCAGCGATGAACTGGCCAGTGGTTATTTCACCCGAAGGAACAGCTCCTTGGCGAATCGCCCAACGTATCTTAGAAAGTCAGGACTGTCGGTTACCCGAAACGCGCATTGAAACTTCGTCCACCTCTCTCGCCCGGCAATTAGCCCTTCACTACAATTATGTCTGGTTTGTTCCCTCCGGCGCAGTACGTGAAGACTTGGTTCATCAAGCTCTCTCCCCACTACCGTTAGTGTTCACCGATCCAGGTGAGACGGTTGGTATCATTACCCCTACTGATGCCCTGTTCAATACCACTATTGAACGGTTACGGGCTACCATTAGAGAGCAATCTCAATCCTTAAACGAAAACACTTTTTTATAAATGAAAAATATCTTTTATCTATTAAAATTATATACTTACAGAAAACCATTGATTATTGAAATATATTGTATAATCGAAAGGAATAAGATATAACTAAATATAATTAAAGTGGCTATTAAACACGCTAATAGCCCACTTTTTAGCCATTATTTTGTTAACATATTGTTAGGCAGCTAATATTAATTATATTTACAAGTTCACTGTAACTAATGTATTTTTTTTGTAAATTACAAAGCGAAATGATTTTTATTATTAACTTATGTTATTGATTTTAAACAAAACAAAAGTCAGTTTTTTTTATTAAAAAAACCACGATAAATTGATCGTGGATAAGACCTTTTTTTCTTCGCGAAAAATGTTAAAGTATCTCCAGACAATATTCGGGAGTGTTCATCATGCTAAGTGAAAAAAGATTAATCAAACGCGCGCCAGTGAATGGCAGTTCTATTCACTGCCAAGATTGCAGTATCAACCAATTATGTATCCCCTTTACCTTAAATAATCATGAGCTTAATCAGCTCGATAATATTATTGAGCGTAAGAAACCTATTCAAAAATCTCAATCCTTATTCAAAGCTGGAGATGAATTAAAATCTCTCTATGCGCTGCGTTCTGGCACATTGAAAAGCTATACGATTACCGAGCAAGGCGACGAGCAGATTACCGGCTTCCATCTAGCGGGTGATGTGATTGGCTTTGATGCCATTACCTCGGGCCACCACCCTTCTTTTGCTCAATCGCTTGAAACCTCAATGGTGTGTGAGATCCCTTTCGATACGCTGGATGATCTGGCCGGTAAGATGCCAGCCCTACGTCATCAAATCATGCGACTTATGAGTGGCGAAATTAAAGCTGACCAAGAAATGATCTTATTGCTTTCTAAGAAGAATGCAGAAGAACGTTTAGCGGCTTTCATTTGGAATCTCTCGCAACGTTTTGGCCAACGCGGCTTTTCTCAACGTGAATTCCGATTAACAATGACGCGTGGCGATATTGGAAACTATTTGGGACTTACCGTTGAAACAATTAGTCGGTTGCTAGGTCGTTTCCAAAAAAGCGGCATGCTATCAGTGAAAGGTAAATATATTACGATTGAAAACCACGATATGTTGAACGCACTGGCAGGCCATGCACAAAAATGCGCGTAAATCTCCTCTAGATAAGCCAAACCGGATACGCTATGTTACTGAACAATGATGTTCCGGTTTTTACCTCTGTTTCATTAATTCCGGACTATCCTTAGTTAACTCCATACACTGAGGGATTGTCATATGACGCAGTATAAAAATATTCTCGTGGCCATTGACCCAGATCAGGATGACCAACCCGCTCTTCGTCGCGCGGTATATCTTAATCATCGGCTGGGCGGCAAAATCACTGCATTTCTTGCTATTTATGACCTCTCTTACGAGTTGACCACAGCGCTTGCTACGGAAGAAAGAGAGAGTATGCGCCAAGAGATGATCCAACAACGTACTGAGTGGCTGCGCTATCAAGCGCGCGTCTATCTTGAGTCTGGGGTCGATATTGTACTGAAGGTGATTTGGCATAATCGTCAACAAGAAGCCATCTTACAAGAGATCGAAACGGGGGGTTATGATCTGGTACTGAAAATGGCGCACCAGTATGATCGCTTGGAATCGGTCATCTTCACGCCTACAGATTGGCAAATCTTACGTAAAAGCCCTTGTCCGGTGTGGATGGTTAAAGATCAACCTTGGCCAGAAGACGCGACTGCGGTGGTCGCCGTTAACTTAGTCAGCGACGATCAACAACACGATGACCTTAATCGAAAATTAGTCCGTGAAACACAAGCATTAGCGTCGCAGGTGAACCAGACAGCGGTGCGGCTCGTAGGGGCTTATCCCATCACGCCAGTTAACCTCGCGATTGAACTGCCTGACTTTGATGCACAAAGTTACAGTGATGCGGTTAGGGGCCAACATCTGCTAGCAATGAAAGCGCTACGTCAGCCCTTCTCAATCGACAGCGCTAATACTTATGTAGAGCAAGGCGAACCTGAAGAGGTCATTCCTGAAATCGCCGCACAATTAAATGCCGGGGTTGTCGTACTAGGGAATTTTGGCCGTACCGGATTGTCAGCAGCTTTCTTAGGTAACACGGCTGAGCAGGTCATCGATCATTTACGCTGTGATCTGTTAGTGATACGGCCTGACGCATTACCTGAATAACCCATTCTTTATCAAGAGTCGTCAAGAATTTGACGACTCTACCCTTCGCGCTCTTGTTTATAGACATTTGTCAAACAATTGACTAAGACAGCTTATCTTTTCCATGTAATAATCAGCCTTCAACAATTAACAATAAATTTTCTTTTCTGTGCAAGCTGAAGGACGTTTTATGAAATTTACTGCTACAGTTTTAGCAACAGCGCTTATTTCGCTAGGGCTGTCTACTGCCTTTGCCGCTCAAGAACTCAGCCCTCAAAAAGCCGCATCTCTGGCACCCTATAAAAGAATTAATTTTCCAGGCCGCTTCAACTCGTTGATTGATGTGAGTAATGCCGTCTCTAAACGGGCTGACGATGCGGGCGCAGCCGGATTTTATGTCGTATCCGTAAACGATAGTAACAGTAATGGCGGAAACTGGCGGGTTACTGCTGACCTCTACCTACCTGATGCAGCCCCTGCCCCGAAAGAGCCACAATATCGCTATATCAATGGGATTAAAGCGTTACCTAAAGCCGAGGCCTATCGCTTAGAGCCTTACGATACCGTCAGTATTCGTGGCTTTTATCCTAGCCAGCCTCAGGTTGAATACGCCATTTCCCGTGCGGCCAAAGCGAAGGATGCCGATGCATTCTTTATTATTCGCCAAATTGCGGCGAATAACGGCGGTAACCAGTATGTGACGGCTTATGTCTATAAAGCCGATGCACCGAAACGCGTTGTACAGAGTCCGGATGCCATTCCAGCCGACTCACAAGCCGGTAAAGCAGCTCTCGCAGCGGGGGGCGCAGCCGCCAAGAAAGTGGAAATTCCAGGCGTAGCCTCTTCAGATTCGACCAGTGAGAGTGTTGGTCGTTTTTATGAAACTCAGACGTCTACCAATAAGCGCTATACCGTCTCACTTCCACAAGGCGGTAAGATCCAAGAAGTGAATGATATCACTGCAGCCCAGATGACGCCTTTCGATACGGTAACAATCACGGCGCATTTCGGTAACCCAACGGAGATGTCGACCGCTATCGCCCGCAGAGCGGCAGATAAAGGCGCGAAGTATTACCACATTACTCGCCAATGGCAGAACCAAAGTGGCGGTAATCTTACTGTCACCGCAGAACTGTTCAAATAACGGCTAAAGCACCTTCGGGTGCTTTTTTACCCTCCTACTGCATAAATAATCATTTTTTCGCATTTATACTCATTGCAATATTACCCTTCACTTCGTAGAATCAGCGCCCTAACTCGATCCATGAAATATGCTGTGTTGTTTTCGTTTCTTAGCATCACCTGCTGTTTTAGTAAGCTTATCGAGACTTTTTAGCAAGTTAGTAGGTGTTTATGACCGGTAAGAAAATAGGCGTGGGTGCGCTCACCGCATTAGTCCTTAGCTCCATGCTTGGCGCGGGTGTATTCAGTCTCCCGCAAAATATGGCCGCCGTTTCGGGTTCCGAGGCCTTAGTGATCGGCTGGTCAATCACCGGTATCGGTATCCTCTTTTTGGCTACCGCCATGCTTTATCTCTCGCGCTTACGCCCTGATCTTGATGGCGGGATCTTCACCTATGCCGAGGATGGCTTCGGTAAAACCATTGGTTTTCTCTCAGCTTGGGGATATTGGCTCTGTGCAGTGATTGCTAACGTTTCATATCTTGTTGTGGTCTTCTCTGCGCTCAGTTTTTTCACGGATTCTCCTGGACACCTAGTGTTTGGCGACGGTAATACTTGGCAATCCATGTTAGGTGCATCCATATTGCTATGGATTATCCATGCGTTAATTACTCGCGGCGTCCAAACCGCAGCAAGCATCAATCTACTGGCCACTCTCGGTAAACTGGTGCCCTTAGTCCTCTTTATCGTGGTTGGAATCATGCATTTCGACTATCGTCAATTTTCATTCGATTTTTCCGGGGCGCAATTACATCTTCCAGTATGGTCGCAGGTTAAGCAGACAATGCTGATCACTCTGTGGGTCTTTATAGGTGTTGAAGGTGCCGTAGTGGTATCTGGCCGCGCGAAAAATAAGAATGACATCGGTAAGGCTACCCTTTTTGCCGTCATCTCAGCGCTAATTGTCTATCTACTGGTAACGATACTGTCGCTCGGAATCGTCCCTAGGGAAACCCTTGCCACAATGAAAAATCCATCAATGGGTGGACTACTGGTCGAAATGATTGGCCCTTACGGCTATTGGATTATCGTGGGGGGCATTATTCTTTCGGTCTCTGGGGCTTACCTAAGCTGGACTATCATGGCGGCAGAAATTCCTTTTATCGCGGCCAAACGCGGTGCATTTCCTAAGGTGATCGCGAGACAGAATGCGGCAGACGCTCCAATCGGCAGTCTGTGGATGACGAATATTAGCGTTCAGCTCTGCCTTGTCGCGATAGCGTTCTTTCATCTTGATTACAGCACGTTATTGATTATCGCCTCAGAGATGGTATTAGTGCCTTATCTGCTGGTGGGTTTATTCTTAGCGAAAATCAGTTATCAAACACGTCACTATCGACCCCTTCTTATCGGTGTTGGGGCGACGTTATACGGTATTTGGTTACTCTATGCATCGGGTCTCGACCATCTGATGATGTCGTTGACGCTTTACGCACCTGGTCTATTAATATTTCTTTATGCCGGATGGCAGCATCGCCAGCATTATAGACTGCGGACGATCGATAAGGTGATGATTATCGCGATACTCGTTAGTGGTATAGCCATCACGTTGAGTAAGATATAAAGATGAGTGAGGGGGGCTTACCCCTTAACTTTTAGAAGCGGACTTGCAGAAAGTCATTTTCTTGATGTAAAGAAACTGGCTTTCGGTATTCCGTGTAGATAAGCGCGATTTGATGCTCAGAAAGTGAATAAGGTAATTGAATAGTAAAGTGTTTAATATTTTGTTGTTCAGCTAGCACCAATAATCGAGCAATATTCATTTCGTCGCTGACTTGTGTCGAAATAATTTGCAGTGCCAGTTCTTTGAAATAATCCACAGTTTCCAGCTTATTATGTGCCGATTTGCGAGTGACTACGCCAAAGATGGGGAGGACTCCGTAAATCGCATCAACGAAACGCCATTTCTTCTTACAGGAAGCTAAAAGTAAGCTACTGTAATTAAATGAAATAGAGTCATTATTTTCAATTGTTGATGTCGATGGCATCGGCACATCATCCCCCAGTGTTCGTCATTTTCTACCCCATATCTGCGGCGCTTATAGTCGCATATAATTACGTTATTATACCAGCAAGAGATGCCTTTTTCGTGATAACGTAGCTATAATTTCCAGTAACGTTGTTTTATTGTTAAATAAAAAAAGAATTTGTTAAAAATGAATAAAATAGTTTACGTTGAAGATGAAATTGAGGTCGGCGAATTAATTTCGGCCTATTTGAAAAAACATGATATTGAAGTGATTATCGAAACGCGTGGCGATCGTGCGGAAGCGACGATTTTAGCCGAGAAACCCGATCTTGTATTACTTGATATCATGTTACCAGGAAAAGATGGGATGTCTTTATGCCGCGATCTGCGCCCTCAGTGGCAAGGACCCATCGTATTGTTAACCTCGTTGGATAGCGATATGAACCATATTTTAGCGCTAGAGATCGGCGCCAATGACTATATTCTAAAAACGACACCGCCAGCGGTATTACTGGCAAGGTTGCGTTTACATCTACGTCAAAATCAACCCTCCGCCGCCTCTACAGACGAACGACCGAGTGCGGTGCGTCAAAGTCGTGTGATGAGCTTTGGTAAACTCACCATCGATATGGTGAACCGGCAGGTCACCCTAGCGGGTGAGATTATCGCCCTCTCCACTGCCGATTTTGACTTGTTATGGGAGCTGGCAAGCCATGCAGGACAAATTTTGAACCGCGATGTGTTGCTGCAGACATTACGGGGAGTGAGTTACGATGGTATGGACCGGAGTATTGATGTTGCCATTTCACGCCTGCGAAAAAAACTCTACGACAGCGCCACAGAGCCTTTTCGTATTAAAACGATTCGTAATAAAGGGTATCTCTTTGCCCCACAAGCGTGGGAAACCGACTCAGAATGAAAAAACTGTTTATTCAGTTCTACCTTCTCTTATTTGTTTGCTTCATTGTCATGACCCTATTGGTCGGCCTAGTCTATAAAATGACGGCAGAGCGTGCGGGCAGACAGTCAATGAATGACCTGATGGCCAGTTCGCTATCACTGATGCGCAGCGAACTGCGCGAAATCCCGCCTAAAGATTGGAACAGTACCGTTGATAATCTCGATCTTAATCTCTCGTTTAAGCTGCATATTGAGCCGCTGACAAACTATCAATTACCGGCTGCCGATATGCGCCGATTGCACGCTGGCGAAATCGTTGCTTTAGACGATCAATACACCTTTATCCAGCATATCCCTCGTAGTCACTATGTGTTGTCGGTTGGACCGATTCCCTATCTGTTCTTTCTTCATCAGATGCGCATGCTCGATGTGTTGCTCTTAACCTTTATTGCCATGTCCCTGGCGCTTCCGGTATTTATCTGGATGCGTCCACACTGGCAAGAAATGCTGAAATTAGAGAAGATGGCACAGCGATTTGGTGAGGGTGATTTAGATGCTCGGACACAATTCGAGAATACCTCCAGTTTGTATCGATTGGGGATCGCCTTTAACCAAATGGCCGATAATATTAAAGACCTTGTTGCCAGTAAAAAATTACTTATCGATGGGATTGCCCATGAATTACGAACGCCATTAGTACGTTTACGCTATCGCTTAGCGATAAGCGATAACTTGTCAGCGGCTGAGTCAACGGCGTTAAACCGCGATATCGGGCAACTTGAGGCACTGATCCAAGAGTTATTGACGTTCGCTCGCCTCGACCGCCCTCAAGTAGCCCTCTCTCTACAGCAGATCGATCTGCGCGAATGGCTGGTCGAGTGGGTGGATGATCTGCGCGTTATCCGCGCGGATAAGATGATTCAATTGGATGTTCCCCCTCAGGCAGCCTGTTATATCACCGATAATCGTTTGATGGAGCGTGTGCTCGATAATCTGGTCAATAATGCCTTACGGTATGCCGAGCAACGATTGCGCATTAGTTTGTGGTTTGACTCGCAATGTGGCTATTTACAAGTCGAAGATGATGGGCCGGGGATTCCCGCCGAGCAACGGGCGAAAATCTTTGAGCCTTTCGTACGTCTGGATCCGAGTCGTGACCGTGCAACGGGTGGCTGCGGCTTGGGCCTAGCGATCGTCCACTCCATTGCTCATGCCTTTCAAGGCTCTATTCGGGCGGAAAGTAGCCCCTTAGGGGGAGCCTGTTTACGTTTTAGTTGGCCTCTTAATTCTTTTACACCGGATACTTCACTGCTTACTGCTACGCACAAGGATAATAAATGAAAGCTTACCAAGCCCTCACTGAACGTTTTCAACGCTTGGCCCGCCTCGATCACCTCTCTGCTATTGCTGGGTGGGATATGCAGACCATGATGCCTAGCGGCGGCAGCGATGCACGCGGCGAGGCTTTAGCTGAACTCAGTGTGATGCATCATGAAATCCTCGTACAAGCTAGCACAGCGGAGCTGATCGCACAGGCGCAACAAGAGCCATTAGACAGCGACCAACAAGCTAATCTTCGTGAAATATCGCGTCATTATGCCGATGCAGCGATCTTGCCTACTGAATTGGTCGAAGCCAAAGCCCTCGCTGGCAGTCGTTGCGAACAAGCATGGCGTCAGCAGCGTATTGATAATGATTGGCAAGGATTCCAGCGTAACCTTGTGCCGGTGGTCGACCTCTCACGGCAAGAGGCGCAACTTCGGGCACAAGCACTCGGCAGTACACCCTATGACGCGTTGCTTAATCTTTATGAACCTGGCATGACAAGCCAACGACTCGATACTCTTTTCGGTGAATTAATTGGCTGGTTACCGGATCTTCTGCAACAGGTTATCGCGAAACAACCGGCTGCCACTGCCCTACAGACTGCTCGTGTTTACCCTATCTCACAACAAAAAGCCTTAGCAGAGTCTGTTATGCAACTGCTAGACTTTGACTTTAATCATGGTCGACTTGACGTTAGCGCCCACCCTTTCTGTGGCGGTGTGTCGACGGATGTGCGGATCACCACGCGCTATGATAGCAGTGAATTCCTCAGTGCCTTAATGGGCGTCATCCACGAAACCGGCCATGCACGCTATGAACAAAACTTGCCTAAACAGTGGCCAGGTCAGCCTATTGCCTTGGCGCGTTCGACCGCGATACATGAATCACAGAGCCTATTTCTCGAGATGCAGCTCGGCCGCAGTAGGGCATTCTTACAACGCCTGCATCCTCTTATCTGCCAACATCTCACTGCCGCAGCGGATCTCACCCTTGACGACTTAGTGCAGCAAGTCCAGCACGTCAGCCCTGGATTGATCCGTGTCGACGCCGACGAGGTAAGTTACCCTGCCCATGTCGTGCTGCGCTACGAAATTGAACGGTCCCTGATTAATGGCGAGGTTGAGGTCGCAGATATTCCAGCACTATGGGATGAGAAAATGCAACGCTACCTTGGCTTGAGTACGGCGGGAGACTATCGCAATGGTTGTATGCAAGATATTCACTGGACGGATGGCTCCTTTGGCTATTTCCCAACCTACACTCTAGGTGCCATGTACGCTGCACAACTATTTAATAGCCTAGCGCAACAACTACCGAGCGTGGATGAAGCCATCACTCTCGGGGATCTTGACCCTATTTTCAGTTGGCTGAATAATGCGATCTGGCGCCAGGGTAGCCGATTCTCCGTCGACACATTAGTGCAACAGGCTACAGGGGAAACGCTGAATCCTAAATGGTTTAAACAGCATTTAACGCGCCGTTACTTGGGAAACTAGTCGAGATGTACATACCGTTACATACCGATACCAATCACCAACGGACAGTTTTCAGGAATCCTCATATAGTGACTCTACCGGCTCCGCAGTGAGCTATCCGATAATGTGATATTGAGGAAATTCAAATGAAAAAGCTTTTCGCACTGGTAGTTGCCGCGGCTATGGGTATCTCTTCAGCAGCTTTCGCTGCAGACACTACAGCTACCCCAGCAGCTTCTGCTACTACAACCACTGCAGCACCTGCTAAGCACCATGCTAAAAAGCATCATGCTAAGAAAGCAAAACCTGCTGCAGAGCAAAAAGCGCAGGCAGCTAAAAAGCATCACGCTAAGAAAGCAAAACCTGCTGCAGAGCAAAAAGCGCAGGCAGCTAAAAAGCACCACGCTAAGAAAGCAAAACCTGCTGCAGCGCAAAAAGCTCAAGCAGCGAAAAAGCACCACGCTAAAAAAGTCAACCCTGCTGCACAAAAAGCGCAAGCTGCAAAAAAACACCACGCTAAGAAAGTCACTAAAAAATAAGTGAGCCTTAAGCGTTACTAGCGTCAAAGTGATATAAACACCCGGTTATGCCGGGTGTTTCTTTACGGGGGTCTGTCGATGATGCGCCGCTACCGTTACGAAATTATTCTTCTGACCGTCATTGTTTGTGGCATTATGGCTGCGTGTTGTTTTATCTAACCTCATCCACTGAGTGACAATTACCTTCCCTTTTCTTAGTTGATACGTCTATAGTGTCGCTATAAATTTTCTATGCTGCTGTTGAGAACATTATGCGCTTCAAAAGATTGTGTTTTTTTGCCCTGTTCTGCTGTCACTTTACTGCCTACGCAGATGACGATACCCCCAGTGCAGCAGAGATAAAAACACTCTTTTTCGGCAAAGATCACCGCGTAGAAATTGATAAGCCGCAACTTCATCCTTGGGATGCTATCGGTCAACTTGAGACGGAAAGTGGTAATCTCTGTACTGCCACCCTGATTTCCCCGCATGTCGCCTTAACGGCTGGACACTGCTTACTCGCGCCTCCCGGTAAATTCGATCCGCCTGTGGCATTACGCTTTGTTACCACCAAAAAAGGCTGGGTTTACGAGATCCACGATATTGATGCGAAAGTCGCACCTGGCTTGGCAGGAAAACTTAAAGCGGCAGGTGAAGGATGGATTGTTCCAGCGAAAGCAGCCCCTTCAGATTATGCTGTCGTGATTCTGCACAATCCCCCTTCAGCGATTACTCCAATCCCACTGTTTAGCGGTAATAGAGAACAGTTGATTGCAGCATTAAGCACGGTGGATAATAGCGTAACGCAAGCCGGCTACCCTGCCGATAACCTTGATAATCTCTTTGCCCATATCGGCTGTAAAATCACTGGCTGGTCACAAACGGCGGTGTTATCACACCAATGCGATACGCTACCGGGCGATAGCGGTTCACCCTTGATGATTAATACTAACAATCAATGGCAGATTATTGGCGTGCAAAGCTCCGCGCCTTCTGCACAAGATCGTTACCGCGCCGATAACCGTGCTATCGCGGTTAGCTCCTTCAACAGCAAAATATCGGCGCTGACCAATAATATTCAATAAGGTGCACCGAGCATCAGCTCGGTGACTCTTCCAGTAATTGCGTGATCCGCTTCTCTGACACCGGATAAGGGGTTCCTAGTTGCTGGGCAAAAAGGCTTACCCTTAACTCTTCGACCATCCAGCGCGCTGCCATCACCTTATCGTTGTGCTGTTCAGCCTTGGGTAATTTATTACGATAACGCTGTATCGCCTGTTCAACCTGTTGAACGCGCAACATTCTTGCACGATCACTGTGTGGATCGACGGGTAACTTATCTAATCGCCGCTCAATAGCCTGTAAATACCTTAAGGTGTCGGCAAGCTTCTGCCAGCCATTCTGCGTCACAAACCCCGGATAGACTAAGTGAGATAGCTGTGCTTTGATGTCACTGAGCGCCAGTGCTAAGGCCATATCGACCCGCCCTTTTAGTCGTTTATTAATCGCAAAAACGGTGGAGAGGATCTGCTCGACTTGCTGGGCAATCTCTACAACGGTCTGGTTTAACTCCGCTTTGACTTTCTCACGTAACACCATGAAGTGCTGCGCGTCCCAAACCAGCCCGCCTTGCTCCGCCATAATTTTATCGATGCCACAGTGGATACAATCATCAATTAACTGTAGGACTTGACCATAAGGATTAAAATACAGTCCGAGCTTCGCTTTATTAGGCAGCTTCTCGTGAAGATATTTAATCGGTGAAGGAATATTGAGCAGCAGTAACCGCCGTTGCCCCTGCCACATCGCCTGTTGTTGTTCCGCTTCGGTATCGAATAACTTGATTGCGACACTCTGCTTCTCATCCACTAAAGCTGGCCACGCCTTCAAGGTAAAACCCGCTTGCTTACGGCTAAAGGTTTGGGGCAGTTCGCCAAAGTCCCATTCGGTTACGCCCTGCTTTTCTAAGCCAACATCGGCGACCTTGGAGAGTGTCTCCCGTACCTTACCCTTCAACTGCAGCTGAAGTTCGGTTAGGGATTTACTCTCTTGCAGGGTTTTCTTATTCCCATCGACCACCCGGAACGTCATTTTAAGATGGTCTGGAACCTGCGCCAACTGCCACGCATCGCGCTCTATTGTGACGCCGCTCATCCGCCGAAATTCACGCTCTAAGCATTCGAGTAGCGGTAAGTTTACATCCGTTACGCGGCCTAAAAAGGCGTCAGCATAGTCTGGTGCGGGCACGAAATTACGACGGAGCGGCTTCGGTAACGACTTAATCAATGCCACGATCAAGGTTTTACGCAGTCCAGGGATCTGCCAATCAAAACCTTGTTCGGTGATCTGATTAAGTAACGGCAATGGAATATGGACGGTAACCCCATCAGCATCCTTACCAGGTTCAAATTGATAAGTGAGTGGTAATTGCACGTTGCCTTGCCGCCAACTATTAGGGTAATCATTGGCATCAATGGTCCCTGCGCCCTCACGGACCAGCATGTTTTTATCAAAATCGAGTTGATGCGGATCCTGTTGAAAAGCCGTCTTCCACCACTTATCGAAATGGCGCACCGAAACGATGGTATCTGGGATACGTTGATCGTAAAAAGCGAATAACGTTTCATCATCGACCAAGATATCGCGGCGTCGTGATTTATGCTCAAGGTCCTCGACTTCTAAACGTAACTGTTGATTATGACTGAAGAATCGATGTTGGGTTTGCCATTCCCCCTCGACAAGAGCGTGACGAATAAAGAGTTCGCGACAGATCGCCGGGTCGATTTTGCTGTAATTGACTTTACGCTGCGAAACTATCGGTAAGCCATATAGCGTGACCTTTTCGAAGGCAGAGACGGCGCCCTGTTTCTTCTCCCAATGGGGTTCGCTGTAGCTATGCTTGACTAAGTGACCCGCCAGCGGCTCAATCCACTCAGGTTCGATCTTGGCGGCGATCCTACCCCATAATTTACTGGTTTCCACCAGTTCAGCCACCATCACCCACTTAGGCGGTTTTTTAAATAAATTTGATGCAGGGAAAAGATGAAAACGTGTTTGTCGCGAGCCCATAAACTCGCCCTTTTCGACTTCCTTTTGGCCCACTCGGGACAACAGTCCACTTAACAAGGCACTGTGTAGCTCGCGGTAAGGAGCCGGTTCGCTATTAAGCGAAAAGCCGAGTTCGCGCACCACTTGCCGTAACTGCGTGTAGATATCTTGCCATTCACGAATACGCAGATAGTTGAGATAGTCGCTTTTGCATTGGCGGCGGAATTGGTTGCCGGTTAATGCCTTCTGCTGGGCTTGCACGTAATCCCATAAATTGACCCAGGCCAGAAAATCCGACTCTTTATCCGCAAATCGGCGATGCTTCTCATCAGAGGCCTGCTGTCGGTCGGCGGGACGCTCCCTAGGATCTTGAATGGATAGCGCAGCAGTGATAATCATCGCTTCGCGAACACAGCCAAATTGTTGTGCCGAAAGCACCATCTTAGCTAACCGCGGATCGATCGGTAATTGCGCTAATTGTCGACCCGAGGGGGTTAATTTCTGGACATCGTGAGCGGCATTTTCGACTGCCCCCAACTCTTCTAACAACCGTACGCCATCTTGAATATTACGATTATCCGGCTTTTCAACAAAGGGAAAATGCTGAATATTGCCTAACCCTAGCGCCGTCATTTGCAAAATGACCGAGGCTAAGTTGGTCCGCAAAATTTCTGGGTCAGTAAATTCGGGACGAGAGAGATAATCGTCCTCGGCATATAAACGGATACAAATCCCTTCAGAGACCCGACCACAGCGGCCTGCTCGTTGATTCGCAGAGGCTTGTGAGATTGGCTCAATTGGTAGCCGCTGCACTTTAGTTCGGTAACTGTAACGGCTAATCCTCGCTGTACCCGGGTCGATAACGTATTTAATGCCTGGTACGGTGAGTGAGGTTTCAGCGACATTCGTTGCCAAGACAATGCGGCGTCCCGTGTGGGACTGAAACACTCGGTTCTGTTCGCTATTCGATAACCGCGCATAGAGCGGTAAAACCTCTGTGTGGGCGAGTCCTTGACGGGAAAGTGCGTCAGCGGTATCGCGGATTTCTCGCTCTCCGCTCATAAAAATAAGAATATCGCCAGGTGGCTCACGATAGAGTTCGTCCACGGCGTCGAAAATAGCTTGCAGTTGGTCGCGATCACCTTCGCTACTGTCGGCACTCACGGGCCGGTAGCGGACTTCCACTGGATAGGTACGCCCCGAGACTTCAATTATGGGCGCATCATTAAAATGTTTGGAGAAGCGCTCTGGATCAATCGTCGCTGAGGTAATAATAACTTTCAAATCAGGGCGTTTGGGCAATAACTCGCGCAGATACCCTAATAGGAAATCGATATTAAGACTGCGTTCATGCGCCTCATCGATAATAATCGTGTCGTACTGTAGCAGACGTTTATCTTGTTGGATCTCAGCCAGTAAAATACCGTCTGTCATCAATTTAATATGTGTCTGATCAGAAATTTGATCGGTAAAACGGACTCGATAGCCGACAACACCACCCAGCGTGGTCCCAAGCTCCTCCGCGATACGGGTCGCAACGGTACGTGCCGCTAAACGTCGTGGTTGGGTGTGGCCGATAAGTCCTTGACGTCCGCGACCGAGTGCCAGACAGATTTTCGGGATCTGAGTCGTCTTTCCTGACCCGGTTTCCCCTGCGATAATGACCACTTGATGGCTGGCAATTGCATCGGCAATCGCCTGCTGTTTTTGGCTGACCGGAAGATTCTCAGGAAAATGGATAGTCGCTGGACGGCTGGCATCATGAGTTACCAGCCGCTGCTCAGCCGTTATCAGCTCTTGTTCAATTTTAGTGAGTACCGCTTGCTGTGCGTCAGACCCAGTGATCTTATCGACCCCCCGCAATCGCCGACGCAGTTGCTGGCGGTCACGAAATGAAACCTGTTCGCTGCGTGTCCAGAGAGAGGAAAGAGTCGTCGATTCAGTTTTAGACATAGAACGGTATTACCTTGAAAAGTAAGCAACGAAGCGTAGCAATAGGTGTAAGGCGAAGGAGTCGCCTGCTATGGGCGGATTATAGCATAACTCAGAGGTAAACGGCAGGCGGCGACCGTTGTTGAAAGGTCGATCACCACGAAAAGTCTCATTCAGAAATTTTGAAAATAGACATCGAAAAGATTAGCTTTTTTCTCTCGACCTTTCCCCCTATAGTAACGAAAACTAACCGTTTCATAAGGAATTATCATGAGCAAAGTCTTAGTACTCAAGTCCAGCATCCTCGCCGATTATTCGCAATCCTCCCTGTTAGCCGACTATTATGCGGAAAACGCGGTCACTAAAGGTGACACTGTCACAGTTCGTGACCTCGCAGCGAACCCGATTCCCGTTCTCGACGGTGAATTAGTGGGTGCCTTACGTCCGAGCGATGCGGCACTGACTGAACGCCAACAACAGGCGCTCGCCCTCTCTGATGAGTTGATTGCCGAATTACAAGCTCATGACGTCATCGTGCTTGCAGCGCCGATGTATAACTTTAATATTTCGACGCAATTAAAGACTTACTTTGATTTAATTGCTCGGGCTGGCGTGACCTTCCGTTACACTGAAACCGGGCCTGAAGGATTGGTTACCGGTAAGAAAGCCATTGTGCTTTCTACGCGCGGGGGAATTCACAAAGATACCCCAACTGATTTGGTTACCCCATACCTCGCCTTATTCTTAGGCTTCATTGGAATTACTGATGTGCAGACTATCTTAGCAGAAGGGATTGCCTACGGGCCGGATGTGGCGACGAAAGCCATCGAGCAGGCTAAAGCCGAAATTAGCCAGATCGTCTAATTCGGTTACCTCATGACTTAAAGCGCCTTAATTGGCGCTTTTTGTCGTAGTCTGACCCGGTGCTTGCATTTTCTCCGGAGTCTTCTCTGCTTGTCGTTGCTTGAGAAGACGCTCAACCTCTGGGTCCGCTTTAATAGTAATATCGTGGTCGACCTTCACATTCATATTTATCGTAATGGGCTCTTTCGGTGCCGCAACTTCGATTTTTGGAATACAACCGACCAAAGTGGTCGAGACGCTCAGCAGTGCGAGAAATCCTAGTTTCATTGTGCATTTTCCTTATTAGCGGGCAGACGGGTTTGCTCCTCTAACCACGACTGTAAGTTATCGCCATAACTCAGACTACGCCATAGCATAAAGATATTTTCGGTATGTTGATAATTGAGGTTAACGCGCTGCCTTTTATCGTCGAAGCGGCTTGTGCCATGAATCTGTGATTTCATCACCATATCCCCTTTAGCACTGACGTTAACGGTGGCATAAGATTTAGAAATTTCCATATAACGTAACCAATCAATGGCCGCGCCTGCTGCCAGGTTATTTTTCAATATTTGGTCGAGTAAATCTTTATCCACGCGCAGCGTTAAGCCTTTATCATCCTTAATCCACCCTTTTTCGATCAGCCATGGCGAATTTTCAACCCAGAAAGGTAATTGCCCACTGATTTTACCTGACATGGCAATTTGTTTAGGATGAATAGCCGTAATTAACTGACTCATGCCCAGATGTTTAATCTCCAGCAATGCACTCTTATGCTGAGGCAAGCGTAGATGGTTCATGGACAGGGTTCCGCCAAAAATATCCAATGAGGCGTCATTAAGCGTTAAGGGATTCTGCTCGTCCCACGGCCAGCTCCCTTTCAGTTTTACGCTAAGATGACTCATCGGGAATTTATTCTCGATGGTCTCTACCGATAACGATACCGGCTCGCGTAAGCCAAAATGCCAACGATGATCACTGAAACGAAACGGCAATGAGAAGTTGACGCCCTGAAATTGATAATCCGGTAGCCAGATGTTGCCATCTTTTACCACCCAGTGCCCACCGGCTTGGAAACCATCTTCCTCAGTAAGAGAAAACGCAGCCTGAGCGCGCAAATTACCTGACCGCAACGCGACACTCTTTGTCGGTCCAGCTAAAGGCTGAAATACCGATAAGGGCTGTTCGGGCCACCAGGCTCGTCCCAACCAACGGCTATTATCTCGGCGGCCGATAACGCGTACTGGCCCGATACGGTTTGCGACTAATTGTCCCTTAAAGCCAAATTGATCGGGCGTGGTACCGTTAACGTTCAAATCAAGTTGCGCGGCAGGTAACTGGCTGGTTTCCCCGAAGAAGGTGTGATCAGCGGTAATTTTGAATTGGCCGCTAAATTGAGGCTTATCTTGTTGAGTTACCCAGTGTGCAGGTTCAGTCAGCGTCATACGGGGCTTTTGCATCAACATGCTGCCATAACGGATCTGATCGAAACCTGTCGACAATGAGGTTAGCGTAATCTCTTCGTTATGCCAGAAGCCACGGCCTTGCACATCCCAATTCGCGGTGAGTGGCAAGATCATCCCTTTCCCCCAATAACGCCAATCCCAACGTCCTTTATCCGGTAAGAAGTTGTCAGCCATCCCCGCTAAATGCAGCAGATAAAAACTGCTGCGCTCATTTCTGACCATAAAGTTGGCTTGTAATAGGCCACTGAGACCTTGCTGAGTCAAGCGCACACCGGCTATTGGCCATCTGGCCTCATCGACTTCCCAACCGGGTAAGAGTTCGCCGCGCATCAATAATAACGCTTTCGGCTGGAAATGAATGGCCGGATCAATCAATGTCCCCGTCAGTGCTGCCGGGAGCCCTGCGTAAAACTGTAGCGCTTTCAGTTTTGCTGTACCGGTTAAGCGTAAGGGATATTGATTATCCGAAAATGATAACTTCCCTGGACCTAGACTCAGTACGACATTCCCTTTGCCCCCGCGTCCTTGAGTGAGCGCGTTGACACGGCCTGTAATGACCGTCTGTTCAAAGCCCTGCTGCCAATGTTCAGCGGAAAGCGAGAAGAAGCCGCTGAGAGGTTGTTCAGGTGTCGGCCATGACCACGCCCCTTTTTCAATTTGAAATTGGTCAGCGGTCAGTGTAAAGGGCGCGCTTAAGAGGGGTTGCTCATCCGCAGGATCCTTAACAATCAACGCTCCGTGCTGTTGATTACGTGACAGTGTCACATCAACAGGATGAGGATAAGATGCTAATGCGACCTTACCCTGTAAATTTGCCTGTTCAGGCACGGCGGTGACCGTGTCAGCGAGCTGAATTTTGCCTGATAAATTTAAGGGTTGTGCCAATAAAGGATGCGTAAAGCTAAGGTTTTTAAGATTAAGTGTTTGCCCAGTCAGCTCAGCGTTTACATTAAGTGCCTGCCCATGATAAGTCAGTTGTTGATGAGCACCGGATGAAGAAAAATGGAGCGCCCCTTGATAGGTTTGCCAAGGGACTATCGACAGTGAGGCGATATCAAGATTTATCCCGGGAATCTGCTGCTGAAGCTGACTGAGACTCAAAGGTTTGCTATCGCTGCTTGCGTCAGAAGGCCACTGCTTAAAACAGTCGCTTTTAAGCGTCAGTTTATCTATTGTCACTTTTAACGGATAACGGCTTAGTGCGACACGCGGTGTGGAAGCTTCGGCGAGTTGGCATCCCTGTGCGTTTAGAGTAAATGAAGGTAAGGTGATGTGAGAAAGCGTCAGTGAAAACCGACTTTGTCGTTCAACCGTTACCCCGCTGGGTAAAAAGTGTTGTACGACGAGCATCGACCATTGATTGATGGATAGCCCCAGTCCAACTAGGCTAATAATCACAATTGCTACAGCAAATAAGATATAGCGTAACGCTAACGACATATTTCCTTATCCCTTATAACGCTTTTAACAAATCCCGATAACTCATTAATTAAATTTACTAATTTACTCTCAAAATCATGACATAGCGCAAAATATACCCATCCTGCTCGAAGTATAACATCACCGGTCTCTAATGGAGAAAAAACTATGAAAATTGCGGTTTATAGTACGAAGAGTTATGACCAAGCAGTGCTGACTGAAGTGAATGAACAGTTTACTTATACTTTTAGTTTTTTTGACTTTCGACTTACAGCGGAAACAGCCAAAAACGCTGTCGGCCATCAGGCAGTCTGCCTCTTTGTCAATGACGAGTGTAATGAAGAGATTTTAACCGAATTACATCGTCTAGGTGTGCGTGTCGTAGCGCTGCGCTGCGCGGGGTTTGATAATGTCGATCTTACTAGCGCCCATCGGCTCGGCATTGAGGTGGTACGTGTACCGGCTTACTCCCCCGAAGCGGTCGCCGAGCATACCATCGGTATGATGATGTGCCTGAACCGTCGCATCCATCGCGCTTATCAACGCACGCGAGAAGGTAATTTTTCACTGGAAGGTTTGACCGGTTTCAATATGTTCGGCAAGACGGTCGGTATTATCGGGACGGGTAAGATAGGCCTGGCCACGTTACGTATTTTACGCGGTTTTGGGATGGAACTTCTGGCCACCGACCCTTATCCGAGTGCCGAAGCAGAAGCATGTGGTGCAACCTACACGACCTTAGACGACCTACTTCAGCGATCAGACATTATTTCGTTACACTGTCCGATGACCTCCGATAATCACCATCTGCTGAATGCTCGCGCCTTCGATAAAATGAAAAAAGGGGTGATGATCATCAATACTAGCCGCGGCAGTTTGATCGATTCTTCTGCCGCAATCGAAGCGTTAAAAGAAGGAAAAGTCGGTGCTTTAGGGATGGATGTCTATGAAAACGAGCGAGATCTGTTTTTTGAAGACAAATCGAATGAAATTATCCAAGACGATATTTTTGGACGCCTCTCAGCTTGCCATAATGTCCTGTTTACCGGACACCAAGCATTCTTAACCCAAGAAGCGCTTTCCAGTATTGCCCTGACGACCTTAACCAATCTATCGCAGATCTTCTCTGGGCAACCTTGCGATAACGCCGTAACTTAACAACGTGCACGCGAAGGCAAAAATCTTAGCGTGCGCAGTTACCGCTCATTAGTGCCGTCTCACTACAACGCTTACCGTTGACTAATTGACACATCCCCACGCGACTCCCGTCAAGTTGACGAGTATAGGCTAACGATCCCCCTGCCATCGCACAGTTATCGGAAGCGATAACTGACATATGTACTGGCTGGATGTGCGCAGCGGTAGCTTGCTGCTCAGGTTCTGCTGGTGGGTGGCTGCTGCAACCCGCCAGTAACATTACGGTACCCGCAATCAGTGAGGAAACGACTTTCATTCGGTAAGCTCCAAGGACGATAAGCAAGAGCTTGAAAATATGTCAGAGTTGCCGCGAATAATCGAGTTAATACATAACTTTTTACGATTTAATTTAACATTTAGCGGTTAAACGGGAATTTTAAAGACTTTTGCAGCAACGCTTCTGATTAAGCCAAGAAATATGCTAGACTTCGCCGCGCGTTAAACCGTCACCCGTTTAACCGCTGCCCAACGACTTTCTCGTAGAATTTTTGATTCAGGTACTCGCTTAATGTCATTCAATCCCGAAATTACCCATAAACAGCAATATAACCTCAATAAATTACAAAAACGCTTGCGTCGCAACGTCGGTGAGGCGATTGCTGATTTTTCAATGATTGAGGAAGGCGACCGCATCATGGTTTGTCTTTCTGGCGGCAAAGATAGCTATACCATGCTGGAAATTCTACGTAGCTTACAAAAGAGCGCACCCATCAATTTCTCTCTGATCGCCGTCAACCTTGATCAGAAACAACCCGGCTTCCCTGGCCATATTCTGCCGGAGTACCTGGAGTCGCTGGGCGTAGAGTATAAGATCGTCGAAGAAGATACCTACTCGATCGTTAAAGAAAAGGTCCCTGAAGGCAAAACGACCTGCTCATTATGTTCTCGCCTGCGTCGAGGTATTTTATACCGTACCGCTACCGAACTCGGTTGCACGAAAATTGCCTTAGGCCATCACCGCGATGACATTATTCAGACGTTATTCTTGAATATGTTCTATGGCGGAAAAATGAAAGGGATGCCGCCAAAGCTAATGAGCGACGATGGCAAACATATCGTCATTCGTCCTCTCGCCTACTGCCGCGAGAAAGATATCATTCGCTTCTCTGAGGCCAAACAATTCCCGATTATTCCTTGTAACCTGTGTGGCTCTCAGCCAAACCTGCAACGCCAAGTGATTGGCGATATGTTACGTGACTGGGATAAGCGCTACCCTGGCCGTATCGAAACCATGTTCAGCGCTATGCAGAACATTGTCCCTTCACATATGGCCGATACCACATTGTTTGATTTTCACGCCGTCACGCACGGGAGCCCTGTTGTAGAAGGTGGCGATTTAGCCTTCGATCGCGAAACGCTACCGACCACCCCGATGGGCTGGCAGCCAGAAGACAACGATGATGAGCCGCGTGCTGTAGACCGACTCGATATTGTCGAACTGAACTAACTATTAAGCGAGGCCGTTGCCTCCCTTTTTCATACAAAAAAAAACCGGCCCTAGTTGCCTAGGTGCCGGGGTCATGAGAATCAATTACGCTATGCTTTAATTCAAAATGTAAGACAATGTGGAGCACAACGTCCATCGCTTGACGTTGCATTCACCTGCGAGAAGAAGTATGCCCCAGCGGTCACCTTAGCGTTTTGATTCAGATCAGCTTTTAGTATCACATTCGCTAGAGCCATTTACGGCTTTTCAACCAGAGTGTGACCGCAATCGCAATCGCCACCAGAATAATACAGAATACGGCAAAGCCGTAATGCCAGCTTCCCCCAGGAATCCCCCCGAGATTCACGCCGAAAAGCCCTGTCAGGAACGTTGCCGGTAAAAACACCATCGCCATTAGCGACATGATGTAGGTACGACGGTTCATCGACTCGGCTATCAGCGCATCGATCTCGTCACTGATGACCGCAGTACGTGCGATACCAGCATCGAGATCTTCCAACCCTCGGCCTAACCTCTCGGCAATATCCTGCATCAAGCGTCGATCTTCATCCGCCATCCAAGTAAATTTCTCATTAGCGATACGCGCAAACACATCACGCTGAGGGGCCATATAGCGCCTCATCACGATTAATTGTTTACGTAACAACGCCATTTCACCTCGCGCCGGCACTTTACCATCGAGCAATGCATCCTCTAATGCAATAATACGGTCGTATAATTGCTCGATAAATTCACCACTTTGTTCGGTCAGGGCATCGCAAAATTCGACAATCCAGTTTCCGGCATTTTCTGCACCATGACCTTTTTGTAAATCCTCCCAAACCGTATCGACGGCGCGTGCCTTACGCTTACGCGTGGTGATAATTAAGTCACCATTGATAAACACCCGCACAGCCACCAATTGGTCGGGCCGCGCATTATCATTGTGGTTTATGCTGCGTAATACCAACATAAAACCATCGGCAAGCCGACTAATACGCGGACGTAGGCTGTCACCGGCTAAGGCATCACGCACAGCGTCTGGAATCAATGGTGTGGACTGTAACCATTCTCGGCTCACTGTTGAGGAGTAATCTAAGTGAACCCAGCAAGGTTTGGTTGGCCCAATTTCCCCCGCCGAGGTGATAGGCAACATCCCCCCTTCGCCATCAAGTTGACAAGCAATGATGGCGTCAGGCACGTGTAATTGCGTAATATCGATTGAGCTCAAAACAGATCCCTTTTTCTCATATTTCTTTCGAGTGTAGGTGAACTAGCGCCTTGTCTGTGACTTAATACGTAAAATTTCATTAATGCTTTTCGATACTCAGCTGACGACTGTAGACAACGTCTTCGGGATTGGTGATCGGATAACCTTTCACCCACGGTTTAATTAATCGCCCATTGGTATATTGATAAATCGGGGCAATAGGCGCGTCGTCAGCGATCATCTGTTCTGCCGTTGCGTAAATTTTTTCTCGGGCCGCCGACATGGTTGCCATGCTAGCCTTGTCCAGTAACGTATCGTAACGGCTATTGGTGTAGCGTGAGATATTACCGGTATGGTGTGAGGTCAATAATGAAAGGAAGGTAGAGGGTTCATTATAATCCCCCACCCATGAGGCGCGGATCACATCAAATTTCCCCTGTTTACGGCTATCGATATAGGTTTTCCACTCTTGATTAACTAAGCTAACCTGCGCACCCAGATTTTTCTTCCACATCGATGCCACGGCGATGGCAATCTGTTTATTGCTGTCGGAAGTGTTGTACAGAATACTGAGTTTTAGCGGGTGAGTCGGCCCATAACCTGCGGCGTTTAAGAGTAACTTAGCTTGTCGATTGCGTTCGTCCTGGCTGAGTTGTTGATACGCTAAGGTTGGCGGGGTGAAGCCCTGTGTAATATCTGGGGTAAAATGCCATGCCGCCTTCTCGCCGGTGCCTAAGATTTTCTCTGCAATGATTTGCCGATCGATACTCCATGACAGTGCTTTTCTGACATTAACATTGGCCGTGGGCCCCTGTTGCGTATTGAACGCATAATAGTAAGTGCCCAGTTGTGCTGGAGTATAAACTTCCCCCGGGATCGCGCGCTTCAGGCTCTGATAGCGATTTTTTGGGAAGGACTCCGTCACATCAATATTGTTCGCTTGATACCAATGGGTCGCCGTGACGGAATCGCTGAGCGGGACAAAGGTTACCTTATCCAGTGTCGAGTGAACATTATCCCAATAGTGAGGATTTCGTGTCAGCACCACACGTTCATTCACGATATGCTTGTCCAGTTTATACGCCCCATTTCCGACAAGATTGCCCGGTAAAGTCCACTGATTACCATATTGCGCGATAATTTTATGCGGCACCGGATAGAGCGCGAAACTACTGGTTAATACTGGAAACCACGCCACAGGATGCTCCAGCGTGACCTTGAGGTGGTAATCATCGGTCGCCACTATCCCTAAACGTGTTATCGGCATCTTCCCCGCCGTGATTGCGGCAGCATTCTGAATAGCCGCTAGCGCAGGAAACCAAGCATAAGGAGAGCTGGTGCGCGGATCGACCATCCGCTGCCAGCTGTAGACAAAATCCTTTGCCGTCACAGCATCGCCATTAGACCACTTAGCATCTTTACGCAGCGTAAAGAGCCAGACCTTTTGGTCGCTGCTTTGCCAGCTCTGTGCGACACCAGGTCCCGCACGTCCTTGCGAGTCTTGATTGGTTAAACCTTCGAATAAGTCACGGAGGATCGGTATCTCAGGCAGTCCCACCGCTTGTGCCGGATCAAGAGAGGCTGGCTCATCTTTAATCTGGCGTACGATCTCTTGGTGGGGGGCTAAGTCAGCGTTGACTGCCCCACTCAACAGTAGGCAGAGCGGGACTACACAGGCGATGGTAATACTCGATTGATGGCGCATAGGCAATGTTCCTTTACCTCGGTGAACTCACAGTCAGGGTCCAATACAGGGATTCGTATTTCAGCTCTCGATTAAACCGCAAAAGTATGTCATAAAAGTAGGGTTAACTCATTAAAGTTCCTACTAAATAGGGACAAACCCACTGATTTAAGGACGCTATAATGTCGCAAACTGTTACGCTTAAAGGTTCACCGATTGCTGTCGCAGGCCAATTCCCAAATGCCGGTAGCAAAGCCCCCGCACTGACGCTGACCAATAAAGATCTCGCGGATGTCGGCTTAACTGCCTACGAAGGTCAACGCAAAGTGCTGAATATTTTTCCAAGTGTGGATACTGGCGTGTGTGCCGCTTCGGTCCGTAAATTTAACCAATTAGCATCGGAATTATCGAACACCGTGGTACTTTGCATTTCGGCAGATTTACCTTTCGCACAATCTCGCTTCTGCGCCGCAGACGGACTGGATAACGTTGCATCGTTATCTTCTTTCCGTCATCCGGAATTCAAAGCAGCGTGGGGTGTGGATATTCAAGAAGGTCCTCTTGCTGGTCTAACCGCACGTGCAGTGGTGGTAGTAAACGAAAAGGATGAAGTGATTTATAGCGAATTGGTTGCTGAAATTGCTCAAGAACCCGATTATGAGGCCGCGTTAAGCAGCTTGAAATAATCGTTCAGGCCAAGCAACCTAAGCTTGGCCTGCTTAGCCTACCGCTCGTTCAACTCTTTAGCTTCGCTACTCTTCTGCCCGATACCATATTCTCGCAACTTATTTGCAATGGCCGTGTGCGACACACCTAAGCGCTTCGCTAACTTTCGCGTACTCGGATAGCTGGCATAGAGCGTAGTCAACACTGATCGCTCGAATCGGCCATTGATTTCATCAAGGGTTCCTTCTAGCTGTAACACATCGACGTCTTCATCCGTCGTATAGCTAGGAAGATTCACATCTTGAGGACGTAACTCGTCGCCTTCAAATTGCGTCATCGCGGCAAACAGGCAGTTTTTAAGCTGGCGGATATTTCCCGGCCAGTGGTAGCGAGAAAGATGCGTTGCCAGCGACGGAGCCAGTCTCGGTACGGCAATCCCCTGCTCATGGGCAAAACGTGCCACAAAGAAACTAGCGAGGGCCATCAGGTCTTGTGGATGCTCGCGCAGCGCAGGGAGTTGTAACGATAAAACGTTTAAGCGATAGAAGAGATCTTCACGGAAGCTGCCGAGGTCGACCAGTTCTTGCAGATTTTTTTGGGTTGCACAAATCACACGAACATCCACGTGTACCTCATGCTCATCCCCAACGCGTCGAAAGGTCCCATCATTTAAAAAACGCAATAATTTGGTTTGCAGGCTCGGTGACATCTCACCGATTTCATCAAGAAATACCGTTCCCCCTGCCGCTTGTTCAAAAAAGCCTTTTTGGCTTTCAAGCGCATTGGGATAGGCTCCAGCAGCATGACCAAATAGCTCACTTTCTGCAACGTCATCTGGTATCGAGCCACAGTTTAAGGCTAAGAACGGCTGGCTGTGGCGTGGACTCAGCTGGTGACAGGCACGCGCAATAATATCTTTACCGGTACCGGTTTCGCCAATAATCAATAAAGGCGCATCATGCAGCGCAAGTTTCTTCGCTCGCTGCACCACTTGGCGCATCTTTGGACTGTCTGCAATGATATGATTAAACGCCCCTTCGCTATCAAGATCATTGAGGGTGATGGCTCTGCCTAATTTTGTGGCAGCGTTGAGTATGACTAAGGTGCCGGTTTGCTGAACCTGAGCGCTATCATCATCTGGCAAGAAAAGTGGACAAACTTCGGCTAGAAAATCACGTCCCTGCAGCGTGAGCGGGACAGATTTTTGGCTCTGAGTAGGTGGCAATTCAAGCCCCGGGATCAAGCTCGTCAGCGAGTGTACGGTAGCGTGAGGATTGAGTGAAAATAGCTGTTGAGCAGCATGATTAGTGAGATCAACTCGCCCTTTACTGTCTGTACACAGTATAGGATCTGGCAAGCTGTTGACTAATGCATGTAACGTACGCTTTGCCTGTTCAGAAGGCATATAGGTCACGCGGCGAACATCGCTCACGCCCGGTGTTCTCCGAATTTCAGCCATAAGGCCGCTGAAGTCATCAAAATCCACCGAACTAAAGCGCAAATAGACCGTATAGTGTTCACCAATCTCAATACCATAAAGATCAATATTGCGTTTAACCAGTAAATTTAAAAGTTCGTACACCAATCCTTGACGATCTTGGCATTGTACTTCTAAGCGCATGATAACTCTCCCCAACAGCGTAATCCCCTAAGTATACGCTAGGACTCATTAAAGCAGAATATTTCTGTCAGGAAAAGTTGACACTTTTGTGCCTAATGGCATTAAGACGGTTGTGTCGGTTTACGTTGACGAAATTTTTCACCGAGATCGGCGATTAATCCACGGCGGAACTCGCTCACTTTTGGCGCCTCGCCCTCTGGCCACGGAATTGGGCGACAGAGAGACATGGTTTTTATCCCTAAGCGGGCGGTCAGTAATCCAATACCGACACCCTGCGCGACGCGTCCCGAAAGACGTGCAGCCAGATCTTGTGAAAGCCAATCGAGACTGCTCTCTTGCACCCATTCAGTGGCGCCCGCGACAGCCATATTGACTAACAACGCTCGCAGTAACTTTATCCTTCCAAAATAACCAGGTTCAACCTGATAGAGTTTAGCGATTTGATTAATCATTCGTAGGCTGCGCCAAGCCACCAAGCCCATATCCACTAACGCATAAGGGCTTGCGGCAATCATGATGGCTGACTGCGTAGCCGTTTGCCGAATTAAACGGCGTGCCTGGTTATCGAAAGTTGGTTGGACAAGCGTCGAATAGAGGGTGATGACCTCTTTATCGTTCAATGAGGGATCTAACGCCGTCCGCCACTGTACCACCGCTGGGTGCTCAGCCGGTAAGCCGGCATCCTTAATTAAGGACTCGCAGAAGGCGACAGCATGTTGATGACTATGGCTCGATAACAGTGTCTGTGCTTGCTGATGGATATGCATCTGCTTTTTTAAACGCCGCAGTCGTGCCACTTCAGCTAGCAGCGCACTCAATCCCGCGCAGACGATCATCACCCCCGCGGTTGCCATGCCAAGGGTAAACCACTGACTGTCATGCCACGCGGTGATGATCGATTGGACCAACTGCGCCATACCGCTGACCAATAGAATAATCATCCCCAATAGCAACAGACGCGCCCAGACAGGAAATTTCGGACGTAAGCTTTGTTCTAAGCTAATCTCGTCAACTTCGTTTACATCCTCTGCAGTGTCAAATTCTTGCGCAATGAAATGCTGCTCTGCATGCGCTTCATCGAAGTGATGAGAGGTTTTAATCTTCTCTGCGTTCGGTTCCACTGGTGTGTCAGCAAAATCGATACGAGGCCTAACCTCCTTGCCCGTCATGTCAGTTTATCTCCCAATAAAAAATCTAACGCATTATCCATCCGCAAATGGGGTAATGGCTTGTCTGCCTCCATCTCTAAGGGGGTGAAGTTTTCAAATCTAAAGCCCTGCTGTTGCCAAAATGATGCGGTAGGCAGCTGAGTGGGCACCTCACCTGGGTAGAGCGAGACCGGTTGATAGTCAGGTAAGCGACGTCCTCGTAATGCAGGCACCTGTTGATGCTGGTGTTCAATAACACCAGGGATGGTGGCTTGAATGGAACTCAAGGCTAAGCATTCAATTTTTACCCCTTCGAATGCGGCATTCTGCCAAGCGGCTTGGGTCACCTGACGCAGCAGAGAGACCATATTGGCATGTTGGTCGCTGGTGACATGATCCGCTTTAGTCGCCGCAAACAACAGTTTGTCGATCACCGGAGAAAACAGTCGGCGGATTAAGGAGCGTTGACCATAGTGGAAGCTCTGCATCAGTTGTGTCAGCGCTAAGCGCATATCGTTAAAGGCGTTGGCCCCCCGATTTAACGGTTGTAAACAGTCCACTAACACAATTTGGCGATCAAATTTGACGAAGTACTCTTTGTAAAATTTTTTCACTACATGTTGGCAGTAAAAATCATAGCGCTGTTTTAGCGTCGAAAAGGTCGAAGCAGTACGGCTTTCGGTATGTTTAGTCGGAAGTTCGTCGAATGGCCAAGGGAAAAATTGTAGTGCAGGCGCGCCCGCCATCTCACCGGGTAAGATGAAACGACCTGGCTGAATAAAGTGGTAACCTTCGGCTTTGCAACGGTGAAGATAATCTGTCCAACACTGAGAAATTTCTGCCAACAATAATTCATCGACGGGCGCATTAGGATCTAAATCAGCACAAGCTGCCTGCCAAGTCGATGCCCACTCTGCACGCTGCCCCGTGAGCAATTCGCGCATTTGCGCAGACCACTCTGAATAGCTTTGCCCCAGCATCGGTAGGTCGAGCAGCCATTCACCAGGATAATCGATAATTACAAGGCGCAGTGAGGAGGTCTCTTTAAGATAACGCTTTAGCGCATGCTGAGTTCGGTAACGAATGACCAACTCGATTTTACTCACCCCCTGCGTCGGCGTGGGCCAACTGGCAGGATGTCCATAAAGCTGCGTAATCCCACGATCGTAGCTAAAACTCGGCGTAGCAAGGTCGCGTTGGGGAACCCGTTTAACCCCGATAATCCGACCTTCACGCAGTGGGGTGAAGAGCGGTAAGCGCGCGCCATGATGAGTAGAAAGTAACTGATTAACCAGCGATGTAATAAAGGCCGTTTTACCACTGCGGCTTAGCCCTGTCACAGCGAGACAGAGATGCTGGTCTACGCTGCGTTGTACCCAAGACATCACCTCATTTTGAAGTTTTTTCATGCTGCTCTTTCAGTAGTTTAGCGGAAATTTTTTTCATCACTTTACTTAAAACAGGCTCAAGCACCATACCAAGAAACAGTCTTACGGGTTTCTTACTGACTGATTTGACCGCCCAGCCCGCGACACCCGCCGGACCAAAAGTTACAGCATTGATGAGTACAAATTTACCCACTGATTTTAAGGCAGGCTTAACCTGCCGTTTTGCTGAGTCTTTCCATTGCTTATTCATCATACCCTCACTTTATAATCCGTTTGTCTTGAAACAGATGACTTAAAGCTTACGAAACCGGCTGCGCACCGAGAAAGTTTCAGACGTCACATAGCCTTCCATCTTGCGTAACCGTTGTTCACTCTCTTTCAAGGTTTGATCGGCTTGACTCAATACCTCATCTATAGAAAGTGTAGCGGGTTCTGCCGATGAACCACGCGGTTTTTTGTCTAAAATGAAGCCCAACGCAACATAGAGCAATAGTGTGACAAAGAATAAACCGAAGGTTGAGAGCACAGCGATAATCCGTACGAGATTAATAGGTAGTCCACTGTAATCGGCTATTCCTGCACAGACCCCTAAAATCTTACCGTCTTCACTATTACGATAAAGGGGCTTATCACTGATAAAGGGAAGTTTGATCATGGTTGTCTCCACTCTGGGTTTTCGGCATCCAGTATAGCTTCTAAAGCGTGAATACGATCCTGCATACGGTCGGCGTCTCTCTTGAGCTGTTCGATCTGCGCGATTTCTTTAACAGAGAGCTTATTAGAGAGTTTGCCCTTATTGTTATAGTGTAGCCACAGCCATAGGGGCGCGATAAACACGAGAAACAGCGTTAAGGGTACACTAAGTAAAAATCCGCTCATCAACACTCCTTATTAGTCGATTACAGTAGGCTGTATTATTCAGGCTTAGCAACTTGTTGGCGAATTTTAGCGAGCTGCTGACTGATCTCGTCATCGGCACTGAGTTCAGAAAATTGCTGATCTAGGCTAGCAGTATTGGCCGACTTTAAGACTTCAGCTTCAGCTTCCATGTGATCAATGCGACGTTCAAACGATTCGAAACGCGCCAGATTTTTCTCGATTTTACCGCTATCAATATGTTGACGAATTTGGCGACTGGTCGAGGCCGTTTGATAACGTAGCGATAGCGCCTTCTGACGCGCACGCGTTTCGGTCAACTTGGTTTCGAGCTCGGCAGTTTCATTCTTCATCTTACTAATATTTTCATCGAGAATGACCGCATCTGCTTGTAATTTTTCGGCCAGCTGCGTCAATTTTTGTTTTTCAATCAGCGCTGCACGAGCGAGTTCTTCTTTATCTTTGCGCACCGCTAATTCAGCTTTTTGCTGCCACTCTTCAGATTGGACAGCGGCTGAATCAATGCGACGTTGTAACATTTTCTTTTCTGCTAACGCCTTGGCGGAATGCGTTCGAACCTCAACCAGCGTATCTTCCATCTCTTGGATCATCAAACGAACCATTTTTTGAGGATCTTCAGCCTTTTCGAGTAAGGTGTTGATGTTTGAATTAATGATGTCAGTAAACCGTGAAAAAATGCCCATAACGTAGTCCTCTGGAGATAATTGGGATAATCACCTCTTACATAGCAAATCCCATGCCAAATTTTAACTATTTGAGTTGTATTGATTTTATCGATTATACATTTGAGTAAATTCAGCTAAAATGGTTAAATTAACCAATATATAGCGAAAAAGACCAACTATGAACAGTGATAGCGTGCTCGGTGAGTCCGAGAATTTCCTTAATATGCTCGATCACGTTTCGACACTGGCGCCACTGAACAAACCCGTTATTATCCAAGGTGAGCGCGGAAGTGGTAAAGAGCTGGTAGCGCAACGACTCCATTTCCTCTCTACTCGCTGGCAGGAAAATTTTATTACGCTGAACTGTGCGGCGTTAAATGAAAATCTCTTAGACTCCGAGCTATTCGGCCACGAAACAGGGGCTTTTACAGGGGCACAAAAACGTCACCAAGGCCGCTTTGAACGCGCGCACCAAGGCACACTCTTCTTAGATGAAATCGGCAATGCACCCTTGGTCGTTCAGGAAAAATTATTACGCGCGATCGAATATGGAGAGATTGAACGGATTGGGGGCACGACCACCTTGACGGTAGATGTGCGCGTAATTTGCGCTTCACACGAAGATCTCCCCGCCCGCGTGGCAGCGGGAAAATTTAGGGCAGACCTCCTCGATCGTCTTGCCTTTGACGTGATTTACGTACCGCCGTTACGGGAACGCCAAGCAGATATCCTGCCTTTAGCTAACCATTTTGCCATGCAGATGTGTCGCGAGCTCAATAGACCCTATTTTGCGGGGTTCACTCATTTTGCAGAACAACAACTGCTGACCGCCCCCTGGCCAGGGAATGTGCGGGAGCTTAAGAATGTAATTGAACGGTCGATCTATCGTTCAACACAAGTGGACACTCCCCTTAATGAAGTGATCCTGAGCCCATTCCAGACGTCTAGCCAACCGGTGCTTGAAGATTCTCACCCGGCATGCCCTGCTCTACCAATCAATTTACGCGAGTGGCAACATCAGCAAGAAGCCGACTTCGTGAAAGCGAGTTTGCAACAGTTTTCGCAACACACTCTGGCCGCTAAGGCTTTAGGGCTGACCTATCATCAATTTAGAGCGTTGTTAAAGAAACACGGAATATAGGTTGAGCGCCGTACGCTGGATAAAAAAAAGCCCGCGGTCAGCGGGCAACAAATACTAGAAGCAATGTGAGCAATGTCGTATCTGATAACCTGTCATCACCAGATGTTTCGATAGTAATCATTATCATTAGCATTTGCAAATGTTTCTCATTCTTTTTAAAAAAACTTCCCTCGTCTCATTATTGCCCTGCGATTGGTTTTAGTGGTGGCTTAGGGTAAAATTACCTAATGGTTCATTAATTTAGTCCCCTATGACGAAAATGTTACGAGCTTTGCTCGCCAGTTTTGGTGTGCTATGCGCAACCCCTGCCCTATGCACCGCCTCCCCAACGCACAATACGGGTATCGTGTATTGTGTGAATGGCGAGGTGAATACGTTTAATCCTCAACTTGCGAGTGGTGGTGTGGTGATCGATACGCTCTCCGCTCAGCTCTACGACCGACTATTGGATGTGGATCCTTATACCTTCCGCCTTATTCCAGCCCTTGCGGAACGCTGGGAAGTCAAAGATGATGGTGCCACCTTTATCTTTCATCTCCGATCCGATGTCTCGTTCCAGCATACGCCCTGGTTTACACCAAGCCGAAAAATGAATGCAGAGGATGTGGTGTTCAGCTTTGCGCGGATGTTTGATAAACATCATCCTTGGCACCAGGTCAATGGCGGTCATTATCCTTACTTCGATAGCCTGCAATTTGCTGACAGTGTTCAGTCGGTTAAAAAATTAGATAGCCATACCGTGGAGATTAAACTCGTCCACCCAGATGCTAGCTTCTTATGGCATATGGCGACCCATTATGCGCCCATTCTTTCTGCAGAATATGCTCATCAGCTAAGCCAAGCCCATCAGCAAGAAACCCTCGATCGCCAACCTGTCGGTACCGGCCCTTACCAATTAAGCGAATATCGCAGCGGTCAATTTATCCGTTTACAACGTAACCCGTTTTATTGGAAAGGCGTACCCCGCTTACGTCAGGTCGTGGTTGACTTAGGCGCAGGAGGCACCGGTCGTCTCTCGAAACTGTTGACCGGCGAATGTGACGTTCTGGCTTATCCGGCCGCTAGCCAACTGACCATATTACGCGACGATCCCCGTTTACGGATGACCCTACGCCCTGGAATGAATATGGCTTTTTTAGCCTTTAACACTCGGCGTCCGCCTCTCGATAACGTGAACGTTCGTCGCGCGCTATCTCTCGCCATTAACAACGAGCGGTTAATGGCGTCGATCTATTACGGGACCGCGGAAACAGCGGCATCAGTGCTTCCGAGAGCGTCTTGGGCTTACGATAACGAGTCGACCGTGACCGAATATGCCCCTGATAAAGCCAAGCAACTGCTCAAGCAGATGCATATCAGCGACCTACACTTAAAGATGTTGGTGCCCGTTGCGTCAGAGCCATGGAATCCTAGCCAATTGAAAACGGCAGAACTGATTCAGGCTGATTTGGCGCGAATTGGTGTACATGTAGAAATTCAACCTGTTGAAGGACGCTTTCAAGAGAACCAGCTAATGGCAATGAACCATGATTTAACGCTCGGCGGCTGGAGCACTGACAGCAACGATCCGGATAGCTTCTTCCGCCCTATGCTAAGTTGTGCTGCGATTAACTCCGGCACTAATTATGCTCACTGGTGTAATGAACAGTTCGACGACACCTTACACCTCGCCCTGCTATCACAGCAGTTATCTGGCCGTATCGATTATTATCGCCAAGCGCAGAAAATTTTAGCGCAGCAGCTTCCGATTCTGCCCTTAGCCTCGTCTTTACGATTACAAGCTTATCGTTACGACATTAAAGGCCTGGTGCTCAGTCCATTTGGAAATAGTTCCTTTGCGGGCGTCTACCGCGATACGACACAAGGGGTGACACCATGAGCCTCTATATTGCGCGACGCCTCTTTTTATTGCTTGTCACCTTGGTACTGCTGTCGTGGGTGAGCTTCAGTCTTTGCTACTATACCCCGCATGCCCCTTTACAGGGGGCGAACGTGAGTGACGCGTATTTTTTCTGGCTACAGGGGATGCTGCACTTCGACTTTGGGGTCTCCTGCATTAATGGCCAGCCGGTTAGCGAGCAGCTAGTGGAAGTTTTTCCCGCAACACTCGAACTCTGTTTATTGGCTGCGATACTGGCCACATTAGTCGGATTACCTTTAGGAATTATTGCAGCGATCCACCGCTATAAATGGCAAGATAAACTGATCAGTGGTTTCGCCTTAGTCGGATTTTCCCTGCCGGTCTTCTGGCTAGCCCTGCTGTTAACCATGCTCTTCTCGCTCTCTCTCGGCTGGTTTCCTGTGTCAGGTCGCATCAATCTGCTCTATCCCGCTCCGGCGATTACCGGCTCAGCCTTAGTCGATGCTTGGCTTTCCCATTCGCCTTTACGCCATGAGATGTTATTAAGCGTCTTACGCCATCTCGTCTTACCGGTGGTTACGCTATCGATTGTACCGATGACAGAACTCATACGATTAATGCGAGACAGTACGTTAGATATTATTAATCAGGGCTATATTAAAGCGGCCATTATTCGTGGCTTATCCCGCTTCACAGTAGTACGTCGCCATGTAATCCATAACGCACTGCCTCCTGTCGTCCCGCATTTAGGATTACAGTTTTCAACCTTACTGACCTTGGCAATGATTACCGAAGCGGTGTTTAACTGGCCAGGAATTGGACGTTGGTTGATCACAGCCGTGCGACAAGCTGACTATAATGCTATCTCGGCTGGGGTAATGACCTTAGGGACCTTAGTAATTTTCATCAATATGTTGGCCGATATCTTCGGGGCCATTATCGACCCACTTAAGCATAAGGAATGGTATGCCAATCGATAAGATTTATCAGGAAGAGAAGCTTCCTGGCGCATTTCGACGAGCATGGCGTTTTTTCTATCGCGATACTTCAGCGATGATCGGTTTCTATGGGACCTGCGCCCTGCTTTTGCTCTGTATTTTTGGTCAATTGCTGGCTCCCTATGGGCTCGATCAACAGTTTATTAGCTACCAATTATTACCACCCTCATGGTCCCGGTATGGCGATGTTTCGTTCTTTTTAGGCACCGATGATCTTGGCCGTGATTTACTCAGTCGTTTATTAGCTGGGGCGTTACCTACCGTTGGCGGTGCGCTAGTGGCGACCGTTTTTGCTGCGGCCTGTGCTTTTTTACTCGGTATTCTGGCGGGAATGACCCGGGGATTACGCTCAGCCACCATTAACCATTTCTTAGATATCGCATTATCGCTTCCCTCGCTATTAATCGCGATCATCGTGGTAGCGTTCCTCGGCCCGAGCCTTGGCCACGCGATGCTGGCCGTATGGATTGCCCTAACCCCTAGAATGATCCGCACCCTCTACTTAGCCATTCGTGAAGAGATGAACGAAGCCTATGTCGTGGCGGCAAAAATGGACGGTGCGAGTCCCTTTTTACTCTTGAAAGGGACCATTTTGCCCAATATTTTGCCGGTATTAGTCAGTGACTTTACACGGTGCCTTTCGATCGCTCTGTTTGATATTTCTGCATTGGGCTTTTTAGGACTAGGGGCCAGACTACCTTCGCCCGAATGGGGCACTATCCTAGGGGATTCGCTAGAGTTAATCTATGTTGCCCCTTGGACGGTCATGTTACCCGGTGCGGCGATTATGGGTGCAATTCTACTGATTAATCTGTTCGGTGAAGGCGTACGCCGCGCTGTTGATGCAGGAGTGAAGTAGATGCCGCTGCTCGATATTCGTAATTTAACCATTGAATTTGTCAACGATAATAAGCCGATTAAAGCGGTAGACCGCGTTAATCTCTTGCTGAACGAAGGCGAGATTCTCGGATTGGTCGGGGAATCGGGGTCGGGGAAAAGCTTGGTCGCAAAAGCGATCTGCGGTGTAACCTCCGATAATTGGCGAATCACGGCCGATCGTATGCGTTTTGGTGATATCGATTTGCTTCGCCTATCCCCGCGGGAGCGCCGTAAGATCATTGGCCGTCATATCTCAATGATTTTCCAAGAACCGCAGGCCTGTCTTGATCCCTCTGCTTCGATTGGTCGTCAGTTAAAACAAGCCATACCCAGTGAAACCTTTAAAGGCCCTTGGTATAAACGCCTGTTACCTTGGCGTAAAGAGCGCGTGATCGACATCCTGCACCGCGTGGGAATTCGTGACCACCGCGATATCATGCGCAGTTACCCTTATGCCTTAACCGAAGGTGAATGTCAGAAGGTAATGATAGCTATCGCCTTGGCCAGCCAACCCAAACTGTTGATTGCCGATGAGCCCACAAATGCGATGGAGTCGACCACCCAAGACCAAATCTTCCGGCTGTTGAGACGATTGAATCAAAACAATAATACCACTGTGCTATTGATCAGCCATGATTTACGCACAGTAAGCCAGTGGTCTAATCGTATCCAAGTGCTGTATTGTGGACAAACAGTCGAAACCGCGACGAGTAAAGAGTTGATTTCGACGCCTCATCATCCCTATACCCAAGCGTTGATGCGTGCCATGCCAGATTTTGGTCAGCCGCTTCCACATAAAAGCCGCTTGAACACGCTAAATGGCTCGATCCCCTCGTTGGAACATTTACCTTTGGGCTGTCGATTGGGTCCTCGTTGCCCCTATGGCCAGCGGGAATGCATCGTTCGTCCCCCTCTAACCGGCACTAAGCACCATCAATATGCTTGCCATTTTCCGCTGAATATTGAGAGTTAGCCATGTTAGAAACCCTGTTAGAAGTTAGGAATCTGAGCAAAACTTTTCGATATAAGACCGGGCTGTTTCGCTCCCAACAAATCGATGCCGTGAAAAATGTGAGTTTCACGTTAAAGGAGCGACAAACCCTCGCCATTATTGGTGAAAATGGCTCAGGAAAATCAACGTTAGCGAAGATGCTCGCGGGAATGGTTGCCCCCACGTCGGGAGAGATGCTGATTAATAATCAGCCCTTGGTGTATGGCGATTATCGTTTTCGCAGTCCGCTAATCCGAATGATCTTACAAGACCCTACCGCATCGTTAAATCCCCGCCAACGGATCAGTCAGATTCTTGACCTGCCCTTAAGGCTCAATAGCGAATTGACCGATGAGCTGCGTTATCAACATATCATCGCTACGCTGAAGAAAGTGGGATTACTGAAAGAGCATGCGGGGTTATATCCGCATATGTTAGCGCCAGGACAACGTCAGCGTCTTGCGCTCGCGCGGGCACTGATCTTACAGCCTAAGATCTTGATTGCCGATGAAGCCATGACCTCTTTAGATATGACGATGCGATCGCAGTTGGTCAATTTGATGTTAGAGCTGCAAGAGCGTGATGGGCTTTCTTATATCTATGTCACGCAACAAATCGGCATGATGAAACATGTCAGTGATTCACTTATCGTGATGCGTGAGGGAGAAGTGGTTGAACGCGGGGGCACTGCCGATGTCTTAGCCTGTCCGCTTCATGATTTGACGCGAAAATTAATTAATAGCCATTTTGGTAGCGAACTGACATCCGATGCATGGCGTAACGACTAGGTTTTCTGGCGATAATTTCGCCACTGACCTCGTCAAATTAGCCTATCGAAGAAAAGTCGTGTTAGAATCGCGCCAACTTTTTTGCAGAGACCGATTCTGCTAACAATACTGATAGTTAAGGGACAAATATTATGGGTTTTCTTTCAGGTAAACGCATTCTTATCACCGGTGTAGCAAGTAAGTTATCTATCGCTTGGGGTATTGCACAAGCGATGCATAAACAAGGCGCAGAGCTGGCTTTCACCTACCAAAATGACAAGCTTAAAGGCCGTGTTGAAGACTTCGCTAAAGAACTCGGTTCTGATATCGTGCTGCCTTGCGATGTTGCTGAAGATGAAAGCATCAAGACACTGTTCGCGGAATTAGCAAAAACCTGGCCTAAGTTCGACGGTTTTGTCCACTCAATCGGTTTCGCCCCGGCGGATCAATTAGACGGTGACTATGTTAACGCTGTGACCCGTGAAGGATTCAAAATTGCACACGACATCAGCGCCTACAGCTTCGTTGCAATGGCCAAAGAGTGCCGTGCAATGCTGAACCCTAACGCTGCGTTACTGACCCTCTCCTACTTAGGTGCTGAGCGTGCAATCCCTAACTACAACGTTATGGGCTTAGCAAAAGCCTCTTTAGAAGCTAACGTTCGTTATATGGCTAACGCGATGGGTCCTGATAGCGTGCGTGTTAATGCCGTCTCTGCGGGTCCAATCCGTACGCTGGCAGCATCAGGCATCAAGGATTTCCGTAAGATGTTATCTCATTGCGAAGCGGTGACCCCAATTCGTCGTACCGTGACTATCGAAGATGTGGGTAACTCTGCTGCATTCCTATGTTCTGACTTAGCGGGTGGCATCACCGGCGAAGTGGTTCATGTCGACGGTGGTTTCAGCATCGCGGCAATGAACGAATTAGAACTTAAATAATATCTTTAAGCAGGTACACTCAGTGCCTGCTTAATTCCTCCCGTCATTCCACTCCCACTCGCTAATTGCGCGATTAATGTCTTGCCGCAACGTATCGATTCGCGTAAAACTGGTTGCCGCCAATTAGCCACAGATGACTGAAAATTATGCTTCAAGATAATCCGCTGCTGGCGCAGCTAAAACAAACACTGCATGATCAGACTCCACGCGTAGAAGGTGTAGTCAAAGGAACCGATAAAGGGTTTGGTTTTTTAGAAGTTGAAGGCCAAAAAAGCTACTTTATTCCCCCGCCGCAAATGAAGAAAGTGATGCACGGCGATAAAATTAGCGCGGTGATCCATACGAATAAAGATAAAGAAAGCGCCGAGCCAGAGAAACTGATTGAACCTTTCCTCAGTCGTTTCGTGGGAAGAGTACAGAAAAAAGATGATCGGTTATCGATTATCCCTGATCATCCTCTTTTAAAAGAGGCTATCCAATGCCGCCCTGCACGTGATGTAAAGCACGAATTCGTCGCGGGCGACTGGGCTGTGGCAGAGATGAAGCGCCATCCGCTTAAAGGCGATCGTGGATTCTATGCAGAATTGACGGAGTTCATTACCTTCGGAGACGATCACCTCGCGCCTTGGTGGGTGACACTGTCACGTCACAATTTAGGTCGCAGTGCGCCCGAGGCAGATCTGCCAGAGTTCCAGCCCGAAACGCTTGAGCGTCGTGACCTCACCGCACTGGATTTCGTTACCATTGATAGCGCCTCAACAGAAGATATGGATGACGCGTTATTCACTCAACAACTTGACGATGGCAATCTCTGCCTGACCGTGGCAATTGCCGACCCGACCGCTTGGGTTGCCCCTAACACGCCTCTCGATAATATTGCAGCAGAAAGGGCTTTCACCAACTACCTGCCTGGCTTCAATATCCCCATGTTACCGCGTGAGCTTTCTGATGATTTATGCTCGTTACGCCCGAACGTAAAACGTCCTGTTTTAGCCTGTGATATCATCATCGATAGCGAAGGTGCCATCATCGGTACACCAGAATTCTATGCTGCGTGGATCGAGTCGAAAGCAAAACTGGTCTACGATAATGTCTCAAATTGGCTAGAGAGCACGGGCGAGTGGCAGCCAGAAAGTGATGCCATTGCACAGCAAATTACCCTATTACAACGCTTCTGCAGCACTCGCCATCAATGGCGTAAGACTCATGCCCTGGTATTCCGCGACCGCCCAGATTATCGCTTTGTATTAGGTGAAAAAGGCGAAGTGCTGGAAATTATCACCGAGCAACGCCGCGTCGCCAATAAGATGGTCGAAGAGGCAATGATCACCGCCAATATCGTTGCAGGAGAAGTTCTACGCGATCAGCTTGGTTTTGGTATCTACAACTTGCATAGCGGCTTTGATGAACAGAACGCAGAGCAAGCAAGTGCGATTCTGGCTAATCATGGGATTACGGTTGAGGCATCATCGATCGCGACGCTTGATGGATTCAAGGTGTTACGCCGTCGTTTAGATGAAGAACCGACACAATACTTAGATAGCCGCATTCGTCGCTTCCAATCCTTTGCCGAGATTGGTACCGCGGCAGGTCCACACTTTGGGTTAGGATTAGATGCCTACGCAACCTGGACCTCACCGATTCGTAAGTATGGCGATATGGTTAACCACCGTCTTCTGAAGTCTATCATCTTGAAACAACAAGAGACTCAACCGGAAGAAGCCTTAACCCTGCGTATGTCTGAGCGACGTCGTCAACACCGTATGGCTGAACGCGATGTGGGGGATTGGCTCTATTCCCGCTACTTACAGCCTTTCGCAGGCACAGACCAGAAGTTTACGGCAGAAATTATCGATATCAGCCGTGGCGGAATGCGTATCCGTTTAGTTGATAACGGTGCTGTCGCCTTTATCCCTGCACCTTTTATTCACTCGGTGCGTGATGAACTCGTCTGTAGCCAAGAATTGGGTACGGCGATGGTAAAAGGTGAAGAGCGTTATCGTGTCACGGATATCATTGAGGTGACCATTGCCGAAGTGCGAATGGAAACCCGTTCTGTCGTGGCACGCCCAGTCGCTTAACGGTCCACCCTACTTTCGAACCACCCTTACGGGTGGTTTTTTTTTGCTAAAATAGCAGGGATAGAGATACAGTCGTCCTAAAATTACTGTTTTATTAGTGGATAATTGTAAAATACAGTCAACTCGCCGCCATTTAAGAGAATTCACCTATATTAGAGATTGAACGCAAATTAAAATCCTTAATACTTGCTATTAACTCTCATTACCAATAGCCAATTTAGTTGAATGGTTGCCTCTGGGGTGTCCCCCATTCAACAAGGAGAAATTATGACATTAACTAATAAAACCATGGCTAAAGCTGTGATTGCTTTAACACTCGTAACCGTTTTAAGTGGCTGTTCAAACTGGTCAAAACGAGACCGTAATACGGCTATCGGAGCCGGTATTGGCGCCATCGGTGGGTCAGTCTTAACTCACGGTGATGGATTGGGCACACTAGGAGGTGCTGCATTAGGTGGGGTAATCGGACATCAGTCAGGTCATTAATTGTTAGGCCGGTGTAGATACCGGCCTTATTAAGCAGTGTCTAGCCGCCAGCCAGTTTTACGCGATACCCTTTTGCTTCCAAGTACCCTTTCAGAAAATCGCGCTTATCGCCTTGTATTTCAATATTGCCATCGACCACTGTCCCACCACAACCGCATTTTTTCTTTAGTTCGGCTGCAAGTTGGCTAAGTGCCGCATCGTCTATATCGAGGCCTGTGATGATACAAACACCCTTACCTTTTCGTCCACTGGTTTGGCGGCTTAATCGAACAATCCCGTCGCCTTTTGGGCGCGAGACAGCTTCTTTCGCGGGGGTAATGCGCCCCCCATCGGTTGAATAGACTAATGGTGCATCATCTTTCATTATGCGGACTCCAAAGAACGTAAAATCTGTTGTAACGTCTGCTCTGGCGCCGCTGACTGGGTGATCGGTCGACCAATGACCAGATAATCTACCCCAGCGTTAATCGCATCAATCGGCGTCATAATCCGTCGCTGATCGCCTTGTTCACTACCTACTGGACGAATCCCAGGTGTAACCAGTAAGAATTCTTCACCAAACGCCTGCTTAAACTCTACGGCTTCTTGTGCTGAACAGACGACGCCCCCTAGCCCTGACGACTTTGCTAGCTGCGCTAATTTCGCCGCATGCTGTGAGGGCGTATATTGGATCCCCAAGCCGTTTAAGTCTGATTGATCCATACTGGTTAACACTGTCACCGCGATAAGATGGGGCGCGGCATTACCAAAACGTTCCAATGCATGCTTCGCTGCTTCCATCATCCGAGCTCCCCCGCCTGCGTGGACATTAACCATCCACACGCCAAGGTCGGCCGCCGCAGTGACCGCTTTCGCCACTGTGTTGGGAATATCGTGAAACTTCAAATCAAGGAACAGCTCGAAATTACGACGGTGTAAGGCGTGAATAACTTCTGGTCCGAAACGTGTGAACATCTCTTTCCCGATTTTCAAACGACAACTTTTTGGGTCAATTTGATCAGCCAAGGCCAAAGCTGAATCCAAATTATCGAAGTCGAGGGCCACGATTACGGGTGACGTTACAGACATATTATTCCTTACAATAGATAGGTAACCATTTCGGCGTTAGTTTACCTGCTTAACTCCAGCAGTGACAATGCCAATGTGACACGGGCTTATCACACTATAAGTATGTTGTAACTAAAGTGGGTGTTTTTTTTATGAGCCTAATCCCCTCATGGGTTTAATGGTTGACCAACTTTTACAGGATGGGCAATGCCAATAAATGGCATGGGCTGTAAACCCACATTTTTGGCAACGGTAGCGAGGTTTTAACCGCAGTTGCTCTGCCACCATATCTCGAAGCACCGCTAAGCTCTCTTTCGCACGACCATCTTCAGTGCCTTCCAAATAATAGTTCACCAGTCGGTGGAAACCATTAAGCGTGGGAGCAGAGTGAAGTTGTGCTTCAAGGAAGTGCTGAGCAGAGTCGAGCCCTTGTTGTGACTCAATCTCTTCTGCCAAATAAAGTTCGGCCATACTTCCCTGATGCTTTTCGACACATTGTTCAAGGAACACTCGCCATTGGCTCATATCCCCTAAACGCTGACAAGATTCTTTAATGAGTGGTAGCACTTCGCTGATCATTTCAGCATCTTGTTCAGGCACTTTTTGTAATACCTGAATAGCCTTATCCGGTTCCCCTTTCGCGGTCCAGACTCTACCGAACATAATCGAAACACGGGCGCAATTCTTATCCGCTGATTCAGCTTTACGCAGCAGCGTTAATGCACGCTCCAGATCATCCCCTGCCATAGCTTGAAGGGCTAATTCGCAGTAGAAATGAGCAATATGGGTACCCTGCTGAGATTTATCAGCGCGTGCCAGTTTCTCTGCAATGTCGATGGCCTGCTGCCAATCGCTGGTCAATTGATAGAGTGAAAGCAACTGTTTTAATGAACTGACTTTGAAGTCATTTTCATTAATCAATTGCTTAAACATAGACTCTGCGCGATCGTACAGCCCCGCTGCCATATAGTCCCTGCCCAACTGCTGGATAGCTAGCAAGCGCTGGTCATAGTCCAACGAGGTACTTTCCATAAGAGATTGGTGGATTCTTATCGCACGGTCAACTTCTCCGCGGGAGCGGAAAAGATTCCCTAAGGTAAGGTGGGCTTCAACGTCTGTGGCATCTTCTTTAAGCATGTCAAGGAAGAGGTCTACGGCTTTGTCTTGTTGATTTGACAGCAGGAAGTTGACCCCTGTCACATATTCACGTGACAGCCGGTTAGCCTCTTGTTGCTTACCCTGCTGGGCACTCCTTCTTCCCATATACCAGCCATAGGCAGCGGCAACGGGTAATAGCAGGAACAGCAATTCAAGCATCGTTTGACCCTAAAGAGAGCGGTTCATCACACATAAGGTTAAGGTTGCTTACTGAGCTGTTGTTCAAGTTTAATGACTTTATTTTTCGCATGAGCCAAGGCTACCCGAGCGCGTAACCAGAATAGACCACAAATCACCCAGCCTAAAAGAAAGCCGATACCGAACAAAGATGCTAATAAGGTCGATAATCTGAATGACCCTTCCGCCACTAAAAAGTTGAAGGTGACTACTTGTTCATTTTTTGCCCCAAGTGTGAAAGAGACAATGAAAATGAATAAAACGACGATAAATAGTATCAAATATTTGAATTTCACTTGGCATCCCTTCAAACCGTTGATTCAACGAACCAACTATTTAATCAAATTGAATTAAAAAAATTTACCAATTACTGCTTATAGTATGGGGATCATTCACGCTTTTACAATCGAAATTGGTAAAAAAACCCTTATACAGAGCGCCGGCGAGATAAGACGTTATAAACCACCAATACAACTAGCGTAAAGCCCCAAGCGATTACCACAGAAGCGACGAGGTCTCTCGGCCAATGCATGCCTAGCAACATTCTACTCCACATCACCGCCCATGCCCACAAGGTAACCAGAATTAACACTGGCCAAGATTTTCGAAAGCTCAACAAACCATAGAATAGCAGTAGCCAACTGGCGACAAAGAAGCTGTGCCCAGAAGGAAATGAATACCCGGTTTCATGTTGCCAATGTCTCTGCTGCCAATCCGGTAAACTTGGCCAAAAAACTTGGGCCTGGCTGACCAGTTGTTGGCGCGCTAATTTGGTATGGTGATAAAAAAAGTCAGGAGATTGATGCATCTGTTCCATCAGCGCAACAACATAAGGTCTAGGTTCAGCGAAATAAGGTTTTAACAGCGATTTAATGCCCTGCCCGCCCCAAACTACCACCACGATTAACAGCAATACTACCCAGAGCTTCCGAACTGAAGATTGTACGTGTCGATACAGCAAATAGGCGAGAATGATCGAGGTAATAATTCCCCATGGACGAGTCACCGTTTGGGTAAACAGATAAAAAGGATAAGCGCTTAGGGTACGAAACTGTCCGGTCCAATGCCACCTATAAAGTAATGTTAACAGCGCCGGTAACAATAATAATAGTGCGCCAATCGTTAGGTTCTGTAGCTGCTTAGCCATAATTCCTCATAGCATTAGTATCTTGGTGTGCTTTTTCTTGAACATCTTACAGACTTCTGCTGAGACTGTGGCAGAATAAGGGCAAGCATCAAAAATATTGAGTATAATTTAAATACTGAGGTATGTAATGCAGTTAACACGTGTAGCCGAAGCCAAGCTCCCCACCCAATGGGGCGAATTTCTGATGGTTGGCTTCGAAGAAATTTCTACGCAAAAAGATCATGTTGCGTTAGTGTTCGGTGACATCAGTGGTGATACACCTGTTCTCACTCGTGTTCACTCCGAATGTTTAACGGGCGATGCGCTGTTTAGTTTGCGTTGTGACTGTGGATTTCAACTCGAGTCTGCACTCGATGCTATCGCTAAAGAAGGGCGAGGAATATTGCTTTATCACCGTCAAGAAGGCCGAGGCATAGGATTAATCAATAAGATAAAAGCCTATGCGCTTCAAGATAAAGGCTATGATACGGTCGAAGCCAATGAAGCATTAGGTTTTGCTCCGGACCAACGTAATTTCTCTTTCTGTGCCGACATGCTGACGCTATTGGGCGTCGATAAAATCCGCCTACTGACCAATAATCCCAAAAAGGTAAGTGTGCTGAGCGAAGCCGGTATAAAAATAACTGAAAGAGTTCCGCTTCAAGTCGGCCGCAATCCCAAAAACAGTCACTATCTTGATACTAAAGCAGCAAAACTAGGGCATTTGTTGGGCCGTTCTTAACGCTTGATAGGATATGAAAAGCGTAATGAGGCTGAGTTCTTAATAGGGCTCAGTCTTAGTCGTGCAACCTTCCCTTTCTAAAAAGCCATTAACGTAAAATCGCCCAAAGTAGATAACTTACTAACGCCCAAAAACCCGCACAAAACCCAATACTCAGTAACCATATAAACTTAACCGAGCGTCGTTGCATCGGGTGATGTGCTGCGGGGAATTCTATTTGCTGTTCCATTATTCTGCCTACCAAAATCGTATTTTGTTTAAGGCGTGCAGTATGGCGAGATTTTGAAACTTGCCCATGATTATGATCAAGTTCATCTTGACTAACACGACGAACCTTTACGTAATCCAATCGACTTTACTTAAGAGGCAGTTTTATATCCTTGAACATCGCCTCTATATCGTCATTGGACCTTAAGGCAATTGCCGTATCAACAACATCACGTGTTAAGTGTGATGCAAAGCGTTGGATAAAATCGTACATATAGCTGCGAAGAAAGCTGCTACTGCGAAAACCAATTTTCGTTGTGCTATGAGTAAAGATATTAGAGGCATCGATGCCAACTAAATCGGGGTCTGAAATCGGATCAACCGCCATACTCGCGATAACACCAATCCCCAACCCTAATCGTACGTAGGTTTTGATAACGTCTGCATCGGTCGCAGTGAACACAATTTTAGGGGTAAGTCCTGCGTGACTAAACGCAGTATCCAGCTCGGATCGGCCGGTGAAACCAAAGGTATAGGTTACCAGCGGATAGTCAGCGAGCTCTTGGATAGTGATCTCTTTCTTCTGCGCCAGCGGGTGTGTTGGCGGGACCACAATCGAACGGTTCCAGTGGTAACAAGGCAGCATAATCAAGTCGTCATAAAGGTGTAGCGCCTCGGTGGCAATCGCAAAATCTGCGTTCCCTTTTGAGACGGACTCCGCAATCTGCGTTGGCGACCCCTGATGCATATGCAACGAAACCCTTGGGTACTTCTGCATAAAACCCTTAATCGTTTCAGGTAATGCGTAGCGCGCTTGAGTATGCGTAGTCGCAACGTAAAGAGAACCTTGGTCTGGCCACGTGTGCTCCCCGGCAACTGACTTAATCGCATCGACTTTCGATAATACTTCACGCGCAATCCGAATAATTTCCTGACCGGCTGGTGTAACTTGCGTGAGGTGTTTGCCACTACGTGAGAAGATTTGAATACCCAGCTCGTCTTCAAGCATTCTGACTTGTTTGCTGATACCAGGTTGTGAGGTATAAAGCCCCTCAGCCGTCGAACTAACATTTAAATTATGGTTAACAACTTCGACGATATAACGCAACTGCTGTAATTTCATTCATCTTCCTTAACACGCTACGACGTAGAGGCTAGGCTGCCTAGAGAGGCGGGGGAAAGTGCATTTCTATAACCATGATAACATTATTTATATTCAGAAAGAATAATTGGTTATAACAGTTTTGTGGGGGTATCGCGAGGCGGAGAGCCGTGCACGCCCTGATCGGGCGTGCGGGATTTTATTACTTTTTAGCTTCTTGCCATTTGCCGTCAATATAGAACAGCGTCCAGTTTGTCGCTTTTCCTTCTTTTTCGGAGGAGATGTATTGTTGCTTCGTTTTACGACTGTATCTAACAAATGTTTTATTACCTTGAGGGTCCTCTGCAGGAGCTTCCGTTAGGTAAATAAACTTTTCTGGTAAACGGTCTTTAAAACGTTGGAGTTCCTCAATCAACGGCGCACGGGTTTCCCGTGATTTAGGGAAAGTATTGGCTGCCAAGAAGATACCCGAGGCACCATCGCGTAGAACAAAGTAAGCCTCTGATTTTTCGCATTCTAATTCTGGTAACGGAACAGGATCCTCTTTCGGAGGTGCGACTTCACCATTACGTAAAATCTTCCGAGTGTTTTTACACTCTTCGTTAGTACAGGCCATATACTTGCCGAAACGTCCTAACTTCAGGTGCATTTCGCTGCCGCACTTATCACACTCGACGATTGGACCATCGTAACCTTTAATACGAAACTCGCCTTCTTCGACTTCATACCCATCACATGAGGGGTTATTACCGCAGACATGTAACTTACGTTTTTCATCAATCAGATAACTGTCCATTGCCGTGCCACATTTAACGCAGCGACGGCGGGCACGTAAGGCATTGGTTTCGGCATCATCCCCTTCGAGAATGTTTAAGACTTCGCTCTCTGGGATAAGGTTAATAGTTTGCTTACAACGTTCTTTAGGCGGTAAGGCATAGCCCGAACACCCTAAAAAGACACCGGTAGTCGCGGTACGAATCCCCATCGCGCGTTCACAGGTTGGGCAATCGATAGAGGTCAGTACCATAGGATTAGGCTGCATCCCCCCTTCTGCCGGATCTTTCTCGGCTTGCGTGAGCTGCTGACTGAAGTCACCGAAGAAATTATCCAGCACCCCTTTCCACTCCGCCTGATCGTTTGCGACTTGGTCGAGATTATCTTCCATCCGCGCAGTGAAGTCATAGTTCATCAACTCTTGGAAGTTTTCTTCCAAGCGGTCAGTAACGATTTCTCCCATTTTCTCAGCGTAGAAACGGCGGTTTTCGACTTGCACGTAACCACGATCTTGGATGGTCGAAATAATCGATGCGTAGGTCGATGGGCGACCAATACCCCGTTTCTCTAATTCACGAACTAAAGAAGCTTCGCTGAAGCGTGCTGGCGGCTTGGTGAATAATTGACGAGGTAAAATCTCCTGTAAATCGAGTTCGTCGCCGACCTTGACTACAGGTAAAGTCATATCTTCATCATTTTTACGTAAGGCTGGCATCACTTTGGTCCAGCCATCAAAGCGTAAGGTACGACCTTTCGCCTTGAGTACGTATTCATCCGCTTTTACCGTTAAGGTTGTCGAATCATAACGCGCAGGTGTCATCTGACACGCAACGAATTGACGCCAAATCAGTTGATAAAGCTTACGTGCGTCAGCTTCCATATCTTTAAGCTGCTCTGCATCAACGGATACATCAGAAGGACGGATGGCTTCGTGGGCTTCTTGTGAATTTTCTTTGTTCGAATAAAGGGTCGCAGACTCAGGCAAATACTTGTCACCAAATTCAGTCTGGATGTACTCACGTGCCATACTGATAGCGTCTTGGCTCAAGTTAGTTGAGTCAGTACGCATATAGGTAATATGCCCCCCTTCGTACAAACGTTGCGCCAACATCATGGTTTTCTTCACGCCGTAACCAAGACGTGTGCTGGCCGCCTGTTGCAGGGTTGAGGTAATAAAGGGCGCGCTCGCTTTACTGCTCGTCGGCTTATCTTCGCGATCGAGCACCTCAAAACGTGCTTTTTGCAGTAATTTAACGGCGGCATCGGTTTCGGCTTTGTGCGTTGGACGAAAAGCGCTGTCCTGCTTGTGCGTAACACGCATTAACAACTCATCGCCCTTGGGGGTATTGAGCTTAGTGTCGACTTCCCAATACTCTTGCGGAACGAATGCTTTAATTTCCCGCTCGCGTTCGACCACAAGACGCACTGCTACGGACTGAACGCGTCCTGCAGAAAGTCCACGTGCAATTTTCTTCCAGAGTAAGGGAGAAACCATATAACCTACAACGCGGTCCATAAAACGACGCGCCTGCTGGGCGTTGACGCGATCAATATTTAACTGACCTGGTTTTTCAAAGGCTTGTTGAATCGCGTTCTTAGTGATTTCGTTAAAGACAACCCGGCTAAAGCGCTTGTCATCGCCGCCAATAATCTCTCTTAAGTGCCAAGCAATGGCTTCCCCTTCGCGGTCCAAGTCCGTTGCGAGATAGATATGGTCAGCGTCTTTTGCGAGCGCTTGCAGCTCTGCCACGACTTTCTCTTTACCTGGTAGAATCTGGTAGTTGGCTTTCCAACCATGCCAGGGATCGACACCCATACGGTTGACCAAAGCCTCTGTGGCGTCTTTTTTCACCGCTTTAGTGCCTTTCGCTTTACTGGCAGTTCCACTTTTCTTTGTTGCCGAACCACTCGTTGGTAAGTCACGAACGTGGCCCACACTTGATTTGACAACGTAGCCACTGCCCAGATATTTATTAATCGTTTTGGCCTTTGCAGGTGACTCCACTATGACAAGTGCTTTACCCATAAATAATCTACCTAATAGAAACGTTCAATGAACGTGAAAAAACTTTGATGGATAACATTTATTACCCGCTAAATTCTGTTACAGAATATGTTGTATAGCACAATTGTGGCATTCTCGCGGGAAATAACCAACTGATTAAAATAATTTAATTCCCAGCTTTGTCGCAAAACCGGACCCACTAGTCTGCTGCGCTAAATCGCCACACTCTACCTGATAAAATCAGTTTCGCAACATTAATTCAAGCGGCTTGAGGCGTAAGCCTAGAAGAAAATAGAGAGGTTAATTATATCAATAGCAACAAAAAAGCCCCTTTGAAAAGAGGCTTTGACCGATAAGCATCCATGTTACAGAAGCGGTTTTTGACCCCGTTGCCAGAGCTTGAGGATCGCCTTTTCAACGACCGAGGCGCCACTTTGCGTAAATCGCTCCACCAGTGTTTTACGCTGCGCATAGCTGATGCTTAATAACCGGAATTGTTGCATCTTACTGATGATCAGCGCATCACTCGTCGAAATCTCATCAATAAGACCTTTCTCAAGCGCTTGTTTGCCGTACCAATGTTCTCCGGTCGCGACACTGTTGATATCTAAGCTTGGGCGCATTTGTGCCACAAAGGACTTAAACAGTTGATGGGTTTCATCCAAATCTTGACGAAATTTTTCCCGGCCCTCTTCACTGTTCTCGCCGAGCATGGTCAATGTGCGTTTGTACTGACCTGCAGTATGCAGTTCTACATCAATATCATTTTTCTTAAGTAAGCGATGGATATTGGGAATTTGCGCCACAACACCGATTGAACCAATAATAGAAAAAGGTGCCGCCACGATATGGTTTGCCACGCAGGCCATCATATAGCCGCCGCTAGCGGCCACCTTATCGACGACTGCCGTGAGCGTAATGCCTTGATCGCGGATACGTTGCAGTTGTGAAGCAGCGAGTCCATAACCATGTACCACACCGCCAGGACTTTCAAGTTTAAGTAAGACTTCGTCACCTGGCTTCGCAACAGACAGCACAGCAGAAACTTCTTTACGAAGCGTTTCCACTTCGTGAGCATCCATACTGCCTTTAAAATTTAATAAATAGAGAACGGGTTTAGTTGGCGTAGTGCCTGCTTTAGCCTCAGCTTTCCTTTCTTTTATACGCGCCTTCTCATTCTGTTTTTCAGTTTTACGCCATTGTTTCTGAGCGGATGGCTCCACCAGCGCAAGTTCGAGGCGTTTTTGCAGCTGTTCAAACTCTTTACCGGGTTCTCGAATCAGTAATTCACCTGGTGACTGTTTCGTTTTTCCGCGCTGATTCACAATAAAGAGCACCAGGGCCACGATAACCACCAGTACGGTCACGCTTTTAGCCAAAAATAAGCCATATTCTGCTGTAAAACCCACATTAATCTCCTCTGGGGGTAAGTGACGGTAAAATTAAATTTTTTGTAATAATCTGTCGTGGTTCATCATCACCTATAATTGTAACATAGCCGTCAAAACGGCATAACCGCTCATCTCTACTGCTTAAGGAAAACGCTATGCAATATCAAGCACCCATCGATCTTCTTAAAAATCGAACAATTGTTGTGACCGGTGCAACCGATGGAATTGGACATGAAGCGGCGCTGACTTATGCCCGACATGGCGCTCGACTTATCCTTCTTGGCCGCAATCAACAGAAGCTTGACCACGTCGGTGCCGAGATCCACCATAAGTTTGGTAAATTTCCCTCGCTGTTTAAGATAGATTTTGCTACCGCTAAACCCGAAGATTATCACGAGTTAGCACAGCACATTGCGCTGGTAGCACCGACCTTGGACGGTGTCCTACATAACGCCGGTATGCTGGGTAAAATCATGCCCTTGATTGAGACGCCTGCAACGCTTTGGAAACAAGTCATGATGGTCAATCTCGACGCCGTTTTTTATCTTACCCAAGCCCTTATGCCTCTATTACATAATGCAGAACAGGCATCGCTTATCTTCACCACCTCAAGTGTTGGCCGCCAAGGCCGTGAAGGCTGGGGAGCTTATGCGATGTCGAAATTTGCGACCGAGGGTATGATGCAGGTGCTAGCCGAAGAACTGGCCAACACAAAAGTGCGGGTCAACTGCATCAATCCGGGGGGGACCCGCACCCAGATGCGGGCAAGTGCTTACCCGAGCGAAGACAGTATGAAGTTAAAAACGCCAAGTGACATCATGCCATTGTATTTATGGTTAATGGGCGATGATAGCCTCACGACTCACGGTCAAAGCCTTGATGCGCAACCTGGTCGTAAAGCAGGACCTGCAGTGTAATTGCTCTGCTGACTGGAAAAGTTGACTTATCTTTGCCACGCTTGATCTATTGACGATCACTCTTTCAAGGTAAGTCTATGACCACAACACTGTTTCGCCATAGCGAGCAAAGCCTGACATGGGGTAAGGGCGAGTTAGTTTTCGAAGTCTTTCTCGAACCGACCTGCCCCTTTTCTGTGCTAACGTTTAATAAACTGCCTGCGCTGCTTAACGCGGCTGGGCCGGAACAGCTTCAAATCAAAATCCGCCTCCAGTCGCAGCCTTGGCATATGTTTTCAGGAATAATAGTTCGCTACATTCTCGCCGCCTCGACACTCAATCAGGGTCAGTCCGCAGTGAAGAACGTTATGCAAAGCGTGGCCGATCACCGTGAAGAGTTCGAGTTTATCGATCATTGTCGAGGCCCAAATCTACATACCACGCCCGAACAGCTGCTTCAGCGTTTAGTGTCATATAGCGGTGTAGATGTTCGAGAAATTTTCGACCAAACCTCTCTCCAAGATTTAGTAAAACGTCAGGCAAAGTACGCGCGACAAAACGGTATCCACGTCTCACCCAGCTTTATGGTCAATGGCTTGTTACACCCGGAGATCAGTAGTCAAGATTCCGTCGAAGAGTGGTTGGAAAAATTAGGGCTAGGTCAATTTAATCAGTAAGTTAACCTACTTTTTAAACAAATTGCCGTTTTATCACTCGATCAGCGATGAGCTGGCAATTTTGGCTTTGACATTGCTTCGCTGTATCGTTAGGATTCGCCGCGTTAACACAATTCCTCTGTAGTTCAGTCGGTAGAACGGCGGACTGTTAATCCGTATGTCACTGGTTCGAGTCCAGTCAGAGGAGCCAATTTAAAGAAACCAGATGTCTACTGACGCCTGGTTTTTTACTTTAAATCAATTAGTTAACCCTTCAAGCTTGTCTACTCGCGTCTATTAAAAAATACTCGAAGCTACACCCTCGTACTGGTAAAAATGCTGGTAAAGCTGGTTCGATTATTTTTGCCAGCAAGAAAGGTAAACCGTCATGCCACTTACTGATACTAAAGTAAAAAATGGTTCGGCCTCTACCCTGCCGTTTCTTTGGCAGACGCAAGACAACGCCGCGATGAAGCCAAATAACTTTTAGCGTCGCAGTGGATCCCAGCGCTAAAAAACAGGCTGAAAACAAATATGTTCAGGAAAAGCGTAACGATACCCGCGCTTTTAAAAGCGTTGTCAAAAGCTGGTTTGTAACCAAAATAACCTAATCCAAAGATTATCAGCGCTCAGTCTGGACTCGTCTTGAAACTTACCTGTTTCCAGATATCGGCAACAAGGATATCGGTGAGTTAGATACAGGTGGTCTGTTGGTTCCAATCAAGAAGATTGAAACACTCGGTTATCTTGAAATCGCTATACGGGTAAAACAGTACGCTACTGCTATCCTTCGATACGCTGTCCAGCAAAAGGTCATCCGCTTCAATGCTGCCTATGATCTGGAAAGTGCTGTACAGAAGCCACTGACAGAGCATAGGCCTGTAATTGAACTGGAAGAAATACCAGTACTTCTGGAAGGTATTGAGGATATCAGGGACGTAGCAGACTGACGTTACTGGCGATCAAGCTCAATCTCCTGACGTTTGTGCGTTCCAGTGAACTACGGTTCGCCAGATGGTCAGAAATCGATTTCAAAAGTGCCTTGTGGGTTATCCCAGAACAACGTGAAGTAATAGAAGAGATAAAACGTTCAGGCCGTGGTACTAAAATGCGTAGGAAGCATTATGTTCCCTTATGCAATCAGGCACTGGCAATTTTTGAAGAGCTAAAAAACCTCAGCTATGACGTGAGTGGTAATAACGGTTTTATCTTTACGGGTTGTTATGACGCGATGAAGCCAATTAGTGAAAACACCATCGACAAGGCGCTACGTAAAATGGGCTATGACACCAAAACCGCCCTGTGCGGTCATGGTTTTCTTACCCTTGCTTGTAGGGCTCTGATTGAATCAGGTATCTGGTTAGAAGATGTGGTTAAACTTCAAATGAGCCATATCGAAAAAATAATGTCTGTGCCGCCTACACGCATAAAGCGATAATCATCTCAGTTCCTCAAACGGCTCCGTCAAAGTCGATTACGAGAGCCCGTCACAATTTAGTCGAGAGTACAGTCGCCTGTAAGCAACCTCGCCCAAGAAAGATATTTTGTTATTACGCGGTAGTGCTAATCAGGCAGAGAGATAATCCACGCCATGGGGATGACGCTAGAGGCGACTCCCTATTCTAGGCTGGCACTAGCTCACTCTTAATGTCTATGTGACAGATTTTGTTAAAAATCTGCGAAGACCGCGACACGGTGTTACCCTTGCCGCTTAGCCAATAGAAAAAAGGTCGCGGTTGTATGCCCTGCTCTCTCATTAAAAATGCGTTGATTATCGGCTGTATTGGATTGTTAGGCTATACGTCACTAAGTGACGCTGCGTCGCACTTCGTACTCGATAAAGTCGTTGTGGTCGCTCGCCACGGCGTTCGTTCACCCACCGATGATCACGACTATACCGCACTCACCGGTCAGCACTGGCCAAAGTGGAGTGTTCCCGCCGGTCATCTGACCGGCCATGGCTATGCAGGAATGGTACAGCAGGGTAAATTTTTTGCTGAACAGTGGCAACATTGGGGATTAACACTCCCTCTCCACCAAGGTTGCCCCGCCCGGCAGAGTGTCAGCGTATGGACGGCTCCCGCTCAGCGCACCCAGGCCACAGGCAGCGCCCTACTTGATGGATTGTTCCCCGGATGTGGCATACCCATAGCGCACACACACGCTACAGCCGACCCACTGTTTGATGCGAGTAAGATGGCACTAATGCCCCCTAATACAGCCTTAATCCTAGATCAAATTCAGGCGAGAATGGCAGCAAAAGCCCCCTTGACCGAGCACTATCGTGCCGCAGTGGCGTTGTTCCGCCAGGCGATATGCGCCCCACACTCGGCAAGCTGTGCGTTTTTGGATAACCCATGGGACGTGACTTTCACAGATAACGGTCAACCCAAGTTAGTGGGCCCGGTGGCGCACGCAGCATCGATGGCAGAGACTATTAGGCTTGCTTACAGCGAAAACCTCCCCCTTTCTGAAGTGGCTTTTGGCCACGTACGCCAGGCTAAAGATGTTGGCGCATTAATGGCATTGCACGCAGCGAAATATGACCTAGTCAGCGATACCCCTGAATACGCTAGACAAGGTGGCTCGCTGCTGATGACACAAATTCTCGATGCCTTGACAGATACTGCTTCCCGCTACGCTTCGCGTTCAGCCAGCCCGATTGTTCTCTTCGTCGGTCACGATACTAATATCGCGCAATTACAAACCATGCTCGGATTCAATTGGCAGCTAGCAGAATATCCTCGTAACGATATTCCCCCTGGCGGTAGTTTAGTTTTTTTACGCTTTCATGACGCGACAACGGGTAAGCAGTTTATTCAGCTAAGTTTTATGACAAGAAGTCTAGATCAATGGCGCGCATTAACGCCCTTATCATTGCAGGTTCCAATGCTGGAAGCCGATGACTTTCATAAAGGCTGTTTTCGTAGTGACGACAAAACCCTCTGCCCACTTTCACCTTTTGTTCGTCAAGCTCGCCAACAAATTAAGGTTCAGGATAAAGGCCTCATTCTTTTTCAGTAATAAAAAAGGCCCTTTCGGGCCTCAATTACTTAGTTTGTTGACGCTTAGAGCTCGGTCTCGGTTTCGGTTTAGCCGTTGCCAAAGCAGGCTTTGCCTTCTGACTGGTTTCGCCCCGAGTCGCTTGCCGACGCGTGTTACCTGAAACTTGGTTGTGACGTTTCACGGCACGACGAATTTGATTCGCTTTGGTGCGACGACGATCTTTCTCAACCGGCAGTTTAGAGACAGTCTCTTCACTCATCCCCACCAGCTCACGAAGGTAGTTCACCGCGGTAAGATCCATCTCGGTATAGCCACCACGAGGCAGACCTTTAGGAAGATGAATATCGCCATAGCGTACACGCATTAAGCGGCTGACTTGCACACCTACCGCTTCCCAAAGACGACGAACCTCGCGGTTACGGCCTTCGGTTAGGGTTACGTTATACCACTGGTTGATCCCTTCACCGCCGCCGAATTTCAACGTTTTGAAGGCTGCCGGACCATCTTCAAGTTGCACACCAAGGCTTAGTTGACGGATCTTATCGTCGTCCACTTGCCCAAAGACCCGCACTGCATATTCACGTTCAACTTCACGACTTGGATGCATTAGGCGGTTAGCTAACTCACCATCGGTGGTGAACAGCAGTAAACCACAGGTGTTCACATCAAGACGGCCAACGGCTATCCAGCGTGCGCCGTGTAATTTAGGCAGGCGATCGAAAACGGTCGGGCGTCCCTCAGGATCGTTACGGGTACACAGCTCGCCTTCTGGCTTGTAGTACGCAAGGACACGACACACCTCGCTTTCCGACGCAATGACCGCCACTTGACGGCCATCAATACGAATCTTGGTTGCATTAGAGGGTTCGACCCTGTCCCCGAGCGTGGCAATTTTGCCATCAACACTCACGCGACCTGCCGCGATCATGGTTTCGATTTCGCGACGTGAACCGTGTCCCGCTCGCGCTAAAACTTTCTGTAGCTTCTCACTCATAACTGCCTCGCTGTCGCCTTCCCAGGCATCAGTTTATAAATTCGTTTAAAATCAATAATTTAAGTTATTCTCCATTGCCATTATACAGGATGGCTAATGGGATGTAACGCCTTTTATCGCGAAGATTGCGGGATTTCCTTTACGGGGAATTCGCTGGACTCTATTCATTCGCTGACTTAACCTTTGGTCGTCATCAACCTCGCAAATGAGAAGCGTCACTTATTCATTGTTGAGGTCAACACATCAACCTCTGGATTTATGTTTATAACGGAGTTACCCATGCGTTTACCACGTCGTCCCCTCTCGCTTATCTTAAGCAGTGCGCTATTATTCGCCAGTGCCGGTTATGCAGACTCAACCACCAATATTGATCAACGACTTGACCAACTCATGGGCGCTAACAGCCACAATCAGTATCGTCAGTTTTTCTTAACCTTCCAGCGCGCAGTGTCGCACCAAGATAAGCAACAAGTCGCTAACATGTTAAGTTATCCCATTACTGCTCAAGTGGCGGGCCGGGATCGCATACTGCTCAACAAGAAAGACTTCCTTGCGGTTTATGACAAAATTTTCACCCACAGCCTGCAGGATGTCGTACGACATCAACGTTACGAGAAACTTTTTGCGAATAGCGATGGGGTGATGATCGGCGAGCAAGGCGAAATTTGGTTCAGCGGCGTATGCCAACAGACGTCGTGTTCGATCCCTGTAATAAAAATCATCAGGATTAACGGTAATTCACGTTAAAAAGCGTGGGCAATACTATGATTGCCCAATACCGCTACTCAAAGGGACGAGTGTCTCCCGCGCCTTGTCGAACAATGACAGGCGCCCCGTCAGAAAGATCGACAACGGTGGTCGGGTGCTGACCAATCGTGCCACCATTCAGTATTAAATCAACTTGATGCCCAACAGAATCTTGGATTTCTTCGGGATCGGATTCCGCAAAGTCATTACCTGGCAGAATAAGCGTTGTCGACATCAAGGGTTCGCCTAATGCCTCTAATAAGGCTTGGGCGACCGGATGTGACGTAACACGCAGTCCGATAGTTTTACGCTTTTCGTTCATCAAGCGGCGAGGGACTTCTTTCGTCGCTTTTAATAAAAAAGTGTAACTACCTGGCGTATTATTCTTTAACAACCGGAAGGCGATATTATCCACCTGTGCGTAGGTCGATAGTTCCGACAGGTCTCGACACATCAACGTAAAATGGTGCCGTCCATCTAACTGTCTCAGACGGATAATCCGATCCATGGCGGCTTTATCTTCGAGTTTACAACCAATCGCATAGCCCGAATCCGTCGGATAAACGATTACTGACCCTTGATTAATTTGCTCGACCGCTTGTTTAACAATACGTGGCTGAGGGTTTTCTGGGTGAATATAGAACAATTGACTCATAGTCGTCTCCTACCCCCGAGTTGGGGCAGCTAAAGCTGGAAATTTTTCCCATATGGGAACCACATCTTTCGGTAACCACAGTTTACGACCTAACTCTATCCATGCACAGGGCTGATGAAAATCAGAGCCCAGTGAGCCAGATAAGCCGTAATCCGCAGCATACTTAGCCAGTTGTTGCCGTTCGTTCGGTGCCTGCTGACACTGTGCGACTTCCATCGCATCTCCGCCGACGTCGGCGAAATAAGCCAATAACCGTTTCAACCATTTGGTAGAGAGTTGATAGCGCGCAGGGTGTGCCACCACGGCCACCCCTCCAGCGTGATGGATTGCCTCCACCGCTGCGGGTAGCGTACACCATTGAGCGGGGACATACCCCGTCTTCCCGCGGGCCAGATAATTTTTGAAAACCTGCGCCATCGTCTCAGCTTTACCCTGCTGAATGAGGTAGCGGGCAAAGTGGGCGCGGGTAATCTGCCCGGTTCCCGCCTCTTGCCGGGCACCCTCTAGCGCACCGGCAATGCCTGCTTTCGCTAACCGTTCAGCAATCATCGCTGCGCGATCCTCTCTTCGCTGGTATTGCTGCTGTAATAGCGCCACCATCGACGGATGATGGGGATCAAAACCTAAGCCAACGATATGTATTTCGTGATTTTCCCACAAGGTCGAGATCTCGACGCCCGAGACGAGGGTCAGATCCAGATTCTCTTCACGAATCGCGGTTTGGGCATCTTCTATTGCAGCCGTGGTGTCGTGGTCAGTAATTGCCAGCACCTTAACCCCACGCTCGCAAGCACGGCGAACGAGTTCACGTGCACTCAGTAGGCCATCAGAAGCTTGGGTATGGCTATGCAAATCATAGATGATCGCGCGTACATTATCGGTCAAAATTTACTCTCTCAGACGTGTTCAACATTTCTCCTACTGATAAATCACTTTTAGTTAACCTTGAGTGTTGACAATTCCGCCGTGAACTAGTTAACTAGTACACAAGACTTCAGACAGGACACAATCTCATGATGGTTATAACAGTAAAGCATTCACAGTGGTGGCGCGTCACTCTCCCATAATCGGGCGACGTTGTCATGCATCCAGCTAAAATAACCGCTATGCAGATTTCTAAGCCCGCCCACTCGGCGGGCTTTTTATTGGAAGAATAATAGAGATAACACTCATGATATCCAGCAAACTCAAACTCATCACGGTTGAAACACCCTATTCTGCCGACCCGACTGCGCTCTTTAATCAACTCTGTGGCGCGAGGCCTTCTACTCTACTGCTCGAATCGGCAGATGTGAGTAGCAAGGACGATTTACAGAGCTTAATGATTGTCGACAGCGCGTTACGTATCAGTGCGCTAGGCAATGTTGTTAAGGTCCAGGCATTGAGTGCTAATGGTCGTAGCTTGTTATCCTTACTGTCTGACAAACTTCCGACTGAAGCAGATACCTCGCTTTGCGCCGATCAGTTAATTATCACCTTTAGTCAGCCAACCTTGCTACAAGATGAAGATAGCCGTTTAAAATCCGCCTCTGTCTTCGATGTGCTGCGTCTGATCCCTACCTTAGTCGCCGATAGCGACCAACAGCGCCACGCCCTATTTTTGGGTGGACTCTTTGCTTATGACTTAGTGGCGGGATTTGAAGACCTGCCTCCTTTGCAGCAAGATCAAGCTTGCCCAGACTATTGCTTCTATTTGGCTGAAACGCTGCTAGTGCTTGACCATCAAACCCAACAAGCCCGTCTTCAAGCCAGCCTGTTCACTGACAGCAGCGATGAATTCCAACGTCTGCAAGCAAGACTCCATCAGCTCCACCAGCAGATGCTCACCACACCGACCAAAGTGTCTGCTGCCCCGGTACCCGGTATGCAACTCAGCTGTAATCAGGATGATGAGACCTATTGCGATATCGTAAAAGCGCTGCAAGTGGCCATTCGCCAAGGGGAAATTTTCCAAGTCGTTCCTTCTCGACGCTTTTATTTACCTTGCCCCTCTCCACTGGCGGCCTATGATGTATTGAAGAAAAGTAATCCGAGTCCTTATATGTTTTTCCTACAGGACCGAGACTTCAGTCTGTTCGGCGCATCCCCAGAAAGTTCGCTGAAATATGACGCCCAGAGCCGTCAAATAGAGATCTACCCTATTGCAGGGACCCGCCCGCGCGGCAGGCACGCTGACGGTTCGCTCAACCTTGACCTCGATAGCCGCATTGAGCTGGATATGCGTAACGATGAGAAAGAGATGTCCGAACATCTTATGTTAGTCGATTTGGCCCGTAATGACTTAGCGCGTATCTGTACACCCGGCAGTCGTTATGTGGCAGACCTTACAAAAGTAGATCGCTATACCTTCGTCATGCATCTCGTTTCTCGTGTTGTCGGCCGCTTACATGATGATCTGGACGTACTGCACGCCTACCGCGCCTGTATGAATATGGGAACCTTAAGTGGTGCGCCAAAAGTCCGCGCAATGCAGTTGATTGCAAAACATGAAAAGACACGTCGTGGCAGCTATGGCGGTGCCGTGGGCTATTTCACCGGCACGGGAGACTTTGATACTTGTATCGTTATCCGCTCCGCCTATGTTGAAAACGGAATAGCCAGCGTGCAAGCAGGCGCAGGGGTAGTCCTTGATTCAGATCCACAGTCTGAAGCGGATGAGAGCCGAAATAAAGCGCGTGCGGTGTTAAGAGCTATCGCCACTGCCCACCATTGCCAGGAGATTTTCTAATGGCTGATATTCTATTAGTTGACAATTTTGACTCCTTTACCTACAACCTGGTCGACCAGTTACGGACCTTTGGCCATAACGTAGTTATTTTCCGTAATAACGTGCCAGTGGAACAGTTAGTCACCAAGGTGGCAAGCCTTGAGCAACCGATCGTCTTGTTATCTCCAGGTCCGGGTGCGCCCAGTGAAGCGGGCTGTATGCCGGAATTACTCAAACAGTTACGCGGTAAAGTGCCCATTATCGGCATCTGTTTAGGACACCAAGCCATCGTCGAAAGCTACGGCGGTACGGTGGGCCAAGCAGGCGAAATCCTCCATGGTAAGGCCTCGGCTATCACCCACGATAATCTCGGGATGTTCCAACATTTACCTTGCCCTTTACCTGTGGCGCGCTACCACTCGCTTGTCGGAAGTAACGTGCCGCCAAGTTTAACGGTCAATGCCACCTTAAACGGTATGGTGATGGCCGTTAGACACGATGCAGACCGCGTGTGTGGATTCCAATTTCACCCTGAATCCATCCTCACCACCCATGGCGCTAAATTACTGGAACAAACGCTGGCTTGGGCGTTAACACGATAAGGGATCTCCATGAAATTATTACTTGAGCGCCTCTATCAGGGGCAACAGATCAGTCAGCAAGAGAGTGAACAACTGTTTTCTGCCGTGGTAAAAGGCGAAATTGACCCAGTGAGCTTGGCTGGGCTTTTGATCGCCATGAAAGTACGAGGCGAATCGCCACAAGAGATCGCCGGTGCTGCCACCGCTTTTCTTAACCATGCACTCCCTTTCCCTCGTCCTGAAACTCTTTTTGCGGATATTGTCGGGACAGGCGGTGATGGCTCAAACAGTATTAATATTTCTACCGCGAGTGCCTTTGTGGCAGCGGCATGCGGGTTTAAGGTAGCAAAACACGGTAATCGCAGCGTGTCGAGTAAATCTGGGTCTTCTGACCTGTTGGCGGCGTTTGGTATCAATTTAGATATGCCCCCTGCGCAAGCTCGGGCAGCCTTGGATGAGTTAAATCTCTGCTTCTTATTTGCACCGCACTATCATACGGGCTTTCGCCATGCGATGCCGGTACGCAAGCAGCTTGCCACGCGAACGCTGTTTAATGTGCTCGGGCCATTGATCAACCCTGCTCGTCCTCCTCTGGCGCTAATTGGCGTCTACAGCCCTGAGTTGGTACAGCCTGTCGCCGAGACATTACGCGTCTTAGGCTATCAACGTGCGGCAGTGGTACACGGTGGCGGTATGGATGAGATTGCGATTCATACCACAACGGAAGTGGCAGAACTACGAGACGGGGAGATCACGCGTTATCAGATCAGCCCAGAGGATTTTGGCCTCTCCATGCATCCCATTGAGAGCCTTCGGGGTGGCACTCCGGAAGAAAACCGTGACATTTTAGCGCAATTACTTCAGGGTAAAGGTCAGGAAGCCCATGAGCATGCCATCGCTATCAATGTTGCAATGTTAATGAAACTGTTTGGCCAAGAAAACCTACGCGAGAATGCCTCAAAAGCCCTCGACGTGTTGCGTAGTGGTGCTGCCTATCAATGTGTTACAGCGTTAGCCGCAAGAGGATAATATGCAGGGTACCGTACTTCAGAAAATCGTTGATGATAAGAAAATTTGGATAGCGGCGCGTAAAGCGACGCAACCACTGTCAGATTTCCAAGCTGAGGTCACGCCCAGCGATCGCTCCTTTACTCAGGCATTACGCAAGCATAACCCGGCCTTTATCTTAGAGTGTAAGAAGGCTTCGCCCTCCAAGGGCTTGATTCGTGATGTGTTTGATCCCGCAGCCATCGCCACGGTCTACCGTGACTACGCATCGGCTATCTCGGTCTTGACCGACGAGAAGTATTTCCAAGGTGACTTCGCGTTTCTACCGATTGTGCGACAAGCGGTCCACCAACCAGTGCTCTGTAAAGACTTTATGGTTGACCCTTACCAAGTCTTGTTGGCGCGTTACTATCAAGCCGATGCTATCCTATTGATGCTGTCTGTCTTAGACGATGATCAGTATCGCCTGCTCGCTGAGGTGGCTAAGACTTTACAGATGGGGATCCTCACCGAGGTCAGTAATCAGCAAGAGTTAGCACGCGCTATCGCGCTGAAAGCCGAGGTCGTCGGGATTAATAATCGCGATTTACGCGACCTCTCGGTGGACACGGATAAAACCCGCCTGTTAGCGAGTCAACTGCCTGCAGGCACCTTGGTCATTAGCGAATCCGGTATTCAGCACTATTCACAAATCAATGATCTTAACCAGTATGCACAAGGTTTTTTGGTTGGCTCATCCCTGATGGCGGAAGATGATTTACGCTTTGCCGTTAAGCGTCTGCTCTCCGGCGAAAATAAAGTCTGTGGATTAACCCGTGGCCAAGATGCTCAAGACGCTTATCAAGCCGGAGCGCTGTATGGCGGATTAATCTTTGTTGAAGGCTCTCTGCGTTGCGTCAATGAAGAACAAGCTAAGCGCATCATCGAAAGCGCCCCGCTGCGTTATGTCGGTGTTTTCCGCGATGTCGAAGTCGGCGATATTGTCTTAAAAGTCGAGGCATTGGGCTTATCTGCGGTACAGCTTCATGGTAGCGAAGACCCCTCTTACGTCCGCCGTCTGCGCGACTTATTGCCCGCTAGCTGCCAAATTTGGAAAGCCTTTAAGATCGAAGGGCATCTACCCGATCGCGGTTGGATCGGCGTTGATCGCTACGTCTTCGATAACGGACACGGCGGCAGTGGCCAGAGCTTTGATTGGCAGCTACTCGCCGACCAACCACTGGATGACATCATCTTGGCGGGTGGGCTGAATGCAGACAATATCGCCTCCGCCTTAGCGCTGGGTTGTGCTGGCGTTGATCTGAATTCTGGCGTGGAAACCTCGCCAGGTATTAAGGATAAACAAAAACTGATTACCGTTTTCAACGCAATCAACACTTACGCTCAATAACAATGATTGGATACTGACAATGACATTATTAAATCCTTATTTTGGTGAGTACGGCGGACAATATGTCCCACAAATTCTAATGCCTGCCTTAGCGCAGCTAGAAGAAGCTTTTGTGAGTGCGCAACGTGACCCTGAATTTCAGCAACAATTTACTCAACTGCTAAAAGATTACGCAGGCCGTCCAACCGCCCTCACCTTATGCCAAAACTTGACGGCGGGTACCCAGACCCGTCTTTATCTTAAGCGTGAAGATCTTCTCCACGGCGGGGCGCACAAAACCAATCAGGTATTGGGTCAAGCCTTACTGGCTAAACGTATGGGTAAAAATAAAATTATCGCAGAAACCGGTGCTGGTCAGCATGGCGTGGCTTCTGCGCTCGCCTGTGCGTTATTGGGCATGAAGTGTCGTATTTACATGGGCGCGAAAGACGTTGAACGTCAGTCACCCAATGTGTTCCGTATGCGATTAATGGGCGCAGAAGTGATTCCTGTCCACAGTGGTTCTGCGACGTTGAAAGATGCCTGTAATGAAGCGTTGCGTGATTGGTCGGGAAGTTATGAAACGGCCCACTATATGCTAGGAACCGCGGCAGGTCCGCATCCCTTCCCTACCATCGTTCGCGAATTCCAACGGATGATCGGTGAAGAAACACGCCAACAGATTTTAGAAAAAGAGGGGCGCCTTCCTGATGCCGTTATCGCCTGTGTCGGCGGCGGTTCTAACGCCATCGGGATGTTTGCAGATTTTATTGATACGCCTGAAGTGCAATTGATTGGTGTAGAGCCTGCAGGCCACGGTATAGAGAGTGGCGAGCACGGTGCGCCCTTAAAACATGGTAAAACGGGTATCTATTTCGGTATGAAAGCGCCGATGATGCAGACCGAGGAAGGACAAATAGAAGAGTCTTATTCCATTTCTGCTGGCCTGGATTTCCCCTCAGTTGGCCCACAGCATGCCTATTTACATAGCATTGGGCGAGCTGACTATGAGTCGATAACTGACGATGAAGCCTTAGAAGCGTTTAAAGCATTATGCAAAGCGGAAGGTATCATCCCGGCATTGGAATCCTCACACGCATTGGCTCATGCCATGAAAATGGCTAAAGCAGCACCAGAGAAAGAACAACTGTTAGTCGTCAACCTCTCCGGACGTGGCGATAAAGACATATTTACTGTGCACGATATTCTACAACAGCGGGGAGAAATTTAATGGACCGTTACGCAACACTTTTTTCCCGTTTAGCTGAGCAACACCAGGGCGCGTTTGTCCCATTTGTTACCTTGGGTGATCCCACCCCTGAGCTCTCTTTGCAAATCATCGATGCCTTAGTTGCCGGTGGCGCAGACGCCTTAGAGCTAGGGATTCCTTTCTCTGATCCGCTTGCCGATGGACCCACTATCCAGACCGCAACTTTGCGGGCTTTTGCGGGTGGAACGACCACCCAAAAATGCTTCGATATTTTGCATACTGTACGCAGTAAGTACCCCGATCTTCCTATCGGCCTATTAATGTATGCAAACTTGGTCTTCAGCCAAGGCATTGATGAGTTCTATCAACGTTGCGCGCAAGCTGGAGTGGACTCGGTGCTGATTGCTGATGTGCCGATCGAAGAGTCCTTGCCGTTCCGTCAAGCGGCAACCCGTCATGGTATTGCCCCAATCTTTATCTGTCCGCCAAATGCCGACGATGCCTTAATGGAATCTATTGGTCAGTGGGGCCAAGGTTATACTTATCTTCTCTCTCGTGCAGGGGTAACCGGGGCAGAAAATCGCGCGACCACTTCCCTAGGTCACTTGGTTGATAAGCTTAACCAGTTCGGGGCGCCGCCTGCGATTCAAGGGTTTGGTATTTCACAACCAGAACAAGTGCGTGCGGCGATCGACTCCGGTGCCGCAGGCGCTATCGCCGGTTCTGCTACCGTAAAGATCATCGAACAGTATGCAGAAGATCCGGCGCGTTTACTTGAGGCATTAAAACAGTTCGTTACCGAGCTGAAAGCTGCCACCAAAAAGTCGCCGAAGCAGTGATTCAGATTAAGATTTCGTAGAGAAATATTAGTAGATTTCTTATTAATAGGCTAAATTTGAGCTGATCGACTGATCACTATCCAATCAAGATTCAACAGGGAGGCATCGAATGAAGTTTGCAAAAATAGTGACAACGGGTTTATTAGCGACGGTACTGGGTTTATCGCTTGCGGGTTGTGCGCCAACACCAAAACACGAAGGTACTGGTGGCTATATTGATGACACCGTGGTAACAACCAAAGTTAAAGCCAAGCTATTAGGCGAGAAGGATTTACGTTCTACGGAAATTAACGTTGAGACCTTTAAAGGCCGTGTACAATTAAGCGGTTTCGTCACTTCTGCACAAGCCGCACAAAAAGCAGTCAATGTGACGCGTACCGTACCGGGCGTTCGTTCCGTCGTGAATGGTATGCAAATTAAGTAAGCCAAATTTAAAGGCCGTTAAAACGGCCTTTTTTATTGCTTAGAAACGATACCCTGCTCCTAAGAAGAAGACCACAGGATTGATTTTGGTATCGATTGAGTGGGATTCGCCAGCCGCTTTAAAGCGAACTTTCGTTTTGATGTCCATATACCAAACCGATGCATTCAGCATCCAATGATCGTTTAACTGGTAGTCCATCCCCGCTTGTGCGGCATAGCCCCAAGAATCCTTAAGACGTAAGTCTGATAGACCCGCTTGGCGGCCAGTATTATTGAATTTATTATCGAAGAAAGTGGTGTAATTAATCCCCGCGCCGACATAAGGTTGGAACTTCTCACTGCTATCCAGAAAATAATATTGAGCCATCAAGGTAGGTGGCAGTTGGTGTACCGTGGCGATATTACCTGTGGAGCGTAAACCGACTTTATGTCTGAATGGCGTCGCCGCCAGAAGCTCCACACCAATATGATCCGTTGCCATATAGGTAAACGTCAGTCCCAATTGGGTATTATTGCTGACATTGAACGAACCTAAGCCCAACACATTATCCGAGTTCCCGGTTGGGCGGACTAGCGCGGCCCCACCACGAATGAAAAAATCACCGACTTGATGCGCTGAGGCCATTGCTGGGAACACAAGAGCCATGGCTAAAACAATTTTACGCGCTTTCATAAAAACTCCTGAACTTATCAATAAAAAGTGACGAAACGTAAACACCTATAATTATTGTGCCTATTCTGTCGCGTTTATCGATCAAATTCATGTGAATAATGAAGCAATTATTTCATATAAAACAAAGCCTTGATCGAGATCAAATTAAGTAAGGTTTTTTACTTCTTAAGGGTGCAATGTCTTCGTTACGTAGTTACCCAATCACGCCAATAAATCGATATAATAGAAAGTTATGTAAGTCCTGTGCCAGTTACCGACTTATCCATGTACAATTAGCGCAAGTTTTCCCTATACATCAAGGAGTTTTCATGTCCCTCACGGCCAATCAATCTTACCGTGACGCTGCTCAGCAGTTTAAGCAGCATTTCAAGCCGTTGATCTTGATTTCACTGCTCTCAGCATTTGTTACAGTATTGTTGCTTAAGACATTTCTACCGTCGACTGACCCGTTGAGTGACTTTTTGCAAAGTGGCGAAAGTACCGACTCGCTCTTTGCCCTCATTAAGGACATGAGTGACGATCAACGCAGTGTATTAATGCATATCTCGGCCGTCATGACCTTTTCTGCATTGATAGGGAATACCTTGTTGGTAGGAGGGGTACTGAAATATCTCTCTGCGACAGCGCAAGGACAGGCGACAAGTGCCATCCGCGCTATCGGTGCCAGCGCACCAGTGTGGCCTCGCCTACTTATTCAGACCTTCTTATTGACCACCATCGTGCAACTCGGTTTCTATATACTAATAGTACCGGGTGTCGTGTTAATGGTGTTGTTCTCCTTATCGCCGGTACTGCTGCTGGAAAATGATCGTGGGCTGCTGAAAACCATGAAACAGAGTGTGCCACTGGTCTGGAAAAATATTCGTCTTATCGCCCCTGCAGTGATTGCATGGTTTGTGGTAAGAATTGCGCTGACCTTTATCTTTGGTAGCTTTGGGCTAATGCCTAACAGCCTTATTTTGCTTCTCAGCAATGTGTTAGCGCACTTAACGTCAGCGTTATTATTGATTTATCTCTATCGTATTACCGCCCAGATCCGTTAACTACCTTGCAGCCTAGTGATAGGCTGCATTAGGACTTTTAAAATGAAACAGTTGCTCGATTTTCTACCTTTAGTCGCTTTCTACATCTGTTACAAGCTTTACGATATCTTCGTGGCCTCCGGTGCGCTGATTATCGCTTCGGCGCTCGCGCTCATCGCAACTTGGTTTATTTATCGCAAAATCGAGAAAATGACCTGGGTAACCTTTATCTTGGTCACACTTTTCGGTTCATTAACGCTTATTTTCCATAATAATGAATTCATTAAATGGAAAGTGACGGCAATCTACGGCTTTTTTGCATTAGCTCTACTGTACAGCCAGTTTTTTATGAAGAAACCGATTATCCAGTCGATGTTAGGAAAAGAGGTTCAACTCCCAGATAGCCTGTGGCGTAAACTGACTTATGCTTGGGTACTCTTTTTTATCTTCTGTGGTGCACTAAATGTCTACGTGGCATTTTGGCAGCCTGAAGCGGTATGGGTTAATTTTAAAATGTTTGGATTAACGATACTGACGGTGGTGTTCACCTTAGTCAATGGGCTTTTTATTTGGCGTCATATGCCACAGACTGATAAATAACAAAAACAATAATTACTTTTAGTGTGGAGCAATGTCATGAGCGAAGTTATACGCAGTCCGCAAGGTGAAATGGTACTACGTACCCTTGCTATGCCAGCCGATACCAATGCCAATGGGGATATTTTTGGCGGTTGGGTCATGTCACAGATGGACATGGGCGGTGCGATACTGGCAAAGGAGATCGCTGAAGGCCGGGTGGTGACAGTCCGCGTTGATGGGATGACTTTCCTTAAACCGGTTGCGGTGGGGGATGTCGTCAGCTGTTATGCGAGTTGTATCAAGACGGGAAACAGTTCAATCACTATTAACGTGGAAGTATGGATTAAAAAGGTATCATCTGAGCCAATTGGTCAACGTTATTGTACGACTGAGGCGGTCTTTATCTATGTTGCGGTGGACGAACAAGGTAAACCTCGTTCACTGCCCGCGCAGACACAAGGTCTCCCCCACTCTGTCTAATCTGATGAAAGCGTGAAGACACCTTCACGCTATTTATCATTGTTCGATTGACGAACTGCCGTCGATTCTAAAGATAATGTTATAGGATTGACCTTGTGCAGGATGCCCTGGGGCATAACGCCAGCGTCTAATCGCATTTCTGACTTCGCGATCAAACATCCCTCTAGGCTCTGCCGAAACGATTTCTATATTATCAACGGCCCCACTCGCATCCACATCAAATTTGACGCGAACACGGCCTTCTACGTGCAACGCTAAGGCTCGGGCTGGATAAGCTGGATTAACCGTTGCTAAGCGCTGCGGTTTCCCCTCAGACACACTTTTCTGCTGATCAGTAGATTTTTGTGGTGCGGTTTGTGCTCGCGTTTGTGGCTGAGTATTTTGTTGATTAAAAGGATTATCCTGCGCAGGCGGTGCTTTATGCTCGACCGGCTTTTCCACTGGTTTATGCACCACTGGCTTAGGTTTCTCGTGTTGTACCGGCTTATGAACGACTTTTTTCACCGGTTTAGGCTTAGGCTTTTCCACCGGTATGTCGACTTTTTGTTCGACTGGCGGCTGCTCAACTTGGGGCGTCGGCGTGGGTTCCGGTGTCGAAATTGGCTGTGGTGTCGCGGGGGCACTTTTCGCGGCAAGCTCAGGTTGAACTTCAGGCGCAACCAATGAGACATTAATTGCCTGCTGAGGAGGAGGCAACTGAAAATCACGATTCATCGAGGCGTACAGCAATCCTGCAATCACTGCACCATGCAATGCAATAGAGACGATTGTCGCAATCGATCCATGTTTAGGTAACTCTTCGGTTAGACTGCTCATAGTATTCTTTCGCTCAAAGTATTACCGGTATTCTAAATGCAAATAGCAATCAGTTTCAATGCTGTTTTCATTACAGCTAGAGAAATATCATCTCCTCTGCTTTTTCATTGCGCCCTGCGTCATATTGCAGTAACTTTCATCTTTTACCCTACCCACAAAGGTATTCCTGTGCTTTATGTCATTTACGCGGAAGATAATAAAGATTCATTAGAGAAGCGTCTTAGTGTACGAGCAGCTCATCTCGCCCGATTACAGATTTTAAAAGATGAAGACCGTCTCCTGACCGCAGGACCTATGCCGATCGCCGACAGTGAAGACCCCGGACATGCTGGGTTTTCTGGCTCGGTAATCATTGCCGAATTTGCCTCTCTCGACGAGGCGCAAACCTGGGCTAATGACGATCCCTATGTCGCTGCAGGGATATACCAAACCGTCACCGTACGTCCCTTTAAACGCGTTTTCTAATCCAACCATTTTTGACTTAGCGGGGAAGATTATAGCCTCTCTCCGCTTATCCCCCCTCAAAACGTTCGCCTGTGGCGCGTGCTCTCGGCAAAATTCTTTGCTAAACCCGTCTTTTAGAGCACTTTCCTGACCAATTCGCGCGACCAGTAAAAATCCGGAATTGGTTTACATTCCTTATACACCACGTACACTACACTCAACTTTATTTGGGAAATCAATTCAGCCTATGACCTCAGCGACTTTTTATGGCGTTCTAAATGGTGTCATCCTCTTTAGTTACTGGCTATTGATAGCTACCGTGACGATTAGAATCCTAATAAAGCGCCGAACAGTCTCTTCTTCCATGGTCTGGTTGCTTATCATCTTCTTTCTACCGCTATTAGGGGTAATTGCCTATATCGCCTTCGGTGAACTTTACCTAGGCAGGCGCCGGGCGGAACGTGCACGCAGTATGTGGCCAGCGACTGCACAGTGGCTTCAAGACTTAAAAAGCTGTCAGCATATCTTCGCGACCCATACCAGTGATGTGGCCAGCAGCCTGTTTAATCTTTGTGAAAACCGCCAAGGTATCCCTGGTGTTAAAGGAAATCAGCTACAACTCCTGACCAGTGCACAAGATGTTATGACTGCACTCATTCGCGATATCAACCTCGCTCATCACAGGATTGAAATGGTTTTCTATATTTGGCAGCCTGGTGGTAAAAGCGATCACGTCGCCAATGCCCTTATCAGTGCAGCCCGACGCGGTGTGACCTGCCGAGTGCTGCTTGACTGTGCGGGGAGCCGACAATTTTTTAAAAGTGCTTGGCCTGAAAGAATGCGACATGCGGGTATCGAAGTGGTTCAAGCACTGCCAGTCAATGTCTTTCGTTTTTTTCTCCGTCGCTTGGACTTACGCCAGCACAGAAAAATCGTGCTTATTGATAATGCTATCGCGTATACCGGCAGCATGAACATGGTAGATCCTCGTTTTTTCAAACAAGATGCAGGTGTTGGCCAGTGGGTTGACTTAATGGCTCGCATGGAAGGCCCTGTCGCGACGACATTGGGGATTGTTTATTCTTGCGACTGGGAAATTGAAACCGGCGAAAGAGTCCTTCCGCCGTTGCCTGAACGCGTCAGCATGCCATTTGAGCAATCTTCTGGGCATACTATTCACGTTATCGCTTCAGGCCCTGGATTTCCCGAAGATCTTATCCATCAAGCCTTATTGACGGCAATTTATGCCTCACGCGAAAGCTTGATAATGACCACTCCTTATTTTGTCCCCAGCGATGATCTCCTCCACGCCATCTGTACTGCCGCGCTGCGTGGCGTTGACGTCAGTTTGATCGTCCCAAGGAAGAATGATTCTCTGCTGGTGGGGTGGGCAAGCCGAGCTTTTTTCACCGAATTACTCGATGCGGGAGTCAAGATCTATCTCTTTGAGGAAGATTTACTGCACACCAAAAGTGTCTTGATCGACGGTGAGCTTAGCCTGATTGGTACAGTAAATTTAGATATGCGCAGTTTATGGTTAAATTTTGAAATCACCTTAGTCATTGATGATGCTGATTTCGGTAATGATCTGGATTGCGTGCAACGCGATTATATCGCTCGCTCATCCCTCCTCTCTAAAGAAGAGTGGTTACACCGCGCTTATTGGAAACGTATTGTCGAACGATTGTTTTACTTCTTGAGCCCATTATTGTAAAACAGCCTTAACTTGTCTCCCTAACTGAAAATAACTAGGTTACTTATGGATTTAAATAATCGCCTTACCGAAGATGAAACACTTGAACAAGCCTATGATATTTTCTTGGAGCTGGCCGCCGATAATTTGGACCCTGCAGACACGATTCTGTTTAATCTCCAATTTGAATCCCGTGGCGGTGCAGAACTTCACGACCCTTCGGCTGATTGGGAAGAGCATGTTGATTTTGATTTAAATCCTGATTTCTTCGCTGAAGTGGTGATTGGACTTGGGGAAGATGAAGACGCGCCTATTACCGATATTTTCGCCCGTATTCTACTGTGTAGAGAGAAAGACCATAAACTCTGCCATATCTTGTGGCGAGAATAAGACAGTTCTAAACGCCCTAGCTGTCGCTAGGGCGTAGTGCATTAAAGTGGGTCAACCTTCAGACATGACACTGCATGACTGAAATTACCTTCTAATACCGGTTTCGTTTTTGCGCACTCCGCCACTGCTTGCGGGCAGCGCGTCCGGAAGACACAGCCTGAAGGTGGATCGATCGGTGAGGGAAGTTCCCCTTCGAGTAACTGAACCTGCTTAGTCAGCTCTTTATCCGGATCGGGAATTGGCACCGCAGACATCAAGGCTTGAGTATAAGGATGCAGCGGTTGGTGATACACCTGGTCGTAGGTTCCCAACTCGACGGCATGGCCTAAATACATGACCAATACCCTGTCAGAAATATGTTTGACCACCGCTAAATCATGGGCGATAAAAATAAGCGACAGCCCCATTTCCCGCTGCAGTTTCTGGAGTAAGTTTACCACCTGAGCTTGGATCGATACGTCCAAGGCAGAGACGGGTTCGTCGCAGATGACTAACTTCGGCTCTAAAATGAGCGCACGGGCGATACCGATACGCTGGCATTGTCCGCCAGAAAACTCATGCGGGTAACGGTTAATCAGATTAGGTAATAGCCCCACTTTCATCATCATCGCGCGGACTTTCTCGCTGACTTCACGCTTCGCCATCTTCGGATAATAGGTTTTCAATGGTTCTGCAATGATGTCACCGACCGTCATTCGGGGATTTAATGAGGCAAGTGGATCTTGGAAAATCATTTGAATATCGGTACGCGCGTCCCGCCAAGCTTTATCATCTTGCCCTAACAGATCACGTCCCAGCCACGTCACCCGTCCTCCTTTGGCTTTAACGAGGCCAATAATCGCACGGGCAAGTGTCGATTTCCCGCAGCCCGATTCACCGACCACGCCCAGAGTTTCTCCCTCATAAAGCCGTAAGCTAACGCCATCGACCGCTTTTAAGCTCTTCTTAGGCTGCCAGAACCACTGCTTACCGTCTTTGATATCAAAGTGGACACGTAAGTCAGCGATTTCGAGTAAAACTTTTCTATCTTGTAGCGCGATATCATTCATCGTGCGACCTCCAGAGGGTGGTGACAAGCGCGCAGACGTCCTGCTGCAAAAGCCTCAAGTTGCGGTGATTGACGGCAACTTTCGGTAGCATAAGCACATCGTGGTTGGAAAGGACAACCACTAGGAAGGCGTAATAAATTAGGGGGATTGCCCGGTATGGTCAGTAAGCTCTCCTCATCGCTATCCAAACGAGGCACAGCATTGAGTAAGCCTTGTGAGTAAGGGTGTACCGGCTGATAGAAGATATCCCGTGCGCTACCGTACTCCATTGTCCGGCCGGCATACATCACCAAGACTTTGTCACAAATCCCGGCGACTACCCCTAAGTCATGGGTAATCATGATAATGGCGGTATTGAACTCGTGTTTAAGCTCGTTTAATAGCGTCATGATTTGCGCTTGAACGGTCACATCCAGTGCGGTTGTCGGTTCATCCGCAATTAGTAGCTTTGGCTGACAAAGTAGCGCCATGGCGATCATCACCCGTTGGCGCATCCCACCCGAAAATTCATGCGGGTACATCGCCATTCGCTTTTGTGCTTCCGGCATTTTGACCGCGTCTAACATCTGTAGAGAGTGCTTAAATGCCTCCCTCTTACTCATTCCTTTGTGCAGTCTAAGCACTTCGATAAGTTGGTCACCCACTTTCATATAGGGGTTCAACGAGGTCATCGGATCTTGGAATATCATTGCCATCTCTTCAGCGCGCAGTCGGTTTAACTGGGCTTCAGGGAGGTTGAGGATCTCCTGGCCATTAAAGCGCGCAGATCCGCCAATACGACCGTTCTTTGCCAATAATCCCATCAGGGCGAAAGCGGTTTGCGATTTTCCGGAACCTGATTCGCCGACGATACCCAGAGTTTCCCCCGGCTTTAATGAAAAATTGAGATCATTGACGGCAGTGACATCACCATCATGCGTACTAAAAGTGACGCGTAAATCTTTGACATCAAGCAGTAATGGGTGCTGTGTTAATGAAGTCATCGTCCCTCCTAGCGGTCTTTAGGATCGAGCGCATCGCGTAAGCCATCGCCGATAAAGTTAAAACAAAACAGTGTGACGACTAAGAATCCCGCTGGGAACAGTAACAACCAAGGAGAAACTTCCATTGAGTTAGCCCCATCGCTGAGCAAGGCACCCCAGCTACTGAGCGGCTCTTGGGTACCAAGGCCTAAGAAGCTAAGAAAGGATTCGAATAAGATCATACTGGGGACTAATAACGACGCGTAAACCACCACGACACCCAATACGTTTGGCACAATGTGACGGATCACAATTTTCACGGTGGACACCCCACCGACTTGTGCGGCTTCAATAAACTCTTTGCGCTTCAGTCCTAACGTTTGCCCCCGTACGATCCTCGCCATATCGAGCCATGACACCATCCCTATCGCCACAAAGATCAACAAAATATTGCGACCAAAAAAGGTGACCAGCAAAATAACGAAGAACATAAAAGGGAAAGAGTTAAGGATTTCCAAGATACGCATCATGACAGCATCGACTTTTCCACCGAGATAACCGGCGAGTGAACCGTAAAAAGTCCCCACAATGACCGCAATAATTGCAGAAGCGACGCCAACCATTAATGAGATCCTGCCACCAATCGCCACACGAACCAGCAGATCACGACCTGAAGAGTCGGTACCAAAGTAGTGCTTAGAGGCTATATCCGGGGTGGCTGACATCATCGACCAATCGGTGTCGTCGTAGGCGAAAGAGGATAACAGTGGCGCGAAAATGACAAAGAGCACAATAAACAGCAAGATAATTAAGCTGAAGAGTGCTGCACGGTTATGAATAAAACGTCGATGGGCATCTTGCCATAAACTACGCCCTTCAATATCGAGTTGCTCAGTAAAAGCTTCGACCGCCTGACTATTTTTTTTACTTGCTAACATGCGGGTCTCCAGCTTAATAACGAATTTTAGGATCGATAACGGCATAGAGCACGTCAACAATCGCATTAAACACTATGGTCAATACCCCGACCAAAATCGTCAGGCTCATCACTAATGAGTAGTCACGATTCAACGCACCATTCACAAACAGCTGTCCGATGCCCGGAAGACCAAAGATGGACTCAATAACCATTGATCCGGTGATGATGCCGACAAAAGCCGGTCCCATATAGGAGATAACCGGCAATAATGCTGGACGTAAAGCATGACGTAGTACGATTCGGGAAATGGGAAGACCTTTAGCTCTGGCGGTACGAATATAGTTAGAGTGCATGACCTCAATCATCGAACCGCGCATAATGCGGGCAATACTGGCAATATAGGCCAGTGAAAGTGCCAGCATCGGTAATAACACATACTGCCACTGCCCACCGTTCCAACCCCCGCCCGGCAGCCATTTTAAGGAAATGGCAAACAGCATCACCAGTAAGGGCGCGACCACAAAACTCGGTATCACCACCCCGGTCATGGCAATCCCCATCACGGTATAATCCAGCCAACTGTTTTGTTTTAACGCGGCAAAAATTCCGGCACTCACCCCTACCACTAAGGCAAAGATAAAAGCGATCAGCCCCAGTTTGGCCGAGACAGGGAACGCTTGGCCCACTAAATAGTTAACGGAGTAGTCTTTATATTTAAAGGAAGGACCGAAGTCGCCATGGGCGAGTTGAACCAGATAATTGAAGTATTGCTGGCCGATTGGCTCATTTAGATGGTATTTAGCTTCAATATTAGCCATCACTTCCGGCGATAGACTACGCTCACCAGTAAAGGGACTGCCGGGTGCTAAACGCATCATAAAGAAAGAGATCGTAATCAAAATAAACAGGGTCGGAATGGCTTCAACACACCGACGAAAAATAAATGTCAACATTGCTTCACCTATCAGGCTTATGTAAACGAATTAACCCGGCGTTTTCACGCCGGTAATGCCTGTAAAATTAGTGCTTAATAATATAGAGGTCTTTATCATAAACGTTATCGAGAGGATCTTTACCGGTATAGCCACCAACGTAAGGTTTTACTAAACGCGTGTTGGCATAATAGAACACTGGAATATCCGCCGATTGTTGGTCCAATATTTTCTCAGCTTGGCGATACGCCGCGCTTCTGCTGGCCTCATCAGAAGCTTTAACACTCTTCGCAATTTCGCTATCGAAATTAGCATCTTTAAAGAAAGAGGTATTATTCGAACTATTGGATAACATCGAATTAAGGAACGAACTCGGTTCATTATAGTCCGCACACCAGCCTGCACGCGCAACATCGAAGTTACCTTGGTGACGGGAATCGATATAGGTTTTCCACTCTTGATTCGTTAGCGTCACGTTAACACCGATATTTTTCTTCCAGATCGCCGCCGCTGCAATGGCTAGTTTTTTATGTAAGTCGGAAGTGTTATACAGCAGTGAGAACTGTAGAGGATGGTTAGGACCATACCCTGCCTCTTGTAACAGCTTTTTGGCCTCTTCATTACGTTTTTCTTGGCTCCAAGAGAACCACTCTGGCTTCTCGATTTGAATTCCATCGGTGGCCGGATTGGTAAAGCTATACGCCGGTGTTTGACCCTGTGCTAACACTTTATTGACGATAATGTCGCGGTCTAACCCTAATTTAAGCGCGGTTCTGACTCTAACGTCATTGAAAGGCGCTTTTTTATTGTTGATTTCGTAGTAATAAGTACAGAGATAAGGATCAACGTGAAGATCTTTAGGGTTATTTTTCTGTAATTTTTTAAACAACTCAATCGGTAAGTTGTTATAGGTCATATCGCTTCCGTTATCAGAGAAATAACGGTTAACGTCCGTCACTTCTGATGAGATAGGTAGGAAGGTCACCTTGTTGATCACCGTATGCGCATTATCCCAATAGTGCTTATTACGCACGACCACGATACTTTCGTTCACTGTATGACTTACTAAGGTGTATGCCCCATTACTGACCCAGTGAGCGGGAGACGTCCATTGGTCGCCATAAGCTTTGATTGCTGGCGCATAGACTGGGGACATCGCCGAATAAATGGTTAATTTATAGAAGTAAGGGATCGCTTCTGAAAGGGTGACCTGTAGCGTGTGTGCGTCGAGGGCCTTTACACCCAGTTTTTCCGGCGATAGTTTACCCGCAATGATCGCATCGATATTCTCGACATGACCATATTGTAAGAAACTCGCATAAGGCGAGGCGGTTTTCGGGTCGGCTAGACGCTGCCAGCTGTAAACAAAGTCCTGTGCAGTAACGGGTTCACCGTTCGACCACTTAGCATCTTTACGCAAGTGGAAGGTCCACACTTTATTATCCTTTTGTTCCCAACTTTCTGCCACGCCTGGCACCACTTGCCCTTGGTTATTGGAGATGGCTAACCCTTCGAATAGGTCATGACTGACATTACTTTCAGGCACACCTTCAATTTTATGAGGATCCAGTGATTGCACCTCGCCACCATTGCCCTTGACCAGTGTCTGGTTATCGGCGAGTTGTACCCCTGCTGGGACTTGTGCGGCGATTGCCGCTTGACCCGTAGATAACGCCAACAATACGGCCGTAGCAATCACGTTTTTAGTCAATTTCATATTACGACTCCACACACTTTCATTATTGTTATAGGGTTTTCCCCGACGGTGAATCCTGTCTGTCCAAATACTGATTTATTGCATTAGCCTTACAGACAATTGACAAATTTTTTACGCGTTAACAGGTCAACTTGATAGTCTGTCATGAACGCTATGTGATATATCTCACTGATAATCACCTTATTGTTCACTATTAATACTTTTGCTTAGAAAAGCATCGACTAAATGATAGGGTTTTTACCCTATAAATATCTGGAAGCAATATTTATGCCAAGGTTTGCAGGTCGGAGGGGAAGTGAAAGATGTTGATTAACACCTATAAAAATTATTTTAAGTGTTTAGAAGAATGGGGAAGAATGTATCAGGAACGTGAATATAAAATAAAAATTTATTAATAAAATGAATTCAAGCACCAAAATGGTGAGTCATTTTAAAGCGACGCACTAAATTGGTGCTAATCAGGGGTTAAATACGAGGACAGCACTAATTCAGGGCAAAGCGTGACACAATTATTTCATCCTTACCCATGTTCTAAGATACCTTAAGCGTTTTCTTTCTCTTGGCCGAAAATCGCTTGCTCACTGCCCTGTTCAATCGCTTGCCAATAATGTTTGCGGCAAACGGAGATATATTTATCATTCCCGCCAATCACCACTTGAGCACCATCGTGGAAGGGTCGTCCCTGCGCATCCAATCTCAACACCATGTTCGCCTTACGTCCGCAATGGCATACCGTTTTTAATTCCACGAGCTTATCTGCCCAAGCAAGTAAATATAAACTGCCTTCAAATAACTCCCCTCGGAAGTCGGTCCGTAAGCCATAACACAGTACTGGGATATTAAAATGATCCGTCACATAAGTGAGTTGTTTCACCTGTTCTCTTGTTAAGAACTGTGATTCGTCGAGTAAAATGCAATGCAGCTGTTGGGCATCATGGGACTGTTTAATCTCATGAAAGAGGTCGGTATCTTTACTGAAGAGCGCAGCACTGCTGGATAAGCCTATTCTTGATGCCACTCGCCCCTTACCATATCGGTCGTCAATTTCCGCAGTAAAAATCAGAGTGTTCATCCCCCTCTCTTGGTAATTATAAGAGGACTGCAATAGAGACGTTGATTTCCCTGCGTTCATCGCAGAATAGTAAAAATAGAGCTGTGCCACAGAAAGTATCTCATCGAAAATTGAAAGCCTGATCATACCATAGCCGAACTCGAGTCACGTTAGCTAAATCCAAAATCGGCAAGGCTAATAAATGCTGTCACATCGGGAACAAGTTGCAATCTGATTACCCTAGGTAATATCATAAAAAATACTAATACAACCCTCCCCATGAGGAACTCTTATGAGTGATCAGCTTCTCGCTTTGAACAACTACCGTTTTTTACGTACTGAGGCTCGTAATTTCTCCTTAGAAACCCTAACCGATATTTTAGATAAATTTACGGCAGTTGTTGAAGAACGTCGTGAGGAACAGGCGAGTAAAAGTGTGCAAGATGCTGAGCATGCAAAACGTGTCGACAAAATCCGCGAGATGATGCTGTCTGAGGGAATTGATATTAGTGAATTAGTTCAGCAGACTCCGCCGGCAAAACCTAGCAAACAAACTCGTGAAAAAAGACCCGCTAAATATGAATATACCGATTCATTGGGTATTGCCCATACTTGGACTGGTCAAGGTCGAACCCCTGCCGTTATCCAGAAAGCCCTCAATCAGGGCGATACTCTAGATAAATTTTTAATTAAGAGTTAAAAAAACCGCCACAAATGGCGGTTTTTTTATAAGCTTAGTCATCAAAAAAACTATTTAACGTTTTCCGCTAACCACGCTTTGAAATCTTCGCCAAGTACTGGATGGCGTACACCGTATTCAACGAAAGCCTGCATATAGCCAAGCTTGTTACCACAGTCATGGCTTACGCCCTTGAGGTGGTAAGCTTCAACCGTTTCTTTTTCCATCATCATCGCGATAGAGTCAGTCAGTTGAATTTCACCGCCAGCGCCAGCAGGCGTTTTTGCCAGTAAAGGCCAGATATCAGCAGACAATACATAACGACCGACAACTGCAAGGTTCGACGGTGATTCGGAGGCTTTAGGTTTTTCAACTACGCCCACCATTGGTGCGCTATCGCCAGGTTGCAGAGTAGCGCCTTGGCAGTCGACAACACCGTATGCCGTCACATCTTCAACAGGTTCAACCATAATTTGGCTATGACCGCTTGCTTCGAAGCGAGAGAGCATCTCAGCAAGGTTATCTTTCTTAGGATTCGATTCATATTCGTCAATAATGACGTCTGGAAGAATCACCGCGAAAGGTTCATTTCCAACAACTGGGTGTGCACACATTACTGCATGGCCTAGTCCTTTAGCCTCACCTTGTCGAACTTGCATGATAGTGACATGCGGAGGACAGATGCTTTGGATTTCGTCTAAAAGTTGGCGCTTAACACGCTTTTCCAGCATCGCTTCTAATTCAAAGCTGGTATCGAAGTGGTTTTCGATAGAGTTTTTAGAAGAGTGCGTCACTAACACTATTTCATTGATGCCCGCAGCGATACATTCATTAACCACATATTGAATTAAAGGTTTATCAACTAGGGGTAACATCTCTTTCGGAATAGCTTTTGTCGCAGGTAACATTCTAGTACCTAATCCCGCAACAGGAATAACTGCTTTTCTTATTTTAGAAACATGAGCAGACATCAAACAAACCTCGTTAAGTTGGCGAATTGCCAAAGCATCCTTTAAAGAGTCTAAATACTAACATAACTGTTAGTAAGAATTATCTAGAAAAAAATAAAAATAGTTTAAGTGTTCAGACTGTTAACAATGTTTTTCAATTGAAACGTAGCCATAGCTTACGCGGTCCATTCCATACCTCACACTCTGCGCTGGTCAACAAAAGTCGTTGCTCTTGAGCGGAATCATGAAAATAACGTCCCAATGCCAGATCTTTAATTAACGTCGTATGCTGATGATCATGATGAATGACACAAGACAACCCGCTATTAACCACAATAAGATGTCCGCGTTGTCGATTAAAATAGCCGATAACTAACGGGTACTCTCCATGTAATCCGGATTTTTTTAATAATTGTTGTAAGTCATGAAGGACAGAGGTGAGCGCGGGAAGATTATCCGGATGAGCAGTAATATGTTTTTTTAATAAATCATTAAAGAAGGCTCTAAATAAAAGTGCAGCCACCGCGCCGTACTCACCGACCCACTCTGCATCAAAAATATAGAATCCGAATTCGTGATCCGATAACTCGGCAATATCGATGATCAGTCCGTTATTCTCACTGGTATTCAATTGTCGGTAACCGACTTGGCATCCCGCCACTTTTAGATGCGCTGGGGGCTGTAAGTTTCTTAGTAAGGCTAAGGACTCTTCGGGATAAGAAACAAGATGGTTCCACTCTTCCTGAAGTTTGTCGCTTTCATCCACTGGAGAGCTAAACATATCGGGATAAATAGCTTCAACCAATAAGTTTTTTAACGCGGCAACATCAGTAAGCGGTTTTAAGATAACATCGTAGACGCCTGCTCGCATCACCGCGGCGATAAGGTTGACATCGTGCGTATCTGTTAAGGCGATAATTGGCGTATGTATCGTCGCCGAGTGCAGTTGTTTGATGAGGGGAACGGCTGGGACGTCTAGTAGATTTAGACCGCAGATAATCAGTGTGACATCATGTTGATCAACGAGATCTAAGCCCTCTTCACCGCTATCGGTTTGCATCACTTTCGCACCAGCATAGTTTAAAAACTCAGCCAATACAGCGTCACAGACGGGATCATTATCGATGATCAGCACTATTTTATTGGTTAAAAAATTTTCCACACTCATCTACCTGCACTTTCATTTATACTACCGACTGAATAGCCTTAAAGACAAAATGCTTACTCAGCTTTGGATATTGAAATGAGTATAGCTGAACTTTCTTGACCCGGTGTTCAATAATAGTGAAATAAGACTTTTAAACATCATTCCCCTTAATAAGAGAAGATACCGTGCAGCCAGAGCTCTGTCCTTGTGAAAGCGCCATCCCGCTAAAACAATGTTGTGACCCGCTAATTAAGGGGGATTCTTCTGCAACAACTGCTGAACAATTAATGCGCTCACGCTACACCGCTTATGCGCTACACGCTTTTCAGTATGTTGCCAAAACGTGGTATCCCTCAAGCCGCCCTGCAGAATTAGCACAACTTTTGCAAAATGAGAGTGTAGGAACGCTGTGGCAAGGCCTATCGATTGTAGAAACGCATGCTGGACGTGCAGTCGATGAGGCTTACGTCACCTTCTTCGCTCGCTATACCAGTGACCAACAGCCTGGTTGGATTTACGAAACCGCGCGTTTTGTTCGTGAAAATAATCACTGGTATTATATTGACGGGGTTCATAAAATACCGGGCCGTAATGAGACTTGTCCATGCGGCTCACAAAAAAAATTCAAAAAGTGCTGTGCGCGCTAAGGTTTGTTAGTGTCACAGCAATAGGATGCAACACAGGATCAGCTTTAATGTCAGCGAAAAACATCGAACGTAAAATACTCCGCACTATCTGTCCCGATGCTAAGGGATTGATCGCTAAAATTACCAATATTTGTTATAAGCACGAATTGAATATTGTTCAAAATAACGAGTTCGTCGATCACCGTACCGGGCGTTTTTTCATGCGTACCGAATTAGAAGGGATTTTCAACGACTCGACTCTGCTAGCCGATCTCGATGGAGCATTACCCAGCGGTTCATTGCGCGAGCTGCATGCTGCCGGCCGACGTCGTATAGTCATTATGGTCACGCGTGAGGCACACTGCTTAGGTGATCTGTTAATGAAAAGCGCATTTGGGGGGCTTGATGTGGAGATCGCTGCCGTGATCGGCAACCACGATACCCTAAAATCGTTAGTAGAACGCTTCGATATTCCGTTCATCCATATTAGTCATGACAACCTAACGCGCGAAGCCCACGATACGCAAATGGCAGACTGCATCGATCAATACCAGCCTGACTACGTGGTGTTGGCGAAATATATGCGTGTCTTAACGCCTGAGTTCGTCAAACGTTTCCCTAATCAAATTATTAATATCCACCACTCATTCCTACCAGCCTTTATTGGCGCACGACCTTATCATCAAGCGTATGAACGTGGGGTAAAACTGATTGGGGCCACCGCGCATTACGTTAATGACAACTTGGACGAAGGTCCAATCATCATGCAGGACGTGATCAATATCGACCATAGCTATACCGCTGAAGAGATGATCCGTGCTGGGCGCGACGTTGAAAAGAATGTACTCAGCCGTGCCGTCGATAAAGTGTTAGCGCAACGTGTCTTTGTGTATGGGAATCGTACAATCATTTTATAGTGTCAGTCACTTGATTAGAATTGATTCGCCTTTCGCGCAAAAACAGAGCAACCGGTTCAATTACGTTGATTATTGCTTTACTCGCTAATCAAGTTTGCTATTATGCCGCCACACCCGACAACGGGTGTGGCTTTAGTATTAGGTGGGGTTCCCGAGCGGCCAAAGGGAGCAGACTGTAAATCTGCCGTCACAGACTTCGAAGGTTCGAATCCTTCTCCCACCACCACTTCTTAGTTTTTCCGCTTATCTCTTCCATGACATTCAACTCAATTCTCGTTACCATAATGAAAACTGAATGAATTAGGATGTCGACGTGAAATTTGTCTCTTTTAATATCAATGGCCTTCGTGCCCGCCCTCACCAACTTGCTGCCTTAGTTGAGCAACATCAGCCTGATGTGATCGGCCTTCAAGAAACTAAAGTTCACGATGATATGTTCCCACGTGCAGAGGTTGAAGCGCTTGGTTATCACGTCTTTTATCATGGTCAAAAAGGTCACTACGGTGTGGCATTGATGACGAAAGCCGAACCTATCTCTGTGCAAAGAGGCTTTATCACTGACGATGATGACGCTCAACGCCGTATTATTATGGCCGAGCTTCCAACGCCATCGGGAGAGCGGATCACGGTTATCAATGGCTATTTCCCACAAGGTGAGAGCCGTGACCATCCCACTAAATTTCCAGCTAAACAAAAATTTTACGCTGATCTGACTCAGCATCTGCAAACGCAACTTAGCCCTGACCAGCATGTGTTAGTGATGGGCGATGTCAATATCAGCGTGACAGACGCAGATATTGGTATCGGTGAGGTTAACCGTAAACGATGGTTAAAGACGGGAAAATGTTCATTTTTACCTGAAGAACGCGAATGGATGGCAACGCTTATCAACTGGGGACTGACCGATACTTGGCGTCAGATTAATCCTGAAGTTAACGACCAATTTTCGTGGTTCGACTATCGTTCGAAAGGCTTTGATGATAATCGTGGCCTGCGTATCGATTTGCTACTGGCAAGTGCGCCCCTTAATGCACGCCTGATCGCCAGTGGTATTGATTACCCATTGCGTTCAATGGAAAAACCCTCTGACCATGCGCCGGTATGGTCAGAGTTCGATCTTTAAGCCTTCTTCGCTACCCGCTTTTTATAGGCGGGTTTTGCCGGTGAATGTTTGGCGAGGTCACGTAACACGCGAGTGGGGGGTGTTTGCCGAGCATGGCCAATCAATTGATGCAGTGTATCCACTAAGGGCTGCATAAAATCTTGGTATCGATACTGTTTCTCACTGATTCGGGTTAATGTCGATTCCCAATGGGCGGTCATATCGGGTGCCGCAGAAGGTTGAGGTAAGGCATGAATGAGTCCTCGCCCCACAACCGTTGAATGAATATAGCGCCCTTTCTTTTCTAAGAATCCACGTTTAAAGAGTAACTCAATAATCCCCGCGCGAGTCGCTTCAGTCCCCAATCCATCGGTTTCTCTCAACACTTTTTTCAGTGCTTTATCTTGTACGAAACGTGCAATCCCTGTCATGGCAGACAATAATGTCGCATCCGTAAAGTGTCTGGGAGGTTGAGTCTTTTTCGCGATAACCTCCCCTCCTTCACACTGTAAGATGTCGCCTTTCGCCACCACCGGTAAGACCGCTCCATCGTTTTCTTCGTCACGTTCTTTCGCCCCGAGCAGGACGCGCCAGCCTGCGCTAGAGAGGAAGCGCGCCTTTGCCACGAATTTCCCCCCTGCTATCTCCAGCTCTATAACACATTTACGGTATTGCGCATCCTCCGCAAACTGCATCAGATATTGTCGAGCAATCAGGCCATAGACGTTTTTTTCATGTTCAGTCAGCTTAACGGCATTTCGTTTAGCGGTGGGGATGATGGCGTGGTGTGCATCGACCTTCTTATCGTCCCAGCAACGATTGCGTCGACTGAGATCAATCTCATCGGGCAGAGATTGATATTCAGCAAGATGGCTCTGCAGCGCATCAATGACCGATTGACGCCCAACGAAGTGCTCTTCAGGAAGATAACGGCAATCTGAACGAGGGTAAGTGATTAACTTGTGCGTCTCATAGAGCTTCTGACAGATATCTAAAACTTGCTGTGCGCCGAGGTTAAACCGCCTCGCCGCCTCAATTTGAAGGCTAGACAATGAAAAAGGCAACGGCGCGATCTCACTCTCTGTTTTATTTTGATAGTGCATCACCTTGGCCGGTTGTTGGGTTATCCGCGCCACGACATGTTCAGCAAGGGTTTGATTCAGTAATCGTCCCTCTTCGTCCTGCCAACCTTCACAAGCCTCACTCGGTACCCAGGTTGCGGTAAAAGGTTGGTTATCGGCTAAAACAAACGCTTTCACCTCATAAAAATCTTTGGCGATAAAATTCGCGATCTCTTCATCACGGCGGACCACCAGCCCCAGCACAGGGGTTTGAACCCTTCCGACAGAGAGCACGCCATCAAATCCAGCTTGTCGTCCAAACAAGGTATATGCACGCGTCATATTAATCCCATAAAGCCAATCGGCACGCGCTCTCGCTAGCGCCGAGATACAAAGTGGCGCGAATTCACTGTTACTTCTTAATTGCTTGATGGCACGCTCCACTGCCTGTGGATTTAGGTCATTAATTAAACAACGTTGCACTTGTTGGCGTTTTTCTGTGGGCAAGCCTAGGTAATCGATCACTTCATCGACTAATAACTGTCCTTCTCGATCGGGGTCACCGGCATGGACAACCTGTGTCGCCTCGGCTAAAAGTTTCCCTATAGTCGTAAGTTGTTTTTTTACATCGTTACGGGGCGTTAACAGCCATTTTTCAGGAATAATAGGTAAATCGGCAAGCGCCCAGCGCGCGTAGCGAGGATCATAGTGGTCCGGTTGTGCCTGTTCGAGGAGATGACCGACGCACCAGGTGACAATATCTTGAGGTCCACACTGAATATATCCCTCCCCACGACGATGGGGCTTTGGAAGAACATCGGCAATGGCGCGGGCTAGACTGGGCTTTTCCGCAATAAACACTCGCATAGAAAAAGATATTCCTTAATCTCGATAGAAAAGAGTGATCGTTTCGCAGACAATCAACAGGCTACTATTACCGATTTTAAACAAATTTACTGTCAGAATTCACTGACATAAGGACTAAGATCGATAGGTTGTACCGGCGAAACCGCATTAAATTGCGGCGTACCGAGGTAAAGGAAACCGACTATTTTATCTTGGGGCTGGCAATCAAAGGCCTGACGGACCTTGGGATGATCGGTCCATGCGCCTGAACGCCATATACCGTTAAACCCTTGTGCTTGCGCAGCCATTTGCATCGCCATCACGCTGCACCCTGCACTCACCACTTGTTCCCATAGCGGCACTTTATGGTTTTCTTGGCAGCGCGCAACCACTGTTATAATAAGCGGCGCACGAAATGGCGCTTGGGTGGCTTTTTCGATGGCTTTATCATCGAGGGCATCCTCAATCGAGGTCTGACGGAGTAAATCACTAAAACGTTGTAAACCCTCACCGTGGATTAACGAGAAATGCCAAGGTTTTAGTCCGCCATGATCCGGTGCTCGTGCCCCGGCTTGTAATATAGCGTCGAGCGCTTCACCCGACGGAGCAGGCGTAGTTAATCGTGAGACCGAACGGCGCTGTAAGAGTAACTCTAAAGAATCCATGCTATTCCCCTTAACGGTGATGGTTTGTTGAAGTCTGACATATCAGTAGGCTTTGTAACAGTATTTGATGATTAACTGCTGACTTTTCACCCGGGTCTAATTAGGATAGACGACAAGTTTTTCTTTGGACCGTCTAAGTATTAGATTTTATTAATAAATGGAGAATTTATGCGCACTGCGTGGCGAATTATAGTCAGGGTTTTGAGTGGCCTATGGCGTATTATCAATTTCGTAAGAGAGTGTATCCTTAACCTTTTCTTACTCGTCCTGATTTTATGCGGGATTGCACTATGGGGACTGTTTTCTCACGACTCGACACCGACCCGTACAGTGAACACGACCCAAGCCTTAGTGTTAAACCTTGATGGCGTAATAGTGGAACAGCCGTCACAAGATAAAAAAATCTCTAAACTTCTAGGCCAAGAATTTTTAGGGACTAACAGCAAGCTTCGCCAAGAGAATGCATTGTTCGAACTCGTCGATAGTATTCGCCAAGCGAAAACAGATCCTACTATTACGGGAATCGTCCTCGACCTGCACAACTTCGCAGGCGGCGATCAACCTGCCTTGAACTATATCGGTAAAGCACTAAAGGAATTTAGCGCGTCGGGTAAGCCAATTTATGCTTATGGCGATAATTTCACTCAAGCCCAATACTATCTGGCGAGCTATGCTAACCATCTCTATCTTTCGCCGCAGGGTGCTGTTGATCTTCACGGTATGGCGACCAACAATCTCTATTTTAAAGCACTGTTAGATAAGCTTAAGGTCTCTTCACACGTATTCCGGGTGGGAACTTATAAATCTGCAGTCGAACCTTTCCTACGTGATGATATGTCTCCTGCTGCGCGTGATGCGGATACACGTTGGATTACGCAACTATGGCAAGGCTATCTGAACACTGTATCGGCTAACCGCCATCTCACCCCACAACAACTCTTCCCTGGGGCAGACGCAATCATTACTGCATTAAAAGCGAACGGTGGCGACACGGCCCAGTATGCATTATCAACTCACTTAGTCGATGGGTTAAAAAGCCGTGCTGAGGTAGAGCAAGAATTGCGTAAAACATTTGGTTGGGATTCTCAGCAAAAGTCTTTTAAACAAGTGAGCATTTATGATTATTCAGCTCCTGCCAAAGCGAATAACGATAAACCTAATGTTGCGGTGATTGTCGCGAATGGCGCGATCATGGATGGGCCTGCGAGCGATGGTAACGTCGGCGGTGAAACCACTGCACAGCAGATCCGAGAAGCCCGTCTCGACCCAGCGATTAAAGCCATTATTCTGCGTGTAAACAGCCCAGGCGGTAGCGTCACAGCGTCCGAACAAATTCGCGAAGAGCTAGTGGCGGCGAAAAAAGCCGGGAAACCTATCGTGGTCTCGATGGGCGGCCTTGCGGCGTCGGGTGGCTATTGGATTTCAACGCCTGCCGACTATATTATCGCTAGCCCGACAACACTGACTGGCTCTATCGGTATCTTTGGCGTCATCAATACCGTTGAAAACACCTTAGGCTCTGTCGGGGTCCATACCGATGGTGTATCAACCTCGCCTTTAGCCGATATCTCGATGACGAAGGCTTTACCTGATCAAGTGACGCAAATGATGCAACTCACCATCGAGAATGGTTATCGTCATTTCATCAACTTGGTTGCTAAATCGCGTCATAAAACGCCAGAGCAGATCAATGACATCGGCCAGGGACATGTATGGACCGGTGAAGACGCCAAGCAAAACGGTCTGGTCGACGCCTTAGGTGACTTTGATGATGCGGTGAATAAGGCGCAATCCTTAGCGCATCTGCAAAAAGCCTCGCTGAAGTGGGTGCAGCAGGATCCTTCTTGGGTGGATACCCTGTTCTCGCAGATGCAAGCCTCGGTGTCAGCGCAACTTCCTGACCAGGTTAAAGCTTGGTTGCCTGCCCCGTTATCAGAAGTGATGACGCAAGCTCAACAACAACCTGGGCTTTTTAACCAGCAAGGTGACCCACAAAATCGTTATGCTTGGTGTGTTAACTGCGGTGTAATTAATTAACCCTCGCAGCCCGGCAGTCGTCGGGCTGTATTTCTTCCGATGAAGTTTCTATACTCCAGCATTATTTTTTTACTTTATCCCGCTACTCGGTGTCCGTTATGCAGAAAAAAAATATTTATGTTGCCTATACAGGCGGAACGATTGGTATGCAGCGTTCCGCCCACGGTTATATTCCGGTCTCTGGACATTTACAACAGCAATTGGAATTAATGCCTGAATTCCATCGTCATGAAATGCCTGCTTTTACTATCCATGAATATACGCCATTAATGGACTCTTCCGATATGACGCCGGCAGATTGGCAAGTCATTGCTGAAGATATTCGTGAGCATTATGATGAGTACGATGGTTTTGTGATCCTTCATGGCACGGACACCATGGCCTTTACCGCGTCGGCGCTCTCTTTTATGCTTGAGAACCTGAGTAAACCGGTTATTGTGACAGGGTCACAAATTCCTCTCGCTGAATTACGCTCTGACGGTCAACAAAATCTATTAAATGCGTTATACGTCGCGGCAAATTACCCAATCAATGAGGTAGGGCTCTTTTTTAATAACACCCTATTTCGGGGTAATCGGACTACCAAAGCCCATGCGGATGGCTTTAACGCCTTTGCCTCACCAAATCTATCGCCCCTGCTTGAGGCGGGTATTCATATCAAAAAGCTCAACACGCCCCCAGCTCCGGTTAAGCAAGGCGATCTGATTGTTCACCCCATCACCCCTCAACCGATCGGTGTTGTCACCATCTATCCAGGGATCTCGCCGGATGTTGTCAGTAACTTCTTACGCCAACCGGTAAAAGCGTTGATTCTGCGCTCCTATGGTGTGGGAAATGCTCCGCAGTCTGCCGCCTTTATTGCGGTCTTAGCCGAGGCCTACAAACGCGGGATCGTTGTGGTGAATTTAACCCAATGTATGTCGGGGAAAGTGAATATGGGGGGTTACGCGACGGGGAACGCATTAGAACAAGCCGGCGTCGTTAGCGGAAGTGATTTAACGGTTGAAGCTGCATTGACCAAGTTGCACTATTTGCTTTCTCAACAATTACCTGTCGAAGAGATACGAGTGCTGATGCAGCGTAATCTGCGCGGTGAGCTGAGCGAGTAATAGCATCAGGGTGCCCAGCGCACCCTGTTTTTTTAATCGAGATTAATTCGGGTGATATCGTCTGTAATACCGAATTCTTCTTTAAGTTGCCGTTTACTTTTCATCACCATCTCTCCACCTTTAGCCACTGACATATGCTGGGGATTATCGTTATGGCGAGCTTGCCACAGTAGAACAAGCTGTAAAGTGTGCTCTTTTTGACTTGGTGTGAGTGCCACGCCGTCTGGCCATTTTCCTGTCTCGGTGGCCGTCACCAAACGTTGATACACCTCTGGTGTCATCTCTGCTAAGACACGCTGTAAATCAGCACTCATCTTGATCTTATCCTTTTGTTTGGCTGCCTGTTGCATCGGTAAAATTTAATGATGCGGAGTTAACACAGTAACGTTCACCGCTCGGCTGAGGCCCATCGGGAAAGACATGACCTAGATGCGCATCGCATTGGCCACAACGAATTTCGATACGGTGCATGTTATGGCTATTATCCTCCAAGTAACGGATGGCGTCATCCGATACCGGCTGATAAAAGCTCGGCCAGCCGCACCCGGAATCGTATTTCGTGTCAGAATAAAACAGCGGCGAGTGGCAGACAATACAGTGATAATACCCTTCTTGCTGGTTATGCAGTAATGCACCGCTAAAAGGGGGTTCTGTCCCTCTCTCCTGCGTAACATAGCGCTGCATTTCGTTAAGAGAAGACAAAGATGATGGCTCGTTGCTCATAATACATTCCACTAAACAGTCCAAGACCCCATTATAACAAATGCATAACAAATTAGTGTTTTTTTTCGAACATTAGGAGCAACCCTAGGCTAGGGACTTTTTTGTAAAGGCGTCATAATTGATTTCCAACAGTAATTGACACGATTAAGCTTGACGTATGAAGCGGTTTTTGTAATTTTACTGCCAACCTTTTATTCACTATCAAATAGCTGGTGGAATATATGACTATCAAAGTAGGTATCAACGGTTTTGGCCGTATCGGTCGCATTGTGTTTCGTGCTGCACAACAACGTTCAGACATTGAAATCGTCGCGATCAACGATCTGTTAGACGCAGAATATATGGCTTACATGCTGAAGTATGACTCAACCCACGGTCGTTTTGACGGTACCGTTGAAGTTCAAGATGGCGCGCTAATTGTAAACGGTAAAAAAATCCGTGTAACGAGCGAAAAAGATCCAGCTAACCTGAAGTGGAATGAAGTAGGTGTTGATGTTGTTGCGGAAGCAACGGGTATCTTCTTAACTGACGATACTGCACGTAAACACATCGCTGCAGGCGCGAAGAAAGTCGTACTGACTGGCCCTTCTAAAGATGACACCCCAATGTTTGTTCGTGGTGCAAACTTCGATAAATATGCCGGTCAAGACATCGTTTCTAATGCATCGTGCACCACTAACTGCTTAGCGCCGTTAGCGAAAGTGATCAACGACAACTTCGGTATCATCGAAGGTCTGATGACCACTGTTCACGCAACGACTGCAACGCAAAAAACCGTCGATGGTCCTTCTCACAAAGACTGGCGTGGTGGACGTGGTGCAAGCCAAAACATCATTCCATCTTCTACCGGTGCGGCGAAAGCTGTCGGTAAAGTATTACCAGAGTTAAACGGTAAACTGACAGGTATGGCTTTCCGTGTCCCTACCCCTAACGTATCTGTGGTCGATCTGACCGTGCGTTTAGAGAAGAAAGCGTCTTACGCAGAAATCTGCCAAGCAATCAAAGCGGCTTCAGAAGGCGCAATGAAAGGCGTTTTAGGCTTCACTGAAGATGACGTAGTATCGACTGATTTCAACGGCGAAACGTTAACGTCTGTATTCGACGCAAAAGCGGGTATCGCACTGAACGATAATTTCGTTAAACTGGTTTCATGGTATGACAATGAAACAGGTTACTCTCACAAAGTTCTTGATTTAGTTGCCCTGGTTGCAGGCAAATAAATCGTTCCACGTGTGAATAAGGGCGACTTCGGTCGCCCTTTTTTTTTGGAGAATATTATGCAGTCATCCCTTTTTTCACTCCCTATCGCCGAGCAACTTTGCCCCTTCTGCTCGCTTCGTCAACAAGGTGAGTTAACGCTACTGATCATTGATCATCCGGAATTCCGTGCCGCTTTTTCGCTGCAAGGTGGCCAATTAATCGCGTGGCAACCACTGAACCAACCTGCCGTTATTTGGCTGAGCGATCGTACGGCCTTCACACAAGGTAAGGCTATTCGTGGCGGTGTGCCGATTTGCTGGCCATGGTTTGGCCCCGCGGGTAAGCCCTCCCACGGTTTTGCTCGCACCTCTCTATGGCAGCTAGATCACTGCGAAGAGTCTGCACAGCAGGTAAACGTGACGATGAATTTACGCGACTCCGCTGAAACACGCGCGATATGGCCCCATCAATTTAGCCTGACTTTACACGCTGAGTTAAGCGCCGAATCTTGTCAGCTTAGCCTGAAAGTTGAAGGGGATTTCGAATCGACTGCCGCCCTACATAGCTATTTCCACGTCGGTGACAGTGAAGCGGTGAAGGTAAGTGGCTTAGGTAATCACTACATCGATAAAGTGAAAGATAATGCGTTAGGTTCTCAACAGGGTGAGCAGACTTATCATGGCGAGGTCGATCGTATTTTCACCCATCCCACTGCCGAATCAACTCTGCAGGATCCACAGCTTAAACGCCTGATAAATATTCGACACCAAGGCCATAGTGACGTTGTCACGTGGAACCCAGGCGAGACCCTATCTCAATCGATGGCCGATATGAGCGATGAAGGCTATAAAACGATGGTCTGTGTAGAAACCGCAAGGATAGGACAGCCTTTGGTCTCGACACCAAGTACTCCAGCAGAATTAACGGTAACGATCACTCCGCTACCGTTGTGATGACGTTCTCCCAAAGCACCCTTTGGGAGAATACCGGTTTAGAATTGGTAATTAACCCCAGTCCAAACGGTAGTTTGCCCTGACTTGTCGACCATTGAGCTATGCTTAATTTCATTGTCGAAATGGGTATAGCGAGCACCTGCCACGACAGTCCAATCACGCGTCAACTGATAAGTTGCACTGATATCCACATACGGTGACCAGCTATCGTCTGCCTTGTAACGATCAATCCCTGTACGACGAGATTCCTTACCAGAGACGCCATAGTAATAATCAGTTTGGTTGGCACTCTGCCATGTTACGCCCGCGCCGGGGATCAGAGAAAGCGCGCCAAATTGTAACGGATAATGGTAGTTAGTGTCCCATACCAAACCGTTACTTTCGTTGAGTACATCACCAGTCAACGCGGTTTTAACAACACCCCAAGTGGCAACGTGCGTCCACTCCCCACCCATCATCATGGTTAAATGACGCTTATCAAGGCCACGCATCGCGCTATGGTGAGCACGGTGTGGGTTGAAATATTGTCCGGTGGTATTGGCAATAATTGAGAACTGATCGGCTTCGCCATGGTAAAGATAGTACCCTGCCTCTAACCCATGAAAAAAAACATTCTCATCTTGATAATTGATTAACGGGAATGGGACAATACGATCTTTAGTATTGTGGTAGGGCGATTCAGACCATAATGCAGCGACCCCCACTGAAAGGGGTTGAGCTAAGAGATTTTGTGAAAATAAAACACTGGTGCCGACCAACGAGGCGGCTAAAACAAACTGTTTTTTTAACATGTTCACATCCTGAGTTAACTTACTTCCTAAAATAACGCGCAAGAAAGATGATTTTAGCGAGTTATTTTTGTCAAAAATTGATAATAAAGGGCTTATTAACATTAAAACTAGCTTTTTATTCTGAAGTAACGAAAAAGTCCTATAAAATAAGGTTATTCTTATTCTCGCCGCCACACATTACGCCCACACAGATGGCACAAAATATGTAATACTCTTATCACTTCAGCGGGTGTTAGGAATGAGCCAATATGGATTCAAGTACAATTAATAGTTTATTTATTATCGGCTCGGTACTCGTCACCGCCAGTATTTTACTGAGTTCTTTCTCGTCGAAGTTAGGTATTCCTATTCTCGTTATCTTTTTAGTATTAGGGATGCTCGCAGGCGAACAAGGGATCGGTGGAATAGTCTTCAATAACTATCCGGTCGCCTATCTCGTCTCAAATCTCGCCTTAGCGGTTATTTTGCTAGACGGCGGCATGCGTACCAGTATCAGTTCCATTCGTATCGCCATTTGGCCTTCATTATCTTTAGCGACAGTCGGTGTGCTAATCACCGCTGGGTTAACCGGTGCACTTGCCGCATACCTGTTTCACCTTGACCTGATGCAAGGTTTCTTAATCGGCGCCATTATTGGTTCGACCGATGCCGCGGCGGTGTTTTCCTTGATCGGCGATAAAGGATTAAACCAACGGGTTAGCTCAACCCTTGAGATCGAATCAGGCAGTAACGACCCGATGGCAGTATTCTTAACCGTGACCTTAATTGAGATGATTCAGCAACACCATCACGGTATTGACGCCAACTTTATTATCCACTTAGTGCGCGAGTTTGGATTAGGCATTCTTATCGGCCTGCTTGGCGGATTCACGTTACAGCGGCTGATTAACCAGATATCCCTCCCTGCAGGCCTTTATCCCCTGCTTGCGGTCAGCGGCGGTATACTGGTTTTTGCCTTAACAACGTTGCTCGGGGGAAGCGGTATTCTTGCCGTCTACCTAACCGGGTGCTGGCTAGGTAATAGTGGTATTCGTAACCGCACAGGGATCACCCAAATTTTTGATGGTTTAGCATGGCTTAGTCAGATTGGAATGTTTATCGTTTTGGGCCTGTTGGTCGTCCCGAGCGATCTGTGGAAAATCGCGCTGCCAGCCCTATTACTCTCGTTATGGCTAATTTTTATCGCCCGCCCACTTTCTGTATTCGCCGGTTTACTGCCTTTCAAGAGTTTTAGTTTACGTGAACGGTGCTTTGTTAGCTGGGTGGGGTTACGCGGTGCCGTCCCGATTATTCTCGCGGTATTCCCGATGATGGCGGGTCTGGATAATGCCTCACTCTATTTCAATATCGCCTTTTTTGTGGTGATGGTTTCCCTGCTGCTTCAAGGGAGTACCCTCTCTTTCGCGGCAAAGCTCGCAAAAGTGATCGTGCCACGCACGGTATACCCCTTCCAACGTAATAGTTTAGATATCCATCCCGACAGCCCGTGGGAGCAATATGTCTACCAATTAGGCTCAGAGAATTGGTGTATCAATGCCCCCTTACGTGAGCTAAAAATGCCAGAACATACCCGGATCACGGCTTTATTTAGAGATAATGTACTGATGCATCCTCGCGGCTCTACTCGCCTGCGTGAAAATGATATTCTCTGCGTGATTGGACGCGAACGTGATTTATCCGCCCTCGGCAACATGTTCAGTCAAACGCCGCCAGTCGATCTCGACCAACGTTTCTTCGGTGATTTTATTCTGGACGGTCAAGCCTCATTGGAACAAGTTGCGTCGGTGTATGGATTAACATTAACCCGTGATGACTCCGTTGGAAAAAGTTTATCTCAGTTGATGATTGAGAAATTGGGCCGTAATCCGGTAGTGGGTGATGCCTTGCAGTGGTCGGAGCTTGAATTGACTGTTGCAGAAAAAGATGATGACACGATATCGCGTGTCGGTTTACGTATATTAGAAGAAGAAGAGTAATGGTCTCCCCACGCTATTTTATTGCTTTATTATTATGTTTAGTTCTACTTTCGCCCTTAGGCATCGATCTCTTTTTGCCGACGCTACCATATATTGCATCAGGATTGCAGACACCGGTCAGTCATATCCAATTAACAATCCCATTGTTTTTATTAGTGATGGGAATTGGGCAATTAATTTCCGGCCCTTTGGTCGATAATTATGGCAGAAAACCTATCGCCTTAGTCGGGCTAGGCCTCTACTTATTGGGTAGCGCCCTCGCAGCCCTCGCCATCAATTGGCCGGTATTTCTTATCGCCCGTATCATTCAAGGTATGGCGGTATGTTGCACCGCGGTGGTGGCGTTTAGTGGCGTACGCGATCGACTCGAGGGCGATGATGCGGCACGTGCCTACAGTTTTCTTAATGGATCGTTAAATATCGTTCCCGCCCTGGCGCCCCTGCTCGGCGGAATCCTCGCACATTATTGGGGATGGCGTGCGCCATTTGGCTTTCTGTTTCTTTATGGCCTCGTATTAATGGTCATTGTCTATAAGTGGCTACCCGAGACGCGTCCACACTCGACCCAGCGTAGTGCGATCTTTCCCGCCGGCACTTACCTGTCGATTATCAAACAACCTGCGTTTTTGGCTTTTACCTTTTCAATTGCCAGTGCGCTAGGAATGGTCTTGACCTACGTGTCTCTAGCGCCCATGGTACTAATGGAGCACGATGCCTTATCTCCTTTTAGCTTTTCAGTGATTTTCGGTGTCAACGGACTGTGGATAATGGCGGTGAGTGCGCTGGCCAATCGTATTATTCCAAAATGTGGTCGCCCATTCTGTTTATTGCTCGGCACGTTATCGATGACCTTGGCAGGAATCATCCTTTTTTTAGAGCCTTACTTACTGGCGCCAGCCATTCTTGCACACTGGTTAAGTTACATGATCCCGGTGGCAATATCCGTGGCAGGATTAGCATTTATTATGGGTCCCGCAACCAGTTACGCCTTGGCGCCTTTTCAGCAGAATGCTGGTGTCGCGTCAGCGTTACTCGGTTTTATTCAGATGGCCGGGGGTGCAGGAGGAAGTTTAGTCGTATTGCTGCTTCCACTCTCTCCCTATGTTGCACTGGCGATAATGATGTTATTAGGTGGGTTGCTGGCCGCCATTGCTTGGTTGACCAGCTTAAAAATCAAAGGATCCCTCACCTCAGTGAAGTGAGTTAGGCGATTACCGTAAAGGGGACGCGCTGAGTGACCGCGGTTAATAGTTCATAACCCACCGTCCCCGCTGCTTGTGCGATAGTATCAACAGGCAGTTGGGTGCCCCATAATTCGACGGGGCTGCCAATGGCCGCCTCAGGACAGTCGGTTAAATCGACCATTAGCATATCCATTGAGACGGTGCCGACCGTTTTGCACAATTTACCCGCGATCCAGACGGGTGTGCCGGAAGGTGCATGCCGAGGATAGCCATCCGCATAGCCACATGCAACGATTCCGATGCGCTGGGATGTCGTCGTCATGTAACGGTGCCCATAGCCAACCCCCTCACCCGCTGCAACCTGTTGTACCGCGATAATCTCACTGCTTAATGTCATCGCTGGGCGGAGATCGAATGGTGCAATATCCTGCGCGCAGCTGGTCGGTGATGCGCCATATAAGACGACCCCGGGTCGTATCCATTGATGATGCGTCTCGGGATGCCAGAGGCTAGCTGCTGAGTTGGCGTAACAACGTGGTGCTTGAAGCATCCCCGTTGCCTGCTCTAGACGCTGTAAGGGTTCACGGATAAACGCCGGGCCTTCATCTGCTCGTGCAAAGTGTGACATAAGCGTGATCTCTCCGACCGCAGGCAGTGTTTTCAACGTCTGCCATACGGCCGAAATGCGATCAGGCGAAAAGCCTAAACGGTTCATACCGTTATTGATCTTTAAGTAGACGGCAATTGGCTGTTTCGCCACGTAGTCGGCTAGCGCTTGCAGTTGCCAATCACTGTGTATCGCCGTAGTCAGCTGATAGGCTTCAATTAACGCTAAATCCTCAGGTTTGAAAAAGCCTTCTAACAGCAAGATCGGCTGAGTCACCCCTGCCTCTCGTAGCAGAATAGCTTCTTCATAATTGAGCAGTGCATAGCCGTCCGTCGAAGCAAACGCTTGATAGCAGCGCGCAAGGCCATGGCCGTAGGCATTCGCTTTGACCACACTCCACACTTTTGATGCCGGTGCGAGCGCTTTCACCCTGCCTAGGTTATGGCTCAATGCGGTGGTATTGACAGTTGCCTTTATCGGCCTAGACATCGTTAACTCGCTCCTCAACTCAGCCGTTTTGCGACTGTAAATGTAACGTTCGTGCTTCAAAACCCGGTAGATAACGGTATACGGATAAATCATCCGCAGCGATATCCGGCGTACGGCCAGAGATAATATCCGCTATCAATCGTCCAGACCCACAGGCCATTGTCCAACCTAGCGTGCCATGGCCGGTATTCAAATAAAGATTACTTATCGGTGTCCTGCCCACAATTGGCGTGCCATCTGGCGTCATCGGCCGTAACCCCGTCCAGTAGTTGGCTTCGGCCAGCGACGCTGAATTAGGATAGAGATCATTGACGACCATCTCCAGTGTTTCTCGTCTTACGCTGGGGAGTTCGCTGTTAAAACCAACAATTTCCGCCATGCCCCCCACCCGAATACGCTGGTCGAAACGCGTGACCGCAACTTTATAGGTTTCATCGAGTACGGTTGACACCGGTGCGCGGGTTTCGTCGGTAATCGGTAAGGTAATGGAATAGCCCTTTAGCGGATAGACAGGAATATCCACTAATCCCTTAAGTAACGATGTTGACCAACTCCCCGCCGTTACTAAAATTGCATCGGCGTCTAGTGAATGGCCATTCGCCACCACTGACGTAATACGATTGTTGTCGACCGTTAAGCGTTCAACATTTTGGTTAAACAGAAACTTAACGTTCGCTTGTTCAGCAAGCTGCGCTAAACGTTGCGTAAAGAGCTTACAGTCACCGGTTTCATCATTTGGCAGTTGGAGCCCACCCGTTAATTTATCAAGGCTATTGGCCAGCCCAGGTTCAACCGAGGTGAGTTGGTGTGATTCGAGTAAATTAAATGGCACGCCTGCTTCTTGGAGAACCGCGATATCTTTAGCGGCATTATCAAATTGTTGCGCAGTACGAAAAAGCTGGAGAGTGCCCCCTTGCCGACCTTCATACAGGATGCCCGTTTCTTGACGTAACGCCCGTAAACTATCGCGACTGTATTCGGCGATCCTTACCATTCTCGCTTTGTTTTCTTGATAATGATCTAACGTACAGTTTCGCAGCATCGACCACATCCATGACAGTTGGAAACGACTACCGTCTGGCCGAATCGCCAATGGCGCATGTTTTTGAAACATCCACTTGATCGCTTTAAGCGGAATGCCTGGTGCCGCCCAAGGTGCAGCGTAACCGGGGGAAATTTGCCCCGCATTGCCTGCACTGGTCTCCATTGCTACCCCAGACTGTTTTTCCAACACAGTGACCTCATGACCCGCAGCAGCGAGATACCAAGCACTTGTCACCCCTACCACACCACCACCGATAATCAGTACTCGCATAAAACCCTCACAGAACATTAATCCTAAAACCACCCTGCCATCTAGTGAAATGACCTATCGCAGACCGGTGAATCACAGCGGTTTATTTCACGTTATTTTTAGAGAAAAAAACAATAATTTATACGCATATTTAAAAACATAGTTTTTTATGCTTACTTTTCGAATAAAAATGCTGAGGAAATAGTAGATTGGTTATTTTATAAACGATTGGATATATTAAATTTGGCATTTTAACCAAAAAATAGAATGGATTTTAATTCTGACTATTTGAATTTAATCAGCATCAATAACTAGTTTTTTAATAAAAATCCAGTGAGGCTTGGTCAACGAGGGGAGAATGGTAGTGTCGGGTACACGCGGCAAAGATGACCGTTAGGATCCCATCACGTTCTTTGCTACTATCTTCGGCGGTATTTCCCTTTTCGACTACAGGAACGTTATGTTACGGAAATTAAAACACTTCTCCCAACACCGAGGCGCATGGTTATTGCTCGCGGCTGGTGTATTAGTATTAGAGCTTACCGCGTTAGGCTTTCAGTTCTTCTTAGGGCAAAAGCCTTGTGTACTCTGTGTCTATCAGCGGGCAGCGTTGGCTGGGCTACTCTTAGCGGCTTTGCTTGGTGCCATTGCGCCGAAAACGCCTTTGCGTTATGTCGCGATTATTGGCTGGCTAGTGGCTGCGGCAAAAACTTTCGCCTTAGCCTGGGAGCAAACTCAGCTACAGCTTCATCCCCCCCTGTTCGCAACCTGTGATTTCTTTCCAAGATTTCCACAATGGCTGCCCTTGAATCAATGGTTCCCCACTATTTTCACACCAACAGGAAATTGTACCGATAAAGGTTGGGAATGGTTATCAATGACGATGCCTCAATGGTTAGTGGGAATAAGCGGTGTATTATTTGTAATAGGCTTGATCGTACTTGCGTGTCAGCTTCCGTGCCCTAAGAAAAATCGTTCATAACTTAACACGGCCACGTGCGTTAAGCGTGGCCAGTGTCTTTATTCTGGGTTAGGAATAATATGGTCCTCCCAATTCCTAACTTCACTTTCTCTCACGGCAATATGCCTGACCGAAATACGCTGCGCATGCATAGCTTTCGCTGATCCAACTTTCAGAGGGTGCCAAGCGGGTAAATCGTGGCCTTCTGCTAACAGCCGATAACTACAGGTCCTCGGTAACCATGAGAAAGTAGGAAGGTTGTCGCGCGTTAATTTTATGCAATCTGGCTCGTAGGCGAAGCGATTGTCATAATGCCGACATTGGCAGGTTTTAATATTGAGAAGGTTACAGGCGACATTGGTGAAGTAGATTTCATCGGTGTCAGCATCTTGTAACTTATTCAAGCAACATTGACCACAGCCGTCACAAACCGACTCCCACTCACTATCACTCATTTGCTCAAGACTTTTTGTTTGCCAAAAAGGAAGCATTGTCATAAATCAATCCAAATAACAGGTTCACATTACTTATATCTTTGATTATCCATCTTAATGCCTAATTTGGCATTTACAGATGAATCTTAGCCAGCCTTAGAGTCGGTCGCTAAATGTTCCGTCAGCAGATTCTCAACCGGAGGTGGGATCTGCAGATAATAACCTTGCTCTACAAGCTGTTGTTTTACTTTATTAATATCTGCTGAAGCCAGACGCTCTCTACCTTCTAGCGAAATGACCATCGATAATTGTGGTTTACCAAAACCTTTCATTAATGCCTCGGGAACACAGCCAAAATCATCTTTCTTTCCCAAATATAAGTATGTCTGGTCCCGTAACGAACTACGATATATTGCACAAATCATAAATTTCTCCGAATAATGTAACTCGGTTGCTTGCCTGATGAATACGAGGATTATAACATGCTTAGGGTTAACAAAATATTAGCCTTATGCAGGACTTTACTCTTTCGGAAAGTCAGGTAAGGTGTATAAAAAATCACAGGACTGAATAAGTATAGATGTCACAGACGCCCATTGAACTCAAAGGCAGCAACTTCACACTTTCTGTTGTCCATATAAATCATCCACAGCCTGACGTGGTGTTAAAAGCCCTTCAGGAAAAAATCGCCCAAGCACCAGCATTTTTGGCGAATGCGCCTGTTGTGGTTAACGTTGCATCGTTAAACAGCACTGTTGATTGGAAAAGTATGCATCATGCCGTGTCACAATCTGGACTAAAGATTGTCGGCATTAGCGGGTGCAAAGACGAACAACTCAAGATTCAAATTGCTTCGATAGGAACGCCTTTACTCAATGAAGGTAAAGCCGCTATTCAGAAAGCCCCACCCGCTAATCCTGAGCGAATTGAACCGGTCAAAGCTCAAGAAGACGAAAAAACCTCTCGCACACGTATCATCGATACCCCTATTCGCTCAGGCCAACAGATTTATGCCCGCAATGCCGACCTTATCGTGACCAGTAGCGTTAGCGCTGGGGCTGAACTGGTGGCAGATGGCAATATTCATATCTATGGCAATATGCGTGGGCGTGCGCTGGCGGGTGCCAGTGGTGATCAGCAAGCACAAATATTTTGTACTCATCTCGCGGCGGAGCTGGTATCCATCGCGGGTGAATATTGGATCATGGATCAGATTCCTAGTGAATTTTTTACCAAAGCAGCTCGTTTAGCCTTACGTGAAGGTACACTGGCTATTGAATCTCTAAATTAGACCCCTTTTCTTAAGTTAAGGAAATCAAGAAATATGGCACGCATAATTGTAGTTACATCAGGTAAAGGGGGCGTTGGCAAAACCACGTCAAGCGCAGCCATCGCAACGGGTCTCGCCCGTAAAGGAAAAAAAACAGTCGTTATCGATTTCGATATCGGTCTTCGTAATCTTGACCTTATCATGGGCTGTGAACGCCGTGTGGTCTATGATTTCGTCAATGTTATTCAAGGTGATGCAACCTTGAATCAAGCACTTATCAAAGATAAGCGCACTGAGACATTGTATATCCTCCCCGCTTCACAAACGCGCGATAAAGACGCTTTAAACTACGAAGGCGTTGAAAAAGTTCTGAATGAATTAAAGAAAATGAACTTTGACTTTATCGTCTGCGATTCGCCAGCAGGGATTGAGACGGGGGCCTTAATGGCGTTGTATTTCGCTGACGAAGCGATCATTACGACTAACCCTGAAGTATCCTCTGTACGTGACTCAGACCGTATCTTGGGCATCATTGCTTCCAAGTCTCGCCGTGCTGAGAAAGGTGAAACACCTGTCAAAGAACATCTGTTATTAACCCGTTATAACGCGGGCCGAGTTAACCGCGGCGACATGTTAAGCATGGAAGATGTATTAGAGATTTTACATATTCCTCTGGTCGGCGTGATCCCGGAAGACCAATCTGTACTGCGTGCCTCTAACCAAGGTGAGCCAGTGATTCTTGATGAAGAGTCTGATGCGGGTCGTGCATACAGTGATACGGTCGAACGCTTGCTCGGCGAAGAACGTCCCTTCCGCTTTATTGAAGAAGAGAAGAAGGGTTTCCTAAAACGCCTGTTTGGGGGATAAACCATGGCGCTGTTAGATTTCTTTTTATCCCGAAAAAAAAATACCGCGAATATCGCGAAAGAACGCTTACAAATCATCGTTGCTGAACGTCGCCGTGGAGATAGCGAACCGCATTATCTGCCACAGTTGAAGCGCGATATTTTAGAAGTTATCTGTAAATACGTGAAGATCGATCCTGATATGGTAACGGTACAACTCGATCAGAAAGGAGAAGATATCTCCATTCTCGAGCTTAATGTCACCTTACCTGAAGCGGAAGAAGCGGAAAAATAGTGGTTAAGAAAGAGCGGTTATTCACCGCTCTTCCTCACTTAATATTGCGCTAATATCTTCTTAAGGGGGGTCGTTAATAACTCCCCACGCCATCCATAAAGTAATTCCGGTTGCGTATCGCTTGGCTTTAATTTCCAATGAGCGCTAATCAATTGATTGATCTGACGACGGGAAGCTAACATCTCTTGGCTATACCCACTGCTTACGCTGACCTGCTTTACCGCCTCTTTTAACTGTGCAAAAAGCTGGCGATAATGGGGGATTTCAATAATATTTTTTACTGGTCGAGGCAAGTCTTTCTCGTCAACGGCTTCACCTTGCTTGACCAACTTTAATAAAGTATCGCCGTGAAAACGTATTTCAGGCCCTATCGCCCCTAGCTCCCTTAGCTCTGCTAAAGATGATGGGCTAAAGCGCGCCGTCTTCCACAGTAGCTCTTCTTTCACCACGAAGTTCACCGCCATATTATGCTGCCGCGCATAGCCTAATCGCCATTCAGCTAAATATTGCAGTATGGCTAGCTGCCGAGGCGTTAATTGCCAAGCTTGTGAAATATCTATATAGGCTAAGCGTGGCTCAACGGTAATCTGACGTCTAAGAATTTGTAATGCGCACTCGCTTTCAATATAGGCGAGTTGCCCTTCTGCCACCGCTCGTTGATGGAGCTGTTGGGCGATAGGCAATAAATACTCGACGTCTGCTGCCGCATATTGACACTGTTTTTCGGTTAACGGACGGGCTAACCAATCCGTTCTCGATTCACTCTTATCCAGCTGGATCCCGGTATACTGTGCAACCATTGCGGCGAAGCCCCAAGATGAAGGATTACCCAGAAAGGCTGCCATAATTTGTGTGTCGAGCATAGGTGTTGGCACCACCCCGAAGCGGTTTAAAAACACCTCAAGATCTTCACCGCCAGCATGCAGGTATTTGGTCACATTTTTATCGGTTAGCACCTCTACAAAGGGTTGCCAATCAGTAATCTGCAACGGATCTATTAAACTTACGTGCTGACCATCATAAAGCTGAATTAATCCCAGTAATGGGAAATAAGTACGTGTACGGACAAATTCAGTGTCCAAAGCGATCGCATCGACTTTACGTGCCTCTTCGCAACAGTCACTCAATTGACGATCGGTCTCTATATAACGATAACTTAGCATAATTTCTCTCTGTTACAGGGTTCCACCGTCGCCAGCTGTCATTTCTCAGGCTGTACGACTGTGGTGAGCGCATGGCGTAAAACTTTACCTAAAGGGTTCTTAGGTAACGTATCGCGAAATTCAATAATTTTAGGGACTTTATACCCTGTCAGCTGCTCACGGCAGTGACGAATAATCTGGGCCTCGGTCAAACTTACTTCCTTACGTACCACAAATACTTTCACCGCTTCGCCACTGACTTCGCTAGTAACCCCCACCGCTACCGCTTCGCTAATAAGGGGATGTTCGTCAAGCACAGCTTCGATTTCACTGGGGTAAACGTTGAATCCCGAAACAATAATAATATCTTTCTTTCGATCCACCAGTTTCAGTAGACCTTGCTCGGTAATGAGGGCGATATCACCGGTATGGAACCATCCCTCGGTATCGATAACCGAAGACGTCTCCTGCGAATGCCGCCAATAACCTTTCATCACCTGCGGCCCCTTGACACAAAGCTCCCCCGGTTGCCCCACGGGTACCGGAGACCCCTGTTCATCAAGGAGGACGATCTCGGTCGAAGCGATAGGTAATCCGATGGTGCCGGTGTGTTGCTGTATTGATAGCGGGTTGACCGCCACCAGCGGCGAGCATTCGGTTAGCCCATACCCTTCAATAATCGGGACACCCGTCAAACTCTGCCACTGCTCGGCAACATGACTCTGAATCGGCATACCTCCGGCCACACTGATCTTCAGTGCAGAGAAATCCAATTGGCGAAAGCCCGAGTGATTCAGTAACCGCGCATACAGCGTATTGACCCCGGAGAGCACCGAAAAGTTTATCTTTTTCAGCGAGGCTACCCAGCTATCCATATCAAGAGGATTGGTAATTAATAGATTACTTGCTCCCTGTTCGACAAATAATAAGCAGTTAATCATCAACGCAAAAATATGGTACAGCGGCAGAACGCTAACAATTTTCTCTTGGCCGGGTACCAATAAGTCGCCGTATACCGATTTAATCTGCTCAATGTTGGCGAGTAGATTCCCATGAGTCAGCATCGCGCCTTTTGCTACACCCGTGGTACCGCCGGTATATTGCAGAAGGGCGATATCGTTCAAACCGATAACCGGGCGTTGATAAGGCAGGTCTTGACCCTGTGTCAGACAATCACGATAGGATTGATGGGCGATCTGCCACTTCGGTACCTTTTTCTTGATGTAGTGCAGCGTAAAATGAATCACCTTACGCCGTAGTGGCGAGTGCTCATCGCCCAGCTCACTGACAATAACATGCTTAACCGGGCTGTCTGTCATCACTTGCTGCACGGTGTGTGCAAAATTACTGAGAATAACGAGGGTATCGATGCCACTATCGTGCAGTTGATGGCGTAACTCACGCGCGGTATAGAGAGGATTGATATTCACCACAATGGCACCACAACGGATGATGGCGAATAGCGCGATAGGATATTGCAAACAATTAGGTAACATGAGGCCGATTCGTTGACCCGCAACAACCCCGACCTGATGTTGAAAGTAGGCAGCTAATGCCCTGCTCCGCTTATCCAGCTCGCGATAGCTTAACGACGCCCCAAGGTTAATGAAAGCTGTGTGCTCGGGATAACGCGCGACCGCCGTCTCGAACATATCCAGGAGTGAATCGTAACGCTGAGTAAAAGTGTTTTCAGCATTAAGTCGAGAAACGCCTCGGGGTGAAGCCATTCCTCGACTTACTGCTGGAGACTGCTGACTATTCATCAAAAATGAAACTCCTTATTGTTAAGCTCGGTGAAGTTACCTTCAGCCCTCACCATTCTTCCATAAAAAAACCGGCCACCTTCGGCGACCGGCTGACACAGTATATCCTATTCGGACAGGAAAGTTTGCACAGGCATTGGCCCCTGCATTGAGTAGCCCCACCACGGGTCAATGAACCCCCGGCGGCCATAGCGCGGACCGTACCACAGCCATGGATCCATCGGCATCGGTGGCGTCATGACTTGCTGAGTGAGGTGCCATCGTTGGTAACCCGACACGCTGATAACCAAAAAGGTATAGCTTTGATCACCAATTTTACCGGGAGTGACGCGCTGTATGTTTCCAAGAACGGTCACGTATTGATTAGAAAGCTCTGCCGGATCGACGAAACTGGGGATATCAGCATATAAACGCCCCAGAGACGCTGCCCCAAGTATTGGCCGAGCGCCATCGTCGAGCGGTTGTACCATCAACTCGACACGGGTGACATTATCATGATTGGTCACCTTAACGACTTTGCCGCCAAAGCGCGATTCTTGGCCCATATAAAGGCTTGGTGCATTCATTACGCGTGTAAAATCTTGTTGCGGTAACGGTGCGTTACCTTGAATCGATTTTGGAATAGAGACGCAACCCGTTAAGAAAACGAGGGGCAAAAGACAAGCCAATACAGCACGGTGATAATATTTCATAACGCACTCCCAATCAGACTGAGACAATAGACAGATTGATGGCTAAATAGTTTCCAAAACAACTCAACGCCCAGGTAACTTTTTCCACGTCACTTCATTACGCAGATATATAGGCTCAATTTCCGCGGGATGGATAAGGTGACCCGCTTGTAACTGACGATAAGCTAAGGGTAGCATATCTTCCGCTTGAGGTAGCAGGCTCTCACTCTCCTGTAACGCCAGCGTATGTCCCGCGCGTAACTCAGGGTAAGCCTGCCAACCGGTTCCCGCCGTCATCCATTCACCTGTTAGGCTGTGCATTTTCTCCACTGCAACCTGAGGCGAAAGCACCTGTTCAGTCTCTTTACCTTGCCAAACCCCTTGCTCATCCCGTTGGTAGATAGCCCAGTAGACTTCCCCCATTCGCGCATCAATTGCAACCAAGACTTTCTCTGCTTGATGCCGACGCCAAGCCCCCTCGGCTAGCGCTTCAAGGCTAGAAATACCGATCAGCGATAGTTGCGCACCATAGGCTAAACCTTGGGCAATACCAATTCCAATCCGCACGCCGGTAAAGCTACCGGGTCCTAGGCAACAGACCAGAGCATCCAACTGCTGCAAAGTGAGTTGCTGGTCTCGCAGTGCGTGTTCGACCATGGGGAGAATACGCTGGGTATGCTCACGAGGCGTTAGCGCAAATTGGGCCTCGATCTGCCCCTGATTTAGTAAAGCGACTGAGCAGGCTTCAGTGGCCGTGTCCAAGGCTAAAAGTCGAGTGTCGAGAGAATAATCAGTCATTAAAGTTGTCTTCATCATATACCGTATTTCTTGGCCGCAAGTGTACACAGAGTTGGCGGAGAGTGAAAGCCAGCTTACTGCCGCTGGATAAAATCGAGTACCACATCAAGATCACGGGTGCGGGGACATTCCGGCAGACTTTTCACAAAAACCTCACCATAAGGCCGCGTGACTAAGCGACTGTCACAGATAATCAGTACCCCTCGATCCTGCTCATCACGGATCAACCGACCCACCCCCTGTTTTAGGGCGATGACGGCATCGGGAAGTTGCACATGGTAAAAGGGATCATTACCTTTAAGCTGTGCGTCTTCCATTCGGGCCTTTAATAAGGGATCTTCAGGCGATGCAAAAGGTAACTTATCGATGATCACCATGGAGAGCGCCTCGCCCCGTACATCCACCCCTTCCCAAAAACTACTGGTAGCAATCAATAACGCATTACCCGCGGCCAGAAACTGTTCAAGTAGCTGGCCTTTGCTGGTTTCTCCTTGGAGCAGTACCGGGCGTTCAATAGTTTCGCGAAAAAGGACAGCCAGCTCACGCATCATCTGGTATGAGGTACACAAAAAGAAGCATCGTCCATCGTTCGCTTCTATCAGCGGTGTTAAGCGTGATACTAATTGCTGGGCAGTGCGTGACTGACGCGTTTCGGCCAAGTAGCGCGGTACGCACAATAACGTTTGCTGCGCGTAATTGAACGGGCTTTCCAACATTAGCTGTTGGGCTTGTTGTACCCCTAACCGTTCAGCGAAGTGATTCATCTCACCATTAACGGCCAGTGTCGCCGAAGTGAATACCCAACTGGTCTTACGGGCCTTAATGATCTCTTGAAACCGTTCAGCCACGCTCAAGGGGGTCAAGGCTAGCGTAAAGTGGTAACGGCTGCATTCATACCAATAGCTAAAACCCGGCTCTTGGGTATTATTCAGCCGCTTTAGACGATTGCGATATTGCCCGGCACGATCAAAGGCTGCATCAAGTAGTGCACTGCGTCCAAGGTTAAGCTTACTAACGTCATAACATAACTCCAAAGCATCATCGAGAAGGCGTAGCATCCGCTGTTGCGAGGGATCCGCGAGTAATGTACGTAGGTTTCCCCTAAATCCCGGCTCCCCTAAAACGAGCCGAAAGTCTTGAGTGGCTTGGGCCAATCGATCGGCCGCCTTTTGTAACTGGGTGACCTCCCGCACTTCGGTGCGGTAAGCGATGGTAATATCACGTGCTAAATCTTGTAATTGCCGACTCGTCAGCTGCTGTCCGAAATACTGACTGGCGATATCGGGTAGCTGATGGGCTTCATCGAATACCATAACGTCAGCCTCAGGGATCAGTTCGCCAAATCCCCCCTCTTTCACCACAAGATCCGCTAAAAAAAGATGGTGGTTAACGACGACAATATCCGCATCTAGCGCGCGTTTACGCGCCTTCACCACATAGCACTGCTCATATTGCGGGCAGTCGCTACCTAAACAGTTATCGTTAGTACTCGTCACCAGCGGCCATAATGGGCTATCTTCAGGCACTGCCGCACACTGGCTGGTGTCGCCCTCTTGCGTCATGCTGGCCCATGCTCGCACATTGACCAGTTCAGAGAGCTGTTGAACCGGAAGATCCCCCCCCGCGCTATTTTGGGCGTCGAGCCGTTCTAGGCAAAGGTAATTACTGCGCCCTTTGAGGATGGCGGTTTTACCACGAAACTTCAGCGCATTAACGATGGTCGGCAGGTCACGATGATAAAGTTGATCCTGAAGCGCTCGCGAGCCAGTGGATATGATGGCCTTCTTTCCCGAGCGCAGCGCGGGAACCAAATAAGCATAGGTTTTCCCTGTCCCCGTACCGGCTTCAACTAATAACGTCGAGTTATCTTGTACGGCATCACTGATCGCCTTAGCCATAATCTGCTGCGCGTGACGCGCGCGAAATCCGGGGATAGCCTGCGCTAAATTGCCCTCTTGTGAAAAATCGTCGGTCAAACTAACTCCTTCGACGAGGCTGTCCTGATGGGATTGAGGATTAGAGATGACATTTTTACTCGCTTATGTCAGGCTGACCCCAAAAAAGGAGACACTCATGACTATTCAACGCCTCGATCCTGAACATCGTATGTCCGAAGCCGTAATCTATAATCAAACTGTCTATTACACCAGTGTACCGGAAAATCTTGACGCTGATGCGTTTGCTCAAACTGAAAATGCATTAGCGGTTATCGACAGAATCTTGGCTCGGGTGGGCAGTGATAAATCAAAAGTCCTCGACGCGACCATTTTTCTCACTGACCATGCTGACTTTGCAGCGATGAACCAAGCATGGGATGCATGGGTCTCGCCTGGCAATGCCCCTGTGCGCTGTACCGTATTGGCTGGGCTGGTCGATCCCCGTTATAAAGTTGAGATAAAAATTATCGCCGCTTTATAACCGATAACTTATTCATCATCATCTTCTTCAAAGCGGGCCAGTTGCGGCTCGCCTTGGTAATTTTCACGAATTTCTTGTGCAACTTGAGAAATCGCTTGACCACTTGATAGACCTTCAGACATTAATTGCTGAATTCGCTCGACCGCTTGTTGCTGTTGTTGATGCGATAATGCCGGTAATCCGTTGAACATTAAGAACCTCTTGAGTTATGACGCTTAAATCACCTGAATGTATCTCGCTATCTTATCATCAAGCTGCCGCGGAGACATGGTTTTCCAACCTCGCGCAATTACCGTGGGCGATGCTTCTTAGCTCAGCCCAATCGCCTCACACCGATGCTCAGTTTGATATCCTCACCGCCGACCCTCTGGTCACACTCTCGACCTGGGGGCAAGAAACAGTGATTGAAGAAGATGGCCATACACGCAGTTCTTTAGCTGATCCGTTATTACTGGTTGAGCAAGCGTTAATGCGTTTGCCTGAAGTCTCTCGACAAAACCTGCCTTTCTGCGGCGGTGCGCTAGGTCTGTGGGGCTACGATCTTGGCCGACGCTTTGAAGCGCTACCCTCACAAGCCGATTCCGATCTGAATTGCCCGGATATGGCGGTGGGTATTTATGATTGGGCGTTAATTGCCGATCATTCCGCGCAGCGCTTAACCTTGGTGAGCCTGACTGACGCGCAACAACGGCTCGCTTGGCTGACTGCACAGACGGCTACGCCAGTTGCACCCTTCACACTGACCAGTGACTGGCAAAGCAATATGGATGCGTCCCTTTACCGGCAAAAATTCGAACAGGTGCAAGCCTATATCTTGGCGGGAGATTGCTATCAGGTAAATTTAGCGCAACGCTTCAGCGCTAGCTATCAAGGTTGCGAATGGCAGGCTTATCAGGCGCTCAGCGACGCTAACCGTGCTCCGTTTAGTGCGTTCGTCCGTTTACCCAAATCGACGCTGATTTCTCTGTCGCCTGAGCGCTTTATCCGCGTCGAGGGAAGCCGGATTGAAACTAAACCGATTAAAGGGACGGTTGCGCGTAACTCTGATCCTCAGCGTGATCTTGCCCAACAACAGTGGTTGGCGCAATCCACTAAGAATCGTGCCGAGAATCTTATGATTGTCGATCTATTACGCAACGATATAGGACGTATTGCGTTACCGGGAAGTGTTGAGGTGCCTTCACTCTTCGCAATTGAATCTTTTCCTGCCGTGCATCACTTGGTTAGTACGGTAACGGGCACCCTTCCCAACACTGTCTCCCCCACAGACTTATTACGCGCCTGTTTTCCGGGCGGTTCCATAACGGGAGCGCCAAAGATTCGGGCAATGGCGATCATAGACGAACTAGAGCCTCATCGGCGTAATGCATGGTGTGGCAGTATTGGCTATATCAGCCGCTGCGGAAACATGGATACCAGTATCACTATTCGTACCTTGGTAGCAGAAAATCAACAGCTTTACTGTTCAGCTGGCGGCGGTGTGGTGGCTGACAGCGAATGGCAAGAGGAATATCAGGAAACCTTCCACAAAGTCAGTAAAATATTGCCTCTTCTCTCGGCATTGGGGCATGAAAATGAATAATAGCTTGTCTCGCTTTTTAAGCCATTACCTGCTGACGCCAATGCTACAGGACTCCCTGAGTAAGACATCTCATTCAGCGGCGGTATTGGTGCCCATCATTAACCATCCGCAAGGTCCCACCTTACTCTTTACTCGACGCAGCCGCCAGCTGCGCCACCATCCTGGGCAAGTGGCTTTTCCGGGGGGAAAACGCGACCAGACAGACCACTCTTTGTATCAGACCGCGCTACGTGAAACCTATGAGGAGGTCGGTATTGCTCCTCAGTTTATCGAAAAAGTGGGTGAACTCCCCACGGTAAATAGCCGCACGGGTCATTGTGTGAAACCCTTTCTCGCCTTAGTGCAACCCGGTTTTCGTCTTAACCTTAATCGCGATGAGGTCGCAGAGGTCTTCGAGGTTCCTCTACTGCACTTGGTCGAGCCAAATCATTATATCAGCTTACCTTTCGGCCCACGGCAAGTTCATTTTCTTCCTTATGGTTCACACCTGATTTGGGGAATGACAGCCAATATCCTCCTTCATCTGACGGGTAAAGCCGCCCCTTAATGGCCTTGTGCACCACACGATAAATATTAATGATATTTTTGTGAGTGCGAGGCGTTTCACTCTCTTTTTACTCTAGCAATGGTATAATCACCGCTGTTTAGCCCTAGTTGTAGGGTATTTAGCTTTCGTCGATGCAAGGTAACGCCACGTGATTAGTGTTTTTGATATGTTTAAAATCGGTATTGGTCCGTCGAGCTCTCATACTGTCGGTCCCATGAAAGCCGGAAAGTTTTTTGTCGACATGTTAAGTGCCCAACAGCTATTGAGTCAGACAACCCGCGTCACTGTCGATATTTACGGTTCTCTCTCCCTAACTGGAAAAGGCCACCACACCGATACCGCCATTATTATGGGATTGGCGGGGGAATCACCGGATACAGTTAATATCGATACCATTCCGACGTTCCTCGCCGATGCACGCGCGCGCCAGCGACTTATTTTAGCGCTCGGTGAACATGAGATTGCGTTTGATGAACAGGAAGACCTGTTATTCCATTCGACGGCGCTATCATTGCACGAAAATGGATTAACCTTTACGGCTTGGCAAGAAGACAAACTGTTGGTCTCTCAGACCTATTATTCCATTGGCGGCGGTTTTATTGTCGAAGAATCACAATTCGGCCAGCCGGTGTTGAACACCGTTACCGTTCCCTATCCTTTCCACTCCGCTTTAGAGATGTTAGACGCTTGCCATCAGACCGGGCTTTCCTTATCCGGGTTGGTGATGAAAAACGAGCTAGCGCTGCATTCGAAGCAGGAAATCAATGAGTACTTTTCCGCTATCTGGGCCGCGATGCAAGCTTGCATCGATCGTGGACTCAATACTGAAGGCGTGTTACCGGGGCCGCTCAGAGTACCGCGCAGAGCCGCCCCGCTACGCCGCCTATTGGTAGCTAATCATCGCCATAATAATGATCCGATGAATGTTATTGACTGGGTAAATATGTTCGCCTTAGCCGTCAATGAAGAAAACGCGGCAGGCGGACGCGTGGTCACTGCACCGACAAATGGAGCGTGCGGTATCGTCCCAGCGGTGCTGGCGTATTACGATCAATTTGTAGAACCTGTCACACCCGATATTGCCCGCCACTATTTCTTAGCCTCGGGGGCAATCGGGATTCTTTACAAGATGAATGCTTCGATTTCTGGTGCGGAAGTCGGTTGCCAAGGCGAAGTTGGCGTGGCGTGTTCGATGGCTGCGGCCGGACTGGCCGAACTGTTAGGTGCTAGTCCAGAGCAGGTCTGCGTGGCCGCAGAGATTGGTATGGAACATAATCTGGGCTTAACCTGTGATCCTGTCGCCGGACAGGTACAGGTGCCCTGTATCGAGCGTAACGCCATTGCAGCGGTTAAAGCGATCAATGCTGCCAGAATGGCGCTGCGTCGTACCAGCCAAGCTCGCGTCTCACTGGATAAAGTTATCGAGACGATGTACGAAACGGGCAAGGATATGAATGCTAAATATCGAGAGACCTCTCGGGGTGGGCTCGCGATAAAAGTACAGTGTGACTAACAAAAAAGAGGCCGATTTAATCGGCCTCTTTTTTGTTACCCTTTTAGAGAACGTCTTCGCTCTCAGTGCCAGCCTGCCGCTTACTGGCCCGGACAAGCTCCACGCGGTAATCTTTGACTTTCAGAATGGTGAAGTCTAGTTCACCGATACTGATCACTTCACCCTCTACCGGTAACTGCCCAGCTTGGCCAATTAACAGTCCCGCTAGCGATGCATGTGAATGCGACTCGTCAACTAAGTCATAGACATTCAAGTGCTGCTCTAGGGAGTGAAGATCGGTACCGCCCTTCACTAGCCAAGCTTCACCTTCCGCCACAATATCTGGGGTTTCGTCTTCGTCCGGAAATTCTCCAGCGATAGCTTCGAGAACGTCTAGAGGGGTGACTAAGCCTTGCACGACACCAAATTCATTGGTGACCATCACGATACTGCCTTTAGCGCGACGGAGTACGGCCAGAAGATTGATAGGGTCCAAGGTTTCTGGAACAATCATCGCAGGCGTGCGGGCAGCAAAGGTGGCAACATCCAGTTCATGGTCTAGAGCGATCAATAGCTCTTTCGCCCTAACGACGCCTACAATTTCATCTAACTCACCGCGCGCCACAGGGAACAAGCTGTGAGGCGTATCTAATAACTGCACGCGAATATCATCGACCGATGCTTCTGCATCCACCCATGAGATTTGATTGCGCGGTGTCATAAGACTACGAATCGAGCGGGAAGCCAGTGTCAGCACCCCATTAATCATGAAGCGTTCTTCGTCTTTAAACGTCCGTGAGGCATGCGCATTCTCTTCCGTCGTTTCTCCCACGACTTCTGGGCTGGCGGTACGATAGCGACTTCCCATCAACCGTAAAATAGCGTCGGCAGTCCGTTCGCGCATAGGACGTCTCGCTTCGGATTTAAGAAAATTACGGCGCGCAATTTGGTTGAAAAATTCAATAATAATCGAGAAGCCAATCGCGGCGTACAGATAGCCTTTAGGAATATGGAAACCAAATCCTTCCGCCACTAAGCTCAAGCCAATCATTAATAAGAAGCTGAGGCAGAGCACTACCACCGTTGGGTGGGCATTAACAAAACGAGTCAGAGGTTTTGAAGCGATAAGCATCAAAATCATCGCAATAACGACAGCCGTCATCATTACCCACAGATGGCTGACCATCCCGACCGCCGTGACCACCGCATCCAGAGAAAAAACGGCATCGAGGATGACTATTTGGATCACAACCGCCCAGAACCCTGCATACCCCTTACTCTCTTGCTCTACTTCTCCCGAGCTTTCTAGCCGCTCATGCAATTCAGTGGTGGCTTTGAAGAGTAGAAATATTCCCCCCACCAACATAATCAGATCACGCGCAGAGAATGCAAATTGCGCAACGTGAAACAGCGGTTTCGTCAATGTGACCAGCCAAGACATCACTGAGAGCAGCAATAAACGCATAATTAATGCCAAACTTAGCCCAATGATACGGGCTTTGTCCCGCTGAGCGGGTGGCAATTTATCCGATAAAATCGCTACAAAGACTAGGTTATCAATGCCTAAAACAATCTCTAAAACGATTAAGGCAAGCAAACCAACCAATATCGAAGGGTCCAGCAAAAATTCCATTAGGCTTTCCTCTCGCTTGCAATAACCAGAAGAGTGTTAAGCTCTTGATGAGATAAAGGGTGAGTGCAGAGTAGTAACTGCGGTGTGGGAAATAGAAAAAGACCTCGGTGACGATCCATAATGTGGGATTAACCCTATACTCCTAGTTGTAGTAATAAACTGTACTTTATCAGGTGCAATCTATTCGTCAAAATGTTTGCTTACATTTACATTTTAACGAATCGCCTTACCCTTCAGTTCTTCGCCACACCGTAATTTTAAAATCTGTTTCGCACGCAAAACTGTCGCATTCCGCTAGCGTTTGCCAAACCTGCTCACTGGCTCGCCATGCAAAGGGGGTCATCTGCAGAAGCTGCGTTGCACTGGAGGCCGAAAGGGTTAAGGGATAATGCAATCTTTTCTCGAGTAAATACTCAAATCCTTCAAGCGCCTCTTCTTTCTCTTCATGCAATTGCACGTCTTGGTAGATCAATGCTTTGAATTGATAAAGATGACGCGCTGCGGGAGTGACTGTAATAAGGATACCGCCCGGGCATAAGGCCCTCATTAACTCTTCACCTTTGCTCGGTGCATAAATACGAATTATCGCCGCTAAAGAGGCCGCAGCAAATGGCAGACGGTAGCCCGATGCAACGCTGAACTGAATATGCGGATAGCGCTTAGCGGCTGATTTTATCGCGAACTTGGAGACATCCACACCATACACCTGGCGATCGGACTTGACCCATGCAGAGGTGTAATAACCTTCACCACAGCCTAAATCCACAATATTCGGTGCAGAGGTGACGAGTAAGTAGTGGTCCAGTAATTCAGCCACTTGGTCACGTAAAGGCTGGTAATGACCTTCCTCGAGAAATTGCCGACGTGCTTGGATCATCTCTGGGCTGTCGCCAGGGTCTTTAGACCCTTTATGCTGGACGGGCAGTAGATTGACATAACCCTCTTTTGCTCGGTCAAATCGATGGCGATTTTCACAAGCATAGCCATTTGACTCTGCAGACAAGGGGGAGTGACATAATGGACAAATATACAAAATTGGCTCCAGGCATAATCTGAGCCGCGCAGTTTACCGTTTTCAAAGGATAAACCAAAGAAAAATCCCCGCATGAGCGGGGATTTATAATTGCTTCGGTAAACCGAGAATTAGATAGCAGTAACGTTTACTGCTGCTGGACCTTTTTGTCCATCTTGAATTTCAAACTCAACGTTTTGGCCTTCAGCCAGAGTTTTGAAACCATTACCTTGGATTGCAGAGAAGTGTACGAATACATCTTTGCTACCGTCTGCAGGAGTGATGAAACCAAAACCTTTAGATTCGTTAAACCACTTAACCTGACCTTTAATCTTTGCCATTTTACCAATTCCTTTAAAATAATAGTTGCCCAGAGGCAGTTAACACAGAAAATCGAGAAATAGTGTGTGAAGTGGTTTTCTTAAATGGCAACAGACAAGACTAAGTGACCTTACTGACTCGTAACTGGTTTACCAAAAAACTTTACAACAACGGGCTGTTCTCGTTTATCCTAATAATTGTTATCACATATAACTTTATTAATGGCAAGGGCTTTTTTCCGAAAAGTTATTGATAAGCATTTTAAATATTTATCGTTAATTTTACGACTCTTTAAGACGATTAAAAATATTCCGCCCATTGCTACTGTCAACTAAGCAAACGCTTGCTAAATGCTTAGCGTTCTGCTCTAAAAGTGAGATGTGAAGGCTCCTCTACCGCAAGCTCAGGCGTGTTTTCGACGTCAGTTTCAGTCACCTCGGGTTCGCAGCTTAATTCAACCAACTGCTGTAACACTTTCGTTTGTTTACGCTGTTCGCGCAGTAAAGCTTCCAATAATAAAATCTGATCATTAGCTCTTACTGCTCTGCGCATTGAAATAAAAACCACGACACAGAAAAAGACCACTGCAATACCGAATAGCGCAGGTAACATATAGCTCCCACCGCCAGCGACCAATTCATTCATTTTTCAACCTGCTACCCATCTTTATTAAAATTGCGTTCATTCTACTCGCTCTACTCTACTTAATCATCAGGATTATTGTAGGGGATTCTTTCAGTTATCTCTTATCGATTATTGTAGCAGGCAAAGGCATGCTACTTCCCTAGCTCAAATTACTGACAGGAAATCGACAAGCATGCTAACGCGACTGTTAATCGTAGTTATCGGGGGTTGGGCGATAATGATGGTGTCGGATTATGGGATTTTGACCTACCGCGAAGCGGACAATACGGGGTTTAATCTGCGCTGTGAATATCTCACGGGTAAAGGTTTGATTAACGCCGATTATCTTTACGCTTCAGAGACAGCGCCAGAGCGCTGCCCCTTGTTACGAAAAACCAATGACAATATGGAAATGTGAAACCTAATTACTTGATATATTGACCTTGGCGCAGCGCCTCGATACGTTTATCGAGCGGTGGGTGCGACATAAAAAGATCGCTCAAGCTTTTCTGCTTACCGTTAATACAAAACGCAGCCATTGTGCCTGGCTCTTGTGGCTCGTAACTGGTTTTCAAACGCTCCAATGCCGCAATCATTTTTTCACGCCCCACTAACTTTGCAGATCCCGCATCGGCATGAAACTCACGATGACGCGAAAACCACATGGTAATGATGCTAGCGAGGATACCAAACACGAGTTCTAATACGGTGGCGACTGCAAAATAGACTAGAGGGTTACCGTTGCTACCCTCCTCTTCACGATCTGAGCTTAAGAAGCCCGATGCTACCTGCGCAATAATCCGTGAGATGAAAATAACAAAGGTATTCACTACCCCTTGAATCAGTGTCATGGTGACCATGTCACCGTTAGCGACGTGACTAATTTCGTGAGCAATAACGGCTTCTGCTTCATCACGATTCATGTTTTGCAACAAGCCGGTTGATACGGCAACTAAGGACGCATTTTTTCTCGCCCCCGTAGCAAAGGCATTAATATCGGGTGCGTGATAAATGGCAACCTGAGGCGTGGTAATTCCGACTTGTTGAGATTGCTGAGTCACCACCTGCATTAACCATCTTTCGGTTTCATTACGCGGTTGCTCGATGACTTCACCGCCTACTGAGCGCAACGCCATCCATTTAGACATTAGCAGTGAGATAAACGACCCGCCAAAGCCAAATAAGCCCGCCATAATCAGAAGGCCGGGAATACTGGCCGAACGAATGCCGGTTAAACTGAGAATGATACCGAACACCGCCATAACAGCGAGGTTAGTACAGAGGAACAACACGATACGCATCATAGACGTTTATATTTCCTTGAAGACAGAACCTGAACTTATTGGGCTCTATCCTAGGCTGTTACCGAGAGTTTTCAAGAGGCGAGCCAGTATATCCTACTGAAAAGACATAACTTTACATTTTGTCATACACTTCTCGCAGTTTGTCTGATTTAACTGACATGCTGAACGATCATTATAAAAAAACCCGCCGAAGCGGGTTTATCGTAGGCCTAAAAATTACTTCTTAGTCGCCGTTGAAGCAGGCGGGTTTTTACTCTCCGCGCTGGCAAGATCATTAGCAATCGCGACACTCTCATCGAGATAAGGGTCAGGCTCTTTATAGTCTTTCGGCAGTGCATCTAATGAAGTAAGCGGTTTTTTCCCTTCTGCTTGGAAACGCGCATTGATACGTTCTAAACGCAGCGTATCCTCTTCTTTATTCTCTTTTTGACGTTCCGCCAAGTTCAGCGACACAATATCCATCTTGTCTTTCATCGCATCGAAACGTTGAATATCTTTAATGATATATTGGAACTCACGATCTTTGGCAATACGCGCATCGTGCTCTTGACGTAACTGGGCGACGTAAGGCTGTAAGTCGGCGATAGGCGAGTAACTCGCTGCTTTGATGCTATCCCAAGGCAGAGCGTTATCCTCATATTTCTCACCGGTTTTAATCGCCTCAACTCCCGTCGGCATCAGAATATCCGGCGTGACACCTTTACGCTGTGTACTGCCGCCATTGATGCGGTAGAATTTCTGGATGGTGTATTGAACCGATCCTAATGCAGGCCAGTCTGGACGCAGCATTTGGTCATAAATACGATTCAATGAACGATATTGTTGAACCGTTCCTTTACCGAACGTCGGCTCGCCGACAATCAAGGCTCTACCGTAATCTTGCATCGCAGCAGAGAATATTTCAGAGGCCGAGGCACTGAATCTGTCCACCAGCACCACTAATGGGCCATTGTAATAAACCACCCCATCATCGTCACTGTCTTGATGAATATTACCGGTATTATCGCGAACTTGAACAACTGGACCTGACGGGATAAAGAGGCCTGAAAGCGATACCGCTTCAGTCAATGCACCACCACCGTTAGTCCGTAAGTCAATGACGATGCTATCGACATGTTGTTTCTGCAGTTTTTGCAACTGTACTTTAACATCATCAGTTAGGCCGACGTAGAAACCGGGAATGTCCAGTACGCCAACTTTGTTCTTACCGACTTGATGAACAGAACCCTGTACGGCACGGTCCTCTAAACGAATGCGTGCACGCGTCAGTGTGATAATACGCGTTTTGCTGCCTTTCGTTGCAGGCTGGATCTCTAAACGAACTTTACTTCCTTTAGGCCCTTTGATTTTTTCGACGATATCGTCAAGACGCCAACCCACGACATCTTCAATCGGTTGCCCGACTTGGCCGACACCGATAATTTTATCACCGATGCTCAATGCCTTGCTCCGTGCTGCTGGGCCGCCTGCAACCATCGAGTTAATCATCGCGTAATCATCATCCATCTGTAATACCGCCCCAATCCCTTCTAAGGATAGGCTCATTTCGGTATTAAACTGTTCAGTATTACGCGGTGAAAGGTAATTGGTATGGGGATCGATCTCATGCGCAAACGCATTCATAGCCGTTTGGAAAACATCTTCGCTAGTCGTCTGTGATACGCGACGTAACGCGGCATTATAGCGTCGTGTTAACGTATCGCGGATCTCTTGTTCGTTTTTCCCTGCGAGCTTTAAGGTGAGCTCGTCGTAGGTAACTTTCGCATCCCACAATTTATTCAGCTCATCGGTCGAGGTGGGCCACGGCGCTTTGCTCCGGTCCAAATCAATCGAATCATGGGAGGTAAAATTCATCGGTTTAGCTAATGCGCTCAGCGCATATTGTAAACGTTCGAAGCGACGACGCTGGGACAAGTTAAATAGCTGATAAAACGTATCGAGATTCCCAGACTCCAGTTCTTGGCCAACTTGCGACTTTTTGTCAGCAAATTGCGCGATATCGCTACTCAGCAGAATATTATGGCTGTAATCAATCATATTCAGATAACGGTCAAATATTTTATTCGAAAACGCGGTATCTAACGTAATTTGCCGATAATGCGACTGAGTAAAGCGTGCCGTAACACGCTGACTTACCGTAGCTTGTTGCGGTTGCTCTTGTAATTGTGGGATCTGATCTTCACGAGTGATTGGATCAGCAGCAAACGCCTTCCCCATAAACAGAGCGGCGACAAGTAAACTTACTTTAAAACTGGTGTTCATGCCTGGGTCACTCTCCGTTTCAGAACTGCAAATGTTCTGGGCGTACAATCATTGCCAGTCCTGACGCTAATTGAACCCGAACTCCCTCTTTGGAGATTTCAAGAACAGTAGCATCGACGGCACTCAGACCTGCTTTAACGCGAATCGGTTGCCCCACTTTCAGCACTGAAATATCAGTCACCGGTTTACCCTCAGCAGGGGATGATTGGCGTGAGTCGCTCTTAGGCTTGCGAGGTTTATTTTCCGTTGCGGACGCATTCTGTGCAGCAGGTTTACGAGCTGTAGGTTTGCGTGGGCGGCGCTCGGCTTTACCTGCGTCATCAGCTTTGGCTTCACTGCGTTGTTTTGCACGGTGTGCCGCAACGCGCGCTTTCGCTTCTTCCAGTTGCTGACGGGCATGCTCGACGTGTTGCTCTTCTAGCGTTCCACATGCATTACCGTCAAGATCAACGCGGGTCGCACCGGCTTTGATCCCGTAAAGGTAACGCCAGCTCGAAGTATAAACACGCAACGCTGAGCGAAGCTGAGTTTTACTCAAATTCATTTCAGCCGGAATACGTTCGACTAAATCCTGAAAAATACCGATTTTTAACGGTTTTGCTTCACCTTCTGCAATAAAACAGCTTGGAAATTGCTGTGAAAGGTATGCAATGACTTCTTTACTACTACTCAACTTAGGTTGATTTTCCATGAAATTTCCTGATTACAACGGTTTTGCCGACCAACGCAGGCATGAACAAGCGTCATTATAATGACTACAGCGCTAATTGCTATGCCTCAGCGAAATTACCTTTTAATTGTTGTAAAAAAAGAGAAATTTCAGTGGCTGAGAGTAAGGTCTCAAGCGTATTCACTACAGATTGAAGACCCGCTTCATCTTCATGATCAAAATGCGAAAAATGCGGACTATCGATATCTAACACACCGATAATTTCCCCATGACAACGCAGCGGCAAAACAATTTCACTATTACTGGCAGAATCGCAAGCGATATGGCCAGTAAATTGATGAACATCAGCGACTCGTTGCACGTCACCGGTCGCCACAGCTGTGCCACAAACGCCTTTCCCTACTGGGATACGAACGCAAGCTAACTTACCTTGAAACGGGCCAAGCACTAAGGTGTCTCGCTCACTGAGCAGGTAAAAACCCAGCCAATTTAACCCTGCCATTCTTTCGAACATTAATGCACTGCAATTCGCAAGAATAGGTAAAAAGGCTCGCTCACCGCTGTTAAGGGCGCCGAGATCTCGGGACAAATCTTGATAAAATTCTGACTTACTCATTTTCCAACCATACAGTGACATTGATGAATCGCGAAGGAACCTTGAACAAGTAAAAGAAATAGACATCGCATGGCGCTCAACTATGCTTATATTCTTATTCAGGGAACTTCTGATACATTACGCTTTCAACGACTATAGCAGACCTAATTACCTAACAATGAAAATTTTATGCTTTGTAACGATAATTACCGATAACGCGCGATGAAAATTACCGCTATCAGTTCCCCTGAAACCTTCACTGATCTCAAACGTTGTGTGGAGTGTGACCATGTATATCATCGCCCCATTTTAAAGGGGGATGAAGTTGCCTACTGCCCACGATGCCGAGTAAAAGTGGCGACGGGCAAAGACTGGTCTTTTTCCCGACTATGTTGCCTGGCCTGTTTAATGCTCTGTCTAATGCCTCTTGCTTGGACCCTCCCCCTTATTGAAATTCGCCTACTCGGCATGACGATCAGTGCCAGTATGCTGGCAGGGGTCATGCAGATGGTCGATCAGGGTGACATTCTCACTGCGGCAATGGTCTGTTTTTGTATCATTGGTACCCCGCTGGCGCTGGCGCTCAGTTTTGTCTACTTGACGGTAGGTAAACATTTGGGGATGAACCTACGTCCAGTTCTGTTGGTGTTAGATAAGCTCAAGGAGTGGATTATGTTCGATATCTACTTGATTGGGGTTATCGTTGCCGCGATCAAGGTTAAGGATTACGCAGATCTGTTTGCTGGCTATGGCTTAGTCGCTTTTATCAGCCTTACCCTGTTCTACCTTTTGTTGATTATCCATCTTGATGTCGAAAGTCTGTGGCATAAATTTTATCCGCAGCCACGCCAAGCCTTACGGCCTGAAGACGTAAAATGCTGTATCTATTGTCACTATAGTGGTCAAAATGATGATCGCGGGCGCTGTCCGCGCTGCCATGTCAAATGGGCACCGCGCATCCCTTATAGCTTACAGAAAGCTTGGGCAGCGTTAATCAGTTCGATTATTTTTCTTTTCCCAGCCAATCTCTTACCTATTTCAATCATCTATCTAAACGGTGCCCGTCAAGACGACACGATTTTCTCCGGAATTGTCTCACTCGCCAGTGGGAATATCCCGGTGGCGATGGTGGTCTTTACGGCAAGTATCTTGGTGCCGATCAGTAAAGTGATTATTTTGCTCGCACTGTTAATCAGCATTGCTATGCGCTGTGAGCAAGGCCTGAAAACTCGAGTGCGATTGCTGAGGGCGGTAAGATGGATTGGAAGATGGTCGATGCTCGATCTGTTTGTTATTTCGTTGATGATGTCACTGGTGGATCGTGATCAACTGCTTGCTTTCACTATGGGACCTGCCGCGCTTTATTTTGGTTCCGCTGTTTTTCTTACCATTCTATCCGTAGAATGGCTCGATAGCCGCTTACTCTGGGATGCCCATGCAACAGGAAACGCCGAATACACCGATTAGCGCCACGGTTAAGAAAAAGCGCCGTCTTTCTCCTTTTTGGTTTCTCCCCATCGTGGCTATCCTGATCACTGGGTGGCTTCTTTGGAAGAATTATCAAGAAAGTGGAACGACAATCACCATTAACTTCCATACGGCAGACGGTATTGTTCCTGGCCGCACGCCTATCCGCTATCAAGGCGTTGAAATTGGTACTGTGCAGGATATCGTTCTGACCAATAACTATCGCGTCATAAAAATTAAAGCCAGTATCAAAAGCAGTATGAAAGATGCACTGCGCGCGAACACGAAATTTTGGCTAGTCACCCCTCAGGCATCGTTGGCCGGGGTTTCAGGGTTAGATGCTTTGGTCGGCGGTAACTATATCGGTATGATGCCCGGAGATGGCGCCTCAACTGATAATTTCACTGCGTCTGATAGCCAGCCGAAAAATATCGTTAATAACGGTGGTCTGATCATCCAGCTCCACGCCAATGATTTAGGTTCACTTAACACCGGTTCTCAAGTCTATTATCAAAAAGTCCCTGTAGGCCGTGTTTATGATTACAGTTTTTCCCCACAAGGCAAAGGCGTTCTTATAGACGTACTGATTGAAAGACGCTACACGCAACTGGTAAAGAAAAATAGCCGGTTTTGGAACGTTTCAGGACTTCAGGCCAAATTGGGGGCATCAGGTGTAAATGTTAATCTCACCAGTGTTCCAGCGTTGATCAATGGCGCCATTGCCTTTGACTCGCCTCAAGACTCAGAGACAGCACGTAATCAACAGCGTTATGAACTCTATCCTAATCTTGCCGAAAGTCAGCGTGGGGTTAATTTTACCTTAAAGTTACCCAGTGCTGACAACCTCACCGCAGGTTCAACGGCGTTAATGTATCAAGGCTTGCAAGTCGGTACGCTCACTCACCTCAATCTTACCGACCATCAACATGTCACCGGCGAACTGACGGTCGATCCGAGCGTAGTCGGGCTGATGCGGACCGGAACACGTATCGAGATGCGCCAGCCTAGTTTACAAGGCGGAAACCTCTCCGTCGGTTCATTGCTGGCAGGGACTGTGTTGCAATTAATTCCAGGTGAAGGCGAAGCGGCAACCGAGTTTACCGTATTACCTGCCAGCCAATCACTCTTACAAGTTCCCAATAGCCTAACGCTTCAACTGACCGCACCGGAGAGCTACGGTATCGATGCAGGGCAACCTCTTATTCTTAATGGTGTGCCGATCGGTAAAATTGCACAACGCACTCTTACGGACCACGGCGTGGTGTTCCAAGTCTCGGTTGAACCGCAATATCGTCATTTTATTCATGCCGACAGCCAGTTTATTGCCGACAGTCAGATACGAATTCGCATGGGCCTCGATGGCTTGAAGATGGTGGGTGCACCGCCACAACAATGGATTCAAGGCGGTATTCGAGTAAATACCGGAGAGAAAGGTCAACCGAGCGCACGGTATCCTCTCTATGCTGACGACGATGCGGCAAAAGACAACACTCAGGGAGATAAGCCCTCGGTGACGTTGAAACTTATCGCCACAAGTTTACCGGATATTCAAGCGGGCAGCGTGGTACTTTATCGCCGTTACCAAGTCGGTGAAATTGTTGATATCACCCCGAATGCAGACAATTTTATTGTGTCTGTGCATATCGCACCGGAATACCGGAAACTGATCACCAATTCGAGTGTCTTCTGGGCCGAAGGGGGTGCGCGAGTTCAGTTTAATTCTAATGGTATCACCGTACAGGCCACCCCATTGAATCGTGCTTTAAAAGGTGCGATCAGCTTCGATAGCCTGTCAGGAGTCACTAAGCAGAAAGGTAAATATCGAGAGCTTTTTGCCAGCCGTAATGCGGCGAACGCGGTCGGCAGTCAAATTACTTTCCATACTTTCGATGGCAGTAAATTGGCTGCAGGGATGCCGATCAAATATCTAGGCATTAATGTTGGCCAAGTTGAGAGCCTGTCACTCAGCCAGAACTTACACCAAGTCGAGGCGAAAGCAGTGCTCTACCCTGAGTATGATCAACATTTCGCCCGCAGCGGTAGTCAATTTTCTGTGGTCTCACCGGAAATATCGTCAAATGGTGTCAACCACTTAGAATCACTGTTGCAGCCTTATGTTAACGTCGACCCAGGTACAGGCAGCATACGGCGCAGTTTCGAGCTGCAAGAAGATACCATTACCGATTCACGCTACTTAGATGGTTTGAACGTCTATGTCGATGCGCCAGATGCGGGAACCCTTACCGTCGGTACACCAGTACTCTATCGCGGTGTTGAGGTCGGTACCGTCACTGGCACCTCTCTGGGGAACTTAGCCGATCGGGTACAGATAGCGATGCGTATCAGTACACGTTATCAGCACCTGGTACGTAATAACTCCGTATTTTGGCTGGCCTCTGGCTACTCGCTCGATTTTGGTCTGACCGGTGGTGTGGTCAAAACAGGAACCTTCCAACAATTTATTCGTGGAGGTATTCAATTTGCGACACCACCGACTGTCCCGCTAGCCCCTGAAGCGGAATCGAATAAACACTTCCTATTACGCGATGAAGCGCCAGATGGTTGGCAAAAGTGGGGAACGGCTATTCCTCGCCAAGAATAATCGCTACTACACGGGCAGAATTCCTGCCCGTGTTCATGCTAAACTAAGCTTTTGCCGCCATGGAACCCATTGTGAGTACTGAAGCTATCGATTTTCCCGCCCAATTTCTCGAACTCATGCGTCAGGCGCTACCCAACGAAGATGATTTCGCAGATTTTATCGCGATCAGTCAACGCCCTCTTCGACGCGCTATTCGGGTCAATACTTTAAAGATCAGTGTCGCAGAATTCCTAGCATTAACTGCCGACTATCCTTGGCAACTCACTCCGGTGCCTTGGTGCGAGGAAGGTTTTTGGGTTCAGGTTAACGATGAGCAAATCCCCTTAGGAAGCTATGCAGAACATCTAAGCGGTCTATTCTACATTCAAGAACCCAGTTCGATGTTGCCCGTGCAAGCCCTATTTGCTGCGCAAGAGATGCCGCGTAGTGTGATGGATATGGCCTCAGCACCGGGCTCTAAAACGACGCAAATCGCTGCAAAAATGGCGAATCAGGGTCTGATTGTGGCTAATGAGTATGCGGCAAGTCGGGTCAAAGTCTTACACGCCAATATCAGCCGTTGTGGTGTGGTCAATACCGCGCTGACCCATTTTGATGCGCGTGTGTTTGGTGCCTCCTTACCGGAGCAGTTTGATGCAATATTGTTAGATGCCCCTTGCTCAGGAGAAGGTGTGATCCGTAAAGATCCTCACGCTTTCACTCATTGGAGCCTCGACAGCACAGAAGAGATTGCGCAAACTCAGCGTGAACTGTTAGTGAGCGCTTTTCATGCGCTGAAACCCGGTGGTCGATTGATTTACTCCACCTGCACGCTTAACACCATTGAAAATCAGCAAGTCATTGCGTCACTTTCCTCTACTTTTCCAGATGCGGTTGAGATCGAATCTTTAGCCTCACTTTTCCCAGGCGCAGAACGCGTGGCGACGCCAGAAGGCTATCTTCATGTTTTCCCGCAACGTTTTGACAGTGAAGGATTTTTCGTGGCAAGCCTGCGTAAAACGCGTAGCTTAGATCCCCTTCCTCATCCAGGTTTTAAGGTGGGTAAGCTTCCCTTCCAACCGCTGCCAACTAAAACGCAACACCTTATTATTGAGCAAGCTGCCTCTATCGGTATCAAATGGGAGAGTTCGCTCAGTCTCTGGCAACGGGATAAAGAACTCTGGCTATTCCCTAAAACGGTCGAACCGCTAATGGGTAAGGTTAAATTTTCACGCCTCGGTTTCCGATTAGCAGAGGTACATAACAAGGGGTATCGCTGGCATCATGAGGCGATAACCGCCCTCGCTAACTCCACCACCACCACGGTCGAACTGACAGCCGAGCAAGCCGCTGAATGGTATCGAGGTCGAGATATTTATCCGGACACACCCTTGCCTAAAGGGGAATGTTTAATCAGTTATCAGCAACAGGTGTTAGGACTGGCAAAAATAATTAATCAGCGAATTAAAAATAGCTTGCCAAGGGAGCTGGTTCGTAACGGACCATTATTTAAGTAAGTGTGGCCAATAGCTGGGAGATGTCGGTTACGCATGTATTAATAAAAAATAGTCAACTCTGATTACGCCACTAGCGTTTGTTCTCGATCTTATGAAATCAAACGCTAATCAGTTATAGGGTCAGCGTTGATATCAGGGCCCCCCAAAGTACTTTGATCGCAAGCTCCTAAATACCGCCTTGACCGCATTGAGGTGGTGCGCGTATATGGAGATTACTAATATTTTGATTATTTTTCATTTGCTCATAAAAAAGTTAAACTGAAGTAACTGTATGACGCGGATAACGAGCTATGCAATATACCCAATTGAAAGTACTCGCAGTTTCAGGCAGTTTAAGAAAATCCTCCTTAAACCGCCTTTTTCTAGAGTCTATGAAACTACTTACGCCGACTGGTATTGAGTTCCTAATATACGGTAAGCTGGATCAACTTCCATTTTTCAATCCTGATCTTTAAAACGATCCAACTGTCGAAGTATTAAATTGGCGTAAAAGCTTAGATCAAGCAAATTTAGTTATATTTGCTAGCCCAGAATATGCCCACGGTATTACTGGTGTTATAAAAAATGCATTGGACTGGATAGTATCAAGTGGCGAATTATTAGGTAAGCCAATATCGTTACCCAACTTATCTCCCCGTGCCAGTATTGCTCATGCTCAACTCTCTGAAATACTGAGTATTATGGGAGGAGATATATTGGAATCTTGTAGTCCTAACGCCTCATTAATTACTCCTTATGTTATACCCTGTGACACTGCTAAAAATTTATGTGATATAGCTGAAATAAATCACAGAATCCGTGAATTATGGAATAGAATAGAAACAGCGATGATAACTCAGTAAGGGGTTTACTCAATTTATAAACCATGTCAGGGTAACTTAGATTGGCGATCTTGATTTAATTTCTTGGCTAAAAACACTATATAAGTAATATTTATACTATTCAATGTACTGGCTAAAACGTAAAAGGTATCCGTCTGGGTCTTGTATAAGAAACTCGCGCTGGCAGGCCTTTTCTTGTCCTATACTATAAAAATTATCGGTAAGCGCTCTGTATAATGTGATGTCGTTCTCAACCACGCGGTTAAATATTTTCTCTACGTTATCCACTTCGATTTGAAAGTTAACGCCACAGCCGAGTGGCCTTACCAAATTGGCTATATTCCATCCGCTTGAATGGTATTCTTCAAGCATTAATTGTGCCTCTCCGAGGCAAATATATGCAAAATTTGGTTCTGTACGCTGAATCCTAATACTAAACCCTAGCACGCCAGTATAGAAATTTAGCGAGGTCATAAAATCTTTGACTGTTAACTCAGGAACCATTTTATTCCAGTACACTTCTTTCATATTGCTTATCTTTTCCATACTGTTGAATTCAACTATATACGTTTATAGCACGTATATAAGACGTTTGTAATCAAGGATCATATACAATTCAACCATCCTCCATCTTTCAAATAAGTAATAAACGCATCGGGATGCATCGCTACAAGCGAGGACGGCTTTGATGATGTTTCTGAGCGTAGATACAAAGAAACCAATCTGAAACCTAGGGAATACCCCAACCATTTAGGAAGTTGACCCGTCCCATAAAACCAATCATTGTGGTTATAATTTTTTACGTTCCAGTTTGCGAGCATATGATTTAAGTGAGTATGTAATAGTTGCAAATCAACCATTTCCCATGGTTCAGGATCTCCGTTGAAAATTTCTAACACAAAATGTCCAGCGAGTCCCTCCGATAAAATAGCGCCACCCAGAGTGTCTCCATAGCCGGTCATCCCCCACCGAACTGCATGGTGAAGCTCATGTGTAAACATTCTTTTGAGCGATTCTTTACCATCTTTGATAAATTTAGGGCTATCCGTATCAATAGTTAAGTAAATTAAATGCGCTTCAGGACAATATCCCACTATCCCTTTTTCAGGAATAACATAATTGCCAGTTTTAACAATAACGTCGATTGAGGGTAATACCAGTTTTTCTGATACCTGTCGATGAGTATCTCTTAATATGCATTCAATAAAGTTGATATAGGGAGTTAATTTTCCTTGAGCATTTAGTGCATGAATTTTCATGTTTAGCCTAATTTCCTTTTACCCTCTTTTTCATCATACTAGGCTATCTAATTTTATTATTGTAGGGAGTTTGATTAACTCCATTAAAATATTTTGATGGGATAGATGTTTTTTGTATATTACTGAGATCAAACCCACCTCCCCGAACGATCAAAAGCTTAATAGTGAAAATTCAATGGCTAACAATAGGATCGTAATTACATTTTTACTCATTATCAATATTTCATCTACCTACAAAATGTCTCTAACTTGCTTCTATCGTAGACTCACTTAACACCCTCTCTATCAAGCCCGCTCATATCATCTACATGTATAGCTAAACCTAAGACTTACCATAGCTCGTTTATGGGATGGTGGATAATGTCAATATACTCAAAGTTACGTCAACTTACCCACTAAGCCTTGAGGATAATTGTGAATCTTTACATTGGTACCCGCAACCCTTCAGCACTATCTTGGTATAATCTTCCAGCCCTCACCTTGCAGGGTCCATTACTGACCTTATTGACTCTTTTTATCTTCTGGGAACTATAATGAAAAAAATTGCCCGCCCCCTACTCATCTTATTGCCTGCTCTATTAATGACCGTCTCCACCTTTAGCGACGCGCGTTCGTTCTCGTCAAGGGGCTTTGGGTCGTCGAAGATGTTTAAACGCCCAGTGCAGCAAAAGACTGCTCCTGCCGCTACGCCCGCGCCGACGGCGCAACAGAATGCTGCCGCCTCAGGTAAAAAAGGAATACCTGGAGCAGAACAGTACCGTTCCCTTAGCCAACAGGCCCCATCGCAACGGCTTAAAAATGCGATTAACACTCGGGGCAACAGTGGTGTAAGACTGACACAACTGGCGATGCTCTATTGGTTATTAAGCAGCAGTAATACACATGCCTCGGAGCTGACAGAAGAAGACCGTGCGTGGGTGAAAAAAGAGATTAAAGAAAAAGAGAAGAACGGTGAAAAACTCGAAGAGAGTGCGCCGCCAGCGGCGACCACACCGGTTAAGCCCTAAAGCTGCCTTCGACACCGAACCCTATAACGATTCGGTGTCGAGTTATCTCATCGACGCCACGTCCCTTTGATGGGCTGTGCGCAGAGCGCTAATACGGCAATCAGGCTAAACTCAATGCTTACTGACCAACAGATATGCCCAATAATTTCACTCCACAGCTCATAACCATTAAGGTTCCATAACCACCCCGTTTTGCCCTCGTCATAAATTGGCTGACGAAACCCCAACGCTGGGATAAGAAAGCCATGCATCACCACCGTGATCACCACACCATAGGCTACGCCATAGCCCATACGGATCTTCGGCCAGTAATAGGCACCCGCAACATAGACAAAGGCAAAGGCAAAGCTAAATAACCAATGGTAGAGCGTTACCGCTCCCAAAACTGAATTTCCCTGATAAAGGTAGTCAAGCGAATGCTGATTGATTCCTGCCCAACCTAGCCAGGCATCAATATGGGCACCCGGAGGGGATATTTCAACTGCAACGCGCGGAGGCATATTGACCTCCGATCCCCATTTGACCAACGAACTCATAAATCCTGCTAACAGAGTCGCCCAAATAATTACCTTACAATTAATTTTAGAATGCATACCGATCCCCTTGTATAGAGCGAGCATAAGAAAAGTGTGCTTGCTGGCTGCTAATTCTACGGGGTTGGGCGTTAAGACGAGAGGAGTAACTTACAATATATTGCGCAAGATCAACGTTATAGGAAAGAAAAGAGGGCCTTAATTGGCCCCCATTCAATTTAATCAGTGTTACTACGCTTAACGGTTAAGTCGTTAAATAATTACTGCCCACACAACGCTTGAGCGCGAGACGTTAACGGTGAAAGATCCATTTTTTTACCCGGTTGTTGGGGATCATCGGCCTGAATTAAGGTAATCGGCTGACCTTGGCTTTTTCTCTGATCAACATTCTGTTGTGCAATGGCATTTAACGGGTATTGCATAAGTGTACTGTCATTAATAGCAAAGAGGCCACCATCCTTATCGCAACGTAACATAATCTCTTCTCGGGTAAGCGGCCACTGTTGCTTACCGATTTCGCGTCGACTCACCGTAATCACTTCAGAAGCAAAGGATTGGCTGCTAATCAGAGTAAGTAAAAGTACAGATAAGAGTTTTTTCATTGGAATAGTGCCTTAAATTCGTAATAATAAAACCGCCATGTGACTTAACGCACAGTGTAGCAAATGACGCATTCAAGTGGCAGAAGAAAGCATCAGTTTTAAACGCTTACCTGCCTAGAAGGAGCACTTCACCATGACATACAATCTCGCTGTACTGAGTGCAGAAGCGAAAGATCAACTTAATACCGAGTTAGCCGCCGCTGGGGTCGCCTTTAAAGAGCGTTACAATATGCCAGTGATTCCAATTCATATCGAAAACGAGCAACCCGAGTCCTTACGTGCGCACTTTCAAGAAAAACTGACGACCTATCGCCAGCTTTCTGTGACGTTGTCACGATTACCCTATGAACCTAAATTGAAGAGTTAGGCCAAATCCCGCTGGATAAGCCGACTAAGAAACTGCACTCCCGAGCGATATCAACATAGGCTTGATAGCGCCCGGATTTTCCACCATGTCCTGCATCAAGATCGGTGTACAGTAGCAGTTGATGATCATCGGTTTTCAGTTCTCTAAGCTTAGCTACCCACTTCGCAGGCTCCCAATACTGGACTTGTGAATCATGTAAGCCTGTCGTCACGAAAAGGTGAGGATAATCTTGTCTACGGACATTATCGTACGGGCTGTAGGCTTTAATGGTCATGTAATCTGCCTCGCTATTAGGATTGCCCCATTCTTCGTACTCACCGGTAGTCAGCGGGATGCTTTCGTCTAACATAGTGCTGACCACGTCGACAAAGGGAACCTGCGCAAGAATACCGTGGAACAAGGTCGGCGCGATATTGCTTACCGCCGCCACCAGGAGTCCCCCCGCACTTCCCCCCATGGCATAACAGCGTTGCGGATCGCCAACGCCTTGTGCCAAGAGTAGTTGTGTCGCGTCGATAAAATCGTAAAAACTATTCATTTTGTTGCCAAGCCGTCCGGCGTCGTACCATGCGCGGCCAAGTTCCCCTCCGCCACGCACATGCACCATGGCATAAATAAATCCTCGGTCGAGTAAGCTTTGACGCGTGAAGCTAAAGTCAGCCTCTAGCGCCGCCCCGTATGCGCCATAGCCATAGACCAGCAGTGGATTTTTACCGGGTTGCAGACTGTCCTTACGCCAAACGAGGGATACCGGTACCTGAACGCCATCGCGCATGGTTAACCACCGCCAATCGCTTTGGTAATCGCTCTCCTCATAAAGTGGAATATGGACTTGCTTTAACAGTGTTAAGCGATGAGTATTAAGATCCCATTCATAGGTTGTCGCTGGCGTGGTCAGGCTGCTATAACCAAACCGTAAGCCTGTACTGTTGGCATCAGGGTTATGCCCAATCCATACCACGCCATTTTCGGCCTGCTTCGGTAATAGCACTCGCTGCCCTCCCGTAAGCGTATACTGGCAGAGAACCATTTTGCCCTGCAGACGTTCTTCGGTAACGAGCCAGTCGTTAAAGAGTTGGAAATCTTCAATAATACGCTCTTCAGATACAGCGATAACTTGCTGCCAGCAATCCTCGGTCGTTTCTGTGTCAACACAACGATAGAGCCCAAAGTTAAGCCCTTCTCGATTTGAGCGAAGATAATAATGCCCTTGAAAGTGATCGATACTGTATTCATGATTTTCACGTCGAGGGATAATGCAGCGCGGGGGTAAGTGTGGCTTGTCCGCGTCAATAGCCCATGCCTCGCTCGTCGTCGAACTCTCCAACACAATGAAAAGTCGTTGTTCAGAACTGCTTCCGGTTAAGCTAACGTAATAGCTATCATCGTGTTCTTCATAAACTAAACAATCTTCTGCCGGATCAGTGCCTAATCTATGACGCCATACCTGCCAAGGTAACAAGGTCTGGGGGTCCTGCTTGATATAAAATAGGGTCTGGCCATCGTTGGCCCAAACAATCGAGGGGGAAATCCCTTCGATCACTGTGTCTAGCCAGGTTTGGTCGGTCAATCGTTGAATACGTAACACATATTCCCGTCGTGACAAATAATCTTCCGTCACCGCCATATACTGATGATCGGCCGTGATTTCCAATGCACCCAGCTCGTAATACTCAGCGTGACGAGCGCGTTCATTACAATCCAATAAGGTTTGCCAGGATGCGCTTTCGCTGTCGTTGCGCCATACCCAATGAGGATAGTCATCCCCCTGCTGGTAACGCTGTTGATACCAATGCCCCGATTTCAAAAATGGAACCGAGTGATCATTGCCGGGAATTCTCGCGGTCATCTCCTCATAGAGCGTCGCTTCAAGATCGGCGAGCGGAGCCAGTTGTTGCTCGCACCACTGATTTTCGGCCACCAGATAGTCAATCACGTCGGGATCCGCACGCTCATCATCGCGCAGCCAGGCAAAGTTATCTTCGCGTTTTTCACCGTGTATTGAGTGAAAGAATGGGATTCGACGGGCTTGAGGAGGAGTCATCATGGTGTTAGCTACCGTTTGAGAGAGTGATACCCTTATTATCGCATGTTTCTTTAGGCCTTACCTGTTTTACGGTGTTTATCGCTGAGCGTGCCAGCGCAAACGTTTTCATTTACACTTATTGGCGATTATTTTTAGCTTGGGAAAGTGTTATGCGAAAGTTCGGTACCGCGTTACGTGAAAATGCAACCAAAGTGATGTTATTGGGTTGTGGGGAGTTGGGAAAAGAAGTCGCTATCGAATGTCAGCGGTTAGGCATTGAAGTCATTGGCGTAGATCGCTATGAAAACGCCCCTGCGATGCACGTCGCCCACCGCGCCTATGTCATCGATATGTTGAATGGCGAAGCCTTAAAGTCGGTGATCGCTCTGGAACAGCCTGATTTTATCGTACCGGAAATCGAGGCTATTGCGACTGAGACTCTGGTAGAGTTGGAAGCCACAGGCTTGACCGTGGTGCCTTGCGCACGAGCCACTCAACTTACCATGAACCGTGAAGGTATTCGGCAGTTAGCGGCAGAACAGTTGGCGTTGCCGACCTCTCGCTACTGTTTTGCTAGCCAGCAACACGAATTCCTGCAGGCGGTCGACGCCATAGGATTCCCCTGCTTCGTCAAACCCATCATGAGCTCTTCAGGTAAAGGCCAAAGCCTACTTCGTCACCGCGATCAGTGCGATGCCGCTTGGGAGTATGCTCAACAAGGTGGTCGTGCGGGTGCGGGCCGAGTTATCGTTGAAGGCTTAGTGGAATTCGATTTCGAAATTACCCTCCTCACTGTCAGTGCCGTCGATGGCATTCATTTCTGCGCGCCTATCGGGCATCGGCAGGAAGAAGGAGATTACCGTGAATCATGGCAGCCGCAACAAATGAGCGACATTGCCTTGGCCCGTGCGCAAGAGATCGCTCGGAAAGTCGTTACCGCCCTCTCAGGTTTTGGCCTATTTGGTGTCGAGCTATTCGTGCGAGGTGATGACGTCATCTTCAGTGAAGTTTCTCCTCGTCCGCATGATACCGGTCTAGTCACACTGATCTCCCAAGATCTCTCTGAGTTTGCTCTGCATGTCCGTGCTTTCTTGGGATTACCCATCGGTCATATTCGTCAATATGGACCTTCTGCTTCCGCAGTGATTTTACCGACACTCCATAGCGAAGCGGTGAGTTTTACTGGACTTGAGAAGGCGATGGCGGCGGGGCAACAAATCAGACTTTTTGCCAAACCGAGTATTGCGGGACGCAGACGGTTAGGTGTCGCCTTGGCGATAGAGGAGACCGTCGAGAAGGCCGTCTCTGTCGCTTTAGCCAGCGCTGCTTCGATTGAGGTCTCTGACGCTAGCTAAAAAAAACCGCCAGTCTAGCTGGCGGTCATCGATTATTCTAACGGGGTTTCAGACTCGTTCCAAGAACGCCCATCACGGGTGATCATGGCAACCGAGGCAACAGGCCCCCAAGTACCCGCTTGGTAAGGTTTGGCCGACTCGCCGTCCTTCTCCCATGCCTCAATAATTGAATCAACCCATGTCCATGCGGCTTCAACTTCGTCACGGTGAACAAACAGGGCTTGGATCCCACGCATAGATTCCAATAACAAACGTTCATAGGCATCGGCTAAATGACTTTCGTTAAAGGTTTCGGAGAAACTTAAGTCTAGTTTAGTCGTTTGCAACTTATGTTTGTGGTCTAAACCTGGCACCTTGTTCAGGATCTCGATATCGACCCCTTCATCCGGCTGTAAACGAATCGTCAGCTTGTTCTGCGGAAGTTGCGTGTAAGACTCTTTAAACAGATTCATTTCTGGGTTTTTAAAGTAGACGACAACTTCAGAACATTTCGCAGGTAAGCGTTTACCGGTACGCAAATAGAATGGAACTCCCGCCCAGCGCCAGTTATCGATATCTACGCGAATAGCAACGAAGGTTTCGGTCGAGCTGGTTTTGTTAGCCCCTTCTTCATCCAGATAACCTGGGACTTTTTTACCTTGCACAAAGCCGGCAGTGTATTGACCCCGCACGGTTTTCTCACGCACATTGGTGTGGTCAATTTTACGTAATGAACGTAATACTTTGATTTTTTCGTCGCGAATGCTTGCGGCGGTGAGGTCGGATGGCGGTGACATTGCGATCATTGTCAACACCTGCAGCAAGTGGTTTTGCACCATATCGCGCATTTGACCCGCTTGATCAAAGTAACCCCAACGTCCTTCGATTCCCACTTCTTCCGCAACTGTAATCTGTACGTGATCAATGGTTTTATTATCCCAGTTGTTCACAAAGATAGAGTTGGCGAAACGCAATGCCAGAAGGTTTAGAACCGTCTCTTTACCCAGATAGTGGTCGATACGGAAAACTTGGCTTTCGTCGAAGTACTCGCCCACACTGTCGTTAATCTCTTGAGAGGTCTCTAACGATGTGCCTAATGGTTTTTCCATCACCACTCGCGCAGGCTTAGCATTCAATTTCGCTTGGCCCAATCCCTTACAAATCGCGCCGAAGGTGCTTGGTGGCATCGCGAAATAGTTCACCGTTACGCGATTTTTTTGGTCAAGCAGCTTACCTAACTTTGTGAAATGCGCCGATTCATTGACGTCTAGGTTACAAAAATCTAAGCGTGCGCTTAGTTTTTCCCAGATCGCTTGATCGATCTCCTCTTTCATAAAGGTTTTAAGCGCTTTATCAACTTCTTGGGTGTAGGTCGCTTTATCCCACTCTGCACGACCCACGCCAATGATTTTCGTTTCATCATTGATTTGGCCGGCTTTTTCCAGTTGGTATAACGAAGGTAATAGCTTACGGCGTGCCAGATCACCCTTGGCTCCAAAAATTACCAGATCGCAAGCCTGGACTGTTTGCGTTGACGCCATTTTATTCTCCTCGTTCTAACGTAAAGTAGCGAAAACCCGCTAAGGAGTTCATTAGATTCATATTATTACCCACTTTACTGCGTTTACAGTAGTGAGGTAAACAGTTTGCTGTGTGAAATCAATGTCGACTACCGTTGACACGTTAATCGGTTGTTAAACTGGTGCCTAAAGTTGTACCCTAAAATCATTGCGAGCATTTATCGTTTTCTGCGATATTGAGTCTACTACCCATTCTCAACAACTGGGTTTTCTCTTCACTGATGATCTTACTGGAGTTGTCCATGTCACCACGCCTTAGACGAACGAAAATTGTTACCACATTAGGCCCTGCCACTGACCGCGATAATAACCTAGAAAAAGTGATTGCAGCGGGGGCGAACGTTGTGCGACTGAACTTCTCCCACGGTTCTGCTGACGACCACCTTACACGCGCGAATAATGTCAGAGCGATTGCAAAAAAATTGGGCCGTCATGTGGCAATTCTCGGTGATTTACAAGGACCTAAAATTCGTATCTCCACCTTCCGCGAAGGTAAGATCTTCCTAAATATCGGGGACCCCTTCACCTTAAACGCGTCGTTACCCAAAGGGGAAGGAACCCACCAGCAAGTCGGAATCGATTATAAGGCACTGCCTCAGGATGTTAAAGCTGGCGATATTCTGTTACTCGACGATGGCCGCGTACAATTACGCGTCACTGCAGTTGAAGGGGATAATATCCTAACTGAGGTCACAGTCGGCGGTCCCCTATCGAATAATAAAGGGATTAATAAACAGGGAGGCGGTCTCTCTGCTCAAGCCCTGACCGAAAAAGACAAAGCCGATATCATCACGGCGGCCAAAATTGGCGTGGATTACCTCGCCGTCTCTTTCCCGCGCTGTGGCGATGACTTACGCTATGCTCGCCGTCTAGCGGAAGAAGCGGGTTGCCAAGCAAAGATAGTCGCGAAAGTCGAACGCGCAGAGGCCGTAGCGACACAAGCGGCTATGGACGATATCATCCTAGCCAGTGATGTTGTTATGGTCGCACGAGGCGATCTCGGTGTTGAGATTGGCGACCCTGAATTAGTGGGTATTCAAAAGAATCTTATTAGCCGCGCGCGCCAATTAAATCGGGCCAGTATCACGGCAACCCAGATGATGGAGTCAATGATCACCAACCCGATGCCTACGCGTGCAGAGGTGATGGACGTTGCCAATGCAGTATTGGATGGTACGGATGCCGTCATGCTTTCTGCCGAAACGGCTGCCGGCCAATACCCTGCAGAGACCGTACAGGCGATGGCGAATGTCTGTGTCGGGGCCGAAAAAATCCCGAAAGTGAATGTCTCTCGCCACCGATTAGATATTCAATTTGATAATATCGAAGAAGCGATCGCGATGTCTGCCATGTATGCAGCCAACCACCTAAAAGGTGTCACGGCGATCATTACTATGACCGAGTCTGGCCGTACTGCGTTAATGACCTCACGTATCACGTCAGGGCTCCCTATCTTCGCCCTCTCGCGCCATGAGGCCACACTTAACAGCACAGCGCTCTATCGTGGGGTGACCCCCGTTGCGATTTCTGGTTATACCGATGGCTTACTGGCGGTGCACGATGCAGTGAAACTGCTTAAATCTAAAGGCTATCTGCAGGCCGGTGATTTAGTCATTGTCACCCAAGGGGATGTGATGGGTGCGACTGGCACCACCAATACGCAGCGCGTCATCACTGTCGAATAATTGATACAGCCGCGCAGGCGGCTATTTTATTATTTGTAGGGGAAGAGATCTTTACGACGGTAAGGCTTTTCCTCACCAGCTTGACGCGTTTTCAATAGCTCTAGGATCCACGTATATTGTTCGGGATTCGGGCCAACGAAAAACTCAACCTCTTCATTCATCCGCCGCGCCAAGGTTTTATCGTCAGCATCTTCAAGGTCATCCATGGCTGGGCGGACAAAGATTTCAAGTTGATGACGACGGCTGTCATAGACCGGAAATAGCGGCACGACCTTAGCTCGACACACTTTCATCAGCCGACCAATAGCCGGTAACGTCGCCTTGTAAGTGGCGAAGAAATCGACGAATTCGCTGTGTTCAGGTCCGTGATCTTGGTCAGGTAAATAATAGCCCCAATAACCTTGTCTGACTGAAGCAATAAAAGGTTTGATCCCATCGTTGCGAGCATGCATGCGACCGCCAAAACGCCGACGTAGACGGTTCCAAATATAATCCATTAGCGGATCTTTTTGGTTATGAAACATTGCCGCCATTTTTTGGCCTTCCGATGCAAGCAGCATCGCCGGAATATCGACGGCCCAACCATGGGGAACCAGAAAAATGACATTCTGCCCTTCTTGTTGATAGCGCTCGATAATATCTTTCCCATGCCACACAATCTTTTGTCGGACGCGTTGCGGGTCACGTAACGCCAACTCGGCCATCAACACCATTGATTGCGGTGCGGTGGCAAACATTTCATCAATAATGTTTTCACGTTCCGCCACGGAAAGATCAGGAAAACAGTAGTGAAGATTAATTTGCGCACGACGACGAGCACCCTTCGCTCGCTTACCCACCCATTTACCAAGTTTACCTAACAACGGATCACGGAGGGTGGCAGGCACATACGCCAATGCTCCGGCCACGCCAATGGCTAACCATTTCCCCCAAAATTGCGGTTTAAGGAAGGAAGGTTTAAAGACAGGGATAAACTCAGACTGGTTACGTTTCTCGTTAGTCATGCACTCGCCTCTTAGAAGAAGTGGCTAATGATAGTGATGGCGAAGAGTTTTGCAATAGGCTTTTACTGGTGATCGAGGAGATAAGGCCTATCATCCTCCCCAAAAAAAAGGCCATGCAGACTGCATGGCCCTCGTTATGCTTTAGAAAGTCAGTTGGCTCTGCCAAGCTTTAACCTGTGCAAGATAAGTTTTGCGATCTTTACCTGTCAGGCCTTCCATCCGCGGCAGTTTCGCCGTGAGCGGATTGACGGCTTGATTGTTAATCCAGATTTCGAAATGCAAATGTGGGCCGGTTGAGCGTCCTGTGTTACCCGATAACGCGATACGGTCCCCTCTTTTTACCTTTTGACCAGGTTTAACCATTACGCGGCTCAGGTGCATATAGCGGGTCATATATTGTCGACCATGGCGAATGGCAACATATTTCCCTGCCGCCCCACCTTTTGCATTCGCCACAACCACTTCACCGTCGCCTGTCGCGAGTACGGGAGTACCAATAGGTACCGCAAAATCAACCCCGCGATGCGGAGTAATACGTCCGGTCACTGGGTTTAACCGCCGAGGGTTAAAGTTTGATGAGACACGATACGTTTTAGCGGTTGGGTAACGTAAAAAGCCTTTTGCTAGGCCAGAAGCGTTCTGATCATAAAACTTGCCGTCTTCCGCGCGAAACGCATAGTAATCCTTACCACCAGAACGCACACGCACAGCCTGAAGTTGGCTTTGCATACGCTTGCCCGCTAACACTTCCCGAGAAAAGATAGTACTAAACTGATCGCCACTACGCAGTTTACGGAAATCCATTTGCCATTGTAACGCCTTGATGACTGAGGCGATTTCTCCCGCCGACAGTCCTGCCTGCTGCGCACTGCTCGCAAAGCTGCCTTTCACGGTGCCGGCCAACGCATGGTCTTGCCACTCGCCTTGCTGTAATTGACGCTCCATACTGTAGGTACCGTTCGGCCTACGGATATAGTGACGAGTTTCACGGCGGGAAATTTCCCAATCTAGCGTTTCTAACTCGCCCTCAGCATTGACTTGCCAGTTAAGACTTTGTCCAACATTGAGGTTACGTAATGCGCCATCACTGCCCACCAGCGCATTGATATTAGAAAGGTCGATACCGTACTGATTTAATACGCTACTGAGTGTATCACCCGATGCGACGGTATATTCTTTTGCATCTTGAGTCCCTTCCGCCTCTTTCTGATCGGCGGGCAGATCTTCATCAGGTAAAGGGGTCGTTTGGTCATCCGGTTCGGAAGCGTCTGTACCGCTGAGGTGTTGGCTCGCTTCGAGTTCAATCTTACGAACTAGCGTCTCTTTACTCTCATCGTGATGATTGATAAGCGGCTGCCAAATGGCAACCGCGAGTGTCATGGCGGTCAATGACCCCAACATAAAACGATGGGGTTTCGGTAAGGTGTTAAGCGCGAGAGCGACAGAACGAGCAATCTGTTGCACTGTAAAATTTCCTCATTAGTTCATTGGTTTCAGACAGCTCACATACTGGCTCGACAATTGTGAGAGGAATTTCACATAACTGTCCTGCGATAAGCTGATGTTGCTTCCCAAAGGATCTAAAGTACCTTTTTGTACTGTTGTCCCTCGTGAAACAGCGTCGATGACGGCTGGTCTGAATTGTGGCTCAGCAAAAACGCATTGCGCTTTGTGCTGAGTCAGCTGTGTTCTTATTTCGTTTAATTTCTGTGCGCCCGGCTGGATTTCGGGATTTACCGTGAAATACCCAAGCGGTGACAGGCCATAGTGCTGCTCAAAATAAGTGTAGGCATCATGAAAGACATAATACCGTTTATCCTTTACTGAGCTAAGCTGCTGGCGTATATGTTCATCGGCATCTTTTAAGCTGGCTTTAAATTTCGACAAATTACTGTCTAATTTTGTTTTTTGTGCGGGCATCGATTGGACCAATCGATCATGGATAGCCGTAGCACTCATCAACGCAATGTCTGGCGATAGCCAGATGTGCAAATTATACGTTCCTTGATGAGAATGACTATCAGACAGTTCCCTATCAGAAGAATTTGCAGAGTTTAGCGTATTCGCGGGCGACGAAGCATGATCGTGATCATTTTCAACTTCGCCAACCAAGTGCGATTGAATCACGGGTAAAGCCGAGAGTTCAAGGTTTTTATTTGCTGGGAGCTGTGAAGCACTGCGAGTAATGAAGGATTCCATTTCAGGACCTACCCATACCAACAGGTCAGCATTTTTTATCCGACGAACATCAGAGGGCCGTAACGCATAATCATGCTCAGATGCACCATCCGGCAGCACTACCGTAACCGGTGTGACACCTTCGGCAATAGCGGAAGCAATAAAGCCAAGCGGTTTAATGGATGTCACCACGTCGGCGTGGGCTAAACCATTCATTCCTAAAATGATGGACAGACCCAAGGCGAGTTTCGGCAAATGATGTTTTCTTTTCATGATTACTGGCGTCTCAGCTATTAACCTCAAATGGAGTTGTGATAATATAACATCTCTTTTTGAAATGAAAACTGATTAACCATGTCATCGAACTTAGTTACTTTAGAAAATATCGATGTTTCGTTCGGTCAAAAGCAGGTCTTGCACAATATCTCCTTGAGTTTACAACCGGGCAGGATACTCACCTTGCTTGGCCCTAACGGTGCAGGAAAATCGACCTTAGTACGACTGATTCTGGGGCTTATTGCACCGTCTCGCGGCACTGTATCTAAAAAAGCGGGGTTACGTATTGGCTACGTCCCACAAAAATTACACTTAGATATCACCCTCCCCTTAACGGTCGATCGTTTTTTGCGGTTAGCTCACCAAGCTAGAAAAGCGGATATTCAGGCAGCATTACAACGTGTCAATGCTGGGCATCTTCGTTTTTCAACCATGCAAAAACTCTCCGGTGGTGAGATGCAACGTGTGCTATTGGCTCGAGCCTTACTGGGTAAGCCCGAATTATTAGTGCTCGACGAACCGACACAGGGTGTCGACGTTAATGGACAGGTGGCTTTATACGATCTCATTAACCAGCTCCGCCATGAATTGCATTGCGCCGTCCTGATGGTGTCGCACGACTTACATTTAGTGATGGCCAAAACCGATGATGTGCTTTGCCTCAATCATCATGTTTGCTGTTCGGGGCCACCGGAAGTCGTCTCACAACATCCTGAATTCACCGCAATGTTTGGCCCTCGCGCTTCTCAACAATTGGCTATTTATCGGCATCATCATAATCACCGTCATGATCTCAAGGGACGGATAGTGTTACGTAGGGAGAATGAGATCTCATGATTGAACTGTTACTGCCTGGTTGGCTAGGGGGAATATTACTCACCCTCACCGCTGGCCCACTGGGCTCGTTTGTCGTCTGGCGTAAAATGTCTTATTTCGGCGATACCCTCGCCCATGCGTCCTTACTGGGCGTTGCCATCGGATTATTGTTAAACGTTAATCCATGGTATGCCGTCATTGCCGTAACGCTTATCCTCGCGATTCTGTTAGTCGTGCTAGAGCATCGCCCACACTTAGCGATCGACACCTTATTGGGGATTATGGCGCACAGCGCCCTCTCCCTCGGATTAGTGGTAGTGAGTTTAATGCATAACGTTCGGGTGGATTTAATGGCCTATCTGTTCGGCGACCTGCTTTCAGTGATGCCCTCAGACTTAGCATTAATGGCAGGTGGCGTAGTCATCGTACTGGCGGTTATCATCTCGCAATGGCGCGCACTGTTATCGATGACCGTCAGTCCCGAGCTGGCTCAAGTAGATGGCGTCAATTTAGCCCGTACCCGAATGTTACTGATGTTAGTGACGGCCCTGACCATTGGTGTCTCCATGAAATTTGTCGGAGCGCTGATCATTACCTCGTTACTGATCATTCCTGCAGCCACCGCACGTCGCTTTGCGCGCTCCCCCGAGCAGATGGCGATTTTTGCTACCTTAATCGGGATGGTTGCCGTCACCGGCGGACTGACCTTTTCCGCTTATTACGACACTCCCGCCGGCCCGTCGGTCGTCCTTTGCGCCAGCGCCCTCTTTATGCTCAGTGGCTTAAAGAAGATGTCTCATTAGGTATGAGGCCTCGGGATGACCGAGGCCTCATCTTTCTGATCGTGGGCTAGCCGATACCGCTATTTCTTTAAGAGTATTGGCAGTTGTTGCTCAAATTGTTGCAGACACTGGTCCATTAGGCGCTGGGTTTCCACTTTCACTTTTGCATAGTGATCATTTCGCCAATCGGCTAAATTAGCCTCCACTGGGGCGGGTGAACAAGCTTGCTTAATAAAACCGCTAAAGATCGATCCCTTCTCTGGTTTTTTATAAAAGAACACTTTGTATTTCAACTGGTAAAGGGAATCACTGCTATTAAGATTTTTGTAAATCAATGACCATGTCGAATAGCCTACGTTCAGCGGCTGTTGGTAGGCATAGCCTGCACCTTGGCTATCTAACCACACCCTAAGTGCCTGATTCGCCCTCGGCGCAAAATAATCCAGTGTTGGATTTTTCAAGGTCTTAATCAGGTTTCCTTTGTAGGTGTCCTTATCGAAGCTTGCCGTCGTTAGGTTACCCATTGCGGCAGAGAGTACTGCCAACCCCATTCCTGTCGCACTATGGACTGGCGTGACTTCTCGTAAAACAGGATCAGAATACACATTCCCGTCATTAAACTCTGCTGGCGCGGCTTGGTACAAAACCCCCACCGAACTCTTATTCGTTGCCTCAATCACTGACGGTTTTACGGATGCACAACCTGAGAGCAGCACTACGGCAGCCAGGCAGCTTAATACATTGAAATTGTTCATAATATCCCTATCGTTATACCTATTCCTGATGGTGACTCGCAAGTATAAACGATAGGTAGAAAGTAGAATAAGTAGAGAAATGCCAAAATATGACACTCCTCGGACTATTAGAGGTTAAGCGTGGAATTTTTAGACGTGTTTATACTGGTCGAGCAGATCGAAATGCTGATAAGCGTGCTGGGTCGCTAATCGTCCACGTGGTGTCCGCTGGATAAATCCCTGCTGAATCAAGTAAGGTTCGATAACGTCTTCGATGGTTTCGCGTTCTTCGCCAATCGCGGCCGCAAGATTATCTAAGCCTACTGGCCCACCACTGAACTTATCGATAATCGCTAGCAATAATTTACGATCCATATAATCGAAGCCTTCACTGTCGACATTAAGCAGATCGAGCGCACTCGCGGTCACTTCTCCGTTCATATCCCCCGCGGCTTTCACCTCGGCAAAGTCACGCACTCGACGTAGGAGCCGATTGGCAATCCTCGGTGTCCCGCGGGAACGACGCGCAATCTCCAGCGCACCTTCTTGGCTAAGCGATAGCCCCAAGCAGTCTGCCGCGCGTTTAACGATAGATTGCAGATCAGCCACTTGATAAAACTCTAAGCGTTGGACGATACCGAAACGGTCACGCAATGGCGAGGTTAACGAGCCTGCGCGAGTCGTCGCGCCGATCAAGGTGAAAGGCGGTAAATCGATTTTAATCGAACGCGCCGCCGGGCCTTCACCAATCATGATATCCAACTGGTAGTCCTCCATCGCCGGATACAGCACTTCTTCCACGACAGGAGAGAGACGGTGGATCTCATCGATAAATAAAACATCGTGCGGCTCGAGGTTGGTCAGCATGGCCGCAAGGTCGCCCGCTTTCTCCAGCACCGGGCCGGAGGTGGTACGTAAATTGACGCCCATTTCATTTGCCACGATATTGGCCAACGTCGTCTTGCCTAATCCGGGAGGACCAAAGATCAGCAAGTGATCCAGTGCATCGCCCCGCATTTTCGCCGCACGAATAAAGATTTCCATCTGCTCGCGCACATGCGGTTGACCGACATATTCATCCAGCAAACGGGGACGTAAGGCTCGGTCAAAGCGTTCTTCATCTATAGTCACTTCCGCAGAGACTAGGCGATCCGCATCAATCATACTTTTCCTTAGAGCGACGCACGCAAGGCGTCTCTGATCAAGGTTTCACTGTCCGCCCCAGTCTTAGCAATTTTACTCACCATTTTCGAGGCTTCTTGCGGTTTATAACCCAGCGCCACTAACGCTGCCACCGCTTCGGCTTCCGCATCATTGGTCGAGGACGGGTCGGTCGCCGGTGCCGTTAGGGTAAATTCACTTTCTGTATTGAATAAGTCACCGTGCATCCCTTTAAATCGATCCTTCATTTCCACCACCAGACGTTCAGCGGTTTTCTTGCCAACCCCTGGCAGTTTCACCAATGCCGCAATTTCTTGATGCTCCACCGCGTTCACAAATTGCTGCGCTGACATACCGGAAAGGATAGCGAGAGCGAGTTTTGGCCCCACACCATTGACCTTGATTAATTCACGAAACAGTGTGCGTTCTTGTTTATGATTAAAGCCGAACAACAGTTGTGCATCTTCCCTAACCACAAAATGGGTAAAAATAATGGCGGTGTGATCTTTTTCAGGCAGTTCGTAGAAACAGGTCATCGGCATATGGACTTCGTAGCCTACGCCACCGACCTCAAGTAAGACTAGCGGCGGTTGCTTCTCTATGATGACTCCATTCAGACGTCCGATCATACAATTACCTTTATCAATATGTTGGCGAGGATTAATGCTGCGTTTATACCATAAAAAAGGCTGGATGAATATCCAGCCTACGATGAGAATGCTAACGTAATCGTCCTCGGGTCAGGACCAGCGCTTTATCAGAAATACTCAGCGCGTTTTGGCTGATATGGCAATGGGTGATCGCAATCGCTAAGGCATCGGCGGCATCGGCTTGCGGATTAGCAGGTAACTTCAACAAGGTTCGCACCATATGTTGTACTTGCGCTTTATCTGCCGCGCCGGTTCCGGTGACCGTTTGCTTGACTTGCCGGGCAGCATACTCGAAAACCGGTAAGGTTTGATTCACCGCAGCCACAATCGCCGCCCCCCGCGCTTGACCGAGCTTCAGCGCCGAATCGGCATTTTTCGCCATAAACACTTGCTCAATGGCAAAGTAGTCCGGCGAAAATTGCGTGATAATCTCACTGACACCAGCGTAAATAAGCCGTAAACGCTCGGGTAACGCAGGGGTATTGGTTCGGATACAGCCGCTTCCCAAGTAAGTCAATTGACGACCTACTTGTCGTATAACCCCGTATCCGGTTACCCGCGACCCGGGGTCAATACCCAGGATTATGGCCATAATTGACCCAAGAATCGTGTGATTGACACCTACAGGCTCTCAGCCACTTCGTCAGAAATTTCGCCGTTATGGTAAACTTCCTGAACGTCATCACAATCTTCAAGCATATCGATCAGGCGTAGTAATTTTGGTGCCGTCTCGCCATCCATTTCCGCTTTGGTGGAAGGGATCATCGTCACTTCTGCTTCATCTGGCGTTAAGCCTGCCGCGATTAACGCATCTTTCACCGCTCCTAACTCTTCCCACGCGGTAAAGACATCGATAGCACCATCATCATAGCTCACCACATCTTCAGCACCCGCTTCCAACGCAGCTTCCATCAACGCATCTTCGTCTTGACCCGGTGCATAAGCGATGACCCCTTTACGGCTAAAGAGGTACGCAACGGAACCGTCAGTGCCGAGATTACCGCCGGTCTTAGTGAAGGCATGGCGGACTTCTGAAACGGTACGGTTACGGTTGTCACTCAGACACTCGATCATGATGGCGCTACCACCTGGGCCATAGCCCTCATAGATGATAGTTTCCATATTGGAGTTATCATCACCGCCAACACCGCGTGCGATCGCACGATCCATCGTATCACGCGTCATATTGTTGGATAACGCTTTATCCATTGCCGCACGTAAGCGAGGGTTCGAGCTTGGATCGCCACCGCCAAGTTTTGCCGCGGTAACCAACTCACGAATGATTTTGGTAAAAATTTTACCGCGTTTCGCATCTTGTGCCGCTTTACGGTGTTTGGTATTCGCCCATTTACTATGTCCAGCCATAATCTTATTCTCTCAAACAAATAACGGTAAACGGAACACGTTGTAAGACGTATTCCTATCGAATTATTCCTCGGCAAAAAGGCGTTCAATCGCTTGGCGATTACTCCAGGATTTGGTTAACGCCGCGGCCTGCTGCCAAGGAAGCCACTGCGCCGCCGTATGCTCAGTTAAGTCAGGGTCCTTCTCGGACTCAACGCCCAATGTAAACCAGTGTTCTTGGTTATGGGTCACCCCTGGCGCATAACGATGGCGATATTGTTCAAAAATTTCAAAACTAATCTGTGTACAACAGTCAATCAGCACGTCTTGCGGAGGAGTATAGACAAATCCGGTCTCTTCCTGCACCTCGCGCAAGGCCGCCTGTTCTGGCTGTTCGCCGCTTTCCAGACTGCCTGTCACGGATTGCCAAAACTGTGCATCGTCTTGACGCTGTAACATCAGCACCCGATTCGTGTTTCGTGCGTAAATGACCACCAACACCGAAACGGGATGCTTATAGGCCATTACGCCGACTCAGTTTTAGCTTTTTTCACTACCTGTAGCGCCAACTCTTGTAACGCGCTCGGGTTGGCCTCGCTCGGTGCATCCGTCATCAAACAGGCGGCCGCGGTCGTTTTCGGGAAGGCAATCACATCACGAATATTGTCCGTACCCGTTAATAGCATGGTCAAACGATCTAAGCCAAAGGCTAATCCCGCGTGCGGTGGCGCACCGTATTTCAACGCATCCAGTAAGAATCCGAACTTCTCTTGTTGCTCATCAGCACTGATTCCAAGAATGCTGAACACCGCTTGTTGCATTGCGCCAGTGTGGATACGCACAGATCCGCCACCGACTTCATAACCGTTAATGACCATATCGTAGGCATTGGCAATCGCATCGCTTGGTGCTTGGCTCAGCTCTTCCGGCGTTAAATCGCGTGGCGCGGTGAACGGGTGATGCATAGCGGCTAAACGCCCTTCATCGTCTTGTTCAAACATTGGGAAATCAACGACCCAAAGCGGTGCCCAACGGCTTTCGTCGGTCAGTGCTAAATCGCGACCGATTTTCAGGCGTAGTGCCCCCATTGCATCCGCGACGACAGACGCTTGGTCAGCCCCAAACAATAGGATGTCCCCGGACTCTGCCGCGGTACGCTCGAGCAATTGCTCGATAATGTCAGCCGTTAAGAATTTGGCTACTGGGCTTTGAATGCCTTCAAGGCCCGCATCACGTTGGTTGACTTTCATCCATGCCATACCCTTGGCGCCGTATAGCCCAACGAATTTGGTGTAATCATCGATCTGTTTACGCGTTAACTGCGCACCACCCGGTACACGTAATACTGCGACCCGTCCTTTGGCATCGTTCGCAGGACCAGAGAAGACTTGGAACTCAACCTGCGCCAGTAAATCAGCAACGTCCACCAGTTCCATTGGGTTACGTAGATCCGGTTTATCCGAACCGAAACGACGCATCGCTTCCGCCCAAGTCATTTGTGGGAACTCGCCCAGATCCACCCCTTTGATGGCGATCCACAGCTGACGAATAAGACGCTCCATGACTTCACGCACTTGCGGTGCCGTCATAAAAGAGGTTTCAACATCGATTTGGGTGAATTCTGGCTGGCGGTCTGCGCGTAAATCTTCGTCGCGGAAGCATTTTACGATCTGATAATAGCGGTCAAAGCCAGACACCATCAGCAGCTGTTTGAAAAGCTGGGGAGATTGCGGTAAAGCGTAAAACTCACCTTTATGAACACGGCTAGGGACTAAGTAGTCGCGCGCACCTTCTGGTGTCGCTTTAGTAAGCATCGGGGTTTCAATATCCAGAAACTCATTTTCTTCCATAAAGCGACGGACGAAGGCGGTGATCTTGGCTCGGGTTTTAAACCGAGAGGCCACTTCAGGGCGACGCAGGTCTAAATAGCGATATTTCAGGCGTGCTTCTTCACTGTTGACATGATTGCTGTCCAGCGGGAGTGGCTCAGAACGGTTAATAATCGTCAGTTCAGTGGCAAACACTTCAACTTCACCGGTGGCCATCTCTGCGTTTTTATTACGCTCATCACGCGCGCGCACTTTTCCTGTCACTTGGATACAGAATTCATTACGTAATTCTGAGGCAAGTTCAAAAGCCTGCTGCTCATCCGGATCAAAAAAGACTTGTACAATCCCTTCGCGATCACGCATATCGATGAAAATTAAGCTCCCGAGGTCGCGACGACGATTCACCCAACCGCTGAGAGTCACTTGTTGACCGATGTGGGACACATTAAGTTGTCCGCAATATAGTGTACGCATTGATTATCCTTTTGGGCCCGGAAGGCGTTTAACGTAAGCTGCTGCCATCTGGCGATATTGCTGCAAAATGGCTCGCATTATACTGAAAAATAATGTCAAGGATAAGTCTATGAGTGTAATAGCGCTCGATATCTGTGCAATTAGCGCTTTTGCTTGTCGAAAATCGCTAAAAATTTGTCTTATAGATGCGCTGATGAGTGGTTTCTGCGACAATACTTTTTTTTTGCAAGGTTAGCGAACGCCGTTATGTCCCACCGCGATAGTTTATTTTCCGCGCCAATTGATAAATTAGGCGATTGGACTTTTGATGAACGAGTAGCTGAAGTCTTCCCCGATATGATCCAGCGCTCAGTGCCAGGTTACTCGAATATCATCTCTATGATTGGGATGTTGGCGGGGCGTTATGTCACGGAAAATAGCCGCGTCTACGACCTCGGGTGTTCACTTGGGGCGGCCACTTTATCCGTGCGCCGTAACATCACGGCGACGGGGTGTGAAATTATTGCGGTGGACAACTCCCCTGCGATGGTCGAGCGCTGTCGCCGTCATATTGACGCCTTTCGTGCGCAAACGCCAGTACAGGTTATCGAAGCGGATATCCAAAATATCGAGATCGATAACGCTTCACTGGTGGTATTGAATTTCACCCTGCAATTTATTCCGCCGCAAGACCGTGAAGCTTTACTGGCAAAAATCTGGCAAGGTCTTCGTCCTGGTGGCGCATTAGTGCTTTCTGAAAAGTTCAGTTTTGCCGACCAAGCAATGGGTGAATTACTGTTCGATATGCATCTGGATTTTAAACGCGCTAATGGTTACAGCGAGCTTGAAATCAGTCAAAAGCGCAGTATGCTCGAAAACGTTATGCTCACCGATAGCGTAAGTACCCATCAACAACGATTACAGGCTGTCGGCTTTCAACATGCTGAACTGTGGTTTCAATGTTTTAATTTTGGATCGTTAGTGGCCATCAAATGATAGATTTTGGAAATTTTTACCAGCAGATCGCAACCGGTCCGCTCGCCTCATGGTTAGAGGTCATCCCTGCCCAACTTGCCCAGTGGCAGCGCGAGAACTTACATGGTCACTTTCGTCAGTGGCACAAAGCGATCCAATACCTACCGGCTATTACGCCTCCCTCACTTGACCTGACTGAGCAAGTTTATGCCGAATCCCCCGACCTGACGCCGCGTCAACGTCAGGGAATCGAATCGCTACTGCGTCAACTGATGCCGTGGCGCAAGGGGCCTTATCATCTTTATGGCACGCATATCGATACCGAATGGCGGTCTGATTGGAAATGGGACCGGGTTTTACCGCATATTAGCCCTCTGCAAGATCGTTTGGTTCTCGATGTCGGTTGCGGCAGCGGTTATCATATGTGGCGAATGATTGGCCAAGGCGCCAAGATGGTCGTCGGCATCGACCCCATGCAACTGTTCTTGTGCCAGTTCGAAGCGGTACGTAAGTTGCTGGGTAATTCACAACAGGCTCATCTCTTGCCACTTGGCATTGAGCAGCTTCCGACAAGCGAAGCTTTTGATACTGTCTTTTCAATGGGTGTGCTCTATCACCGTCGTTCCCCTTTGGACCATTTACTGCAGTTAAAAAATCAGTTGGTCGATGGTGGCGAGCTCGTCTTAGAAACGCTGGTCACTGAAGGGGATGAACACCAAGTGTTGGTCCCCGGTGAGCGCTATGCACAAATGCGTAATGTTTACTTCCTCCCTTCCGCCCTCGCCCTGAAAAGCTGGTTAGAGAAAACCGGCTTTGTCGATGTGCGGATTGTTGACCAAGCCGTCACACCGATCACCGAACAGCGCCGTACGTCGTGGATGACCAGTGAATCGTTGGCCGAATTTTTAGACCCCAACGATCCGCATAAAACGGTTGAAGGCTATCATGCGCCGTTACGCGCAGTATTAATTGCCCGTAAGCCCGGAGAGGTAGTCTAAGCGGTGAGAGTGAGGGTCTGCCGTCGTCGGGGGCGGCACATCACCCTGCAAGCGGATGAGGGTTTGCATGGCTTCCACCACGCTGGGATCGACCTCCGTGCGCAAATATTCATCCGCCACTTTATCTGAACACATCGAAACACCCGCCTTACAATAGCGCATTGCCGAAGGCACTTGTCGGCTAGCGGAACTATGCACCTCTTTGATCCCGGCATCGAGAAACTTCGGAAGATTCGACAAACGAACACCTGCACCGGCCATGATAATCGGCCCTGCGGCCATCGCCGTCAGTTCTTGTAATAGACTAATTCCGGCCTCGGCAGATTGCTGCTGCCCAGAAGTTAAGATACGTGCTACCCCTAACTCAGCCAATTCGTGATAGGTTCGATAAGGATTACTGCACAGATCAAAAGCTCGATGGAAGGTCACTGCCATCCCTTTTGCTACCGTCATCAGCTTTTGCATTCTCGGTTTATCGAGTAACCCTTCAGGGCAAAGAATTCCGGTCACGACCCCCGGGAATCCCATATCGCGGATCTGTGCAATATCCGACAGCATAATTTTGAACTCCTGCTCGCTGTAGCAAAAGTCTCCACTGCGTGGCCTCACTATCGGGTGTACCGGAATCGAAATTTGGGAGCGCGCTTCACGCAGTACACCCAGCGACGTCGTTAACCCACCTTCTTGTGGCGCCGCACAGAGTTCAATGCGATCAGCGCCTGCCTGCGTAGCGGCAAGTGCGCAATCTAAGCCATAACAGCATATTTCTAAAGTCGGCATAGTCGATTCCTTTGTCAGACCTACTGGATATGCTACTGTGCATAGCGTCTCTCCCTACATACCTGCCTGGAGTACGGATGTCATTTAATTTTGATGAAAGAGTCGAGCGAAATCACACTGATAGTGAGAAATGGCTCAAATATCGAGATCAAGATATCATTCCGCTATGGATAGCAGATACTGACTTTCGCGTCGCACCCGCTATTCAGCTCGCCTTATCCGAGCGGGTCGCTCAGGGAGTGTTTGGCTATGCCGATGACCAAGGTGAACTGGCAAAAGCTGCGACCCAGTGGGTTGAAAAGCAGTACCATTGGACAATAGACCCCGATTGGGTCGTCCCTCTCTCCGGCATAAAGCCCCTATTTAGTTTATTACAGGAGTGTCTTCTCTCGGCCGAGCAAAGCTCCGTTTGCCATACCCCCATCTACCCGCCTTTCACGCAAAGTGCTCGCAATGCCCAGAGAGCGCAACGGTTAATCCCTTATCCACTCTTCGAGCAGCCTGATTTTCTCGGTACTCCACTGCCAGCGCTAACGGCGCAAGAGCGCTTACTCTTTATTTGCCATCCACATAATCCCGGTGGCAAAAGCTATTCCCGTGAAGCCCTCCAGCAGCTTGCCGAGTATGCCGAACATTATGATCTCCTCGTCTGTAGCGATGAGATTCATGCGGATTTACTGCTTGAGCCAGGACGGCGACACACTCCCTTCGCCTCGCTCTCGGTGGACAGTGCACAACGTTCGATCACCTTACTCTCTGCCGCCAAGGCATTTAATCTTGCGGGATTGGGCTGTGCCATCGCCATTGTCCCCAATAACCGGCTGCGGGAGCAGATTCGTCGTGCCGTCGCGCAGCGCATGCCGGTGCCGAATAGTTTAGGGATCGTCGCTACCCTTGCCGCCTGGCAGCGGAGTGAAGAGTGGTTAATCGCCCAACGTCACTATTTACGGGGAAATCGGGACCTTTTGGTGAAATCTTTGCAGGCACTACCTGCCTTACGCCTCGTCGTCCCCGATGCCGGGTTCTTGGCCTGGATCGATGCGTCAGGCCTACAACAGGCCAACCCTCACCGCTGGTTGGAGCAGCATGGGTTAGGGCTGACAGCGGGTGCGCCATTCGGCGATCCGCAAGCCGTGCGGCTTAATTTTGGCTGTTGTCGGTCGCGACTTGATGAAGCCTTAACTCGCCTGCACAACGCGGTTGCACAGGCTTAAGCCCGCTTTTTATTGTTCGCTGGCAACCACTTCGTCGATGGCATAAGTATGAAACTTCAGTGTGATTTCGCCATTAGTGATCGCTAAGGTCGTATTATCCAACGCCCCGGCTTTAGCCTCTGGTCGGCGGGTCTTAACACTAATACCCGGCGTGACTAAGCCGTGGTCATCGATTAAGGCCATCGCCCGTTGGCCGATCTGTTCCGGCGCGCCCGGCAATACCGCTTCAATATGTTCCCAGCCCTCATGGCGATAACGTTTCTCACCCGGCCAAGGCAGCTCGACGATGTCGATACGATGATTTAACAGCGCCAAGGGTTGTTCGAGTCGATAAAGATGGATAGGTCGGCCGCCAATCATTGCCTCGGAGAAACAATGGCCTACTTGTGATAGCGCCATCGCCCAGCGTTCTGCCGTCCGATCTTGGTGACAACGTAACGAAATATGGTCAAGGGTTAACTCACTCAAGGTTAGCCCTAGCTGCTGCGCAAACGAGGATAATTTCTGCTCGAACTGCGAGAGATCGTCGGCTAATTCGGGAAGAGTGATAAAGAGTGGATGCATAATACCCTGCTGTCATCGATAACGGTTGGGTTATTTTCGCCCCCTGTTCACTCGCTGTAAAGGCGAAACCCGATTAATTTCAATCACTCTGCATGACAAATGCAGATGGTGGCTGACGCCTTAGGCTTTTTTACGTATACTGCTCGACCATTAAACTTATTACGTTTCGATGTTTCGACATCCCGTGCTGTATGGCATGCCATACACTCAATTGATAAAGGTATACCGGTGAATATTCAGGCTCTTCTCTGCGATAAAGTTAGTCAGGCTATGGTGGCTGCCGGCGCTCCCGCCGATAGCGAACCCCTCATCCGTCAATCCGCGAAGCCACAATTTGGTGATTACCAAGCCAATGGTATTATGGGTGCAGCGAAACGACTGGGTATGCCTCCCCGACAGCTCGCCGAAAAGGTCGTTGAACAGCTTTCGCTGACCGGTATTGCGAACAAAGTTGAAATCGCCGGCCCAGGATTTATCAATATCTTCCTCGACCCGCAGTGGCTGGCAACAGAAGTTGAACACGCACTCCGTTCTGCGCACCTTAACCTCTCCCCGGTGACCCCACAAACCATTGTCGTCGACTACTCTGCACCGAATGTTGCTAAAGAGATGCATGTCGGTCACTTACGCTCGACGATTATCGGCGATGCGACCGTACGGACGCTCGAAAAACTTGGCCATAATGTTATCCGTGCCAACCACCTCGGTGACTGGGGCACTCAATTTGGGATGTTGATTGCTTATCTTGAACAGCAGCAGGCAGATCACGCTGGCGAGATTGCGCTCCAAGATTTTGAAGCCTTCTACCGCGCAGCGAAAATCGCCTACGATGAAGATGAAGATTTTGCCGTCCGCGCGCGCAGCTATGTGGTTAAACTGCAAGGTGGTGACGAGTACTGCTTAAAAATGTGGCGTAAGTTGGTGGATATCACCATGGAACAGAACCAACGTAACTACGACCGTTTAAACGTAAGCTTATCTGCCAATAACGTAATGGGAGAGAGCCTGTATAACAGCATGTTGCCTGGTATTGTCGCCGACCTTAAACAGAAAGGGTTAGCGGTTGAAAGTGAAGGCGCCACCGTCGTGTTCTTGGATGAGTTCACCAACAAAGAAGGTGAACCCATGGGCGTGATTATCCAGAAGAAAGATGGCGGTTACCTCTACACCACCACCGATATTGCTTGCGCGAAATACCGCTACGAAACGTTAAAAGCAGAGCGGGTCATTTATTACATTGACTCACGCCAGCATCAGCATCTTATGCAAGCTTGGACCATTGTGCGTAAAGCCGGGTATGTACCGGAATCTGTACCCTTAGAACACCATATGTTCGGCATGATGTTAGGCAAAGACGGGCGTCCATTCAAAACGCGCGCAGGCGGAACAATTCGTCTCGCCGACCTATTGGATGAAGCGCACGAGCGTGCGTTAGCCTTAGTGAAAGAGAAAAATCCGGAGATGGACGCCCAGACCTTGAATCATCTGGCAGAGGTTATTGGTATCGGCGCAGTGAAATATGCTGATCTGTCTAAAAATCGGACCACGGATTATGTCTTCGATTGGGACAATATGCTCTCTTTTGAAGGTAACACCGCCCCTTACCTGCAATATGCTTACACGCGTGTCCTCTCTATCTTCCGTAAGGCCGGTATTGATGAACAATCGCTTCAAGGGCCACTTGCTCTGACAGAATCCCGTGAAGCCGCTTTAGCAGCACGTTTACTGCAGTTCGAAGAGACCTTACAGCAAGTTGCTCGTGAAGGAACACCGCATGTACTCTGCGCCTACCTCTATGACGTTGCCGTACTCTTCTCCGGTTTCTATGAGCACTGCCCGGTGTTAACGGCAGAAGATGAAAACAGCCGTCAATCCCGTCTCAAGCTTTCCGCTCTGACCGCAAGAACGCTGAAAAGTGGCTTAGATCTTCTCGGTATTGATACCGTCGAGCGGATGTAACCCTAGCGTGAGCCCTTGCTGATAAGACGCCCGCCATGCGGGCGTTTTTATTTCCCTGCCGACATGCTTTTTACGCTATGCCGCACAGAGTGATTTAAATGCCTTCACCACATGGTCGGCAACCTGCTGATCTTGTTCCGCCGTTCCTCCCGAAATCCCCACTGCCCCAACAACCTGTTCATCGTGGGTTAGCGGCTCTCCCCCAGCAAAGACAATTACACGCTGATGCAAAGTGATATTGAGTCCGTATAACGAGCCGCCAGGTTGGGCATCTTTACCGAGTGAGGCCGATGACACGCTAAATAATGCACTGGTGTAACCTTTGTTGATTGCGTGCTCAATACTGGGTAACGGTGCGCCATCCATCCGTAAGTAAGCGATCAAAAAACCTTGTGCATCAACAATCGCAATATTTGAGGCAATCCCCATCTCGTGGAGTTTCGCTTCTCCAGCCGCGATAAGTTTTCGCGCCAAATCGGCATTGATCGATGAACTCGTCGTAAAAAGTGACATAACATCCTCCTTTCGCTAAAGAGTCAATAAGTCGTGATTCACAAAAGAGGGAGTTTCTCTCTGTCGTTTCAACCTAATATTCTGAATCCGTACAGGGGGCCCGTATCCTAAGGGAGCAGCCTATTGAGGGTTAGCGACACCCCAGTGATCAAAATAGGCGGTTGCAGTGCCCCTGAACCCGGCAAGGCGAATACAATCGACCACTCCCCTTGACTCCCCTGACCCGCAAAGCAGCGGCTCACCCCAGCGATGGAATCGACACCTTGGCAGTCGCGATCACGGCAGACGAAAACCGAAGGGGGCTGCGGCCAAGCCGCTAGACTTCGGATCTGCCAAGCTAGCGTCGTGACCTTCCCCGGATTGTCTGACGGCAATTGCCCGAGCGTAAAACGATACCAATGGCCTTTACGCTGTATCGATTGCCCGGGGTGGTTAAGCGTGGCACTGACAATCATTGCCTGTACCACCTGACTCGTAACGGCTAATAAGAGGCCTACAACCACACGACGCCACATCTTAATCGCCTAAAGTTGCGGTTTGGCGTATCGGTCTTTCGCTAACCAATTCTACCGTCGACATCACCACCAATTGACGGTAGTGACGACGAAGATAGCGCGCTAATAACAGTCTTAACGCACTATCGACCAACAATACAGGTGTCACCCCGAGTGATTCTTGATAAGCAATCGCTTCGCCCGCTTGGCTCACTAATTGCTCTGCCAAACCCGGTTCTAACCCACCACCATTACGCATCACTTGCTGCAATAATCCCTCCAGTGCGGGGGAAAGGCCGATTACTTGAATAATCTCATCGTCTTGGAACCATTGCTGAGTGATCGCTCGGCCTAGAGCAACCCGTACCACATTGGTTAATTCCAAGCTATTTTGCGTCGTGCTAGCATGTTCAGTTAGGGTCTCTAAGATCGTACGCATATCGCGAATCGAGACCTGTTCTCGCAATAAATTCTGTAGCACCTTGTGCACTGTCGTTAACGATAAAAGGTCGGGAATAATCCCTTCGGTCAGCGCGGGTAAGCTCTTCGCCACATGATCGATCAGTTGTTGCGCCTCAAGGCGTCCAAATAACTCGCTCGCATGCTGACTCAGTAGATGGTTAAGATGCGTGGCAATTACCGTACTCGCCTCAACCACGGTGAATCCAAGTGTTTGCGCTTGTTCTTTTAGCGCCCCATCAATCCAAACGGCCGGCAAACCGAAAGCGGGATCTCGGGTGGATTCACCCGGTAAATCAGCACGTGCACTGCCCGGGTTAATGGCTAGCCAACGCCCTGGCCAGACATCCCCCATTCCAATCGTGACGCCCTTGAGCAAAATACGATAATGGGCAGGGGCTAACGATAGATTGTCTGAGATAAAAATACCCGGTGGCAGAAACCCCATACTGGTGGCAAATTTTTTGCGAATCCCCCGTATCCTGCCTGGTAGCTCCCCTTGCTGAGCCTCATCCACTAAGGGGATCAGTCGGTAGCCCACTTCCATTGCTAGTGCGTCCTCGATCACCACATCCTGCCAGCTTGCCTCGATCGGTTGGGCTTGCTGCGGGTCGCTTGGCGATAGCGTCGCCGTGTCTACGCTGGTTTCATTCCCTTTTAACCACCATGCCAGCCCCAATAACAACGCCGCGAAGACCAAGAAAATCCCATTAGGCATTCCAGGGACCAGTCCCAATAAACCGATCACCGCCGCACTCAGTATCATCACTTGCGGCCGACTGAATAATTGACTGACCATCTGTTCACTGACGTTGCTGTCATTACTGACACGGGTCACAATCACCCCTGCGGCAGTGGAGATTACCAAGGCAGGAATTTGGGCCACCAGCCCGTCACCGATGGTCAACAAGGTATAGGTTTCGGCGGCTTGGCTGACGGACAGACCATGCTGTACCACGCCCACCAGTAGGCCACCGACGACATTGATTACCATGATAATAATGCCTGCGATGGCATCGCCGCGCACAAATTTACTGGCACCATCCATCGAACCATAAAAATCCGCCTCTTGTGTCACCTCTTGGCGTCGTTGTTTGGCCTGTTCTTCGCCAATCACGCCGGCGTTCAGGTCTGCGTCGATAGCCATTTGTTTACCCGGCATACCATCTAAGACGAAACGGGCGCCGACTTCAGCTATTCGCCCGGCCCCCTTGGTAATCACCATAAAGTTGATCACAATCAGGATGATAAACACCACGATACCGATGGCAAAATTACCGCCGACCAAGAAGTGGCCAAAGGCCTCAATAACCTGACCCGCCGCCGCGCCACCAGTGTGACCCTCCATTAGAATAATCCGCGTTGAGGCGATATTCAGGGCTAACCGTAACAGCGTGGCAAACAGTAAGATGGTGGGAAAGGCAGCAAACTCTAATGTCCTACGCGTGAACATCGCGACCAGTAACACCATTATCGATAAAGCAATATTAAAGGTGAAAAAGAGATCCAACAGGATGGCGGGCAGCGGTAGGACCATCATCGCCAAAATCAGTAAAATTAAGATCGGCCCCGCTAAGATCTGCCAATCCACCTCGTTCCAACGGGTCGGTAAACGTAATCGCGCATACAACTTATTCATCATCATCATTCTCTAAGTCAAAAATCATCTCTGCGGGCACCACCAGTTGCTGGGGTCTCTCAGGTTTTTGGCCCCCCATCTTTCGCCAACGTCGGACCTGCCATACCCATGCCAGCACCTCCGCCACGGCGGTATACAGTGCACCTGGAATAGGTTCACCTACCTCGGTATGTCGCCATAATGCCCGGGCCAGCGGCGGAGCTTCCAAAGAGGGAATACGGTGTTCGCTCGCCAGCGCGCGTATCTTAGCTGCCACCTGCCCTCGCCCTTTTGCGACCACTTGTGGCGCGTGCATCTTGCCTTCCTGATAGCGCAGCGCGATGGCAAAGTGAGTGGGGTTGGTTAAGATCACATCGGCATGCGGCACATTGGCCATCATGCGTTGACGTGCCGCGGCGCGCATTTGTTGACGAATACGCCCCTTGAGGTGTGGGTCACCCTCCTGCTGTTTATGCTCGTCTCGAATTTCTTGCCGCGTCATCCGTAATTTTTTGTGGTAGCTGTAGATCTGCCAAAACACGTCGAAGGCCACCATCGGGATCATTCCCATCACTACCCATAGCCAAAGTTTGACCAGGCCATACGTTCCTTCGGTCAAGGCTGGCCTTAGCGGTTGATGGATAAGACCGAGGATTTCGCGCTGCTTCGCCCATAATATTGCGAGGAGGATTGCGATAACGATGCAGGCTTTCAGAAAGGATTTCAGTAATTCAGCGCCTGTCTGCGCGCTGTAAAATTTTTTCATTCCCGACACAGGGTTAAGCCGAGAGAATTTGACCTGTAAGGCTTTAGGGCTGAGGTTAATGCCACCAATAATCAGGTTTGCGACAATCGCGACCAGCCATAGGCTTAGGCCAAAGGGCAGAAATAGCCGCAGACTCAAGGGAAGAATATCGAGGCTAAAGGGGCCCCAGTCGTGGGCATTAAGATGACTCAGATCGAATTGCCAACTGTAGCGAACGATATGCACCATCCCCTGCCAGCTCATCGGTAAGCAGAGGGTGAGCGCGAGCAGGCCGCTCAGTAATAACAGCATCGAGGTTAATTCCCGCGAACGGGGGATATCACCCTCTTCCCGCGCCTTCTCGATACGACGACTACTGGGTTCTTCGGTTTTATCGTCTTTATTTTCTTCAGACACCGCGGCTTCCTCATTGGATCACTCTGCGTAGAGTGCCAGAGCCCACACCAGGCTATTGAAGAAGTAGAGGTGAGAAGAGGTGCTTATTACGCTAATAATAAGCCCCCCTTACCACGACGAGTAAAGCAGCCGGCGCTTAGGCCTAAAATCCGAGGCTATCTAATAAATCGTCCACTTGTGACTGGTCGGCAATCACGCCACTGGCGGTGGTATCGATCTGCGGGCCATTCAATAGACTATTTTTCTGGGTTGGACTGACGCGTGCGTTGTCTGGGATATTATCGAGCAATACCATCAATAGCTGAGTTTCAATTTGTTCCACAACGTGCATCATTTTTTTAATGACTTGGCCGGTGAGGTCTTGGAAATCCTGCGCCATCATGATCTCCAACAATAGTTGATTGGTTCTCCCGGTAATGGCAGGAATACTGGCGAGGTGTTCCCGTGTTGCGGTAACCAGCGCCTTGGCTTCGTCAAAGCTTTTCGGTGCTTCAAACCACTGGTCCCAACGCGTTTGTAACACCTCTGCTTGTTGTTTTAGCTGATCTTGCTCAGGTTGTGCTTGCTCCACGCAGGTGAGTACGCAATTCGCTGCCTGCGTCGTCATCTCGACCACATAGGTCAATCGGCCACGTGCATCGGGGATCGCATCGGCGGCATCCGCAATCGCCTGCTCTAGGCCTAACTCCTGCAAACTGTCCCGCAACATCCGTGTCAAAGATCCTAAACGAACGATGATATCTGACATAGGATCGTTATCGTTAGGCGGTAAGGGATGGCTCATAGGAACTCCTTACATTCCGTATTTTTCGAAGATTTTATTCAGTTTTTCTTCTAAGATTGCCGCAGTAAAAGGCTTGACGACATAACCGCTCGCTCCCGCTTGTGCCGCCGCAATAATATTCTCTTTTTTTGCCTCTGCCGTTACCATCAATACCGGTAAGTTGGCAAAACGTTCCTCTGCACGGAGGGTTTTTAACAGAGCTAAGCCATCCATATTTGGCATATTCCAGTCAGAAATAACAAAATCAAAGTTACCCGCTTGCAGCTTATTTAAGGCATCTTGTCCATCTTCCGCTTCGTCGACATTGGTAAAACCCAGTTCTTTTAATAGATTTCTAACGATACGACGCATTGTCGTGAAGTCGTCTACGACTAAAAAATTTAGAGACTTATCTGCCATGATCCTTTCCTTATTTCCGTTAATGTGTCTCGATAATTCGACTGTTATTAAATACGTATAGCTTGTCCCGAGGCGAGGCGGCTCACCATATGCTGGCTGATCTCATCAAGGTGGGTGACTTCAGAGGCCGCATTAAGCAATACCGCCTCACGCGGCATGCCGTATACCACACAGCTGGCTTCATTCTGGGCAATTGTCCAACTGCCGGCCTTTTTCATCTCTAACAACCCGGCCGCGCCATCGTTTCCCATCCCCGTCAGTAAGACGCCCACGGCATTACGTCCAGCACACTGTGCAACGGAGTTGAACAGCACATCGACCGCGGGTCGGTGACGATTCACCGGGGGCGTATCAAGTAAGCGAATTTGGTAATTGGCTCCAGAACGTGCAAGCTCCATATGTTTATCACCGGGTGCGATATAGGCATGGCCGGGAAGGACACGTTCACCCTGCTCAGCCTCTTTCACCGTAATCTGGCAGATTCGGTTTAGCCGCTCAGCGAAAGAATGGGTAAAACCTGCGGGCATATGTTGTGTGATCAGCACGGCTGGACAGGCGGGTGGGAGCGGCTCAAGCACTTGTCGAATCGCTTCGGTCCCACCGGTTGACGCACCAATGGCAATGACTTTCTCACTGCCGATCAGCGTTTTCAGCGATACGGGTTTTACCGCGGCACGCTGCGTAGGATTTGGCAGACGTGCCTGCGCGGCGGATCTGATTTTTTCACAGATTTTTTCACCATATTGCATAATGCCATCGCGAATCCCGATTTGCGGTTTCGTCACAAAATCGACGGCCCCCAGCTCAAGTGCACGCAACGTGACCTCAGATCCCCGATCGGTTAGCGAAGAGATCATCACCACTGGCATAGGTCTCAAGCGCATCAACTTCTCCAAGAAATCGAGACCATCCATCTTAGGCATTTCCACATCTAACGTCAGGACCATCGGGTTATGTTGCTTGATAAGCTCACGGGCCACTAAGGGGTCAGGTGCCGTGGCGACCATAACCATATCTTTCTGACTGTTAACAATCTCGGTCATTAGCTGGCGTATTAACGCAGAATCATCAACACACAATACGCTTATCTTGCTCATTTCTTCTTCTCCGCAAGTCGGTAAACGGTTTGCCCCTGCAGTAAAAAGTCAGTACTGAGCTGACTTAAATTTTCTGAATGGCCAGCAAACAGTAACCCATCAGGTTGAAGGACGTTGGCCATCCGGCCTAGAATGGTCTGTTGTGTTTTTTTATCGAAATATATCATTACGTTACGGCAGAAAATTGCATCGACCTTCTCTTTCAGTTTCCACTCGGGAGACAATAAATTGAGCGGATAAAAAGTGACGGTGGCGGCCAGTTCAGGCCTTACCCTAACCAAGCCACTGTGTTCACCCGTCCCTTTAAAGAAGTAGCGTTGTAACTGCTCAGGAGTAAGCATCGACAAGTTCTCTTGACGATAGATCCCCTGCTTACCCTTCTCTAGGACATGCGTATCGATATCGCTGGCATAGATCTGAAAACGCCCAGGTCCCAGCCCCAATGATTCCGCTAAGGTGATCGCCAGTGACCAAGGTTCTTCGCCAGTAGAGGCTGCGCAGCACCATAATGTAAAGCAGCCTTTATGTTGCCGAGCGCGCTGAGCGAGAATGGAAAAATGGTGCGCCTCGCGAAAAAAAGCCGTGAGATTAGTGGTTAATGCATTGGTAAACTCTTGCCACTCACTGCTCTGCGGATTTTTCTCTAAAAATTGAATATATTGACTAAAATTAGCCAGATTCAGCGCCCTCACTCGCCTTAACAGTCGGTTATAGACCATTTCTTGCTTATGGGCGGCCAGTACAATACCGGCCCGCTGATAAATTAACGCCGATATTTTCTGAAAATCTTGTGCTGATAATTCATAACGCCCACTTTGCGTCGCAGCGGAAGTGGACGGAGTATTGGGGGGTTGTTTATGCATGATCCCTTCGCTTATTGACTCAAGGCGGGAAGCCTCCTCAAAGGCGGACTTCCCGAGTGAGTGGATAAATTAAAATGTTTCCCAATCGTTATTTGATATTTGTCCCGCACTGCTAGTGTTCGCGGTCGCTGAGGCGTGTTTCGGTGTCGCGTGACTGACCGGCAGAGAGGAGGAAGCCTGCCCGACACGGAACACTGCGACGGCTTGTTTAAGGAGTCCGGCTTGCTCTTCTAAGGTTGCCGCTGCCGTGGCAGACTCTTCGACTAGGGTGGCATTTTGCTGAGTGACTTGGTCCATCTCTGTCACCGCCGTACTCACCAGATCGATACCACGACTTTGCTCTTCAGAGGCTGAAGCAATCTCCCCCATAATATCGGTGACACGTGTAACGGCATTGACGATTTCACCCATCGTCACCCCAGCATTTTCGACTAACTGCGAGCCTGAATCGATACGATTAACAGAGTCTTCAATGAGGATTTTGATCTCTTTTGCCGCTTGAGCACTACGTTGGGCGAGGTTACGAACTTCTCCTGCTACCACGGCGAATCCACGCCCCTGCTCGCCGGCACGGGCAGCTTCGACCGCCGCATTGAGGGCCAGGATATTGGTTTGGAAAGCAATCCCATCGATCACGCTGGTGATATCTGAAATTTTCTTAGAGCTGTCGGCAATATCTTTCATGGTAGTCACCACGTTATCGACAACATTGCCACCATGGCGCGCCGTCTCTGACGCATTCAAGGCTAATTGCGAGGCTTGGCGAGCATTCTCGGCATTCTGTTTTACGGTCGCGGTCAGCTGCTCCATACTGGAGGCCGTCTCTTCAAGCGAAGCCGCTTGCTGTTCGGTACGGGCCGATAAATCGTTACTGCCATTCGCTATTTCGCTGGCACCACTGAATATTGACTCCGAGCTATCCCGCACCAATCCGACGGTGTGTTTTAGCTCATCCTGCATATGCCTTACCGTTGCAAGCAAATCGCCCATCTCGTTTTGACTGACGATTTCGATCGATTGCGTCAGGTCACCGCGCGCCACATTTTGAATATGATGGATACACGCATGTAACGGTTTAAGTAATACGCGGTGGATCCCCACCCAAGCCAGAAAGATAACAAATAGCGTAATCGCGATAAAAACACCGGTTAAAATTAATGCGTGATCATATTGCTCGCGACTGTGGTCGATAACAATTTCTACTTCTTTCTCATTTTTGGTATACCATTGATTCATTTTGCTATCGAAGTTTTTTTGCTTATCCATAACCGGGGTAGTCATAAACTCTTTCACTTTCCCTTCGCGCAGTAAGGCTAATAATGTATTCAGTCCGTTACGATAATCAATAAACGCTCGCCCCATGGCATCGAGTTTAGAATCTTCTTTTTCTTTATCACTGAAGGTATTCCAAAAAATTTTATATTCATCGTCTGCTTGCTGAATATTCTCTTCTGCGCTACTTAAAAACTTTTTAATCTTTTCATCAAAGCCCTCTTCCTTGGCACTTTGTAACGAATAGATCATGCCAAAGTTAATATTCGATCGTGCTTCTAATAAAAAGGAGGTCGCATCAGAAATACTTTGCTGTTGCACTCTCAATTTTTGGTTTTGCGAAAATATCGTTTGGTTACCTTTCGACATTTCTAAAAAAAGTGCACTACTGACAATCTGTAGCACGCCCATAATACAAAGAATTAATAATAAACTGGTGACAACTTTAAGCTTGCGTAACATAGGGTCCCCTATTGTCCTTTTCTATAATTACCTTATCGGTAATCGCATCCTTTTCTTTATAATGCCGATGACGGCGCGTTAACCGGCATGCAGTCGATCGACTAACGCCATTTCTTCACTATTGAGTAACTTCTGAATATCAACCAGAATCAACATCCTCTCGCCATGGGCGCCAAGCCCGGTGAGATACTCTGTGGACAGGGTGACGCTAAATTCCGGTGCAGCCCGGATATCATCGGCTGTCAACGCGAGAACATCGGATACCCCATCCACCACAATGCCGACAATACGTTCCGCTAAATTCAACACGATCACCACCGTGTTATCGTTATAGGCGATATTTTCTTGGGCAAACTTAATTCTTAGATCAATAATCGGTACGATTACACCCCGTAAATTAGTGACCCCTTTAATGAATTTTGGCGTGTTGGCTATTCGCGTTACCTGATCATAACCGCGAATTTCTTGCACCTTTAAAATATCAATGCCATATTCTTCCTTACCCAAGGTAAAAATAAGATACTCTTGGCTCTGGCTCTCTTCATTTTTACTTTCCATAGCTTTCCCTGAGAATTAATTGTCGCTTTGTGATGAAATCTTTTCACGATTAACCGCTTGCAATACGGGGACGTCGACAATAAACGCAACACTACCATCCCCCATAATGGTTGCCGCAGAGATCCCCTGAACTCGTCGATAATTACTTTCTAAATTTTTCACAACAACTTGATGCTGTCCCATTAAATAATCGACCAATAATGCAAAGCGTTTACCGGCATTTTGTAAAATAATTACAATACCTTCGGTCGGATCTTCACGAGCGCTATCAATATCAAAGATATTCGCAAGCGAAATAAGCGGAAGATATTCGCCACGGACTTCCAAGACACGTTCGCCACCCGCCAAATATTTTAATTCGCTCTTACGAGGCTGTAAGGATTCCATCACAGCGTTGACCGGTACAATAAAGACTTCATTGCCACTTTTGACTGACATCCCATCCAGTATGGCCAACGTCAGGGGTAATAAAATACGGATGGTCGTCCCTTTGCCGGGTTGGGTCGCTATCTCAACATGGCCGCCCATATCTTGGATATTACGTTTGACCACATCCATCCCGACGCCACGACCTGAGACATCGGTAACGTGTTCTGCGGTCGAAAAACCGGGGGCAAAAATAAGTTGTGCAATTTCCTCTGGGCTCATCGATTCATGTACCGCAATACCTGAACTGAGGGCTTTTTGATAGATCCGATCCAAATCTAATCCCGCACCATCGTCGGTAACCTCAATACAGATGCTGCCGCCGCGATGTTCTGCCGACAGAACGAGGTTTCCTTCTGCCGATTTTCCCGCTGCGCGACGTTTTTCTGCCGATTCCACGCCATGATCTAAGCTATTACGCACCAGATGGGTTAATGGATCGATAATCCGTTCAATCAGGCTCTTATCCAATTCCGTCGAGCCGCCTTGCAGGGTAAGCTCCACTTTTTTACCCAGCTTCGCCGCTAAGTCCCGAACGAGCCGAGGAAAACGGCTAAAGACATACTCCATCGGCATCATACGTATCGACATGACCGACTCTTGTAAATCGCGAGCGTTACGCTCAAGTTGATTCACCGTATTAAACAAGGCCCCGTGCAGGGTCGGCTCTAATTCTGAAACGTGCTGTAAAAGCATTGATTGGGTGATGACTAACTCCCCGACCAAGTTAATAAGCTGATCCACTTTCTCTACCGCCACCCGAATACTGCCGCTATCGGGTGCTTTCGCCGCCGCAGGTTTACTGGCTGTTGGCGGAGTCGGTGGTGGCGAGATCGCCTTAGCACTAGCCTCCTCGTCGGGTAATGATGGCGAAGGTTCTATTTCAGGAAAGCTAATTTGATCTTCATTAATGATAAAGCAGAGTACCGCAATCAACGCCTCTCGACTGACGCCATTGACCTGCAGATCCAAGCTCTCGGCGTCCTGTTCGAGCAACGTGACCGAGCCAAGATGGTTAATTTCTTGCAGCAGTAGATCGACTTCCGCACGCTTTAGACGCGACAGTTTTATCCTAACTGTCTGCTCCGTCTGTGGTGGGGGGGCAGCCTCTTTAACATCACTGACTACGGAGGTTGACGTGGCTGTCGCCGGCGGGTTCAGCGCAATTTTGCGTAACATTTCACAAATATACTGAAAGGTCTCTTCATCCGGTTGTGCAGAGCTTTTATAGGCATTGAGTTGGTCTTGCATGATATCTTTGGTTTCCAGAAAGAGATCAATAAGCTGACTGGTTAATGACAATTCGCCGCGTCGCGCATTGTCTAGAATATTTTCTAAAATATGTGTGGTTTCTTGCAGAATGCTAAAACCAAAGGTTCCCGCGCCGCCCTTAATGGAATGCGCGGCTCGAAATATTGCATTAAGTTGTTCTGAATCAGGATTGGAGGGTTCCAGCGCCAGCAAGTGCTGTTCCATGTCAGCCAACAATTCATCTGCTTCATCAAAAAATGTTTGAGAAAAATCAGAGATATCCATTCTTTACTCTTTCCTCTCCGTCGGCTGTGGGTCGTTTTTATCCTGTTCCGTACTCTGTGGTGTCACCGCACGCTGCAATTCACCTGCCGCAGTGATGACCAACGCTTGGCCTTCATGGTTCTCCTTTTCCACTTCTTTTTCGGCATCATGGGTTAAGAGCAACAAACTAATCCGGCGGTTTTCCGGTGCATCGGATTCAACGCCCTTCATATTCATGGTGTCTGACATGCCGATAATTCTCAGTACCTTCCCCTCAACCAATCCGGCTTTCACTAGCTCCCGCCGCGATGCATTAGCGCGCTGCGTCGATAATTCCCAGTTACTAAACCCGTGATCGCCGGTCGCATAGGGTGAATTATCGGTATGACCTGCAATACTGATTTTATTCGGTACATCATTGAGAATAGGTGCCAAGGCCTGCAGAATTTCGGCCATATAAGGCTCGATACTGGCACTGCCTTTCAGAAACATGGGGCGTTGCTGACTGTCGATAATTTGTATTCGTAATCCCCGATTAATCATGGTGATAAATAGATGCGGCCGTAAGGATTTCAATCGCGGATCGGTGATCAGTAATTGTTCTATTCTATTTTTAATCCCTTGCAAGGCTTTACGGTCGCGGTCTTTATCCTTATCGCTCCGCGATGGGTTAGGTAAACTTTCAATAGCGTTTGTTTTCTGTCCCGCTTCACCACTAGGAATAATCGAGGTCGCATCACTTTGATGTTTTCCAGGTGAGAGTGCGACCCGCAAAGGCATACGAAAATAGTCGGCCAATGATTCTAATTTTTGTGGGTCGGCAATGGAGATCAACCACATGACCATAAAGAAAGCCATCATCGCCGTCATAAAGTCAGCATAAGCAATCTTCCACGCGCCATGGCTATCATGCCGAGCATGTTTCTTTTTCTTCTTGATAACGATAATCGGCGGCCTAGAGTCTTTCATTCTTCGCTGGCCTCCGCACTACGGGTGCCCGGTTTATTGTTACGCACAAAATCCTCGAGCTCAGTAAACGCCGGACGTTCGGTGGTATAAAGCACTTTACGACCAAACTCCACCGCCACCTGTGGTGCATAACCATGCAGATTGGCCAATAAGGTCACTTTAATACACTGCAGCATCTTAATTTTTTCTGCCGATTTCTGCCGCAGCACAGTTGCCAGTGGCGAGACAAAACCGTACGAAAGTAATATCCCTAAAAAGGTGCCCACCATCGCATGCGCGATAAGTTCACCCAATTCGGCGGGAGGTCTATCCGCAGAAGCAAGTGCATGGACGACACCCATGACCGCGGCAACAATACCAAAAGCGGGTAAGGCATCCCCCACTGCCGCGATACTCTGTGCGGGGATATCGCTTTCATGTTCACAGGTTTCAATTTCCTCATCCATCAGCGATTCAATTTCTAAGGCGCTCATATTGCCGCTAATCATCAGCCGCAAATAATCGGTTAAAAAATGCATCAGTAAGGGATCGGCCGTGAGTTTGGGATATTGGTTAAAGAGTTCGCTTACACTAGGATCTTCAATATCTTTTTCTATTGATAACAAACCCTGTTGCCTCGATTTAGACATAATATTGAACAACAGGCTCATCAATGACAGATAATGTTGCTTAGTGTAGTTAGAACCACGAAATAAGATGGGTATTGAGGTAAGTGTCTTTTTTAAGGCTTTACCATTGTTACCAACAAATAAAGCCCCTACTCCCGCGCCGCCAATTATTACCAATTCTGAGGGTTGGTATAATGCTCCCATATGGCCACCTACCATTGCGTAGCCACCGAGAATCGATGCAGTCACTATAATATAGCCAATAATTATAAACACAGTCACTCCCTAACAAGATACATCCCTGATATTTTTAAATAAAGGAGTTACTGATAGATATATTGTTGAAACGTGAATTTAGTTATTCATAATATTCCATAACGTAACCCCTTATTCTCTTCATACCCTTTATCGGCTTCGGAATAATAAAGTTTACGTTTTTTTATTGCCCTTGAAGGCGGTTGGCATAGACTGCACACAAAGCTTCCTTTCGGCTGGTGTGCATGATTAATAAACTGTCCTTGGCACTGCCGACAGGCCGAAAGCTCAATCATGCCACTCTCGGCAAAACGGATTAACGTCCACGCACGTGTTAGGCCTAATAGGGGTTCACTACCCTCCTCCTCGGCAGGGCATTGCTCCAGGTACAAGCGGTAGGCAAGGATAAGACAATCAACATCGGTTTTCTCTGTCGTCTTTCTTAGAAATTGCCAAGCATGATAAAAGACTGTCGCGTGAATATTATGCTCCCAGGTCATAAACCAATCTGTTGAAAAAGGAAGCATTCCCTTAGGAGGGGGCGAGCCTTTAATCTCCTTATAGAGCCGAATTAAGCGCCCTCTACTCAATACGGTCTCATTCTCTAAAAGCTGTAATCTTGCCCCCAGTCGGATCAGGTCCATCGCAACACGAATATCGTGCCCCTCTCTTAACACGCTTTTCTCTTTCATGACTTCCCCACTATTGTCTGAGTCGCTTACTGTCGGTACGCGCTTGTAATAAATGACTGGCTAACATGATACCCGTATGAATTTGCTGCAAATCATCCACGCGCGAATCTTGCGTTAATTTCTCAATCACCTCTGTTTTTTCAAATCGTAATTTACAAATAAGTTGATTCGTTTCTGCGAGCTTCACTAATTCATGCAGACTTAATTCCATTATTTTTTCAGCTAAACTCTCTTCCATCCCTAGTCGATAAAATGCTGCATATTTATCTTCCTTTAGCATCCTTTGCGCCAGAAGGAGATATGATAAATTAATTCCATAGATTTGTTTGACAATATCTGAATTATCCACGACGACCTCAATTGATTATAAATAGAGCAAGGTTTTTAGTATAAAGAATTTTCTATTAGCCTTCATAATATTATTAGAAGTTACCTTGTTATTTATAATTTCACAATACACATTATTAAACATTTAAGTTTCATATTGATTTAGATCATATAGGCAATGCGTGGTATTAAAGTTTTGAAAAATTGCTAACATTAAAAAAATGTCTAAAAATAAATGATAAGTAAAAAATAACTGATCATTTATAGTGGGTTCACATTAAATTATTTTTAATATGTAAAAACACACAATTTATGTAGGGTTATTTTATGGCTGGAAATAATTTATATTAAACAACCTATCATACGAACTGGATAACTTTTATATTTCTATTTTATTTATAACATGACGAATTATCGGACTTAGGTTTTTGAAAAAATAGCCTGGGCGACCATAACGCTTAAAACTATAAAGTAAAAGTTATACTAATTATCTCTCTGTACCAAAATCATTAAGATTTTTTCAACTTACCACTTCTGATTCCTCTCCTCCCTACGTGAGAGAGGAAAAGGAAAATAGCTAATTTTTTATTCCGATATTTTGTATAGATCGTCTAAAAATGTCTCACGCCAACGGGTAATCGTTTGATGACTGAGGGTGTCCATCATGATAGCGTGCCGCCGAACCCGTTCTTCTTTGCTCATGGTCGTCGCATGTAAAATAGCCTTCGCGACTTCATCGCGATCATAAGGATTCACTAATAACGCCTCGGTCAGCTCACACGCTGCGCCAGCGAATTTCGATAGAATGAGTACACCGGGGTTTGCCGGATCTTGCGCAGCCAAATACTCTTTGGCCACCAAGTTCATCCCATCACGTAGCGGCGTGATCAACGCAATATCGGTCAGGCGGAAAATCTTCATTAATAGACGGCGGTCAAAGTACTGGTTGAGATAATAGAGAGGCGTCCAGCTCATCGTACCGTATTTCCCGTTTATCCTTCCTGCTTCCGTTTCAAGCTGATGGCGTATCGCTTGATAGGCTTGCACCTCGCCGCGTGAGGTCGGCGCGATCTGCGTGTAGCGGATATTCCCGCGGTGCTCGGGGTATTTTTCTAAAAAGCTTTCGTACGCAAGAAAGCGCTCTGGGATCCCTTTGGAATAGTCCAAACGCTCGCACGCAATGATATTTTTGGCATCGCCCAACTCTTGTCGAATCGCCTGCATTTTCGGTGGCAAGGGTCCTTCTGCCAGTTTACGAATACTCTCGGGATCAATACCAATTGGGTAATCGTGGACATGGAAGGTATTACCGTAGGCCTGATAGACCCCCTCTTCTTGTGTCACTAATTCCGTTTCATGGGCAATCGCGGCTAAGAACGCTTTCGCATCACGCTCGGTTTGGAAGCCTAATAAATTATAGGCGGTCATTAAGCGTAATATTTCCTGGTAGTCAGGCAGCGCCATCAATACTTCAGGGGCAGGAAAAGGAATATGCAGGAAAAATCCAAGCGGATGCTGGCTACCCTGCTCACGCACTGCTGCAGCAAAAGGGAGCAAATGGTAGTCGTGTACCCATACCACATCATCTTTTTGCAGCAGTGGGAAAAGTTTAGTCGCTAACAGTTCGTTGACGTGTAAGTAGCCTTCCCAAGCCTCACGCTGATATTCAACAAGATCAAGGCGATAATGGAAGGCGGGCCAAATCACTGTATTCGAGAACTGACTGTAATAAAGGTCGTAATCGTTTTGGGTCAGTGAGCAGGCCGCATAGGTGATATTTTTATCTTGCTCGATCTGTAGAGGCTCCTCCTCCCCCGTGATCTTGCTGATCTCTCCATTCCATCCGAACCAGAGCCCGCCCTGCTCTTGCAGAGCATCCAGTAGCCCAACGGCCAGCCCACCGGCTCCATTTTTGCTATGGTCAGGGAGTGCGATACGGTTGGAGACAACAACTAATCTACCCATGCTATACACTCCTCATTTTATCTAAGTTAACGTTATTGTTTGCGAGCTTTCCTAGCCATTGATACAGCGCTGTTACATCATTAATTCGTTGGGTCGCTTCGCTCTCGCCGCTACCGATTTTGATGGAAATCCCCTGTTGCCGATTGACAGATTGGAAGCCGGCTTCGTCCGTGACATCGTCACCCAAAAAAACCGGAATACGACCCTTGAAAGGAGGGGTTTGCATAAGGAAATCTATCGCCTTGCCTTTATCACATGCCCGCGGTTTAATTTCCCACACACATTTTCCTGCTTGCACTTTAAAATCGGGATAACGCTTAACTATGTCATCCGCAAGGTGTTGTAATGCCTGCTGGGCGCTAGGCGCTTGTCGATAATGTAAGGCAAATGCGATGCCTTTCTTTTCCAATCGCACGCCAGGCAATGCGGCGATTTCACGCGACAGTTGCTGTTCGATCTCACCAAGCTGCTGTGCGTCAGTATGCGTGGTCGTCAGTTCACCATTAAATGTGCGGATTTCCGCGCCGTGAATACCGGCCGCCGCCCCGCGCAGCGGTTGCGTTAACGCATCAATTTGACTTAACGGCCGCCCCGATACAAAGGCGACGGCGCCCCCTAATTGTTGGGTTAATTGCTTAAGATCAGTAATGACCGAAACCGGTATTGAGACGGCTTCTGGCGTTGCTTGAAGGCTGGCTAACGTTCCATCGATATCGAAAAAAAATGCGTAGTCGTTTTGTCGGCATGGTTGCCGCGATTCATTCATAAACACTCGCTTTTTCTGGTTGCGCATCGCGGTGAGGAGCACACTCGGTGCGTCGTATGGCTACCCTCACTCGGTTATAGAAATGTAATAATTAAGAATATTATGTGATTCAGTAATGTTACTAAGTATAGACTCAATCTCGACGATTGCGCGGCGAATCAGAAAGTTACCTAAGTAATACGGTAGAACTGCTCCGACTGCACAATCTGCTCATGGTCACCGTGAACACATTCCGCTACTCTAGGGACGTGAAAAATGACGTTAATTATGAGGTCTATATGGCAACTGAATATGCAATCATTGCAGGCGGCTGTTTTTGGTGTACGGAAGCCGTCTTTCAAAGCTTGAAAGGGGTATCGTCTGTCGAAAGTGGTTATACCGGCGGCGCATCAGCAGATCCAACGTATGAACAAGTCTGTAGCGGGTCGACTGGCCATGCCGAGGCGATACGTATTGGGTTTGATCCCGAGCAGATTAGCTATGCCGATCTCCTCGCAGTGAGTTTCGCGACCCACGATCCGACCCAGCTTAATCGCCAAGGTAACGATATCGGTACACAATACCGTTCCGCTATTTTTCCGCTGGATGCCGCACAACGGCAGACCGCTGAACAGGCGATCGAACTCGCCCAGCAGGATCACTCGCAACCTATCGTTACGACGATTGAAACCTTTACGGTGTGGTACCCTGCTGAAGATTATCACCAAGATTATTGGGATCGCGTTGGGGCAAACAATGGTTTCTGTATGGCGGTGATCCCACCTAAACTACAGAAGTTACGCAAGAAATTTGCAGATCGGGTTAAGGATTAAGCTGAAAAAGCACGACATTCCGCCGAGTCGCTCAGCTCTTGAGCGGATAAGTAAAAAGCGTGAAATAGTACTTGACCGCTGCGGGGCGACTCCCTATAGTAGCGCCCCGTTAGCGCTGCAAAGCGTAACAAACAATTTGGTGAGGTGTCCGAGTGGCTGAAGGAGCACGCCTGGAAAGTGTGTATACGGCAACGTATCGAGGGTTCGAATCCCTCCCTCACCGCCATACTCTGTAAAAGAGTGACGATGACTCTTTTCTCCATTAGCACTTCCATGCTAATGACTAAACCCAGTGCTACTCGCGCTGGGTTTTTTTTTGTCTGTATTTTTCCCTCTGCATCCGAGATCGCCTAAATATTCATTCTCATCATAACGTTACCGAAATCTGTACGATTGGGTCTTGCACCTTTCAGCAAAACACCGATACTGTATATATTTACAGTATTAATCTGAGAGATGACAATGCTATGTTATCAACCTGCACGTATTCGTGCGCTCCTTGAGCTCCCTTTATTTATTAGTCGTATTCCTTGCGGCTTTCCCTCCCCTGCTCTGGACTATGTTGAGCAACGAATTGACCTCAACCAACTTCTTATCAGCCATCCCAGCGCAACCTACTTTGTCAAAGTGAGCGGTGACTCGATGATTGATGGCGGGATTAGTGAAGGAGATATGCTGGTGGTCGACAGTGCATTAACCGCTAAGCAAGGCGATATTATCGTTGCCTCCTTAGCGGGAGAGTTTACTGTCAAGCAACTGATGCTAAAGCCCACCCTGCACCTCTTACCATTAAACTCCGCCTACGCCGCCATTCCTATCGATGATGCCGACCAATTCGAGATTTTTGGTGTCGTAAAGCATGTTATCAAAACGCTGAATCCCTAATGTTTGCGTTAGTGGATGTCAACGCGTTCTACGCTTCCTGCGAAACGATCTTTCGTCCCGATCTCCGCGGTAAGCCGGTGGTGGTGCTAAGTAACAATGATGGCTGTGTTATCGCTCGCTCCGCGGAAGCCAAAGCGCTGAATATTCGGATGGGAGAACCCTATTTCAAACTGACACAGCAAAGTTTCCCACAAAAAATAGCGGTCTTTAGCTCCAATTACGCCTTATACGCGGACATGAGCCATCGCGTGATGACACTCCTCGAAGAGATGGCCCCACATGTCGAAATCTATTCAATCGATGAGGCTTTTCTTAACCTTACCGGTATGGCGGCATGTTGCTCGCTGGAACAGTATGGTCAGCAGGTACGCCAGCGCATCAAAAATGAAGCACACCTGATGGTAGGTGTCGGCATTGCCCCCACCAAGACCTTGGCAAAACTCGCCAATTATGCCGCGAAGAAATGGGTTAAAACTGCAGGTGTGGTTGATCTCTCTTCGCCACAACGGCAAAACAAATTGCTGCCGCTGGTGCCGGTAGAGGAAGTCTGGGGCATTGGCCGTCGGCTCAGTAAAAAACTCGCACAGCTCGGCATTTATACTGCCGCGGATCTTGCCCAACAAGACACCCAGTTTATCCGTAAATCTTTCTCGGTCATTGTTGAACGGACAGTGCGCGAACTGCGCGGCGAGCCCTGTTTGGCCCTAGAAGAGTTTGCGCCAGTCAAGCAGCAGATCCTCTGTTCCCGCTCATTTTCCCAGCGCATCACTGACTACGTGCAGATGCGTGAGGCAGTCTGTAATTATGCGGTACGGGCTGCCGAAAAATTACGCGGTGAAAAACAGTATTGCCGCCAGGTAGGCGTCTTTATCCGTACCAGCCCACATGCTGTGGGCGAAGTCTATTATGCCAATCAACTCACCGGTCAACTCCTTACCCCTTCCCAAGATACGCGCGATATCGTGCGGCTAGCGCTCTATTTACTTGACCAAATTTGGCGGGAGGGGCCTCGCTATATGAAGGCAGGGATTATCTTAGGTGATTTTTTTCAGCACGGTGTCGCGCAGCTTAATCTTTTTGACCCACTAGCCCCTCACGCAAATAGCGATGCACTAATGCAAGTTGTTGATGGGATCAATCAACGTGGTAGAGGAACGATTTGGTTTGCAGGACAAGGAATTCAGAAACCTTGGGCGATGAAGCGAGAAAAATTATCCCCCGCTTACACCACCCGTTACCAAGACTTACCCTGGGTAAAGTAAGAGGCCTAATTGAGTTCAGCAATAAGCGTTTGCATTAAGGGGAGCGCATCCAAGGGCCGTAATGCCGTTACCCCCGTGCCCGCCCAACAGACTTGGTAATCGGTAACGCCTTGCGCACTGGCGACCTTATCCAACTGCTTGGCTAGAGCGTAACTATAAGGATAGTCGGCATGTGCTGGGCGTAACGGGTGATCGATCTCTTGCTGCCAACGTCCCATAACCCCACGGGCGGGCCGCCCAGAAATCACATCGGTAATTTGCGTACCTTTCGCCATGAATAAACGTTGTCTTAGCTGATCGCTGGCGGCAGACTCCTGGCAAGTAATAAAGGCGGTTCCCAATTGTGCAGCGCTCGCCCCTTGCGTTAACAGCTGAGTAATTTGCCCGCCCGTCATCACGCCCCCCGCACTAATAATCGGTAGCGAGATGTGCGGCGCTAACTGCTGTAATAATCCCTCTGTACTCAGTCCCGCATCACACAGTGGGTCGAACGTCGCACGGTGCCCGCCCGCTTCAACCCCTTGCGCAATGATCGCTGAACACCCCTGCTGTTGGGCATAAAGCGCCTCACTGAGTCGTGTGACACTCACCCAGTAAGGAATCTTCGCATGCTGTAAGGCTTGCAGGATAAACTTAGGCGGTAAACCAAAGTGAAAACTGACGACGGCCGGGCGGGTGGCGAGGATAACCTCGAGTAACTCAGGTGAGTCAGTAAAGGAAGTATAAGGGGCGAGAAGTTGTGTAGGAACAGCCTGTCCAAATTGCGTAAAATGCGCTGAGAGGTACTCGCACCATGCCCGACTTTTAACCGGGTCCAACGGCGTGGAACGATGGCAGAAGAAATTGACCTGAAAAGGCTGGCTTGTCAGCTGTTGTGTTGCCCTGATCGCGGCCTCAGCCTGAAAAGCATCACAAGCGCCTAACCCTAAAGCACCAAGCCCGCCCGCCTCAGAAACCTGACTGGCTAGTAAGGGAGTGGTCACACCAGCCATCGGTGCTAAAAAAATCGGATAACGAATGCCTAATTGGGTCAGTAACGACATACTGATTCCTTGAATAGCTTACTGCGGCCGGTAAAGCATCTCGATGCAGTCAAATGTATAATCGGCAGCAGGCGAATAGTGGGTATCATTACGCACGCATTGAAACCCCTGTTTAAGATAAAACCCCTGAGCATTAGGGGGTGAAGAAAGTGCGAGGGCGTTTATGCCTCGCGCCAGCGCCTCTTGTTTAATGCAAGTCATGATACGCGCCGCGATCCCCTGCCGCATGGCTTCAGGTAAGGTAAACATCGCCTCAACACGCTGCGTCTCGATATCTAGATACCCGGTCGCCAGGAGCTGATGTTGCACATTTTCTGCAACATAAAAGGGATTGTGCAGGATAGCCTGCCGGTAACCACCAGGCATTTTTTCTGGCGTCCACGCGCGAATGGCGGATAAAGGATAGCAAGCTTGGCACTGTGCGATGATCGCTAGATTACGAATACGCCAACATAACTCGGCCTCGTCGCCCCGCGCCCTTCTAATCCTTATGCTCATGCTTCTCCCTCAATAACGATAAATAAAAAAACCGCCCTACTGGGCGGTTGTATGGCACAACTGATTATTGATAGGCAAGCAGTGTGCGTTGACAGAGTTCTGAGCGAACACAGTCTTCAGCACCAAAGCGTACCACCCCGACAACATCGTCATCATAAAAACGCTGCATCGCATCAGCAAGCCCGGATTTAACACCTGCTGGTAGGTCACATTGGGTAATATCACCGTTAACGATCACGGTCACATTTTCCCCTAAGCGAGTGAGGAACATTTTCATTTGTGAGGCGGTAACGTTCTGCGCTTCATCAAGAATAACGAAAGCATTCTCAAAGGTTCTGCCCCGCATATAAGCGAAAGGTGCAATTTCAACTTTCGCAATTTCAGGGCGTAAACAGTAGTGCATAAAGGAGGACCCCAAGCGTTTGACTAATACGTCATAGACCGGGCGGAAGTAAGGAGCAAATTTTTCAGAAATGTCGCCAGGGAGGAAACCCAAGTCTTCATCGGCTTGTAACACTGGGCGAGTCACAATGATCCGCTCAATATCTTTGTTAATTAAGGCTTCTGCGGCTTTAGCGGTACTGATCCAAGTTTTACCACACCCCGCTTCGCCTGTAGCGAAAATCAATGATTTTGTGGTGATTTCCTGCAAATAATGGGCTTGTGACGCATTACGTGCAACGATCGGTTGACGGTCACGGACATCTCGCGCCATACCGATTGCATCAAGACCACTCATATGAACCAAGGAGGAGACTGATTCTTCTTCGCGTGAACGATGACTCCGCGCATCACTACGAAGGACGCGTTTTGCTTCACGACGTGCTTTGACTACTGCTTTTTGTCTTCCCATGATGGCACCTTACTGTTGGTTTCAGTTACCGTCTGCCCGATGGCGACGTATAGTTGAACGCTTTAGAGGTTAGCTTCCTTATGAGCCTTACTGCCTGAGATTAGAAGTCGTTGACGTACATTGTCGCAAGATAGCGGTATAAGCGAATAGATCGCGGTGAGAGGAGAGGAATAGGAGAAATGCATGGCACAACAGGGTGCACAGTGTGAAAGAAGTCGTTTACCCACTGACCCAGGTCGTCTCATTCGCGATCTCCCAACGGTTGTTATGATAGAACGATGTTGCCTGCTCATCATGTTCATAAACTATAGTACAAATCAACACTTATTACATTTATCACTCAAAAATGACATTTTTGTGATAATCACTTCATTCGTCCTGAACCACTGCCCTCTATTCCCCCCCGGGCTGGCCGATGAAGCTCTGCCTTGCCGAGCGCGAAAATACCCACTTAGCCATTAGATAAAGAAAAAATTCATATTAACGCATTGAATATAAATAAAATAATAAATAACTTATTATATTTTAACTTATCATACTATAACTTATAATTTAATAAGCTATATTTTTATTAGTTGGCCGACCACGAACCGGTCCCAATGCGTAAGAGACGCTGGAGGATAACGATGAAACAGATAACGGCAGAAATCGTCACGGGTATTCATGCTCTCGCCAAAGACTATAACGTAGGACTGTATGTCACCGTGATCAATGCACAAGGCGAGGTTATCGCCTGTCTAAAATCGGGTGACGTTGCGAGAGCCAGTTTTACATTAAGTATTAAGAAAGCAGAGACGGCGTATAAATTTACTCTTGATAGCGATGTGATCTATCAGTCGTTAATCACCATCGGTCAACAAAATCTACTTTGTGAGGAATACTGCTTTCTCGCAGGTGGTGTCATTAGCCAGAACACTTCTGGCGAGCGTTATTGTGTTGGGGTGTCGACCAATAATCCCCATCTTGATAAAGCGATCGCGCTGAATATCTTATCCCAATTATAGGAGGTCACAATGAAGAAGGTTCTAATAACGGGTGCAGGAAGTGGATTTGGGAAATTATTTTCATTTGAACTTGCTAAACGAGGCTATGACGTTATCGCAGCAGTCGAATCGCCAAGTCAAATGCGCCCCTTAAGAGAAGAAGCCTCAAAAAATAACTTATCCATCAATGTGATAAAGGTCGATATTTGTGATTCCGCTGATATTGATTATGCCATTGCGCAGCAGGCGGATATTCTGGTCAATAACGCGGGTATTGGTGAAGGCGGTGCACTGATCGATATGCCGCAGACGATTCTCAGAAAGCAATTTGAGGTGAACTTCTTCGCAACCACGGAAGTCGCGAAACGCTTTGCTGACAGTTTAATTAAAAGAAAATCAACCGGTCGGATCGTGTTTATTTCCTCTATTGGGGGATTAATGACCCCTGAACTCGCCGGAGCCTATTGCGCATCAAAACATGCATTAGAAGCGGTTGCTGAATCCTTTAAATCTGAATTAAACGAATTCGGCATCAGCGTTTCAACCATCAATCCGGGTCCCTATCTGACCGGGTTTAACGACAGAATTATGGAAGCATCCAAAAACTGGTCTTCACTTCAAGAAAACCATGTGGACCATAGTGATTTAACTTTTGACCTGCCTCAATACGACGAAAACCAAGATATTTCAGCAATGTGTGATGTCATTATCGATAGTCATGCAAAATTCAGAAATGTCTTTCCAGAAGAGTTTGTTGAAATCATTAAAACTCAACAACGTCAAGACTGGGAAAAATAACCCTCTCAATCCCGCTGATGGCGGGATTTTTTTGTCTCCCTTGCTGGATTAGGTCACTTGGCGGTATCCGGTTTTGATCTTGACACTCATTGCGCTCTAAATAACAAGTCATTAACAAAAATACCCTTAATATGTTTACGCTATAAGCTCAATGGGAGATGTTAATGATTACCTTATGTACTGCTTGTGGGACTTCTTATGCTGTCGACGCGGCTGCACCCGATCACTGTAAAATCTGCCTCGATGAACGCCAATACGTGCCGGTGAAAGGCCAACAGTGGATAGAACGTGACTTGCTTACCACAACCCATTGTAACCACTGGACCCAGCACCAACCCCAACTCTTTAGCCTACAAACTATTCCGGAGTTTGCTATCGGCCAGCGCGCGTTTATTATCCAAACCCCTGAGGGCAATATCTTATGGGATTGTATTGCCTGTCTTGATGAGGCCACTAAAACCTTAATCCATGCTTTAGGCGGCTTAACCGCCATCGCCTTATCGCATCCCCACTACTACACCACTATGCAAGATTGGGCCGCTGAATTTAACGCCCCAATTTATCTCCATAGCGATGATCAGCAATGAATTATGCGCCGCTCCCCTGCAATAAAACTGTGAGGGGAGAGAGCTTATCGTTAACCTCACAGATACGCTTAATCCGTTTAGGTGGGCACTTTGCGGGAGGAAGCGTCTTACATTGGTCGACAGAAGAGGGAGTACTCTTAGCGGGGGATATTATTCAGGTTACGCCCGGTGCCGATGCAGTCTCTTTTATGTGGAGCTATCCTAACCTGTTACCACTCCCCGCCCAGAGCGTTTGCTCGATAAGGGATCGATTAGCCCCGTTACGCTTTGCCAAAATCTATGGGGCCTTTAACGGGCAAAATATTCTGCAGCGGGGAGACGATATCGTCAGGCAATCCAGTGCAAAATATCTTTCCTGCTTACAGCCCATCGACGCATCGCCAAGCGAGGAAACACTTACGCGCGCCCACGCTACTCAGTAACCTTACGCAAAGCGGCCTCACCCGCCAGCTAACGACATATTCTGATACGAAAAATCCTGTTGGCGGGTCATATAACAGCTTGGAATGCTTTTACAGAACTAAATAGAAATGATATTACTAACCATTCCTATTTACATTAATTTACTTAGAGACAGTGACCGTGCTAGCCACCTTGGTCATCGCGTTACGTGAAGGATTAGAAGCTGTTCTAATCGTCAGTATTATCGCGACCTTTTTACGAAAAAATCAGCAATCACTAGTCCCCATGTGGTGGGGTGTCTTCGCTGCCGTATTACTTTCCCTAGCAGTAGGCGTCGGACTCAGTCTAACTGAACGCGCTTTACCCCAAGCCGAACAAGAGGCGATGGAGGCAATAATCGGCGCCATTGCGGTGATCTTCGTCAGCAGTATGATTATGTGGATGCAGCACCATGCACCACAACTGAAATATCAACTTGAGAGCGAGGCAAGCCTAGCCTTGCGCCAATCGAGCCGCTGGGCACTACCGACCATGGCTTTTCTAGCCGTGCTCAAAGAGGGTTTCGAAACCAGCGTCTTTATGTTAGCGACTTTCTCCGCCGCGCAATCATCGATCTGGGCGACTGTTGGCGCAGTGGTTGGCCTGTTACTGGCGCTAATGATCGGTTGGGGAATATATCGTGGCGGTATACGTCTTAATCTCGGTCGTTTCTTTAAAATAACCGGTATTTTCTTGGTCGTCGTGGCTGCTGGGCTAGTGGTCTCTGCCCTGCGCAGTGCTCACGAAGCGGGTTGGCTATTGATCGGCCAACATAAGGTGTTGGACCTCTATTGGTTACTGCCAGCAGGCTCGGTCCGTGCCGCACTCATCACCGGCGTACTGGGAATCCCTGCCGACCCACGCACTGCAGAGCTACTAGGCTGGCTAAGCTATCTCGTTCTATTCGTGTTAATTTTGGCTTGGCCACAACGCTATCAGCCAAGTCCGAGGGTCGCTTACCGCCTGTTGCAGAGCCTAAGTCTCGTCACACTGGTCGGCGCAGTAATCTGTGCCAAATTACTTTCACCTCCCGCGTTCCACTTAGCGCAGTCTCTGCCGCTGGTCACGCCACAAGATGACAGCGAAGTGCCTATCGGCACCTTGGTACGCACTGCCGACGGCCTCGAGTTAACCCTTACCGGTCAGTCTACGCGCTTTATGCCCTTTAGCACCGCCGCTGTCGCGCCCGTACCGGATGAACACACCGTCACGCTTAAAGCTCAATGGCCTGATGCCCCGACTCAACTCTCGCTGGATCAAGTCATTGCACTTTATCACCAACGCGTTCCCCCTGGGTTGCATCCTCAACAGCACCCTGGTCCCTATCAAAGCCAGTGGCAGTTGAGTTGTCAGATCACGCTTACCGTGCAGCAGGGAGAAATTATCGCGGCACACAGCACCGCCAATAGCCTGTTAACCTTAAGTGGCAGTGGCTTATCATCGCCAAGACTGCTAAGTGTGACGCTATCCCCCACTGTCGTAGGCTGCCCATGGCAGACAAGTGCAGTCTGGCAACGTCACGCAAACCAAGCATTAGCTGCTTATCAAGAGACAGAAAACGTCTACGATTTCCTGCAGCATAAGTTACCTATCGTTTTAGTGGTAATGAGCCTCGGTGCACTCGCGCTGAGCGTCCGCAGCAAAAAAAAGATCACACCATAACGCTCAAAACATAATGAGATAACGACTATGATGAAACAGCAATTATTACGCCGCCCCGCTCTAAAATTGAGTACCCTTGCGTTCTTCTTACTGACTGTAGGCGCCTCGCATGCCGCCACAACGCCCGACGTCACGCAAGTCAATATTACCTTAACGGGCGATAACGGCGGACAATGTCAACTCGATACGAATCAGGTCAAGGCAGGACCCGTCACCTTTAACATCGTGAATAAAACTGCCACCGCAATTACTGAGATCGAACTGCTAAGTAACAACCGTATTTTGGGTGAAAAAGAAAACCTCGCGCCCGGCCTACCGGCGGTGAAATTTACCCTTAACCTCGAGGGTGGCAATTATCAGCTTTACTGCCCTGGCGCAGCGAAAGAATTAGTCGACTTTACCGTGAACGGCCAGCGTAGCGCACAATCCGCCGATAGCATCAGCGCCCTATTAAAACAGGGGACAGACGGTTACGGTCGCTATGTAGAAGGTACCGTTGCTGGCATGGTCAGCGCCGTCGCGAAACTGCAAACGGCCATCAATGCGGGTCAGCTGGAGCAAGCAAAAATCGCCTACGCGCAGGCTCGCCCTTTCTACGAACGGATTGAATCTGATGTCGACGGCTTCTTACTTCCTGGCTACAAAGCGACGGATAATGCCGGCAACCTAGACTATCTCATTGATATGCGTGCGTCGAACCTCGACCCAGCAGTCGGCTGGCATGGCTTCCATGCTATTGAGCGCGACCTGTTCGAGAAAGGCAAGATTGATAAGAAAACCAAGCAAACTGCCCAAGGTTTAGTCACGCACGTTGCAGAATTAAATAAACAAGTCAAAGGTCTCACCTATAAACCTGAAGATTTAGCCAACGGTGCCGCAGACCTGCTTGAAGAGGTGCAAAATACCAAAATTAATGGTGAGGAAGAAGCTTACAGCCATATCGATTTGGTCGACTTTGCAGGCAACGTCGAAGGGGCGATGCAAGCCTTCGCCTACTTACAGCCTGGCTTAGCAAAAATCGACCCGGCACTGACCCAACAGGTCAGCGAACAATTTAGTGCGGTGCGCAAATTGCTTGATCAGTACCGTGACAGTAAAAGTTTAGGCGGTTATCGCCCTTACACTCAGTCGCTGAAAGCAGAAAACGCGGCGAAATTAAGCCGTGCAATACAAGCCTTACAAGAGCCGCTTTCCCATATCGCTGAGAAAGTCGCTACACACGCTGGAGCCTAAGTAATGAGTCGTCACGATAAGCCACGATTTGCCCATGGCCTCGTCTCGCGTCGAAATATGTTAAAAGGATCGTTAGCCAGCGCGCTAACGCTTCCTGCCCTCTCCCCAACACTGGCCTCTGCCGCAGAGGCCAGCGAGAAGGATAATATCGACCTCTCCCATCAGTGGCCATTTTATGGTGACCATGGGCAAGCCGGCGTTACGACACCGCCGCAACGTCATATTATGTTTATGACTTTTGATATGACGACGCCCACTCAGCAAGCGCTGCAAATATTGCTCGCCCGCTGGTCGGCGGCCATCGCTCAATTGGTTCAGGGTGCAGCCGTCGGTACCGTCGAGCCCTCGAGAGTAGGCAGTGTTGGTACGGATACCGGCGAGGCGGTGGGGTTAGACCCCGCGTCCTTAACCGTCACCATTGGTATGGGCCCCTCGCTCTTTACCGATACTTACGGCCTTGCCGCAAAATGCCCCCCACACTTACGGCCGCTGGCGGCATTGCCCAGTGATAATCTGCAACCAGAATTGACTGGCGGCGATCTCTCTCTGCAAGCCTGCGCCGATGATCCGCAAGTGGCCTACCATGCTATTCGCGTCTTAGCCCGCATTGCCAAAAGCACAGGAACCGCCCAAACTCGCTGGACCGTAATGGGCTTTGGTCGGGCCTCCGCAGGCAAAGGCCAGGAGACCCCACGCAATTTATTTGGTTTTAAAGACGGTACCCGTAACTTAGTTGAGGCCGCTGAGTTTTCTCAACATGTATGGATTAAAGATGGCCCCGCTTGGCAGCAAGAAGGCAGTTACCAAGTGGTGCGTAAAATTAAGATGAACATTGAGAACTGGGATACCGATCGCGTTAGCGATCAAAATCAGGTCTTTGGTCGCCATAAACTCTCTGGTGCGCCGCTGTCAGGCACCCATGAATTTGATCCGCCTGACTTTCACAAACACGATAGCGAGGGCGAATTAGTGATACCGGCTACCGCGCATATTCGCTTAGCCGCACATGAAAATAATCAGGGAGTGAGGATTTTACGGCGGTCTTATAACTACACCGATGGGTTAAATCCGTATGGGCAACTCGATGCGGGATTACTGTTTATCAGTTACCAGAATGACCCTGCCCATTTCGAAACCTTGCAGCGTAAATTAGGGGCTTCCGATGCCCTAAATGAATATATCTCGCATATTGGTAGCGGACTATTCTTTGTGCCGCCTGCCGCAAAAGAAGGCAGTTATATCGGTGCAGCGCTTTTTAGCTAAAGCGTAACGCGGCAGATAAGCGCGTCGTCACTTATCTGCCGCAATCAATCGCACCTGAGAACCATTCCCCGTTATTGCAGGTACTCTTGATTGGCCTGTTGGAAGCGATCACGCACCTGTTGTGAAGGCCCTTTTCCGCAGAGACTGACCAAGACGATCGCCACTGTCGCGAACAGGAAGCCAGGGATAATTTCGTACAAACCAAACCACGCAAACTGTTTCCAGATGATGACCGTTAACGTTCCGACAATCATACCGACCAAGGCCCCGTTACGGCTCATCCCTGACCAGCACACGCTAAGCAGGATCACCGGCCCAAATGCCGCGCCGAAACCGGCCCAAGCATAACTGACTAAGCCCAGTACCTTATTTTCTGGATTGCTGGCTAACGCTATCGCAATCAGCGCAACGATAAGCACCATTAAACGCCCTACCCATACTTTCTCGCGTTGACCCGCATTTTTACGGATGAAGCCCTTGTAGAAGTCTTCCGTTAACGCACTGGAACACACCAGCAGCTGGCAACTTAAGGTTGACATCACTGCCGCTAAAATAGCGGAAAGTAAAATACCGGCGATCCAAGGGTTAAACAGAATACGCGTTAGCTCAATAAAAATACGCTCGCTGTTACCGTTTACCTCCGCTGCCTGTGAGGGATTATCAGCAAAATAGGCAATGCCAAAGAAGCCGACCGCCACCGCGCCACCTAAACAAAGAATCATCCAAGTCATGCCGATACGACGTGCGCTACGCATAGTACGGTGGGAATCGGCAGCCATAAAACGCGCTAAAATATGCGGTTGTCCGAAATAGCCCAAGCCCCAGCCGAGTAACGAGATAATCGCCACTACGCTAAGGTTGTTGAAGATATTTAAACGCTGTGGGTCAATGTGGCGAATAACGTCTAATGAACTGTCTACGCCACCCACGGCCATTATTACCATCACTGGTGTAAGGATCAGTGCGAAAATCATTAAACTGGCTTGGACGGTATCGGTCCAACTGACCGCCAAGAACCCGCCTAAGAAGGTATACGCAATGGTTGCGGCCGCACCTGCCCAGAGGGCCGTTGTGTAGTCCATACCGAAAGTGCTTTCGAAGAGTCTCGCCCCCGCAACGATACCTGAAGCACAATAAATGGTGAAAAAGACCAGAATAATCAACGCTGAAATAACACGTAAGATTTTACTGCGGTCTTCAAAACGATGAGTGAAATAATCTGGCAGGGTTAAGGCGTTACCGTGATGCTCAGTTTGTACCCGTAGACGGCCGGCGATAATTTTCCAGTTAACCCAAGCACCGAGCACTAAACCAATCGCTATCCAACTTTCCGAAATTCCCGATAAGAAAATGGCGCCAGGTAGCCCCATTAATAACCAGCCACTCATATCTGAAGCGCCCGCCGATAACGCGGTCACTAAACTGCCCAGACTGCGACCACCCAAGATGAAATCGTCAAAGTTTTTTGTCGAGCGCCATGCCATAAAACCGATAAGTAACATTCCTGCAATATAGATACAGAACGTCACTAATAAGGGAGTGCTTACCATGATTAATCCTCTATTTTATTAGTATTATCAATGAGTTTTCCTAATTAAGATATTCTTTTTTTATCGCTGTCGTCCATCTTTTACATCATAAAAGTTGCACCGCTGGTTGCAACGAATACAAACTTTTAACATAAAAGCGATAGGCTTCACTTCACTCTTTACAAAACAGGGATCTCGATCAAATTTTTTTATGCTACAAAGCGTTTTATTTGAACTAAATCGCACTTATAACCGCTTTTAGTTTGAATAAATCCACTAGTAATTATCATTTATTTAATTTTGTTCACTTTTTTACTACAAATGGGTTGCGCTAAAGGTGCAACTCAAGAGATAGTCAAGGTGCAACCTTTTATCGACTTCTTTAATGAGGAACTGGCATGGCACACACCACCATGGGCGTAAAACTTGATGATGAAACCCGCGAACGACTTAAGCGTGCTGCGGTAAAAATAGACCGTACACCGCACTGGCTAATCAAACAGGCTATCTTTAACCTGCTTGCACAGGTTGAAGCGGGTGAAACCATTTATCCGACGGCTTCCGCCTCATCGACTGAGCCGTCTGCCCAAGATGCCGCCGATATCGCCACGCCTTATCAGCCTTTCTTAGAGTTTGCTGAGCATGTCCTGCCACAAAGCGTCAAGCGTTCTGCAGTGACTGCCGCATGGCGTCGCCCAGAAGTGGATATGGTGCCGATGGTGCTTGAACAAGCGAAAGTGAGTCCAGAGGTTGCAGAGAAAGTCCATGCCCTAGCCCTGCACTTAAGCGAGAAATTACGTAATCAGAAAAACCAAGGCGGGCGTTCCGGATTAGTACAGAGTCTTTTGCAAGAGTTCTCCCTCTCCTCTCAGGAAGGCGTAGCATTAATGTGCTTAGCCGAAGCCCTGTTACGGATCCCCGATAAACCAACGCGTGATGCGCTTATCCGCGACAAAATTAGCCATGGTGATTGGTCTGCGCACCTTGGTCAAAGTAATTCCATGTTCGTCAATGCAGCGACATGGGGATTGCTGGTTACCGGAAAATTGGTGTCAACCCACAACGAAGTCAATATGTCGCGTTCCCTCAACCGTATTATCGGGAAAAGTGGTGAACCACTGATCCGTAAAGGGATCGACATGGCGATGCGCCTGATGGGCGAACAATTTGTCACCGGCGAATCCATTGCCGAAGCCTTAGCGAATGCCCGTAAGTTAGAAGATAAAGGCTTCCGTTACTCATACGATATGCTCGGTGAAGCCGCGCTCACTGCCGAAGATGCTAAAGCCTACCTGCACTCTTACCAACAGGCGATTCATGCGATTGGTAAAGCGTCGAATGGTCGCGGTATTTATGAAGGTCCGGGCATCTCCATTAAACTTTCGGCCCTCCATCCGCGCTATCAACGCGCCCAATATGACCGTGTGATGGAAGAGCTGTATCCTATTCTTAAGTCCCTGACGCTGCTTGCCCGCGAATACGATATTGGCATCAATATCGATGCAGAAGAGGCTGACCGTCTTGAACTGTCGTTAGATTTACTTGAGAAGCTCTGTTTTGAACCCGCACTGTCTGGCTGGAACGGAATTGGCTTTGTTATTCAAGCTTACCAAAAACGCTGTCCTTTTGTGATTGATGAACTGATTGATTTGGCCGCGCGTAGCCAACGTCGTCTTATGATCCGTCTGGTTAAAGGCGCATACTGGGATAGTGAAATTAAACGTGCGCAGGTCGAAGGTCTGGAAGATTATCCGGTCTATACTCGCAAAGTGTATACCGACGCCGCCTATATTGCCTGTGCGAGAAAACTGTTAGCCGCACCTAATCTGATTTATCCGCAATTCGCTACACACAATGCCCACAGCTTGGCGACAATCTATCAGTTGGCAGGCAATAACTACTACCCTGGCCAATACGAATTCCAATGCCTACATGGCATGGGTGAGCCACTTTATGATCAAGTCGTCGGTAAAACGGCTGATGGGAAACTCAACCGACCATGCCGGATCTATGCCCCGGTGGGTACCCATGAAACCTTACTCGCTTACTTAGTCCGTCGCCTGTTAGAGAATGGGGCGAATACCTCCTTTGTTAACCGCGTCGCCGATAAATCGTTAAGCGTTGAAGATCTAATCGTTGACCCCGTCGCAACCATTAATACCTTCACTCGAGAGGAAGGACAGGTAGGGCTTCCGCATCCCCGTATTCCTCTGCCACGGGAACTGTATGGCAGCCGTGCTAACTCCTCAGGCTTGGATATGGCGAATGAACATCGTTTAGCCTCGCTATCCAGCGCCCTGCTCACCACTGCTTCGCAATCGTGGGTGGCTAAACCCGTGCTGGGTGTAGAGAGTGAGCACGCAGCCGGACAACCGGTACGTAATCCCTCTTACTTAACCGATATTGTTGGCGAAGTCATTAACGCCAGCGAAGCACAAGTCGATCTCGCCTTGGATGCGAGTCATGAAGCCAGCGCGATCTGGTTTGCAACGCCGTCTGAAGAGCGCGCAGCGATCCTAAAACGCGCAGCGATGTTAATGGAAGGTCAATTACAAACACTGATGGGGCTGCTGGTAAGAGAAGCCGGTAAAACCTATGCCAACGCCATTGCTGAAGTGCGTGAAGCGGTTGACTTTTTAACCTACTACGCAGACCAAGTGACCCAAGATTTTGATAATGAGACCCACCGTCCTCTTGGCCCAATCGTCTGTATTAGCCCGTGGAACTTCCCGCTGGCAATCTTTACCGGTCAAGTCGCTGCGGCACTGGCAGCAGGTAATACTGTGCTGGCTAAACCGGCGGAACAGACGCCGTTAATCGCTTATCAGGCTGTATCGATCTTATTGGAAGCTGGTATTCCGCAAGGTGTGCTGCAATTTCTCCCAGGTGATGGGGAAACGGTGGGTGCCCGTCTGGTGGCCGATAAGCGCACACGCGGGGTGATGTTTACAGGGTCGACGGCGGTTGCCACCCTGCTACAACGCGAACTGGCTAAACGCCTCGATCCCCAAGGCCGTCCGATCCCACTTATCGCTGAGACCGGTGGGATTAACGCGATGGTGGTCGACTCCTCCGCGCTGACTGAACAAGTCGTGGTCGATATTGTGGCCTCCGCTTTTGATAGTGCCGGCCAACGTTGCTCCGCATTACGTTTACTGTGTTTACAGGAAGATATCGCGGACCACACGCTTAAAATGTTACGAGGAGCCATGGCAGAATATCGTGTCGGTAATCCAGAATTGCTGACCACCGATATTGGCCCGGTGATCGATGAAGAGGCACGGGATAATATTGTTAATCATATTGACGATATGCGGCAGCGTGGCTTTAAGGTGACCCAATTCAGCTGGCATGGTGAAAGCGATGCGCAGATTCTGTCACAAGGCACCTTCGTTCGCCCGACCCTGATCGAGCTTAATTCAGCAGCCGATCTCACCCGTGAAATCTTTGGTCCGGTATTACATGTGGTGCGCTACAACAGTAAGCACCTCACTCGCCTACTGACTGAGATTAACCAATTAGGCTATGGACTGACCTTTGGTGTACACAGCCGCATCGATGAAACCATCAGCTTGGCCACTGAACGAATGCATGCCGGTAACCTCTATGTTAACCGCAATATGGTCGGTGCCGTCGTCGGGGTTCAACCCTTTGGTGGTGAGGGATTATCCGGTACTGGGCCTAAGGCCGGTGGACCGCTCTACCTCACTCGTCTGCTATCGAGTGCGCCGAATAACGCCTCAAAAGTGACACTGTCACGATTACCGTTGCATTCTACTGCGGATCAGCCTTCCGATGTTGCCCCGGTAAGCGCCTTACAGTTGTGGGCTGAGCAGAACGAGCATAGCGTGCTTGCGCAGGCGTGTGAGATGTACCGCGATACTACGGTGTCGAATCGTATCGCGTTACTCCCGGGCCCAACAGGGGAACGTAATACCTATCAATTACTCCCGCGTGCCCGCGTGCTCTGTATCGCTAAACAGCCTTCAGATCGGCTGATTCAGTTAGCCGCCGTCACCGCTTGTGGCAGTCGCGCACTCTGGCCTGATGATGCCGAGCACCGTCAGCTACTCGCTACCCTGCCGGATGCAGTACGCAACTGTATCGATCTCTCGGCTAAAGCCATTAGCGACCGCTATGATGCCGTCATCTACCACGGTGTGACTGATCAGCTCTCGGCGTTATGCCAACAAGTGGCTGAACGTTCAGGGCCAATCGCTATCGTTCAAGGCTATGACCAAGGCGAAACCAGTATTGCGCTGGAGCGATTCTTATTCGAACGCTCTGTCAGCGTCAATACGGCAGCAGCCGGAGGCAATGCAAGCTTAATGACGATTGGTTAATCGATAAAAACACAGCAAGGCATGTCCCCATGCCTTGCTTATCCCTTTAATCGACTACTGAGCCTTTTGATCGCTTGACTGTGAATTTGACTGACCCGAGACTCACCCACCCCCAACACTGCTCCAATCTCTTTGAGATTCAACTCATCTTGGTAATATAAACTGAGTACCTGTTGTTCTCGTTCAGGAAGCAGCCCGATCGCCGCAATAATTTGTTGACGCAGATCCTGGTCAACCAGAGCCTCGAGTGGATTTTGATCGTCGGTAGCGATGAATAAATGGTCTGCCGCATCGCTATGGTCCTCGTAGAGCGTATCTAATGAAAACAGTTGGCTATTATTTGTCTCCATCAGAATGGTGCGATACTCTTCTCGGCTAATATTTAAGGCAGAGACAATCTCTGCTTCTGTTGCATGGCAGCCGCTTTGCTGCTCAATTTTGGCAATTGCCGCGGCAACATTTCGCGCGTCTCGGCGTACGCGACGTGGCGCCCAGTCCAGATTGCGTAATTCATCAAGCATTGCGCCCCGAATACGCTGGGCTGCATAGGTGGTAAACGCAGTCCCTTGCTGAGCATCATAACGTGATATCGCATTCATCAATCCCATTGCCCCGGCTTGTATTAAATCATCAAGATCGACGCTGGCGGGCAAACGTACCTGCAGCCGCAATGCCTCGTGGCGAACTAACTGTAGGTAGCGTGGCCAATCAATGGCTTCACTCTGCAATCCTTCCTGATTATATAGACACTCCACTGTGCAGTTCCTATTTTTCCATTTATTCATACTGAATATTATCGAGGCTAGGAATCATTTCTTATCGCAGGAAAAAAACATGCTTTTACGATGAGCTTGAAGAGAAGATTTTCTTCCTGCAAAACGGCTTGAAATCGACCATAGAAACGAAAAACGGCCCGAGTCCGCTTAGGGAGTCGGGCCGTCAATACCGCTAGGGTTATGCCGCCGTTATTAGCCTTGTAACAGAGATAAAACGGTTTGTGGGACTTGGTTCGCTTTTGCCAGTACAGAGGTACCCGCTTGTTGCAGGATTTGCGCACGTGACATGCTTGAAACTTCTGTCGCATAGTCCGCATCTTGGATACGAGATTGTGAAGCGCTTAAGTTGTTAACTGTGGTGTTCAGGTTATTGATGGTTGACTCGAAACGGTTTTGAATCGCACCTAAGCTACTGCGCGCGGAGTCGACTGAAGCGATACGCTTATCGATCTCTGCAAGAGAAGCATCGGTACTGCCAGCACCACCACCACCACTGACAGAGAAGGCGGCACCCAGTGCGGTGGATTTAAAACCATCATCCGTCAATGAGATAGTGATCACGTTCGCTGCGGCGTCATCATTCGCACCTACTTGAATATTGATGCTTTGATCGCTGTCGAATAATTTGATGTTGTTAAAAGTCGTCGCGGTACCGATACGGGTAATTTCCGATAGACGGGCGTCGACCTCTGCTTGAATTGATTTCACGTCTTCGGCACTGTTGGTCCCATTTTTCGCTTGAACTGTCAGCTCACGAATACGCTGTAAGTTGGAGTTCATTTCGTTTAACGCACCCTCTGCGGTCTGCGCCAGTGAAATCCCATCCGTTGCATTACGCGAAGCCTGCGTTAACCCACGAATGTTAGACGACATACGGTTGGCAATTGCTGACCCTGCAGCATCATCTTTAGCACTATTAATACGCAGCCCAGAAGAGAGGCGCTCAATTGCCGTCCCCAACGCCGATTGTGATTTATTCAGGTTATTTTGAGTGGTTAGAGACATGATATTGGTATTAATAACAGCCATATTCAATTCCTTTGCTCTGAGTGAATGTTACGTACTGCGTCTCAGTACGTGGTCAAAGGGATTATCGGCAGGTGCTGAATGAACTTTATCGATAGCGCAAAATTAACTGCTGCTGACTAACTGTTTTCTCTATTTTGCCGATAAAGATTTTACAATTTAGTAGATAGAGAGGACACCATGGCGGTTATTAATAGTTTAGATATCGGAAACAGTACGCTCAATCTCGACTCAATGTATGCTGAGTTAGAAACCTATGAATCACAAAGTCTAACTCCCATCACCCAACAGGCCACCACCGTTCAAAGCCAAATTTCGGCCTTTGGCCAACTACGCAGTGCATTGGAATCGTTACAAAAGGCGACGACGGCGCTTAACTCGACCTCAGCATTGAATTCAACCAGTATCATCAGCACCAACCAGTCGTTTACTGCAACCAGTAACAGTGATGCAAGCGTCGGCAGTTACCAAGTCAATGTGAAACAGCTTGCTACCGCGCAGACGTTGCTTTCGCACGCCATCAGTAGTAACAACCAGCCTCTCGGCACGGCAGGTGCGCAAGGTCGTACCTTAACCTTACAAACCGGCGAGGGTCAGCCTGTAACCATAGCGTTAGACGACGCTGATACCAGTCTTAATGGTATCGTCAATGCCATCAATAAGAGTGGCGCTGGCGTTGTGGCAACCAGTATTAAGTCGAATGATGGGGAATATTATCTCTCTCTCTCCTCGAAAGAGACGGGGGCAAATAATACGCTGAGTGTCTCAGTCAATGGCGATGATCAGTTGCAAGCACTGATAGGTTACTCAGGAAGTGATTCGGCGACGGGTATGCAACAAACTACGGCAGGGCAAGATGCCGTCTTAGTCGTCAACGGTATCGAAGTACAAAGTGCGTCAAATACCGTCACCGATGCGCCTTATGGTGTGACCTTAAACCTCAAAGCGGTTTCTAACGGCGAAGAACGTTTGGAAATTGCCAATAATACCGCTGACGCCGTAAAGAATATCAAAGCCTGGGTGACTGCCTACAATACTGTGCAATCGGTTATCACCAACATCACCAAATACACTGGCGGGAGTACCTTGTCGAGCGATACCAGTTCGAATGGTCCGTTAATGGGTAACGGTACAGTGCGTGATATTCAAAATCAGTTGCGCTCAGTGCTAAACACCACGCAATCGGGTGCCTTAACCATTATGGCTGAGTTGGGGATCACCCAAAATACCACTAAAGCGGCAGATGGCAGCATTGGTACCATAAATATTGATGAGACCAAGCTTTCGTCTGCATTAACCTCAACGCCTCAGGCGGTTTACCAGTTCTTTTTGGGCGATGGGAAAACCACAGGCTTTAGTACCCTAGCCAACAACGCTCTCGATAATATTTTAAGTGACAACTATTCATCTAAAGGCACGCTGACAACCGCAGTCAATGCGTTAAATGACTCTTACGATAAATTAGAGGTTCGTTATGATCAGCAGCAAGCACGCATCGATGCCACCATGGCGCGTTACAAGTCTCAGTTCGTCCAGTTAAAAAAGACTATCGCGCAGATGAATACCACCAAAGATTATCTGACGGCACAATTCTCCACATCGGACGATTAAGGTTATCGCTATGAATAAACGTCAACTCGCGAATGTGTATGCTCAAGTGGGGCTGGAAAGTTCGGTGTTAAGCGCCAGCCAACATCAATTGACGACCCTGTTATTTGACGGCGCCTTGAATGCCTTAGGGCGCGCAGCCATTTCGATGGCGCACCAGGACATCATCAATAAGGGCAACATGATCGCGAAAGCCGTCGCGATTATCGATACTGGCCTGATACAGGCCATTGAACCTCATGCTGAGGATCCTCTCGCCGGACAGCTTTTGTCACTGTTTCATTATGTTGTACAGCAATTGATGCTGGCGAATCTGCATAATGATCGCCAAAAACTCGACCACTGCCGTGAATTACTGCAGACCATTGCTACGGCATGGCAAACGTCACTTAGCCAAGAGGGATAATCATCATGGCGTTACTTCCAGAGGTACAACAAAGCCTCGATTTACTCGATAAAATTCAGCAGGCGCTTGAGATAAAAGATTTCACCGCCTTACTTCCCATGGCAGAGGCGTATTCACACGCTGTGCGGCATTTAGAGGACATGGATAATCAAGCAATGATTCAGCGGCTATTGGCTGCTCAGGAGGGTGTGGAAACCTCTCTCTATCAATTACAGAGAGAGGTTAACGCGCAAATTGAACAGGTGACGCAAGATAAAATCAATCATGCCTATCATGCGGGTTAACCCCGCCTGACACGCTAATTATTGACCGTCAATCTCGATATTTTGAATGGTCTCTGCTTGAGGTTGGGCCTTTGCTTCGGCAAGGGCTTTTTGGCATGCTTCGCTAGGTGAAGAGACCTTAGTCAGGGTGAGTCGATCGTAATGCAGCATACCGTTCTCACGGGTTAACGGCATGATACGAACTTGATGGTTGACGTTAACCCATTGATCATCAATGCGGCTCAACTTCCCTGGCTTAGCAATCACGCGTTGCCATTGACGACAGTCTAAGGTGTTCCCCGCCGGGTCAATAATTAAATAGCCGACGGCATCTTTACTGACTAATCCGGATTGTGGGCCTGATGTCCGCCATACCCCTTCCAGTGATTGTGGCGCTGGGGTTTTGACGATAGTTTGATAATTAGTAATCGGACTGCAACCCGCAAGCACGAAAAGTGACAGTAATAATCGAGTTTTCATATGGCATCCCTACAGATTTTTTCTGGCGCTAAGGTATAATGTTTCGCTAGCACAATGCAAGCTAGCTAATGACTTCCCCTGACATCTTTGCCTGAAACGGGTATAATTAATTCAGATTCTTACAAAAGCTAGGCCCTTCGATGAAAACCCCAGAACAGTACTACGCCCAAGCGCGCGATATTTTTTTCTCAGCCCACCCAGACTTTCAAGTGGCACTTGATGAAGTGACTGAAAAAGATGCTCGCGATAATGGCATGACGGTAGAACAACTGCGTACTCTTCATGCTGAGCGTATCTACGCCGCGTTTATACGTCAAAAACAATTAGACGGTATTATCTTCTCCATTCAACTAGTCGAAACGGATAATGCCGTCGCCGCGCAAGCGATTGAGAGTTACCTGCGTAGCCACGCTGAGGCACTGGGAATGACATGGGAAGAATTCTGCGAAAAAAACCATCTCTAGCCAAAAAAGCTCACGTTAACGTGAGCTTTTTTTCGGGCGCTACTGCATCGTGGCTAAACGAGCGGCAAATCCAAGAAACAACAGACCTATCATTGAATTTCCAACCTTAGCAAGACGCTGGCGTGAGCCAATCGCGCGAGTCAGCGACGAGCCACTAAAAATAAGCACGCTGAGATAACAGAAGCTCGCAATTTCTAATACTGTCGCCAGAATAAAGAAGGCGATGCCCGGATGCGCACTCTGTACGTCAATAAACTGTACGAAGAACGACACGTAAAATAAGATCGCTTTTGGATTGGTTAGGCTTAACACCAAAGCACGTTTAAACACCGCACCCCGCACTTTTTTACTCGGCGCTACCGCGCTCTGTTGACGCTGGCTAAACGTGGTGTAAAGCATCTTAAGCCCCAACCAAAGCAGATAACCTGCACCAAGGTAACGCACCACATTAAATAGTACCGGCGTAGTGTTGATTAAGGTAGCAACCCCTGTGTAAGCCAAAAACATTAATACCGCGTCGCCAATAAACACTGCCGCCGCCGCTTGGTAACCGCTCTTTACCCCGCCACTCATACTATTTTTCAAAACAAAAAGCGTATTAGGACCCGGTATCAAGACTAAAAATATAGCTCCTGCCACATAGGTCCAGAAATTCAGCACACCATACTCTACAAACACGATAAACCTCGCTCAATACACGCTTAACGTGTCAAAAAATAGCGAATAAAAGGGAGCTAATGATAAAGATTGCCGAGCCACAACGCCAGCCAAGGTGAGGTTTTTTTGTGCGCTATCACAGATATTGTTTTTTACTTATGATATCCCATTGAATTGCTTGAGTTTTTTTCTTATCCGTTTATGGTAGAAGAAAATAATTCAAAAGGTTAGGTTTAATGTTAAGCAAATACACTCTCTCCGCCCTCGCGTTACTCGTTTTAGCGCCAGCCCCCTTCGTGCAAGCCGCTTCCGCTCCCGCCGTCGAAGCCAAAAATGGTATGGTGGTGACCTCGCAAGACTTAGCAACCCAAGTCGGGGTTGATATTCTGAAACAAGGCGGTAACGCCATCGATGCCGCGGTCGCCGTGGGGTATGCCCAAGCCGTCGTTAATCCTTGTTGTGGCAATATCGGTGGTGGTGGATTTATGACCATCCATTTGGCAAACGGTAAGGATACCTTTATTAATTTCCGCGAGATGGCACCAGCCGCCGCCAGCGCGGAAATGTATCAAAATGCCCAGGGTGACTTGATTGCCGGTAGCAGTCTCTATGGCTGGAAAGCCACTGGCGTTCCCGGTACGGTGATGGGTATGGAAATGGCACGTCGTCAATATGGGAAACTCAGCCGCCAAGCGGTAATGGCCCCCGCGATCAAGCTAGCGAAAGAAGGTTTTATCCTCACCCGTGCCGATACTGACATTCTCGACACCACGGTGGCGCATTTTAAACAAGACCCGGCGGTGGCGAAAATCTTCCTACGTCCAGACGGTACCCCGCTACAACCTGGTGATCGTTTACGGCAAACCGACCTCGCGCGTACGCTGTCACGTATCGCGAAAGAGGGTCCAGATGCCTTCTATCATGGTCAATTCCCTAAAGCCGTTGAACAGGCGTCTAAAGCCGGTAGCGGTATCATTACCGCCCAAGACTTTGCACAGTATCACGCCATCGAACTCGCCCCGCTCACTTGTACCTATCGCGGCTATACCTTTGTTTCAGCGCCACCGCCTAGCTCAGGCGGGGTAACACTCTGTGAAACACTGAATATTTTGGAAGGCTACGATCTGAAATCGATGGGCTTTAACTCTGCCGCAATGGTGCATACCTTGACGGAGGCACTTCGCTTTAGTTATGCCGATAGGAACACCTACTTAGGGGATCCTGCCTTCGTTCAAAACCCCGTGGCCAAGTTAATGGATAAGCAATACGCCGCATCGTTGCGTGAAAAAATTCAGAAAGATAAGGCGACACCTTCCACTGAAGTTAAGCCACTGGTGGCCACCGGTGAAAAGCCGGAAACGACTCACTACTCCATCGTAGACCACTACGGTAATGCCGTATCCACTACCTATACGGTGAACGGACGCTTTGGTGCCGTGGTGATGGCACCTGGTACAGGGGTATTGATGAATGATGAGATGGACGACTTTACCACCAAAATCGGGGCAAAAAATCTTTATGGCTTAGTCCAGGGCACTGCAAACAGTATCGCACCGGGTAAACGTCCACTCTCTTCCATGAGCCCTAGTTTGGTCACCAAGGAGGGTAAAATCTTCTTAGTGCTTGGCTCGCCGGGGGGATCACGCATTATCACTATTACTTTGGAAACCGCACTGAATATCATCGACTTTGGGATGAAACCACAAGAAGCGGTGGACGCGCCTAGGATCCACCATCAGTGGTATCCCGATGAGGTCTACTACGAGAAAAATGGTCTCTCGGTCGATACTTTGAATATTCTGAGTAAGATGGGCTATCACACGGTCGAGCAAACGCCTTGGGGCGCAGCGGAGCTTATTATGGTCGGGCTTCCGGGTGCAGCGGGCGTAGGCACACCGAGTTCAGGTAACGACAGTGCCGTGTCGGGCAACGTCAGACCGGGCTTTTTGTATGGGGCGAATGATGTCAGACGCCCAGCAGGATCAGCCCGCGGCTATTAGGCTTAGTGATAAACCCATTATCTTACCGACGGGGATTGCCTCTCGTTCAGTCCGTGGGATAATGGGGACTTTACCCACTAGGGAATGATGCATCATGAAATTAGGCTATCTTTTCCCCGTAGCGATTATCGTTGCGGGGGTTGCGTTACTTATTTGGTTTATAGCCAGTGGCGCTTACTTACCGGGATCGTAATTTTTTCGCAAACTTTGTGAACTTTATGAAAATGCGCCAGTCTGAATAGATATAGCACCTCAATGCTGTTACATCCTGAAAACTGCAATAAAATTTTTCCCGCCTTTATGGCGGGTTTTTTTTGCCTGTTCTGCCTCACCGCTATTTGGAACAAGTTATCGCACAAATAATCACAAAGTTAACTAATAGAATATTGATTATCACGTAAGTCGTACTACGCTTAATCACTGAAGACATACTCTTTTCGTCCGGAAAAGAACAGTCATCCCCCGATGACTGTCAGTATGTTCATTCGAAATCCTGTTATGTTCCTACTTCCCGCTTCGTGCGGGTTTTTTTTATCTCACATTAACGCACCGATGCTATCCTAAAGTCACTTTAATCTGGTATCACCGCCCCCTCCTAAGCAGAGCAGTCAGCAATATCCATTCAGCCGCTATCACAAAAATATCATTTTAGTGTTAACTTTCCATTTAGCTGGCCGACAATACACTATACTTATTCATCTCTGCCCTATAAGGCGGAGATCCCTCCCAATCCTACTGGTTTAGGTTGCGTGGTAATGGCCCAACCCCGGTTAAAAGGAGATTGCTGATGACGAAAATAGCGTTCCTTGCCCCTTTTTTTGAGGTGGATATCGTTGACATTCAAATTGTCGAACTCTACTCCTATCGTCTCTATAACGAGCAGGAAGAAGAGCGTCTTCTAGCCCTCTCTACCCTTATCGTCAATAATGCACTGATTAAGCTCTATGATCCGCCTCTATCGCCTTGACCGGTGAAGTAAAGGGTTATTAGGCTGCGCAATGATCGCTCGCGACATAATCCTTTCTTTCCCCCACCACGCTTCGTCGTTCACTGTTAGAAAAGCCCTTCTTTCTCCCCGCCCGGATACTGCAATTTTGTTAAAGAGTGCTAGACTTGAAGTACCACGCTATTTTCTGAGTAAAGCCGATGAATCAAAACAAAAAAAATGAGACTCACTCTCAAGAGGTCGAGAGTGAAGAGAACAAAAAAGGGGAAGATATCGAAGTGGATGAGGAGAATCTTCCCTCGCAGGCCATGGCGACCCACGAGCATATCCGTCAAGAGGGTGAAAAAGAGCTAGAACGCGATATCTGGGCGTTATTATGGTCTGCAATTGCCGCAGGATTATCGATGAGCGCCTCGCTGATGGCAAAAGGGATCTTTCATGCTGAATTAGGGCATTTTTCCGGCAGCTTGATGATCGAAAGCATCGGCTATACCTTTGGCTTTATTATCGTCATCATGGCTCACCAACAACTGTTCACCGAAAATACCATCACTCCGGTACTTTCCGTTATGCAGAAGCCCACCGCCAACAACCTCTATCTGCTCTTAAGGCTGTGGGCTGTGGTGCTATTGGGTAATTTGATTGGGACCGCTATCGCGGCGTGGGCATTTGGCTATATGCCGGTGTTTGATCCCGCCATTAAACAGGCCTTCCACGATATTGGCATGAAGGTGATGGAGAACACCCCCACACAAATGTTCGCTAAAGCGGTGGTCTCTGGCTGGATTGTCGCCACCATGGTATGGATGCTGCCGTCGGCGGGGAATGCCAAAATACTGGTTATTTTGCTAATGACTTGGCTTATTGCGGTCGCCGATACTACACATATCGTGGTCGGCACCATCGAAGTCCTCTACCTTGTGTTTACCGGCGCACTGCCTTGGCAATCCTTCGTTTGGCCGTTCGCTATTCCAACACTATTGGGGAATATCTGTGGCGGAACCTTTATCTTCGCGCTTCTCAGCCACGCGCAGATCCGTATGGATATGCAAAAAGACACTTCTGCTTCGGTAGAACATCAGTAGCACCCTGCCCCATCAGGCCCTTTACCGGGGCTGATGGGGTCACCTAAGCCTATGAGCCTACATCATGCCCAATACGGGATGCGTAATATAAGGCGCTTCTAACTGGGCAATCTCCTCCTCTGACAGCGTGATATCCAGAGCTTCTACCGCCTCAATAATATGCTTTTCTGCTGTCGTACCGACTATCGGTGCCGTCACCGCGGGCTGACTTAACAGCCAAGCGAGGGAAAGCTGCGCCATCGATATGCCACGCTTGGCTGCCATCGCCTCAACATTATTGATAACCTTCTGGAAACGCCTAAATACGAGTACCAACTCTATCTTCGCTATAATCTTGACCCCGCCACCCAATTAGGCTTCGGTGGCGGCTGGATAAAAGGCGCAGGCGATGTCGTCAATCATCAGTCGCTAAACGATAAGCTGGATACCCGTTACCTTCGTCTCTCGGCGGCACATTTTTTCACCGCCGCTTTTCAAACAGAGCTCTCCTTGGGCCGTGACCTTAGCGTCGAACAAGGCTTTAAGCAGGATAGTTTTCTTAGTGTGCGACTGGGCTATTTGTTCTAACGGTCGCGCGCACAATAGCTTTATACGCAACAGCCACCTGTACATAGATAACAATGATTTAAACCCTATTCGGCGTATTATGCATGGTGATTCTAGTTAACCTTTAGAGCAACAAGTATTACCACTCAATTAAGTGATAGTGTCACTAATGGCGCTACTTTTTGGGAAGAGATCGATTTAAGCTAAAAGGGTGAAGCATCGTTGGTAGGTAAAGATAACGCTTGGCGCTAATTCAGCAAAGCTACCTTAGGTAGCTTTGTCTGTTAGATATTATTGATAAGTGAAATTCATCCCGACAATTGACTGGACCTTCCCTGCGGTCATTTGCCCACTGGTGGGTTGGTATTGAGCCGTCAAGGTAATATTTGTTCCAGAAGAGGTGACTTTACCGAGTTTGATGGTATCCCCAAACTTAACCGGCGTACCGTCTTTGAGAATCTGAACCCCTACTCCGCTTGCCGAATCGGTATTTCCTTCGAGCACATTCTTTAAGATTGTCCCAGCGGAGTCGACTGTCGTACCACTGAGGGCATAGTTAAGATTTTTATCGGTGGCACAGTGAACATTGATAGTAAAAGCTTGCTGACCAGGATAGTTAGGGAGTTGTACGGTCAGGTTTCGGTTATCGACATCACAGCCTCCTGTTGGCACCACGACATTATTAGAGGCGTAGATATTCCAAGTGTAATAATAGGAGTCATTACCGACATTGTTGGTTTGGTGGAGCACTAATGAAGCGATTAAGGTCCCGGAAGTCACCACCACCCCCTCAGCGGTACTGATGGGCGTCAGTAATAGCCGCGCAGGCCAGGCCGTATCTGTTTTGGATCGATAGAGCATTCTCGACGTTTCACTCGTTGTCGGGAATGAATAGTTTTGGCCATTATAGATTACGGAGCCTTTAAAGTTCTTCAGCACCCCGTTGAAGGAAGAACCCGATGCCAGCGTCACGTAGTCAGTAATACTTGCCGGATAGTCGTTATGACAAAAAATACTGTTCGCTAAGTCGACGACTAAGTTGCCGCCTGATTGAACCTCAGGAGTCAGGTTAACATAAACGTTAGCGTTGCCCCCGCCAATTGGGATCGTCGCACCGGCAGCCGTTTTGCAGGCGAAAGCCTGTGCACTGGAGTTGAACAAAAAGAGCAGGCTAAAACACAATAAGATGTTTTTCATAACTTTAATCAGTAATGAGATTTCTCCTAATATAAGCGTTATTTTTCGCCTACGGTGAAAAATAAACTAATCATTCTTCATTTATTGATAGTTGATATCGATAATGTAATTGGGTGTTGGCATAGTAGGAGAGGCATCTAAAAAGGTACGGTCTCGTAGTGGGAAACCTTAGATGAGGCGGATTTACTCTTATCAGAACTACCGGTTAGCTGCACCAATGGTAAATAATTAACAGATTTATTCAGTCGGCTTTCGCAACATGAAAATAAGCCTTCGATAAGCGATCGTAAAAAAGCGTGAATGTTATTTTATGGAATTAACGATATTTCGAACCGTCTAAAGGAAGCTGACTGTGTCACCCCATACAAGGAGGACGTTATCTCACTGTTGAGTGCAGACTTTATAGACTAGAAAGACCCATTTCTAAGCTGAGAATAACAAGGCAACATTTAACCTTCCGCTACCAAAATCCATGCTGGCTAAACGTGCAAGGAAGCGTGATGAAGAGGTAAAGAAATTGGCCGAGGTTACGCGTCAGTCTGAAGGAGTCGTCATATCTAAACCTAAGAGCCTGTCAGTAGCTCTGTGTAACTGCCACCGTGTCAAAGGTGATCGCCCAGGCGGTCACAGAACTTAATAATAAAACGGCTCATCGCCAGCCGCCAGTTCTGGATCGGCATACTCCATTTTTTCGAAGCATCCTTGAGCGCCGGATAAATTACCTTTCGCAGCGAGGCGTCTGTCGGCAACAGCTTGCGCTTCTTGATGACCGCACAGATCGCGCTGTTCAGTGACTCGATGGCATTCGTCGTGTAGATGGCCTTGCGGATGTCGGGTGGATAGTTGAAGAACGTATTGAGATTTTCCCAGTGCGCCCGCCAGCTTTTACTGATCTGCGGGTAGTTATCGTCCCAGATATCTGCAAAGTTATCCAGCGCCATCGGGGCCGCCTCTTCTGTAGGCGCCTGGTACACCGTTTTTAACCCGCTGGTGACCGCTTTATAGTCTTTCCACGATACGTATTTCAGGCTGTTGCGTACCATATGGATGATGCACAGCTGGATGTACGTTTGCGGGTATACGCTGTTTATCGCATCAGGAAAGCCTTTCAAACCGTCCACGCAGGCAATCAGGATATCCATCTGCGTGAGACGGGTCTATTTTTCTTTATCAGCTGCGGCTCGAAGGTGTTTTCACGGTCACGTGGCGTATTCGGCTCGATTTCTCCGTCGTCGCACAGCAGCGTTTTAAATGAATAGCCGTTGCGGGTATTCGAGCCTGATTTTGGGGAATTTTTCTCGTACCCAAGGTGGTCAGTCAGTTCTGCATTGAGCGCAGTTTCAACAGTCAGCTTCGTCAGCATGCGGGAAAACGCATTGAGGTCGGCTTCGTTTTTGAGGCTTTTAGCTAGTTCAGCCGCGAGGGCTTTGAGTTTCTTTTCGTCCATAATTTGCCTGTCTCCGTTGTTGGAGTGAAGATACCAAAAACAGGCAGGTACACAATTTAAATTACAGGCTCGTAGCCGGCACAAAAAAGCCACCCGTGGGTGGCTTATCTGTAACAAGAGTGATTACTAAGGAGTTAATGAGTCTGCGTCAACTTCTTGACACTCAATCTCATGTCCCATTGGCACATCATCCTTTTCAGTCTGCTCTTTGGTTAACTTGGTTAATGTGATGTCATCTTTAGCGGACCATAGCTGCCAACCATCGCCAAGATACCTAGCCCCGCTAGCTGAAACTACTGACTTAAGTAGAAACAACTCCCCATCATATTGCATCACTGCGTGGTCAGTATCAGGGAAAGATGCTTTCATCTCCTTGCCATTACAGGTGAAGTTAAACGTCTCCGCTGCATGGGAAGTACAGGTGATTGCCATAGCAAACATCAATAATAGTGACTTGTGGCATTTCATAATAAACAGTCCTTAGCTTATAAGTAACCAAAGATTAACATAGTGGCTTTTAACATCAATGTGTATGGCAAGGAGTCAACGTTGTAATCGCGCCCGATAATTATTTCAGCCGCAGCTCTTTCATCGTAAAGTAATCGTCAACCACTTGGTCATACTCTTCGCGGGTAAATCCTTTCTGCTCGGGGTATTTATGGTTGAGCATCTGGATTAAGGGGGCATGGTTAAGCGGCAAGCAAGAAGGCCAATCAAATGGCCATAGCCAACCTAAAAATAATACTCAGCAGACTCAACGTAGTCAGCCACAGCAATCGAATGAGCCGCCAATGGACTTCGATGACGACGTATCCTTTTAGCAACCAGTAATAACTCCCCTCCCAACTTAATCTACGGAATTCCCATAAGCTTATCCGAGAAATAATCGGCGGTATTCTTACGCCAGTCTCTTGGTCAGAGAGAGGCATTAGCACGCTTTCCAGACGATGTCCGCAACCGAATGATATCTACTCTTTCTGGGCGCGTTCTGGTCATTGGGGAGAGGTAATCGCCATGGTTATATTTGGGCATGGTGATGTCGATTACCAACGACGGAAAAATCCTGACTGGAGGAATACAGGTTACACCGAGCAGGGAAAGCACAGAGCTGAGAATAACAAGGCAGCATTTAACCCTCCGCTACCAGAATCCATGCTGGCAGAACGTGCAAGGAAGCGTGATGAAGAGGTAAAGAATAGGCTGAGGTTATGTAAAAGTCTGAAGGAGTCGTCATATCTAACTCAACGGTCGCGGCGACTAACCCATCAGTATTAAAGCTAACTAGCAAGGTCTATTAACGTCAAGAATAACCAACTAAAGATTACTAGATAGTTCATTAGTGTATTGGATAAAATAGCGTACTCCATTTTTATGGTCATAATTAGTTTCTAAACGGGATTCACATTCGTATCAACGAATTTTAATAGATTTTTGTCTGAAGTAATAATGAGTAATACAGCTATATGGTGCAGAAGGTTTGGAGTTCCAGAGGAAATACTTCAGATTGAAAATACGGACACAGAAGCGCTGAAAGAAAATTACATACGAGTAAAAATGAATCTTTCACCTATTAACGCTTCAGATTTGATTCCCGTAACTGGAGCATATGGCCACAGGATAACCCCTCCATTCATCGTTGGTTATGAAGGGGTCGGTGAAGTCCTTGTAGCAACTGATAAATGGTCACATTTGAAAGGAAGACGAGTCTTACCTTTGAGAGGTCCTGGAACGTGGCAGTCTATTGTCGATTGCAATGCTGAATTAGCAATTCCTGTCCCTACCAATATATCTGATGAGTTAGCTGCTAGAGCATACATCAATCCCTTAGCTGCACTAATGATGTTACGTTTTTTCCCAGTGAAAGGTAAAAGAGTTTTATTGACTGCTGCCGGATCTGACTGTGCTCTTTATCTTGGGCAGTGGGCTATACGCTTTGGGGCAAAATCAGTAGCGGGTATACACCGATCGCCAATACACCATAAAAAATTTCTTCATGTGGAATATTGCCAATAAGTCAGGATGACTTATCAGCAATACAGCATTATTCATCGATGTCAGATGTAGTTTACGACGCTACGGGAGGCGACCTGGCGGAATTAATACTAAATCACTTACCTAAGGTGTCAAAATTCATCGGTTATGGCTCTTTATCTGGAAAGCCATATAAACAAGCGTTACATCACCCATCAGTAACCTGGTTTCATCTAAGAAATTATCTAGACAGAATACCTGTTCAACAGTAGCAATCGTTATTTTTAGAAATATGGCCACTAATTAGTTGCAGCCTGTCAAACGCTACTTACACCTATCCAATTTCATCATGGAAGGATGCTTTGAAGCTGTATAAAACACCCGGACGCATAATCAAGCCAATGCTGAAAATCAGTTAATAACATAGACAGGCCTCATGGCCGTCTACCTCACCCAATAACAATGCGAGCTTCAGACAGAGGCTATGAAAGACATTCAGTTTAAGCATGAGCTTGTGTGTGTTGAAGTGGGACGAGATATATAAAATTCGTATAAAAATTACGGGGAAATTCATGGATTAGGGTCTCGATGATTACATAAATTTTTTCTTTTCTATAAGAACAGCAGCAGTGATGATTGCAGCATTTAGCTCTGCCAGAGCATCATAAATAAGCAATAAGTCCACACAAAAAAGTATCGATTTATAATAGAAGATTGAACTTGAGAGAAAGGATGAGATTAAAAACAATCTGGTTTTGAATTCAAAAATGAGGTTACTCGACCAGTTTACTTATGACGCTAAGAGGGAAAGCAGCTTTGAAGGTTGCAGGCATCACAGACAGGAAAGCATATCAATCTCGTCATACCTATGCCTGCTGGTCTTTAGCTGCTGGAGCTAACCCCAATTTTATTGCTAACCAAATGGGTCATGCCAACGCGCAGAGGGTTCACAATGTGTACGGGTCTTGGATGCCTGAAAATGATGAGACTCAAAGAGCGATGCTGAACAACAAATTAAACGATTTTGCCCCATCATTGCCCCATGGATTAAAGGTGGTCAATAAATAACTATATATATCATAAATTTAACCCCTTTACACCGACATATTCATTACTTCGTTATAAGCCGCAATCATTTTATTACGCACTTGCACGCCTAACTGTAATGAAACCGTGGCTTTCTGTATCGACACCATTAAATCATTGATCCCCACCTCACTATGGCCTAACTCCACCTCGCGAACTTGTTGTGCGGCATGATCCTGGTACTGACTGATCCCATTAAGCATGGAAGAAAATACCGATGAAAAGGGCTGTTCCGTCCCCTCGTGACGGGTTGAAATGCTCGATAAAGGTGTCGATTCGGGTAAGTTAATGGCAGATACCGTAGTCACGATAAGTCTCCTAAATGTCAAAGTATCCTCACACTCTAGCAGCCTGCTAATGATTCAAATCTAAAAATTAACCCCGAAAAGATCCCCTCATTCGACCATTACTTCCTCTCAGAACTCAAATAATAAGCCTGATAAAGAGTCATTATTAATTTGTGTCAATGAGGAGAATCATGTGCTGTCACATCACATCCACCGCTGGGCTTCAGTAGGAGTGTCTGTATGAGCATTAACACAGCCACCCTACCCACGTCTCTATGGAGCAGAGTCCAGCAATCTATCGCTACCTTGCGCGACCAACAGAAGGTGGTCTTTATCGTGGCTGCCGCACTGTCCATAGCAGTGATTGCGGCTCTCGCCTTATGGGCGAGAAGCCCTGATTATCGGACACTCTATGGTTCATTATCCGAAGCCGAAGGCGGAAATATCGTCAGCGCCTTAACTAAAATGAACGTCCCTTACCAACTCGATACCGATACTGGTGCCATTCTTGTTCCTCATCAGCAAGTCAGGGAGCTTCGTTTACGGCTAGCGAGCCAAGGATTACCGAAAAGTAGCACTACGGGGTTTGAGTTACTGGATGATGAAAAATTTGGCTTAAGCCAGTTTAACGAACAAGTGAATTTTCAACGCGCGTTAGCCGGAGAGCTTTCGCGCACTATTGAAACACTCGATCCCGTCATGACCGCCCGGGTGCATCTCGCTATTCCTCGGCCCAGTGTCTTCGTGCGGGAAAAACAGCCGCCGACTGCTGCCGTCACGCTTAAATTACAACCTGGGCGCGTGCTTGATGCCTCACAAATCAATGCTGTGGTGCACTTAGTCGCCAGTAGCGTGGCGGGGATGAGTGCCGATAATGTGACGGTGGTCGATCAAGCGGGCGAACTGCTTTCTGGCGCGGGATTAGCCGCACAAACGCAAAATACCACGCAATTAAAATATACCCAGCGTGTTGAAAAAACGGTGCAGCAACGTATTGAGCAGTTACTACGTCCAATGCTGGGGCAACAGAATGTTCGCGCGCAAGTCACTGCCGAGATCAATTTCGACCGTCAAGAACAGACCGATGAACGTTATCAACCCAATAGTGATGCGGCTAAACAAGCCATTCGCTCCGCACAACGTAGCCAGAGCGAGTTAAACGCACAGCAAGCCGAGGGCGTTCCAGGGGCTTTATCGAATCAACCCACACCGCCAGCCCAAGCCAATATCGAAGGCAATAAGCACACCGCGGCACAAGCAGACAATACCGCCGCTACGAAGAAAACACCGCTGCAAAGGAACAATGAAAGTACCGTCAACTACGAACTCGATAAAACCACTCGCCATACCCAGTTGAGCACCGGTGGCATCAAGCGACTCTCTGTGGCCGTCGTGGTGAATTATCAACAGGATAAGGAAGGTAAAGACGTCGCCCTCTCCACCGAGCAAATCAATCAAATAACCAGTTTGGTTAAACAAGCGATGGGCTTTTCCGAGGCGCGTGGTGATAGCGTTAATGTGGTCAATACCCCTTTTAGCGCACAGGAATTTGCCGACGATGCCCTACCTTGGTGGCAACAGTCTCAATGGATTGCCTTGGCGACTCAGGCATTACGCTGGTTAGTGGTCATCATCATCGCCCTCGTGCTCTACCGCAAAATTGTGTCACCCGCTTTCCGCCACGTTCAACAGACGCTCAACCCACCGGTTGTCGAGACACCTCAAGAAACCAGCGTGGTTGATCCAAGTCTTAACGAGGCGGCACGCAAAGCACAGTTACGGATCAATGCCGAGCAGATGAGTCAACGAATTCGAACAATGTCAGAAAATGAGCCTCAAGTGGTGGCCTTAGTGATCCGCGATTGGATGGGAAGTGAACTATGAAAATGACCGGCACGGATCGCAGTGCAATATTAATGATGACCCTCGGTGAGGAGCGCGCGGCAGAGGTCTTTAAACACCTTAATCAGCGCGAAGTCCAACACCTGAGTAGTGCGATGGCGACCATGCGTCAAGTGTCCCATCAGCAATTGACCCATGTGCTGCAGCAATTCGAGCAAGATGCGGAGCAATATGCTGCGCTATCCATTAATTCGAATGATTATTTGCGTACCGTTCTGATTAAAGCCTTGGGCGAAGAACGCGCCAGCAGTTTGTTGGAAGATTTATTGGAAACGCGCGATACCACCTCCGGCATGGATACGTTGAACCTGATGGATCCGCCTTCTGCTGCCGACTTGATTCGCGAGGAGCACCCGCAAATTATCGCCACCATCTTGGTCCATTTAAAACGTTCACAAGCCGCCGATATCTTGGCGCAGTTCGATGAGCGTTTACGCCAAGATGTTATGCTGCGGATTGCCACCTTCGGCGGCGTACAACCGGCAGCCTTGGCGGAACTCACCGAGGTACTGAATAACCTGCTCGATGGTCAAAATATTAAGCGTGCCAAGATGGGAGGAATTCGTACCGCGGCTGAAATTCTCAACTTAATGAAATCTCAGCAAGAAGAGACCATTATCGATGCAGTTCGTGCCTTTGACGGCGATCTTGCGCAGAAAATTATCGACGAAATGTTCCTCTTCGAAAATCTGGTGGATGTCGACGACCGCAGCCTACAACGCTTACTGCAAGAGATCGATGCAGAACAATTATTGATTGCACTCAAAGGTGCAGATAACGCACTGCGTGACAAATTCTTGAATAACATGTCGACGCGTGCTGCCGATATTTTACGTGATGACTTGGTCAACCGTGGCCCAGTACGTCTATCCGATGTGGAAACGGCACAAAAAGCCATTCTACTGGTTGTGAGAAAGCTTGCCGAAAGCGGCGATATGGTCATTGGAGGTGCAGATGAAGCCTATGTCTAAACAAGATCCCTCAATCCCGTGGCAGAAATGGCAACCGCAACAGTTTGGCGAGCCTGGACATACTGCGGTCACCGTGCCAGCCGACCCACTGCCCGTCAGTGCGCCAGCGCCGACGGCAACGCTCGAAGCCCAACAAGAGATTGAAGCCTTTCGTGCTGCAGTACGCGATAAGGCTTGGGAAGAAGGCTATGCCGTCGGTTTCGCTCAGGGTGAACGCGAAGGCTTGCAACACGCCACCCAGCAGGCGAGTGAGCAGGCTAGCGCCCAACAACACCAGGCACTGGCCAGTGTGGAAAAACTGGTGCAACAGGTAACCTTATCATTCGATCTGCTGGAGGAGACCGTCAGCTATCGATTAGTACAATTAGCCTTGGAAATTGCACACCAACTGACAGGAGAAGAGGTCAGCCACGATGCGCGAATGGTGATGACGCAAGTCAAACAGTTATTGGCCCAAGAAGCACTGCTTAGCGGTACTCTCACGCTAAAAATGAACCCACAAGACCATCAATGTCTGCAAGGCCAACTGTCGACACTCACCGAACATCCGCGTTGGGAAGTGGTGGTAGATAATAGCTTATCGCGCGGTGATTGCCGTTTAGTCAGTGAAGAGGGTGAACTTGAGAGCGCCCTCTCCACCCGTTGGCAAAGCTTATGCGAACTCGCGCAACAGGGAGTCTACTAATGCTTGCGCTACATCGCTGGATGGCACGGTTAGACCGTTTCGAGCAAAGCCTCAGCACCACTTTCGCCCCTCGCCATTATGGCTACCTGACTCGCGCAACAGGCTTAGTGTTAGAAGTCAGTGGCTTGCAATTGCCGCTAGGCAGTCGCTGTTGGATTGAGCGCGAACACGATGCAATTGAAAAAAAATGCGAAGCGCAGGTGGTGGGTTTTAAAGGCAACCAGCTCTACTTAATGCCACTCGGAGCTATGGAGGGGATCCGCCCAGGATGCAGGGTCTATGCATCGCTAGGTAAGGCGGGGATGGAAGGGAGCCTACCTCTAGGCCCCGCCCTGCTTGGTCGGGTTGTCGACAGTTGTGGCCGCCCCTTGGATAATAGCCCGTTGCCGCCCTTAGAGACGGGAAAACTGACTACCCCACCGCTTAATCCCTTACTGCGCAAGCCGATTGATCAGGTATTGGATACCGGAGTCAGGGCCATTAACGGGTTACTCTCGGTGGGCCGGGGTCAGCGGATGGGCTTATTTGCCGGGTCAGGCGTTGGCAAGAGTGTGCTATTGGGCATGATGGCCCGCTACACCAGTGCCGATGTCATTGTGGTCGGCCTTATCGGTGAACGTGGCCGCGAAGTAAAAGATTTTATCCAACATATTCTTGGCGAGGAGGGATTATCACGGGCAGTCGTCGTGGCCGCCCCGGCAGATGTTTCCCCCTTATTACGGTTACAAGGCGCAAGTTATGCCACGCGGATTGCCGAAGATTTTCGCGACCGCGGTTACAACGTGCTGCTAATTATGGATTCGTTAACCCGATATGCCATGGCACAACGGGAAATCGCGTTAGCGATTGGCGAACCTCCCGCCACCAAAGGCTATCCGCCCTCGGTATTCGCTAAACTTCCGGCACTGGTCGAACGAGCGGGCAATAGCGAGAGTATTAATGGATCGATTACCGCTTTCTATACCGTGTTAACAGAAGGTGATGATCAGCAAGACCCCATCGCCGACGCAGCGCGCGCCATTCTTGATGGCCATATCGTCCTATCTCGTGAACTTGCCGAATCAGGTCACTACCCAGCTATCGATGTTGAAGCGTCGATCAGTCGAGTGATGCACGAGATTGTCTCGCCTGAGCAGTTGCAGCATGCACGCGAATGCAAACGATTATTGGCACTGTATCAGCGTAACCAAGACTTAATCAGTGTTGGCGCTTACACCGCAGGCTCCGATCCGCGATTGGATAGGGCAATCGAACGCTACCCGGAAATTTGTCGGTACTTGCAGCAAGAGATTAATGAACGTTGTGATTACACGCAGGCGTGTAGTGCGCTCGCGGCACTGGTCTCAGTGAATGAGGAGGAGTAATGAGTCATAAAAGCGTTTTAGAGGTATTAAAAGAGCGGGCAACGGTTCAGCTCGATAACGTTAGCCAGCAGCTGGCGACGTTACAAAACGAGCGTCAACAGGCTAACGCGCAGCAACAGCTACTGCAGCACTACCGCCATGATTATCAACAACTGCTGCGTCATGAGTCGGAAGGCGGGATCTACGGCTACCGCCGCGATAATTACCATGATTTTTTACATACCGTCGAGCAGGCCCTGAGCGCGCAAGATGCTGCGGTCGAGGTGCTCGACCAACAGCAACATCATCTGCTAGGCGATTGGCAACAGTCGCGAAAAAAAGTTAACGCGCTACAGGTGCTACTAGAACGCCGCCATCAACGCGATACGCTGAGCCAGGCTCGCGCCCAACAGAAATCCAATGATGAATTTGCTACCCGTCGTTTTCAAGGAAAAGAGTGATGACCATTAGCCTAGTAACGCTGCTCGCCCCCCCCGGGAAAGTCGTGAAGTTACCGCATTCAACGACGCTCAAGCCTGAAACATGCCTCACCGACGATCGTCTTACCCCCACTTTCGGTGATCTCTTGGCCCCTCAACACCACGCAATAAAATCCCTCGCGCGGAGTAAAGCCGAGCCCAAGCCTGAAACGCTTGATATTGATAGCCAGGAGCGTTCTAAGCCAGCGCAGGCGACGACATTGCTTAACCTCGTTAGCGCAATGTTACCTACGGCGCCGCAAAGTCAGAGTCCACTGTCCTCTAGCCCCTCGACGCTCTCTGAGTCAGATATCGAACCGTCCACCTCACCCGGTGTAACACATTCTGCAGCGCATGTAGGCCCCGCCCTCGCCGCGAAAAAAGGTATGCTTAACGCTACGCTAGACCCACACTCTGCACAGCAGACGCTCGAGACTCGGCAGCCTCTCACCCCGACAGTGCCTACCGCACTCGCTGCCGCGACAGCGCCGTTGCTGCCACACTCTGTCATGACGGTGCAAACCTCAGTAAACGATTCCCGTACACCTCACGCTTTCACGGCCTCCTTGCCACTGACACAGTCCCCCTCCTTTCCTGAACTCGCCCTCCAGCCGGCGAGCGCTCAAGAATTAAAGGCCCCCTTAGGGTCTCTACAGTGGCAACGTGATCTGTCACAGCAGATTATTTTTCATAAGCCAGGGCAACAGACTATCCACTTGAAATTGCATCCAGAAGAGTTGGGGGATGTGAAGATTTCGATGACGGTGAATAAGGACCATGCTGAGTTAGTCATGCTCTCCAATCACGGGCAAGTCAGATCAGCCTTAGAGGCAGCCCTGCCGCAGTTACGCCAAGCGTTGGCCGATAACGGTATTCAATTGGGGAACAGTCAAGTGGGTCACGACGCGGCATCAGGGCAACAGTCAGCGTTCTCATCGCATCAGACCCCTGAACCGCCCAGTGTTACGCTGACGCAAGGCGAGGTCCACGAGCCATCGTCCTCGGCAGAGACTCCCCCCGCACTGCTACGTGATGGCAGTCAAATCTCACTGCTGGTCTAACGCTTCGCTCGGTCGATTAAAGACTGAGCGAACACCCTAATATCGCCAAGTAAACTACCGCTATTCCGCCGATTACCCCTCTTTCAACCTTGGATAATAAGCCTCACACCAATTTAATTGCTAATGAAAGGATATCGGGACTCATGTCGACCAAATCCGAATCAACCCACAAATCCGCCCGTAAATGGATCATTATTTTACTCGTCATCGTGCTTATTGCCTGCGGTGCGGCAGGCTACGCGGTGTGGAAACTGCAGGCGTTGACGACTTCACCCCAGACTCAGACGCTAACCCAAGTCCCTGAGGAGGTCACCGTCCCTCAACCCCTTTTCTACCCGCTTGAACCTTTTACCGTTAACTTGGTGGAGTCAGCCTCCCAAGATGAGCGCGTGCTCTACGTTGGCTTCACGTTGCGGCTTAAGGATATGCACACCGAGGAGCGTTTAGTGAAGTACTTGCCGGAAGTCAGAAGCCGGATTCTATTGCTGCTCAGCCATCAAGAACAATCGGCGCTGCAAACCGAAGAAGGTAAAACGGCATTATCGGCGGAAATCAAACAAGTATTAAAGCCCCCTTTCGCTCCCGGATTACCTGAGCAGGATGTCGCCGATATTCTCTATACCACCTTTATTTTGAGGTAGCAGTAATGGCTGATACGAGTTTATCTCAAGCTGAGATCGACCAATTACTTAACGGTGACTCCGGTAAAACGGAAACCTCCACCGAAAACAGTGACCCGAATAGCATTCGAGATTATGACCCGACGACACAGCGTCGGGTGGTTCGGGAACGACTACAAGCTTTAGAAATCATTAACGAACGTTTTGCACGCCAATTTCGTATGGGGGTATTCAACCTATTGCGTCGCAGTCCTGATATTACGGTGGAATCGATCGATATCCAGCCTTATCAAGAGTTTGCGCGCAATATGCCGGTACCGACTAACCTGAATTTGCTGCATATGAAACCCTTGCGCGGGACGGCACTGATTGTTTTTTCACCGAGCCTCGTTTTTATCGTGGTAGATAACTTATTTGGTGGGGACGGCCGTTTCCCCACCAAGGTAGAAGGCCGTGAATTCACCTATACCGAACAGCGCGTTATCCGCCGCTTATTAAGCTTAGCCTTAGACAACTATCAGGAAGCGTGGCAGGCCATCTACCCCCTGACCATGGAATATGTGCGTTCGGAGATGCAGGTTAAGTTCACCAATATTACTACCTCGCCTAATGACATCGTGATCAATACCACTTTCCAAGTCGAGATCAGTAATTTGGTGGGACACTTCAATATTTGTATCCCGTTTTCGATGATAGAACCCCTTCGCGAACTGCTGGTAAATCCCCCTTTAGAGAATAGTCAGCAAGAAGACTGCCTGTGGCGGGAAAACTTGGTCAACGAAGTGCAACAATCACCGTTAGAAGTCACCGCACGGCTCAGCGAACTATCCATCACACTGCGGGAAATTATGCGCCTACAGGTTGGGGATGTGCTGGCGATAGAATCGCCGGAGAATATCATCGCTACCGTCGATAACGTGCCGGTATTTACCGCCTCTCACGGTATTCATCGCGACCAATATGCCCTGAGTGTGAATCAACTGATTACGCCACTGCTCTCAACTTTACAAGAAGGAACTTCCCATGAGTGATACCCCTGCGACCCCAGAAAATAATGAATTAGCTTCGGACCCTTGGGTCGAAGCCTTGGCAGAACAACAGGTTAATGATGAGCAGGCCGAAAAGGACCCGCTCCCCGCAATCACTGCGCCCGAGCCTATTGATCCGCTTCAAGATATCAATTTGATCATGGATATCCCTATTCAACTCACCGTTGAATTAGGCCGGACGCGGATGACGATTAAAGAGTTACTCCGATTAACCCAAGGGTCGATCGTTCCACTGGAAGGCTTGGCAGGCGAACCTCTGGATATTCTTATCAACCATTACCTGATTGCGCAGGGCGAAGTGGTGGTCGTCAATGATAAGTACGGTGTGCGTATCACTGACATTATTACCCCTTCCGAGCGCATGCGTCGCTTAAGTCGATAGTGAATGGTCATGACGGTAACCACTGCTGCCCCAGATGTCGCGCTCCCAGCAAGCCAAATGCTGTTGCAATCAGGTGGGGCACTGATCGTGATTATTTTGCTACTGCTCGGGATCAAAAAGTTACTTAAGCATCTTCCTCAGGGAGGGCGATATCGCGGCGTGCGCGCGCTTGCCATTAAGGAGACATTGGTAATTGGGCCACGCGAGCGCCTAATGATTGCGCAAGTGGGGGAGCAACAGATCGTTATTGGGGTGACGCCGCAGTCGATTCACTTACTCTGTACGCTGACCGAGCCGCTGCAGGAGCTAAGCGCTCAGCCCACGACCGCCTCCAGCCACTTTGCTGAGAAATTTGCACAGTTGCGTGCAAGGAAAACACGATGAAAGATTTTATGCGTATTCGCCTCATCGCTATGGTGACGATAGGCCTCCTCCCGCAGTATGCGGCGGCGCAACCCCTGTTTGGCCACGAGCAAGAGTGGGCGTTGCCGGTGCAAACGTTAGTGCTCATCGGTGCGCTCAGTTTTATTCCTGCAGCCTTATTACTGATGACCAGTTTCACCCGCTTGATCATCGTATTTGGCTTACTGCGTAATGCGTTAGGCACGACTTCAGCGCCACCCAATCAGGTGGTCATAGGCTTATCGCTGTTTTTAACCTGGTTCATTATGGGGCCTACTTTCGATCGTATCTGGCAAGAGGCTTATCTTCCCTATCAACAACAGAAGGTGACGTTAGTTGAAGCGGTCGATATCGGAAAAAAACCCTTAATGGAATTTATGCTGCATCAAACACGGCAAACCGATTTGGCGCTCTTTACCCGTCTGGCCCACCTGCCAGCACCAGAAACCCCCGCGGCCGTCCCTTTTCGGGTTCTGGTACCTGCCTACGTGACCAGTGAGTTAAAAACGGCATTTCAGATTGGTTTTACGCTGTTTATTCCTTTTCTGATCATCGATTTAGTGGTGGCGAGTGTATTGATGGCGTTAGGGATGATGATGGTTCCCCCGGCAACCCTGGCGCTGCCCTTTAAGCTGATGCTGTTTGTGATGGCAGATGGATGGCAACTTTTAATCGGCTCTTTGGCACAGAGCTTTATCAGTTAACGGGGCAGAATTGATGATGACACCAGAAATGATCACCACCTTAGGTCAGGCCGCGATGAAGGTAGCGTTATTTCTCGCCGCCCCTCCCTTGCTGGCGGCCCTACTTACCGGGTTAATTATTAGTCTATTGCAGGCGGCGACTCAAGTGAATGAGCAGACGCTATCGTTTATCCCTAAGATTATCGCTGTTGTCGTGACGCTGATGGTGGCTGGCCCTTGGATGCTAACCATTATGACCGAGTATATTAAGAGCCTGCTCACCACCTTTCCGCAGTGGGTCGGTTAAGCGATGGAATGGCTGAGCCTACTCGGGTTGCTTGACCGTTTACCTTCGGTTTTTCTGCCCTTTTGTCGGATCATCGCCTTCTTTAGCGTTGCCCCATTACTGTCAGAGAAATCGATCACCCTTCGCCTACGCGTGGCGCTCGCCTTGGTCATCAGCCTATTGATTACCCTACCGAGTACCGCTCACCCCGTGACGCTGTTTTCCTCGCAGGGTGTATTGCTTATACTCAATCAATGCGTGATCGGCGCGGCATTGGGAATCAGTATGCAGTGTGTCTTTGCTGCCATCCGCTTAGCCGGAGAGGTCATTGCCCTGCAAATGGGGCTCTCTTTTGCCTCGTTTTTTGATAGCGGTAGCCACAGCTCTCTTTCTGTGGTTTCTCGATTACTGACCTATATGAGCCTACTGCTGTTTGTCAGTGTCGATGGCATTGTGTGGATGATCGAGCACCTGGCCGATAACTTCGAGCAATTACCCTACGATGCCCTAACCCCATTAACCGACCGATTTGTCGGTCTGGCGCAATTTGGCGGCGCCATATTCTCTCAAGCGCTGCAACTCTCACTCCCACTAATTTTCATGTTGCTGGCCGTGAACCTGGCCTTAGGACTACTTAACCGTATGACGCCACAGTTTTCCGCCTTCGTCATCGGCTTTCCCTTAACCCTATTGATCGGTATTTTCTCCCTTTACCAGAGTATGCCTCTGCTACTGGATGCGATTCAGGCTATGCTACTTAACCAGAGCCAACAACTGCTGCTGATCTTCAGTGGCGGCTAGCGTCACGGCAGAGTCGTGTTAGCCCCTCTGTAGGAAGAGACGTCAGCATCATCGGCTTGAATCCGCCATTTATGCGTAGGATCGGTGGCATCCCAGTTAGCATCACGACAATTGACTGCGAGTGTTTTTTAAAGCCATTTTTCTAACCGTGAGGGATAGCAGGCATAAGAAGATGAAAGGCGTAAAGTAGAAGGAGGGGCTGAAGAAAAAATGATGACCGACTATCGGGGGTAAGAATCCCCCGCGACGCAACACGTCGAGGGGGAGAGGCTAGAAATGACTTATTTTGACTGCTCGGCGGGCTTTTTTTTGCCCAACAGCTTGCTCACCGCTTTCACCACGATCAGCACCACGCCGCCCAGAATGGCTCCCACCACCAAGCTGGCGAGGTTAGTGATCACGCTCTCACCAATACTGCTGATTGCTGAAGGGAGCGCCTGCGTCAGGCCATGCGTCAGCTGTTCGATCCAGTGGTGCAGTATCGGCCAACCGTGGATGACGATACCACCGCCAACTAAAAACATCGCTAAGGTGCCGACTACGGAGAGAAATTTCATCAACTTCGGTGCCAACAGCAATAAAAATTTCCCGAGGCCTCGCGCCAAGCCGTTTTGACGCGCTTCGAGCCAATAACCTGCATCATCGATTTTGACGATAACACCCACTAAGCCATATACCCCGACTGTCACCAGTAGCGCGATCCCCGCCATAATGACGATCTGATCCAGTAGCGGTGCTTCAGAAACAATGCCCAACGTCAGCGTCACGATTTCAGCTGATAAGATAAAATCGGTGCGTACCGCCCCTTTAATTTTATCTTTCTCGTAGTTCGCTGCATCTTCTTGGCTTAACTTGGCTAACCGCGCTTGTCGGGCTTCCGGGCTTTTTTTATCTTTTTCAGGAAAAATCCAATCGAGGACTTTTTCAATCCCTTCAAAGCAGAGATAAGCCCCACCCAACATTAATAATGGCGTGATTAACCAAGGCGCAAACGCAGAAATCAGCAGCGCCAGTGGGACTAAAATCACTTTATTAAGTAACGAGCCTTTCGCCACCCCCCACACGACCGGCAGTTCGCGATTCGCTTTCACGCCACTGACTTGTTGGGCATTCAGTGAGAGATCATCCCCCAGCACACCAGCGGTTTTCTTCGCCGCCACCTTACCCATCACCGAGACATCGTCAAGGAGGGTCGAGATATCATCCAACAGCGCAAATAAACTTGTTCCAGCCAAAATAGGTATCCTTATCAGTAGCGTTAAATGATGGCACTGTCTTGACAGCACGGGCAGTCATTTTCTTCGACTGCCGTCATGTCGGCGAAACCTGGCGTATCCCATTCCACGCGAATCGGTCTTCCCGCTGGAAAAGCATGGTGGATATATTTAAAGACAGGGGTTTCGGTTAACCCGGAGATCGCTTCCGTCGCGATGCACTCGTCCCCGACATAAATCTTTGCAGTGGCTTTACTCGCCACCATCCGCTCGTCGTTTAGCGCGTAGAGGCGGGTCACGGTCAGACGTATTCTCGGCATAACTTTCCTCGTTAATGTCGGGATAATCATTCAATTAGCTTTACACAATTCCCAGGATCCTGCCAATTTTCAAGCGAAAACAGTGCGTAAAGCCGGTAACAGGCGATTGTTTTTCAATGAGAACTCAGTATTATTTGTCCGCCAATAAAAAACACGTCGTCGTGGATAATAGATATAATTATGCAAGCAAACACCAACCTTTCAACACCCGCCCAGTCACCCTCTTCTTCTCAAGCTAAACGCGCAGCTTGGGGAAGCTTCGCCGGAGCAGTCGTCGATTGGTATGATTTCTTATTATATGGCATAACCGCTGCCTTAGTCTTTAATCATCAATTTTTCCCTGCCATCAGTCCTGCGATGGGGACCTTAGTGGCCTTTGCCACCTTCGGCGTAGGCTTTCTGTTTCGGCCTCTCGGGGGCATCGTATTTGGCCACTTTGGTGATCGCTTAGGTCACAAGAAAATGTTGATCATCACCGTCTGGTTGATGGGGATCTCAACCGCCGGGATTGGCCTGCTGCCCTCTTTTGATACCCTAGGCTGGTGGGCGCCAGTCTTACTGGTGATGCTGAGAGCGATACAAGGTTTTGCTGTCGGCGGTGAATGGGGGGGCGCAGCGTTATTGGCGGTCGAACATGCCCCGCAACATCGCAAAGCGTTCTACAGCAGTGGTGTGCAAATGGGCTATGGCGTAGGCCTTCTCTTGGCCACTGGCTCCGTTAGCCTAATCAGCGCTTTAACCAGCGAAAGCCAATTCGCCAGCTGGGGCTGGCGTGTGCCCTTCCTGCTGAGTGTTTTCCTCGTTGCAGTCACGCTGTGGTTACGTAATGGCCTCGACGAGTCGCCGGTTGCTGCCTCGACCGAGAAAAAACCGCGGCTACCGGTGATTGAAGCGCTCACGCGACACCCTGCCGCATTTTTCTTAATTATCGGCTTACGCTTATGTGAATTACTGACGATGTATATCGTCACCACCTTTGCGCTTAATTATTCTACGCAAAATCTTGGCTTACCTCGCGAGTTGTTCCTATCGATAGGCTTAATGGTGGGTGCCGTCAGCTGCTTAACCATCCCTTGTTTCGCTTGGCTAGCGGACCGCTTTGGTCGTAGACGTATTTACGTGACTGGTGCAATGATCGGCGCGGTCAGCGCCTGGCCTTTTTTCTTGGCGCTCGAACAGGGGGCTACCCTGCCGATCATCCTATTTTCGCTGCTGTTAGCAAATCTTGCCCACGATATGGTGGTCTGCGTACAACAGCCGATGTTTACCGAAATGTTCGGAGCGAGTTATCGTTACAGCGGTGCGGGTGTGGGCTACCAAGTCGCCAGCGTGGTCGGCGGTGGGTTTACACCCTTTATCGCAGCGGGGCTGGTCACCTTAACCCAAGGCAGCTGGCAGGGCGTTGCGCTCTATTTAACCTTGGGCTGTCTGCTTTCGGTATTTACCGTCTGCTTCGTCAAAAAAGCCCCTCGCACTGCGGCCTAAAATAAGACGGGGAGAGCAGTAAATGCTGCTCTCTTACCCTGACGGGTTTACCCTGCACTTAGCCACCTCGCTACGTGATACACTGAGCCAATCCAGTTCACACCTAATGACAGGTATTCAACACTATGACGATCAACACCGAGTCACTCGCTACGCCAAATATTGATACCCTTATCGTTTCCCACGCCTCCTTGGATGAGCAGAGTGCGCGTCAGATCAATACGCTACTTACCACGGCGCGTACGCAACAGCGTCACGAGGAAGTTTCGGCCGATAAGCGTACCCGCGCCTTTATGGTGCTCTTTATGTTCCTCTATGTCATGTTGGGGGCCTCTCTCACCTTACCGACCTCGCCGATAGACTTTAGCCATACCGCTTTACGCTACGCCATTGAGTCAATCCCAGTTCTTATCTCGTTCTCTGGCTTTTTTATCTCGGTACTGTTTTTCTTCTCTACCCGTCGGGCCTACCGTCGGCAGCTCAGCTGGCAAACAACCATCGCTGCCTTAGAGGCTCGCACGGGTCAACAACTCAGCCAATTTATTGAAGGTTTAAACTGTGGTCCGCAAAATTACTCGAATACCGGTTTACAGAGCGCCTTGGCGCTGTTCGTTTGCGTGACTTGGGTGGTGCTGTATAACTTTTTCACCTTTACCACCAGCGGCGTAATTGGCAGTGTCATCTCACTGTTTATCAGTACGATGGTCTATGTGATGTTAGATATTCAGTTACTTAAGGCTTCACAAACCTCGGTACCAGACCAGCAGACAGAAGCTTCCTAAACCCGTAGTGCCTTTCACCTCTCACGGGTTAGGTCAGTGTTCATTTCGTAAAGGTTAATTATTGTGTGGTATATGTTAGCAGTCACCCTCCTATGGGGGTCATCATTCAGCCTAACCGGACATATTCTTGCCGGTCATGTTGATGGATTTTTCTCGGTATTTATCCGAACGCTGATCGCGGCAATAGTCTTTGTGCCAATGATGACGTGGCGCGGGCTCCCGGCAAAATTAATTACCGGACTGTGGCTATGTGGGGCGTTACAATTTGGCATCACCTATGCCTTGGCTTATCAAAGCTTTCGCCTGTTAACCGTACCGGAGATGTTACTGTTCACCACGCTAACGCCGCTCTATATCGGCTTAATCAATAACGCGCTGGATCGTCAGTTCAACCCTTGGACTTTATTGGCTGCCGCCTTCGCCGTATCTGGGGGGATGGTTATTCACTACCATGGTTTAACCGGTGATTTTTGGCGTGGCTTCTGGATTTTGCAGTTAGCCAACGCCACTTTCGCCGCAGGGCAAGTGATCTGTCGCCGCTTGCTACTCGCCCGTCATCCACAATTAGCAATGACCAAACTATTCGGTCACTTTTTCTTGGGCGCGGTAGTGATCTCTGCACTGCTGTTTGGATTATTTGGTCATACCGACCAACTGCCGCAAACGCCGTTACAGTGGGGATTACTGGTCTACCTTGGATTAATCGCTACCGCCTTAGGGAGCCTTTGGTTGGCGAAAGGTAGCACGCTGGTCAGTGTCACCGCTCTGGCAATTTTCAACGAACTTCACGTCCCGATTGGTTTAGTGATCAACCTTCTGTTTTGGGGCAGTGATGTGCCGTTATTACGCTTACTGGCCGGTTGCGCACTTATCGCGGTAGCTGTCGGGATTAACTACCTCGGTGCCGCCCGTAACCGGGCGCGTACCGCTTAGCCTTTAGGGCACCTGAAGTGTCAGGTGCCCTAGTCTTCGCCCCTACCTTTCTATGCCTGACGCTTGCCTATTGCTTCTTTTATCAGCAGTCAGTCATCGCAAGCTAAAAACCGCTTTGACAAGCCAATGGGGAGACGCTACTATCTGCCCCGTCTTCAGGACAATTCCTCTGTAGTTCAGTCGGTAGAACGGCGGACTGTTAATCCGTATGTCACTGGTTCGAGTCCAGTCAGAGGAGCCATATTAAAGAAGCCCGCTTAACGCAAGTTTAGCGGGCTTTTTGCTTTCTATTGTTCGCCGAGATGTTTCCCTCACCCTACTGCATACCTTACCGGGTATGGCGGTTGCCGCATGTGAAGAAGGGTTATTGCAACTTAATCAGATCAGTACTGAGTTTTATCAACGGGTGGGTTACCATCCCTATGAGGGCGTATCCTTTGACCTGGATGAACGGGCGCGGATCCAACGCTCTTTGGGCGAGAACATTGCGCTGATCTTACAAAGCCATGGCCTGCTATCCGTCGGACGTACCATCGCTGATGCTTTTTATATTATGTACTACCTTAATCGGGCCTGTGAAATTCAGCTGGCGGCGGCACAGTTGGCGCCACTGGGTACAATCTGCACGATTCCTGAACCCTTGAGTCACCACGCCTGCCAACAGCTGATGGGCGTCGAACAAGAACGTCAGCTCGTGTGGCAAGCCTGGTTACGCCGATTAGACCGTATTGATGACTCTTATAAAAGTTGATGACTATGAATAAATCAATCGTTGTGGTGGATTGTGATGATCCGCAGTTAGCAGAAGAGATCTGTAGCGCACTGGCTGATTATAATGAGGTGGAGGCGGTATTGCCTTCACATCCGTCAGCACAGGCGGCACATTATGCCAGTTGCTGGTTTCCTCACCCAGAACTGTTAACGCATTGTCCCCACCTCAAGCTGGTACAAGCAGCCTCTGCAGGGGTCGATCATCTCCCCGAGGCGCTCTTCACCAGTGATGTTCCTTTGTGTCGCGTGGTCGATGATAATTTCCGCCATGGAATGTTCGAGTATGCACTGTGGGGCGTTTTACATTTTCAGCGCTATTTCGACCGCGCGATCCATAATCAACAACAGAAACGGTGGCAACTTTACGCACAACGGCCAAGCCATGCATTTCGCGTGGGGATAATGGGTCTGGGGGAGATAGGAAGTTACCTTGCCAGTCAGTTCGCTTCACTCGGCTACCCGGTATCAGGTTGGGCGCGCAGCGAAAAAACACTGGCTGGGGTAGACTGCTTTGCCGGTCCTGATCAACTCGACGCCTTCTGCCACAACTTGGATGTCCTTATTAATGTCTTACCATTAACCGCGCAAACACGCGGCATCCTAGGCACCCCCTTACTCAATCGCTTACCCCAGGGTACGGCTTTAATTAACTGTGGTCGGGGTGACCACATGGTCAATCATGAGGTGATAGCGGCCTTAGACAGCGGACAGCTTGGCGGCGCAGTGATCGACGTCTTTCCGATTGAACCCCTGCCCTCGGAGGACCCGATGTGGACACATCCTAACGTCATCGTCACGCCGCATATGGCCTCTTCCGCTCAGGTCTCCGTGATTGTCTCGCAGCTTATCGATAACATTGCGCGGGTCGAGCAACATCGTCCGCTGCGTAATCACGTCGATAAACATCACGGCTATTAATCGTCAGTGGGAAGTCTTGGCGATAGGCTCACGCCGCAGGCTTCCCTTATCCTACTGTGACTCATTAATTCGCCAACTAAACGCTCATCGTGCCTTTTACCGTCCCTCTGCCGAAAAAATTTGCTAAGATCGTTTTAGAACAGTGATCCATTTCATATTTTTAATAAAAATCGACTACGCTTAAACGACAACCCTTTTTATGCCAATGAGCGAGTGGAGCGAGAGTGATACAGAACCCAATACTTTACCCCCAGCGTTCAACGGATGAACCTTCTGCAGAGCAGATCTTCAACTGGGCACGGAATGCACAACTAGGCTCTAAGCAGCAGCTGTATACGCCGAAAGACGAGGCAGCCTTACAAGCACTGCTTAAAGAATCCTCAGGCCCTATCCGGATTATCGGCAGCCGCCTATCCCCTGGTCGTATGGTTTCGCCACAGAGCGAAGGCATCCTGCTGGACTTAAAACACTTTCGCGGTGTACTCGCGATGGATGAAAACAGCGTGCGTGTTGCCGCAGGGACGCCTTTACAAGAACTGTTTAAAACCCTGCAGCAGAACGGCCGGATGTTGAAATGCTCCCCTGGGGTGATTGCCGTGCAAACCGTGGGCGGAGCGCTCGCGACCGGTACGCATGGCCAAGGTTTGCAGCAAAGTGCCATCACTGACGAAGTCCTAAGCTTCACCCTTATCCTCGCCAATGGTGAAAAACGGACGTTTCAACGTGGGGATGCTGAATTCTCTGCGATAATGGTCAATCTAGGTTGCCTAGGGATTATTACCGAAGTCACGCTTTCCACGGTACCCGAAAACTACTTTACCTGCGTTAAGACGGCGGTCAGCGCCGATAGCCTAGAGACCGATATTATCGATTGGAACCATCAGCATCTTTTCAGTAAAGCATGGTGGTTTGTCGACGATAACTTGCTGCATGTCTGGAATATCGACCCTGCCGACGCCTCGGCGCAGCAACGTTATCAAGAGAACGCCCAACAAGTCGTACAGCACTCTTCCGATCAGGACGAGAGCTTAAACGCGACCATTGACCAAACCTTGGCCTTGATGCACGCGGACACTCAGGTTCATGGCCATGGTGGCAAGCAGTTTCGGACTGTCGCGCGCTTTAAAGATTTCACCGATGTCACCGGGGATATTTACCAATTGTTATGCCGCGGCATCGCCGTGCCGCAAATCAACGTTGAAATCGGTGTGCCGCTCGCGCAAACCCCGGCGATTATAAGCCATATTAAGCAATGGTATGCCGAGCAACAGCCGCATATGCACTATCCGATTATCTTGCGTTGTACCGGTGCCTCGGAGGCATGGTTAAGTCCGGCCTATCAACAGGATACCTGTTACTTCGGCTTTGTCGTCTATTACGCCGACGACGGTTCTCTGTCGCAAGATGGCTTACACTTCCTCACCGAGGTGGAGAAGATTTTGGCTACTTACGGCGGACGGCCGCATTGGGGTAAATATTATGATCCCCAACATTATGACTGGCCCACCCTCTATCCTAGATGGCAGGATTTTTCTGCGGTGAAGCAGCAACTTGACCCGCAGCAGCGTTTTAGCAACCCTTATATACAGCAACTGTTTCCCTCATCGATAGGAGATCCCGCATGAACGCATGGGCAACCCTTCTGACCCAAGATGCTTACTTGGTCGGAGTCATTGCGCTCCAGCGCTCTCTAACGCAACAACAGAGCCAGTGGCCGTTGGTGGTAATGGTCACACCTGCCATCAGTCAAGCCGCGCGCGATCAATTGGCGGCTGAGGGCTGCCGTTGGGTGGAGATCACCCCGCTATACCCTAAAGCGGAGCTAAGCCAACACTATGCCTCCGCGCAATTTGGCGAGGTATGGTCGAAACTGCGTGTCTGGGGCTTAACCGACTACCGTCGTATCGTCTTTCTCGATGCGGATATGTTGGCGGTACGCAATATGGATGAGCTGTTTGACTTACCTCTTGCCGAGGGGCACATTGCCGCCTGTCATGCCTGCCGCTGTAACCCTAATCAGATCGCTAGCTACCCTGCTAGCTGGCAACCGCAAGCCTGTCATTATACTTGGCAAGAGAAAAAGCAACCGCCGCCTGCATCACTGGATCTCTACCTAAATGGCGGATTCCTAGTGTTAACACCAGATGAAGCGATGGCTAACCATCTCGTGGAAAAGGTAGAGGGGATCAGTGATTTAAGTCGTTATCCCTTCTCAGAACAAGACTTGCTTAATGAAGTCTATGAGAACCGCTGGACACCGCTTTCTTACGGCTATAACGCGCTGAAAACCTTACCCTTCCAGCATAAAGGCTTATGGAAATTCGATGAGGTGAAGAATATTCACTATATTTTGAAAAAGCCTTGGCAGAAGCCCCGTCACCCTAACGCTGATGAGCAGGATCGCGATACGCCGCTTGACGCATTGTGGTGGCAGGTATATCAGCCGGAAAGTTAAAAGATCGCGATGGGCTAATCCCTATGGCTTAGCCCATTTTTAATTAGTCGGAGACCAAATCGGATTCGAGAAGTTTTTGGATTTTTGCGTTACTGACTGCTGGACTGAATAAGAATCCCTGTCCGATAAGGTAGCCTTCGTTAATCAGCGTGTCACACTGCTCTTGCTCTTCCACCCCTTCCGCCACGACATCCATACCTAGGCAGTTTGCCAACAGCAAAAGCGCTTTGATAATGGCTTTACCTTCGCGGCCTTGGTGTAAGCTGCTGACGAAACTGCGATCGACCTTAATCACATCCACCGAGTAATCCTTGATATTACTCAGGGTTGAGTAACCGGTGCCGAAATCATCTAACGCAATACGTATTCCTTGCTTTCTTAGCTCTTTAATCGCGCGGATCACAAATTCTGCGCCATGCCCAACAATCATATGCTCGGTAATTTCAATTTCGATCAGCCGAGGGTCGATTCCATAGTGGGCAATCTGCGCCAGACATTTTTCGGCATAGTCGTCCCACATAAATTCGACCGGCGAAGCATTCAGTGACACCGGCACCAGCGTGAGGCCTTTCTCAGTCCACGTTTTGATATCCTCGAACACTCGCGTACGCATTTGCTCACCGATTTTTTCGACCAGTGACCGGTTTTCAAAGGCCGCCCAGATAGCACCGGGATAAGCTAATTCACCTGTTGGGGTGGTAAAGCGTAGTAACGCTTCCAAGCCCACCAACTGCCCATCGTTCAATCGCACTTTGGGCTGGTAATAGGGTTCGATTTTATGATGATCGATAGCATATTGCGCCAGTTCTAACTGCTCGGCAATGCGCGTGACGCTCTTCATCAACTGGCTATGATACTGCAGCACGCCACCGCGACCGTTCTGCTTGATTTCACTGAGGGCGACATTCGCTGCTTTCGTTAACATCTCGCTATTTTCGACCGAATAAGGCCAAGTGGCGGTACCGATGCTCATTGATAGACGGACGGATTGTCCATTATGGCTGATCGGTTTAGCGATAGCATTGATGATATTTTGCGCGAGCTGATTGATTTCTTCAGTACTCACTGTTTGAGGAATAATGATGGCAAATTCATCACTCGACAGACGCGCAACATAGCCTTGACCCGATAGCTTTTTTATTAACCGTTTGGCGACAACCTTGAGTATATGGTCGCCGAAAAGGCTTCCACGGGTATCGTTTAACAGTTTGAAGTGGTCGAGATCGGCGTGTAATAAGGTCACGGATTGATGCGTCGCTTTAGCAATACGCAACGCTTTCTTAAGATAGGACTGGAAATGACGGCGATTCGGGATATTGGTTAACTCATCGAACTCGCTAAGATGACGCAGTTTGGTCTCCGCCGAGCACTGTTGTGTCACGTTTCTCGACACACAGAGAATGCTGCTGACGACACCTTGCTCGTTGTGAACCGGGGTGAGGAGATTGTCCCAAAAGGTAATTTCGCCTAATTCATTAATGCTTTTTCCCAGAAACTGCGCATTCTCGCCTGAGCGAGCCTTTTGCAGCGCTTTTCTGCCCGGCTTTCTAATTTCTTCCGGCAACAGCGGTAGCCACTCCATTCCAAAGCCTGAAAGAGGATCCACCCCCAAGGCAGTGCAGCCAGATTGATTCATGTTGATTACTCGCCCGTCTGGGCTAAGAATTTTAATACAATCTATACTGGCATCAAGCATCGCTTTGTAAGCATACAAAGTCTCTAAATGACCTTTATCATATGCGCCATCATCAAAAGAAGGCGATGAGACAGCCGAAGGTAAAGTCTTTGTCATTAGTTCCTCAGAAAATTAAAACTTTTCGCTTACCGTACACTTTCAGCTGAAGCTTAGGGTGCTATTTTTTCGCCAGCTTTACACAATAAGCCTAATAATTCAGATTGCGATAGGAATTGTCTTATAGGCCGAGTTAAATCGATTTATTCGCGCGTTGGATCATTTTTCGATAATTATTTAACCAAGTACCACTGTGCAATCGCCACCAAAAACAGACGCCACGCACTGCCCAATCCATCACCATCCCAAGCCATACACCGACCACGCCCCAGCCTAACCAGATACCGAGAACATAGCCCATTACGACGCGCGCGCCCCACATACTGAACATCGAAACATACATGGCGAACCGCGCATCTCGCGCCCCTTTCAGGCTTGCCGGTAACACCCAAGAGCAGGCCCAGATCGGCATAAAAGCGGCGTTAAGCCATACAAATGCTGTGTAACGCTAATCACTTCCGGGTCGGCGGTATAGAAACGCGCCAATAGCCCAGCAAAAGGAATAGTTGACCACGCGATAAGCGTTAATCCCACGGTCGCTAGCCAAAAAACATGACGTATTTGCTTTTCTGCTTGATACACCTGATCTAATCCTAGGCGTTTACCCGTAATAATCGTCGATGATGAAGCCAAGGCATTGCCGGGGAGATTAATCAACGAGGCAATGGAAAACGCAATAAAGTTTCCGGCAATATCGCTGGTGCCCATGCCCGCGACGTAAATTTGCGTGAGAAGTTTACCGCCATTAAATAGCACCGACTCGACGCTGGCGGGCACCCCGATACTCAACACTTCTTTAAGAATCAGTGTATTCCACCGCGAGAAATAACTTTTAATCGGAATCAAGAGTGCGCCACTAAAACGGTTAGCCAATACAATAATAATGACTAACGCCCCGATATAGCGAGAGAGGGTTAGCCCTAACCCTGCCCCACTGAAACCGAGTCCATTCCAGCCTAAACAACCATAAATAAGAATTGAACTGATGATGATATTTAAAATATTCATCCCCGCATTAACCAACATCGGCACTTTGGTATTACCAGCTCCCCTTAATGCCCCACTGCCTATCAATGCAATGGCGGCGGCAGGATAGCTCCACGCTGAGATATGCAGATAGTTAAGCGCCATGGCTTTCACTTCAGGATCAGCGCTGCCGGCAATGACTTGGATAATCTCTTGTCCAAAACATTCAATAATGATCGCCAGCACAAAGCCGATGACGGTCATCAGCCCGAGAGATTGTCGCGCCGCGGCTCGGGCGCGTTCACCCTCACCTCGCGCCAAACTAAACGCCACCACGACGGTGGTACCCAGATCGATCGCCGCGAAAAAGGCTATCACTACCATATTAAAGCTATCGGCAAGCCCCACCCCGGCCATCGCCGCTTTGCCGAGCCAACTGACCAGGAAGGTACTTAATACCCCCATTAACAGGACGCAGAGGTTTTCGATAAAGATGGGGACCGCAAAAGGGGTTATTTCACGCCAAAATAGGGTTCGGTAGCGGCGTCGTTGACGATACCAAGGCGTTCGTTGAATCACTTGAGCAAGGGGACGAATAACACGTTGCACAATGCACATCCTTTTTCCGCACGGAGAAGACAGAGATACTCAACGATTATCTATTACGACAGGCGATGGATTAACTTTAGTGTTTAACCATTAATAACTCAATAATATTTAACAAATTTAATACAATTCTGGTTTATGCTGAGTTCTGTTTGTAGTGTATAAAAACACGGGGTAGAGTAATCCTGATTTTATGCCCCGCCTGATGAAGAGAGGTTCACCATCATGTCACAACCACAGTTAGCCATCGAACAAGCGTTAGATCAGTTAGAAATCGACTATGAGAGTGCCGTGGCCGCATTAAGAGCGGCATTAGAACGCTATGTTACCTCAGGCGAATTACCCAGCAGCGACGCCCGACAAGCCGGTCTTTTTGCCTATCCTGAGCTTGTTCTGCACTGGCAAGGTGAGCAGACACCTGTCCAGCGCGTGCGGGCGTGGGGACGTTTCACCCATGCTGGCACCTACAGCGCGACCATTACTCAACCGGCACTCTTTCGTCGCTATTTGACCGAACAGCTGGAGATGCTCAGTAAAGAATATCAATTCACCCTTGAGGTTCGCCGGTCTGCGGTAGAGATCCCCTACCCCTACGTATTAGACGGTTTGGCCTTGACGATTGAACGCCAGCAAATGGCCACCATTACTCGTTTTTTCCCCACCACTGATCTGGCTAATATCGGCGACGATATTTCCGATGGCTTGGTAACGCATGATCAAGAGATGCCCCTCGGCCAATTCGATGCCTTGCGGGTCGATTTTTCGCTGGCACGTCTTAAACATTATACCGGCACCCCGCCAGAGAGCGTTCAGCCCTATATTCTGTTTACCAATTATACTCGCTATGTCGATGAGTTTATTCGCTGGGGGAAAGAGCAAGTCGCTGACCCGAGCTCGCCTTATATCGCCTTAGTCTGCGCCGGCGGCGATGTACTCAATGCGCAGAATATCGAACAAGAATTACGTCAAGATGCCTGGAAGAAACATCAAATGCCCGCTTGGCATCTGGTTACCGAGGATAATCAAGGCATCTCGCTGATTAATATTGGTGTTGGCCCCTCAAATGCCAAAACGATCTGCGACCACCTTGCCGTCTTACGGCCCCACGCATGGTTAATGATTGGTCACTGCGGTGGGTTACGTGAGAGTCAGCGAATTGGCGATTATGTGTTAGCCCATGCCTATCTGCGTGACGACCATGTATTGGATAGTGTGTTACCTGCGGATATTCCGGTACCGAGCATCGCAGAAGTCCAACGCGCACTCTACGATGCCACGCGCCATCTATCCGGTGAAACCGACAGCACCACGATCAAGCAGCGCTTACGCACGGGGACCGTCGTCACGACCGATGACCGAAATTGGGAGCTTCGTTACGCAGCCTCAGCCTTGCGCTTCAACTTAAGCCGTGCGATCGCCGTGGATATGGAGAGTGCCACTATCGCAGCGCAGGGCTATCGTTTTCGTGTCCCTTACGGCACGCTACTCTGTGTGTCTGATAAACCCTTACATGGCGAGATCAAATTGCCCGGCCAAGCTAACCGGTTCTATGATGGGGCGATTTCTGAGCATCTGCAGATAGGAATTTGTGCGGTGGACCTGCTGCGTGCGGAAGGCGATAAACTGCATTCTCGTAAGTTACGGACTTTCGTCGAGCCTCCCTTCCGTTAAAAAAAAAAGCGTTAGGTCATCGACCTAACGCTAGTTTTCGTCTAGGTGGTTAACCAACCCAGTTTAATCACGAACAATACGGTCAATACGATTAGCGCGGGATTCAGCTCTTTGTATTTACCGGTACAGAGCTTAATCACCGTCCAACTGATAAACCCGAACGCAATACCGTTGGCAATCGAGTAGGTTAATGGCATCGCTAAGGCGGTAATAGTTACCGGTGCCGCCGTTGAGATATCCTTCCAATCGATTTCCGCTAACCCTGACGCCATCAGGACCGCCACAAACAGCAGCGCAGGGGCCGTTGCATAGACGGGCACACTACCGGCTAACGGAGAGAAAAACAGCGACAGTAAGAACAGAATGCCGACTACGATTGCGGTCAATCCCGTCCGGCCGCCAACAGCCGCCCCAGCGCTAGACTCAACAAAACTGGTGGTGGTTGAGGTTCCGAGTAACGAGCCGAAAAGTGCCGCGATACTATCAGAGAGCAGCGCGCGTCCCATCGAAGGAATATTACCGTGCTCATCGGTCAGTCCTGCTTTACGCGTTACGCCAATCAGCGTTCCAGAGTTATCGAACACATCGACAAATAAGAAGGCAAAAATAACGCTGACCAGCCCGACATTAAAGGCCCCGGCAATATCCAGCTGTAAGAAGGTCGGTGCCAGCGAAGGAGGTGAGGAAATCACGCCACCAAAAGGCGAAAGCCCGGTCAAAATGGAAATTGCAGTAATCACTAGGATACCAATTAAGATTGCACCGGTCACACGACGCGCTTCAAGGATAACAATCAGGAAGAAGCCCGCAATCGCTAAAAGTGGACCTGGTTTAGTTAAGTCCCCCATCCCCACTAGAGTCGCTGGGTTATCGACAACGATGCCAGCACCTTCTAGCGCTACGATAGCGAGAAATAACCCAATCCCGGCGGCAATCGCAGAGCGAAGTGCAAGGGGGATGCTGCGGATAATCCACTCCCTAATTTTGAAAATTGAGAGACAGAAGAACAGCACAGCAGAGATAAAGACGGCACCCAAAGCGACTTGCCAGTGATACCCCATATGTAACACGACGGTATAGGTGAAGAAGGCGTTTAGCCCCATTCCCGGTGCTAAAGCAATAGGAAGGTTAGCAATCATCCCCATCAATACTGAGCCAATGGCGGCGGCTAAACAGGTCGCCACGAAGACCGCGCCTTTGTCCATTCCAGTCTGCCCCAAAATAGAGGGGTTAACGAAAAGAATGTAGGCCATCGCCAAAAAGGTCGTAATCCCGGCAATGATTTCTGTTTTAACGTTGGTGTTGTTTGCCTTTAATTTAAAGAACTTTTCGAGCATGTTATTTTCTCAAATTATCGTCATTTATACACAATACAATGCCCTGTCTAGGCTTGATCGCGTGCTCATGGTGGTGGAACGCACTCAATACGTAAACGTTTTCGTTCCGGCGAAGGATCCTAATGGGGGGAGGCCGCCTGAGCAATAGTTTTTTATCACTTTGTTCAAGAAAGTTGCAGGCGACCCATGTCATCAGCAGAGGATTAAGCGGTTTGCGTCATCAAGGGTGTAGAAGAGACGGCGACTCGGGCAAACTCATACTGTTTCAAAATCGATTTCGCATGATGGTAGAGCACCTGCCCCGCATCCGTCGGAATAACGCCTCGTTTGGTACGGATCAACAGCTGTTGGTTAAACTCGCCCTCTAAGGTGGCCAACTGCTGACTGAGGGCCGGTTGCGCGATATGCAGGACTTCACTTGCACGAGTTAGGCTACCTGTGTCGACAATTTTCACAAAATATTTTAAGCGTCTTAGATTCATGATTAACTCCTACCAAGGATAAGTGGCGTGAGACTCGCCGCAAGTGAATCTAGTAAGCAATTATCAGGCCAACCTGGCAAACCCCGTCTATACCCTACCCTTCTCCCTGAGGTTTCCTGCTTTACGCCACCGCTTTGCACTGTCGTGAAGCAACGCCCAATCTTTTAGTGCAGTCCCGATTGCACACAGTCTACCCAGCTTGGTTATTTCGTCAGCAAACGCACTGAACGAAGGAAAAAGAGCTTTGACAAGTGCCCTGCGCAACACTATCATCTGCCCGGTCTTCAGGACAATTCCTCTGTAGTTCAGTCGGTAGAACGGCGGACTGTTAATCCGTATGTCACTGGTTCGAGTCCAGTCAGAGGAGCCAAATTTAAGAAGCCCGCTATCGCAAGATAGCGGGCTTTTTGCTATATCGAAATCACCACGCTAGTCAGTAAAACACCTAGGGCGACTGTATAATCGCACGATACTCCTCAGCAGCCCCTTCGATACCGTTCTCTCTTACCGCAACTGACTACAGTAATTTCCCCGCTTTTATGCTAAAAGGATCTGCATAGACTGAGGCTCGATATTTTACGTGAGAATGGATTATGACAAAGAGAGCGGTTACCCTTTACGACGTTGCCCGTGAAGCGGGTGTGTCCTACCAGACTGTCTCCCGTGTCATTAATCAGTCGGCCAATGTATCGAACGAAACGCGTCAACGCGTCTTCCAAGCCATTAATCAGCTGCATTACGTGCCCAATAAAGTGGCTCAGCAACTGGCGGGGAAACTCAGTCAAACCCTTGGTCTGGCAACCACCAGCCTTGCTTTACATGCCCCGTCACAAATTGCTGCCGCGGTAAAAGCCCGAGCGTCTGAAGAACACTATAATACGGTCATCTCGATGGTGGATACCCTTCAGCCACAGGCTATTTTTGATGCCGTTAAACAGCTCCTTGCACAGCGGGTTGATGGCATCATCATTAATCTTCCGCTTAGTGATGCGTTGGCCACGTCGATACGTCAATTAGCCCCAAACATCCCGATGCTGTTTAACGATGTTTCGCCGACCTGTACCGCGCATTACGTTATTTTCGATCCCAGCCGAGGCAGCGCGCTCACAATCGATCATCTGGTGGCATTAGGACACACAGACATTATCTTAGTGACCGGCCCCTCCGACTCTATTTCGGCAACGCTACGCGCTGACAGCGCCCGCACGCAATTGAATCGTCACCAGTTAGCGCCGGTGCTAACGATAGCCGGTGACTGGAGCGCGAAATCAGGGTTCGACGCAATAACCTTTGCGATGATGCAAAAGAAACGTTTCACCGCCGTGGTCGTCGCCAATGATCAAATGGCGCTCGGTGCGCTGCGTGCGCTCACTGAAGCCGGGTTTAGTGTACCAGACGAAATCTCGGTGACAGGCTATGACGATACTTCAGATAGTGCTTTTTTTACCCCACCCCTCACCACCGTTCAGCAGAATTTTTCACAATTAGGCCAAGTCAGTGTTGAGCAACTTCTCCGCTTAATTTCGGGCGCCACCGACTGCCAGCATGTGCTTCCCGTAAGCTTAATTGAGCGCGATACCGTCGCATCGGCTCACGCCACGCCCCCCTCGGCCAAACAGCTGGCACGTCAACTTAAGAAACTCGCACTGCAACTCGAGCATTTCTCATAATAGGGGCAGTAGTCGCTCTTTCTGTGATTCGCCTCACGATGAATAAGTAGACAGCTTTACAACGAATAGAAATCGACATAGGTCTATATGTGAGCGAATAACATTGAGACCGATTATGACGATACTTTCACTGAAAGCACTTCTGGCACGGCAAGACTGGCATCAGCCTGCGGTTACCCAACTCAACCAATTACCCGCCCACCCTCGCTACAGAAGTTGGCGTAATCGGTCACATGCGATTGAGAATCTTGATTCTCCCTCGTTACAGTCCCTCAACGGTCAATGGCAATTTAACTTCTTCACGTCACCGCAACAGGTCCCTGAAGAATGGCTACAAGAGGATCTCGCAGAGGCTAAGGCGATTACGGTCCCCAGTAATTGGCAAAGACAAGGATATGATGTACCGATTTATACCAACGTCACCTATCCCATCCCGGTCAATCCACCGCAGGTGCCAGCAGACAATCCCACTGGATGTTACTCGCTCACATTTTCAGTGGAAGCATCTTGGCTAACATCCGGCAGCACGCGAATTGTGTTTGAAGGGGTTAATTCGGCATTTTACCTTTGGTGTAATGGTATCTGGATCGGTTACGCACAAGATAGTCGCCTACCTTCTGAATTCGACTTAACCTCTGCTTTACGCAGTGGTGAAAACCGCTTGGCGGTCATGGTGCTGCGCTGGTCTGATGGCAGCTATCTTGAAGATCAAGATATGTGGCGGATGAGTGGTATTTTTCGCGACGTAGGCCTAGTCCATAAACCGAGTTGCTACATTAAAAAATGGCAACTCAGTTCAGCGCTCACCGCTCAGTATACGCAAGCAGAAGTCAGCATCGAAGTCGAGGTCGACGGAGACTATTCCCCGCAGACGACTGTCGGGATTGAGATTTGGGACGACCAACAATGCGTTGTGACACAGCGGACGGCTCTAGGCAGCGCTATCATCGATGAACGCGGAGCCTACGCCGACCGGGCCAAGGTGAAGTTAGCCATCCCCTCGCCAAAATTATGGAGCGCGGAAAGTCCCACGCTGTACCGGGTACTGCTCTGCTTATATCACCATGACCAATTGATCGAAGTCGAGGCCAGTCCACTCGGTTTACGCGAGGTCAAGATCCATCAGGGCCAACTACAGCTTAATGGCCAACCCTTACTCATCCGCGGAACTAACCGCCATGAACATCATCCAGTGACCGGTCAAACCGTCAGCCTTGACGCGATGCGCCAAGATATTGTGTTGATGAAACAACATAATTTTAATGCGGTACGCTGCTCCCATTATCCTAACCACCCCGATTGGTATGACCTTTGCGACCAATATGGGCTGTATGTGGTGGATGAAGCCAATATCGAAACCCATGGTATGGTGCCGATGAATCGGCTCAGTGATGATCCTTGTTGGTTACCGGCAATGATGGAACGGGTGACACGCATGGTGCTAAGAGACCTTAACCATCCTTCGATTATCATCTGGTCGCTAGGCAATGAGTCGGGTTATGGCCATAACCACGATGCCCTGTACCAATGGATTAAACAGTATGACCCCACCCGCCCCGTTCAATATGAAGGCGGCGGCGCGAACACACCGGCAACCGATATTGTTTGCCCAATGTATGCCCGGGTTAGCCAAGACCAATGTTTTCCCGCCGTGCCCAAATGGTCTATTACCAAATGGATATCACTACCCGGCGAGCAGCGTCCCTTAATTCTCTGTGAATATGCCCACGCGATGGGTAACAGCTTGGGTGGTTTCGCGGCTTACTGGCGTGCATTCCGACAGTACCCACGTTTGCAAGGTGGCTTTATTTGGGATTGGGCGGATCAATCCCTACAAGCTTACGACGATCACGGCCACCCCTATGCCGCTTACGGCGGAGACTTTGGAGACACGCCAAACGACCGTCAATTCTGTATGAATGGCTTAGTCTTTGCCGATCGCACCCCTCATCCAAGCTTGTTTGAGGCAAAATATCACCAGCAGTTTTTCCAGTTTAGTCTTGAACAAAACGCGCTGTCGGTGGCCAGTGAATATCTGTTCCGCCATACTGATAATGAACAACTTCACTGGACCGTCGCGCAACAGGGAGAAATTATCGCTGAAGGGATATTCCCCCTCTCGCTCACCCCAAGAGAAACCCGCAGCTACCCGCTTGAACTGCCCGATTTGTCAGATGCTTACCACGTCTGGCTGACCGTCAAGGTCGTCCAGCCCAACGCAACGCCATGGAGTGAAGCTGGACACTGCGTGGCCACCGAACAATGGCAATTGCCTACGCCATTACGTCTTCCGACACCGTCGACATCCAGTGAACAGCTGTCGATTGAAGAGTGCGACGAGACATTAATCCTACGGAGTGGTGCGCAACAATGGACCTTTGCACGGGATAGCGGTTTGCTCAGTCAATGGACGCGCAATCAGGTGGAACAGTTACTCACTCCGTTAACAGATAACTTTACGCGCGCCCCCATCGATAACGATATCGGCATCAGTGAAGTCACCCGCATCGATCCTAATGCCTGGGTCGAACGCTGGAAAGCAGCGGGAATGTATTCGCTAACCTGTTCGTGCCTTGAGCTGAGGTATAGTCAAGAGCAAAACACCATTACTGTCACCACAGTCCATGCCTATTATGCAGATAAAGCGCTGCGTTTCTTAAGCCGTAAACACTTCACGTTCTCAGCTGCCGGGGAGTTAACCATCGCGGTGGAGGTTGAGCGGTCAGTCGATGCACCTCCTCCAGCAAGGATTGGCCTAACCTGCCAATTCGCTTCACAATATCCGGAGGTCAGCTGGTTAGGATTGGGGCCGCACGAAAACTACCCTGACCGTTGCAGTGCCGCACAGTATGATCGCTGGACCCTTCCCCTTGCAGCGATGCACACTGACTACGTGTTTCCTTGTGAAAACGGTCTGCGCGGTGGCACTCAGCAATTAAACTATGGCCCACATCTTATCCAAGGCGATTTCCATTTCTCGCTAAGTCGCTATAGCCAGCATCAATTAATGACGACGACCCATCGTCATCTGCTTAAGCCAGAAGCAGGCACCTGGCTGGTACTCGATGGGTTTCATATGGGAATTGGCGGGGATGATTCGTGGAGTCCAAGTGTTGCCGCCCCCTTTATTCTAACCGCCCCGCGCTTCCAGTATCGACTGGCATGGCGTTGCGACCCGCTTTCTCACCACGACATACTCTCTGGCGGTGAATATGTTCTATCTTAAAAACAGTAACTTCTGGATTTTTGGCCTCTTCTTTTTCTTCTACTTTTTTATCATGGGGGCTTACTTCCCATTTTTTCCCATTTGGTTACACGATATTAATCATATCGATAAAAGTGATACCGGCATTATTTTCGCTTCGATCTCCTTTTTCTCATTAGTGTTTCAGCCGATATTTGGATTGCTCTCCGATAAACTTGGCCTGAAGAAACACTTATTATGGCTGATCACCCTATTGCTGGTGCTCTTTGCGCCATTCTTTATTTATCTGTTCGGTCCATTACTTAAAACCCATATCTACCTTGCCGCCATCGCGGGCGGAATATACCTTGGTTTTATCTATAATGGTGGCGCGCCAGCTATCGAAGCCTATATCGAAAAGGTCAGCCGCTACAGTGCCTTTGAGTTTGGTCGTGCGCGCCTTTTTGGCTGCATCGGCTGGGCAATTTGTGCCTCAATTGCCGGGATTATGTTTACGATAAATAATCAGTTTGTCTTTTGGCTGGGATCGGGCTGTGCAGTGATTTTAGCAATACTGCTGTTTTGCGCGCGCCCTACCGTTCCTGCGACCAATCGCGTCATCGATTCGTTGGGTGCTAACCACTCATTATTCAATATTCGGCTGGCTTTCGAACTGTTTCGTAAGCCAAAACTCTGGTACTTATCGTTGTATGTCGTGGGCGTTTCCTGTACCTACGATATTTTCGACCAACAATTCGCCACGTTCTTCACCGGCTTCTTTTCCTCGGCACAACAGGGGACCAGGGTGTTTGGTTATGTCACCACGGGCGGCGAACTTCTCAACGCGTTTATCATGTTCTTTGCACCAACAATCGTTAATCGTATTGGTGGCAAAAATGCGCTGTTGATCGCCGGAGCAATTATGTCGGTACGGATTTTAGGTTCGGCTTACGCCACTCAGGCTTGGGAAGTCGTATTGTTAAAATGCCTACATATGTTCGAGGTACCGATGCTGATTGTCGGCTGTTTTAAATACATCACTACGCAGTTCGAGGTAAGATTTTCAGCAACCGTCTATTTAGTCTGCTTCTGCTTCTTCAAACAGTTGGCGATGATCTTTATGTCTGTCTTAGCTGGGAAAATGTATGACTCAATCGGTTTCCACGGCGCTTATCTTGTGTTAGGACTTATCGCCTTACTTTTCACCCTGCTTTCACTGTTTACCCTTTCCGCCCCGCCGCGCACGCTCAAACACTAAGGAACTTACCCGCCATCGCGGTGGCGGGTAGGGATTGATAGCACCTAAGGTTAAGGATAAGAAGATTTTCGCTTCTCACCGATTCAAACCCGCTCTACACTTACCTTTTGCCCAGATCATCCTTATAAGGACGCTTAAATGAAATCACGTGCTGCGGTCGCTTTTGCTCCCAATCAACCTTTAAAAATTGTCGAGATCGATGTCGAGGCGCCGAAAAAAGGCGAAGTATTGATTAAAAATACCCATACCGGTGTCTGCCATACCGATGCGTTTACCTTATCAGGAGAAGATCCTGAGGGCTTATTCCCGGTTGTGCTCGGCCACGAAGGCGCGGGTATTGTGATTGAAGTCGGTGAAGGGGTCACCAGCGTTAAACCGGGCGATCATGTTATCCCGCTTTATACCGCAGAGTGTGGCGAGTGTGAGTTCTGCCAATCCGGAAAAACTAACCTGTGTGTCGCCGTTCGTGAGACCCAAGGCAAAGGCGTTATGCCAGACGGCACCAGCCGTTTCTCCTATCAAGGTCAGCCTCTCTATCATTACATGGGCTGTTCGACCTTCAGTGAATATTCAGTGGTGGCAGAAGTCTCTTTGGCTAAAATCACGCCAGAGGCAAATCATGAGCAAGTCTGTTTACTTGGCTGCGGCGTTACTACCGGTATTGGTGCCGTCCATAATACCGCTAAAGTACAACCGGGCGACTCTGTCGCAGTCTTCGGGTTAGGGGCTATCGGTTTGGCAGTGATCCAGGGGGCTCGACAAGCTCAAGCGGGAAAAATTATCGCCATCGATACCAATCCCGGTAAATTTGCCTTGGCGACCCAATTCGGTGCGACCGAATGTATTAACCCCAAAGACCATGATAAATCGATCAAAGATGTTCTGTTAGAAAAGAACAAGTGGGGTATCGACCATACTTTCGAATGTATCGGTAATGTCGACGTGATGCGCCAAGCTTTAGAAAGTGCCCACCGTGGCTGGGGTCAGTCGATCATTATCGGTGTGGCGGGCGCAGGGAAAGAGATTTCTACCCGTCCTTTCCAACTCGTGACGGGACGCAGCTGGAAAGGCTCGGCATTTGGCGGCGTGAAAGGACGTAGTCAATTGCCCGATATGGTGAAGCAAGCCATGACCGGCAAGATCGATCTCGCCCCCTTCGTGACCCATACCCTGAGCTTGGATGAGATTAACCAAGCCTTCGATCTGATGCACGAAGGTAAATCTATCCGTACCGTAATTCGTTATTAAGGGGAAGAGATGGCTACCGATTCACTGACCCGCCTAGAACGCCATGCGAGCTTTGGCGGATGGCAGGAGGTGTGGCAACACACCTCGGAGACCCTAGACTGTGAGATGAAGTTTGCGGTCTATTTGCCACCGCAAGCTGCGCATCAGTCGGTTCCGGTTCTATATTGGTTATCCGGTCTGACCTGTTCCGAGCAAAACCTGATCACTAAAGCCGGTTTTCAACGTTATGCCGCCGAGCTCGGTATGATGGTCGTGGCAATCGATACCAGTCCACGGGGCGAACAGGTGGCGGATGATGATGCCTGGGATCTCGGTCAAGGCGCTGGATTTTATCTCAACGCGACGCAACAGCCTTGGGCCAGCCATTACGCAATGTACGACTATTTAACCAAAGAGATCCCAACACTTATTGGCGCGCATTTTCCCAGCAACGGTCGCCAAGCGATCGCGGGTCACTCGATGGGCGGGCACGGTGCCTTAATGGTCGCACTCAATAACCCTGGCCGTTTTGAGAGTGTTTCGGCTTTTGCGCCAATTGTTGCCCCCAGTCAGGTCCCTTGGGGGCAGAAGGCATTTACCGCCTATCTGGGAAGCGACAGCCACTTGTGGCAGCAGTGGGACAGTGTGTCATTAGTCGAGCAAGGGCACACACTTCCCGTGACCCTAATCGACCAAGGACTTGCTGACCCTTTCTATCCCCAACAACTCACTACCGAGTTACTGGAATCGGCTTGTCAGGCACGCGCGCTACCGGTCACCTTCCGCTATCACCCGGATTATGACCATAGCTATTACTTTATCAGCGCGTTTATCGAGGATCATATACGCTTCCACGCCAAGGCGTTAATGGCGTAGATCGTTGTATCCTGAGCAGAGTGTTGAGTTATTCATCACTCTGCTGATAAAAACGGCAATCAGACAAGCCCAGTCAATTTTTATTTTGACAAGCCTGCGAGCAAGCCGTATATTACGCACCAAGCAATTCCTCTGTAGTTCAGTCGGTAGAACGGCGGACTGTTAATCCGTATGTCACTGGTTCGAGTCCAGTCAGAGGAGCCAAATTTAAGAAACCCGTTATCGCAAGATAGCGGGTTTTTTCTGTATGGAGTCCTATGACTAATCCATGCTATACGACTTAACTAGTAGGTTAGACAACGGTAATTATTATATACAGCTTTTATCTTTCTTTTCAGAATTGCTAAACCGATGACCTGTAAAAGTTGAATCGCAGCTATTTAGTGAAAAACTGACTGGCCATAACTGAAAATTAAAAACTAATCTATCGAATTCTTACAACGAAAGCTTATTTTATCTTTATCAACTCTAGAATTATTTAATTTCATCTGCTATCTGATAAATAAAAACAGAGGTCAAGCTTTACTAACGTTAAAGATATAATTGGTACCTTGTTGTTGTCTGGGCAGGAAACGATTCTACTTCGATATGTGTTTCAAACAGGGTAATCAAGTAAGTTCCAGGTGATCGCTGCTAATGGGTTTATGCTACCGCCTATCCTAATATCTACAAATATTCTGACGTGTAGAGTTAACCAAGTCACCGATCTAAAAGACCGGTGCTTGAAGCGATAATAGTTATGATTACTCGTTGATACCAATCCATTTAAAAATTTGCGAAGAGAGGGTCAGGTAGTTCGCTGCAGCATTGAAAGCACTATAGCGCGTCTGAATTTCAGTGATCTGATTGTTGAAATAAGAGCTTTCCGCGGTTAGGACATCGAGTAACGGTCTTTTACCCAGGTAATACCACTGCTGATAAAACATATCTCTAACTTGATCGTTTTCCCTAGTAAGCTGGGCATATTCTTTTGCACGGCTAAGACCAGAATCATAAAGATGTGCATAGTTACGCAGTTGATTCTCAATTTCTAGGCGATCGGTATCAAGTGCCATTTTACTTGCATTAGCTCGAGCTAGAGCCGCATTGGCGCTGGCTCGAGTTGAGCCACCACTAAAAATATCCCACTGCAAATTGATCCCAGTCTGCCATGCATCCTCACGCCCATCATTATCTTTTGCGGTACTCTTACTAATTACCCAGTTTACTCTTGGATACATCGCACTATTCGCTGCATCAGCTTGATGTATTGAAGATTGATAGTCTTGATAATCCGCTTTTAATTTAGGGTGATCAATGACCACATTGTCTAAATTGGAGTTATCAATATTGACCGCCTTGAAGTTAAATATAGCTGGTAGATGAATACGATGACCAATTAGCCTGATGATGGCTATCTGAGTATCTTCTAGCTGTTTTTCAATATTGACCACATTAGTGTCGGCCTCAACTTTCCGGGCACGGGCTTGTACCAAGTCACTGCCGCGGCCCTGATCGCTTTGAACAATTTCAGAAATCATATTGGTAAGCTTGGACATCCGTGCCGAGAATTGGTGTGCCACACTGAGTTCTTCCTGATATTGACTCAACTGAATGAGCAATTGTAATAAATTACCTGCAATCTGTATCCGCGTCAGCTGTAATTTATATCCGGTTGATTTTTCAGTATCTTCTGCTGCTTTTGTTTTTGCAGCGGTTTCACCGAAATCGTAGAGATTCGTTGTAACATTAACCGCGGTAGAAGCATCGGAAGAGTATTTATTGGAACGGCTCCCCCCCCCAATATTCGCCATGGGACTTTGTCCCGATATGGAGACCTGAGGCCATCGTTGGCCCTTTACTTGGTCAACATCATAACCTGCAGCAATATTATCAGCCTGCTTTCCTTTAATCTCTGGGCTATAATTAAGGGCTTCGAGCACTAAATTCTTAATAGACAATGGAGAACCAACAGAAGACGCTGGCATTACTTTAACGTTCGAATCCCGCAGCGTCCTAAGCCCGTCAGGCTGAACAATATTGTCCTTAACCTCAGCAGCAGATAACGACTTTCCAGTAGGCGTTTTAGATGAAATAATTTCAGTCGCTGATAATGGGCCATTATTCAAGTTTATAGAAGGTGAGTTCTCACTTTCATTTTTGGGTTGCAACGTAATTTTTTCCGACCCCAACGATGCAGTTTCATTTTGTTTCTCGACAAGGTTATTCTGCTTTGGGGCATCTCTATCGAGACGAGTGGGCGACTTAATTGGCGTAAATTGCAGAAGATCTTCACTTGCGTAAACCTTTACGCAGAGCGCTAAAGCGTAAAAACCAAGTGATATACCTATAACTATATTTTTCATTGTTATCTCAAATCAATCCTAACGCTCACGAAATGCTTCTCTTGCCTTAAGAACAGGCTTTAAGAGATAACTGAGGATCGTTTTCTCTCCAGTACGAATTTCAACCGATGCAATCATTCCCGGAATGATTGGAAACACTTTATTTTTGACGCGTAATTCCGATTTATCGGTACGGATGTACACCCGATAATAAGTAGTATCTCTCTCACCCTGGCGAGTGGGTTTATCATCTTTAATTGTGTCCGCACTGATATTTTGAACTTTTCCTTTTAACCCACCATAAATAGAGTAGTCATACGCGGTGATCTTTACCATTGCAGGTTGACCTGGATGTAGGAAGGCTACGTCAGCAGGTTTTATTTTAGCTTCGACCAATAATTGATCTTCTAAGGGGATAACCGACATGATCTCACCACCTTGTGGGATGACTCCCCCTACTGTAGTAACTTTAATGTTATTAATCGTTCCATGTACTGGTGAGAGAACCGTCGTGCGTTTAACAATATCTTCCCTGCCTTCAACTTGTGCTTGGGTCTGCGCAAGCTCAGTCTCCATTTTATTTAAATCAGCATTCGCATCTGAACGGAACTTATTTTGTCTCTCAGTAATTTGTAAAGTAAAGTCGTTGGCCTGCCGCCTCATCCGCAATAGTTCAACTTCTGAAATTAATCCCTTTTTCATCAAAGGTTCAGAAAGGTTAATTTCATCTTGTGCCAAATTATAACTTTTTCGTAGGGAGCTTACGCCTTCATCCAGCGTCTGTTTCTGAGCTAAATAGGCTTGGGTTTCGTTATGAATAACCTCTGGGAACGCTTTGACATCATCTGGAAATACCAACGGTATATTGAAAGCCTCAGCCCGTAAACGAGCGATCATTCCCTTTAAGCCAATAATTTTAGAGATGCCTTCTTTATATGAAGTATCTGCACGGGTCGGATCAATTTTTGCCAAAACTGTCCCAATATCGACAATATCTCCTTCACGAACTAGTAATTGTGAAAGAATGCCCCCTTCAAGACTTTGGATAATCTGTTCACGTTGCACGGGAATAACAGTTCCTTCACCTACAGTGACCTCTTCAACCTGCGTAAATTTAGCCCAGACCAAGGTCACAATAATAATGGCTGCGATTAGGTATAACAATATAAGACTTACTGGTGTCTTCTGGATAATCAGTGCAGCTTGCATATCGTTGATGAATTCAAGCTCATGAGCAGAGAGCTGTTTATCTTCAGGTTGATTATCGCGTTTATGTTTTTTCCAAAAAATGAGAAAGTTTTTCATGAGGTTTTCTCACGCTGACGTTCAGTATTTTGTTTCAACCGCTCAATAACCTTATTTTTCTCACCATCCGCGGTAATATGGCCGTTTTCCATCACGATTAATCGATCGACTACATTTAGCAGAGAAAAACGGTGAGTCACAATAATCAAGGTTTGATTAATGAGTCCATTTTTTAGACGTTCAATAAATTTCAGTTCAGTCATGGCATCCATTGAGCTGGTCGGTTCATCAAGTAACAAGACCTTGGGCTGTAATAATAACGTCCTCGCAAGCGCAACTAATTGACGTTGGCCCCCAGAAAGGCTCTGCCCCATCTCACCGACAGGCATCCCAAATCCCATAGGATGACTCGCTGCGATATTATCCAACCCAGTAATGCGTACGACGTTCATAAACTCTTCAGTTGATGCAGCAGGATTACCGATGATAATATTTTCTCTTAAACTCCCCGAAAAGAGTCGGTTATCTTGCCCCACATAGGCAACCGACTGATGCCACTCAGCAGGATCGATTTGTTCGATATCAAGATTTTCTACAAGCATCTGTCCGGAAACGGGTTTATAGAGGCACGCAATAACTTTCAGTAGAGTCGATTTTCCACTACCAATACTTCCTACAATTGCGACGCGTTCTCCTTGACGGAATTGCAAGTTAATATCGGTCAAAACCTTAGGCGGTCGAAGCTGAGCTTTTGTCGGTCGATAATGGAAATTGATATTCTTTAGCGCTAAATTACCCACATTTTCGGGCGCAGTAAGATAGTCTACAGCTTGCTCGCGATAGGTCGGCATCTTCATAAATTTGTTGAGGGAAATCATCGCTGCTTTCGCCTGTTGAAAGCGAATCGCTAGCCCTACTACAGATGCTAAGGGCCCCATGGCTCTTGAGCTTAGAATGACTGTCCCGATCAATGACCCGGTAGTCAATTGACCATCTCCGATCAGATAAGCCCCCCACACCACGGTCGCAACAGTAGTAATTTGCTGCACATAGGCGACAAAGCTCATTGTCTTACTTGAAAGACTTTTCGACTTCATCGAAGAGGCCGCGGCAAGGGCACTACAATCTTGCCAACGCTTTTGCATCCAGCCTTCCCCCCCGGTTGCTTTAAGCGTCTCAAGCCCCTCAATACTTTCGATGAGGACGCCTTGTTTTAAAGAGAGCTCAGCAAGATTTTCGCGCATACTTCTTGCCAAAGGCACTTGTACCCATAGACTTACCACGATTATCACTAGTACCGATGTTAGGGTGATCAGTACTAATGGACCACCGACCAAATAAATAATGAAAACAAAAAGTAAACAGAAAGGAAGATCAGAAAGTGTCGATAATGTTGCAGAGGTGACAAAATCTCTAACAGATTCGAACTCCCTTAACTGGTTCGCAAAAGAGCCAGAGGAAATAGGCTTTGCTTCCATCCTGATAGACATTAGCTGACGGAATAAGATCCCGCCTAATAAGATATCTGCTTTTTTTCCGGCCACATCAAACAAATGACTCCTGATCATACGGCTTGTCATTTCAAAAGTCATGGCAATAAATACACCGAAGGCTAATGCCCAAAGCGTTGTATAAGCTTGCGTGGGAATCACGCGGTCGTAAACATTCATGGTAAAAAATGTGGACGCTAACGTCAGAATATTGGCGAGTAGAGCCGCTAAAGCAGCACTAAAAAAATAATGTCGATAGCGCCACAATGTAGAGAATAACCAATGGCCGGCTTTTCGATCAGAATAATCGTCGATACTAACTTTTACCGCTTTGTCTTCTGGCTTGGGCTGACTAAGTAAAATATATTTTTGTGAAAATTGTTTAAGATCACTGATTGATAGCGTCATTTCCCCGCCATCGGTTTCCGGAATAATCACTTTGTAGCGTTCTTGACCCAGTTCTTTGACGCGCTGTGTAACGATAATTGGTTCACCATTATCTCTTATCATTATTACCGGGAAAAGATAGGAAGAAATATCTTGTAAATCGCGCTTGACCCAAGCCGCTCCAATTCCGATTTGAGCCAACATGTGTAGTGCAGCTTGCGGGCTTAGTCTATTTTGACGCGGTAACCCTGCATAAAGAACCGCACTGGATGTTGGTTTATTATGGAAGTCTGCTAACCATTTGATTGACCATAGTAGATTATCAACATCCTTTATTGGCTCACTCATTTCATATCTCGTTTATATAAATAGATATACATAAAAAGTATGGGACAAACTCCCACTTTGCATTGAATACTTGCCAAGTGGGAGCTTCATTACTTGATAACTTTCACTGTAACACGGCGATTAACTTGGTTACAACTTTTCGTTGAAGCCTCACTAGTCGTTTCACAAGTGTTTTTTATATCACTATCACCTTTACCTTGTACAAATATAGAGGTGGGCTGAAAACCAATATTAATAAGTACATCGCGTATTACCTTGGCACGACGTTCCGACAAAGTATAATTATAAGTCTTTTGCCCTAATTCATCGCTGTAGCCTACTACCTCGATACGACGATAATCATTCTCGGAATAGAATTTCTTTATCCAATCTTCGAAGCTTTTAAGCTCTGCAGCGGGAATGTCAGAAATCTGACTTCCATTAAATGAAAACGTTACAGTAAATTTATCGTCAGTAATTTTTGTTTCAGTGCAGGGAATTACTGAAGGTGAACGGTTAATAAATTGGCTTAATCTAGCATTTTTGATCGCTCTAGCTCCTGCATCTTGAAGAACCGCGAGCGGTGTACCTTGGGAAGTGACCGAAAGAAAATATGTATGGCCACTTTGAGTCGTCGCCGTCATCTGCGGATTATTTTTACCCGTATATTTTGGGGCATCGTTAACATAAGATTCCAAAGAATGCTCCCCTGGTGCAACGCAAAATATTGTATATTCGTTGGATTTTAAAGCGGTATTAAAGTGTTTATCTACGTACACATTGACACTATTATTACCACTAACACTACCATCGTTAAAAAAAACAATTCTTGAATCAACAATGGGAGTATTAGTCAATATCGCAGCCAGCAGCGGAGTATTGATACCGAAAACCAATAATGATAGCAAAAATAGATTAACGCTAGTTTTATTAAAATACGTTTTAACTGACATTTTTTAACCCTAATGAAAGAGAAAAGCCCGTCACCCTTGACGGACATTTTTATTAGATGCTAGAACTTTTAATCACGTCCGCCACACTTGGCGAACGTGATTATTTACAAGATAGAAGTTTGGATATGAGAATCGACTAATATCTCCACATTACTCCCTGCAGTGTATGTATGATAAGTATGGCCATCAATAGATTGATCATCCTGTTCAGCCCATTTTTGACCTTTATTGATAAGATTCAATGTATCTGAATCTCCACCATCTATTATCAGCTGTTTTTTACCATCACTACCATCATGCTTGAATAAGTTTTCTTCGCCTAATCTCAACACGTCATCAAACCCTACATTTAGCGTGTTGGTGTGATCTCCCAAGTCGAACTTCTCAAAGCCTGTCACTTTATTTTTCGCAGACATTAAATCTAACATCATGTTATTACCATCTAACACGAGGGTATCAATACCTTGCCCACCTGCAACAGCTTTGAAGTCGAGGGATACGATATGAACTTCATCGTTACCCTCTCCACCATTAGCGTAGTCGTTAATTCCAGCGCCGATATTGGTAATCACATCGTCTCCTTTACCACCTAATAGAAGATTATGTTCACCTGTTCGGGCTTGAATATGATCATTACCTTCAGTATAAAACTGAGTATATTTAGGTTGCGCATAGTAAATATACGTCTCACCGTTACCCCCATTAGCGTTCTGAGCTCCAATGGCAAAATCTGTGAACCCATCCCCATTCCAGTCACCGGCTGTGGCATTCGTACCAAATTGTGAGTCGGCAGCACCTTGAAGCTTGTATCCTAAAGTAGGATCTGTAGCGATATCTTTTAGATTAATAATTGGATCAACACCGTTTCCGCTTACTAATCCACCTTCTTTGCCATATATAACATAGGCTGCACCGGCATTATTATCTTGACCGTTTGCTGTCACGATAAAATCGTCAATGCCGTCACCGTTTATATCGCCAATCCCTACAATACTTTCTCCTGACCACGTAGCTTTGTTTGCATTTTCTCCACCGTAGTTTTCCGGGAATAATACAAAACCATCTTTAGCCGTCAGCGAATGACTTGATCGGTTATAACCACCTTTTGGATTGTTACCTTTCATAGTAAAATCCAAATCGATATCGCGATCAAAACCGCCTTTCTTTCCATAGATTACTACGGTATATCCTGCATCATTCGCATGATTCGCCACAGGTGAACCTATCGCAAAATCATCGATTCCATCGCCATTAATATCACCTATGTTAGCGATATTATGCATAGAATGTGATCCATTATCGCCGCCTAACCATGTGTCGAATGGCGCATTGATACGAATGCCATCATTAATCGTCAAGTCATCAAGATTAAATTTATCGCCAAATCCCCCTTTTTTGCCATAAACCACATAAGCCGTACCACCATATCCATTTGGACTTAAATGGTTACTCGCTAATGTATCGGCAAAAAGGAAATCATCAATTCCATCACCATTAACATCTCCAATGTTAGCCATGGTCTCACCTAAGTTGTGACCAAAAACTCCATTTTGAGTTGTTAAATCTTTATCTGATTGCGGATTGAAGACACTCCCACGCCATTGATTTTGACCTGATGCCTCAAACCAAGAGTCTTTACTTCTATCAATATAGATGTTGGTCTGAGTCTTTCCTTCATGACCGTATAAACTGTAAATGTTACCTTGACCATTATGCGCTTCTGAGTTACCAAAAAAGAGGTCAGAGTATCCGTCGCCGTCAATATCACCACCCGCTACGGAGATTCCTAACCAAGAATCACCATCAGAGTGAGTAATCATGAAGCCTTTACTATTATCGCCTTTTTCGATCGCATTTAGGTCCAGTTTGTTGTTACTGTTTGGTCCACCGTAAACAACGAAAACCTTATCGGGATAGTGATCAGCAACTACAAAGTCATCGTACCCATCACCATCAAAGTCGCCGATATTCTCTACATGCCAACCTTGTTTATTATGGTTGCCATCCATGCCCCCTGATATTTCAATTCCTTGATCAGCCGTTAATCCTTTGGATAAGTCTGGAACTTTGGGTAATCCATTAGCACTTCCATAGAGTAGGAAAGCCTCTTCGGCGCCTGGGGCTGTTAATAAGAAATCATCAAACCCATCACCGTTTACATCTCCAGCATTAGAAAGATCGGCACCAATGCTCGTGGACTTTCCATCATAGGTATACGTTTCTCCAGGTTGTGTAACATCTGGTACTGTTGGTGTTGGTGGAACCACTGCTGATGTTTTCGTAAAATCGAACGCATCCGATTTTTCGCTCTCATTATGAGCAGCGTCAGTGGCCGTCGCGGTAACATCATGCGTACCTTCAGAAATAGTACCTGAAGTTGTGATACTCCAATTACCTTGATCATCTGCGACATCACTTCCCAATACGTGTCCATCGCTGTCCTTAAGGGTAACTGTACTATTTTGCTCTGCTGTCCCTTTAAACGTCAACTGGTCTACATTGGTGGTTGAGTGATCCGCAATGGCAACATTACTGCCATCTAACACCACATCAATCACCGGCTTTTCAGGTGCTAATGTATCAACCGTAAAATCGTATCCCGCTGACGGTAAACTGCTTCCTGCTAAATTGCTGGCGGTTGCAGTGACATCATGCGGCCCATCCGAAAAAGCAACATTCGGGGTGAAGCTCCAGTTACCTTGAGCATTCGCGGTTGTTGTCCCGATCTCTTTATCACCATCTTTCAGCGTGATTTGCGCTCCGGCCGCTGATGTTCCTTTAAAGGTGAGCTCATTCACTTTTGTCGTGTCATGCGCTTTAATCGTCACATCAGTATGCGCTTTATCTACCACATCAGTGATAACCGGCGCAGTCGGTTTGCCGCTATCCGGATCCATGCTCGCAGAGGTATCCACGGTCAGGTCGTAAGGTGAGGAAGCTGGACTGATATTCTCCGCCTTATCAATAGCTTGAGCCGTAATATCATGCGTACCATTTTCTAAGGTTACACCAATATTCCACTCACCTTTACTATCAGCCTGACCTCTGCCTACTTCTTTGCCGTTACTGTCTTTCAACACGACGGTACTGTTCGCCTCGGCATGACCGTTAAAAGTCACTTCTGATGTTGTAGCCGTAGCGTGATCAGCAATTGCCTTATCAGGATGACCGGTCTCCGTGACTCCATCAATGCTTGGTTTACCCGGTGCTTGGGTATCAACGGTAAAATCAAAGCCCGCTGACGGTGAGCTACTGCCCGCCGCAGTCGTCGCCGTGGCGGTCACATTGTGTTCCCCATCGGCTAAGGCAACGCTTGGGGTGAACGTCCAGTTACCATCCTGGTCTGCCGTCGTGGTACCCAACACCGTTTT
>NZ_JABBFQ010000020.1 GCF_018494055.1 Rosenbergiella epipactidis
AGTCTGCATGGAGCCAACCTTGAAATACCACCCTTTAATGTTTGATGTTCTAACGTAGACCCGTAATCCGGGTTGCGGACAGTGTCTGGTGGGTAGTTTGACTGGGGCGGTCTCCTCCCAAAGAGTAACGGAGGAGCACGAAGGTTAGCTAATCACGGTCGGACATCGTGAGGTTAGTGCAAAGGCATAAGCTAGCTTGACTGCGAGAGTGACAGTTCGAGCAGGTGCGAAAGCAGGTCTTAGTGATCCGGTGGTTCTGAATGGAAGGGCCATCGCTCAACGGATAAAAGGTACTCCGGGGATAACAGGCTGATACCGCCCAAGAGTTCATATCGACGGCGGTGTTTGGCACCTCGATGTCGGCTCATCACATCCTGGGGCTGAAGTAGGTCCCAAGGGTACGGCTGTTCGCCGTTTAAAGTGGTACGCGAGCTGGGTTTAGAACGTCGTGAGACAGTTCGGTCCCTATCTGCCGTGGGCGTTGGAGAATTGAGGGGGGTTGCTCCTAGTACGAGAGGACCGGAGTGAACGCACCACTGGTGTTCGGGTTGTCATGCCAATGGCATTGCCCGGTAGCTAAGTGCGGAAAAGATAAGTGCTGAAAGCATCTAAGCACGAAACTTGCCCCAAGATGAGTTCTCCCTGACCCCTTGAGGGTCCTGAAGGGACGTTGAAGACTACGACGTTGATAGGCTGGGTGTGTAAGTGCAGCGATGCATTGAGCTAACCAGTACTAATGACCCGTGAGGCTTAACCTTACAACGCCAGAGGCGTTTTGGATTGAGAGATTTATCAGCGCGTTGACAGATTTTAAGAAACGAATTTGTAGAAACGATGAATTTTTATCGTAATCAAGGCGACAACCAAGCGATAAGAAGGCGCATACA
>NZ_JABBFQ010000021.1 GCF_018494055.1 Rosenbergiella epipactidis
TCAACACCAGTACAAGTAGATTTCGCAGTATCTTTGATACCAACGATTTCAACTTCTTCACCTACTTTAACGATACCGCGCTCTACACGACCAGTTACTACAGTACCACGGCCTGAGATTGAGAATACGTCTTCGATTGGCAGAAGGAACGGCAGATCGATTGCACGTTGTGGTTCTGGGATGTAAGCGTCTAAGTGACCAGCCAGTTCTACAACTTTAGCTTCCCACTCTGCGTCGCCTTCCAGTGCTTTAAGCGCTGAACCACGAACGATTGGAGTGTCGTCGCCTGGGAAGTCGTATTGTGACAGCAGGTCACGAACTTCCATTTCAACTAGCTCTAACAGCTCTTCATCATCAACCATGTCACATTTGTTCAGGAACACGATGATGTAAGGAACACCTACTTGGCGACCTAACAGGATGTGCTCACGAGTTTGTGGCATAGGACCATCAGTTGCCGCAACAACTAGGATAGCTCCGTCCATTTGCGCAGCACCGGTGATCATGTTTTTAACGTAATCGGCGTGTCCTGGGCAGTCAACGTGCGCGTAGTGACGAGTTGGAGTTTCGTACTCTACGTGTGAAGTGTTGATGGTGATACCACGTGCTTTTTCTTCTGGCGCGTTATCGATTTGATCGAATGCACGCGCAGCACCGCCGTAAGTTTTTGCTAAAACGGTAGTGATTGCAGCAGTTAAAGTGGTTTTACCGTGGTCAACGTGACCGATGGTGCCCACGTTTACGTGTGGTTTATTACGTTGAAATTGCTCTTTAGCCAT
>NZ_JABBFQ010000022.1 GCF_018494055.1 Rosenbergiella epipactidis
GACAAAAGTGAATGAGCTCACCTTTAAAGGAACATCAGCGGCCGGAGCGCAAATCACGCTGAAAGATGGTGATAAAGTTCTCGGGACAACAACCGCGAATGCTCAAGGTAACTGGAGCTTCACCCCGAATGTTGCTCTTTCGGATGGGCCGCATGATGTCACTGCAACCGCCAGCAATTCAGCAGGAAGCAGTTTACCGTCAGCGGGATACGATTTTACGGTTGATACTCAAGCGCCGGCTAAACCGACTATCGATGAAGTAATAGAGACCGGTCATCCTGATCATGCTATTGCTGATCATGCGACGACTACGACATCAGAAGTTACCTTCAAGGGTCACGCCGAAGCGAACACTACCGTCGTGTTGAAAAACAGTGATGGTAAAGAAGTGGGTCGTGGTACAGCTGACGCCAATGGTAACTGGAGCGTGGATACGACGTTACAAAATGGGACGTACGATATCACTGCGACATCATCGGATGCGGCGGGTAACACTAGCCCCGTATCGGAAGGTTTCGATGTCACCGTCGATACTTCAGCTAACGTGGATCCTGATGCGGGTAAACCGGCTGCGCCGACTATCACCGATGTGGTGGATAAAGCGCATACCGACGTGGCGGTAAATGATCATGGAACTACCAACGTCAATGAGATGACCTTTAGTGGTAAAGCGCAAGCAGGCGCAGAAATTACCCTGAAAGACGGTGATAAAACGGTGTTGGGTACCACGACGGCAGAC
>NZ_JABBFQ010000023.1 GCF_018494055.1 Rosenbergiella epipactidis
GTCACATTGTGTTCCCCATCGGCTAAGGCAACGCTTGGGGTGAACGTCCAGTTACCATCCTTGTCTGCCGTCGTGGTGCCCAGTACCGTTTTATCACCGTCTTTCAGGGTGATTTGCGCGCCCGCTTCTGCTTTACCGCTAAAGGTCATCTCATTGACGTTAGTGGTCCCATGATCTTTTACCGCGACATCGGTATGGGCTTTATCCACCACGTCCGTAATAGTCGGTGCAGCCGGGGTATCCGTTCCTGGATCGACGGGGGTAGTGGCGTCAACGGTAACGTCAAATCCATTCGACGCGGGGCTAACGTTGCCCGCGGCATCGGTGGCGGTTGCCGTAATATCGTGAGCACCGTCCGCAAGCTGGGTATCGATATGCCAGTTACCCTCGGCATCAGCCGTACCACGCCCGACTTCCTTGCCGTCGCTGTCGGTCAGCACTACCGTACTGTTCGCTTCGGCCTTACCGCTAAAGGTGACATCCGGTGTTTTGCTGGTCGAGTGGTCGGCAACCGCCTGATCTGGGTGAGCCGTCTCAACAACCCCCTCAATGCTCGGTGTGCCGGGTGCTTGGGTATCGACCGTAAAATCGAAGGCCGCTGACGGTGAGCTGCTGCCTGCCGCAGTCGTCGCCGTGGCGGTCACATTATGTGCGCCATCGGCTAAGGCAACGCTTGGGGTGAACGTCCAGTTACCATCCTGGTCTGCCGTCGTGGTACCCAACACCGTTTT
>NZ_JABBFQ010000024.1 GCF_018494055.1 Rosenbergiella epipactidis
GTCACTGGTAAGGCGGAAGCTGGCTCAACCGTTACCATCAAAGATGCTGAGGGCAACACAATCGGCGAAGCCACGGTTGCTGCGGACGGCAGCTTCACTGCGACGCTAGATCCCGCACAAACCAATGGCGAAACCTTAACTGTCACAGCGACGGATGCGGCGAAAAACACCTCTGCAGCAGCTACCACCACCGCGCCAGATTCTACCGCGCCAACAGCACCGACGGATGTAGCGGTCAGTGTCGATGGTGATACGGTCACTGGTAAGGCGGAAGCTGGCTCAACCGTTACCATCAAAGATGCTGAGGGCAACACAATCGGCGAAGCCACGGTTGCTGCGGACGGCAGCTTCACTGCGACGCTAGATCCCGCACAAACCAATGGCGAAACCTTAACTGTCACAGCGACGGATGCGGCGAAAAACACCTCTGCAGCAGCTACCACCACCGCGCCAGATTCTACCGCGCCAACAGCACCGACGGATGTAGCGGTCAGTG
>NZ_JABBFQ010000025.1 GCF_018494055.1 Rosenbergiella epipactidis
GTTTTCAATTTATCAGCTTGTTTCCAGATTTTTAAAGAGCAATATCTTAAAGACGACTCGTAAGTCAGCTTTAAGATCATTTTATTTTCAGTGAGATACTGAAGATGGTGGAGCTAAGCGGGATCGAACCGCTGACCTCCTGCGTGCAAGGCAGGCGCTCTCCCAGCTGAGCTATAGCCCCATCGATTTTGCAAACATCAGAGTTACCGAAGTGATTCTTTATCAGGCAAGGCATGTTTTCGCGACGTATACTGAAGTATACGAGCCGGAAACATAACGCGGCATGAGAAAGAATTGGTAGGCCTGAGTGGACTTGAACCACCGACCTCACCCTTATCAGGGGTGCGCTCTAACCACCTGAGCTACAAGCCTGCAGATGTTTACTGCTCTCTTTAATTTTCATCAGACAATCTGTGTGAGCACTACGCAGCAATGTATCTTACAGGTAAGGAGGTGATCCAACCGCAGGTTC
>NZ_JABBFQ010000026.1 GCF_018494055.1 Rosenbergiella epipactidis
ATTTTCATCAGACAATCTGTGTGAGCACTACGCAGCAATGTATCTTACAGGTAAGGAGGTGATCCAACCGCAGGTTCCCCTACGGTTACCTTGTTACGACTTCACCCCAGTCATGAATCACAAAGTGGTAAACGCCCTCCCGAAGGTTAAGCTATCTACTTCTTTTGCAACCCACTCCCATGGTGTGACGGGCGGTGTGTACAAGGCCCGGGAACGTATTCACCGTAACATTCTGATTTACGATTACTAGCGATTCCGACTTCATGGAGTCGAGTTGCAGACTCCAATCCGGACTACGACGCACTTTATGAGGTCCGCTTGCTCTCGCGAGGTCGCTTCTCTTTGTATGCGCCATTGTAGCACGTGTGTAGCCCTACTCGTAAGGGCCATGATGACTTGACGTCATCCCCACCTTCCTCCGGTTTATCACCGGCAGTCTCCTTTGAGTTCCC
>NZ_JABBFQ010000027.1 GCF_018494055.1 Rosenbergiella epipactidis
CGGTTCAACAGTGACCGGTAAGGCGGAAGCAGGATTGACTGTCGCTATCAAGGATACTGATGGCAACACAATCGGTAACGTCACGGTCGGTAGTGATGGCACCTTTAGCGTGACACTGCTTGCAGCACAAGCGAATGGCCAAACCCTAACTGTTACGGCGACAGATACTGCGGGGAACACCTCTGCAGAAGCAACGACTATCGTGCCAGATACGACTGCGCCTGCTGCGCCGACTGATGTTACGGTCAGTGATGACGGCGCGACAGTCACTGGTAAGGCGGAAGCTGGCTCAACCGTTACCATCAAGGATGCTGACGGCAACACAATCGGTAGTGCAACAGTCGGTAGTGACAGCACCTTTAGCGTTACCCTAACTACAGTTCAAACCAATGG
>NZ_JABBFQ010000028.1 GCF_018494055.1 Rosenbergiella epipactidis
TGTTGTTGAGACGGGCCACCCGGATCAGGCGATTGCGGACCACTCGAGCACCAAAACACCGGATGTCACCTTTAGCGGTAAGGCGGAAGCCAACAGCACGGTGGTACTGACCGACAGCGACGGTAAAGAAGTGGGCCGTGGCACGGCTGATGCCGATGGCAACTGGCATATCGATACCCAACTCGCGGACGGCGCCCACGACATTACGGCAACCGCTACCGATGCGGCGGGTAACGTTAGCCCTGCATCTAATGGTTTTGAGGTAACCGTCGATTCCTCTGCACCGGTTGACCCGAGTAAAGATAAACCGGCTGCGCCGACTATCACCGATGTGGTGGATAAAGCGCATACGGATGTGGCGGTAAAAGATCATGG
>NZ_JABBFQ010000029.1 GCF_018494055.1 Rosenbergiella epipactidis
GTTTTCAATTTATCAGCTTGTTTCCAGATTTTTAAAGAGCAATATCTTAAAGACGACTCGTAAGTCAGCTTTAAGATAATAGTGTCGGCGACTTTCACTCACAGACCAGCAAGTGGCGTCCCCTAGGGGATTCGAACCCCTGTTACCGCCGTGAAAGGGCGGTGTCCTGGGCCTCTAGACGAAGGGGACAGTAGTCTGCTTCGCAAGACGCCTTGCTTCTTTACATTTTCATCAGACAATCTGTGTGAGCACTACGCAGCAATGTATCTTACAGGTAAGGAGGTGATCCAACCGCAGGTTC
>NZ_JABBFQ010000002.1 GCF_018494055.1 Rosenbergiella epipactidis
GCTACCGTTTCCAGTAGTTATCCCCCTCCATCAGGCAGATCCCCAGACATTACTCACCCGTCCGCCACTCGTCAGCAGAGTAGCAAGCTACTCTCTGTTACCGTTCGACTTGCATGTGTTAGGCCTGCCGCCAGCGTTCAATCTGAGCCATGATCAAACTCTTCAATTTAAAGTTTGATGCTCAAAGAAATTATTCTGTTATTCGTAAATGAATTTTCAGTGTCACTCTTCAAGACTTGATACTACAAAGTTTTTTGTGATATCAATCCTGCGAGTGCCCACACAGATTGTCTGATAAATTGTTAAAGAGCATTGCGAATCAACGTTTTAACTCGTTGTCGCGAGGTGGCGTATATTACTCGCTTCACCTCAGGAGTCAATCATTATTTTGATTTTTTCTCCTGGACCGAATCGCTTCAGTCCCTGTCACCGCGCTGCGTATCGTGCTTTGCCGTGTCAGTGGATGCGCATTATAGGGAGTTCAGAAAAAGGCGCAATACCCTTTGAGCATTTTTTTTAAAAAAAATGCTCAAGCGTTCAAAGTTCAAGCATTATGCTGATAAAGCCAGCGATTACTGCTTTTTAGCGAGATAATTAGGGAGGTCAGCGAGGCTATTGAGCACTGCATCTGCTGCAGATTCGCTTTCCGGTGTAACATCCTTCCCTGTTCTTACCAAAACTTTATGGCCCACACCGGCTGCTGAGGCTGCCAACATGTCCTCCATTTTATCCCCAATCATATAAGAAGCACTCATATCGATATCGAGTTGAGCTTGTGCATCAACAAACATTCCTGCTTTAGGCTTGCGACACTCACAATCTTGACGATACTCTTCAATAATCGCTTGAGGATGGTGAGGACAAAAATAGATCCCATCCAAATCGACACCTCTATCCGCGAGCGACCAGTCCATCCATTCGGTGAGATGCATAAATTGGTCTTCCGTGAATAACCCCCTTGCAATCCCTGACTGGTTTGTGATGAGAACGAGCAGATATCCCATCTTCTTTAACTCAACCATTGCGTCAATTACACCATCAATAAATTGAAAGTCATCACTAAGGTGTACATAACCATGATCGAGATTAATCGTGCCATCACGGTCTAAAAAAATTGCGGGTTTCATAACAAAAAATTACTCCATTTCAGTCAAGGAGCTATTATCGCACGAACGCCATCTAATGATCACTGTCTTTACTTCGACGTAGTTTCCCAAATCTGGTGAAATGCCTTTACCGTACTTTATCACTGGTAAGGTAACTAATGCGGTTTGCTTCAATTATCTTCCTTATATAGATAAGGAGATCGGAAATTAATGGGTCTTTTCTAATTAGGATATAAAGGCTAGATTGATTTAGCCGTCTAGATAGCTTAACATCCAGCTAATCACCAATTGATTTTGGTTCCTTACTTCAGCGGCATAATGACATTAAGTACAAACACTATAATGATAAAACTCGAAAATATAACTAAGCGATTTCAACAGGGAAATCTGACTATACAAGCCTTACGCGATGTCACGCTTCATGTCCCCCAAGGGCAAATCTATGGCGTGATTGGTGCTTCAGGGGCAGGGAAAAGTACTCTTATTCGTTGCGTCAATCTTCTTGAGCGCCCGACCTCGGGTAAAGTCATTGTCGATGAACGTGATCTCACGACGTTAAATGCCCATGAGTTAACCTTAGCTCGGCGTGAAATTGGTATGATTTTCCAACATTTTAACTTGCTCAATTCGCGCACGGTTTTCGGTAACGTTGCGCTACCTCTTGAGCTGGAAAATCATTCTAAGGCTGATATAAAAAAGCGCGTAACTGAGTTACTCGAACTGGTTGGACTGGCGGATAAGTACGATGCTCGCCCTGCAAACCTATCGGGAGGCCAAAAACAGCGTGTCGCAATAGCCCGTGCACTCGCTTGCGATCCTAAAATGCTACTCTGTGATGAAGCCACCAGCGCACTCGATCCTGCAACGACTCGCTCTATCTTAGAATTACTCAAAGATATCAATCGCCGTTTGGGGATCACTATCCTACTCATCACTCACGAAATGGACGTTGTTAAACGTATCTGCGATCAAGTAGCCGTCATCAGTAAGGGCGAGTTGATCGAGAATGATAAAGTGAGCGAGGTGTTCTCTCATCCAAAAACACCTCTCGCGCAGCAATTCATCCAATCAACTCTGCATCTCGATATTCCTGAAGACTATCAACAGCGTCTCAGCCAGACCGCTGAATCAAACAAAGTTCCGCTGATTAGACTCGAGTTTACCGGTCAATCCGTTGATGCCCCGCTATTATCTGATATTTCACGCCGCTTCAATGTTGACTGTAACATTATCAGCGCGCAGATGGATTATGCCGGTGGGGTTAAATTCGGCATTATGCTTACCGAAATAGCGGGCGAACAACAACAGTGCCAACAAGCCATCGAATGGCTACAACAAAAACAAGTAAAAACAGAGGTGTTAGGCTATGTCTGAGGCAATGATTTGGCTACTAGCCGGCGGTATTTGGGAAACCTTAGTCATGACCTTTGTCTCAGGTTTCTTTGGATTTGTTATTGGTCTACCTGTTGGCGTACTACTTTATATTACGCGTCCTGGGCAAATCAAAGAGAGCCAAGTGCTCTACCGCATTATTTCAGCGGTCGTAAATATTTTTAGATCAGTCCCATTCATCATCTTACTTGTCTGGATGATCCCCTTCACCCGTGCACTGGTCGGGACGTCAATAGGGTTGCAAGCAGCAATAGTTCCTTTAACGATTGGCGCAGCACCATTTATTGCACGCATGGTCGAAAATGCTCTGCTTGAACTTCCTTCTGGACTAATTGAAGCATCTCGTTCAATGGGCGCGACGCCGCTACAAATTATCCGTAAGGTTCTTTTACCTGAAGCGTTACCGGGTCTTATTAATGCTGCAACCATCACGCTGATTACCTTGGTGGGATATTCTGCCATGGGCGGTGCAGTGGGTGCAGGCGGTTTAGGGCAAATTGGTATCCAATATGGCTATATCGGCTATAATGCGACAATCATGAATACGGTTTTAGTATTGCTGGTTATTTTGGTCTATCTGATCCAACTTATCGGCGATCGTGTTGTTAGGCTCGTCACTCATAAATAGTAATTTGTCTCGATAATAATTAAGGAAATCCCATGACTTTTACGTTAAAAAAATTAGCCACCCTCAGCGCGATTGTTGCAACATTAGCTTTAGTTGGCTGTGACCAGAAATCGCAACAAAATCCCAACCATATCAAAGTGGGGGTCATTGCCGGTTCAGAGCAACAAGTGGCAGAGGTTGCTCAGAAAGTTGCTAAAGACCAATATCATCTTGATGTTGAGCTGGTACCATTCACTGACTACGTTCTACCTAACGAAGCACTGAGCAAAGGTGATATTGATGCCAATGCCTTCCAGCATAAACCTTATCTCGATCAGCAAATTAAAGACCGCGGATATAAAATCACTTCGGTAGCGAAAACCTTCGTCTATCCGATTGCTGGCTATTCGAAAAAAATTAAATCTTTAGACCAACTGCAAGATGGTGCCCAAATTGCAGTACCGAACGACCCGACGAATTTAGGGCGTTCACTACTATTATTACAAAAGGTTGGATTAATTAAATTAAAAGACGATGTCGGTCTACTACCAACCTCTTTAGATATTACGGAGAATCCTAAAAATCTAAAGATTGTTGAATTAGAAGCTCCACAGCTTCCACGCTCGTTAGACGACAACAAAATTGCCATTGCCGTGATTAACACAACCTTCGCGAGTCAAATCGGCTTAACTCCCGTTAAAGATGGTTTGTTCGCCGAAGACAAAAACTCACCTTATACCAACCTTATTGTGACCCGCGAAGATAATAAGGATGCCGATAATGTTAAGAAATTTATCAAAGCTTATCAATCAGAGCAGGTTGAACAAGCCGCTGAGAAAATTTTTAACGGTGGTGCCGTTAAAGGCTGGTAAATACTGTTAATATAATAGGTAAAGGCGACGAGAGTCGCCTTTATTTTTTCAATAGGCGTCGATACCTGTATGCTAACCCTCTAATGAACAGTTGAGTGAGGAAGATTCAATGCGTTTTAGCTTATTACCACTCTGTATGGTGATTGTAGGACTTGCCGGTTGTACTACTCAGTACAAACCCGTCGAGCCTTTCCCCGAAAAGCCTCAAGCTCAACATCAGGAAAAGGTACGCAAACCTGTACACAGAGCGGCGCCGGTGCAACTCTATACTAATCCTGCAGACCTCATTAATAAGCCGTTCCGTGATTTAGGTGAAGTCTCGGGTGAAGACTGCCAAACTAATGCACAAAGCTCACCGCCTAACCTTAATACCGCACGCAAACGTATGCAGGTAAAAGCATCATCACTGAAAGCTAACGCAGTGCTTGTTCACCAATGTGAAGTTATTTCAACTAACTCTGGTTGCTATCGTGAAGCGGTTTGCCAAGGCTCTGCGTTAAAAGTCACGCAATGAATTCATTTTCTTTAGAGCAAATAGGTACGATTCACTCCCCTTGGAAAGAGAAGTTTGCGGTTCCCCGTCAACCCGGGTTGGTCACGGCCATGGGCGCCGAGCTGGAGCTTGTCGCCCCTTATAACCATCATGATATGGTACGTGGTATCGAAAACTTCAGCCATCTATGGCTACTTTTCATCTTCCATCAGACCCAACAGCAAGGATGGAAGCCACTTGTTCGCCCTCCTCGACTTGGCGGTAACGACAAAATTGGTGTATTGGCGAGCCGCTCAACGTTCAGACCTAATCCCATTGGTATGTCTCTCGTCGAGTTTAAAGGTGTTCGCTATGAAAAAAGACGGGTAATCCTTGAATTAGGCAGTGTCGACCTGGTGGATGGTACGCCCATTGTCGATATCAAACCCTATTTACCTTTTGCCGAGTCTTTACCCGATGCTCGTGCCGGCTATGCTCAATCAGCGCCAGAAGCCAGTATGCAGGTATATTTTTCGGATGCCGCGAAACAGCATTTGTCATGCTATCAACACAGTCATCCAACCTTGGCTGAATTTATCCAACAAGTCCTCGCGCAAGATCCTCGCCCGGCGTACCGCCGCCGCCAAGATGACGCTCATTTTTATGCTGCCAGTTTGAGTGATTTTACTGTACGCTGGCAGGTAACACCGTTGGGAACAGAAGTGATTGCAATCGAGCCAATGAAATAGGCTTTTTACGCCATTCACTCACTGATAAACTATATACTACTCACTAAAACAGCTTTCCGTTCAACTGGAACCATATTCATGCGTACTACTCAATATCTACTTTCAACGCTCAAAGAGACACCTTCTGATGCTGAAGTAATCAGTCATCAATTAATGCTCCGTGCAGGGATGATCCGTAAACTTGCCTCAGGCTTATATACTTGGTTACCGACCGGAGTTCGTGTTTTACGTAAAGTCGAAAAAATCGTCCGTGAGGAGATGGAAAATGCAGGTGCCGTTGAAGTGACGATGCCTGTTGTTCAACCTGCCGACTTATGGGAAGAGAGTGGACGTTGGGAACAGTACGGTCCCGAGCTCTTACGTATAAAAGATCGCCACGAACGCCCTTTCGTGCTTGGCCCTACGCACGAGGAAGTGATTACCGATCTTATTCGTAACGAACTGAGCTCATATAAACAATTGCCCTTAAACTTATTCCAAATTCAGACTAAGTTTCGCGATGAAGTTCGGCCACGCTTTGGTGTGATGCGTTCGCGCGAATTTATTATGAAAGATGCCTATTCTTTCCATAGCCATCAAGATTCCCTGCAACAGACCTACGACATCATGTATCGCGCGTATAGCCAGATATTCAGTCGTATGGGATTAGATTTTCGTGCTGTACAAGCGGATACTGGGTCGATTGGTGGTAGCGCGTCTCACGAATTCCAAGTTCTTGCACAGAGTGGCGAGGATGACATCATCTTCTCTGATCAGTCGGATTATGCAGCCAATATCGAATTAGCTGAAGCCGTTGCCCCAACTACCGAACGTGCTGCACCCTCTCAAGCCTTGATGCAACAAGACACACCTCATGCCAAGACCATTGCTGACTTAGTCTCGCAATTCTCTCTTTCAATCGATAAAACCGTTAAAACGCTTATCGTCAAAGCAGCAGAAGAGAGCGAACACACCTTAGTGGCGCTGTTAGTCCGTGGTGATCATGAATTGAATGAAGTGAAAGCAGAGAAATTGGATGTAGTTGCCTCACCGCTCTGTTTTGCAACGGAGCAAGAGATTCGTGATGCTATCGGTGCGGGTCCTGGCTCACTGGGACCTATTGGATTGGCGATGCCGATCATTGCTGACCACAGCTTGAAAGTCATGAGCGATTTCGCTGTCGGGGCAAATCTAGACGGTAAACACTGGTTTGGCGTTAACTGGCTACGCGACCTGCCAGAAGCACGCTACGCCGATATCCGTAATGTGGTAACCGGTGATAAGAGCCCTGATGGTAAAGGTACCCTGCTCATTAAGCGCGGTATTGAAGTGGGTCATATCTTCCAACTGGGAACCAAGTACTCAGAAGCCTTGAAAGCGACCGTTCAAGGTGAAGACGGTCGTAACCAAACCTTACTGATGGGATGTTATGGAATCGGCGTAACACGTGTTGTCGCTGCAGCCATTGAACAGAATCATGATGAGAGAGGAATTATTTGGCCAGAAGCCATTGCGCCTTTCCACGTCGCGATTTTACCGATGAATATGCATAAGTCATTCCGCGTACAAGAATTAGCCGAAAAGCTTTACGAACAACTGCGTAGCGCAGGACTCGATGTCATCTTAGATGACCGTAAAGAGCGTCCAGGCGTAATGTTTGCCGATATGGAATTGATTGGTGTCCCGCACGCCATTGTTATCGGTGATCGTAATTTAGATAATAATGAAATTGAGTACAAGAATCGTCGTACCGGTGAAAAAGAGATGCTATCACCAGAAGCGATTGTTGAGCGTTTACTGTCTCAAATTAAACGCTAAAAACCTCTACATGGCCCTCGTTACGAGGGCCATTATTCATCACTCTAGGTTCACCTTACCTCGTAGATTTTTCTTCGACGACGTCCGGCTTTTACCATCCAGTCGACGAAGCTTAGACGCCTTCGAGGGCTTAGTTTCCTTACGGGTTTTCGATACGACTAATAACTGTGCCAACACCGCACGGAGTCGTTCAATCGCCAACGCTCTATTTTTCTCTTGAGAACGCGCGTTCTGCGACTTAATCACTATTATCCCATCTTCAGTCAGTAGATGATGGCGCTTACTCAAAATCAGGGCTTTCGCATCCTCTGTAAGACTCGATCCTCTGACGTCGAAACGAAGATGAATGGCGGAAGAAACCTTATTGACATTTTGCCCCCCCGCACCTTGGGCGCGTATTGCGGAGGTTTCTATTTCTGCACTTGCAATCTTCTGTTGCGCATTGATGGTAATTACACTGCTTTCTGCCATAGTTCTAACTCTATTTCTATATTATTGCTGCCATCTGAAAGCCAGATAACACCTTCTTGCAAGGTAACTTGCAACGACATATTTCGTTGTGCCAATGCCGCGAGCTGACTTAATTGTTCATCAGTCGCATGCCAAATCGTTAGATTTTTAAATTGCGCGAGCTTTCCTAAGTTCTGCTGCTTCCAAACCGCTGCGGCACGAGATTGATAAGTAAATAACACCACGTTCGATGCTTGGCTAACCGCTTTTTTTAACCGTTTTTCGTCAGGTAATCCCAGTTCAATCCATAACTCTGGGCTACCGTGATCATGATGTTGCCAAATTTCAGGTTCTTCACCAGAGGATAGCCCGCGCGTAAACTCTAGTCGCTCCGATGCGTAAAGGCACCATGCAAACAACCTGAGCATCATCCGCTCATCGTTTTCAGAGGGATGACGTGCCAAGGTTAAGGTATGGCTGCCATAGTAGTGTCGATCAAGATCTGAAATATCGACATTAGCCTTAAATATAGTGGCTTTTAACGCCATAAGTTCTCCAATTATGCCCCATTGTGCTTTAGCAGGATGTGTGGGCTGACTTGCATTACGCCTTACAAACGCCTAGGCTAGTCTAAAGATAAAAAGTGACAACATAGGGTAAGTCTTCGTATTATCTCAGGATAGTCTGGCATATTACGTTGCCATAAGCTTAAAGTTCAGTGACGCATTACACTGTAGTGCGTTTGTGTAAGGCCCGCGGGAATCCGCCATTTACTTACAGGTGAGCAATTATGTCAATCAATGATACCTATCAGCCCATTAATTGTGATGACTATGACAATCTGGAACTCGCCTGCCAACATCATTTGTTACTTCAACTCACCCTACGCAGCGGTGAGTCGTTGAAGGCAGAAGCAGCCGATTTGTTCTTAAGAAAAAAAGTTGAGTATCTTTCGTATAAGTATCATGGTGAACAGCACGAAGTACGATTAGACGCTATCGAAAGCTTTAGTCACCCTGAAATCGGGACTATTACCATCACTCAAAATTAGTCTCTTCCCCAGAGCTAAAATGTATCCACGGTTTTAGCTCTGGATCTATCCCCTCCCACACTACAGCGTATCCTTCACCTTTCTTCGACACGCCAGCTTGTGTCATAAAAATGCCTGGGGCGCACACCAACTCCTCGTTGAAATAGATTAGCGGGATATTTTCTCTTAACCAGACTGGAATCGCTTTCTCTTGCCATATTTTTTTCAGGCTTCTTCCGCCCTGCCGCGTGACAAGGTGCAGATAAGCCGATTGGCCAAAACGCACAGTCATGGACTCTTCATCAGTGGGTGCCCGTAAGCGCAAACCTTGGCTATTCGTCGCCGTTAAGCGTAAGGTTCCGAGACCGTTGGGGAGCACCAACGGCGTTGAAGCACTCTGCCATGAAAAGCGGGTTCCGCGTAAGGCAGGAAATATCCGACTAAGATAGAGACGCTGCTGGTAGCGCCTTAAAGACTTATTGCCTATCAGCAATTGTGGACTTGCGTCATCTCGGCTTAAGGCAACTTCTTGCCACAGACGCGTTAGAGCCTCACGGGACGGGGTCATTGAACCTCTGTGACTTAACCATCTCCGTAATAAAGCATTTCGTTTTTGCTCTGTAGCATCCGCTAAGTAGCCGATATCGATTGAGCCGTCATCCGCTACGCACCGTTGTAAATCTGATGCCAGCAATTCATCCAGTAAACGCTCCTGCTCAGCGCATAATTCCGCACTACGGGTGACACTGCGTGAGAATTGTGGCCAACGTTGCATTAATCGCGGCAAGATACGTAGGCGTAAAAAATTTCGATCATAATGATCATCTTGATTGCTCTCATCATCGATCCAACTCAAATGATGAGAGGTTGCATACTGTTCTAGCTCTTGCCGAGATATGTGTAATAAAGGGCGTAAGTGCCAGTGATTCCCTAGTTTACGCATCGATGGCATTGACGATAAGCCTGCTGGCCCACTGCCGCGTTTCAACGCGAGAAGAAAAGTTTCGCACTGATCATCTTGATGATGAGCGGTCACCAACGCTTCATCGGGATCGAGGACTTGCTTAAACGTAGCATAACGCAAGCTTCGTGCTTCAGCCTCAATCCCGCCTTTTTCGCCTAATAGCTGCACGTTGCGACTAACAAAAGGAATCTCTAACTCGGCACATACACGTCGACAGTGTACTAACCACTGGTCTGCATGCTGACTTAATCCATGATGAATATAGATAGCGCGTAGAGAGAGCGATTGCCTAAACCGTAATTGCGATAATTGATGTAATAAAACGGTGGAATCAAGTCCCCCACTAAAGCCAACCAAAAGCTTTCGATGACCGTGAAGATTGAGATCACTCGGCATCGTCTACTCCATCTTGATAGAATTCCAGCGGTAAGCCATCAGGATCACTAAAGAAGGTAAAGGCTTTATCGGTGATAGGATCAATTCGGATCGGTTCACACTCAATATGATGCGAGGCTAAAAAACGGATCGCCTGTTCAAGATCTTCAACAGCAAAGGCGAGGTGACGTAAGCCGCACGCTTCGGGATAACTGACACGGGGAGGGGCATCGGGGAAAGAAAAGAGTTCAATAACATACCGCCCGTCTAACGCAAGATCTGCCTTCCAAGATTGACGCTCAGCACGATAGGTTTCATTAAGTAGCTGAAGACCCAGTATCTGACAGTAGAAATGCCGACTCTGTGGGTAATTGGAGGCGATAATCGCGATATGGTGGATAGCTTTGAGGTGTAGCATAGCCGCTCTCCCCTGATAAAAAGTGATAAAAAAAGGCCGCCAAAGCGACCTTATTTATTAGCGAATGCTTACGCGTAGCCGTAACTCATCAGACGCTCATAACGGCGATCTAATAGCTCTTCGGTAGAGAGTTCATCAAGCTCAGCCAAATCCGTTAATAATTGCTCTTTTAGCGCTGCAGCCATCTCTTTAGGGTGACGGTGTGCTCCCCCTAATGGCTCAGGGATCACGCTGTCAATTAGCTCGAGTTCTGAAAGACGGTCGGCCGTAATACCCATCGCTTCGGCCGCTAACGGTGCCTTGTCCGCGCTCTTCCACAGGATCGACGCACATCCTTCAGGAGAAATAACGGAGTAGGTACTGTATTGCAACATGTTGACTTTATCGCCCACACCGATAGCTAACGCTCCTCCCGAGCCGCCTTCACCGATGACAGTACAAATCACCGGTACGGTTAGGCCAGCCATTTCACGCAAGTTACGGGCAATTGCCTCCGCCTGACCACGTTCTTCCGCACCAACACCTGGGTAAGCCCCTGGAGTATCGATAAACGTGATAATAGGCATTTTAAAGCGCTCAGCCATTTCCATCAGACGTAATGCCTTACGGTAACCTTCTGGCGCTGGCATACCAAAATTACGGCGAATTTTTTCTTTCGTCTCGCGACCTTTTTGATGACCAATAATCATCACTGGGCGCCCGTCTAATCGTGCGATACCCCCGACAATTGCTTTGTCGTCTGCATAAGCCCGATCACCCGCTAACTCATCGAAATCATCAAACGCATTACGCACATAATCCAAGGTATAAGGACGCATTGGATGACGCGCTAATTGTGCAACTTGCCAAGCACCTAAATCTGCGAAGATTTTCTTCGTCAGCTCGACACTTTTGCCACGCAAGCGTTGAATTTCATCATCAAGATTAATGTCGTGCTTTTCATCTTGAGGGCCAAGGGATTTCAGTGAATCAATTTTCGCTTCAAGTTCAGCGATAGGCTGTTCAAAATCCAGGTAATTAAGACTCATAATGTTCCTGTTTTAATCAAACTCCAGTTCAACCTGCTCCGTTCCGATGACGAGACGTAGATCGTTTAACAAACGATCACTCGGCGTCACCCGCCAAGTTGCCCCAAATCGTAATTTAGCCCGAGCATCGTCTCTTTGATAATAGAGATTCACCGGGATAGTGCCTGAACGATGAGGTTCGAGCACCTGTCGAAGACGGTTTAAAAGCTGGTCATCAATTTGCCTGTCCATTAGTGAGAGAGCAAGACCGCGAGCATATTTTTCACGGGCTTCATCAATATCCATCACTTCTCTTGCAATCATTTTAAGACCACCAGAGAAATCATCGAAACTGACCTGTCCACTAACGATCAGAATTTTATCTTTTTCCAGTAACTGCTGATATTTGTCTAGCGCGTCAGTATATAACATTACTTCTAAACGGCCAGAACGATCATCCAGTGTACATATACCAATTCGGTTGCCACGTTTCGTGACCATCACTCTTGCCGCGAGGACTAACCCTGCTGCAATGGTTATTTTTCCACGCTCAGTAGGATGCATATCTTTTAAGCGCATCCCGCCAACATAACGTTCGATTTCCTTCAGGTACTGATTAATGGGATGACCTGTAAGGTATAACCCTAACGTCTCCCTTTCACCGTCTAACTGTACCTGTTCTGGCCATCGATTTATACTGGCATATGACTGTTCGATTTGTTCAGGTTCTTCTGCAAGGACCCCAAACATATCGCCCTGCCCTGTTGCTTCCGCCTTTGAATGCTGATCGGCAGCTTTCAGTGCATCATTGAGCGCACTCATTAATGCCGCCCGATGTGGCCCTAATCGGTCGAAGGCACCGGACATTATCAGTTTTTCCATCACACGGCGATTAATTTTTTTGATATCCGTGCGCGCGCAGAGGTCAAATAGCTCCTTAAAATAACCGCCTTGATTCCTCGCTTCAAGTATTGCTTCAATTGGACCTTCACCAACGCCCTTTATTGCACCAATACCATAAACAATTTCACCATCGTTATTGACGTGGAAAGGATAGAGCCCAGCGTTGATATCAGGGGGCAGGACCTTCAAGCCCATTCGCCAACATTCATCGACTAGACCGACCACTTTTTCCGTATTGTCCATATCAGCCGTCATGACGGCAGCCATAAACTCTGCTGGATAGTGAGCTTTTAACCATAAGGTTTGGTAGGAAACTAACGCGTAGGCCGCTGAGTGAGATTTATTAAAACCATAGCCAGCAAATTTTTCCACTAAGTCGAAGATCTTCATCGACAACTCGCCGTCGACGCCCATTCGCTCTGCCCCCTCTTTGAAGACTGAGCGCTGCTTGGCCATCTCTTCCGGTTTCTTTTTACCCATCGCCCGGCGCAACATGTCAGCGCCGCCTAATGTGTAACCCGAGAGCACCTGTGCAATCTGCATTACCTGTTCTTGGTACAGGATGATGCCATAGGTTGGCTCAAGCACTGGCTGCAGAGTTTCATGCTGCCACTGGATATCCGGATACGAAATCGCCTCACGGCCATGTTTCCGGTCTATAAAGTTATCAACCATTCCGGACTGTAAGGGGCCAGGGCGGAATAATGCGACCAGTGCGATCATATCTTCAAAGCAGTCCGGTTTAAGTCGCTTGATAAGATCTTTCATCCCCCGCGATTCAAGCTGGAACACGGCGGTGGTTTCGGCACGCTGAAGCATGTCGAAGCTTTTTTTATCATCGAGCGGGATCGCATCGATATTGATTGGCGGCTCACCTTGCTTCTCACGCCGTGCATTGATCATCTGCAATGCCCAGTTGATGATGGTGAGCGTCCGTAAACCTAGGAAGTCAAATTTGACGAGCCCAGCATATTCCACGTCATTTTTATCGAACTGCGTAACGGGATGCTGACCCAGTTCATCGCAGTACAGCGGGGCAAAGTCAGTAATTTTAGTTGGCGCGATAACAACGCCTCCCGCATGTTTACCGGCATTACGCGTTACCCCTTCAAGCTTACGAGCCATATCGATCAGGGCTTTGACTTCTTCATCGGCCTCGTAAATCTCAGGTAGCTGAGGCTCGGCTATGAAAGCTTTCTCTAGGGTCATTCCAGGGTCAGGCGGAATTAATTTCGAAATCCGATCAACGAAGCCGTAAGGATGCCCGAGGACTCGCCCGACATCACGAATAACCGCTTTTGCTGCCATGGTCCCAAAGGTAATGATCTGCGATACCGCTTCTCGACCATACATCTCGGCCACGTGGTCGATAACTAAATCACGCTTCTCCATACAGAAGTCGACATCAAAGTCCGGCATCGATACACGTTCTGGATTGAGGAACCGTTCAAATAGCAGATCAAATTCGAGTGGGTCGAGATCTGTGATTTTCAGTGCATAGGCCACCAACGAACCTGCACCGGAGCCTCGGCCAGGGCCAACAGGTACGCCATTGTCTTTTGACCACTGGATAAATTCCATCACGATAAGGAAGTAACCCGGGAACCCCATCTGGTTAATTACCGTTAATTCTATCTCTAAGCGCTCATCATAGGCTGGACGCTTGGCAGCACGGACCTCATCGTCGGGAAAGAGGAACACAAGTCTCTCTTCCAAACCCGCTTTGGAACTTGCGACTAAAAAGTCTTCCGTGGTCATCTCACCCGTCGGGAATTGTGGGAGAAAATACTCACCGAGTCGGATGGTGACGTTGCAACGGCGGGCGATCTCGACACTATTAGCCAGGGCTTCGGGAATATCGGCAAAGAGTTCGCACATCTCCTCTTCAGTACGGAGATATTGTTGTTCGGTATACAGTTTGGGACGTTTAGGATCATCAAGTGTATAGCCATCATGGATAGCGACTCGAATTTCATGGGCATCAAAATCTTGATGGCTGAGGAAGCACACATCGTTACTGGCTACGACGGGAATCTGGTGATCAACCGCTAACTGTAGCGCTTGGTGTAAGTAGTTCTCTTCGTCATTACGACCCGTTCGGGTAAGTTCCAGATAGTAATTGTCTGGGAAGTACTCTTGGTAGAAGGCAAGGCACTGTTCCGCCAGCGCAGCATTACCTCTTAACAGGCTATAACCCACATCCCCTTTAAAGCCCCCGGATAACAAGATAAGGCCGGGTGCATGTTCAATTAACCATTGCTGATCAACAATTGGCCCCTGATGCCCATATCCCCGCTGATAGGCTTTAGAAATAAGCAATGTGAGGTTCTGATAGCCTTCGTTGTTGGCCGCAAGCACCGTAAGCTGCATTGGCTCGTCGCCCAATAGAGGATTGATCACTTTCAGATCAGCGCCGATAATCGGTTTAACACCGGCCCCTAACGCAGCACCATAAAATTTGACCAAACCACATAAATTCATATGGTCCGTGATACCCAGAGCAGGCATGCCTAAACTCGCTGCTTTTTTAACTAAAGCACCGGTTTTAGCGATACCATCAATCATGGAGTAATCGCTATGGACATGAAGATGAATAAAACGTGGGTTAGCCATAATACTCGCTTATCGGGGTGACTGTTTACTGATTAGGTTGACAGGGTAGCCAATATATTTCTGACCGGCGCAAAACTGCGACGATGCTCAAGAATTGGACCAAAACGTGTCAATTGTTCTAGATGCTTAGCGGTAGGATAGCCCTTGTGTTGTGCAAATCCGTACTCAGGGTATTGCTGGTCGAGGTCCGCCATTTCTTGGTCTCGCGTGACTTTCGCTAGAATAGAGGCCGCGCTGATTTCTGCTACTAAACTATCCCCCTTCACCACCGCTTGAGCAGGCATGGGTAAGACGGGGCAACGGTTACCATCAATCAATACAAAATCAGGCGTCAGTGAGAGCCCCGCAACCGCTCGCTGCATCGCAAGCATCGTAGCATGAAGAATATTCAGTTGGTCGATCTCATGCGGTTCTGCACGGCCAATTGACCAAGATAATGCTTTTTCTTTGATTTCGCTGCATAACATTAGCCGTTTCTTTTCACTTATTTTTTTCGAGTCAGCCAATCCCAAAATAGGGTTATTTGGATCTAAGATAACGGCTGCCGTGACAACAGCACCCACCAAAGGTCCACGCCCCACTTCATCAACACCGGCGATACAGTGGGCGACGGGGTAAATAAAATCAGCCATCAATAAGTTCCAGTACTGCTTGTGCAGCTTGATTATCTGCATCCCAGCGAATTTGCTGATGCAATGTTTGGAAAGTTGTGAGTAATTCCTGCCGCTCAGGACTCTCATGCAGTAACGGTTCAAGAGCCGCCGCGAGACGTTGGGGCGTACACTCTTCTTGCAGGAGTTCCTTCACTAATTCTCGACCAGCAAGCAGGTTAGGTAAGGATACCCACTGTGTTTTGACTAAGCGTTTCGCCAGCCAAAACGTGAAAGGTTTCATTCGGTAGCCAACTACCATAGGACATTTCGCTAACATGCACTCTAATGCAGCAGTCCCCGAAGCCAGTATTGCGGCATCGCTCGCGATCATCACTTCACGTGCTTTCCCCTCAACCAAATGCAGCGATAACGTGGGTGCGATTTCCTGCTTGATGGCAAGAAATTGCTCGGCTCGGTGCGCATTCGCTGCGGGAACGATAATTTCAAGATCAGGATAACGCTCTCTCAGCAAGACCGCAGCGCGTAAAAAATCTGCACTCAGCATATCGACTTCGCTCGATCGACTGCCGGGGAGAAGCGCTAAGCAACGCGCTTGAGGAGCAATATCCAAGGTCTTTCGTGCCGCGAGCTTATCAGGATGAAGGGCGATATCGTCTGCCATTTTGTGGCCGATAAATTGGCAAGGCACATCAAAGCGATCGTAAAAAGCTTTCTCAAATGGTAGAAAAGCGAGCACTAAGTCAGTATTACGGCCTATTTTAAAGACTCTTTTTTGACGCCATGCCCAAACAGAGGGACTGACATAGTGAATGGTCGGGATCCCCGCTCGCTTCAGTTTGCCTTCTAAAGGGATATTAAAATCAGGCGCATCGATTCCAACGAAAACGTCAGGCTTTAGCGTAGTTAACCGCTCAGTTAACTCACGACGAATGTGGAGTAACCTTCTTAAACGGCCTAGTACCTCGACGATCCCCATTACCGCCAACTCTTCCATTTCGTACCAAGCCTCGCAGCCTTCCGCTTGCATAAGCGGGCCAGCGACGCCAACGAATCGGATATTTGGATTTTTTTGTTTAAGCGAACGGATTAATCCGGCACCTAAAATATCGCCGGAGGTTTCTCCGGCGATAAGGGCAACAGTCAAAGGACGCATGAAAACCTTTTATCGTATAAGACCGCGAGTCGAACGTGCGAAGAAATCATAGAAGGGTTGAACTTCGCTGTGTTCTTGAGCCAACGCAGCGATTTCTGGCTTAACCTCTTCGAGAGTGCGGCCACTGCGATACAGAAGTTTGTAGGCATTACGAATAGCGTGTAATGCTTCCTTACTGAAGCCGCGGCGTTTGAGCCCTTCGATATTGACACCATAAGGTGAAGCATGGTTACCCTGTGCAATCACATAAGGTGGAACATCTTGTACCACTCCCGAACAGCCGCCAACCATCACATGGGCCCCAATGGTGCACCATTGATGCACTGCGGTCATTCCGCCAATGATTGCGTGGTCATCCACCGTCACATGTCCGGCTAATGTCGCATTGTTAGCGAAGATACAGTGGTTACCAATCAGCCCATCATGTCCAATATGAGTATTCCCCATAAGGAGATTGTGATTACCAAGACGAGTAACCCCCCCTCCCTGTACACTGCCACGGTGAATAGAACACCCTTCACGAATACTATTATGATCACCAATGATCACTTTAGTATCCTCTCCTGCATATTTTAGGTCTTGGTTAACTTCACCAATAGACGTAAATTGGAAGATGAGGTTATCTTGCCCTATCTGCGTGAAACCATTTACCACCACATGAGATTTCAATACTGTTCTAGCACCGATTTCTACATTCTTTCCGATGATCGAAAAAGGGCCAATCGTCACTTCAGGGCCAATTTTAGCCCCTTCTTCGACAATGGCTGTGGGATGAATGCGAGCTGACTGATCAATCACTTTTACGCCTCCCGGCTACGGGCACACATCATGGTCGCTTCACAGACGACTTTACCGTCAACGGTTGCGACCCCTTTGAAGCGAGTCAGGCCACGGCGAGTTTTTTCAAACGTGACTTCCATCACCATCTGATCGCCTGGAACAACTGGCTTTTTAAAGCGCGCGCTATCGATACCAGCAAAATAGTACAGTTCACCAGGTTCTAATCCCCCCACGCTTTTAAACGCGAGAATCCCGGTTGCTTGTGCCATCGCTTCCAGAATCAATACACCTGGAAAGATAGGTTTACCAGGGAAGTGACCTTGGAAAAACGGTTCATTCACACTGACATTTTTAACCGCACGCAAATAAGTATGTGGTTCAAAATCTAAAACGCGATCAACGAGTAAAAACGGATAGCGGTGTGGAAGTAAATCAAAGATCTCTTCAATCGCCAGAGTATGTGTTTCAGTAGTCAAGATACTCTTCCTGCTCTAAAATGTTAGCAAAAACACGACACGATGAAAAAAGTTAACCGGTCGCAAAGGGTAAACAGGCCGCGCACATTTCATTGTTTATATAATTATGCAACGATGACGTGAGGATGGCCTTTGGCTCTTAGGTGTCGCTGTTCGAGGTAGCTTGACGTTCGAGCGTTTTCAAACGTTTATTAATCTCATTGATATTCATGACCAATGCAGCAGTCTTACGCCACTGCTTGTTTGATTGTAGTGGAATACCTGAAGAATAGATGCCTGGCTCAGTGATCGGCCGCATAACCATTCCCATTCCTGTTACAGTCACTTTGTCACAAATTTCCATATGACCATTGATGACGCTAGCGCCGCCAATCATGCAGTAGCGTCCAATTTTCAAGCTACCCGCCATGATGACACCACCTGCCACTGCGGTATTGTCGCCAATAATAACATTATGTGCAATCTGACATTGATTATCGATGATAACCCCGTTGCCGATTTGCGTGTTATCTAACGCCCCACGGTCAATTGTCGTACATGCACCTATTTCAACTCGGTCACCGATCACAACGGTACCAAGCTGAGGAATTTTTATCCAATTGCCACGATCATTCGCATAACCGAAGCCGTCAGCACCAATCACTGTGCCAGACTGGATTAAGCAGTGGCTGCCGATCTTAATTTCATGGTAAATCGATACATTCGCCCACAACCGGGTATTGGCACCGATTGTCGTCTTTTTCCCGACAAAACAACCAGGACCAATCACGACGTTATCACCTAACACCACACCTGACTCTATAACAGCATTCGCACCAATAGAGACATTATTCCCGAGCGAGGCATCACTGGCGATAACCGCTGAGGGGGCAATATTTTCTGCAGGTGGAGGGGTCGTATCTAAAATTTGCGCTAATTTTGCATAAGTAAGATAAGGGTTTTTGACCACTAATGCTGCACTCTGACAACATTCTAAATCAGCTTCCGTCAGCACCACAGCTGCAGCGTTACACTGAGAGAGTTGCTCGCGGTAGCGACTGTTTGCAAGAAATGTGATCTGTTCGGCACCCGCAGATTGCATCGACGCAATGCCGGAGATGGCGATATCGCCATCTCCATGCACCGTTGCATCTAATTGGCGGGCTAGTTCAGCCAGACGAATAGATGCCATCGGTTATTTAACCTGTTTCAACACATCAGACGTGATGTCTTTTGAATTTGCTGCGTAAGCAACTGAATTGGTATCCAGTACTACGTCATACCCTTCATCATCAGCAACTTTCTTTACTGCAGTTTGGATGCTGGATAGGATTTTATTACGCTCTTCCATTTGACGACGACGGTTGTCTTGCTCAAAAGCTTGCGCTTTGTTTTCAAAACTTTGACGCTTAGCCATGATGTCTTTCTCTAAGCTAGAACGCTCGCTTGCTTTCATGGTTGAACCATTACGTTGCAAGTTCTGCATTTGAGCTTGGATAGCGCGCTCTTGTGCTTGAAGATCAGTCGCGCGACCTTTGAACTCATTTTCCAATTGCTTCGCAACGGTTGCACGTTGGGGTAACTGTTGGAAAATATTGGAGACGTTCACTACTGCAATTTTATCAGCAGCTTGTGCAGCTGATGCAGCTAATGCCAATCCAAGACCCGCGGCACATAACAACTTTTTCACTATATACTCCTTTCCATTACCTTGAGTGCGTAAAACACCATTTTATGCAAAATGACAGGGAGAATTCCCTGCCATCGCAATTGATTTACCGATAATATATTACCACGTTTTACCGATATTAAATTGGAACTGTTCCGATTTGTCGCCTTCGTATTTCTTAATCGGTAATGCATAAGAGAATACAAGCGGCCCAAGCGGAGACATCCATTGTAGAGCGACACCCGATGAAACGCGAATATTGCCTGGCTTACTGTAGTCAGGAATACCCAGCGCACGCATCTGTGCAGTATCATCCCAGTTTGTATCCCAAACCGTTCCGGCATCAACGAAGACTGAGGTTCTTAACGAGTTAGAGTATTTCTCGCTCACAAACGGGGTTGGAGTGATCAATTCTAAACTCGCCACGGCCATCGCGTTACCGCCGACCGCATCATTCGATTTACAAATTGCGCTGGTTGAATTCTCACAATTCGACGATGAACCGTAATTATAGTACGCAGCTTTAGGACCGATGGTGTTCGATTGGAAACCCCGAACGGTGCTTGACCCCCCCGCATAGAAGTTCTCGTAGAACGGCATCTCTTTACCGCCCAATCCATCGCCATAGCCTAAGCGACCACGACCGAGTAAGACCCAAGTACGGTCCTTATCAAGCGGAACGTATTGTTGACTGTCTAAGGTGACCTTGTAGAACTTATTATCAGATCCAGGAATAGTGACCTTACCGTTGACGTTAGTCTGGTTACCCGACGTTGGGAAGAACCCACGGTCTAAGGTGTTATACGTCCAACCCAAGTTGAGAGTGAAGTCATCCGTAGAGTAGTCGCTGTCATCATTACTGGTTGAGAAGTTTTTACCGACAGACTTGAAGTAACGCCACATCGCAACTTGCGGTTGCATATCAGACAGGTCGTTATGCACATAACCCAAACCAACACGCAGAGAGTTATCTTCGTTAATCGGGAAGCCTAAGGTTCCGTCTAAGCCATAACTTCTGTTGGTATAGTCAGACAGGTCCGCATCATCAGCTTTAAAGTCGTTATAGAATAGGCGCCCTCCTAGACTCACACCGTCAACCGTAAAGTACGGGTCAGTCATAGAAAGCTCAGCGTAGGTTTGGTAGTCGTTTTTCGTCCCACTAATTCCTACGGTGTTACCTGTTCCCATCCAGTTATCTTGTGTCACACCAACTTGGAAGCTGACGCCACTTTCAGTACCGTAACCCACACCAATATTAAAGGTACCGGTATTACGTTCTTTAACCTTATAAACAACATCGACTTGGTCGGCGGTACCTGGAACACGTTGCGTATCCACATCAACGGTCTCAAAATAACCTGTGCGGTTTAAACGCTCTTTACCTTGGTCGACAAGGCCGCTTCCTAACCATGACCCTTCCATTTGACGCATCTCGCGACGTAGGACTGAATCTTTAGAGGTTGTATTCCCTTCAAAGCGAATTTTACGGACGTAGAAGCGATTACCAGAATCAACACTGATATGCAGTTTAACGGTCTTATCTGCATCATTGATCTCAGGCTGAGTCATCACACGAGGATAAGCGTAACCATAGTTCCCCAGCAGTTTTTTGATGTTATCTTCAATCTGCGTAACCTTGGCACCGTTATAAAGTTCACCTGGCTCGATTTTAGCCAGCTTTTCAATTTCGGCTGAGTGACCCGCCATATTTCCATTTACATCAACGCCAGCAATTTTATATTGGCTGCCTTCGTTAATATTAACAGTGATATAAATGCCTTTCTTGTCAGGGGTTAAGCTGACTTGGGTTGAGTCGATATTAAAACGTGCATAACCACGGTCTAAGTAGAAACTACGTAGCGTTTCTAAGTCACCAGCCAGTTTTTGTTTCTGATACTTCTGATCAGCAACAAGGTTCCACCACGGCACATCATCACGTAATTGGAAACGCGAGATCAGCTCGTCAGAGCTGAATGCCTTGTTACCAACGATGTTGATCTGCTGAATCTTGGCAGACACACCTTCAGAGAAGACAAATTTTAGATCAACGCGATTACGTGGCAGTGGCGTAACGATAGCTTTAACGCTAGCGGTATACTTACCAACGCTATAGTAGAAATCCTCAAGCCCCTTCTCGATCGAAGAGATAGTCGTACGGTCAAGCGCTTCGCCAACCCGTACTCCAGAAGCCTCTAGATTTTGTTTAAGTTGATCCTCTTTGACGGCCTTATTACCCGAGAAGGTAATACTGGCGATCGTTGGGCGCTCTTTAACTTGAACAATCAGGTTATTACCATCACGTAATACCTGAACGTCTTCAAAGTTACCCGTTGCAAAGAGGGAACGAATACTGTTTTTAATGTCATCGTCGTTGACTGTATCACCAACACGTACCGGCATACTGAGCAGGGCCGCGCCGACAGCGACTCGCTGCAGGCCTTCGAAATGAATGTCTCTCACCACGAAATCGTCTGCACCGTACACGGTGGCGCTGCTGAACAGCAGCGACGCTATGAGCAATTTTTTCATCGCCATCGTTTTTTTGCGTGTTCCTAACTAATCCTCACAAGTAGATTATGGTCTACAAGCGAGAGAAATCATTGAAAAGTGCCAGGCCCATTAACAGTATTAGCAGTACTGAACCAATACGATAACTAAACGCCTGAACTCGCTCTGACACTGCTCCGCCTTTGATTTTCTCAATCAAGAGGAAGAGTAAGTGCCCTCCATCTAACACAGGTAAGGGAACTAAGTTGATGATCCCTAAATTCACACTAATTAATGCTAAAAACATTAAATAGTAAATCATGCCATATCCCGCTGAGGCCCCTGCACCTTGTGCAATCGAGATTGGACCACTAAGGCTATTCAGCTTGATATCGCCTAACACTAACTTACCAAGCATTGTTACAGTAAGCTTTATCAGTTGCCAGGATTTCGTCGTGGCTTCTGCCAAGGCAGATAATGGACCATAACGGTGCTCAGTTTTATAAGCATCCGGTAGCGGTTCAACACGAGGTATTACCCCTGCAAAGCCTTCTTTACTTGAGTCCGGCTTGGCGTCTGGCGTTAAAGTCAACGTCACCAAGCTTCCCCCGCGCTCAACGTCCACTTTCAACGGCTGTTGTGGGCTGTCTTTAATTACCTTGGCAAAAAAGGCCCAATCGTTCACCTGCTGACCGTTGACTTTAGCGATCCTATCGCCAGCTTGCAAACCTGCTTTATCGGCTGGAGAACTTTTTTGCACTTGGGCGAGTACTTGTTCAATTTTTGGTTGAACCGGAATCAAGCCTAAGGCGACCAGTGGATCCTGCTTTTCAGGGTCAAACTTCCACTGTCGTAAGTCGACATGTTTTTCGACCTGCCCCTGTTGACCACGCAGAGTTACCATTAGTTCAGCTGAAGTATCACCAATTTTTGATATCAAGGCTAAACGCGCGGCATCCCAGTCAGGCGTTTCGATACCGTCTATCGATTTTAGTTCCGCTCCAGCGGTTAAATGCGATTGCTCAGCGATCGAACCACTCACTACCTGCCCGATAATCGGCTTGACTGCCGGAACGCCATGCATAAAGACCAACCAATAGGCCACTATCGCAAACAGAAAGTTCGCCACCGGCCCTGCGGCGATAATGGCACTGCGTTGGCCCACTGTCTTAAAGTCAAACGCTTCATGACGGCGATCGTCGGGCACTGCCTCGACACGACTGTCCAGCATCTTAACGTAGCCGCCGAGCGGAATAACCGCGATAACAAACTCTGTCCCTTTCTTATCCTTACGCCGCCAGATAGCAGGACCAAAACCTATTGAAAAACGCTCAACCCAAACTCCACAACGTCGCGCTACCCAAAAATGTCCAAATTCATGAACAGTGATAAGAATCGCTATAGCGACAATAAACGCTGCAAGACTCCAGACAAAACTTCCCAAAGGTTAACTCCTTATTTCACCTGAAATATGAGTAATAACACGCAAGTAAAGACGGGAACTGCAGCCGTCAAACTATCGATTCTATCTAGAATACCGCCGTGTCCTGGGATCAGGTTACCGCTATCTTTAATACCTGACGCACGCTTGAACATGCTCTCCGTCAGGTCACCCAGTACGGAGGCCAAGGTAGCAATGACTGCACTGCAAATGAGGCTAGTCGGCGCAACATTGAGGGGCGCAAAATAGGCAAATGCCCAGGCGATTACCGCTGAAGTCGCTAGGCCACCTAAACAGCCTTCCAGCGTCTTACCCGGTGACACTTTCGGCGCAAGTTTATGTCGACCAAATAGCTTTCCAAAAAGGTAAGCACCTGAATCAGCCCCCCACACTAGCAGAAGGACAAATAACAGCCACCACGCACCAGCATAGCGGTCAAAATCGTAATGATATTGGCGTAGGACAAGCATGCCCCAAAAAAATGGGACTAGTGTTAAGGCACCGAAAATTAACGGTAAAAGTCTTGAGCGTTCCCATAAAATTTTCGATTTTGGGTAGGCAAGTACCATCAGTAGTGCGACGCACCACCAGCTAAGGGAGATCCACAGAGAGAGAGCCACATAAGGCTGATGGATATCGCGTTGATAAGGTGGCAACATAAACACCATACCGGCGAGTAACAATCCGAATACTAATGCGAGGAGAATACGTTGCAAGGGTGTCTTAAGCCCGGCGAACTGCCCCCACTCCCATGCGGCAAGCATGGTGATGGCCAACACGACCAGAATGAAGCCATCGGCAGGGAGGAAAAAGAGTGCCGCAATAACGAGTGGTATCAGAATAATTGCGGTTAAGAGTCGAGACTTTAACAAAAAAACCCCCGGATATTAGGATTCATTGGACACGACACCGCCAAATCGGCGTTCCCGTTGAGAGAAGGCATCCAACGCTCCTTGAAATTCTTGTTCATCAAAATCGGGCCAAAGCACCGGGCTAAAATAGAACTCTGCATACGCGACTTGCCATATCAAGAAATTACTAATTCGATACTCACCACCGGTTCTAATCACAAGATCCACGGCAGGTAAGTCCGAGAGGCAAAGCTGCGAGTTCAAGCTATCTTCCGTAATATCTTCTGGTTGTAGTACTCCCTTTTTCACTTGTTCCGCTAGCTGTTTCACGCCATGGACGACATCCCAACGTCCACCATAGTTCGCGGCAATGTTTAAGGTCAATCCACTATTTTCTGCCGTTAGCATTTCCGCTTTAGCGATGCGGTCTTGAATTTTTTTGTTAAAACCTGAGGTATCGCCAATCACGCGTAAGCGAACATTATTTTTATGTAATGATTTTACTTCGCTCTCTAAAGCCCAGATAAATAGCTCCATTAGCGCAGTCACCTCTTGGGCTGGCCGGCTCCAGTTCTCACTGCTGAAAGCATAGAGAGTGAGCGCTTTAAGATGGTGTTTAGCCGCAAAACGTACCGTTTTTCTAACAGCCTTAGCGCCAGCTTTATGGCCTGACATCCTTAATTTACCGCGATTTTTCGCCCAACGCCCGTTCCCATCCATAATGATAGCAACGTGTTCTGGTAAAACTTGAGGTAGCCATTCTGCTTCATTTTGGCCTTTTGACAACATATCGGGCTTTACTCTCTCTTAAAAACGCATCGATTTATTCGCAACTTTTTTCCGGTAGCCTATTCCAATCTATTAAGAGTACGCGTGAAATCAGAAAAAGACGGCGAGCGACTATACCATTTTCCGCATAGAGCGACAAATCTGTTGCCCTGCAGAAAAGGCCTAGAAGAGTCTTTCTATCTGTTGACGTGCTAAGGCGCGGCTCTCTTCATCAATTTGTAAAACATCATCGATACTCTTAGGCTCGGCAAAGTGTATTAGACCTAAAACATCTGAATTAAGTGCCGCAATATCTGTGAATAAAATACGTCCCTGCAAAAATGCGGCAACCGTAACTTCATTTACGGCATTTAATGCGGTAGTAAAGGACTGACCTTTATCACAAGCCTCAATAGCCAGTGCCAGACAAGGGTACCGTTGGTAATCCGGTTGATTAAAAGTCAAGGATTGCAGCTGGGTAAAATCTAAGGGGTTACCACCGGTCCGCACACGTTTCGGCCAAGCCATTGAGTGAGCTATCGGTGTTTTCATGTCGGGTGTCCCTAGCTGCGCAATGACGCTACCATCACGATAACGCACCATCGAGTGGATGACTGACTGCGGATGAATAATAACTTCCATCTGCGCGCGTTGGGCATTAAACAGCCACCTCGCTTCAATGTATTCCAAACCTTTATTCATCATGGTTGCCGAGTCTACCGAGATCTTTCTCCCCATTGACCAATTAGGATGGGCGCAGGCTTGGTCCGGTGTCTTGTGGACAAGGTCTTCAACTGGCGTCTGCCTAAACGGCCCACCGGACCCAGTAAGAATGATGGCGTCGACACCGTTATCGCTTAAGTCACCATACCCAAGTTGCTGTTGCAAAGTCTCAGGTAAACTCTGAAAAATAGCGTTGTGCTCACTGTCTACTGGTAACAAACGCGCATTATAGTCATGGACAGCATTCATAAATAATTTACCGCAGGTCACCAAGGATTCTTTATTGGCTAAGAGGACGCGCTTACTTGCTTTAATAGCAGAAAGTGTCGGTAAAAGTCCGGATGCACCAACGATTGATGACATAACTTGATCGACTTCGGGTAATGCCGCCAGTTCTGATGCAGCCTTTATACCTGAAGAGACATCGACCGATAATTTTAATATCGCCAGCCGCTCACGTAGCTCTCTCGCAGATTCATCGTCTGCCATGGCGACGTAATCTGGTCGAAATTCCGCACATTGCTCGGCCATCAAAGCAGAATTTTTTCCACCGACTAAGGCGCTTACCTTATATAACTCAGGGTTTTCTCTCACCACATCCAAGGTGTTAGTGCCTATCGAGCCGGTAGAACCCAGTATCGTTAATCGTTGCATCGACTTTCCATTCTCTTAGTGAGGTGAGAACACATCATTACCCAATGACCTAAACAAAACGCCGTAAGAAAACTCAATCACTGAGCCTTCATTACGGCGTTGTAAAGCAGAATTAATGCTTAGAAATCGAGGAGTTCTTTCTCTTTATCCGCAAGTGCAGCATCAACTTTTTTGATGCTTACATCGGTGAGTTTTTGAACATCATCTTGAGAACGACGATCATCATCTTCACTAATTTCTTTATCTTTTAATAACGCCTTCACTTTATCATTGGCGTCACGACGTACATTTCGCACCGAAACACGGCCTTGTTCAGCTTCAGCACGAACAATTTTGATTAAGTCTTTACGGCGTTCTTCCGTCAGCGCAGGAAGTGGCACGCGAATATCGGCCCCTGCAGAACTCGGGTTTAATCCTAAGTCTGACGCCATAATCGCTTTTTCGACCGCCGGGCCCATAGAACGATCAAACACGTTGATCTTTAACGTTCTTGAGTCTTCTACCGTCACACTGGCTAATTGACGCAGTGGCGTAGGGGTACCGTAGTATTCGACGACAATACCATCAAGCAGTGACGGGGACGCACGTCCAGTACGAATTTTGCTGATAGCTGTTTTAAACGCTTCAACACACTTGTCCATACGGACTTCAGCATCTTTTTTAATATCGTTAATCACTTTAAAACCCTTGGATTGTTGATGCACTCCGATGACTGTCGGAGTAATTCACTTTACCTGTCACTCTGGCCGACAGCCCCGAACGAACTTATCTCTACCAGAATATACCTTATTTTCTAAGACACAGGAATTATTGCGAAATTAATGTGCCTTCATTTTCGCCCATCACAACTCGACGCAACGCACCTGGCTTATTCATGTTGAAAACACGAATCGGTAAATTATGATCGCGTGCTAGCGTAAAGGCAGCAAGATCCATGACTTTCAGCTCACGCTCTAAAACGTCTTGATAGCTGATTTTATCGTGAAGCACTGCATCAGGGAATTGAACCGGGTCAGCAGAATAGACACCATCAACTTTCGTTGCTTTTAAGACGACATCTGCTTCAATTTCGATTCCACGCAGACAGGCTGCTGAGTCGGTGGTGAAGAATGGATTTCCCGTCCCTGCTGAGAAGATAACGACTTTATTCTGGCGCAGTTGGCTAATCGCTTCCGCCCAGCTGTAGTTATCGCATACACCATTCAAAGGGATGGCTGACATCAAGCGTGCATTGACGTATGCACGATGTAGGGCATCACGCATCGCTAAGCCATTCATTACTGTTGCAAGCATTCCCATGTGGTCACCGACAACACGGTTCATACCTGCCTTCGCCAGACCGGCTCCACGGAATAAATTGCCGCCACCAATAACGACACCGACCTGGATACCAAGTTCGACTAACTCTTTAACTTCCTGAGCCATGCGGTCTAAGATACTCGCATCAATTCCAAAACCTTCAGTTCCTTGAAGCGCTTCGCCACTCAGTTTAAGAAGAATACGTTGATATACAGGTTTTGCGTTCGTCGCCATAATAGTTTATTCCCGGAAATTGGCTGAATAATAGGAGTAGTTTTCGGGTTAATCATCCCATATTTTTCGTTGAAAAAAACAGAATGAGAAAAAATCGGATAGTGTTACCTTTGACAAAAAAGAACCGCCTAACTGGCGGTTCTTTTTTACATTAAGACTGCTTAGACATTGCTGCAACTTCTGCAGCGAAGTCGGTCTCAACTTTCTCAATACCTTCACCCACTTCAAAGCGGATAAAGCCAGTTACGTCAGCGCCTTTTTCTTTCAGCAGTTGACCAACAGTTTTGCTTGGGTCCATAACGAAGCTTTGTCCAGTCAGTGAAACTTCACCGGTGAACTTCTCCATACGGCCTTTAACCATTTTTTCTGCGATTTCTTTCGGCTTGCCAGATTGCATCGCGATGTCGAGCTGTACTTGGTACTCTTTCTCAACAACTTCAGCAGACACATCTTCAGGCTTAACGAATTCTGGCTTGCTTGCAGCGATGTGCATAGCGATTTGCTTAACCAGTTCTTCATCAGCACCGGTTGCTGCAACCACAACACCGATACGAGCACCGTGCAGGTAGCTACCTAAAACGTCGCCTTCTAACACTGCAACGCGACGGATGTTGATGTTTTCGCCAATTTTAGCGACCAGTGCAACACGCTCTTCTTCGAATTGCGCTTTTAACACTTCAACATCAGTAACTTTATCAGCGGCAGCTGCGTCTAACACTTTATCAGCGAACGCTTGGAAGCCAGCATCTTTAGCAACGAAGTCAGTTTGGCAGTTAACTTCTAAGATTACAGCGTAATCGCCAGCAATCTTAGTTTTAATCACGCCGTCTGCTGCAACGTTACCCGCTTTTTTAGCCGCTTTGATCGCACCAGATTTACGCATGTTTTCGATTGCAAGCTCGATGTCGCCACTCGCTTCAGTCAGCGCTTTTTTACAATCCATCATGCCTGCGCCAGTACGCTCACGCAGTTCTTTTACCAGAGCAGCGGTAATTTCAGCCATTCTATTTTCCTCGGTTAACTGTGACCTGTTTACGTCCACTATTGGGCCTAAACAGCATCATTTTCGTAGGAGTGAATATGCATCAAACGTCTAAAAGGACATCCAATACATTGAATATACGAAGGGGCCATTGCTGGCCCCTGACAGATTACATCTGATGCCAGTACTCTTTCGAGTAAAGATTATCAGGCGTTTTCTAAAGATGCAGCTTCTGCTTGTGCAGCCAGATCTTGTGAACGCGCTTCGCGAACAGTCGTCGCTACAGCGGTCAGGTACAGGGTGACTGCACGGATCGCATCGTCGTTACCAGGGATGATGTAATCAACACCATCTGGATCAGAGTTGGTATCAACGATAGCAAATACTGGGATACCTAAGTTGTTTGCTTCTTTGATTGCGATGTGTTCGTGATCAGCATCGATAACGAATAATGCATCAGGCAGGCCGCCCATGTCTTTGATACCGCCTAAGCTGTTTTCCAGTTTAGCCAGTTCACGACCACGCATTAACGCTTCTTTCTTAGTTAACTTCTCGAAAGTACCGTCTTGTGATTGTGCTTCAAGATCTTTCAGGCGTTTGATTGACTGACGAACAGTTTTCCAGTTAGTCAGCATACCACCTAACCAGCGATGGTTAACGAAGTACTGGTCACAGCTTAGTGCTGCTTCTTTAACAGCTTCGCTTGCTGCGCGCTTAGTACCAACCATTAAGATTTTCCCTTTACGAGAAGAAATCTTGTGCAACTCAGCCAGAGCGTCGTTGAACATTGGTACAGTTTGCTCAAGGTTGATGATGTGAACTTTATTACGTGCACCGAAAATGAAAGGTTTCATTTTTGGATTCCAGTAACGAGTTTGGTGACCGAAGTGAACACCAGCCTTCAGCATATCGCGCATTGAAACAGTTGCCATTATAACCTCTAAAATTTTAATTGGGGTTGAGCCTCCATGTACCCCATACCACCGACCTTTGCAGGCACCCCGGAGTATGTGTCGGTACATGTGTGTTTTGGTTTGACCTTCACAGTAAACTGCGAAAACCACCTTTCACATAATGAGTGTAAGTGATGCTCCATCTTTCGAGATGAGAGATAAAGAATCATCGGCGCGCTTTATACCATAAAATAGTCCTTGGTGCTATATTTTGTTCACTTTTAACGGGCTTCAATGGTGCTTTACGACCGGGATATTGGCAGCGCAGGGGCAGCCTGTGTTAACCTATGTCGCAATTATTAGGTAATCGCCAGCACTGTGTATTCTGGCTACTATGGAAACGAAATTTATGGCTATCTCAATTAAAACCCCCGAAGAAATCGAAAAAATGCGTGTGGCGGGCCGCCTTGCCGCTGAAGTGCTGGAAATGATTGGTGCACACGTTAAGCCCGGTATTTCCACTGGTGAGCTGGATCGCATCTGCGCGACGTATATTACTGAACAACAACAAGCCGTCTCGGCATGCCTGGGTTACCACGGCTTCCCAAAATCGGTCTGTATTTCTATCAATGAAGTCGTTTGCCACGGTATCCCGAGCGACGAACGTCTATTGAAAGAAGGTGATATCGTCAATATCGACGTTACCGTCATCAAAGATGAATACCACGGTGATACCTCGATGATGTTTATCGTGGGTAAACCCACCATCCTAGGTGAGCGTCTGTGTAAAATTACGCAAGAGAGTCTGTATCTGGCCTTACGGTTGGTGAAACCAGGCATTCGCTTACGCACTCTGGGGAAAGAAATTCAGAAGTTTGTTGAAGCGCAAAATTTCTCCGTGGTACGCGAATACTGTGGCCATGGTATCGGTAAAGGATTCCATGAAGAGCCACAAGTGCTGCACTACGATGCAGACGATCAAGGTGTCGTATTGCAGGCTGGCATGACGTTCACCATCGAACCGATGGTCAACGCGGGTGACTACCGTATTCGCAGCATGAAAGATGGTTGGACAGTAAAAACTAAAGATAGAAGCTTGTCTGCACAATACGAGCATACTATTGTGGTCACAGATACTGGCTGTGAGATTTTAACGCTTCGTAAAGATGAAACCCTACCTGCGGTATTAGTCAACTAAGTAAGATCTTACCGAATTAATCATAAAGCCGGCTACCTGCCGGCTTTTTTTATGATGAGAATAAGTAAATGAGCGTGCCTGTTCCTCAAGCTTTGACTGAATTAATCCACGTTCCAGACAGCTGGCAAGATAATCAATTGCAGCGTGACAGCATTAAAGCCGCTTTAGACCACTTCCAGCAATGCTCCGCCGAAGCCTTTGATCAAAGCGTGGCCGTTGATGAACTTATCGCTGCACGTAGCCATTTTATCGATCATCTCCTTCAGCGGCTTTGGACCTACTATCAGCTCAGTGAATTGACCGAACTGGCGTTAGTTGCCGTCGGGGGCTATGGCCGTCAAGAATTACTACCACTCTCTGATATCGATTTGTTAATTCTGAGTCGCCAGCCGCTTACTCCAGTGCAAGCCCAGCATATAAGCGAGCTTATCACCCTGCTTTGGGATGTAAAACTTGAGGTTGGGCAAAGCGTACGCACACTTGAGGAGTGTCTCACTGAGGGGCTGGCCGACTTAACGATTGCCACCAATTTAATCGAATCGAGAATGTTGATCGGTGATGTCTCGCTATTTCTTGAGCTGAAAAAAAATATATTTAGCGAAGAATTCTGGCCCTCTGTCCACTTTTTCTCAGCAAAAATTAAAGAGCAAACCGAACGCCACCTTCGCTATCACGGTACGAGTTATAACCTAGAGCCCGATATCAAAAGCAGCCCGGGAGGATTACGCGATATCCATATGTTGCAATGGGTTGCACATCGCCACTTCGGCGCGACATCCTTAGATAATATGGTGCAATTCGGTTTTCTTACCGACGAAGAGCGCGATGAACTTAAAACATGTCAATCATTCCTCTGGCGGTTACGTTTTGCCTTGCATCAAACCCTCACCCGCTATGACAATCGGTTGTTGTTTGATCGCCAACTCTCTGTCGCAACCCGCCTTAATTATCTCGGTGAAGGCAATACCCCCGTTGAAAAGATGATGAAGGATTACTATCGTGTGACGCGTCGTATCCGCGAGCTTAATACGATGTTATTGCAGCTGTTTGATGAAGCGATACTCACTCTACCGACCACGGAACGCCCCCGCCCTATCGATGACCTTTTTCGATTAAGAGGTGATCTGATCGAACTACGAGATAGCCAAAGCTTTACTCAATCACCCGAAACGATCTTAAAAATGTTTCTCGTGATGGTTCGTCATCCAGAAATCACTGGCATCTATTCAGCAACCTTGCGTCAACTGCGCTTAGCGCTACAGCAACTGGAAAAACCGCTCTGTGATATCGCGGCCGCCAGACCGCTTTTTCTCGAAATTTTAAGCAGTAGCGGAGCAGTAAGTCGTGCATTAATGCCGATGCACCACCATGGCGTATTAGCAGCTTATCTGCCGCAGTGGGAGTCGATAGTCGGTCAGATGCAGTTCGATCTATTCCACGCTTATACTGTCGATGAGCACACCATGCGGGTACTTCAGAAGCTAGAAAGTTTTGGTAGAGAAGAGGTCCGCCCACAGCACCCATTATGCGTAGAAATTTGGCAGCGGTCGCCTAATCACCTAATTTTAATTATTGCGGCTATCTTTCACGATATTGCGAAGGGCCGAGGGGGCGACCACAGCCTGCTCGGGGCCGAAGATGTTCACGCTTTTGCAAAGCTGCATCAACTCAACTCGCGCGACAGTGACCTGATTGCTTGGTTGGTCGAGCATCACCTTTTGATGTCCGTCACCGCGCAACGCCGAGATATTCAAGACCCAGAAGTTATTCGCCAATTCTCTGAAATAATGGTTAATGAACGCCAACTCAAGTTCTTAACCTGCCTGACTGTCGCAGATATTTGTGCGACCAATGAGAGTCTGTGGAACAGCTGGAAACAGAGCTTATTACGTGAGCTCTTCTTTGCAACAGAAAAACAGCTACGTCGTGGCAAAGATAAACGCCCCGATCTTCGTTCGCGGGTTAGGCATAATCGCCAACAAGCGCTAGCACTATTGCGTATGAACGATGTGGATGAAAATCGCCTTTTCCATTTATGGAATCGCTGTCGAGCAGATTATTTCTTACGTCATACGCCGACACAATTAGCTTGGCATGCACAGCACTTGCTCAAACATAGGTTATCCGAACCCTTAGTGTTGATTAGCCCACAATCTGCCCGGGGTGGAACAGAGATATTTATCTGGAGCCCAGACCGCGCCTATTTATTCGCTACGGTTGCCGGTGAATTAGATAGAAGAAACTTAAGTGTTCACGATGCCCAAATTTTTACTAACCGTGATGGAATGGCGATGGATACGTTTATTGTCCTTGATCCAGAGGGTTCCCCTTTAGCGCCAGATCGTCATGCCTCAATTATTCAAGGTCTAACGCAATCGTTACAGCAAGAGAAATGGATAATACCGAAAACAAGACGGTCATCATCACGCTTACGCCACTTCACCGTTGAAACGCGAGTGCACTATTTACCTGGTCATACCGACCGAAGGACATATTTAGAGCTTGTTGCCTTAGACCAACCCGGTTTATTAGCGCAGATTGGCGCGATATTTGCCGAGCTTGATATTTCTCTCCACGGTGCTCGAATCAGTACAATTGGTGAGCGTGTTGAAGATTTATTCATTCTTGCCGACAACGAACGCCGTGGATTGAGTAAAAAAATGCGCGAGCAACTGCGTCAAAGGTTGACAGAGACCCTCAATCCAACCGATAAAATATAGTTCAAGGAAGATCGTAATGGGTAAAGTCTTTACGCTTTACCCCACACTGGTAGTTGAGTTTTATTTACTGCTTACTTAGACAATGAGAATTTTTGGGAAATTATGATGCAACAGTTAGAAAAAATTATCGAAGCTGCTTTTGAACGCCGTGCAGAAATCACGCCTAACAATGTTGACGCCGAAACGCGCGATGCCGTAAATCAAATCATTCAGCTGATCGATAAAGGTGAAGTACGTGTCGCCGAGAAAATTGACGGGGAGTGGGTAACGCATCAGTGGCTAAAAAAAGCAGTGCTTCTTTCGTTTCGCATCAATGATAACCAAGTGATGGATGGCGCTGAAACCCGCTATTTCGATAAAGTCCCTTTAAAATTCGCTGACTACGATGACGCGCGTTTCCGTCAAGAAGGCTTACGTGTTGTCCCGCCTGCCGCCGTGCGTCAAGGCGCTTATATTGCACGTAACACAGTCTTAATGCCTTCCTATGTCAACATTGGTGCCTACGTCGACGAGGGAACAATGGTCGATACTTGGGTGACCGTAGGATCCTGTGCGCAAATCGGTAAAAATGTTCACCTTTCGGGTGGCGTAGGCATCGGTGGAGTATTAGAGCCGCTGCAAGCAAATCCAACGATCATCGAAGACAACTGCTTTATTGGTGCACGTTCTGAAATCGTCGAAGGTGTTATCGTTGAAGAAGGCTCTGTTATTTCCATGGGTGTTTATATCAGCCAAAGCACGCGTATTTATGATCGTGAAACCGGTGAAGTCTTCTTTGGCCGCGTGCCTGCAGGCTCAGTCGTTGTTTCAGGGAGCATGCCAGCAAAAGACGGTAGCCACAGCCTTTACTGTGCCGTTATCGTGAAGAAAGTTGATGCGAAAACACACGCTAAAGTCGGCGTGAATGAGTTACTTCGTAGTATTGAAGATTAATTGTTCCACTCGCTTCTTGTCTACGATGTGATTGATTCTGGACAAAGGTGAACTCAAGAGGTTAACAACTATGTTTGAGAATTTAAAAAGCTTAGGGATCACCCATCCTGAAGAAATCGATCGCTATAATCTTCGCCAAGAAGCCCATCACGATATTTTAAAGATTTATTTTAGGAAGGATAAAGGTGAGTTTTTCGCGAAAAGCGTCAAATTTAAATATCCCCGCCAAAATGAGTCGGCTGAGCATTTATCGGATAACGATACGCAACAGATCAATCCCAATCTCTCTTATGTGATTGAAGAACTGGATCAGTTGTGCCAGCAAAATCCTTTAGAAGTCGATTTGAAAAATAAAATTCTGGAAGACCTTCGTCATTTGGAGGCGGTCGTCTCTAATAAGATCGCTGAGATTGAAGCGGATCTCGATCGACTCACTCGCTTTAAATAATCGTAGATAAAAAAAATCCCGCTCAATGCGGGATTTTCTTATGTGATAATTAACTGCTCCGGTCAACACCTTCATCGCTATCGTAACTATCACAACATCTCAATTATTTAGAGAGCAACAACGTTTGCAGCAGAAGGTCCTTTCGCGCCGTTCTCGATTGAGAATTCGACTTTTTGGCCTTCGTCTAACGTTTTAAAATCGTTGCTTTGGATTGCAGAGAAGTGAACAAACACGTCTTTGCTACCGTCTACAGGAGAGATAAAACCAAAACCTTTACCTGCATCAAACCACTTTACTAAACCAGTCATCTTAGTAGACATCGTTAAATCCTTACTTATCGATCCGCTCAGAATGGCGAATCTGATCTGCTATACAGTAAATAGCTTATGGTCACTTTAAAAGGAGGCTCATGAGAAAGGGTATCGACGGATAACGCTTGAAATGAAGACTGCTTTACTAAATTTGCTTGCATAAGGTCTGTACTACAAACCGATGCCTCTATATTAAACATAATTTTTGTATTTGCACAACTATTTTATCAACTAAATTTTATGCACTGCCTTAACACAGCCCACTATGAAGGAGTGGGCTGTGGCGAGAATAAACCTGTCTCTATTGAGCCAGTAAATACAATACAGCGTTTCCACGCTTGATATTTAGGGCTAGCACGGCAGGTTTTGTATCGAGTACCTTGCGGAGTTCTCCTAGGTTAGCGATCGATTGCTGATTAACCCCAAGAATCACATCGCCTTTGCGTAAACCAATCCGCGCAGCGGTAGAGCCGGCTTTGACCGCATCCACATGTACGCCCTTTTGCCCGTCGCTGACCGAATTGCTTAACTCTGCACCTTCAATTCCGGCATAAATCGTTGCTGAAGAGACATTATCTTGACGGCTCTGTTGCAGTTCGAGCGTGACATTAACCGGTTTACCATCACGAATGACGCCGAGTGCCAGCTTAGTGCCGACAGGTAATGATCCGACTTCCGCCCGTAGGGCGGCAAAGCTGTTTAACGGCTTACCGTTCATCGACACAATCACGTCACCCGGTTTCATCCCCGCTTTTTCAGCTGAAGAATTGGGCAATACTTGGCTAATGAAGGCGCCACGCTGAGCATTAACATGAATGGCTTTTGCCAATTCAGAATTAAGCTCTGTACCCATGATCCCCAATTCCCCGCGCTTCACCTGACCATATTCAATCATCTGCGCCGTAAGGTTTTTCACCATATTGCTTGGGATAGCAAAGCCAATACCAATGTTACCGCCGTCTGGCGCGAGGATCGCGGTATTAATACCGATTAATTCACCATTAAGATTAACCAGCGCGCCCCCCGAATTTCCCCGGTTTATAGCGGCATCGGTTTGAATAAAGTTCTCGTAATTATCTACATTCAGGCCGCTGCGGCCGAGTGCTGAGACGATCCCTGAAGTGACAGTCTCACCTAATCCATAGGGGTTACCAATCGCAACGGTATAATCGCCAACTTGGAGATTATCAGAGTCAGCCATCTTAATGGCGGTCAAATTGGTCGCGTCTTTAAGTTGGATTAAGGCGATATCGGAACGCGGATCTTTACCTATAACTTTGGCCTCGAAGCGGCGTCCATCGCTCAATTGAACGGTAATTTTCGAGGCATTATCGACTACATGATTATTCGTCACCACGTAACCTTTTTCGGCATTAATCACCACCCCTGAACCTAACGCCCTAAACTTCTCTTGCTGTCCACCCTGTCCTTGCCCTTGATTCGGCGTTTGGCAAAGTGGTGAATTCATGAAAGGTGAGCCTTGCTGGCAAAAGGGCGTCATGTCGCCAAAAAACTGCTGAAACTGCTGGTTAGCTTGATTTTTTACGGTAGTCGAGCCTTCGACACTAATGCTCACCACGGAAGGCATAATTTTTTGCAGCATCGGCGCGAGACTAGGCATTTGTTGGCTATCGGCCGATGCAGTTTGTGCCGCACTGACACTGGCTGAACCCAATGCTAAACTGAGGCTGAGTGCAACCATACTGAGTGATAAAATATTTTTTTTCATAGTCGGATTCTCTTATTTTTACTTTCCTGCATTATTGCTGTGATGACTCACTTAAGAATGAATGTATACCAATTAGTTCCTTCTCAGCTCCCTGTAAAAACGTAAAAATATATTTGAATTCTTGACACTCTCTAGACGAAATCGACAGCCATCAAACGGCGGTATTCTTCCCAAGCATAGAGGTCCGTCATACCGCTTACATAATCTTGAATTAAACGATACCGGTAGTAGCGCTCCCACAGCATTAAGGTCGAATGGGGAAGATGTTGACGCTGCTGTAAATGGTGACAATAGGCTTTGCAATGCTTATCCGATAAGCGGTGAAAAAGTCGGGTTTCAATCGGGTAACCGGGTAATTCGTCTTCGGTAATCAGTCGATGAAAATTATCATAAGAGAGCAGCAGCATCGGCTGATAGATATCTAACAGCCCTCGAATCACTCGATAACCCTGTAGCTCTAATTGCTCCACTTCCGAGTGCCGAAAAACATGTTTACGCGCCACTCTTTTAAACATCGCTAATAATCGCCCGGCATCCCCTTGGTCTTCGAGCAGGGCATGATTAAAGCTTCCTGCAAATATCTCAGGGAGATGATCAATAAAGCGCTGTACGGCATGTTTGACAAGCTCTCGCTGCACATGCACACGTAAGGACATAAAAAATTGATCGCCTTTACTCCGCCGTTTCTTCGTTTTCGCTTCACTCCACGCTTCTTCTACCGTGCGCGAAAATAAATCATTAGGCTGTACAGCCCCCCACTCCGTGGCTAAATACCCATAAAGTGCGTCGACATTGAAAATGGCTTTCTCCACGGCATCGTCTAAATCGGCGATACAATAAGAAATATCGTCTGCGGCTTCCATAATGTAAGTCAAAGGAAAGCGATGAAACTCAGCGAGTTGCGTTTCTTTTCTCAGCTTCTCGATGTAGGGTTCTTCTGATAGGTAGAACCCCGGTTTCTTCATCAATGTTGAATAGGCTTCTGGTTTTTCACCTTGCCACCAAGCCGGGGCGGTGTACTTCATAATACAAGCGACTTGGGCATAGCTAAGATTAAGCTGTAAAATAGTGTGCACTAAGCGAATACCCTGTGCATTGCCCTCAAAATGGCTGAGATCGGTACGGATCTTGGCAATCAACGGGGTAAGTTGGGGATCCTCGTTATTAACACCGGGAATGCCTACCGCTAAGTGCTCCTGAAACCAATCTTTCAGAGCCGCTTCCCCAAAGTGTCCAAAAGGCGGATTCCCCACATCGTGCAGTAAGCAGGCCATCTCAACTAAGCTCTCAAAACTGCGGGCAAAATTTTCAAGACCGAAGTGTTCAAGTCCAGATTGCCGCTGCAGTTTCAATAAGATTTCGCGGGCGATATAGCGTCCTGCCTGCTGAACTTCAAGAGAGTGCGTCAGCCGCGAGCGAACAGAGGCATTACGTTCTAAAGGGAAGACTTGGGTTTTTTGCTGTAAACGCCGTAACGCTGCGGAATGGATGATACGCCCGCGATCGCTTTCAAAAACCCGACTAATTTGTTCTTCTGTCTCAGGAATACGTCCATTATTAAAAGGTCTTTTAACGCTAATCTTGTCTTTAAAATTAATCCTCACCCTCTCCTCCCCTCAGACGACATTAATTCCTTCTTACACCGTGATAGACTATGCTAACTCACATAATTGAATCCACCGTTTTAGTAGGAAATACCATGAAGATAGGCATTATTGGAGCGATGGAGCAAGAAGTTACTCTGCTCCGCGATAAAATCGAACAACGCCAAACGATCAGTTTAGCGGGGTGTGAGATCTATACCGGTACACTGCATGGCGTCGACATTGCGCTATTGAAATCAGGGATTGGTAAAACATCTGCCGCATTAGGGACGACATTGTTACTTCAACTCTGCAAACCTGATGTGATCATCAATACCGGCTCAGCCGGTGGCTTAGAGAGTAGCCTTAAAATCGGTGATATCGTGGTCTCAAGTGAAGTGCGCTATCACGATGCGGACGTCACCGCATTCGGTTACGAGCCTGGTCAAATGGCTGGCTGTCCCGCAGCTTTCCAAGCGGACGAAAAGCTTATCTCGACGGTAAAAACGTGCGCGGCTGACTTAGCGCTACACACCGTCACTGGGTTAGTCGTCAGTGGTGATGCATTCGTTAATGGGGCTGAAACCCTGTCTCGTATTCGCACGACTTTCCCGCAAGCCATTGCGGTGGAAATGGAAGCGACGGCGATAGGCCATGTCTGCCATCAATTTAAGACACCTTTCGTGGTTGTGCGCTCGATCTCCGATGTGGCCGATCAAGCCTCTCATTTAAGTTTCGACGAATTCCTGACCATTGCCGCCCAACAGTCATCGTTATTGGTCGAAGCAATTGTTAAGAAACTCGGCTAATGTCGAAAAAAAATCCCGCTCTACGCGGGATTTATCAACTATAAAACTTTACGCTAACTCACAAATTAGCCGTAAAAAATTCACATTAGCCCGACGTATTTTTAAAATCGGGTATGATCTTTTTATCAATCAGTTGATCGAACAACCGATAGAAACTTTGCTCGGTGGATTGATAATCCATAAACCCAGCTAACCGGCTCTTCGTCATATCAGTGAAGGCCTCGAAAGGTCGGCCAAGATCGGCGTCGGTGTGCCACCATGACGCAAGCTTATCCACCTGTTTCGTCTGTAACTGGTATTTCTCCGCGATCGCTGCCCACAACTGCGGGGCATCAGCCTGCTGCATTGTTGTATCAAGTGGCGTTGCGTGACCTGGATAAGCACCAGACTCAATGCCAAAATAATTCGCCAGCCGCGGCCATAACCATTTCCAGCGAAAATGCTCGCCATTAACGATGTTGAACGCTTCATTCTGTGCATCGACGGCGTCTGTCGCCCAGACCAATTGACGGGCTAAAATTCCTGCATCCGTAACATCTGAAACGCCCTGCCACTGTTCAGGAGAGCCTGGGAAAACAAAAGGCCATCCTTGTTCACGGCAGAGTGCCGCGTACACCGCGAGGGTCTGCCCCATATTCATCGCATTACCTTGAGCAGCCCCAATCACTGTGTGTGGGCGATGCACGCTCCAGCGATAGCCATAACGTTCAGCCCCGGCAAAGATCTCATCCTCCTGCGCATAGTAAAAATTATCCACAGGTTGGCGTGGTTGCTCTTCTCTAAACGGCGTAATAACAGTTTCCGCTGCGCCGTAAGCCTCGAAAGGTCCCAGATAATGCTTAAGCCCAGTGACCAGTGCCACATGACTGCTGGCTAAGCGATCGCCTAGCGCATCGATAACATGCCGTACGATTGCCCCGTTGACACGGATATTTGCTTTCTCATTTTCTTGGCGGGACCACACAGTAAAAAATACCGCATCCGGTCGCTGATCACTTAGCGCGGCAGTCACCTGCTCCGCGGAGGTGAGATCGGCAGTGAGCCCATGCACACCTTCAGGTAAAGGTGACTGCCCGCGAGAGAGACCCGTCACCTCCCACCCTTGTTGCATTAGCTCAAAAGCGAGAGCGCTACCTGTAATACCACTACAACCAATAATAAGTGCTTTTTTTTGCATGGAACCTCCAAAAGTAAGTTTATCTTATTAGCTTAGCCGAGAATTAAATGCTTATCTGAGGTAAGATTTCACATTACTTTTGAATAGAATTCACAAATATGCATGATCAGCGTTTTAAAAACATCCATCAATTTATTGCTTGTGTTCAAACGGGCAGTTTTACTGAAGCAGGGAAACGGCTACATCTCTCTCCTTCTGCCATCAGTAAAGCAATTCAAGCGTTAGAGCTACGACTTGATTGCCGATTATTCGATCGCACAACACGAATGTTACAGCTAACCGATGCAGGCAATACGTATTACGAAACCTGTTTACAGATCCTCCGCCAGTTAACCGAAACCGAGACCGCGTTACAACTCAGTCAAGATCTACCCACCGGAAAAGTTGCCCTCGCCCTACCGGAGACTTTTGGAAAAGTGGTGGTGCTACCGATACTTTGTTCGTTAATGCAACGCTATCCGGAATTACGCCTGACCTTACATTTCTCGGATACATTGCTCGATTTAGATCAAGAGAAGATCGATATCGCTGTACGGATAGGGGGGGATATACCGCTCGATACACAGGAGGGATTTCAGCATTTTGGCTACGAAAAAATGGTCTTTTGCGCAAGCCCAGACTTTATCGAAGAGTACGGTATGCCGAATACGCTAAGCGAACTTTGTGCCCAACATATCGTCGGCTATCAAGCGCAAAACGGGAAAATGAAACCGTGGATTATCCCCACAAATAACCATCCACAAGCTTGGTATCCTTCCCACTATCGCTTGATTGTAAACCACACTGAAGCACACCTCATGGCAGTCTGCCAAGGGATTGGCGTGGCACAATTACCTTATTGGTTAATCAAAGAAAGGCTAGAGCAAGGGGAGCTAGTGATGATTCTGCCGCAGGTCAAACTGGATGGATTACCCTTAACTTTGCGTTATAAAGCCACGCAACAGTCATCCCCGAAAATTCAGGCCGTGCTTAACACATTACACTCATTAAGCTTGGTAAATTGACGGGGAGAAAGCTTAGACGCTAAAAGAGGAGCCGCATCCGCAAGTGGTTTTTGCATTAGGATTGGTAACGATAAAGCGAGCACCTTCAAGACCTTCAGTATAATCGACAGAACCGCCGACGAGATATTGCAGGCTCATTGGGTCGACCACTAAGGCCACACCTTGTTTCTCAATGGTCATATCGCCATCGTTGACTTTATCATCAAAGGTGAATCCGTATTGGAAACCACTGCAGCCCCCGCCCGTGATGTATACCCGTAATTTTAATTCTGGGTTCTCTTCATCGGCAACTAAGGTTTTGACCTTATTCGCCGCTGCATCAGTAAATTGTAACGGCACATTGGCCACGTCATCGCTCATTATTCTGCTCCAAAAAGAGAGGGTCAACTTACAACCTTATCCCTCTATTATCAGTCAGCATAGCTTCGCAATCAAGCCTACAACTAAACCAACCGTGCCGTGAGACGCTCCATCCTTCATCCTGCCATTAACAGCATGGGGCATTTTCCATTACACTGTAGGGTATTCTTTCTCTGTTATGCAGGAATTTGTCATGAATAAGTCTGAAACACTGTTTCAAGAAGCGCAATCCGTTATCCCAGGCGGCGTAAACTCACCGGTCCGTGCGTTTTCAGGGGTAGGCGGTACCCCTCTGTTTATTGAGCGCGCAGAGGGAGCCTATATCTATGATGCCGACGGTAAAGCCTATATCGACTATATCGGTTCGTGGGGCCCTATGGTACTGGGCCACAATAACGCGGAAATCCGTAATGCCGTGATCGAAGCGGCTGAACGGGGCTTAAGTTTCGGTGCCCCTACCGAGATGGAAGTCAAAATGGCGGAACTGGTCTGCGAACTAGTTCCTTCGATGGATATGGTGCGTATGGTGAACTCTGGGACAGAGGCCACGATGAGTGCCATCCGTTTAGCACGTGGATTTACTCATCGCGATAAGCTTATTAAATTCGAAGGTTGCTACCATGGCCATGCCGACCACTTGCTTGTTAAAGCAGGTTCCGGTGCCCTGACCCTTGGACAGCCTAATTCTCCGGGTGTCCCGGCGGATGTGGTGCGTCATACCTTAACTTGTACTTACAACGATCTTGATTCCGTTCGCCAGGCTTTCGAGCAATATCCTGACGATATCGCTTGTGTGATTGTGGAACCTGTTGCAGGCAATATGAACTGTATCCCTCCACAACCTGGATTCCTACAAGGCCTGCGTGATTTATGTGATGAGTTCGGTGCGCTATTTATTATTGATGAAGTGATGACCGGTTTCCGCGTTGCTTTAGGCGGTGCTCAAGCGTACTACAATGTCACACCAGACCTTACCTGCCTTGGAAAAATTATCGGCGGCGGTATGCCTGTCGGTGCCTTCGGGGGCCGTAAAGACGTGATGGAGGCGCTTGCGCCATTAGGGCCGGTTTATCAGGCGGGTACGCTTTCAGGTAACCCTATTGCCATGGCAGCGGGCTATGCATGTTTAAAACAGCTTTCTCAGCCAGGTGTTCATAGCACACTGACTTCTCTGACCGAACGCCTCTGCTCAGGGCTCCAGCGAGTGGCTGAGCAATACGCGATTCCATTAGTAACCAATCAGGTGGGGGCGATGTTCGGTTTATTCTTTACCGAAGATAAAGAAGTCACCTGTTACGCGGATGTGACGCGTTGCGATACCGAGCGCTTTAAGCAATTTTTCCATCTGATGTTAGAAGAAGGCGTCTACTTTGCTCCTTCAGCCTTTGAAGCGGGCTTTATGTCGCTGGCTCACAGTGAAGAAGATATCGATCGTACAATCGAAGCGGCTCGCCGCTGCTTTGCAAAGTTAGCGTAATCTGCCATCAAGATAAAAAAAAGCGCTGCCATGGCAGCGCTTTTTTAATGTCTCTCCACTTAGCTTAGTGGCCAAACATATCTTTTATCCAACCCGCAACACCATTACTTTGGCTGCCTTGTTGCTCTTGCTGTTGTTGCTGCTGCAACTGTTGCTGTTGCTGCTCGACTTGTTGCTGCTGCTGTTGACACAGCGCGGTCGGATCAGCAGTCCAGACGGGCAGGCTACGCCAAGTGCTACTGCCAGTATTACAGACAAAGTTCCCCGCTGAGTCGACAGGCATCATCGACACATCATCGGGAGGCGTCAGCTGTAAAGGCGTTGGCGGCTGACTGGCCAGATAACGACGGTAAATTTGCATCGCACCACTCGCCCCATAGAGACGGGTCGATTGGTTATTATCGCGACCAATCCAAGTGATGGCGACTTCCTTACCATCGATCCCCGCAAACCAGCTGTCGACCAAGTTATTGGTCGTACCCGTTTTACCGGCCAGATGCATGCTGTTGTACTGACTTCCTAATGCATGAGCGGTCCCGTGGTCCACCACTTGCTGCATCGAGTAAAGCGTCAAATAAGCAGCTTCTGGCGGCTCGACCTGCTGTGCTTGTGGGTAGCTCTGATACAGCACTTTATTGTCTTCAGAGATCACCGAACGTACCGCCGACAATGTCGCCCGGTTACCGCCGCTAGCAATAGTTTGGAAGGCCTGTGCAACCTCGACCGGCGTCAAGTTCAGCGCGCCCAGTAACATTGCCGGAACCGGCGATAACTGGTCTTGGCTGACACCCAGCTTGGTCCAAGTATCCACCACATTTTTAAGCCCCAATGACATCCCCAGGTTAACGGTCGGTACGTTCATCGAATGGGTTAATGCATCGACGAGCATGACCTTACCACTAAACTGATGATCATCATTTTCCGGACGCCACACTTGACCGTTCGGTTGTTTTAACGCCAACGGTTGGTCAGCTATCCAGCTATTCAAACGATACTGCTGTGGCTGGCTTAACGCGGTGAGGTAAGTCGCTGGCTTGGCTAAAGAACCAATAGAGCGACGCGCCTGCATGGCACGGTTATAACCGGCAAATTGAGGATTTGCGCCGCCAACCATTGCACGAACTTCACCGCTGAAACGGTCCACCACTACCATTGCCGTTTCTAAATCGGCGAGGCGACGTTGTTTACGTAGGACTGGGATTCCTTCTTCGACCGCTTTTTCTGCCGCGTCTTGCGAGATCGGATCAAGCGTCGTAAAGATTTTCACCCCCGAGAGGTCCTGCATTTTATCGCCCAGCTTTTGCTGCAGTTCATTACGAACCATTTGCATAAACGCAGGCTGTGGAGTAATCACTCCGCCCTTAGGTTGAACCCCTAATGGCCGTGCAGACAGCATATCGTAAAGTTCTTGGTTGATAACTTTTTGCTGTTGCAGCAGACGCAGCACTAAGTTACGACGCTCTAACGCTAATTTCGGGTTGCGCCAAGGGTTGTACAGCGAAGCCCCTTTTACCATGCCGACTAATAGCGCTTGCTGATCGAGACTGAGTTCATCAACCGGACGACCGAAGTAGTATAAACTGGCGAGTGGGAAGCCACGAATCTGGTCATTACCCGCTTGGCCCAAATACACCTCATTAAGGTAGAGTTCCAAGATGCGATCTTTGCTATAGCGCGCGTCAACGATCACCGCCATATAGGCTTCACGCACTTTACGCCACAGCGAACGCTGATTCGTTAAGAATAAGTTTTTAACCAATTGCTGAGTCAGGGTACTTCCCCCTTGCACAGCACGCCCTGCGGTAAGGTTCGCGACGAACGCCCGTCCAATAGAGTAGAGGCTAATTCCATCGTGCTCGTAGAAATGGCGGTCTTCTGTCGCGACTAGGGTATCGACAAGGAGATCCGGGAACCCAGCACGAGGAACAAATAGACGTTGCTCACCATTAGGGGATTGCATCATGGTGATGAGGCGCGGGTCGAGACGGAAATAGCCAAAATCACGCCCCGTATCGAGGTTTTTGATCTCGCTAAGCTCACCGTCTTCAAAATTCAGCTGAGTATGAATCTGGCCTTCTTTACCATCTGGGAAGTCGAACGGTCGGCGGAGTAACTCAATACTGTTGCCTTTAACAGAGAACTCACCCGGACGCGTAATTTTCGTTACTTGACGGTATTGTGTTCCTTCAAGCAAGGCGATCATATCTTTACGATCGAACGGCATGCCGGGTTCAAGACTGACCATACGCCCATAAACCGTCGCTGGAAGGTCCCACACTCGCCCATCAATCCGATGGCGGATCTCAGAATCAAGGTAGACACCCCATGCTGCAACAATAACAGCAATGACTAAGATGATTTTCAGTAGTAGACCTAGCCAACTTCTCTTATGGCTTTTTCGCGGGGTTTTTCCGCGCTTTTTAGTTGCAGGCAATGACGTATTCTCCTCATCATCATAGCTATCCGGATCGTCTTGATATTTCTTATTGCGTGGTGAAGCCGGGGGGCTTTTCCCCTTTGGCGTGGATTTTCCTTTACGCCCTATGGGTTCGCGATCATTCCCAGACATGGATTCTCTCTCCAGGCTTTGCCTCAATCGGCGACATACTTTATCTTTATTTTAGGTCCAAAAACACAGAACCTTCCGAAAGATTCGTTACTAAATTTCACGTGGACGACTTTCTGGTTTTCGTCGTCGGTAAGGTGTTGGCCGGATCGTCAGGCCACAGATGTTTAGGATAGCGCCCTTTCATCTCTTTTTGTACTTCACGCCAGCTGCCTTGCCAAAAACCCGCTAAGTCTTGGGTGATTTGGATGGGCCGCTGTGCCGGTGACAATAATTCTATCACCACATTAACCCGCCCACGTGCAACGGTAAGCGAACGTTGCTGCCCATACATCTCTTGCACTTTTATCGAGAGTAAAGGCGCGCGTGGGGAAAGATAATCGATCGCGACTTTCCTGCCCGTAGGGACCTCAATATGGCTGGGGACCTCGGTCTCCAAACATTGCCATTGTCCCCACGATAACTGAGATTTTAATGCCTGATAGAGATTAATGCGTGAAAAATTCCCTAATGAAGGCAAGCGAGTTAGTTCTGGCCCTAACCATCCTTCAAGATTATTCATCAGATCGGTATCGGTTATTGCTGGCCAGTCACATTCAGGTAGCCACTGTTGCGCATAACTCAGCCGCTGTTTCAGTTCGAGTGCTGGTTGATCCCAAGGTAAAGCCGCTAAGCCCTTGTCTTTTATCCAGGCTAAGTACGCCGCGATTAACTGTTCTGGATTGGGTTTGTCTCCTGGCCGCGAGCTAATAATAATCTCGCCTATGACCTCATGTTGCCAGACCTTAAATTGCGCCTGACTCTCATCCCACTCTAGCGCGTGCCGATGGGTAATTAACTGCGACGCCTGATGTCGAATATCGTCTAGCGAGAGGGGGAAAGCTAACTGAATATGGGCTTCATGCCGATCAGCCGGCAACTGTAATTGCACCGCAATCAGCCAATTATAACGGGTCAGAGGGTGATCTAAGGTTAACGTCGCGCCGCGACCATCGGCGAGTTGATAACGATGGGTCGTTCCACGTCGGTAGGCTATACGGTCGGCAAACGCCAACAATAATGGCGCAAGAGCGTCATCGAGAGGACTGAGCGAAAATTGCTCCCCCAGCATCCGGCAGACTTGCTTAGCTCGGGTCGTCCATACTGCACTTGGCGCGGAGAGATTGTCGCGTAAGTCCCCCTCGCCGCGTCGTTCCGGTTGCTCGATGATGGCTGTTAACATTGCTGCGGTCGATACGCTATCGCTTCCCTCACTTGCGATCAACATTGCCGCAAGACGTGGCGTAATTCCAAGTCCAGCCATTTTTCGTCCCTTTGCCGTCAACGTGCCCGTCGCATCAATGGCACCAAATTGGCGAAGTTGCGCCGAAGCGTAGGCTAGCGCAGGTCGAGAAGGCTGGTCTAGCCACTGTAACGCAGAGACCTTTTGGCAGCCCCAAGCCAATACATTGAGTAACAGACCGGTTAAATCGCTGCGTAGAATCTCAGGCGTCGCTTGTTCGGCCAAACGTTCAGCTTGCTCAGGCGCAATTAAATGCCAACATTTTCCTGGCATTAAACGACCGGCTCGCCCAGCCCGTTGGGTTAATGACGACTGGCTGATAAACTGTGTTTTAAGTCGGTGAGCACCCGCCCGTAAATCAAATAGCGACGTACGTTCTAATACCGAGTCGATAATTAAGCTTACGCCTTCAATCGTTAAGCTAGTCTCGGCTATATTGGTGGCGAAGACGACTTTTCGTTGCCCCGGGGCAGAGGGACTGATCGCGAGTTGTTGTTGTGCAATGGGTAGCGCGCCGTATAAAGGCCTCAATTCCACCCCAGCTGGGCATCGTGCCGTGACCTCACTGATTACTTGATGGATTTCACGTTCGCCAGGTAAGAAAACTAGCATATCGCCCTGTTCTTGCCGCAGCACTTCAAGGATTTTATTCGCGAGATGCACGGAAAACAGCCCCTGAGACGGTAACCCGTGATAGAAGCGTTCCACCGGATAATGTCGACCTTCCGAGGTGATGAGCGGTGCTTGCTCCAATACCTCCCCTAACCGACGATTGTCGAGAGTCGCCGACATAATTAACAGTTTAAGATCGTCACGTAATCCTTGCTGAATATCTAACAGAAAGGCTAACGCTAGATCAGTGTGGACACTGCGCTCATGAAACTCATCGATGATCACCAGTGAGACATCGTCTAACATGGGATCTTGCTGTAACCATCGAGTCAGTACCCCTTCGGTAACCACCTCAAGCCGTGTCGTTTTACCTATACATTGCTCCGCACGCATTCGGTAACCGACCGTCTCACCGGGGGCTTCCCCCAAAGAGTGGGCAAGGCGAAGCGCCACATTTTTGGCGGCGAGCCGTCTTGGCTCTACCATAATAATTTTGCCGCGGAGTGTAAGACGTTGCAGTAACTGTATAGGAAGCCAAGTCGATTTGCCGGCACCAGGGGGGGCCTGAAGAATAACTTGAGGCGAATGAATGAGGGCTAGCACTAACTCATCCAGCACATCGTGAATCGGGAGGGCGCTCAATCTTCGCTCCGTTTAGGGATTATGATACTATGGCCACTATAGCATTAATTGGTAGGTGATACTTGCCTCCTATCGTCTTAAGGAACTCTGTGGTTTCTCGAACAACTGCGACTGATAATTACTTTCTCGCCTTAACTCTCCCCAGTCATACCACTGAGCAACTGATTCAATGGCGCGCCACCGCTCTGCCAGCGGACACCGGCATCCCAGTTCCCCGAGAGCAACTTTATATGGTGCTGGCATGGATGAACGCCCCCACGGTGTCACAGCTGACTCAACTACAGTCTATGATTAGCGGGCTGCGTTCACCGTCGTTCACTTTTACCCTCAACGATGCTGGGTATTGGCCTCGTTCTGGGCAGCTATGGGTAGGATGCCGCCCCGCGCCGCGTGAACTCTTACAGTTAGCCGATCTGCTACGCTCAAGAGCCGCCCGCGTAGGCTGCCCGCAACCGGCTTTTCCTTTTCATCCCCATGTCACGCTTCTCAGACAGGTACCCACCTCAATTCGTTTGCCGAAACGCGATTTCTCATGGCCCGTCACCTGCCAAGAGGTATCATTAATAAGAAGCCGCTATCAGCGTGGCAGAATTATTCTTAACACCGAACAGCGCTATCCCCTGTTTGACAGAGAGCAAGATTAATGGAATTCACCACCCCCCTACAGTCTGCCACCTTAATTAAACGCTACAAACGCTTTCTCGCTGATGTCCGCCTCCCCAGCGGAGAAATTACCACTATCCACTGCGCAAACACCGGTGCAATGACCGGGTGTGCGACGCCAGGTGATACGATCTGGTACTCCACGTCCACCTCCACCACGCGTAAATACCCTTATAGCTGGGAGCTGACCCAAACCGCCGACCAGCATTGGATCGGTATTAATACGCTACGCGCGAACCAACTCGTGGAAGAGCTCCTGCTTCGACAGGGCGTTCCCGCACTCGCGCAGTTTACGCACTGGCAACGAGAAGTCGCGTTCGGCGATGAGAAGAGTCGGATTGATTTCGTTCTCACTGATGACAACGCACAAAAATATTACCTTGAAGTGAAATCAGTCACATTATTACTCAATGGAAAAGGCTATTTTCCCGATACCGTCACGCTACGTGGGCAAAAGCATCTTCGAGAATTGATGTCGATCGTAAAGCAAGGCCATCGTGCGGGGCTATTTTTTGCCGTTTTACACTCGGGGATTAATCAAGTGAGTGCGGCCAAACATCTCGATCCCACCTACGCGCAACTTTTACGTGAAGCGATAGCGGCAGGTGTCGAGGTCATTGTCTATCGCGCACAGATGAGTCGCCATCGACTGTTACTCGTGGACCCGATACCATTCGTCGAATAACAGGCTAAATGTTTTCTTTTAGGACTTTTTCCTCTTTAATTAGAAACATATTATCAATAATGCGAAACTCATCGTTATCAGCAATTGCCAACCCACAAGGTTTCTGATATTTATAGCGCCCTGTTTTTTTCCCTTAGTGGGAATCAGGAATCGATAGTGCGTGTTATCCAGGAGAAGCAACATGCAAGAAGGGCAAAACCGTAAAACATCGTCTCTAAGTATCCTCGCCATCGCTGGGGTGGCGCCGTATCAGGAGAAACCGGGCGAAGAGTATATGAACGAAGCCCAGCTGGAACACTTCAAGAAAATTCTTGTTGCTTGGCGCAATCAACTCAGGGATGAAGTAGACCGTACCGTTAGTCATATGCAAGACGAAGCGGCTAACTTTCCTGACCCGGCCGATCGCGCAACACAAGAAGAAGAGTTCAGTCTGGAACTGCGTAACCGAGATCGTGAACGTAAGTTAATCAAGAAAATAGAAAAAACGCTGAAAAAAGTTGAAGATGACGACTTCGGTTTTTGTGAAGCTTGTGGTGTAGAAATCGGCATTCGCCGTCTTGAAGCGCGTCCTACCGCCGATATGTGTATCGACTGTAAAACGCTAGCAGAAATTCGCGAAAAACAGATGGCAGGCTAACCCTACCGCTGATCGAGGATATACCTAATTGCACGGCCGCGGCGCCCTATTGCGAGTGGCTGTGCGATTACTTCTATTATGACGCACTCTACACCTATCATTGGACGCTTTGCGCCCTCCCCTTCAGGTGACCTCCACTTTGGTTCGTTAATGGCCGCGCTAGGCAGCTATCTGGATGCCAAATCGCAAAACGGCCTGTGGCGCGTTCGCATCGAAGATATCGATCCTCCCAGAGAGATTGCGGGAGCCTCCCAACGTATTCTTCAACAACTCGAACACTATGGGTTAACCTGGGATGGTCCGGTCATTTGGCAGTCACAGCATCATGCCCGTTATCGAGAAATACTCGACTGGCTGATTACGCATCGACGCAGTTACTTCTGTACCTGTAGCCGTAAAGCGATTCAGCAATCGGGTGGATACTATCTCGGAACCTGTCGTAATGCCCAGCACAGCGCAGAAGGTGCAGCACTACGCTTGTTCCAACACTCTCCCGTCACCCAGTTCACTGACTTGTTACGAGGAACCGTCCACTGCCATCCTCAGTTAGCGCAAGAGGATTTTATTATACATCGTCGAGATGGGTTATTTGCCTATAATCTGGCCGTAACGGTGGATGATCATGACCAAGGCATTACACAAGTGGTACGGGGAGCGGACTTGATTGAGCCCACGGTGCGGCAAATTACGTTATTTCAGCAACTAGGATGGGATGCCCCCGATTACCTGCACCTGCCGCTCGCATTGAATCCGGAAGGAAGTAAGCTTTCAAAACAAAATCATGCCCCCCCGCTTCCACAGGAAGCGCCACAGCGAATACTGATATTGGCCTTGGCAGCGCTAGGACAAGAGGTCGACGATGCGTGGCAAGATTTCAGCGTTGAGCAACTCATTGAGCAGGCAACACAACGGTGGCAGAGAGCAAAAATCCCAATTAATAGCACTTTCATTACTACAGATGTGTTATCAACATTCTAAAATGATTCACAACAGGCTATGATGAGCCTCTCATTTTAGAACCGTATCTACTTTTTATTGTTGAGGTGTACTATTTTTACCCGAGTCGCTAATTTTTGCCGAAAAATCCTTACGCGTGACGAGGAGAGTACCTCTGCAGAAAACGTCCCACCGCCGATAACGATCATTCCACGCGATCAACACACTATCTCTCGCCGAGATATTAGTGATAATGCCTTGAAGGTACTGCATCGTCTTAATAAGTCTGGCTTTGAGGCCTACTTGGTCGGTGGAGGGGTTCGTGACCTTCTTCTGGGTAAAAAACCTAAAGATTTTGATATTACGACCAACGCCACCCCAGAGCAGATGCGTAAATTATTCCGTAACTGCCGATTAGTTGGCCGACGTTTTCGCTTGGCACATGTTATGTTTGGCCCGGAAGTGATTGAGGTTGCCACCTTTCGCGGTCATCATGAACAAGAAGAAAGCGTTGATCGCAACACGTCGCAACAAGGCCAAAACGGCATGCTGTTGCGCGACAATATTTTCGGCAGTATCGAAGACGATGCTCAACGCCGTGATTTAACCATTAACAGTCTCTATTACAGCGCTGCAGACTTCACCGTACGCGATTATGTTAACGGATTAAGCGACCTAGAGCAGGGAATTATTCGCCTCATTGGCCACCCTGAAACCCGTTATCGTGAAGACCCGGTACGGATGCTACGAGTGATCCGCTTTAGTGCGAAACTCGGGATGACTATCGCTCCTGAGACCGCAGCGCCTATTAGCGAACTCGCCGGGCTGTTAAAGAATATTCCACCTGCGCGTCTCTTCGAAGAAACATTGAAGTTGCTGCAATCTGGTTACGGTGAGCAGACCTACCCATTATTGCGTGAATACCATCTTTTTGAGTCGCTCTTCCCGTTAGTCCATCAGTACTTTACTGAGGGGGGGGACAGCCCAATGGAGCGCATCCTAGTACAGGTGCTTAAAAATACCGATAACCGTATCCAAAATGATAGACGCGTCAACCCTGCGTTTCTGTTTGCGGTAATGTACTGGTATCCACTGCAAGAAAAAGCGCAGCAAATTGCTCAAGAGAGTGGCCTGCCTTTCTTTGAGGCCTTCTCGTTGGCGATGAACGATACGTTAGATGAAGCCTGCCGAGCGATAGCGATACCTAAACGTTTCACCACCATGATCCGTGATATCTGGACGCTGCAACTGCGGATCTCTCGCCGTCACGGTAAACGCGCTTGGAAATTGATGGAACACCCTAAATTCCGTGCAGCCTATGACCTATTGGTTCTGCGTGCGGCAGTGGAATCCTCCGCAGAGCTTCAACGGTTGAGCGAATGGTGGACCGAGTTCCAGACTAAGAATGCGAACGACCAAGCCGCGATGTTACAAGATTTAGGCAGCGATCCAGCCCAGCGACGCCGCTACAATAGACCGCGTAAGCGTGCGCCGAAAGGCAATACCTCGCGTCGAAACGAGAGCTAATATGACGCGTGTCTATATTGCTCTCGGTAGCAATTTACGGGACCCACTCGATCAGTGCCAGAGGGCGATTGCCGCCCTCTCGGCCCTGCCTGAGACAACGCTTATCAATACCTCCTCTCTCTATCGGACGCCACCTTACGGCCCACAAGATCAGCCTGACTTTTTGAATGCCGTGGTGGTATTAGAGACGGAGTTATCACCCTTAGCGCTGCTAGACCATACCCAACGAATCGAATTGGAACAAGGACGGGAACGCAAAGATGAACGTTGGGGGCCACGTACGCTCGACCTTGATTTGCTGCTATTCGGCGAACAGTTCATGACGAGCGAGCGATTGATACTGCCTCACTACGACATGCATAATCGTGCCTTTATGCTCGTCCCGTTAGCCGAAGTGGCGGGCGACCTTCCCCTCGGTGACAAGGGCAGCGTAGCAAGCTGCTTGGCTTCGTTAGACACCTCAACCATCACTCTGTGGTAACGCCTAAAATCGGATAGGGATTCCCGTCTAGTGGGAGTTACTGTAAACTCCGCGTCATGTTTATCCTTGACAAGAGTTTATAATGACACCTATCACCCTGAAAAATTTACGTCAGTGGAAACTTGAAGGTAAAAAATTCGCCTCGCTCACGGCGTACGATTATAGCTTCGCGCGGCTGTTTGCTGAGCAAGATATCCCGGTATTACTGGTCGGCGACTCCTTAGGGATGACGATGCAAGGCCATGACTCGACGGTTCCGGTGACTGTCGATGATATGGTTTACCACACGCGCCATGTGCGTCAAGGTGCACCAAACGTCTTACTGCTTACTGACCTACCTTTCATGAGCTACCCGACGCTTGAACAAGCGGGCCACAATGCCGCACGCGTAATGCAGGCCGGTGCGAATATGGTCAAGATCGAAGGCGGTGCGTGGTTGGCGGATACCATTCGTTATCTCACTGAGCGCGCAGTCCCCGTCTGCGGTCATCTTGGATTAACCCCGCAATCGGTCAATATCTTCGGTGGCTATCAGGTTCAAGGTAAAACCGAAGCGCAAGCGGAACAGCTACTTAATGATGCGCTCACCCTCGAAGCCGCCGGAATGCAACTGCTGGTGCTAGAGTGCGTGCCTATTTCTCTGGCAAAGCGTATTACCGAGGCGCTATCAATTCCGGTCATCGGCATTGGTGCAGGGGCGCATACCGATGGTCAAATTCTTGTCATGCAGGATGTTATCGGTATTACTTCAGGCTATGTGCCTAAATTTGCGAAAAACTTCTTAGCGGATACCGGCTCGATCGCGCTTGCCGTTGCACAGTATCAACGCCATGTGCAAGACGGTACTTTCCCTGAGTTAGCCCACAGTTTTAAAGGATAGAACGCTTTCCATGCAGACATTTCATGAAATCCCTGCTTTACAACAGCAATTGCGCGATTTACGCCGCCAAGGTAAAACCATTGCATTTGTCCCGACCATGGGAAATCTCCATCAGGGACATATTACGCTGGTAGAACGAGCGAAGCAGTTAGCTGATTATGTTGTGGTCTCGATTTTTGTTAACCCGATGCAGTTTGATCGACCTGATGATTTAGCGCGCTATCCGCGCACCCTCGAACAGGATCAGCAATTACTCTCGGATACGGCGGATCTGTTATTTGCCCCTGCGGCCAATACGCTCTACCCGACAGGGCTCACTGAGCAATCCTTCGTTCATGTACCTGGACTTTCTGAGCTGCTTGAGGGGGATAGCCGTCCCGGTCATTTTCGCGGTGTCAGTACGGTGGTCAGTAAATTATTTAATATCGTCCAGCCGGATGTGGCGTGTTTTGGCGAGAAAGATTTTCAACAATTAGCCATTATTCGCAAAATGGTGCTCGACCTGAATTACCCCATCACTATTGTTGGCGTACCGACCGTTCGAGCTGAAGATGGCCTTGCCCTCAGTTCACGTAATGGCTACCTCACCGCCGCTGAGCGTTTGCAAGCGGTTGAGTTGAGTCAAACGATGAAGTCGATGGCCGAGCGTTTACAACAAGGGGAGCAAGCGTATACCGCTATCGTCGATAATGCTGTCGAGAGCCTGACGAAAATGGGCTGGCAGCCGGATGGTATTGCTATCTGTGATGCGCAGACCCTGATGCCACTGACCGCACACAGCCGTAAAGCCGTTATTCTTATGGCAGCATGGTTGGGGAAAGCCCGACTGATCGATAATCAGCAGGTCATTCTCCCATAGTGTGAAGCGTTTCCCCCTCACACTATGGGTATCGGGTGGGAGGGGGTTAGCTGCGTAACCCTTTACCCCGCTCGATTAACGCCCAGACAATCGCATAAAACACCGCTACAAATACCACAAGTATTGCTAACGTCAAAGGCACCGGTACATCTTGGATCCCCAGAAAACCATAGCGAAAACCACTAATCATATAAACGATAGGGTTTAACTTGGAGACCGCTTGCCAAAAAGGTGGCAGCAGCGAGAGAGAATAAAAGACGCCGCCCAAATAGGTGAGAGGTGTCAAGACAAAGGTCGGGATCAGACTAATATCGTCAAAGCTACGGGCAAAGACAGCATTCAATAGTCCAGCCAAAGAGAAGACGATAGCGGTCAGTAAAATGGTTAATGCCACCATTGGCCAATAGAAGACATGGAAAGGCACAAAGAGTAGCGAAATAGCCGTCACCAGCGCGCCGACACAAATCCCCCGCGCAACACCCCCGCCGACATAGCCAGCAATGATCACGTGAGTGGGAACCGGTGCAACCAATAACTCCTCGATGTTGTGTTGGAACTTGGCACTAAAGAATGAGGATGCCACATTGGCGTAGGAGTTAGTGATTACCGACATCATAATCAGTCCGGGGACGATAAATTGCATGTAGGTAAAGCCATGCATATCACCAATTCGCGAGCCAATTAAATTACCGAAAATAATAAAATAAAGCGTCATGGTAATAACAGGAGGGACTAAGGTCTGGATCCAAATCCGTCCGAAACGATGGATTTCCTTCGCCCATAGCCGCTTAAGTGCTACCCAATATAAGTGTGCCATTAATTCTCTTTCCCCGTATTACTGACTAAATCGACAAATAGCTCTTCTAAGCGGTTTGCCTTATTTCGCATACTCAATACTTGAATATTTTGCGCAGAGAGTTGGCTAAAGACTTGGTTAATCCCCTGCTCTCGCAGCACTTCAACCTCTAAGGTTGTGCCATCAATCACCTCATACTGAAAGCCTTCTAATACGGCAGGGGCCGAGTGAGGGGCGAGATCGAGGATAAAGGTTTCGGAAACCACTTTAGCGAGCAATGCCTTCATACTGGTATTTTCAACCAATTCACCACGTTGAATGATACCGATATTTCGACATAGCATCTCTGCTTCTTCCAGATAGTGCGTGGTCAGAATGATGGTGGTACCGGCCTCATTAAGCTGCTTAAGGAATCCCCACATTGAACGGCGTAATTCAATATCTACTCCGGCGGTCGGTTCATCAAGAATCAGTAGCTTAGGTTCGTGCATTAAGGCACGCGCAATCATTAAGCGGCGCTTCATGCCACCGGATAGCATCCGTGATTTTTGATGACGCTTTTCCCATAAATCGAGTTGCCGCAGGTATTTCTCGGCTCTCACCAAGGCCAGTTTTTTCTCTACACCATAATATCCTGCTTGGTTGGTCACAACCTGTAAGACGCTTTCGAAAGGGTTAAAATTAAACTCTTGCGGGACCAAGCCAAGCTGGAGTTTCGCTCGTACCTTATCAGTGTCGAGGTCATGACCAAACACGCGCACGGTTCCTGAGGATTTATTCACTAACGAACTGATAATCCCAATGGTCGTCGACTTTCCTGCCCCATTTGGGCCGAGTAGTGCGTAGAAATCCCCGGCCTCTACCGTTAAATCGATCCCTTTTAACGCTTGAACTTGGTTACCATAGGTTTTTGTTAGCCCGGAAATTTCCAGTGCATAATTCATATCAACTCCACGCCTGTTTATGACAGATGAGTATTTAAAAATAGTCCTCATTCGACCTTATGGTGAAGGAAGGGAATGAAGGGATCTGAACGACGGCTCTCAAGCAGTCTCCAAGAAAAGTATTGGTCTTTACTACCACAGCCAATACCCGTGCGTCCGCTCTTCGCTGAGACGTAGATCAACCTGACCACGACTCGCTATAAACCTATCAATATCCTAATCAGACTTAAGCGTCGATTACCCTCGGTATCAGTGGCAGAGAACGCGAACGGTGCACAGAGAGGAATATCTTTAGGGATCTCGTGTCATCACAAGATGAAGTGAAAACTGATGTGCCGCCGTCGTCGGGTCAAGCCCCTGACGAACAATGCTTGAACATGCCGAGGTCATCTCAGCCTCGTCCATTATAGAACAGGCCAGCAAGGCTGGCCTGAAACTTTGTGCTATTTACCCATTACTCAGGGACAACACGTCCAACGTAAGGCAGATGACGATAACGTTGAGCATAATCGATTCCGTAACCGACGACGAACTCATCAGGGATTGAGAAACCGACGTATTCCACGGTAACGTCAACTTCACGACGCTCGGGTTTATCCAATAAAGTACAGATCGCCACAGAGGCAGGTTCACGCAATTGTAAGATTTCGCGGACTTTGCTTAAGGTATTACCTGAATCGATAATATCTTCGACGATCAAGACATCTTTTCCGCGGATATCTTCATCTAAATCTTTCAGTATTTTCACATCTCGCGTTGAAGACATGCCATTTCCGTAACTTGAGGCAGTGATAAAATCAACTTCGTGAGAAACGTCAATCGCTCGACAAAGGTCCGCCATAAACATAAATGAACCGCGCAGCAAGCCGACTAACACCATCTCTCTACCACGATCTTGGTAAGCGGTGGTGATCTGTTGCCCTAATTCTGTAACACGGTTCTTTATTTCCTGCTCGGAAATCATCACTTCAACGGTATGTTTCATAATCTCTATCTCACTGAGAGTACTCAGTTTTCATTGTGCGGCCAAGCGTAAATATCCTGTAGGAATGAGGACATCACCCCAGATATTTACAGCTTAAATTCAGGGGGTGCAGTATAACAGGGAATTTAATCGAGATAAAAACCCTGTGTGGGGCTTAATGCAGCTTACTTACCGACAGTGAAACTCATCATCATACCGGTATCTTCGTGTTCTAATAGGTGACAGTGGGCCATGTACGGGGCCTGTTTATCGGCTAGGTGGGGGAATGAGACCAGAACTTGACTCACGCCGCCCTCAACACGAACAGTGTCTTTCAAACCTTGGCGATGCGCCGCGACAGGCTGATCATTTTCACTCAGAATCCGGTACTGCGTACCGTGGATATGGAAAGGATGTAACATCATGTCACCTTCGCCACTAACTTCCCAAATCTCATGCTGACCCTGAGGGCTTTGCCAAGCAATATCGCCAATTTGGTAAGCCTTACCATTGATCTTATTGCCCTGATGGAAATCATAGCCTTTTGCGGTTTTCGACATTCCCGGCCTCGTTGACATCGCGTGGTCATGTTGCTGAGAGGCACTGTGGTTATTATCCGCCATCGCCATAGAAGAATGCATCGGCATTCCCGCCATGGCTTGATGACCGTAGCGCTTCATCAATTGCTGCATCCCTAGGGTATCCAGCTGTTTATCCATCGACAGCCCGATACGACGACGGGTCAGCCCATCGGTACTAGGCAATGAAGGTAACGTGGCGAGATGATCGGGCAATTCTGCCGCACCGCCAATACGTAGAGGGAGAATTTTTAATAGCGGCAAAGGTTGGTCAAAAGGAGGAAGGGTCATTCCCATTTGCGTGACCGGTAGCGTCACCAGGTCAAACGGCTTGGTGTCGGTTAACTCTATCATCACCTCAAAACGCTCGCCGGGTAACATCGCGAGTTGCTCAACCTTAACCGGCTCAGCCAATAACCCCCCATCACTGGCAATCACATAAAAGGGGCGGTTGTGGCTCAGTGCCAAATTCATCGAGCGAGCATTACAGCCATTAAGTAACCGTAAACGCACCCAGCCATTCGGCAACGCAACTTGCGGATATTGACTGCCATTAGTCAACATCATGTCGCCAAACCATCCTACCGCAGCATGCATAATATCAAGCTGGTAATCGATATCCGTGCCCGTATCCGTCAATTTTTTGTCTTGAAATACTAAGGGAATGTCGTCAACGCCCCATTGCGAGGGAATGCGTAATGTTTTGATATGTTCATCTTCTATGACCAACATACCAGCAAGCCCTTTGGCCACCTGAAAACCCGAGGTCATATGCGGATGAGGGTGGTACCAGCAGGTTGCTGCAGGTTGATCTGGGGTGAAGGTGACCTCTCGCTGTGCTCCCGCGCGGATCACCTCTTGTGGCCCGCCATCAACCTCACCGCCTACCACAAGTCCATGCCAGTGTACCGTCGTATCAACCGGAAGATGATTATGAACACGGAGGGAAACGGGCTGATTGCGTCGCAGTTTAATCGCCGGCCCTAAATAGCTTCCATTGTAACCCCAGGTCGATACCGAATGATTATTCCACGTACTAGTACCAGCCATCGCGGTTAAATCGATGCGCTGATGCAAGTCGGCTTCAAGTAACGTCGGGGTGGTAAGAAGTGGTCGCTGTTCTGACAGGGCCTCTCGGCTCCATGCAGGCAGTGCACCTGCACCAAGCAATAAAGAGCTGAGCTTAATAAAATCTCGACGTTGCATACGGATCCCCTCTAATGATTTAACCTCTGACGGTACGCTATCCCCTTATGGGAAGGTCAAGCGTTCTCTGCGTAAACCTGTCGTCTTTCTTCCCTATTCTGTGCTAACGTTGATTGATACTTGCAGTGATGAGAATTTTCATGAAAACCTTAGTCAAAATACTCTTTATTCCACTATTTCTACTGCTATCGAGTAATTGCTATGCCTTAGACGATTCGCAAGCGGACGATATGGCCGACCTTACCGCCGTCTTTATCTATCTTAAAAACGATTGCGGCTATCAAGACTTACCCGATCCACAAATCCGTAATGCACTCATCTATTTTGCGCGCAACAATGGCTGGAATTTGAGTAATTATAATAGCTTCAATATGCAACAGCGTGGTGAAAGTAGCTATGAGGACCTACGCGGTATCCGGGTTGATAGCAAACAAAAATGCCATCTGTTAGCAGAGAAAACCTTAGGGCTATTAGCTTTTGTGAATAAACAATCTCACTGACCACGAAATTGGCGATAGGCGTCAACTAACGCAAAGAAATCCTCGAAACCGCAAAACGCGAGGGATTCTTGGTCGTAGTAACTCATTCCTTCATCCAGTTCGTCGACACTTATCGCCAGTAAGTTTGCTTGGATCATGATTTCATCGTCGCTCAATCCAATCGTGTATTCACGCCCTACATGTTGCCATTGTTGCTCTGTGCCTTTGATCCGCGTTGCGACCGTCATCACCGTATCAAGGAGCGTCGGATCGGCAGTGACTTCTTCGTTAAACCATTGCCCGATAACTTCATGATCCATCGACATCTGCACACGGACGCCGCCCTCTATATCTTTAACAAACTGATAATCCATAATGATTTCTCTCTTCGTCTGGATTGGGGGATGCCATCCCTACAACGATAAAAAGGGGAGCCAATGGCTCCCCTTTTCGGTTGGATTATTATTTCATAGCCGGGAATTAATTACACCGCGCTTTGAAAAATAACTTCATCCGCTTTCGATGTATATTGGTTGAGGCGGTCAAAATTGAGATAACGATAAGTATCATCGGCACTCTTATCCACTTCATTCATATACGCTTGGTACTCATCTGCCGTCGGTAATTTACCCAATAGTGCCGATACCGCTGCAAGCTCAGCCGAAGCTAAGAATACATTAGCCCCTTGACCTAGACGGTTAGGGAAGTTACGGGTCGATGTTGACACGACGGTAGCGCCTTCCGCGACGCGCGCTTGGTTACCCATACAGAGTGAACAACCTGGGATCTCAACTCGCGCTCCGCTCTTACCAAAGATGCTGTAATAACCCTCTTCTGTAAGTTGTGCCGCATCCATTTTAGTAGGAGGCGCGACCCACAGACGCGTTGGCAGTTGTCCTTTAAACTTATCCAGCAGTTTACCTGCCGCACGGAAGTGACCAATGTTAGTCATACAAGAGCCGATAAAGACTTCATCAATCTTCTCCCCCTGAACATCAGAGAGCGAGCGTGCATCATCAGGATCGTTCGGTGCACAAAGAATCGGTTCTTTGATCTCAGACAGGTCAATCTCAATGATTGCCGCATACTCAGCATCAGCATCGCCTTCCATCAATTGTGGATCAGCCAGCCATTTCTCCATGTTCTGGATACGACGCTCGATCGTACGGCGATCACCGTAACCCTCAGCGATCATCCACTTGAGCAGTACGACGTTCGAGTTTAGGTACTCAATGATCGGGGCTTGATCTAACTTGATCGTACAGCCAGCAGCCGAACGCTCAGCTGAAGCATCTGAAAGTTCGAAAGCTTGCTCAACTTTTAAATCAGGTAACCCTTCGATTTCTAAGATACGTCCAGAGAAAACGTTCTTCTTACCCTTCTTCTCAACGGTAAGTAAGCCCTGCTTAATCGCATAAAGCGGAATGGCATGTACCAAATCACGTAGTGTAATACCGGGTTGGCGTTCACCTTTAAAGCGTACCAGAACCGACTCCGGCATATCGAGAGGCATCACACCTGTTGCGGCCGCGAAAGCGACAAGGCCAGATCCCGCAGGGAAAGAAATACCGATAGGGAAACGTGTATGTGAATCCCCCCCCGTTCCGACTGTGTCCGGTAACAGCATACGGTTTAACCAGCTGTGGATAATCCCATCGCCTGGACGTAGTGAGACTCCGCCACGGTTCATAATGAAATCCGGTAGCGTATGGTGGGTCTGTACATCGACGGGCTTAGGATAAGCTGCAGTATGGCAGAAGGATTGCATCACGAGGTCGGCGGAGAAACCTAAACATGCGAGGTCTTTAAGTTCATCACGCGTCATCGGTCCAGTGGTATCTTGAGAACCTACCGAGGTCATTTTCGGTTCGCAATATTCTCCTGGACGAATACCGTCAACGCCGCATGCACGACCGACCATTTTTTGTGCTAGAGAGTAGCCACGAGTACTGGTCTCTACAGGTTTAGCACTACGGAACACGTCGCTAACCGGTAAATCGAGCGACTCGCGAGCTTTGGTTGTCAATCCACGGCCAATGATCAATGGAATACGCCCACCAGCACGGACTTCGTCCAATAATACTTCTGTTTTCAGTTCGAAACGAACGAGGACATCGTCCGTGTCGTGGCGACAAATTTCGCCCTTGTAAGGGTAGATATCAATCACATCGCCCATATTCAGGTCGCTAACATCGACCTCAATCGGCAATGCGCCCGCATCTTCCATAGTATTGAAGAAAATCGGCGCGATTTTACTCCCTAATACTACCCCACCGCCCTTCTTATTCGGTACATGGGGGATGTCGTCACCCATAAACCACAGGACAGAGTTTGTCGCAGATTTACGAGACGAACCGGTTCCCACAACATCCCCAACATAGGCAAGAGGGTAGCCTTGGGTTGCGAGTTGCTCAATTTGTTTTATTGGACCGACATTCCCAGGCTCATCCGGCACTATCCCTTCCCGTTCGTTTTTCAACATCGCCAGAGCGTGTAAAGGAATATCAGGGCGGGACCAAGCATCTGGAGCAGGTGACAGGTCATCCGTATTCGTTTCGCCCGTCACTTTAAAGACGGTTACGGTAATTTTTTCTGCTAATTGAGGGCGCGCTTTAAACCATTCAGCTTCCGCCCACGATTTAAGGATCTGCTCGGCGTACGCGTTACCTGCTTTCGCTTTTTCCTCAACGTCGTAGAAATTATCAAACATTAGCAGGGTATGGGATAAGGCTTTGGCAGCAAGAGGGGCCAGAGAGTCATCGTCCAACAGCTCGATTAACGGATGGATGTTATAGCCACCTTGCATCGTTCCTAACAGTTCCGTCGCTTTTTCACGAGAAACTAATGGCGATGCCGTTTCGCCTTTTGCTACAGCTGCAAGAAAACCAGCTTTAACATAGGCCGCTTCATCAACACCCGGCGGAATTCGATTCACTAATAAGTCGACCAGAAACTCTTCTTCACCTTGAGGTGGATTTTTGAGTAATTCTACTAGGCCAGCCATTTGGGTCGCATCTAAAGGCTTAGGTACGATCCCTTGGGCAGCACGTTCAGCAACGTGCTCACGGTATTCTTCTAGCACGACGTTCTCCTCGCTCACATTGTTATAGCTTTTCAACCCTCTACTACCGATAAATTATCATCTTTTTATAGGTTTTTGATGGTCGGTTTAGCCCACTGAGAATAGCAGTATTTTTATTCTTTGTTAATCTGTTTACAAAAACACAACATAATCACTACTAAATTAAACGCAGTGCCATGATAAAAATAACCTTTTGTACCAAGGTGTTAGCGAATCATGCTACCGAGTTGTTTACGCGAATCCCTCAATGTAGCCCTTAACGATAACAGTAATACTAGGTTTATCTCATGGCGTTAATCACATTTCTAACATCGATGAGCTGACATCTTTATCTTACCTAACGCCTATTTTCGAACGCTGTCGAGCATTTTAATTAAGCTTCGCCCTGCTCGTTCCATCGCTTAAGCAAAAAAAAACCGCGATAGTAATCGCGGTTTGTAGCAAAGCTTCGTTAACTAACGCTTACTTTTTCTTCGCTTTAGGGTTAGGTAAATCGGTAATGCTTCCTTCGAAGATTTCCGCTGCCAGACCGATTGACTCGTGTAACGTTGGGTGAGCATGGATGGTCAACGCAATATCTTCTGCATCACAACCCATCTCAATCGCTAGACCAATTTCGCCTAACAGTTCACCACCGTTGGTGCCAACGATGGCACCACCGATTACACGGTGTGTCTCTTTATCAAAGATCAGCTTCGTCATACCCTCTGCACAATCTGAAGCGATTGCACGGCCTGACGCTGCCCAAGGGAATGTCGCAGTTTCGTAACTGATCCCTTGTTCTTTAGCTTCTTTCTCGGTTAAACCGACCCAAGCGACTTCTGGCTCAGTGTAGGCAATAGATGGGATCACTTTCGGATCGAAGTAATGTTTTTTACCCGCGATAACTTCAGCGGCAACATGGCCTTCATGTACGCCTTTATGGGCCAGCATCGGTTGGCCGACAATATCACCAATGGCGTAGATATTCGGTACGTTGGTACGCAGTTGCTTATCAACACGGATAAAGCCACGTTCATCAACGTTCACCCCTGCTTTCTCAGCATCAAGGTTTTTACCATTTGGCACACGACCAATTGCCACTAACACTGCATCGTAACGTTGCGGTTCAGAAGGCGCTTTTTTACCTTCCATCGTCACATAGATACCGTCTTCCTTCGCTTCAACTGCGGTCACTTTCGTTTCAAGCATTAGGTTAAATTGCTTACTGATACGCTTAGTGAAGACTTTGATGACATCTTTATCCGCGGCAGGAATCACTTGGTCAAACATCTCGACCACATCAATCGATGAGCCTAGGGCATGGTAAACAGTCCCCATCTCTAGACCGATGATCCCGCCTCCCATAACTAATAGGCGCTCAGGTACGGTAGTCAGGGCAAGTGCGTCCGTTGAGTCCCAAACACGCGGATCATCGTGTGGGATAAAAGGTAAAGTAATGGGACGAGAACCCGCCGCAATGATCGCGTTATCAAAGTTAACGGTGGTGGTTCCGTTTTCGCCTTCAACCGCCAGCGTATTCGCACCGGTAAATTTACCCAGTCCATTGACTACGGTAACTTTGCGGCCTTTGGCCATTCCCGCAAGACCGCCGGTTAATTGACCAATAACTTTATCTTTCCACGCGCGAACTTTATCGATATCAGTTTCAGGTTTGCCGAAAACAATTCCGTGTGCTTCCAATGCTTTCGCTTCTTCGATCACTTTTGCGACGTGTAATAATGCTTTAGATGGAATACAACCGACATTCAAACAGACTCCACCTAGAGTGCTGTAACGCTCAACCAGTACGGTTTCTAAGCCTAAATCGGCGCAGCGAAATGCTGCAGAATAACCTGCAGGACCGGCTCCAAGTACCACAACTTGGGCTTTAATCTCTGTACTCATCATGACCTCTTATTCGATTCTCCGGGGTAATAGTGCAATCACCATTTATACACCTATTTTCCCGGAACCTATGTAATGCAAGAGTTTACATAATTGTTAAAATTGTGCAAACGAGATTGCGTAAAGGTGTGTTGTTTTGGGGATTAGCGCATTATTTCTCAATGAAACCCTGTCCGAATCCCAAATAAGATTGAGGCCGGCAAATGCCGACCTCAAGATATTACATAACGAGACGACGAATATCGCCCAGTACCTGACCCAGGTAGGAGATAAAACGTGCACCTTCTGCGCCATCAATCACTCGGTGGTCAAACGAGAGTGACAGTGGCAACATCAGACGTGGCGCAAACTCTTTACCATTCCAAACAGGTTTCATCGTCGACTTAGATACACCTAAAATCGCCACCTCAGGGGCGTTAACGATTGGCGTGAACGAGGTCGTTCCTAAACCGCCTAAGCTTGAAATCGTGAAGCAGCCGCCTTGCATATCGGAGGCTGTCAGTTTACCTGCACGAGCCTTCTTGGAGATTTCCATCAGTTCACGAGAAAGTTCGATAATCCCTTTCTTATTCACATCACGGAATACCGGTACGACTAGCCCGTTTGGCGTATCGACCGCAACACCAATGTTGATGTATTTCTTCAAGGTTAAGCGCTGTGCATCCTCTGATAAAGAACTATTGAAACGAGGGTAAGCTTCCAGCGCCTTCGCCACCGCTTTCATAATAAACACGACTGGCGTAATTTTAACGTCCAGTTTTTGTTTATCGGCTTCAACATTCTGTTGCTTACGGAAGGCTTCCAGTTCAGTAATATCGGACTCATCGAAGTGAGTTACGTGTGGAATGACCATCCAGTTACGGCTGAGGTTAGCACCAGAGATTTTCTGAATGCGACCCAGCTCGACTTCTTCCACTTCACCAAACTTACTGAAATCGACTTTCGGCCAAGGCAGCATTCCTGGAAGGCCACTCGCCGCCGCAGGAGCCGCGTCGGCACGTTTTAATGCCTCTTTAATATACGCTTGGACGTCTTCTTTAACGATACGCCCTTTACGGCCTGTCGCTTTCACTTTAGCTAAGTTCACACCAAATTCGCGAGCAAGACGACGAATAACCGGCGTCGCATGCACATAAGCGCTATTTTCTGCAAACTCATCCTTCGCCGTCGGGGCAGCGGAAGGCGCAGCCGCGGGTGCGGCCTTCGCTGGGGCTGGAGCAGCTGGTTTCTCTGGCGCAGGTGCAGGCGCTTTTTCAGCGGCTGGCGCATCGCTGCTGAAGACCATGATGGCAGAACCAGTACTGATTTTGTCGCCTACAGCAACTTGGATCTCAGTAACCGTACCGGCGAAAGGTGCTGGAACTTCCATTGAGGCTTTATCGCCTTCAACGGTAATCAATGACTGTTCCAGTGAGACCTTGTCACCGACTTTCACGAGAATTTCCGTGACTTCGACTTCGTCACCACCGATATCAGGCACATTAACGACTTGGTTGGCTGAAGCTTTGGACGCCGCCGCTGGCGCTGGCTCTTCTTGCGCAGAAGGGGCATTAGCAGGAGCTGCCGCGTCACCCGCGACCTCAAACGTCATAATCAATGAACCGGTATTTACTTTATCGCCGGTATTCACTTTGATCTCTTTCACTTTTCCAGCAAAAGGCGCAGGCACTTCCATGGACGCTTTATCGCCTTCAACGGTGAGTAGTGACTGTTCAAGTTCAACGGTATCGCCGACCTTAACCAAGATCTCGGTGACCTCCACTTCATCACCACCGATATCTGGCACCATCACGTCTTTTGCCGAAGCAGAAGCCGCCGCCGCAGCGGGAGCTTTTTCTGCGGCAGGTTGAGCAGCCTCTGGGGCTGCTGCTGCGTTTTCTTCCTCTTCGAAGATCATAATCAGTGATCCCGTCTCGACTTTATCGCCGGTCGCAACGCTGATCGCTTTCACCACGCCTGCTTGAGGTGAAGGTACTTCCATTGAGGCTTTATCGCCTTCAACAGTAAGCAGAGACTGTTCGACTTCAACCTTGTCTCCGACCTTAACCAAGATCTCGGTGACTTCAACTTCGTCTGAACCGATATCCGGAACTTTGATCTCAATTGACATCTACATTTACCTCTTACGCCAGACGTGGATTGACTTTGTCTGCGTCAATATTGAATTTCTTAATCGCGTCGACAACCACTTGTTTGTCAACTTCACCACGTTTTGCTAGTTCACCCAGTGCCGCGACGACGACATAGGATGCATCAACTTCGAAGTGATGACGTAAGTTTTCACGGCTATCCGAACGACCAAAGCCATCAGTACCCAATACGCGATAGTCGCTGGCAGGTACATAGGTACGTACTTGTTCAGCAAATAGCTTCATATAATCGGTTGATGCAACCGCTGGCGCATCACTCAGAACTTGAGAGATGTACGGTACGCGAGGCTCTTCCGCTGGGTGTAACATATTCCAACGCTCACAATCTTGACCGTCACGCGCCAACTCGGTAAAGGATGTCACGCTAAACACATCAGAACCGACGCCATAGTCTTCAGACAAGATTTTCGCCGCTTCACGCACATGGCGAAGGATTGCGCCTGAACCCAGTAACTGAACTTTACCTTTATTCCCTTCCAGCGCATCGAGCTTGTAGATACCTTTACGGATACCTTCTTCAGCCCCTTCTGGCATGGCTGGCATATGGTAGTTTTCGTTCAGGGTCGTGATGTAGTAATACACGTTCTCTTGTGATTGGCCATACATACGTTCTAAGCCGTCTTGCATAATGACTGCGACTTCATAAGCATAAGCAGGATCATAAGAGATACAGTTAGGAATTGTCAGCGATTGAATATGGCTATGGCCATCTTCGTGCTGTAAACCTTCACCGTTCAACGTCGTACGACCTGATGTTCCGCCGATTAAGAAACCACGTGCCTGTTGGTCACCTGCCGCCCAGCAAAGGTCGCCGATACGTTGGAAGCCAAACATTGAGTAGTAAATATAGAACGGAATCATCGGTAAGTTGTTGGTGCTATAAGAGGTCGCTGCAGCTAACCACGATGCGCCCGCACCCAACTCGTTGATACCTTCTTGCAGGATCTGTCCTTTTTCGTCTTCTTTGTAATACGCCACTTGCTCACGGTCTTGCGGAGTATATTGTTGACCATTCGGACTGTAGATACCAATCTGACGGAAGAGGCCTTCCATACCAAAAGTACGCGCTTCATCTGCAAGAATCGGCACAAGACGTTCTTTGATCGATTTATTTTTCAACATCACGTTTAACGCACGAACGAAGGCGATAGTGGTTGAAATCTCTTTATTCTGCTCTTCCAACAAGGATTGGAATTCGCTTAAGGCTGGCATCTGCAGCGATTCAGTAAACTCTGCTTGGCGTGTTGGTAGATAACCGCCTAAGTTTTCACGCTGTTTATGCAGGTATTTGTACTCTTCAGAGTCTTCAGAGAACGTCACATAAGGAAGCTTTTCCAAGTTCTCATCGGTGACAGGAACATTGAAGCGGTCACGGATGTAACGCACGCCTTCCATGTTCATTTTCTTCACTTGGTGAGCAATGTTTTTACCTTCAGCTGTTTCACCCATCCCATAACCTTTTACGGTATGAGCAAGGATCACAACAGGCTTGTCTTTGGTATCTTGCGCTTTCTTGAAGGCTGCATAGATTTTCTTCGGATCGTGGCCACCACGGTTTAGAGACCAGATCTCTTCATCCGACATATCTTTTACTAGTGCAGCGGTTTCTGGATAACGACCAAAGAAGTGCTCGCGGACATATGCGCCATCACGAGATTTAAAGGTTTGGTAATCGCCATCGACGGTTTCGTTCATCAGTTGGATCAACTTACCGCTAGTATCTTTACGCAGCAGTTCATCCCAACGACCGCCCCAGATTACCTTGATCACTTCCCAGCCTGCGCCGCCGAAGATCCCTTCTAATTCATTGATGATCTTACCGTTACCTGTAACCGGCCCATCAAGACGCTGTAAGTTACAGTTAATCACAAAGACTAAGTTATCTAACTTTTCGCGAGTCGCGATGGTGATTGCACCTTTAGATTCAGGTTCATCCATCTCGCCATCACCTAAGAAGGCATATACGGTTTGCGCTGAGGTCTCTTTTAAGCCGCGGTGTTCAAGATATTTTAAGAACTTAGCTTGATAGATCGCGCCTAGCGGTCCCAGACCCATTGATACCGTTGGGAACTGCCAGAAATCAGGCATTAATTTAGGGTGCGGGTAGGAAGAAAGACCTTTACCGTCAACTTCTTGACGGAAATTGTTCATTTGCTCTTCGGTCAGACGACCTTCTAGGAAGGCGCGAGCATAGACACCCGGAGAGATGTGTCCTTGGAAGTAAACTAAGTCACCGCCATCTTTTTCGGTACGCGCACGGAAGAAGTGGTTGAAGCAGACTTCATAAATGGTGGCGGAGGATTGGAATGAGGCCATGTGTCCACCCAATTCCAAATCTTTCTTAGACGCGCGTAGTACGGTCATGATCGCATTCCAGCGAATCGCTGAACGGATACGGCGTTCTAAACTCGTATTCCCTGGATAGGTAGGCTCTTCTTCCGTTGGGATAGTGTTAATGTAGTCTTTGATTGCGGAACCAGAAGCTACGTTTACACCACCATTGCGAGCCGCATTCAATACTTGATCAATCAAATATTGCGCGCGTTCAACACCTTCTTCACGGATGACCGATTCAATCGCCTGTAGCCAGTCGCGAGTTTCAATCGGATCCACGTCATTATGTAGACGGTCTGACATGGGGTATTCCTTATCTGTGTCTGTACATTGAAATTGATAACGTTGCTGAGTAAAGGTCATGACGCATCATGATGCCGATCTCCGCTCTTTATAACTAGGTGACTCAATCTTTTCGTTGCTGTAAGCGTCGTAATGAACGCTCACGGCGGGATTGCTCCCGGTTTCTCTCCAATAAAATCTCTTCAAGAAAAGCCAAGTGCGAGTTAGATTCTTCACGGGCTTTTTCTGGCTGTCGTGCAATAATTGCTTCATAAATCCTTGCACGATGCGCACTTACTTTCGCCAGCATATCGCGGCGGGAGTAAAGTAATTCAAAGTTTGAACGCACATTTTGCTTGAGTATTGGCCCCATTGCTCGGACTAAATGCAGCAGAACCACATTATGCGCCGCTTCAGTGACGGTAATTTGATAATCAATTACCGCATCGGCTTCTACGTCTAAATCACCGCTATCTTGCGCCTTTTGGATCGCCAAGTGATAGCGGTTGATTCTTAATAGGTCGTCTTCCGTTCCACGCAGTGCTGCATAATACGCTGCAATACCTTCCAATGCATGGCGCATTTCGAGTAAATCGAACTGGGACTCGCCGTGCTGTGCCAATAAGCCTATTAAGGGATCGCTAACGCTCTGCCAAAGGCAATCTTGAACGTAGGTGCCTCCTCCATGGCGGCGGTGCAATAATCCCTTTGCTTCCAAACGCAAAATAGCCTCTCGCACCGAAGGACGAGAGACATCAAATTGTCGAGCAAGTTCGCGTTCTGGTGGAAGCTTCTCACCAGGCCGGAGTGTCCCTTCCATAATGAGGGACTCTAGCTGTTGCTCTATTACATCAGAAAGCTTGGGCTGCCTGATTTTACTGTAAGCCATCATACTCGTAGTCATTGCTGCTCTTTTAAATTGGTCATACCAATTTCCCACAAGATGGGCTAAGCTAACAAAACATTTACCTACTGTCTATATTGCGTTCACCAAAGTAGGCTTTAGATCAAAAATTTTCTTCGCTATTTTTGCCAGATGCTTCCGTTTATCCATGGGGAAAAAATCATTATTCTTCTCCTCCCGCCCCCTTATCAAATCGCTCCTGATGAAGATTGGATAAAATAACCCACCATAAATTAATCTTCTGGCACGATATTATCCATATTAAGCGGCCAAAATGAAGAATATTGTAACCCTGTAATCTGCTGATTCTCCAAGACTGCCTCACAAATATCTGATATTTCCTCACATTCAGCGTAGTAATTCACTGCCATAACCCCGTAAAATAAATGACACAGTCTGTCACATTCTCCTTACAGCCTGAAATAAGGGTCGAGAACACTACGCGAGAGGAATTTATGAGCGAGCAACAAACAGGTTCGTTGAAACGGGGGCTGAAAAATAGGCATATTCAGTTAATCGCCCTAGGAGGAGCCGTCGGAACTGGACTCTTTTTGGGGTTAGCACAGACCATCAAAATGGCAGGCCCTTCTGTACTGTTGGGATATGCCATCGGCGGTTTTATCGCCTTTATGATTATGCGTCAGTTAGGTGAAATGATTGTTGAAGAGCCGGTAGCGGGTTCTTTTAGCCACTTCGCCTACAAATATTGGGGAAGCTTCGCCGGCTTTGCATCAGGCTGGAACTATTGGGTACTGTATGTCTTAGTCGCAATGGCTGAGCTTTCTGCTGTGGGTCTTTATATTCAATACTGGTGGCCAGAAATCCCTACATGGGTTTCCGCTGCAGTATTTTTTGTGCTGATCAATGCTATCAATCTTGCCAATGTGAAGATTTACGGTGAACTGGAATTCTGGTTCTCGATTATTAAAGTTACAGCAGTCATCGGAATGATTGCTTTCGGCGCTTGGTTACTCTTCAGTGGACACGGCGGTCCTCAAGCCTCAGTCACCAACATTTGGGCACAAGGTGGTTTCTTCCCACACGGTGCTGGCGGCTTAATTACGGCAATGGTCATCATCATGTTCTCATTTGGGGGATTAGAACTGGTCGGTATTACCGCTGCTGAAGCCGCAGACCCGCAACAAAGTATTCCTAAAGCGACCAACCAAGTTATCTATCGTATCTTGATCTTTTATATGGGATCCCTCGCGATACTCCTGTCACTTTATCCTTGGACGAAAGTCATTGAGGGGACTAGCCCCTTCGTACTGATTTTCCATGAGTTGGGGGATAAATTAGTCGCGAATACATTGAATGTCGTCATCCTCACCGCCGCGTTATCCGTCTATAACAGCTGTGTGTATTCAAATAGCCGTATGTTATATGGTTTAGCAAAACAAGGTAATGGCCCTAAAGCGTTACTGAATGTCGATAAGCGTGGTGTACCCTATGTTGCGTTAGGCTTTTCAGCACTGGCGACGGCTTTGGTTGTCTTGCTCAACTATCTTATGCCTGGTGAGGCCTTTGGTTTACTGATGGCATTAGTTGTTTCGGCACTGGTCATCAACTGGGCAATGATCAGTATGGCGCATATGCGTTTTCGTAAAGCCAAGATCAAACAAGGCGTCACGCCACGTTTTCCTGCTCTATTTTATCCACTCGGTAACTGGGTTTGCCTGCTATTTATGATTGCCATTTTGGGCATTATGCTGACCATTCCAGGAATGGCCATTTCTGTATGGCTCATCCCCGTCTGGGTAGCGATTCTAGGGATTGGCTACCTAGTCAAAAATAAAGCAGCACGCTAAAACTAAGGGGGACAATGTCCCCCTTTTTTTACAAAATAACGCCTGCCAGTGTCAGGACTGCGGTGATGAGAACAATAACTAAAGTAATCCTTTTCGCTAGCGCTACCGCAATCCGTGGCATTTCAACCTTATCCTGACAGGGATCACGTTCCAATGAGAATTGCGCTAACACCGATAATACATGATAGGGCTTATGCCTGAAGTCGGTCATAAAACGCCACCACGCAGGTAATGCTTTTTCACCATGCCCCAAGAATGCATAAGCTAAGCCAACAATTCTGACTGGGATCCAATCAATCCAGAATAATAAGATATCGACCCCAGATTGTTCACGATGCTGACGATTCTGCTTAGCCAACCATCCCTGCCACGCGCGAAGAAAAGCATAACCCAATAAGAAGACCGGCCCATAGTGCGCCCCGACGACAAACCAAAACAAAGGGGCTAGATAGAAGCGGTAATTAATCCATAACAGTGCATTTTGTAGCTCACGCAAATAGAGCTTATCGCTAATGTTATTGGACATTGGGTGTATCACACTCAGCTCTTCCGCCATTGCTTGGTGGCCGGTCACATCCTGCTGATTCGCAGAATGTAAGTAGTCACGGTAATGCTGGCGACTTTGACCTGCACCAATACAAAGAACGCCGACGAGGATCCACACCACCAGCGATACAACACCGAAGAGAAGTCCTTCGATAGCATGAAGAATTAAGGTAAAAATCAGCATCACAAGCACCACTAACCCTACTGTACGAGTAAGCGAAAAGTGATGTTGCTTACCAAACAGGGGAACAAGTCGATGTTCAAGCTGCCAATGCTCCCCCCACTTGAATAACCGCTCGCAAATGAGAACGAGTAATAGCGTAAATAACGTCATGACTTAACTCTACTCCCTAGATGATCAGTGTGCTGCAATAAGTGAATGATAATAATCCCAATCGAAAGAGGGTCCTGGATCTGTTTTACGACCTGGCGCGATATCACTGTGCCCAGTAATATCTTCTTCCGCTAAAGCATAAGCCTTTATAAGCGATAGAGTAATGGCGGATAAAGCCTGGTATTGCTGCTCGGTATAAGGGAGTTGGTCAGTCCCTTCAAGCTCTATCCCGATAGAAAAATCATTACAGTTTTCAATACCTTGGTAACTCGATTGGCCAGCATGCCAGGCTCGCTTATCGAAAGGAACGTATTGCACTATCTCACCTTCTCGGCGAATGAGGCAATGCGCCGCGACACGTAAGTCTGCAATCTGAGCAAAATATGGATGTTCTTGGGCGCACAATGTTCCGGTAAAGAGTTGATCAATATAGGGGCCACCGAACTCACCAGGAGGTAAGCTAATATTATGCACCACCAGTAAACGCGGCACCTCCCCTTCAGGACGTTCATTGTAATGCGTCGAAGGGACTCGGCGCGCATCGGCCAACCAATGATCTTTTATCGTCAACATATCAGTGTCATTACCACTTATCTAAGCGGTCCTTGTGATTAAACGAGGGTGCCCGACAATAAGCCAGACTTTATTCAAGATTACCATAGGCATTCCGCGATACCTCACAAGCTTTAAGAAACTGCCTGAGAAAGAATATAAACATTGTGCAGCTAAATCCTAGACTGATCATACATCCTTCCTAACCACGTAATTCCGCTTTAAAAAGGCATTTTTACTGCGAAGGAAGGATATTATGGAACAAGGATTTACATTGATCGAATTAATGATCGTTATCGCGATCATCGCTATTTTAAGCTCCTTAGGTATCCCGGCTTATCAAGGGTATCTGCAAAAAGCCGCGCTGACCGATCTACTCCAAGTCTTACAGCCCTATAAAACCGCAGTAGAGCTCTGCGCACTTGAAAAGGGAGAGCTTAACACTTGCCACAGTGGCCAAGAAGGCATCCCCCTTCCCCGGACGACTCGCTACACCACCGAATTAACTGTCAATAACGGCGTTATACGTGCGCAGGGAGCTAACACCTTAACTGGGCTTACGGCAGAACTTATCCCTACGCTACAACCAGAAATTGGAGCGTTAAGTTGGCAACGCCGGTGTACTGCGGCTAATCAGACCTTAAAGGATAACTGCGAACGTCAACTTCGCTATGACGATGTGGGGAATAAACCATGAGTGCAGGAACCACACAGCTTAAAGTATTTTGCGAAAACCATCCGGCACTTATTCTGTATGAAGATAAAGAGTCGCTGTGCTTAGTCGTCATGTCTCCTCCCTCGCCGGAGGATATAAATCAACTCACCTTTACCTGCCAAAAAAAAATCGCCATCAAATCGGTGTCCAGAGAAGAATTCCTGACCTCTCAGCAAGCTGCCACAATACCACACCCTTTACAGACCGAATATAAAGGGGAGGATAACCCGACGACGATAGACTACTGCCAAACTATTCTCCGCCATGCGGTACAACAAAAGGCCTCTGATATTCATATTGACCCTCATGCCCAAGGCGCAAAAATTCGTCTAAGAGTGGACGGCGTATTATATATTTACGGTGAACTCACGTCCGTCGAAACCACTGCCATCAGTAGCCGATTTAAATTACTCGCCGGTGTCGATATTGCCGAAAATCGCCGCCCGCAAGATGGTCAACTCAGCCTCCTAGACCAGGAGATAAACTATTCTTTCCGCCTCGCGACCCTCCCCACCAAATTTGGTGAAAAAGTCGTTTTACGACTGCTCGAAACATTTAGGGGGGATCTACAACTGGAAAATCTTGGTATGCCTCCGGCGCAGTTAGCTATTTTTAAGACAGCATTAGCGGCTCCCCAAGGATTGATTATTGTTACAGGCCCGACTGGCAGTGGTAAAACCGCTACGCTGTATAGCGCCCTCAACTCGCTGAATAGGGAGGAACGTAACCTCTGCAGTGTAGAAGATCCGATTGAATTGGTGATTCCGGGGATTAATCAAACCCAAATTAACCTTAAAGCCGGTCTCGATTTTCCAACGATCCTACGCGCATTACTCCGTCAAGATCCCGATATCTTGATGATTGGTGAAATTAGAGATAACCAAACAGCGGATATTGCGATTAAAGCAGCGCAAACCGGCCATTTAGTCCTCAGTACATTACACACTAACTCTCCTCTCGACACGCTGAGCCGCTTAACACAAATGGGCGTTGCCGAATACCTCACTGCCAGCGCAGTAAAACTTATTGTTGCTCAACGCCTCGTAAGACGTTTATGCCAGCAGTGTCGACTCTCGTCCCCCGATCCCTTACCTGCACACTTAGCGTTACCCTCACATCAACATTGGCTGGCGGTAGGCTGCCAATATTGCCTTTATGGCTATACTGGCCGTCATGCCCTCTTTGAATTACTCCCTGTCGATGCAGCGATCAAAGAGGCCATCATCAAAAAGACCTCTACGCAAAATATTCGTGCACGGTTACAAGAAAACAACCTAGACACGCTCTTTAAGGCGGGTCTGTACGCGGTGATAAAAGGGATCACCACTTATCAAGAACTGCTCCGTGTAGTAGGAACGGATAATGAAGCCGCTTAGACTCTATTCTTGGCAGGGTGTCTCGTTTAAGGGGGACAATTGTTCCGGTTATCAACTCTGTACTCATCGAGAGCAAGGCGAGCAACAATTGATGGCCGAGGGAATTATTGCTTACCATTTTACGCTGAAACACCGTCGCTTAATGCAGAGCTGGCAACTCAACACGCTCATCGTCTTCTTTCAACAATTGGAATCTATGCTCAATGCGGGGCTCACCTTATCGGTAAGCCTCAATTTATTGAAGAGTAACCAGCCTTCGCTACCTTGGCGAATCGTTATTGAGTTATTACTGAAAAAAATTTCCGCTGGGGAAAAGCTCTCGGCAGCGCTCAGCCAATGGCCGCAAATTTTTCCCCCTACGCTTTCCGCACTCATCAGCGCTGGAGAACTTACCGGCCATTTGCCCAATAGTTGCTTACAGGTGGTGAAGCTATTAGAGCAGCGAAAGGCCATGCGAGAGGAACTCGTTGCTGCATTACGCTACCCTTGCATCACCCTATTTTTTTTAGTGTTCACTACTGCTGGGCTGCTCGCTTTTGTGCTGCCAGAGTTTGCATTGATGTATCAATCGTTAAATGCACCCTTGCCCTACCTTACGCAATTATTGATTAGCGCCTCACAGTCTATCAATGCCATATTGCCCTTACTCTGCGTACTCACCGCACTGATACTGCCCATTCTCCACTATGGCGATCGGCGTTATCCAAGGTGGAAACTGATACGCCACCGACTGTTACTGACTACACCACTCGTGGGAGAAGTCTGGCGGAGTAGGCAGCTCTCATTACTCTTCTCAACCCTTGCCAGCACGCAACAATCAGGGCTCACTCTGCTGAATGGACTACAACTTGTCGCCAGTATTTTCACCTCACCGTTGTGGAAACAAAGTATCGAAACGGTTTATCAACGGCTCCATACTGGAGAAAAACTGTCGCAAGCGCTGGCCTATGAGGATCACTATCCTTCATTACCCTTACTCCTTATTCGATCAGCAGAAGAAACCGGACAGCTTGATAATGCCTTTTCTCAATTAGCCACTTGGTATTCCGACCAAGCCTCAACCCTTAGTCGACGTCTTGCCCAACGCATTGAACCGTTGATGCTTGCAGTCAGCGGAGGGTTGGTGGGTGGTGTGGTCATCGCCCTGTACTTACCCATATTCTATTTAGGAGAGGCATTAGGTTAGCGATTCCGTAATTGACAAGGTTTACAGCCCAGCCTATCCGCTTCATACTGACTCCATGACTGAGAATAGTACGCAAAAGCGATACTAAAGAGTGAGGTTGGGTTAACACTATGGCTTATATCGTGGCGCTTACTGGTGGCATTGCGAGTGGTAAATCAACCGTTGCCGAACTCTTTGCGGCGAGTCACATAGAGATTATCGACGCAGACCTGATCGCTCGGGAGGTCGTTGAACCTGGCCAGCCCGCCTTAGCGACGATGGTAGACTACTTTGGTCAGCACATTCTGTTGGATAACGGGCAACTCGACCGAAAAAAATTACGCGAGATTATTTTTTCTACCCCTGAGCACAAACAATGGCTGAATAACTTATTACACCCATTGATCCAACAAAGAACCCAGCAAAAAATCGTGCAATGTTCCGGACAATGGTGCCTCTGGGTTGTGCCGCTTTTAGTTGAAAACCAGTTACAGCATCTTGCCCAGCGAGTGATTGTGGTGGACAGCGATGAAGAGAAACAAATTAAGCGAGTCTGTGAACGAGACAGTATTCCGCGCTCCCAGGCTTTGGCTATCATTCACGCTCAGGCCACACGGCAACAGCGGCTAGCCATCGCCGATGATGTCATCGATAATAACTTGTCGAAAAGCGCTTTAGCCGAGAAAGTCTCTCAGCTTATTTTGACCTACAATCAATTAGCATCAGAATATAAGGGGCGCGATCAATGACCCAGTCACCCATCATCTTCGAATACCCACTTAACGAAAAAATGCGGAGCTGGTTGCGCGTTGAATATTTACTGCAGCAACTGACAGCCTCGAACAATGCCGACTCACCTGAGGCTTGCTTACTTTATTTACGTACTCTGACAGAGCTTCTTGATATCTTCGAGCGTAGTGAGTTACGCGCCGACTTGCTAAAAGAGTTAGAAAAGCAGCAAGGGAAGCTACATCAATGGCTAGCAGTGCCGGATATCGACGTACAAGCCGTCAATCAATTGATAAGTGAACTTAGCGCTCATAGCCATGCTATCAATACAGCGCCCAAGTTTGGTACGACGTTTAAAGAAGATCGTTTTATCGGACAATTGCGTCAACGCCTGTCGATCCCTGGCGGCTATTGTAACTTTGACACGCCGACCTTACATCTCTGGCTACATCTACCTTTGGAAAAGCGTCAAGCTCAGCTCGATCAATGGTATTCAGGTTTGGCCGCACTACACCTCAGTTTACAGGCCATTCTCCATTTAATCAGACAGAGTGGACGGTTTATCGAGGCTGAAACTCACCAAGGTTTTTACCAAAATTCGGCGGAAGATAAAGATCTTATTCGGATCCAATTAGCGAGCGAAGATGAAATTTACCCACAAGTTTCGGGTCACAAAGCGCGATTTTCAATTCGCTTTTTTCCATTGGAAAACGATGGTAGAGTCCCAGAAAATTTATTGTTCCAACTCGCTTGCTGCTAAGAGGCCTTATGCAACCCGAACCTACTACTGTTAACTGCCCACAATGCCAAAAAGAGGTCATTTGGGATGAGTTGAGCGCTTGGCGCCCCTTCTGCTCTAAGCGTTGCCAAATGATTGACCTTGGCGAATGGGCAGCAGAGGAGAAATCTATTCCAGGTCAACCCACGCACTTTGACCATGAGGCATGGAGCGAGAAAGACCCGGAATAACGCAACAAGATTGGCGACTACAGTTCGCCTTTCACTAAGCGTTCAACCATCTCACTATTCGCTGGCGGGAACTCATCAGCCTGTAAGTCAGCTTGCGCGACCCAACGTTGCGGTTGCCCTTCTTTCCCCCAAGGTTGGCCCAGCCACTGTTCCACCAAGAAGAAATGCAGTGTAACGCTCACCTCCTGATAGGTATGGCTTGCAGTACCAATAGGCTGAGCTTCGGTAACAGTGATCCCCGTTTCTTCCATCAGTTCGCGAGTTAAGCCTTCCAACGCTGTCTCGTCCGTTTCGATTTTCCCCCCTGGGAACTCCCACTTATTTGCCATATGAGAGGTCGATGCGCGTTGAGTCAGAAAGATTTCTTTCTCAGCGTTACGAATAATACCGACTGCAACCTGTAAATTTTTCATTATTGATGCCCCACTAGACAGTAAAAAGGCCCATGTTTCCATGGACCTTTCCTGATATCAGCTACTTACCAGAACGAGTTATGCTAAACGTCCATGGCAATGTTTATATTTTTTACCGGAACCGCATGGGCATAAATCGTTACGACCGACTTTACGCTCCGCTGCTTGGTTAGCCATTTCATTCCCTGCCGCAGTGTCGTCATCGACATGGCTAAGCTGTTGCTGTTCCGCTAAACGCTCAGCTTCGTCACGGAACTGCTGCTCCATGGCCTCAACCTCTTCAGGCATACGAACTTGGACTTTACTTAAGGTGCTGACAACTTCATATTTCAGCCCTTCAAGCATACTGGCGAACATTGAGAAGGATTCACGCTTATACTCTTGCTTTGGATCTTTCTGAGCGTAACCACGTAAATGGATACCCTGACGTAAGTAATCCATCGCAGCAAGGTGCTCTTTCCATAGTGTATCCAGCGTCTGCAGCATGATCCCTTTTTCAAAGCTGCGCATGGTGTCTACACCCACCGCGGCTTCTTTATCGGCATACTGTTGCAGCGAGTGCTGCAGAATACGTTCACGTAAAACTTCTTCGTGTAATTCTGGCTCTTTATCCAACCACTCGGTAAGCGGAAGATGAAGCTCGAAATCTGTACGTAAGCGCTCTTCTAAACCGGCCACATCCCACATCTCTTCAAGAGATTGCGGTGGAATAAATTGACTGATGGTCGAGGTCAAGACATCTTCACGAATACTGTTAATAGTTTCGCTCACGTCCGACACGTCCAGTAACTCATTACGCTGCGAGTAGATGGCTTTCCGTTGATCGTTTGCCACGTCATCGTATTCGAGCAATTGCTTACGGATATCGAAGTTACGGCTCTCAACTTTACGCTGCGCATTGGCAATGGCTTTGGTCACCCATGGGTGCTCGATCGCTTCACCAGGTTTCATCCCCAGTTTACGCATCATGCCTGACACGCGGTCTGAGGCGAAAATACGCATCAAGGCATCTTCCATTGAAAGATAGAAGCGTGATGACCCTTTGTCGCCCTGACGGCCGGCACGACCACGAAGCTGGTTATCAATACGACGTGATTCATGGCGCTCTGTACCGATAATATGTAGACCACCGGCTTCAAGTACCGCATCGTGGCGCACTTGCCATGCTTCTTTAATCGCTGCAATCTCTGCCTCAGTCGGCTCGGTCAAGGCTTCAACTTCGGCGTGCCAGCTTCCGCCTAACATAATGTCCGTACCACGTCCGGCCATGTTAGTCGCAATGGTGACGGCACCAGGCTGTCCTGCCTGCGCAATAATATCCGCTTCACTGGCGTGGAACTTAGCATTCAGTACGCTATGCTTGATACCCGCGCGAGCTAACGCATCCGCAACGACTTCGGATTTTTCAATCGAGATAGTACCGACCAACACGGGTTGTCCGCGAGAAGTACAGTCTTTAATATCTTCAATGATTGCATCAATTTTTTCTTTCTCGGTCATATAGACCAAGTCAGCATTATCTTTACGTACCATCGGACGGTTAGTCGGTACGACAATGGTATCTAACTTATAGATACTGCTGAATTCGAAGGCTTCGGTATCGGCAGTACCGGTCATCCCCGCAAGCTTTTCGTAGATACGGAAGTAGTTTTGGAAAGTGATGGAAGCCAGCGTTTGGTTCTCATTCTGAATTTCAACGCCTTCTTTTGCTTCAACCGCTTGGTGCAGACCCTCGGACCAGCGACGGCCTTGCATGGTACGGCCTGTATGTTCATCGACGATGATCACTTCACCGTCTTTAACGATGTAATCAACATCGCGCGTGAACAGTGCATGCGCACGTAAGGCTGCCGTGACATGGTGCATCAGCATAATATTAGTCGGTGAGTAAAGTGACTCACCTTCTTCCATAATATTCTGTGCCACCAGTAACTGCTCAATTTTTACTAAGCCGCGTTCGGTTAAATGTACCTGACGCGCTTTTTCATCCACCGAGAAGTCACCTTCACCTTGGAAAGTGTCGGAGTCTTCTTTATCTTGGCGAACCAAATGCGGGATGATTTTATTGACTTGAATATAGAGCTCAGAACTGTCTTCTGCAGGCCCTGAAATAATTAACGGCGTACGCGCTTCATCGATCAGAATGGAGTCAACTTCATCGACTAACGCATAATGCAGTTTACGCTGAACACGCTCTTCAGGGCTGAACGCCATGTTATCGCGTAAGTAGTCAAATCCATATTCGTTATTGGTGCCGTAGGTGATATCTGCTGCATAAGCTTCACGCTTAGCAGGGGCTTGCATACCAGGTAAGTTGATACCGATGGTTAAGCCTAAAAACTCAAATAATGGGCGGTTATTTTCAGCATCACGTTGCGCAAGATAATCGTTTACGGTTACGACGTGAACGCCTTTACCACTTAACGCATTAAGGTAGGCGGGAAGTGTTGCCGTTAAGGTTTTACCTTCACCAGTACGCATTTCTGCGATGCAGCGCTCGTTGAGCACCATACCACCTAATAATTGCACATCAAAATGGCGCATATTAAACACACGTTTACTGGCTTCGCGCACGGTAGCAAAAGCTTCTGGAATAAGGCTTTCTAGACTTTCACCTTTTTCCAAACGCTGACGAAACTCACCGGTTTTCGCCTTTAATTGCTCATCACTGAGCGCGACGTAGTCCGGTTCCATGTTATTGATGACATCAACCACTTTACGCATACGGCGCAACGTACGGTCATTACTGCTACCAAAAATCTTTGTTAATAACTTCATTACCATGATTATAAATTCTCTTTATTGACAACAAATTCACGAGTTGTGACGACATAATAGTTATAGTTAATCGTGAAGCGGCCCGGCCCGTATCCCTTGAACTTGAGCAACCCAGCGGCCGGTTGAAAACACCATAGGTGTTCGACTCACTGGTCGCTGACGAATAAGACGGCGAGCTTTTAATGCCGCAGCCGACGTCAAAAGGGTAATTAATGAATAGAGGGCAACGAGGCTTTTAACCGTCAACTGTGAATAAGCAGGCTCTCGACTCTGAGTTCTGGGTAACGAAAAAGAGAGGTGACGAATAACCGTGCGTAGCGTTTGTTGATGCCAAAAATTTTGTACGTAGGTAGGACGTAATACGCGTTCGTGCAAACGTATAAGGTGGTAGATACGTGCTTGGGGAGAAGTAGAAAGCTTATTGGATAACGCTGTATCGTTAGTATTGGTTAACAGACCGTTGGTGAAAGGCAACCCTAGACCTGCCGCGACTATCCCTAATAAGAGATGCGGCCATAGATAGCGTCTACCTAGTTGTCCCCAGCGCGAAATCAAACCAATCACAATTCATCCATTAATATTGAAAAATAGCATCTATTATCGTTATAGAGGATAGGTGAAGTCTTTCCTGATTGTCCTGCCTACCGAATAACGTTGATAGTAGCATCAATCGCCCCATGCCACACTAATGATTACGCTGTGTCACTGAAAAAGCCATCAACCGCATAGATTTCATACAAAAAAAAACGAGCCAGCTGAACGGAGAGTAATCAGCATGGCCCGTCTGTTATTACGGCGTTAGCCGTAATAATAATATTACGCGAGAACGAAGTTTTTCAGTCTAAATGCCTGAGGGATCTCAGCTTCATTTTCAAAGGTCGCCCATTCGTAAGCTTCCTGATTAGCTAAGACCGCTTGCAGCAGTTGATTGTTTAAGCCGTGACCCGATTTGTATGCAGAGAATGCACCAATCATATTGTGACCACACATAAACAAGTCGCCGATTGCGTCTAACATTTTATGACGAACGAACTCGTCATCAAAACGTAAACCTTCTTCGTTCAAGACACGGAAGTCGTCTAATCCAATCGCACAGTCAAGACTTCCACCCAGGCACAGGCCACGAGACTGTAATTGTTCGATATCACGCATAAACCCAAAGGTCCGCGCGCGACTAATCTGACGGATAAACGCTTCTGTCGAGAAATTTAAGCGATAGTTCTGAGAACTTGCGTCAATCGCTGGATGCTTAAAGTCGATAGTAAAGTCCAGAGAGAAACCATTATAAGGCTTCACTTCGGCCCACTTGTCGCCATCTTCGACGCGTACGGTTTGCTTAACGCGCAGGAACTTCTTCGCGCTGTTGAGCTCTTCAACCCCAGCATCTAACAGAAGATAGACGAAAGGTGCTGCGCTGCCATCCATAATAGGGATCTCAGGCGCATCAACTTCGACAATGATGTTATCAATCCCTAATCCAGCAAGCGCTGAGTTAAGGTGTTCGACCGTAGAGATACGGATACCTTGGTCGTTGATAAGGCAAGTACTTAGCATCGTGTCGCGCACAAATTTAGCATCTGCCGGGAAATCAACCGGTGGATTTAAGTCAGTGCGGCGATAGATGACCCCAGTATTTGCTGGTGCAGGCCGCAGGTTCAACGTCACTTTCTTGCCGGTATGTAAACCGACACCAGTGGCCTGAACAATACGTTTTAATGTCCTTTGTTTGATCATCGTATCAATCTCGCAAAATTACTGTTTCCAGACGGGAATATAACCCATAAAAGGACGCACACTTTAGCACAAAAAGCGATTGCCGACAATTTTCAGTAATATCTTAATCTGCTTGCTTACGTAAGAACGCAGGAATATCGAGATAATCTGGCTCTTTATTCGGCTGTGAACTTGGTTCGTTAACCACTTTCGCCGCAGGTTTGTTCTCTTGAGGTAACGGCGTCAACCCATGTTGCTGATAGCGATGATCGACCACAGGCTGAGAGGTATTTTTATTGGTGACTAGCGTAATTTCAGGGCGCTTGTCCATGCCAATACCCGTAGCAACAACGGTTACACGCAGCTCATCATTCATTTCAGGGTCAAGAGACGTACCAATTACCACGGTTGCGTTATCTGAAGCAAACGCACGAATGGTGTTACCGACCGTTTCAAACTCATCTAAACGCAGATCGAAGCCAGCTGTAATGTTGACCAAGACGCCACGCGCACCAGAAAGATCGATATCTTCTAACAGTGGGCTAGAAATCGCCATTTCGGCAGCTTCTTCAGCACGGTCTTCACCGCAAGCAATCCCAGATCCCATCATGGCGTAGCCCATTTCGGACATTACAGTACGCACGTCAGCAAAGTCGACGTTCATCAAGCCTGGGCGAGTAATCAGCTCAGCGATACCCTGTACCGCACCTTTCAGTACGTCGTTAGCAGCACCGAAAGCGTCTAGAAGGGAGATACCACGGCCTAGGACTTTAAGTAGCTTGTCGTTTGGAATGGTGATGAGAGAATCAACATGCTTGGAGAGTTCAGCGATACCTTGCTCAGCAAAAGCCATACGCTTTTTGCCTTCAAAGTTAAAAGGCTTAGTGACCACGGCAACCGTTAAGATACCCAGATCTTTTGCCACTTCCGCGACAACAGGGGCTGCACCCGTACCTGTACCGCCGCCCATACCGGCTGCGATAAATACCATATCAGCGCCATCCAGTGCTGCACGTAATGCTTCGCGATCTTCTTCTGCTGAATTACGTCCAACTTCTGGGTTCGCGCCCGCCCCTAATCCTTTAGTAATGTTATTACCAATTTGGATTGTTTGGCCGACTGCTGTTTTACGTAATGCTTGCGCATCCGTGTTCACTGCGAAGAACTCAACACCTTCGATACGCTCACGTACCATGTGTTCGACAGCATTACCACCGCCACCCCCGACGCCGATGACTTTAATCACCGCATCGTTGGTTAATTCCATAGGTTCAAACATGATTACTCTCCGTTATGTGCCTGTTGCCAGAGGATCACTCAGTAGGCTTAGGATGATCCTCTTTAATCAAAATTAAAACTCTTTTTTTAACCAACTGTTAAATTTTTTGAACCACGTACTGACAGGTGAGTGTTTTGACGACTCAGCTTCGTCTCCCAAATGGGATTCTTTACCATAATGTAAGAGGCCCACCACCGTAGAGTAATACGCTTCTTGCGCGTAGTCCGTTAATCCAGTGATGTTTAACGGCTGGCCAATTCTTACTTGAGTATGGAACACTCGTTGTGCACACGCGGCCAAACCTTCGATTTGCGCCGCACCGCCAGTCAGTACGATTCCCGCCGCTAGATGGTGCTTAACCCCTTGCTGGCGTAATTGTTCTTGTAACTCTAGAATCTCGTCGTTGACCAGATTCAGTAATTCCGTATAACGCGGCTCAATCACTTCGGCTAATGTCTGACGTTGTAAGCTACGAGGCGGTCTTCCCCCAACACTCGGGACTTCTACATTTTCATCTTTACCGACGATAGATCCTAAAGCGCAACCGTGACGAACTTTAATCGCTTCGGCATCGGTTGGTGGCGTACCAAAAGCGTAAGCAATATCGCTGGTGACCACGTTCCCTGCATAAGGTATCACTTTAGTATGACGTAACGCACCGCCAGTATAGACCGCCATATCCATAGTGCCACCGCCAATGTCGACGACACAGACGCCAAGCTCGCGTTCGTCTTCAGTGAGCACGGCATAACTTGAAGCCAAACCGGCGAAAATCAGTTGGTCTACTTTCAGCCCACAGCGCTCCACCGCTTTAACAATATTTTTTGCCATATCGTTATGGCAAGTGATGAGGTGCACTTTAGCATGCATCCTCACCCCAGATAAACCGACAGGGTTCTTAATCCCTTCTTGGTAATCGATGGCATATTCTTGCGGGATAACGTGCAGTATGCGATGTTCGTCTCGAACCCGTACCGACTTCGCAGTATGGACGACGTTTTCAACATCATCCTGTGTTACTTCTTCTTCCGAAATCGGAACCATCCCGATTTCGTTCTGGCAACTAATATGTTTGCCGGATAATGAAAGGTAAACAGATGAGATCTGGCAATCTGCCATCAACTCAGCTTGGTCAATTGCGCGTTGAACGCATTTTACAACTGACTCAAGATCATTAACACCGCCCTTATCCATTCCACGAGAAGGACAGCTACCAACCCCAATAATATTGACCATACCATCGGGCAGAATTTCCCCTACCAGGGCAGCAACCTTGGCGGTGCCAATCTCTAGTCCTACTACCAGTTTTCTGTCCGTTGCCTTGATCATTGTTGTTTAGCCTGTGCCTGATTTTGTTGCTGATTACCTGTTTGCGTGTCTACGGGTGCGGGGCCCCATCCAACTGCGGCGCCCGAATCGTAACGAAGATCAACATAGCTGATAGTTTTATTATCCGCTTGTGCCTGTTTAACGAGTTCTGGATAAAGAGTAATAAAACGCTGTAAACGTTTATCATCCTCCCCTCTTCCTAACTCAATTCTCATACCATCACTTGTAATAAGCTGCCAAGAGTGACGCGCGGTCATCGCAGTGGCTTTCAACGTTAAGTGTACCGTATGCAATTTTGTTGCCATTTGGTAGAAAGCCGCCATCACCTCTTTTTCACTTCCTTCGGGACCGTAAAGTAAGGGCATATCTTGTTTAGGCGCGCCTTGGTGGAAAGGCAGTGTAAATGAAACCCCTGACGCATCGACGACATGCTGCTCATTCCACCTTGCTACGGGTACATATTCAACCAGATGAATCTTTAATTCGTCTGGCCATTGTTTCCGTACACTTACTTGTTTAATCCAAGGTAACCTTTCAAGTTGTTGCTGAATAATGTCGACATTTTGCGACATAAAGGTTCCTGGCGGCCCCAACGAGAGTATCGCTTGGCGTACATCATCATTCGAGGTATAGCGTTTCTCTCCAGTCACCACGAGCTTCGAAAGCGGTAACCGCGAGACATCATCCATCCAATTTACGACCGCTATCCCACCAAACACGATGGTACCGACAACCATCAGAAGAAAAACCACGCCAAAAAGACGAGTGCCATTACTCCGACCAGAGCGTAAACGTTTTTGCGTTTCTTTATTTTTCGTATTCAGTGCAGCCTGAGACATATCAGTCTGTTTACTCCAGAATCTGTTGGACAAGCAGCGTGATCTGATTTTCTGCTTGCTTAGCTGCCAATGGGATTAAGTTGTACTCGTTTAAAATAAGTACAGTTTCCCCTTCATCCAGCTGAAATTGACCTTTGCTATTGCGCTGAGTAGTCATATTTACCTTCCTTGGCAGCCTAGGGCTGGTCAGTCTGACCATGCATAATGACGCTAATTGTACACTTCACCAACAATCTACTGTGAAGGAAAAAATATCGTTTCTCATCAGAAAGATATTTTGCATTATAATCATAAAATTCATTAATAGTCTGAATCTGTATTGATGGCAATATTTTGTCACTAATTATTGCAACCAAGCTTCATTGCCGCCTAAAAAACCACCAAATATTGATTAATCATCTTTCCGCTGTCGAAAACGATGAATCACGTTAATCATTAGCCGATAAGTTGTCGCTTTCTTCATAAACGGCATTAATCAATAAACACCTGAATCCCGATCAGCTAAACCTAGGGTCATAATGTGCTCGGTATCGATTCCAGCATAACAACTCACCACTAGAGGTCGTGTATTGCTTTCTAGGAGGCCACAAAGTCAGATAAGGCCTCCTAAATGTTCGATCCGGTTAGCCCTTAGCCTATTCCGCCGGCACTTCCCAGTTTTCCGCCAACTGACGGGCAATACGCCCCACAGTACCAGCACCTTGTAAAAGCACAAGATCATTACCGCTTAGGGTCGGTGCCAAGAATTCCAGTAACGCGTCTTGATCCGTCACCAAAATTGGATCGACTTTTCCGCGAGAGCGAACTGAACGACACAGTGCTCGACTATCCGCCCCAGCAATCGGCGACTCGCCGGCAGAATAAACATCCAGCATCAACAATACATCAACATTCGAGAGAACATTGGCAAAATCGTCAAATAAGTCGCGAGTTCGGGTGTAACGATGGGGTTGAAACACCATCACTAATTTCTTATCTGGCCAGCCTGCTCGTGCAGCTTTGATTGTGGCATCCACTTCTGTTGGATGGTGCCCATAATCATCCACCAGCATAGCGCTACCGCTGATCTCGCTGACCTTATCGGTGGCATAATCGCCCAACACATCAAAGCGGCGCCCAGTGCCTTGGAAGCTCTCCAAGGCGGCTAAGATATCGCAGTCCTCAATCCCCTCTTCCGTGGCTACCGCAATGGCGGCAGCGGCGTTAAGGGCATTATGGCGTCCCGGGGCATTTAACGTCACGACCATCTCAGGCTTATCCTGACGATAGACGGTAAAACGTCCTGTCGCACCCTGCTGCTGATAGTCTGCTAGGCGAACATCTGCATCATCACTGAAGCCATAAGTCGTCACTTGGCGGCCGACATCAGGCAGTAATTCACGGACCACTTCATCGTCAACACATAACACAGCACGGCCATAGAAAGGCAGATTGTGTAAGAAGTTAATGAAGGTCTGTTTTAAATTTTCGAAGTCACCTTGGTAAGTATCCATATGGTCGGCTTCAATATTCGTCACTATCGCGACCATCGGTTGGAGATGCAAGAAAGAGGCATCGCTCTCATCCGCTTCGGCAATCAAATAGCGACTACTTCCTAAACGCGCATGCGTTCCGGCTGCTTTCACTAAGCCACCGTTTACAAACGTCGGATCCAATCCGCCTTCAGCGTAAATACTGGAAACCATGGCGGTCGTTGTCGTTTTACCGTGTGTCCCAGCAATCGCGATGCCATGACGAAAACGCATCAATTCCGCAAGCATCTCCGCACGACGGATAACCGGAATACGGGAATCTCTTGCCGCCACTAACTCTGGGTTATCTTCAGCAATCGCGCTTGATACCACAACCACACTGACCCCTTGAATATTTTCTGGGCTATGGTTGAAGTAGATCGTCGCGCCAAGGCCTGTCAGGTGTTTCGTTACCGCGTTAGGTGCCAAATCAGAACCACTAATTTGATACCCTTCATTGGCCAACACTTCAGCAATACCGCCCATACCTGCGCCACCAATACCTACAAAATGGATGTGCTTTACACGTCTCATTTCCGGCACGATAGAGCGTAACTTTGCTAATTGTTGAGTATTCATGAATAACTTCTTACCTATACCTTACGAGGGATGAAAACTTCACCCCTAAATTAATGAGCAACGATATCTTTAATGGCTTGTGCGACACGCTGGGTTGAGTCCGGAACAGCTGTCTTCTGTGCGTTTTCGGCGTAACCCAGTAGCGTTTCACGATCCCACTTTTGCAAGCACTCTATAACCGCTTGAGCGGTAAACTGCGGCTGCTCTAAAATGACAGCTGCCCCCGCTTTCTCAAGCGATAACGCATTCCAATACTGTTGGCGGTCTTTATGCGGGAAAGGCACAAAGATTGCCGCGACCCCCGCTGACGCAATTTCACTGACCGTTAACGCACCGGAACGGCACACCACCACATCCGCCCAAGCATAGGCCTCAGCCACATCATCGATAAATTCTGTAATGTTATGATGACCGACACCGCGCTGACGATAATCTTGTTCAACCTCTGCTTGGTTACCCTTACCGGTCTGGTGCCAAATCGTTACTTTTTCCCCTAGCGCTTGTGCGACTTCGGGCAATTGCTGATTCAGGATACGCGCGCCTTGGCTCCCCCCCATCACCAGCACTCTGAGTGGCCCTTCCCTTTCTTGGAATCGGCGATCCGGTGCAGGCAGTGCCAAAACATCTTTACGCACTGGGTTACCCACCACCTCCGCATTGGGGAACGCCCCAGGGAAGGCTTGCATAACCTTGCGAGCAATTTTAGACAGCCATTGGTTTGTAAGGCCTGCTATTCCGTTTTGCTCGTGCAGAACAACAGGTACACCACAACTCCACGCGGCTAACCCGCCGGGGCCGGAAACATAGCCACCCATCCCTAACACAATATCAGGCTGCCACTGGTTAATAATTTTTCTCGCTTGACGCCAAGCTGAGAAGATACGCCAGGGGGCTTGTAAAAGCGCTTTAACACCTTTACCACGCAATCCATTAATTTTGATGAAGTCGATCGCAATGCCATGCTTAGGCACTAAATCAGCTTCCATCCTGTCAGCGGTGCCGAGCCAACGGACTTCCCACCCTTCTTCCATCAATTGATGGGCCACTGCTAAGCCAGGGAAAACATGTCCTCCGGTTCCGCCCGCCATGACCATCAGTTTTTTACTACTCATCGATTACCTCGGGTTACCGCATGGGCTTTCGCTAAGCGCGTTTCAAAATCTATACGCAGCAGCAGGACTATCGCTGTGGACATAATAATTAAGCTCGATCCACCGTAGCTAATAAGCGGTAAGGTCAGACCTTTGGTCGGTAGCATACCCGCTGCCGCACCAACGTTAACTAAGGCTTGGAAACTGAACCAAACACCAATGGCACAGGCTAAAAAGCCAGCGAAACGCTGATCAAGTTCTAGCGCCCTGCGTCCTATCGACATCGCACGAAATGCCACAAAGAATACCATCAATAGCGCGAGAACCACACCAAAATAGCCAAGTTCTTCACCGATGATCGCAAAGATAAAGTCGGTATGCGCCTCAGGCAGGTATTCCAATTTCTGTACGGAGTTACCAAGCCCTTGTCCCCAGAACTCACCGCGGCCAAATGCCATTAAAGATTGCGTTAACTGGTAACCGCTTCCAAAAGGATCGGCCCAAGGGTTCCAGAAAGAAGTGACGCGTCGCATCCGGTATGGCTCAACCATGATCAGCAAGACAACTGAGAACAATCCACAGCCGATAATCGCCAAGAACTGCCACAGCTTAGCGCCAGCTAGAAATAACATCGCCAAGGTTGTCACGAACAGTACGATAACCGTCCCTAAATCCGGCTGTGCCAAGAGCAGTACCGCGAGAATGACCATTACCCCCATGGGTTTTAAAAAGCCCCATAGGTTGCTTCGTACTTCGTCCACCTTTCTGACCAAATAACTGGCGAGGTAACAAAAGAGCGAGAGTTTAGAAAATTCTGCAGGCTGAATACGTAATGGTCCTAAGGCAATCCACCGCGAAGCACCGTTTACCGAGCTTCCCACCACTAAGACCACTAACAACATGACAACAGAAAGGAGCAGCATTACATTGCTGTATTTCTGCCAGAACGACATGGGCAAACGTAAAGTAATCAGTGAAATGGCGAAACCTAGCCCCAGATAGAAGGCGTCGCGTTTAGCGAAATAGAACGGGTCATCGTTCATCCGCTGCCCGACCGGAACTGATGCCGAGGTCACCATCACAAAACCGATGATCGCTAACCCAAAGGTTAACCATAACAACGTCCGGTCATACAGCACCACAGAAGACGTATCACTCTCCCGTGATCCCATTACCCAATCTTGTATCCGTTCTGAAAGCGCAGCAACACCGCGCCCTAAGAGCCTCAGACCCGGGATATGCATTAGCCCAACTCCTTCGCTAGCGCCGCAAATCGTTCGCCACGCTGTTCATAGTTTTTAAATTGATCGAGACTGGCGCAGGCGGGTGAAAGTAACACAACATCCCCTTTTTTCACCTGCTGACTGATCGCGTGCATAGCATCCTCAAGCGTGTCGACGTGGACAGAAATTTCAGGACGTAGCGCGTACAACAATTCCGCATCTCGGCCAAAACAGTAAACCTTTATATTGTTACCTTGTATTAACCGCTCTAAAGGTGAAAAGTCAGCAGACTTACCATCGCCCCCAAGAAGTAACCATAATGTGCCTTGGCACTGGAGGCCCTTAAGAGCCGCCTCGGTACTGCCAACGTTGGTCGCTTTCGAGTCGTTGATCCACTCAACACCCGCATTTCGATGGATCAACTGGTAGCGATGCGGCAATCCCGTAAAGGTCGTTAAGGCTTTCAAACAGCTCGCACGCGGTACGCCAACTGCTTCCGCCAGCGCTAACGCGGCTAACGCGTTAGTGAGGTTATGCTGGCCAGTCAGGTGCATTTCATCGCTATTAAGGACTTTCTCGCCCTTGGCGCGCAACCAGGTCTGACCTTGTTGCTGATTAAGGTGGTAGTCGCCAAAGGTTACACCGAAGCTGATACAACGCCGATCGACGCCACGGACCGGCATCGTCATCGCATCGTCAACATTGACGATACAGTGCTTAGCCTGCTCGTAAATACGCAGCTTCGCCGCACGATATTGTTGGAAACCAAGTGGATAGCGATCCATATGGTCTTCTGTCACATTTAAAATAGTGGCTGCGCTAGCTTGTAGACTTTGAGTGGTCTCCAATTGAAAACTGGATAACTCAAGGACATAGAGCTGAACCTGAGGATTCAATAAGGAGAGTGCAGGAAGACCAATATTTCCGCCGACGGCGGTTTGCCATCCTGCCGCACGAGACATTTCACCCACTAAGCTAGTGACTGTGCTTTTTCCATTCGAGCCGGTGATCGCCACGATAGGGGCCTGCGCTTCGCGACAGAATAATTCGATATCCCCCACAATCTCGATCCCTTCTGCCGCAGCGTCGCTAATAGCGGGATGTGACAGCGCTATACCGGGACTGAGTACGATGAGGTCAGCCTCGACTAACCACTGTTTATTTATGTCGCCTACCCAACGCTCAACCTTTTCAGGCAGTTTATCGATACCAGGAGGATTGCTACGCGAATCGATCACCTTGGGCACTACGCCGCGCGCCAAGAAAAACTCAACACAAGACAGGCCAGTAATGCCTAAGCCGACGATAACAATCTTTCTACCTTGGTAATCTGCCATAATTAACGTACCTTCAGGGTGGCGAGACCGATCAACACTAACATTAATGAAATGATCCAGAAACGCACAATGACGCGCGGCTCAGGCCAGCCTTTTAACTCGTAATGGTGGTGGATAGGTGCCATACGGAAGATACGCTGCCCACGTAATTTGAACGAGCCTACCTGTAAAATTACCGACAGCGTCTCGACTACGAATACGCCGCCCATAATGACCAGTAAGAACTCTTGACGCAGTAAGACGGCAATGGTGCCTAATGCACCACCGAGCGCCAATGAACCGACATCACCCATAAACACTTGTGCTGGGTAAGTGTTAAACCATAAGAAGCCGAGTCCCGCACCGACAATCGCCGTACAGACAATCACTAACTCGCCTGCATGACGCAGATAAGGGATATGCAGATAGTCCGCAAAGTTCACGTTACCCGTTGCCCATGCGACTAGCCCAAATCCGGCTGCGACAAATACGGTTGGCATAATCGCTAAGCCGTCCAGTCCATCGGTCAAATTGACGGCATTACTGGTGCCAACGATCACAAAGTAGGTCAGGAATAGATAGAGCAGACCTAACTGCGGCATAATATCTTTGAAGAAAGGAACCACTAATTGTGTCGCGGGCGTATCTTTGCCAATTGCGTAAAGGGCAAAAGCCACCCCCAGAGCAATCACTGATTGCCAGAAATACTTCCAACGGGCGATCAGGCCTTTGGTATCTTTACGGACAACTTTACGATAATCATCGACAAAGCCCACGATGCCGTAGCCAATGAGTACCACGAGCACACACCATACGTAGGGGTTAGAAGGGTACGCCCATAACAGCACCGAAATGGTAATGGAGGTCAGGATCATTATCCCCCCCATGGTCGGCGTCCCACGCTTACTGAAGTGTGACTCGGGTCCATCGTTACGAACGACTTGGCCGATCTGTAATTTCTGCAGCCAAGCAATGAGCCGTGGCCCCATCCATAACGAGATAAATAAAGCCGTTAATAAACTGACAATGGCGCGAAACGTCAAATACGAGAAGACGTTAAATCCTGAATAAAATTTAGCCAGATGCTCGGCTAGCCAAACTAACATGCGTCTTTCTCCTGTAATGACATAACGATTTCTTCCATTGCAGCACTGCGTGATCCTTTCACTAATAGCGTTACAACCTGATGTTCCTGAATTAATTCACGCGCCCGCTCTGTTAGCGCCAACTTGCTGGCGAAGATTTCTCCGACTTGGCTCTCTTGCGCGATCCACTGGCTATATTGCCCCACGGTGAACACTTTATCGACGCCAGCGTCATGCAGTGCTTTACCGACTTGACGGTGACAGGATTCGGTATCACTCCCTAGTTCCCCCATATCTCCCGCAATCATGATCCGGTAGCCCGGCATCGAGGCCAACACCTGCGCCGCTGCAGTCATTGATCCCACGTTTGCGTTATAGGAGTCATCGAGTAACAGTACCGATTGCGATAATTTGATCGGATAAAGACGACCAGGCACGGCGGTTAATGTCGCAAGGCCCTGTTTGATTGCGTCCAACGATGCACCGACGGATTGCGACAGTGCCGCAGCAGCGAGTGCGTTAGCAATATTGTGCTGCCCAGGGAGCGGCAGAAGCACCTGACAATCGCCCTCAGGTGTATGTAAACAAAAGCGGGTTCCCTCAACCGTAAAGGTGACGTCTGTGGCGTAATAATCATCCCTCCCCTGCTCTGCAGCAGAAAAGGTAAGAACGCGTTTGTCCGCCAAGACGGGTTGCCAATTATCGCGGTCATTACTCTCTGCATTGAGAATCGCAATACCTTGCGGTGCTAAGCCTTGGAAAATTTCACCTTTGGCTTTCGCCACACCTTCTATTGATCCGAAACCTTCTAAGTGTGCGGCAGCAAGGTTATTGACTAGCGCTACCTCTGGCTTCACTAAATGCGTGGTGTAGGCAATTTCCCCTTGATGGTTTGCCCCCATCTCGATTACCGCAAAGCGGTGCTCCGGCGTGAGGCGCAAAAGGGTCATCGGTACACCGAAATCATTATTAAGATTTCCTGCGGTGTAGAGCGTTTCGCCACACTGTTTCAAGATCGCGGCGGTCATCTCTTTCACCGACGTTTTCCCGGATGAGCCGGTCAGACCAACGACTCTCGCCGAGACGTTTTCACGTACCCAGCCACCGATTTTACCGAAGGCGATTCGTGTATCCTCTACCACGATTTGCGTAGCGGCAATATCTAATCGACGGCTTACCAGAAGCGCACTGGCTCCCGCGTTGATGGCTTGCTCCGCAAACTGGTGTGCATCAAATCGTTCACCGATTAATGCCACGAATAAGCTACCTTCGACAATCTCACGCGTATCGGTGGTGATATGACTCAGCGTAACGTCTCTACCCACCTGCTCACCTGCAGTGATCAGCGCGAGTTGTTCACTCGTTACTGGGATCATGCCATCGTTCCTAATAAAGTTGCGACCGTTGCACGGTCTGAGTAATCAAGTCGCTGATGACCAATAATCTGATAATCTTCATGGCCTTTTCCAGCAATCAATACGATGTCTTGTTCTGTAGCCTGTTGAAAGACGTTGGCGATGGCCTGAGCACGGCCGGCAATCACTTGTGCATGGCTCGCGTCTATCAGTCCAGATAGAATGTCTTGAGTGATCGCGGCAGGATTTTCGCTGCGTGGATTATCATCGGTAATGACGACACGGTCGGCGAATTCTTCTGCGATCGCGCCCATCAGTGGGCGTTTGCCTCGGTCCCGGTCTCCGCCGCAACCGAAGATGCACCAAAGTTGGCCTTGGCAGTGGCGGCGTGCCGCTTCTAAGGCCTTTTGTAGGGCATCGGGGGTATGAGCATAATCCACTACGGCAACAGCATGTCCAGGCTGTTTAAACACTTCCATCCGCCCGCAGACCGGTGACAGTCGAGACGCCGTGGCAAGTAATTGCGCTAAGGGATATCCCAATGCCAACAGCGTAGCCAAGGCTAATAATACATTACTGACATTGAACTCACCGATTAACGCACTGACACATTCGCCCGAGCCCCATGCGGAGTCGAATTGAATCGCTACACCCTCTTCATGATAGGTGATTGCCGTGGCGGTTAGCCACAGACCATGGCGTTGCGATAGGCTGAGTCCACGCGCACTCACGGCAACCGCATCCGTCAGCTGAGTTAGCCATTGCTGGCCTATCTCATCATCCGCATTAATAACGCTGACGCCAACCTGATGCTCCGTAAAGAGCGATAATTTTGCGGCTGCGTAGCTTTCCATATCGCCGTGGTAATCAAGATGATCACGACTTAGGTTAGTGAAGATTGCTGCGGAAAAAGGTAGCGCCGCAACACGATGCTGCACTAAGCCATGAGATGAAATTTCCATCGCGGTTAAGTTGACGTGCTGCGCGGAAAATTCTGCCAGCGTTCTCTGTATATCGATCGCCGAACCAGTGGTATTTTCGCTCTCGACCAGCTGCCCATACAGGCCATTTCCGACGGTTCCCATTACCGCGCTGGATTCACCCAGTAAGGTTACCCACTGTGCCAGCAGCTGCGTAATAGTGGTTTTACCATTCGTTCCCGTCACGCCAACAATTCGCATCGCGTCGACAGGTCGACAATAAAAGCGCCCCGCTAGCGCGGATAAGCGCTCCGATAATTGAGCGAGATAGATAACCGGAACTCCCTCGACTTCACGGATTTCGCCATCTTTCGCAACATCTTGTGCATCGGCGACCACCGCTGCAGCGCCTTGTGCAATGGCTTGGGAAATATATTTTCGTCCATCCACACTGTGACCGACGACAGCGACAAAAAGGTCGCTAGCCGTAACATGACGACTATCAAGCGTCATCGCCTTAAGCATTAGTGCAGGAGCGTTAGGTACCCAAGGTGCTAACACCTCTTGTAGGTTACGATCGGTCACTTGATCCCTCGCTGGTCAATTCTTTATTTTCTGTTGCCAGGGCATCTGGCTCAACATTCATTGTGCGTAATACCCCTCCCATAATGGCACCGAATACCGGTGCCGAGACAGCCCCGCCATAATATTTTCCACCTTGTGGATCGTTAATGACCACGACTAAGGCGAATCGAGGGCGGCTGGCGGGAGCAACCCCGGCGGTATACGCAATATACTTGTTCACATAATGGCCATCTGGGCCAACTTTTTTGGCGGTACCGGTCTTAATCGCAATCCGATAGCCTTTAATCGCTGCTTTGACGCCACCGCCACCGGGGAGCGCCACACTTTCCATCATATGAACCACTGTCTTAACCGTCGCCTCATCGAAGGCACGTGTTCCGGCAACGGGAGGGGAAACTTTGGTAATCGATAGCGGGCGAGCAATACCATAACTGCCGATAGTGGCATAGACGCGAGCCAGTTGTAGCGGCGTCACCATCAACCCATAGCCGAAGGAGAACGTCGCACGTTCGATATCAGACCAACGCTGTTTATGCGGATAAATACCTTTACTTTCGCCCACTAATCCAAGATTGGTCGGCTGCCCTAATCCGAAATGGGAATAGGTTTCGACCAGTGCAGACGATGGCATGGCCAAGGCTAAACGGGATACCCCAACGTTACTCGACTTCTGTAGCACACCCGTCAAGGTTAATTCATTATAACGAGCGACATCTTTGATTTCATGGCCATTAATCCGATAGGGTACAGTATTTAATACACTGCTAGGATGCACCACTCCCCGCTTGAGGGCTGTCATCACTACCATCGGTTTTACGGTTGATCCTGGCTCAAAAATATCGGTGATCGCACGGTTACGAATGGTTTCACGCGGGGTATTACTGAGATTATTCGGGTTGTAGGCTGGGCTGTTCGCCATTGCGAGCACTTCCCCCGTGTTTACGTCGACCAGAACAGCCGTTCCTGATTCCGCTTTGTTAAACGCTACGGCATTGTTCAGCTCGCGATAAACTTGCGCCTGCAGTCGCTCATCAATACTCAGGGTCAGATTATGCGCCACACGGCTATCGGTCGACGAGATATCTTCAATCACTCGACCTTGGCGATCTTTGCGCACAATACGTGCGCCAGGTGTACCCGTTAGCCATTTATCAAAGCTTTTTTCGACGCCTTCGATCCCTTGACCATCAATATTGGTAAAGCCAATCAAATGCGCAGCCACCTGCCCTGCTGGATAGTAGCGGCGGGACTCCTCACGTAAGTTAATCCCCGGTAACTTCAATTTCTGAATATAGCTACTGACCGCTGGATTCACTTGTCGAGCAAGGTACACAAAGCGGCCTTTCGGGTTAGCATTTATCCGTGAGGAAAGTTGGTCAAGAGACAGCGACAAGGCATCAGCCAACGCTTTCCAGCGATTATCGTAACCAATACCGCCGTGGGCATTAACCTCTTTTGGATCGGCCCAAATTGCACTGACGGGTACACTCACCGCGAGCGGTCGACCATTACGGTCGCTGATCATGCCGCGTGAGCTCGGAACAGATTGCACGCGCAACGAGCGCATATCGCCCTCTTTCACCAAGCGCTCAGGTTTCACCACTTGCAGCCAGGCGACACGAGAAAGCAGGCCGACCAACGCCAGCAGTATTCCGCCGCATAACAATGCAAAACGCCAACGAATAAAGTTGGCTTTGATTTCTTGCTTTTTTGTTTTCAGCGTTTTCTTTGCGCCGGCCATCAGTTTTCTATCCCTATGGTTGAACCACTATATGTTCCTGAGAAGGGTCAACATGCTGCATATGCAGTTTTTCGACTGCTAAACGCTCGACACGGCTGTGATCCCCTAAGGCATTCTCTTCAAGGATCAAATTTCGCCATTCGATATCTAGCGAGTCTTTCTCTAACACCATCTGTTCGCGTTGTGCCGTCAGTAGACGTGTTTTTTGTGTCGTAATCACCACCATAATGGAGGTCACTAACACGGCGACAAGAAGGATAATGGGGAGTTTTCCATGCCGTAACAGATCCCCGCCAATAACGGCGGGTAAGCTATGACGCTCATTATTAATCACGCTTCACTCCTTTCTGCGATGCGTAAAACCGAGCTACGTGCACGAGGGTTTTCGGCCACTTCTGCCGGGCCTGGTACCGATTTACCCAGCGAGCGAAGTTCCCTTCCCCCCAGCGCCTGTATTTGCGCCTCAGTCATGGGTACACCTGCTGGCACTTGTACGCCGCGGCTATGGGTACGCATAAAGCGCTTCACCAAACGGTCTTCAAGAGAGTGGAAACTGATGATCGACAGTCGCCCTTTTGGGGCTAGCGCTTTGATAGAAGAAGCTAAGGCTCGCTCTATCTCTTCTAACTCGCTATTAATCCAGATGCGTATCGCTTGGAAACTTCGGGTTGCAGGATGCTTATGCTTGTCTTTAACCGGCATCGCCGCCGCAATGACCTCGGCTAACTCTTTGGTCCGCGTCATCGGCGCTAAGCGATTACGCTCGACGATAGCGCGCGCAATACGTTTACCGAATTTCTCTTCACCATAGGTTTTGATCACAAAGGCAATATCGTCTTCGGCGGCACGCATCAGCCACTGTGCCGCAGATTCCCCCTGTGAAGGGTCCATCCGCATATCCAGCGGCCCATCGCGCATAAAGGAAAATCCCCGTTCCGCATCATCAAGTTGCGGAGAAGAAACGCCGAGATCAAGCAAAATCCCATCGATTTTTCCCACCAGCCCTAAAGACTCTACGTAGTCACCCAACTGCGAGAAAGGACCGTGAATAATAGAGAAGCGTGGGTCGTCGATTTGCTCGGCTGCCGCGATGGCTTGTGGATCGCGATCGATAGCGATCAAACGCCCCTTTTCACCCAGCTGAGAAAGGATTAATCGGGAGTGTCCTCCACGACCAAAGGTACCATCAATATAGATACCTTCTGGCTGAATATTTAACCCGCTGACGGCATCGTCGAGCAGTACGGTAGTATGTTTAAAGTTGTCAGACGTCATTATAACGATAAGTCCTGCAAACGCTCAGATAATACACCCTGAGCATGTTGCTCAGCCTCAATGTCTTGCTTGACTTGGTCATACCAAGTCTGTTCGTCCCAAAGCTCAAATTTATTGTATTGGCCGACCAACATAATGTGTTTGGTTAATGTGGCGTGAGTGCGTAAGGGAGCGGTCAATAGTAACCGTCCCGCAGCATCAAGCTGCCCTTCTGTCGCATGCCCCAGCAGTAAGCGCTGTATACGTCGTTCGGCTGGATTCATCGAAGAGAGATTCGCTAATTTACGCTCAATCCGTTCCCATTCCGGTAAGGGATAAAGCAGTAAACAAGGTTGATGAATATCAATCGTGCAGACCATATTCCCTTCAGACAATTCATAAAGTTGCTCACGATAGCGCACGGGCATCGCGAAGCGTCCTTTACTGTCTAGATTTACAGGGTTGGCCCCACGGAACATGATAAGCCCTTATATTTGGAAAAAAACACCACTTTGCCCCACATTTTCCCACAAAGCGAGTTTACGGAGCGGAGGAAAAGCTTGTCAAGCGGCTTTGACTGTTGCCACGGAATATTTCCTGTTATCTCTGGCTTTTTTTGTAGTGAAAAATCGTATTTCTAGGCAGGGATTCAGCTAACTCAATGATTTATAGCGTAAGACACATCAATGATACGGAATAATCCATATTTGAAGAGATGCTTTGTAAAAACTAAGTTCTCAGCCACTTCGGCCGATGATTATACAATAATTTTTACCAATATACTGGGGTTCACTGTGAATGCGTCGTACGGACCAATGCTCCTCGAGCATGCAGATGCCGAGAAATGGTGGTAATTCCTAATTCTCGATCCTCATTCTGTTCAAGAGTTTTTAAGACCAATGCTAGTACGCACTCAGCAATATCTTGATGACGCTGCCCTGCAGACAGCACAGGGCAAGCAAGAAAGTCTAAAAGCTCATGATCACCGAAGGTAGCGATTGAGAGAGTCGAGGGAAGCTCGCCAAGTGTCGATAAGCAGGCATCCATAACGCCTTGGAGTAACGCAAACGATGTGGTGAAGATCGCGGCGGGTAAGCGATGTTGTTGCAGATAGGTGGTAAATTGTTGTGCTGCACGTTGACGGTCAAAGCTATCACTGTACAAGAATTGCGGTTGGCGAGCGTCCTCTTTCCACGCCTCACGGAAACCCTGCTCCCGTAGAAAACTCACCGATAGCTCGGGAAGCGCACCAAAGAAAAGAATATTATCAATCGATTGCTGACGTTGCGCTTGGGCTAAGGCAAAGGCGTCTTCACGATCTGCGCCAACCACACTACTAAATAACCGCTGATCTAAAGGCCGGTCTAACGCAATGACCGGTAATTGGCGTTCAGCGCAACGTTGATAAAAGGGATGCTGGGCAGGGAGCGACGTTGAGACAATAAGAGCATCGATCTTGCGTTGTAGAAGATGTTCAATACAGCGCATCTCGTTGTCCGGTTGATCCTCCGAACAGGCGATAAGCAATTGGTAGCCTTGTTGACGAGCGTGACGTTCAAGATGTTTCGCAATACGCGTGTAACTGGTGTTTTCAAGATCAGGAATGACCAGCCCGATGGAGCGTGTTTTTCCTGCTCGCAGGCCGGCAGCCACCGCATTGGGATGATAGTTATGCTCCCGCACAACCGCCATGACTTTTTCAACGGTCTTATCGCTAACGCGATACTGTTTAGCCTTACCATTAATAACGTAACTCGCGGTGGTTCTAGAAACCCCCGCCAGTCGTGCAATTTCGTCTAGTTTCACCCTACCCTCGCTCTTCACTACCGACTTAGGAGACTCGTATTAAGGCCCTAAGACTATATACCTTATCCAGTTGGTAACAGGCAACAGGTGTGACAGGGAAAGACCTTATCAGTCTTTCCCTTAACGAGGATTAATTGAGGGTTTTATCACCGCGTGAAATACCGATAACGCCCGAACGGACAACTTCTGCAATCTCGGTCACCGCGCGTACCGCAGTTAGGAATGCATCCAGTTTTTCTGCACTCCCTACTAGCTGTACGGTATAGAAACGCGGGCTGACATCGACAATTTGGCCACGGAAAATATCGGCACAACGTTTGATCTCTTCACGCGCAGCACCTTCCGCGATAATTTTGACCAGCATAACTTCACGCTCGACGAACGCTGACTGACCCAGCTCGTTGACCCGTAACACATCAACCAGTTTATGGAGTTGTTTCTCGATCTGCTCCAACACTTTCTCATCGCCGATGGTTTGGATCGTAATGCGCGATAGCGTTGGATCTTCAGTAGGTGCCACGGCTAAGCTTTCGATGTTATAGCCGCGTTGAGAGAAAAGGCCGACCACTCTCGATAACGCCCCAGACTCATTTTCAAGTAACACTGACAATATCCGGCGCATTATTCACTCCTTTCCGTCTTGCTTAACCACATCTCGTTCATTCCAGCGCCACGAACCAACATCGGGTACACGTGCTCACTGCCATCCACCATCACATCAACAAACACCAAACGGCCTTTTGCTACCAAGTCCAAAGCTTGTTGCAGCTTAGCTTCCAGCTCATCCGGAGAGTTAATCGCGATCCCTACATGGCCATATGCTTCGGCAATTTTGACGAAGTTCGGTAAAGATTCCATGTAAGAGTGTGAGTGACGCCCGGAGTAGATCATATCCTGCCACTGCTTAACCATGCCCAAGTAACGGTTATTCAGGTTCAGGACTAAAATAGGTAATTCATACTGTAACGCGGTAGACAACTCCTGGATATTCATCTGAATACTGCCATCCCCCGTCACACAAACGACCGTCTCATCGGGTAAGCATAACTTCACACCCAATGCTGCAGGTAGGCCAAAGCCCATCGTGCCAAGGCCGCCGGAATTGATCCAACGCCGTGAGTGGTCGAACGGATAATGTAATGCGGTAAACATCTGGTGTTGACCCACATCCGACGCGACGTAGGCTTGCCCTTTGGTCAACTTCCATAAGGTGCGAATAGCCGCTTGCGGTTTGATTTTTTCGCCTTCCGTGGAGTAAGCGAGACAATCACGCGCACGCCACTGATCGATCTTCGCCCACCATTCAGCACTCAGTGTGGCAGAAGGAGGCGGTGTTTTATCGAGTAATTCGACCATCTGTTCCAGTACTTGACGGGCATCGCCGACAACAGGAACGTCCGCATTAACGGTTTTCGAAATCGATGCTGGATCGATATCGATATGGATCACCGTGGCATCCGGACAATACTTGGCAATATTATTGGTCGTCCGGTCATCGAAACGCACACCTACCGCAAAGATAACGTCTGCATTGTGCATAGTCATATTTGCCTCATAGGTCCCATGCATTCCCAACATGCCGACACTTTGCGGGTGTGTTCCAGGGAAACAGCCTAATCCCATTAGGGTCGTAGTGACCGGTAAATGTAATGTTTCCGCCAGCGTTTTTAACGCCGATTCTGCGTGAGCGGTAATCACCCCGCCACCAGCATAAATCACGGCCTGCTTCGCCGCCAGCAGCGTGCTTAGCACACGTTTAATCTGCCCTTTATGCCCTTGTACCGTAGGATTATAAGAGCGTAGGCTTACGCTTTCTGGCCAGTGATAAGGGAGTTTCACCGCAGGATTCAAGATATCTTTAGGGAGATCGATGACCACCGGTCCCGGACGCCCGGTTGAGGCTAACCAGAACGCTTTCTTAATCATCTCAGGAATATCTTCGGTACGTTTGACTAGGAAGCTGTGTTTAACGATCGGTCTTGAGATACCAATCATGTCGCACTCTTGAAACGCATCGCTGCCGATTAAGGAGGACGCAACTTGTCCGGAGAGGACAACCATCGGAATGGAGTCCATATAGGCCGTCGCAATTCCGGTAATAGCATTGGTTGCGCCAGGGCCAGATGTGACGAGTACCACCCCAGGTTCGCCTGTTGCACGCGCCACGGCATCAGCCATATGCACCGCAGCTTGCTCATGACGCACTAATATATGGTCGACGCCACCCACTGTTTGAATCGCATCATAAATATCCAGTACCGCTCCACCGGGATAACCGAACACCTGTTTTACGCCTTGATCAATCAGTGACTGAATGACCATTTCTGCTCCTGACAACATCTGCATTACTGCCTCCGGCTTCACACTCATACAACTGATTACTGTCACAGTGATAAGAAAATATACGCTTGCCACTTCCACTCCCCAGAAGGGTCGATCATTTTATTTTTTACTGAGTGGAAGCTTTCTTACGTTAACATACCGCTTAAATTCCCGGCAGGGAAAATAAGTGAAAAAAATTTACCCGCGAAATGAATAGAGAATTATTCTAGGATTTTCGTTATCGACCTAATAAAAAAACTAAACAATTAATCAGATGGAGTTTGATACACGCCACTCAGCGAAAAATAAAGAAAATATCTCAACAGAGAAATCTTCAAATACCTTAAGTCAGCTATATCGCATAAGATTATTACAGCAAACTAAATCCCCACATATGAACATTAACGCAGAATAATCATCTATCATAAAATCGTTTATATGGATTTAATGTATAAAAATCATAAGCTTAAAATTGCAGATGAAAGATTGATATTCCGCTAACTTAACGGTGACTTGCCTATTCGCGACCAAGTTAATTTTTCGTTGACATGCCCCGCCAATTCACGTACCAATATAAGGACACACAGATTCTATAGGCTTTAATAATGATTCGTTTCACTGCACTCACAGAACTCCTCCTCCTCGCTAAATATCAGCGCGGTTGTTCTGTGGGCGAAAACGAATAAAGATTAAAGCCTGAACGAACTGAAAAACCCGCGCCGAACAGCGCGGGTTTTTTTATGCGCTAAGGCCATCAAATATAAGAATTTAAGGAAGCAAATTATGAGCCAGCAAGTCATTATCTTCGACACAACATTACGCGACGGTGAGCAAGCATTACAGGCGAGTTTAAGCGTTAAAGATAAATTACAGATCGCGCTGGCTTTAGAGCGGATGAAAATCGACGTAATGGAAGTCGGTTTCCCTGTCTCCTCTCCCGGTGACTTCGAATCGGTCCAAACCATTGCCCGTACCATCAAAAATAGCCGTGTTTGCGCCTTAGCCCGTTGTGTCGAGAAAGACATCGACGCGGCATACGAATCCTTAAAAGTGGCTGACGCTTTCCGTATTCACACCTTTTTAGCCACCTCTCCGATGCACATTGAAACCAAATTGCGCTCGACCCTGCCAGAGGTGATTGAGCGTGCGGAATACATGATTCGCCGTGCACGCAACTATACTGATGATGTCGAGTTTTCCTGTGAAGACGGTGGCCGTACCCCAATTGACGATTTATGTCGCGTCGTCGAAGCCGCAATCAATGCCGGTGCCCGCACCATTAATATTCCTGATACCGTCGGCTACACCCTGCCGCACGAATACGCCAACATCATCTCTTCATTAATCCAACGTGTCCCGAACATCGATAAGGCGATCTTATCTGTTCATACTCACGATGACTTAGGTATGGCCGTCGGCAACGCGATGGCCGCCGTAACGGCTGGTGCGCGTCAGGTTGAAGGGACCTTAAATGGCTTAGGCGAACGTGCAGGTAACTGTGCCTTAGAAGAAGTGATTATGGCGATTAAAACGCGTCATGCCATGATGAACGTCCAAACCGGCATTAATCACCAAGAAATTTACCGTACCAGCCAAATTGTTAGCCAGATTTGTAATATGCCTATCCCTGCGAATAAAGCCGTGGTGGGTAGCAACGCCTTTGCTCACTCCTCAGGGATCCACCAAGATGGCGTGTTGAAAAACCGTGAAAACTACGAAATCTTAACGCCAGAATCGATCGGCTTACACCAAGTTCAATTGAACCTGACTTCACGTTCTGGCCGCGCGGCAGTAAAACACCGTATGGCTGAAATGGGTTATCAAGAACAAGATTACAATTTAGACTCCTTATATGAGGCATTCTTAAAATTAGCCGATAAGAAAGGCCAAGTATTCGATTACGATTTGGAGGCGTTAGCTTTCATTAATAATCAAGCCGATGAGAGCGATCACTTCGTACTGCATGACTTCACGGTACAGTCTGGGGCAAGTATCACGGCGACCGCATCAGTAAAATTAGCGATAGGCGCTGAAATCAAAGAAGAAGCTGCCACCGGTAATGGCCCTGTCGATGCGGTTTACCAAGCAATCAACCGCATCTCGGGATTAGAGATCGAGTTAGTTAATTATAAATTAACCGCCAAAGGCCAAGGTGAGAATGCGCTGGGCCAAGTGGACATCGTCGTGAAATATAACGACCGTAAATTCCATGGCGTTGGCTTAGCTACCGATATCGTCGAGTCTTCCGCGAAGGCGATGGTGAATGCATTAAACACGATTTGGCGTGCACGTCAGGTCGAGCAAGAATTAAAGCGTAAGTCTCAGACTGAAATTAAGGAAACAGTGTAATTATGTCGACTCAGTATAATGTTGCGGTTTTACCCGGTGATGGAATCGGTCCTGAAGTGATGGCCCAGGCTGAAAAAGTCTTGGCTGCGGTCAGCCAGCGTTTTGGCTTTCAGATCAACACTCAGCATTTTGATGTCGGCGGTATTGCCATCGATAACCATGGTTCTCCGCTTCCTGCTGCAACCGTAGCAGGCTGCGAACAAGCAGATGCCATCCTGTTTGGTTCTGTCGGAGGGCCTAAATGGGAACACTTGCCGCCGAGCGATCAACCTGAACGTGGTGCCCTGCTTCCTTTACGTAAACACTTTAAACTGTTCAGTAACTTGCGCCCTGCAGCCCTGTATAAGGGGTTAGAGGCTTATTGCCCTCTGCGCAGCGATATTGCCGCACGGGGATTCGATATTTTATGTGTCCGTGAATTAACAGGTGGTATCTACTTCGGTCAACCGAAAGGCCGTGAAGGCAGCGGCGATCAGCTGCGCGCTTACGATACCGAAATTTATCACCGCTATGAGATCGAGCGTATCGCTCGCTTAGCGTTCGAGTCAGCGCGCAAACGTCGCCATAAAGTCACCTCCGTCGACAAAGCGAACGTACTGCAATCGTCGATTTTATGGCGTGAAACGGTCACTGAAATTGCGAAAGAGTATCCAGACGTCGAGTTATCACACATCTATATCGATAACGCCACGATGCAGCTGATTAAGGATCCTTCTCAATTCGACGTACTGTTATGTTCCAACTTATTCGGCGATATCCTGTCTGATGAGTGTGCGATGATTACCGGTTCGATGGGTATGCTGCCTTCTGCCAGTCTGAATGAAGAAGGGTTCGGACTATACGAACCCGCAGGCGGATCGGCCCCTGATATCGCCGGAAAAAATATCGCTAACCCGATTGCACAAATTTTATCACTAGCATTGTTACTGCGTTATAGCTTACAACAAGGTGACGCGGCAGAAGCGATCGAAAACGCGATCAGCAAGGCGCTGGCTGCGGGACACCGTACTCATGACTTAGCCGGTGACGGTCAAGCAGTCAGTACTGATGAGATGGGTAACATCATTGCCCGGTATATTGCCGAGGAAAAATAATAAAATGAGCAAAACCTTATACCAGAAGTTATTTGATGCACATGTCGTTTACGAGGCGCCACAAGAGACGCCTATCCTGTACATTGACCGTCACTTAGTTCACGAAGTGACCTCACCACAAGCCTTTGACGGGCTACGCGCTCACGGCCGTCAATTGCGTCAGCCATCAAAAACTTTCGCGACGATGGACCATAACGTCTCGACAGAAACACGTGATATTAACGCGTCCGGTGAGATGGCACGTATCCAGATGCAAGAGCTGATCAAGAACTGTGCCGAGTTTGGGGTCAGTCTGTACGACTTAAATCACCCCTTCCAAGGTATCGTTCACGTTATCGGCCCAGAACAAGGAATTACCTTACCGGGGATGACCATTGTCTGCGGTGACTCGCATACCGCCACCCACGGAGCCTTTGGTGCTTTAGCATTCGGTATTGGTACATCAGAAGTTGAGCACGTGATGGCGACCCAAACCTTGAAACAAGGTCGGGCAAAAACGATGAAGATCGAAGTCACGGGTTCTGCCATTGGCGGTATCTCAGCGAAAGACATCGTACTAGCCATTATCGGCAAAACCGGCAGCGCCGGAGGCACCGGTTATGTTGTGGAATTCTGTGGTGCAGCGATCGAAGCGCTAAGCATGGAAGGTCGTATGACGCTGTGTAATATGGCCATTGAGTTAGGGGCTAAAGCGGGCTTGGTCGCGCCGGATGAGACAACCTTTGAATACTTAAAAGGCCGTCAGTTTGCGCCGAAAGGCGAGCAATGGGATGAAGCCGTTGCTTACTGGAAAACCTTAAAATCTGATGATAACGCCAAGTTTGACGCTGTCGTCACCTTGGATGCGGCAGAGATCGCTCCACAAGTCACTTGGGGAACCAACCCAGGGCAAGTTATCGCTGTTGATCAGCCTATCCCACGTCCAGAAGAGTTCAGTGACCCGGTCGAACGCGCTTCAGCGGAGAAAGCGTTAGCCTATATGGGCCTTGAGGGAGGCGTCCGCTTAACGGATGTCGCAATCGACAAAGTCTTTATCGGTTCTTGTACTAACTCGCGAATCGAAGACTTACGCGCCGCGGCTGCGATTGCCAAAGGGCGTAAAGTGGCACCGGGTATCGTTGCTATGGTGGTCCCAGGCTCTGGACCGGTTAAAGCGCAGGCTGAAGAAGAAGGCTTAGATAAAATCTTCCTAGAAGCGGGATTTGAATGGCGTTTACCGGGCTGTTCAATGTGTTTAGCCATGAACAACGACCGCCTGAATGCAGGAGAACGTTGTGCATCAACCAGTAACCGTAACTTTGAAGGGCGTCAAGGACGTGGTGGACGGACTCACTTAGTCAGTCCCGCCATGGCAGCCGCAGCCGCCGTTACCGGTCGCTTCACTGACATCCGTACCTTGAACTGAGGATCTGCATCATGGCAATTAAATTTACTCAACATACCGGACTGGTTGCGCCTTTAGATGCGGCCAATGTCGATACGGATGCGATCATTCCAAAACAGTTTCTACAGAAAGTTACCCGCACAGGTTTTGGTCAGCATCTGTTTAATGATTGGCGCTTTATCGATGATTCGGGCAAAATCCCTAATCCAGATTTCGTCCTGAATAAGCCTCTGTATAAGGGGACCAGTATTTTACTGACCCGTGAAAACTTCGGCTGTGGCTCGTCGCGTGAGCATGCGCCGTGGGCCTTAACCGACTTCGGTTTTCGTGTGGTGATCGCGCCCTCTTTCGCTGATATTTTCTACAGCAATAGCTTTAATAACCAACTGCTTTTGGTCAAATTAAGCGAAGCACAGATTGACGAGCTGTTCCAACTTGTTGAGCAACATCCTGGTATTAATTTTACCGTTGATTTAGAAGCGATGACGATTCAGGTAGGCGATAAGGTTTATACTTTCGAACTGGATAGCTTCCGTCGTCACTGCATGTTAAACGGTTTGGACAGTATTGGCCTTACGCTGCAGCATGAAGCATCGATAGGGGATTACGAAGCAAAGCAGCCTGCTTTTCTGCAGTAATTCATTTAGCGTTTAGCATAAAAAAAGGGACATTTTCATGTCCCTTTTTTATTGCCGCGATTTCTACTGAATGCGTGGCTGGTCTGCCCCTTCTTTCTCGACTTTCTGCACTAACATATGTTCGCGCTTCATACCGAGTTTCAACGCCAACGCTGACGCGACGTAGATAGAAGAGATAGTACCGATGGCGACACCAATTAACATCGTCAGTGAGAAGCCACGTAACAGCTCACCACCAAAGATAAACAGCATCAACACCACCACCAAGGTGGTCGCCGAGGTCATCAATGTCCGGCTCAATGTCTGAGTCAGAGAAATATTGACGATATCGTAAGGCGAGCCACGACGGATCTTACGGAAGTTTTCACGGATCCGGTCAGAAACAACGATGCTATCATTTAACGAGTAACCAATCACTGACATCAATGACGCGATGATCGTTAAATCGACCTCAATATGGAACAGTGATAATACACCCATCGTAATGACAACATCGTGCGCCAAGGCTAATACTGCCCCCAGTGCAAGACGCCATTCAAAACGAAAGCCCACATAGATCAAGATACAGATCAAAGCAGCCAGCAGTGCGAGTGCGCCGGCCTGTGCCAGGTCACTACCAACGCTCGGTCCAACGAATTCAATACGTTTAACCACTGCGGTCTGCTGGGTCGCTTGGTTGATCTCGCTAACAACTTTGGTTCCCAGCTCTTGTCCTGCATTACCATCATGCGGGGATAAGCGCACCATCACGTCACGGCTGCTACCGAAGTTTTGGACTTGAGGATCGCTGAAGCCGGCATGTTGTAAGGCTGAACGCATTACATCCAATTCACCAGGTTTTTCTAGCGTAATCTCAATGACCGTCCCGCCGGTAAAATCCAGTCCCCAGTTAAAGCCACGCACACCAATAATGATGGCAGAAGCAATCAACAGTAGCGCTGACAGGGTAAAAGCTAACTTGTCCCAGCGCATGAAGTCATGCACCTTACGGCCATAGTTAAGTTGTTCAATACTATATTCTTGTGCCACAACAGGCTCCTTAGATCGACAACTTGTTGATACGTTTGCCGCCGTAAAGCAGGTTCACAATCGCTCGTGTTCCTACAATGGCCGTAAACATGGAGGTTGCCACCCCAATCGCTGTCGTAATCGCAAACCCTTTAATAGAGCCAGTACCCACAGCATAGAGAATGATAGCCGTAATAAGCGTTGTCACGTTAGCATCGACAATACTGGAGAACGCGCCACGATAACCTTCGTGAATCGCCTGTTGTACTGTCCGCCCGTTACGTAGCTCTTCCTTAATCCGTTCGTTAATCAACACGTTGGCATCAACCGCTACGGCTAGGGTCAAGACAATCCCGGCAATACCCGGCATAGTCAAGGTCGCACCCGGCAACAGAGACATGATCCCGATGATTAAGATTAAGTTTGCAATCAGCGCTGTGGTCGCAATGACACCGAATTTCTTATAGAACACCAGCATAAACAGAATCGACACCGCAACACCCCACAAGCATGCATGCAAGCCTTGTTGGATATTCTGTTGCCCCATGGTTGGACCAATGGTGCGTTCTTCAACAATCTGAATCGGCGCGATTAGTGCGCCAGCGCGTAATAGCAGAGAGAGCTGATGCGCTTCATTTGGATTGTTGATGCCAGTGATACGGAAGCTATTAGCAAGACGAGATTGAATGTTCGCCACGTTAATGACTTCTTCTTGTTTCGCTAGAATCGCACGACCGTTGGCATCTTTTTTACCGCTGTCTTTATATTCAACAAACAATGTCGCCATGGGTTTGCCGATATTATTCCGAGTAAAATCAGACATCGTGTTACCCCCCGCACTGTCTAGCGAGATGTTAACTTGTGGCTGGTTATACTCATCCATCGTAGAGGTCGAGTCGGTAATGTGATCGCCGGTTAAGACAACACGCTTGTAAAGAACAACAGGTTGTCCATCACGCATGCTCTTCACTTCGGAATCCCCTGGGACGCGTCCTGCGGCAATAGCAGCGGGATCGACCGTGGTATTCACTAAGCGGAATTCCAGTGTCGCGGTTGCGCCCAGAATCTCTTTAGCCCGTGCGGTATCTTGAATTCCCGGTAATTCGACCACAATACGGTCCGAACCTTGACGCTGAACCAGTGGCTCAGAAACGCCTAATTGGTTAACACGATTACGGAGAATAGTGATGTTTTGCTGTACTGCGTATTCACGGGCTTCGCTTAAGCGCGCATCGGTCATGGCCGCGGTAAGTTGGTTACTGCCACGGCTTCTAATCACCAGGTCACGATGGCGCGGGCTTAAGTAGCTTACGGCCGCATCACGTGCTTGGGCATTAGGGAACTGGATCTGAATACCGTAATTATCGATTTTACCGACAGAGGTATAACCGAGTTTCGCGGTACGCAGGTCTCCCCGTAGCGTTTCAGCATTTTGCTCTTGTAGCTTGCCTAAAGCCGTGTCCATGTCCACTTCCATTAAGAAGTGCACACCACCACGCAGGTCTAAACCAAGTTTCATCGGCTCGGCCGAAAGTGCGGCTAACCAACGCGGGGTCGCAGGAGCAAGGTTTAACGCCACCACGTAATTGTTGCCTAACGCGTTAACCAGTGCTTCACGCGCACGCAACTGAATATCGGTATTAGCGAAACGCGCCATGATTGCGCCATTTTCTAATGCGATAGAGCGGGTATCGATATGTTGTTGTTTAAGTACTGTCTGGATCTGATCCATTGTCTGCTCACTGGCAGCGGCGCCCCGCTCACCAGTGATTTGAACAGCCGGATCCTCACCATAGAGGTTTGGAAGTGCATACAACAGGCCGACCAGTAATACGACGATCAGCATGATGTACTTCCATAAAGGATAACGATTTAGCACGGCAGTTCCCTAAGGAAGAGTTCAATTATAATGCTTTCATTGTGCCTTTAGGCAGAACGGCAGCGACGAAATCACGCTTAACAACGACTTCATTGGTTTCATTCAGCGCGATAGCAACATAACCCGTTTCAGAGATTTTAGTTACACGACCGACGAAACCTGAAGTGGTCATCACTTCATCCCCTTTCGCGATAGATTCCATCAGTTTCTTATGCTCTTTCGCACGTTTTTGCTGTGGACGCAAAATCATAAAGAAAAAGATCAGGCCGAACACGACCAACATGATGACCATAGAAAAACTGCTATTTTGTGCTGGTGCGCCAGCCGCTGCCGCGGCATCAGAAATGAAAAAGCTCATAAACTATCCCTCATTAATTAAAATCAAAATGGTAAAGCTGGCACTTCTTTGCCAATCTTCGTATAAAAGTCAGCAACGAATTCTTCTAACCGATCGTCTTCAATCGCTTGGCGTAATCCTGCCATTAAACGCTGATAATAGCGTAAGTTATGGATGGTATTGAGCCGCGCGCCTAAGATCTCATTACAACGGTCTAAATGATACAGGTAGGCACGAGTGTAGTGCTTACAGGTGTAACAATCACATTCAGCGTCTAACGGTGAGGTATCACTTTTATGCTTAGCATTACGGATTTTTACTACACCGTCGGTCACAAATAAATGCCCGTTACGCGCGTTTCGTGTTGGCATCACACAGTCGAACATATCGATGCCGCGACGGACGCCTTCCACTAAATCTTCGGGTTTCCCCACCCCCATTAAATAGCGAGGTTTCTCTTCAGGTAGCTGCGGGCAGACATGCTCAAGAATACGATGCATATCGGCTTTAGGTTCCCCAACTGCTAGGCCGCCGACAGCGTACCCATCAAAACCAATCTCTACCAGTCCTTTGACGGAGATATCACGTAAATCTTCGTAAACACCACCCTGTACAATACCGAATAGCGCATTCTTATTGCCTAGCTCATCAAAGCGGTCACGGCTGCGCTGCGCCCAGCGTAAGGACATCTCCATCGAACGTTTGGCATAATCCCATTCCGCTGGGTAAGGCGTACATTCGTCGAAAATCATCACGATGTCCGACCCGAGATCATGCTGGATCTCCATCGATTTTTCAGGATCGAGGAAAATGGGGTCACCGTTGATAGGATTTCGGAAATGAACACCTTTTTCGGTAATTTTACGGATGTCTCCCAAGCTGAATACTTGGAATCCACCAGAGTCCGTTAAGATAGGGCCTTGCCATTGCATAAAATCATGCAAATCGCCATGCAATTTCATGACTTCTTGACCTGGGCGTAACCAGAGGTGGAAAGTGTTACCGAGCAAGATTTGTGCGCCGGTCTCTTTCACTTCTTCGGGGGTCATCCCTTTTACGGTGCCATAGGTGCCAACGGGCATAAAGGCAGGTGTTTCGACGACTCCGCGATCAAACACTAAGCGACCACGGCGCGCGCGACCATCGCGCTTAATATATTCAAATTTCACAAAACTTCTCCATCAGAGAAACAGTCTGATTAGATGCAACGAGTTACACACCAGAAATCGACGGGACGTGAGTCCATTCGTCCGTGTTAATCTTTGCAATGTTGTGCCGGTTTAGTCCTTGTTCAAGACTAAATTTCGACACAGTTAATTTCCGCGCTAGGATGCTACCATAAAGTTGATGATTTCCCTATCCCACCGCCTACTGTCAATCCCCCTTGAGCATTGCGTTCAGTCGTTTTTATTTATCCCGCTGACATCACTGAACGACTCACGGTAAAAATTCTGCTTGTTAAGCAATTTCTTTTATCTTTATTCCACTGCGCTGAATTAAAGATAAATAATACTTCACTGAATTATTTATCCCCCTCCCTCCTAATGAGTTCAAATCAACGTACTTACACCATAAACCCTGACTAAATATAGGGTTTCCCTGCATTGTTAAGACTATTACAAATTAAAGAAAATAATCATTTCCTACAGTAAAGCTAATGATTATGATTAGCCTTCTCATTTACACGCATTGCCATTAATTGTTGTCTTCTCTGCCATCACATAACAATAAAGGCACACAGCATCTAAATCTTTTTGATTTATAGGGATAACTATGTCTGCTTCTTGCAGAAGGCCAGCCCGTTTTATTGCACAGCACACACCACCGATGAATAGGTTATTCACGCTCTCGCTGCTAGCGCTCTCTATCCATTCACTTGTTGCACTTCCTGAAGCACAGGCTGCCGACACAACCGGTTCAGCGACCAATGCGTCGCCACAAGATGTGGTGGTCTACGGCGCAACGACCGACAACACTGACGACCAGACTAAACAGGACTATCAGGTTAAAACCACGCGAGCCGGTACAAAATTACTGCTGACTCCGCGCGATGTCCCGCAATCGTTGAGCGTGATCACGCAACAGCGGATGCAGGATCAACAGCTACAAACCCTCAACGATGTCCTTAACAACACAACGGGTATTACCAGTGAACAGGACGATAGCGAAAGGGCCTATTACTATTCCCGCGGTTTTAAGATCAATAACTTCACCTTTGACGGTATTCCTACCGCGATGGGAGATACGTGGAACTACGGCGATACCGCATCGGATACCTCGATTTATGATCGGATCGAAGTGGTTCGAGGGGCGACGGGCCTCATGACCGGAGCGGGTAGCCCTGCTGCCTCGGTGAATATGGTGCGCAAGCACGCTGACAGTAAGACGGCTACCGGTAGTTTACAAGCCAGTTATGGCAGTTGGCAGAAGCAACGGTATGTCGCTGATCTTTCCACTCCCCTTAACCAATCCGGTTCGCTACGTGGCCGAGTGATTGCCGGTTATCAGAACCAAGATAGCTGGCGGGATCGCTACACCAAAAACACCAAATTCCTCTATGCCGCAATTGATGCGGACTTAAGTGAACGCACCACGCTTTCTCTCGCCTACGACTATCAAGATGCCGATACCAGTAACCCGACTTGGGGAGGAAATCCGGTCTTCTACAGTAACGGAACACTGACGCACTATCGACGAGGCCTTAATTCCTCCGCCGACTGGACCTATTATCACACCACGGTGCGTAAACTTTATGCTGACCTAGAACATCATTTCGAAAACGGTTGGATTGCCCACTTAAACGGTACCCACGCTGAAAACACCTTTAGCGATAAACTGCTGTATGTTGGCTATCTCAGTATGCCCGATAGAGATACTGGTGAAGGGGCTGACGGCTTTGGCAGTAAAGATCGTGGGAAACGTGAACTGACCTCTGTGGATGGCTATGCAAGTGGCCCCTTTGCACTGTTGGGGCGTCAACACCAACTTATGATTGGCGTAAACTACAGCCGTCAACATAATGCGACGGATAGCAGTAACGGAACGACCAGTGAGGACGGCAGCGAGATTACCAGCAATGATATTGGCATCTTTGATAATCATTGGAACGGTAATATCGCACAACCCACTTGGGGGGGTTGGTATCAGAACGCAAATGATATCATTCGTCAGAAGTCTGCTTATACTGCCGCTCGTTTTTCCCTTGCCGATCCCTTAGCCCTGATCGTGGGGGCGCGTTATACCCAATATCGTAACGATGGGTCCAGCGGCAATATGGAGAAAAATAACCTGATGCCTTACGCCGGTGTCGTCTATGATCTCAACGATACTTGGTCAGCCTACGCCAGCTACACCTCTATCTTCCAGCCGCAAACCTATCGCGATAGTACCGGCCATTATTTATCACCGATTACCGGTAAAAGTTACGAAACGGGACTGAAATCAGCGTGGGACGATGGACGACTCACCGCGACTTTCGCTATTTTCCGTATCGAACAAAATAATGTGGGTCAGGTACAAGATGGCGTCTATGTCAATAATAGCAGCGAGCAAGCCTACGTTGCGACCAAGGGCGCACGCAGTAAGGGTGCTGAGTTCGAATTGAACGGAGCCATCACAGATAACCTACAAATGACCTTTGCCGCAACGCGCTATGTCGCGACGGACTCTACAGGTCGCTTCAACAGTAACCAGCCCCAAACCGTCTTTAAACTCTTTAGCCGCTATCAACTCCCTACTCTACCCGAGCTGACGGTTGGCGGCGGGATCACTTGGCAAAACCGAGTATTCTGGGACGTTGCCGCCCCTGATGGCAGCACCCAACGGGTATATCAAAGCAGCTATCCTTTAGCGAGCCTGTTTACGCGTTATCAGATCAACAAGCAGGTTGCGGTACAAGCGAATGTTAACAACCTCTTCGATCGTACCTATTACACTTATAGGAACAGTGATGTCTACGGTGAGCTCCGTAACGTCTCAGTCAGTTTATCCTATCAGTTCTAATCACTCAGGCTAACATCCTGCCCGTCAGGACGTTTATCTCTACCGGTTTGAAGTTAATCAAGGAGTTTAGTATGAGAGGAAGCTTTCCCTCACTTAACGCATTGTACTCGGCACTCTTAATGACCACCCTGACGGCACCGATGGCTTTCGCCCAACAACCAGCATCCGCAGCGTTATCCGCAGCCTCCTCACCTGTAGAGCGGCAACTGGGGGATGGCTTATATGAATTGGCCCTAATTCCCGGACAAAATAAGCTCTATGTTGCGAGTGCACAAAGTTTTAAAGACGTTAATGGTGGCGTGATCTATCGTTTGGATCCCACAACACTGGCCATCACCGGTGAGACACACACTGACCTGAAAAACTTCGGCATGGCCATCGATGATAAAGGCCACTACTTCTACACCACCAACTCGCTTGATGGGGGGGTTTCGAAGGTCGATACCCAGAGCGGGAAGATTGTCGAACGGCTCTTTTTTAAAGGTAAAGATAAAGATGGCGATCCTATTGGTGCGCGGGAAATCCTCTTCCACAACAATCAACTCTATATAGGTCGCGTCACCGATCCCGGTTATATCTCGATTGTCGATGCCCAAACCATGACCTTAAAAGGGAAAATAGAGAATGTCGGCAAATGGGTAACAGGAATAATCTATTCCCCGTCAACTCAACGTATTTATGCGGCGAGTGGCAGTGGCGAAATGGCGGTGATCAATCCTGCGAATAATAAAATTGAACATCGCTGGAAACCTGATGATGGACAGAAGTACCTGTTCCTCAATATGGCGGAAGATCCTACTACCGGACGTTTATTCGTCACCGATAACTCCGAAGGCAAGACGACTTTAGTCTTTGATGAACATTCTGGAAAAGTGATTAAGCGACTCCCGGGTGATGCCTTAGGGATAAAGTTTAATGCAAAACGTCACGAGGTTTATATTAGCCAGCGTGAATCGAAAAAGGTTATTCAACTGGATGCCACCAGCCTAACGCCAAAGCACGTTTGGTCATTCGGCGGTCATCCCAACAGCCTGCTGGTGCCACCTGATGGTAATTCGCTGTATGTCACCATCAAACAGGACTTTAACGCGGATAACACCACCAAGGGTCCAGATAGCGTGGCGAAAATTTCGCTGAATTAACCAGGGTCTTAAGGCTCGTCCCCCCGCTCTACCTTAAAACCTCTCACCTAAAAAAAAGGGGCTTAAATTAGCCCCTGTTTAATTATAGGTGTTCTCCCCTAGTCGTCCATCACCTCATTCACCGCTTGCGGGTTTTGGGTAATAAACATGGCATCACCGTAACTAAAGAAACGATATTGTTGTTCCACCGCTTGCTGATAGGCATTCATAGTATTTTTATAACCCGCAAAGGCAGAGACCAGCATAATCAGCGTCGATTCGGGCAGGTGGAAATTGGTGATTAACGCATCGATAACTTGATACTGATAACCCGGGTAGATAAAGATCTGCGTATCATCGAAGAAAGGCGCGATAAGCGCGTTCTCCGCCGCCTTGGCCGCACTTTCTAAAGAACGTACCGAGGTCGTCCCCACCGCAACCACTTTATTCCCTCGTGCTTTACAGGCCAATACGGCATCCACCACCTCTTGCGGGACTTCAGCGTATTCAGCATGCATAATATGATCTTCGATGCTCTCAACCCTTACTGGTTGAAAGGTTCCCGCCCCCACATGTAAGGTGACAAAAGCCGTTTCGATCCCTTTTTGACGCAATGCGTCCAATAAAGGCTGGTCGAAGTGCAGCCCTGCGGTCGGAGCGGCGACGGCACCCGGTTTCGCGCTATAAACCGTTTGGTAAAGCTCGCGATCAGCCTCTTCATCGGGTCGATCGATATAGGGCGGTAAGGGCATATGGCCGATATGGTTGAGGATATCTAATACCTCACGGCTATCGTGGAATTCAATTTCGAACAGCGTATCATGACGAGCGACCATGGTGGCCCGTACATCTAAAGCGTCACCTAATAGCAATTCCGTGCCCGGCTTCGGTGCTTTCGAGGCACGAACGTGGGCTAAGACCCGCTTTTCGTCAAGCATCCGCTCCACCAGCATCTCAAGCTTACCGCCACTGGCTTTTTGACCATAGACCCGAGCGGGGATCACCCGAGTATTATTAAATACCAGCAAATCACCGGGTTGTAACTTATCCAGTACATCGGTGAAGACGCCATGCTGTAACTCTCCCGAGGGCCCGTCTAACGATAGCAGTCGGCAAGCGCTCCGCTCAGGTTGTGGATAATGGGCAATTAACGACTCAGGTAAAGCAAAGTTAAAATCAGCAACGCGCATGGTGACTTATTCCGATAAAAATTTAGGCGCACAGTGTAACGGAAAAGAGGGCATTACAGAACCTTTGGCTTTTAGGGCAACTCAGGTAATAATGGCAGCATGAATTTTCTCGCTCATCTCCACCTCGCCCAGCTCGCCAGCAGCTCCCTCACTGGTAATTTACTGGCGGACTTTGTCCGCGGCGATCCCGCTGGCCGCTGGTCAGATAGCATTGTGGCTGGGATTCAAATGCACCGTCGGCTGGACAGTCTTTCTGACCAATTGCCAGAGGTCCGTGAAGCGAAACAACGCTTTACGCCGGAAACTCGCCGCGTCGCCCCCATCGCATTGGATGTGATTTGGGATCATTTTTTAGCCCGCGACTGGTCAGCCTTCCATCCTCAGCAAAGCTTGGCCGAATTCTGTGCCGTAGCTGAACAGGCCATTGCTCGCGATTTGGCTCAGACGCCTGATAATTTCCAACATCTCAATCGTCTTATCTGGCAGCAACGTTGGCTAGAACGCTATGCCGAGCCGGAAAATCTGGAGAACGTCTTTCGGCAAATGGCGCAGCGCCGACCGCGTCTTATAATGTTGGCTGACTGTTATCAAGATTTCATTACCCACTATCGCGAATTGGAAGCCTTGTTTTACCGTTTTTATCCCCGATTAATGGCACAGGCAACAGAAAAACAGCTTTAAAGTCCCCCGCCACTGCGTGGGTTCTGATACACTGCCTTCGCGCAACAGACGCAGGATCGGCTCATCTTGAGCCTGTGTCCTAAAACGATTTTATTCATTAACACTTGGAGTATGTATGGTACTTGTGACTCGTTCAGCCCCTGATTTTACCGCTGCGGCAGTTTTAGGTAACGGTGAGATTGTTGAGAATTTTAACTTCCATAAGCACATTGCCGGCAAACCTGCCGTACTCTTTTTCTGGCCAATGGATTTCACCTTCGTTTGCCCTTCAGAGCTGATTGCATTCGATAAGCGTTACGCTGAATTCAAGCAACGCGGTGTGGAAGTCGTTGGCGTTTCTTTCGACTCAGAGTTCGTGCACAACGCATGGCGTAACACGCCAATCGAAAACGGCGGTATTGGTAAAGTGCAATACGCGATGGTTGCCGATATCAAGCGTGAGATCCAACAAGCTTACGGTATCGAACACCCAGAAGCCGGTGTTGCCCTACGTGGTTCATTCTTAATCGACAAAGACGGCGTGGTTCGTCATCAAGTCGTGAACGATCTGCCACTTGGCCGTAACGTTGATGAAATGCTGCGTATGGTTGACGCGCTGCAATTCCACGAAGAGCACGGCGAAGTCTGCCCTGCACAGTGGGAAAAAGGAAAAGAAGGCATGGGTGCATCACCAGAAGGTGTTGCGAAGTACCTGTCTCAAAACGCGGCGAAGTTATAATCGCCTTGCCCCCTAAGACGTTAGGGGGCACTCACTTCGTGTAAGGAATTTTCGCGCCGTAAACTATCTCTTTGCAGCCCTTTTGCTTACTTTTCTCTTTCTAGCCTCTACTTTTACCCACAAAATAAATACTCGAAAATCTCCGAGTCAGAATAGCATCTAGCATCAATTGGTACAGACCTAGTAATAAATATAATAAATGAATTGAAATTAACGATAACCGATTATAAAAATCTTACCTTATTATTTTCTCTGATAAAAATTCGACCATAAAATTCTGAAAAAACAACCCAATCGGCGATGAGGTTACCAATATTGATATAGATCAAAAATAAAACCCTGTATATATGATTGTATTATTTTTCAGATCTGAATAAATATAAAAACCCTGAATATTTTTTTAGAGGATTCGATAAAATTATAGTAACTCACTCGAGGCTAAATGGGTGATGGAGGGCTATGGATTACACTAATTTCACATACTACCGTATATAAAAAAGGATTGATTTTATATGCCCACAAAATATTCCGTGGGACTTATTGCGACGAATAAGCGCAGTGATGTGATAACCATTCAAAAGTTATTAGTCAAACAGGGGTTTTCATTAAAAATTGATGGTCTATGTGGGAATGAAACAATAAATTCTATTAGAGAATTTCAAAAGAGACTAATGATTTATCCCAATTCCTACGTTGACATCAATGGGAAAACGTTGAGATTTTTGAATAGCAACAAAATGACTATACTCAATAATTTAAATTTTCATTCTGTAGGCATAGGTAGAAAATTCGATGTAACGACGTTAAGACTGAGTCAATCCGGTATTAATCTATTAAAAAATTATGAAAGTCTTAGATTAAAAATTTATGATGACCAAACCGGAAAAGAAATCAGCCACTACATTAAAGGGGCGACAATAGGTTATGGTTATTTAATAAGAAATACATCAGAGTTTGAAGAGTATAAAAATGGAATTAGTATCAGTCAGGCAGAATTGTTGTTTAGCAAAGTTTTAGTAATTCATCAAAATGCGGTTAAAAAACATGTGAAAGTTAACCTCACTCAACGTCAATTCGATGCGTTAACAATTTTATGCTATAACATCGGTATAGGGAATAACTCAAGAGGGTTCGGTGGCTCAACCGTTATCAAGATCATCAATGGAGAGAGCTCAGAGAATCTTAATTTAGCTTGGAAGGTGTGGAATAAAAGTCAAGGTAGTATTAGTTTAGGATTAATAAAACGCAGAGAGACTGAATTGAAAATTTATTATAAGGCTAATTATACAAGATAATGGAAAAATATAAATTATTTCTATTCTTTTTCTTCACGCTGATGTCGAGTTTTACCTACGCTAAATCGTTTTCTCACTTTGAAGGAAAAAAATTTAAAGCAACGATTGAATACAATTGCCATGAGGGTAACCTCACATGTAATAACGTCCACCTGAACTCTACAAATATTATTGATAATTCCACGATCAGTCTCGACGGCGAGACGATAAATACTAACTGCCCAGATATCTGTAATTTTCGAGGGTATAAATTTAAAAATGGTAAATATAATTATGCCTTTTATCCTAGCTTAACAGGGGACAGTTTGTGGGATTATGTAGTAACGTTGAATGACAAAGTGATTGCTAAGGACTTAGGTATAATGAAATAGTCGGTAAAGTTATAATTATGCAGACGCAGTACTTAGCAATGAGAAATGATATTTTTATGTGCAGTTAAACTTGGATAGATTCACTTCGTTATACACAGATAGCAAAAAAACACTATTTTGATTTAACCATTCTCCAAATCTAGACGAATATCTCATATTACATGGTCTTACCCAGTAATGGTGAATACACGACTAAGTGAGTCAACGCTAAAACAGATTATTACTCCTGACAATAAAAAATTCAGTGACCGCCCTATTATAATTCATCGCTATGTTAATCGATCTTACACGCCTTAGGACTTTTTATATAGCAGACTATTATACCTAGAAAAATCTCTCGATAAGCCTGATTTTTCTAAAAAACTTTCACCTACCCCGCTTTAACGTCAAGGAAATGTCAGAACACTTCGTAATATAGTTGATTCTGGATAGATTAAGGATGATAAAAAATGCTAGAGCCAAAAAAAGGAAGACTGACATTTCGGGCAGAAGGGAATAATATAAAATCAAGTAGAGATTATTCCAAAAAAATACACTGGCCTGGGAACTCTCTATCTTGCCGGAAAGATCATTCAGGCGTCACAATTGGTAGAGGGTTTGACCTCGGCGATAGAAATCAAACTAGCGTACTCATTACGTTAAAAAAAGCGGGTATAGAAAATAAAAAGGCCGAAGCAATTTCTAAGGGTGCCAAAAAGAAAGGATGTTTAGCCTATAACTTCGTCCTTGAAAACAGGGAGTCCATTGAAGAAACAACAGATATTCAGCAGTTAAGATTATTTGAGATAACTTATAAAGAACTAGAAAAAGATGTTGAAAGAATAAGTAAGTTACGCAAAAATATTCGCGATTACCATTCTAATCCGTATACCCTACCAGATTTAGCTTGGGAAAATATTCCTGATAAAATTAAAGAGGTACTTATCGACCTTAGATACCGAGGAGACTACACGCCACAAGTCAGAGAACTTATACAAAAAATGACTTACGATGGAGATATAGAGGGCTTCGGAAAAGCCATCTCTAATAGAAGCTTTTGGATAAAAGTACCTAATGATAGATTTAATCGGAGAGTTGAGTACTATGAAAAAAATTAAACTTTCGCTTTTAATTATGATTTTTTCATTTAACGTTAATGCGGCTTTCACAGAGCCAGAAATGAGTCAACTCAATGAAATAAACAACAAATATATTAATAAAGAGATTGAGTCTAAGGAAATTCTAAAATTAGCCATAAAAGAATCAATAGCTAACCTACCATCAGAAAAAACAAATATTCTAAAATTACACGAGCTGTGGAGTCAGGCTACTAAAATAAAATGTAGGCTTGCCATCCTTGAATCACTCAATACTGATGCGGAAACAGCAAGTAAATACGAATGTCTGGCTAATGAATACATTGCTGAAGCTAATTTCTTGAAGAGTACATATTAAACGCATAGGGGAAAGAGTATAGAATAGTCCAATGCATTGGTACTCAGGAAGGAGTGATACTAAGAATCAATACTGAGTAAGGTCGGTTTAATCCTGTCGGACAGTCAAGTTGAATGATGAACCGTAACGGCCTAATGATTGGCTACGTATCAGCGATTTTGTTTGCTCCTCACAAAGCCGTTCTGGCTTGTCGAAAACCCTCACAATACTTTCTCGCGTAGTAAACGTACATGGCCTTCAATCAACGCAGAAGGATACTTTGTCGTCTTATTTTTTACTACTCTAGATGCTTTCGTTTCACTGCTAGCAGGGAGATACCCCTTAACGATAATCATGATATGAGGCTGATTCAGGGTCATCAGACACTAAAGCTAAAAAAGGGCCGGGGAGCGCGCCATTACCCAAAATTCACGACAAATTTTCATGTTTAGTATTGTGAAAAGTACCAGAAAAAATGCAATGATGAACGTTGTGTGTAGGATGTTTCATAAACAACCTATTCTTTAGTTTGTTTTTAGATACTTCTTCACATGAATTGATCATGTCGAGTTTGATATAAACAGATTAGTGTAGGTTTAGGTATACTATGAAAGTCGAATTTAAGAAAAATATTTTATGTAAAAAGGACTTACGACAATAATGCAACTTCCACTACAACATTGGCTTCAGACCCTAGGTCTTACTCATTACACCGATATTATCGCAACGCTACTCATGCTTACCGCGATGATTTTCATCTCTCTGATTATTCACCTCTTACTTCATAAACTGCTGTTACCGATACTGAAAAAACAGTCAGAAAAGAGCCAACACCTTTGGCCAAAATCGTTATTTAAACATCGCTTATTTAATCGTGCGACCTGGCTATTACAGGGCGTGCTATTTCAGACATTACTGCATATCCTATTCGACCCACAGAGTATGCTATTCGTCGCGCTGACCACTCTCTGCCAACTGTGGGTGATGCTCTTCAGCTTACTGATCGCCTTCTCACTGCTCGATGTTATTCAAGCGGCGACAGCCAAAAGTGAATTTGCCAAACAGATTCCGCTGCGGGGCATCTTCCAAAGTATTAAATTAATTATGGCGATTTTAATCGTTATCTTGATGATTTCGCTGTTATTAGGAAAGTCGCCCGGCACCTTGCTAACCGGCTTGGGCGCTATGACCGCCGTACTGATGCTGGTCTTTCGCGATCCCATTCTTGGCTTGGTCGCCGGAATACAGCTGTCCGCCAACGATATGCTGAAGATTGGCGATTGGCTGGATATGCCAAAATACGGTGCGGATGGTGCGGTCATCGATATCAATTTAACCACGGTTAAAGTGCATAACTGGGATAAAACTATCGTGACTATTCCTGCTTATGCCTTAATTTCCGACTCCTTTAAAAACTGGCGAGGGATGTCAGAATCGGGGGGCAGACGTATAAAGCGTAGCGTCAATATCGATACCACCAGCATTCACTTCTTATCGGAAACCGAGATCGACCGGCTTGGACAAGCCCATTTGCTCAGTCCCTATTTAGTGAATAAGCAGCAAGAGATCAGCCAATGGAACACCCAGCGCGATAATCAAAATGCATCGTTACTCAATCATCGTGCATTGACCAATATCGGTACATTTCGTATTTGGCTGGAAAATTGGTTGAAGACGCACCCACAGATTCGACAAGATATGACGCTTATGGTGCGACAGCTCGCGCCCACCGAGAACGGTCAACCTATTGAGATTTATGCTTTCACCAACACAGTGGTCTGGGCAGAGTATGAAGCGATCCAAAGCGATATTTTCGATTATCTCTACGCGGCACTGCCTGCCTTTGGATTACGCGTCCATCAAACCCCAACCGGTACCGATATACGGGCACTAATGCCAGGCCAGACCGATCAACAGCGCAATAGTTAAGATGAGGGGGCCTGTAGGCCCCCTGATATTATGCTTGTTCTTTAACGCGCAACAACAGCAGTAGCGAGATAACCATCAGTACAGTTGCTAAAACATAAATCGCCTGATGTCCCAGCAGATCACTCAATAGCCCTTGGCAGAGCCCGGCGAAAATCATCCCCGTCGAAACAGAATTGGTAAATAAGGTAGTCGCGGCCCCCGCTTTCCCTGGCATCAGATCTTGGAACCACAGCATCACTAATCCTGCCACAATCCCAATAAAGACAGCATTCAGCAGCTGGATCACTAATAACCCTGTTTGATGGTGAAATATCAGCATGGCGGGATAGAACAGTAGGCCACATACCGCCGCAACGATCACCAAGGGCCGTTTACCGACCCGTTTAGCCAAATAGCCAGCCAGCAGCATCACTGGGATCTCTAACCCTGCGGCGGTTCCCATCAACACCCCTGCAAAGCTTTCGGGCATGCCCAAGCTGTTGCTAATATAAAGGGGCATATCAATGATATACATCAGATTACAGACCCACATCAGTACCGAGGCCGCAAACAGGAATCGCACATCCGTCCGTTTCCAGCCACTGGCTGCACTTTTCGCTAAATCCTCTGCCGGATAAAGTCTAGGTACGCTAGGTAGGGTTGTTTTAATTAATATCAGCGACAACAGAAATAGCGCCGCGGCGACAAGATAGAGGGTAATAAAGCCATAGTTCAGTGCCAGTGCAAAGGAGATCGGCGGGCCAATCACCCAGGCTAACGACATTTGCGCCCGCATCACCGAGCTAAACATCACTACTTCGCGGCCAGTGCGATCGGCATATTCCCGGGCCAGGGCAAAGAGTTGCGGCATAACGACGCTGGTTAAAGCTGAAAGGATCAGTCCTAAAGTAATCAGCACCACATATTGGCGTACAAAAGCAAACATCAGCGCATTGGCGATAGCCATCGCGCAGCAAAACATCAATAAGCGCCGACGGTCCCCTTTGCGGTCTGAGCGCTTGGCTAATATAAAGCTGATAATAATACCCGTCACGGCATTGATGGTAAAAAATAACCCTACCATAAAGGGTTTAGCCGCTAACTCTTGGCTGAGATAAAGACTGAGGGTAGGTGCCTGTAATGCTCCAGCGATGCTGACAAAAAAAGTCACCAGCATAAACATCATAAAAACGGGGTTTCCCCCTTTCGGGGCGGGCGGGGTAAAAGATTGCATAAATGGCCTATAAGACTAACGCCCTACCTGTGGTAAGACATGGGTCAACATGAGGCGTTTATCATATCAGTTACAGAATGATCGAGGTATCCGCAAAACGCCTTTCCGTTTGCGACTGACGCCATTGGCGAGGACTGGTACCGAACCAACGTTTAAACGCCCGCGAAAAGGCGCTCACTTCCGAATAGCCAAGTAACAATGCCATATCCGTCACCGATATATGTGGCTGTTGCAGAAAGCTCATCGCCATCTCCCCGCGCACTTTATCCACCAACCCGGTAAAACTGATGCCTTCTTGACGTAACCGCCGCTGCAGTGACCAAGGCGTCATCGCAACCTGCTCAGCAATCTGTTCAAGTTCCGGCTCCCCCTGCCCTATCGCGAGCTGGACCTGAACCCGAATCTGATCGATTAAGGGCTGAGTCGAGACATGGCCATTTAATTGGCGAATGGCATCTTGAGTCACCGTCAACAACATCGGATCGCTATCAGGCATACTGCGTAGACCATCACTTTTCGGGATCACCATACAGTTAGTCGGTTGGTCAAACCAGATCGGGGCATCAAAGGCTTTACAATGTTCATGCCACGCCGCCGGCCGCGGGTGTTCGAAATGGATTTCTCTCGGCGCCCAGTGACTGCCCAACGCGTGACGAATCAGGTTTAAGAACATACATAGGGTCAACTCGGCATCTTGTCGACGTTGAAGGATTGCACCGTGACGCACTTGATAATGCAGTTGCCAGCTATCACCCTTATCCACTAATTGAATCAGGGTATCGTGTTGGTGATAGGGGAAAGCACGCACGACATTGCGTAACGCTTGTTCTAAGGTGGCTGAGCAGATGCCGATATAGCCGATCAATCCTAAGGATTGCGGTTTAAATTGTTTACCATAATAAAGGCCGAAGTTATCGACGCCAGAATGTTTCGCCGCAACTTCCATAACACGACAGTAGTTGACTAAACTTAAGCTCATCGTCGGATTCCCCAGTAATTCTGGGTCAATCCCACTCAGGCCAAACACCCGATCAATATCCCCGCCTTGATGCGTAATAAATTGGCTCAGTCCACTCGCGGCTGCCGCTAAAACGCCATGATGAGCGGCTTGCTGAGAGGAGGTGAATAATGATTGCATGGTGATGACCTCATGGATAATCGCAACGATATACACTCTGGTGCAAACTTCATACCAAGAGTGAATTTTGCGATATAACACAGACTTATCATCACCATAACGCTAAGGCGTACGCTTTTTTGCGCCTTAGTAGTGCGCAGTTTGACCAATAGGTCGCTGCTTCCCCTCCAAATAGGTGCGACATAATCCTAGCGTCTGTGCCGACCAACCTTGCGCCACACTTTTCGCCATCTCTGTCTCGCAATGCGAGCCTAACCATGCGGTTAATTGAATACGCCGTTGAATTAATAAGGCAGGTAATATCGCGAAGTCATCGTCGCTAAAATGATGGATACGCTGGTACCCCTCGATCCAGCGATCGACCCACAACGGTGCAGAAGGATGATGCTCGACGAAACTGATCGCCGCCGCCAGATCATGTAAATACCAACCAAATCCACAATCATCGAAATCGATCACCCGCGTTTCGCCACGATCTAACAATAAGTTGGTGAGACGTAGATCGGCATGGATTAATCCAAAACGATCGCTGTGTTGACCATAGCGGGTCAGCTTTGCATCTACATCCGCGATCACTGTCTCAATAAGGTCATGATCACGGGTCCACAGATCACTGATATCACGCCAATCTCCCCAATGGCTGCTGCGGCCTACCATTGAATCATGGTCCCAGCGCAAACGCTGAAAATCATCCGGGCGCTGCCACTGGCGGCTATGTTGGTGTAACCGTGCCGTAATCTCGCCTAACTGCTTGAAAGCATCCGGAGACACCTCACTGGTCGGCATCTCGCCCTCAATCCAGTGAAAAAGTACCGCATGCCGCTGTTCATCCGGCGACAAGACATAGGTTTGAATACGTTCACCTTGCCCATCTCGCAGGGCTTGTGGTACTTGGATCCCTTCCGCACGCAGGGCATCTAACCATAATAGCTCGCTTTCGATAGCCGCTTTCTGATGGTAATTCCCCCGATGCAAACGCAATGCATAACGTTTTCCTTGAGCCATCACTGAAAAAGTCGCGTTTTCTGAACGGCATAATAATTTGATTTCCGCATTTTGTAGCGGTGGATAGGCTTGCACGACATGGTTCGCAATATGCAGTAATACCGCTTGGTCGAGGGCATCGTATTGTTTCACACTCATCATCTTCTCCTACGCAGCGTTAAAACCTAATGTGAGAAGTAGCATCCACCAGAGTGACCTCCGTGAGCTTGACGATAAAACAGGGAAAGTTGACTCGAGAGTACAGGTGTTACTTTTTACACAATGAGTTAACACTGGGTGACAACAAACTGTCTTTTCCGGTCAAGTTTCTCACCGTTAAGCACTGCATTATCTTTCGAAACGCAGCATCAACCTGCAAGAACGTCTTCAATCATGCTAACGGGGTTAACTATGACGACATCATTAAAACCAACGCTGGGGGCACTCCATTTATGGGGGATTGCCGTAGGGCTGGTGATCTCAGGTGAGTATTTCGGCTGGAGTTATGGATGGGGTGTAGCAGGAACGCTCGGCTTCTTAGTCACCACATTAATTATTGCCGTGATGTATACCTGCTTTATCTTTAGTTTTACGGAACTGACGACGGCGATTCCACAAGCGGGTGGCCCTTTTGCTTACAGCCGTGCCGCGTTTGGCGACACGGGTGGCTTAATTGCCGGTCTCGCGACACTGATCGAATTCGTCTTCGCACCCCCTGCCATCGCGATGGCAATTGGCGCTTACCTCAATGTGCAATATCCAACGCTCAATCCTAAATACGCTGCATTGGGCGCTTATGTCGTCTTTATGGGACTGAATATTCTTGGCGTAAAATTAGCCGCGATGTTTGAACTCATCGTTACGCTATTAGCCGTGTTTGAATTGCTGGTCTTTATGGGCGTTGTCTCCCCAGGGTTTAGCATGAGTCATTTCGTTGCCCATGGCTGGTCGGGACAAGAACATTTCTCGATGGCCGCTCTACCCGGTATCTTCGCGGCAATCCCTTTTGCGATATGGTTTTTCTTGGCGATTGAGGGCGCAGCGATGGCCGCAGAGGAGGCTAAAAATCCTAAAAAGACCATCCCTATTGCCTACGTGACCGGTATTTTAACCCTCGTGTTCTTAGCCATCAGTGTCATGTTGTTTGCGGGTGGCGCAGGCGACTGGCGTGCCCTATCTGGGATTAATGACCCACTCCCGCAAGCGATGAAAATGATTGTCGGCGAACACTCACGCTGGATGCATATGCTGGTATGGATTGGACTATTCGGCCTAATCGCCAGCTTCCATGGCATTATTCTTGGCTACTCTCGCCAATTCTTTGCCCTGTCTCGTGGTGGCTATTTACCTGCCTCACTGTGTAAGCTCAGCCGTTTTCAAACCCCGCATCGCGCTATTATTGCCGGGGGGATTATCGGGATGATTGTGGTCTGTAACGATGGCATGATGCTACAAGGCATGAGTTTAACGGCTGCCATGATTACCATGGCTGTATTCGGTGCTAACGTAATGTATATCATGAGTATGTTAAGCCTATTCCGTTTGCGTAAAACTGCCCCAACGCTTGAACGCAGCTACCGTGCGCCGGGCTACCCCGTCATCCCCGGTATTGCATTAGTCCTCTCCATCATCTGTTTTATCACCATGCTCTGGTTCAATCCGGTTATTGGTGGCCTGTTTATTGGAATTATGGTTCTCGGCTACCTCTATTTCCTAACAACTAAGGTGAGACGCCAAACCAGTCCATCGATCAATCTCAACATGATAGAAAGCGAATAATTCCAAGATAGGGCTGCGTCCCTATCTGTGACCTCTTACTGATGACTGCAGTGCAAGGAGTAAATAATGACCACACGTTCCACCATTATGGATACCAACAGCTTTCGCGCTGAACATGCTGAGGCATTGCGCCCTGAAATCCGTCAACTTACAGATAAACGCGATCGGATCCTTGGTGAATCCTACCGCCTGTTTTACCGTAATCCGGTTCATTTGGTAAAAGGGGAAGGACAATATTTATGGGATGCAGAGGGCCGAAAATATTTAGACGTCTACAATAATGTCGCCAGTATTGGCCACTGCCACCCTGCGGTAGTCGAGGCGGTGAGCCAGCAAATGCAGCAGCTCAATACCCATACCCGCTACCTCCACGAGAATATTTTAAACTATACCGAATCTATCTTAGCGACCACCCCGGCAGAGATCGATCGTGCGATGTACATGTGTACCGGCTCGGAAGCCAACGATCTGGCCATCCGCGTCGCTAAGTCCTTTAGTGGCGGTTCCGGGATCATCGTCACCCAAGAGGCATACCACGGCACCAGTGAATTAACCTCCGGCGCCTCTCCTGCACTGGGCAGTGGCCAAGCACTCGCACCGACTACTCGCGTGGTGCCTGCGCCCGATTTTTATCGTTTAACCCCAAACGATCCGGGTCAGTGGTTTGCCAATGAGATTCAAAAACAGATCGATGACATGAAACAAAACGGCATCAAGTTTGCGGGCTTCCTTGCCGATTCGATCTTCTCATCGGATGGGGTGTTACCGAATCCTCCTGGCTTCCTTAAAGCGGCGATCGATGTCGTTCATCAGAATGGCGGCATTTTCATTGCCGATGAAGTCCAACCAGGATTTGCTCGCACAGGGGATACCTTCTGGGGATTCGCGCGGCACGGTGTCGTGCCGGACATTATCACCACGGGTAAACCGATGGGGAACGGGATCCCTGTCTCGGCACTCTTTGCGAAGAGTGATGTACTTGCTTCGTTTAGTGATCATATCCCTTACTTCAATACCTTTGGCGGTAACCCTGTTTCAATGGCGGCCGCGCAAGCTGTATTAAAGGTGATTCAAGAAGAGAACTTACAAGAGCATAGCCGCGTGATGGGCGCTCGATTACTTGAAGAGCTGCGCCATCTACAACAAAAGTATCGCTGTGTCGGCGATGTGCGTGGCGCTGGGCTCTTTATTGGCTTCGAGTTGGTGACCGATCCAGAAACTAAGCAACCGAATAAGGCGTTAGCCCTAGACTTGATCGAGCGCCTGCGGGATCAAGGGATCCTCACATCCGTTGCCGGTCCTTATGGCAACGTACTGAAACTGCGCCCACCTCTGGCTTTCCAAGCCGCCGATATCGACTGGTTAGTAGGCGGTCTCGATCGCGCACTGGAACAGCTCTGTGCTTAATCGCTCCTTCGCGCGCAGTCAGCTCTGGCTGCGCGTCCTTTCATGATCTTTGCTTTCCTCTGACTCAATAATTGCCTAGAATGCTCAGACTCAACGGGGTGCAGTCACGAACTGCTGAGAGACACCCGTAGAACCTGATCCGGTTAATACCGGCGGAGGGATTTGAGCGAACCTTTCTCAGATCCTTTGCGCCAACGAGCAATATTTTTCTAGGAGCGCAAAGTGTTTCCAACTAAAAAGTTTGTTTCAGGGTTAGTATTAGCCCTTACCGCACTGCCCGCCTTGGCGGCTAAGCCTGTATTAACGGTCTATACCTATGACTCTTTCGCGTCAAAGTGGGGGCCTGGTCCAGCCATTAAGGCCGCGTTTGAGAAACAGTGTGGTTGTACATTGCACTATGTCACGCTAGAAGATGGTATTTCGCTGCTTAATCGCCTCCGAATGGAAGGTCCGCGCAGTAAAGCGGATGTGGTATTGGGACTGGATAACAATCTGTTAGAAAGCGCGACCAAAACCGGCCTCTTTGCCCCCGCCAATATCGATACGCAAAAGCTTAAGGTTCCTAATGGCTGGACCGACAAGACTTTTATCCCCTACGATTACGGCTACTTTGCTTTCGTTTATAACAAAAAACGTTTACCGCACCCGCCGAAAAGTCTGCATGAGCTAGTCGAAAGCCCTGAGAAGTGGCGCGTGATCTATGAAGATCCCCGTACCAGTACTCCGGGACTGGGGCTTTTATTATGGATGAACCATGTGTTTGGCGATAAAACCGCCCAAGCCTGGCAGCAGCTGGCGAAAAAGACGGTAACTATCCCTCGCGGCTGGAGTGAAGCTTATGGGCTGTTTTTGAAAGGTGAAGCTGACTTGGTGCTAAGCTACACCACTTCACCGGCTTATCACATTATGGAAGAGCATAATAATGACTACGCCGCTGCCAACTTCTCAGAAGGCCACTATTTACAGGTAGAGGTTGCGGGCCAGTTAGCGAAAAGCCCACAACCGGCGCTCGCCCATCAATTTATGCAGTTTATGCTGTCTGATGATTTCCAAAAAACCTTGGCAACGGGTAACTGGATGTACCCGGCAACGCGTCAACCGCTACCCGCCGCGATCGAGCAGCTTCCGGTGCCACAGCAAGCCCTGCAATATAGTGCGTCACAAGTGGCCGCCTCCCGCGCATCGTGGGTCGAGTCATGGCAAATGGCTGTTTCGCGCTAATGAATCGTTGGCGTCTTCCCGGCAGCATTGCGGCATTCACTATTCTGGTCTGTCTTAGCGCAGCGCTTATCGCGCTGCTGTTTGCCCCCCCCTTGCCCTCATTGACGGGACTACTGGAAGACGCCTACCTCCATCATTTGATCGCGTTTTCGTTTAAACAGGCCTCGCTCTCGGCCCTTATCGCCGTCGGTTTGGCGATTCCCATTGCCCGGGCATTACAGCGGCGACATTTTCCCGGTAAGGTTTTGCTGTTACGCCTTGCCAGCATGACCTTAATTCTGCCGGTATTGGTCGCGGTATTCGGTTTAATGACCGTTTACGGCCGTGAAGGCTGGCTTGCCATGCTGTGTCATCGGCTCGGTATCGATTATACCTTTAGCCCCTATGGACTGAGTGGGATTCTACTGGCCCACGTCTTTTTCAATTTACCGCTCGCCACTCGCCTGTTATTACAAGCCTTACAGCAGATCCCCAATGAGCAGCGACAACTGGCCGATCAATTAGCCATTCAGGGATGGAACCTGTTTAAATTTCTTGAATGGCCTTGGTTAAAACGGCAACTTTTCCCGGCTTTTGTGCTGATTTTTATGCTCTGTTTTACCAGCTTTGCCATCGTCTTAACCTTAGGCGGAGGCCCTCAAGCGACCACTTTGGAACTGGCAATTTACCAAGCATTAAACTTTGATTATGATCCGGGTCGCGCTGCACTACTCGCCATTATTCAACTGTGCTGCTGCGGTGGGCTATTATTATGCAGCCATTGGTTGACCCCGCTTCGCGCCCATGAGGTCAGTCTACGCCAGACTTGGCAGCCTAAAGTGGAAGGTCTAGGGGCCGCTATTACCGACGCGGTAGCGTTACTGGTTCTGTTTCTATTGCTGATCCCGCCCCTTATCGCGGTTATCACTGCCGGCATCGGTCCTCAGACACTTGCAGCCTTAACCGACCCGGCACTATGGCAGGCCGTCGCGCTTTCACTTAAGATTGCTGTAGTCGCTGGCGTGCTCAGTGTCAGTATTACCCTGATGATATTGTGGACGTCACGGGAATACCGTCGACGACAGCAGTATGGCTGGGCCAGTTGTCTTGAAGGCAGTGCAATGCTTATTTTAGGCGTGCCAAGCATTGTTCTCGCGACAGGGGCTTTTCTGATCCTTAACCAAACCATCGGACTTGCTCGTTCACCCACCTATCTGGTCATTATCGTCAATACCTTGATGGCATTACCTTATGCCAGTAAGTTACTCGAGAGCCCGATGCGTGACTTAGCGAATCAATATAGCCGTCTGTGTCTCTCATTGAATTTAACGGGATGGCAACGGTTACGTCATATTGAGTTACCAACGCTGCGACAGCCGCTGTTACAAGCCTTTGCGTTCGCCTCATTAATGTCGATGGGCGATTTCGGCGTGATTGCCCTGTTCGGTAGCCAAGATTTTCAAACGCTACCCTATTACCTCTATCAGCAGATGGGCGCTTACCGGACACAACAGGCGGCGGTGACTGCACTACTCTTATTACTGCTATGCTTCCTGATTTTTATCCTTATTGAAACCTTGGCGGACCGTGATGCTCACCGTAAATCAACTAGGTTGTGATTACCCACAACAACCCCTAAGTTTTACCTTATCCGTGTCGGCGGGGGAACGGGTGGTGATATTGGGCCCTAGCGGCGCGGGCAAAAGCACACTGCTCAATCTCATTGCCGGTTTCATCCCTGCCAGCCAAGGAGAGGTATGGATTGCGGATCAGAACGTGACGACCTTGGCGCCAGCCAAACGACCGCTGTCGATGCTGTTTCAGGAAAATAATCTTTTTACCCACCTGACCGTTAGACAGAATCTCGCCCTCGGCTTATCCCCTGCCATGCGTCTGTCTGCCGCCCAGAAAGAGAAGCTTTTAGCATTAGCTGATCGTACTGGCCTATTGCCCCTGATGGATCGGTTACCTTCGCAGCTTTCCGGTGGGCAACGACAACGCGTTGCGTTGACCCGCTGTCTATTACGCGAACAGCCTTTACTCCTACTGGATGAACCTTTTTCGGCCTTAGACCCTGCCCTGCGCCAAGAAATGTTAGTCCTTACTCAAGCGCTATGTCAGGAGAATCAATTAACTCTCGTGATGGTCTCGCACCAACTCGCGGACGCTCGTTTTCTTGCCGATCGCTGTATTGTGATTGACCAAGGAGAGGTCGCCTGGAGTGGGAGCTGGCAGCAACTGGAAAAAGGCGACAGTGAAGCCGCCAAAATGTTAGGGGTACCGCCTACTAATGGCCAATAAATACTTTCCACAATAAGTGGCCAAACATTGGCATCATTGGATGTTGAAGCAATAGACACAAGGCGATGACGGTAATTCCCACCGTGATTGGCGCAAGATAGCGTAGGCGTGCCGGCGTTAACCAACCCTTAGCGACCGCTTCTTTAGCCGGACGTAACCAGCGCCAAGCAAGCCAAACACTGACCCAAATCAGCACTGCCACCCCGGCTAAATACCATTTGAATAAACTATCTTGTGCGCCAGCAGGCACATCAATCGCCACCCCCGCAAGAATTCCGGGTAGTAAGTAGATGGGCGGCCATAAAATGCATCCCACAAGATTGGGGGGTAAGAATTTTTTCGCTGGGAGCTCTAGCATGCCGGCAATCAACGGGATAAGTGGACGCGTAGGCCCGACAAAGCGGCCAATTAAGATGGTCGCGACGCTATGATTATGTAATGCGTGTTCGGTCTTGTTGAGCAGGGCTTGATGTTTCTGTAAATACTTCCAGCGATGTAACGGACCTTGGAATTTCCAACCGATATAAAACGATAACCAGTCCCCCACCAAGCATCCAATAAAACCTGCTGCCCACGCTGGATAGAGGCTGATATGGCCGCTACCAATGAGTGCACCGAGCGAAGCCATCATGACGGTTCCAGGCAGTATTAAGCCAACCAAGGCTAAGGACTCCAAAAAGGTCACAACCGCAACAACGCCTATCGCCCAGCCGACCGATTGCTCTAATAAATGTTGGATCCAGGCTTCCATTAACTTTCCTCGTAATTCTCGAGCTCGGATTGTTGCGGTCTGTACCGACCACGTCAAGTAAAGTTACCGATATTAAAACACTCCGAAACAAAATCGCTAACGCCTCAGCGAACCCTGTTTCATTTTTACGCTTCACTCTGGCGCGATAGGGTTGACGCACGCCGTCGGTAAATGGTTTAACCCCTCTTTTTCCAGCGTAAACGACTTGAACCGACGATGCTTATCAAGCTCAACCAGATAAATCGAATCATAATCAAACGGCGAAATAGACGGAATCTGCACGCTATCCCCCCCTGTGCTCGCCACCAGTTCTTTTACCGCGTCAACTAAGTGATCGTGCTCCCAGGCGATATAGGTTACTTGATGGTTATCGCTCGCTAACAAGCGACTGACTAAGGCATGGGTATCGCGAGCATGAAATTGTAAACCTATGCTCTCAGAGGTCTGAATAGCGAGCGGCATCAGTGTCGCAACGGCCCGAATTGAACTGCCCTCTTTCTCTTCGATGGGTGCCGAGGCGTACAGTTCGTCCGGTTTACCAAAGCGAGGGACGAGTACCCCAGGTAGACGCAAGGCACGGTTTAATCCTTGGCACGAGAGCTGGCCACTAAAATTCATCTGTTTTTCTGCATGACGGAAGAAAACAAAGGTCCGCTCTGCATGGCAGTTCGCGGCCACCACCAGTAGTAAAAGAAAAAAGACGTTACGCAAGATTCACTCCTCCAGCCAGAAATGATGTTGAATGACTATAACCGATTGCCATGTCATGACAGTCACCGCTTACCGCGATGTTTAGTATTGATTGAGGAAGTGGCGCCTATTTCTACGCTAATTTAAGAGGGTTCTATCAGAAAGTATTTTGTCATGTCCCCAAGGGATGGGGGAAACCGTTAGGGGATTGATCAATAAGGTAAGACTGTACGACGTCGCCGTGTGGACAATAAATCGTCACGCTGGCCATGGCAGTAGCTTAACGACTTACTATCTCACTTATTCAACCAATTAGCGCCATTCCCCAAAATTCCAGCTCTCTATTGCAATACTCTTAGTTTCTATTCACGTTAGTCAGCGTATCAACTTCCGACAATAACCAGCGCTCGAAACATTCCAAAGCCGTTTCGTTAATCCCTGTTTCCTTAGGTTTAATTAAGCTGAATTGTTTACTCAGCCTGCTTGAGCTTGGCCAAGGAGAAATAATCGAACCGTTATTGAGTTCATTCTCAACATACATCCCAGGCACCAATGCGACACCTTGTCCAGCGATGACAGCAGAAATAGCCATTTCATGAAGGTCATACTTTCTCCCTTTCATCGGATTATCTATACGAATTCCACTCTCTTGGGAATATTGAAGCCATGCATCGTGGTTCTGTCGTCTGTGAATAAGCTGGAGTTCGTTTAACTGTTGGTCAATACCATCACTTTTTAACAGTGCAGGATGACAAATAGGAAGTAAATTTTCCTGAAATAGAAATTGTACACGCATACCTGCCCACGCAGAGTGTTCATAATGAATGACCGCGTCAAAACCACTTCCAGAAAGAATAAACGGATCTGCTCGCGCCGCTAAATTTAGCGTTATATCTGGATATAGCTGATTGAATTTATTAAGTCGAGGAATAAGCCAGCGGCTCGAAAAAGTGGGTAAAACCGCTATATCAAGACTTCGACTTTCCTCTGGCATGCCCATTATGGACTGAGCATCTCTTTCCATCCAATAAAGGGATTCGCTTACATGGTGCGCATAATTAATACCTAAAGGATTAAGCTTTACTCTGCTGCCCATACGGTCAAATAACTTGCAGTTAAGTAGGGCTTCAAGACGTGCGATCTGACGACTAATTGCACCTTCTGTTAGCGATAATTCTTCTGCCGCCTTTGAGAAATTACCGTGTCTCGCAGCAGCATCAAAGGCTCTCAGAGATGTCGTGCTAGGTAATTTTCTGCGCATAGATTTGTTTTCCCATTTGGTCTTTGTAACTCGCTTACTGTGACGTAATGTCATTAAGTCATGAAATTTAATCGTTTTAAAGCACGTTGATAACTTTATATCATGATAAAAATCATTATTTACCGCTGATTTTATTAAAAATATAAACGAGGGTAAGCCTGTGCTCTATATCGTGGAATGTTCATATAATGATTCAGAAAGTGAAGATGAATGGAATTTTTTCTACAGCCAACAAAAACTCCCGGCATTAATATCTGTTACAGGCTTCAAGACATCTCAACGATTTCGCGCTATCAAAGAAGGTTATCCTGCCTATCTGCCATTCATACCATTGACAACACGAAGGTTTTAAATAGCGAAGATTACCATCTTAAAGGCGGTGGATACTTTTCTCGCTGGCAAAAAAATATTAGTGACTGGCATCGTAACCTTTATGAAACAGAGGGCATTGCTCCAGCCATTTCAGCCGATCAACGATTAGTGATAAGTACAAAAAAGATAGACTTCTCAGCGTTAGGAACGAGATTCAGCGGGACGAAATTGTATGCAGTAGGATTAGAAAAACACCCTGAATATCGTATTATTTATAGCGTTCCAGTAGAAATAGCGAAACTATTCATAGAGATAGAATCGGTAAGCGTCTATGAACCTATGACACAACAACTGCAGAGCCTGATAACCTAACACGCTTAAGGTAAGAGAGTTATACATACCGATTTACGCGGTAAATAATATAGCGAGCGTTATCTCAATTAACTGTTTATTTATCGAAAGATAAAGGCTGTCGTGAGAAAATTAAATTCAAAATGGTATAAGTCCCTCACCTCATGCCCTGTACTCGTTTTAATATTAGTAAAATCAATTCCCCATCACTGACCCCGAGGCATTAATGAGTAATTATTTTCCATTTTATCAAATTGGCGATTTTAAAATAACGGCAATTAGTGACGGAGATATGACGTCAAGCCTAGATTTACTTTCAGGCATTGAGCGTAATGATGCAGAAATTATCCAACATCATTCTGGAATCGATGAACCTGATGATATTCATATAAATTGCTATCTCATTCAAGGTAATGGCAGAGTTATTTTAGTCGATACGGGTATAGGTCAAAGTAATAGTATGGCAGGGAAACTTAAGGAAAATCTTGCATCAATTGGTATCAGCCCAAGCGATATCGATACTATTCTATTCTATTGACTCATTGCCATCCCGATCATATCGGAGGTCTACTTGATGCTGAAAATAGACGCGTTTTTAACGTCGCAGACATAGTCCTTCATCCCCTCGAAGCACAACACTGGCTAGATGATGAACAATTCACTTTGGCGGATGAGAGAGGGAAACGTAATTTTAGGTTAGTTCGCCAGACATTAGAGGCTTATGCTGGAAAAGTCTCTTTCTTAAACGATGAGAACATTGCTGAGGCTATTATGCCGGTCTGGTTACCTGGCCATACTCCAGGCCATACTGGGTTTCTTATCGAATCTGAGTGTACATCGTTATTAATATGGGGAGATATCGTCCATTACCCTCACATTCAACTCGCTCAACCAACGGTATCCATTCTTTTTGATAATGATCCTGTTCAAGCAAAAGAAACAAGAATGAAGATATTGGAGCATGCTGTGAATGAAAAACTGATTATTGCCGGTATGCACTTAGGGCAGAGAGGTTTTTCCTTTATTCATAAAGAGGAAAATGGTTACTGCATCGCCTATATAAATTAATGGCTAAATTTATAAGGTCGTTTTCAGGACTAAACATTTCATACCGGTTCTCAGCGTTCAATTATTCTACCAAACTGTAAGGTGACAGTTTTAGCGGCCAGAGGTTTGTTTTAGGCGGCTTCGCTGGCGTCGCTTCTACATCTATCACTTTTACCCTTTTAATAACGGATGGTATGAGTAAATAGGGTAACTTTGGCGAGTATTTTTACACTGAGAATAGAGGTGGCACTGTCAATTTTGAGTTTTTCTTCGGTAGGACATAAGCCAGAGAAAACGGTTATGTCCTGTGGGATGTTATGCGTGACAGCCCCCTCTCACAGAGTGGTAGCAGGACAATGGACAGCAGAGCCGTTCATAAGAACACCTCGAAAACTGAATTTACGCTTACTTGATAATGGTGATATCACCTATTCTCCCATCCCCACCGAAGCCTCCCCCACTAAAAGCCCTGTTGTCCTTTTCCAGCTAGCTTATACTGTCTACTGAATACGTAATTATGAGGAAGCGATATGGAGACTGTTTCGGCCGGTTTTATCTTAACCCGCCATTGGCGCGATACCCCCCGGGGTGTTGAAGTCTCCTTTTGGCTAGCGACCGATCAAGGTCCTCGCTCTGTCTCGGTGCCTTTGCAGCGGGCGACCGCTTTTTTCCCAACCGAATATCGTAATCAAGTAGAAGCCCTACTGGCTGACCAGCAAGGCATTACCCTGCACGATTCAGCACTGAAAGATTTCTCTCACCGTCCACAAACGACGCTTTACCTAAATCAGCAACGGTCACTCAAGGCCATCACTCAGCAGTTCGCGCAGGCAGCCATCCCGCTTTATGAGGCGGATATTCGTCCTACGGACCGCTATATGATGGAGCGCTTTATCACCGCGCCCGTCTGGATAGGTCATAGTACCGCGACTGAACCTGCTCGGCTAAAACCTCATCCCGACTACCGACCAACCTTAAAATGGGTATCGCTGGATATCGAAACCAACGAGCGCGGGGAGCTTTACTGTATTGGCTTAGAAGGTTGCGGACAGCGGCAAGTCTATATGCTCGGGCCACCTACCCCAAGCGAAGAACAGCCGGACTTTACCCTAACTTATGTCTCCCACCCACGGGAGCTGATCCATGCTCTCAACCAGTGGATGGCCATGCATGATCCGGATGTACTGATCGGCTGGAATGTCATTCAATTCGATCTGCGCATCTTGCACCGTGAGGCTGAACGATTCGGTCTGCCTCTCAAGTTAGGCCGTGGCGGTGGCTTATTAGTTTGGCAAGAGCACGGCTTCAAACCTGGGGTATTCAGCGCACAAGCTGCCGGGCGCTGGATAATCGATGGTATCGAGGCGTTAAAATCAGCGTTCTGGGACTTTCCCTCTTTTAGCCTTGAAAATGTCTCCCAACACTTATTGGGGGAAGGTAAAGATAGCGCGACACCACACGATAAAATGGCCGAGATCAATCAGCGCTTCCGCCAAGATAAAGTGGCGCTTGCCCGCTATAACTTGAAAGATTGTGAATTGGTGACGCGTATTTTTCAAAAAACCGAACTGATGGCCTTTTTATTGGAACGCGCCAGTACCAACGGCCTGCCTGCCGATCGCCACGGCGGCTCGATCGCTGCGTTCACTCATCTCTACTTGCCCCGCATGCACCGCTTAGGATTTGTAGCCCCTAATCTCGGTGATATTGCACCGCAACAGAGCCCAGGCGGATTTGTGATGGACTCACAGCCCGGTCTTTACCGTTCAGTGATTGTGCTGGATTATAAAAGTCTGTATCCCTCGATCATCCGAACTTTTCTGATCGACCCAGTAGGCTTAATCGTTGGCTTGGCCGATCCTGGTCCTTCCGTGCCAGGCTACCTCTCGGCACAGTTTTCACGGACAGTGCATTGTTTACCGGCTATTGTTGAACAGATCTAGCAGGGGCGTGAAAAAGCCAAGCGCGAGAAAAATGCCCCGCTGTCCCAAGCATTGAAGATTATTATGAATGCTTTTTACGGAGTACTCGGTACGCCCTCTTGCCGTTTTTTCGATCCGCGTCTCGCCTCGTCAATTACTCTGCGCGGACATGACATCATGCAACAGACGCGACAACTGATCGAACAACAAGGCTACACCGTTATTTACGGGGATACCGACTCCACCTTTATCTCACTGGGTGAGCACTGCGATCCGCAGCAAGCTGACGCGATTGGTCAGCGGCTCGTCGCCCTGATCAACCAATGGTGGCAACAGACCTTGCAGCAGCAACTCGGGATAGAGAGTGCCTTAGAGATCGAGTACGAGCGCCATTTTAGTCGTTTTTTAATGCCCACCATCCGCGGTGCCGAGCAAGGCAGTAAGAAACGCTATGCAGGCTTAGTGGCCGATCACGGCGAGGAACGTTTGGTTTTTAAAGGGTTAGAGACCGTCCGTACCGATTGGACACCGCTTGCTCAACAGTTCCAACAGACACTGTATGGCCTTATTTTTCGCGATCAACCTTGGGAAGAGTACGTGCAACACACCGTACAACAACTTTTAGCGGGTGAGTTAGACGATCAGCTGGTCTATAAAAAACGCTTACGTCGTCCACTGGCCGACTACGAAAAGAATATCCCTCCTCATGTGCGTGCCGCCCGTCTTGCTGAACAGGCTGCCCTCACACAAGGACAAAAATCGAGCTTCCGACGCGGTAGCGCAATACGTTATGTCATCACGCTCGCTGGCCCAGAGCCGCTCACGGCAATGACCGCACCTCTCGACTATACTCATTACTTAACTAAGCAATTGCAGCCGGTCGCAGAAGGTATTCTCGGTTTTGTCGGCGGCAATTTTGAAAATGTCATGACTGGGCAACTTGGACTATTTTGATAGGTGACGAATCCTCCGCCTTCCAGTACCATAGCGCCCTTCAAAATAACCAGGCCTTCTTCCACCACCAGGGTGGTAAACCGTGTTTGGCCCGTTAGCCGTGAATGAATACATCCCTATAATTAAGAGAATCGAGCAAAATTTATGCCTTTTACACTTGGTCAGCGCTGGATTAGTGATACAGAAAGTGAACTTGGACTGGGAACCGTCGTGGCTATCGATGCACGCATGGTGACCTTACTTTTCCCAGCCACCGGCGAAAACCGACTTTATGCCCGCAATGATTCTCCCATCACTCGCGTTATGTTTAACCCGGGCGATACCATCACCAGCCACGAGGGTTGGCAATTGCTGGTTGACCAGGTACGCGATGAAAACGGCCTAATGGCCTATATTGGCACGCGCAGCGACACTCAGGAAACCGACGTGGTGTTACGCGAAGTCATGTTGGACAGTAAACTGATCTTTAGTAAGCCACAGGACCGTCTGTTTGCTGGACAATTGGACCGGATGGATCGCTTCGCGCTACGCTACCGCGCAAGAAAGTACCAAAGCGAACAATACCGTTTACCGACCAGTGGCATGCGCGGGATGCGCACTAACTTAATCCCCCACCAGCTACATATCGCGCAAGATGTCGGACGTCGCCACGCGCCTCGCGTCCTGCTTGCTGATGAAGTCGGGCTAGGCAAAACCATTGAAGCCGGTATGATCATCCAACAGCAATTGCTGGCTGGCCGTGCTGAGCGCGTGTTGATCATCGTTCCCGAAACACTGCAACATCAGTGGCTGGTCGAGATGCTGCGCCGCTTTACCCTCCATTTCTCGCTGTTTGACGATGAGCGGTATAACGAAGCACGCTTCGATAGCGCTAACCCTTTCTTCACCGAACAATTGGTGATCTGCTCACTGGATTTTGTGTGCAAAAATAAACAGCGTCTAGAAGATATGCTAGAAGCCGACTGGGACTTAATGGTGGTCGACGAGGCACATCACCTCGCTTGGAGCGAAGGCAAGCCCGGTCGTGAGTATCAAGTCATTGAAAAACTAGCCGACGTCGTGCCGGGTGTCCTGCTGTTGACCGCTACGCCAGAACAGTTAGGCATGCAAAGTCACTTTGCTCGCCTACGTCTACTCGATGCGGATCGCTTCCACGATTTCGATGCCTTCGTCGAAGAGCAGCGTCACTTCCAACCCGTTGCCGAAGCCGTCGCCAGCTTATTGGCCGAAGAGTCATTAGCCGAGTCACAAATCGCCCTGATCAATGGCCTGATCAAAGAGCAAGATATTCGCCCGCTGATCCTACAAGCGAACAGTGACAGCGACGAACGCTTGGTGGCCCGCCAGCATCTGGTTGAGATGTTAACCGACCGTCACGGCACGAGCCGCGTTCTTTTCCGTAATACCCGCCAAGGGGTACAAGGATTCCCTAAACGCGCGTTGCATGCCGTGCGCTTACCGCTGCCAAGCCAATACCAAACCGCCATAAAAGTGTCTGGCATTATGTCGGCACGTAAGAGTAAAGATGAGCGGGCGCGTGACTTACTTTACCCCGAGCAGATCTACCAAGAATTCGAAGGGGATAACGGCACCTGGTGGGCGTTTGATCCTCGAGTAGAGTGGTTAATTAACTATCTACTGGAACACCGTAAAGAAAAAGTCCTCGTTATCTGTGCAAAAGCAGCAACTGCGCTTCAGCTAGAGCAAGTACTGCGCGAACGTGAAGGGATCCGTGCGGCCGTCTTCCACGAGGGATTGTCGATTATCGAACGAGATAAAGCCGCAGCGTTCTTTGCTTCGCAAGAAGAAGGTGCACAGGTACTGCTCTGTTCAGAGATTGGCTCCGAAGGGCGTAACTTCCAATTTGCCAGCCGAATGGTAATGTTTGATCTGCCGTTCAACCCTGATCTCTTAGAACAACGTATTGGCCGTCTGGACCGTATTGGGCAACTCCACGATATCGAGATTATGGTGCCATGGCTAGAAAATACCGCACAAGCCGTATTATTACGTTGGTTCCACGAAGGGTTAGACGCCTTCGAAAGTACTTGCCCGACTGGCCGAACTATTTACGATAGCGTGCATGACCAGCTATTAGAGTTCTTAGTTGCGCCGGAAAAAGATGAAGGCTTAGAGACCTTTATCGAGCAATGCCGTGCACAACATGACGACCTGAAATCACAGTTGGAATCGGGGCGAGACCGTTTATTAGAGTTGCATTCCCATGGCGGCGAGAAAGCGGAACGCCTTGCTGATGAAATAGCCGCACAAGATAACGATACCGCGTTGGTTAACTTTGCTTTGAATCTGTTCGATATTGTCGGCATTAACCAAGAAGACCGAAGCGATAACTTAATTGTGCTCACGCCTTCCGATCATATGCTAGTCCCTGATTTCCCTGGATTACCGGAAGACGGCTGTACGATTACCTTCAACCGTAACCAAGCGTTATCGCGTGAAGATACTCAGTTCATCACCTGGGAACATCCCCTTATTCGTAATGGTCTGGATCTCATCCTATCGGGTGATACCGGAAGCTGTGCGCTCTCGTTATTGAAAAATAAAGCGTTACCGGTGGGAACCCTACTGCTGGAATTGATCTACGTGGTGGAGGCACAAGCGCCTAAACAACTCCAACTGACTCGCTTCCTGCCGCCTACGCCATTGCGCCTTTTGGTCGATACCAAAGGCAACAACCTGGCGGATAAGGTCGAGTTCGAAAGCTTTAACCGCCAATTGAATGCGGTCAATCGTCACACTGGCAGCAAGCTGGTGAATGCCGTGCAACAAGAGGTGCACCAAATTCTGACGACCGGCGAGCAATTGGTCAGCGCGAGTGCGCAAGCCGTGATTGCCGAGGCTCAGCAGTCGGCGGAGAAACAGTTGACAGCAGAACTGGAACGTTTGGAAGCGCTGAAAAGCGTTAACCCTAACATTCGTGAAGATGAAATAGATGCACTGCGCGATAATCGTCAAGAAGTCCTCGACAGCTTATCGCAAGCGAACTGGCGTTTAGATGCTTTACGCTTGATCGTCGTGACCCATCAGTAATAATCGTGAGGGGGGAAGCCCCCTCTAGGATAGAAAATGGAAGCTTACCATCCCCCCCTAGAACCTTGGCTGCATATCCTGTATCAGGATGAGCATATTATCGTGGTCAATAAACCGAGTGGTTTACTGTCCGTCCCGGGGCGTCTACCGGAACATAACGACAGTATTATGACGCGTATCCAGCGTGACTTTCCCAGCGCCGAGTCCGTCCATCGCCTCGATATGTCCACGAGCGGCGTGATGGTGGTTGCCTTGACTAAAGCTGCTGAGCGCGAATTAAAACGCCAATTCCGTGAGCGAGAGCCGTCTAAAACCTATATCGCTCAGGTATGGGGGCAACTCGTCCCGGATGAAGGGTTAGTCGATTTACCCTTAATTTGCGATTGGCCGAATCGTCCTAAACAGAAGGTCTGTTTCGAGACCGGCAAAGCAGCACAAACAGAGTGGGAAGTTCTCGCGCGCGATGACGTAAGCTGTCGTGTCCAGCTCAAGCCAATCACTGGCCGTTCTCACCAGCTACGCGTACATATGCTTGCGATGGGACATCCTATCTTGGGAGATTACTTTTATGCTTCGCCGGAGGCGAAAGCATTAGCTTCGCGGTTACTGCTCCACGCAGAGCGTCTCACCATTACGCACCCTGTATTTGGAAACAGTATGACCTTTAAACAACCTGCAGAGTTTTAGGCTCGGCAGGCTGTTCTACAGGTCGCGGACTAGAAGCCTTTCTGGCTGCGGATGAGCTCATACGCCGATTGAATTTTTTGCGCTTTCTCTTTGGCTAGCGTCATCATCTCTGGGGGTAACCCTTTAGCCACCAGCTTATCCGGATGATGTTCGCTCATTAATTTGCGATAGGCACGTTTGATGGTTAAGGCATCATCCTCTGGAGAAACACCTAATACCGAGCAAGCATCCTGCAGGGTTGGCCCTTGAGGCGCTTGGCGAAAGCCCCCTTGCTGTTGCGAGTAGCCTTGCTGGCCAAAATGGCTTCCACCGGTCATCATGCGGATAAACAGCTCAAACTGCTGACGAGAAATGCCCAGCTCTTCTGCAATAATATATAAGACTTGCTGCTCATTCGGATGGAGCTCACCATCTGCTAGAGCTGCCTGAATCTGGATTTCCAGAAAAATCTTAATTAAATCAACCCGTCCCACGCACGCTTGTCTAAATTCGCGTAATTTTTGGCGTAACGGAAAGTCGGTTTCTTTACCCTCACGAAAGGCTTGCTGCGCCAGTTGGCGTGAGGCACCTTGCAGCTGCATACGGTCCATAATGGTTGAAGCCAGCTGGATATCCGCCTCCGTGACGCGGCCTTTAGATTTGGTTAAGTGTCCCATCACTTGGAAAGTCGTGATGAAAAAGAGATTCTGTCTTGAGTGTGCGGTACCCTTAAAATTTCCAGCAAAATTGGACATTACCGTATCGACAAGATGCCCGAGGAGTACACCGCCGACGATGCCCCAAAAACCTACCCCTGAAAAGAGCCCCAATAAAAAACCAATAACTTTGCCTCGGTAGCGCATAAACTCCTCAATTCGTCATGCTAATGTTTTCATTTTCGATTATCATACCCGTCATTTACTAAACCGCCTATCGCTAAACCAGCTTAATCACGATTATCGCTGGCGCTGATACTTTCGGTAAGTTACTCTTTATCGGACTGCTGGCCCCTTGCCAGAACTAACGGAATCTTAGATACCGCGTATGAATAAAAGACTACCTACATTGCTGGCCACTATGATTGGATCAGCCCTATACAGCCAGTATTCGCTTGCTGACGATCTGATGTCGCAATGTATGCTGGGCGTGCCTTCTTATAATCGTCCGCTGGTCAAAAGTGACCCAAATACGCAACCCGTGACTATTCATTCGGATAGTGTCAAAGGTAACTACCCTGACGATGCGGTATTTGACGGTAAAGTAGATGTTAATCAAGGGAATAGCCGACTTCGTGCTGACCAAGTGCAACTCCATCAACGTCAGCAGGCGGGGCAAAATACCCCGACGCGTACGGTGGACGCACTGGGTAATGTTCATTACGACGATAATCAAGTTATCCTAAAGGGTCCTAAAGCTTGGTCCAATCTGAATACCAAAGATACTAATGTTTGGGACGGTAACTACCAGATGGTTGACCGTCAGGGACGGGGTACTGGCGCACAGATGAAGCAACGCGGTAATAATCGCTATACTATTTTAGAGAATGGTAGCTTCACCACCTGTTTACCAAACGCCAACAGTTGGAGTGTCGTTGGCTCTGAAATTATCGAAGACCGCCAAGAAGAAGTGGCAGAAATTTGGAATGCGCGATTTAAAATCGGCTCAGTGCCGGTTTTTTATAGCCCCTACCTGCAAATGCCTCTCGGCGATCGCCGTCGTTCCGGTTTCCTAATCCCTAATGCGAAATATGGCAGTAAGAACGGCTTCGAATTTATGTTGCCTTATTACTGGAACATTGCGCCACAGATGGATGCCACCATTACGCCGCATTATATGAGCAAACGCGGTGTACAATTACAGAACGAATTCCGTTACCTCTCCGTGTTAGGCGCGGGGCTTATGGAGTTTGACTATCTGGGGTCTGATAACCAGTACGATAAACAAAAAAGCGCTCGGGGTATTGCCGACGGTGATAGCTCCAAACGTTGGTTATTCTATTGGAACCACAGTGGGGTCTACGATCAGCACTGGCGCTTTAATGCTGACTACACCAAAGTCAGTGATCGCTATTATTTCAACGATCTCGACTCAAAATATTATAGCTCGACTGATGGATACGCAGACCAAAAATTCAGCTTTGGTTATGCGGATAAAAATTGGGATGCGACCCTGTCGACGCGGGATTTCCAGACTTTCAATAAACTTGATACCAACATCTACCGTACCTTACCGCAGTTAGATGTTAACCTTTACCAAAACGATGTTGGCCCGTTCGATACCCACGTTTATGGCCAGTTCGCACGCTTTACCAATACGAACTCACGCCTACCGCGTGCAACACGACTGCATATCGAACCTACCATTGATTTACCCCTTTCGAATGGTTGGGCAAGCTTAAACACCGAAGCGAAATTACTGGCGACCCACTACCAGCAAGAGCACTTGCAAAATGCGAGTGAGCTTCCTAACGGTGGCGATTACAACCTGAAAAGTTCGGTAAACCGGACACTGCCTCAGTTTAAAGTGGACGGTAAGTTAGTCTTTGACCGTGATATGGATTGGGCGCAAGGCTACACCCAGACATTAGAACCGCGTGTTCAATATCTCTACACACCTTATCGTAACCAAAATAATATCTACCCTTACGATTCAACATTATTACAAACCGATTACACCGGTCTATTCCGTGATCGCACTTATAGCGGGTTAGATCGTATTGCCTCGACCAATCAATTGGCAACCGGGGTTACGACGCGTATCTATGATGAAAATTTAGTTGAACGTTTCAATGCCTCCGTAGGTCAAATCTACGCGTTCACTCGCTCACGTACGGGTGACCCGTCGGATGATAATGATACGGGAAGTATTATTTGGGCTGGTGACACTTACTGGCGCATGACTGACCAATGGGGTTTACGCGGGGGTCTACAGTATGACACCCACTTAAATAACGTGGCGCAAGGTAATGCCGGTATTGAATACCGCCAAGATAGTGACCGTGTGATACAACTGAACTATCGCTATAGTAGCCCTGAATACATTGCTCGCGCGATGAATAACTCAATCTATACCACGAGCCCAATCTATAAGAACGGGATATCGCAAGTGGGAGCCACCGCTAGCTGGCCAATTGCTGATGCATGGTCTGTTGTTGGTGCTTACTATTATGATACACGTAATAGTAAACCGGCTGAGCAACTGCTTGGCGTGCAATATAGCTCATGTTGCTATGCGGTGCGCTTGGGTTATGAACGTAAGATCAATGGCTGGCAAAACAATACCAGCGAGTACGACAATCAGATCTCATTTAATATAGAGTTCAGAGGGTTAGGGGCTAACTACGGTCTAGGTGCCGCAGAAATGCGGACTCAGGGAATTATCCCTTATCAGCCAACGTTTTAATCATTAGTCGATAACCGGTAATTTCCGCATTGCGGTCTTAACGATGGAAAATGTATGAAGAATTGGAAACTCCTGATGCTGGGCGCTTTAATGGCGAATGCAAGTCATGCTTTCGCAGCGCCTCAAGTCATTGATAAAGTTGCAGCCGTTGTCAACAATGGTGTAGTGCTTGAAAGTGATGTCGATAACATGATGTCTTCCGTGAAGAGCCAGGCTCGCCAAGCAGGTCAGCAGTTGCCGGACGATGCCACGCTGCGCCATCAGATTCTCGAGCGTCAGATCATGGATAGTATCATCATGCAACAAGGCCAGCGCGCGGGTGTCAACATCAGCGATCAAGAGGTCGATGAGGCCATTAAAAATATCGCCGCCCAGAACCATATGACGCTGGATCAGTTACGCAGTCGTTTAGCCTATGATGGGATGAACTATGCGACTTATCGCACGCAAATCCGTCATGAAATGACAATTGCTGCGGTAAGAAACAACGAAGTACGTAGCCGCATCACCATTCTACCGCAAGAAGTCGATACCTTGGCGAAGCAAGTTGCCGCACAGAATGTACCAGGCACTGAGATGAACCTGAGCATGATCCTGCTGCCTCTTCCTGAGAATCCAACGCAACAGCAAGTTGATGATGAAGAAGACCTCGCGAAAAAGTTAGTCGGTGAACTACGAGGTGGAGCAAACTTCGGTAAGATGGCCGTGACCTACTCTGCATCACCTGAAGCGCTAAAAGGCGGGAATATGGGCTGGGGCAAAATCGAAGAGCTCCCTTCCCTCTTCAGCCAAGCGTTAAGCACTGCGCAAAAAGGCGATATTGTTGGTCCAATCCGCTCAGGCGTTGGCTTCCATATCATCAGAGTGAACGATATGCGAGGCGAGAGTAAAAACGTCTCAGTCACAGAGGTTCACGCTCGTCATATCTTAGTCAAAACGTCACCGATCATGAACGACGATCAAGCGCGTGCTAAGATTGAACAGATTGCTGCCGACATCCGCAGTGGTAAAATCACCTTTGCGAATGCTGCGCGCCAAAACTCTGATGACCCAGGCTCAGCAAACCAAGGTGGTGATTTAGGCTGGGCATCGCCAACCATTTATGATCCTGCTTTCCGTGACGCACTGATGCACTTATCGCCGAATAAGCTTAGCCAACCAGTACGATCTTCTTTCGGCTGGCACCTAATTGAACTGTTAGGGACTCGCCAAGTTGATAAGACTGATGAAGCCGAAAAAGACAGGGCTTACCGTATTCTCTTCAATCGTAAGTTTGCCGAAGAAGCGCAAACTTGGATGCAAGAAGAACGCGCCTCTGCTTACGTTAAAATCTTAGACTCAAATGGCTAATACTCCGCGTATTGCTATCACTCCCGGCGAACCCGCCGGGATTGGCCCAGACCTGATTGTGCGGTTAGCACAACAGGCCTGGCCCGTCGAGTTGGTTGTCTGTGCCGACCGTGCGTTGCTGTTACAACGTGCTGAAATGCTTGGCCTCCCATTGACCTTACACCCTTATCAACCGCAACAGCCTGCGCAGCCCCAAGCTGCTGGAACCTTAACGCTCTGCTCTATTCCCTTACCCGCCGCGCCACAACCGGGCCAACTTAATCCTGCGAATAGCCAATATGTGCTGGACTCGCTCGCGCGTGCATGTGATGGGAATTTACACGGTGAATTCGAGGCTTTGGTCACGGGTCCTGTGCATAAAGGCGTTATCAATGATGCGGGGATCCCTTTTACTGGCCATACTGAATTTTTCGCTGAACGATCATTAACCCCACGGGTGGTGATGATGCTGGCGACAGAGGAGCTGCGTGTGGCCCTTGCTACGACGCATCTGCCGTTAAAAGATGTCGCCGCCGCGATCACGCAACAGAGCTTACGCGAGGTAATTACTATCTTGCATGCCGACTTGCGTCGTAAATTCGGTGTTTCAGATCCCCATATTCTCGTCAGTGGCCTCAATCCCCATGCGGGCGAAAATGGTCATATGGGGCGGGAAGAGATTGAGGTGATTGAGCCGGTATTGACTGAATTACGGCAGCAAGGCCTGCGGCTGAGTGGCCCTCTTCCGGCTGATACATTATTTCAACCGAAATATTTACAACAGGCGGATGCGGTACTCGCCATGTATCACGACCAAGGCCTTCCAGTCCTTAAATATCAAGGGTTTGGTCGAGCCGTGAATATCACTCTCGGCTTACCTTTTATCCGGACTTCAGTCGACCATGGCACAGCCCTCGACTTAGCCGGTACACACCAGGCGGATACCGGCAGCTTTATCACTGCACTTCGCCTTGCTATCACTATGATTAAGAGTAGTAATGAATAATCGCGTACATCAGGGGCACTTTGCCCGCAAACGTTTTGGACAAAACTTCCTAAATGACAGCTATGTCATTGAGAGCATTGTTGCCGCCATTCATCCGACGAAACAGGATGCTATGGTCGAGATTGGGCCAGGTCTAGGCGCCCTGACTGAACCCGTTGGCGAGCGCCTTGATGCGCTAACCGTTGTCGAGCTGGACCGTGATCTCGCCGCCCGCTTACAAACACATCCCTTTTTAGGTCCTAAACTGACTATCTTCCAACAAGATGCAATGACCTTTAACTTCGGTGAACTGGCGGAGCAAAAAGGACAATCTTTACGGGTGTTCGGTAACTTACCCTATAACATCTCGACGCCTCTGATGTTCCATCTTTTTAGCTTCACCAAAGCCATCAAAGATATGCATTTTATGCTGCAAAAAGAGGTAGTGAACCGTTTAGTCGCTGGGCCAGACAGTAAAGCCTACGGCCGCTTAACGGTCATGGCACAATACTATTGCCAAGTGATCCCGGTACTTGAAGTACCTCCTCATGCCTTTACGCCGCCGCCAAAAGTGGATTCAGCAGTCGTACGCTTAGTCCCTCATCAACAGTCACCGTATCCTGAGGTCGATGTGCGCGTACTGGGCCGTATTACCTTAGAGGCATTCGGAAAACGTCGTAAAACACTGCGTAATAGCCTAGGCCACCTTTTCAGTGCGGAAGTGCTCGATCAGCTCGGAATTAGCGGCACGCTTCGCGCAGAAAATGTTACTGTTGCTCAATATTGTCAGCTGGCTCAATGGTTAACAGCACACCCTCCCCAGCAAGCTCGTGAGGAATAATGTCGGACACTACCGCCTTAACGATTAGCGTAACCACTCATTATCTTCCGGCGCACTCGGCGCCGGATGCCAACCAGTATCAATTCGCCTACACTATTACTTTAGAGAACCACAGTGACCAACCGATGCAGCTGCTTGAACGCTATTGGCTCATCACGGACGGTAACGAAAAAATTACTGAGGTGGCAGGTGAAGGTGTCATTGGTAAACAGCCGACTTTACAGGTTGGCGAGCGTTTTAACTATACCAGCGGCGCAATGCTTGAGACCCCGGTCGGTACGATGCAAGGCCACTACCTGATGCGTAATGAGGATGGCAGCGAATTTAAAGCCCCAATCCCACCATTCCTATTAGCCGTAGAAGGTGCCCTGCACTAAGCTATTTTTTTAAAGGGTGATGATGAGTACCTATTTAATCGGCGACATACATGGCTGCTACCAAGAGTTCTGCCAATTATTGGATCAGGTCGCTTTCGACCCGGCCCAAGACGAATTATGGCTGACCGGTGACTTGGTCGCGCGTGGCCCGGATTCATTGCAGGTATTACGGAAAGTGAAATCACTCGGCGATGCCGTGCGACTGGTGCTGGGAAATCACGATCTTCACTTATTGGCTGTTTACGCTGGGGTCAGTAAAAATAAATCTAAGGATCGGTTACAGCCGCTGCTTGAGGCCGAAGATTGCGACGAATTAATTAATTGGTTACGCCGCCAGCCGCTACTGCAAATCGATCATGAAAAACAGCTGATCATGGCGCATGCGGGGATTACCCCGCAATGGGATTTAGAGACCGCACAGCGCTGTGCGGGCGATATCGAAGCCGTGCTAGCGAGCGACAGCTATCCGCTGTTACTCGATGCCATGTATGGCGATATGCCCAATAATTGGTCGGAAAACCTCAGCGGATTAGCACGTTTACGCTTTAGCACTAACGCCTTAACCCGAATGCGTTACTGTTTTCCAGGCGGTCAGTTGGATATGATCTGTAAGGAAAAACCTGACGACGCGACACCGCCGTTAAAGCCTTGGTTCGATATACCTCGGCAGTTATCCGAAGAGTTTACCATTGTATTTGGTCACTGGGCCTCATTGGAGGGCAAAGGTACGCCAAGTAATGTTATTGGGCTTGATACAGGATGCTGCTGGGGCGGCGAATTAACGCTTCTACGTTGGGAAGATGGCCGCTATTTTCATCAGCCTTCTGCACAGCAGAAAGCCGATGAATAGGCCGGCGAGCGATTAAGCGCGGCGTTCTAAGATCTCAAAACAGAGGCCATAGTGGTTGGCCTCGTCTGCATCACGAAATTCGCTGAAGACCGATTCCCACTGGTCAGGATCGTATTCCGGAAATTGGGTATCCCCCTCAATCTCAGCATCGACATGGGTTAAATACAGCTTTTGTGCCTGAGGCAAAAGTTGCTGATAAAGATTCCCGCCACCAATAACCATAATTTCTTCTGCCTCCGCGGCACAGGCAATTGCCGCGTCGATAGAGGTTACCCAAAAAACGTTGTCTTGTGCAGGTTGTACCTGACGACTAATGACGATATTTTTCCGGCCTGGTAGCGGACGACCAATCGACTCGAACGTCTTACGACCCATGATGATAGGTTTACCCAGAGTTTGCTGCTTAAACCACGCGAAATCGGCGGGAAGATGCCAGGGCATTTGATTTTCATTACCGATAATACGGTCGGTTGCCATCGCGGCGATTAGGCTTAACATAGTTGCACTCTCTGCATAAAAGACGCGCAATCATACGAGAAGGCGTGGAGATAGTCGAGAGGGATGAGGAGGAAAAAATGGATTTAAAAAAAATAAACGGCCTCATTGCGAGGCCGTGATTTTAAGGCTTAAGCTTTCAGCTCAGCATGCATTTCTTGTACAGAGATAACGCGCTCTGTTGGATCCGCATTCAGCGCCATCGCCGTGGCGAATCCACCATTCATCGTGGTATCGTAGTGCACTTTATACTGCAATGCGCTGCGGCGGATTAAGCGTGAATCCTCGATAGCCTGACGTCCGGCGGTAGTGTTAACGATATAAGCGTACTCACCATTTTTCAGACGGTCTTGGATATGTGGACGACCTTCATGCACCTTGTTAACAAGGCGAGGGTTAATACCCGCTTCACCTAGTACGACTGCGGTACCGTGAGTCGCATCCAACTCAAAGCCGAATTTCACTAATTTTGCCGCTAAATCGACAACGCGTTTTTTATCGCCCTCGCGTACCGAAAGTAACGCACGACCTTGTTTCTTCATCGTCGCTTGCGCACCCAGCATCGCTTTAGAGAAGGCTTCAGCAAAGGTACGTCCAACGCCCATCACTTCCCCAGTCGAACGCATCTCTGGCCCAAGAATTGGGTCAACGCCTTGGAATTTATTGAAGGGAAGCACCACCTCTTTTACCGAGTAGTAAGGCGGGATGACTTCTTCAGTAACGCCTTGCTCTGCCAAGGTTTTTCCTGCCATCACACGCGCCGCCACTTTCGCTAACGGTACGCCTGTCGCTTTCGAGACAAAAGGAACAGTACGCGCTGCACGCGGGTTCACTTCAATCAGGTAGACCTCATTATTCTTAACCGCGAATTGAACGTTCATCAGTCCCCGAACATTAAGTTCAAAGGCCAATTGTTCAACTTGCTTACGCATGACATCTTGGATCGCTTTGCTGAGTGTATAAGCTGGCAGAGAACAGGCTGAGTCACCGGAGTGAACCCCTGCTTGCTCAATATGTTCCATGATGCCGCCAATTAAGACTCGCTCACCATCGCAAATCGCATCCACATCGACTTCGACAGCATCATCCAAGAAGCGGTCAAGGAGGACAGGGGCATCGTTCGATACAGACACTGCTGTTTGGAAGTAACGCTTTAGATCCTGCTCGTCGTAAACGATTTCCATCGCACGACCACCGAGAACATAAGAAGGACGCACCACCAATGGATAGCCCAGACTCGCAGCGCGCTCAACGGCTTGCTCAAGTGCAGTGACGGTAGCATTCGCAGGTTGCTTTAACGCTAAACGGTCAACCGCTTGTTGGAAACGCTCACGGTCTTCCGCTCGGTCAATGGCATCAGGGCTGGTACCAATTACTGGTACACCTGCCGCTTCTAGGGCACGAGCCAGCTTCAGTGGCGTCTGTCCACCGTACTGTACGATAACCCCTTTCGGTTTTTCGATGCGGACGATTTCCAATACATCTTCGAAAGTCACCGGTTCAAAGTAGAGGCGGTCGGACGTATCGTAGTCTGTAGAGACCGTTTCAGGGTTACAGTTAACCATAATGGTTTGATAGCCGTCTTCACGCAGCGCTAAAGCCGCATGCACGCAGCAGTAGTCAAACTCGATCCCTTGACCGATACGGTTCGGGCCACCGCCCAAGATCATGATTTTTTCACGGTCACTGTCTGGTTGCGCTTCACACTCTTCTTCATAAGTGGAGTACATGTACGCGGTATCTGTCGCAAATTCAGCCGCACAGGTATCGACACGCTTGTAGACTGGGTAGAGGTTATACTGTTGACGTAATTTACGAATTTCTGCTTCGGCCACACCGGTTAAGGTCGCTAACCGCGCATCAGCAAACCCTTTACGCTTAAGTTGACGTAAGAAGTCAGCGGTAAGAATTTGAACGCCGCCGCGGGTAACCTGTGCTTCAAGGCGGACTAGCTCTTCAATTTGCACCAAGAACCAACGGTCGATATTGGTTAGGTTAAATACGCCTTCAACCGACATACCGTGACGGAACGCATCGGCAACGTACCAGATACGATCTGCACCGGCATCTTTCAGTTCGCGGCGGATTTTGGTTAAGGCTTCAACGTCGTCAGCATCGACTTTCGGGTCAAAGCCAGTCGCTCCAACTTCAAGTCCACGTAATGCCTTTTGCATGGATTCTTGTAGAGTACGGCCTATCGCCATCACTTCGCCAACAGATTTCATTTGCGTTGTCAGACGGTCATTTGTCCCTGCAAATTTCTCGAAGTTGAAGCGAGGAATTTTGGTAACAACGTAGTCGATAGACGGTTCGAATGATGCCGGAGTTTGTCCGCCAGTAATATCATTCATTAATTCGTCTAAGGTGTAGCCGACCGCCAGTTTGGCCGCAATTTTCGCAATCGGGAAGCCGGTTGCTTTAGAGGCTAATGCAGAGGAACGCGATACACGTGGGTTCATCTCAATGATAATCAAGCGACCATTTTCTGGGTTAACCGAGAATTGGACGTTTGAGCCACCCGTTTCAACACCAATCTCACGTAAAACCGCCATCGAGGCGTTACGCATGATTTGATATTCTTTATCCGTTAGCGTCTGAGCAGGCGCAACAGTGATGGAGTCACCGGTGTGGATCCCCATAGCGTCGAAGTTTTCAATCGAACAGACAATGATGCAGTTATCATTTTTATCACGCACCACTTCCATTTCGTACTCTTTCCAACCAATCAGTGATTCATCAATCAATAATTCATTGGTCGGTGAGAGATCGAGGCCACGCTCACAAATCTCTTCAAACTCTTCACGGTTATAGGCAATCCCGCCTCCCGTGCCGCCCATAGTAAACGAAGGACGGATGATACAAGGAAAGCCCACCTCTTCAGCGACCGCTAAGGCCTCTTCCATAGTGTGTGCGATACCGGAACGTGCGGTGTCTAAGCCGATTTTTTTCATCGCCTTATCAAAACGCTGACGGTCCTCGGCTTTATCGATCGCGTCTGCCGTCGCCCCAATCATGGTGACGCCGAACTCTTCAAGGACACCTTGACGTTCAAGCTCTAACGCACAGTTCAGTGCCGTCTGACCGCCCATGGTCGGTAATACGGCATCCGGACGCTCTTTTTCAATAATTTTTCTCACGACTTGCCAGTTGATCGGCTCAATGTAGGTCGCATCGGCCATCTCTGGGTCAGTCATGATGGTCGCCGGGTTGGAGTTAACCAAAATAACCCGATAACCTTCTTCACGTAACGCTTTACAGGCTTGTGCGCCGGAGTAGTCGAATTCACAGGCTTGACCGATAACAATCGGGCCAGCACCTAGGATCAGGATAGATTTGAGGTCAGTACGTTTTGGCATTGCTTCTCTCCTGATTACGCTTTAGCGCCGCGGTAAGCATTGATAAGTTCAATAAAGTGGTCGAATAACGGTGCTGCATCATGCGGGCCAGGGCTCGCTTCTGGGTGACCTTGGAAGCTGAAAGCCGGCTTATCGGTGCGGTGAATCCCTTGCACAGTATGGTCGAACAGTGAGCGGTGGGTCACACGCAAGCACTCTGGCAGTTGCTGATCGTCTACCGCAAACCCGTGGTTTTGCGCAGTGATCATCACAACGTTATTATCGAAGTCTTTAACTGGGTGGTTACCACCGTGATGGCCCAACTTCATTTTTACCGTTTTCGCACCGCTCGCTAATGCAAGCAGTTGATGTCCCAGGCAAATACCGAAGACTGGGATATCTGTATTAAGAAACGCTTGGATTGCGTTAATTGCATAGTCACAAGGCTCTGGATCCCCTGGGCCGTTAGACAGGAAAATCCCATCGGGATTAAGGGCTAAGACGTCCTCAGCAGAGGTCTGTGCCGGTACGACGGTCAGCTTACAGCCACGGTCAACCAGCATACGTAAAATATTGTGTTTCGCGCCGAAATCGTAAGCGACCACATGCCAAGGCAGCTCGGACTCATCACACGCATCCGGCAGCTCATTTTCCAGTGTCCAACTTCCTTGCTTCCACGTGTAACGTTCAGATGTGGTGACTTCTTTCGCTAAATCCATCCCCTTCAGGCCTGGAAACGCTTTCGCTTTTTCTAGCGCCAAGGCAACATCTGGGTCATCCCCCGCAACGATACAGCCATTTTGCGCACCTTTTTCGCGAAGAAGACGCGTCAGCTTACGGGTATCAATATCCGCAATCGCCACAATATTGTGTTGGATTAAGTAGGACGATAAATCGCTGGTACTGCGATAGTTACTGGCAATCAGAGGTAGGTCACGAATAACCAGGCCTTGCGCATGAACGGAAGAAGCTTCTGCATCGGCTGGGTTGGTGCCGACATTACCAATATGAGGATAAGTAAGAGTGACGATTTGGCGGGAGTAGGAAGGATCAGTAAGGATTTCTTGATAACCGGTCATTGATGTATTGAAAACGACCTCTCCAACTGCCGATCCCAATGCGCCGATCGCCCGGCCGTGAAACTCGGTTCCGTCTTCCAGAACCAAAATTGCTGACTTAGTCAAAACTTCCTCCAGGGGAATAAATAGTCACTGTTCATGCATATTAATTCAATCAGTGAGATTAAATCAACGCAAAAATGCCTGCCTATCTGGATTTTGGCAAATTGGCGGCATTCTAATGATCCCTAGGACTTATGTCTATACTGAAGAGTAATTAATTTATTTTTTTTACGCCTTTCATCTCAATTTCTTCATTTTCACGATGAAAAAGGATCTTATCTGGTCGAAAAAAACGTTTGCTGTGAAAGAATTAGCGAAAATAGGTCGAGAACGCAGTGGATAGGCGATAAATTAAACAATACAGCGGTAAAACTAGACCATTTGGTAAAATAAAATAACAAAAAGAACAACAAACAACGAACTAATCACTAAAATAGTAAAAATAGAGATTAAATCGGTATTTATAGATTAAAATACCGATACATCAGTCATTTAAAAAAATTAAACTTACACTTTAATTAGACACCCAACACATCTTTCATTGAGTAAAGCTTAGGTTTTTTATCACTTAACCAAAATGCAGATTTAACTGCTCCTTTAGCAAAGGTCATACGGCTTGAAGCCTTGTGAGTTATCTCTATCCGCTCACCGATATCTGCAAAAATAGCAGTATGCTCACCTACGATATCACCTGCTCTAATTGTGGAAAAACCAATAGTTCCGGCCTTCCGTTCGCCGGTAATCCCTTCTCTTGCGTAGACAGCATGCTCATCCAGTGACCAATCCATTGCGGTAGCTATCGCTTCCCCCATGGCTAATGCGGTCCCGGAAGGCGCATCGACTTTATGGCGATGATGCGCTTCGATAATTTCAATGTCGGTATAGTCCCCCATTACCTTAGCGGCCTGATCCAAAAGATTCAGCATAAGGTTAACGCCGACGCTGAAGTTAGCCGCAAACACGACCGGGATTGATTGAGCCGCTTCGGCGATCTGTTTTTTACCTGCCTCATCAAACCCTGTTGTGCCAATAACGATAGATTTATGGTGCTGACGGCAAAGTGTTAACAGATCGATAGTGAGTTCTGGGCGAGTGAAATCGATCAAAATATCAAAATCGTTGATGACTTGGTGAATATCATCCGCGATCGCGATACCCAGTGAGCCGATACCCACTAACTCGCCTGCATCGCATCCCTTCAATGATGAGCCTTGGCGAACAATTACTGCACCCAGTTGAACGGAATCGTCCGCGTGAACCGCTTCGATTAATTGTTTCCCCATACGGCCCGATGCGCCGATGATAGCAATACGTGTTGCAGCCATAACAAAAACCCTATCTCTATTATTTTCTGCCTTCAGCATAACGGGCCTATTAGGCTAACTCCAGCGTAAATTAGCCAGACCCGTGGTATTTTGGCCAAAAAAAACCAGCTCTAAAGGAGCTGGTTTCTATCGTACGAGGCGAGCCTTAAGTCACTTCTTTAACCGGAACACGAAGCTCTTTAGGAACTTCGAAGAAAATATTCTCTTCTCTTCCCGAAAGCTCGATTGCCGGTTCACCACCATGCTCCATCAGACGCGTAATGACCTGTTGGACCAAAATATCGGGAGCGGATGCCCCCGCTGTGACGCCGACACAGCTGATGTTCTCTAACCATTGCGGATTAATATCTTCGGCACTATCGATAAGTCGTGCCAACCTGCCCGCCCGTTGCGCTAACTCAGCCAACCGATTAGAGTTTGATGAGTTTTTAGATCCAACGACCAATACCACGTCTGCTTCGTCTGCTAACTGTCGAACAGCCTCTTGACGATTAGTGGTGGCATAACAGATATCGTCTTTGCGTGGACCAATAATTAGCGGAAAGCGTTGGCGAAGGGCGTCAATCACATCTGAGGTATCGTCCACCGATAAGGTCGTTTGCGTCATAAAGCAGAGGTTAGCTTCATTTTTAACCGTCAGCTTCCAGACATCTTCGGGCGATTCAACCAAATACATTCCCCCTTCTGGGTTACTGTATTGCCCCATGGTGCCTTCCACCTCGGGATGCCCAGCGTGACCGATTAAAATCGCTTCAGTCCCTTTACGGCTGGCTCTAGCCACTTCCATATGCACCTTAGTTACCAACGGGCAGGTGGCGTCAAATAGCATGGTCAGTTGGCGGGCTTTTGCTTCAGCCCGTACCGCTTGTGAAACGCCGTGCGCAGAGAAAATAAGAATGGCACCATCTGGTACCTCGCTGATCTCCTCAATAAAGATCGCACCGCGTTCACGTAATCCTTCGACGACATAACGGTTATGAACGACTTCATGACGCACATAGATCGGTGCACCATACATTTCTAGAGCACGTTCAACGATGCTGATCGCCCTATCAACGCCAGCACAGAATCCACGTGGATTAGCCAGTAAGATTTTCATTCTGCTCCTCCATCACGGGATTGATATCAATGATCTCAATATCAAAGGTGATGTCTTGACCTGCTAGCGGATGATTGAAATCGACGGTAACCGAATCACCAGAAATTTCACGTACAATACCTGGCATTTCACTGCCATCGATCGCGCTAAAGAGCATAATGGCCCCGACTTCTGGCTCCCCCGCCTCCATAAAGGATTGACGCGAAAAGTACTGCACCAGATCAGGATTACTTTCACCAAACGCATCTTCCGCCGCTAAGCTGAATTTATGTTGGCTACCTACTGTTAACCCAAGTAATTCAGCCTCCAGCTTTGGAGAAAGAGACTGATCACCCAAGGTTAGCAGAGCTGGTTTTTTGTTCGCTTTGGTCGATTCCGCCACCGACCCATCTGAGAGGGTAAGAACGAGTTCCACCACTACGCGACTGTCCGCCGTAACGATACGCTCACTCATGATTTGTCCTCGGCTGAATCGGCCTGCGACTTAGGTAGGAAACCTTCTAGCACGATCAGCGCGGCCCCCACACAGATGCCGCAGTCAGCGATGTTAAAGGTCGCGAAGTGCCAATCGCCAATATAGAAGTCGATAAAATCGACAACAAAACCGTGCCAAGCACGGTCAAAGAGGTTACCTAGCGCTCCACCGATAATCATTGCGTAAGCAATATTAGCCAGTTTCTGCTCAGCACGGCTACGATACATCATTAGCAGTAAGGAGGCCGCAATAGCAACGGCAATGGCCGCGAACATCCAACGCTGCCACCCGCCCTTATCCGCTAAGAAGCTAAATGCTGCACCATAGTTATGCGCATAAAAGAGGTTAAAGAACGGTATTAGCGCACGAGATTCGTGAAGTTGCATCGAGGTCATTACCCAGTATTTACTGGATAAATCAACGACGATAACAAGTACCATCACCCATAGCCAACGTAGCCCAGTCGAACATAAAGATCTTTTCATTAGGCAAACTTACGCTCTTCACCGTTTCCTGCCACATTGCTGTAGCAGCGGCCACAAATTTGTGCCTGTTCAGGGTTCGCACCAATGTCATTGCTGTAATGCCAGCAACGTGGACATTTTTCGCCCTGTGCTTTACCAAGCAGAATACGCAGCCCTTTAACTTGCTCGCTCTGGACCGCTTCATCTGAGGCTATCGCGAAATCAGCAACTTGTGCTTCCGAGGTGAGCAATACAAAGCGTAACTCATTACCCAAGGCGTGTAGGCGTGTAGCCAGTTCAGGTTCAGCAAAGAGGGTCACGGAGGCTTCTAAGGCTCCGCCCACTTTTTTATCTGAACGCGCTTGTTCGATAACCTTGTTAACTTCGCTACGGACTTTCAACAACTGATCCCAGTAGGCGTCGTTCATCGGCTCATCATTTGCTAAGCCGAATAAGCCTTGATACCACTCTTCGGTAAAGACATATTTTTCACGCTCACCCGCAAGGTGTCCCCAGATTTCATCAGCCGTAAAGGAGAGAATTGGTGCCATCCAGCGAACCAGCGCTTCGACAATATGCCATAGCGCGGTTTGGCAGCTACGACGAGCTAAACCATCCGCCTTCGCGGTATATTGACGATCTTTGATGATATCGAGATAGAACGATCCCATTTCTACTGAGCAGAAATGCATTAAGCGTTGTACTACTTCATGGAAATCATATTTCTCATAGGAAGCAATGATATCTTGTTGTGCCGCTAACGCACGGCCAACCGCCCAACGATCGACGACCACCATCTCTTCCGGCGCAACTTGATCGGTTTCTGGGTTGAAGCCGGTTAAGTTAGCCAATAAGAAGCGCGCCGTATTACGAATACGACGATACGCATCGGCCGAGCGTTTTAGGATTTCGTCGGAAACCGCCATCTCACCTGAATAGTCAGTTGAGGCGACCCACAAACGCAGAATATCTGCGCCTAGCTTATCCATCACATCTTGTGGACTGACCGTGTTGCCGATTGATTTAGACATCTTTCTGCCTTGTCCATCGACGGTGAAACCATGGGTTAAAACTTGACGATAAGGCGCTTTCGATTTGATTGCGGTGGAGATCATCAGCGATGACATAAACCAGCCACGGTGCTGATCTGAACCTTCCAGATAGATGTCGGCACTGTGCCCATTAAATTCAGGGCGAACATCGACTACGCTACAGCTGGTCGATCCTGAATCGAACCACACATCCAGCGTATCAGGCACTTTCTCGTAGTCGTCCGCATCGCTACCGAGCAGGTCGGCACTATCCAGATCCCACCAAGCTTGAATACCGTCTTGTTCGACACGCAGTGCAACTTTTTCCATTAACGCTAAGGTCTCTGGATGGATTGCCCCCGTCTGCTTATGGATAAACAGTGACATCGGTACGCCCCACGTTCTTTGACGTGAAATACACCAGTCAGGACGATTCTCTACCATAGATTCAATACGCGCTTGGCCCCAATCAGGGATCCACTGCACACCTTTGATTTCTTTCAAGGATTGCGCACGCAGGCCTTTTTGGTCCATGCTGATAAACCATTGTGGCGTGGCACGGAAGATGACCGGCGTTTTATGGCGCCAACAATGCGGGTAGCTATGGTGGAGATTTTCAAGATGCAGTAACGCACCTTTTTCACGCAGAATATCGATCACCAATGGATTGGCTTTAAACACATTGATGCCATCCAGACCTGGGTAAGTACCTGGTAGATAGCAGCCGTCACCGCCGACCGGGTTTACCGTTTCAATCCCATATTTTTGACCGATCACGTAGTCTTCTGGACCGTGGCCTGGCGCGGTGTGTACGGCACCCGTACCGGCATCTAAGGTGACATGGTCGCCCAATAAGACTGGAACATCTAAGTCGAGGAATGGATGTTGGAAGCGTTGGTTTTCTAACACCTCACCTTGGCATTCGCCTAATGCTTGCCAGCTCTCAGCACCAATTTTAGTCATAACCGCGTCGACTAAATCTTTTGCTAAGATAATACGTTGACCGTTAACCTCAAGCAGCTGATAGGTAAACTCAGCATTTAAGGAGATGGCACGGTTAGAAGGTAAGGTCCAAGGTGTAGTGGTCCAGATAACCAGTGAGACAGCTTGGTCATCCGCGGCTACGCCAAATTTCGCCGCTACCGCTTGCGGGTCCACGGCATTGAACAGAACGTCGATAGAAGGTGAGGTTTTGTCGTAATACTCAACTTCCGCTTCGGCTAATGCCGAACGGCAATCTAAACACCACTGGACCGGCTTAGCCCCTTTATGAAGGTGCCCGTTACCAATGATTTTAGCCAATGCGCGAATGATATTGGCTTCGGTTTTAAAGTCCATCGTAAGGTAAGGACGGTCCCAGTCGCCAAGAACACCTAGGCGAATAAAATCTTTCTTTTGGCCTTCAACTTGTTCTGCAGCGTAGTCGCGGCAGGCTTGGCGGAACTCCGCAGCGGTCACTTTCTCACCCGGTTTGCCAATCATTTGCTCAACTTTGTGCTCGATCGGTAAACCATGGCAATCCCAGCCTGGAACGTATGGGGCATCGAAGCCCGCCATACCGCGAGATTTCACGATAATATCTTTAAGGATTTTATTAACTGAGTGACCGATATGAATATTGCCATTCGCATACGGAGGGCCGTCGTGCAGAATAAAGGTCTTTTTCCCTTTCTTCGCTGCACGAATGGTCGCGTAGAGATCATCGGCGTACCAACGCTTAAGCATGTCTGGTTCTCTTTTTGCTAAATCACCACGCATTGGAAAACCTGTTTCAGGAAGATTCAGGGTTGATTTATAGTCACTCATTAGATTTTAGTTCCAGGTTTCGGGATTACACCGTTGTTCGTTGAACGAAATAATTTCTGGCCGTTTCCACATCCTGCGCAATTTGTTGCGTCAACGCGTCTAGGGATGCAAATCGTTGCTCATCACGTATTTTATGTTTAATCACTACTTGGATTCGTTTTCCGTATAGGTCTCTCTGTGTATCGAGTAGATGGACCTCAAGTTGTTGACGAATTCCTTTAATCGTTGGGCGAGTACCAATATTCGCGACTCCTGCGAGGGGGTGCTCATCGACGCCATAGACTTCTACTGCAAAAACGCCTTTTACCGGAGTGACTCGACGCTTTAACGGTATATTGGCTGTCGGGAACCCCAGTGTCCTACCTAGCGCATCGCCATGCACCACACGCCCGGTGATAGACCAAGGACGGCCGAGTAAAATTTCTGCCTGTGAGAAGTCGCTGTTAGCTAACGCCTGACGCACGGCGGTGCTACTGATACGTTTACCTTGTTCAATATAGGTTTCAGTACTGACAACATCAAAACCATATTGTGTTGCTGCCTGTTGTAATAACAGGAAATCACCGCGGCGACCAGCGCCAAATCTAAAATCATCGCCAATCGCGAGTAATTTCACATTCAGCCTTTTTACCAGAAGTTCACTGATAAAGTTCTCTGCGGTAAGCTTCGCAAAATCTTGATCAAAATTAATGCAGACCACTTCGTCCACACCAAACTTTTCTAAATGCTCTAGTTTCTCACGCAGACGTGTTAGCCTCGCCGGGGCCGCTTCAGGTTGGAAGAGCTCTAAAGGCTGGGGTTCGAAAACCATCACCACAACGGGTAAGTGTCGGTGCGAACCTGCTTGCCGCAAATGACGCAGCAAAGCTTGGTGCCCCCGATGTACGCCATCAAAGTTTCCAATCGTTAAAACGCAACCTTGTTGATGCTGTGTGAGATTATGTAGCCCACGGATAAACTTCATGGCAAACTCGATTTGCTGAAAATGCCCGATTATACCTTGTTCAGCGTTCAAAATTAACCCGTTGATGTCGGCTTTACGCACTAGTTTTGCCCTTTTTATCCAGTGAATCGCTATTGGGCGTAAATTCCGCACAATTTTGTTGCGAAAGACTGTATTCAACGGAGGGAATTTGGTAGAATCCTGCGCCATCAATTACGTAACCGAGCGCCGCGATGTAAGCGACGCTTATTTGCACAAATCCATTGACAAACGAAGGGACAAAAGGCATAGTCCTCGACCTTTGATTTGTCCATAAAGAACTAATTTGGGAGTTGGACCTTGGCTAATATCAAATCAGCTAAGAAGCGCGCGGTAACATCTGAAAAGCGTCGCAAACACAATGCTAGCCGTCGCTCTATGATGCGTACTTTCCTCAAGAAAGTTTACGCTGCAATCGCGACTGGCGACAAGCAAGCTGCACAAAACGCATTTAACGAAATGCAACCAATCGTGGACCGTCAAGCTGCTAAAGGCCTGATCCACAAGAACAAAGCTGCACGTCATAAAGCTAACTTGACTGCACAAATCAACAAAATGGCTTAATCGCCACACGTTGATGTTCTTTAAAAAGCCGACCTCTGGTCGGTTTTTTTGTTTCTACTTCCCCGTCTCATCTCTTATCTCGTCAATCACTCAAAGCTACCCTTTTGTTTTACGCCGATCTCATTCTAGGGTCATCTGCCTGCCTTTTTAACCGTAAAAAAATACCCCATAGATCGGAAACCAACCTATGGGGTAGATAAAGCACGTGAATCAGTAAGAATGACTAACGCGTTAAATCATCAAAAAACTTTTTCACGCCATCAAAGAAGCTCTTAGAGCGTGGGCTATTGGCATCACCTGCCGGTCCACCTAATGACTCACCTAGCTCTTGCAGTAGCTGTTTCTGCTTCTCATTGAGCTTCACAGGGGTTTCTACCACTACACGACAGAGCAAATCCCCTACAGCGCCGCCACGAACCGATTTGACGCCTTTACCGCGCATACGGAATAGCTTACCGGTTTGGGTTTCTGCAGGGATTTTTAGTTTGACTCGACCATCCAGTGTTGGGACTTCAATTTCCCCACCCAGGGCTGCCATGGCAAAATTGACCGGCACTTCACAGAAAAGATTACTCTCTTCACGTTCGAAGATAGCGTGCTTTTTAACTGAAACTTGAACGTACAGATCACCAGACGGTGCACCCTGTTCTCCGGCTTCACCTTCGCCGCTTAAGCGAATACGGTCACCAGTGTCGACACCTGCGGGGATTTTTACCGACAGCGTTTTAGATTTCTCTACACGACCATGTCCATGGCAAGCATTACATGGGTCTTTAATGACGGTCCCACGCCCTTGACAGGTTGGGCAAGGCTGTTGCACCGCGAAGAAACCTTGGCGCATTTGTACTTGGCCCGCGCCCTGACAGGTCGAACAGGTTTGAGGCTTAGAGCCAGCCTTCGCACCGCTGCCGTCGCACTTCTCACACTCTTGCAACGTAGGGATCCGGATCTCTTTGGTGACGCCACGGACAGCTTCCTCAAGCGTCAGCTCCATGGTGTAGCGTAAATCGGAGCCACGCGCTGCGCGTTGACGACGACCGCCACCGAAAATGTCACCGAAAACATCACCGAAGATATCGCCGAAATCAGCACCGCCGCCGCCAAAGCCGCCGCCGAAACCACCACCGCCCATTCCGCCTTGCTCGAACGCAGCATGGCCGTATTGGTCATAAGCAGCACGCTTCTGATCATCGGTGAGGATTTCATAAGCTTCTTTAACTTCTTTAAACTTTTCTTCAGCTTCTGCATTCCCCGGGTTTCTATCCGGGTGAAACTTCATTGCTAAGCGTTTGTACGCTTTTTTGATTTCACGCTCATCCGCTGATTTGGATACGCCTAAAATCTCGTAATAATCACTCTTTGCCATCGTTCTTGCCCTTAACATGAGAGCACGGGCGTGGAGAAACTCCTACGCCCGTGCTGGTTAGCAATACAGACTTACTGTATTGAGCCCGGTCATGGGCAATTATTTTTTGTCTTTGACTTCTTCAAACTCAGCATCAACGGCATCGTTGTCTTGCTGAGTAGCACCTTCGGCTTGGCCTGATTGAGCTTGCTGTTGTTGCTGAGCCAGTTCCATCAGTTTGCCTGATACTTCAGCTAAGGCTTGGATCTTAGCTTCGATCTCAGCTTTATCTTCACCGCGCAGTGCTGTTTCCAGCTCTGTCAGTGCAGTGTCGATAGGCGCTTTGTCGTCTGCAGACAGTTTGTCACCTGCTTCTTCCAATTGCTTACGAGTGCTGTGAACGATCTGGTCACCTTGGTTACGAGTCTGTACCAGCTCCTCGAACTTACGGTCAGATTCAGCGTTCGCTTCTGCATCACGTACCATTTTTTCGACTTCTTCATCGTTCAGACCCGAAGAGGCTTTAATGGTAATTTTTTGCTCTTTTCCGCTGTTCTTATCTTTAGCAGAAACGTGCAGGATGCCATCCGCATCGATGTCAAAGGTTACTTCAATTTGTGGCATACCACGTGGTGCTGCTTGGATACCATCTAGGTTGAACTGGCCAAGTGACTTGTTATCACCTGAACGCTTACGCTCACCTTGCAGCACATGAATGGTTACCGCAGATTGGTTGTCTTCTGCAGTAGAGAACACTTGGCTGTGCTTAGTTGGGATCGTGGTATTTTTGCTGATCAGTGAGGTCATCACGCCGCCCATTGTCTCGATACCCAGAGATAATGGCGTAACATCCAGCAATAATACGTCTTTAACGTCACCCGCTAAAACACCACCTTGTACTGCTGCACCGACGGCAACGGCTTCGTCTGGGTTCACGTCTTTACGTGGTTCTTTACCAAAGAAATCTTTAACTTTGCTTTGAACCAGTGGCATACGTGTTTGACCACCAACCAAGATGACATCATTGATATCTGAAACAGACAGACCCGCATCTTGCAGTGCAATTTTTAACGGCTCAATAGAGCGAGCAACCAAATCTTCAACTAAAGATTCTAATTTCGCACGAGTTACTTTTAAGTTTAAGTGCTTAGGCCCTGTCGCATCAGCGGTGATGTATGGCAGGTTAACGTCAGTTTGTTGTGCAGAAGAAAGCTCGATTTTTGCTTTCTCAGCCGCTTCTTTCAGACGTTGCATCGCTAACGGATCGTTGTGCAGATCGATGCCTTGCTCTTTCTTAAACTCAGCAACTAAATAGTTGATCATACGGCTATCGAAATCTTCACCACCTAAGTGAGTATCACCATTGGTCGCTAATACTTCGAAGGTTTTTTCACCGTCAACTTCGTCGATCTCGATGATTGAGATATCAAAAGTACCACCACCTAAGTCGTAAACCGCGATAGTACGGTTACCTTCACCTTTGTCTAAGCCATACGCCAGCGCTGCGGCAGTTGGTTCGTTGATGATACGCTTAACTTCTAACCCTGCGATACGGCCAGCATCTTTAGTTGCTTGACGCTGCGCATCGTTGAAGTATGCCGGTACGGTGATTACGGCTTCAGTCACTGGCTCACCCAAGTAGTCTTCCGCTGTTTTCTTCATTTTCTTCAGAACTTCAGCAGAGATTTGTGGTGGTGCCATTTTTTGGCCTTTCACGTCTAACCATGCGTCGCCGTTATCAGCAGACACGATTTGGTAAGGCATGATTTTCAGGTCACGCTGCACTTCTTCGTCTTGGAAACGACGTCCGATTAAGCGCTTAATTGCAAATAAAGTATTTTGCGGGTTGGTTACTGCTTGGCGCTTCGCAGGTTGACCCACTAAGGTTTCACCGTCTTGCGCATAAGCAATAATTGATGGAGTGGTACGATCACCCTCTGCGTTTTCTAATACGCGCGCTTTTGCGCCGTCCATGATGGCAACACATGAGTTGGTTGTACCAAGGTCAATACCAATAATCTTACCCATTATAAACATCTCCCACGTAAATTCTGTTTTGTTCGGTTATAAACTATAGATGCGGTCTATTGAGTGATTTTCAAGACGTCGATCTCAGTTTTTTTTCGTTGATAACGTTCGATAGTTACCAGATGGGGGCGGTTTACCGAGCATCAAGGGATAAACGAAAAAAAATTTACTTTTTTTTCGAAAAATCCTGCTGTCCACCTCTAAAAATAAGGCAACTGACGATAACAACGCCACAAAGGCCGAGTAGATACAGTGCAGGAAGTTGTCGGTTGTAGGGCATCAGTAGGGTAATAAATAACGGCGTCAGCCCGCCAAATACGGCATAACCAAGATTATAGGCAGTGGCTAATCCGGTGAATCTGACCTGAGGGGGGAAAACCGTCACCATCAGCGCGGGGATGATGCCCAACACGCCCATCATCAGCCCGACCATGCCATAAGCGAAAAAGAATTGAGAGGGGGCGACGTTCAGGCAGTAAAAGAGCCACAAGACCGCCGCCGCGAGCAGCACACAGCCGACTAATAAACTGCGACTCATCCCCCATTTATCCGCTGCCATCCCCCCTCCTATACAGCCGAGCATCAGCATACAGGTTGCGAGAGTATTCGCCTGAAGGCTGTCAGCCGCTGAGATAGCAAACCATTTTTGAAATAATACGGGTGCCATCAGGATTAATACAATAATGGCCACAGCTAAGAGCCAAGTCAGCAGGGTCGAGAAAATGAGAGCCGGACGATAAGAGAGTAAAAGGGTTTTGATCGGTAAACGAGTTTGGCTTCGCTGCTGTTGCATCGCCAAAAAAACCGGCGTTTCGTGCAACCAACGCCGAAGAAACATGCCCATCAAACCAAATCCCCCTCCTATTAGAAAAGCGATTCGCCATCCTATGTCGGCCAATACCCCTGCTGGTAGCAAATAAGTCAGCCCTTGTGTAATCAGTGAGCCAAGGATAATACCGAGGGTGAGCCCACTCGTAAGCAGACCACAGGCTACCCCCACCCGTGAATGAGGGACATGCTCAGACACAAATACCCATGCACCAGGAACCTCCCCACCGATGGCGGCTCCTTGCAGGATCCGCAACAGTAACATTATGATTGGCGCGGCAATCCCTATTGATGCGTAATCGGGCAGTAGCCCCATCACTGTCGTGGGCAGTGCCATCATTAAAATACTTAGCGTGAAGGTTTTCTTACGGCCTAATTTATCGCCGTAATGGGCGAGGATAACACCGCCTAGTGGTCGGGCGAGATAACCTGCAGCGAACAGTGCGAAGGTTTGCAGCTGGCGTAACCAGTCAGGAAGGTCGGCAGGGAAAAAGTGCTCCCCGATAACCAGCGCGAAAAAGGCAAAGATAACAAAATCGTAGAACTCTAATGCCCCGCCTACGGCGGCTAAAGCGAGTGTTTTAATATCGTGTCGCGTTAGGGGTCGCGGGGAAATTGTGGGTTGCTGCATTAACGAAGCCTCTCCATGACTGGGGTAAGCCTCGACTATATCTGGATAATTTCATTAATAGAATTAACGATTATAAAATCAGTACCTCAAGCCTCTGGGGGACGTCGAGCACTTTTCGGGCGAAACGAATCGACTACCGTTTTATCCGTGTCCAACCACGGGTTATCTAAAAGTTGTAGACAATACCCGACACTCGCGAAGATCCCCGTGACGCGAATATTTCCCTGTTCATCCCTCACGCCTTCAAGAGTTTCCTTGATGGATTTAGGTTGGCCGGGAAGGTTGAGGATTAGCGCTTGCCCTCGGATTACGCCGACTTGTCGAGAAAGTATTGCCGTCGGGACATAATGTAAGCTGATTTGGCGCATCTGCTCGCCAAATCCAGGCATTACCCTGTCGGCAACCGCTAAGGTCGCATCCGGTGTGACATCGCGTAATGCGGGGCCGGTGCCTCCTGTCGTCAACACTAAGTGACACCCTTGCTGATCAACCAACTCACATAGTGTCTGTTCGATAAGGGCTTGTTCGTCAGCAATAAGACGCTGCTCAAGAAGATAAGGGGTTGTGATCGCCTGTTCCAACCATTCGGCTAAGGCGGGTAAACCTTTATCGGGATAAATACCTTGCGAGGCGCGATCGGAGACGGAGACAATACCAATACGTAGTGGGGTCATAACAATTCTTTAATAGGAAGAAAACCGCGGCCGATGGGCCGCGGAGAGGAAGATTACAGCAGTTCTTCGATCATTTTTTCTAATTTGCCTTGGTCTACCGCAAAGTTACGGATGCCTTCAGCAAGTTTTGCAACGGCCATTGGGTCTTGGTTATGTTCCCAATAGAACTCAGCTTCAGTCATTTTTTCAGGACGCGCTTTAGTTTCGCCGCTGTAGCTCAGTTTACGTTCTAACTCACCTTCAGACTCGTGCAGCTCTTTAAGCAGCGCAGGTGAAATGGTCAGGCGATCACAACCGGCTAATTCAATAATTTCGCCTACGTTACGGAAGCTAGCACCCATTACTACGGTTTCATAACCGTGTTGTTTGTAATAGTTATAGATCTCAGTAACAGAGACTACACCTGGATCTTCTTGCGGTGCGTACTCTTTCTTATCAGTATTCGCTTTGTACCAGTCTAGGATACGGCCAACGAATGGAGAGATAAGGTAGGCACCCGCTTCAGCACAGGCACGTGCTTGCGCGAAGGAGAATAACAGGGTCAGGTTACAGTTGATGCCTTCTTTTTCTAACTGCTCAGCAGCGCGGATGCCCTGCCAAGTTGACGCCAGCTTAATCAGTACGCGATCATTGCTGATGCCTGCATCGTTGTATAACTTGATCAGGCTACGAGCTTTCGCCAGGCTGGCTTCGGTATCGTAAGAAAGACGTGCATCAACTTCAGTTGAGATACGGCCTGGAACTAATTTGAGGATTTCAAGACCGATGTTCACATTCAGACGGTCTGAAGTCAGAGCAATTTGCTCTTCGCGATCATTACTTTGTTTACGAGCCCACTCGATCGCTTCGTCAATCAGGCGGCGGTACTCAGGAATTTTCGCTGCGTTCAGAATCAATGAAGGGTTAGTCGTTGCATCTTGTGGCTTGTAAAGCTTCATCGCTTCAATATCGCCAGTATCGGCTACAACGGTTGTCAATTTACGCAGTGATGTGAGTTTGTCGGTCATATTTTGCTTCTCTTCTGTTTGACAGTAAGTGTTAAAAGCCTGTTTCGATAATATCACGCGCGCTCAGACACGCAAGCGCAGGGAGAAAGTAAGTCTCGTTATCCGCAGGAATAAACAAGAATGCTCGTTTTGTGAAATAAAATAGTACTCATAATACTTACCATAGCTTGTTCGTATCAGAGCCATTTGTCGATTTGTGCAACTTATTTGTTACACTTGCAGAATATTGTCACCTGACACCGATACAGACTGAGGATCTCATTATGCTAATGCTTATTTCTCCGGCTAAAACCCTGGACTATGAATCGCCGGTTCCGGTTTCAAATTATACCCAGCCAGAGTTGCTTAACGCTTCTCAGCAATTAATCGATATTGCGAAAAAGCTTTCACCCGCTGAGATTGCTTCTCTGATGAAGATTAGCGATAAACTTTCACACTTAAATGCCGACCGCTTTAATCAATGGTCAACCCCCTTTTCCCCCGATAATGCGCGCCAAGCATTATTTGCCTTTAAAGGCGATGTTTATACAGGCCTGCAAGCGGATCAACTCTCGCCTGACGCCATCGATTTTGCACAGCAACATTTAAGAATGCTGTCAGGACTGTACGGGGTATTACGTCCTTTGGATTTGATGCAACCCTATCGATTAGAGATGGGGATAAAACTCGCTAATCCAGCGGGGAAAGACCTCTACGCATTTTGGGGGGAAACCATTACCCAGCAACTCAATCAACATATCGAAGCTCAAAACGAGAAGTGGGTGATCAACTTAGCCTCCGATGAGTATTTCAAAGCGGTTGACCCAACAAAGTTGAAAGCGAAGCTGATTAAGCCTGTTTTCCTTGACGAAAAGAACGGGAAATTTAAGGTGATCAGTTTCTACGCTAAGAAAGCGCGGGGAATGATGTGCCGATTTATTATCGAAAATAAGATTACTCAGCCAGAAAAATTAACTGAATTTGATAAGGAAGGCTATTTTTACGATGCCCAGCGTAGCACGGAAAATGAATGGGTATTTTGCCGTCACGAAGTCTAGTAAAAAGGCGGACTCTCGTCCGCCTTGACCTGTTATGCCTTACTGACGCTCTCTAATAAGATACGACGCAATTCAAGGAATTCCGATCCGATAGTCTTGGATAATAATGGTAAATCCGCACGCTCTGCCAGAGGCTGTGGAAGAGGCAAGGTTTCACCTAAGATTTCTTCGACGCTTTCTTTGAATTTCGCAGGATGTGCCGTACCGAGGAATAAGCCGTACTCCCCTTCCTGAAGCTGTTCGGTCAGCACTTGCCACGCGATAGCGGCATGTGGCTCAGACACATAGCCTTGGCTGGCAAGTGAGCGAACTGCTGCGCGCGTTTGCTCGTCGTTCAGTGCGCCGTAGCCGAGAGAGTTAAGCTGCCAATTTTTACGGCGGAACAGTTCTTCAACCCGTGGCCAGTTATTCGGTTGGCTAACATCCATTGCGTTCGACAAGGTGGCAACCGTTTTATTCGGCGTCCACTGTCCCGATGCTAAGAAGCGCGGCACGGTATCATTGGCATTCGTCGCCGCAATGAAACGTTTAATCGGTAGGCCCATGGCTTTAGCGATTAAGCCCGCCGTTAAGTCACCGAAGTTACCACTTGGCACGGAAATAACGAGTTGGTTACGTTTCTCTTGCGGTAACTGAGCAACGGCTTCGAAGTAATAACACACTTGCGCAAGCAGACGGCTTATATTGATAGAGTTAGCCGAGTTAAGACCAATCGCGTTTTTCAGTTCGACATCGTCAAACGCTTGTTTTACTAAGCTTTGACAAGCATCGAAATCATCTGCCACGGCCAGGGTGGTAATATTCCCACCAAGCGTACAGAACAGTTTCTCTTGCAGAGGACTGATCTTACCTTCTGGGTAAAGGATCACGACATTAATATTTTCCATACCGTAAAAAGCATGGGCCACTGCCGCACCAGTATCACCTGAGGTTGCCGTAAGGATAGTAATTTTTTCCTCAGGCTTTTTCGATAACGCCAAAACCTGTGCCATAAAACGGCCACCGAAGTCTTTAAACGCTAAGGTTGGGCCATGGAATAATTCTAGGCTAGCGACGTTATCAGAAACAGCTTTAACGGGCGCAGGAAAAGCAAAGGCGGCACCTACACGTTGCAACAGTTCTTCTTCAGAAATTTCTTCTCCGATGAGTGCCGATAAAATCTTACTACTACGGGTCACAAAGTCGAGTGTTAGCCACTCTTCGATAACGGTGGAGTCAATTTCAGGCAGTTCATGCGGAAAAAAGAGCCCTTGTTGCGATCCCAATCCCTGCTTGACTGCCTGAGTGAAACTAACCTGCTCATTGTGATCTTTTAGATTGTAGAGTTTCATCATTTATCCCAGTTTACGTGCGCCGGCAGTATCCAGTCGGCAAATATGGACAAAACCTTCATCATTTTGCAGATAATGGTTAACGAGTTGTTCTTTGACTTGCTCTGCTGCCGTTAAGGTATCACAGATAGCGAAAAGTGTTGGTCCCGAACCTGAAATACCACAAGCCAATGCTCCGGCGGCTAATGAGCGTTCACGTGCCTGCGCGAATCCAGGGAGTAGTTGAGTTCTGTAAGGTTCTGCGACGATATCTTGCATCATGGCAATCGCCAGCGTCGCTTGTCGAGAGTGGCAAGCATGAATAAAGCCCCCCAGTAAACGACCATGACGAACGATATCGGCTTTCGCGTAATGCGATGGCAGAATGGCACGAGCCTCTGCGGTAGACACCTTGATACCAGGATAGGCCATGACCCAATACCATTCGTCGAAGGCAGGTACAGATTGTGAAATAATCCCCTGCTCTTCCAACATCAGTTGTAGGCCACCTAAATAGCAAGGGGCAACATTGTCATAATGTACGCTACCGGAGATGCGCCCTTCGAGCTCACCCATCAATAATAATAACTGATGCTCAGAGAGGGGATTCCCGGCAAACTCATTCATGGCGACCAGCGCGGCAACCACTGAGCAGGCGCTAGAACCTAGACCAGAGCCGACTGGCATATTTTTCTCTAAGGTCATCGCTACCGGAATCGTTTTACCCACCGTTTCACAGAAAAGTTTCCAGCACTGGTAAACGATATTTTGCTCAGGATCGCTAGGCAGCTTATTCACAAAGCGTCCTAACGTCGTCAAGGAATAGGTGTCTGCCTGTTCAACCGTCACGCAATCGCCGAGTAACGAACCATCAATCGGTGAAACTGCCGCCCCGAGCACATCAAAGCCGACACTTACGTTACCAATTGAGGCTGGTGCGTAGATTTTTACCATGCTCATACTCCCAACTTCCATGATAGGGTTCTTAATAGATCAGCAAAGACACCAGCCGCCGTAACATCATTTCCTGCACCATAGCCACGAAGAACTAATGGGATTGGCTGATAGTAACGCGTGTAAAAGGCTAAGGCATTTTCGCCATTCTTCACTTTATATAATGGATCGTTGGCATCGACTTCGCTCAAAGCGACTCGGCATTTGCCTGACTCATTAATTGACCCGATAAAACGTAACACTTTTCCATTAGCCTGCGCTTGGGTGTAGCGCGTAATGAAGTGGTCATCGAGCTCAGGTAACTGCTGCATAAAGCTGTCTGCATCCGGCAGATCGAGGAAAGGCTGCGGCAGTACAGGCTCAATCTCGATATCAGAGAGCTCTAAGGATAATCCTGCCTCACGGGCCAAGATGAGTAGTTTACGCGCGACATCCATTCCAGACAGATCATCGCGTGGGTCCGGTTCGGTATAACCTAACTCGCGGGCCAGCCCGGTCGCTTCTGAAAGGCTCATCCCTTCGTCGAGCTTCCCAAAAATAAAGGAGAGCGAACCAGAGAGAATACCATTAAATGCGACAAGTTCATCGCCCGCATTTAACAGGTTTTGTAAGTTCTCAATAACCGGTAATCCCGCACCAACGTTAGTATCGTAAAGGAATTTACGGCGCGATTTCTCTGCAGCCGTACGTAATTCTTGATAGTACTTCCAACTGGACGTGTTGGCTTTCTTATTCGGGGTGACGACGTGGAAACCTTGCTTTAAGAAATCGGCGTAAAGGTCGGCCATCGTCTGGCTCGACGTACAGTCAATAATGACTGGGTTAAGTAAGTAGTACTCTTTCGCCAGTTCAGTCAGATACTCTAGCGAGAAGTGCTGTTCAGCCTCTGGAAGATCTGCCTGCCAAGTGGTCAAGTCAATACCATTAACTTTGGTTAACATTTTACTGGAATTGGCGATACCGCAAACCCGAAGATCGATATGCTTCTTCTTCAACCAGCTTTGTTGGCGTTCTAATTGTTCCAATAATGCTGTCCCTACCCCACCAACACCAATCACGAAGACTTCGAGTACTTGGTCTGTCGCAAATAGCATCTGGTGAACCGCCCGCACACCGGTGGTAGCACTATCATTACTCACGACGGCTGAGATAGAACGTTCCGAAGAGCCTTGCGCTATGGCGACAATATTGATGTTGGCCCGTGCAAGCGCGGAGAAGAATTTAGCAGAGATCCCGCGCAGGGTACGCATGCCATCACCGACAACAGAGATAATGGCTAATTTCTCGGTGACATCGATAGGATCAAGTAACCCTTCTTTGAGCTCCAGCACAAATTCTTCTTCTAAAGCACGACGCGCATGCAACATTTCGGCTTGAGGTACGCAAAAACTAATACTGTATTCGGAAGACGATTGAGTAATAAGCACTACAGAGATGAATTTACGCGACATCACGGCAAACACTCGTGCCGCCATACCCACCATGCCTTTCATACCCGGACCGGATACACTGAACATCGCCATATTATTAAGGTTAGTAATTCCCTTAACTGGGGTTTTATCTTCTCCCCCTTGGGCAGAAATACGGGTGCCAGGCGCTTGAGGGTTAGCCGTGTTCTTGATCACGCAAGGAATTTGGAATTGGGCGATAGGTGAAATGGTGCGTGGGTGGAGAACTTTAGCACCGAAATAGCTAAGCTCCATCGCCTCTTGATAAGACATCGATTTTAATAAACGCGCATCGGGAACTTGGCGAGGATCACAGGTATACACACCGTCCACATCTGTCCAAATTTCACAACAATCGGCACGTAAACAAGCTGCAAGCACTGCCGCCGAGTAATCAGAGCCATTACGCCCCAGCACCACAAGCTCACCCGCTTCATTGCCTGCGGTAAACCCAGCCATCAGGATATAATGAGTCTGAGGGATTTCACGTGCGGCAATACGGCGCGTGGACTCGGCAATATCGACGGTAGATTCTAAATAATGTCCTTGGGCGAGAAGGTTTTCAACCGGGTTGATAACACTCACTGCATGACCGCGCGCGACCAAAAGGGCCTGCATAATAGCGATCGAGAGTTTCTCTCCACGACAAATGATCCCAGCATTAATACTGTCTGGACACTGTTGTAAAAGACTAATCCCTAACAAAACTTGTTCAAGTTGCGCGAACTCTTGTTGCACAACAAACTGCATGACCGCTAAATCAAAAGAAGGTTCTGCGGCAGCCAGCCCATTTAATAATTCGTCAAAAATACGGCGTGCATCCGCGAGGTTTTCACGGGTCTCTTGACCAACAATCGTTTTTTCAATGAGGGCAACTAAGTGATTAGTAATTTTTGCCGGGGCAGACAGAACAGTCGCAACTTGTTCCTGTTGTCCATTACTCTCGATGATCTCAGCTACACGAAGAAAACGTTCAGCATTGGCAACTGAGGTTCCACCAAATTTCAGTACACGCATGGGGCTCTAGCTCCTGAATATAGTTCAAAAAAAAAGCCCGCACCTGAATAGGGTGCGGGCTTTTCTATCTTTCCTGTTATGCGTCAGCCCGCACCATTACCTGTAGTAATGGTGGTAATTGTAATAATGGTGATGTTCAGGCTGGTTGTACGCATTTTTTCTCTATTTGTCTGTCTGTCTTAAAATCTGTCGCTAACAGAAGTAAAGCAAACCGCACGCCAAGTCAACGTATTTATTCCCGAAAGGATACCCTGCGTTTAAGCAGAGATGCTTCAAAATTGCATAGGGTTTAGCTGATGCATGGCAACAGGGGCGAATAACAAGATCAGTCCCTACGATATAGACCATAGACAGAATTTTATTTTGCGAGCTTTTTTTCGATATCTTGGACTAATCGATGCAACATCGCGGTATCTCGCTTTTGAGCAAATCCTAAGCGTTGCTCGATCCACTCCACCATTTTTTGGTCATCACTCACCTCAAGGCTATCCAATAATTGCGAAATTCGTTGGCGCAACGCCAATAACTGCTGTGAGGGCTCGCTCGATGGGCTAACCTGAGGTTCCAGATTCAACGCGGAAAGTTGATAACAAAATACCATTACCGCTTGCCCTAAATTCAGAGAAGGATAATCGACGGCCATAGGGATGCCTGTCAGCAAATCAACACAATCGAGGTCGGCATTACTCAGACCACTCTCTTCACAGCCGAACACCAGCGCAAAACGGCTCATCCATTCACGCTTCTCGCGTAACTGTTCCAAAACCTCTGTCGGCGTGGCGTAATAACGGAATTTAGCGCGGCTACGGGCCGTTGTCGCGATAGAAAAATCAATATCCGCTAAAGCGTCTTGTAACGTTGCAAACGTTTCAGCGTTATCCAAAATCTCTGTCGCCCCATGCGCCGTCCAATGAGCCGCAGGCTCGCGGTGAACTTGGCTATTCACTATTCTTAGTTGCGTGAACCCCATGGTTTTCATGGCGCGAGCGGCTGCTCCTACGTTCTCTGCACGCGCAGGCGCCACTAAAATAATCGGAAAAAACATGCATACACCTTCGGTTCTAAGCGAGCCGCTATCATAGACTGCCCGATTTACCTTGGCTAGTCGCGATGTATTGCCACGGCAAGACGGGAGAATGTTAATTTTTTTCACAAATATCGCCTATGGCGCTAACGCAACAGGAATCGGTACCATGTAAGCAACATCAAGAAATGTGAGGTTTTTTTTAATAACATTTATCAGAAGTGACTGATTCTAATGGTAAAGGAAAACGAAATAGTCATTTTTCATACAACTGTTAACGTGCTACACTTAGGTTTGATATAAGTCAACGAAGCACATTTATTTGCTTCCTGAATGTTATTGACGCTGTTAGCTGAGTGTTAAAGGCGTTAGGATAGGTTAATACCCTATTGGCTGACTAAGCATAAAACTCGAAGATCCAAGTTATTAGCTTATTAATGTAATCGTCCGTGCTAAAAATCAAAATATCGAACCCAGTACGTCATCGCCCAGCATTAATTGATTTAACTTACTCTACACAACATCAGCGCTGTGGCCTTGTATCAATTTCGTTGGCAAATTTTAGGTAGCAAAACATGCAGATCCCACAAATTCTTATCGTCGAAGATGAGTTAGTCACCCGTAATACCCTCAAGAGTATCTTTGAGGCGGAGGGTTATACCGTTTACGAAGCAACCGATGGTGCTGAAATGCATCACGCCTTGACTGAGCACACTGTTAACTTGGTGATTATGGATATCAATCTACCAGGTAAGAACGGTCTACTTCTCGCTCGTGAACTTCGCGAACAACAAAGTGTTGCACTCATGTTCCTGACCGGACGTGATAACGAAGTCGATAAAATTCTTGGGCTAGAGATCGGTGCCGATGATTACATCACCAAACCGTTCAACCCTCGTGAACTGACTATCCGTGCACGGAACCTGTTATCCCGGACAATGAATCTTGCACCAAGCCAAGAAGAACAAAAGCACGTTGAAAACTATCGCTTCAACGGCTGGGTGTTAGATATCAATAGTCGTTCACTGGTTAGCCCTCAAGGCGAGCAATATAAATTGCCACGCAGTGAATTCAGAGCCATGCTTCATTTCTGTGAAAATCCGGGAAAAATTCAGCCACGTGCGGAATTACTTAAGAAAATGACCGGCCGTGATCTGAAACCTCACGACCGCACCGTCGACGTTACGATTCGTCGTATTCGTAAGCATTTCGAATCGACACCGGGTACGCCAGAAATTATCGCGACCATTCACGGTGAAGGCTATCGTTTCTGCGGTGATATCGAAGAGTAACCCCTAGATTAATTAAGCCCAGAGTTTCTGGGCTTTTTTTCGATTAGTGCCAAGGCATAATCGGCACAGCGCTTAGCGCGTTTTTCGGTGAACCTTCGACTACCTTGTCTGAATAGGCGAGGTAGACCAAAGCATTCCTTTTCTGATCATAAAAACGGGTGACCTGTAATTTCTTAAAAATTAACGAGGTTCTTTGTTTAAATACTGTTTCCCCATCGGTCTTACCGGCTTTGATATTTTCTGGAACGTCAATTGGCCCAACTTGATGACAGGAAATGGCGGCATCCGCCGTGTCCTCCGCCAACCCTAGGCTTCCTTTAACCCCCCCAGTCTTAGCTCGGCTTAAGTAACAAGTAACGTTACTGATTTCAGGATCATCAAAGGCCTCAATCACTATTTTATGATTGGCTCCAATTATTTTAAACTTTGTATCCACCGAACCAATTTCCTCACTGTGAGCGAGGTGCGGTATTGCAGCGGCTAATAAAAGTGTAAACGCGCTGAGACGTTTAAAAAAAGAAGCTGAATGATGAATTTTCATAAACCTAAAATACCTCGAATCCCGTTTAATTAAGTAACTTAAAGTGATAATACCCTAAGGTTATTTTTTATAAGTTAAAAATTTTATATGTAAATATTGATATTAATAGGACCAATAATCATAGGCAATAGATTCAGAAAATTGAAATCTAGCGTATAATAGTCCGCCTAAAAGGCTTAACCTGCCAATGGATAAGGGGATTTAATATGGACCAAGCTGGAATTATCAGAGATTTATTGGTGTGGTTAGAAAGTCATTTAGACCAACCTTTATCACTCGATAATGTTGCCCACAAAGCTGGCTATTCAAAATGGCATTTACAGCGGATGTTCAAAAATATTACGGGTCACGCAATCGGTGCTTATATTCGTTCACGACGCCTTTCTAAAGCCGCGGTGGCATTAAGGTTAACGGGTAGGCCTATTTTAGATATTGCCCTGCAGTATCGTTTTGATTCGCAACAAACTTTTACGCGTGCATTTAAAAAGCAATTTAATCAGACCCCTGCAAGCTATCGTAGGGCATTAGATTGGTCATCGTTCGGACTACGCCCTCCCATTCGTATGGGTGCCTTTTCGATGCCGCAACCCACTATGGTGACTCTGCCAGAGACAACTCTTTACGGTCATACGCAAAGTTATACCTGTACGCTTGAGCAGATCTCAAACTTTCGGGCAGAAATGCGTAAACATTTCTGGCAGCTCTTTCTACGAAATGCCAAAGATACTATTCCCGAAATGGTCTATGGCCTGCATCAAGTGCGTAGCAGTACAGAAAAAGAGGATGAGCAAGAAATTCTTTACACCACTGCTATTGCTGACGGCCATTTCGCCAAAAGCCTCGAATCAGTTGAAGAGATTACGTTGGAAGGTGGCGATTATGTGCAATTTAGTTACGATGGGCTAAAAGAAGGGTTACAAGATTTCATTTTAGTGCTGTATAGCACTTGTATGCCAACCTTGAACTTAACGCGTCGTTCAGGGCAGGACATTGAACGTTTTTACACACCACAGGGCTTAACCACCGCAGATATCCGCTGTGATTACCTGATTCCGATTCGAAAAAATGCGTAATCTATATTCTCCCGGCCTACACCGGGAGATGTTCTACGCTTTGAGTTCGTCTAATGCTGGGGCGCTAAGATGAGCAATGTCTCCAGTACTCTCGACAATCCACCCCTCTGCAAGCCAGGAACTCGACTGATAGTCAACTCGAGACACTGAACAGTTACGCAACCGTAGGCGTCTTTCCGCCCATGCGGGTAACCCCAATAATGTGCCGAGCAAGCATCCTAGCGCAATACCGTGGCTAATTAATAGAGGCTTACTACCCGCTGGCAGCGAACGCGTCGCATCAAGCGCGTCTCGCATACGTTGGGCGAGCTCTTCCATACTCTCCCCTTGCGGGATTCGCCCACTTGGGTCGCCATTAAGTAACGATTTTCGCCACTGTTCTTCATCCTGATCGAGACTCGTGAGCACTCTTCCTTCCAGCGTCCCCATGTTGATTTCGCGTAATCGCGAATCGGTCACTACCGGACAACCACAATACTCAGCAATGATAGCGGCGGTATGCTGTGTTCGCCCCAAATCGCTTGCGATAATATGGGTTATGCCAGCATGTTGAAGCCGTAATCCCGTTTGTTTAGCTTGTTGTATCCCCTGCTCAGTGAGCGCGCTATCACTTTGTCCTTGAATACGTTGTTCGGTGTTCCACAACGTTTCTCCATGACGAACCAGCAAAACTTGTTGCATAACCCTTTCCATTATATGATCGAAAACAAATCTATTACCTTTGAGCTACCATTATGTATCATGTTGTCGTAGCAACCCGCAACCCAGCTAAAATCTTAGCCGTCACTGAAGCCTGTAAAGCCGTTTTCCACGATAAACTTATTGACGTTGAAGGCATCGATGTCGCCAGCGGCGTTTCAGCGCAACCGTTGACCGATCGAGAAACCTGGCAAGGCGCAGACAATCGGTTATCCGCCGCGAAGCAAGCCTATCCTAACGCAATGTTATGGGTATCGATTGAAGCGGGTATCGAAAAAAATCAGGCTTTTGCTTGGATCATTGCTGAAAGCCCCACTCAACGCAGCGAATCGCGTTCCGCAAGCTTTATGTTGCCCGACTCCCTCGTCACGGCGTTACAGGAAGGTGCCGAACTCGGCCCGCTCATGTCAACGTTGACCGGTATTGATAATATCAAACATAAAGGAGGCGCGATTGGAGCCATCACTTCAGGCCTGTTAACGCGCTCGTCAGTCTATCAACAAGCGATTATTTTGGCGCTGAGTCCTCTGGTTCACCCTTTCTATGCAGAAGCTGCTCAGTAAGCCAGTGGCGTAATTCAGGAGAGGCCGATTTTAATCCGTTAGATCCACGGGTGATTGTCGCAATCCCAACGCCTAACTGCTCTTTAAGCTGCCGTTGGCTTAACTGGCTTCGAAGCAACTCTTCAATGATACAAAGGCGTGTTGCGTAAGCTTGCCGCTCATCTGACGTAAGCATCAGATTAAGAAGCGCTTCCCCCTGCCCTGAAGAGAAGGCTTTCGCCAGTAATTCGATAAAGCGAGTCCAGTCTAGCTCTGCAAGCGGGGTCTCTTGGTGAATAGTCATCAGCATGGCTTCCGTACTCATTAACGAGTACGAAAGCATAGCATACTCAGTAACGTCGATTCCACTCACTGTCTGCGAAGATTTTATCGGGTGAACCCAATAAATAGTGATAATAAGCGTCGTATGACAGGACGTTTTTTACGTAATTTCTGGTTTCGGAGAAAGGAATCGTTTCAATAAAGGCAACAGGATCCAATCGCCCTTGGCTCGCCGATAACCAACGATTTATCCTACCTGGTCCCGCGTTATAGGCGCCTGCCGCTAAGATTCGATTGTTATCAAATTGGCGGTAAACATAATCTAAATATTGCATACCAATCTGAATATTCATCTCAGGATCAAGCAGTTGACTACTGTTACTGTAGTCGGAGATTTCATACATTTTTACCGTATGAGTAGCCGTTCCCGGCATAATCTGCATTAAACCTGTGGCACCCACTGGCGATTGGATTTTAGGATTCCACGCACTCTCCTGCCTAGAAATTGCCATCGCGAAGGTGGTTGGAATCGCTTTACCGGAAGCATAGCGTTTGAAATAAGTCTGCCAAGCAATCGGGAAGCGCTCTTTAAGACTGTTCCACATTTTCGCCGTAATTGTTGCTTGTACGCTAAGATCCCACCAATCTTGAGAATTCGCATAGCTCGCCAGCATCTGCTGTTGGCTCACACTTTTGCTACGGATTAAACTTGCCCACTCGCTACGCGCGAGGTTATCAAGATTCCAATACATCAGCTCGCGGATCCTCGCTATTTCAGGCCCCTCAGTCACTGAGCTATCGGCTTCGGGCGCTTTATCCACTTGCAATGAATAATCTTCCCCTAAACGCTGTGCCGAGACCATGGCATAAAAGCCGCGTTGGCGCATCAGCTGATGCAGTATCTCGTCGGCCTCGGATTTCCGTCCTCTTTCGAGAAGTAAATCAGCCTGCCAATATTGCCATTCATCTTTCTGTTTCGCTTCGACCGGCAAACGGGCAATCCACGTATTCAAGCCACGGCGATCGTTTTGACTGAGGGCGAGTCGAATGCGTCTTTCAAGTAAGGTTTCGGACTCACTGTCCATCACCACTTCATCACGCCAGCTTTGCTGCTGTGACGTTGTATCGGTCGACATCAATTGCCAGGCGATTGCCTCTTTCAACGCTTGGGTATCAGCCTCGTCCATTTTTTGTGCCGAGGCCAACTGCGGAATCATCGACTGTGCTTGGTCGGTGTTATCACGAGCCAAGCGGTTAAATGCAAGGAGAGTAATTTTGCGGCTAAAATCGGTCGGCGAAACACTTTGAGCAAAAGTTAGAACGCCTTGCGAAGAGCTCTGGAGCGCCCTTAACGCTGTACTCAGCGTATCGTAGTCTGAAGGTAACTGAGCGATAAGCTGATTAGTGAGACGATCATTCCCAGCTTTAAAAGAGAGCAATAGACGCGTGAGAATCTGGTCGGCACTAAAGTCACCACTGTTTTGCCATGCGGTGAAAAGGCGATCACAGCCCGCAGGCAATGAACGGCCCGTCATCCAGATGGATCGCGCCCCTTGCCAAGCAAGACGTTGATGACCCGTAGCATAGTTGGCGTAGTACCAATTACACTTAGCTTGTGCAGTCGGCGGCTCTTGCGGGCTAAAACTGAGTAAACCTTGCCAATCATCACGTCGAGCAAGCTCACTGACAAATTGATTTTTCAGACTCTTGGCCGCCGGTAAGGTAGGATAACGATTAACAAAATTGTTGATGCCCAGCGCCGTATCTTGGCTGAGATCTTGGGAAAGCTGGCGATATTCAAGATAGGGGTAAAGTGGATAATCTTGTAGCGTTGGCATCAATTGTGCCACCACATCCATTTGCTTAGCATCCCAAGCTTGACGTATTTGGCTATAGCGCTGGCGCTGCTCTTGTAATGAGTCGGCAAACGCCGCGCAACTCACGGTGGTAAGACATACTCCTGCTACCCAATGCTTCCAATCTGCCACGTGTTACCCCTTATCGACGCTATAGTGAAGAGTTCATTACGCTAACATGTTTCCAATACTTCGTTTAGCTTTCCTGTTAGTCCCTCCGATTATAGACCTTTCCTCTGAGCTGTTACTGTGAATATGACGTGAAAACAGATACACTTCTCAGCAAATAATAGGTTTAACGATCACTAAGAGGCTTATCTCGTGGCGCAATTCGTATACAGTATGCACCGTGTGGGGAAAGTTGTTCCTCCCAAACGACATATTTTAAAAAATATTTCTCTTAGCTTCTTCCCAGGGGCAAAAATTGGCGTTCTCGGTCTTAATGGCGCGGGTAAATCAACCCTGCTACGCATCATGGCCGGTATCGATAAAGATATTGAGGGTGAAGCAAGACCACAACCCGGTATTAAAATCGGTTATCTGCCGCAAGAGCCGCAATTGAATCCTGAGCATACCGTACGGGAATCCATTGAAGAGGCACTCTCCGAGGTTGTCGGTGCATTAAAGCGTCTGGACGAAGTCTATGCTCTTTACGCCGAGCCTGAGGCCGATTTCGATAAACTGGCTGCAGAACAAGGCCGTTTGGAAGAGATTATTCAAGCGCACGATGGTCACAACCTCAATACTCAACTAGAACGTGCCGCCGATGCATTACGCTTACCCGAATGGGACGCGAAAGTGGCCAATCTTTCTGGAGGGGAACGTCGTCGTGTTGCGCTATGTCGGCTATTGCTTGAAAAGCCAGATATGTTGCTGCTCGATGAGCCAACGAACCACCTAGATGCAGAATCCGTTGCTTGGCTTGAACGCTTCCTGCATGACTTTGAGGGCACTGTCGTCGCGATCACCCACGACCGTTACTTCCTCGATAATGTTGCTGGCTGGATCTTAGAGCTGGACCGCGGCGAAGGTATCCCATGGGAAGGCAACTACTCTTCTTGGTTGGAGCAGAAAGATCAACGCTTAGCACAGGAAGCCTCTGCTGAAGCGGCTCGCCGTAAATCGATCGAAAAAGAGCTGGAATGGGTACGCCAAGGCACTAAAGGCCGCCAATCAAAAGGTAAAGCACGTCTGGCCCGCTTTGACGAGCTGAACAGCGTCGAGTATCAAAAGCGTAATGAAACCAGCGAACTCTTTATCCCGCCTGGAGCACGTTTAGGCGATAAAGTGGTAGAAGTGAATAATCTTACCAAGTCCTATGGTGATCGCGTTCTGATCGATAACCTCTCTTTCTCCATTCCGAAAGGGGCCATTGTCGGGATTATCGGTGCCAACGGTGCAGGTAAATCAACGCTGTTCCGTATGCTATCAGGTCAAGAACAACCAGATTCCGGCGAAATCACCCTAGGTGAAACGGTGAAACTGGCTTCGGTCGAACAATTCCGTGACGCGATGGATAACAGTAAAACCGTTTGGGAAGAAGTGTCCGGTGGTCAAGATATCATGCGTATCGGCAACTTCGAGATGCCAAGCCGCGCATACGTCGGTCGCTTTAACTTTAAAGGAACCGATCAAGGCAAACGCGTCGGTGAGCTGTCTGGTGGTGAACGCGGTCGTTTACATTTAGCAAAATTACTGCAAGTTGGCGGTAACTTATTACTGCTCGATGAACCGACCAATGACCTGGATATCGAGACGCTGCGCGCCTTAGAGAATGCCCTGTTAGAGTTCCCTGGCTGCGCCATGGTGATCTCGCACGACCGTTGGTTCCTCGACCGAATCGCAACCCATATCCTTGATTATCAAGATGAAGGAAATGTGACGTTCTTTGAAGGAAACTTCAGTGAGTACGAAGATTACCGTAAACGCACACTAGGCCATGAAGCGCTTGAACCGAAGCGAATGAAATATAAGAAAATGAGCAAATAATGTTCAATAAAAGAGAGCCGCAGGTCGGCTCTCTTTATTTTAACCGCTATTCGGATAAAAGCCGATCACCGTTCAGTGTCGAAGAGGATTTTAATAAGACTTTTTCGACAAGCTCGATACAGCGTAAAAAACGACTGTCATAATCATCTTCTTTAACCTGTACAAAGGGGATCCCATTCTGCTGCAACAGATCGATCAGCAATAATTGAAACTCTTTTCGATCGACGGAACTGCCTAGACTACGTAGCCCATCGGCAACCCAAGGGACGTTGTTTTCTAACAGAATCACAAGATCGAACCGATACTCTGCGATCAGCGCCTGTACAAAGGGATGAGCCTTACCTTCATACTTGATACAAAATGCTTGAGTTGTCACGAAATCGGTATCGATAAACGCAACTTTGTTAGCATATTTTACTGCAAAATCAATGTACTGCGCTTGGCCTAAAGCAATCTTATCGTAATCAGAATATTGCAACGCTATCTCATCTCCCCCTAATTGCGAGAAGACATAATCACGTCCATATTCCCAAGCACTGGTGGTATTAAAAATATTGGCGAGCTTGTTGACCAAGGTCGACTTACCGCTCGACTCACCGCCGAGTAAAGCAACTTTACGCACAAAGAACGGTTTAACTTCGGTCGGAATATAGTCCCAGTAACGGAACGGATCTTGTCGGATTTGATGACCGCTGATGTTAATAAACGAACGCTTCGCATCCACCACAATCGTTTCGATATTAAGATAGCGTTCGAACATTGCGGCATCGTCTTGCTCACTGGTATAAACCCGTTGCGCATTGATCTGTTTTTCCGCCATAAAGGCGCTGATCTCTTGGCTCCAGATATCCCATCCGTGAGGATAGGGTTCGACGCCTTCCTCATTGAAGGAGTGAATACGAATATTCTTTTGATACTTAAAGGTCTGTAATAGCCAACGGAGTCGATCAGCCGTCGTCGGTTGTTCCGACATGGCACTCTCTTCAAACAATTGCCGGTCACGCGGCTCATCGTGGCCCATAATGATATGCAGTTCATCAACTTGGCTACAGGCGCGCTGAATAAGGTAAATATGGCCGGTATGTAAGGGATAGAACTTACCGAAAATAACGCCAACCACTTTTTGTCGATAGGGGTAGTCTAGCGCCAGAAAATGGTGCAGCGCCTGGAGTTTCGAGGCACTGGGACTTTTTATTTTCTGATTCAATAATTGACTGAGGTAGCCCTTAGTCATGTCACAGGCTTCAGCCACCTGCTGCAGTGTGACACCTTGTTGCTGTATCGCGAGTTTCAAATAATCATAATTTTGCATCACGCCAGTTCCTAAGAGCTTACTACCCTGACTCAGTTAAACGTTAGGTTAATTCATCAAATACCGCTAACGCATCCGCTAATTTTTTGACTGGATAAACCTTCATGCCGCTTGGTGGGTTTTTTGGTGCATTCGCGGCTGGGACAATAGCCCGCGTAAAGCCATGTTTACTGGCTTCCGAGATACGCTCCTGGCCACTGGGTACTGGGCGTATCTCACCTGCCAGCCCCACTTCGCCGAAGATAACTAAGTCTTGCGGCAACGCGCGATCGCGTAAGCTAGATACCATCGCTAAGAGAAGGGCTAAATCGGCACTGGTCTCCGTGACTTTTACCCCACCGACCACATTCACGAATACGTCTTGATCCGCCATCTGTAAACCACCATGGCGGTGCAGCACAGCTAGCAAGATCGCCAGTCGGTTTTGTTCGAGTCCTACCGCCACACGACGAGGGTTGCCCATTAAGGAATGATCGACGAGGGCCTGAATCTCCACCAGCAGAGGGCGGGTACCTTCCCATACCACCATGACAGAGCTCCCCGGTGTTACCTCATCTCCCCGCGAGAGAAAAATAGCTGAGGGATTACTCACTTCCCGCATCCCCTGTTCGGTCATCGCGAACACACCCAGCTCGTTTACCGCCCCAAAGCGGTTTTTATGGCTGCGTAAGGTCCGAAAACGCGAGTCGGTGTCGCCATCCAGGAGCACAGAGCAGTCGATACAGTGTTCCAACACTTTTGGACCGGCCAAGGAACCGTCTTTCGTTACATGACCTACCATCACTATCGCCACATTACGGGTTTTAGCAAAACGCGTTAGATAGGCTGCTGTTTCACGAACTTGCGCAACACTTCCCGGCGACGATTGGACATCCGCCATATGCATTACTTGAATGGAGTCAATCACCATTAATTGCGGCGTTTCGCTTTCAGCAATTTGGCAGATCTCTTCGATACTGGTTTCGGACAGCATGTTCAGATGCGTCGTCGGTAAACCCAGCCGATGCGCGCGCATCGCCACTTGTTGTAACGACTCTTCACCTGTTACATACAGCGTTTTCATCTGTTCAGACAACTTACAGAGCGTCTGCAGCAAGAGTGTCGATTTACCGGCACCTGGACTTCCGCCAATCAGGATGGCACTGCCGGGAACGACACCCCCACCCAGTACCCGATCGAATTCTTTAAAACCCGTTGAAAAACGCGGTAAGGCTTCGAGGCTGATGTCGGAGAGCTTTTGGACCTTACTGCCGCCCGTACTGCCCGCATAACCAGATAAGCGCTCATTTCTCGCGACAGTAGGCGAGGCGGCGAGCCGTACTTCAGTAATCGTATTCCACGCATGGCAGGCACTACACTGCCCCTGCCAACGAGGATAGTCTGCGCCACACTCGTTACAGACAAAGGCGCGTTTTGCTGCTTTAGCCAAGATAACTCCTTAATTAACGCGACTCATGGTTTAGGCTTCCTGTCAGAATACACAAGACTCCCGTCAGGTCGGCAAAACGAATCGCAACTTCACTCTTCTCATTAACTTTCGGCTTCGCATGGTAAGCAATCCCTAAACCCGCCGCTTGGATCATCACTAAATCGTTGGCACCATCACCAATCGCCACCGTCTGTGACCGAGGGAGCTCATAGCGAGCGGCTAATTTTTCGAGGAAAGTGGCTTTATATTTCGCATCGACAATATCGCCTAACACCTGCCCCGTCAGTTTACCGTCAACTATCTCTAGCTGATTCGCCGCAACAGCGCTCAATTTTAATTTTTGTTGTAAGTAATCAGCAAAGAAAGTAAAGCCACCGGAAGCGATAGCAACTTGCCATCCCCGTGACTGTAAGGTGTCTACCATCAACTCTAGACCTGGCATAAGCGGTAAGCGGTCCAAGACCTGTTGTAAAATCGCCTCATCGGCTCCGGCTAACTGCGCCACACGCTCCCGTAAGCTTTGTTGGAAATCCAGTTCCCCACGCATCGCTTTTTCCGTGACTTCCGCCACTTGTTCGCCGCAACCGGCCAATACCGCAATTTCATCGATACACTCAATCTCAATTGCCGTAGAATCCATATCCATCACCAGCAGACCTGGCTGCTGTAATTCAGGCAGTTGGCCAAGCGCCGCCACATCAAGCTCGAACTGATAAGCTAACTTGCGGGCTTCGGTCGTGAGTGAACCCGCTAGCCTGAGCACTGTATACTCGCCCACGCACCATGCACTGACTAATACCAACGCGCCGTCGAGTTGCTGCTGGAAATCGGTCAGGCACTGTTTATCCAGAGAGCGACCAAAGAGTAACCAGCCACTACGGCCTGCACGGTAATCGAGGGGCATAACTTCATCCCCATTTAACGAAAGCGGCAATCCTGGCCATGCTGTAACATCCGTAGGTAAATCAGACCAACTTAATCGGTTTGGCATTGGTGCTCCTGAACAAACATTAAAACCCGGCAAAAGGCTACCCCGATCGGCCCAGCCATGGCAACATAAACCCTCATCTGAGCCGATGATTTATGAAAAAAAATGAGAAGCTATTCACATGCAGAAGCCAAAAATTAACATTCAACTTCATAGAACGGTGATTGTTTTAGCCTGTCTAGCCTTAATGGTGCTATTAATGCAGGGGGCATCATGGTTCAGTTCGAGCCGGCAAAAGGTCGAAACATCGCAAGCTGCAGAGCTCTCTCAGGGCTTAGCGAATCAAGTGGCCTTCAGTTTACTGCCCTACTTCACGCAGAGTGAGATTGATCTGCCAGCGGTCACCGGAATACTCCACCATTTAGCGCAACAACCGCGGGTAATCGACGTGTCACTTTATGATGTGGATGGATCGCGGCTGGCGCACAGTGGTCAATCGATGAGCGTTAGGGATCGCTTAGGTCTAGCCGGCGATCACGCAGGTAGCTATTCCACTCGACAAATTGTGGTCCCCCTACAAACCCGCGAGGGGCCGCAAGGCTACTTAAGGCTAACGTTGGATACTCACACTTTAGCCAGCGAAGCACGGCATGTGGATAACACCACCAACTTACTTCGCTTAATGCTGTTGCTGTCCCTCGCCATCGGTATTATTTTGGCAAGGACACTGCTACGCGACCAACGAACGCATTGGCAACAATCCCCCTATTTACTGACTGCACATCGCCCCATCCCGCCAAAGCGTGATGAGGAGAGAAACAAGCAGTAAATGCACGCTAGACTAATAATGCCTGTAACGCGCTAAGGGTAGAAACTTGCCAGTCGGGCTTGATGGTTTCGGGAAGGATTTTATCACCATGATCCAACCAGCAGGTTTTCATTCCCGCATTGATGCCCCCGGCGATATCCGACTCTGGCGTGTCGCCGACCATTAGCGTGCGTTCAGGCTGGCACCCTTCCAGTTGTTCCAAGGTATGCTGGAAAATTTCAGGTGCGGGTTTCGCTAGCCCGAATTGCTCGGAAATAGTCAGAACCTGAAAATAGTCTCCAAAGCCAGTGCTGGCTAAACGTGCATGCAATAAGTCGGTAAAACCATTAGTAATGATACCAATACGAACATGTGGAGCAATCGCCTCTAACAGCGCTTTCGCGCCAGGCAGGGGCTGACAAATCTCAGCCATCGAGGCTAGAAATTGTTGATTCAGCGTGCTCGCCGGAAGATTAAGGACCTTCGCCCAAGGATCGAAGCGTCGTGTTTTAAGTTGCTCCGCATCAATTTCATGTTGCTGGTACGCCGTCCATAGCGGCTTATTTAACGCCTGATAATTTTGGTAGTCTTCAAGGCTAAACGTAACACCGTGCTGCGCAAACATCTTGTTTAGCCCTTTATAGGCATCGAATTCAAACAGTGTCTCATCAGCATCAAATAAGATGCAGTCGAATTGTTTTATCAACATAGTGCCTCAGAAATGGGATTATAGGGTTAACGCCATGATTAGCGCATCCTCACGCCCGGTCGCGCTCGGATAATAATTAGGCCGCCGTGACACTTCATTGAAGTCCAGCGATTCATATAGCGCTATCGCCGCGAGGTTTGAGGCGCGAACTTCAAGCCACAGCATCATCACGCCGCGTTCCAACAATTGCTCGCTTAGCGCGGTGATAAGCTGGCGCGCGATACCGCGACGTTGGAAAGTGGGAGAAACCGCAATATTGAATAATGAGGCCTCGTCGAGGACGACTTGGCAAATGGCGAAACCGGCGAGTTCGCCCTCGTCGTCAGCGCGTAAATTTAGAAACCGTTCACCTTGGTTGGCTTGGAAGGTCGCTGCGCTCCAAGGATGTGAATGGCATTGAGTTTCAATGGCAAAAGCAGACTGCCAATCCTCGGGGAGAAGCTCAGAGATTATCGTCATAGTCACAAAATTGCTGCCATAAGGTACGTTTAGCCTCAGCCGTATTAACTAAGGTAGTGAAAGACGGAGAGTGGAGTTGCTGAGCAGCATAACGATGTTGCGGTTCATGACCCACAAACCAAAGTAAACACGATAAGGATTGAGGGAGTAAAGGCAATTGCTCTAGCGTCAGATAGAGTACGTAAGCCGTTTCAATCGCGACACTCCGCAGCACATCATGAATAAAAGGATGGTGGATCTCGTCACGCTGTAACCCGACGATCACTAATTGAGTCGTCGGTTTGATAGCCAGCGCGACCTCGCCATGTAAGACTTCGGGCCGCCGTAAACGGTACTGGTCGATCCCCATTTGCGCTAATAACCCGTCTCGTCTCTCTGTCATTTTTATCCACTCAACAAATGCTTACGTTGCTATGCTAGCAAAACCATCGAACCCACGCCAATAAACCTCTATAATCGCCCCACTTATGAAAGAGGAGTTACCATGTCTGCTTATATGCCGGCCAGCGAAGTACTGTTGCGCCACGAGGAAGAGTTCGAACATCGCCATATTATTTTTGCGGGTGATCTGCAGGATATGTTGCCAGCACAATTAACCACGGCCTCTACCCGTGTTTTTACACAGCAATTCCACCACTGGCAAGCATTAAGCCAGCAATTGGGTGAACGCGCGCAATTTGGACTTTATGCGACCGCTGAGCACTTATCAGGCTGCGATACCCTCGTTTATTACTGGCCTAAAAATAAGCCAGAAGCCGCTTTCCAGCTTGCCAACCTACTCGCACTATTGCCCGTTAGCAGCGATCTTTTCGTGGTCGGTGAGAACCGCAGTGGGGTTCGTAGCGCCGAAAATGTTATCGAACAGTTTAGCTCTCTTGAGAAAATCGATAGCGCTCGACGTTGCGGCTTATACCACGGGCGTCTTGACCAGCAAGCCACCTTCGATATCGACAGTTACTACGATGCGTATCAACTCGATCAGCTGACCATTAAAACCCTTCCAGGGGTCTTTAGTCGTGATGGTCTGGATAACGGTAGTGCACTGTTACTCTCGACATTGATGCCTCATACCAAAGGTAAGGTGCTGGATCTAGGCTGTGGGGCAGGCGTGCTGGCAGCAAGTTTGAAACAGCACTCGCCTAAAGTGCGTTTATGGTTATCTGATGTCAATGCGGCAGCGGTTGCAGCCAGCCAAGCAACATTGGCGTGTAACGATATTGAAGGGGAAGTCTTCGCCAGTAATGTCTTTTCTGACGTTCAAGGTCGATTCGATATGATCCTCTCTAACCCACCGTTCCATGACGGGCTACAAACCAGCTTAGACGCGGCCCATGCGCTTATTCGTGGCGCGGCAAACCATTTGAACAGTGGCGGTGAACTGAGAATTGTCGCCAATGCCTTTTTACCGTACCCACAGGTCTTGGAAGAGACGTTCGGGCATTACGAAATTCTGGCGCAAACCGGAAAATTCCGCGTATACCGCAGTGTTTGGGGAAGAACTAAGCGCGCGTAACCTTGCCAGTCTCTTCGCGAAAGCGAAGAGACTTTACTTTCCTTCCAGCCAAAGACGCGATCCCGCCATCCTACATTACCTCAGCCACTAGACTCTTTATTTCTGCGATACATTTAGCGAAATTGGTTTATACTTTGCCACCTAATAGTGAAGTTAGGCATCTGCATGATAAGGGAGATAACCGATGAGCCTGCAATCCGTTCGAGCGTTTTTTGCGGAGCATGCCCCCGATATTGAAGTGATCGAGATGAATCAAAGCACCGCGACTGTCGAAATGGCCGTCCGTGCGCATGGCGTTGCACCTGGGCAAATCGCTAAGACCTTATCACTCAAAATAAAAAATAATATCGTATTGATCGTGATGCGCGGTGATACACGGTTAGATAATAAAAAGTTGAAAGATACCTTTGGCGCAAAGGCCAGAATGTTGACCGTTGACGAAGTGATCATGGCGACCGGCCACCCAGTTGGCGGTGTCTGTCCTTTTGGTCTCGAAAATCCGTTGCAGATTTATTGTGACCGCAGCCTAGAAGCATTCGATGAAGTCTTACCGGCTGCTGGGGCGATTCATAGCGCCGTCCGTCTCTCTCCTCAGCGTATGGCTGAGTTAACAGACGCCAAATGGATTGACGTCTGCCAATAAACTTACTGGCGCTCTACCCCTTCTGCGCCAGAAATTTTCATTCCTCGGGTTTCACGTCCAAACGCTGCCAAGATAAAAATTAGTACCGCGACCGTTCCGGCAACAATAGCCATGCCTATACCATAATTACCGCCATTAACCGCAGCAATTTTCGACTGTAGCGTGGCGTTAACCGACGCAATCAGGTTACCGAGTTGGTATACGAATCCAGGAAGTACCGCGCGCGCATTAGCAGGAACCAATTCAGTCAGCCAGCTTGGAATGACGCCCCACGCCCCTTGCACCATGAATTGCATTAGGAAGGCACCGACACCAATCATAACGGAACCACTGGCGAACGCCCAAAGCGGCAGAACCGGTAGGGCAAGAAACGCGGCAATCATAATCGCTTTTTTACGACCAATTTTTTCTGATAACACCCCGAAGAATACCCCGCCCAACATTGCGGCAATATTGTAGCATATCGCAATAATACTCACTGTGTGCGCATCAAATTGGTGCTGAACCTTCAAAAAGGTTGGATAGAGATCTTGGGTTCCGTGGCTAAAGAAATTGAAGCAAGCCATTAACAGCACAAGGTAGCCACAGACACGAAGATTACTTTTGATAATCGGCAGTAAAGCATGGCTCTCTTTGCGCGCTTTCGAGGCAAGCCACACCGGTGATTCTGGCACTTTGAAATAGATAAAGGGCAGCAATAGCACCGGCAGAGCGCCTATTAAGAACATGCCACGCCAACCGACATGCTCATAAAACAGGCCGAAAATGATTGAGGCTAGCAAATAGCCGCAAGGATATCCGGCTTGAAAAATCCCCGACATCAGTCCGCGTGAGCGATCGGGTATTGTCTCCATCGCCAATGACGAAGCGACACCCCAGATTCCCCCCATCGCCACGCCATACACTACGCGTAGCGCGAGGAAAATAGTGAATGTGGGAGACCAAGCGGACAACAACTCAAACACCGAAAAAAGTGCGACGTTAAACATAAGAATAGGACGTCGACCATATTTCTCTGCGAGGCGGCCAAAAATCAATGCGCCGATAGGACGAACGGCCAGCGTTAACATAATAGCGACTGAAATATCAGTGACTGAGGTATTGAAATACCCTGCGAGATCACTCAATACAAATACTAAAATAAAAAAGTCGAATGCATCGAGCATCCAACTTAGAAAACTTGCCGTCGCAACATTACGCTGCGTTGATGTCCAACCAAACATAGTTCTATCCTAGCCAGTAAAAGAAAAAATACCCCACCGCTACGCGCGGTAAGAAGGGAAAACCTTATAATTTTGTTTACCCTTTATAGCATCTTTTACACCCTGAAAAAGCGCCTGCCACATCACAAAAAACTAAATGTAACAATAAACTAGCGACTCTCAGCACTTCAGAACTTGTCACTGTCGCCATCAAAATCATTAGCATAATTATATTATAAGCTCGTGCTATATCAGCGACATCATTGGTGACTCGACGGAAGCAGTCTTATATTTTCGGTTAAAAAACCGAGGAAAGGAGGAAATAAGGGGGGAACGGGAGGTGGATATTAGATAAGGGGCATCATCATAGATACCCCTCGTAATCTTAACGGTAAATGATTTCGCCTGAGAACATACGCAAAATTTTACCTTCCGCATCGGTAATCAGCACATAACTGCCACCGAAGTAGGTCCAATGGCTCCCCGCACTCGGTGCCGGAAGTTTACGCAACTGCCATTTACTGATGGTGTACTGCGCGGTGCGGTACATTGCAGGAACAACATCGCCTGCTTGATATTGTTTGAAATCACCCGTGAAGCTCGCAAGTTCGAGAGGATCGTTGAATTTTTTCGCTTCAGGCTCGCTCGGTGCTGCGGGGGCAGGTTGCTCGACCGCGGGTTGTTGTACGTCAGGCACGCTAGCGGGCTGATTCACGGTAGTTTCACTGTCATCCGTCTCATGATGATCAGCACAACTCACGGTTAAGAATGAAACAGTTAGCCCCACCACTAACGCCTTAGCAGTGGAAGATAATGAATTAAACATACTGACTCCTGATGACCTGAAAACCGTACAACAACGGACGTGATGGCTAAGGCCTCTATCATAGCATTAGTTAGGAATTTAACGATCAGTTATTGCTGAAAGTTGGTGCTGGACAGAAAGGGCCGAAGGGTCGTTAAAAATTGAACGCTCCCCGGCAAAGACGACAAATGACGCCCATAAAAAAAGAGCGCGACTTGCGCGCTCTTCTTCATTGATCACTTCACACTAATTATTGCGCGCGAGTACCGAGGACGACATCTTACGCGTTTGACGACGATGGACGATACAGCCTGCAGCCACGACCACCAGTGTTAAAACACCGGTTGAGATAACCTCCGACTGATGGCCCGGGATAAACAACATGCTACCAAGAATACCGATAATCACGGCAATGATGGCATAGGTCAGGCCTGGGAATAGCCACATTTTATAATCCAATACCTTACCTTTTTGCTCACAACGCTTACGCATAACTAATTGTGAGAAGGCGATGACAAGATAAACCAGTAAGGCTATCGCACCAGAACTTGCCAGTAAGAAATCAAATACCGCCGCAGGAGCTAAGTAGTTAGCGACAACGGCGAGGAAGGCTACGGCCGTTGAAAAGATAACCGCCATATAAGGCGTGCCCTTAGCGTTAGTTTTCGCGATAGCCGCTGGCGCATCCTTACGTTTCGCCAATGAGAATAACATCCGAGAGGAAGTATAAAGCGCCGAGTTAAGGCAGCTACATACCGCCGTTAAGACGATCACATCAACAATCAAACGAGCATGCGGGATGCCCATCATCTCAAGAACGGTTTGGTAAGATCCCTTCGCCGCTAAGTCTGGAAAGTTCCACGGCACCAACGCGACGATAAAGAAAATGGATAATAGATAGAATAATGCAATTCGCCAAATAACCGAGTTGGTGGCACGGGATATCTCTTTACCCGGATTACGCGATTCTGCGGCAGCAATGGTCACAATTTCCGTCCCCATAAAGGAGAACATTGTGGTTAAAATGGCTGAGAGCACTGCGCCGATACCGTGAGGCATGAATCCACCCCGATCGTAGAGATGACTGACTCCGCTGACTTGGCTATTCGGTAACAGACCAAAGATTGCCGCTGCGCCCAATGCAAGGAAGGCAACGATGGCACAGACTTTAATTAAGGCTAACCAGAACTCGAATTCGCCGTAATTTTTCACGCTGAATAAGTTGGTGACAGTTAATATTAGGGTAATGAATAAGGTAAATTGCCAGATAGCGACGCTTGGGACCCACGCATTAAGAATGGTAGCCGCGGCATTAGCCTCTAACGGGATCACTAATACCCAGAACCACCAATAAAGCCAACCGATAGTAAATCCAGCCCAGCGTCCTAACGCTTGCGAGGCATAGGTAGAAAATGAGCCAGAATCCGGGGTATTCACCGCCATTTCCGCCAACATGCGCATTATAAAAACGACCAACGCGCCAGCCACTATGTAAGCAAACAGTACCGCTGGGCCTGCCGCCGCGATTGCATGTCCTGATCCGACAAATAATCCGGCACCGATAACACCGCCGATGGATAACATACGAATATGTCGGGACTTAAGTCCTTGAGAGAGGGTGTCGCTACTAGCTGGTAATTCATTCATACTTATTCCCCGAAACGGGATAGTCGTAGACTACCCCGTTACATACAGACTAATGTTCAAGGCTACCCTGTCGAGTGCCCGGTGAATTAAGTGGCATGCTGCATTAACGCTCCGCTTAAGATCTTAACGCCTTTGCGGAATTGATCAGTTGGGATAGTTAACGGATAGAGAAAACGTATCACATTGCCTTTCTGACCACAGGTTAACAACAGTAAGCCTTGTGACATCGCGGTGTCCTGAATAGCCTTGGCTGTGTGTGCATCCTTAAGTTCTACCGCAATCATCGAGCCTAGCCCTCTGACTTCCTCAATCGCCGAATACTGTTCGGATAGTTGGGTCAGAGTCTCGACCAGTTCATTGCCCAAATTGTTCGCTTTGGCACAGAGATCTTCTTCTTCGATAATCTCAAGTACCGTGTTAGCCGCGGCGATCGCTAACGGGTTACCTGCATAGGTTCCCCCCAAGCCACCCGGATTAGGGGCATCCATGATCTCCGCACGTCCACTCACCGCTGAGAGGGGATATCCCCCTGCTAAACTTTTCGCCATGGTGATGATGTCAGCCTTAGCGGTGAAGTGTTCCATTGCAAAAAGCTTGCCAGTTCGTGCAAAACCGCTTTGCACCTCATCGGCGATCAACAAAATACCGTGTTGGTCTGCGATATCACGCAGGGCTTGCATAAACGCTTGCGGCACGACGCGAAAGCCACCCTCGCCTTGGATTGGCTCGATAACTAGCGCTGCAACGTTGTGTGGTGCGATGTCACAGCTAAAGATATCGTGCAAACTTTCCAACGCTTGCTCAGTGCTCACCTTTTTCCCGTCAGGGAAGCGAGCATGGAACACAGATGGCACCATAGGACCAAAATCTTGCTTATAAGGTGCAACCTTTCCGGTCATTGCCATGGTCATCATGGTTCGGCCGTGGAAAGAACCGGTAAAAGTGATCACCCCATGACGCCCGGTTGCACTCCGTGCAATTTTCACTGCGTTTTCTAGGGCTTCTGCACCCGTTGAGAAGAACGCTGTCTTGGCTGGCCCCTGCACAGGAACACGTTGATTAATGCGTTCGGCTAACGTGATATAACTTTCGTAAGGAACGATCTGAAACGCAGTATGCGTAAATTTCTGAAGTTGTTCCGTGACGGCCTGCGTAATTTTAGGATGTCGATGACCGGTATTTAATACCGCGATGCCCCCGGCAAAGTCGATGAACTCACGACCATCCGTGCTCCAAATTGTGGCATTCTCTGCACGATCGACGTACCACTCACACATTACTGCACTACCACGGGGCAAAGCCTGCGCTTTACGTTGATTAAGGCTCTCGTTAGTTCCGCTCATCTCTTTCTTCACTCAGCATTAAAGTTAGTAGACTTAATTATTTATCCTTGATACAGATCGATAGCGAGAGCCATTTACGACTAAAAAGAAGGTACCAATTGCGATCCCTGTATGCTGATCACTTACTGGCAAGGTTACAAAAAACGCCCGATGGACGATTGCACCAGCGCGTATTGCAGGTGTTGCAACAAGCCATCACGGAAGGTATTTTTCCACCGGAAACGCGATTGCCTGCCAGTCGCGATCTGGCAAAAGAGCTGAATGTGTCGAGAAATACCGTGCTTAATGCTTACGAATCGTTGCTAGCTGAAGGCTATGTTACCGCCCGTACCGGAAGTGGTACTTGGGTGGCTAAGATGCTGCCGGAATTTTCCCCTGAACCGGTGCAACCCTACGCATTAAAAAATCAGCGGGCGCTACCCGCCCACAGTCTTTCTACTCGCGGTTCGGAACTTCTCGGCTATGCGAATGCTTCGCCCTACCAGTGGGGAGCTTTCGTACCCGGTGCCCCCGACGTAACCGCCTTTCCCCATCAGCTATTACGTAAGATAGAGAACCGTCTACAAAAATCACCGCAGATCGACCAGCTTATTTACAGTAACGGTGGCGGCTGCCCCCACCTTCGCCAAGCATTAAGTGAATATTTACGAGTGACTCGCGCTGTAAAAGCCGATGCGGAGCAGATCATTATTACTGAGGGGATTCATCAGACAGTCGATTTAATCTCTAGGGTTCTCGCGGATGTGAACGATCCGGTTTGGGTTGAAGATCCGGGGTACTGGGGGACCCGAAATATCCTGAGGTGTAATGGTCTGCAACTGCATGCTCTCCCCGTCGATGCGGACGGCATGATCCCAGAGCCTCGTCATGCCCCTCTTCCGAAAATGGTCTTTGTCACGCCTTCACACCAGTACCCACTTGGTGGACTCATGTCATTGGCGAGACGTCAGCAATTACTTGATATGGCGCGTCGTCAGCGTTTTTGGATTATTGAAGATGATTACGATAGCGAGTTTCGCTTCTCCAGCCCCCCCCACCCTGCGCTGCAAGGGCTCGAAGACAATGCCCCCGTTCTCTACATGGGGACCTTTAGTAAAACGCTCTATCCCGCATTACGGATGGGATATCTGGTGGTACCGAAGAGTTTAAGTCATCCGTTGCGGACCGCGGCGGCAGAGCTATATCGTGGAGGGCATCTGATCAAGCAGCGGGCGATTGCTGAATTTATTCGTGAAGGGCATTTCGCCGCGCACATCCGTCGAATGCGGCTGCTTTATCATCAACGTCGGCAATTTCTTTTAGGATTAATTTCACGCTACTTAGGGGACGCATTTTTACCACGCTACAGTCACGATGCGGGGCTGCACTTAGTGTTATCGTTACCTGACGGCTGCGATGACGTGGCTATCGCCAGTCGAGCATTACATCAAGGAGTGGTGGTTCGAGCGTTGTCGCAATATTATTTTACGCCACAGCAGGAGAGAGGACTTTTGCTGGGCTATGCCTGCGTCGACGAGCCGACGCTGTTTACAGCCTTCACTGCGCTGCGTCAGTGTTTATGCCAAGCAGGGGTTATCGAGCCATAACGTTTAAAGCCGGACAGCTCTCGAACTCGCTGTCCGGCTTGGCAATTAACGGCGGTCTACCCACACCGTCTGAATATTACAGAACTCATGCAGACCGAAGTGGTTCAGCTCGCGCCCATAACCACTCTTCTTCACCCCACCAATCGTGACTCTAGGGTCCGATGCGCCATAGCCATTGACGAAGACGGCACCGGTCTCTAGCTGACGTGTGATCTGATCAGCGACCGCGTTATCAGCCGTCCATACCGTTGCCGCTAGGCCAAAGTCGCTGTTATTGGCCAGTTCAAGGGCATGCTGCGCATCGCGCGCTACGGTTAAGGTCGCAACCGGGCCAAATACCTCCTCACGGAAAGCGGTCATCGTTTCACCCACCTCCGCGAGAATGGTTGGCGCGTAATAGTTCCCCTCTCCCGCGACTTTCTCGCCGCCACAGACCAAACGGGCACCCTCGGCTAAGGTTTTTTCGACTTGTTGATGCAACTCGTCACGAAGATCGTAGCGTGCCATAGGTCCTAAATAAGTCGTGTCGAGCGTGGGATCCCCCATCGATAAGTCGGCGACCGCTTGCGTCAATTTTTGCTCAAATTGTTGAGCTATGCTCTCTTCAATAATGAAGCGCTTTGCCGCCATACAGACTTGTCCTGTATTTTGGTAACGACCAATCACCGCCGCTTTTACCGCTTCATCAAGATCTGCATCGGCTAACACAATAAACGGGTCAGAGCCGCCTAATTCTAGGACGGTTTTCTTCAATGCAGCCCCAGCTTGTGCCGCAATGGCTGAGCCTGCGCGGACACTGCCCGTCACGGCGACCGCAGCAACGCGTGAATCGGCAATTAAGGCAGAAACACCGTCATTATCGATATTCACGATATCGAAAATACCTGCCGGTGCATCAAGCTTATCGAAGATATCTTTCATTAAATAGGCACAGCCCATCACGTTCGGGGCATGTTTCAGCAAATAGGTATTACCTGCTAATAACATTCCCGCCGCTCCCCGTAGGATTTGCCAGTAGGGGAAGTTCCATGGCATGACGGCAAGGATTGTCCCCAGCGGTCGGAATTCCTGCCACGCTTTCTTATCTTCAACCAGTGTTGGCTGAGGGGCTAACGCTGCAGGGCCGTGCTCGGCATACCATTCACAGACTTGCGCACATTTGTTCACCTCGGCACGAGATTGGGTGATAGGTTTACCCATTTCACGCGTAGCCATTGCTGCTAACTCTTCATTACGCTCCCGCAGTGCCGCAGCAAGCTGTAACAGGACCTTACGACGATCCTCTAACGAAACCTCACGCCAAGCTTTCTGTGCTTCTGCCGTACGGCGGACAATTGCCTCGCACTCATTTTGATTAATGAATGGATACTCTTTGATCAGTTGACCATTAGCAGGATTACGAGAATGTGGATGTGACATAGCGACCTCATAACAAATGAATTTATGATGACAACAACATTACGTGTTTTTAATAACCAATAAAAATGAATAATTAAAACAAAGTTATTCTCTAGAAAAGAACAACTCCCCCCCTATCACGACGGCGTGGTGGGATTATCGTTCGATTGGCTAGGTTCTTCGTCGCCGGTATTCACCATCGTATTGATGATATCCGCCTCATCGATCACTGGATTTAACGCCGCAGTTAATGGCGAGCTCACCAAGCCATCGGTCAGCGGTACGTGTGCAACCGCTTCTTCTTGCAAGCGCTTAGGTACAGGCAGGGTTTTCCAACTCAGTGCGAAAATCGACCCACCGCACACCACAAAAAACAGGTAGAGCATGTTCCCGCCAAAAGATTCCATCAATACGCCGGTAAAGAGAGGACCGATACTGGCCCCAATTCCGTAGGACATCAGCAGACAAGCCGTTAACGACACACGGCGCTCTGGGGTGATTCGGTCATTGGCGATGGCTACCGCCAAAGGGTAGAGCGCGAACTGCACCATACTGGCTAAAAAAGCGATCGTCATCAGTACCGCAAAAGAGGTGTGTACCAGAAAAACCAGCGGTAACGATGCTAAGACATAGAGCGATGAGGTCGCTAATAACAGCCGTTGTCGTTCATAACGGTCAGACAGCCAACTCAGTGGAAACTGGGTCACCAGTCCGGCAAAAATCGTTAAGGCCATAAACAACCCGACCTGTGACGTATCGAACGATAAGGTGCTGGCATAGACCGGCGCCATGCCATAGAAAGCACCGATAATCATCCCCGTTACCAAGGTAATGACCAGTATTCGCGGAATATTTTTAAAAAAGTAGCCAAGCTCTAAGGGCGCAGGTGACATCGGTTGAACTTTGGTACGAGTTGTCAACGCTATCGGTACCAAGCAGAGCGAGAAGCAAAGCCCAACGATTAATAAAGGAATGAGTTGATTGCTAAAGTGCAGCGTTAATATCACCTGCCCTGCCGACAGCCCTAAATAGGTGGCGACCATATACAGACCGAAAATGACGCCACGTTGCTGAGGTTCAGCTTGGTCATTTAACCAGCTCTCCAACACCATATATTGGCACATCATCGCTAAACCGATGATGAAGCGTAAGGCAATCCATACAGGTACCCAGTCGGTCATCCCATGGCCGATAACCGAAGCGGTAATGATGCCAGCACAGGCGACATAAGCGCGGATATGGCCGACACGGGCGATAAGGTTATGACCAACTTTGCCACCAATCACTAGCCCGATATAGTTGGCCGCTGTAATGGCACCAATCATCGCACCTGAAACGTGTTGCAAACTCAAGCGTAACGAGACCCAAGTGGTCAATAAGCCGGAACCCAGCAGTAAAAGAAGCGTAGCAAAATAAAGAGGCAGAAAGGTATTAACAATTTTGTGCATAGCAGTATTCCAAAGAGTAATTACGATGGTGCCGACACGGTTAAAGACAATGAAGGGCTGGAGAGGATCCAGCCCTGATTGTGTCTTTATAGATTAGGGAAATTAATATGATTCCCCGGTGCTTCGCGATGAAGATGGATAAAGTTAAGGTGTCGCTCATACTGGTCCAGCATGTCGATAATCACCTGCTCCTTACTGTAGCCAATTAAATCATTACCTTGGCTACCTTCGACCAAGAAGGTTTCAAGACGATAGTAGGTCGATTTACCGCTTCGCGCACGGTAAGTAAAGCCCGGAATCGCATATTTCTGTGGCCAAATTTCATACAAGAAGTTCTGTTCATCACCGAGATTCACCATCAGAGAAAGGTGACCCAAGCCGCCCTCTTCTTCTGGTGGCAGGCGCTGCAGTTCGACATTCGCTCCTCTCACCTCAAGCTCTTTGGCAACATCTTGCATCGCCGGATAACATATCGTGTCCATCATCTGTTCTGTATAACGACTGCCTGGATAGGTCATTAATCGTGTCAGACGCTTCTTCCATGAAAGACGATCATTCGCATTTGCCAGATACGGCGCGGTATCTCTGTTTGCGCTAGCACGGCGGAAGTCTTCAACGCGTAACGATTTGAATAACCCGGCCATCACAAAGAAGATCACGAAACTAAAGGGCAGTCCCATTATCACCGTCGTATTTTGCAGTGCAGAAATACCGTTGGCCATCAACATCCCTAAGGTTAACACTCCGATCGTTACTGACCAGAAAATACGAACCCAGTTAGGGGAGTCAGAGTTGATATCCTTCAAGCGGGTAGTGAAGTTACCCAATACTAACGACCCAGAATCGGCAGACGTTACATAAAACAGTAAACCGGTAATCGTCGCGACTGACGCACTGAAAGTAAATCCTGGATAGTGCGCTAGCAGGCTATAAAAACCGCGTTCTGGGTGCGCAAGCACCTCTTGAGCAAAGGCATGATCGCCATGGATAATTTCATAAAGCGAAGCATTACCAAATACCGATAACCACAATAATGTGAAGGTAAAGGGAATAATTAACGTACCCAATACGAATTCACGGATTGTCCGCCCGCGGCTAATGCGCGCCAAGAACAGTCCAACGAACGGTGACCAAGCGACCCACCATGCCCAGAAAAAGAGTGTCCAGTTATTCATCCATTGTGTTGGACGGTCAAAAGCGAAGGTATCCAGTGCCATGCCCATAAAGCGGTTAACATAGTCACCAATATTGAGCACGATAGCGTTAAGCAGGAAGCTGGTATCGCCGACACATAAGACGAAAATAATCAGTCCCAGCGCGAGCAAGACATTAAGCTCAGAGAGTAATCGAATCCCTTTATCCACCCCAGAGGTGACAGAGATGGTGGCAATCACTACAGATAGCACGATCAGGGCCGCTTTGGCCGCTAAGCTATCAGGCACGTGGAAGAGAACGTTTAAACCGTAGTTTAACTGCACAACCCCTATGCCGAGGGTAGTGGCAATACCAAAAATTGTTCCGATGACCGCAGCAATATCGACGGTGTGGCCAATTGCCCCATTCACGCGCTTACCGAAAATCGGGTAGAGCGCCGAACGAATGGTGAGCGGTAAATTATAGCGGTAACTAAAGTATCCGAGCGCGATCCCCATTAAGGCATACATCGACCAGCCGGTAATCCCGTAGTGGAATAACGTCCAGACCATCGATTGGCGTGCGGCTTCAATGGTTTCGCCAGCACCTTGAGGTGGCTGCATATACTGTGTCACAGGCTCAGCCACAGAGAAGAACATTAAGTCGATACCGATCCCTGCTGCGAAGAGCATGGCAGCCCAACTCGAGAGACTAAATTCGGGTTTCGATTGTTCTGGCCCCAGTTTGATAGACCCGTAACGCGAGGCAGCAATATACACGACAAAAACCATGTAGATCACAGCCGCCAGCATGTAGTACCAGCCAAACGTTGCCGATACCCAGTTTACGGTTTTCAAAATCCAAGCCGCGGAGAGGTCACTATAGAGAATAGTGGTCAGCGCAAATAATAAAATCAGTCCGGCTGATGTATAAAAAACAACCGGATTAATTTTATTATTTCCGGTAGCAGGTGGTGTTGTCATTCTTTACCTCAATCCTCTTTCCAAGGGTAAGTAAAATCATTAGGCCGATGCTTAACCGAGTAAGTATTACATCGATTAGCATTTTTGAAAGGCCCACTCCTTTTTTATCTCCCCCAGCATAACAATTTATTTTTTTATATTGAACAATCAATCAAAAAAAGTTTTAATAAAGGGGATTTGATAATTCAGGAGTAACGGTGATGCCTAAAGTAGGTATGCAACCCATTCGGCAGCGACAATTGATTGATGCCACCCTTGCAACCATTAATGAAGTGGGGCTGCATTACGCCACCATTTCACAGATTGCAAAACGGGCGGGCGTCTCAACCGGCATCATCAGTCACTACTTCGGTGATAAAAATGGGCTACTTGAAGCCACGATGCGCGATATTACGTCTAAACTACAACTAGCCATTTTGGGAAGGTTGAAAACGTTAGCGGGCGCCTCGGCGGAAGAGCGGCTGAGCGCTATCGTCGATGCGAACTTCGATGAAACACAGGTTCATCCTGCCGTTGCGAAAGCTTGGTTAGATTTTTGGGCCAGCAGCCTACACCAACCTGGGTTACACCGATTACAAAAAATTAGCAGCCGCCGGTTATTTTCTACGCTTACGGCTGAGTTTCATAAAGAATTAGATAAAGCGCCCGCGCGCGTCGCGGGTTATGGGCTCGCCGCACTCATTGACGGACTCTGGTTACGTGCGGCACTCAGCGGAGATCCCTTTGATCCGCAAATGATTAAAACTATTACTCGACAATTTATTCGCCAACAATTGGCGAGTACTCACTCTTAAAGACGGAGAACAACGATGTCCCAATTCGCTGAACAGTTACTGTATATCGATGGTGCCTACGTCCCTGCACAGAGCGGTTCCACGTTTGAGACGGTTAACCCTGCAAACGGCCAGGTGTTAGCTAATGTCCACGCTGCGGGCAAAGCCGATGTTGATAACGCGGTAGCCGCTGCACGTAAAGGCCAAAAAATTTGGGCTGCCATGACGGCAATGGAACGCTCTCGTATTTTACGTAAGGCGGTTGATATTTTACGTGAACGTAACGACGAACTGGCCGCGCTGGAAACCCTTGATACAGGTAAACCTTTTAGTGAGACGTCCGCGGTAGATATCGTCACCGGTGCGGATGTGTTGGAATACTATGCGGGATTAATTCCGGCTATTGAAGGTCAACAAATTCCACTGCGTGATACCTCTTTCGTCTACACGCGCCGCGAACCGCTAGGCGTCGTCGCGGGGATTGGTGCGTGGAACTACCCTATTCAAATCGCATTATGGAAATCTGCGCCAGCGCTAGCAGCAGGTAATGCGATGATTTTCAAACCCAGTGAAGTGACGCCACTTACCGCGCTAAAACTGGCAGAAATCTACACCGAAGCCGGTGTGCCGAACGGTGTATTTAATGTCTTACCCGGTCTTGGCGCTGAAACCGGACAAGCCCTGACTGAACACCCAGGTATCGATAAAGTGTCCTTCACCGGTGGTGTGGTCAGCGGACGTAAAGTGATGGCGAATGCAGCAGGCTCTACGCTGAAAGATGTCACTATGGAACTGGGGGGTAAATCACCGCTGATTATCTGTGACGATGCCGACCTCGACCTCGCTGCCGATATTGCCATGATGGCTAACTTCTATAGCTCAGGCCAAGTGTGTACCAACGGTACACGTGTATTTATTCCGGCGCAGCATAAAGCTGAGTTTGAACAAAAAATCTTAGCCCGTGTGAAAAATATCCGCGCCGGCGATCTTAACGATGCTAACACTAACTTCGGTCCTCTCGTGAGCTTTGCTCACCGCGATAACGTTATGCGTTTTATTGAATCAGGTATCAAAGGCGGAGCAACGCTTCTAGCCGGTGGTAAGCGTATGACAGGCGAAGCTTTCGATAACGGCGCTTGGGTCGAGCCGACAGTCTTTACCGATTGCCGTGATGATATGGAGATCGTGCAAGAAGAGATTTTCGGACCGGTAATGTCTATCCTGAGCTACAACGACGAAGCAGAAGTGGTTCGTCGCGCAAATGATACCAATTTCGGCCTTGCAGCAGGGGTTGTCACCCAAGAATTGAATCGTGCACACCGCATTATTCACCAACTGGAAGCCGGGATTTGCTGGATTAATACTTGGGGCGAGTCAGCAGCAGAAATGCCTGTCGGCGGCTATAAGCACTCTGGCGTGGGCCGTGAGAACGGGTTAGTGACCTTAGAGCACTACACCCAAATCAAATCGGTACAAGTTGAACTGGAACGCTTCCAGTCAGTATTTTAATCCACCGAATTGAGGAATAAATAATGGAATACGATTATATCATTATTGGTGCCGGTTCTGCCGGTAACGTACTGGCGACGCGCCTTACTGAAGATAAAGACACCACAGTTCTCCTGCTTGAAGCAGGAGGTCCCGATTACCGTTTGGATTTCCGTACCCAAATGCCTGCGGCATTAGCCTTCCCTCTGCAAGGCCGCCGCTATAACTGGGCCTATGAAACCGAGCCAGAGCCTTATATGAATAACCGCCGCATGGAATGTGGTCGCGGTAAAGGCTTAGGGGGATCATCCCTTATCAATGGTATGTGTTATATCCGTGGTAATGCGATGGACCTCGATGGCTGGGCGAAACGCCCGGGCCTAGAGAACTGGAGCTATTTAGACTGCCTGCCTTACTACCGTAAAGCGGAAACTCGCGATATTGGCCCTAACGATTATCACGGTGGCGAAGGCCCGGTGAGCGTTGCCACCCCAAAAACCGGTAACAATCCGCTGTTCGCAGCCATGATTGAGGCAGGTGTTCAAGCAGGCTACCCGCGTACCGATGACCTTAACGGTTATCAGCAAGAAGGCTTCGGCCCAATGGACCGTACCGTCACGCCTAATGGACGTCGGGCGGCCACAGGTAGAGGCTATCTTGACCAAGCGAAGAGCCGCAGTAACCTGACGATTGTTACCCATGCAACGACCGATAAAATTGTCTTTAACGGCAAACGTGCGAGCGGTGTCGATTACCTCACTGGCGGCAGTAAAACGCCACAGCACGCCGATGCGCGTCGTGAAGTTCTACTCTGTGCTGGCGCAATTGCTTCACCTCAGATCCTACAACGCTCTGGCGTAGGCTCTGCTGAATTATTGAATAAGTTCAATATTCCAGTAGTACACGATCTGCCAGGCGTTGGCGAGAACCTGATGGACCACTTAGAGCTGTATTTACAGTATGAGTGTAAAGAGCCAGTGTCCCTGTACCCTGCACTGCAAATGCACAACCAGCCTAAGATCGGTGCCCAATGGCTATTCCAAGGCAAAGGGATTGGCGCGAGTAACCAGTTCGAAGCAGGTGGGTTTATCCGTAGCCGCGAAGAGTTCGAGTGGCCAAATATTCAGTACCACTTCTTACCGGTTGCGATTAACTACAACGGGACGAATGCTGTCGATGAGCATGGCTTCCAATGCCACGTAGGATCGATGCGCTCGCCAAGTCGTGGTCATGTTCGTATCAAGTCTACCGACCCTTACGAGCACCCAGCAATCCTGTTCAACTACATGTCTCACGATCAAGATTGGCAGGAATTCCGTGACTGTATTCGACTCACGCGTGAAATTATCAATCAACCTGCATTAGATAAATACCGTGGCCGCGAAATCAGCCCGGGTCTGGACTGCCAAACCGATGAGCAGCTGGATGAGTTCGTTCGTAACCATGGCGAGACCGCTTATCACCCATGCGGCACCTGTAAAATGGGTACCGACCCAATGGCTGTGGTCGATAACGAAGGTCGTGTACACGGTATGCAAGCACTGCGCGTAGTCGATGCCTCGATCATGCCAGAGATCATCACCGGTAACTTGAACGCCACTACCATCATGATTGGTGAAAAAATCGCGGATATGATCCGTGGTAAAGCTGCCCTCCCACGCAGTACCGCCAGTTACTATGTGGCAGGTGATGCACCTGCTCGCAAAGAGCCAATGAGAAAACCAGCCTAACACGCTGACTCAATTCAAGGGCGATACATAATGTATCGCCCTTTTTTTTACCTGAAATATCGCTTCCCCTTCCCCAGCAAAGCCATCAGATAAATTCATAATTTGAAATAATTCCTTATTAAAATCTAAAAATACCCTTAAGAATTGCTTACAACTCTTTACCTTTTGCTAAAAAATATGAATAATGCGAACGCTCCTGATAACCATTCTCATTGGTATTTACAAGGTAACCTCGTGAAAAAAAATAAAAATATCGCGCCTTCATTCATGGAATTAACAAAATTAGGTGTCTTTGCAGGATTATGTGTCGGATTGACTACGCCGGCCATCGCTGACACAGCAAGTAACACCTCTACACACACCAACAAATCGAGTGAAAGCCAAAAGAGTGATGACACCCTCATCATTAAAGCAACGCTTCCTTCGCTATATGTCCCGAAAACGTTATCGGACCCTAAGTTTACGCGTCCTCTCGCGGACACCACACGTACCGTAACAGTGGTACCTGAAAAAGTTATTCAAGAACAACACGCAACCACCCTTACCGATGCCATGAAAAACGTCGCCGGTGCGGGGGCATTTTTTGCCGGGGAGAATGGTAGTTCGACGACTGGCGATGCGATTTATATGCGTGGCGTCGATACCTCAAATAGCATCTATGTAGATGGTATTCGCGATATTGCTGCGGTAAGCCGTGACACATTTAATATCAGTAACGTCGAAGTCCTTAAAGGGCCTTCCGGTTCAGACTATGGGCGCAGCGCCCCGTCAGGCTCGATCAATATGATCACTAAAAAGCCCGAGTTATCGACCAACGTCGATGGTTCGTTAAGTTACGGTAGCGCCTCGACTCGCCGTGCAACCGTCGATTACAATCAGATGATCAACGATAATGCCGCTTTTCGAATCAATATGATGGGTGATAATGGTCACGATAAAACCCGTGATAAAGTCAGCCATGAAAAATATGGTTTTGCACCGTCTATCGCTTTTGGTTTAGAGACTGACACGCGCCTATTCCTCGATTATGTCCATGTTCACCAGAACAATACCCCTGATGGCGGTATTCCAACCATAGGGCTACCGGGCTACAGCGCGCCAAAGGGCTACTCAGCGCTGAACAGTGCCGGGAAAGTCAATCGCCATAACTTCTACGGCACCGACTCGGATTACGATAAGTCCAGCACAGACAGCGCAACAATGCGCTTCGAGCATAACTTCTCCGATGTAACGACCCTAAGAAATACCACTCGCTGGTCGCAAACTAGCCAAAAATATCTGATGACTGCTGTCATGGGCGGCGCGTCGAACATCCAAACCCATAATTCCCGTAATGTCGATGACTGGACCTGGAGTCGTTTAGCAAATACCCGTGACTCAGTGAATAAAATCCTGACCAACCAAACAAACTTAACCACTAAGTTCAGTACAGGAAGCGTTAAGCATGACGTAAGTACTGGGGTTGAATTCACTCATGAGAGCCAAACCATCCGCGGGCTCAATGCAATCTCACCACCTGCCGTCAATATCTATCATCCAGATAGTTCGATCTCGGTGGGTGGCCTGTCTCGCAATGGTGCAGATGCCCATGGTACCACTGATACTTTTGGCCTCTACGCATTCGATACGCTACAACTGACCGAGAAGTTCGAAATCAACGGCGGTGCCCGTTTAGATAGCTACCAAACCGATTATAAATCGGCAACCGCTTGTGGTGGCTCGGGCCGTGGTGCCGTTGCCTGTAGCGCTGGGGTGGCGAAAGGTACGCCGGTCAGAACCGTCGACACCAGCAAGAGTGGAAATCTGTTTAACTGGAAAGCGGGAGCCTTATACCACCTGACCGAGCAAGGCAACGTCTATGCTAACTACGGTGTTTCACAGCAACCGCCGGGCGGAAATAATTTCCAATTAACCGCGAGCTCCACCACGTCTAAAAATGCTAACAGCACAGACTTCCAGCCGCAAAAAGCAGCGACAGCCGAAGTCGGCACTAAGTGGAACTTAATGGATAGCCGCTTACTCCTGACCGCTGCCCTCTTCCGCACGGATATCAAGAATGAAGTTGAGCAAGATGCCAGCACTAAAGACTATTCACAAGTCGGTCGTAAACGCGTTGAAGGCTACGAGCTGACGATCAGTGGCGATATCACGGATAACTGGCATGCATTAGCGGGCTATACCTTACAGAATGCGAAAGTATCTGAAGGGAAAGCGGTGAATAACGATGGTTCTAAATACCTCAGTTATACACCTCGCCATGCATTCACTGCTTGGACAACCTACCAAATCACGCCTGATTGGGTAGCCGGAGCGGGTGCCCGTTATGTCGGCAGTATGCATCGCGGCACTGACGGCGCGGTAGGTACGCCAAATATCATCGATAACTACTGGGTTGCCGATGCGATGACAGGCTACCAAGTGAATCGTAACCTTGACCTTCAGTTAAATGTGTATAATTTGTTTGATAAGCACTATGTGCAATCTATCAACAAAAGTGGCTATCGTTACCACCCTGGCGCAGAGCGCAGCTGGATGCTAACGGCGAACGTACACTTTTAATCTTCAGCCAATGCTGTGGCACTTTGCCACAGCATGTTGTTATTGAGTTCGCAGACTATGATGCATCATATTAAAGGCGTACTAAATGCCGAGCAGCTATCCACCCTCACTGAGCACCTTGCGCAAGCGGAATGGGTCGATGGCAGAGTGACAACCGGCCAACAAGGGGCGGCAGTCAAAAGTAATGAGCAAGTGAATACCCATACCGCGCTGTATACTGAGCTACAACAGTTCGTTCTGCAGGCAATTAATCAACACCCACAATTTTTTAGTACCACACTCCCCGTTAATATCTCCTCACCTCTATTTAACCGCTACCAAGGCGGCGGGGCTTACGGCTTTCATGTCGACGGTGCGGTACGACGTGAAGAAAACCTCTGGTTACGTACTGATATCTCTGCCACGCTTTTTCTAAATGAGCCGGAAAGTTATGAAGGGGGCGAGCTCGTCATTCAAGACACCTTTGGACAACATAAGGTTAAACTGCCTGCGGGCGATATGGTGATCTACCCTTCCAGTAGTTTGCATTGTGTGACACCGGTTGTTGCTGGCCAACGCATCGCATCATTTATGTGGATCCAATCGATGGTGCGTGACGAGAAAAAACGCGCAATGCTTGGCCAACTCGATAACGATATTCAACAGCTGGCAGCGCTCGAAAGCGTTAACGAAACACGAATGAATTTATTAAACCTATACCACAACCTGTTACGCGAATGGAGCGAAATTTAGGCGTTAGACATTAACCCTTCTTATCGCTACTGCCGAGCATTGTCACTCCCATCACGACCTGTTATGTTGTCATCATACAGTTAAGTTACGGATAAAGAGTTTATGAAACAGCGGGTCGGTATCATTTTTGGCGGGAAGTCAGCAGAACATCAGGTTTCGTTACAATCAGCACGGAATATTTTAGAAGCGATTGATAAAACAAAATTTGATGTTGTTCTGTTGGGGATAACGAAACAAGGACAATGGTGCAGCTATCGTGTTGAACATTTCCTTGAGAATCCGACCGATCCTAAACGTATTGAACTGGCAGAAGCTGATGGGAAGCTACACTTGCAACCCGGCCAACCGCAAGCGATTGGCTCGTCTTCGGCGATCGATCTTTCCCAGATCGATATCATTTTCCCCATCGTTCACGGTACGCTGGGCGAAGATGGCACGCTGCAAGGACTCTTACGTATCCTGAATTTACCTTTTGTCGGCTCAGACGTACTGGGCTCAGCAATTAGCATGGATAAAGATGTCACCAAGCGTCTGTTACGCGATGCGGGCTTAAATATTGCGCCGTTCGTTACCCTAACGCCAAGCAATATTGAGAACATCAATCTTGATGATGTCGTATCACAATTAGGCTTACCATTATTCGTTAAGCCAGCAAACCAAGGCTCGTCAGTTGGTGTCAGTAAAGTGGAGACCTCAGATCAGTTAGGTCCAGCCATTGAAGAAGCCTTTCGTTTTGACCGCAAAGTCTTGGTTGAAACGGCAATTATTGGTCGTGAAGTCGAATGTGCGGTATTGGGTAACGAGCATCCGCAAGCGAGTCGTTGCGGAGAGATCGTCCTCTCGGATCAATTTTATTCCTACGAAACCAAGTACATTAATGAGCAAGGGGCCCAAGTGAAGGTTCCTGCCGATATCGATGACGCCACAGAGAATAATATTAGAGAGATAGCGCTTAAGGCTTACCAAGCTGTCGAATGCTTCGGTCTCGCGCGGGTGGATGTATTCCTTACCTCAAGCAATGAAGTGATTATCAATGAAATCAATACACTGCCTGGCTTCACCAATATCAGCATGTATCCAAAATTATGGCAGGCGAGCGGCTTAAGCTACCAAGATCTGATCACTAAACTGCTCCAGCTGGCGGTCGAGCGCCATCAGCAACAAAACAAAATCATGTCGGCGTTCGATCACTAAGCGCTGGACTACCCTCGGACCAATCGGGGGTAGTCAGATTTCGGCCTTCGGCTTTCGAAAGATAGAGACGTGAATCGGCTTTAGTGACCAACCGCGTAATTATCTGCGGCCACTTTTCATCGTGATTGACCGTCGCCACTTCCAACCCTAAGCTTATCGTAATTGAAAGCGAACGATCGCTTAATGAAAAATCATGTCGTGCCACCCGTAAACGTAGCGCTTCAGCCTGTTGATAGAGCTGCTCGCAGGAAATATCGAGTCCAATTAATGCAAACTCTTCTCCGCCAAAACGGGAGATATAAAACTGCTCTTTGCAATCACGTCGCAGAATGTAGCCCAATTCACTGAGTACTGCGTCTCCCGCCTGATGCCCAAAATTATCGTTAATCGCTTTAAAATAGTCGATATCAAATAGAATCATTCCCACCGACCGTCCAGACGGTAATGGGACGTCATTGAGCTTGTCGAAAAGCCCAGCGCGAGATAACAGTTGGGTTAAAAAATCAGTATTGGCTCGGATCTCTAAGCGCCTGTTTAACGTCTTTACCGCATCGATAGTGACTGACACCATAAAGGGTGTCAGTACCATAGCGGCAACATCCAGTCGGATGGAGACAAGAGTCATAATTTCGGGCGGAGTATCGACCAAGTGCTCACCAATTAAATTCTCATAAACCATCATGATTTCGAGAATACCGACCAAGAACGTCACGAATGCGGAGACAAATACGGGCAAGACTAATGCACACCAGATCAACACGGGTAGCGGAAAAGCGATACTGCCTGGCCCGCTGACCAGCGCCGCCCCCAGAAACAGAAGAGGCACCGATAATACTGCCAACACCGATGTTCGCTGCCAGACAAACTTTTGAGAACGTTTAAAACTGAGGATAAGGGGAAGGATCATTAATCCCGTCGAGAATTGTTCACTTACCCACAAGGCAACATTTAATAAAGTATCGGTAAGAGTTTTCCCCTCCACGCTCACGATCCCTCCCCACATCCCGGAAAGTAAGGAGGCCGCCAGACAGACAGGAAATAATATCGGCACTTGTTTGGGCGTAAGCTGATCAGTAGGGCTTTTCCACATACCTCTAAGCCCTATCGCAATCACCGCAATAAAGATGATGTTCGCCATATTGATTAAGATTGCTGAGGATAACCATCCGGAAAAAAGATAATCATTCAGGAACATTGCCAATGCACAGGCCAGATAATTGGTGGGCCGATGAGTCGATGGATAGCGAACAAAAATACCCGCCACCACCGCATTCACTATCCAGAACATCGACAGCACAAGGGGTAAGCGCAGATGGCTACTGACATAGCAAAGAAAGAAGGTGAGTAAAAACAGGGCAACGGTATCAGCAATACCACGAAATCTATCTAGAAAGGCTATCTTTTCCATATAAGTCAGTGCGCAACGCAGGTCCTTAAGCGGATTAGGTCGGGCTAGCGATACTTCCTAGCCCGATTGGCTGCCATTTAACCATAAATTTTATGAATGGGTCACAACAAACAGTGCCTAGTACAGTGTGGTTACGGTGTTTTTTTCCAAACACGTAACGCTTGCTCTCTGACTTGGAGCTTAGCTGAAGGACGCATTTTACCGTAATTTGGGCTTAACCCTGACTCCCAGTCACCATAGCTTGGATTGGGGAGTAAGAAGAATTCGGTCCCAAATTTATCGTGATTCTCTGTAACAAAACGACGACGCTGAACATTATCTTTATGCCAAGTGGCTTGGCCAAAATCGTTGAGGTTATCCCCAACATAGACCACTACCTGATAACCTTGATGCTTAATGCTGTCGAATCGCGCTTGTTTATTACTGCTGGATGTATTCAATAATAAGGTTTCTGACGAGATACCTGGGAAACCGAGTGCACGAAGGTTATCTGCGGTCGCTTGGCGATCTTGTTCCGCTCGGTTGGAGACATAGAAAATAGTCCCGCCATGGCTATCGATGTAGCGTGCAAAATCGACGGCCCCCGGAATGGCTAATGCTTGCTTGGCATGCGTCCACTGAGACCACGTGGCATCGGTAAAAGGCACTTGTTGTTGTGCCGCCCACGCCTGGTACGCACTGTTATCAATCATCGTTTCATCAAGATCGACAATCACCGCTGGGGAATGTATGCCCTTAGCGGCGGCTTGTTGGAAAGCTGACGTCGCGAATTTGAAGGTCTGAAGCGCAATTGCTTGGTATTCGCCCGATTGCTGCATCCAGTTAACTGCCATGGTGGATTGATCGGCCAAACGTTGATCCGCGAGTTTCTCCTGTGAGGTACAGGCACAGAGCGCGCTGATTAGCGTGACGCAAGACATGAATTTAACCGCATTCATCATAGCAATTACCCAGTTATCATAAGGAAAATTAGAGTTTCACTGAGCGTAAAACAACAAAGCGCGCATCGGAAGCAATTAATTGGCAATTACCAAATAATTTTTTTAATTTTCGGTGATAATCGAGATGGCGGTTTCCTATAACACGTAACTCTCCGCCATAGCCCAAGCATCTTTTGGCATCTCTGAACATTTGCCAAGCAATATGATCAGTGATCGCGCTTTGCTGATGGAACGGCGGGTTACACAAGACAGCGTGTAAACTGCCACCGGTAAAGCCACTCAAACTATTATTGACGGTGAACTCACAACGGGAGCGATCGTCTGGTAAATTTTTCTCAACATTAAGCTGACTTGATGCAACGGCCATCCACGATTCGTCAACAAAATGCACCTTCGCTTCCGGGTTTTGTTCTAGCGCCAGTAATCCAACGACCCCATTGCCACACCCCAAGTCAACGATAGTGCCTTCGAGTTGCGAGGGTAAGTGTTGTAGGAACAGGCGCGCGCCGATATCCAAAGATTGCCGTGCAAAAACATTGGCATGGTTATGCAATGTGTAAGGCGTCCCCTCTAACGGCCAACTCAATATTCCACTCGTGGCAGCAGGTTGTGTAGCGGTCAATTTGGCAAAAACGAGACGCGATTTTTTCCAAGCAAGGGAAGTGTGTGTCTCACCCAACCATTTTTCAAAAAGCTCAAGGGTGGAGCGATGGATATCTTTTGCTTTAGCGGCTGCAATGATCACCGTCTCGGCCGTCACGACTTGGCGTAATGCTTGCAGTTGTTGTTCAAGTAACGCTAAGGTTTTGGGGATTTTTATCACTACCGCAGCCATGCCTTCAGGTAATGCGGCAAGGCTATCTAAAAACCTGACGTTATTCACCGACAATTCGTTGGTCGCTAGATTGTGCAGGGTGGCTTGCTGGCTGATAAACGAATCGCTAACTTGCCAAACTTCGCGAGGGTGAAGTCCACAGGTTAGCGCCCCAAAATTATCATTAAAGACGAGGACAGGGCCGTCGGGTAATGACTGCTGGAGTAAATATTCATCTGCGGAATCCCACGCTTGTAAGTTGGGATCTGCCGCATTGGTTGGGAATCGGTTAAGGGTAAGCGATTGCCCACTTACTTGCAGTTCATTCATCGAGGTCTTCTCTGTCTAGTCGGATAATCATTAACGTGGCGAAGTATACGCAGTTTCTGTGTTAAACCCAACAATGCTCAGTATTTGGCCCTATAAGAAACTCTCTGCCTGCTGGATCAAACTCGTTTTCGTTAAGGCTCCAACAAATTGTCGCTGCTGAGGGTTGTTTAATACGGGTAATCTTTCGAGAGTCACTCGGCTGAAAGCTTCCCACCCCTGTTTTAAGGTTTGATCTTGAAAAACATAGGGGAAATCCGTTTCCATCACCTGTTCGATCGGAGAAGTTAACGTGATGTCCTCAGCTAATACCTTTTCAACGATTTTATGAATAGAGACCACGCCCAAAAACCGCTGCTCTGCGTCGATGATATAAACATAGCGCTCGCGCTTATACCCACTGGCATTAAGGGCTTGTTGCACCGAATCTTGAGGGGAAAGACAGGCTCCAGGAATAATCACTTCGCTGATACGGGTTTGGTCGAAAGTAAATTTCGCGTTCGCCCGAGATAAATGCGTACCAATTAAAGGATACGTGGTCGGTGAGTGGCACTGATAAGTCACCATAGTCGCCACAACACAAGCAATCATTAAGGGAAATAACAGGCTACTGTTCAGTGTCATCTCCATCACCATTAAGATCGCCATCAAGGGTGCCTGCGAAATTGCCGAGAGCACGGCGGCCATACCAATCGCCGCAAATAGCCACGGACTAAGCTGCGTAATACCCAGTTGTTGGCTCACTAGGCCACAGATACCCCCTAGCGTTGCACCGATCATTAATGCTGGGGTAAACATTCCGCCAACCGCCCCAGAGCCCACGGAACAGCTTGTAGCGATGATTTTGAGTACCAGTAAGGTGAGCAGCATCGGCATGAGATAGTGACCAGCGAACAGGTTGATAATGACCTCATAGCCATTGCCCAGTATGGCTGGAGAGATAATCGCTAAACTGCCTACGGCGGCGCCCCCACACGCCAGTCGAAGCGGGAGCGAAGGAATATGGTTGAACCACTGGCGGGTTTTCTGCGTGAGGGTAATAAACCCAAACCCAATCAGTCCACTGACAAGCGCCAGAACAACGGTAATCAGTAACGGCCCGGTTTGGATTGAGAAGTGCAGATCCATCAAGGGATATAATGGCGAACGAAAGCCCAATAGCCACATCGTGAGAACGGCTGTCACGGCCGACAACATAATGGGCATGGTTCGTTGCAAAGCAGAAATCCCAAAAGCGATCTCTGCCACAAAAATCGTCGACGCCAACGGAGCATGATAGACCGAGGCTAACCCTGCGGCAGCAGCCATCGCCACCATATCGGTATTCGCTAAGGCAAATCTTTTAGGCACAAAGCGGGCTAACCAGCTACCACAGAGTGCGGCAAGTTGCACCATGGGCCCTTCTTTACCGATCGATGCCCCACTACTGATACTCATCATTGAGGAGCACGCCCGAAGGACAGAAGACCCCGTCGGGACGGCATTAAGCCGTGCATTGATGACATCAAGGTAATCGGATTTGATCGCCGTTTGTTTCTCGAGCTTTACGGCAAAATGCAATAATCCCCCCGCAATAGCTCCGCCGATCCCGACGATCAACGGCCAGTAAACCCACGGCCATACTTGCATTGCCTGAGTGATATCATCGCTGCGCCCAAAAACGGCAAGGTTAAACAGCGCAATCACCATACGAAAAAGAAGTGTGACGCAGGCTGCTACAATCCCCACAGGAATTGCTAAAAATAATCCATGCCAACTTAGCGAACTGTTTTGTATTTTCACGCACCCTCCCCCGCTTCTATTGGCAGTGTAAAGGCTGTCGCGCCGTTCAACAATTGTTATTGCCTCAGCCTCCCTTCAGCTTAGAGAAAGTAAAGTATTTAAAAATATTACAAACAATGATTGTTTCTCCCCTACAAATTTCCTATGCTGATGTCAGCAAAGGGGAGTAACTTCAACGCTGGCAGATCGTCATTACGTGTGAAAACACCGGTCGTCAGGCAGTACGATAAGTATTGTAAGTGAGACCTTGCCACTAGGTGAGGTTTGCAATAATTCCGCTTTGACTGCCGACACCACCCTTTTTGTTTTTTCATTAATAAGGAATTGTCTTATGCAGACTGTCGGCACTCCACTGATGTGGGGGATCTTCTCCGTTATCGTCATCATCATGCTTATCATCGATCTACGGCTACAAAGCTCTGGACGTTCAGGCAGCATGAGTGTGAAACATGCAGCCCTATGGTCACTGGTTTGGGTCGGCGTCTCGCTCGGCTTTGCCGCAGGTCTCTGGTTCTACTTACAGCATCTCTCAGGCCATGCGGTCGCATCGGAACAAACCTTAAACTTCCTGACCGGCTATTTATTAGAGAAAGCCTTGGCGGTCGATAACGTATTTGTTTGGTTAATGTTATTTAGCGCTTTCGCAGTTCCCCCCGCGCTACAACAACGCGTTCTCGTCTATGGCGTACTCGGGGCCATCGTACTAAGAACCCTAATGATTTTCGCAGGCAGTTGGCTAGTTAACGAATTTAGCTGGATCCTTTATATCTTCGGTGCGTTTCTGGTCATCACCGGTATTAAGATGTTTTTATCAAAGTCGGACAATGGGCATCAGGAAGAGGGCCGCTTGCTACAATGGTTAAAAAAACGTATGCGAGTGACCGACCAACTGGAAGGCGAGAAATTTTTCGTGGTCCGTCAAGGCGTGCGTTACGCCACGCCACTGCTACTGGTATTGATTATGGTTGAGTTAAGCGACGTGATCTTTGCCGTTGACAGTATTCCCGCTATTTTCGCCGTAACCACCGATCCTTTTATCGTCCTAACATCTAATTTATTTGCGATCTTAGGTCTACGGGCGATGTACTTCTTGTTATCAGGCGTGGCTGAAAAGTTCAGCTTATTGCAGTACGGACTTGCCGTCATTTTGACCTTCATCGGGGTGAAAATGTTGCTGATCGATATCTGGCACATTCCTACGGCTATCTCGTTGGGTGTGATCGCAACCATCTTGATTGTAACCTTGGGACTCAACCACTGGCTGAATACACGAAAAAAATCATAACGTGATAAAATACTGCAAGGGAAGTTAACCACCTTGCAGTATATCCACACGATTAAACCCCATCAGATATATCCTCTATATAAACGTCATTTCTCGATATTATCGTTCAAGTTAAAATAATCGCTCTAACAAGATTCGCCTTTAACTTAATTCTCGTTTTCTTATACTGCCGCAGCAAACACGCTTCACTCACGCGTTATCGTGCGAAGCCCTTTTTAAAAACAAAGAACAAGAAAGAATGATGACTTCAAAATCCACTGGGTTAGTAAACTGGATACGTTCGGGGAATCTAATCACTCAAATTATTATTGCGCTGATTGCAGGGATTGTACTGGCGCTCATTTCTAAACCTGCGGCGCAAAGTGTTTCGCTTCTTGGCGAATTGTTTGTTCATGCCTTAAAAGCCGTTGCACCGATTTTGGTTCTGTTGCTCGTCACGGCCTCTATTGCAAACCACCAACAAGGGCAAAAAGTTAATATTCGTCCGATTGTGACACTCTATCTACTGAGTACATTCTTTGCAGCCGTGGTCGCCGTCGTGGCCAGCTATCATTTCCCCCAAACCCTGATACTGACCGATGCCCACTCAGGGAGTGAAGCCCCCAAAGGTATCTTAGCAATTGCGCAAGGTATTTTACTAAGCATGGTCGTCAATCCTGTCGATGCACTGATGCATGCTAACTATATTGGTATTTTAGTCTGGGCAATCGCGCTAGGCTTAGCCTTTAGGCATAGCTCTGTCGCAACACGTAACCTTTTAAACGACTTTTCCGGGGCGATCACTTGGCTGGTCGCCAAGGTGATCCGCTTAGCCCCTATTGGTATTTTTGGGTTAGTTGCCTCAGTACTGGGTACCAATGGCTTTAGCGCGCTCTCCAGTTACCTCAATCTACTATTCCTGCTGATTGGCTGCATGCTGACGATGGCGTTAGTGGTGAACCCAATACTGGTCTTCTGGAAAATAAGACGTAACCCCTACCCGTTAGTCTTCCTGTGTTTAAAAGAGAGTGGCGTTACCGCTTTCTTCACCCGCAGTTCTGCAGCAAATATTCCCGTCAATATGGCGATCGCAGAACGATTAGGCCTTGATGAAGACACCTATTCCGTCTCGATTCCGCTAGGGGCAAATATCAGTATGGCAGGGGCTTCAATCACTATCACAGTGTTAACCTTGGCAGCCGTCAATACCTTAAATATTAGTATCGATCTTCCCACTGCTATCATGCTCAGTCTTGTCGCGTCACTCTGTGCATGTGGGGCCTCGGGCGTAGCGGGAGGGTCATTGCTACTGATTCCGGTAGCCTGCAATATGTTTGGTATCCCCAATGAAGTCGCGATGCAGGTGGTCGCCATTGGTTTCTTGATTAGCGTCCTGCAAGATTCAGCAGAAACAGCATTGAACTCGTCGACCGATTTATTATTTACGGCGGCTGTCTGCCAAGCGCCCGACGCGCGTAAATCACAGTTATAAAGTCATTTCAGAGCCTCAGCATCCATGAGGCTCTTATTTTTCTTATCCCCTTTCCTAGGTCAACGAAAAACGAAAAATGTCAGCCTATGTAAAAAGGGTTGGGATTCGTGACTAACCTGCGTAAAACTCCCGCTCAAGGGACAATTAAAATGTTTATCACCCTAAATTTTTGTTACACTTGACGTCATTATGCTAGCAAGGAAGTTGATAAGCGTTTACTTTTCATATCGTTTTCACAGCGCATAATCTCAGTACTATTGGCGTAAAAATGCCAGATACCTTATTCATTAGGAATGTTAAATGGATACTTTGCAGGCCCTGCTCACCGCACTTTGGCATCAGGATTTCAATACGCTCTCCAACCCCTCGTTGGTTTGGATGCTTTACGGTATCTTGTTTATCATCATCAGTCTTGAAAACGGACTTTTACCCGCGGCATTTCTTCCTGGTGATAGCTTATTAATTCTTGTCGGCGTACTGATTGCGAAGGGAACCATGAGTTTCCCATTAACCCTATTCATTTTGACGACGGCTGCCAGCTTAGGCTGTTGGTTTAGTTATATTCAGGGGCGATGGTTAGGGAATACGCTATTAGTGAAGAAGTGGCTGTCGCATATTCCACAGAAATATCATGAACGCACCCACACCTTGTTTGAGCGCCATGGTCTTGCTGCGCTACTGATTGCGCGTTTTATCGCATTTGTTCGCACCTTACTGCCGACGTTAGCGGGCGTATCCGGCTTACGCAGTGCGCGTTTTCAAGTCTTTAACTGGCTGAGTGGTTTCCTCTGGGTGATGATCTTAACCTGTGCAGGCTATGCCTTAGGTAAAACGGCTCTCTTTCAAAAATACGAAGATAAACTGATGTTCTGCTTGATGTTACTGCCGGCAGTGTTGTTAGTCGGTGGACTTATCGGTTCATTAATTTTGCTGTGGCGTAAGCGTAAAGCATCAAGGCCTCAACATTAATGCGTCCTTTATTTATTAAGTCTCCGCGACAATACCTTGTTGCAGCGATACTCCTTCTGGTTGTGCTTGCCGTAGGGGTATTCGCCTACCAGCACACATGGCAATCGCCCGAAGCTGTTGTAAAAATCAATGTGACGAATCACGGTGTCTCGCTACCCGATGGTTTTTTCCTTTACCAGCACCTGAGTGCTGAGGGGATTACCATCAAGTCTATTACCTCTGGAAGCGATTCCTTGATCATTAGTTTTAATTCCATTGAAGAGAGTCATGCCGCGGAAAAGGTGCTTAAGAGAATTCTAGATAACGGTTATCGCATTGAATAGTGTTAAAAAATTATTACCGCCCTCACTTTGAACTTTCAAAAAGCCCATCTATACTTAATTGAGTATTTATTAAATGATCCCCTACCTTGAGTAGACGATCATAACGCCTATAAACTGGACTTTATCCCCCCAAAAGGAGTCTCTGATGTCGAAGAATAATGCATCTAACGATTTACGCGCAGAATTAGCTTCATTAGCAGACACGCTCGAAGAAGTGTTAAATCAAGGTAGCAGCAAATCTCGTACCGAACTTTCACGCTTACATCAGAAAGCACAGGACGCTTTACAAAATTCTCGCGATCGCCTGGGGGATTCAGGTGAGCGTATTGCCCAATCTACCCGTGATGCGGCCCAAAAAGCAGACTCTTACGTGCACGACAAACCTTGGCATGGTGTAGGCCTTGGTGCAGCCATCGGCCTGGTTGTCGGCATCCTTATCTCGCGGCGCTAAGATGAGTAGCTCAAGACCTGGCTCAGCACCAGGAGAAGGCATTCTAGGGGTGGGGCAACGTATACTGACCAGCCTAGTTAGCATTGCTGAAACTCGAATTCGTTTAGTGATCGTCGAGCTAGAGGAAGAAAAAGCCAACCTATTGCAAATGCTGCTTATGGTGGGCTTAACGATGATCTTTACTGCGTTTGGTCTAATGAGTTTGATGATTCTAGTCATCCTTGCAGTGCCACCCAGTGCAAGGCTTTACGCCATCGTTATTACGACAGCGGTTCTTTTCGGTCTAGCGATCATTTTTGGCGTCTGGGCGCTGGTGAAATCTCGCCGCTCTACTCTGCTGAAACATACTCGTAAGGAGTTGGATACTGACCGTAAGCAACTCGAGGAGAAACAGGCATGAGTCGTCGCGAACGTGAAGCACGCAAGCAAGAATTATTAACGACTATCCAGACTCAACGTATGGATCTCATCTCTTGTCAGCAGCAATGGCTCGTCGCCACTTCACGTTACGACCAGCTGTGGTCTGCCGCCTATGCCGCTCGCCGTTACTTCGCAATTGGTGGGGGTGTCTTAGCGTTGTGGGTAGCAAGAAAGCCCAAAATGCTGGGCCGTCTCGTTAAGAGAGGTTTCGGCCTGTGGAGCAGTTGGCGAATGATTAAAAAGATGATCCCACGCTAATCGCTCTGTCATGATTCCCGCTATTTCTGCGGGAATTTTTTTGCAAAAATTTTAGGTATCTCGCGTAAAGCCCAAGATTTCGCCTCGCCCATACTGTCTCGCCGCCAAGCCATAATCACATCGATATCGCGCTCATAGGTATTCGAAATCACTTTTAAACGCCCTTGGCGTAAGTCTTCTTCGATCATCGGATAAGGTAAGGTGCCTACCCCTAAACCGGCGACGATTGCACGGTATTTATTTTCAAGGTTACTCACCGTCAACCGACTCTGCCGATCCAGTACCTGTACGGTTATCGTCGGGCGCTTACGTGCCGAATCCGCTACCGCAATACCCCGGTATTTGAGGCGCACAGACTCCGCATCAGGATCGGGTTCGTTAAGGATAGGATGGTCAGCACTCGCCACATACAGGCTTTTCATGCTGTAGAGTTTACGGCTATTAATTTCCGTCGAGGTGCGAAAATGGAGCGTTGGGGCGATCACTATGTCGGCTCGCCCTTCTTCTAAGCTTTCCCATGCACCTGCCAATACCTCGGTCAGGAGATTTAGCTGGGTATGACTCTTCTCCTCAAGCTTATTGACCAAAGGATAAAGATATTCACAGCTCACCAGCGCTTCACAGACTATCGTCAGTTGCGGTTCCCAGCCCCGCGCCAAGGCTTCAGCATCTCCCGCTAGCTTATCTGCCGCATCGAGTAGAAAGCGCCCTCTTTCCAGCAGTAAGCGGCCGACATTGGTAAATTTAGTACGGTGACCCGAGCGGTCAAACAGCACAACATCAAGCTCGTCTTCTAATTTTTGCATGGTGTAGCTCAGTGCCGAGGGGACTTTTCCCAACTCCTCGGCTGCCGCGGCAAAACTGCCGCGGCGCTCTATCGCATCCATCACACGTAAGGCTTCTAAGGTTAATGCGCGCTCTTTAGGCATAGGATCACTTCAAAAACGTATAGACAGTGGTGACGTGTTTAACGCCATTCACCCGGCTGGCGAGATCGGCTGCGGCTTGACCTTCCGCTGCAGTGACGAGGCCCATTAAGAAGACTTCACCGTTCTCAGTCGTCACTTTAATACTTGAAGACTTCACTTGGTCACTTGCCAGCAGCTGCGAGCGAATCTTCGTTGTGATCCACGTATCAGAAGAAGAGGTACCTAAGCTAACATTATTGCCGATACGGATTTCGTTATAGACTTCAACCGTGCCATCGGTTTTCGCCGCGATTTCGCGGGCGGTATCCGCTAAGGCTTGAGTGGAAGCCTGACCCGTTAACAGGACTTTGCCTTGATATGCCGTCTCGTTGATATGGGTAGTGGTTTTGATCTCTTTGTTGGTCGCCAAGGCATTGGCTACACGCAGTTCCAAGGTGCCATCGTCAACCTGAGTCCCTACCGTACGCGCATCAGTGGCTGACTTGGTGGCTACGCCTGCCGAGCCAATCAATACCGCAGCACAGCCTTGTAGTGCGAATGTGCTACACAATACGACAGCCAAAAAGGGGAATCTCATTCTATTTCTCCTTAACCTTCCTGATGAGGAAAAAGTGAGTTATCAATTAGCTCACTTAAACAATTAACGGTCAGCATATGCATTTCTTGAATACGCGCATTGCGGTGCGACGGTATCCTAATTTCAACATCTTGGGGTCCCAGCAATCCCGCTAATACCCCACCATCAAAGCCCGTTAATGCCACGATAGTCATATCACGGGTGACGGCTGCTTCTACAGCCTTCACGATATCGGGGCTGTTCCCGCGTGTCGAGATCGCTAACAGGATATCTCCTGCCTGACCCAACGCACGCACTTGTTTAGCGTAGATTTCATCGTGCTGACGCTCATTACCAATTGCCGTCAGCATAATATTATCTGCGCTTAAACAAAATGCAGGAAGGCTTGGTCGTTCGTTCTCAAATTGATTGATCATCGTGGCGGTAAAATGCTGTGCATTGGCAGCGGAAGCGCCGTTACCGCAACTCAACACTTTATTGCCATTGAGTAGACACTGGACTATCACCAGGGTGGCACGTGAAATAGCGTCGGGTAGCGCCTCAGCCGCGGCGATTTGTGTTTGTATACTTTCAGTAAAACACGCTTTGATTCTATCCTGCACTGCATCACCTAACTTTGTTGATCTTAATAAAAAGCGTTTTTGATCCAGTTTACGCGAGACCCTGTCACCGCAACTACATCAAACCGGCAATTTGCGGTCGACAAACACTTATTATGGTTAGCTAACCAATAAGCCGCCGCGGCCTTAATGTTCTGTTGTTTACGCCACGTTATGCTGGCTGCCGCATCACCGTAGAGATCATTCTTACGATAACGGACTTCGACAAACACATAAGTTTGCTCGTCTAACATAATCAGATCAAGCTCGCCTTGTCGATATAAGACATTACTGGAAATCCAGCGTAATCCTGCTTGGCACAAATAGCGGCAGGCGAGCTTTTCCATTTGCTCGCCTCGCTGACGTCGAGTTACTTGACGGGAACAATCTCCCCGTGGGTATATTGGTTCCATGATAACGTCCTGTTAATCACGCAATTTTGTGTGGCTTTCAGCAGACCAGTATTCCCTTGTAGTTGGTAACCGGGTTGCTGACGCAACGGAGTAAAATGATTGGCCAACGTCCAAGCATCCACCCCCATCGCATAAAGACGAGTCAGAGTATAGTCTTGATTGTACTGGCCAGTGACCTGCTGTTTTAAGCTAGGGTTAGCGCCCGACAGCAGCGGGATATCACTAAACTGCAGCCCTTCCATTTCGAAGCGGAAATCCGGTCCAGCACCCGCTTGAGAACTCAGTGAATTCGCGTAAAACGCCACATGGCTCTGTGAACCAATCTTCATGGTGATGAGCGGCTTGATTAAATCTAGTGACGCTTGGTTCGCCACGATATAGACAGAATCGACGCCTCCGCTGTCGGCCACAGGCTGAGCGCTTGGCGCATCAAAGGTCATACCTGCGAAAGTCACGGCTCCGCTATCTGAACTTGGCGCAGCCGTCACCGGTGTCCCACTTAAGGCGATTCCTGCATTACTGTTAATCTTACTCCGTAAGTCGCTTTCCGAACCAATGGCTTGACGTAGTACCGTCCCCCCCCCTAAAGATTGCCACTGACGGGTGAAGGCTGTAGCAACCCGATCCCCTAAAGAATTACTTGGCAGTAATAGTACTGGAGAGCGTTTACCCTGTGCCCACATATGCTCAGCGGCATCACGGGCTTCGTTCTCTGGCGATAACGCAAAGTAACAAACGTTAGGGTGGTTCTGTAAATCAGAGGGTTCATTCAGTGCCAGGATGTTCAACGACGTCTGGGTCGTTACGGCTTTTGCCACATCCTCTTTTAATAACGGCCCAACGACTAAGGTCGCCCCCTCTTGCTGAACTTGCTGTAATAACTGGTCAATCGGATGGCCGTTGGTATCATAGACTTTTATTTGTGTAGCCGTATTGGCTGACGCCGTTCCTGGAACAGCTGCCGTTTGGTTCGACGCATCAGCTGTCGCGCTAGAGGTATCCGCTGCTGGCGTGGCTACGGCTGAAGGGCTAACCGCTGCATCACTGGTCGCCGACGCTGTGGTTTGTGGCGCGCGGATTACGGTATTCGCGTCAGGGGTTGCGGGCGCGCTCGAAGCTAAATGACCATTACGAGCATCTTCAAAACCTTGTTCAATCGCTTTCGAGAAGACGGCACCCGGTCCCGTTAAGGGTAAAAGTAGCGCGATTGTATTAGTGGAAGCCACAGAGAGGTTCATCACCTGTGCCAAGCCAGCGGGCAAGGTTTTGGAGGCTGGGTTATCGGGATAACGCGTCTGCCAGTCTTGCACCGCATGCTTCAGGTTATCTTGATCACCACGGTTTTGATAATAAACCCCTAATAGATCTAACCAACCCTGCAGAATATTTTCATTCGCATTAATGGTGATGTTACCCACTTGATCCTGAGGGATGGTCACCAAGGTCTGCCACGTGGCATCGAGGTTTTTTTGCTGAGCGCTGCCAGCGAGATGAGGTTGTAAAGCGATATAGGCCCGTAGGACGTCGATAGGGTCTTCACCCTGCGCGCTATCAATCATTAGCTGATAATAACGCTGACGCTGCGTATCGTTTAACCCTGGTACTGATAAGGCACTCAGTTGCTTAGCCGCTTCACGGAATTGTTTCTGTTTTATCGCATATTGCGCGATTAAAAAATGGCGCTCAACCTGTTGGTCGGCGGTGAGCTGGCTCGGCAGTTGTTGCAGTTGCTGTCCCGCTTGTGCCACCTTACCCTCGTCGAGTAACGCGCGTATTGCGAGTAATTGCCAGTGACTCCTGCTATCATCTTGGCTTTGCTGCATCTGTTGAAGATAATAAGCAGAACCTTGATTCGCAGTGGGTTGGAGAGTAGCCGATGGCGTCTGATTTTCTTGATTGACACCACAGGCGGCCAAAATAAATCCGGCCAACACAACAGGAACAAAACGCCCTGCGTTACGACAATTCACAAATGAAGAAAGCATAGAGTACCCATTATGTTTTTCTCAGAACGCCCTATAGTAAAGCGGCAATTCGGATGAAACAATGAAACAACACGATCAGTCAGAGATTTCTGTAGGAACATTATATATCGTTCCTACCCCTATTGGTAACTTAGCCGACATTACCCAACGCGCGCTGACCGTCTTAGAAAAGGTCGATCTGGTCGCAGCAGAAGATACACGCCATACCGGCCTACTCCTACAACATTTCGCCATCAATGCGCGCTTATTCTCATTGCATGATCACAATGAACAGCAAAAAGCAGATGTTTTAATAAGTAAATTACAACAAGGGGAAAGTATAGCCTTGGTTTCCGATGCAGGAACCCCTTTAATCAATGATCCCGGCTATCACCTCGTCACCCGTTGCCGTCAAGCGGGGCTAAAAGTTGTCCCTCTTCCAGGTGCCTGTGCTGCCATTACCGCCTTAAGTGCTTCTGGACTGCCCTCTGATCGTTTTTGTTACGAAGGATTTCTTCCTGCCAAAAGTAAAGGTCGCCGCGATGCCCTCAGGGCAGTGTTAGAAGAACCTCGTACCTTAATATTTTATGAATCCACCCACCGTCTCTTGGATTGCCTGACAGATATGGTCAGCGAACTTGGCGAGCATCGCCATGTGGTACTGGCTCGGGAAATTACTAAGACGTGGGAGTCGATTCACGGCGCGCCAGTCGGTGAGCTATTGGCGTGGGTGCAGGCCGATGAAAATCGTCGTAAAGGCGAAATGGTGTTAATCGTCGCGGGCTATCAAGGGCAGGAGGAAGAACTCCCTGCAGAAGCCCTACGCACCCTCGCGTTATTACAGACCGAATTGCCCCTCAAAAAAGCCGCAGCCTTGGCGGCTGAAATCCATGGCGTGAAGAAAAATGCGTTATATAAGCATGGATTAGCTCAGCAGCAGGCCAATTAAACGATAGAAAAACGTGACAATGGCGGTAATTTCCCCTATCATCCGCCGCCGAAGCTGACCAGACAGTCGCCGCTTCGTCGTCGTCCCGAAAGGGAGACGGGCGGAGGGGAGGAAAGTCCGGGCTCCATAGGGCAGGGTGCCAGGTAACGCCTGGGGGGCGCAAGCCTACGACCAGTGCAACAGAGAGCAAACCGCCGATGGCCCGTAAGGGATCAGGTAAGGGTGAAAGGGTGCGGTAAGAGCGCACCGCGCGGCTGGCAACAGTCCGTGGCACGGTAAACTCCACCCGGAGCAAGGCCAAATAGGGGTTCACATGGTACGGCCCGTACTGAACCCGGGTAGGCTGCTTGAGCCAGTGAGCGATTGCTGGCCTAGAGGAATGACTGTCCACGACAGAACCCGGCTTACCGGTCAGCTTCACCTTCTTTGAAAAAGAGGTTACTGCATGCAGTAACCTCTTTTTTTTATTCTTCCATCAGCCGATTTTTACCGGCAAGTAAGCCCATTACCATCATCACAACGGCTAATATCAAACAGAAAAGTAACGGTAAATGCCAGCTTCCACTCTGTTGATGCAATGTCCCCATCGCGGCGGGTCCGACTGCCGCGAGTAAATAGCCCACCGCTTGTGCCATCCCCGAAAGCGCCACCGCTTGGTGAGCCGAGCGGCTACGAAGGCCAATCAGCGATAGGCCGAGAATCATCGCGGCACCCGAGCCTATTCCAGCAAAGCTTACCCACACTATTGCCCAGCTTGGCATCCCCCATAATCCCACAAGACTCACTCCCCACAGGCTTGCCATCGCCATGGCTAACCAACGTTGATCGCGATAACGCGCAATCACGGCACCAATAACTAAGCCAGGAAGTGCCGTCGCGAGTTGTAGCAGTCCATGTAAGCTACCCGCCTCGGTGGCCGAAAAGCCACTGTCCACCAGAAGTGCGGGTAACCAACTGACTAGTACGTAATAAATTAGCGAGTTCAACCCTAGATAGAGCGTAATTTGCCAAGCTAACGAAGAGCGCCAGATCCGTGCATTACTGCTCATCGCCGGGCGCGATAATCCGGTAACCGCCCTCCCCTTAAGCTGTTGTGCCCAGGCTATCAGGGCAATCAAGGGAAAAATCAGTAAGCTTAAGGAGGCCTGCGCCCAACCAAGATGCGTGGCAAGCGGTACCACTAGCACAGAGGCTAACGCGGCGCTGATGCCCATCGTTAACGAATAAGCCCCGGTCATTTTGGGCAGGATACTGACGAAATCGCGCTTTAATAAACTTGGTAGAATCACATTGCCTACAGCTATACCCGCACCGATGATCACCGTACCAAGATACAGGAAGGTGGCCGTCCCCCGCGCACGCAGCACGACCCCGAGACAGATGGCGACTAAGGCCACGGCAACGCTGCGTTCTAATCCGAGGTAACGGGTCAAATAAGGCACCAGCGGCGAGAGTAAAGCAAAAGCCAGTAACGGTAAGGTGGTGAGCAGCCCTACCTGCATAGTGTCCAAATCTAATGTTTGCCCGAGCGTCGCTAACAACGGAGCGAGCCCTGTAAAAGGCGCTCTAAGCGTTGTCGCAACCAATAAAATGCCAATAATTAACGATTTTTTTGAGTGATGAGTCATTGCAGGTGACGCCATAGGAGAATCTCTTTTGTTGATAAGCCCGTAGCATAACCCCTCTTCAGCAAGGTTAAATCAAGCTACAATGACAATTTATCGCTAAAAATGGACAATATGCATATTCCCACTATTCCACAGGGCTTCGATCCGGATCGTCATCTTGATAAGGTGGGGGTTTTTCGGGTTAAAGCCAGTGAGTCTTTCCATGAACTTCCCTTTCATCAACATCGTAAAGGCCAATTAATTCTACCCTTGCAAGGTACGATTACCTGCCAAGTGGAAGATGGCATCTGGATGGCGCCGACTGGGCAAGCTATCTGGATTCCGAGCCATGTTATCCATAGCAATAAAGTCTCTCAGCACGCGGAGTTTTGTTTCGTCTTTATTGAACCGCACAGTGCCGAGATGCCCAAGGAATGCTGCACGTTACGTATTTCCGCTCTTGTCAGAGAACTTATTTTTCGCTTAGCGTCTCTTCCTCTAAGCCAGTATCACACCTCGAAGACGCAGCGTTTGATTGCGGTTCTGCTCGACCTGCTGGTTGAACAGCCAATAGGTAAGTTACAGCTACCGATGTCGAATCATCCTAAAATCCGTTTGTTGGTTGAGGCAATCCAGCAGCCCGACCAAGCGAAGCATCCTGCAGCCTATTGGGCAAAAAAATTGGCAGTGAGTGAGAGAAGCTTAGCAAGGCTAATGATCAATGAAACAGGGTTGAGTTTTCGTCCATGGCGACAGCAATTACAGCTCATTATCGCAATCAATCGACTGGTGGAGGGGGAGCGCGTGGAGATTATCGCTCATGAACTGGGCTATGAATCGGTGACAGCATTTATCACCATGTTTAAGAAAGCGCTAGGCATAACCCCTGGCCAATATCGACAAGGGTTCAATGCCTAGCATGACCGAGGGATTAACGGTACTTACGATGATTTTCGTTACGTAATACCGAAATCTGTTGGGCGGTCTGCTTAGCGTCGGCGAGCTTACCAAGCTTTACCTGTTGCTCAGCTTGATCAACTTTAGCGATCAACTGGTCAAATGCATTGCGCCAGCCCTGCATGGCCGGACTCTGCGCTGCACTCCCTGCTAACGAGGGAGGCGTCGCAGTTTTTGCGTCTTTTGCTGCAGCACGCATTTGCGTTAACGCCTGCTGCATTTCACTAGGCTGGTTACTGCTTAACACCGTGCTCAGCCCTGAAGAGAGGCTCAGCATATCCCCTTCTAAGTCCGCGGTCCGCGGTCCGCGGCCCGCGCGGCAAAGGTTAACGAGGAACAAAACAGCGCGGTGCTCAGTACGACCAAACTAATTTGTCGCATAAAATCTTCCCTTTATTGGCCAGCGATACTCATCTGTTCTAACAGAATCGATCCACATTGAATATTGCCTCGCTCGTCAATATCGTCGCCGACTGTTACCATCGTACGCCACATATCCTGTAAGTTGCTGGCGATGGTGATTTCACTGACGGGATATTGAATTTCACCCTTCTCTACCCAAAAACCTGCCGCGCCGCGTGAATAGTCACCGGTCATTGCGCTAACGCCCTGCCCCATCAATTCGGTGACCACAAGTCCGGTGTCCATCCTTTTGAGTAGCTGCTCAAAGCTTTGTCCCTGACCGGCCAAACGCCAGTTGTGGATCCCCCCCGCATGCCCCGTACTCTGTAATCCTAGTTTGCGAGCAGAGTAGCTAGTCATTAGCCAAGTTTGTAAAACCCCTTGGTCGATAATGGTACGCTGTTGAGTACGTACGCCCTCGCTGTCGAAAGGCGAGGATGCCGTTCCCTTAATCAGATGTGGTTGTTCGGTAATCGATAACCACTCTGGGAAGATTTGTTTACCCAAGCTATCGAGTAAAAAGGTCGATTTACGATAGACACTGCTACCGCTGATAGCCCCAACAAGGTGGCCAATCAGTCCACTCGCCACTTCCGGTGCAAAAAGTACTGGTGCTTTGCGGGTCGAGAGTTTCTGGGGAGACAGACGCGACAGAGTGCGGCGTGCACACTCTTGACCTACCCACTCTGCACTTTTCAGATCAGCAAAGTCACGCCCTGAGGTATAAGCGTAGTCGCGTTCCATCTGACCATTCTGCTCGGCAATCACTGAACTAAACATCGAGTGGCGGGTTGAACAGTAGCTTTTCAAGAATCCGTGACTGTTTCCAAAGACGCGTATCCCCGCATGGCTACTGAAACTTCCCCCTTCGCTATTAACGATACGGGAATCCGCTTCCAGTGCCGCTTGCTCAGCTGCCGCCGCATACTCAATTGCGCGATCCGGGGTGATGGCTAAGGGGTGGTAAAGGTCTAGGTCGGGGGCATCCCATGCCAGTAAAGAGGCATCAGCCACATCGGAGAAAGGATCTTCTGAAGTATAGCGAGCAATATCGATTGCCGCCTGCACCGCACGCTCGATCGCCGCTGGGCTTAAATCAGTGGATGAGGCGCTGCCTTTACGCTGCCCCAGATAAACGGTGATGCCTAAGGCCCCATCGCTATTAAATTCAACGTTTTCAACTTCGCCATAGCGAGTGCTTACGCTCAGTCCAGTCGTTTTATTGACGGCGACTTCTGCGCCATCTGTGCGGCTTTTTGCGAAGGTTAAGGCATGTTCAACTGCGTGTTCAAGAACCTGTTGTTGTTCTAAAACTTGAAGAGATTCACTCATTGCTCTGCCATCTGCTGTTATCTGAAGGTAGAATGAGTTTAACAGAGTCAGAGAACAATTTCGCAGTCTGGCTGTAACCTGATAGCATAAGCCACTTTTTTTAGGAGCCCTACCATGATTAACCCGCCCGATGAGTGGCTCGACCACCAGCCCGACCCGCAAGATGAAGAAGACGAAGAGATTATCTGGGTCAGTAAAAGCGAAATCAAACGTGATGCAGAAGAGCTAAAGCGCCTCGGTATGGAGATGATGGAGTTAAGCAAAAACGAACTCGATCGAATCCCACTTGATGAAGAGCTTCGTCAAGCGATTGAATTAGCCCAGCGGATCAAAAAAGAAGGACGCCGTCGCCAAATTCAATTAATTGGTAAAATGCTGCGTTCACGTGATGAACAGCCTATCCGCCTCGCGCTCGATAAGCTGAAAAACAGACATAACCAACAGGTTGCCCTTTTTCATAAATTAGAAGTGCTGCGTGATCGTCTGATTGAGCAGGGTGATAGCGCGATGGATGAAGTGATAGAGCTGTACCCTACGGCCGATCGCCAGCAGCTGCGCAGCTTGATCCGTAATGCACAAAAAGAGAAAGCAACGAATAAGCCACCGAAATCAGCGCGTCAGATTTTCCAATACTTACGCGAACTTGCCGAAGCCTAATCGTAAATTGCCGCCCAGCGTCAACACTGAGCGGCATCGTTTTATTTCACGAGCTGTAACGTCGATAGACTGTCTAACAGTTTCTGATGGATCCCTTCAAAACCGCCGTTACTCATCACTAAAATAACATCACCTGGCTTCACAGATTTGGTGATCATTGCGACTAAATGCGTGATATCGGCACTCCATTGCACCGGCTGGACACAGGCTTCTGCAACATCTGAGACCTGCCAAGGGATATGGCTCGGTTGGAATAAAAACACTTCGTCGGCCCGGGCCAATGACGGGGCGAGTTCATTCTTACTGACTCCCAATTTCATCGTATTTGAGCGCGGCTCAAGTACCGCTAAAATACGACGGGTGCCGCCGATCTTACTGCGCAGAGCAGACAGCGTTGCCAAGATAGCCGTAGGGTGATGTGCGAAGTCATCATAAACCTCAATTCCGTTCACCGTTCCACGTAGTTCGAGACGGCGTCTCGCATTGACGAATTCGTTTAACGCTTTGGCTGCATCCTGTGGAGTGATGCCGATATGACGAGCAGCGGCTATCGCCATCAAGCCATTATGCATATTGTGTTCACCGACCAACCCCCACTCGACCTCTGCTACCACTTCATTGTTCAGCTTCACCGTCCAACGGGAGGCGTCCGGGCAGCTTTTCTGTGCAAGCCACTGGCCCTGTGGACCCGTTGTCTCTTGCTCACTCCAGCAGCCCATCCCGATAACGTGACGTAGGTTATGATCCTGCTCTGGCCAGATCACTTTACCTTTGCCCGGCACAATACGCAGCAAATGATGGAACTGCTTTTTCACTGCATTTAAGTCATCAAAGATATCTGCATGGTCAAATTCGAGGTTATTCAGCACCAGCGTACGGGGACAGTAATGTACGAATTTCGACCGCTTATCGAAGAAAGCACTGTCATATTCATCTGCCTCGATAACAAAAAATGGGCTATCGCCTAAACGTGCTGAAACATCAAAGTTACCCGGTACGCCACCGATGACAAAACCCGGTGCCATGCCACATGACTCGAGGATCCACGCGACCATCCCCGAAGTCGTCGTCTTACCGTGGGTCCCGGCAACGGCAATTACCCAGCGATCACGCAGAATAAAATCATGTAACCACTGCGGGCCTGAGACGTAAGGGATATTATTTTCCAATACCGCTTCGACACAAGGATTCCCCCGCGACATCGCATTACCGATAATCACTAAATCTGGAGCGGGGTTGAGCTGCTGTGGGTCGTAGCCTTGGGTTAGGCTAATGCCTTGTTGCTCCAATAGGGTGCTCATCGGTGGATACACGTTCGCATCAGACCCTGTAACGTCGTGTCCCAAAGCGCGCGCGAGAATGGCTAAGCCACCCATAAAGGTGCCACAGATACCGAGAATATGAATTCGCATAAAGAGATCTACCACTAAGTTTTTTGTACAGTTTACCTATATCGCATTTAGGAGCAACTGAGAGGATTGATTTGATCGGGTCCGCAGTGTAGCTTGACTATACTGTTAATGAAAAGTAAACCAATTTACGATCAGGATACGCAATGAAGACCTTAGGCGAATTTATTGTTGAAAAACAAGCAGACTTTCCCCATGCCACCGGTGAACTCACCGCCCTTCTTTCAGCAATCAAACTTGGCGCGAAAATCATTCATCGCGATATCAATAAAGCGGGCTTATTAGACATTCTCGGCGCCAATGGTGTCGAAAATGTGCAAGGCGAGCAACAGATGAAGCTCGACTTATACGCGAACGAAAAATTAAAATCGGCGTTAAAAGCCCGTGGGATCGTTGCCGGGATAGCGTCTGAGGAAGAAGACGAGTTCGTTATTTTTGAAGGTTTCGAAGACGGTCGTTATGTGGTCTTAATGGATCCGCTAGACGGATCTTCAAACATTGATGTTAACGTCTCTGTAGGAACTATTTTCTCTATTTATCACCGTGTCACACCGGTTGGCACACCGATTACCGAAGAAGATTTTATGCAACCTGGCCGCCAACAAGTGGCCGCCGGTTACGTCGTCTACGGTTCGTCGACCATGTTGGTGTATACCACCGGTAACGGCGTCAACGCTTTCACCTATGATCCATCATTAGGGGTATTCTGCTTAAACCAAGAGCGCCTTACTTACCCACCGACTGGAAAAATGTACTCTATCAACGAAGGTTATTACGTGCATTTCCCTGTTGGCGTCAAAAAGTATCTGAAATTCTGCCAAGCAGAAGACGAGGCGACCCACCGCCCTTATACCTCACGCTACATTGGCTCATTAGTGGCTGACTTCCACCGTAACCTTCTTAAAGGCGGTATTTACCTCTATCCACAAACGGCAAGTCATCCAAAAGGAAAACTACGTTTGTTATACGAGTGTAATCCAATGGCTTTCTTAGCCGAGCAAGCGGGGGGTAAAGCCAGCGATGGGGTTAACCGTATTCTCGATTTGAAACCGCAAACCATTCATGAACGTTGCCCATTTTATGTCGGTAACCAATACATGGTGGAAGATGTCGAACGTTTTATCAGTGAAAATCAATAAGCGATTAAAAAATCGGACACATACTGGTGCGTAATTCGCTATAATGCGCACCACAAATTTTACTGATAAATAGGAATCAACCCATGAGCTTGAACCTCGTCGAAGCTGGTAAAGACTTACCTGAAGACATCAACGTTGTTATTGAAATCCCAGCAAACGCTGCGCCGATCAAATATGAAGTTGATAAAGAATCAGGGGCTCTGTTTGTTGACCGTTTCATGGCAACTGCAATGTTCTACCCATGCAACTACGGTTACATCAACCACACGCTTTCTTTAGATGGTGACCCGGTTGACGTTTTAGTTCCTACTCCATACCCATTACAGCCGGGTTCAGTCATCCGTTGCCGTCCAGTCGGCGTACTGAAAATGACCGACGAGTCAGGCGAAGACGCTAAAGTCATTGCTGTGCCACACAGCAAACTGTCTAAAGAGTACGATCACATCAAAGATGTGAATGATCTGCCTGAGTTACTGCGCGGCCAAATCGCACACTTCTTCGAGCAATATAAAGCGCTGGAAAAAGGTAAGTGGGTGAAAGTTGAAGGTTGGGGCGACGCTGCTGCTGCGAAAGCAGAGATCGTTTCTTCTTTCGAGCGCGCTAAACAGAAGTAATTATTTTTATAGAATAATGATTACCCCACTATTGTTTTCAATGGTGGGGTATTTTTTTACTTAGGATGAACTGACGGATTTTATCCATCGATTTGATAGCATTGTCGGAGCTTAGAACCTCGAAAGTGGTAAAGCTTAATTCAACCTTAGTATGGAAAGAATGAGTGCTAATAATAGGCAAATCAAATAAAAGACTGACGCCGTCATCCATATTACCGAGACATACCTCATCCAAGGTTCAATTTTCAAATTATTCTCTTCGAAAAAATCATAAGCAGGATCGTTACGGCTTAGTAAGAAAATTTTCTTCTTTTTATGCAATTTTATAAAAAATCTGCTTACTGGAAAAACACCTAAAAAACCCATCATATGATTGAATGAATTGGGAGCAGGGAATATGTGCTTTTTATTAAAAAGCGAAACTAAATTCTTATAATTTTCCTTATTAGCTAAGTAGAGAAAAAACGACAGAAAAATAAGCCCACTCGCACATAACCCTAAAAATAAACCTGTCCAAGCTAAGAGGTGTTCAAGCACAAATTTACTCCAAAAAAACATTGAACAGTTTCTCACCGGCCACGCTACCCGCATAGCCACCTGCGATAGATCCTATTGCTGCGCATGCTACGCCCCCCACTCCTACCGTTGCTACACCTACTGCTGCACAAACCCCAACCATTGCACTACTTCCCCAAACGCCGCCCGCTAGGCCCCCTCCAGTACTTAAAGCAAACTTACTGTATTCTTTAAAAGCCACTGTTCTGCATATATCCTCTCGTCCAATAGTGCAGGCACGAAACACTTCACTGGTCGTCCCAGTAAAAGATAAGCCAATACCGATGTAGCCCCCGGTCTTAAGAAAGCGTGCAGCTCTAGCGGCATTATCTACATAGTAAGAATACCAGGGATTACCCCTATACCAACCGTTGACCACTCATGCACAATAGATTTACTTGAAAGATTTAACGCCCGCTTGAGGTCTCATATTGTTTAAATTTGATCGTATACCGCGAAAGAGATTTTAATAACGGTTTGTTAACCAGCCCATTTAACTGATTCAACAACTGATTACGTTCAACAAAAAACTGCTGACTAATCAACGTTCCCCGAGTGAGAAACTGATTCTGATAGGTGGCCTCAATTTTTTTTAGAGTCTGCTCAATAGCGTTGAAATATTTTTCACCGAGATCCCTGGCCGTACTTAAAAGATTGCCACCGCCGTTAGTTAGCGCGGCAATAACTCCATAGTGTTTATGCATAAAACTGGCATCATCATTACTGACACCGATAAGCGCTGCATTGGTTTTATTCTTTGCCAGTCTGAGGGTATTCAATATCTGCATCGTCAGTTGATACGGCGTATCCGGGTCGGCTACTATCAAAATTTGGCCCGGCTTCAGATACTGCGTATCGGCATTGAGTTTCATAAAAAGTAGGCTAGCAGGGGATCGAACATCGTTAAAGAGCTCCCGCGCCTGATAATCTAATGTTCCTGCTCTCTCTACCACATAATATCCGGGAGCTATACTACGTATCATATCTAGGTTCCTTCCATAGTGGATACCAGCTCAATGGGGCACTGTATAGCCTGTACCTAAATTTTTGTAATGCTATCACCCTATTGATTGATCTTACCCCGACCTCGAGCACTCGGTGTACCGGTTCAAATGTCAATAATAGGGAATAACCCCTCTAGCTATTCTTCATTACTCCAGACCAACAACCTACCCGCGAGCTGAAAAGGACCGGCCATCTGGCGGGAAAAATCATTAAAGAGACGATATTTATCTTGATGGCTGACTCGCTGAAAGATCCATGATAGCGATCAGACTGGGTTTACTGTGAGGGTATTAGGTATAGATAAGTAGAAAACTAAGGGGATCATTCGCTAGCCGTCATGGTTCATTTAATGGGAAACTTATATATGGCCTAAAGATAAGGGGTGCGCTATTGCATAGCGGTCCAAAAAGCCAGTACGCAGATCTATTGTATCAACAACTTCTCTTGTATTAAGGGTTTTGAAAAGCGTCAGCCATCGGAGGCTTTACTGAGATGACGGCTCAATATGACGTTTCGTTCGATGTCTGAAAACAGAATAGGTACCAATGGATAGCTACGCAGGTGGGAATCAAGCTTAGTAGCAAATTAAAGGTTATAGTGTAAGCGTCAAACCTCTCTATCATCACTGGTTCTAATACCAGACAGGTCAGAGAACAGTAACTATTTTAATTGTTGAACGCAGTACAGCTTAGTAAACCCTGCCGTACTGCTTTCAAGACGGCTTTTCTATTAAGAGTTCTCACTCCTCTCGAGCCAATCACCACTCGGTATTTGCGGGCGGCCTGCCACAGAACGCTGATAAATATACATCCAAGCGCTGCCATAAGGCGTTGAGACCAACTGACGTTTGTACTCGCCCCCTTTGGTTCTCAAGGCATCCAGTTCACCTAAGGTCGTGGCATCGATACGATACACTTCACCCTCAATCGTCCCTTCACCGGGGATTACCCCCGGATAGTGGCCAAGATTATAGAGCTCGTAGCCTTCGACCTGATAGTCACCCAGCCACTGAGCATTCGTCATCCAATGACTATTTCCCTGCTTACGTCTTAAACTGCCATAGACAATGATTCGCATAGCTAAAACTCAAACTTATAGAGCACATCCAATGCCTGGTCGACGCCAGACACTGCTTCCAGGTAGAGTTTAGGCATCAAACGATATCGTAGCGTAAGAGTTGCTAACGAATCGAAGAGTCCCACTCCGTATTTTACTTGTAGGCCTGGTAGTACATAGCCACTGACTTGGACTTGTTGGCTATCGCCAACGCCCGCGGTATCTAACGCTAAATCGCTGACACCGAAAGTCTCGCCGATTTTACCCATAACTTGACCACTTTGTGCAACCCCTAAACCGACTAAAGCAGAAGTTAATGCATTACTGTCATCACTGCTTCCAAGACCTTGGCCTCTTAATAAATAAGAGAGTGCGGCTTGTTGTGACATGGTCGGGTCGGAGAAGACCTCAACTTTAGGCTCATCGGCTAAGCCAGTGACACGGATACCTGCGGTAACGTTGTCTTCGGTTGCATCGGGATTACGGATAGCCTCAAGATTGACATAAGGTTGATCCGGTGGGCCAGAGAACTGCAGTTGCCCTTTTCGTACAATCAAGTCTTGTCCATAAGCATGGAAGCGGCCTGAAGGGATATTGATCTGTCCGTTGAGGCCCAAGCCATTTTTCCCTTGCCCGACGTTAAGATCGCCATTTAATCGCGCATTAAGGCCGAACGCCGACAATCTTACATCATCGCCTACATGAATAATCAGGTTACTGTTGATCGCCATGCTCGCCGTCGTCGGTTTGATCGGCTGTAAATGTTCGTCGAGCATCACCTCATCGGAGGATACCCCCACCGCACTCTCCGGCACATCTTGCACAACGATTCTCGCCCAAGGAATATCGACTCGTCCATCGAGGTTAAAGGCCGCTGGCGTGGCGTCAAAGGTGAGATCTGGCGAAACATCCATCCGGACCATCGGCGGCACCGTTACGCGGATTTTTTCACCCTTCGCAGCAATATGCGCTCGCCAGTTATCCAGCTGACGCCAATCGGCATTACCCGATAGGTTCAAGTTACCATGAGCCGTTTGGATTAATCCTTCCAGCGTCGATGACATGCCATTAAAGACCATCGAAAGGTTCGCATCGGTCAATTCAACCGGCATCGCGCTGGTTTGCGCTTTGGCATTTTTCAGCGCAAGTTGACCAAACACTTGCGGGTTTTGTAACGAGCCACCTAAGCGTAACTGGCTATTCAGAACCCCTTGAACACTTTCGCCTTTAGATAGCGCCGGATTAAGAATGGCCAAGGAGAGATTATTAATTCCTACCGTTCCGCCTAACGTCCGACGGTTCTCGGGATCGGCAACCTGTACATTACCGGTTAACTGTCCATTATTAGCCAGCTTGATCAGCCATTGTAGCTGCGCCTTCCCTTTCACCAAGGCCGCTTTAAGATCTAACCGGTCAAAGGCGATAGGGAGCATCTTGCCTTGGACATCCTGACGGACTTCGACGCCTTGGCCGGTCAAGCTTAGGTTAGCGTCTGGTAGGCCACCATTCGCTGTCCAATTTACCCGCGTATCACCACTGAACCGTCCTGATAACTGCGTTTGTGCGGGTAGGAACTCTTTTAACATCGCCAGATCAAGTTTACGGATCTGCAGATGCGCATGCCCCGCTGGGCCTGCCACGATAGGTTCCGGAACGCATAGCTCCGCATTGGGATTTAACCAACAGTGGCTGCCAACCGTAATGGTCTGTTTCAGATTTTGATAATCGAGGCTCATCGCCCGGCTTAACGTTACGTTGCCTACTGGCGTCGAGAATTGACTCCGAGTTAAGCTACCTTGCCAGCGTTGCTGCTGACGGTCGAAATGCCCTTTTAACGCTAACTCGCCTGCCACTGGCTTACCTGTGACTTTCAGGGTCAATTGATGGGCCTGCTCATTACCGCCCGCATTCAGCAGAATTTGCTGAATATCGACGCCTTCTTGATGCAACTGTTGTAGATTCAGGTTTAGGTTACCCGATATCTGCTCTGCCGAGCTGACATTGCCTTTCAAGGCTAATGACTGCAGACGTATCTGTTGCCAGCGCAAGGCTCGCCCTTGCAGATCGACCTTCAACTCCGGCTGTTTAAGGGTACCCCGAGCATTAATCGCCCCTTTGAGGGTTCCGCCAAGGCCTGGCAAGGCATTGTCGAGCGCCGGTGCATCAACGTCCGCGTCAAGCATCAGCTTATCATTCAGCTCGCCATGCACATTCAGGTGATTACGCCCCAAGGCAACTAACAGTTGCGGCACTTTCCACTGCATGTAGCTATTGCCCTGCAAGCTGCCTTCAATATTTACCGGGTTCTGCTTAACGTTACCTTTAATATCGACTTTAGGCACACTGACCTGCCACGTCCCACCAAATACACTGCCCTTTGTCGTTATTTGGCCGTTAATCTTGGCAGGCCAATCGGGATATTGCCGTGCGGTATTGATGTTATTAAGCGTTAACTCACTGCGCCAGCTAATCGCCTTATTCCAATCCACTAATGCATTAAGGTCGATATTACCTTGCAGCGCCGCCACACGAAGTCGGTCTAAACTGAACTGGCCGAGATCCCCCTTACCATTCAACGCGATCTGTGCCGGAGGAATCCCCTGTCCCGTTAAGGCTGCCGCGAGCTGAATACGGTAATCTGAAGCCTTACCTGAGGTATCGAGATTAACATTATCAACTTGAACCTGAGCGGGGCCGGTGAGCGGCCAACGTAAGCGCGGACTGTTCACTTTTAAAGAGAAAGGTAATCCCACTGTCGCCGGTTGCGCCATGGCATTCAATTGCGCTTTCACCGGACCGGAAAGGTTAATCGCTAAGTCAACTTGCTGTTTCATGTTGCCTTTCAGCGCCAACTTCACTTTCTGCCCTTTAATCGGGTCAACATTTAGCGTGCTGTTAAGGTTCATATTAACCGGCCAATTATCCGCTAAATCAGCCTCGCCGCTGGCATGTAGCTGCCCTTGTATCGCCTGAACCTGTAATTGTTGCAAAGCAATATGGTTATGTTGGGCGCGCGCTTTTAGGTTAAGTTGGTTAATAGTTAACTCGGTGTCCCCCGTTACCCGTAAGGTATTACCGGTAATGCCTTGAATATCGACATCAACCGGTAAGGTCACCGCAGGCAGATCTAATAAGGGCTTAGCAAATAGCGCGCGGAGGGTATCGCCCAGTGGCGGCTGTTGTGCCGCGAGACGAGCCTGTTCATCTTCCGCTTTCTTCTGCTCTGCCGCCTGCTCTGGCGTTTGAGTGATCGCGGTTTTGGTCGCTTGCGCGGCCTTATCCACCGCCACTTTCGCAGCGGTCGGCAAGGCCAATAAGAAATTATTGATTTGGGTAGGGGCTAAGGTAATTTGACGATTCTGCCAAGCGATACCGGTAGTGAACTCGCCTAGGGCAATACTTGTATTATCAACTTTGACATTAATATTATGTAAACCAAGATGCTTAAGCGTCAGCGGATACGGCGTTGAAATATCGGTTAACGGTTCGCTTTTTGTCTCTTCAACCGGTGCTGCAGGCGCCATCTTACTGGTATCGACGACGACACTGACATCGCTTAATGAAAGATCATCAACACATACTGAGGAGTGCCATAAGCACGAGGTATTCACTGCCAGATGAAGCTGGCCACCGCGTACCTCAACCCCTTGCATCTGATAAGTAATATCCCGCAAATGTAGATTACGCCAGCCGCCCTCGACTTGGCTTATATGTAAGCCAGGCACCCAGCGATTTGCCCCTTTAAATAACAGATGCAAACCAGAGGTCGTGCCAATCAATAAGGCGACTGTCGTCATCAGCACTAAGACGATGACGAGCAGGCCGATTAATCCTTTTTTCCACCAACTCATAATTCAGGTCCTAAGCCAATATAAAACTGAACACCGTGGGTATCTTTGTCGCCAATCGGCGAGGCAATATCAAATTTGATCGGTCCAACCGGTGAGGCCCAACGCACCCCGACCCCGGCACCGGTCTTGATATCGCTATCTTTGAAATTATTGACTGCTTCACCGCTATCGATGAATGCCGCACCCCACCATTTTCCTGTGACGTTGTATTGGTATTCAAACGATCCCGTCGCCATTTTACTGGCACCGGTTAGGTTATTATCGCTATCACGCGGTGAGACATCTTTATATTTGTAACCACGAATGCTGCGATCCCCCCCGGCAAAGAAGCGAAGATCCGGTGGCACCTTGTCAAAGTCGTCCGTTTCAATCCACCCTAACGTTCCTCTCACCACGAAACGGTGTTTCTCCGCATAGGTCCGGATCCAGACATTAGAGGCCTGTAGAATAACGAAGTCAGCACCAGATCCCCACGTTGTGTCGGAAAAATCGACTGAGTAGCGCTGTGAATCCCCCCATGTCGGCATCAATCCGCCGCGCGAACGCGTTCGGTTAATGCTCGCACCAGGATAAAGCAGCATGGTGGTATTGGTGTAATTCCCTTGGGTATAGTGATCCAGACGCCAAGTTAAGTTGAGCGCTTTTTGCCAGCCACTGCTATTTTCCCAATAGCGCGATCCAACGATGGTGGTGGAATCCGCTTTGGTATCATTTAAGTCGGTACGCTTAAGCCCACCTTTAATGGTGTAATATTGCTCGATGGGATTTTTTAATAGCGGGATTTTATAGGTGAAATCAAGCTGCTGCTCAGGTTGTGACAGATAGGTATTGGCCGTGATGCTATGACCATATTCATTCACCCAAGGTCGGTTCCATGTTGCCTTAAGTTGCGGACCGACATCGGTCGAGTACCCCGCACCGACTTCTAAACTATTTTTAATGGCAGGGGTAACCGCTGCATTGATCGGTAATACCTTGGTTTTTTGTGCGCCCTTAAATTCCGGCGCAGCCACGACCGAACCGAACCAGCCCATTGCAGAGAGGCGGCGGTTTAATTCAGCTAAGGTTTTTGAATCGTAATAGTCGCCTTCGTGGAAAGGCACAAGTTTTTCTAAATACTCTTCTCTGATTTGCGATCCTGTAAAGGTCACTTTACCAAAGCGATAGCGCTGCCCTGTATCGTAGTCGATATCCCAGAAGGCTTGATGTAAGGGCAGCGATACCCCTAGTTGGCTTTTACGATAAGCACCATCGAAATACCCTTTACGCAGCGCAATACTGGAAAAGCCGTTCTTGAATTTATCATAGTCGCCATGGTTGAGAACGGTCCCCACTTTAGGACGCCCCTGCTCGACCCATTGTTGGTATTCCGTGTCGTGCTGTCCCTCACCTTCAACTAATAATGTGCTACCACCGATTTTAACCGGTACACCAGGATCAACATGAACCGTCAGCACTTTTCCAAACGGCAGCGCCTGCTCAGGGGAAACGCGATAGGTGATCACTGGCTCATAATAGCCCAGCGCCCGTAAGCTTTGTTTAATCACCGCATCCAGACGCGCTTGAAAACGGCTATCTGCGCTGATCTCTTCGCTAGTTATCGTTGCCAACCTAACTCTGACATTATTTTGTAGTTCGCCAGAAAGCCCTTCAAGGTTCAGTCTAACCGTCGCGGCCTGAAGTGAAGGGGCGGCTAACAAAAGTGCTGCCATACTATAATGGGTTAAACGTGTCACGAACTCTCCTGTTAAACATCCATTTGCAGCAGCAAATCGCGTAATGACATTAAAATATACACACTGTAGTAAGCTTAGTCTTGCTTAAGCCTTATAAAGGCTAAATCAAATAATAATTTTTCTTATCAATCACGCTATTGTCCAAAAACCTTGCATAAATTACAACCAGTGATCTAAAAGGCCTCTGTAATGCTGAATTTCTGCACAGATCCCTCTAGCGACTTATTCCTTGCTACTGCTATACTCTGCTTAGGCAGTAATCACTGTCACTTCTGTTGCTGAGCACTATTCATAGTGAATATGCCCTGACAGACATTTTTGGCACGGATAACGTGTTCTTCCTCACTGACTGCCTGAATAATGCTTTATTGAGAAGTTGCCCAGGCCAAAAATGACAAGCTTATAAACTTCGGACTCCTTATGTTAGATAGCTTACTTGTCATCCTAGTATTAATTGTTATTAGTTTTTTCTTTGCTATGTCAGAGATCTCTTTGGCTGCCGCGCGGAAAATCAAACTCAGACTCCTCGCCAACGATGGTGATATTCGTGCAGAGCATGTGCTCAAGCTTCAAGAATCACCTGGAATGTTTTTTACCGTTGTGCAGATTGGTGTCAATGCCGTTGCCATCCTAGGCGGTATTGTCGGAGACTCCGCCTTTATGCCGGTTTTCTCTGATTTCTTTCATCGGTTCTTATCTCCAGAATTATCAGAAAAGCTGAGCTTTATCTGTTCTTTCACCGTGGTAACCAGCCTGTTTATCTTGTTCGCTGACCTCACACCTAAACGTATTGGTATGATTGCGCCAGAAGCCATCGCGCTGCGGATTATTGGGCCAATGCGAATTTGTTTATTGATTTTCCGTCCGTTAGTGTGGTTCTTCAACGGTATGGCGAACAACGTTTTCCGTCTATTTAAAATTCCGATGGATCGTAAAGACGATATCACGCCGGATGATATTTATGCGGTGGTGGAAGCGGGCGCCTTGGCAGGCGTATTACGTAAACAAGAGCATGAATTGATTGAAAACGTTTTCGAGCTGGAATCTCGTACTGTCCCCTCTTCTATGACCTCTCGTGAAAACATTGTTTGGTTTGATCTCAATGAAGAAGAAGCGGTATTAAAATCGAAAATTGCCGACCATCCTCACTCCAAGTTCTTGGTGTGTAATGGCGATATCGACCATATCGTTGGCTATGTCGATTCAAAAGAGTTACTGCTGCGCGTGCTAGGCAATCAGAGCATGACCTTGAGTAGCGGTGTACAAATCCGTTCAGCGTTGATCGTCCCCGATACCTTAACGCTGTCTGAAGCCTTAGAAAGTTTTAAAACCGCGGGTGAAGATTTCGCGGTGATCATGAACGAATACGCTTTAGTGGTCGGAATTATCACGCTTAACGATGTGATGACCACACTGATGGGCGATTTAGTCGGTCAAGGTTTTGAAGAGCAAATCGTGGCACGTGATGCCAATTCGTGGTTAGTTGAAGGCGGAACGCCGATCGATGACGTCGTACGTGTACTGCATATCGAAGAGTTTCCACACTCAGGTAATTATGAAACCATTGGTGGTTTTATGATGTATATGCTGCGTAAGATCCCGAAACGAACTGACTTCGTGATCTTCTCTGGCTATAAGTTCGAGGTGGTTGATATCGATAACTACCGTATTGACCAACTGTTGGTCACGCGCGTCAGCGACGAACGCCCTACGCCATTAACCCCTGCGGGCCAAGTGATCGACGAGATTACAGGTAAGCAGCAATAATCACTCGGGCCACGGAAGCAGCGCTTCGGTGGCCCGATAATTAGAATTTGACTTGTAACGCATTCACCTGACGATTAATTTCAGACATTATACTTAAACGCTGAATATCGCCGTTAATAGGTTTCAATACCTTTCCTTGGTCAAAATGAAACTCGCCAACATCCTCAATATAAATCTCGCCTTTAAATAACGTTTTAACGTAACGGGCAATTTGAATCGGATTATATCGTTTGTAAATTTTCACTGGGTCTTTCTCTCTTTCGCTCCTGCGTTCTGAGATAGAGTGTAGTTTGTTATCCAGAAAACACAAAAATTACATATTAATAATATTTGATTAACCTATCAAAGGGAGTGATTTTGACTAATAATTCCGTCTTTGATAATGAAATCTAAGCCTTTTATTTCTTATGATTAAGAAACTACTCAGGATTATCGGCAGGTTTGATGACAAATTTATGGCGAAAGCAAATTATTTTGCTCCCGGCTATAAGGGAGCAAAAGAAAAGGAGAGGAATTAAAACAACGATACGCGAAAACCGGGATTCAAGAAGGACTCACGGGGCGTATAATCCAGCGTGCGACCATGCCAATCTGTGACTTGTGCACCAGCAGCTAAGGCTACGGCGTGGCCAGCCCCTGTATCCCAAATATTGGTTGGCCCAAAGCGTGGATAAAGCTGCGCCTTCCCTTCTGCGACGAGACAGAATTTTAGGGAGGAACCAATCGCCACGGTTTGATGTTCACCGAGCTGATGCAGGTAATCGCTTAACTCAGGATCGTTGTTGGCGTGCGAGCGACTGACGACAACTAAAGGAGGTTGTGCATGGGTCACACTGATAGGATGCCGTTCCCCTGCTTTCTCTTCTTTCCATGCCTTACCCTCCGCTGCACAGTACAATTCATCCAATACCGGCGCGTACACGACACCAAGTATCGGTTTACCGTTCTCAATCAAGGCAATATTCACGGTGAATTCACCATTACGCTTAATAAATTCCTTAGTGCCATCGAGCGGATCAACCAGCCAATAGCGGGTCCATGTCTGCCGCACCGACCATTCCACCACGGACTCTTCAGACAAAATAGGAATATCAGGGGTCAAGGCCTGTAAGCCATCGATAATGACACTATTGGCAGCGATATCCGCGGCGGTGACGGGTGAATCGTCGGTCTTGATCTGCACATCAAGCCCCTCTTCGCGATGATAGATTTTTAGGATCTCTTCACCGGCTTGGCGTGCGATCTGATTAATCTGGTCTAACATTCTCAGCCTCCCGTCAACGACAGTTAGTAATATCAGAAATTATGATGAGTGAGATTACCATACTCCGTCATAAGGGCTGGGTAAACCTCATTACCTAGGCGAAAAAAAACCGGCCTTTGGCCGGTTGATTAGGTCAATAGAATTACAGGATATCCAGCAATTCAACTTCGAAGACTAAGGTGCTGAATGGCGGGATTGAAGCCCCTGCGCCACGTTCGCCATAGGCAAGATGTTGAGGGATAACCAGCTCCCATTTTGATCCGACCGGCATTAAGGTTAATGCTTCGATCCATCCTGCGATCACGCCGCTCACTGGGAATTCTGCTGGCTCACCACGCGCAACTGAGCTATCGAATACCGTACCGTCGGTCAATTTACCGGTATAGTGCACGCGCACACGATCTTGGCGAGAAGGAATAGCGCCTTCACCTTGAGTGAGGACGCGGAACTGTAATCCCGACTCAGTGCTGTTTACGCCTTCACGTTGGCGGTTCTCTTCAAGGTACTTTGCCCCTTCAGCAGCCATCTCTTTAGTGCGCTCGTCACGTACAGCTTCAGCACGCTCGTGCATTTCACGTAATGCACGGTGTAAAACATCCATAGGTACAGCCGGCGAATTTCCTTCCAGCGCATCACGCAGACCAGCTAATAAAGCTTCAGGCTCAAGACCTTGTAATCCTGATTCTAACAATTGCTGTCCGACTTGCAGGCCAATGCCATAGCTTGCTTGCGTTTCGACACTGTCAAAAGAAAGAGTCGTCATTTCTGTTCCTTTTCTCTAAATAAATTGAACCGCAAGGATAGCAGCGTCAGGGCTATTCGTAAAATTGATCCGCCGAGTAATGACTTTTTCTTAAGAAAGATTAACAATGATAGCTGTAATAGCGGCTGACCCTCAGCCCAATGCTAAAGGAGGCAGCGATGAAGGAGAGGATTTCGATCTTGTTTGAAGCAATCGGGCAATTTTATCGAGACAAGGTTCGCCCACGCCTTGAACCCCTGCTCGCCCCCTTCTCGCCTTGGCATCGACGAGCCCTAGCAGTTGCCGCTTTACTGGTCATTATTGGCGGACTATTACCTGGGCCACCCCCTGCCCCAGATGTCACCCTACGCCACATTGACCCGCCGAGTATACTGGCTGACCAAAACGAGAGTCAGGGAGCATGGCACACCTACCATATTGCCGCAGGGGAGACGTTAGCGCAGCTATTTCGTGATCAGGGACTTGAGACAGAGGACGTGTATGCGATGGCCAACGTGCAAGGTGATGATAAGCCGTTAGGCACCTTGAGTGCCGGACAAGCCGTGAAGATACGGATGAAAGCCAATAAGACGGTAACAGGGTTAACGCTGGAGAATACGCAGGGGCAAGTATTGTTTGTCCGCCAAGAAGATGGGCGCTTCCTACGGGTACAATAGTTAAAAGCAAAAATGCCGGCTTTCGCCGGCATTTTTCTCACAGCTGAAATTACTCAGCAGCGATTTTGATAACCAGTTTAGCGAAAACTTCGCCGTGAACTTGGAAATCAACTTCGTGGTCACCAGTGGTGCGAAGAACACCATTTGGTAAACGCACTTCACTTTTAGCAACAGCAACACCTGCAGCGGTCACAGCATCCGCGATATCGCGAGTACCGATTGAACCGAACAGTTTACCGCCTTCACCCGCTTTAGTTGCGAGGGTGACAGTGCCCAGTGCATTGATTTTCTCAGCACGAGCATTAGCAGCAGCCAGAGTTTCCGCTAATTTAGCTTCTAACTCAGCACGGCGAGTTTCGAAAAACTCGATGTTGTTTTTAGTTGCTGGGACAGCTTTACCTTGTGGTACCAGGAAGTTACGAGCGTAGCCCGCTTTCACATTGACCTGATCACCTAGGTTGCCCAGGTTTGCTACTTTATCAAGCAGAATAACTTGCATTACCTTATCCTCTTAAAGTCGTTAATGGACAGCTACCGATTACTGATGACGATCAGTGTACGGTAACAGGGACAGGTAACGCGCGCGCTTGATAGCACGGGCCAGCTGACGCTGGTATTTTGCACGGGTACCGGTAATACGGCTTGGTACAATCTTACCGCTTTCAGTGATGTAGTTTTTCAGCGTTGCGATATCTTTATAATCGATCTCTTGAACGCCTTCCGCGGTGAAACGGCAGAACTTGCGACGACGGAAATAACGTGCCATTTGGCTAGTCTCCAGAATCTATCAATTCAATCTGCTCGGCATGCAGTACAAGTTTACTTTGGCCTGTTTTCGCCTTATGGCTATGAACAAAACCTTCAAGTAACAGCTGCTTGCCGACCGTTATATGTTGAGTAATAAGCTGATGTTCATGCCCACTGATAATCACTGGGATACGACACACAGCCAGCCGGTTTATTCCGGCTTCCCGCTGCATAGATTCATGTTCTAACACGAATTGGCAATGCGGGATTCCTGAGGGGCTAGTTTTTCTTACTACGGCTGTGCACACGTGCCCAGACAGTTGTAGACGGTTAGCCACCATCAAGAATTACTCTTCAGAATCCTCAGCATCTGAGTCATCAGCGGCTTCGTTAGCAAAGTCATCACGACGATCACGACGTTCTTCTTTTGCTTTAACCATTGGTGATGCTTCAGTTACCGCATGCTTAACGCGCATGACCATGCTGCGGATAACGGCGTCGTTGAAGCGGAAGTTTGTTTCCAGCTCGTCAATCACTTCTTGCGGAGCTTCCACGTTCAGAAGAACGTAGTGTGCTTTGTGCAATTTGTTGATTGGGTAAGCCAGCTGACGGCGGCCCCAGTCTTCCAGACGGTGGATCTTGCCTTCTGCACCAGTGATAGCACCAGTGTAACGCTCGATCATGCCAGGAACCTGTTCGCTCTGGTCAGGATGAACCATAAATACGATTTCGTAATGACGCATCGGTTGCTCCTTACGGATTATTCAGCCTCCTGTCAGGGTCAGCCGCGGCCCATGGAAGCAAGGAACGTTTTAAAATGCGGCTGAAAAATTTGACGCGTAATAATACTGATACTGGCGACTAAACACAAGACAATACGCCGCTTATTTAGTAAACATCTCGATTATTCGCCATCACGCTTCATCAGGGTCTATACTGGGGACGATTATCATAGGAGGAGTTATGTTAAAGCCAATCGGTATTATCGCGGCGCTACTCGTCGCACCGGCTGCTTTCGCCGCGGACACAACCTTTAGTGATTTCGTCAAAACGCCAGAAGGGGGAAAAGCGCTTACCGCACTAACCCGCCACCAGAACCTGCCTAGCTGGATTAAAACCGGGGGCGTGGAATCTCCAGCGCAAACCGTGACAGTGAAAGGGAATGATTATCAGGTCTACGCCATCTGTAAACCGCACAACTGCGGTAACCAGCAGTTTGCCGTACTGTATTCAGCCAAGCTAAAACAGATGAGTGGGCTTTATCTGCAAACGAATGAAAAATCGCATCGTGAAACCTTACAATGGCTCAACGTTAGTGATGAATTATCGATCGATGGCAAAACGATTCTCTACGCTGCCACAACCGGGAGCTTGGCGAACCACCCAAAAGCCTTTAACTATAGCGAATAGGGCTTAACCTTTAGCCTATAGAGGGCGGTTTTCGCCGTCCTCTTACCTTCCTTCCCCTGCCCGTTTTACTGCTTTTCTCACTACAAAAAATTTTATTATTCCTCCCTACTTTACTCTGTTGAAAAAAAGCCTATTTTAGCAAGTTAGAAACCATTTCTAGGCTGCATTCACCGGTAGTTGGGCATAGAAATTGCTTAAACAGTATTACCCAATTTTGTCCCAGGTGGTGTTGAATGACTCAAGAAGTAACATATAAGCGTAATTTAGGATTATGGCAGGTAGTTATCGTTGGCATTGCCTATATGACACCGATGACAGTATTTGATACCTTCGGAATTGTTTCCGGTATGACCTCAGGCCGCGTTCCCTTGGCCTACCTCTTAGCCCTCTTTGCCGTGTTATTGACGGCCTTCAGTTATGGCAAAATGGTCAAAGTCTTCCCCAAAGCAGGCTCTGCCTACACTTATGCCCGTAAGACTTGCGGTAATCGGGCCGGTTTTTTAGTGGGCTGGGCATCGCTGCTGGATTATATGTTGTTGCCGATGATCAATGCCCTCCTAGCTGGCATTTATCTGAAATCGCTATTTCCTCAGGTGCCTTCGTGGTTGTGGATCGTCTTGTTCACTGGCTTAGTCACTTGGGTAAATAGTCGTAATATTCGCTTGCTAGCAAACCTTAACTTCCTGTTTGTCGGCGCCCCTGTGCTGTTAATGGCGGTATTCGTTTGGTTGGTGATTCAGGGAGTCGGGCATCAACATGGCCATGAGGCAGTTTGGACGTTAAAACCGCTGTGGAATGGCGAGCCGACGTTTCTGCCGTTGGTAGCCGGTGCCGCCGTACTGTGCTTCTCATTTCTCGGTTTTGATGCCGTCACAACCTTATCTGATGAATCGCATCAACCTGACCGTACTATTCCGCGAGCAGTCCTCCTAACCGCATTGATCGGGGGTGTTATTTTCTTCGTCGCAGCTTGGTTTACCCAGCTCTACTTCCCGACGAATATCCAATTTAAAAATCCTACTGAAGCCATGCCTGAAATTGTGCTCTATGTTGGAGGGAAATTTTTCCAGTCGGTCTTTCTTGTAGCGATTTTAATTAATACCTTTGCTTCCGGCTTAGCCTCCCACGCCAGTGCTGCACGTTTACTGCATATCATGGGGCGTGATGGTATTTTTCCTATCGATAAGTTTCGCTATATCCACCCGCGTTTAGGTAGCCCCCTTTACTGCGTGCTGTTTGTCGGGGCGCTAGCAATGACCGCTGTGTTCTTTAATCTTGATACCGCAGTCTCTTTAATTAGTTTCGGTGCGCTGGTTGCCTTTACCTCTGTGAATGTGTCAGTCATCGCCTACTATGCTATTCAACAAAAACATATCAAGACTCCATCTCACTGGCTTGCGCACCTTTTGATCCCCATTGCCGGTATAGTCTGTGTCGGCGTGATGTGGCTGAACTTAGACCAAGATGCGATGCGATTGGGACTAGTTTGGACGGCGATCGGCGTGTGTTGGATTATCTGGTATTGGTGGACGAAGAGAGAGTTGGTCTTTAGCCAATAAGAAAAGCCCCGCTTACCTTAGGTAAGCGGGTGATACATCAGTGAATAAGTGAAGGAGAGGCTTGGGTGGCCGCGCCTTTCCCAGAAGAGGGAGATAATTGTTCTAATACTTTTTCCACCTGTTCTAACACCTGATCACACTGAGCCAGAGTTAACGTCAAAGGCGGCTCAATCCGGACAGTCCGAGCATTATTTAATGTTCCCGCCACCAGTACTCCCCGGCGGAACATCTCACTGGCAAAGGCATAACCGGTCTCATTATCGTAAAACTCTAGTGCTTGTAAGAATCCCATTCCTCTTACTGCAGTAATGACCTGAGGATAACGCTTAGCGCACGCCTTAAGCCCCTTCAGCAAATAGTCACCTTTGTGCTGCGCCTGTGCAGCCAGATCATCACGAAGCAAGACATTAATCGTTGCCAACGCAGCAGCACAGGCCATTGGATTACCGCCAAAGGTTGTAGTGTGTAAGAAAGGATTATCGAAAAGCACCGAAAAGACGCGTTTACTGGCTATCGTTGCACTAATAGGCATCACTCCGCCGCCCAGCGCTTTCGCCAGGCAGAGAATATCTGGCTCGACCCCATAGTGCTCGCAAGCAAACATTTTACCCGTTCTGCCCATTCCCGTTTGCACCTCATCGAGAATCAATAATGCGCCTATCTCGTCACACAATGCACGTACCGCGGGTAAATAGTCGTCTGGCGGCAGGATAACGCCGCCCTCACCTTGAATAGGTTCAAGGATCACCGCAGCAATTCCCTCGCCTCGTGCCTCGCACTCCGCCACTTTCGCGCGCATTGCCTGAATATCACCAAAATCGACATGATGAAATCCTGGTACCAATGGTTGGAAAGGCTCTCGAAAGACAGGTTTGGCGGTCGCCGATAATGACCCCAACGACTTACCGTGAAAGGCGCCATTCGCGGCAATAAAGCTGAATTTCCCTTGAGGGGCCTGGTATGCTTTGGCTAATTTCAGTGCTGCTTCCACAGACTCGGTACCGCTATTACCAAAGAAACAATAATTCAGCTCCCCCGGGGCAAGACCGGCTAAGGCCTGCGCCAAGAGGGCACGTAAAGGATCGAGCAGTTCCTGACTGTGTAGCGGTTGCTTGTGGAGTTGATGTTCCACGGCATCAACTACCGTCGGATTACAGTGGCCAACACTAAAAATTCCGTAGCCACCTAGACAATCTATGTACTCATTACCGCGGGTATCCGCTAGGGTATTCAAGCTCGTGGCACGCCACTCTACTGCAGCATAGCCGCCACCTGAAGTGACTGATTTGCGATATTCTAGGAACCCAGGGTTAACATGCTGACGGAAACCGTCGACGGTCAGTTGATTGAGAAGCGCGAGTTGATCTGAAGAAAGGGTCTCACTTTGTATAAAATCTAATGCCTGCTGAGTCGACTCTAGCGGGGTTAAGGGTTGGTTTGTACGGTTCAAAATAAGCTCCTAGAAAGTGGCACCACAGAGTGCACTCATAGTGATGCATATTTCGTTCCAGAATAAGGTTACACGGCTCACACAATTCGCTGACTAGTTTATCGAAATATAATGCAGCTCACAGCTTAAGCCGTATTGCACGGTCAATTCCGCTTAGTAGTGGCGATTTTTTCTTAATCATTAAGGCGAGCCACCTTAAATTGTGATAAAAATGTTAAACACTCAGCCCCCCCATCAGGGAACCTAGATATGGCCTCGTACCATCTTATTACATTGACGATCGCATTATGTTTGCTCGCTGCCTGCGATGATGCGTCGAAACCCCAACAGGAGAAGGTCGCCAGTAAGGAAGCCACTCATACTCCATCATCAGAAAAAATTGAGAACTTTAAGAAGCAGGACGTGAATGATAAATCGGCCATGCAAGCGACGATTCTTGATGATATTAAGAAAAAGTTACCAATCTTGATTGATCAAGCAACGTTACTGACCGAGATTTCAATGAAAGATAATGCCTTTATTTACCATTTAGACGTAAAAGGTATCCCAGTCTCCGTGATGAACACGCACTATTGGCAGGAAAATATAAAGAAAGCGATACAGGTTCAATAGTGTAAGAGTGATGACAAGATGAAGATTTTCAAAGATTTTTTTACTGGCGGGACTGTCTATAACTATTTCGTCGACAGTAAGCTTATCTATACGGTTACGATAACACCTGAAGAATACCACTAGGGTAACTAAGCATCCCCTTCATAGAAGGAGATGCTTATCTGCGAGTTATTGGCGCTGACGTACCGCTTCAAACAAACAGATCCCCGTGGCAACGGAAACGTTGAGTGAAGATACAGAGCCCGCCATTGGGATACTGATTAACTCATCACAATGTTCGCGCGTTAACCGCCGCATGCCTTCGCCTTCGGCACCCATCACCAGTGCCATACCGCCAGTCATTTTGCTCTGATATAACGTATGGTCGGCTTCACCGGCCGTGCCGACAATCCAAATATGGTACTCTTGTAACAAACGCATTGTTCTTGCAAGGTTCGTCACACGAATAAGCGGAACGGTTTCTGCTGCACCACAGGCCACTTTCTTAGCGGTAGCATTTAACGCCGCCGAGCGATCTTTCGGCACAATCACCGCAGCCACGCCTGCTGCATCAGCGCTACGTAGACATGCACCAAGATTATGAGGATCGGTGACGCCATCGAGGATTAACAGCAGCGGTTTATCCAGCTTTTCCAGTAAATCAGGCAGATCACCTTCTTGATACTGACGCCCCGGCTTCACTAATGCCAAGATCCCTTGATGCACGGCACCTTCTGCCGCCTCGTCCAGCCATTGACGGGTCGCCACTTGAATAGTGACACCCTGTGATTCCAATGCCTGAATCAGCGGCTGTAAACGACGATCATCCCGGCCTTTTAATATAAAGACTTGTTGAAAGCGCTGAGGTTGACGTTCCAATAAGGCTTGAACCGCGTGGATGCCAAAAATTTTTTCACTCATAATTTTTCTATCAATTGCCTTGAGAGGGCTGGCAACTCAAGGTTGCCAGCAGATTCTGCTTACGCTTATTCTGCGCGTTTTTTCTTCGCTGCACGCTTTGCTTTCGTAGCTTCCGCTATTTTACGTGTTTTTTCTGAGACTTTTTTGGGTTTTTTAGTGGCCGCTTTTACGGTGCTCTCACCCTCTTTTTTCTTGGTCCCGCGAAAGGCACTGTCTGGCTCAAAATTAACTTTTTTACCCGCATTACGGCGTTTTTTCCCTGCGCTGGACGCGGTTTTCTTCGCCCGATCTTTTTCCGTCTTGCCTTCACCTCGCGGTTTGCGTTGACTTGAAATTAGCGCAAAATCGATCTTACGCTCATCCATATGGACCGCATCAACCCGCACCTCGACCGTATCGCCCAAGCGGAATACTTGGCCACTCGCTTCTCCGGTTAAACGCTGACCAATTTGGTCGTAACGGTAGTAATCGTTATCTAAGGTCGACACATGCACCAGCCCGTCAATAAACAGGTCAGCCAGTCGAACAAAGAAACCGAAATTGGTTACGCTAGAAATGACACCGGTAAAGGTATTCCCCACCTGATCCTGCATAAAGTCGCATTTTAGCCAGTCAGCCACATCGCGTGTCGCTTCATCTGCCCGCCGTTCCGTTAATGAACAGTGCTGACCTAACTGCAACATCTGCTGCATATCATAGTGACAACCGCCCCCCGGCGTGAGGGTATCGACAGGCTGTCCTTGCTCCTTAGCAATCAAGTATTTAAGTGAGCGGTGCAGCAGTAAATCTGGATAACGACGGATCGGCGACGTAAAGTGCGCATAGGAGGTCAAGGCTAAACCAAAGTGCCCACGATTTTCAGGATCGTAAATGGCCTGCTTCATCGAGCGTAGTAGCATCGTTTGCAGCATTTCCGCATCGGGTCTGTCTGCAACCGCGGTCAGTAACTCTGCATAATCAAGCGGCGTAGGTTTATTTCCGCCAGTCAAGGTTAGTCCCAGTTCGCCCAATACTTTTCTAAAACTTTTGATACTTTCATCTGTAGGACGATCGTGATCACGGAACAGCACTGGCTCTTGGTACTTCTCGGCAAAGCGTGCCGAGGCAATATTGGCCAGAATCATGCACTCTTCGATTAGCTTGTGTGCAGGATTACGGCGCAGACGCTCGACACGTTCAATGCGACGTTCCGTATTGAATATGAACTTCGGCTCTTCAGTCTCAAACGAGATACCGCCACGTTGCGTACGCGCGGTTTCCAAGACTTGATACATGGCATACAGCTCTTCAAGGTCTTTCACCCGAGGGGCATATTGCTCACGTAATGCTTCATCACCTTCAAGAATCGACCAGACTTTATTGTAAGTCAGCCGAGCGTGAGAGTTCATTACCGCTTCGTAATGTTTGTAGCCGGTTAACTTGCCACGTGCGGAAATCGTCATCTCACAGACTAGGCAGAGACGATCCACCTGCGGATTCAACGAGCAAAGCCCATTTGATAAGACTTCAGGCAGCATCGGGACGACTTGTGTTGGGAAGTAAACTGAGGTTCCGCGTTTTTCAGCTTCGTGGTCCAGTGCCGTGCCAGGTCGGACGTAGTAGGTCACATCGGCAATCGCGACCCATAGTCGCCATCCACCGCCGCGCTTTTTCTCACAATACACGGCATCATCGAAGTCACGCGCATCTTCACCATCGATAGTCACTAACGGCAGTTGACGTAAATCGATACGCCCTTGTTTTGCGCTTTCAGGGACTTCTTCACTAAGATGACTGATCTCTGCCTCGACGTCACTTGGCCACTCATTAGGGATTTCATGAGTACGCAGGGCCATATCCACCGCGAGGCTCGTGCCCATCTCATCACCGAGGATTTCAGTGATCTTACCGATGGCTTTCATTCTACGCGTAGGCCGTTTTTCTAAGGTCACCACGACCACCGCCCCCATGCGTGCCTGCATCGCAGGATCGGCTTCGATTAAGATATCGAAACTGAGACGACTGTCATCAGGGACAACAAAGCCCGCGCCCGCGTCGGTAAAGTAGCGCCCAACAATTTGTGGGTTACGAGGCTCTACCACACGAACCATTCTGGCCTCGCGACGGCCTTTACGATCAGACCCCGCTGCTTGGGCCAAGATGATATCGCCATGTAAGCAAAGCTTCATCTGTTCAGCCGAAAGATAATAGTCATCCTTCTGCCCTTCGACGCGTAAGAAGCCATAACCATCTCGGTGGCCTATCACTTTGCCGCGGATAAGGTCTAAACGCTCGGGCAAGACGTAGCATTGGCGGCGGGTGAAAACTAACTGGCCATCACGTTCCATCGCCCTTAAGCGTCGACGTAATGCTTCCAGTTGCTCTTCACTGGTAATGTTCAGCTCCGCTGCAATTTCATCACGGCGAGCGGGCGTTTCACGTTTTTCTAAATGGGCGAGGATAAACTCGCGACTCGGGATCGGATTTTCATATTTTTCCGTTTCCCGTTGTAAAAAGGGATCTTGTGACACAGGGTCCTCCAATGTCTCTAGTATAAGTTCTCTACGGAAATTTCAGCGTTGAAAATCCGTTTCAAGTTCCCGTCATTTGCGATATCCGCTAGGGTATATTTGTCTAACTCAGCGAGGAATTCTTTCATCGCTTGTGCGAGTATCCTTTTCAAATGACAGGACGGTGTAATTAAGCAGTGGTCACAATCGACCAGCTGTAGGGGTTCCAAACGACGGACAACGTCCCCGATATTGATTGATTCTGCAAGCCTGGCAAGACGTATTCCTCCCTGCTTTCCTCGACTTGATTGAATAAAGGCTTCCTGACTCAACTTATGAACAATTTTAACCATATGGTGGCGAGAAATAGCATAAAGTTCGCTGACTTCAGTAATCGTCGTCATTTTGCCAGCGGGCAAACTCGCCATAAATATCAATGCTCGTAGCCCATAGTCAGTAAAACTGGTCAGTTGCACGTCTGCCTCAATAAATATTCAGGACGAAAAGATAAATGGCTCAACTGAATTATAAACCAATCTCGATAGTGCGGGCCTTTTGTTTGTAGGTCAATACACAGAGAACACTGCAAGGAAGATTTAGTCAGGTAGGAAGGAAAAACAATGGCCGGTATTGTACCGGCCATTCTTATCACATTAGCTGTCAAACGGATCCCGTAAGATCATCGTTTCGCTACGGTCAGGGCCCGTAGAGATAATGTCTACCGGGATACCCGTTAATTCTTCAATGCGCTGAATATAATTCAGGGCTGCTTGTGGCAGACCATCGCGGGTTTTCACACCGAAAGTATTGTCATCCCAACCCGGCATCGTTTCATAAATTGGCGTTAAACCTTCCCAATTTTCTGCTGCCAGAGGTGTAGTATCAACTTCTTTACCGTTAGGTAAACGATATCCCACGCAGATCTTAACTTCTTTCAATCCATCAAGGACATCCAGTTTGGTTAAGCAGAAGCCTGACAGGGAGTTGATTTGCACAGCACGGCGTACCGCAACAATGTCTAACCATCCTGTACGACGACGACGGCCGGTGGTAGCACCGAACTCGTTACCTTTCTTACCTAAGAACTCACCGATATCATCGAATAATTCTGTTGGGAAAGGCCCCGCACCGACACGGGTAGAGTAGGCTTTAACGATCCCTAAAACGTAATCAACGTAACGAGGGCCTAAACCACAACCTGTTGCCACGCCACCTGCAGTGGTGTTGGAAGAGGTGACATAGGGATAGGTTCCGTGGTCGATATCGAGCAGCGTGCCTTGCGCGCCTTCAAACATCATGAAGTCGCCGCGTAAGCGTGCTTTATCTAGCAGGTCAGAGACATCGACAACCATAGAGGTCAAGATATCTGCCATGGCTAAGGTATCGTTTAAGATAGTGTCGTAATCAACCGCTGGCTCTTTGTAGTAGTGCACCAACTGGAAGTTGTAATACTCGACGATCTCTTTCAACTTAACGGCGAAGGTCTCTTTATCAAAAAGGTCTCCGACGCGTAAACCACGACGAGCGACTTTATCTTCGTACGCTGGACCAATACCGCGGCCAGTGGTACCGATAGCTTTAGCGCCACGCGCTTTTTCACGCGCCACATCCATGGCAACATGATATTGCAGGATCAGCGGACAAGCTTCAGAAATCAGTAAACGTTCACGTACTGGGACACCACGATCTTCCAGGCCTTTCATCTCTTTCATCAGAGCTTCTGGAGAGAGCACGACACCATTACCGATGATGCTGGTAACATTATCACGTAGGATACCTGAAGGGATTAAGTGAAGAACGGTTTTTTCACCGTTGATGACGAGCGTATGACCAGCATTGTGTCCACCTTGATAGCGGACGACATATTTTGCGCGCTCAGTCAGCAAATCTACAATTTTACCTTTGCCCTCGTCACCCCATTGGGTGCCAAGTACGACAACATTATTACCCATTTTCTAAAACCATTGATTGCTTAAAAATGGATTCTACCACCAGCTTTTCTCGGTTTCAGCTTTTTTAATAAGCGAACGTCGCTTTTTTATTTGCACAAAATATTCACTGCAAAAATGACTCCTTCGCAGTTTTATATTCTATATACTACTTATGCATCATATAAAATATCACGACTCCCGCCACAACAAAGGCACCGCCGAAGCGTCTTAAGAGCTTTTCAGGTGAACTGATCAACGTAAGTAAGCCTCTTTTCCAGACCTTAGGCAATAACATGGGACCTAACCCTTCCACGATTAATAGTAATGAAACGGCTGTCCATATAGCTGAGTGCATGAGGGTTCCTTACAATAAAAAGGGCCGGTAAAATCACCGGCCCCTGCAGTCTACTAGGAATTGAAAATAATTGCAGCGTTAGGGCGATTTCATAAAACGTAAAAACTCGCTGTTATTATCGATAAAGAGTAGCGAATTGCTCGAAGCAAAGCTTTTTTCGTAGGCAGAGAGCGAACGCAAGAAAGCGAAAAAATCAGGGTCTTGCGAATAGGTACTGGCAAAGATATTCGCCGCTTCAGCATCACCCTCTCCACGGATGATCAGCGCTTGCTTTTGCGCTTCAGAAAGTGTTTTGGTCACACCATAGTCGGCCTGAGCGCGTAATTTTTCGGCCTCCTCTTTACCTTGAGAACGTTGGCTTCTCGCCACAGACTCACGTTCTGCACGCATCCGATTAAAGATCGCCTCAGAGACTTCAGTAGGAAGATTAATCTGTTTAATCCGCACATCGACAACCTCAATCCCTAAGGCTGCCATACTATTATTATGTAAGCTATCCGCCGTATCAGCCGAATCGGGCACCTGCTCAAGCTCATCATACTCGGTGCCAGCGCTGCCTTTATTCAGGGCGTCGCGCACATCCGTAGTCAATCGCCCACGAGAATCGGTCACGATATCTTTCACATTAAGACGGCCGATTTCCGAACGCAGTCGGTCGCTGAATTTACGTTTGAGTAACAGTTCAGCCCGAGAAATTTCACCGCCTCCCGTAGCAAGATAATAACGACTAAAATCACTGATTCGCCACTTGATATACGAATCAACGATCAGATCTTTTTTCTCTTTTGTCACGAATCGGTCCGCTTGATTATCCAGTGTTTGGATCCGCGCATCGAGAATCTTTACCGTAGAAACCAACGGCCATTTCAGATGTAATCCCGGTTCAACCACCACGGGAACGTTTTGCTCGTCGCGCAGAACTTTACCAAAGCGAACGACGATTCCACGTCCTCCTTCGGGAATAATGAAGCAAGCGTTGAACAGAATCATTAATACTATTAAGCCCGTTGCGAGTAATACTTTACTCATTATCACGCCCTCCTTGACGAGAATAATTACGCAATGCGGATCCTGGCGACTCAGTCTTAAGGCGCTGTGCCTGGTTTTGAGACGTCGTTTGTGCGGAGTCTTGCGATTTTAACAGTTGTTCCAGCGGAAGTAGGCTTAGGGTATTGCCTTGTTGCCCCGTAACGACCTTAGGCGTCTGCGCGAGGATTTTCTCCATCGTTTCCAGATAAAGCCGCTGTTTGGTTACCTTTGGGGCAGCGTGGTATTCCGGTAGAATTTTATTAAAGCGCGCAGATTCCCCTTCGGCTTCTAAAACAGTACGCGCTTTATAGGCTCGCGCGTCTTCAAGGATCCGTTGCGCTTGCCCATTCGCGCGAGGTTGAACCTCGTTAGCATATGCTTCTGCCTCACGCACATACTGTTCTCGATTTTCACGCGCGGCAATGGCATCGTCAAAGGCGGCCTTAACCTCTTCAGGCGGACGCGCAGCTTGGAAGTTTACGTCAAGGACGGCTAGCCCCATTTGATACGGTAACATCGTCTGTTCGATTTCCCGCTGGGTCTCGCTTCGGACAATCGTTCGCCCCTCAGTCAGCACCCTATCCATCGTCGAGCGACCAATCACGCCACGCAAGGCGCTATCTGTCGCCTGGCGTAAGCTATCTTCAGCATTCACAACGGAATAGAGATAGCGCACAGGATCGACCACCCGATATTGAACGTTCATTTCCACCCGAACCACGTTCTCATCGGCGGTTAACATGCTTCCTGTCGCTGCTAACTCTTTCACCGAAGCAACATTGACAGCGGTCACCCGATCAATCAAGGCAGGTCGCCAATTTAGCCCTGGGTCGACGAGGTGGCTATATTTCCCCAACCGAGTAATCACCCCACGCTCGCCCTCACCGATGGTATAAAAGCCACTAACCGCCCATAAGCCAGGTAAGATCAATGCAACGGGGATAAGCATTGAGAAAGAGGGTGTTGAAGGGGATGGGGAAGATCCCTGCCGACGTCGTCCTGACAGCGTAAACCATTTTGCTATCGCCTGACGAAAGAGTTTTTCAAGGTCTGGGGGACCATGCTGTAAGCTTGGTTGTTGAGAATCAGCGCCGCTATTCTGCGCCAATACACTGCACCGGGTTTCCTGGCTACCCGCTTGTTTCCACATCATACTAATCTCCATTTAGTGACATTGTGGAGGCCCCACTCTAGGGGCCGAATACTTATTTTACAACGTAATCTGATAAAGCCGGATATTGCTTATTAAGACGATGCCATTCGACGATCGGTAAACGAACCTGTAAACCGATGGAACCATCGTCCTGATTCCATTCTTCTTTAATTGCATCAAGCTGATAAAAACGGCTACGTAGACGACCTGCTTCCGGAGGAAGCGTCAAGGTATGCTGGGCAATCTCGCCTGAAAGCCGTTCGGAAAGCGCCTGCCACAGCAAAGGTAATCCTAACCCGCTCTGAGCAGAAAGCCAGACTCGTATCGGAATACCTTCTTCGTTGCGATCAATACGTGGCACAAACCCTTCTAATTGATCGATTTTATTCATAACATGCAAAGCAGGAATTTCATCTGCCTCTATTTCTGCCAAGACGTCGTCGACCGCCTCGATATTCTCATTCACACGTAAATCGGCTGCATCAATCACATGTAATAACAGCGTAGCTTCACGGGTTTCTTGTAGTGTCGCCTTAAATGCAGCGACTAAATCGTGCGGAAGATGGCGGATAAACCCTACGGTATCGGCCAATACCACTTCGCCAACGTCTGTCACTGACAAGCGTCGTAAAGTCGGATCGAGTGTCGCAAACAGCTGGTCAGCCGCATAGACCTCTGCCGAGGTAATACTGTTGAATAATGTCGATTTACCCGCATTGGTATAGCCTACCAGCGATACGGTTGGGATATCCGCTTTGGCCCGTGCCTGTCGCCCCTGCTCACGCTGTTTTTCGACTCGCTGCAGTCGAGAGAGAATCAGAGTGATGCGATTCCGTAATAGGCGTCGGTCTGTTTCAAGCTGCGTTTCACCAGGACCCCGTAAGCCGATACCGCCTTTTTGACGCTCTAAGTGCGTCCAACCACGGACTAATCGGGTCGCTAAATGGCGCAACTGGGCCAATTCAACCTGTAATTTACCTTCGTGCGTGCGCGCTCGCTGCGCAAAGATATCTAAAATAAGCCCTGTGCGATCGATCACTCGACACTCACACAGTCTTTCTAAATTCCGTTCTTGGGCAGGGCTTAATGCATGGTCGAAAATCACGACACTGGCCCCGGTAGCCTTGACCGCATCCGCGATCTCTTCTGCCTTACCTTCGCCAACGAAATATTTGGGGTGAGGGGATTTACGGCTTCCCGTAACAACTTGCAGGGCTTCAACCCCTGCGGAAGAGACAAGTGTTTCGAACTCTTGTAGATCTTCGCTTTCTTTATCTTGTGCAAACCAGATATGAACTAAAACGGCCTGTTCGCCGGCATCATAACGCTCAAACAAGCGATAACCTCACTGAAAGGATGACAACCAGAGAGCCTAAACTCTCCGGTCGAAAGGAAATTACTCTGCAGACTCACCTTCATGGTGTGAACCCGTACCAGCAGTGCCATTATTATGATAATTGCTGCTACCTGGCGCATTGGTGTGGTGAGAAACAGGGCGCGATGGCACGACGGTTGAGATAGCGTGCTTGTAAACCATTTGGCTGACGGTATTTTTTAATAAAATGACGAATTGATCGAAAGATTCAATTTGCCCTTGAAGTTTAATGCCGTTAACCAAGTAAATAGAGACGGGTACACGCTCGCGACGCAAAGCGTTTAAAAACGGGTCTTGTAATGATTGCCCTTTAGCCATTCTATCTTTTCCTTATACGTTCGTAGTGTAATTATTATAGAGTTTAGAAACCGCTATGGCATACCATGCCTGAAGATTGTAAATAATCAATCAGTTATAGCACGAATAACGTTTAAAACTTTCTCACGAGCCTGATCGGGTTGCAGACTATCAAGCCAAACAAGTGCTTTCCACCCTCGCAACCAGGTCATTTGTCGCTTAGCCAACTGGCGAGTGGCACATATGCCACGGAAAACCATTTCATTATAATCTATTTCGCCGTCAAGCCATGACCACATTTGTCGATAACCGACACAACGCACAGAAGGCAGGTCAACATGAAGATCACCACGCTGATAAAGCGCTCTGACTTCATCTTCAAATCCTTCATTCAGCATCTGCTGAAAACGCATTTCAATCCGTTGATGAAGCACTTCACGGTCTTGCGGAGCGATAGCAAACTGGTAAACGTCGTAAGGAAGCGCTTCCCCCGCCGTTTCAGTTAACTCTGTTAGAGTTTTACCTGAAATGAGAAAAACTTCCAGTGCTCGCGTCAGTCTTTGTGGATCATTAGGATGAATTCTTGCTCCAGCCTTAGGATCTATCAGACAAAGTTCTTGATGAAGAGTTTCCCAACCTTCTAATTTTGCCCGTTGTTCCAAGTGCTGACGGATCTCAGGATTGGCAGAAGGTAAAGGCGATAAACCTTCAAGCAACGCTTTAAAGTAAAGCATCGTTCCCCCCACCAATATAGGAATCGCCCCACGCTGCGTGATTTCAGCCATTTTTTGTAACGCATCTCGACGAAAATCGGCCGCAGAGTAACTTTGGCTGGGATCAATCAGATCCAAGAGATGATGAGGGGCGGCAGCCTGTTCCGCCACAGTCGGTTTAGCCGTGCCAATATCCATACCGCGATAGACCAGTGCCGAATCGACACTGATAATTTCAACCGGCAAGGTTTTTGCTAGCTCAATGGCTAGGGCTGTTTTACCCGATGCTGTCGGCCCCATAATAAAAATGGCTTTAGGTAACGGGGAAGTCATATCATTCATTTAATAGTGCTTCAAAAAAAGGGGCTAAGGATAACGGTTGAATGAGGCCCGCTGGCGGGGTACTCACCTGTTCGGGTGCCAGTCGCTCTAAATCGGCTAACAGGCTAATCGCTTGCGAGTGGCTCCACGTTGAGTCAGTACTGATACGTTTTCCCGCGAACCAAGTTGCTAACTCGCTTTGACTAATATCAGAGGCTGAGGACAGCCACGTAATCAGTTCGGGCAGTAATTGCTGTAAATTCTGAGTCCGTAAAGGTAAAGGTACTGCACGCAGCGTACTGTAATGGCCATCACTTTGCAGATCGATACCGAAGCGTTGCAATAACTCGCTATGCTGAGTAATCAGCTGCTTTTCTGCCGCGCTACTTTTCACACGTAACGGAATCAGTAAGGGCTGCGAGACCAGTGGCTGGGTGGCTGGATTCAGCTGCTTTGCCAATACCAAACTTGCTGCTTTGGCTAAAGAGAGCAGTGCGAGGCCGCTTGAACGTTCAAGTAGCGCAAAACGTTGCTCACAGACGGTAAGCACTCGCCCAAAGCCCTGTGTATGGCCAGCTAAAGGTTCGAGGCACTCAGCCTTGAGAGGCTCAACAGCGGCCTCCTCCACTCTTGGCGTCGAACTGACCAGGCGCTGATACACACCGGCCTCTTTCTTACGATACGGCTCTGGCGAATAATGACGCTGCCCGCCAGCCGGTTGACTCGGCTGTGCGAACTTATTTTTACCCGCCGAACTCCGGTTCTCCGCAATCACTGGCTGAGAGAGCGGCGCAGGCTGGCTCGACTCTAATTCCCCCCCCTGTTCAGCCGGTGTTAATGCACTGGCAATACCTTGATAAATAAAGTCATGCACTAACCGTGACTGATGAAAACGAACTTCGTGTTTTGCCGGGTGGACATTCACATCAACTTGATGGGGGTCCACCGTGAGGAACAGCACGTACGCTGGCGTTTGCTGTTGGCCGAGATGTTCTTGATAGGCTTGGCGTATCGCATGATTAATCAGCTTATCGCGCATCATCCGACCATTAACGTAGCAATATTGGGTTTCGCTAGCCTGTTGCGCATAATCGGGCGAGACCACCCACCCTTCGATACCCAAGCCATCATGTTGCCAATCGATATGCACGGCCTGTGAGACAAAGTTGGCGCCACAGATCGCGGCCAGCCGCTGCTGTTTCTGTTTCTCATTATTCGCCACTCGGTAGTGGCGTGCCGTCTTACCATTGTGGGTCAGCATAAATTCGACGTCAAAACGCGCGAGCGCGATACGTCGAATGACCTCATCAATATGGGTAAACTCTGTTTTTTCGGTCCGCAGAAACTTACGGCGAGCAGGCGTATTATAAAATAAATCCAAGACCTCTAGGGTCGACCCACATGGGTGGGCAGCAGGCTTAAGACTGACGTTCATCTCACGCCCTTCGGCGTAGGCCTGCCACGCTTCTTGCTGTGTCGCGGTGCGTGAAGTCAGGGTAAGCCGAGAAACCGAGCTAATACTGGCGAGGGCTTCACCACGAAATCCTAGACTCATGATTGCTTCAAGATCATCTAACGAGGCAATTTTACTCGTCGCATGGCGAGCAAGCGCCAAGGAGAGCTGCTCCTTATCAATGCCACAGCCATTGTCCCGAATCGCAATCCGTTTGGCGCCGCCCTTATCGATCTCGATATGGATACGCGTTGCCCCAGCATCGAGGCTATTTTCAATCAGTTCTTTTACCACAGAGGCTGGGCGCTCTACCACTTCCCCAGCAGCGATTTGGTTAGCCAGCTGCGGCGGTAATATCTGGATTGGCATATAAGATCCTCTGCAGCGACCTCTTCCGGCTACGATTGCGGGATGATTAAGGTCTGACCTAACATCACATTGGCGGAACGAAGCTTGTTCTTGGTTATAATAGTTTGGGCACTCACCCCATATTTCAAGGCTAGCGCATTAAGCGAGTCTCCTCGCACAACTTTATGCCTTATTACGGTCGCCGATGACTGAGTCATTGCCTTTGCCCCACCAATCCGTAACCGCTGGCCGACCCAAACACCCGATTTTTTAAGATGGTTCTGCGTAATAATCGCCTGACTACTCACCCCATATCGCGCAGCAATCCCAGATAAGGTTTCACCGCGTTGAACGACATGTAGTTGAGTCCCTTGAGTCGAGGCTACTTGAACCGGATTGGCCTGAGCTGGGCGGTTTTCGCTGGCGGCAATATATTGGTATGGATGGCTACGGAAGTAAGCGCGTAACCCTCGGTAAATGGCATGCGCGATTTTGGTCTGATAAGCAGAATTACCCAGTAGCTTCTCTTCCTGCGCATTACTGATAAAACCCGTTTCCACTAACAGTGAAGGAATATCCGGTGAGCGCAGTACACCCAAACTCGCATGCTCTGGTAAGCGTTTATGCAAAGGCGTGACTTGACGGAGATTTTGCAGCACTTTGGTTGCGACATCGTAGCCAACACGCTGCGAGTGCCCAAATTGAAGGTCAAGTACCGCTTGGCTTAAGTAAGGATCGGACTGACTATTGGCCAGTAAATCGCCTGCCCCGCCCAGCAGCTCAGACTGTTTCTCGGTTTGCTCTAACCAATTCGCCATTTCAGAGTTTGCTCGGCGATTAGAGAGTACCCATACCGAAGCACCGCTGGCGGAATGCACAGGAGCGGAGTCAGCATGTATCGACACCAATAAACTCGCATTCTCTTTACGCGCCACTTCTGAACGCCCCATCACCGAAATAAAGTAATTGCCATTACGGGTTAATACCGGTTTAAACATCGGATCGGCATCGAGAAATTTCTTTAACTTACGGGCAATCGAGATGGTGACATTTTTTTCTTTTAAACCATGTTGACCGATAGCCCCTGGGTCTTGCCCACCATGCCCCGCATCAATCGCCACAATCACCACCTGATTACGGGCGACTTGTCCACCGGGATAACTGGTGGTATTGGTATTCGATACCGCTGTTTTGGTTGGCGTAAACGGATTTTTCTCGGGTTTCTTAGCCGCGATCACGGCGGGTGGTACGGTTTTCCCCTGAAGCGTGACCGCTACTTGCCACTGGTTACCTACCTGGCGGGTGGTGACCGAGGAGCCGGAAGCCTGGGTCAATTCAAATACGAGCCGAATCGCATGTTGGTTCGGCGGCTGACTGGTGCGAATACGTTTAACAAGATTAGCCCCGCTAAAATTAAGCGGCAGCCCCTTGATGGTGCCGCTTTCGTGAATATCCATCACGAACCGTTCAGGGTTGTGCAAAGTGAACCACGACGAAGTCGGCTTATCCGCAAAACTCAACGTCACTATCGATTGTGCTTCTCGATTATCCACCTGAATATCCGAGAGCGATGCCGCCACTACCGCTCGACTAACGAGGCAACATAGTACGACGAGAATCAGCCGCCTAAAGGTCATGCCTCTCCCTCGTTACCCGAAATTTTTTGTAATAACTGTTCACCCCACGGTGAGCTTGCCACAATTTCTGCCTCTCTCCCCTCACCTTGATAAGCTAAGGTGATAGTCAGATCTGGCGAGGGTAAAATACCGGCTCCCTGCTGAGGCCATTCGACTAAACAGATCGCATCGCCCGTGAAATAGTCACGGACGCCCATAAACTCGAGCTCTTCAGGGTCAGCAAGGCGATACAGATCGAAATGATAGGCTAGACGCTGATCAATTTCATAAGGCTCTACCAACGTATAGGTAGGGCTTTTTACATTCCCTTGATGGCCTAACGCTTGCAAAAAACCTCGACTAAAGGTGGTTTTACCGGCCCCTAAATCCCCAACTAAATAGATAATTGTTGCTCGCTCACTGGCCTTTGCTAAGCGGGCACCTAATGCCAAGGTGTCCGCTAAGTCAGTCAGCATAACTGTTTTTGTTGTCATGTTACTCATTGAGATCCTGAAGTGGATTGACACTTATTCTTAATTTTTCAATCACATCCAGAGCAAGCATTCCACGCATTCCGTGGTCATCGGCCACAAGGTCGGCCGCATGACCATGGGCAACCACTGCGGCAGAGGCGGCTTCAAACGGTTTCAGTCCTTGACCGAGAAAGGCTGTAACGACGCCAGTCAATACATCACCCATTCCCCCACTGGCCATGCCAGGGTTACCTACGTAGGCAATCGAAGTGGCTGATGTGCCATCGGTGATAAGGGTACCTGAACCCTTCAATACGGCGACTCCGCCAAAACGTTCCACCAATTGATGCGCTGCGGACAAGCGGTCGGCTTCGACCTCTGCAACACTGATCCCTAATAATCGGGCTGCTTCTCCAGGATGTGGAGTCAGGACCCGATTTTGACGTTTATCCGGTTCGATTGCTAGGAGGTTTAGTGCATCTGCATCCCATACCATGATTTTTTTACTTAATTTTACGTCTTTTAGTGCATTTTTTGCCCAATCGGATTGCCCCAGTCCAGGACCAATCGCCACAATATCTGCCCAATCGAGTGCATCACTAAGTGATTGAGAGGTCAATTCAGCAACCATCAATTCCGGCCGAGCGGCCAACAGTGGCACAAGATTCGAGGCATGGGTTAATACGCGAACGAGGCCTGCGCCGCTCCGTAATGCGGCTTCACCGCTCAGTCGTATCGCACCGGCAGTCCCTTCTGCGCCGCCAATCACCACCACTTTACCCATATCCCCTTTGTGGGCGCTGGCTTGCCGTTGGGGTAACCATCGAGGCAACTGTCGTGCAGTCAGGCATTCAATCGGAGGCGAGAGCTGCGGCAGTAAATGAGAAAGCCCCAAGTCAGCCACCCACAGCTTACCGCTGTAGGCTCGCCCTTTGCCGGTTAATAATCCGGGTTTCAGGGTAATAAAGGTCAGTGTTGCGGTTGCCTGTATCACGGCCCCTAGCGGCTGGCCAGTTTGCGCCGCTAAGCCTGAAGGAATATCGACGGCTAATACTGGCGCAGCATGGCGATTCGCTAAATCGATTAATGCTTGGCTTTCCTCGCGAGGTGCCTGACGTAGGCCTATACCAAAAAGCGCATCAACAATCAGATCAATATCATCAGGCCAAGGATCGCCCGCGGATAATGATGGGTGCGGTGCAATATTATCCCAATGCGCTTTGGCACGTGCTGCCTCAGCGGGCCGCTCATGGTGTCGCGTCGCCTCTACCACTGTGACACGGATACCGGCTTGGTGAAGAAGGGAGGCCAGTACAAATCCGTCACCGCCATTATTGCCAGTTCCACACAGCACTAAACAGTGTCGGGTATTGGCAAAGTGTTCGGCTACTAACGTTGCCAACGCCTCACCGGCTTGCCACATCAAGGTATAAGGTGAGCCGTCGTGTAAACGACATAATTTCTGTTCAAGCTCTGCAATATGGTCGACAGGCCAACAATGGCTTGGAAGCTGGTCACTCACTGCTGAAATACTCTTCATCATTCCGACTCCTACTCAATTCTCGCTAACCGAGCGATGGACGAATAAATAAAAAGGATAGGTCGAAACCTGGCTAAGCGACAGAATTGCAACGAGAATTTTGCTGTGAATAGCTTTTTTTAACGAAGGAAGGTCATGGGAATAACGCGTTAAGATATTAATAACTATAAAATAAAAATACCTTATAAATCATCAGGATATAATCTAACTATGGATTGAAGCTGTTACAGCTCAACATTGAATACCCTGTGGATAACTCTGTTGAAAAGCTTAGCGATCACCGATGAGACATAGGTTGCAATGTAGAAAGAGTGATTAAAAGACTGAGATAAAAATTTGGAGCGGGAAACGAGATTCGAACTCGCGACCCCGACCTTGGCAAGGTCGTGCTCTACCAACTGAGCTATTCCCGCGCCCTGAACAGTAAAAATATTTACTACCGTCACGGGGTGCGAATTATACGAGAATAATTGTCCTACGCAACCCCCCTACACCGCTTTTTTTATTTTTTCGTATCAACTGCCGATTTACTCGGCAGTTTGCGCAGTTATTATCCTAAAAATTACAGTTTTAGAAAGTTTTCACGATAAAACGCCAACTCAGCGATGGATTCTCGAATATCGTCGAGGGCTTGGTGAGTCCCTTTTTTATGGAACTGTTGCAAAATATCCGGCTTCCAACGACGCGCCAACTCTTTCAATGTACTGACATCCAGTGCGCGATAGTGAAAATAGTTTTCGAGTTGAGGCATATAGTTCACTAAGAAACGACGATCTTGGCCAATAGAGTTGCCACAGATAGGTGAGCTATTCTCAGGTACCCACTGTTTTAGAAATTCGAGGGTCAACTGCTCCGCCTCGGCTTCCGATACGCTACTCTGCTTAACCCGTGCGACTAATCCGCTTTGGGTATGGGTATTCACGTTCCACTCATCCATTAATGCGAGTTGTTCGTCGCTTTGGTGCACCGCTAATACAGGCCCTTCAGCAAGTACATTTAATTGTGCATCAGTCACTATCGTTGCGATCTCAATAATCCGATCACGTAGTGGGTCCAACCCTGTCATCTCTAAATCGATCCAAATAAGGTTATCTTTACTTTGCGTCATCATCGCCCTCGTTTACCCGCTAAATTCGCCATTTGTTCTCATTAAGGTGTATCATAGACCTTTTGCCCACTCAGGGCGAAACATCTGTTAGACGAGAGGTTATGTGAGTAAAAATAAACTATCAAAGGGCCAACAACGGCGAGTTAATGCCAACCACCAACGTCGGTTACAGCAACGTGAAGGGAAAGTCGAGCCTGATGATAGCCTATTTGCTGAACCTCAAGATGGCCGCGTTATTAGCCGTTTCGGCATGCACGCTGATGTCGAAGATCCTCAAGGCCAAATTTGGCGCTGTAACTTACGTCGTACAATTCGCTCACTCGTCACAGGTGACCGCGTTGTCTGGCGCGCGCCACTCGAAGGGATGGGTAAAGGCATCGTGGAGGCCGTCCATGAGCGTCAATCGGTACTGACCCGCCCCGATTACTATGATGGCATCAAGCCCATTGCCGCAAATATCGACCAAATTATCATTGTCTCTGCGATTTTACCTGAGCTGTCATTAAATATTATTGACCGCTATTTAGTCGCTTGCGAAACCCTGAATATCGCTCCTCTATTAGTGTTAAATAAAACTGATCTGCTGGACGACGACGGTATGGCATTTGTCGATGAACAGATGGCGATCTATCAAGATATTGGTTATCCAGTATTAAAGGTTTCCAGCCATCAGCGAGAAGGCCTTCTACCGCTTGAAGAAGCGTTAACCGACCGCGTCAGTATTTTTGCTGGGCAGTCTGGCGTCGGTAAATCGAGCTTATTGAATGCATTGTTAGGCTTTGATGCCCTCGATAATAATGCCATCTTAACCAACGATGTGTCAGATAACTCAGGCTTAGGTCAACACACCACGACCGCCGCACGGCTCTACCACTTTCCACAAGGTGGCGATGTTATCGACTCACCTGGGGTCCGCGAGTTCGGTCTATGGCACCTAGAGCCGGAACAAATCACTCAAGGATTTGTCGAATTCAAACCGTATCTGGGGCTTTGTAAGTTTAGAGATTGCAAACATCTTGACGATCCAGGTTGCGCGCTGCGTCACGCCGTTGAACTAGGCGAGATTGATGAGCTGCGCTTCGAGAATTATCATCGAATTCTCGAGAGCATGGCTTCCGTTAAAATAAGAAAAAGTTTCACCAGTAAAGAGTAGGTGCCGCAAGGTCCCTCACTTTTACTGCACACACGTATACTGTTGTGGCATTGTCCGCAATAACATTTTAGAACGATTGAGTACGCCAGGAGGCGCCCGTGTTAGACAAGTTGAAATTAGGTATTAACGCTCTTCTTCCTAAGAAACAACTCACAGAACTTGCCGGCTGGGGAGCAAGTCGCCAAGCAGGCTGGCTAACCAAGGCCGTTATTGATCTTTTTGTCTGGTATTACAAAGTCAATATGCAAGAAGCCGCCAAGCCCGATACCGCGAGCTACCGCAGTTTCAACGAGTTTTTTGTCCGTCCGTTAAAGGATGAAGCTCGGGTTATCGATCATTCAGCGAATATTCTCGTCCAACCGGCAGACGGCGCAGTCAGCCAATGTGGACGTATCGACGAAAACCAAATTTTTCAAGCTAAAGGGCACTACTATACGTTAGAGGCCCTGCTCGCCGGAAATGAAGAGCGTGCACAGCACTTTTACAATGGCCAGTTTGTTACCACTTACTTAGCTCCACGTGACTACCACCGTGTGCATATGCCGTGTAATGGTATCTTACGTGAGATGGTCTATGTCCCGGGTGATCTGTACTCTGTTAATCCTCTAACTGCCCAAAATATTCCTAATCTTTTCGCCCGTAATGAACGCGTGATCTGCTATTTCGATACCGATATGGGGCCTATGGTGCAAATTCTGGTGGGCGCAACCATTGTTGGCAGTATTGAAACCGTGTGGGCCGGTACTATTACCCCACCGCGTGAAGGCGTTATTCAACGCTGGCATTATCCTCAAGCTGAGGAAAAAGGCGCGATTGTTCTACTTAAGGGGCAAGAGATGGGCCGCTTTAAGTTGGGTTCTACCGTCATCAACTTATTCGCCGCCGATCAAGTCCGTCTGAGTGAAGCCTTAGAAGCCCAAGCCCCAACAAGAATGGGTCAGCCTTTAGCAGAAAAAATTGCTGTTCAGGCACCTACCTCAACCCCACCACAAAATGAAAGTGGCGCGGTAGAACAGACCGAAGCCTAATATAGAGGGCCTGGCAGTGCGTATATTACCCGTTATTCTACTGAGCTTAGGGCTTAGTACTACTTTCGCTAGTGATGCACTGCCTGAACCCCCTCAGATTCGGCAAGCGCTAGAACAGGCGCAGAATAGTAAAAATCCTGCGGCACAAACCGAGACGATTCAAGCATTAAAGAGCGCGTTGGATTACACCAACCAACGCAATCAATCGATTGAAAATGCGCGGCAATACCAACAGGTTATCGATAATTACCCGCAACTTGCGGCGACTTTACGCCAGCAAATAACCACGCTAAATGAGACGAGCAAACGCGTCAATCCTGCGCTTACCAGTGGCGATATTGAACAGGAAATCTTACGTGTCAGCAGCCAATTATTGGAAGAAGGCCGCTTAGCACAACAAGAACAGGACCAAGCTCGGGAAATCAGCGACTCTCTCACCCAACTTCCCAGCGATCAGACGGATGCGAGACGGGCGCTTTCTGAAAGCGATCGTCGCTTACAGAATTACCAAGTCTCCTCAACGCCATTGGGCCAAGCTCGGGGCAACGCCTATGAGGCAGAAAATGCCGCCAACAAAGCACGGGTTAATGAGCTCGAGCTGGCGCAGCTTTCTGCCAATAATCGGCAAGAGCTAGCAAAATTACGCGCCGAGTTTCATCAAAAAACCATTGCTCAGCTCGATGCGTATCTACAAGCATTGCGTACCCGACAAAGTGCGCTCCGCCAAGATGAAGCGCAACGCGCCTTGGAACGTACTGAACAACTGGCAGAAAATAGCGGCGACTTACCGCCGGTTATCCATGAGCAATTTACCGTTAACCGTGAGTTATCGGCTGCACTGAACCAGCAATCCCAACATATGGAGCTTGTCTCTTCACAGCAGCGGCTGGTGGCTAACCAAACCCAACAAGTCCGCCAAGCACTCTCCACCCTACGCGAACAATCACAGTGGCTAGGTGAGTCGACCCTATTGGGCGAGGCGCTACGCGCGCAAGTCGCTCGCTTACCTGATGCGCCAAAATCCCAGCAAATCGATAGCGAAATGGGAGAACTACGTGTTCAGCGTCTGCATTACGAAGACCTACTGGCTCGTCAACACGCGCTGCGTGAGACACGTCAAGCCAGTGGTAAGTCGATTACCAGCGAGCAACGCCGTATTTTAGATGCACAGCTCAATACGCAGGGTGAACTGCTCAATTCATTGATTTCAGGTTGTGATGCCTTAATTTTAGAAATCACTAAACTCAAAGTTGCCAATACACAGTTACAAGATGCTCTGGGTGATGTCACGGATGCCACCCACCGTTACCTCTTCTGGACGGCGGATATCAATCCGATTAGCCTGCATTACCCCCTACAGGTCGTGCAAGATCTGACAAGATTATTATCTTTAGACAGTTTGGGACAATTGGGCAAAGCCTTGGTGATGGTGGCCACCAGCCGCGAGTCTATTTTACCTGTTATTGGCGCATTGATATTAGTGATCGTTAGTCTAAGTTCTCGTCGCCACTATCATGCTTTCTTAGCACGTTCGGCCAGCCGCATTGGTAAAGTAACCCAAGATCGCTTTTCCCTAACATTACGCACGGTATTTTGGTCAATACTGGTCGCCCTGCCCTTACCGGTGCTATGGGCAACACTCGGTTATGGGCTACAACGTGCTTGGCCTTATCCGATTGCAGTCGCTGTCGGTGATGGTGTCACCGCAACCCTGCCATTACTGTGGGCCTTTATGATTAGCGCAACCTTCGCGCATCCTAATGGTTTGTTTATCGCCCACTTTCGTTGGCCATCACAAGCGGTATCACGAGCGGTACGCTACTACTCCCTCAGTATCGGCTTTATCGTTCCCCTTACGATGGTATTAATCACTTTCGATAATATTGAAGAGCGTCCCTTTACCGCCTCATTAGGCCGCCTCAGTTTTATTCTGATTTGTATCGCGTTAACTATTGTTTCCAATGCACTGCGCCGTGCTGGCTTGCCGCTCTACTTTGACCGCCAGGGGAATAGCACCAATATGGTCAACCGCTTATTGTGGGACCTGATGATCGTTATCCCACCGGTGGCCATTATTGCTTCCTTGCTCGGGTATCTTGCGACAGCACAAGCGCTGTTAGCACGAGTTGAAAGTTCGGTGGGGATCTGGTTTGTGCTACTGATCGTTTACCATATCATTCGGCGTTGGATGCTGATTCAACGACGACGTATCGAATTTGATCGCGCACGTCAGCGGCGAGCCGAAATCCTCGCCAGCCGGGCGCGAAATCATCAAGAAGATGACAGCGCTACATTGAATAGTGAAAGCCAAGAGACAATCGAAGAGCCCGTCATCGATCTTGATACGATCAGTGCGCAGTCGCTACGCTTAGTGCGCTCGCTGCTCGCGCTCGTGGCGCTTTTTGCCTTAATCCTTCTTTGGTCAGAGCTACACTCCGCCTTCGCCTTCCTTGAGAACATCCCACTTTGGGGAGTGACCTCCTCGATTCAAGGGGTTGAGAGCGTGCAAGATGTCACGTTAGGGGCCGTGTTAATCGCTATTTTAGTGTTGATCATTACGCTGCAACTGGTCAGAAATATGCCAGCGATGCTAGAACTCGCCATCTTGCAGCATCTCAACCTTGCGCCAGGAACAGGCTATGCCATCACCACGCTAACCAAGTACTTGCTGATGATTATCGGCGTCATGATGGGCTTCTCGATGCTGGGTATCGACTGGTCTAAGTTGCAATGGTTAGTCGCGGCAATGGGTCTGGGATTGGGCTTCGGTTTACAGGAAATTTTTGCAAACTTTATTTCGGGTCTGATTATTCTATTCGAAAAGCCGATTCGGATTGGCGACACCGTTACCCTACGGGACTTGACCGGCACTATTTCACGCATCAATACCCGTGCCACCACCATTACCGATTGGGATAGAAAAGAAATTATTGTGCCGAATAAGGCCTTTATTACCGAGCAGTTTATTAACTGGTCCTTATCCGATGCGCATACTCGGGTGGTGTTGAATATCCCTGCGCCGCCGCATGTAAGCAGTGCCGTGGTGACGGATTTACTGCTGGCAGCCGCAAACCGCTGTAGCTATGTATTGAAAACACCTGCAGCAGAGGCATTCTTAGTGGATATTCATCAAGGTATTCAATTGTTTGAATTAAGAATTTATGCCGCAGAGATTGGCCACCGTATGCCATTGCGTCACGATCTGCATCAACAGATCCTAAATAGCTTTAGCGAACATAATATCGAGCTGCCTTATCCGCCGGTTCAGGTAAGAATGGAACAAGTCGGTAAATCAGCAGCCGCTATGCAGTCAACCCAGTATCAAGCGGGTGGCCTATAAGACCGTTAGCCAGTCACCCTGACTGGCTAACGTGATTAGCTATTCTCGACAGTAAAGGCCATCACCTCTTTTAAAGAGTCGGCCTTCAATGCCAGCATCACCAAGCGATCAATCCCCAATGCCACCCCTGAGCAGTCCGGCATACCGGCGGTCAATGCCGCCAATAGACGCTCATCGATTGGGTGTTCAGGTAACCCCATCAGCTGACGACGACGGTTATCCGCCATAAAACGTTGGCGCTGCTCATCACTATTGGTCAACTCACGAAAACCATTGGCTAATTCCACACCCTTAAAATAGACCTCGAAGCGTTCGGCTACACGATGATCCTCGGTGCTGATCTCAGCTAATGCTGCTTGGGAGGCAGGAAAGTGATAGACGAAAGCCGGTTTATTCTCTTGGCCGATCTGCGTTTCTACCCCAAGCATAAATAATAACTGCAGCACGGTATCGCGATCCTCTTCTCGCTCGACGAGCTCCCCAACGCCTAGCTTCTCGGCGCAGGCCACTAATTGCTCTTTATCGGCCGTAAGCGGATCGAGACCTAAATAGCGTTGGAAAGCTTGTTGGTAGGAGAGCGTTTCTGCAGGTTCGCACTCGATAATCTGTTGCAGTAAATCGTCCACTTCATTCATCAAACGATACATATCGTAATGCGGGCGATACCACTCCAGCATTGTGAACTCAGGGTTATGATGACGCCCAGCTTCCTCATTACGGAAACAACGACTCATTTGATAGATCGGTCCGCTGCCCGCAGTCAGCAAGCGTTTCATATGGTATTCAGGACTCGTCATTAACCAGAGATCGCGCCCTTGTGCCGCCCCGGGTCCGACAAAGCGGGTTGTAAAAGGTACCAGATGAATATCTGTCACCGTCGCTTGGCTCATTGCAGGGGTTTCGACTTCCAACACTCCACGATCAGCAAAGAAACGCCGAATATCGGCCAGCAAATTTGCACGCTTCAGCAGATTGGCAATGGGCGCACTCGGCTGCCATAAGTCCGATTCATTCATCAATATTGTCCTTCAAAAAAGTCGTATGGGACGGTACGTCCGCATAGTGGGTGTTCGCTGGCTAAAACGGTGAAAAGGGGTGATAGGCTATCAACTCGCAACGTGCGAAATGGCGTGACCTAGGCCTGAAATATCCTCGCCCATCCCACGAAACGTATTGCAAGCGGTGAGCGACGCGCCGAGCAGAAATAAAATAGCCACTCTTATTACTAATGATTTCATCGCGCATTACCTATAAAAAAACGCGCCATCAAGGCGCGCTTAGACTTACTTAACGCGTGAGACGTATTCGCCAGAACGCGTATCAACACGAATAACTTCACCAATCTGAACAAACAAAGGTACTTTCACGACAGCACCGGTTGTTAATTTAGCTGGCTTACCACCGGTTCCTGCTGTGTCGCCTTTTAGACCTGGGTCAGTTTCGACGATTTCAGCTTCAATGAAATTTGGTGGAAGAATGCTAATCGGGTTACCATTCCATAAAGTAACGATACATTCAGCTTGGTCTTGTAACCAGATGTCGTTTTCACCGACTGCTTTAGCGTCTGCAGCGAGTTGCTCGAAAGTGTTGTTGTTCATGAAATGCCAGAACTCACCATCGTTGTAGAGGTAAGTTAAGGTCACATCAACAACATCAGCACCTTCTGCTGAATCGGTTGATTTGAACGTCTTTTCAATCAATTTACCGGTTAACAGACGACGCATTTTTACGCGTGCGAAAGCTTGGCCTTTACCGGGTTTAACGAACTCACTTGCTTCGATAGCATAAGGTTCGTTGTCGAACATGATTTTAAGACCGTTACGAAAATCGTTGCTAGAATATGTTGCCATGAAGGCCCTCTATAAATAATCACTGGTATGAAGCCAAAAATGGCAAACATTGTAACCCTAAATACCCCTGCGAGAGAAGATTGGTTGCAGCAACTTGCAGACGTTGTAACAGAACCTGCTGAATTACTACAACTTTTAAATCTCGATCACCTCCCTGAACTTCAGGCAGGCCATGACGCACGCCGTTTATTTGCACTGCGTGTACCCCGTGCATTCATTCGTCGAATGGCTCAAGGCGATCCTAACGATCCCCTATTACGCCAAGTCGTCACTCAAGCTAGCGAGTTTACTGTAACGCCTGGCTATTCGACTGATCCATTGGATGAACAAACCGCAGCAGTACCTGGGTTACTGCATAAATACGTTAACCGTGCGCTGTTATTAGTCAAAGGTGGCTGCGCAGTAAACTGTCGATACTGTTTCCGCCGCCATTTCCCGTACCAAGATAACCAAGGTAATAAGCGCAATTGGCAAGTCGCGCTTGATTATATCCGCCAACACCCAGAATTAAACGAAATTATCTTCTCAGGGGGAGATCCTTTGATGGCGAAGGATCATGAGTTGGACTATCTAATCGGTGAATTGGAAGCTATCCCTCATGTTCAACGCTTACGGATCCATTCGCGTTTACCGGTCGTGATTCCCGCTCGTGTCACAGAAACCTTTTGCCAACGGCTTGCGGCTTCTCGTTTACAAGTGATTATGGTGACCCACGTCAATCATGCTCAAGAAATTGATGCGGAGTTCGCCCAAGCAATGGCACGCCTAAAGGCCGCTAACGTTACATTGCTGAATCAAAGTGTTTTATTGCGCGATATCAACGACGATGCCACCATTCTTGCTAACCTAAGTAACCGTCTGTTTGAAGTCGGAATTCTCCCGTACTACCTCCATGTTTTGGATAAAGTACAGGGTGCCGCACACTTTTATGTCTCCGATGAACAAGCGCGTATCATTATGCATGGCTTATTGAGTAAAGTGTCAGGCTATCTGGTTCCCCGTCTTGCTCGGGAAATCGGTGGCGAACCGAGTAAAACGCCATTGGACTTACAGCTCCGTCAGGTGTAATTGGCGTAATCACCCTAACTGACGATAAATCTTTTATGAAAGGAATATCTATGAAAAAGCAATTATCTGTTCCGTTACTCTCTCTTGCTGCCTTGCTAATGACCCAGCAGGCCTTTGCCGTACAAACCTGTGCCCAAAAAGAAGCAGCGTTAAACGAACAACTCGGTTACGCACAACAGCATAATAATAGCCATCAAGTCGCCGGCTTGAAAAAAGCCTTAGCAGAAGTTAAAGAGAACTGTACGGCGTCAAGCGTTCGCCAGGATGCAGAACAAGACGTTGAAAAACTGCAACGCAAATTAAAAGAGAAACAACAGGATTTACAAGAGAGTCAACAAGACCTTCAAAAAGCGACCGCGAAGAATAACGCGGAGAAAATGGCTAAATACCGTGGCAAAATCGCTGAGAAACAAGCCGACATTGAGAAAATCACCACTGAGTTACATCAAAAGCAACAAGGTTTACGCGCCCTCAACTAGGGCTATTGCTAAGCGTATCAACCCAGTTTGATACGCTTAGTCGTTAAATCATTATGGGCACTTATAGACTTGGCCAGACATCTTCGTCGCGACAGGCACGAAGCTCGACACTAAGCTAAGCCCCGGCGTACTTGCGTTATAGATCACGTTACCGCCCATTTCTGCTGCACGATTACGTAAGTTATTTGCCGCACCACGTAAAGAGTTACCGCCTTCGATTTGCTGACCAGAAAACCAATTACTCTGCTCACCGCTCGCTGTACCAATATAGTGGCATTCTGCGCCAGGTTGCTGGTCCACAAAACGCACATTCTGCCCCGCCGCATTCAATTGATTACCGGACGAACTACAGCCCGCGACGACAAGTACTGCTAGGAAAACTGGAATGACTGAAAGTAAACGCATTTTATTCCTCGTTATTATACGTATTAGAGTATTACCTGGTGCCTAGTTAGGCTTTACAACGTTTGGCTTACTTAAGAGCCGTTAGAATATCGGCAATTATCGTTAAATTCCAGCCATGCTGTGAAAAGTCTGACTTAGGACAGTGCCCTGTCGTAGCGATTTATCGGTTAAAAGCTAAGCATAGTTGAGTTTCGATAATCTGACAGACTACCCGCCTCGCTTATCCGCTAGGGATAAAAAAACCCTAGCTTTCGCTAGGGTTTCGTCTGGCTAACTCGACAGCTCACGCTGTCTGGTTAGAAAGGCAATGATTGCCAGTGACCGGAGTCACCTTACATCATACCGCCCATTCCCCCCATGCCGCCCATACCACCTGCAGCACCTAAGTCAGCTTTATCATCTTTAGGCAGTTCGGTGATCATACATTCAGTAGTGATCATCAGACCGGCAACAGATGAAGCGTATTGCAGTGCAGAACGCGTAACTTTCGTTGGGTCTAAGATACCGAAGTCGATCATGTTGCCGTATTCTTCTGTTGCCGCGTTGTAACCGAAGTTACCTTCGCCTTGCTTCACTTTATCCGCAACAACAGATGGCTCTTCACCTGCGTTAGAAACGATTTGACGCAGTGGTGCTTCCATTGCACGCAGTGCAACACGGATACCCACGTTTTGGTCTTCGTTATCGCCAGTCAGACCGGTGATTTTCGCTGCAACGCGAACCAGTGCAACACCACCGCCTGCTACGACGCCTTCTTCAACGGCTGCACGCGTTGCGTGTAACGCATCTTCAACGCGCGCTTTCTTCTCTTTCATCTCAACTTCAGTGGCTGCACCGACTTTCAGAACAGCTACGCCGCCCGCCAGTTTAGCAACACGCTCTTGAAGTTTTTCTTTGTCGTAATCAGAAGTTGCTTCTTCGATTTGTTGACGAATTTGTGTCACACGACCTTTGATATTGGCTTCTTCACCGATACCATCGATGATAGTCGTGGTGTCTTTGCTGATCACAACACGCTTCGCTTGACCCAGATCTTCTAAAGCTGTTTTTTCCAGCTCCATACCAATCTCTTCAGAAATCACAGAACCACCGGTTAGGATTGCGATATCTTGCAGCATCGCTTTACGGCGATCACCAAAACCAGGAGCTTTAACCGCAGCCACTTTTACGATGCCACGCATGGTGTTAACCACTAGGGTAGCCAGTGCTTCGCCTTCGACATCTTCAGCAATGATCAGCAGAGGTTTACCTGCTTTAGCCACCGCTTCCAGTACAGGTAACAGTTCACGGATGTTAGAGATTTTCTTATCTGCTAACAGGATGAAAGGTTGTTCAAGTTCAACTGCACCGGTTTCTGGCTTGTTGATGAAGTAAGGAGAAAGGTATCCACGGTCAAACTGCATCCCTTCTACGACGTCTAACTCGTCTTGTAGACCAGTACCTTCTTCAACGGTGATAACACCTTCTTTGCCAACTTTTTCCATCGCTTGAGCAATCAAGGTACCAACGCTGGTATCAGAGTTTGCAGAGATGGTACCAACCTGTGCAACGGCTTTAGAGTCAGAGCAAGGAACAGATAGTGTTTTCAGTTGTTCAACAGCCGCGATAACCGCTTTGTCGATACCGCGCTTCAGGTCCATTGGGTTCATGCCCGCTGCAACAGCTTTAAGACCTTCATTAACGATAGATTGCGCAAGAACAGTTGCGGTAGTCGTACCGTCACCTGCCGCATCATTCGCTTTAGAGGCGACTTCTTTAACCATTTGAGCGCCCATGTTTTCGAACTTATCTTCTAATTCGATTTCGCGCGCAACAGAAACACCATCTTTAGTGATGGTAGGAGAACCAAATGATTTATCGAGAACAACGTTACGGCCTTTAGGACCCAGAGTCACTTTTACCGCATCAGCAAGGATGTTTACGCCACGTAGCATTTTAACGCGTGCGTCGTTACCAAATTTTACGTCTTTAGCAGCCATTTTCTATTCCTTCAAAATTTTACAATGAAATATTTCGTGTAATTACGCAGTCACGACGGCGAGGATATCGTTCTCGGAGATGATAAGAACTTCTTCGTTATCAATCTTTTCTGTTTTAGCGCCGTAACCTTCGTTAAAGATCACTACATCACCGACTTTTACGTCCAGTGGTTTTACTTCACCATTTTCAAGAATGCGACCATTGCCCACCGCTAACACTTCAGCACGGCTTGATTTGCCCGCCGCAGAACCAGTCAATACGATACCGCCTGCTGATTTTGCTTCAACTTCTTTACGCTTAACAATTACACGGTCATGTAATGGACGAATGTTCATTTGATCGTTCTCCTATGAGATAGCTAATCACGCATTATTTTAAATTTGATGCCAATCTGGCTTCGTGACTTCAGAGGTAGGGACGACAGGCTTCACTTTCAAGGGGAGATAGAAAATTTTTTTTGAAAAAATTCCCTATTGAAAGGTTTTTAGGCTAGCAGAGTACGGGGAACTCAAGCGATATCACGCTAGGGTCAGCTAGCGTGATAAAAGAGGGGATTAATCTGTTTTGTGCGTTGACGTACTATCGTCACGATAGTCGAGACGTTTCTCTTCGCGACGTTCAAACTCCCCTTCCATGGTATAGCCCGAATCTTGAGCCGTTTGGCCGCGGCCGCCCCAAACAGTGATAAAGGGCATCAACTTATGGGTCAGTCGTTGCTGCACGGGCGGAAGTAGCAGTAAGGCACCTAAGAAATCGGTAAAGAAGCCGGGTAATATCAATAAAAATCCCGACAGAAATAGGGATAAGCCCCGTGTCATTTCGGGTGCTGGGTTCTCATTACGGACAAGTTTTTCCTGCATTAAGCGGAAGTTCTTAATGCCTTGATTTTTCACCAAAGATAAGCCTATTGCTGAAGTGGCTATCACCAGTAACAACGTTAGTAGCACACCAAAGAGATGAGCGACTTTAATAAAGAGTGATATCTCGATCCATGCCAAGATAAATAAAGCTATAAATGGTAACCAACGCACGGTGGTCTCCTCAAATTCGTAAAAAGGATCGCTGTTCGACCTATTTCCTAATCATGGGTACGTATTAGCGGCAATTCAAGGTGATTTCCGCAGAAAGCAGCGTAAAAGGACGACTTTTTTGTCAATAATTGTCATCTAGAACGGTTAAGCGTGGAATCACTGCCGTAAACAATTCGTTTTTACTATTGTTAAATCTTAGCGCCTATTCATACACTAAGCACAATGATTCGGTAATCACGGTTACCGAGGGATTAAATGTAAAAAAAAAGTTACTATATAGTGATCTGTGTGGCTGAATTTTAAATAAAACAGCCTATGATCGCGTCACGGTTTGCTACGCTTCGCGCAGTACCGGTTAAATTTATACGGCAACATTACCGTCGACATGGAAAACGACGACCTATTATAAGAAGGCTCTCATGACCAAAAATATTCGTATCGAAGAAGACCTCCTCGGCATGCGTGAAGTTCCCGCTGATGCTTACTTTGGAATTCATACGTTACGTGCGATTGAAAATTTTTATATAAGCAGCAGTAAAATCAGTGACATTCCTGAATTTGTTCGCGGCATGGTAATGGTGAAAAAGGCGGCAGCATTAGCCAACCGTGACCTTAAGACGCTGCCTCGCAGCATTGCCGAAGCGATTATCAAGGCCTGTGACGAAGTCCTGAATAACGGTACCTGTGTCGATCAATTTCCTGTAGACGTCTACCAAGGTGGCGCGGGGACCTCGGTCAATATGAATACCAATGAGGTACTGGCCAATATTGGGCTGGAGCTGATGGGTTACCAAAAAGGTGAATATCAACACCTTAACCCTAACGATCACGTTAATATGTGTCAGTCGACCAACGATGCCTACCCTACCGGTTTTCGTATCGCCGTCTACCACTCCCTGCTTAAACTTATAGAAGCCATCACTCAGTTAAGTGAAGGCTTTGATCGCAAGTCAAAAGAGTTCTCCCACATCTTAAAAATGGGCCGTACCCAGTTACAAGATGCGGTACCAATGACCGTTGGGCAAGAGTTCAAAGCGTTCAGTGTGTTACTGAAAGAAGAGACAAAGAGTATTCTGCACACCGCTCAGTTATTGTTAGAAGTCAATCTCGGCGCAACGGCTATCGGTACACGTCTCAATACGCCTGAAGGCTATCAAACGCTCGCGATTAACTACCTTGCACAGATCACACAACTGCCCGTCGTCGCAGCGGAAGACCTAATTGAAGCGACCTCTGACTGTGGCGCTTATGTCATGGTCCACTCTTCATTAAAACGTTTAGCGGTTAAGCTTTCAAAAATTTGTAATGATTTACGCTTACTCTCTTCGGGTCCTCGTGCGGGGCTGAACGAGATCAATCTGCCGCAATTACAGGCCGGTTCATCTATCATGCCAGCCAAGGTCAACCCTGTGGTGCCTGAAGTGGTTAACCAAGTGTGCTTCAAGGTGATTGGTAATGACACCACTGTGACGATGGCGGCAGAAGCTGGGCAACTGCAATTAAATGTGATGGAACCCGTTATCGGTCAAGCGATGTTCGAGTCGATTTCCATCCTCAGCAATGCTTGTTACAACCTGCTGGAGAAATGCGTTAACGGCATCACTGTTAACCAAGCTATCTGTGAGTCCTACGTATTTAATTCAATCGGTATCGTCACCTATCTAAACCCTTATATTGGCCACCATAATGGCGATATTGTGGGTAAAATCTGTGCCGAAACCGGGAAAAGTGTGCGTGAAGTCGTACTCGAAAGAGAACTGCTGACCGAATCAGAACTCGACGATATTTTCTCCGTAGAAAACCTGATGCATCCTGCCTATAAAGCAAAATTATTTAACGAAGACGCTTAATCACTCTTCTGGTAAACAGCATTGCTGGCTTTTTTAGCAATGCTGTTTTCATGTTATGCTCGCCCACCTCTTTTTCACCACTTAGCCGCTTAACAATAGTGAAGGGTTCAATGAGTTCAGGCCTCTTTATTCGTATAATTTTACTGCTCATAACGTTGTTACCTGTTGGGGCACAAGCCGATCTTTTTGGTCAACAAAAAGGCTTTGTTCCGGTCGATCAGGCATTTGGCTTCGATTTTTCTCAGCAAGCCAATACCGTCACACTACGCTGGCAGGTTAAACAGGGTTACTATCTTTATCGCCAGAAAATCAGTGTAGAGGCGCGTGATGCTTCGCTCGGGTCATGGCAGCTTCCTCAAGGTAAGCCTCACCGTGATGAGTTTTTTGGTGACAGCGAAATTTATCCGCAAGACATTACACTGTCAGTGCCGATTACCGCTACCCAGCATCCCCCTACACTTATCGTGACCTATCAAGGCTGTGCCGCCGCCGGTTTTTGCTATCCACCGGAAACTAAAACCGTGCCGCTCAATGCCGTGGTAGCCATGCCTGCCACCGCGCCGTCTGTGCAGCCAGAGCCAGCCTCCTCAGGCAACCTGCCCTATACGCCACTTTGGGCACTGTTAATCGGTATTGGTGTGGCCTTTACGCCCTGTGTGTTACCGATGTATCCGCTGATCTCAGGCATTATATTGGGTCGTAAACAGCAACTCTCCTTTTCCCGTACAGCATTACTGGCGATTGTTTACGTACAGGGGATGGCGATCACTTACACCCTACTTGGCGTAGTCGTCGCCGCGGCCGGGTTGAAGTTTCAAGCTGCGCTGCAGAACCCAGTGTTATTAGTACTGCTAGCCGGACTCTTTATTTTATTGGCCTTATCCATGTTTGGCGCTTTTAGTTTACAACTCCCGGCATCACTACAGACGCGTTTAGCCCTGCTGAGTAATAAACAACAGGGAGGGTCGATTGTTGGCGTGCTCTGTATGGGAATTCTCGCCGGGCTAATTTGCTCCCCCTGTACCACCGCCCCACTTAGCGCCATTTTATTGTATATCGCTCAAAGTGGACAGGTAATGCAAGGTGCTGGCACACTTTACCTCTATGCATTAGGGATGGGATTACCCCTGATTGTCGTGACATTGTTTGGTAATAAGTTACTGCCACGCAGTGGGCCTTGGATGCAAACCGTGAAAGAAGGCTTTGGTTTTGTGATTCTTGCCCTACCCGTTTTCCTGCTCGAGCGGGTAGTCGGCGAAGTTTGGGGTGAACGGTTATGGGCATTACTGGCTGTCTCGTTCGCGAGCTGGGCGTTTATTTTATCCCTAAAAAGCCCCAAGAATTGGGGACGTTGGTTGGCCTTGGTTTGGTTAGTGCTGACAGTCATCGCCGCGCGCCCGCTTCAAGAGGCTCTGTTCCCCTCTGCCGTCACCCCAACGGTGACGCTTTCTGCTCAACAATTTACTCCTATCGCAAACCGCCAAGCATTGGAGCAGAAGCTGAACAAACCGCATCAATCCATCACCATGCTCGACCTGTATGCGGATTGGTGTGTGGCCTGTAAGGAATTTGAGAAATACACTTTCTCTGATCCCAAGGTACAGCAAGCGATGAGTGGTATGCAGCGCCTACAAGCCAACGTGACAAAGAATCAGCCGCAAGATGTAGAACTGTTATCGTCACTGAAGGTACTGGGGCTACCCACCTTGCTGTTCTTCGATGCACAAGGCCACGAGATCCCAAACTCCCGTATCACCGGTTTCCTCCCGCCCGAGGCATTTATCAAGCAACTGCCTACTGCAGAGTGATACGACGGGGGAGCGAGAGGTTCCCCCTTATCTCGCCATCAAGTAAACAGAGATCTTGCTCAAAAAAATAACAAATCCCCCTCACAATTGTTAACACATAGTTACCAGAATCAATTCCTCCTGATACATTCTTAACAACTAATGCTTCCCAATTCAGCATGATGTTAGCGCATCCGTTAATCTAACATGATGATAAATAACTATAAAAACGTAGGAGGCACGACCTCCTACCCAAAATGGAAGGTATTGATATGTTAACAATACTGGGATTCAGCATGGTGATTTGCTTTATGTATCTCATCATGACCAAGAGAATGTCAGCCCTAATCGCACTTATCCTTATTCCCATCCTATTCGCGCTACTCGGCGGCTTTTACCAAGGCTTAGGCGAGATGATGCTTAAAGGGGTAAAAACCCTCGCCCCCACCGGCGTAATGTTAACGTTTTCGATCCTCTATTTTGGCATCATGATCGATGCTGGGCTTTTCGATCCTTTGGTCAAATTTATCTTACGCATTGTGAAAGGCGATCCCGTTAAAGTATTAGCGGGAACGGCGATTCTGACATTACTGGTTTCTCTGGATGGTGATAGCTCTACCACTTACATGATCGCAATTGCCGCATTCTTACCGCTGTATCGTAAGCTCGGTCTCAATATCTTGATGATGACCTGCGTGGTCAATCTTGCCAGCGGTATAATGAACCTTTCACCTTGGGGCGGCCCCACCGCTCGGGCGGCAGCGGCACTCGATATCGATGCCTTAGACATCTTCGTTCCAATGTTACCGGCTATCTTTTTAGGCTGCGTAAGTTTAGTTGCCGTCGCGACCTGGTTCGGTATCCAAGAGCGTCGCCGCTTAGGCCGACAAGAGGTGGGGGCGTTACACGATATTCAACTTAATCTTGGCGGCGGGACGTTTGAGGAATGCGAGAAAAATAAGCGTCCGAAGATGTTTTGGCCCAATCTCCTGCTAACCACCGCGCTGTAAGTTCTACTTGTTGTCCGTATCGTGCCGATTCAAATTCTTTTTATGGTCAGCTTCGCTTTGGCGGTAATGTTGAATTACCCTAAACTGGCTGAACAGAAAGACCGTATTGCCTCACACGCCGCGAACGTCTTGGCGGTTACCTCGCTGATTTTTGCCGCAGGCGTCTTCACTGGCATCCTGTCCGGCACCGGAATGGTCGATGCAATGGCGAAGTCGGTTCTCTCTATCATTCCCCCCGCTTTTGGTCCGTATTTACCGGTATTCACTGCCATCATCAGTATGCCGTTCACTTTCTTTATGTCGAACGATGCCTTCTATTTCGGCATTCTACCGGTGATTGCACAAACTGCTGCGCGTTATGGCATTTCAGCCGAGGAGATTGCTCGCGCCTCGATTATTGGCCAGCCGTTCCACCTTATTAGCCCCTTAGTCCCTTCGCTATACCTGCTGACTGGACTGGCGAAAGTGGATGTTGGCGAGCACCAGAAATTGGCTATCAAGTGGGGGATTTTTATCAGCTTGATGTTGATGGTGGGTGGCCTGCTCTTCGGTGCCTTCCCGCTTTACCATAGCGGCAGTTAATGGCTAAAAAGGGTTTCCGACCTAATGAAGCCCTTTTAATGTCGATTTCTTCCGCAAGTTGCCTAAAAACAGTGCAAAAAGCCAAGATATTACCAATTTTCACCGAAAGATATTGACGCCAATGCCGGATTACGGTTTAATGCGCCCCGTTGCCCGAATAGCTCAGTCGGTAGAGCAGGGGATTGAAAATCCCCGTGTCCTTGGTTCGATTCCGAGTTCGGGCACCACTCTTTCAAAGGCCTCGCAGAAATGCGGGGCTTTGTCGTTTCTGGGATAGGGTCTACTGCGTTCTTCTCTGCGACGCTATTTGGACCTTTCTAGCGTTTCTTTAGTAAGAACGTGACTTAGCCTTCTCCAGATTGTTTGCCTCTTTATGGGCTTCAGACTGCGGCGAATCATATTGATGATGATAATTTTCCAGTTGATTGAAAATAGTGTAAAAGAAATCTATTTCAGTCCTTCTACAGCGTTCGTATACTTTACTTATTCCAAACTGACCTGTTCATTGTGAAAAAATTACAGTAGCCCTCAAATAGCGATAAAAAGTTGTGAGATTGAGATTAATCTTATAAAATAAAGGTTTTAGGGTAATTCGTTGCATGTCACTGAGTCAAAGAAGTGCTTATTTTTCACTCTATAATATTGTTGTATTCCTTTGCATTAGTTTCATCATGCCTATATGCTTAGGTTATAAAAATGTGGGTAACTACATTTTAACGTTAGCTATTCTACTTCTCGCTAATACAAGTAAATATCCCAAAATAATAATTTTAGCTATTTTGTTATTACTTTCCTTATACATTCCTACTGGCTTTCAATTTGGAAGATTAAACTACGGATTTATTATCTCGGGTTTAGAAACAGACTCCCATGAGACGGTAGAATTTTTACGTGGGCTTATTGGAATACCTTTAGTATTGATGGTAGTTTGCTGGATTTCCCTGTATAGATATTCAACTATCCCTCTATTCGAATTAAATAAAAAAAACAAATATCTATGCCTAATTTTACTTGTAGCCTTGTCTGCTAACTCATACCCTAAAAGAATGATTAAAGATGCTATAGAGTATATATGCCAATCTAAAAAAGACCTTACTAAGTTAGAAAAGGAAGCATTTATACCCGATAGCTTTAGTGGCGTTACTTCGAACTCAAAATATAACAATATTATTATTGTTATTGGTGAAAGTGTTTCTGCTAATTATTTATCTCTCTATGGTTACCCTCATGACAATACACCTTGGTTGAGAAAAGCCCCTGGTATTTTCATGAACAATTATATATCAGCTGCCCCTAATACTTTTCTCTCTCTGCCACGGACCTTGGCCATGAGTGATGGAATAAAAACAACAGTTAATAACAATGTAGTGGCTCTGGCAAATAAAGCCGGATACGAAACCTACTGGATCTCCAACCAAGGCTTTGTCGGTGAATATGATACGCCATCAACAGTCATTGCTATGCGCGCCAAGCATCGTTATTTTCTTAAAAAAGGTGACTTCAATTCTAAGCTCGTTGATGACTTCAGCATGCTTGACTTACTTCCTAGCATATTAAAAAAACCAGAAAAAAAAGTTATATTTATTCATATGATAGGCTCCCACCCAGATCCATGTAAAAGATTAATGGGATACCCACAACGATTTACCTTTTCCGAAAAAGCGCCAATTAATTGCTATGTATCATCTATAAACAAACTAGACGATTTCCTTCATCGAACCTACTCTATTGCAGAAGAAAATAAAGAATCATTTTTAATGATGTATTTCTCTGACCATGGCATGACAACTGATACTAGTGATAGACCTGTAAGGCATGGTAACTCTGAAAAACAAAATTATCATGTACCATTTATTATTCTTTCAAATGATATTAAAGGCCGTACAAATATTGATACCCCAATCAGCGCCCTTCAGTTTATCAATATATTCGAGAACTACACAGGGATCGATTCTACACAGATAGCTCCCATTAACCCGAGTAATGTAAGTGAAAAGAAAATAAAAGTATTTGACGGTAGTCGCATGGTAGATTACCAAGGACTATTAAACCCTTCACCTTTACACTAATTTTTATACGGTAGTAATGGAGCTTTAATTATAATATCATCTTACATTGTTTTGTTGGAATGATACTCCATTACTACCTTTTTCATATACGGCATAAATATATCACCCTGAAAATTAGTCTACTCCCCCCATAGTAAAACTGAAAAAATACCATACCCCTAATAAAAAATCGGAAACGTAAAGTCATTTAGGTTAGCACTTAACTATATTTATGAGGAAAAAATAACAACGAGTACCAACATCTAACCCCTTAGCTAAAATTAATAAAATGATAGAAAAAAACGCTAAATTTTATTATCTTTTCTTTGAGGGATTGCCCCCCGTGTCCTTGGTTCGATTCCGAGTTCGGGCACCACTCTTTCAAAGGCCTCGCAGAAATGCGGGGCTTTGTCGTTTCTGGGGTATGGCCAAGGATGCTCATACAACTTAATACCCCACTACTTAGTACGCGTGAAGCTTGCATCTATACCTGTAATAAGCCATTTTCACTGACCTTTTTTTAGATGAGGTCTGGGTATTGTCTAAGATTGACTGAAGTCGAATTCAAATAAATTAGATCCCCCTGAGCAGTTAAACCAAATAGAACTTTATTTCTCCATATCGATAAGGCTATTAGCTTCCTCAAATAGGGAATCGTACTATCTCGATATGCGAACTGCTAGTCCAATATTGATGGTGATATCCATTACTATTCATGGACGCCTGCTATACTTTTAGGATTTATTGGAGAATCCTGATGAATAAATCTTTCTTTAAAATAGGCATCTTGATAAGTCTTAGTTCATTATCGTCGTTCAGTTACTCAGCTAATGTACTACATAACGTAGACTCCCTAGATCCTCACCCAACTCAAAGTAATGGTAAGAGTCAACCTCCAATCAAATACTCTATGGTATGGGCAGACAAAAGCGGGGCGACTCACATCCAATCATGTCGGATTGAAGGGCTACAGTTTAAGACTTATGCCCCACCCTCGGCACCACAATGGATCGGTGTGGCTCCAGATCAAATAGAAAGTATCGCCTATGCTGTGTTACCGCCCGGTTACGTCGGAACTTGGCACCACGCACCTGGACCACAATGGGTAGTCACTTTATCGGGTAAATGGTCGGTAGAAACTACTGACGGAGCAGTACTCGTTCAGGGACCTGGAGAGATGCAATTTAACGCAGACAGTTCTTCTCACCCACGAAAAAATGATACACATGTAGGCCATATTTCCAGAACTATCGGCAATGAACCCAATGTTCAGTTAATTATTAAATTAAAACCCAATGTTAAAATAACTAACGGTTGTACCACTTGGGAGAAAAAAATGGATTAAACATATCACCGTTATAAATTAAGAGGTTTTTTCCGGTAGTGAATGGCGAGAGTAAGGCTATAATTCTATTGCCCGATTCTCCCTCCTACACTTAATTATCGCTAGAGTAATTCAGATATTATTATACACTGTGAGAGATAGTCTACATTCACTGTGTGCAATATACTGATTATTAGAAGAGGAAATATCAACCTTTGTTTAGCCATCTGAATAAATGAGCTGTAATAGAGAATGGCGATGTGTGTCTCTCAATTTATTTAAAAATAAATTCAGCTGAGTTCCTGCAGAATAGCACACTAAACTGATAATAATGCATCTTAAAAAATAAGATATATTTTTCATTATTACCAGCGAATTAGTAAGTAATTAGCTTTATATGACTATCACGCCTAATGTTTGCAATGCGGCGTCATCACATAAAAGGAAAGCGCTATGAAATTTGTCCTCGCTCCAGACTCCTTCAAAGAGAGCATGACGGCCTTACAGGTTGCCGATAGCATGGAAAAAGGCTTGAGGCGAGTCTTCCGTGATTGTCAGATTGTTAAAGTCCCGATGGCAGATGGCGGTGAAGGCACGGTGCAATCTTTAGTCGATGCGACACAGGGCAAGATTATCAACGTTGAGGTGATGGGGCCCCTTCATCATCGGGTTCAAGCTGAATTGGGCTTACTCGGCGACGGTGAAACTGCCGTAATAGAAATGGCATCGGCGAGTGGCATTACGCATACCACTGAAAAAAATCGTAACCCTCTATTCACTACCACTTATGGGACGGGAGAACTGATCAAACATGCTCTCGACTTGGGTGTACAAAAAATTATTATTGGTCTGGGTGGCAGTGCAACCAACGACGGCGGACAAGGTATGGCCTGTGCTTTGGGTATCAAATTTACGGATTCACAGGGTAATGAGGTCGGTTTAGGAGGGGGCAATTTACATAAGATAGCGAGTATCGATATGAGTGATATCGACCCACGTATCGCCGAGACTGACTTTATCGTCGCCTGTGATGTTACTAATCCGCTGATTGGACCTAATGGTGCCTCGTCCGTGTTTGGCCCACAAAAAGGGGCAACGCCTGAGATGATTCAAACGCTAGACAGAAATCTCGAAATGTATGCAGAAAAAATTAATGCGCAGTTAGGGATCTCTGTCGCAACGATTCCCGGCGCAGGTGCTGCCGGTGGTTTGGGTGCCGGTTTACTCGCTTTTACTCCGGCACATTTACAACAAGGGATTGATATCGTTATTCAGTTCACGGGATTAGCTGAAAAAATCATAGGGGCTGATGTCGTATTTACCGGAGAAGGCGGTATCGATTATCAAACAAAATTCGGTAAAACGCCTTACGGAGTGGCTAATATTACTAAAAAAGTCTCGCCTCACACTCCTGTGATTGCCTTAGCGGGTGCTATCGGTGAGGGTGTTGAGAGCCTTTATGATGAGAATTTCACAGCCATATTCGGTATTTTGCGAAAAGCTGGTCCTCTCGGTGAGGCGCTAAAAGAGGGAGAAAAAAACGTCGCGTTTACGACGGAAAATATTGCTCGCCTACTTACTGTCGGTATCAACATCCCTAAGAGTATCGATAAGCACAATACATAGCGTTAGAGGTTGCTAACGCTATTCTATGCGATACCTATGGCCTTGATTAAGCTTAAGGAGTGCGAGCAACAGAGGGCATTCACGCTTTTAAAAAAGGGTAAATGGCGCTATCACCATAAACTTCACATCACGTTCATCTTGGAAAATATTGCCATAACCGCCTCCCCAACTTGGGATAGTGGAATGATTGTCGTAACGGGTGAAATGTAATTTGAACATTGTCCCTTTCGCGCGACCTTCTTGGATCGTATAACTGGCGTCGAGGCTGTAGGCCGACTCTTTCAACCTATTACTTGGGTTGTAATACGCATCGGGCGAAGACATCCTGCCAGGTTTGGCATCCCACGCATACACGTAGGACGCGCCGACAGACCAACCAGGGAGATCCCAATTTTTCAGATCGTACATCGCACCTATGAATAATGCTTTCTCATCGTTCGCGTTGAAATCAGAACGGTTATCCCACCAGATATCCAAGCGCCCATTAGAGGAGGCATAGGTCGGGGTCATGCGTTGTAAAAAATAACCCTGCTGCCCTTCGGCTTTTACCCAAGTGCCTTCTAAACGGAGATCAAGGACGTCGGCAACCTTATAGCCAAGAGTTAATGCCTGTAACCACGCGGTTCCGTCGTAAATATCATTACTCTCCCCGGGTGTGGCTTTATCCCGTGCGCCATAAAACTGATAACTGGTACGCAGCGGGGAAGAGGCGATATCGAATTGATAGCTCGCTTTGGCAAAATATTGGTCAATATACCCTTCGGCCTGCCCCAGTGCCGCTTCTAAAACAAGGCCGTTTTTAATATCATATTTAGCGCCTACAGAGTGCAGATACTTCACCTTAGAGTGTCGATCATTTTGGTAAAAATGATCCATCTTAAGGTGCCACGGCGACTTATATTCATTTGCCCAAATATACGAGAACGCTAAGGATCCAGCCTGACCGTAATCAATCTTGGCTCCAACCTCAGCCCCCTGATAGGTGCCAGGTAGTAAACTCCAATGCGGTGCTAATAACGTTTGCCCTGCTGGCTGAATATAACCGGCTTGCGCCCACATTGGCCCATAGTTAAATTTCGCCGCAGCCTTATAAAGATCGAGGCCGCTTTTATCCCCACTAAAGTTTTCACTGTAGGCTTTATTACTCGACGAGAAGGCGATTTCATTAGGATGGCCACTGGCAGAATTTTCTGCCATTTCAATTGCGCTAAAGGCTGCAATATCAATGCCAAAGAAACCTCCCGCATAGCCGGATTGAAAATCTATATTCCCATTCCATGTAGAATGGGAAAGATTTGTTTTATACTTGCCATTATCGGCCACATCCTTGCGATCACGTTCACGCTGCCAATAATAGATTCCACCCGTTAACGTCGAATCATCAATAAATCCTGCTGCACTGACTTCCGGTGAGAATATTCCTGCAGAAAAAACAGTGCTCCCGGAAATACATAAACATAACGTACGAGATAATCCTTTAATTGTACGCATAAATAGCTACCCTAATAGAATATGAAGGAATAACTGCCTTAATTGTAGAAAAACGATAACCAAACTGATAATTAAATGAATATCAGCGTTAACCAATAAAGGCAGCCGTTAATAACAACGTCATTAAATTAATAGAACAGTGTTGATGAGTTATATCGTTTTAAAATTAGTCAGACGGTAACCGCGTTGAGTGATCTCCTTTTTTAATGAAGCCGAAGTCAATATTTCTAATTCCACTAACCGCTGATAACAGTACGCACTCTTTTTAATGGTGGCATCCACAAAGGCAGGGTGGCACATCACTTCTAACGACGTTTCCCCACATTGCAGTGAATCATCGAGTATTTTTAAAAACAGTGCTTCCGAGAGGGAATCACCATAAAACTCACTGGAAAATCCTTCGCTACTTCTGGCAGCAGGCTGCACCGAAGTATTGCCGGCTGACGAGCGTCGATCGCGACGAATAGGGATATCTTTCTCGCGGGCAAAACGATCCACGATATCGTAAATTTCCGGAATGAAATGTACGTGATGATGGCTATCGATATGTGTAGGCGGACAACCGAATAGCTCAATAAAACGCTGATATTGGCTGGCTAATTCCTGAGTAATTTCCTGAGGCGGTAATCGGTCTTCTTCAGCCATCTGCCATACCCACTTACCTAACTGACCTTCTCTCGTGAGTATCGGCATCGCCGATAATGGTTTTCCTAAGGTCAGGACAAAATGCATGCCGACCCCCAATTCAGGCACCTGCTGACATAACTCGGCGGCATGCCCGATAGCTTCGCCATTCACCATCGCCGTTGTCGACGTAACGATACCCTGCCGATGGGCCTCAATGATCCCATAATTTTGCCCCTTACTCAGCCCAAAATCGTCAGCATTGACTACTAATAAAGGTGTCATTTAGTTTCCCTCTGAAACTTTTAAATCCTTAATCGTTTTTGCGAAATGGGGTAACCACCGTTCATGGGCTAAGAGCATCTCACGAGCGAGGCACTCGGCATCATTATCAGAATGAATAAGTGGGCTAAGATTTAGGGCTAATTGCACTTTATTAAAATCGCCACTCATCGCCGCTTCACTTGCCGCCACTTCAAAGCCTTTAATGGTATAAATAAGCCCTAATACTTGCTCATCGAAATGCGTAATACGTGGGGTAGGCTGCGCACCGTCCTGACCTAAAGTACAGGTTATCTCAATCGACCACTCAGCAGGGATATTGTCGATATGGCCTTTATGCGGAGTATTAACGTAATGCTCAGTCTGTTTATTATTGTAAATTGCATTAATCACTTCACAGGCGGCATCCGAATAATAAGCTCCCCCGCGAAGTTCTAATTCTTTTGGTTTTACATCAAGATTAGGGTTTTTGTAGAGTTCGAAAAGCTGATACTCAACTTGTTGAACCACTTGGGCACGCGTCCCGCCTTTATAGTATTCGCCCATTTCAATGGCGAGCATCTCTTTCGGCTTGAAGTAATAAAGTAGATAAGAGCAAGGTATCAAGCGTAACGATCGAATAAGCCCCTCATTGAAGGCTAAATCGGTAATATTTTTAACGGAGTTGGCACTTAACGTACCGCTAGCAATCCCCTCAAGCAGTTCATCAAACCGCGATTGACCATTCACCCATACCTCCCGAACAAACACGAGGTGATTAAGGCCGAATAAATCTATTTTGAGGTCATCGTCTGGCGTTAGGCGTAAAACATCGGTGATAAACATTTTCATACCGATTGGAATATTACAGACCCCAATAAAACGATTAAAACGAGTGTGGCGGTAGATAGCTTCTGTCACCATCCCGGCTGGATTCGTAAAGTTAATGATCCAAGCTTTTGGGCAAATTTCTTGCACATCATTAACGATATCAATAATGACCGGAATCGTACGTAATCCTTTAAATAGCCCCCCCGCTCCATTGGTCTCTTGGCCTAAATAGCCATGACTAAGTGGAATTCGTTCATCTTTTTCACGCGCTTTTAACTGTCCAACACGCAGTTGAGTGGTCACAAAATCGGCACCTTGCAAGGCGGCTCGGCGATCTAAGGTCTTAAATACCTTCATCGGCACACCTGCTTTTTCAATCATCCTTTCACACAATGCATGAATAATATCGAGCTTTTCTTGTCCCTCTTCGACATCGACTAACCAGAGCTCCGTGACAGGAAGTTCGTGATAGCGTTTAATAAACCCTTCAAGTAGTTCTGGGGTATAACTACTTCCGCCACCAATAGTCACAATTTTTAATTTTTGGCTCATATTTTTTCCTTATTTGGTCAATTTTATTGACGACTATTTTCTGCTAAAGAAATCGTCGCCCACCCAAACGCTTACTGAGTTACTCTTCATTACAACTGTTTATCTTTTTTCGATAATTATTCGGTGTAAAAGAAGTAAATTTTTTAAATGTTTTAATAAATAAGCTTGGACTGCTGTATCCGGATTCGTATGCAATATCAGTGACTGAAGCGTTAGTAATTTCCAGCTGTTTTTTGGCAAAATTAATACGAATATTATTAATAATTTGCATCGGTGTTTTACTATAAAAACGCTGAGTGGCTCGGGTGAGATACTCTTGGCTTTTCCCTGAAAGTTGCACCATATTCTCTAGCGCGGCATCACCGAATTTCAGCTTGTCGTGCATGGCTTCAACCGTATTTCTTAACCAGGGCGGAACCGTATCTCTGATCGGTTCATCACGGTAATGTCTTAAGCGATTGGTGATATAAAAACAGACGACTTCAATAAACTCATCAAACTCGTTTTCGCGAAAATGGTGAGAGGTAATCACCGACTCAATATGAGCAAGAAAGTGCGTGTCAATGGCATAGGCTTGGGTTGCCGTAAATTCGCTAGGAAACAGCGATTGAAAATGTTTTTCAAAAAAACGTTTACTGATCCCCACATTAAGAATACGCGTCGCGCCAGCAATATAGAAACTCTGATGCTGTGAGCCGACGGGAATAAAGACAAAATCCCCACGTTCTAAAAGTACCCGCTGTCCATCAATTTCTTGATAATAACGTCCGGTTAAGACGATAGTGAACTCGTAATAATCGTGTTGATGGAGTCCACTCACGCTCTCCGTTTTAGTGAAGATAAAGACATGGAAATTATGTCCATTAAACAGTTGATGCTCACGCGCGATGGGGACTTCTGTCATGTTCATTTTCGACGACCTAACCTAGGGAAAATCAGTTCATGTTTTCATAGAGTTCAATCATTTCGGCAATGAGTTCACGGGCCAGCATTGCGTTCATCAAATGGTCTTGAGCATGAACTAATACTAAGCTCACTTTCACTTTGCCTTCCCCTGCATCGCTCTCAATCAACTGCGTTTGTACACGATGTGCATCACTCAATGCTTGTCGAGAATTTTCCATCATCTCTTTTGCAACGATAAACTGACCTTGTTTCGCTTCCTTTAATGCCGCGTAAGCAAGGCTGCGCGCTTGACCGGCATTGATAATTAAGCCCATGACAATTTCTTCAAGATCACTCGTCTCAGTGTGGTCAGGTTCTACTGTATTCAAATCAAACATACTGTTTCCTCATTAATCAGGCGTAACCGATAGTCGACAGCCTCTCGGTATTAGAATTTTAAAGCGTTAGCGATCTCTTCTTCCGTTTCTTCTTGTTCCAGAACGGCTTGCGCTTTATTCGAAATCATCACAAAGGGTAGATAAACCAAGGTTGCCACCCCTAAATTAACCATGGCTAAGAGAAAGGCTGCCACACTGCCATTGGTATTAAAGAAGGCGCTTAAGCCTGTGGGCATTGTCCAAGGGGCAATATTGGTCATCGGCGGGATAATGCCAAAATAGTAGGCAGCCACCGTAATACCGGCTAACAGTGGAGAGATAAAAATGAAAGGGATGAACATGATTGGGTTCATAATAATCGGTAAGCCAAAAAGAATAGGCTCGTTGATTTGAAATAACCCTGAGGGTAACGCTAGCTTTGCCATCTGACGATGATCAGCGCGACGTGATGCAATAAAAATCGCCAGAATTAACCCCAATGTTGCCCCAGAACCGCCTAGGAAAATATAGGAGTCCAACATTGGCTTAGCCCAAAGGTGAAACGTTTTTCCTGCTTCGAGTGCGGCCTCAACAGAACCGTATTGCTGGTAAGTGGCAACATTTTCTAACGCCCAAGGTGTCATGATTGCACTATCGAGTGCCGCTAGGGCTAATGCACCATGTACCCCAAAGAACCACAGCAGTGGGACGAGTAGGACATAAGCCCACCCCACAACTGCCCCTAATGAAGCGAGCGGAGTAGCGATCATATCCATGATGATTTGGTGGAAATTAGTCTGCCAGTAGGTTAATCCAAAAGAGATCCCCCCCATCATCGATAAAATGATCAGCCCTGGAATAACAGCAGAAAAGGAACGCGACACAGACGTCGGCACGCTCTCGGGTAACCGTATTACCCAATTACGACGCACAATAAAAGTAAACAATTCCGCCACGACAATCCCGATAATCATTCCCGAGATAACATTCGCTCCGCCTAACCAGTTAGCGCCAACGGCGTACGCCTCTCCGACACTATAGGGCGTAACCGTCATAAAAGCCGCGACGGCCAATAACCCTGCCGCCATTGCATCAACTTTACGTTCTTCCGCTAAGGCGGCGCCAATAAAGAAAGGAGCCATTAACGACATAATACCCAGCGTACCGTTGTAAACGTTTACGCCGATCGCCTTAAAACCTTCGAGCGTTGCAATGGTACTTGGCTCTAGGCGTATACCTAGTGAATAAAAAAAGGAACCTTCTCCAAAACTCAGGAAGACATTATTAATTAATACAAACATTGCCCCAGCAAGGGTAAGTGGCATTAATTTAATAAAACCATTTTTAATGGCATTGATATGGGGCTGCCTCCCTATTTTTACCGCAAAAGGTAGCAGCATCCTTTCAAGATAATTAATAACCATACTCATAATTAACACCTTTATAAAATAAAAAATGGAGTTTTTTATATTTGCGGTCGAACAGGATAAAGACGGTTGATGGATAATAATGACTCGTCACATTTTTATTCTTACAGGAATAATGTGACGTTATTTATTGTGAAGACTTTTTTATCAATCCTATCGCGACTTTCAATACCCCCAACCCATCAACTTTTCCATAGAGAGTTGAATCGATGACTTCGATAGGTTTTATGGGAAATGCCGCTTTAAATTCGGGTAGCATGTAAGAGATTTGAGGCCCTAACAAAATAACATCAGCCTGTTCGCCTTTCTCTGCCAACAGCGTTTCGGGGAAAGCTTCAATGGTAACAGGGACTTCATATTTATTGGCTTGTTCACGCATTTTGGTGACGAGGAGTGAGGTAGACATACCTGCTGAGCAAAATAGATAGATAAATTTCTTTTCCATAATGATGATCTCGTTTTGGGATATTTAATTATTTAAAGCCGCTGAATAGAATCGAAAAAAGTCTGTCGAGACATTATATGAGATCAACCTAGTTCAAAATAATCAAGGATCAACAAAATCGTTTCTCCTTGACCTATCGAATATATCATCATCTTTTAAAGTAAAAATTAAAACCCATAAAAATGGTTAACACCAGTTATTTTCGCTATAAATATTTATTTTGTTAGGTGCTTTCGCTATGTTTAAATAAATATTTAGACGATAATATAAAGATAGATTTTGTGACGCAGAGTGTAAGATATAGCGTATTGAAGAGGACTCTCACTCATTCTTTACTGATAAAATTCCAATTATTTTTTTAAAAATTAACTTAATTCATTAAATAAAGCGCTTATGCTAGCGCAATTAAAAACATTAAATATTTTAATATTTAAATCCGCTTCACACTCTATTACGTGCCTGAAGCGCTACAGAGTAGCGTCAGCTCACTTAACGAGAAGGAAAACGGCGTTCAATGCGTTGTCCCCCCAACGATTCGCGCATCGAATTCGACATGTAGGGCAGTATGGATCGCAATTTCCAGGCCTCGCTTAACGGTTTCCGCCGCCATACTGGCACTACCTGAATGCTTCGCCGCTTGCTGAGGTAAGTAAGGAATATGGATAAAGCCCGCTCTCACCTCAGGTCTGTCACTTAACGCATGCAGTAAGCCATACATAACATGATTGCACACATAGGTTCCGGCAGTCTGGGAAACCGAAGCCGGGATCCCCGCTTGTTGCAGAGCGTAAACTATCGCTTTAATGGGGAGCGTACTAAACCATGCTGCCGGCCCATTCTTAACCACCGGTTTATCAATGGGTTGATACCCTTTATTGTCTGGGATCCGCGCATCGTCAACGTTGATGGCGATACGCTCAAGGGAGATATCCGTTCGTCCCCCTGCTTGCCCGACCGCGATGACCAAAGTAGGAGAGTAGTGAGTAATCGCCGCCAATAATACTTGAAGCGACTTACCGAACACGCACGGCAGTTGCACGCAAACGATACGATCCCCTTCTTCCGTCACCCCTTCCAGACGGGATACGACCTCCCACGAAGGATTAATCAGCTCATCACCAAAAGGCTCAAATCCGGTTAAAAGAACAGTTTTCATTGATACGCCTCTATAAAAACATCAGGTAATAGAGCAGCAGGATATTAATCCCTAACAAGGTGACTCCCGTTGGGATCTGCGCTTTAATCACAGCATTCCTATCGGGTAGGCCCAATAAGGCGGCCGGGACAATATTAAAATTGGCGGCCATCGGTGTCATTAAGGTTCCGCAGTAACCTGAAAACATCCCTATCGCCGCCATCACTGCCGGATTGCCGCCCTGTTGTAACACCAAAATAGGGATGCCTATACCCGCCGTCACGATCGGGAATGCCGCAAAAGCATTCCCCATAATCATCGTTAATAATGCCATGCCGACAACGTAGACCACCACTGCAACCAACCGATTATCGACAGCTAGGTACTGCTCGGTTAACCAAGAAAGACTATTCCCCACGCCAGCAGAGGTAAAGAGCAAGCCAAGCATGGCCAACACTTGCGGTAAGATAAAGGCGCAGCCAACCGAATCGAGCAGACGTCGTGCTTCTTGCAGAGGTTGGGAAATCGTTTCTCCCGTTATGAACCATGCCATAACTAGCGCAATAAGCGTCCCGACCGTCATGGAGAACAGCGTAATCAAGGTGGCATGATTACCCGCACCGAATAATTGCTGTTGGATCTGTGGAATGAAGGTAAAAAATACGACGCCGATCACCGTCACAAGGGGGATGGCCAATGCAGGAATAAACAGGCGACTCGCCAAGCGTTTTGCGCTAGCTTCTCGCTGTTGTACGGTCCGTTGAGAATAACGACCGAGCCTTAGCCCACCACAGCCAGCAAGTAAGGCCATGCCGACTACCGCAATGCCCACGCTAATATTGACTAGCCGACGGTCACCTATCAGTTGATAGGTCCAATCACCAATAAAAAACAGAAGTCCATAAATTCCCCAAAACAAGCCCGTAGTGACTCGTCGTGGATTATGTTTATCACGCCACGACATCACGGCGATGATCAGTAATGTGGTGCCCGCTAACCAATAGAGCATCTCTTGCTTAACTATCATCTCGCCCCCCTTGATGATCACGCACTGTGTTCACCAACTCGCGGCGTAGGTGGTGATCGAGTCGTGCAAGCCGGACGCTATGAACGATCAAGGCAAAACAGGCTGTCGGAATTCCCCATAACGCAATATGCAGGGGTTCAGTTTGGATACCTGCAGATTCAAGCATAAAGTTATGCATAAAGAGAACGGCACCAAAGGCAACAAAGATATCTTCACCGAAGAAGAGCCCGACATTATCCGTCGCCGCGGCCATCGCTTGGATCCGATAACGCACCGCGGGAGGGAGGGATCCGTAAGTTTTTTCTGCGCTACCTTCAGCCATCGGTGCTAATAATGGACGCACCATTTGCGGATGGCCGCCTAAGCTGGTTAAGCCCAGCGCGGCGGTGAGTTCACGAACAAGCAAGTACACCATCAATAAACGCCCGGTCGTCGCCCCTTTTATTTTAGTAATCCACCCTTGTGCAGCTTCTTTCAAGCCATGGCGCTCAAGCAGTCCAATGACGGCCAAGGGTAATAATAAAATAAAGGGTAAATTCCGTGTATTGAGGAATCCAGCGCCCATTTTATCCAAAATCGTTAGTAGCGGTATCTGCGCGGCTACGCCGGTAACAATACCGGCAACGATCACTACCAGTACTGGGTTAAAACGTAGGATAAACCCTAGCACTATTACGGCTATCCCCAACAATGGCCACAAACTGATACTTTCTGTCATGCCAAACGGTCCTCACTGTGATGTCGCTATCGTTACGCGGCTACCTGAATATTACGTGATTCAAATTCCTGCCGTAATCGGCGGGCAAAACTGAGGGCATGCTTTCCATCGCCATGCAGGCATAAAGTTTGTGCGATGACGTTAATCCGCTCCCCTGTGATCGCTTGCACCTTACCCGACTCAATCATTAGCAAACTCTGTGCCAAAGCCTGTTCTTCATCATCGATCATTGCGCCTACCTGCGTGCGGGGGACGAGCGTTCCATCGACTTGATAGCCGCGATCCGCGAAGACTTCTTGGCGAGTCGATAAACCGTAATATTCTGCTGCGCGAATAAGCTCACTCCCTGCTAATCCAACTAGCATTAACGCCGGGTCCAGCGCATAAACCGCTTTAGCAATGGCATCGGCTAATAAGGGATCGCGAGCAGCTTGGTTATAGAGCATACCGTGCGGTTTCACGTGGTGTAATCGAGCACCTTGCGAGTGAGTGAGTGCGGCTAACGCGCCAACTTGGTAGAGCGTTTGGCCGTAAATGATATCGGGAGGAAGAACCATTGCCGTCCGACCAAAATTCTCACGGTCTGGAAAACTAGGGTGGGCACCCACGGCAACGTTGTTACGTATCGCTTCACGGACACTCGCCAGCATAGTTTCGGCATCCCCAGCATGAAAGCCACACGCAATATTCGCGGAGGAAACCAGCGTTAACAATTCAGCGTCGTGAGGGCTGCCTTCTCCTAAATCTGCATTCAAATCAATATGTCGCATAGTATCTCCCCAGTATCTCTATTCTGAATGATTTACCACAAATAGTGGCTCCATGCCTTAAAGAATTTCGACATAAGCTGCAAGACAGTGCGTTTTGCAGCGTGGCGAACTCTGCTAATATTCAAAGGCTCTCACATATCTGGGAACACAATTTGTTAACACCGAAAACAGTGATCACTGCGAGGTTTTAGCTCCCCCGCCACTGCTAGGTTATCACTCATCCTTTTGCTATAACGCGTTCTGGGGTCACCATGTCCAACACACTACAAAAACTGAGTAAACGCCGGTGGTGGTATCTAATGCCGATCATTTTTATCACCTATAGCCTCGCCTACCTAGACCGTGCCAATTATGGTTTTGCGGCGGCCTCCGGTATTGAGCAAGACCTCAATATTTCTAAAAGCACGTCTTCGCTCATTGGCGCCCTGTTTTTCTTAGCCTACTTTTTCTTTCAGGTCCCAGGGTCGATTTATGCGGTAAAACGCAGCGTAAGGAAGTTAATTTTTATCTGTTTACTCTTGTGGGGGCTGTGCGCAACGGCGACGGGATTAGTCAGTAATATTCCCATGTTAATGGTCATCCGTTTTACCTTAGGTATTGTTGAGGCCGCCGTCATGCCTTCGATGCTGATTTATATCAGTACCTGGTTTACTAAAGAGGAGCGTTCACGGGCCAACACTTTCTTGATACTCGGTAACCCTGTCACCGTGCTGTGGATGTCGGTGTTATCCGGCTATCTGATCCATGCTTTTGGCTGGCGTGAAATGTTTATTATTGAGAGTATCCCCGCCGTATTATGGGCAGGCATATGGTGGCTGGTGGTGCGCGATAAACCCTCAGAGGTGAGCTGGCTGTCGCAGGACGAGAAACAGGATCTCCAGCTAGCCATGGAGAAAGAACAACAGGCGATCGCACCGGTACGCAATTATGGTGAAGCCTTGCGATCCTCTTCTGTGGTGCTGCTTTCATCGGCCCATGCATTATGGAGTATCGGTGTGTATGGTTTTATGATGTGGCTACCGTCCATCATTAAATCCGCCTCATCGATGGATATTGTATCGGTCGGCTGGCTCTCGGCACCGCCTTATTTAGCCGCGATTTGTTTGATGTTGGTCGTCTCTTGGCTATCCGATAAAGTTCAAAACCGTAAGTTATTTATCTGGCCACTTTTAGCTGTCGCTGGCTTGGCCTTTACCGGCTCCTTTTTTATCGGTAACAGTCATTTCTGGGTATCCTATGGGTTACTTACCGTGGCAGCCGCCTGCATGTATGCGCCTTATGGGCCGTTTTTCGCGCTAATCCCAGAGTTAATGCCAAAGAATGTTTCAGGTGTAGCAATTGGTTTGATTAATAGCTTTGGTGCATTAGGTGCATTCTTAGGGGCTTATTTCGTCGGATTCTTAAACGGATTAACTGGCAGTCCTAATGCCTCTTACTGCTTTATGGCGATAGCATTACTCACCTCGGTAATTTGTATTTATAAAGTCAAAACAACCGCTAGCTCGCCTTCGATCTCAACCAAGATTTTTACCCGTAAAGCCTTATAACACCTCGTCCCCACGCGTTATTGACTGGCGTGGGGACTCTTTATAGGCTGCTAGAAAGTAATTTTTACGCCTCCTGTTACCGCCCAATCATTGGTTCCTTCACGCTGCAAACGCTGTTGATATTGGGCCTGTGTCGTTAGGGCGATATGTTGAGTCAATCGTAAATCTGCACCACTCTTCACTAAAAGATGATCGCCACCTCTTCCACTATGGAAAATCGTTTTATCCCCGTCCCCGCTTATCGTCGTTTGGGCATTTTTACGCGTCGTGATCCGCCACGCCAATTCATGCGTAAACACAACTTGTGGGGTGGAGTGGGTATTCGCTTGCCACTGATAACGCAGAGTAGGGCGAATATCCGGTGCGTTATGCGCGGCATAACTTACTTTTGCCCCATCGCTGTCCGTAAAATGCTTAATCGATAAGTGCTGATAGTCGACGGCAAGCAACGGCATTAAGCGCTGATTTTCCCATTGCCAAGCCTTTCCTAGTTCTACGCCTGCGTAAACCAGGGTCGCGTGAGGCGAGGCGACATTACCTCGTAAATCGGTGGTTACTGCGCCTTTAATTCGGGTATAACCGAGTTGAGTGGTTAACTGCCAGCCTTGATCATTCTGCCAGCGAGTCAGACCGGTAATTCCCTGCGTCGAGAAGTAGCTTCGGCTTAAGCCGTCGACGGCTTGAGGTTTCATCGATAAGTTTCCACGATGCGCAACGATACTCGCAGAAAAATGCTGAGGACTGTCGGGATCCGAGAGCCAACGCCCTCCCATTAACCAACCTTGATATTTTGACGTGAAATTATAGCCATAATCACTGAACCCTCCCTTAGCATGAAAGTGATCGCCACCGTCATAACCGCTAATGAAAAACTGACTCTGACTATCGTTGACGGTATCAGCAATGAGTCCTGTTAAGGTACGATTAAAATTAAGCATCATCGCGGGTAAGGAGAGGTAAGCAGGTACCTGAGGCGTTACCGCGCGACGGACGGGTTCGGGTTGAGGGACCGGTGTCGGTTCAGGGGCCGGAGCAGGACTCGGTGCTGGTGTTGGTTCTGGTGTTGGCTCTGGTATTGGCTCTGGTGTTGGTTCGGGTACTGGCTCTGGGGTGGGTTCGGGTGCTGGCTCTGGGGTGGGTTCGGGTGCCGGCTCAACCGGAGTGCTATTTCCGTTAGCATCTAACATGATGTTTTGCAGTCGATAATCCCAATACTGATTACCACTCCCGGCAACTTTCCGTTCGTCGCTCGAAGCGTGCCCAGGGGCGAACGCATAAAGGTCGTAGGCGAATGCGCCACGGGCCACATAAGTCCCTGCGAGTTTGACGCTATCAGCCGTACTCTTGCCGCCCACTTGGACCAGAGACAGTCCCTCTCGACTATCCGCGGCACCATTCTTATTACTATCGCTATCTTGCCATATTCCCAATGGATTAACCGTAACAAGTAAGGGTTTGTCTACAGGGGTAATGAGATCGCCATTAATTACTATTTGGTCGGTTGTAGCTTGAGTGAAACCCGAGCGTAGGATAGCGTTAGCGCCATTTAGCAACTGGAGCTGTCCAATCTGTAGTTGAGAGGCTTGCTGATCTAGGTCGGAAGGAGATAACGTCGCCATATCCTTTATCGTCAATGCGTTAACGCTACCCTTCCCCGATAATACCGTCCCGCTCTCCATGACCATATCCGTCGTGAGGTGGCCATCAAGGGTTACCTCTCCACCTTTTACAATAAGCCCTTGGGTATTAGTAAGATTTCCAGATAACGTTAGTTTACCTTCGCCCCGTTTTTCAACGAGTCCTTCCCCGGAAATATCTGCTGAGATTGACGATTCAAGCGGCCCCAATTGACTATTATGGGGTGAAATATCGGCAATTAATTGACTGCTCGACTCTGTAAGCATGACCTGGCCTGCCAACGATGCACGGTCCCACAAAGCTAGCGTCGCGTCCCCTGCTACCTGAGTCGAGGCATTAACCTTAGCATGCTCACCAATGCGCAGTGTCGACTGAGGCGCGACATTAATCTGCGTAAAGTCGTAATTTTTCTCATCCCAATCATTGGAAAAATAGATATTCCCAGCATGTAAAACCTGCTCCCCCCCTAAAATCACTCGGCCTTTATTGATATCGAGTTGATGAGCAATCGCCCCACCACGAAGCGTCCACTCCCCTTGCTGAGTATCCGGTGCATAGGCTAATGACAACTGTGACTGGGAGGTTTTTTCACCAAAAGAGCCGAGAAATTGAGTGTTATTTCCTGTTACCGTCACGACCGCAGCGCGAGACATATCACGGTTAACGATATGAGCACCGTTATCGTTGTGGTTAATCGTGGTGAAAGTAAGATCATTACCGTGTACATCTAAGGTACCTCCCCGATAACCGAAGCGAATGTTGTCAGGCGTAACTTGATTAGCATTATTGAGCTGAACCGTTGGCCGACCACTCATTAGGGTCACCGTGGAAAAGGCTTGCACGGCTCCGCTGTTGTCAGGCTGTTGATTGAGGATAACCAAACCGTCCCCAACATTTAATGCTCCCTGATTAACACCTGTCCCCTGTATCTTGAGTGTCCCGGCGCCAATTTTATGTAAAGCATCATCTTTTAGACCGTTCACTTTCCATAATACGTTTTTACCTTCATCAACCTCGATGCCACCCCCCACCCAAGTCGCTTGCTTTCCCTGCTCTGATTCGACGGTATAATCACCGGAGAACTGAAGTTTACCCGCCCCCATATTCACCGAATCAGTCAACCTCAGGGTATTTCCCTCGCCACGGAAAGTCAGATCTTTCGTGGCATCCAACTCCGCCTGCGAGGCCGCAGACGGCGCTAGGTCACGGTACTTTTGGTTCAGACCCTGCCAATCCCAACTATGGTCAGTTTGCGTTATCGCGTCCGGCTGCCAATAGAGTACGCCGTCACTGGCTTTATCGTTAACGGGTGCAGAGGTGTTCATAGCCAACACTCGGTCTAGATAACCATCCGGGATATACTCTTCACCACTAACCCGATCATAGATACCACCGTTACTGATCGCCGCGTGGTGAACGCCTGCTAATCGCCATATTTTATCGACCGTATCGAAGACGAACACCGGACTACCGCTGTCCCCAGGGCGGGTCGCATTACTAAAGGGGGAGGAGTTGGGATCAGTGGGACCAACGTTTTTCCAGCGCAATGTACCCCCTTGTAGCGTAACGGTCGCATTGGCCATAGTGCCCCCCGTTTTCCAACGGTAGGCATCGGTGATCCATGTTTCTTTCTTTTGATCATCGCTGATCTGAAGTTGGTAACCAGCTCCCACTCGTGCATACCAAGTGTATCGGTTACGATCCCCCTTACGTATTGTACTTTTATCGACCGTTGCCACAGGTGCTGCATCGGTCACCACTTTATTGAGACGAGGTAAATTAAAATCAACGCTTGAGACGGTGCTGGCATTACGGTTGATCAGGTAATAAGAAGGAGCAAACTTCGCTTTATTGCCAAACTTAATCGCGCCATCAATTGAATAACTATTATGGCGGACACTGGCCATATAAGAAGATCCCACTAATGTAATATTGCCTTTATCGGCCACCATACTAAAATCAGGAATAGGAAAGGCTAAATAGGCGTCTAATTGCCCATCTTTTCGATAAACAGGGACGTGGGTAGCACCCACTTTATATTTACCCAGGTTTTCACCAAAGTCTCGGTAGTCTTGTACAGCAATATCGTGACGCATAATAGATGCAGAAGAATAAGTGGCATAAAGCGCTGAACATATCAGAGCGGCTAATTGTTTTTTTCTTATCAAGTGTTTGAATCCCAGTGGTAAATAGAAGTATTATTCACGTCAGCACCCTGCATGACCTAGTAGAATTATAAATTTTTAACGCTATATTCATTAGCTATCGTAAAGTTATTAACTTATTGCCATGAAAGCTTGCTAATTTATATACCGTTATCTATTTTGAATAAATTTAGCAGGTACTCAGACTATGAGAAGTGACTATTTTGTTCGATACTGAAGAATTATTTTTTGATTAATAACATTAAAAATATAAAAACACCCGCTAATTATGGCATTGAATTTTCTAAAATGAGATCCTTAATACATAAAGCAATAAAAGCCTTGCCTTTATCAAGAAACCATTACAATTATTTGAGTCATCCACTGCCACGCTTTAACCGATAATGATGCTATGTATACACAAGGTTGAACTTTCCCCCAGCAAAATAGAGAAAATTGCAGATTATCAGTAAAAAGCTGATTTCCACGATAATCATGCTCGCTGACCCACTGCATAAAATTCTTTGAATGGGTGTTAGCTGATGAAAATTCATTATCTTGTAACAAGTTTAGAGACAGGTGGTGCGGAGTTTGCCATCCCCGATATTGTGACGACCTTAAAAAATCTCGGACACGAAGTCTCGATCATTGCTTGTGAACCCCGTGATAGCGGTGCCGTCCCGCGTCTTGTTGCGGCAGGATTAAGCTATCGGTTACTGGCATCCCGCCGCCGCTTGCTCCCGATTATCTTAGCTCGTTACCTTTCGATAGCGCATCGTGATCGGCCAGACATTATCTGGACCTCATTAAGTTTTGGTAATTTAGTCGGTCAGTATGCCGGTAAACTGTTAAACATTCCGGTTGTCAGTTTTAAACACAGTGCCAGCGTGCGCCGTTATACCTATCGTTTACGCCATAGTTCCGCCTTATGGATTGGCGACTCGCAAACTGTTGTGGATTATCTTCAACAACAGATGGGAATTTCAGCCGATAAAGTCATGGCATGGCCGCTATTTCAATATAACCAACACGCCCCTCAAGCGGGTTACTGGGATGGCGAATCTCGATTACAGATTGGTAGTGTGGGACGTCTACATGAAGTCAAATGTTATGCGGCGCTGATCGATGCATTGGGATCCTTTTTGGCCCGCTATCCCAATTTCCGCGATCGCTTACAACTGACGATTCTAGGTGATGGTCCAGAGCGGGAGCGGTTAGAGGATAAGATCATTGAATGGAATTTACAGGATATTGTCTTACTGCCGGGCTTTTCCGATCAGGTACACACCTTTTTGGCGGGGCTGCATCTTTACGTCCAGCCCTCTCGCTATGAAGGAATGTGCTTAGCCCTACATGAAGCAATGAATGTCGGTCTTCCTGTAATGGCTACACCCGTGGGTGAAATGCGTGACGCGGTACAAGCAGGTAAAACCGGTTTTGTTCTTGCAGGAGAACTGGATGCAGCCTTAGCCTCGGCACTGCAAGATATATTTGCCACCCCCAGTCTATTACAGGAGTATGGCGTACAAGCTCGTCACTATGTCGCCACAAAATTTAGCCATCAGCAGTTCGTTAGGGCGGCTGAGCAGATTGTGGCGAAACTCCCAGCCCATAAAACATTAGCCTAGATAGGATATGATGAGCCTATTACAGACCGAAATTTGGCGAATCGGCGTAATTAATGCGCCGATTCAAGATGTTGCGCGAGCCGCTTCACTGGAACATTTTCCCATTACCTGGATAGAGGCGGACAAGTCTCTCTGCTTCTTAGCCGATCCTTTTGGCCTATGGCGTGAAGGTAAACTGTATCTCTTTGCCGAAGCCTATGATTACCGTACCCAACGGGGTTATATCGAGGCCTTTATCTTAGATCAAAACTTTAGGGTTTTGGAGAAGCGGATGGTTCTTAAAGAGGATTGGCATCTCTCCTACCCTTATGTTTTTGAGGCAGAGGGTGAGATATGGATGCTACCGGAAGGCTATAAGTCGGGCCGTTTGACCCTTTATAAAGCGATTGAGTTTCCATGGCGTTGGCAAGCTGAACCGCGGTTTTCTTTCCCCGAAGCCGCGATTGATGCCACCCCATACTTCCATGATGGCCGTTGGTGGATGTTTTATACCCCTCCCGCTCCCAAAGCGGCGCGGACTAACACTTTAAAACTGGCAACGGCCAATCACCTTTTTGGCCCGTGGGACTCCGTCCCCATTCAAACACTTCGCGAAGATATCCATGGCGCGAGAATGGGGGGAACACCCTTTACCCTCGACGGTAACCTTGTTCTCCCCACGCAAGACTGTAGCCGCACTTATGGCGGCGCCTTACAGCTTCTGAGTTTGCCTGACTCGACCTTAGATCAGCCTTCGCTTTCCCAAACTAAGCGTATTGAAGCGCCACACCGCTATGCCCCTTTTCATGATGGCCTACATACTTTGGCGCAAGCCGGGCCAGTGACACTGGTTGATACCAAACGGACGATTATCGGCTCACCGCATCGCTTGGCCATTGAGCTTGCTCGCTGGCGACGACGAAGTAAAAAGCAATAAGCACTTCGTGTTATGCCACCCCTATTTTGGCGAATCGACCTGAGTAGTGGATGAGCTAACCCTATTTATCGATAACTATTGCTAATTTTTTTACTTCACACTGGCCGGAAAAATCGCCACACTGGTGATCTATCTCACATAAATAAGGCTAACTGATGCAAATTTTATTAATAGGGGGGAGCCCAGCCCAACGGTCACGGACTCAAATTCTATTAGACCATTCGGCAGATTGGTTACGCCATCGTGGCGCTCAGACCTTAACCTGGCGTGCGACCGATATTCCGGCTGAAGTCTTACTTCATGCCCAGTTCGCTCATCCCTCTATCGCTCAATTACGCGAGGATGTCGCGCAGGCCGATGGCATCATCATCGCCACTCCCGTCTATAAGGCCGCCTATACCGGGGTACTCAAGGCGATGATTGATCTTTTACCCGAACGCGGGTTCGAACATAAAGTGGTGCTTCCTTTGATGACGGCAGGCAGTGCTAATCACTTATTAGCACTCGACTTTAGCTTAAAGCCCCTCGTCGCCGCGTTGAAAGCCGAAGAGATTATCAGTGGCGTTTACGCCAGCGATCAACAAATTCACTATCCCGATGCTGACCACCCAGCCCGGATTGATGAAGACGTTAAACGCCGTTTACAAGATAACCTCGAAGCCTTTCACCAAGCCTTACAACGCCGTCCTTCACAACAGCAGGCGGTTGCTTAAGGGTCTCTTTTCCTTCTTAAGCCAGTGCTTAAGAAGGAAAATATTAATGAGCCCGATTCACAAGGTCTAGCATAGATTGATGAGTATTATTGCTGGGTAATCAGGTAAAGTAGCCTTCTACTCTTCACTGACAATCGGCGACTCATGACCACACCCTATCACCGTCCAGTCTCTACTCAGGGACTGCCTTTTATTCTTATCCTCAGCGCATTGATGGCCTTTACGTCGCTATCGGTGGATATTTATCTCCCCGCGATGCCAATGATGAGTGCGAGTCTGCATGGTAATACCGAGTTAACTATTACCGGTTTTTTGATTGGCTTTTGTTTAGCGCAATTAGTGTGGGGGCCGATAAGCGATCGGTATGGGCGTCGTTTACCCTTGATCATCGGGATAACACTCTTTGTAGTGGGATCCATCGGTTGTGCGCTGTCACATACCATCACGCAAATTGTTTTTTGGCGAGTTTTTCAAGCCCTCGGTGCCTGTACTGGCCCCATGCTGGCTCGTGCCATGATCCGTGATCTCTTCAGTCGTAGCCGTGCCGCGCAGATGCTCTCCACGCTGATCGTGGTGATGGCCATCGCTCCCATCGCTGGGCCGATTATTGGCGGCCAGATGATCCTCTTCACCAGCTGGCATATGATCTTTTGGTTATTAGCGATGATTGGTCTGGCAATGTTAGGGGCATTGTATTGGCTCCCTGAAACCTTACCCACAGAGCGACGGGTCCAAGCATCCTTACTGCAGGTGTTTCGTAATTACCGCGACTTACTGGGTCATCGTCAATTTATGCAATTTACCCTTGCACTGACTTATTATTATGTCGCCGCCTATACTTTCATCACCGCTTCTCCCTTTGTTTACATTAATTATTTTCATGTCTCTCCCCAACACTTTGGCTACTTTTTCGCGGTGAATATCCTTGGTGTGATGGGCATGAGTATTATTAATCGGCGCTTAGTGCATCGCTTCGCCTTAGAGCGATTATTAAAAATAGCCGTCAGTTTATCGGCCTGTGCGATGGTGCTGTTAACGGTAACGACTTATCTGTCGGTGGGCGGCTTGGGCCTAATGATGGGGTTAATCTTTATTTTTTTCACTATGAACGGGGTTATCGCTTCGGTGACCACTGCGGCGGCACTGGATACCGTGCCACAAGTGACTGGCGCGGCGTCAGCGCTTATTGGCTCATTGCAATATGGCAGCGGTATTCTTTCATCCGCCTTATTAGCGGTTTTCAATAGCGGGACCCCGCTAACGATGACCTTGATGATGGCCGGCTTTACGCTGGCCAGTTTTATGATCAGTTATTTTGCGAAAGAATAACGCCAATGCCGGGCTGCTCCGCAGCCCAGCATAACAACTACTCCTCATCGTCCTCTTTAGGCCGCCCCGGAAAACGTCGACGGATCACTACGAAGAAGATCGGTACAAAATAGATGGTGAGTAAGGTTGCTGCCACCATTCCCCCTATCACGCCAGTCCCCACCGCATTTTGCGCGCCAGAACCTGCGCCAGAACCCAGCGCCAGCGGTAATACACCGAGAATAAAGGCCATGGATGTCATCAAGATAGGTCTTAACCGTATGCGTACCGCCGAGAGCGTCGCCTCGATCAGACCTTTACCCGCGAGTTCGATCTCATCCTTCGCAAACTCGACAATCAAGATGGCATTCTTAGCCGAGAGACCAATGGTCGTCAGTAGCCCTACGACAAAATAGACATCGTTGTTTAAACCGCGCAACGCGGTGGCAATTAACGCCCCTAATACGCCAAGGGGTACCACCATAATGACGGAGAAAGGGACTGACCAGCTTTCGTACAGTGCGGCCAAACAGAGGAAAACGACCAATAACGATATCGCATAAAGTGCAGGGGCTTGGTCACCCGCCAGGCGTTCTTGATAGGACATCCCGGTCCAATCAGAACCAATCCCCTCAGGCAGTTGATGGACTAATGATTCCATTAATGCCATCGCTTCACCCGAGCTTTTACCCGGCGCGGGCTGTCCTAATATCTCTATCGAAGAGAGACCGTTGTAACGTTCGAGCCGCGGTGAGCCATATTGCCAGTTAGCCGTCGCGAAGGAAGAAAATGGCACCATCTTACCGTTAGCAGCGCGGACAAACCACTGAGTCAGATCGTCGGGCATCATGCGATACGGGGCATCACTCATCACATAAACCTTCTTGACCCGCCCGTGATCCATAAAGTCATTAACATAGGTTCCGCCCCAAGCACTGCTTAAGGTCGTATTGATATCACTAAGATCTACGCCGAGCGCCGTCGCTTTCTCTTGGTCAACATTGACTTTGTATTGAGGGCTATCATCCATACCATTAGCCCGAACCGTGCTTAAGATATCTGGGTGTTGTTGGGCCAGTTGCAACAGTTTATTCCTCGCTGCCATCAGCTGGGTATGGCCCACCGCATCCTGATCAATCAGTTCAAAATCAAATCCGGTCGCATTCCCCAGCGCAATGATCGGCGGTAGATTAAAGGCCACCACATTCCCATCAATGATTTGGCTGAAGGCTTTATTCGCCCGTGCGACGATACTGTCGACGCTGCGTGCAGCCCCCTCGCGCACTGACCAATCTTACAATCCCACAAAGGCAATCCCAACATTTTGCCCGCGTCCAGCGAAACCAAAACCGTTAACGGTCAGGATATTTTCAACATTATCCTTCTCGTTATCTAGGTAGAAGTCATTAATCTGATCGAGGACCTTCTGCGTGCGCTCTTGCGTCGCGCCTGCAGGTAAAATTGCCTGCGTCGCCAATACCCCTTGGTCTTCAGAGGGTAGGAAAGATGATGGGAGATGCATAAATAAATAGGCACAGCCGCCGACCAATGCCGCATAGATAAGTAGATAGCGGCCGCATCGTCGGGAATCTTCGCATTACACTGGGTGAGCATGCCCTGCGCTCTACAGTATTACCCAAAGCTTTACCCTTCATTGCCGAATATCCCGAGGTCAATATTGAGTTTGTGACGGACAATAGTCTGACTAATATCGTCAGTGAACGCTTTGATGCCGGGGTTAGGCTCGGAGACCAAATCGAAAAAGATATGATTGCCGTTCGTATCGGCCCTGATTGGCGGATGGTCGCGGTGGCGGCACCGCACTATTTTGCCAAATGGGGCAAGCCCGACACGCCTTATGCCTTACAGCAGCATAACTGTATTAATATGCGCCTACCGACCTTGGGGGGCTCTATCATTGGGAATTTCTCGATCAAGGAAAAGAGGTCCGGGTACGGGTGGAGGGGCAATTGACCTTTAACAATCTGCCATCGCGAATTGATGCAGCGCTCGTTGGACTCGGAGTGATCTATGTACCAGAAGATAGCGTTGCAGAGCTGGTGGCTCAAGGTAAGCTAGAGTGCGTGCTTGAGGAGTGGAGTGCCTATTTTACCGGCTATCACCTCTACTACCCGAGCCGTAAACAGCATACGGCAGCCTTTTCAAAATTTATCGATGCCGTACGCTATCACCCGACTTGAGCTAGGTCGCCTTAGGTCTCACCACTCAGTTGACGGTACTTCTGCTGGAATAAACCTAAACGCTGTTGAAAGAATCGATGGCGTTCTGGCTGTGGGCGATACGTGGCGACAATCGGCGAAAGGGGAAAGTGTTCCGCCAAGCTTAACGCGGGGCTACAAGCCATTTTCGCCAAACGTGCAGCACCTAACGCGGGGCCGACATCCCCATTCTGTCGATAATCAAGACATTGCCCCATCACATCTGCCAACAGCTGACGCCAAAACTCACTTTTTGCGCCACCGCCAATCAATGTCACCGAGGTGGGGACGACGCCACTCTGATGTAAAGCCGCCATCCCTTCCGCCAGTCCTAGACTCACCCCTTCAACTACCGAAAATGCCAGTTCCGCAGGGCCATGCTGAGCGGTTAAACCGGTAAAACTCCCTGTCGCGTAAGGATCATTGTGCGGCGTACGTTCGCCAGCTAAATAGGGCAGAAAAATGGGAGAGCGGTCTTCTACCTTCGCATGTTGGGCCAGCTGTAGAAAATCACTCACCGAGGCTTGCCCAGTGATTTTAGCCCCCCAATCGAGACAAGACGCCGCACTAAGCATTACCGACATAAGATGCCAGGTTTCAGGTAACGCATGGCAAAAGCTATGAACGGCTTGGCGACTATTGGCATAGAAACCGTCGCTGACTGCAAAATAAACCCCTGAGGTTCCCAATGAGAGCATCGCTTGGCCTGACTGCCATACCCCCACACCCAATGCCCCTGCCGCATTATCGCCTCCGCCTGCCACGATAGGCACAGCTGAAGAGAACCCCCATCGTTGCTGGTGTTCTTCTAGTAAGTGTCCACTTACTTCAGGGCCTTCTAGAAGTGGGGGGACTTGTTGCAGTGTTAATCCACACGCCTCAAGTAATGTCTCATCCCACTGACGCGTCGCAACATTTAGCCAAAGGGTTCCTGAGGCATCAGACATGTCAGTGGCATAACAGCCGGAAAGTTTCCAACGTAAGTAATCTTTCGGTAATAAAACTTGGGCGATCTGACTAAAAATAGCCGGTTCATGTTCAGCCACCCAAAGGAGTTTTGGGGCAGTCATGCCAGTCATCAGCTGATTACCCGTAATTCGCTCAATAGAAGGAGCTCGCTGATTAAGCCGTACGCACTGTGGCGCACAGCGACCATCGTTCCACAATATTGCTGGCCGCAGAGGCTGGCCATCGCTATCGACTAACACTGCCCCATGCATCTGCCCTGTCACGCCTATTGCCTTGACGGCCTGCAGTGATGTGCGCTCGGCGAGCTGGTCAAGTGCTTGCTCGGTCGCTTGCCACCACTGTGCTGGCGCTTGTTCCGACCAGAGCGGGTGAGGATGGTCGCAGGTTAATGAGATAGATTGGCTCTCTTGTACCCTAAACTGTTCATCCATCAATACCACTTTAACGCCAGAGGTTCCTAAATCGATACCAAGATACATGGGCCATTCTCCTGATTAAGGCAGCCTTCACCCTAAGCATTATCGATAAAGAATTCTACTGATTTACATCGAGAACGTGACATTGGAAGTGCTGCTGTGAGGAACATATAACCTGGTTATGGCGCGTGATCATCACCGCCTCAAGTTCTGGATGGTGAGCAAGCCATGCGAGGCTCTGTTCAACGCCCATGCCGTACAATAATGTGCTGTAAAGGTCACCGATCAACGAAGACTCACTGATCACCGTCACGCTCAGTAAGTCGTTATCCAAAGGATATCCTGTCCGACTATCAAGAATATGGTGATAGCAGCGCTGTTGATGGAGGAAGTATCGCTCGTAAATTCCTGAGGTCACCACCGATCGCCCACTTATCGCTAGGCGGGCACTTAATGTCTGTGAGTCGCCAAAAGGCTTGCGTAATCCAATCTGCCAAGGATGATCTTCGGGGCATGAGAGGGTATGTATGTTCCCGCCTAAATTGATTAACGCGTAAGGCTCTTGCTGATCCTGTAAATATTGGCAGACTTTATCGGCAATATAGCCTTTAGCAATAGCCCCGAGATCAATCTCCATCCCCGGTTTTCGCAGAAAGAGGGATCGGGTATCGGGATCCAGCTCAATATCTTGTGGATCGATCAAGGCTAACGCCTTATCGATCTGATCACTAGGCGGAGGACACTGCCCATTAAAGCCAATACGCCACGTTTTAACTAACGGGCCAATCGCCAAATTGAACAGGCTACCCGGCAACAGGCTGACTTCACGCGCGAGGGAAACCAGCTGGAAAAGCGCATTGGGTACAACAACGGGATGCTGACCGGCGGCGCGGTTTACCCTCATTAACAACGAATCGGCTCTATTAACCGTTAACAGTGCCTCTTGCTCAGCGATCAACTGAAACACTTCACGAGCACGCTGTGGATTGTCTTGGGAGAGCGATACGCTAATCGGCGACCCCATCATTACCGCCTGATAATCTGCCATACCGCCTCCCTTATTACGACGTTAAACCGTTTTAACCCACTTCGCCGCTTGTTCACCGGCTAAGAGTCCAAAGATAATGATATCCGCCACCGCATTACCGCCGATACGATTAGCGCCATGAATGCCACCGACGACTTCCCCTGCCGCCCAGATACCCGCTAACGGGTGATTATGGGTATCCAACACCTGTGCTTGAGTCGAGATGGCGATACCGCCCATAGTATGGTGAACACCGGGCGCTATCTTAATCGCGTAAAAAGGCCCCTTATCCAACGGATGTCGTAGTGCCGTCGTGCGACCAAATAGCGGATCTTGCTGCTGACGAACCCCTTGATTAAATGTGTCTAGCGTCTGTGCCAGCACGCTGGGATCCATGCCGATCTGTGTCGCGAGATCGTCGACGCTCTCACCTTGGACCACAAAACCTTTCGCAAGATATTCCTCAGCCGCTTTATTTTGGGATCTCACTTGCTCATCAAAAACGATCCACGCACTTTTCTCTGCTAAGCCAATGATCTGCGCAGACACCTTGTCACGGGTTTCCATTTCATTACAGAAACGAACGCCCGCTTGGGAGACGAGTATCGCCCCACCGCCACGAATCGATTCAGAAATAAGATAGGCACTTTTTTGCTCAACGGTAGGGTGAATTTGAATTTCCGCCATATCGACTGTCGCCGCACCAAGGTTTTGTAATAAGGTAATTCCACTGCCCGTTGCGCCTTTATGGTTCGTGGTGACAAATCCTGTTAATTCAGGACGATAATGCTCAACCATCTTAGTATTAGCACTAAACCCGCCGGTGGCGACGATAACCGCTTTAGTGTGTAAGATACGGCTTTCACCGTATTCATCGATAACCTTCACCCCAGAAACTTTCCCTTGGTGATACTCAATATTATCGGCCTTAGTGTCGAGCAGGACTTCAATATGACGCTGGGTAAGATTTTTCACTAACCCACTTATTAAAAATCCCCCCACAGCAGAACGATCGGCAGGACGGTGAGTTCGGTCAATACTCATTCCGCCAGTGATCGTAATATCGCTTAACACGATCTCCTGTTTGGCCAACCAATCTATGGCATCCGGTGCCCTTTCCACAAATTGCTGCAACAAATCGGGATTGTTTTTAAATTTCCCGCCCTTCAACGTTTCTTCATAGAAGCAGGCTTTGCTGTCTTGAATCCCTTTTTCTCGTTGATAGAGGGTTTGCGCCGCATTCATTCCAACGGAAGCTTTGAGGGTATTTCCCCCGATTGTCGGCATACGCTCAACCACGACGACTTTGGCCCCCAGATCGTGGGCATTGATGGCGGCAGCTAATCCCGCACCACCGCTACCAATCACAATGACGTCATAGTGTTCTAAACTGGCTGGATCGACCCCACTATCTTCTGCCCAGTGTTTGGTGGAGGTCGAGAGCGCGCGTGAGACGGCTTTTTTGAGTGCCTCGCTTTGCGTCGTTGCCCCGGCAATTGCATCAACATAAGGGCTGTTCGCCACTAACATCCGGCTGCGTAATTGTTCAAAAGTCTGCGTAAAGTCGACATCCAGACTACTGTCCGGCTGTAAGCGAATATCGGTGATCCGATCGGTATCGAGTTGAACATCAATGATCAGCTTAAGCGCTTCCGCTTCCACTTTTTCATGGTAGACCCCGGCTTTAAACTTCTTACCCACATTTTGGACATCGCGGATCATGGCATCGACCAAGGAGAAGTACCACAGTGGTTCCGGTATAGACAGTGCTTCGCGTTGCGTACTCTCCATCTCCAGCGTTAAGCTCTCACCAGAATGCAGACGCTGCCACCAATCCGGATAAACAATACAGGCCTTACCTACCGCTAGCAGGTCGTAGCCCGCAGCCAGGGCTTGATCGACATCCGATCGATTAACAATCCCCCCTACGCCGATCACTGGGACTTTTGCTAGGCTTGAGGAGGGGGAAAGTGCTTGCCGATAGCGGGTAATGAGTGACGTGTGATCCGCCAGATCAACAATCGATGATCGCGACCAATGTCCTACCGAAAAATGTACGTAATCTAGCCCGCGTTGCGCGAGTTGCTCAAGCAGATAGAGGCTATCTTTAAAAGTAATCCCCGGTTTTTCCAACTCTTCAGGTGAAAAGCGATAACCGATAATAAAATCGTTAGTTTCAGCGCGATCGACCATCTGGTGGGCAATATCCAAGACGGCTAACGGAAAACGACTGCGTTTTTCGCGATCGCCTCCCCAATGATCCTGACGCCGATTTGAATGCGGGGAAAAAAATTGCTGGATCAAATAGGTGTTTGCTCCGTGAATTTCCACCCCATCAAACCCAGCTTTGATCGCCCGATTTACCGCATCACCGAATTTAGTGATCAGTACGTCAATCTCTTGGCTGCTCAGTTCACGCGGCGTTGTTGCCCCTTCACGAGCCGCCGCGACAGCACTCGGGGCAACCGGTGTTTTACCACCGATCAACTCAGGCTCTACCATCCGCCCACCGTGGTAGATCTGTAAGATCGCGAGCGCGCCCTGTTGTTTGATCGCGTTCGCAATACGGGCCAGCCCTGGAATTTTTTTGTCGCTATCAATCCCTAAGGCACCTGGAAAAGCTGGTCCCAGTGGCGCGATAAAGCAGCACTCGACAATCACGGCACCTAGCCCTTGTGCGCGCTTACCGTAGTACTCGACTAAGTCTTGCGGAACACTTCCATCGTAAAACCCACTACAGGTTGTCATAGGGGCCATTAGAAGTCTGTTTTTGATGGTTCGACCTTTTGGGAAACACAATGCGGTATTCAAGACGTTATTAAGATCCATTCGCGCTCCAGAGGCTATCGTTACATGGCTAGAGAGAGTTATTTCCCCCACTATAAGCCGATGCGATTTCCCTCCCCCTTCGTCTAGATCAAAGAACGGTGACAAATTAATAAATGAATACGTATTGGAAATAAGTTAACTACAAATTTAAACACCCCTTAACAAATATTTAACTATATGATTTTTAAATCATTTATATAAACTCACGCCAAATTTGTTTAGGATCAAAAAATTAATAAACTTAATGCGAGCTTGAAAGGCACTCTTTTATCTTTTGATAGAAATCAACACCTCACTGAGTAAAAAATCGATGATGGTGAAGATAAATTCGACTGCATTCTCTCCTCCATCGATCGATTACTGAGTGATTATTCATGATTAAGGACAGTGAACAAAACGTTTCTCCTGCACCGCCCCCCACATCAGGGCGAGCAAAAAAAGCCATTATTTTTCTTCTCCCCGCCTTGATAGCATTACTATTATTAGTCACCCCTGTACCAGAAGGCTTATCCCCTCACGCTTGGCACTTTTTTGCTATCTTCGCTGCGGTGATCGTTGGCTTGATTTTTGAGCCTTTACCCGGCGCAGTGATTGGCCTGACGGGGATCGTTGTGGTCGCGATCTTCAATCAGTGGTTATTATTCAGCCCTGAACAACTGGCGGATCCGCAATTTAAGACCGCCAATCAAGCCTTTAAATGGGCGGTAAGCGGCTTCAGTAACTCGACGGTCTGGTTAATTTTCGGCGCATTTATGTTTGCTGCAGGCTATGACAAAACGAATTTAGGTCGACGCCTAGCCTTGATTTTAGTGAAGTTTCTTGGCCGCAGGAGCTTAACCCTAGGCTATGCTATTACCTTCGCCGATCTATTATTAGCGCCGTTCACCCCCTCGAACACGGCACGCAGTGGTGGGACGATTTATCCCATTATCGCCAATCTCCCCCCACTTTATGGCTCGAAACCTAATGACCCAAGCGCCCGTAAGATTGGCTCTTATTTAATGTGGGTCGCCATCACCGCAGCCTGTATTACCAGCTCAATGTTTTTGTCTGCGCTGGCCCCCAATCTGCTCGCTTTAGCACTGGTTAAAAGTGTGGTAGGCATTGATATTACGTGGGGGAGATGGTTTTTAGCATTCCTTCCTGTCGGGATTTTACTGATTGTCACCATGCCGCTGTTGGCTTATTGGCTCTATCCTCCCGAAGTCAAAGTTAATGAGGAAGTGCCGAAATGGGCAGCCAGTGAGCTTAAGAAACTCGGTAAGATGTCACGCAATGAAATTTTACTACTGTGCTTTGTTTGCTGTGCGTTGCTGATGTGGATCTTTGCAGCGGCGTGGATTGAACCGGCGATGGCGGCTTTACTGGTTGTGGTGTTGATGTTGTGGACCGGCGTGCTGTCTTGGAACGATATCACCAGTAATAAGCCTGCGTGGAATACCTTTGCGTGGTTCGCCACATTAGTCGCTTTGGCGGATGGTTTAGCCAGAGTCGGCTTTATTCGCTGGTTGGGTCAAGAGGCAGGACTACTGTTAACCGGGATTAGCCCAACGGTTGCCACCGTGATGCTCTTTTTAGCGTTCTACTTACTCCATTATCTCTTTGCCAGCTCAACGGCGCATACCACGGCATTACTCCCCGCTATTCTGACTATTGGGGCAGCGATTCCGGGTATTGATATGCCGATTTTCTGTTTATTACTCGTGACCTCTCTAGGCATTATGGGGATCATTACACCTTATGGTACCGGACCGAGTCCTATTTATTATGGGAGCGGTTATTTACCTACCAAAGACTATTGGCGGCTAGGTTCAATCTTCGGTGTTATTTTCTTACTCGCCTTACTGTTTATTGGCTACCCTTGGATGAAGATGATTTTCTAAAGACTACAGATCAACTGGCCATCCCCCTAAAAAAAGAGGCATCCTTGGATGCCTCTTTCCTGTTTTACGCTTTCAAACTTGCGCCATGAGTACGAATAACGTCTTGATACCAGTAAAAACTTTTCTTCTTGGTTCTTGCTAAGGTGCCCGACCCATCATCTTGACGGTCCACATAAATAAAGCCATAGCGTTTACCAATCTCGGCTTTTGAGGCACTGATAAGATCAATCGGTCCCCATGAGGTATAGCCCAGTACCTCGACGCCATCTTCTATCGCTTCGCGTACTTGGACAAGATGGTCATTCATATAACTAATGCGATAATCATCTTGGATTTGCCCGTTCTCATCAGGATGATCTTTAGCACCAAATCCATTTTCCACGATAAACAGAGGCTTTTGATAACGATCCCATAACTCATTGAGTAAGGTGCGTAATCCTACCGGATCGATCTGCCATCCCCATTCAGACGCTTGTAGATGCGGATTCGGCACCATATTAAGAATATTGCTACGAATTTTCTTATTCAACGCTTTATCGGCGGTGACACACCCCGTCATATAATAACTGAATGAGATAAAATCGACGGTTTGCTTGAGAATATGTTTATCCTCTTCCGTAATAACGACATCAATGCCTTTGTCACGGAAGTAGCGCAGCATATAGCCGGGGTACGCGCCTCGACATTGCACGTCGCCAAAGAACAGCCATTTACGGTTTTCTTGCAGGGTTTCAAAGACATCGTCTGGTTGGCAAGTCAGTGGATAGACCAGCCCACCGAGTAACATATTACCGATTTTCGCGTCCGGAATAAGCAGATGACAAGCGCGAACCACTAAGGCACTGGCCACTAACTGGTGATGAATAGCTTGGTAGACATCACTTTCACTACAGCCATTTTGTAACCCGACACCGGTCAGCGGCGCATGAAGAGACATATTGATTTCGTTGAAGGTCAGCCACCATTTTACTTTTTCAGCGTATCGTTTAAACACAACTTTGGCGTAACGCTCAAAAAAGGTGATCACTTCCCGATTTGACCAGCCACCATAGTGGGTAACGAGATGCCAAGGCATCTCATAGTGTGAAAGGGTAACCATCGCTTTAATACCCTGTTTTGCCAGCTCGTCGAATAATTTATCGTAATAAGCCAGACCGGCTTCACAGGGCGTTAACTCGTCACCTTTTGGAAAAATACGTGTCCAAGCAATCGACACACGCAGTATGCCAAATCCCATTTCGCTAAATAGCGCGATATCCTCTGGGTAACGATGATAGAAATCGATAGCGATATCTTTCAGGCTAAAAGCGCCGCCTTTACGGTCGTTCACTTCGCCAAAGATCCCTGTCGGCTGTACATCTGACGTTGAGAGCCCTTTCCCTTCTTCTTGCCAAGCTCCTTCTACTTGATTAGCCGCCACGGCTCCACCCCACAGAAAATCGGTTGGAAACTGTTTCATTGTCATCTCCTTAACTTAGGCTGTAATAATTAATAAAGGCTGTTGCTCGGTCACTTCGTTGTCTGCTACACACTCCACGGCACTAAAATCATCACTGTTGGTGACCAAAATCGGGGTGACCAATGACAGTCCAGCATCCGTAATGGCTTGGCAGTCAAAGGTTAAGAGTAAATCTCCCTCGGTAATCTGGTCGCCTTCTGCCACATGCAGGGTAAACGGCTCACCTGCCAATTTGACGGTATCAATACCGACATGAATCAATACCTCAACACCCTGCTCACTGCGCAAGCCCAAAGCATGTTTCGTGATGAAAATCGACTCAACCGTGCCAGAAAAAGGCGCGTGGACTTCTCCCTTAGTCGGCAAAATTGCCATACCCTGTCCCAGTAGTCCTCCGGCGAAGGTCGGGTCGGGAATATCGGCCATCGCGATAACTTGCCCAGTCATTGGGCTAAGCAGTATGAGGGGGTTTTCTAAAGGCGAGTTGTGGGAAGGCAGTGATGGCTCGACCGTCGGCATCGCATGGGTTGCTGGCATATTGGCCACGGGTGCAGTATCAGTAAGCTGAGTACGACGTCCCCAAAAATAGGTCCCCAGGCAGCCGACAAGTACCGCAACAGCGTTACCGATGAAGGCCCCCCATACTGTGCTATCAATCCCCGAAGGCGGAATAATTTGGATAAGCGTGAAAATATTGGCGAGACCAAAGGAGTAGGTATGGGTGCCGAAGAACCCAACAATCGCGCCCCCCAATGAACCCGCTATACACCCAATAACAAAAGGTCGACGCAGTGGTAACGTTAGCCCATAAATCGCCGGTTCCGTTACCCCAAAGATCCCGGCAGAGAAGGACGATCCGGCTAGCGCTTTTTGACGAGGATCTTTGCTGTAGAAGAAGATCCCTAGCACTGCGCCAATTTGGCCCATCACCGCAGGCAGAATCATCGGCATCATGGAATCTTGCCCGAAAACGACGAGGTTATTGAAGATCAGCGGCACAAGGCCCCAGTGCAGACCGAAAATCACGCAAATTTGCCACACTGCCCCCAACGCCGCGCCAGCTAACCAAGGTGCAAAGCGATAGATCACCTCATAGCCTTCCGCCAGTAAATGGCTCAACCCTGTCGCCAAAGGACCAATACCTAAAAAGGTGAGGGGCACAACTGTCGCCAAACAAATGACTGGAGTAAAAAAGCTTCGAACGGCCAAAGGCAGCAGGGGCCTGATACGCTTTTCAATTAAACAGCTTACCCACGACGCTAGAATAATCGGGATGACTGAGGAGCTGTAATTAATGAAGACGATCGGTATCCCAAAAAATGTTTCAGTAGACTGCCCCGCTTGGCTCGCTTCGAATGCTTTGATCATTAAAGGATGGGTGAGTGCCCCGCCGATAACCATCGTGATAAAGGGGCTACCGCCAAATTTTTGGCCTGCGGTGTACCCGATAAAGAGTGGGAAGAAGAAAAACAGTGCATCACTGGCCGCGTACCAGATTTGGTAGGTTCCGCCCTCAGTCGTCAATACTCCGCAGGCCACCGCCAACGCCAGCAGCCCTTTCATGATGCCAGAGGCGGCCATCACACCAATAAAGGGAGTAAAGATCCCTGATACAATATCGATTAAACGAGCCAGAATTGTCGACTGTGCAGCGGGCGTGACGGCGTTCTCCTCGGTCACTTCACTCGCTCCAATGCCATCATCCAAGATGACCTTGATGGCTTGATAGACGTCACCGACTTGGTTGCCAATGACAACCTGAAATTGTCCACCACTGTTCACCACAGCGATCACCTCGTCCAGACTTTTAAGCCGTTCAGTGTCGGCAACGGCTGGTTGCACGAGTTTAAAGCGTAAGCGGGTTGCGCAGTGAACGAGACTAGTAATATTCTCTTTCCCACCCACCCCTTCTATAATCTTTTCCGCGAGTGATTGATAATCCATTTTCCCTCCAGTAATCGGTGATAACCTTTAATTCCCTGTAAAAACAAAAAAACCCGGGACCCGCCTTGTTTAGACGAGACCCAGGTTTTGCCTACCGAAGTAGTAACAATCCTGTCAATTTACTGTGCTTCTTTACGTAACTTCTCTATGTGTAACGTCAAAAATAATAACTCTTCTGGCTGAATATGATGCTGATAATGCTGCGACAGATGTTTACCGACTAGCTCAGCCGCTGACCAGGCTAACGGGTACTGATTATGGACAGTTTCGGTTAATTCACTCTCTTCACTGTTAACCTGAGTATGGGCTAAACAACGCTGTGCAAAGAACTTTAAATGCGTAACAAATCGCTGATAACTAAAGCTTTTATCATCATAATCAATACTTAGGTGATATTTCACCAGATTTAACATTTCTTGTATTAGGCGGGTGACTTGGGTGACCTCTTGCATATCACCTTTCAGCTGAGCGGTGACAAAATGCAACGTGATAAAACCCGCTTCATCGAGCTGCAGTGTTACCCCTAACCGTCGCTCGATAATTTGTAACGCCACCACTGCCACTTGGTACTCGTTTGGATAAAGATGCTGAGTTTCCCATAACAGACGATTATGCAAAACGATACCATTACGTTTTCGTTCTAAAGCGCCGAAGCAGTGATCGGCCAACGAGATAAATAAGCTTTCTTGCAAAGGGCCTAATTGCTGGCGAGCATAGGTGACAATTCGATCACAGGTAAGGAGTACATTGAGAGGGATCTGTTGAATCAATTCGACAAAGTGGTCAAATAATGGATTATTCTGCCGCGCAAAGATCTTCTCAATTTTACTGTGATCGATGCTGTCGCCACAACGTTTCTGGAAGGCGATACCTCGACCCATAATAATCTGCTCATCCTTTGAGCCTTGTTGAACAACCACGACATTGTTGTTCAAGATTTTAACGATCTTCATCTCACCCCTTCACCCTATTTCAGGCAATTTGTCAGACTCGTCAGTCTGCCTCAAGATGCTTATCGGTAAAACGTGAGATAGATCGCCAGAAACCCCTCTTTTACGTCAATGTATTGTCTTAAGACAATAAAAAATCCGACCGCTGCAATGCATAGAGTAGATGCTCGGCTAAGGGATGTTCCGCAGGGATGTGAGGATGATTGAAGGTGCGCTGTCGAGTCATGTTTAGCCGCTGCATCAAACGTTCAGAACGCTGATTATGCACGGAAGTGAACGCCACAACTTGCTGTAAACTAAGATTTTCGAAGGCAAATTGTAACACTCGCTCGGCGGCTTCCGTCGCCAATCCTTGTGACCAAAAAGACGACGAGAAACGCCAGCCGATCTCAACACAAGGCGAAAAAGTGAATTTGTTCGGCTGCTCGTGCAGTCCGCAAAAACCAATAAACTGAGCAGTGGATTTTAGCTCAACCGCCCAGAAGCCCCAGCCTTTACGCTGGATGATAAGCCGAAAGGTTTTCGCTAGCTCATCGCTCTGTGTGGCGCTGAGCGGATTCATAAAAAAACGCATGACGTCTGGGTCTTGATTCATTTCCCGAAAAGGGATCAAATCGGAAGTCTGCCACTGCCGTAATCGCAAACGTTCTGTTTCAAGTTCCATTAACATCCCCCTTAACGTCGATCGTCTTCTAAGTGTAGAAAATGAATGAATTAAGGATAATTAATACCTTAAATTTCAGAAAATTCATACTACTGGCTTAACGTTTACGGTTGAAGTTCACCTCAAAGATGTAGGCAATCTTATTAAACGTCCGCTGTGTGATCAGCGACAAATTTAGGAAACGCATTGAGATGCGGTGAGTGAATTCGGGATGGTCCACTAAAGGCTCATCCAGAGGGGCTAGAGAGATCACCTCAACGTTAACCTTATATTCACCGTATTCGCCTAAGTTCAGGTCAACCTTCTTGAAAATTGTCCCTTGCTTAAAAGCAGGATCCGGGAGTCCACGGCTAAAAAGCCCTATCCCGCCAGTAGAGAAATTATCGACAAAGAAGCGGTGTAATTCCACATGGCCAGGGAGATGAATGGCAAGCGTGAATGCTTCTCTTAGGGGGACAGGAACACGTAAGTTGATTCGCCGCTGGATGTAGGAAAATGTCGGCACTAATTCGCCGAGCCATTGCTGCTGGCCCTGTTGCTCGGCAGTCACCACATTGGTGATACTAAAGATGATTTTAGCCTCGCTCCCTTCCGCCACCAATGTCAAAGGTGAAGCAAGCGGTCCGGGATTCTGTTGAGGAAGTAATCGAATACGGCTCCCTTCCATTCTTACCATTGAAAAGGTTTGCTTATCGTCATCCAAAGAGGCCAACACCAAGGTCTGTTGCTGCTTTTGAAATGTTCGCAATATTGACGCAAGTTCAAATCGGTCTTCGCGTAGTGAAGACGATTCAGATTCAGAATTCATCATAAATGGCATCCTTTAAAGCAAACATTCGGCCCAATGTGACGTAATTAAGCACTTATCTAAGAAAGGGGTTAGCGATCAACCGATTAATTGTTCAACTTTTTAAATATTAGCATGGCTTCACCCTACAATCGACGAGTATCCCTAATCGTCATAGGGCCACTGTATAATTATTCATCGCGTAGTAAAAAATTCACAAATAGTTCAATACTATACAGATAAAATGTGATCTCAATCACATTATAATTTTTTAATAGTGCCGCAATAACCTCTCTTTAAGGGTAAAATTCTTGCCGACAAACAGGGTATGCACTGTCTAACTGCCTGTTACGATCTTGTGGGACTCATTTTTCGCGTTTTACATCCTCGATGAGCAAATAATAATGAAATATAAATCACTGATAGCCGCCACAGTATTAGCCTCCACTGCGGCAACCTCTGCTTGGGCAGATGACTCCTCCGAATACCTCTCTGATTGGTGGCATCAAAGTGTCAACGTTGTCGGCAGCTACCACACCCGTTTTGGCCCTCATCCAAATAACGATATTTACTTAGAATATGAGGCCTTTGCACATAAAGATTGGTTCGATTTTTACGGTTACGTCGATGTCCCTAAGTTTTTTGGCGTGGGTAACGCAAACGATGTCGGAATTTGGGATAAGGGCAAAGGTTCGCCATTATTCATGGAGATCGAACCCCGTTTCTCAATCGATAAGCTGACCAATACTGACCTCAGCATCGGTCCTATCAAACAGTGGTACTTTGCCAATAACTATATCTACGATATGGGGCCTAACGATAAAAATCGTCAAAATACTTGGTATATGGGGTTAGGGACGGATATTGATACTGGGACTAAACTCTCACTGTCCTTAAACGTCTATGCGAAGTACCAGTGGGAAAACTATGGTGCGACCAATGAAGATAGCTGGGATGGTTACCGCTTCAAAGTGAAGTATATGTACCCGATTACCACCCTATGGGGCGGAAACTTAGCCTATATCGGTTTCACCAACTTCGACTGGGGCTCTGACCTCGGTAATAACAGCACCGTGCGGACGAAGAACTCCATCGCTTCCAGCCACATCTTGGCGCTCAGCTACGCGCATTGGCATTACTCTTTCGTCGCCCGTTATTTCCATAATGGCGGCCAATGGGAAGGCAGTGCAGACCTAGGTGGATCGCGGACGAACAATACTGGCTGGGGCTATTATCTCGTCGCGGGATACAGTTTCTAACTGTCGCCTCATACTGGACAGCCACCCTTTGAAGGGTGGCTTTTTTTTTAGCCTAATCCTGCACAAATTTCTGATCCTCCCTGTTAACTTGCATTATGCTGGATAAACTTGGGCGTTCGTCCCACAAAATAAAAATAGAAATATCCTCAATGCAAACAGAATGTGAATGGAAACCTGCTAATGACTGTTGATAATGCTCCCTCGCCGCCCGCCACTATTGCCGCACGGATTGATGCACTGCCCGCGACCCGTCCACTTTGGATCTTTATTAGCCTTTTGGCGCTCGGCGGTTTTTTTGAATTATTCGATCTCTTTGAAACCGGTTATATCAGTAGCGGACTGATCGCGGATCATATTTTTCATGTTGGCCAAGCCGGGCTATTAGGTATCTCGGATCAGGCTGCTTTTGCTTCCGTCACCTTTCTCGGCCTATTCGTTGGGGCTAGTCTACTCGCGCCATTCGCCGATCGTTATGGTCGACGGTTGACCTTTATTTTTGCTCTCGGCTGGTACGGCTTTTTCTCGCTTCTTATGGTATTTCAGCAAAGTAGCGAAGGTATTCTATTGTGCCGTTTTTTGGTTGGGATTGGTCTTGGCGTTGAGTTAGTGACGATCGATACCTATTTAGCAGAATGGACCCCTGCCCGCCTGCGAAGCAAAGCATTTGCCTTTGCTTTCTTTGTGCAGTTTTTATCAGTACCCGCCGTGGCACTGCTTTCGTGGTGGTTGATCCCTCAACAATGGCTTGGCTTAGCGGGCTGGCGCTGGGTAATTATTATTGGGGCGGTATGCTCACTGATTATTTGGCTGATCAGACGGCAACTGCCGGAATCACCACGCTGGCTGATGGAGAAAAATCAGGTACAAGCCGCCCACCGTATCATGATGGATATGGAAAAACGCTGCGGTGCACCGATCAATACCGACCAGCCTATTCCCTCTGCTCAGAGCAACGTCAACGGTCAGTTTCGTGATATTTGGTCGCCAACATGGCGGAAACGGACCCTGATGTTGATGGTGATGAACTTCTTTCAAGCCATCGGCTTTTTTGGCTTCGGTAACTGGTTACCCACTCTGCTGTCAGGCAAAGGGGCATCGCTGTCACACAGTTTAGGGTATGCGTTCTTTATCACTTTAGCCTATCCGTTAGGCTCACTGCTTTGCACACTCTATGCGAATCGGTTCGAAAACAAATGGCAGATTGTTGCGGCTTCATTAATGACAGTGGTGTGTGGAACAGGTTTCGCTTTTGCTCACCAGCCTTGGCTGATGATCGTTTGCGGTTTTCTTATCACCTATTCCAATGCTTGGTTAACCTATAGCTATCACGCTTATCAAACAGAGATCTTTCCTACCGCGATTCGTGCGCGCGCAGTCGGTTTTTGTTACTCCTTTAGTCGCCTCTCAACCGCCCTCAGTAGCGTACTGATTGGTATGATCCTGACATCAGTCGGCAGCAGCGCTGTCGTATTATTTATCGTATTCAGTATGGTAATGGTCGTGCTATCTGTCGCGATTTTCGGCCCGACCACCCGCGGTAAAGACCTCGAAGATATTTAAAAAAAACGCGGTAGCCCTGAGGGTTACCGCGTTATTCAGATAAAAACGATTACTGACGTTTTTCTAGGGTTTCTATGCTATGACTTCCCTGCTGGCCTTTAACATCGTCTTGTTTACGGATCTTCGCCACATCGCTGGCGGATACCGTTGATGATTGGGTATTCCCCCAACTACTGCGCACGAAGTTAACCAAGTCGGCGACCTGCTGATCATTCATCCGCCAGCCAAAAGCAGGCATGGTGATCGCAGTAGGCGCTCCGGCCACAGCGGGTAAACGTGCACCGGTTAAGATGATGTGAATCAGTGATGTAGGATCGTCGGCTAAGACAACCGGATTCCCTTTCAACTGCGGGAAGAAGCGCTTATAGCCCGTGCCATCTGTCTTATGGCAGGCTGCACAGCTGTCAACATACTCACTGGCACCCGCTTGCTGGTCATTTCCTTTCCACAGCGCTTTGGCAACCGTATCATCCGCAGTGAATGGCGTTTGATGGGGGTCTTGTGGAGCCAAGGTTTTCAGATACCGTGCAATAGCCGTGATATCGGCATCGGTCAGGTATTGTAAGCTATGCTCGACCACATCCGTCATGCCACCAAAGACGGCGGTTTGATCATTACGACCATAACGTAAGAACTGCTCCAGCTGTTGCTGGCTCCAACGACCGAGTCCGTCCCGATTATCGCCACGCAAGTTACTGGCGGTCCACCCATCAATCGGTGAGCTGCTGCCTGCTAGATACGTGGTGTTATCCTGTCCATTTAGCACTTTCTCTTGCATCGTGATACTACGCGGTGTGTGGCAAGCCCCACAGTGGGCTAACCCTTCAACCAAGTAACGCCCACGGTTGACACTTTCATCATCCTGAGTGGTCGGTTCAAAGGGCTTGACCTCTGGTGCAAACATTTTACGCCAGATCGCCAGTGGCCAGCGCATTGATAGAGGCCACGGGATATCGGTGGCTTTATTCGCTTGCTCGACGGCCGGAACGCCCTGCATAAAGTAAGCATACAGCGCATGCATATCTTCATCGCTGACCACCGCATAGGAGGGATAAGGCATAGCCGGATAAAGCGTATCACCGGTTTTCGCAATCCCCTGACGCACCGCCTTTTGGAAATCGTCGTAGCTGTAATCACCAATCCCCGTCTGCTTATCAGGGGTGATATTGGTACTGTAAATCGTACCGATCGGCGTTGCCATCGCGAGACCACCAGCAAAAGGTTTACCGCCCTTTGCAGTATGACAGGCCACACAGTCCCCTGCCCGCGCGAGGTACTCACCACGTTTAACCAGATCGCCCGACGTTTCGGCCAACGCACCAAAGGAGACCAACGTTAACACTAGGGTTAAAAAAGTCTTTTTCATTCGCCTCTCCTTATGCCTGAACCAGTGGGCCTGGGTTCTTGAGGTACACCTCACGGATCGTTTTAGCCGACCAATAGGTCAGAGCCGCCACCAGTCCGGTTGGGTTATAGCCAAGCCCCTGTGGGAACGCTGAGGCCCCCGGCACGAAGACGTTATGCACGTCCCAACTTTGCAGATAACGGTTAATCGCGCTCGTGGCTGGGTTTTCACCCATGATTGCGCCACCATTCATATGGGTAGTTTGATAAGAGGTGGTATCGAAGTGCGCCCCCTCTTTCTTTGCTGCGCCTAAAATCGCTTTCGGATTCATCGCTTCGGCAATTTTATGCATCTTAGACACCATAAACTGTGCCATTTTGATGTCGTTTTCTTGCCAGTCGAAAGTCATCCGCAGCAGCGGCTGCCCATGAATATCTTTGTAATTGGGATCGAGGTCTAAATAGTTATTACGGTATGACTGGTGGGCGCCATGGGCATCCATCGAGACATGGTGGGTATAAGTGTCTGCAACGGCTGCTTTCCACTCACTTCCCCACGCTGGTGTGCCTGCAGGGACAGGAAGCCCAGAAATGGGTTTCACGCCTGCTTGGTTTACCCAGAAAGGTGACCCACCGACAAAACCATGCGGACCATGGTCAAAGTTATCCGCGTTAAAGTCGTCCACAGCAACACCGGCCCCACCTGCTCCGATAAACGGGTTAGTGGTCGTATTTTTATCGAACAACGCTTTAAGGGTCGACATGTTCTGGTAGGCAAAGTTACGTCCCACAACCCCTTCATTGGTGATTGGGTTGTACGGCTTACCAATACCCGATAACAACATTAAGTGAACGTTGTGGAATTGGAATGCCGAGAGGATCACTAAATCTGCGGGTTGGATCTGTTCCCGACCTTGTGCATCCACGTAGGTGACACCTGTTGCGCGCTTTTTATCGTCGGTCAGGTTGACTTTCAGTACATAGGAATCGTTACGCAGTTCAAATTTAGGCTCTTGGCGAAGCGCTGGGAGAATATTAACGTTCGGCGATGCCTTAGAATACATGTAACAGGCGTAACCACTGCAATAACCGCAGAAGTTACACGGCCCCATTTGCGCCCCATAAGTGTTGGTATAAGGCCCAGAGGTGTTGGCTGAAGGCATGTCATAAGGATGGTAACCCACCGCTTGCGCAGCCTTATAGAATAATTGCGCAGAATAGGTTCTTTTCTGGGCCGGCAGTGGGAAGTCTTGCGAGCGATCCCCGGCATAAGGGTTCCCCCCTTTATCTTTACCCACGACATTGCCTTTAATCGACCAAGCGGTGCCTGAGGTACCAAAAACTTTTTCTGATTGATCAAAGAACGGTTCGAGTTCGTCGTAGGTGACGCCGAAATCTTGGATCGTCATACCTTCTGGAATAAAGTTTTTCCCATAACGCTCTTCGTAATGGCTACGCAGACGTAGTTCTGCTGGATCAACGCGAAAGTGAACGCCCGACCAGTGTAACCCTGCGCCACCCGTACCGGTACCCGGCAAGAATGCGGCAAGCTGGCGATAAGGCACCGCCGTTTGCGAGGGATTATGGCGGATGGTTACGGTACTTTTGGACAGATCTTGGAAAAGCTTTTTACGAACGTTATAGGTTAATTCGTCGATCGATTGTGGGTAAGCCCCATCGGGATAAGTATCACGATGTGGACCACGCTCCAGCGCAACCACTGTCAGGCCCGCTTCGGTTAATTCTTTTGCCATAATCGCACCTGCCCAACCGAAGCCAACGATTACCGCATCTACTTTTTTCTGTTCATTCGCCATAATTAACTTCTCTCACCCCGAATCGATACTGGTGGTAATGGGTAGCGTTCACCTCGCTCTACCCAATCCATAAAGTCTGCACGCGCGCCTGGGAAATTAATTAATTTCCACCCCACTAATCCCTGGTTACCACCGTGGATAGGGTCGCTAAAGAAGCCTTCGCGGGTATTTTGCAGTAGGAATGAGAAGAAGGTTTTCGATGGCAGTTGCTGGAAGTTCACCTTGCCGCTTTCTAAGGCCTTGAGAAATTCAACTTGTTGCTCTGCACTGAGATCGGCAAAGATCTTGCCATATTGCTGCTGGCTTTGATGATTCGCCTCGGCAATCCCCAATCGGTAAATTTGCTGTGGAACTAAAGGCAGCTGATAGCCAAACTCTTTTTCTACGTCGGGGGTGAAAGGCCCCTGCATATACCAGTTTGCGCCGGTAGCATAAGGGGTGTTCATTTGACGATCAATATACTCAGGAACACCTGCTTCTAATGCACCTGGGCCACGCTCATCTTTCGGGATCAGTTGCGTTACGGCAGCGGTGATAAATGCAAATTCTTCAGCCGTAAACCAAGAAGGTTGGTACTCTCTCGCCTGAGAATGGGGAGAACCGGTGTTGTCTGCGGCCAAGACACTTCGACTCTCTAGAGCCCCTATCCCTGCCGTCCCGACAGCCATGGCTGGCGCGATAGCGATAGTTTTCAGCAGAAAATCACGGCGTGACTGGCCGTTTTTTTGTTCTGACATGACATTGCCTTAATACTGCAAATGATGCAGCATGAAAAATTGAAAGATAGCGTGACAGTGTTGTTCGGTAACGCTGTCGTATTTTTATAGGGTGGTTACCGGTAACAATCCAATTGTAACACAGTTGAGTAACATCAAAAATCATATCTACTTATTTTTTGTGACGACATTTAACATCTTGTCATCACAATGTGTTTTTTAATCGCCAGTAAGATCCTTCTCCCGTCGGTTAAACTAGTATAGTCACCACAGGAGTAAATTTTCAGGGAGTTACCATGTTTAAGTGTTATTTCCCACGCCCACTGCTCTTTTTCACTAGCGCAGCCGTATGGAGTTTGGTCGTGGTTCTTTTTTGGTTCAGTGTCGCCGCACAGTTACCGGCCCATTTTCCGTCACTCGCCAAGGCTTTTCTGGCGCCGTTACCGACAACCGTTGCGCGGTTCTGGCAACTCAGTTACCTCTGGTTCTATCTCTATTTCTGGGCCGCTGTCACGATCTTCGCCGCAATATGGCGAGTCATCGATAATCATCCTTGGCAACGCTGGTCCGTTTGGGGATTGGCGCTCATTATTTTTTCAACCTGGTTTAGTGTTCAAGTCGGTGTTGCGATAAATGCTTGGTATGCCCCTTTTGGCGATCTTATCCAAAAAGCGCTGGGGAAAGCAGGATCGGTGAAAATTGACGATTTTTATCAGCAAATCTACGCATTTCTCGGTATTGCATTAGTCGCCGTCGTGGTCGGTGTATTGAATAACTTCTTCGTTAGCCACTGGGTATTTCGCTGGCGTACCGCAATGAACAACTTTTTTATGGCGAATTGGGGACAGTTACGCCATGTCGAAGGGGCCTCTCAGCGGGTACAAGAAGATACGATGCGCTTTGCGGACACCTTGGAAAGTTGGGGCGTGAGCTTACTGCAAGCGATTATGACGTTGATAGCATTCCTACCGATCTTGGCACAGCTTTCCGTACACGTAAAATCGGTACCGATTATCGGCGATATTCCCTATGCACTGGTGATCATTGCCATTGTATGGTCGCTGTTTGGGACAGCTTTATTAGCGGTTGTTGGAATAAAACTGCCGGGGCTCTCCTTTAAAAACCAACGGGTAGAAGCCGCCTATCGTAAAGAGTTAGTCTATGGTGAGGACGATGCTAGTCGGGCTACGCCGCCGACGGTGAAAGCGCTCTATAATCAAGTGCGCCATAACTACTTTCGTCTCTACTTCCATTATCTCTACTTCAACATTACCCGTATTTTGTATCTACAAGTCGATAATGTCTTTGGCTTATTTGTGCTGTTCCCCGCTATCGTGGCGGGAACGATCACCTTAGGGTTAATGAATCAAATCTCTAACGTGTTCGACCAAGTACGCTCATCATTCCAATACTTGATCAATTCATGGTCCACGTTAGTCGAATTGATGTCAATCTATAAGCGTCTTCATAGTTTTGAGATGATCCTCAAGGATAAGCCCCACCGTGACTTAATCAATGATGCCTCAGAGATGTGAATGATAAAGGAAAGGTGAGGTAACTCACCTTTTTTGTCCCCTAATGAGGAAGAAGATAATGAAACGCGTTACCCCGGTTCTACTTGCTTCGTTAATCACAGTGGGCTTCTCATGCAGTCCCTTCTCTTATGCCCAGACGATTAAAACCCTTAACGTCAGTCAAATTCACCCCACACAACCGGCAATTGGTGACGATGAAGTGAATTATAAAGTTGCCAAGTTACAGAGCGATCACAAAGCGTTATTCAACGAATTCTGTGAAGATATTGGCGCGAAAGGTGTTAAGACCTTCGATAGCCAATCATCCCTCGCACAACCGACTAGCTTTAGCTGCCTTGCGGCGCGCGGCACTGACGCAGAGGATGTGAAAAGTGCCGTCATTGCACCGGACCATCATATCTACCTGACCGATGGCCACCACACGGTATCGACCTTTCGAGCGCTCGCTAATAATCAGGATTTTCCATTTGTAGTCCGTATTACCAATGACTTCAGTCATCTAGCGTCGATGGACCGCTTCTGGAGTACGATGCAACAACAGCATTTGACCTGGCTTGAAGACCCACAAGGAAAACCGGTGGCTCCCGCTCAGTTGCCTCAACAGGTCGGTTTGCAGGCCATGCAAAACGACCCTTATCGCTCAATTGTCTATTTTCTACGGGGCATCGCCTACGATAAACCCGATCAAGCACCACCGTTCTTAGAGTTCTACCTAGGTAGCTGGCTCCGCTCGCAGCAACCTGTAAATACTCAGCAGCTATCGACCAAAGCTGGCTATATGGCTTATTTAGAGCAAGCCGCCGCACGCTTAGTCGCCGCGCAGGGGAGTCAGCATTCTACCGATAAAGCAGACTCTCCGACCTTATCGCAGTTAGGACAACGTCAAACCGTTAATGAGAAGAAGCTAAACAAATTAGCCGAACCGGGCGGGAAATTATCCCTCTTATTTAAAGAGTGATAACGGAAAAAAGACCTCTTGATGAGGCCTTTTTTTATTACAACGTGATGCGCAACACAGTATCTGGCTGCGTAGCTTCTTTCTCACGAGAAGAGGGTTGCTTAACCGTGACATACAGGACATCGCCCTTGTCGGACAGCGCTAAGCTATTTGGCATACCGTCCGTTTTAACGGTGCGTTTAACCTGATAGGTTTTCGTATCGACAATGCTGACGGTTCCGGCTTTACGGTGCGTCACATACAGCTCTTGGCGCTGTGTATTGAATAGAACACCTAAGGATTCGGGAACCTTAATGCTGGTTAAGACTTTATTCGTTTGGGTATCAATGACCACAACCTGCGGCTGTTTGAAATCCGCAATAAATGCACGATGACCTGCAGTATCCAAACTGACATTTAACAGCATATGATCGCCCGGTAAATCCAGCTTCGTCCGTTTTACAATGCTATTATTTTGCGTATCGATCTTGATCCATTCTGCATCGGCATTGGAGAGGTATAGCGCATGCTGTGAGGCATCGATAGCCAGACCTGTCGCCATTTTACCCACGCCGGTGATGGTTTTGATCACTTTCAGTGATTTACCGTCGAGTACCCACACCACACTCTCAGCCCCTACACCCGTCGCATAGACTTGATGGGTGGTTGGATCGACCGTAATCTCACGAATTTGTGGCGGTCGGAAAGACTCGGTACGTTGGCGCGTTTCAACCACTTGTTGAGCGATAATTTTATGCGTTTTTAAGTCAATCGCGGTAATCGAGCCATCGCGCGTATTACCGGTATAGAGGATATGTTGGGTATTATCGATGGCAACGCCAAAGGGTTTAAGTGGCTCTTTGATCACTTGTTCGGTCTTCAAGCTTTGCGGGTTAAGTACATATACCGCACCGCCGGTTTCTTGTCGGCTGCCAGCACTGGCTACATATAACTGCGGTGAAGATTGACCATAAGCCAGCTCGTAAAGCCCTTTGGAAACAGGCTGAGTGAGTGTTTGTGCTTCCTCAGCAAATGCTCCCGCAGAGAAGAGCGCTGTTACCAGCAATAATGGACGGAAAAGAGAATTGCGTTGCATAGTCATTACCTCTGTCATTGCACTTTGGGTCACCAACAGAGCCCTTAGCGCTTATCATGTTGAGAAACGCTAAGAGTGTAATAGATTTTTCAAATGATAAATATAATCATTTCGTTATTTGTTTGCGGACGCGAGTAACGCGGAACGGATAAAACCTTTATGCTCAACTAAGCGGGCTTGTGCCTGCTCTGCCGTTAATTCTGCCAAGATCATCAGTATCGCGGTTTTACACTGTCCGTTACAGGCCGCAAGAGCTGTTTCCGCCTCTTCCGCCCCACAGCCAGTGGCTTCGATCACGATATTTTTTTGCCGTTGAACGAGCTTCTGATTAGTAGCTTCCACATCGACCATTAAATTGCCAAATACCTTTCCGCTGCGGATCATTGACCCCGTCGTCAACATATTCAGAATCATTTTTTGTGCAGTCCCAGCCTTCAACCGAGACGATCCAGTCACCACTTCAGGCCCTACCACCGCGCTAAGCGCGATCTCTGCACACTCCGCCATAGGGCTTTGCACATTACAGCTGATGGCAATGGTGACCGCTCCACACTGTTTCGCCCAAGATAACGCCCCCAACACATAGGGTGTGCGACCGCTGGCGGCGATACCGACCAAAATATCCTGTTCGCAGAAATTAATCGCCTGTAAGTCTTTAGCCCCTTGCTCTGCATTATCTTCAGCGTTCTCAACAGCCTGTAGAATCGCCCGATGTCCCCCTGCAATCAGCCCAATAACTTGATCCGGTGAGGTGCCAAAGGTGGGTGGACACTCACTAGCATCCAAAATACCTAAACGTCCCGACGTGCCCGCGCCACTATAAATTAAGCGCCCACCTCGGGCAAAAGCCGCGGTAATCGCGTCAACTGCCTGGGTGATTTCCGGCAAAATCGCCTCAACCGCGAAGGCTACTTTTTTATCTTCGTCGTTAATGACCTTGAGCATTTCGGCAGTCGATAACTGGTCGATATTTTCACTTGCAGTATTGCGACCTTCGGTCACGAGATGATGGAGATTAAGGGACATAATCAAGCCTTATTTTGCACAAAAAAACGGGAGTGATGAAGGGGATTAACCCTATCATGCACTCCCGATCAATCAGTAATCAATAGTCTATTATTTAGCGCGCGACGTCCCCAGCATTTGCTGTTCGTATGCCCGCGCTTTATTCACATCAAACTGTTTTTCCCAGCAAGAGATGACCAAGACGGCTAAGGCATTACCAACCACATTCAATGCGGTACGTGCCATATCCATAATGCGGTCAACCCCAGCGATAAAGGCTAAGCCTTCTAACGGGATGCCTACGCTACCCAGTGTGGCCAATAACACCACGAAAGAGACGCCTGGTACACCGGCGATACCTTTCGAGGTCACCATTAAGGTAAGAACTAAAATAATTTGATGGGTCAAGGAAAGCTCAATACCATATAGCTGAGCAATAAAGATTGCCGCAATACTTTGATAAAGCGTAGAACCGTCTAAGTTAAAGGAATAACCGGTCGGAACAACGAAGCTAGTGATTGATTTCGGCGCACCATAAGCTTCCATCTTTTCCATGATCCGAGGCAGCACAGTCTCTGAACTTGAGGTTGAATAGGACAGGATAAGCTCATCTTTTAATATGCGCATCAGTGTCCAAATATTCAGACTGCAAAGCTTCGCAACACCGCCCAAGATAACAAAGGCAAATAACAAAATGGCGGCATACACCAGTCCAACTAGCTTCGCGAGCGGATAAAGCGATGCAAAACCAAAGTTAGCCACGGTCACGGTCAACAGCGCAAACACACCGACGGGTGCATAACGCATGATCATATTGGTGACTTTAAACATGGTTTCGGAGATCGAACGGAAAACAGAAACCAGCGGATCGCGGTGTTCTGCTGGTAGCGACGATAAGCCTAAACCAAACAATACCGAGAAGAAGATAATCGCTAGCATGTCGCCATTGGCAAAAGAGACAAATATATTTTGCGGGATGATCGACAGGATAGTGGTCACTAAGCTATGAGGCCCGTTCTGCACTTGTTGCGTCGTAGCTTCGTATTTTGAGATATCGGTCGTGGTTAACGCAGACATATCAATGCCGGTTCCTGGATGGAACACATTGGCTAATGTCAGGCCGACCACGATAGCAATGGTGGTGATCACTTCAAAATAGATAATGGTTTTAAGGCCAATACGCCCTAATTTTTTCGCGTCGCCGACACCGGCAATCCCGACGATAAGCGATGAAACAACGATCGGGATCACAATCATTTTGATCAAATGAATGAAGATGTCACCCGCAGGTTTTAACACATTGACCACCAGCCAGTCGCGGCTATCTGGTGCATTGTGGAGGATGCTTCCGGCAACAATCCCTAAAATCAGTGCAATTAGGATTTGCCAAGCAAGAGTGATTTTGAAGCCTTTCATAGAATAGTGGTTTCCTCAGTCAAACTGCCTTTCACTCTTCAGTGACAAGAGAAGTACGCAGAAATAAAAATGCCAAAAATAAAACGGCCAAGTCTTTGATGTTTGTGTGCTAAAACCGCCTCCTGCGATTTTGTGTGCTATGTATTACCATTTTCTCTCTGCCGGGCGCAAGCTTTGATAAACATCGGATAATTCTCTTTTGATAATCCATTATCGTATATAGATAGTAGTTTTTTATAACCCTATCTTCTAAAAGAATAAATTTCGCTTAGTTAAATGCGCACGTTTTGAAAAAAATTTTTCTTTGACCCTGTCCGTCGCTAGGCATTTTCGGTCGATTTTGCCAGAATGGCCGAGAATACCGATAAAATTGACGTGTCGGTAAATAACGATGCAATCCCGTGATCTCTGGCACATATCCCAAACAAATCACCGGCTTGGTCTTTTATCATGCATCTTTTCACATAAAATTAACAAAAAAGGAGACCTGTCATGAGCCAACCCATTACTCACCCGATCATGGATGCCATTGCTGCCAATACACACATCAACGAAGAGCAGTACGCCAAGCTCTATCAACAATCGGTGGACGATCCCACTGCGTTCTGGCAGGAACACGCACAGATCCTTGATTGGATCACCCCTTTTACCCGCGTAAAAAATACGCATTTCGAGCCAGGTAATATTGATATTCGTTGGTTCGAGGATGGTCAGCTTAACCTTGCGGCCAACTGTTTAGACCGACATCTGGCGCAACATGGCGATAAGCCGGCGATTATCTGGGAAAGCGATGACGGTAGCGAAAGCCGAACCCTAACCTACCGTGAATTACACCAACAAGTCTGTCAGTTTGCCAATGTCCTGACATCAATGGGGATTAAACCTCAAGACGTCGTCGCACTCTATATGCCGATGGTCCCGGAAGCAGCGGTCGCTATGTTGGCCTGTGCACGTATTGGTGCCATCCATTCCGTTATTTTTGGCGGATTCTCGCCGGATGCGGTAGCGGGTCGGATTATTGATAGCCAAGCAAAATTAGTGGTTACCGCCGATCAGGGTCTTCGCGCAGGACGCCCCATCCCATTGAAGAAGAATGTCGATGATGCTTTGGCAAACCCTGCCGTAACCAGCGTGAAAAACGTTATTGTCTATTCGCGTACCGGCCAATCGCCGAGTTGGCATGCACCCCGCGATTGTTGGTGGCATGAACTGATGGCCGATGCCCCGACTGAACACCAGCCGATGGCGATGAACGCAGAAGATCCTTTATTTATTCTTTATACTTCGGGGTCTACCGGGCAGCCAAAAGGGGTGTTGCACACGACAGGTGGTTACTTAGTTTACGCCGCAACAACTTTTAAATATGTCTTCGACTACCAGCCAGACGATATTTACTGGTGTACCGCGGATGTCGGTTGGATCACCGGACACAGCTATTTGCTTTACGGGCCACTGGCGTGCGGCGCAACCACTTTACTGTTTGAAGGGGTGCCTAACTGGCCAACCGCTTCGCGGATGGCAGAAGTGGTCGATAAATACCAAGTCAGTATTCTGTACACCGCCCCCACCGCGATACGTGCCTTGATGGCAGAAGGCGATAAAGCGATTCAAGGGACCGATCGCGGTTCGCTGCGGGTGCTGGGATCGGTCGGTGAGCCGATTAACCCTGAAGCTTGGGAGTGGTTTTTCACCAAGATGGGAAATAGCCGCTGCCCTATCGTCGACACTTGGTGGCAAACCGAAACCGGTGGTTTTATGATTGCCCCATTACCGGGCGCCACACCGTTGAAACCCGGTTCGGCAACCCGTCCTTTCTTTGGCGTCAAGCCCGCCTTGGTGGATAATGAAGGCGTTATTCAAGAAGGGGTTTGCGAGGGTAACCTAGTGATCACCGATTCATGGCCAGGCCAAGCGCGGACACTATTTGGCGATCACCAACGTTTTGAACAAACCTACTTCTCCACCTTCCAAAACGCCTATTTCAGCGGTGATGGTGCGCGTCGTGACGAAGATGGCTATTACTGGATCACCGGTCGGGTTGATGATGTGTTAAACGTTTCTGGCCACCGATTAGGGACCGCCGAAATCGAATCCGCGTTAGTCTCGCATCCTAAGGTCGCTGAAGCTGCCGTCGTCGGTATTCCGCACTCTATTAAGGGCCAAGCCATTTACGCTTATGTCACCCTGAACAGTGGTGAAGAGCCGACGAGCGAACTCTACAATGAGGTTCGCCAGTGGGTACGTAAAGAAATAGGCCCGATTGCCACCCCGGACGTACTGCACTGGGCAGAGATGCTCCCTAAAACGCGTTCCGGTAAGATTATGCGTCGTATCCTACGTAAAATTGCGGTAGGGGATACCACTAACTTGGGTGACACGTCGACGTTGGCCGATCCCGGTGTGGTCGAGAAGTTATTAGAAGAAAAGCAGAGTATTAAGCAACCTTAAGCCTCATGGGTCACTGCCATGCAGTGACCCACTTTTCAGAAGAGTAAGCGAATAAAGGGGGCTAACAGTACTGTCATAATCCCCGCAAGCATCATCACTAAACTCGAGACTACCCCTTCTTCTGGCCCCAATTGATAGGCTTTGGCCGTACCCGCTCCATGGGAAGCCGCCCCCAAGCTAGCACCTTTCGAAATACTTTGTTTAATCATCAAACGCAGAAAGAGAAAATCACCGATAGCCATACCAAAAACCCCAGTGATCACCACGAATAACGCGACGAGATCAGGTTGGCCACCAACCTGTTTTGCCGCCGCCAACGCGAAAGGGGTGGTGATGGATCGAACCGCTAAACTGCGCTCCACCATTTCAGGTAATGAAAAAAGACGAGCGAGCCAGACAGAGCTCAATACTGCGACCACGACTGCGGTGAATACCCCGGCCCCGAGTGACATCCAATGCCGCCGAATCAAACCGAGGTTCTCATAAACGGGAATCGCAAACGCTAGGGTCGCTGGACCTAATAACCAGATTAACCAGTGGTTGTCGCCGATATAGTTTTGCCAAGAGATATGCGTGGTCAGCAGTAAAATAATTAACACCAAGGGCGTAAATACCAAGGGCATCAGGAGTAGTAAGCGCCAACGTCGGTAAAGACGTTTATTAAGATAGTAGATAACAACGGTCAACACTAAGCAGCTAAGATTGGCAAGCATATTACTCATCATTCGCTCCTAATTTACGTTGTGCCCTTGCCATCTCGTAACGAAACACTCGTTCTACCACAAAGCCGGTCGCGGCTAGTACCATTATGGTGCTCAACCCTATCACTGCCACAATTTTCCATCCCTCACTGCGCAGTAATGGGCCGTAGTTGACCACCGCCACAACGGCTGGAATAAAGAAAAGCAGCATCTCAGCTAGCAGCCAGTTACCGCCTGCCCGGATCCACTTTACCGGCACGATACGCAACATAATGAGCAGCAGCAGTATGCCTAAGCCAATAACATTTGCCGGCAAAGGAAGATGGAAAAGATTAACCAGTAAACCGGCTAAGAGGTATAACCCGGTATAGATACAGAGTTGCAGCGGGATTTGCCACAGGGAATCGGTTACTAACTTCTGGCGTAAGCGTCGCCATAAAGTGGACATACGAGAGCCTCGTTAGTGTCTCAATAAAAAGTCAGTATATAGCGAGGATCGGCGGCAGTGAAATGAATAAAAATCATCGACCGATACTAGGGGGGAGGCCCCATCCTTATAGGACGGGGCCAGCGATTACTCTTCTTTTTCGATAAGCAGTGCTTCGAGCAGATCTAAATCACGAAGGAGTTTTCGCATTGATTCATCAGAGATCTCCTTGGTCGCCCGCAAGTGGTAAACCTCAGCCCGTTCGGCACGCAATGCATTGAGCCGTAACCGTCTTTCCAGATTCTCCATAAACATGGCTTGTTCAAGATCGTCCTTATCATCAAGCCGACGACGCAACTGCCCTATAACACGAGAGCTGACCTCTTTCAAAACTTCCGGATCGATATTCTCGTTGGTATCTTTCGCCAAACGCTCTTCCATCTTGTACAAGCTATCGATACCGGACTTGGCCATGATAGATCGGGCCTTACGCAGCTCTTTGCCCGTTTCACCTTTATCGATACCGGAAACACCTTTAAGTAATAACGGTAAGGTAACGACGCCAGCCAATAGCGAAAAGAGGATGACGCCCGTGGCTAAAAAGACTAATTCGTAGCGTGCCGGAAAGTTTTCGCCATTCGGTAAAAAGAGAGGAATGGATAACACACCCGCCAAGGTTACCGCACCCCGAACGCCCGCAAAGGTCGCCACGAGCAGCTCGCGTAAAGAGTAGTTACTGAACTCCATGGGGCGCTTCTTAAGTAAGCGTTTACTAATCCGCTGCATCAACAATAGCCAGCCAAAACGAACCACGATTAGCGCTAAATAGATCATTGCTACCGCAAATAACAGAATCCAAATATTAACGTTGTTATCAACTTCTGCCTCGGTCAGGGTAGTTTGTAGGATCCCTGGTAGCTGTAAACCCAGCATTAAAAACACCATGCCGTTAAACACAAACTCAAGCATCTGCCAGACACTGTTAGCACGCAGACGCATCGCCAGCGGAGCTTGGCGAATAATACCCGAACGACTTATGGTCATCCCGGCGGCCACAGCAGCTAAGATTCCTGAGGTACCGAGGTGCTCAGCGATAAGATAAGAGGCAAAAGGAAGTAACATAAGCAACACAGTTTGCGTTGCCGGATCATCACCACTCCAACGACTGAACAAGCGAAGCGATTTACCATACAGCCAACAAATCACCACACCGGCAAGTAAGCCCCCCAGAGAGACTTTTAAGAATTCCAGCGAAGCGCCTGACCAGGTAAATACCATGGTTCCCATCGCAACCGCGATGGCGAAATTCAAAGAGACCAAGCCCGACGCATCGTTCATCAAGGCTTCACCTTGGACGATTGACATGATTTTTTTCGGGATACGCCCTTCGCCGACGATACCTGACAGGGCAACGGCATCCGTTGGCGAGAGCACAGCAGCTAAGGCAAAAGCCGGGATCAACGGTACGCCCGGTATGGTCCAGTGAATAAGATAGCCAATACCCACCACAGTGATCAGTACTAACACCAGCGCCAAGCCAATAATTTCCCGACCATGATGCAGGAATTCATTGATGGGTGTCTTCCAACCATCTGAGAACAATAACGGTGGGATGAAAAGTACTAAGAACAGTTCGGGGTCAAAATTGACGTGTAGTCCAAAACTCGGCCACCCCAATAACGCGCCGGCAATAATTTGCACAAGCGGTAAGGGGATTTGAAAGGGAATGATTCGCGCAGCAACGCCGGAGAGTGACACCACCAGCGTCATGATCAATATGGTGAAGAAAATTTCCATGCTTTCCTTGTAACCTTTCCAGAAGACAACAAAACCTATTGGCTGCAACAGGCTCACTCATTTACTTAAAATACACCCTACACCATTAACCTAGCGTAAAAAAACGTGCTTAATCAGCAAGAATCTATCGATTTCTTCTTATTATAGGTCAGGACTTGATCGAGCCTAGCAGGTTGTTAGGCAAATCCCCAGTTGAAAGCTCTGAATCGGGCGTATCTTGCTCCAAGAGTACCGCACCTTTACCTTGCTCGGCTAAATGGTCGTCAGCATTACGTAACGGACAATCGCGCATGGAAAGACATCCACAACCGATACAACCACTAAGGTCGTCCCGTAATCGAACAAGCGTTTCGATACGTTTATCCAACTCATCACGCCACTGCGCAGTAAGTTGTTCCCACTCTTTAGCAGAAATACGCTTATCCGGCGGATAACTTGCCAGATGCTCGCTAAGGGTTGCCAAGGGTAGGCCAATACGCTGGGCAATTTTAATAATTGCTACCCGCCGCAGCACGTCGCGGCTATAGCGCCGTTGGTTAGCGGCATTACGGCTGCTCGCAATGAGTCCTTTTGACTCGTAAAAATGTAGCGCAGAAACCGCAACTCCACTTCGCTTGGCGACCTCTCCTGGGGAAAGTCTTGATTTTAATTGAGATCGTTCTTTTTTCATTTTTAAGCTTTACCTCAAGTTAACTTGAGGAATTATACTTTAAAAACTTGTTCGAGATCACATTATGTGATGACTAAACAGAGGAATGACGTCAGATGCAAAAAGAAATCATCATTTCACTCACTGAGTGGATCGATCAGAATCTCGGGAACAACCTTTCGATTGATGAAGTTGCTGCTAAGTCTGGATATTCCAAGTGGCACTTACAAAGAATGTTCCGTGCAATGACGCGCCAAACACTCGGCGATTATATCCGCGACCGACGCCTAGCCAAAGCAGCAGAAGCTTTATGCGCCAGCCAACGCCCAGTCTTTGATATCGCGTTACAATACGGTTATGAATCACAGCAGACTTTCTCTCGCGTATTTCGTCGTAAGTTCGACCTGACTCCTACGGCTTATCGTCATTCTCAACGTTGCCGTTCTCTACCGACATTCAGTAATGTTGGGTCACCCTCCTAGTGATAATTCACTCTATTTGTACCCTCTTCTGCTAAGGCTCGTTAACAACGGCGAGCCAAAAATGCTAATTATTTAACTTACTCTTCAAATCTCAGCCTCTCTTGTCTATAATGTGAGCTAAATCACACTTTAAAATACTTTCTCATTGTTCGTTTACTCAACAATGGGTAACTCTTTTGGTCAACTATGAGGATTGACGATGAGCGCTCTTGCAACGAGCTTAATTGTTATGCGTTGGGGCTTGCTAAGTGCAGGACTGATGTACATGGCAAGTATGATGAAAATTAAATGCCAACAAAATAGCCTTAAAACGGCGAGTGCTGTCTTTACAGGACTGGGGCTTTTCACTTCATGCTGGTTTGTTACCGGACTTCTTGGAATCGATTTCAGCCTGCAAAATTGGCAGTCTATGGCGAATATCGCTACCGATGCCTTCAATTATGCAATCCAACAACCCCCCGATATTTTTATTCCTAACAGTTTTTAAGCCTTACCAATGAGTATGGGAAGCAACACCTTAGCTTTGATTGGGTAACGCTTCCCCTCACCTTTCCGGCTTCCCCCACTCATCTCTTATTACTTCCCATAAAAAAACCCCGAATAAATCGCTTTATTCGAGGCTTTTATTGTCAGTAGACATCACCACCCGTGCGGTGATGCCGACCTATTACTTCGCGTCAGGAAGTTTATACGCAATGATGTAATCACCCATGGTCGATCCAAACGAACCGTGACCACCAGCATTAATCACCACATATTGCTTACCATCCACTTCATACGTCATCGGAGTTGCTTGTCCACCCGCTGGTAGACGTGCTTGCCATAACAATTTACCGTCATGCACGCTGTAAGCACGCAAGTAGTTATCTAATGTTGCAGCAATAAAGAAGACGTTACCAGCTGTAGTGATTGGTGCACCCAGCATTGGAGTACCGACTTTCAGCGGTAGAGGAATCGGCGAGCTATCACGGATGGTGCCGATACGTTTCTTCCAGATGATTTCGTGGTTTTGCAGGTTAACCGCAGAAACGAAGCCCCATGAAGGTTCCATACATGGCAGACCGAATGGTGAGAGGAACGGGTTAAGTTCTACACCAAATTTTGCTCCGTATTGGTGTTGCAGACCCGCTTCGCTACCTGACCCTTTAGCGCCTTTCTCATCCGGTTCCATTGGGTTATTAGGACCACGAGGAATCAGTTTAGAAACAAACGGCAGTTGCATTGGGTTAGTGATAGCAAACTGTTTATCCGTGTTCACGGAGATACCGCCCCACTCGAACATCCCTAAGTTACCTGGGAACACCAAGGTTCCTTGAACGGAAGGAGGAGTAAACGGACCTTCGTAACGCAGACGGTGGAACATGATTCGACAGATCATCTGGTCGAACATGGTCGCGCCCCACATTTTCTTATCTGTCAGATGTGCCGTTGGGCGATAGCTGAATTCAGAGTAAGGTTGGGTCGGCGACAGGTGGTCACCTTCAGCCGCACCTTGTGGGACTGGATGTTCGTTTGCAGGAACGACAGGTTTTCCTGTGACACGGTTCAGAACAAAAATATCACCGGTTTTCGCAGGTGCATAGATAACCGGTACAGTGTTACCTTGTTGATCTTTAATATCCGCTAAAGTTGGTTGAGCCGGAACGTCCATATCCCACAGATCGTGGTGTACCGTTTGGTAGAACCAAGCCAGTTTACCCGTTGAAGCATGCAGCGCTAAGATACCGGTCGCGAACTTCTCTTGGTCTGGAGTACGGTTACCGCCCCAGATATCAGGAGTACTCACACCCATTGGGATGTAAACGATGTCTAATTTTGCATCATAAGCCGATGGCGCCCATGAGTTCGGTGAGTTAGGCGTATAGCTTTCACCGTCTGCAGGGATAGCGTTAGGATCTTTAGCACCTGGATCGAAGGCCCAAAGCAGTTGTCCAGTATTGACATCGAATCCACGAATCACACCTGAAGGTTCTTTCGTTGATAAGTTATCAGTTACCGAACCCGCAATGATAATCACTTTATCGGTGATGATTGGCGGAGAGGTTGGTTCATAGCCACCTGGGTAAGCATGAGGTTGCTTATGTTGTAAGTCGATTTCGCCGTTGTTCGCGAAGTCTTTACAAACCTGACCATTTTCCGCATCCACCGCAAACAGACGACCATCGTTTACAGGCAATAAGATACGACGTGAACACGCAGCAGGTTGGCTACCGTTGGTTGGCGTAGCGGAAACTTCGTGATAAGAAACACCACGACAAGTTATATGCTGGAAAGTCGAATCGTATTTGATTTTTGGATCAAAACGCCATTTCTCTTTACCTGTCGCGGCATCCAGAGCGATAAGGATCTGGTGTGCAGTACAGGTGTAGAGCATGTTGCCGACTTTAATCGGGGTAGATTCGTTAGTGATCTCACCGGGATCATCTGCACGCTTCAGGTCACCCGTACGGAATGTCCAAGCAACTTGTAGGTCTTTGACATTCTGCTCATTAATTTGTGTTAATGGCGAATAACGTACACCGTCTTGCGTACGCGCGTAGGCTGGCCAATCTTGCGCAGCAACGCTTGGCGCCGCTGGCGCTTCGTTATTAACGTGTAATGTGCCATCGATTTCTTGCGGGTCTTTGACCACAAAACTCGCACCGACCATCAGCAGGTTAACGATAACACCGACTGCCATAGCAGTACGTGGCGTGTTACCTGCGTTAGGACGAGAAATTTGGCGATAAACTGGCGGGAGTAGCATCCAGATACCGAACAATGTCCAGATACCTAAACGTGGCGCTAGTGCCCAGAAGTCAATACCACACTCAACGTAGGACCAAATCGCGGTCGCGATAAGGATTAAGGCGTAGACGAAAAACGCGCCGCCTTTACGTTTAGCCAGTTGCGCGGTGAAAAGCGCCATGACGAGACCGGTAATCAGATAGTAGCTGCTACCACCGATTGCCAACAAGTATCCGCCACCAATGACTAACCATAAGCAGCAGAAGAGAGAGAATAATAACGTAATGAGACGTAAGCCTCTGCGTTCCCTAGACATCGAAATCTACCTTAAATAAACCGCTATTTTAAAATGTAAAAATCGGAGCAATAAGACCGCCCTAAAGCAGGAAATTTATATTTTTAATTACTCACGTCGGATGAAGCTTGCCGCACCAATCTCCGATTTTTCACATTCACCTGCGATGAAAAATCCGCCAACATGTAACCAGTGTTTACGAAGATCTCATAACGCCGGTTAGTATGGCTTATTAATAAAAAATATCTATACAAAATATGACTAATAGCACAGTTCTTTGACAATTTTTATGAGGGTGCAACTAAATATTTAACATCTACAATACAAACAGGAGGTAAAAGTATGAAAAAAACGCTTTTTATAGCACTTGGTTCTAAAGGACTCGGGTTACTGGCCGTGAGCTTCATATTATCGGGATGCCAGTCTTTGGCCATTTCGTTAACGCATGGCGCGATGGAAAATGAAACTACGAAAAAGAACGTTCAAGCATTAGCTGCCTATGCAGATAAGAATGTTAAGAACGACTTAAGGATCACTGCCGATTATCGTTATGGTGAGTTACCGAGTTCAAGAATGGATATTGTGACCCCGAGTCCCCGGCCCGGACAACACTATCCAGTCATCGTGTTAGTGCATGGTGGTGGCTGGGTGGCGGGGAATAAAGAGAGTATGTTGGCCTATGCAAGGCTCTTAGCCGACCAAGGATTTGCGGTAGTCAATGTTGAGTATAGTCTGGTACCTACCCAAGCCTTCCCCACCCAACTCAAACAGCTTAACCAAGCCTTACAGGCACTCAGTACCTTGCATGATTGGCCACTAGACCTTAATCGCCTCTTTCTCAGTGGAGACTCTGCCGGTGCGAATATTGTCAGTAACTATGCCGCTCTACTTAACTCACCCCTCTTACAACAACAGCTGGCGATGACACCGGCGATTCAACCTCAACAGCTCAAAGGCTTAGTCGTACATAGCGGCGTCTACGATATCGCGAGTTTATATCAAAGTGGCCAGAAACTTCCTTGGACCACGCGCTGGATCATGCAAGAGGTATTAGGCGCTTATAGCGGAGAAAAACCCCCTAGCCTGAGAAAACTTTATGCGATGTCGGCAACACCTTGGTTGACGACCCACTATCCTCCTGTATGGATTAGCGCGAGCGATAATGATTTACTGACCCAAGGGCAATCACGTCCCTTCATCCAACGCCTAGAAACACTCAATGTTCCAGTTGAGGCACATATCTATCCTAAACGATGGCCTGAACCACTCAACCATGACTTTGAATTCAGCATGCAGTATCGTGCCAGTCAGCAAGTGTTCGATAATTCAGTCGACTTTATCCGCCGATACTCAGGAGAGTAGTAAATACTAACTAACTCTCTATACCAACTGGAGCACCCTAAGCAGCTGCTCCAGTGATTGGACTGGCTCATGGTAAGATTGAATCTCAGAGGAACAAGAGGGTGAGGCCGAGCGTTGCAGACAGAAATCAGCAACACATCGATAATGCTCTACCCCTTCCACTAGACCCAAGGGAACCCAAAAGTAAGGAACTTGCGCTAACAGGTTAGGCACTGTACTCCCGCAATGCTGACAAAAATCATTACGATAACCCGACTCTTTCCTCCAAGAGTGAATACTTGCTTCGCCTGCAGACCAAGTGAAGTCTCGATGATGCACTAGCGTTGCATAATTAGATTCTGTCCCTGTTTGACGACGACATAAGGAGCAATGGCAACGATAGAAAGTTGTTGGGCTATAGGATAAGGTAAATTTAACGGAAGCACATAAACAGGTACCTTGCATAGTCTGCTCAACGTGTTGTGTGAGGATGAGCCACTATACCTAACATTCGATCTATTCAGTGTAAAAACTTTACGATTCCACCGCTGATTGATTATCGATTGGTAGCGAGTACTAACGTACATTCCCCTATAGGCTGAGTAAAACACCGATTTATAGAGAATAGGCTAAGGATTAATCATGACTTCATCACGTGCCACCTTACTGGGTATCTCAGCGATTTTACTGTGGAGCACCATCGTAGGCCTTATGCGTCAGGTAACGTTTTACTTCGGGCCAGTCGGCGGCTCGGCGCTGGTCTATTCTGCTGCTAGCGCATTGTTAGTACTTACTATCGGATTTCCTAAAGTGAAAACTTTTCCAAAAGGATACTTATATTTAGGTACCCTGCTCTTTGTCGCTTACGAAATCTGCTTATCGCTTTCACTTGGCTTCTCTACTTCAAATATTCAAGCGATACAGATTGGCCTAATTAACTATCTCTGGCCTAGTATGACCCTACTTCTGGCAGTGCTACTAAATGGACAGCGCCCCAGATTTTTAATGTTACTCGGTATAGCAATTAGCATGCTAGGCATTAGCCAAGTACTCGGACAAGGACAGGGGAATTTATGGCAATCGATGCTAGCCAATCTTACTGCAAATCCATTGAGCTTCACCCTCGCCTTCTCCGGCGCAATAATCTGGAGTCTGTACTGTGTGTTAACCAAAAGACTTGCTAACGGCTGCAACGGTATCACCCTTTACTTTATACTTACCGCCATCGCCCTATGGAGTGGCTTCTTACTCACGACCCAACCCAGTCTACGCGTTACCGCGACAGGCTTCGGTGCACTATGCTTACTCGCTTGTGCGATGGGTCTGGGTTACGCGGCGTGGAATATGGGTATCTTGCACGGCAATATCACCCTCCTTGCCACCCTTAGCTACTTTATCCCCGTAGTGTCGAGCCTATTTTCAAGTATTTGGTTAAGTCAGTCGTTAAGTAGTGTGTTTTGGATTGGAGCAGTTTTGGTGTGTGCGGGGTCGTTGGTGTGCTGGGTGGGGGGGGAGTAGTGTAGATAAGACCCTATAAGAAAATATTTTAATAGGAGGGATGGGAATAGCCATATCATATTCTAATTCAAAACATGATATGGATATTTTAAATAAAAATCAGCTATATTTTTTAAGAATTATTTAATCTTCTTTAATTGATTTTGGTAATACCGATAAACATAAAGAGTTTAACTTACTTCTTTTTTTATCAAAAAACCAACCCCATTTATTGAAGTATTTTACTGCTGAGAAGATATGATAAGCTAGGAACTTTAAACTTTTATAAGATTTTGATTGAGCAACGTGCACTACTGTAGATCCTGGGTAATATCTTACTGGTAACCCTGTATCACAAACACGCCTGCTCAAATCAACATCTTCCATATAAAGGAAGAATCGATCATCGAAACCTTTCACCATATTTATGGCATCTTTACTTATCAGTAAAAAACAACCGGATAGAGAAGGAGCAAAAAATATTTTATTGTAATCAGCATCACGTAATTCGTACCGCTGATTGACGCCAGATGTTATAACTGAACAAAAACGTCTGATAAATAATTGATAAGGTGTAGGAAGCAGTTTGCAGCCATATTGATTATTACCATTAGGATAGATAATTTTTGGAACGGTGAGCCCTACGCCCTCTGATCGACTGAAATCATACAGCGCATCAACCTCACCTTTCTCAAAATGAATATCGGGATTACATATTAATAGAAAGTCAGACTGACCTTTAAATCTTTCAAAAACAACATTATGGCCTGCCCCAAATCCTTTATTGACAGGCACTCGTATTACTTGGACCTTTTCATGTACGAAAGAATCCAGCCATGTACAATGCTCACCGTTATCAACAATAACGACAGTAGATATACTGTCTTCCTGAAATAGTGCAGAAAGAGTTACCTCGATATCGTTGAAACTATGCTTAAATAGGACAAGAGATGCCAAGATTTTCACAGAATAATTACCATTTCTTAAAATATAAAAAAATATCAATAATATTAATATCCCATCGTGAAATAATGAGAATTTTAATAAATCTCATTTGGCCAGCGCATTATTAATAAACTAAGGTATAAATATTAAACAATCAACCTATAATCTAAATTACTAAATAACGCCAGTTCTTCTTGGTGAAATAATTTATTATATGCTATAGAAAAATCACTGTAGCATATTAAAATTTAGGGATGTTTATCGTAAAACATCCCATTGAATATCTTTATTTGTTCTTAATCTTTAATTTATTATTTCATGAATAGCTCTTCTTGATAGACGTCTTTTGATGTATCTTTTTATACGAAAAGGAATTATTTTATTAACAGTTGATAAACATCTAATTTGGCTAATACGCCAAACCAAAGCTAATAATCTTTCTTTTCTACCTATTGGTCCAATAGTAACCTCAGGTATTATTTCTATATTTTTTGAATTCAGTAGACTCTTAATGTCAGTACGTCCAAGCATACTTTCCCTAAACCACTCGGGCTTAATATAACTTTGACGATAAAAATCTTTTTGAATATCGACTTCGGAAATATCTAAGAAAGGTTCAGCGTTATAATCATTGAAAAATGATTCGGGATTTTTATACAAAGAAAGAAATAACTGGTTCATTTTTCTGACGCTACTATCCCATTCAACTATACGAGTAAAATTACGTCCAGCCAGCCTTTCGCCAAAAGCACCTATATTTGGTGCAATAACAGGGATTCCATTTTCTAAAGCTGCACTCAGTGTATAGCTGTAAGTTTCAGGCCATTGTGCTGGATACCACATAACATGTGGCTGGATTGCCATCAACTTATGGCTTAGTTCATGACTTGAATAGGCTCCATGGGTTATTACCGACTCGAGGGGGCGAAATGCATAACCCAGAAGATGAAACTCAATATTTTCGTGTTTCAGATTGTTGGCAACTTCCTCAAGCATTAAAGCGCCCTTTTCTCGGCTTATTGCCCCAAGAACTAAGACTTTTAATCTTTCACCAGCTGTGTAGTTAAAAGATACTTGAGGGTATGGCGCCGACACTTCGTAATCTGGATGCCAAGCTACAATGCTATTTATTGTAGTATTAGGGAAAATGCCACAGAAACGTTTTTTAGTATCAGCTGACGGGAATATTACTCTATCTGCACTACTTAACCATGCACTAAACTTTTCACGCCATTGAGAAGCGGTTAAATCAGAGGGTAACTTAATAGTTTCATTACATAAACGGTCACGAACCTCAGGAATATCTCCTGCGAAAATCCCATTTTTATCCGTCAAGCTAGGGTTAGAGTTAATGAAGTAGTAATCATGTATAGTTACATCGTATCCACATGAAAGGTGATTTTTAATATCAAGAATCTTATCATTAATACCAATCAAGTGATGGAAATGAATATGTCCAACACCAACAAAATTTAAAAAATCTACTAACGTTTGGTATCCATTTTCTATATCTATGATAAATTTTTCTCTGGAAAGAGATTCAGAGATATTAAGAGTTAAGGCAACACTCTTACCATCTTCTTCAGGAACTAGCAGTAAGAAGTTTACTTCATCATTATAAAATTTTGCTAACTCAATGAGATGAGTATTTACTCCTCCGCCCATTTTATGTGATACAAGCAAAACTTTACTAACTTCCTTAGATGCTGTTATTCTGAGTAGCATCTCTGATCGTGCGTTTTTCGCAGGATCTTTAACAATAAAATCCATCACGTCTTTTGTATAATTAGGATGTAAATTATTCAAAAGCTCGAGAGCACGTGTTTTACGTGGATTTTGCTCACCCGCAAAACTTACCCCACCTTTATGGTATACAAACACATTAAGTTGATGGAAATTAGGCCAACCTGCTTTGGCTGCTCTCTGGCACCAATCGTTTTCTTCGCCATAGCCTCTTCCGAAGGTCTCAACGTCGAAATAACCTACTTCATTAAGACAGTCCCTGCGTATATACATACAGAACCCTACGCCCGTGGGTATTTCAATTAGATTATTAGTTTTACCCAAGGTTGAAAAATGATCATCTAATTTTTGGACATCCAAATTCATGAAAAGATCATTATCTTCACAAAAGTTAGGGAAACTACATATGGTAGCATTGTTAGAAAATGGGGTTATACTTCCTACCCTATTACAAGAATAAGCTGCTTCCCGGATTCTCTCTAACCAATCATTCGCAACTTCAACATCACTATTTAATAACAAGATATCTCTTTTAAGATTAAGCTTCATACCTCGATTAACAGTAGCAACGAAACCTAAATTTTCTTCATTCTCAATAAGTAAAAACTCACCACCTATAGATCTCTGACGAAGCCATTCCGTTAGATCTGGTTCCGGTGAAGCATCATTAATTACAACTAATTGTGCCCAGTTAGGTAATGTTAATAAAGCAGACTCTATACATTCTATTGTTTCTTGCTTACCACCATAGACTGGAACTACCACATCGACAATAATATCGATAGCTTTCTCTCCTAACCTAGCTTCGAGAAACTCAACTTGCTCAATAAGATTACTATTTGCGGAGTTTTTTAATTCTAATTCATGACTTATTTTTTTTATCTGGCACTCTAAATCAATTACTCTTTTCTCAATACTTCCGTCACCAAGCAAAGATATGGCTTTTTTTTCTATTTCTGTTTTACTCATTGAGTCACCTAAAGAAATGTAATAATCAATATGTTTCTTAATTATCAAATGCTCGTTATCAGTATTAAGCCTAAATCGAATGTAATTTATATCGAATAAAAGCTCGAAAGGAACTAAATATGAGAATAGGTAAAATGTTAACCTACGTGTTCTCTCGACAATATTTTCAACATTACAGAAAGAATAAGAACATTCACCTAAAATAGTTACAGGTATATTCAGTAAAAGAGCCTCTAAACCCACACTAGAATTTATAGTTACAATTTCTTTGCATCTTTTTAAGAATTCTAAAGAGCTCGATGAGTTATCCAGATCACTCGAATTTCTCAGCGAGAATCTACTTCCCGGATGTGATCTTATTAGTTTACTACCCGGTAAATAACATTCTGTGTAGTCAAGTAGTGATTGGTTATTGAATGTTTTACTAAAGGCAATAATATTAGAATCGTTTTCAACTTGTAGAACAACTCCAATATCATATTCCTTATCGAGGTTACCAGAAAAAGATACTTCTTTAACAATTTCAGAAGAATTATTTTCATTTCCGAATACTGATTCATCAATGTTATTATTACTGAAAAACTGATAAAGATCAGAGATTTTCGTTTCATCTTTTGAATAAAAATCACTCTTGACATATCTTCTTTCGGCTTCAGTATTTCCATTAACCCCTGAGAAATCGAAATATGCTGTAGACAGATAATATGGAGACCGCAGAGGTCCTAACTCCATATTTATTACTTTTACCCCGAATTTTTGAGCAGCGGAATTTAGGGATGGGCAATTACACCAACTCAATATACACTCAATAGAACTATTCTTATTTAAAACATTAATAATTTCTAGTTCAAGTTCAGGGATAATCTCGGTTATAAATTTCTCGAATAACTTATTTGGGTTAAAGTTGTATTTTCCTAAATAGTCGCTAAGGAAGGACTCGTCAATTATGTTAAAATTATGATTTTCTATTATATTATCTATTTCTGGTAAGGTATATCCGAGTCGAATCTGTGAATCGTGTTCCATTTCCCATCTATTATTTTCTTTCCAATATTCGAGTGGTAATAGATATTCTTTACCAGCTATGAAAGAAACTGGCTCTGATATAGAATTAATAATGCGATAAAAAAACCATAGATAAGGTGCTTCAACCCCTCTAAAGGGATATGCTGGTAGAAAAACACTAATCATTAATCCCCCAATCGAGTAATTTTCAGTGGTGAGTGAATTACTCCTCCCATATCTCGTGGTGACCAAAATTTTATTCTGTCTAAAGGCCTTCGCTGATCTAATTCTTCTCTTATTCCATTACTGAAACAGGCTAAACCACAATGGATTAGATAGTCCCCTGTATTTATAGGTAGCTTAACTTTGAAAGTAAGTGTTAATTCGCCAGGCACTAAAGAAATCTGGTGACCAGCGTTTATATTATTATCACCCCAAATATCTCCACCTTGCGCACGAGAGATAGATATTCCTAATACCACATCATTAATATCTTCAGATGCTAGAATTTTAAAATTAAAATTTAATTCTTCACCGGGCGTAGCTAGCGGTCTATCTTTCAAAAGCGTACCATCTGATTTACTCACATACATTGATTCAATTATTGCTCTAGCCGAGCCGAATCTTTTTTCACCTATATCATTATTTATTGAGTTATCTCTAATTTTTATTAAGTCTTCAGGTTTATACTCAATACTATTCTCTGAAATTTCATTAGATGACTGTACCTGTTTTTTCTCCGAAAGTATCATACCCTTCTCGTAAGATAAAACGGCAGCCAGTACATCATCAGTATCACAGATTAATTGCCCATTTTTCATGACTAAGCAGCGATCGGCATATTCCAACAGACTTCCAGTTGAGTGAGTCACCATAATTATAGTAGTACCGCGTTTCTTTAGGGCTTCCATTCTTTTAAAACATTTATATTGAAATCCAATATCTCCTACAGCTAAAGCTTCATCTACAATCAAAATTTCTGGATCGATACAAGCCTGTACTGCAAATGCTAAGCGAACGTACATACCACTTGAATAAGTTTTAACTGGCTGATCAATGAAAGGTCCTATATCAGCAAATTCCAAAATGCTATCGTATTTTTTATCTATTTCAGCCTTACTTAATCCAAGTACGCTTCCATTGAGGTATACATTTTCTCGGCCTGTAAATTCAGGATTGAACCCGGCTCCTAGCTCCAAAAGCGCAGCTATTCTACCATTTACGTCGATTTTCCCTTCTGTAGGTGTCAATGTTCCACATATCATTTGTAATAATGTTGACTTCCCTGCGCCGTTTCTCCCGATTATTCCGATAGTTTCACCTTTCTTAATAGTAAATGAAACATCTTTTAGAGCCCAGAACTCTCGGAAATAATTATTACTACTTTTATTTAAAATTTTTTTTAATCGGGGCATTATGAATTGTTTTAATCTATCTCGTGGGCGAGAATAAATTTGATAACATTTACTTAGGTTACTAACTTGAATAGCTATATCTTTAGAGTACATCAGCAAAGCCTTTTCTAGTTTTTTGGAAGAACACATAACCCACCCAAGTAATAAGGATCGCAGATAATGTATATATCAATAACCCCTTCCAATCTGGTAAATGCCCCCAAATTAATATATCTCTTGCTTGTTCAATTATAAAAGTTAATGGATTGAGCATTATCCACCCTTGAAATTTTCCGGGGAGTGCCGTAACTGGGAAAAACACCGGTGATAAAAACATCATTATCGTAGTAATTATCATAGTAGTCTGCCCAACGTCACGAATAAATACGCCCAAGGATGAGAATACCCAACCTAGACCAAGACAGAATATTACCAATGGTAGAAAAACCAAGGGCAAAAATATTAAAGTCCAATGTATGTAACCATTAAATATAACAAAAGCAACTACTAAAACTAATAGACTTATAAGAGAATGAAATAATGCTGCACACAGATTAACAACTGGAAGTATTTCTAAAGGGAAAACTACTTTTTTAACATAATTCGTATTACCTAAAATAATTTGTGGAGCCCTATTAACAATTTCTGCGAAAAATCCATGTATAATCATACCTACAAAAAGTATTACTGCGAATTGAGTGCGACTTTCATCAACACCTACAGACCAACGAGCTTTGAATACTACAGAAAAGACAAAAGTGTACACAATAAGCATTAATAATGGATTTAAAAAAGACCAAGCTAACCCCATGGCAGATCCTTTATATCTACCAATAACTTCTCGCTTAGTCATTTGTACAATCAGATATCTATAACTCCATATGTTTTTTATCATGGACTGGGGAGATATTTGATGCGTTCTAATTATACCACTCATATTTAATTTAACCTTTTTAAGCGTATTCTTTCAATATACAGAATAGCTTATTAATTATGCCATTAAGTACCGCTTAACTTCGATTTGGTTATCGATTTATCCAAAAAAATAATTTTTGACGATAAAATTTGAAAATTATTATTCAAAATAAACTGCAGACTCGAACTCTAAACCCAATTCATCTTTTGAAGATAATAATGGCTCTTCGCCATCTTTGATCGGCCAGCTTATATTTAGTTCTTGGTCATTCCACAATAAAGTGTGTTCGTGATTAGGATTATAGTAGTCCGTACATTTATAAACAAATTCGGCTGTTTCTGATGTAACGTAAAATCCGTGGGCAAAACCTTCTGGAACCCAAAGTTGACGCTTATTTTCTGCAGAGAGTAGAACACCTACCCATTTACCAAAATTTGGCGATGACTTACGCATATCGACGGCAACATCATACACCTCACCTGCAACGACTCTCACTAATTTACCCTGCGTGTTTTCCGTTTGGTAATGCAAACCACGCAAAATACCATGTGATGATTTTGAATGATTATCTTGTACAAAGACACGAGGGCAGACGAGCTTTTCAAATTTCTCTTGTTGCCAAGTCTCCATGAAAAACCCGCGTTCATCACCATATACTGTTGGTTCAATTATTTTAACTTCTGGGATACTTGTTTCGATAATTTTCATACTAAATTTTCCCATCAGCCAGTAAATTTAAATAACGGCCATAATCGTTTTTAGCAAGTGGTAACGCTAATTTACGTAGTTGTGCTTCATCGATGAAACCTTTTCGGAAAGCTATTTCTTCTGGACAACACACTTTCAGCCCTTGCCTTGTTTCTATAGTTTGAATGAAATTATTGGCTTCATTCATACTCTGATGTGTGCCTGTATCGAGCCATGCATGACCACGTCCCATAATTGAGACAGATAATTTTTTCTGCTGCAGATAAATTTTATTGATATCAGTAATTTCTAATTCACCGCGTGGCGATGGTTTTAGGGATTTAGCTAAATTAACAACGCTATTATCGTAAAAATAAAGCCCGGTTACAGCATAATTGCTCTTAGGTTTTTCGGGCTTTTCAACTAACGATATTGCTTCACCTGTACTATCAAATTCAACCACGCCATAACGCTCAGGATCGTGGACATGGTAAGCGAAAACGGTAGCACCTTCTGTTTTGTGGGCTGCTTTCTCAAGAAGTTTAGCCAAGTCGTGACCATAAAAAATATTGTCACCTAGGATCAGTGCACATGGGGCATCACCGATGAACTCTTCTCCAAGGATGAAAGCTTGGGCTAATCCATCTGGGTTTTCTTGAACTTTATATTCAATCGAAATCCCCCACTGTGAACCATCACCTAATAAACTTTCAAACCGAGGTGTATCTTGAGGAGTACTAATAACAAGAATCTCATCAATTCCAGCCATCATTAATGTACTCAACGGATAATAAATCATCGGCTTATCGTAAATAGGCAGAAGCTGCTTACTGACAACCGTTGTAACTGGATAAAGTCTTGTTCCCGAACCACCAGCTAAAATAATACCTTTACACTTTGGCATACTATGTCCACCGAAAATTTGAGTTCGAACTACTGTATTTCATCAAGCATACGCACTAAACCCGAACGCCAATCTGGTAACGTTAAGTCGAAGGCTTGCTGAAATTTTTGATTATTTAGTTGAGAATTTTTTGGTCTGATGGCCGCGGTCGGGAATGAATCTGTTGAGACTGGTATTATCTCATTGACCTTATACTCAAGCCCTTTTTCTCTACTTCTTGCTAAAACGAACTTTGCATACTCATGCCAAGTCGTTGTTCCACTAGCCACTACATGGTAAAGCCCGAATAATTTCTCGTTATTCACTGCTTTGAGTATTGCATGGGCTGTACAGTCGGCTAAAAGCTCTGCACCGGTTGGTGCACCAAACTGATCATCAATGATTGATAGTTTTTCTTTCTGTTCCGCTAAGGCCAATATCGATTTAGCAAAGTTTTTACCTTTTGCTGCGTAAACCCAACTTGTGCGAAAAATAAAATAACGGCTACACTTTTGTGTAATGAACTCCTCACCCTGACTCTTGGTCTTGCCATAGACATTTAGTGGAGCAACGGGGTCTGACTCGACCCAAGGCGTATTACCCTTTCCGTTGAAAACGTAGTCCGTAGAGAAGTGAACGAGTATCGCTCCTATTTTTTCAGCGCTTTCAGCTATCGCTAACATTACTGTTGCGTTGATTTGTTCCGCAGCAGATTGATCTGATTCAGCTTTGTCTACCGCTGTGTAAGCAGCAGCATTGACAATCACATCTGGGCGAATTTTCTCTATTGCATCAACAACACCTGATGTATTAGTTAAGTCACCACAATGAGCCACAGAATTGCGATCTAAAGCAATAACTTCACCAAGAGGTGCTAGAGAGCGTTGAAGTTCCCATCCCAATTGTCCATTTTTGCCTAGGAGGAGAATCTTCATTACTTACGACCCTCGTAGTTTTTCTCAACCCAACTCATATAGGCGCCACTTTTTACATCATTCACCCATTCATTATTATTCAAGTACCATTCAACCGTTTTACGTAAGCCGCTCTCAAATGTTTCAATTGGTTTCCAACCTAAATCTGCGTGAATTTTCTCCGCGTCAATGGCATAACGTAAATCATGGCCCGGGCGGTCGTTAACGTAGGTGATTAAATCGGAATATTTTTTATCGGCAGGCTGTAATTCATCGAGTAGATGGCAAATAGCTTCGACCACTTCGATATTCTTCTTCTCATTATGGCCGCCAATGTTGTAGGTTTCGCCAATTTCAGCCTGGGTTGCCACCAGATAAAGCGCTCTAGCGTGGTCTTCGACATATAACCAATCACGAATTTGTTGCCCATTACCATAAACTGGTAACGCTTTCCCAGCTAGAGCATTAAGAATTACCAGAGGGATCAACTTTTCAGGGAAATGATAGGGACCATAATTATTTGAGCAGTTGGTGATGACCACCGGTAAACCATATGTACGGTGCCATGCTCTGACTAGGTGATCACTACTCGCCTTCGAGGCTGAATAGGGACTACTTGGCGCATAAGGCGTTTCTTCGGTAAACAGATCCGTGGTTCCCTCTAAATCGCCATATACCTCATCAGTTGAAATGTGGTGGAAACGGAATTGTGCTTGCTTGGATGCTGGAAGCTTGTCGTAGAAGTTACGCGCCGCCTCTAGAAGCGTAAAGGTTCCGATGATATTGGTATGGATAAAATCTGTCGGACCGTCAATAGAGCGGTCGACATGGCTTTCAGCGGCAAGATGCATAATAACGTCAGGCTGGAAAGCATTAATCTGCTCCATAACTGCTGCTTTATCAGTAATATCTGTTTTGGAAAAACTAAAACGCGAGTCTTTGTTAACGGTTTTCAAGGATGCAAGATTACCGGCATAAGTTAAACTGTCTAAAACGAGAACTTGGTCAACAGTGTTCTCTATTATGTGTCTGACTACTGCTGAACCGATGAATCCAGCACCTCCGGTCACTATTATTTTCATTTAACTTCGCTCTTAGGTTGGAACGTTGATACCGATTAATATTATTTAAGCACGCTACCGCCATTGGCTGTCGTTACCAAATCACGGCTTATCAAATTGGGGTTAGTTCTGAATACAGAGGGTGATGGAGTTCGAATCCTCTGCCACTCAGCGTTAAAAAATTTTTGCACTCCATTGCCTAGATTAGGCCGATAATTATATAGATTTATTAGACTAAATTGAAATATTGACTATTTTTTTTTCGTTAGTCATCAGATTAATCTAATCCGCATTATCCAGTAGACTGATACTTAAAGGAATACTCTCTTGCTACTCCTCACTATGTTTCAGTAAATGAGAATTTTCGACACTTTATTTCGATCTTACAGTAGAACTACCCACTACTTAGTCCTTAGAGCCTCGTCTAAAACGTATGAGATTGATAAGCAAAAAACAACTAACCTAATGAAAAACAAAAATTTTATTTACTAATGAATTTCTTCCTTGCAATCTTTAGCATCTATAAAGCTGAATGGATTAGCCTCGCTTTAGTCAATCTGGTAACTTTCGTGCTATTCGCCATAGATAAACGAGCAGCGATTAAGCACACTTTTCGTGTCACTGAAAAGTGGTTGCTACTTTATTGCTTACTGGGAGGCTGGCTCGGTGGCCTCATTGCTCAACAACTCTTTCGACACAAAACACATAAACAGCCTTTCAAGAGTCTCTTTTATCTCACCATCCTTTTGGACTGCATCGCGGTGATACTCTACTTGTCTCGTGGTGCACTGCTGCATTAGCGGTAAAGCTTCGCGAGAAGTCAGCCACTCCTCGCGAGGTCGCTTTTCTATGTCACAATAACTTCAAGAATTAACACGCCTGCTAAGCCAACCACTGAGATAATAGTTTCCATCACGGTCCACGTTTTTAATGTTTCGACGACACTCAGGTTAAAGTACCCCTTGAATAGCCAAAACCCTGGATCGTTAACATGTGAGGCGATAACGCTACCGGCGCCGACTGCGAGCACCATTAATGCCGGATCGGTATGCGTTACAGCAATAATCGGGGTCACAATGCCCGCTGTCGTAATGGCTGCAACGGTAGCTGATCCTAAGGCGATCCGTAACATGGCAGCAACGGTCCAACACATTAACAGTGGTGAAAGCGAGGAGTTACGCATCATCTGCGCGATATATTCGCCTACCCCACTATCGACTAAGACTTGTTTGAATGCTCCCCCTCCGGCGATGATAAACACAATCATGGCGATAGCCGCAATTGACGAGCCGCACATTTCCATCACTTCATCAATCTTACGCCCATTACGTAGACCGAGTGTTGCCACGGCAATAATCACTGAAATAAACAACGCCACCGCAGGGTTACCAATAAATTCAAAGAATTGGCGAATAGGATTTCCTTTGGCAACCGTTAATTCGAAGACAGCCGCCAAAGCCATCAATACCACCGGGATTACCGCAGCAAAAATACTGGTCCAGAAGCCTGGCATCTCAGCATCGGTGAATATCTTGGTATTATAAAGTCCCTCTGGCGGCGACTTTTCAAACTTCTTGAGAAATTTGGAGAAAATAGGTCCCGCAATGATGACAGTAGGCAGCGTTAAGATCATGCCATAAAGTAACGTTGTACCGAGGTTAGCGCCGAAAATCGTGGCTATCGCAGTCGGACCGGGATGCGGGGGGAGAAAACAGTGTGTCACCGACAACGCCGCAACCATCGGTACCCCCACGTACAGCAGCGGAATACCCGCTGCGACGACAACGGTATAAACCAGCGGTAGCAATAAAACGAAACCTATCTCGTAGAACATCGCTAGACCGACGATCAGTCCTGTTACCATCATCGCCCATTGTACGCGCTGTTTACCGAAGGCATCGATTAAGGTCATCGCAACACGCTGCGCAGCACCAGTGTCTGAAACCAATTTACCCAGCATGGCACCGAAGCCTAAAATCATCGCTAATCCACCCAACGTATTCCCTACGCCTTTTTGAATCGAGGCAATAACTTGTAGCGGTGTCATCCCTTCAGCAATACCGACAACTGCAGAGACAAAAATTAGCGCGAGAAAACCATTCACTTTGAAAACGATCATTAATACCAGTAACAGCACAACACCCAGAGCAATGATAGTAATAGGCATATAACCTACCTTATTAAATTATTATTTTGATGGAATGCGCAGGCGCGTTAGCGTTTAAACTCAGCCTTATTCGCCCGACCCAGTGTTAAGACTAAAACACTAACTGAACCTTTGATGCCTGTTGCTTGTCCCCAGCAAATTGCAGGGCTTCGTCAACCTCTCGATAGCTATATTCACCACTAAACAGGGGTAAAGGATTGATTTTGCCACTTGCCAACCAGTCGACCGCCGTAGTGAATTCATGGGTAAAACGAAAGGTGCCAACGATTCGTAGCTCTTTAGCAATAACCGTCATCATCGGAAATTGTGGAATATCGCCGCCCATACCGACCTGGACAATGCACCCTCTTGCGCGAGTCACGTCGATACAGCGTGTTAACGCACTGGGATGCCCTGATGCCTCAAAACTTACGTCAAAGGCCCCTTTTTGCGCACGATAAGCGGTCATCTCATCATTAGCCAATAAGGTGACTGATGCCCCCAATTTATCGGCTAGCGTCAGCGCGCGAGGACTGATATCACTACAAACGATCTCTCTCGCGCCGCTCGCCTTCGCCACCGCGACCAGTAAACAGCCAATCGGCCCAACACCGGAGATAAAAACACGCTTATCTGCTACGCCACCAGCCTGATTCACTGCATGGAGGCACACCGCGAGAGGCTCAGCGAATACCATTATCCGATCATCGAGCGACGCATCGAACGGTACGCACTGTGCGCTATCGACAATTTTGTATTGTGTAAACCCCCCGTCAACGTGTGGGTTCATCATCGCACTGCCGAAAAAACGCATCGCCAAACACTGATTCGTGTCTTCGGTTAAACAGTATTGGCATTCTCCACAGGCTTTAGAGGGATTGATCGCCACTTTTTGTCCTGGCTTGAGCTGTGAGTTATCCGATTTCTCTACCGTACCGATCACTTCATGACCGAGGATCATTGGCATCTTAATAGCAAAGTTGCCGACCTTCCCGTGCTGATAATAGTGCAGATCTGAACCACAAATTCCGCCACGGGAAATTTTTACTAAGGTTCCTTCTCCTTGATAAGTCACCCTCTGGCTGATGACTTCGACCTGCTGTTTTCCTTTCACTACGCAAGAGTGAGTAGATAGCGTCATGCTTGCCACCTTAGTGGAATGAATAAGCAGGATATAAAATAGGTAAATTCCATTTTAATCTGTCGATTAGCGCACTAAACCGCGATATCGATGATGAGGATTTTTCACACTGTGACTAATCCAGAATTTTACCATTCAATAAAATAGTGCTACTCAACGCTTAAAACTGATTTTTTTAATTGAACGCTCAATCAATTAAACTCATAATCGCCATAAGTTAAATCAATGTTTCATTTTTGTTTAAATTTTGATTCAGGAAAATATATGGCGCTACTCAACTATCATGTTAAACCGACCACGAGTGTACGCGTGAATCTCCCTGTCTTTTTGAGTTCATCCCTACTCATCCTTCTGCTCGGAATAGTCACCGTCCTCTATCCTGTCGCCAGCCAATTATGGTTAACCCGAGCGCAAACCTGGGTTACTGCGGTGTTTGGGTGGTATTACATGTTGCTGATGGTGCTGTCGATGGGGTTTGTCTTTTGGCTAGCCTGCTCGCATCATGGGACTCAATTACTGGGGCATGAAAACGAAGCGCCTGAATTCAGTTATCTCTCTTGGATTGCCATGTTGTTCTCTGCCGGCATTGGTATTGCACTCGTCTATTACGGCGCCTATGAACCTTTAGCTCATTTTCTGCAGCCGCCAGAAGGGCAAGGGGGGACTGTCCATGCGGCACGGGAAGCCATGGCGATTACGTTCCTCCATTGGGGGCTACATGGCTGGGCACTGTATGCACTGATCGCAACGGCTCTTGCTTGGTTTGCCTATCGACGGGATCAACCCTTAGCCCTGCGTTCGGCACTCTACGGTCTCTTTCGTCATAAGATCCACGGTTGGATTGGCCATACCGTCGATACCTGCGGTATTTTAGTCACGGTGGTCTCGATGGTGACAAACCTTGGAATCGGTGCGTTACTCGTCAAAGCTGGGTTAAATTATCTCTTTGATTTACCTCAAACTCCGCAGTTACTCTTCACTCTGATTATCATCATGATGATCGTGGCCACAGTCGCCACCGTCATCGGAATTGAGAAAGGGATTGCGTTCCTTTCTAACCTCAATGTTGGCTTCCTCTGCTTATTACTTCTCTTTCTTTTTATCACAGGTCCTACCCTGACGATGCTAAATGGGTTACTGCAAAATACCGGGGATTACCTGTCGAGTGTTGTGGCAAAAAGCTTTGAGGTTTATCTCTATAGCAAGGCAGAAAAATGGCAGGGAGCGTGGACGCTCTTCTATTGGGCGTGGTGGGTCGCTTGGGCACCGTTTGTCGGGCTATTTATCGCTCGTATCTCCCGTGGCAGAACCATTCGCCAATTAATTTTAGGGGTGATGCTGATCCCTCTCGGTTTCACCTTGGCGTGGCTCTCTCTTTTCGGTAATACCGCTATTTCATTAGTGCTCGATCAAGGGCATGCGATTCTAGGGCAAATTGCGTTATCGGATCCCCCAATGGCGGTCTATAGACTACTAGAGTATCTTCCTTGGCCTACTCTGACTGCGGTGTTCACGGTAGTGATCAGCTTTGTACTATTCCTCACTCCGGTGGATTCCGGCACGCTGATGATTGCCAATCTCGCCAGTAAAGGCGGGACCTCTGAGGATGACGCCCCTGTTTGGCTTCGCCTCTTCTGGGCAATCGTGACCACCGTGCTATGCGCTGGACTACTTTATGCAGGCAGCTTCAGTGCTATGCAAACGGCTGTAGTGGTCGCTGGCCTTCCCTTTTCCGTGGTGATTTTACTTTATATGGTGAGCCTGTATCGCGATCTACATCGTGCTTGATCGCTCGTCCCCACGCCTTAATGGAGTGCTGTGGGGACCTCTTCTATTTTATCAGCCATTTAGATAAGGGCTGCCCCATGATTACGATAACGCCCAGAAAAATGATTAGAGCCCCGAGATAATCATCCCGTCCTAGGCTGATGCCATCGACCCAGCGTAACCAAGCGAGTGCCACTAAGATATAGACACCACCGTACGCCGCATAGGTACGCCCTGCTGCCGCGGGATGTAGCGTCAATAGGCCACAAAAAATAACTAAAGAACAGAGGGCAGGAATCAACAGGATTAACGGTTTACCTTGTTTGGCAACTAACCACGGCAAGTAACACCCGATAATCTCCGCAGTGGCAGTGATGATAAACAGTAAAAAGTAGTAGACGTATAACAAGGGGCGTTCCCTCAGCAGTAATCAATTATGAGGGAACGTAGCTGACGGGGCCGAAAGAAACAAGTCAGCGACGACTATTTATGCTGACTCGGTACTAAGCGGCTCGTTTTGGCTTAAAACATCGTATTATCGTTGGCGGCAGTTTTAGGGACCTCTTGGATGACATCCCAATGTTCAACGATCTTACCGTCGCGTACGCGGAAAATATCCACAATCGCTTCTCCACGATCTTTCGCATTTTCTGTCGAATGGATATGCAACCAGACCAAATCGCCATCTACCGCGCTACGAATAATCTTGGCGCGCGATTGCGGGTGGTGTTTAAAATAATCGGTAAAGTAGCTGACAAAGGGTTTCTTACCGTCGCGTACCTGTGGATTGTGCTGACGGTAGTCTTCAGCGACCACTTTCGCTGCTTCATCAACGTTATGCTGATTAAAAAAACTGGTTATAGAAGTTGACCACCAGCTGGCGATTTGCCTCTGTCGACGCTGAGCTAGCCTGTGACGCCGTCGCCGCCATCAAGGCTGAACTCACCAGTAACCCTGCCGTAAGCAGTAACGTTTTCATTTTATGCATGATGGTGCTCCTCGTTTAATAACCGACTGTAAAACGTTGGCGCGAATGTGCTGGTTTTTCAATTTCGTCGACAAGAGCGATAGCATAATCCTCGTACGAAATGCGGCTCCCTTGTTCATTACTCAACAATGTGTCGCGACCTAGACGGAAGTTACCCGTTCTCTCTCCTGCCTCAAACAGGGCCGATGGCGAGATAAACGTCCAATCCAATGATTTTTCTTCGCGTAACCGATTAAGAAAATCTAGGCCAGCACGAGCCTCGGGTAAATAAGCCTCAGAAAAATTAGGTTGATTAATCAATAATTGCCCTGGTGCAACCTCTAAACTTCCTGCGCCGCCCACCACTAAATAACGAGCAACACCTGAATCTTTCACTGCCTCAATTAAGGTTGCAGGGGCGACTTGCGCAAACTTCACTGCACTGACCACAACATCGTGTCCCGCTAAGGTTTCAACAAAAGCTTGGGTATCGTTAATATCCCCTTTCACTACCGAGACATTGGGTAAGTTAGGAATCGACGCCGGTTGACGAGCTATTGCCGTTACCTGATGACCGCGTTCTGATAATTCTTTAACAATACGTGAACCCACCTGACCTGACGCACCAACAACTGCTACAGAAACCATGATAACCCCCTTGATAAAATGAAGACCTAGTCTTAATTGTAGACCGGTTGAATTGATGCTACTGTGCCGCTGAAATCTTTGCAAGAGGTTGTCCTCTTGTACCTAGGTCAGGGTAAAATGACTGCCCTATCAGAAGGAATAGAGTCTTATGGCAAATAACTATGCGGAATTTGGACATCCCTGCCCGATTCGCGATGTATTAGATCGTATTGGTGATCAGTGGAGTTTATTGATTTTGGAATCCTTAGCGAATGAAACCTATCGCTTTAATGCGCTGCACCGCGAGATTGGCGATATCTCACGCCAAATGCTAACGGTAACCTTGAAAAGGCTAGAGTTTGACGGCTATATATCCCGCACCGTTTTCGCAGAAGTGCCGACACGAGTAGAGTATCGGCTCACTGCTCTGGGTGAATCTTTCCTACAGCCTTTACGACAATTGGTGGAATGGGCAGATACCCATCACGAGGCGATTTGTTACGCACGTAAAATAAATGGCGATAGCTCACTCAGTGGTCAATAGTGCTTTACGTTGATTTTCGATCAGCTCGCCCAGCTTTTGTCGCTGTTGCCCTTGCTGATCGAAATTATCTCGGGCAAGCCACTGCTGGTAAGCTTTCTGCAACGCAGGAAAATCGCTATCGATAATTGAGAACCACGTGGTATCACGATTGTGGCCCCGTGCCACCATGGCTTGTCGAAAAAGCCCTTCGTAACTAAAGCCTAATCGCAATGCTGCAGCACGTGACGGATGGTTATGAGCGTTACATTTCCATTCCACACGCCGGTAACCGAGTTCGCCCAAGGTGTAATGCAACAATAGGCTGATAGCCTCTGTCGCTAATCGCGTACGTTTAAGCTGCGGTGAATATGTAACATGACCAATTTCAATCACACCTTGCTGAGCATCAATACGCATCAGCGCAATACTTCCCACCGCTTGTTGCGTACTTAAATCAATAATTGCGTAATGCAAAGGGTCATTGAGTGTTTCCAAACGAGCCAGATAGGTTTGATACTCCGCCAGATCACGAAAAGGTCCAGAGAGTAAATAGGTCCAATCCCGTTCATCCTCTGCTTGCCTCAATGCGTCGAACAGTTCTTGGCTATGTGCGGCGACACTAATCGGTTCGAGCCGACAGTAGTGGCCATCGATCACTGTCTTACTCGGGAGTTGCGCCCCTTGCCAATTCTCTACCGGTTCACCAATCGGTTGCTGAAATTCGTTCACTCGCGTCATGCTAGCCCTTATCGTTAATGATTGTGATGAAGAAAAAAATTCACAATGACGTGATGACAAATAAGCTCATCACTCACCTATAAAGTTTACTTACTGATATCCTATAAATGACTAATCAGTCATGCTTTCGCGACCTTCCAAGGGCCTTACTGCTCACACTATTGATAGCACATTAAAAGTTATCGATGCACCCTAATCATTCTCAGCGACGACAGGCAGATACGGTTCTCGTCGGCATTCAGTGATCCATTAACGCTGAAATTAAAACTGTGAAATTACTCTGAAATAACGAGTCAGGGCTTTGCCAGACAGTGACTCAATCTTGATCCTACACATAAAATCAGTCGAAACACTTTTGGCATACATATATGTGTGTATACTCATTGAGTGTAGGGAGAAGAAATGAAATCCGCTGAGCTCATAAAGGAATTAATCGCAGCCGGATGTAAGCTAAAACGCCATAACGGGGGGAGTCATCAAATTTGGTGGTCTCCGATAACCGGAAAAACGTTTCCTGTCCCCCATCCAAAGAAAAATCTGCCGCCAGGAACCCTTAGCGTAATTAAAAGACTGGCAGGCATCCACTCCCTGTAAATAATGGAGGTGAAAAATGTTTTTTACAGTTGGTATCGAAGAACCTTGCGAAGAAAATATCGCTTATGGACTGTCTATCCCAGCCTTTGATAAATACGGCTACGGTTGTGTCTCTGCTGCCGATCAGCAGGCAGATATTCCGATTATGGCAAGAGAAGCTATCCTGACGATCATCGAAGAAATGCTACTATCAGGCTCCCATTTTCTCGAAGAGATTACCGATGAGGGGGTCACCACTTATTCAAAAAATACCGATTATCTACACTGTAATACATGGTTTATGCTTGATGTTGAATTATCTTCATTCGAAGGCAAGCAGCAGCGACTCAATATTACGCTACCCGATATTCTTGTAAAACGTATCGACGGCTTTGTGGCGGGGCATCGTTTAGATTATAAAGATAGAAGTCATTTTCTTGCTCAAGCCGCTAGACGTGAACTCGCCAACCGCTTGGTGAAAACCGAGACCCCACGTGACACTCAATAAGGGACACATCGCCCCCTGATGGATGACTAACATGACGTTTCGTCATGTTACCTATTGGGGTAACGGGCTGTAAATGAAGATATTACGATAAGCTTAGTTATCAGATTGCCCACGACTGACGACCAGTACATGAGCACTTCTCATCAACTTGAGCAAACCTTATTACCTTTACTAACAATAATTTACCTATAACACCCATCATACCTACTTCCCTGTTCCTCGGTAAACCGACTACAACATGAAGATGACTCATACAGAAGTGAAATTAAGTCACTTCCCCTGCCGCGTCGACTCTGGCATAAATAAGTCATTGGCGGCAGACAGTATGTTTCACTGAACTCGACGCGCTTCGAAAACAATTATAGTCAGCGTGCGAATCAGGCATCACAACAGAATTAGGATACCAATAATAATGAATAATGCATTTTCCTTTAGTATCAGTAGCCTTCGCTTAGATGAGCATTACAATCCTTCAGAGAGTACACGCATCACTACCAATTTTGCGAACCTCGCCCGGGGCGAAAAACGTCAGCAAAATCTACGTAATGCATTAACCATGATCAATAACCGTTTTAACTCCTTGGTCACTTGGGATAATCCAAATTCTGACCGTTATACGGTTGAGCTAGAAATCGTTTCAGTCGGCATGAAAATTAATGCGAGTAGTCAAGATAGTTTCCCAGTGATCGAAATTTTGAAAACCACCGTGGTGGATAGCGAAACCGGCCAACGTATTGAAGGCATTGTGGGGAATAACTTTTCTTCTTATGTGCGCGACTACGATTTTAGCGTCGTACTCCCCGAATTCAATCAAGGTAAGGCCGAGTTTTCTATTCCTGAGAATTATGGTGTCCTGCACGGTAATATTTTCAAGGCGTTCGTTAATTCTGAAACCTATTCCCAGCATTTTAGTAAACAACCGGTGATTTGTTTAAGTGTTTCCAGCAAAAATGTCTATAAACGTACCGGTCACATTCACCCTGTATTAGGCATTGAGTACCAACAAGATAAGCCGTCGTTAACCGATGACTATTTCGGCAAGATGGGCCTTAAGGTACGTTACTTTATGCCTGCCAACAGCGTTGCGCCACTGGCCTTCTATTTCCAGGGTGATTTGCTCAGTGATTACAGTAACTTCGAACTTATCAGTACGATTAGTACCATGGAGACGTTCCAAAAAATTTATCGCCCTGAAATCTACAACGCGAATTCGCCGGCGGGCTTATGTTATCGACCGGCATTGAATCATCAAGATCACTCATTAACAGTGATTGAATACGACCGCGAAGAACGTACGCGTTTGGCAACTGAACAAGGTAAATTTACCGAAGAACACTTTATTAAGCCGAACCAAACACAACTTGAACAATGGTCAGCTCAGCAAGCTTTCTAATAAATTAAAACGATAAGGTCACCTGTTATGAAAATTTTGTTACCTACCTCCACAGCGGGCAGCTTACCAAAACCTTCTTGGATTGCTGAGCCAGAAAAATTATGGTCGCCGTGGAAACTCGAAGGCCAAGAGTTGATCGATGGTAAGAACGACGCGTTACGCCTTTGCTTAGATGACCAAGTGCGCGCCGGGATCGATATTGTCAGTGATGGTGAGCAAACGCGCCAACACTTCGTGACCACCTTTATTGAGCACTTAGATGGCGTCGATTTTGAAAAACGCGAAATCGTCAAAATCCGTAATCGCTACGAAGCAAGCGTTCCTTCCGTCGTCGGCCCGGTTTCTCGTCCTAAATCAGTCTTTGTTGAAGACGCGAAGCGCTTACGTCAACTGACTGACAAACCGATTAAATGGGCTCTGCCTGGTCCAATGACCATGATCGATACTCTCTATGATGGGCATTATAAGAGCCGCGAAAAACTGGCATGGGAATTCGCAAAGATTCTGAACCAAGAAGCGAAAGAGCTTGAAGCCGCAGGCATTGATATCATCCAGTTCGACGAACCCGCATTTAACGTGTTCTTCGATGAAGTCAATGAATGGGGTATTGCCGCGTTGGAGAAAGCGATCGAAGGCTTACAATGCGAGACAGCGGTCCATATTTGCTATGGCTACGGTATCAAGGCCAATACCGATTGGAAAAAGACCCTCGGCGAAGAGTGGCGTCAATACGAAGAGATTTTTCCAAAGTTACAAAAATCGAATATCGATATCGTCTCTCTGGAATGTCAAAACTCCCGCGTACCGATGGATTTGATCGAATTAATCCGTGGTAAGAAAGTAATGGTCGGTGCCATTGATGTCGCCACCAATACGATCGAAACCCCAGAAGAAGTGGCAGAAACGCTGCGCAAAGCCCTGCAGTTTGTGGACGCTGATAAGCTTTACCCGAGCACTAACTGCGGAATGACGCCGCTGTCGCGTGATGTCGCTAATGCAAAATTACGCGCATTAAGTGCCGGTGCCGCAATTGTACGTAATGAATTATTGAATAAATAAGTCGCCCATTTATTGCCCAGTAGAGTTAGCCATCATGGCTGATATTTACTGGGCGATTTGTTGATCAACGCCCTCAGCCGTTCCCTCTCTTTTACCATAAAAATTTATCTCGCCGGTAATCGTCCTACTTAATATCCTCCTACTTAAAAAATAGTATGTGCAGGATCTAGAACAAATAAAAATAATCAATAAAACTAGTGCCATAGCATTATCTCAACTCAACGAATCTCTATTAACCGGATGAGTCGCCAAGGAACCGAAGAGTTACTATCGGCAGGCTATTTAGAGCTAAGCTTGACCATGATAATACCTCTATCTTGGCCCTGAAATTTTCCCAAATCCCAATTTTTCAGTAAAAGGTACCGCTTAGTTAACGCAGGTAAAATAACCAGAGAAGCTGAAAATATTATCGACAGGGATAAACTGACTTTCTTAGAGACTTTTTAACCTTAATTAAAATTGGATTTACTTAACTAAATTTGACGAGTTTATGCTTGCTCGAAAAATTTATAATCAATAAATTAAGATTTATACTTATAAATAATAGAATTTATAAAGTAATCAACTATACAGTCGTGTTCTTGAGCGATATAAAAGCATGATATTAACCAAGACGACAAGGATAGCGTTATGGCATGGTTATATCGCGTCAATACTAAGCAGTTTTTTCTTAATGGACATTATCGGTTTTCAGCGAAATACTCAGGCCGCCCCGGCTATCAAGATAATAGTGACCACCAGTGTGTTAAATCAAAAGGCCCCATCCCTAAAGGTACTTATACCATTGGTAGGCCTTTCCATCACCCCAAAACAGGTCGTTGGACATTAAGACTGACGCCTTCCCCCTCCAATCAGATGTGTGGTCGAAGCGGTTTTATGATTCACGGTGACAGTGGAAAACACCCTGGAGAAGCTTCTGAGGGGTGTATTATTTTGGATTTTTTTTATAGAAAAATGATAACCGAAACAGGTACTACATTGCTTGAGGTCGAATAATGCAAAAATTTATTGCCGCTTTTTTATGGTTACTATCTGTTCCAGCTCTTGCGAATGACAACGTTGGATGCGCCAAGGTTGGTGCCTCAATGTATATAGGGTTAACCGATGCTATTGTCAACGATCTAAAAATTAATCCAGATCAGATTATTAGAGATAACGTCGCCGTTGAAGTCCTATCTATATTACCTATATCAAAATTATATGCTGAGCAACTGGCTGACTACGACTATAAACATCAACCCTTAGACGTGCTAGACAAAGAAGACTACCTAGAAGGTTATACCACAAACGATGTCAGGATTATTGTTGCGAAATATACTTATCGCAATATTAAAAATCAGAAAAACATATTTATCGCATCAAGCCTACAAAATAATAATGAATGTTCATTACGGTTCAATGGTTATTTAATAATTAATAGGGGGTTTTGACTTATTATTATATATCTCGATAATATAAATATTTAATTATTAGTACGTTACACCACCTAAAAACAGCTCATTGGAGCTTGATATTAGCGCCTTCACCTTCCAACCAGATATGTGCCGAAGTGGTGTTATTGTAGAGTGATAATAACTAGAAGTGAATTTACACTACTGAAGGTTGAATAATGAGAGTATTTATTATTATTTCTATACTTCTTTTTCCTCGTCATGCTTTAGCCATTAACAATGCTGGCTGCGCTAAAATTGGTGCCTCGATGTATATAGGGTTAACCGATGCAATCGTTGAGGATCTGAGTATTAGTAGGGATCAGATTATCCAAAAAAATGTTAGCGTTGAGGTTATTTTAGTTTCCCCTATCACGAAAGTTTATGCTGAGCAACTGGCCAAAGAGGACTATAAAAAACTGGATATTCATATCCTCAGCCTTGATAATTATATCGACGGTTACTCTACAGACAATACCGAAGTGATCATTGCAAAATATATCTACCGTAATGCAAAGAATCAAAAGAATATTTTTATAGCCTCTAGCCTAAAAAATAAATACGAGTGTTCAGTTCGATTTAATGGATATTTGATTGTAGAGAGAGAGTTTTGAGTTTTGGATTTTGGTTAAAAACCTCTTAAAGAAAGCCTATGCCATTGGATATGTGATTAAAGCGGTTCAAAGATTCATGGCAACAGTCAAAAACATCCTGGCGAAGCTTCTGAGGGGTACTATTTTGGATTTTTCTTTTAGAGAAATAATAACTATAAGCGGTATTACTGTACGTAAGTAACTCTCGATACTAGCCTTTCAACAGGTAAGTATCCTCGGGCCAGAGAGACCGGTGATGAGATCATGAATGACTATTTTAAACGTTTTAACCTCAAGAGTAGTGAGTTTAAATTTTTACTTTACTGGCCTTATGAAAAAAGTTTATTACCTAATTTTTTAAGACCTTTATCTCATAAGGGCCCTGAGATCTCTCCAAAACCTTTAACGGTTAGTATGTTGTTGGAATCAGCGAAAGCTGGATGCTGGCTTTTATATGAGTTAATGATGCCGATAAACCAATATTCTCATTATTCGACCTTACGGCTTACTTTTTGAAAGAAGAGGTTTAACGTTGTAGTACTTTTCGTACCATACGATTACGGCGTCTTTGATGAGGAGTTTTACCATTATTTTACCCTCTTTAAACACTTTACATTTTTTTAGTGATTAATAATTCAGTCTTTCAAAAAATTTAGCTTCAGATAAGTATTCATTTGCTAAACACTCATTAATCATTGCTATCTCTGCATCAGTATTGAGTGATTCAAAGATGAAAAGCTGACATTTTTTTTCTATTGTTTTATTCCACGATTTATTCAAGTTGATTATCTTACTTTTCTGCTCTGGGAGATTTTTAATTGCCTCTTGTATTTTTTTATCCAACAGCGCTTTAGAATCTTCAGCTTTCTTAATATATTTTTCGTTTATCTCTTGTAATTGATGTACTTCCGTTTCGGTAAATGCTGCTTTGGCATAGGGGATGAGTAAAACAGCAATCCAAAATGTATTAATAATTTTCATAGAAATCGACCCTTCTTTTAAACCTATCTTTCGGAACGAATAACCAAAGCGATCTATCTGAAAGCATTTTACCAAAACTTTCTAAGTCACCGTCATAGGCTAATCGTTGTAAATGAGATCTTGTAGAAACATTGTAATCTCCACGATAACGTAAATCGATTAGAATCTCTTTTATTTTTTCCGGGATATTATCCCACGCTAAGCGTGGTGAGATATTAGGATTTGAATGATATTCTATTATAACTTTTTTATCTTTGCATATTCTTTCCACATCCTTTTTCATTTCTTCATAAGCCATTGTAAAAAGTATTAATTGTTGTCTATCAGTAATTTCACCTAAGGTCTCCCTATTTTCCAGGACAAATTTATGTGCCAAGCACCCTTTCAATTTAGCCGCATAGGATAATTTCTCTGCTTTTTCCTTTTCGATACCAGCTTTTTGTAGTGATATAAATACTTCAGATCTAGTCCTATCTCCAAGATCAAATCCCCGACCAATAGTTACTCCAGAATTATTTTTTCCGCAAAATGCCGCACTCCCAGGCCAGTGTATTTTCTTGGAATAATCTCTGCTCGACTTCAAATCATTTCCTTCTGCCCTAAAAGTTAGTAATCCTATACTGGGCTCTAACATATGCTAACTCCATTTATTTACTTTAAATATTATACTTTTCCATAGTTTCAAACCTATAAATAAAAACATCCATAACAAGAGACTATTTATCAAAAATAGCATTTCAAATATCAACTATCGAAATGAAATATATGATATTACGTTTGTTATTTATATTTGATTTTTACATTATATAAAAAATAAATTATCAAAATCTCTCCCTCAATTATCACCACTCTCTTTGAGAGAAAAATAAACTTCATCAATTCAATGTTACGTAAGCATGAGTATAAGATAGCACTACCATTTTGGTGTCTGGTACTGACAAATTCCCTTTAAACTATGCCAACGTTCTGATTTCACATAATGCGTATGCTTGGATGAATTCACCACGATTGTAGGATTCTTTTTTTCTCGCTAAACGCTCGTTCGGGTTCAGGCGATTCAACGCATCAATTTTTCTAATATAAGTAATACTGGGGGATTTTTTAGAACTGTATAAAGCGAATGACAGGAACTGACCAAACTCCAGACACAAAAAAAGCCGCTCTTAAGCGACTTGATTTCATCTTACTTGGTGCCGAAGGCCGGACTTGAACCGGCACACCCAAAGGGCGGTTGATTTTGAATCAACTGCGTCTACCGATTTCGCCACTTCGGCACTGAAGGGGATGTGTAAACGTGGCCGATTATACCTGCCTGACCGACGTGCGCAAGGGGATTAACGTCGAGTTGCGTTCGATTGCTGAAAAAAACGGCGAATCGTTTTTTTAGGGTGCTGCAGAAAGGCTAGTTAGACAGATAATTCCGATAGGACTAGGCTTAGGTTAGAAATTCTGAACTTAATTTGCTACAACGTCCCTAATCACTATTGGACTTCCTATCTACTGCAATGAGGCAACATTATGCGTTCTCCATCTAAAACTCTTCTCGCTCTTGGCTTCGCTACCGCCGCTTTCACCTCTTTCGCCCACGCCGCAAGCTGGCAGGATAAACTGAGTAGCACTGCTTCAGACTTGATGAATAATTCAGGTAATAGCCAAACTAGCACATCAGGTACCGCAGCCAATGGTGGTTTATCCCTCGGCTCGATCACTCAGCTGCTAGGCGGTGGCAATAGCGCGGTCAGCGCTAATAGCATGTCGAACGTTACGGGTATTCTGCAATATTGTGCGAAAAACAATATCGTTGATAACAACGTCAGCTCAGTGGCGGATCAGTTAAAAAGTAAATTAGGGTTAACGGACACTGCCAGCCAATCAACTCAATCCACACAAACGTCTGGTACCCAGCAAGAAAATGGTTATCTGCAAGGGCTGCAGGGACTACTTACCACAGGTAATAATCAGAAAATCGATCTGAAATCCCTGAGTAATACCCAAATGGGGAAAAAGTTAAAAACTAAAGCCTGTAACGTTGTGTTAGACCAAGGTAAAAAATACCTCGGTATGTAATCGCCTTAGGGTGAGCGCCCGCTCGCCCTGTTAAACCGCCGTTTTGTGCCTAATTTTTTACCGCTTATTGTAACTCCCCTCCCCGCGCTCTAGGCTGACTTAACCTGTTCACTCGTTAAGGATTGACTATGATGACGCTGCTTAACGCGATCGGCTGGGGACTGCTGATCCTTTTGCCTCTCGCTAACCCGTTGACTGCGGTAGCGATGTTCCTCAGCCTCGCCGATGATATGAATTTTCAACAACGTAATCGTCAGGCCTTACAGTCGGCGATCTATGTTTTCCTCATTATGCTTATCACTTGGTTTGCGGGAAGCGCGGTGTTGAACACCTTCGGGATCTCCATTCCCGGATTAAGGATTGCGGGCGGGATGATTGTGGCCTTTATTGGTTTTCGTATGCTATTTCCGGTGCAGCAGGTGCACGAAGCCCCGGAGGTTCAGCATAAACAAGACGAGTTGGATGCCACCCCACATAGCCCCCAGACCGTCAATATCGCCTTTGTACCAATCGCCATGCCAGGAACTGCCGGACCCGGGACCATTGCAGTCATTATCAGTACTGCGGCATCGGTAAAATCGGGGGTCGACTATCCCGCTTGGATCCTGATGGTGGCGCCTATTATCTGTTTCGTCCTCGTGGCTATCATGCTCTGGTTAGCGCTGCGCTGTTCCGGTTCGATTATGCGACTTATCGGTAAAGGCGGGATTGAAGCGCTCTCCCGTTTAATGGGATTCTTGTTGGTCTGTATGGGGATTCAGTTTGTGATCAACGGCATCGTCGAGGTTGCCACCCATTTACATTGATAAGTCTAGATTACAGATCCTGCCGATTGACACCTTACAGGGGATCATTGCATTCTTAGGATTTTTCCATGGATGAGACCCTGATTATGACAGAACCGCTACGTATTGCATGCACCAAGGCATTATCACTCGATTTACTGCCTGCCCTTGCTAACCGCCATGGACTGATTACTGGCGCGACGGGGACAGGGAAAACCGTTACCCTGCAAAAATTAGCTGAGTCCTTTTCATCAATTGGTGTTCCCGTCTTTATGGCTGATGTAAAAGGCGATTTAAGTGGTGTCGCGGCAGCCGGTGAAGCATCAGAAAAACTGACCAAACGGTTAGAAGCGATCGGGGTGACAGACTGGCAACCCGTCAATAATCCGGCCGTTTTCTGGGATATCTTTGGTGAAAAGGGTCACCCCGTTCGTGCAACGGTGACCGACTTGGGGCCTTTACTCCTCGCTCGCTTGCTGAATCTTAACGAGGTCCAAACCGGTGTTCTTAATATCATCTTTCGTATTGCTGACGAACAAGGACTATTACTGCTCGATTTTAAGGACCTGCGCGCACTGACTCAGTATGTTGGAGATAACGCGAAAACGTTCACGACCGAATACGGTAATATCAATAGTGCCTCGGTAGGCGCTATCCAGCGAGGGTTATTAAGTCTCGAGCAACAAGGCGCTGAGTACTTTTTTGGCGAGCCGATGCTAGATATTAAAGATTGGATGCGTACCGACGATCAAGGTAAAGGCGTCATCAATATCCTTGCGTCAGAAAAGCTTTATCAGATGCCTAAACTCTACGCCACCAGCTTACTGTGGATGCTCTCTGAGCTTTACGAGCAGCTACCAGAAGTGGGGGATGTCGAGAAGCCGAAACTGGTATTCTTCTTCGATGAGGCACACCTGCTCTTTAACGGCGCGCCCGATGTCCTGCTTGAGAAGATCGAGCAAGTGATGCGTCTGATTCGCTCGAAAGGGGTCGGGGTCTACTTTGTTAGCCAAAGCCCTTCCGATATTCCCGATAATATCTTGGGGCAACTCGGAAATCGGGTGCAGCATGCCTTACGTGCTTTTACTCCTCGCGATCAAAAAGCGGTGAAAGCAGCGGCCAATACCATGCGTGCTAATCCGGAGTTCGACACCGAAGAGGCGATTCAGTCTCTCGGCACAGGTGAAGCCCTAATCTCCTTCCTTGATGAAAAAGGTAGCCCAAGCGTGGTACAGCGTGCCATGGTGATCGCGCCAGGTTCCCGTATGGGCCCCTTAACCAGTGATGAACGTAATGGCCTGATTAATCATTCACCGCTGTACGGTAAATATGATGAAGCAGTCGACCGAGAATCAGCCTTCGAAATGCTGCAAAAAGGGGTAGCGAACAGTGATGCTCAACAGTCATCTAGCGCACCAGCGCCACGGGCTGAAGCCAAAGAAGAAGGCGGTATCATGGATGAAGTGAAAAAAGTCCTGTTCGGTTACACCGGGCCGCGTGGCGGACGCCATGACGGGGTCGTTCAAGGGATGGCAAAAAGTGCAGGCCGACAAGTCGCGAACCAGATCCTTCGCGGCGTATTAGGGAGCCTGTTCGGAGGTCGTAAGTAGGTCATTTTTCAGGTGGTAGCCATCCGGTTGCCACCGCATATCGACTAAGCAGGTGCTATGCAAAAATCTCATGCACTCCGTCGTACCAAGCGAATCGCGCTATCTCTGCTGCTTTGTGCGACCGGACTCTTTATTCTCAGTCTATTTCTTCCCCCCACGTTGGGCGCGCAAGCCCTTAAGTCCGTCGCCGAGGCGGCCATGGTGGGTGGCTTAGCCGACTGGTTTGCGGTCAGTGCGCTTTTTCGCCGCATCCCTATCCCGTTTATTAGTCGACACACTGCGATTGTGCCGCGTAATAAGCAGCGTATTGCCGATAACTTAGGAGTATTTGTTGAGGAGCGTTTCCTTAATGCTGAAGCCCTTTCGCGCTTAGTGCAACAGCACGACCTTTCACAAAAAATGGCCGAGTGGCTGACATTGCCTGCAAACCAGCAACGCTTTGCACGCGCCTTAAAAACAGTACTGCGCGGATTACTGACTGCTAGCAATGACGAGGCAATTAACCGCTTTATTCGTCAAGCAGTAAATCGCGCTATTGATCAGGTCGATTTTCGTCATAGTGCAATCATCTTATTGGAGAGCCTCACTCGTGAGAATCGCCATCAAGCCGTCCTTGATACCGTCATCAGACAGGTGGTAAAGCTGCTTGAAAAACCCAAGACCCGCCAATTTGTTGCTAGCCAGATAGCCGCTTGGTTTCAACGAGAATACCCAACTATTTCGCGAGTGGTCTCGAGCGAATGGTTGGGCGAAAAAGGGGCCGTCAAGGTCGCCAAACTCACCGACCAGATGTTACTCGACGTAGCCAGTGATCCCAACCACCAGCTACGTAGAACATTTAATCGTGCCGTACAGCTGTTTATTCACAGTCTGCAGCATGATCCTAAAATGACCGAGCGTATGGTGCGGATGAAGACATGGTTGAAAGAAGACGAGCATTTCGCCCTTTATATTGGTCAGATTTGGCAAGATCTGCGCGGCTGGTTAACTAACGATTTAGATCATGAAGATTCACGTATCGGCGTACAGCTACAACGCGCTGCTGGCTGGATGGGGGAAACGCTCAGCCGTGATCCGCAACTGCGTGAAGCCTTCAATCAACATATCGAGCAAACTGTGCGAACGGTCGGCCCCGAAAGCGCCCGTTTCTTAACCCGCCATATCAGCGACACGATTAAGAGCTGGGACGATAAATTATTAGTGGAACAGATCGAGATGAATATCGGTAAAGATCTACAATTTATTCGTATCAATGGGACGGTGGTAGGCGGGTTAATTGGCTTAGTACTTTTTGCTTTATCGCAGTTACCTTGGTTAATTCAACAACTTTAGCGACTTACCCCCTAATGCAAAAAGCCCCGTTATCACGGGGCTTTTTTCTATTTCCGTTTAATCAATAACACTAGGCTTAAGGCGAGAAACACGGCACTCGGTACAACCGCGCCAAGCACCGGCGGTAAGCCTTTCACTAAGCTTAACTGGCCAAAGATTTTATCCAATACATAGAAGACGAAACCAAAGCTTATGCCGGTAACCACTCGCTGGCCCATCGAAACACTGCGTAACGGCCCGAAGATAAAGGACAGCGCCATCAGCATCATCACGGCAACCGATAGAGGTTGGACAATCTTACTCCACATATTCAGACGATAGATATCTGACTTCTGTCCGGTCTGGTCGAGATATTGAATGTAGTCGTGTAATCCACGAATGGAGAGCGAGTCCGGATCGAGCGCGACAACCTGTAACTTATCCGGGGTAAGCGCCGTTTTCCAAATGCTACTGACTTGCTGGCTCCCCGTGATTTGCTCGGGATTTGAGAGGTTCGACTCATCGATTTGCGACAAATTCCACTCTTTACGATGCTTATCCCACTGAGCACTGGCCGCATAGCGTACGCTCTCAAGTCGACGTTGATCGTTAAAATGGTAGACTGTCACGCCGTTTAAATGGCGCTCATCTTGTAATTTTTGAATAAAGATAAAGTCATTACCATCCTTCGCCCATAGACCACCTTGGGCCGCTAGTAGCGAGCTACCATCGATCTGTTCTGAGCGGTAATTGTGCGCCAGTTGGTCGCCTGCCGGGGCTAAGAACTCACCAACGGCCATTGATAAAAAGACTAAAGGGATAGCGGTTTTCATCACCGATGCCGCAACTTGTAAACGCGTAAATCCTGCCGCCTGCATCACAACGAGCTCACTGCGCTGGGCTAAGTTACCAAGGCCTAACAACGCCCCGAGCAATGCTGCCATCGGGAAAAATAGCTCTAAGTCAGTCGGTACGCTGAGAATCGTAAAGTAACCCGCATCCCAGACGCTGTAAGCCCCCTTCCCCGTTTTTCTTAACTGCTCTACGAATTTAATAATGCCGGATAACGACACGAGTAAAAACAGTGTCGTCATGATGGTATTAAAGATAGTTTTACCAATATAGCGGTCTAATACGCCAAACATTACGCGACTCCTTTGCGGCTAATCTTCGCGCGTAGCCGACGGACAGGTAAGGTATCCCATGCGTTTAAGACTACCGCTAGGCCCAGATAGAGAATATTCACACTCCACATCCATACCGCGGGATCTAGCCTTCCTTTACTCGCATTGGTTCTAAACGAGCTCTGGATCAGGAAGAAAATTAGGTAGAGGAAAATCGCCGGTAACATGGAGAGAACTCGGCCTTGGCGAGGATTCACTTCGCTAAGCGGTACAACCATTAATGCCATGGCTAATACCGAGAAGATTAATGTCAAACGCCAATGTAATTCAGCTCTGAACTGCGGCGTATTACTGTGCCACAGGGTGGTAAAGGTGGCTTCATCGGCATCATTAGGATCGAGTACCGACTCTTTGTAACCCACGTAAGCACGATATTGCGTAAAGTCTGTAATTCTAAAATCGCGCAGCATGGCGGTACCTTCGAAACGCGTACCGTTATCGAGTGTGATAACTTGGCTACCGTCTTTTTGCTGAGACATATGACCACGGTCGGCCACCACGACTGAAGGGCGTGTATTGTTACGCGGATGCAATTGCGCCAAGAAGACATCGCTAAAATGGTTACCCCGTGCGTTATCGATAAATAGCACGAAGCTTCCATCACTGGAGGGACGGAATTGCCCTGCCGCTAACGCCGCGCTTCCTGGGTTAGCTTGCGCATTCTGTATAATTTGATCTTGATAACGCGCTGACCAAGGGCCAGCCCAAATCACATTGACTGCGGCAACTGCCGACGTAATCAGCATCAAGACCAGTGCCGCTTTCACCAACCCGCTCTTTCCCAACCCACAGGCGTGCATCACGGCGATTTCACTGTCCGTGTACAATTTGCCCAAGGTCATTAGAATGGCAAGGAAAAGGCTTAACGGTAGAATGAGCTGCGCCATCTCTGGTACGCCCAATCCTAAAAGCGTTAGAATCAAGTTTGCAGGGGTATCACCGTCGACGGCAGCCCCTAAAATACGTACTAACTTCTGACAAAAGAAGATTAGTAACAGGATAAAGAGAATCGCTAGTTGACTCTTAAGCGTCTCACGAACCAAATATCTGATTATTATCACGCTAAATACGCCTGTGAAAACTTGTCTTTTTGCAGGAAAGTCGATAATTTCAACGCTTAATTGCTGGTTTTCTTCATCAACACATTTTTGCTGTTACAGTGTATCATATACCCTATGCATGAGTGGTGAGAGCTTTTGCTCGATCACCCTTCAATATAAACGACAATAGCATAAAGTTGAGTATTGACGGTCATTATACACTTAAGCCGTTATGTATGTTAATTAAGTGTCAAGGTCGTTGTCTTTAAGATTCAGGAGAATACATGGAGTTCAGTGTAAAAAGCGGTAGCCCAGAGAAACAACGTAGTGCCTGCATCGTCGTCGGGGTGTTCGAACCTCGTCGTTTATCCCCGATCGCGGAACAACTGGATAAAATCAGCGACGGATACATCAGCGCTCTACTGCGTCGTGGCGAGCTAGAAGGCAAAGTCGGTCAAACGCTGCTACTTCATCACGTTCCAAATGTACTTTCCGAACGTATCTTATTGATCGGTTGCGGTAAAGAACGTGAACTTGACGAGCGTCAATACAAGCAAATTATTCAAAAAACCATTAGCACCTTGAATGAAACCGGCTCAATGGAAGCCGTGTGCTTCTTAACCGAACTGCATGTTAAAGGCCGGAATAATTACTGGAAAGTCCGCCAAGCAGTCGAGACGGCTAAAGAATCACTTTATTCGTTCGACCAGCTAAAAAGTAACCGCATTGAGCCACGTCGCCCACTGCGTAAACTGGTATTTAACGTGCCGACTCGCCGTGAATTAACCAGTGGCGAGCGTGCCATCCAGCATGGACTAGCCATTGCCGCCGGTGTACAAGCCGCGAAAGATCTCGGCAATATGCCACCCAATATCTGTAACCCGGCCTATCTTGCTTCGCAAGCCCGTCAATTGGCGGACGCAAATAGCACCCACATTACTACCCGGGTGATTGGCGAACAGCAGATGAAAGAGCTAGGCATGAATGCCTACTTAGCTGTGGGTGCGGGGTCGCATTTTGAATCCTTAATGTCGGTCATTGAGTATAAAGGCCACCCAGATGCAGATAGCCGCCCTATTGTATTAGTCGGCAAAGGATTAACCTTTGACTCCGGCGGTATCTCTATCAAGCCTGGCGAAGCCATGGACGAAATGAAATACGACATGTGTGGCGCAGCCACGGTGTACGGCGTTATGCGTATGGTTGCTGAGCTTAAGCTGCCTCTAAACGTAGTGGGGATTCTGGCAGGGTGTGAAAATATGCCTGATGGACGTTCACTGCGCCCGGGAGATATCCTCACCACCATGTCCGGCCAAACCGTGGAGGTGTTGAACACCGATGCTGAAGGCCGTTTAGTACTTTGTGATGCCCTCACCTACGTCGAACGTTTCGATCCTGAACTGGTTATCGATGTTGCGACCTTAACCGGCGCGTGCGTCGTCGCTCTGGGCCATCATATTAGTGGTTTACTTTCTAACCATAATCCACTGGCACATGAGTTGGTCAGCGCCTCGGAACAAGCGGGCGACCGCGCGTGGCGTTTACCCTTGGCCGATGAGTACCAAGAACAGCTTGAATCTAATTTCGCCGATATCGCAAATATAGGTGGGCGAGCTGGCGGCGCGATTACCGCGGGCTGTTATCTGTCGCGCTTCACCCGTAAATATAATTGGGCGCACTTGGACATTGCGGGTACGGCATGGCGTTCAGGTAAAGCGAAAGGGGCAACTGGTCGACCGGTTCCGCTTCTTTCTCAGTTCTTGCTGAATCGCGCAGGGTTAACCCCAGAAGAGTAATCGCCCCCACGACACTAAGGAGCCCTTCATTGGGTTCCTTTCCTTATTCTTAGGGTTTACAAGCTAACATGAAAAATGCGACGTTTTACCTGCTTCCTGCAGACGCTGTTGATCAGCCGCTTAGCGCAGCTGAAATCGCGGCCTGCGACCTCGCCGCGCACTTTTGGCGTGAAGGTAAACGTATCCTTATTGCCTGTCATGATGAAGCACAAGCATTACGACTGGATGAAGCACTTTGGCAACGTCCCGCCGACGCTTTTGTTCCGCATAATTTAGCAGGTGAAGGACCTCGACAAGGTGCGCCGGTTGAACTGGCCTGGCCACAGAAGCGTGGAAGCAGCGCACGTGACCTACTGATTAGTTTACTTCCCCATTTCGCAGACTTTGCTACGGGATTCTATGAAGTGGTAGACTTCGTCCCTGAAGATAACAACTTAAAACAACTGGCCCGTGATCGTTATAAAGCGTATCGCAGTGCTGGATTTCAATTGAATACTGTAACGGCAGCATCGGCATAATTCCTATGGAAAAAACATATAACCCGCAAGAGATCGAACAGCCGCTTTATGAGCACTGGGAAAAGCAAGGCTACTTCAAACCACATGGCGATCTAAATAAAGAGAGCTACTGCATCATGATCCCACCGCCGAATGTTACCGGCAGCTTACATATGGGACATGCTTTCCAACAGACCATCATGGATACCTTGGTGCGTTACCAACGCATGCAAGGCAAAAATACCCTGTGGCAAGCAGGTACCGACCATGCCGGTATCGCCACCCAGATGGTGGTTGAGCGTAAGATCGCTGCGGAAGAGGGTAAAACCCGCCAAGATTATGGCCGTGATGCATTCATTGATAAAATTTGGCAATGGAAAGCGGAATCAGGAGGCAACATTACCAATCAGATGCGCCGTCTCGGTAACTCTGTTGATTGGGAACGTGAACGCTTCACCATGGATGATGGGCTTTCCAATGCAGTAAAAGAAGTCTTTGTCCGCTTATACAACGAGAACCTGATCTACCGCGGTAAGCGCCTCGTTAACTGGGATCCTAAACTGCGTACCGCGATTTCCGATCTGGAAGTCGAAAACCGTGAGTCGAAAGGATCGATGTGGCACATCCGCTATCCGCTTGCTGATGGCGTTAAGACGGCTGACGGTAAAGATTACATCATCGTCGCCACGACCCGCCCTGAAACCCTGCTAGGGGATACTGGTGTTGCGGTTAACCCTGAAGATCCTCGTTATGCTAACTTAATTGGCAAAGAACTGATCCTGCCTCTGATCAACCGTCGCATCCCTATTCTTGGGGATGAGCACGCAGACATGACCAAAGGCACCGGTTGCGTAAAAATCACGCCAGCGCACGACTTCAATGACTATGAAGTTGGACGCCGCCATAAACTGCCAATGATCAATATCTTGACCTTTGATGGCGATATTCGCCAACAGGCACAAGTGTTCGATACTAACGGTGAAGAGTCTGATGCCTACTCAAGTGAAATGCCTGCCGCCTTTGCGGGACTAGAGCGTTTCGCTGCGCGTAAAGCCATCGTTGCGGCGGTAGAAGAGTTAGGGTTATTAGAAGAAATTAAGCCACACGACTTAACCGTTCCTTACGGTGACCGTGGTGGCGTCGTCATTGAACCGATGCTGACTGACCAATGGTATGTCCGTACAGCGCCGCTGGCTAAAGTTGCGGTAGAAGCGGTTGAAAATGGCGATATCCAGTTCGTTCCTAAACAGTACGAAAATATGTACTACTCATGGATGCGCGATATTCAAGACTGGTGTATTTCTCGTCAACTATGGTGGGGACACCGTATCCCTGCGTGGTACGACGAAAATGGCCAAGTCTATGTCGGACGTACTGAAGAAGAAGTTCGCCGCGAGCACAACCTTGCCGACACTGTTGTCCTAAACCAAGACGAAGACGTTCTCGATACCTGGTTCTCTTCTGGGCTGTGGACCTTCTCAACATTAGGCTGGCCAGAAAATACTGACGCTCTGCGCACCTTCCACCCGACCAACGTCATCGTCAGTGGTTTTGATATTATCTTCTTCTGGATTGCACGCATGATTATGTTGACGATGCATTTCATGAAAGATGAGCAAGGTAAGCCACAAGTTCCTTTCAAAACGGTCTACATGACTGGCCTTATCCGTGATGAAGAAGGACAGAAAATGTCGAAGTCTAAAGGGAATGTTATCGATCCTTTAGATATGGTGGACGGGATTTCCTTAGAAGCTCTGCTTGAAAAGCGTACCGGCAATATGATGCAGCCACAACTGGCTGAGAAAATCCGTAAACGTACTGAAAAGCAATTCCCGAATGGTATTGAACCTTCAGGAACGGATGCTCTGCGCTTTACCTTAGCGGCGCTCGCTTCAACCGGTCGCGACATCAACTGGGATATGAAACGACTCGAAGGCTACCGTAACTTCTGTAATAAGTTATGGAATGCCAGCCGCTTTGTACTGATGAACACCGAAGAGCAAGATTGTGGTTTCCAAGGCGGCGAGCAAGTGCTCTCTCTTGCCGATCGCTGGATCCGCAGTGAGTTCAACCGTACGGTGAAAGCTTACCGCGAAGCCTTAGATACTTACCGTTTCGATATCGCCGCTAACTTGCTGTACGATTTCACTTGGAACCAATTCTGTGACTGGTATTTAGAATTAACCAAACCTGTCATGAACAATGGCAGTGAAGCGGAACTGCGCGGTACCCGTAACACTCTAGTGACCGTACTGGAAGCGTTATTACGCTTGGCACACCCGATTATTCCATTTATCACAGAGACCATCTGGCAGCGCGTCAAAGTGTTGAAAGGGATTACCGACGATACGCTGATGCTGCAAGCCTTCCCAGAATGGGCGGCAGAGAAAGAAGATGCGCAAGCGCAAAGTGATATCGAGTGGATCAAGCAAGCGATCATTGCGGTACGTAACATCCGTGCTGAAATGAATATCTCGCCGAGCAAGCCTCTGGAGTTATCACTGCGTGGTGCGACCTCAGAAGTCGAGCGTCGTGTCTCGGCAAACTTGACCTTCCTGAAGCGTCTCGCGAAGCTGGAAACTATCACCCTACTTGCCGCGGAAGAGAAAGCCCCCGTCTCGGTCACTAAACTGGTCGAAGGAGCTGAGCTCCTTATCCCAATGGCGGGCTTGATCAATAAGGATGTTGAGTTAGAGCGTCTGGCGAAAGAGTTAGGTAAGGTCGATCTCGAGATTGAAAAAATCGCGACTAAGCTGGGTAATGAAGGGTTTGTCGCGCGAGCGCCGGAAGCCGTTGTGGCCAAAGAGCGCGAACGTCTTGCCGACTTAGAACACTCTAAAGCAAAAATTATTGAGCAACAGGGCGTCATTGCCGCACTCTAATCAATAATATATAAATAAATAGCCGGGCATCGTCCCGGCTTTTCTTTGCTCGACCGCGATTCTACCGAGGCTTATCTATGGACCTTCGCAAACTCATCATTGATCACTACCCTGCCCTAACACCTGAACTGCAACGTGCGGCGGCTTTTGTTTTGGAAAATATCAATGATGTCGCGTTGATCTCGATGCGGACCATTGCGCACAATGCCGATCTTAAACCTGCAACACTTTCGCGATTAGCTAAAAAACTCGGTTATGAGGGGTGGGAAGCCTTAAAAGCAGAATTTATCTATTCGTTAAAACTAACGCGTAGCAGTTATGCAAGCCGAGCAGTACGCTTACAGCAGAACTTGCAACAAGAGTCAGCGTATGACGCCGTATTTTCGACCCTAAGCCACTCGCTAGAAGATACGCAATCGTTGAATCAAGACTCTTTACAGCGTGCGGTAACGTTATTGGACGACGCCCAACAAGTTTATGTCTGCGGCTTTCGTGCAAGTTTCTCGATCGCCTGGTCAATATATTACGTTTATCGGCTCTTTCAGCAGCGGGTAACCTTGATCGATAACCTCGCAAATAGCCAACAAATCTTTACGCGTGAATTAACCGACCAAGATAGTGTGTTACTGGTAAGTTTCTCACCTTACTCACGAGAAACGCTACAAATCCTGGAGACGGCCCAGCAGGTAGGGGCAAAAATTGTCGCCATCACAGACTCCCCCTCCTCGCCGTTGGCGCAAGTGGCTGACTGTACGCTTCTCTTTTCGATCGACAGCGCGTCGTTTTTCCCCTCTGTTGTTTCAGGTATGGCCATTGCCGAGGCGTTGCTCGCAAGTTTAGTCGCCAAACATGGCGAACCTGCCGTACAAAGCATTGAGAAGTCTGAAAAATATCTGTTTGAGTCAGGCAGCTATATTGCCAATCGCTAACTTGGCATTTATAAGGCGTAGGGCGTTACCGCATAACATATCTGTAGCAGATAGCGTTCCGCTTCACTCTCCCCTGCGTTAGTCATCACTTGCCCTACAATCATGAAACGGTCTTCAGGGTCTGCACCATTATGGCGTGACCCTCGATTAGCGGTGTTTCCCTTGGATGAAAAAAACACCACTCAGCGACTTTCCTCCCCCTATTTAGGGCGCTAAGCGGTGAGTAAATAGTGCTAAATACCGATCCTCTCGTTAAATCTAGCTGTAAAGGGTATTTCTTTATATTTCCCATGACTTCCCACACGATTTTCTTACTTTGGCATAGCTTTTGCTTTGAGAAGGTTAGCTCTCGTTAACACCTTAAAGGAAATAAACATGTTCACGACCATCAAGAAAATAACTGTAGGCTTCACATTACTTTCAACATTATTCAGTGCCAGTGTGTTAGCGAAGGAGACCCTCAATGTCGGCGTCGATACCGCATTTGTTCCTTTCGAATTTAAACAAGCTGATAAATATGTAGGCTTTGATGTCGACCTTTGGGACGCCATTGCTAAAAAAATGGGCGTCGATTACCGATTACAACCGATGGACTTTTCAGGGCTAATTCCCGGCCTTCAGTCGCGTAATTTAGATGTCGCCATGGCAGGGATCACTATCACTCCTGTGCGCGCTCAAGCCGTTGACTTTAGTGCGCCTTATTATGATGCAGATTTACTGATGGCGGTTAAAAGCAGTGCAACCGGTATTACCAAATTCAGCGATTTAGCAGGGAAAAAAGTGGGACTGAAACAGGGGACCTCCGGGGCAACCTATATGAAAGCTCACGTGAAAGCGGATTACGTTGAATTCCCAAATATCGATAACGCCTATTTGGATCTCCAAGCGGGAAATATCGATGCCGTGGTTCATGACTCCCCTAACGTCATGTATTACATCAAGGTTTCCGGTAATGGAAAAATTAAAGCTACCGGTCAAAATGATAGCGTCCTACCTCAACAATATGGTTTCGCCTTACAGAAAAATAGCCCTTATACCGCGCAGGTTAATAAAGCGCTCGCCGCGCTGAAAGCGGATGGGACTTACGCAAAAATTTATAAAAAATGGTTCGATAAAGCGCCTAAGTAGTCTTGTTGGCCAGCCTAGCTGGCCAACCTTTTTTGTATTGTTGACGGACACCGCTTATGAATTTCGATTTTACCTACGTGTGGCAAGCTTTCCCTATACTGTTACAGGGGCTTAAACTCACGCTTTTTATCTCTTTGCTGGGCTTGTGTGGTGGCTTTGTTATCGGTTTGATTGCTGGAGTGGCACGTGCATTAGGTGGCCGTATCAGTAAAACGCTTTCACTTATTTTTGTCGAGTTGATCCGCGGCACCCCAATCATGGTACAAGTCATGTTTATCTATTTCGCCCTGCCGCTGTTGCTGCCCATTCGAATTGAACCGATTACCGCCGCGGTCGTGACCATTATGATTAACTCGGGAGCCTATATTGCCGAAATAACCCGTGGTGCTATCCTTTCGATTAATAAAGGCTTTAAAGAAGCAGGCTTAGCCATGGGACTTTCCTCCCGCGCAACACTATGGCATATCATCATGCCGCTGGCGCTTCGGAGAATGATTCCGGCGTTAGGTAACCAATGGATTATTAGTATCAAAGATACATCACTGTTTATTGTGATTGGCGTGGCAGAACTGACCCGAGAAGGGCAAGAGATCATCGCCGGTAACTTTAGGGCCTTAGAAGTGTGGACAGCCGTCGCCGCGCTCTATTTAGTGGTCACACTCTGCTTAAGCTTCTTACTGAAAAAATTAGAGAAAAGGTTGCATATCTTATGAATATGGTGGAATTTCAAAACGTCTCTAAAAATTTCGGTAAAACAGAAGTGTTGCACGATATCTCCCTACAGATTGAAAGCGGTGAGGTTGTCGTCATCATTGGCCCTTCTGGCTCCGGTAAGTCGACGCTGCTACGCTGTATCAATAAACTGGAAGAGATCAGTTCAGGAACGCTTATCGTCGCTGGGATGCATATGACCGACCCACACCTCAACGAGTGCGATATTCGCCGAGAAGCAGGGATGGTCTTTCAGCAATTTCATTTATTCCCACATCTGACCGCGCTTGAGAATGTCATGTTTGGCCCATTACGCGTCCGCCATAGCAGTAAAAGTGAAGCCAAGCGCTTAGCATTAGAATTACTTGACCGCGTGGGGTTGAGTAGCCGCGCGGACCATTACCCTTCCGAACTATCAGGCGGACAACAGCAACGTGTCGCTATTGCGCGAGCCTTAGCGATAAAACCTAAAATGATGTTATTTGATGAGCCAACCTCTGCGCTCGATCCTGAATTACGGCATGAAGTGTTGCAAGTCATGCAGTCTCTTGCCGAAGAAGGGATGACCATGGTCATCGTGACTCATGAGATTGGCTTTGCGCGCGATGTAGCTTCCCGCTTAATTTTTATTGACGGCGGAACCATTGCCGAAGATGGCTCCCCTCAGCAGTTATTAAATGAAGGCCAAGGTTGTGAACGGCTACAGACGTTTTTGAAACATGTCTCTTAATCTTGATCGCCACGATACCGATATATCGTGGCGATCTCTTCACTACAACTGGATAGGGCATCCACTGTGAAAACGTAATTCCGGATCTGGAGACCTAATTAATATCGCCTCGGCTCGGCCTATCGCTTGCACCCGTGCGGATATATCAAACTCAGCAATTTGTTGGGCTAAGTGAAGGTAGTCTTGATAATGACGCGCCTCAGACCGGAGTAGCGAAACATAAAATTTTTCTAGCTCAGGGTCTAAATAAGGCGCCAACGCAGCAAAACGTTCGCATGACCGCGCCTCAATGTATGCGCCACAAATAAGTTTATCCACCAGCGTCATTGGCTCATGAGTGGTCACCTCACGCATTAGTGATTTTGCATAGCGACTGGCCGTCATCTTTTTATAGGCGATTCCACGCTGCTGCATAATTTCCCAGACCTGATAAAAGTGATGTAGCTCTTCTTTAATCAATAACATCATTTTTTCCACCAGTTCCCCTGCCCAGGCAAAATCAGTCGCGGTGGTGACTGGGCGACTTAATCCTTTATGGGCGCGGATAAAATCGGGGTCAGGCATCTCGCGGTAAACAAAGGCTTCATAAGGTTTGAGCCATTCGAGGATCGCTTCTCCACTGGGTTTATCTGCCACATATTTACGAATAAGCCATGTCGCCGTGAGTGCCGCCTTGAGTTCACAGACTAAATGATCCGTTAAGAGAAGCGGGAGATTTTCCGGTTTACGCGCTTCGATAATCCAAGCATCTGGGGTCTGGCAGTGGAGGAAGTGTTGAATGGGTTGCAGTAAGGTTTGGGTATTCATAGCATCTTGTTGGTTGGGAAAAACACAGCAGACTTGGCTGCTGTGTGCGAGAGATTAATGGCGAACGCCGTTATCGTCTTCATCGATAGCGTCATCTTCGTCATCTTCGTCGTCTTGCGCATCCGGGTCTTCGAAGTAAGTGCCCCACCCGTCGTAATCCACATTGTGTTTACCGGCGATAGAGACAAGTTGTACAACTTGCGCATCGATCAGTTCTGGGTTGAGGGCAGATTCACTAATGATATCGACGCACATCACGGTGGTCCCATCTTCAAGTTCTAACTCTTCTGGCTCCGTGACTTCGTAACCCGCTTTAAAGGCATCGACTGCGGCTTTTTCAAGTGCGTCAAAGCTATCACAAGAAAAATGGTGTTCAATGGTATAAAGCGCATCTGGATCGCTGCCGTCTTCCAGTAACTCTTCGATAATCGCTAACGTTTCTTCACGTTGCTCGGCTAATAATTCTTCACTGGACATACAAAACCTCTTTCGCTACACGCTGGAATATTGGGGCTATTTTCCCACACACCGCGCTTTGGCACTACTCCCTAAATCGATAATCATCGAAATAAGTTGAAAGTGAATTCTTAGTCATATAAATTGAATATCAATTCAATATTAGGGAGTGCGTCATGTCTTCACTGTACCAGCGGTCGATTCTACGATTACTCGATTGTTCCCAGCAAGAGTTAACCCATCTTCTCACCCTTGCCGCCGACTTAAAACGTGCAAAAAAACAGGGAACCGAGCAGCGTTATCTCTCAGGTAAAAATATCGCGCTGATCTTTGAGAAAGACTCGACGCGTACCCGCTGCTCTTTTGAGGTCGCTGCCTACGATCAAGGTGCTGGTGTTACGTATTTAGGGGCAAGCGGTAGTCAAATCGGTCATAAAGAATCAATCAAAGATTCGGCGCGCGTGCTGGGTAGAATGTATGACGGCATTCAGTATCGAGGATATGGCCAATCCATTGTTGAAACCTTGGCAAAGTATGCGCAAGTCCCGGTATGGAATGGGTTAACCACCGAATTTCACCCGACTCAATTGCTGGCCGATTTACTCACCATGCAAGAACATCTGCCTAATATACCGTGGAATCAGATTAAGCTAGCCTATTTAGGGGATGCCCAAAATAATATGGGTAATACTTTATTAGAAGCCGCAGCACTGACCGGGTTACAGCTAGTGATGGTTGCCCCACAGGCCTGCTGGCCGGCAGCCGAGTTAGTCGCGGAGTGTCAAACACTGGCTGCACAACACGGCGGTACTATTACCTTAACCGAAAATGTTGAGGAAGGTGTTAAGGGCGCTGATTTCCTCTATACCGATGTATGGGTGTCGATGGGTGAGCCGAAGGAAGTGTGGGAAGAGCGTATCGCATTATTACGCGATTATCAGGTCAATCAACAGGTGATCACGGCAACAGGAAATCCGCAGGTTAAGTTCCTACACTGCCTCCCCGCTTTTCATGACACAGAGACTGTGGTCGGTAAGCAGATCGCGGAACACTACAATTTACCGCAAGGCATCGAAGTCACGGATGAGGTTTTCGAATCGTCACACAGTATTGTCTTTGACCAAGCTGAAAACCGGATGCACAGTATTAAGGCCTTGATGGTGGCAACCTTAAGCGCCCAAGTCTAAATACCCATACTGAGTAAGAATGGCCTTATAAGAGGCTATTCTTACGCGAATCTCTATTCAACTCTTTCCCCTCTGCTAGCGCTGAAGGGTCTACGCAGAAATCCATAAGAAATTTTATGCGAATAAAATTATCATCTGATGCAATGGTATAAATGAGACCGTCGATAACGTATTTATTTGCCAAACTATTTATAAATACCTAATCACTCATCACAAAAATACAATCTTATATAATCTGAATATTCTGCGTAAATTTTCATTTTATGGAGTAGTGTTTCTCATCTTACAGAATATCCCTTAAACTCCTACTTGAATAACTCTATATCCCCATCTCTATCTACTGGATTAAACTAATATCTTCCTGAGAATAAAATCTTTTTTATTAAATAGTTACCCATTTTAAAATTAAAAAATATAGCTACTTTTCTGACTTAAATCAGACCCGGTCCAGATAGCGAACAAGGCCCATTTTAATGTGACCAACATCTCTTTTTCTCACCAATATGAATCGCATACTCCGCGACATCGCTCTTGTCTCCTGCGGAGCTAATCTGCTTTATATTGAGAAGAAGGAATTTCTATGGAACGTCATTATGTAGGGTCGGAAATCGGCCAATTAAGAACAGTCATGCTGCATCGCCCTTTTTTAAGTTTACAGCGTCTAACCCCTTCAAACTGCCAGGAGTTACTGTTCGATGATGTACTTTGTGTCGAACGCGCAGTGGAGGAACATAATCAATTTACCCAACTCCTCCGCAATCAAAATATTAATGTCTTACTCCTTGGCGAACTCTTAGCCGAAACGTTACAAAATACCGAAGCACGTGACTGGCTGTTGTCAGCTCAACTCTCTGATTACCGATTGGGACCAACCTTGGCATCCCCCCTCAGAGAGTGGTTAGCGGATCTCCCTGCCGATCAACTCTCACGTTATCTGACGGGTGGACTTACTTGGCAGGAAATACCCGAAACACTCCTTAAATTACGCGCTATCTCGCCGATGCACTCCCCGTTCATCACTCGGCCGCTTCCTAACCACTTATTTACTCGCGATACTTCCTGTTGGATCTATCAAGGTGTCAGCATTAATCCTATGGCAAAATCCGCTCGGCAACGAGAAACCGATAATTTACGGGCGATTTACCGCTGGCATCCACTTTTCCAAGATAGCCAGTATATCAATTACTACGGTAATGAAGAGCGACGCTACGATCATGCCACCCTTGAAGGAGGAGATGTCTTAGTTATCGGTAATGGCACAGTGTTAATTGGCTTATCCGAACGAACCACGATTCAAGGCGTTGAATTCCTCGCCACCTCTCTTTTCCACCACCAACAAGCGAATAAAGTCATTCTAGTTGAATTACCAAAACACCGTGCGTGTATGCACCTCGATACGGTTATGACTCATCTCGATATTGACACCTTTTCGATTTATCCTGAGATTATCCAGCCCGATATGCCGTGCTGCATGTTAACTCCGGATGGAAAAGGGGGAATCAAGCATCATTCTTCCCGTCCACTCGTTACCCTCCTTGAAGAAGCCCTTGCCGTGACTGAAATCCGTTTTATCACTACGGGGGGCGATATTTTTGAGTCAGAACGTGAACAGTGGAACGATGCTAATAATGTGCTCACCCTCAGACCAGGTGTGGTAGTCGGCTATGATCGGAATTTACGCACCAATGAAAAATATGATAAGGCCGGAATAAAGATCTTAACCATTCGTGGGGATGAGCTAGGCAGGGGGCGTGGTGGTGCGAGGTGTATGAGTTGCCCACTAGAACGTGATGATCTAGAGGGAGTCCGCTCATGAGTACAAAACCCACGCTGGTTGTTGCCTTAGGCGGTAACGCATTATTGAAGAGAGGCCAGCCTTTAGAGGCTGACTTACAGCAGAAAAATATTGAATTGGCGGCTCAACAACTTGCGGTACTCAGCCAAGATTGGCGTATTGTGTTGGTTCATGGTAATGGCCCACAGGTCGGATTATTAGCCTTACAAAATGAAGCTTACCAAGATACTAAGCCTTACCCTCTCGATATATTAGTCGCTGAAACCCAAGGGATGATTGGCTATCTATTACAACAAGCCTTACGTAATTATCTGCCAAACAGTTCTGCCGTATGTGTCATAACGCAGGTATTGACTGACAGTAATGACCCTGCTTATCACTCACCCAATAAGTATATTGGACCTAGTTATCGGCGCGAGCAGTTATCCCAGTTAGATCCCTCTTGGCAAATTAAGCCTGATGGCGACACTTTTCGCCGAGTCGTGGCGTCACCGCGTCCGCAAAAAATCCTTGAAACCTCGGTAATTGGCCACCTACTCGAAGATGACCATCTGGTCATCTGCTGTGGGGGCGGTGGCGTACCAGTCATCGAGCAAGGTAATCAGTTACAAGGTACGCCTGCGGTAGTGGATAAAGATCTCGCCGCAGCACTATTGGCTGAGGAGTTGGACGCAGATGCACTGCTTATCCTCACCGATGCAAAAGCAGTGTATCTCGATTGGAACACGCCTCAACAATCTGCGATCAGCAATATTACTTGCCAAGAATTAAATACTATAACGTTTGATCAGGGGTCAATGGGTCCGAAAGTAAAAGCCTGTTGTGCATTTGTCGAAAAAACCCAAGGAATTGCCGCAATCGGTGCGTTAGATGATGCACTCGATATTTTAAACGGTAAGCAAGGGACACGTATTTACCCATCCCATTCATCATAAGGAAACGGCCATGACACACTCACTCAAAAATCGACATTTTTTAAAACTTCTCGACTTTCGTGCAGACGAGATAACCCAGTTAATTGACTTAGCGCTAGAGCTCAAAGCAGACAAAAAATCTGGTCACGAAAAACAGCGGCTTTTACATAAAAATATCGCCCTTATCTTTGAGAAAACCTCGACGCGGACACGCTGCGCATTTGAGGTCGCTGCTTTCGAACAAGGCGCACAAATCACTTATCTGGGGCCTTCGGGGTCTCAAATTGGCCATAAAGAGACGATGAAAGATACAGCCCGAGTACTTGGGCGGATGTATGACGGCATTGAATACCGTGGATATGGTCAGGAAATCGTTGAGGAACTTGCACAATTTGCTGGCGTTCCTGTTTGGAATGGCCTGACCGACCAATTTCATCCCACTCAAATTTTAGCTGATCTGATGACCATGCTGGAACATTCACCAGGTAAAGCCCTAACGGATATCCGTTTCGCCTACCTTGGCGATGCGAGAAATAACATGGGTAACTCTCTTATGGTCGGTGCTGCGATAATGGGGATGGATATTCGTCTAGTCGCCCCACCAGCCTTTTGGCCGGAAGAAGATCTCGTCAATACTTGCCGGGTCTTAGCCGAAAAGAGTGGTGCAAAAATAACCCTTACCGATCATGTAGAAGACGGGGTTGATGGGGTCGATTTCCTTTATACCGATGTTTGGGTCTCCATGGGGGAAGCCGAAGAAGCTTGGCAGCAACGCTTATCGATAATGCAACCTTATCAGGTCAATCAGAAAGCATTGGAAGCAACTCAAAATCCGCAAGTTAAATTTATGCACTGCCTACCCGCCTTCCATAATGCAGACACCGCAATTGGACAAAAAATAGCACAACAGTTTGGGTTAACAGGATTAGAAGTGACTGAAGAGGTTTTCGAATCTTCGCACTCTATCGTGTTTGATCAAGCTGAAAATCGGATGCATACCATTAAAGCGGTTATGGTTGCGACGCTCGCTGACTAAATTAAAACGGTAGGGTGAAATACCCTACCGTGGAGCTCAGTTATGAAAAGTTTAAAATTCCCTTCTGCTTACTCGATACTCTTCATATTAATTATTATTGTCGCGATACTAACGTGGTTCATTCCCGCGGGTCATTATCAGCTCGAATTAAACCCCCTTCTGGGTACTGAAGTACCAGTCGCCGGGACCTATTCTGTGACGCAGTCTAATCCACAGGGTATTACCGATATCTTATTGGCTCCGATAGACGGCTTATGGAACCATCGAACTGGACAAGCGGCAGCTATCGACGTCGCACTCTTCATACTTATTATTGGCGGGTTCTTAGGGATTACCACCAAAACGGGTGCGATCGATGCCGGAATCCAGCGGGTAACAGGGAGGCTAGCAGGGAAAGAAGAGTTAATGATCCCCATTTTAATGGGATTATTTGCGTTAGGGGGAACCATCTATGGTATGGCAGAAGAATCGCTCCCCTTCTATTCGCTACTGGTTCCTGTCATGGTCGCTGCCCGGTTCGATCGTCTCGTTGCCGCAGCGACTGTTTTGTTAGGTGCAGGGATCGGTACTCTAGGATCGACAATTAACCCTTTCGCCACCGTGATTGCGGCGAATGCAGCTGGGATACCTTTCACACAAGGCATGGGACTGCGTATTGTACTGTTGCTCCTATGCTGGTGTCTCGCCGTCGCATGGGTACTCCGTTATGCCATTGCGGTAAGAAAAGATCCCAAAGCTTCCTGCTTGGCGCACCTCGCTGGAAAAAATGATAGTGAAACACCTGTTCCTGTCCATCTCGCGTTCACTCGAACACATAAGGTTATCCTCACTCTATTTACCTGTGCTTTCGCCATCATGATCTACGGCGTGTCTACTAGGGGATGGTGGATGGGTGAAATTTCGGCCATGTTTTTAGGCTTTTCGTTCCTGATAGGGATCGTCGCACGAATGAGTGAGAGTCTTTTTATCGACACCTTTATTGACGGGGCAAAAGAGTTACTGGGCGTTGCATTAATCATCGGTATCGCGCGAGGCATAGTGGTAATGATGGATAATGGCATGATCACTCATACATTACTGCATGCTGCAGAAAGTATGGTGACTGGACTTCCCGCACTCATTTTCGTCTTTGTCAGCTGGGGGTTGGAAGCACTTCTCTCTATTCTTATTCCTTCCTCTTCCGGCTTAGCGGTGATGAGTATGCCTATTATGGCACCACTCGCCGACTTCGCAGGTTTACCTCGTCATTTGATGGTCACTATCTATCAATCGGCCTCGGGTATTGTCAACTTGGTTACTCCCACCTCGGGAGTCGTAATGGGGGGATTAGCCATCGCCAAAGTCCCTTATGGTCAATATCTGCGTTGGGTCGCACCACTACTGCTCGCCCTGATAATAGTTAACCTATTTGTATTGAGCCTCAGTGCGCTGCTCTAAGCGTGAACTTATTATGGAGAGAGCATGAGATGGAACGTAAAAATGTGACCGAAAAAGGCTTAGTCGCCCTTTGTCAGCAACTGATTGTCAGAGGTACCTATGCCCATCAGACGGCTTTACAAAAAGACCTTGAAAAGATCGTTGGCCGCATTAGTTTAGCGACCGTTTCTCGATTATTACATCAACTCGGCGTAACCAAAATTCAGAATGCTCGAGGAGAACGTATCTATGCTATCGATAGCTTGCACCAGCCTAGGCTCACCCCGCAGCATCCTTTAGCCGAGATGGTCATCGATATCGTCAATAACGAGAGTTTTGTGTTGATTCATACAGCCCCCGGTTACAGTCAAGCGATTGCTAGGCTCATCGACTGTCAACATGCTGATGACATCTTAGGCGTTGTGGCGGGTAACGATAATGTCTGGATTGCCCCGAAGGATTGTCAGTCAACAGCACAGCTATGTCATGGGCTACGCGATTGGTTGCGAGTGGGGTGCAAAAATTGAAGAATTAACTATTCTCCAACCTCGGCTCTCTGCGTATAATGCCGAACATTAAGCTTAGAGAACTTTGTTATGCTAACGACGATTCCAACACATCAGACACTCAACCTGCCTGTCAGCGGGAATACGTGCCGTGGTTCTCTAAGCCCCATTATTCAGAAGAAAAGCTCCTATTTTAGGGGCTTTTTTTTTGCCATCCCCCCCAGTTGAGGATATCTCCCATGGCAAACCCCCTATATGGAAAACATATCATTTCAATCAATGATTTCAGTCGTAGCGAGCTGGAACTGGTTTTAGAAACGGCAGCCTATCTAAAAGCAAATCCACAGCCAGAACGATTGAAGCATAAAGTGATTGGAAGCTGTTTTTTTGAGGCCTCAACCCGTACACGCCTCTCCTTTGAGACCGCGATCCAGCGGTTAGGGGCTTCAGCCGTTGGCTTTGCCGATGGCGGTAATACTTCCTTAGGTAAGAAAGGTGAAACACTTGCCGATACCATCTCGGTGATTAGTCACTATGTCGATGCTATCGTTATGCGTCATCCGCAAGAGGGTGCCGCACGGCTAGCCACTGAATTTTCGGGTAATGTTCCCATCTTAAATGCCGGTGACGGGGCTAACCAGCACCCAACGCAAACCTTATTGGATCTCTTTACCATTCAAGAGACCCAACAGAGCCTTGATAACCTGCATATTGCGATGGTAGGTGATTTAAAATATGGCCGAACCGTTCACTCTTTAGCGCAAGCCTTATCTAAATTCACAGGCAACCATTTCTATTTTATCTCCCCGAATGCCCTCGCTATGCCAACGTACATTACGGATATGTTAGACGAAAGTGGTTGTCCTTGGTCCCAGCACGACAGCATTGAAGACATTATCCCGCAGGTTGATATCCTCTATATGACCCGGGTTCAGAAAGAGCGCTTAGACCCCTCCGAATACGCGAACATGAAGGCTCAATTTATTTTACAGGCCTCGCACTTAGCCGCCGCGAAACCGAATATGAAAGTCCTCCATCCTCTACCCAGAGTCGATGAAATCGCGACAGATGTCGATGAGACTTCCCACGCGTGGTACTTCCAACAAGCGGGGAACGGGATCTATGCCCGACAAGCCCTATTGTCTTTAGTGTTAAATGAAACGTTAGTAGGAGAGGCGTCATGAATCAGGATAAATTACAGGTTGAAGCAATCAATAACGGCAGTGTGATCGACCATATTCCTGCCCGGCTCGGCTTTCGATTACTCACTCTATTTCGCCTCACCGAAACCGACCAGCGCGTCACCATCGGTTTAAATCTCCCTTCCGGCGAAGGCCTCACCAAAGATCTGATCAAGATTGAGAATACGTTCCTAACGGCGGATCAGATTAACCAACTCGCGATCTATGCCCCTAATGCGACGATCAATAATATTGAGAATTTTAAAGTCGTGGCTAAGCTGCGCCCAACGCTACCGGATGAGATCCGTACCGTATTGGTCTGCCCAAATGCTAACTGTATTAGCCATAATGAACCGGTAAATTCACGCTTTGCAGTGAAAACTCGACGAAATGATCTGTATTTACGTTGCCATTATTGCGAGAAAGAGTTTTCCCGCCAGGCGGTGATTGGGCACTGGTAATCAACAGCTCACTCCCTATAATGAAATTTACGCTATTCGTTACCGTCATGAGGAAAAAGTATGTCACGTGAAATTAATACCCACCATGCACCTGCCGCAATTGGCCCTTACGTCCAAGCGGTAGACCTCGGTCAGCTTGTTCTGACGTCAGGCCAAATCCCTGTCGATCCTAAAACGGGCGAAGTTCCTGCTGATATTGCGGCTCAGACTCGCCAATCGTTGAACAACGTTAAAGCGATTATCGAACAAGCAGGTCTAAGCGTGAAAAATATCGTCAAAACCACGGTCTTCGTGAAAGACCTCAATGACTTTGCGACCGTTAACGCCACTTACGAGCAGTTTTTTACTGAGCACCAAGCGCCTTTCCCTGCTCGCTCCTGTGTAGAAGTGGCCCGATTACCCAAAGATGTCGGCATCGAAATCGAAGCCATTGCATTGCGCGGTTAATGAAAGCTAGGCGGAGGCACTGTTATGGCCTCTGCCACAGTAGTTTCGTGCCAAACCCCAATTGGTTGTCGGTCATTTTTAACCGATTTATCTTTAGCTGCCATAACGGTGCGGATTTTTGTTTGGCGATGGGAAAACGTTGTTGATAGGCCTCAAGGCCTCGTTGACCTATATCTCCCTGGGCAAGGGCGATGACTCCCTCAAACTGAACACCCTGTAACTGAGAAACCGATTCGGTTTGCGTACTTACTGTACCGACCACCGACGGGGAAGCGACCATCAACCGCCCATGCTGGGTACTCGGTTCTGTCATGAGCCAAAAGCTGATATTCTCATTATCTAATGCATAGAAGCAGTTAGCCGCCCAAAACTCATCACCGTGTCGGGTACAAAGCGTCAGCACATGTTGGCCAGCTAAGTAGTGTAGGCAGTGTGCTAATTCGTCCACAAGGATCTCCTGACCATGCATCAAGACAGGGCCATAGAACAGGCCGACTGCCAATGGTATTTATATCTGATTCAAACCGCGAGCGGGACACTTTACACCGGTATCACCACCGACGTCGCACGCCGTTTAGCAGAGCATTGCTGTGGCCGTGGTGCGAAGGCACTACGGGGGCGAGGTCCGCTAACCGTTGTCTTTCAGAGTCCCGCAGGCGACCGTGCTAATGCACTCCGTCTGGAATACCGGGTTAAGCAGCTCAGCCGCTTAAAAAAATTGGCTATCGTCAATCAACAGCCATCCAGTATCAGTGATTGGTTAATTCGGTCAGTTCAACGTTAGGTAAGGTCAACACGGCTTGGTGTTGTGCGGCGCCTTGCTCTTCAAGGGGATAAACGACGATCTCTTGTTCACCCAACGTCTCCAGCGTCAATCTTGGTGCGGAGGTGAAACCCTGCTCCTGTAGCCAAGCCAGGGCTTGATAGCCAACCACCGCGCGATAGCTAAATTCATTTAAACTGTCTAATCCTTCGAACAGTAAATCCTTCGCGAGCGACGTTGAGCGGTACTGCGGATCAATTACCGCGGCACTAATTACCACCCAATTGAGGTCTTCTCCATTCAGTTGAATTGGGCTAAAGGCCTGATAGCCTAGTACTTTTCCTTCATCATCTGTCGCCACAACGCCAAGCGTGATTAACCCCGCTTCACGGAGTGCCTGAATACGCTCCGCCAATTGCGGATCTTGAGCACCCTGTCGGATAAGCGTATCAATCCCTGCTGCGTCGAGACCAATTTCAGTACGAAGAAGCATAGTTTTTCCTCTGCAAAGCGTGAAAATGTAGGCAAGGGGTAAAAGCAAAGGCTCGGACAGACCTCGATTTACCTTAACGAAAGTCAGCATAGCATACTCCCTCCCATCTCGGTAACTGGCACAACATCGCTATACTACCTAATGAAACCTGCGCCATATCAATACGACAGAACCTCAGTTCGCACAAACTGCGTGTCACATTTTACTGGCAATGCGTAGAGTGTAGTCATGTCAGCCCCCTTTATACGAAGGTATCCTATGTCTGAAAATCGCCCATTTAAACTATCGGTGTTAGATCTCGCTCCTATTCCGCAATCCTGTGTCGCGAGAGATGCTTTCAAACGTTCCTTAGCCTTAGCGCGCTTCGCTGAGCAAGCGGGATATCATCGTTATTGGTTAGCCGAACACCACAATATGCCTGGGATTGCTAGCGCAGCAACCAGTGTACTTATCGGTTATTTGGCCGCTCATACCCGGCATTTACGATTGGGTTCAGGGGGAGTCATGCTACCCAATCACTCCCCCTTAGTCATTGCGGAACAATTTGGGACCTTAGAATCGCTCTATCCGGGACGAATCGATTTAGGCATTGGTCGTGCACCAGGTAGCGACCCCACTACGATGCAGGCCTTACGCCGCCATAGTACGCCGCAGAGTGAAGAGCGTTTCCCAGAAGACGTCAAACAGCTGATTACATGGTTTGATACGCAAGATGATAACGCTTTCACAGTCCGTCCGGTACCAGGGGTTGGGTTAAATGTGCCCATCTGGCTGCTGGGTTCAAGCATGTACAGTGCCCAGCTCGCGGCGAAGTTGGGGCTCCCCTTCGCTTTCGCCTCGCACTTTGCCCCGGATGTGATTAGCCAGGCAATAGATCTTTATCGTCGAGAGTTCGTTCCGTCAGCTCGGTTATCGCATCCCTATGTGATGATAGGGGTAAATATTATCGCGGCAGAAAGTCGGGCACGAGCACGATTCCTCTTTACCTCGCAACAACAGCAATTTATTCATCTACGTCGCGGTGTACCGGGAAAACTTCCCGAACCGGTGGAAACTATGGATAAAATTTGGACCCCTGCCGAAAGATTCGGCGTGGAGCGAGCATTAAGCCTCTCTTTAGTCGGCGATCTTGCGGCAGTGACGCATGGACTGCGTGCGATTCAGCAGCAGTATCACGTCGATGAAGTGATGGTCAACGGCCAGATTTATGATAATGATGCCCGGATCTATTCTTACCAACTGGCAATGGAAGCGCATCAGGCCATTCATTCACTTTCAGCATAAAAAAAGGGAGCCAAAAGGCTCCCTTAATCATTATCATAGCGTTAATTAACGGCGTGATTCTTCACGGCGTCCACGATGACCTTCACCGCGGTTACCTTCGTTACGGTTACCGCCGCCAAAACGACGTCCACCTTCACGACCACCACGGCCAGCACCAGCACCGTCACGGCCACCGCCATCACGACCGCCACGTCCACGGCGTGGTTCACCTGGCTGTGCATCACCCATTAACTGCATGTTCATCGGTTTGTTCAGGATGCGAGTTTTAGTGAAGTGTTGTAATACTTCACCTGGCATACCTTTTGGTAACTCAATGGTTGAGTGACCATCAAACAATTTGATGTTACCGATGTAACGGCTGCTGATATCACCTTCGTTAGCGATAGCACCAACGATATGACGAACTTCAACGCCATCATTGCGACCAACTTCGATACGGTAAAGCTGCATATCACCGACATCACGACGCTCACGGCGTGGACGCTCTTCGCGGTTACCACCACGGCGATCATCACCGCGACGCTCGTCACGACGATCATCACGCTCGCGGAATTCACGACGTGGAGGACGTGGAGCTTCAGCAGGAACGATTAATGAACGCTCACCTTGTGCCATCTTCAGCAGAGCTGCGGCCAGTGTTTCCATATCAAGATCTTCTTGAGGAGACAGCTTGGTCAACAGACCACGGTAGAGGTCAAGATCACTGCTTTCCAGTTGTTGTTGGACACGCGCAGCAAATTTCTCTTGGCGACGAGTACTTAACAGTTCTGCATTGGGAAGCTCAACTTCTGGAATCGTCAGCTTCATAGTGCGTTCGATGTTACGCAGTAAACGACGCTCACGGTTTTCAACAAACAGTAAAGCGCGGCCCGCACGTCCTGCACGGCCAGTACGACCGATACGGTGAACGTAAGACTCTGCGTCCAATGGAATATCGTAGTTAACGACTAAGCTAATACGCTCAACGTCTAATCCACGCGCCGCAACATCAGTCGCGATCAGGATATCAAGACGGCCATCTTTTAAACGCTCGAGGGTTTGCTCACGTAACGCTTGGTTCATGTCGCCGTTTAAGGCTGCGCTGTTGTACCCATTGCGTTCTAAGGTTTCAGCCACTTCTAAGGTTGCATTTTTGGTACGTACGAAAATAATCGCCGCGTCAAAATCTTCCGCTTCTAAGAAACGAACTAATGCATCACTTTTACGGCCGTAAGCAGTCCAATAAGATTGGCTGATGTCTGGACGCGTAGTTAAGCTCGATTGGATACGAACTTCTTGTGGGTTGTTCATAAAACGACGAGTAATACGACGAATCGCTTCTGGCATCGTTGCCGAGAACAGCGCTGTCTGATGACCTTCTGGGATTTGCGCCATAATGGTTTCAACGTCTTCGATGAAGCCCATGCGAAGCATTTCGTCTGCTTCGTCCAGCACTAAACCACGCAGATTTGACAGGTCAAGGGTGCCGCGTTTTAAGTGATCAAGTAAACGTCCAGGGGTTCCCACAACAATTTGTGGACCTTGACGTAATGCGCGCAGTTGCACGTCATAACGTTGGCCACCGTAAAGTGCCAGAACGTTAACGCCACGCATATGTTTAGAGAATTCGTTACATGCTTCACCTACCTGAACCGCCAACTCACGGGTTGGAGCAAGCACCAGAATTTGAGGCGCTTTTAAAGTAGGGTCGATGTTATTTAATAATGGCAGTGAGAAGGCTGCCGTTTTACCACTTCCGGTTTGGGCCATACCCAGTACATCACGGCCAGCTAGCAGATGTGGAATACACTCCGCTTGAATAGGTGATGGTTTTACGTAACCCAGATCGTTCAGTGCAGAAAGAATGGATTCGTTAAGGCCTAGATCGGAAAAAGTGGTTTGAATATCAGTCATGTAGTACAAGTGCCTCGTAGATTGCGGCGGCCAGTCTACATAACTCGTCATGAAAACTTTCAGGTCTTTTCATTGATAAGTGTGAACCGGCTCAAATTAGAAGTTTTTGACAAAAAAGACACCCTCATCCCAGAAGGATGATGGAAAGTTAATTCCTAGATGAAAAGTTTTTGTCAGCTATTGCTGGTCAGATTCTGATAAGTCGTCTTGTGCTTGGCCGAGTAGCGCCAGCTCCAACAATGCATATCGGTGCTCAACAAAGTTATTCACGTTGTTAGCGACCGTCAGTTTGAATAACGCTTCTGCGTTATCCTTCTCCCCCAGACTTAGGTAATGTTTACCTAAATAGAAGTTGGTTTCACTGAGATGTTCAGCGAGCGAGGTGTTATCCGTAGCATCTTCCTGGAGACTCTGCATCAGCTGCTTTTCGCTGATTTTTCCCAGGTAGAATTCGACTATTTTCCATCCCCATTGATCTCTTTTCGCTGCATTATAGCGTTGCTGCAATGCAGAGGTTGCTTTGTCGGCATCGATTTTCTCTTCCGCCAAGTAAAGCCATAAACTCCGAAAAGGGTCATTAGGATCGTCGTGATAAAACGCCAGCAGATCATCTTGCGCTAGCTTATACCGGCCACCATAGTAAAACGCGATGCCACGGTTAAGATGCGCATAATTGTAAGTTGGATCAAGTTCCAGTACAGAATCAAACGCTTCATAGGCAGCATCATAGTTGCCTGCCTGCGTAAGATAAATACCTAAATAATTGAAGACTTCAGGCATATCTGGTCTTATGGACAATGCTTGGGAAAAATCGTTCCGCGCTAATGCCCGCAAACCAAGACTATCATACAACACTCCGCGCTCATATAACAACTGCGCGCGTTCATCTTCTGTCAGTGAACGACTGGCAAGTATTTGTTCCATACGTGCAAGCATCACTTCTTGTTGCAAAGTTGGCTGTAAAGGCACGGCTAATACCTCGTCCTTACGCCAATTTGCGTTGCTACATCCAGCCAGCAACAAAGCTGTCGCAATAAAACCCCAGCGTAAATAAGGCTTCATTCTTCCACTCCCAGGTACCAGCATGCGGATGCAGTCAACAATGAGGTGTCTCATTACTTTGACACCTCCAAAAATAAATCCTGCTTCAGTATTGAAGCAGGAAAGGGTCATGACGATTACTCAGCGTCAGTCGCTGGTGCGTCGGTCGCTTCAGAGGCTTCAGCTTGCGGTTTTTCCACAGCTTCTTTCATACTTAAGCGTACACGGCCTTGGCGGTCGATTTCTAGTACCTTAACCGGCACTTCTTGCGCCATTTGCAGGTAATCGGAGACTTTCTCTACGCGCTTGTCGGCGATTTGAGAAATATGCACCAGACCTTCTTTACCGCCACCGATTGAAACGAATGCACCGAAGTCAACGATACGGGTCACTTTACCGTTGTAGATACGACCCACTTCGATGTCCGCGGTAATCTCTTCGATACGACGAATTGCTTCTTTCGCTTTATCGCCATCTGTAGCCGCAATTTTAACCGTACCGTCATCTTCGATTTCGATAGTGGTCCCCGTTTCTTCGGTTAACGCACGGATAACTGAACCACCTTTACCGATAACGTCCTTGATTTTATCAGGACTGATACGGATGGTATGGATGCGTGGAGCGAACTCAGAGATATCACCACGGTGAGTACCGATCGCTTCTTCCATCACACTCAGAATATGTAAACGAGCGCCTTTCGCTTGGCTAAGGGCCGCTTGCATAATTTCGCGAGTGATACCTTCAATTTTGATATCCATTTGCAGTGCAGTGATACCTTCACGGCTTCCCGCAACTTTAAAGTCCATATCACCAAGGTGGTCTTCATCACCTAAGATGTCAGACAGCACGACAAAACGTTCGTCTTCTTTTACCAGGCCCATAGCAATACCGGCTACCGCTGCTTTGATCGGTACACCCGCATCCATCAGCGCCAGTGAAGCACCACATACAGAAGCCATTGATGAAGAACCGTTTGATTCAGTAATCTCTGACACCACACGAACGGTGTACGGGAATTCATCTTGCTTAGGCATAACGGCTAATACGCCACGTTTCGCTAAACGACCGTGACCAATTTCACGACGCTTAGGTGAACCGACCATACCCGTTTCACCAACAGAATACGGAGGGAAGTTGTAGTGGAACAAGAATGAATCTGATTTTTCGCCCATCAGCTCATCCAGGCTCTGCGCATCACGTGCTGTACCTAATGTCGCAGTCACTAACGCCTGAGTTTCACCACGAGTAAACAGCGATGAACCATGGGTACGCGGTAGAACACCGGTGCGGACATCGAGGCCACGAACCATGTCTTTCTCACGACCATCAATACGTGGTTCACCGTTTAAGACACGGCTACGTACCACGTTTTTCTCGATCGCATGCAGAATATCGCTGATTTCACCTTCGTCTAGGCTTTCATCTTCTGCTAGTAACGTCGCGGTTGTTTCGCTTTTGATCACACCAACTTGAGCATAACGCTCTTGTTTTTCAGTAATACGGTAAGCTTCGCTTAAACGGCTCTCTGCCAGCGCCGCGATGCGGCTGTTAAGGCTTTCGTTAACGGCTTCTGGCTGCCAATCCCAACGAGGTTTGCCCGCTTTCTCAACCAGTTGTTTGATATTCTCAATAACAACTTGTTGTTGATCGTGACCGAAGACAACCGCACCAAGCATTTGGTCTTCTGACAGAATCTCAGCTTCAGATTCAACCATCAATACTGCGTTTTCAGTACCCGCTACCACTAAATCTAAGCGGCTTGTCGCCAGCTCTTCAGCCGTTGGGTTTAAAACATACTGATCGTTGATGTAACCTACGCGCGCCGCACCAATTGGACCGTTGAACGGGATACCTGATAGCGATAACGCGGCAGAGGCACCGATCATCGCAACGATGTCAGGGTGGACTTGTGGGTTTACAGAAACGACGGTCGCAATAACCTGTACTTCGTTAACGAAACCTTCTGGGAATAATGGGCGTACTGGACGGTCGATAAGACGAGCGATTAACGTTTCGCCTTCGCTTGGACGACCTTCACGACGGAAGAAGCTTCCTGGAATACGGCCCGCTGCGTAAGTACGCTCTTGATAGTTAACGGTAAGCGGGAAGAAGTCTTGACCTGCTTTCGCTTTTTTCTGGCCTACAACAGTAACGAATACACAAGTATCGTCCATGCTCACCATAACCGCTGCGGTCGCTTGACGCGCCATCATACCGGTTTCGATGGTAACGGTGTGTTGACCGTATTGGAATTTTTGAATTGTCGGATTAAGCAAAATCGTTTCCTTTATCGAGGAGTGTAACGCAATAAGTCATCATTAATGTGAATAGTTTGCATCCTCGCGACTAATGGTAAGACTCAATAAACAGCTTAAGCCCTGTCATTAGCCGCGCGAATCGTGCAACTTTCTTTCACTGAACAACAGTATAACACTGTAGTGCCTGTTACAAAATGGACAACTAATATTCAAAAAAAGGGGCCTTGTAGGCCCCTTACACACATAGTGCGTTGTAATCTTAACATTGATTCTGCAATTTGTATAAATACAAGGCAGTTTCGCGTAAAGATTTTTTAACTTAGCGACGCAGACCTAGGCTTGCGATCAGGTCAGTGTAACGCTTAACATCTTTACGCTTCAGGTAATCCAGTAGCTTACGACGTTGTGAAACCATACGCAGCAGACCACGACGGCTGTGGTGATCTTTCTTGTGCTCAGAGAAGTGACCTTGCAGGTGAGTGATTTGAGCAGTTAACAGTGCAACTTGAACTTCAGTTGAACCACTGTCGTTAGCATCACGACCATATTTAGCAACGATCTCAGCTTTAGCTTCTACGCTTAGAGACATAATATACTCCAATAAATTTAAATGAATTCGAGCCGCCGATCTCTAATTCAGCGACTCACTTTTAGCGCAGACATTCTACTCTGCGCTACGCCAGAGTGCAAACGCCTCAGAGAGGAAATTCCACCACTAAACGTTTCGGGGCAACACGACCTTGATCGTCGATTTGCGCCATACCGAGAAACTTATCCGTTTCCATTTCAAACACCCGTACCAGCCCGTCACTCGGCGCGCCAGAGGCCTGCACGGCTTGCCCTAATTTAAACCAGTGGCTGCTGGCTTGCGGTAGACTAACCATTGGGTAGGCCGCAGCGGGCGTATCCATAGATAAAAGTAATGGATCAAGTTGCTCAGCGGCAGAAGTCCCTGCAGCATCAGCATCCGCTACCCACTGTTGCAGTTGAGCCAGCGTAACCATTTTCTCCGCTGGATAACGATCGACTTGAAGGCGACGTAACATACTGACATGCGCCCCACAGCCTAGCCGCTCACCTAAATCATCAATGATGGTACGAATATAGGTGCCTTTCGAGCAGTGAATTTCGAGCTCTACCTCTTCTCCCTCCCAGCGAATGAACAAGAGTTCATACACCGTGATAGGACGCGCTTCGCGAGGTACGGTGATCCCTTGACGAGCGTACTCGTAGAGGGGGCGACCTTGATATTTTAGTGCAGAAAACATCGTCGGCACTTGCTGAGTATCACCTCGGAAATGTTCTAAGGCTTGCTCGAGCTGCTGCGGCGTAAACTGGATAGGCCGCTCTTCGACAATATTCCCATCGGCATCGGAGGTATCGGTGCGCTGCCCTAAACGCGCGATGACCCGATAACGCTTATCCGCATCGAGCAGATATTGCGAGAATTTTGTCGCTTCACCCAAGCAAATGGGTAACATGCCTGTTGCCAAAGGATCTAAGGCACCGGTATGACCCGCTTTGTTTGCGTTATAGAGTCTTTTCACTTTTTGAAGGACATCATTCGATGACATGCCTTGCGGTTTATCCAGCAACAGGACGCCATGAATATCGCGTCCGCGACGACGTGGACGACCCATTAGTCTTCCTTATCCTCGCTCTTCTCATCCACGTGACGTTCGTTGTCTTTGTTCACAACGCTGGTCACCAGATTCGACATACGCATCCCCTCAACCAGAGAGTTGTCGTAGAAGAATGTCAGTTCAGGAACGATACGCAGACGCATCGCTTTACCCAGTAAAGTACGGATAAAACCTGAAGCGTCTTGTAGCGCTTTGACGCCTTGCTTCACGGCATCTTCATCTTTGTCGTTTAAGAATGTTACGAATACTTTTGCATAGGCGAGGTCACGAGAAACCTCGACACCTGATACAGTCACCATCATGCCCACGCGCGGGTCTTTAATTTCACGTTGGATAATAACTGCCAGCTCTTTTTGTAATTCTTGAGCGACGCGCTGGGAGCGTCCGAATTCTTTAGCCATTTTTTCTTCCTTTCAAACCATTCGGGAGGCCAAAGGCCTCCCAAATACTGCTAGCTTCGCTAACAATTAATCGATAGTACGTTTGATTTCAATGATTTCAAACACTTCGATTTGGTCGCCTGCACGGACGTCGTTATAGTTCTTCACGCCAACACCACACTCCATGCCGTTACGCACTTCATTGACGTCATCTTTGAAGCGACGTAATGATTCGAGCTCGCCTTCATAGATAACGATGTTATCACGAAGAACACGGATAGGGTTGTGACGCTTGATGATCCCTTCGGTCACCATACAACCGGCAATCGCACCGAATTTCGGTGATTTGAAGACATCACGAACTTGCGCCAGACCGATGATCTGTTGCTTGTACTCAGGCGCCAACATACCGCTCATTGCCGCTTTCACTTCGTCGATCAGGTTATAGATGACCGAGTAGTAACGGAGGTCTAAGCTTTCAGTATCGATCACGCGACGCGCTGAGGCATCCGCACGAACGTTAAATCCGACCAGAATCGCGTTAGAAGCTGCCGCTAAGGTAGCATCTGTTTCGGTAATTCCACCGACACCTGAACCAATGATTTTCACTTTAACTTCGTCAGTAGACAGCTTCAGGAGTGAATCGCTGATCGCTTCAACCGAACCTTGAACGTCTGCTTTCAGAACAATGTTCAGTTCAGAAACATCGCCTTCAGTCATGTTAGCAAACATATTTTCCAGCTTAGATTTCTGCTGGCGAGCTAACTTAACTTCACGGAATTTACCTTGGCGATATAGCGCAACTTCACGTGCTTTTTTCTCATCACGTACAACAGTCGCTTCGTCACCTGCAGCCGGAACCCCTGACATACCAAGGATTTCCACAGGAATAGAAGGTCCTGCAGTCATCACTTCGCGGCCAAGTTCATCACGCATTGCACGAACGCGTCCGTATTCGAAGCCACACAGTACGATATCCCCTTTGTTCAAGGTTCCCGCACGCACCAGTACGGTTGCAACAGGGCCACGACCTTTGTCTAGGAAAGATTCGATGACTACACCGCTCGCCATACCGTTACGGTTAGCGGTCAGTTCAAGAACTTCGGCTTGTAACAGGATTGCTTGCAGTAAATCGTCGATCCCGGTACCCGCTTTCGCCGAAACGTTAACGAACATGTTTTCACCGCCCCACTCTTCCGGCACGATACCGAATTGAGTCAGCTCGTTCTTAACACGGTCTGGATCAGCTTCTGGCTTATCACATTTGTTGACCGCAACGATAACCGGAACGTTCGCCGCTTTCGCATGCTGAACCGCTTCAATCGTTTGTGGCATCACGCCATCGTCCGCTGCAACAACCAGGATAACAATATCAGTCGCTTGAGCACCCCGTGCACGCATTGCGGTAAACGCGGCGTGTCCCGGAGTATCTAAGAAGGTGACCATACCGTTATCTGTTTCAACGTGGTAAGCACCGATATGCTGGGTGATCCCGCCGGCTTCACCAGAGGCAACACGTGTTGAACGAATGTAGTCCAGTAATGAGGTTTTACCGTGGTCTACGTGACCCATGATGGTGACAACAGGTGCACGCGGCTCTAATTCAGCCGTTGTACCGGTGTCACGGTCGCTCATTACCGCTTCTTCCAATTCGTTCTCACGACGTAAGATAACTTTGTGGCCCATCTCTTCCGCCACAAGCTGTGCAGTCTCTTGGTCGATAACTTGGTTAATGGTTGCCATCGCACCCATTTTCATCATCACTTTGATCACTTGCGAGCCTTTAACGGCCATTTTGTTCGCCAGCTCTGCAACAGTGATGGTTTCGCCTATTTGCACGTCACGGTTCACAACTTGCGCTGGCTTGTTGAAGCCTTGCTGCAGTGAACTCTTACCGCGATGTTTACCTTTACCACCGCGTCCTGCTGCACGCGCTTCTTCACGATCGGTCTTCGCTTCAGAGTGCTTGTTGCCTTTTTTAGCACGAGGGGCTTTAGCCGTACGGCTGCGTCCACGACCGCCTTCTACTTCACGATCATTCTCGTCTTCAGCTTGACGAGCGTGTTGTGAGGTCGTTACGTGGTAGTCAGTTTCCTCTTCGGTTTTCTGACTCGCTTTTTCCCACTCTTCGCCTTTCTCTTCAGCAAGACGACGTGCTTCTTCAGCTACACGTTGCGCTTCCGCTTCAATTTTACGGCGCGCTTCTTCTTCAGCTTTACGCTTCAGCTCAGCATTTTCAGCTTCGCGGCGTGCTTTTTCTGACTGTGCGTCTTTATTCATAGTTTGATTCTGTTGGGTCACTTTATTTGATTCCACCGCCTGACGCTTAGCGGCTTCTTCCGCCTCACGTTTAGCTTTTTCTTCCGCTTTACGCTTCGCTTCTTCAGCCGCCTGCTTCGCTTCTTCTGCTGCCTGCTTAGCTTTTTCTTCCGCTTCACGCTGTGCTTGCGCTTCGGCTTCGGCTTGAGCTTTACGCTCCGCTTCAGCGTCTTCTTTCACATAGGTACGTTTTTTGCGGACTTCAATCTGCACCGATTTACTTTTTCCACCGGTGCTTGGAACGTTAAGCGTACTACGAGTTTTACGTTGAAGCGTCAATTTACTCGACGCTGTATTTTTCTGATGAGCACGCAAGGTCTCTTGCTCTTCTTGCGTCACAGAATCGTTATCGGATTTACGAATACCCGCATCAGCCAATTGCTGAACTAAGCGATCGACCGGAGTATTCAGTTGTGTTGCCAGCGCTTTTACTGTTACATCAGTCATGCTTTTCCTTCCTGTGTGTTATGCGTCGTCGCCAAACCAGCAGATATTACGAGCCGCCATAATCAGCGTACCGGCTTTTTCTTCGTCCAGTTGTTCGATATCTGCTAGATCGTCAACACCTTGCTCCGCAAGATCTTCCAGGGTGGAAACACCAATAGCCGCTAAACGATTTGCTAACTCCGGAGTCATGCCTTCTACGCCCAACAGGTCTTCTGCAGGGGGTTTAATGGCTCCGCCAGTAGCAGAATTTTGGGCTAAGGTGGTCAACGCAGTCTTAGCGCGTTCACGCAAAGCTTCTACCATCTCTTCGTCAAGGCCATCAATTTCCAGTAGTTCATCCACTGGAACATAAGCCAACTCCTCGAGAGAAGAGAACCCTTCTTCAACTAGCACAGTGGCGAACTCTTCATCAATATCAAGATATTGGGTAAAGGTCGCAATCGCGGCATGTGCCTCCGCTTGGTGCTTAGCTTGTAAATCTTCGACCGTCATCACGTTCAGATCCCAACCACTTAGTTGAGAAGCTAAACGGACGTTTTGACCATTACGGCCAATAGCTTGCGCTAAAGTGCTCGCTTCTACAGCGATGTCCATGGTGTGGTTATCTTCATCCACCACGATTGACGAAACATCCGCTGGAGCCATTGCATTGATGACGAACTGCGCAGGGTTATCATCCCACAGCACGATATCAATACGCTCACCGCCTAATTCGCTTGAAACGGCTTGTACACGCGCACCGCGCATTCCTACGCAAGCGCCGACCGGGTCGATACGCTTATCGTTGGTTTTCACCGCGATCTTCGCACGCGAGCCTGGGTCACGTGCCGCGCCTTTGATTTCGATAACTTCTTCACCGATTTCTGGCACTTCAATACGGAACAGTTCGACCAACATTTCTGGTTTAGAACGCGTAACGAACAGTTGAGCGCCACGCGCTTCCGGACGCACTGCATACAGTACACCGCGGATTCTATCGCCAGCACGGAAGTTCTCACGTGGCAGCATATCTTCACGCAGGATCACCGCTTCAGCGTTGTTTCCGAGATCAAGAATGATGTTATCGCGGTTCACTTTCTTAACGATAGCCGTAATGATTTCGCCTTGCTGCTCGCGGAATTGGTCAACCACTAACGCGCGCTCTGCTTCACGAACTTTTTGAACGATAACTTGCTTCGCCGTTTGTGTCGTGATGCGGTCAAAGGTTACTGATTCGATCTGATCTTCAACATATTCACCCAGTTGCAGGCTTTCGTCTTCGAAGCGCGCCGCGTCCAGCGTGATTTCACGCGTTGGCATCGTCACTTCATCAACGATCATCCAACGACGGAACGTATCGAAGTCGCCGCTTCTACGATCGATCTCTACGCGAACTTCGATTTCTTGTTCGTACTTTTTCTTGGTCGCTGTTGCCAGCGCGCTCTCTAACGCTTCAAAAATTTTCTCACGCGGCAGGGCTTTTTCATTCGAAACGGCTTCAACAACCGCTAAAATTTCTTTATTCATCCTGGTTAGCCTCAATCAGAACGTTTAAAAACGAGGGATAATGTTTGCTTTCTGAATATTGCTCAGAGCAAACACTTCGTCTTTGCCATCAACCGACAATGTGACCATCTCACCTTCAACGGATTTGATAGTCCCCTGCCATTTGCGACGATTTTGTACAGCGATACGTAATACCACACTGACATCTTGGCCAGCGAAACGTTCATAATGCGCTGCGGTAAATAATGGTCGATCCAGCCCTGGGGAAGACACTTCAAGGTGATACGCCACAGTAATAGGATCTTCTACATCCATGACAGCACTGACTTGATGGCTGACATCGGCACAGTCATCAACATTGATACCATTTTCGCTATCAATATAGATACGAAGCGTAGAGGTGCGAGCCCGCACAAACTCTATCCCTACTAATTCATAACCCAGTGCTTCAACTGGCGCTGTAATCAACTCTGTTAACTTCTGTTCTAACGTGGACAAAGCCACCCCCAAGACATAAAAAAAGGGCTAACGCCCAGTATGACAACGCTTTTCTGATAATAAAAAACCCCGAAAAATCGGGGTTTTAATCAGAATCCTGTATGGGCCTGTCGAAGGACAGGAGCCATTTTCAATAGACATTTTTCTAAAACCCGTCGTCTTAACGACGTCGATTTGGAAAAAGAACTAGGAAAATGGTTGCGGGGGCCGGATTTGAACCGACGACCTTCGGGTTATGAGCCCGACGAGCTACCAGGCTGCTCCACCCCGCGTCCGAAAAACAGTTCAATACTACGCCTAGACGAGCATAAAAGCAAATTTAACTGTGGGCTTTGCAACCACAGACAGGCTGGGAATGCATACCCTCATGCGTTTAGACAACTAATTAAAATTTATGATTATTTACTTTACGTTTAGCGCAATAGCACAACAAAAAATAACATTAGGGGAAGTTGATAAGTAAGGTAGCCAATGGGTAGAAGCCATAGTTTACAATTAAATGTTTTCCTATTGCTTATTAACACGATATACGAAAACTAAGCGCTCTTTTGGCAGCTAATTTGAAGTGGGTACTGAGTATAGCAATAGTGTTTAATAATAGCATAAAGGTGCTGCTATTCAGTAAACATCTATCCCTGTGTTAACTGAAGTCGCTCTACTCATTGCTGAACGAATTATCGGGTTAAATCAACGCCAATATCTCACCCCCTTACGGACTGATACTCAACCAAATCTTCCAAACTACAAGACAACATCACTTTTCGAAGCTTAGGTATGGCGCGATGATAGGTTGTTTTTAAATCTAAACGATCAACAAATTGCTGCAGTTTGCACATGCTCTGAGCGATAACTTTCTCAAGTTGACCTCCTCCTAGAGAATATAAGGATGACAGTCAAACATTTCTTCGGCCAACGAGTAGTGATGATTAACGTTATGGAGGATTGAGTGAGTAACTTAGTTTATGAAAAACTTTAAACATGGTCTAAGAATACTTCCGCTATCGTATTGAGTAATAAAACTTATTTAGAACCACAAATAAATTTTATCATATCTATGAAAACAGTAGTACTAATCATAAATAGCTACTTGATAAGAAAATTATGCTACCCGCTTTATTATTTCAACAAACCATTCAATCTACCAACAGGAAAAACGATTCTCATACTCTTATAATGATATTTTACGTACATTAAATGAGAATAAAACACACTGTCTTCCGATATTTCAGTCAACCAAACCTCAATAGAAATTCATTCATAAAATCCTAATCGAATAATGGGATATAAAAAGGGGACAGAGTGAATTATCGTTAGACTGTACAAAAAATACACATATTTATATCAAACCTCACTAACTACTCAAGAAAAAATGACTTTAATCATTATTCTAATTATTCCCCATGAAAAAATAAATCATTAATAAGCACATAATTATTTTTTATAAAAATGAGGATGGAAAGTATGGGGAACGTTAGCGCAGGTGCCGCAAAAAAAATGGGGTTAACTGCTCTCACTTTGGTCACAGCCTCTAATATGATGGGATCGGGTGTGTTCATGTTACCGACTAATCTTGCAGGAGTGGGTTATATTTCATTATGGGGGTGGCTATTTACTATTATTGGCGTAATTGCTTTAGCGTTAGTATTTGCTAAAACCAGTCTTATCACCCCGCGAGCAGGGGGAATTGTCGCTTATGCAAGTGATGCTTTTGGGCCGTTCATTGGCTTCCAAACTACGGTTTGCTATTGGATCAGTGCATGGATAGGGAATGTCGCATTACTTGTCGCTGGAGTAGGATACCTTAGCTACTTTTTCCCAATTCTTCACCAACCTATTTATGGTTGCATCACGGCAATCGTTATTCTGTGGGCATTTATCGCACTAGGTAGTTTAGGTGCCAGTACTGCAGGTAAAGCTCAATCCTTTACCGCTAGTTGTATGCTGTTAGTCGTATTGGGTGTAGGGGTTGTCGGGTGGTTTTGGTTTGATCCTAAAGTATTTACTGCCGTGTATAACGGTACAGGCCATAGCGATGGTTCCGCAATTATGTCCGCAGCCTCTATCGCTTTATGGGGATTTTTAGGTGTGGAGTCTGCAGTCGTCTCTTCAGGACAAGTTGAAAACCCAGAGCGAACCGTTCCCCGAGCAACCGTTTATGGGTTATTGATCGCATCAGTATGTTACGTCGGCAGTTGTACCGTAATTATGGGGCTAGTTCCTCACGAAGAGTTAATCAATTCTGCCGCGCCCTTCGCCGATGCCGCCCGCTACATGTTTGGTAATACCGCCGGTAACATTGCTTCTGCGCTAAGTATCATTGCCTGTTTCGGTTCAATCTCTGGCTGGTTAATCCTACAATCTGAAGGGCCCCGTGCTGGCGCGAAACAGGGTTTGTTCCCTCATATATTTGCTCAAACCAATAAGAATGATGTACCAATGAAAGGGCTGATTATTTCAGGGATACTAATGAGTTTGGTCCTGTTATTAACTGCTTCTCCTAATCTTGCTAAACAGTTCCAAGTTGTCATTCTGATGTCCGTTTTCGCTTCGCTACTTCCCTATATGTACGCGATCATTTCGTTACCTATTATCATGATTGCTAAGAAGAAAAACCACGGAAAAATTTTTATCTTCTACTGCGTTTTAACCCTTATCGGTATGGTTTACAGCATCTTTGCTTTATTGGGATCAGGCTCGGACTCCATTTTTTGGGGAACAGTGATAATGGCCGTAACTATCCCTCTATTTTCTTTCGTCGCAGCTGGCCGAAATAAAAACGGTCAAGCCACGCTTCATCTGGAAAAATAATCAAATAACTCAACTATCTGTAGGAGATAAAAATGTCTTTATCTATTGTCGATCAAAATAAACTAGATGCATTCTGGGCTTATTGCGTAAAAAACCAATATTTTAATATCGGTTATCCTGAATCCGCTGACTTTGATTACACTATGATTGAGCGGTTTATGCGATTTTCTATAAATAACTGTGGTGACTGGGGAGAGTATTGTAATTATTTACTTAACTCCTTTGATTTTGAAAAAGAGGTAATGGAATATTTTTCAACTATTTTCAAAATACCGTTCGAGGAGAGTTGGGGCTATGTGACGAATGGTGGAACAGAGAGTAATATGTTTGGTTGCTACCTTGGAAGAGAGTTATTTCCAAATGGAACTCTTTATTACTCTAAAGACACGCACTACTCTGTAGCTAAAATTGTAAAACTTTTGAGAATCAAGTCAAAACTCGTCGAGTCCCAACCCAATGGCGAGATGGATTATGATGACCTGATAAAAAAAATAACGCTATCTGGCGAATCAAATCCTATTATATTCGCCAATATAGGCACTACTGTTCGCGGAGCTATCGACAACATAACTGAAATTCAAAATAGAATCGCTGCGATTGGTATTCCTCGAGATAATTACTATTTGCACGCAGATGCTGCACTCAGTGGCATGATTCTCCCATTTGTTGAGGACCCACAACCTTTCACCTTCGCCGATGGTATTGATTCTATTGGTGTTTCGGGACATAAAATGATTGGTTCGCCTATCCCATGTGGCATCGTGGTCGCTAAGAAAAATAACGTTGATAGAATCAGCGTTGAAATTGATTATATTGCGGCACACGATAAAACGATTTCCGGTTCACGAAATGGTCATACTCCATTAATGATGTGGGCGGCAGTGCGCAGTCATTCTGAAGCTGAGTGGCGTCGTCGCATTGGACACAGCTTAATCATGGCGAAATATGCGGTTGACCGCTTCAATGCAGCTGGAATTGATGCACTGTGTCATAAAAACTCTATTACAGTCGTCTTCCCTAAACCCTCTGAGTGGGTATGGAAAAAACACTGCCTCGCAATATCTGGGGATGTCGCCCACCTAATTACTACCGCCCATCATCTCGATAGCTCTCAAATTGATGAGTTAATTGATGATGTCATTGCTGATAAAAATCAACGCGCGGCATAGAACAGGTCCTACCCTAAAAGGCTTTGGTGTCGATGATTCATTTCCAAGGCCTTTATATAAAAGGCCAATATTAACGATACGTTAGTGGCCGAGGGTACATACTTAGGAGCTAAAAAAATGAGCATCAAAACAAAAGCAGTACGGGGTATGCGAGATGTACTACCAGAAGAAACGCCTATATGGCAATGGCTGGAAAGTAAACTCCGTCGATTAACGTTCAGATATGGCTACCATGAAATACGCTTGCCACTATTAGAACCCGTTGCTTTATTTGAACGCAGTGTAGGTCAAGCAACGGATATTATCGCCAAAGAAATGTACAACTTTACAGATAAAAGTGGTGAACACATCACTCTACGGCCTGAGGGTACAAGTGGCTGTATGCGTGCAGTCTTAGAAAATAATCTTTGTTATAACAAAACTCAGCGAATATGGTATCAAGGACCTATGTTTCGTTACGAGCGGCCGCAAAAGGGTCGACTTCGTCAATTTACTCAATTTGGCGTTGAAGCTTTTGGAATGAAAGGTCCAGATATCGATGCCGAATTAATTTTTATGGTTCGCGATCTCCTCCAAGAGTTAGAGCTTACTGAGTATGTTCGCTTAGAAATTAATTCTTTAGGCACTCTAGAGGAACGTAAGCGACACCGTGAACAACTTCTACACTGGTTCACCGCTCATCGAGATATTCTCGATGAGGAAAGCATCAAACGGCTTGAAACTAATCCGCTACGTATCCTTGATAGTAAAAATCCGGCAATGCAATCTATGCTGGAACAAGCCCCTAAATTATTAGATTTCTTAAATGATGAATCTCGAAACCACTTCGCGACTGTTTGCCAAATCTTAGACCGTGCAGCGATACCCTATGTTATTAATCCTCGCTTAGTCCGTGGGTTAGACTATTACACACGCACTGTTTTCGAATGGGTTACCGATGAATTAGGGGCACAAGGTACCGTATGTGGTGGTGGACGCTACGACGGATTGGCTGAACTGTTCAATCCAAAAGCACTTCCCGCCTGTGGTTTTGCAATAGGTATTGAGCGCCTTCTACTTCTTATTCAAACATTACAGGACAGTGATAACCCCTGCTGGCATTTCTATCCTACTGTAGTCGTCACCAATGAACTGGATGATGATGGGTTATATGCCCAACTGATTGCAGAAGACATTCGACAAAATATCATAGGGCTAAGTGTAGTTGTCGATTGTAGCGGCTCAAAGCTTAAGCGACAGCACCATACTGCACGCCTAAATCAGTGCCAGATCATAGTAACGATAAATAATGATCGTACCATAAGGGTATGGGACCTTATTAGTGCTCAACAACTTACCGTCGGTGAAAAAGAACTTATGAATTGGTTAGGTAAACGCTGCCGATAGTTCTCAGCGAGTCTATAACCACCTGAGTACAGTGCTGTACCCTATAAATTTGCCTTCTTTATTTTTTTGCCCATTCTCGAAAATCTATTCCTCGATGGGCAAGTTACCGAGACCTACGGCTATGCCGAGAAAAAATCGATTATTTATTCGGGACTTCCCCCATCTCACTCAGCTCAGAGGCCATAATGGTGAGCCATTGTTTCGCCAGGAAAATGATTATATAACCTTTGAGATCGCCCTGGCTCTCGCCGCAAAACGTTACGCAGTAGCGATACACAGCTACTCATTGGCTGCCGAAAGAATTTTTCTAATGGTCACCGCAAAAGACCGTCAATCTCTAAGCTGCTTTGTTCAATATATCGGAAGGCATTATGTACCTTATTATAATCGCCGCTATCAACGTTACGGTGCATTATGGGAAAGCCGATATGCCTGCAGTCCTTTACAAGCCGGCCCCTATTTTTTAATCGTTAAGCGCTTTATTGAATGCGATGAGGATGGGACTCATAGCCATCATAGTGATGGGTTAAACCCTAAGAATATCATCGCTCCCCACCCAGTATGGCTTGAACTCGCTGATGACGAAATTCAGCAACAGCAACGATTTAAAGATTTTTGTCGCTCGCCAGTTAATTCGGTATTAGTGACCAAAATCTGTAATACTCTTAACCAAAACTGCCTATTGGCCACACCGACTGTCAGTAGACGACTCGAGTCACAATTGGCTTGCTCATTACGAGTACGACAACGAGGCCGCCCCCGTCAATACACTTCAGTGAAAATAGACCAATGGCAAAAGCTCGAACAGCATGCGAGTATTTTTTTACGCCAACGGGGCTACCAACAAGTTCGACTGTCAATGTTAGAACAAGAACCATTAATGGCGACAAATAGCTCTACTGTAATTAAACCTATTCAGCTTCGCCGCGATGGAACATTTGGCTGCCTACAGATGATATCCCGCTGTTCGACCTCACAATCAATGAGTAGAGTATGGTACTCAGGTACAATGTTTGGCCAAGAATACTGCAATCACACAATTCAACAGCGTGACCAGATTGGTGTTGAAGCATTCGGTATGCCAGGCATTGATATTGAAATAGAACAATTGGTACTGCAGGCCCATTTTTTTCAACGGCTCGGTATTGCTAGTCAGATAGCCTTACATATCAATATGCTCGGTGATATCAACGCCTTTACGGCGTTTCGGCGTGCGCTATTTGCCTACTATCAACCTCACTCCCATTTATTTACGCCTGAACAGACACAACAGTTAATGTCTCATCCAGAAAGGCTAAGAAATTCTACTGAAGCTTGGCTACATCAACTCGCCATTGCTGCTCCACAACTTGACCTCTTTGTTAGTCAGGATTCACAACAGCGATTCATCCGTCTACAACTAGCGCTTAATCAAGTTGGTATTGTTTGGCACCACGATAATCATCTTTATCCTCGCAACGAGTACTGCCAAGTCGTCTTTGAGTGGCGTAGTGACAATAATGTATTGAGTCGCGGTGGTCGTTATGATGCCTATGCAAGCCGAATACTTGGATATCCCATCGCTGCCTGTGGATTTGCTTTCTTGGTTGAGCCAATCGCTCGGCTACTGGAGCAACACGAAGCCCAACATCACTCACTACCTTCAGTAGATATCGTTATTATCGCCAGTCAACCTCGAGTTGGCGCACAAACGGTACTCTTAGCGCGTCAATTGCGACAGCAGTTTCCTGAATTGAGGATAGCGACAGATAGTTCGCAGTTACGAATGGCAACGCGTCATAAAAACTCTCGTAATCAAGGAGCAAAAATCACACTCGAAATGGAGGGGGACGGCTATTCACTTCGACTGTATAAAGCTGAAAGCACAGACTACAGCATCACCAATGTTGATCAGATCAGTGATCAGTTAGGACCAATACTATGGCTGTGATAGATAAGTAGATTTTAGAAACAAAAAAAGACGCTATTAAGCGTCTTTTTTCTCAATATTGGTACCGAGGACGGGACTTGAACCCGTAAGCCCTATTGGGCACTACCACCTCAAGGTAGCGTGTCTACCAATTCCACCACCACGGCACTGCTGATACTTGCAATCAGTTGGCGTTACTGCGGGATATCACTGGCTGGCGAAGAGGTTTTCGCTGGCTGTTGAGTTTGCTCAGACTTTGCTGGAGCACTCAGATTATCCCACTCACTGCCTTTATGTGTTTTATTACTGTTTAGATTACCAAGCACCAGGCTAATAATGAAAAACAGCGCAGCAAGAATACCGGTCATACGTGTCAGGAAGTTTCCTGAACCGCTTGAACCAAATAATGTTCCAGAGGCACCTGCACCGAAAGATGCTCCCATATCAGCGCCTTTACCTTGCTGTAACATCACCATCGCGATTAACGCAACAGCGACTAGCAGGAAAATAACTAAAAGAGCTTCGTACATAATTAACCTGTTTCCTTGTACGTAATCGTACATTTAAAACGCATCTACCTTCACGAGGAAAGAACTCCCCTGAAGAGGATGTGAATACTAACCAAAGGCAACGCACTCTGCAAGTGCAATTTACGTTGCCGGTTTTGATCGCGGAAAAAAGCAGCAACCCTAGCTAAAGGCTGTTTATACCCAACGTGGCAAAAGCCGTTCTCATAGCGAATAACCTGATCTCAGACACCTTTCCGCGATTATAAACGCTTGACGATCTCCGCGATAGATTGGGCCAGTTCGGTTACTTCCTCTTTATTTTCCCCTTCAACCATCACGCGAATTAACGGTTCAGTACCCGACTTACGTAGCAATACCCGACCTCGGCCAGCCAGTTGCTGCTCAGCCTGGTGTAACGCCGCTAATACATCAGAATGTTGAAGCGGATCACTCCCCGCAGAAAAGCGCACATTGACTAGGACTTGTGGCAACATCTTCATGCCGCTGCATAAATCGTGAAGGGATAGCTTGTTCCCCACTACGGCTGTTAACACTTGTAAACCGGCGATAATGCCATCTCCGGTTGTGGTTTTATCAAGTAAGATAACATGTCCGGAATTTTCGGCGCCGACAAACCATCCGCGTTCCTTCAGCTTTTCTAATACATAGCGGTCGCCGACTTTCGCACGCTCAAAGGGAATGCCTAATTGCTTCAGGGCTAACTCTAGACCCATATTGCTCATCAGTGTGCCAACAACCCCACCGCGCAGATTTCCTTGTCGTAAACGTTCACGCGCGATGATATAGAGAATTTGATCGCCATCGACCGCCTGACCAAGATGGTCGACCATCATGATACGATCGCCGTCGCCGTCAAGCGCAATACCAAGATCGGCTTTTTCCGCTAGCACGCGTTTTTGAATTTGGCCTAAATCCGTCGCACCACACTCTTTATTAATGTTCATTCCATTGGGCGAGGCGCCGATCGTAATTACCTCCGCGCCCAGCTCGCGAAGGACATTCGGCGCAATATGGTAAGTCGCACCGTTCGCACAATCGACGACGATTTTTAGCTGATTTAAGCTGAGTTCGCTGGGAAAAGTCCCCTTGCAGAATTCAATATACCGTCCGGCTGCATCAACGATACGGCTAGCCCGTCCTAGCTCCGCTGAGAGGACACAGGTAATTTCTTTCTCGAGTTCCGCTTCAATAGCAGCTTCGACATCGTCAGGAAGCTTAGTGCCCTCGGTGGAAAAGAATTTTATTCCATTGTCATCGAATGGGTTATGAGACGCGGATATCACTACGCCGGCTTCTGCGCGGAATGTACGCGTTAAATAGGCTATCGCTGGGGTTGGCATCGGCCCGGTGAACGCCGCCGATAATCCTGCAGCGGCCAAGCCCGCTTCTAATGCCGATTCCAACATATATCCCGATATACGGGTATCTTTTCCGATAATAACTTTTTTGGAACCTTGTCCAGCAAGCACTTTACCGGCGGCCCAGCCTAATTTTAAGACAAAATCAGGCGTTATTGGCGATTCGCCAACCTTTCCGCGAATACCATCGGTACCAAAATATTTACGTTCGCTCATGAATTATCCTTTTGCTCTGAGAGTCGCTTCAACCACGCGTATCGCTTCAACGCTTTCTTTAACATCATGCACTCGAATGATTTGTGCTCCCTGCATCGCGGCAATAACTGCACAGGCTAGACTACCACTCAATCGCTGAGTTGGCCCGACATTAAGGAGTTGCCCAATCATGGACTTTCGAGACATGCCCACTAATAACGGCAGATCGAAATGATGGAAATGACTTAGATTAGCCAGTAGCTCATAATTATGTTGCAGGTTTTTGCCAAACCCAAAACCGGGATCGATCAGAATATTTTCCCGACGTATCCCTGCAGCGATACAGCGCTCGATTTCGGTGGCTAAGAAACTGTCCACTTCGGTAATAATCTGCTGATAGCTCGGACTGTGTTGCATCGATTTCGGCTCACCCTGCATATGCATCAAGCAGACAGGCAGGTCGACGTCAGCTGCTGCCTCACGCGCGCCAGGTTCATTTAATGAGCGAATATCGTTGATCAAGTGGGCGCCTGCGGCGGCGGCGGCACGAATCACTTCAGGTTTAGAGGTGTCGACCGAAATCCACACCTCGAATCGTTGGGATAATGCTTCGACGACTGGGATAACGCGCGCCAGTTCGTCTTCTACTGAAACGTCATCAGCACCAGGGCGAGTCGACTCGCCGCCAATATCGAGAATAGTCGCTCCAGCAATCACCATTTCATTAGCGTGAGTAATCGCATCGATCAGCGTTTTATGGCGGCCACCGTCAGAAAAGGAGTCTGGGGTCATATTTAAAATTCCCATAATATGGGGAAAAGAGAGATCTAACTCACTCCCTCGGGCACGCAATTTCATTCAGTATCCTCTTTAACGCTCTATCGATGTGATGCAAAAAAAAGCCCCGCATGAGCGGGGCTTTATTGTAGCGCGAACTGGCACTATTTATCGAATGATTCAAACATTACATCGGGTTGCCTGGATCATTATTCTCTGGTGCGTCGACAGGACGAGCTGCTTGCGGTGGCGCAACAGACTCTTCTTCTTTCACTGCCGATTCAGTCCAATCTGCTGGAGCACGAACCTCTTTGCGTGCCATCAAATCATCAATTTGTGGAGCATCGATAGTTTCGTACTTCATCAGAGCATCTTTCATCGTATGCAGGATGTCGATGTTCTCATTCAACAGCTGGCGAGCGCGTTGATAGTTACTGTCGATCAAGTGTTTGATTTCTTGGTCGATAATACGCGCGGTTTCGTCGGACATATGTTTCGCTTTAGCAACGGAACGTCCTAAGAAAACTTCACCTTCTTCTTCTGCATACAGAAGAGGACCCAATTTCTCAGAGAAGCCCCACTGGGTAACCATATTACGTGCGAGGTTTGTCGCCACTTTAATATCGTTGGAAGCCCCGGTAGAGACTTTTTCTGGGCCGTAGATGATCTCTTCAGCTAAACGTCCGCCATAAAGGGTCGAAATTTGGCTCTCTAATTTCTGACGGCTTGCACTGATTGCATCACCTTCAGGTAAGAAGAATGTCACCCCTAACGCACGTCCACGTGGAATAATAGTCACCTTATGTACAGGATCATGTTCCGGTACTAGGCGACCAATAATCGCGTGTCCTGCTTCGTGGTAAGCCGTTGACTCTTTTTGTGCTTCGGTCATGACCATTGAACGGCGCTCTGCACCCATCATGATCTTATCTTTCGCTTTCTCGAACTCAACCATCGAGACAACACGTTGGTTACTACGGGCAGCGAAAAGTGCCGCTTCGTTGACGAGGTTTGCTAAGTCTGCACCGGAGAAACCTGGTGTACCACGAGCAATGATCGCGGCATCAATATCCGTTGCTAATGGAACGCGACGCATATGGACTTTCAAGATTTGCTCACGGCCACGAACATCAGGTAATCCAACAACGACTTGACGGTCAAAACGACCTGGACGAAGGAGCGCAGGGTCAAGGACGTCAGGGCGGTTAGTTGCCGCAATAACGATGATCCCTTCATTACCTTCAAAGCCATCCATCTCAACCAGCATTTGGTTCAACGTCTGTTCACGCTCGTCGTGACCACCGCCTAAACCAGCACCACGTTGGCGACCCACTGCATCGATCTCATCGATAAAGATGATACAAGGCGCGGATTTCTTCGCTTGCTCGAACATATCACGGACACGTGATGCGCCGACACCGACAAACATTTCGACGAAGTCTGAGCCAGAGATAGTAAAGAACGGCACTTTCGCTTCACCGGCAATGGCCTTAGCCAATAACGTTTTACCGGTACCTGGAGGGCCTACCATCAGTACGCCTTTAGGAATTTTTCCGCCCAGCTTTTGGAAACGTGAAGGTTCACGAAGATATTCCACCAGCTCGCTGACTTCTTCTTTCGCTTCGTCACAACCGGCAACATCGGCAAAAGTGGTTTTAATCTGATCTTCGGTCAACATGCGAGCTTTGCTCTTACCGAAAGACATGGCACCTTTGCCACCGCCTCCCTGCATTTGACGCATAAAGAAGATCCATACACCAATTAGCAGCAACATCGGGAACCAAGAAATAAAGATAGAGGTCAGCAGACTTTGACCTTCCGGTGGTTCACCAACCACTTTTACCTTTTTAGATAAAAGATTTTGCAGTAATTGCGGGTCGTTGACAGGAATATACGTAGTGTATTTATTGCTATCGTTAGTGGTTACGTTAATCTCACGCCCATTAATACGCGCCTCGCGAATCTGATTTTGATTCACTTCTGTCACGAAAGTTGAGTAATCGACTTTCTTGCCATTTGACTCGCTGGGCCCAAAGCTTTGGAACACAGTCATTAGCACTACGGCAATGACTAACCAAAGAATTAGGTTTTTCGCCATGTCACTCAAGGGATTAACCTCTTATTTACAACGATGTTAACAGAAAGCGTAGGGAGCTATGGTTTGCGCCCAGTCGCTACAATGTACACTTCGCGAGAACGTGAACGCGAAGCGTCTGGCTTACGAACTTTTACTTTCGTAAATAAGGAGCGGATTTCGCGTAGGTAATCATCAAAACCATCTCCCTGGAACACCTTTACTACAAAACTACCACCTGGTGCCAATACATCGCGACACATTTCAAGTGCGAGTTCTACGAGATACATCGCGCGAGGAATATCCACAGCGGGAGTGCCACTCATATTTGGTGCCATATCTGACATTACTACCTGCACCTTACCGTCACCAACACGATCGAGCAACGCTTTTAGTACAGCTTCTTCTCGGAAGTCACCTTGAAGAAAGTCTACACCAACAATTGGATCCATTGGCAAGATATCACATGCGATAATACGGCCACTTGCTCCGATCTGTTCAACCACATATTGTGACCACCCCCCCGGGGCAGCACCTAAGTCTACGACTGTCATGCCGGGTTTAAAGAGACGATCACCTTGTTGGATCTCATCTAGTTTAAACCATGCTCGCGAACGTAGACCTTTCTTTTGTGCTTGTTGCACATATTTATCGCTAAAGTGTTCCTGTAACCAGCGACTTGAGCTGGCTGAACGCTTCTTTCCCGTCATACTTTTTCCAACATTTTTGTATCGCAGCGATAAATCATTACGCAAAATGCTGCGTTGATTTGGCGATATACTAGAGATGGCGGTACAATGACCTGTTTTCAATCCCTGAGTAAGTAAATAATACGATGAATCTAAGTACTAAACAAAAACAGCACCTAAAAGGTCTCGCTCATCCGCTGAAGCCAGTCGTGATGTTAGGCAACAATGGATTAACCGAAGGTGTTCTCGCTGAACTCGATCAAGCTCTAGAGCATCATGAACTGATCAAAGTCAAAATCGCGACTGAAGACCGCGAAACCAAAGCGTTGATTGTAGCAGCCATTGTGCGTGAAACCTCAGCGGCTGAAGTCCAGGTTATCGGTAAAACGCTGGTGCTTTATCGTCCTTCAAAAGAAAAGAAAATTTCTTTACCACGTTAATTCTGGAAGAAAATATCACTATTTTACCCCCAGTTAAAAGGCTGTTTTACAGCCTTTTTCTTTTCTTAAGATATATTAGCACGGTTAACCCGACTTGCGGGACCGAAATGGCGAAAAGCCCACTCCTAGCACAACATATCGTCGTATTCTGATGATTAGAGGTATTCAACCTTAATCACTTCATACTCAACATCACCACCTGGTGTTTTTACGACTGTGACGTCATCAACTTCTTTACCGATTAACCCCCGCGCCATCGGCGAGTTTACAGAGATCAGATTTTGCTTAAAATCGGCCTCATCATCACCCACGATGCGATAGGTCGCTTCTTCTTCCGAATGGGTATTATAAACAGTCACTGTCGCCCCGAAAATGACACGACCAGTCGCGGCCATTTTTGTCACATCAATGATTTGCGCATTAGATAATTTTGCTTCAATCTCTTGAATACGACCTTCACAAAAACCTTGCTCTTCACGGGCAGCATGGTATTCCGCATTTTCCTTCAAATCCCCGTGTTCTCTCGCCTCAGCGATAGAAGCAATGATACGAGGACGCTTAACATTTTTAAGCTCATTAAGCTCTTCACGCAGCTGTTCTGCACCGCGAAGGGTCATAGGAATCTGGCTCATCTTATACTCCTCATTACTCTGTTATTCAGTTAATCATCCTGATTCGATACCAGCTTAACCGAATAAGCTGCACCTAAATTTGAAACAAAACAACCCCGCCTCAGATAGTTTGCTACCCAAGACGAGTGAATTTTCAGTTTGATACATATTTTACCCGAGAGTTCCTCCCGGATCATCGTTTACTTTGCCCCTCAAGGGGACGTAGTATTGCGGGTTCCACTGTTAACGACGCCGAGATTATGCGACTTTCAAGACTCATTACAGCTCTCACCCTTGCGGTAACGCTTCAAGCCACCGCAACGCCTGTCGAGGATTATACCCAATACCTTCCTGATGGTACCAATCTCGCGTTCATGGCGCAAAGGGTAGGCGATACAACACCGATTGTCGATTATCACGGAAAACAAATGGCGCTGCCTGCCAGTACGATGAAAGTGTTCACTGCACTGGCCGCACTATTAGAACTTGGCAAAGATTTTCGTTTCCAGACAACCTTTGAAAGTCACCAAAAAATAGCCGGTGATACCTTACAGGGTGATCTGGTTGCTCGCTTTGGTGGCGACCCGACGTTTACGCGGCAAGACTTACGTAATATGGTCGCGCAGCTGAAACAAAAGGGCGTTACGCATATTCAAGGTAACTTGGTCATCGATACTTCAGTTTTCGCGAGCCACGATATGGCTCCTGGCTGGCCATGGAATGATTTGACGCAATGCTTTAGCGCGCCCCCTGCAGCCGCTATCGTCGATAAAAACTGTTTTTCCATCTCGCTCTATAGCGCCAAAACGCCGGGCGAGAACGCCTTTATCCGTATTGCGTCTTACTATCCTGCGCACATGTACAGTGAGGTGAAAACCCTAGGTCCTAACTCAGGTGAGGCGCAATATTGCGAGCTTGACGTAAATCCCGGGGAATTAAACCGCTATACCCTGACTGGATGCCTGCGCCAGCGTAATGACCCGCTTCCTCTTGCCTTCGCTGTGCAAGATGGCGCGGCTTGGGCTGGGGAAATTTTGCGGGATGAGCTACGTAAAGCCGATATCGACTATCGTGGCCACTTGGTCCGTCAAACGCAACCCACTGAACCTGGTACCGTTCTGGCAATCGAACAATCCGCCCCACTCCATAGCCTATTACATACCATGTTGAAGAAGTCAGATAACGTGATTGCCGATACCGTTTTCCGAACAATCGGTCATCACTATTTCAACGTACCAGGAACGTTTCGAGCAGGGTCGGATGCGGTACGCCGTATCCTTCGTGAGAAAGCGTGGGTCGACATGGGCAATACCATCCAAGTCGATGGTTCCGGATTATCACGACACGATTTGGTTGCACCGGACACTATGATGCAAGCACTGCAGTTTATCGCTAAGAATGACAGCAGCCTCGATTTTATTAGTATGCTTCCTTTAGCCGGTTACGATGGCACTTTACAATATCGTGGCGGATTACACGAAGCGGGTGTCGATGGAAAGCTCTCTGCGAAAACCGGTTCGTTACAAGGCGTATATAACTTAGCAGGCTTCTTAACGACGTCACGCGGAACGCGCATCGCCTTCGTCCAATACCTCTCTGGGTATGCAGTTCCCCCAGAAGATCAACGAACGCGACGCGTCCCCCTCGTTCGATTTGAAAGTCGACTCTACAGCGATTTGTATCGAAATTATTAGCCATAAAAAAACCCGCTTACGCGGGTTTTTTTATTAGAAGTGAGTATTAAGACTCATATAGTAGGTTCGGCCTGACTCGTTGTAAGTGTTAGCACCTGCACCGTATAGGTAACTTGTGACACCTGTCTTCGAATTAAGCGTTCCAGTAGTTTGTGCATTGCCTTCACGGAAGTGACGTTTATCAAAGAGGTTGTCTATCCCAGCGGTGATACTGACATTCTTGGTAGCGTCCCATGTCGCGCTAGCACCAAAGATGCTGTATGGACTGACTTCACGGGTATCAGGGTAACTGACTTTATTCCCTTGGTAGTTACGACTCTTCGGTTTCTGCTTACCATACCAAGTCCATGTTGCTTGTACCGACAGGTCCTGACGAATCTGCCACTCGACATTGGAGTTCAAGGTAAACTGCGGGATAACGGAAAGACGATCATGATTCGTCTTATCCTTGCTCTGCAGCATCCACGTCATATTATTATTCCAAGTTACCGTATCGGTGACTGGAACGTTAAAGGTCCCCTCAAGGCCTTCAACTACCGCGCGCGGCACATTTTCCCATTGGAAAACACGAGTACCGCTACTATTGGTGTAAGTAGCATTGTTACCCGACTCAATTTTATTATGATAGTCATTACGGAAATAAGTCAGCCCAGCCTGCAGTCCGGCAAGATCTTTATACTCGAGCCCAATCTCTTTGTTGACGCTGGTTTCTGCTTTGAGGTCGCTATTACCTTGTAAATAACAACCTGTCGCCGAACTACCGTAGCACCCTTGTCCTTTACTATAGAGGATATAGTTGGGGTTAGTTTGATACAGGTTAGGGGCTTTGTAGGCCCGAGCAATCCCCATCTTCAGCGTCCACTCATTAGTGAGCTGCTGAGTTAAGTTAAGTGATGGGCTCCAGTTAGTGCCGACAATCGAATGATGGTCAAAACGAATGGCCGGTGTTAATACCGTGGAATCCGTGATATCCATATTGTCTTCCGCAAACATTGAGAAGATCTGCGCTTGAGAATGCGGTGAACGTGTACCCGTTCCAACACCACTGATCGCACCACCGGTGTTAGTCCCAGTCAGCGCTTGACCGGTCGAGGTGCCATCTTTTATCTTTTGCTGGTTCCACTCAGTCCCCAAGGTAAGGTTCTGATCTACCCAAGCCGTAAAGGGAATACTGACTTCACTGTGCAGCAGCACATCGCTGAGATCGATATCAGAGAATCCAGCGTTATTATTAAAGATCCCCTCGGTTCCCCCAGCTAACCCTTCGGTAATCCTTGAGTTACGGGTTCTCTCATATTGCGCATAGGTATTGGTACTGACTCCGTTATCCCAGACCCCTGTCCAAGTTAAGGCATAATCTTGGCGGTAGATACGGTTCGTTTCGTCGCCATATTTGCTCTTCACATAATCTGAGGTGTTGGTATTCTGCGTATCGCCGGCATAAATATTCCCTTGTCGGCTGGTCCCAGCTTCGAATTCAAGGTGCTGATTGGGGGCAAATTCCCAGTTTAGTTTACCGTGGAGGTCTTTATCTCTTACCCCCTCTCGGCCAGCAGGATAGCTTCCGGCATAGGTACCGGTACGCGATGCTGAATGATTTTGGTTAATGTCGTAAGCATCCGCTTGAGTCTTATCGATATTACCCCAAATACTTAATGTTAAGCTATCGGTTGCAGGCCCCATCAAGCTGAAGTTCGTTCGTTTGGTTGAACCTTCAGATTTATGTTGTGGCACGTTGTAATAGGCGTTCCATGAACCATGCCACTCTTTATTCGCTTGCTTGGTGATGATATTAACCACCCCGCCCATCGCCCCGCTACCGTAACGTGCCGCAGCCGGTCCGCGGATAACTTCAATATGGTCAATCATTTCCGGTGGCACCCAGTTGGTATCACCACGAGAATCTCGCTCACCTCGCCATCCGTAACGCACCGAGTTTTTACTACTGACCGGACGGCCATCGATCAAGATCAAGGTATTTTCTGGCCCCATACCTCGAATATCGATCTGACGGTTATTGCCCCGCTGCCCACTGGTCGAGTTACCGGTTAAATTCACCCCAGGCATGGTACGAATGATTTCTGATACATCACGCGCCGGTGGGTGTTTACGAATCGCCTCGGAGGAGATCGTCGAAACACCCGGCGCTTGCAGGGTTTGCTGGCGAGCCGTGACGACGATGGAGTTATGTGAACTTTCTTCGGTGGATAAGGGCTTATCACCAGAGGTTTTGGCTGCAGTATCATCTGACGCCGGAGAGTTGACGGTGACATCGGATGAAGCCGCTGAAGCCGGCGCGCAATAAATAAAAAATGAGCTACCTAGCTCAAGACAAATTGCAGCAGAAAGAAATGATAATTTTTTCATTTTTATAATCCCAGTTCCCTAGGTCAATGCTGTGTGTGTGTTTATTAAGGAGCCTTTACGTGAACGATCTTATTATGCAAACAAATGCGCAATAAATGACAAACTACGTAAAGAGAGATTGCAATCTATTGCAGATGAAAATAATTATCAATACTATTATCAACAAATCTCGCTTCCGAACGCTATTCGCAGATAGCTGCTATAAAAGATAATTTTGCAAATGCTTATTCCTGAATGGTTTACCTCTGATACCGGTTCCGAACTGTGGTGGCAAGCACAACAGCTGCAGGGTGTGCCACGTATCGAGCGAATTGATGCGCAACAATGCCGCGTGACCTTCCTCTGGCGTCAGCCTGCTCGCCCCGCTGAGGCCCCCCCCATACAAGCGGTATGGCTCAATATTACGGGGATCACTGATCATCACCAGCCCGAGCCTCCGGTATCCTTAGTGCATTATCCTGCTAGCGATGTCTGGTATCTTAGCCTCACGCTTCCCACTGAGTGGCGAGGAAGCTATTGCTTGATTCCGGACTCAAAGAACGAGGTAGGAGTAGTGAAGCAAGATATTTTCCAGCGTCGTGAATGGTGGCGAGAACAGTTTACACATGCCCAACACGATAGCCTCAACGCGTTACGTTCTTGGTCTGCAGGTCGAGGGATGTCTGTCTCTCCCCTTCACCTGCCTGATGCGCCTGCGCAGCCTGAATGGCAAGCATGGGATCGAGGAGAGCAACCACCGCTCCCCCTAAAGGTCATTGTCTGGAAGAGTGCTCGGTTAGGCAATGAACGGCGCGTGTGGTGCTACGGTTCGGCGAAAGAGGACGCTGCGACCTATCAGCATTTAGCGTTATTACTTGATGGCCAGTTCTGGGCCAACACCCTCCCTATCGCCAGCCCTCTGCAGCAATTAACGGATAGGGGAAAGCTTCCTGCTGCACTCTACATCATGCCTGAAATCATCGATCGCGAGCATCGCGGCCGGGAATATCCCTGTAATGCCGATTTTTGGCAGGCTATTAACGAAGAGTTACTCCCGCTAATCAAACAGACATTTCATTGGCGACAAGACCCCGCACGAACCCTGGTCACAGGGCAAAGTTTTGGTGGGCTGGCCTCAGTCTATGCGTGCCTCAACTGGCCACAATTTTACGGTAAAGCCCTCAGCCTTTCCGGATCCTTTTGGTGGCCGAACCGCGGGCATGCGGCAGGTTACCTGCTTCAACAGTTACAGCAGAAAGCCCCCGTTATCGCCCCACGAGAAATACTCTTGGAGGCAGGTTGCCGTGAAACATTAATTTGCGAAGCCAACCGTGAAATGGATAAGTGGTTAAGCCATTACCACATCCCACATCGTTTACGCTATGTCGAAGGTGGACACGATGCACTCTGGTGGCGGGGAAGTTTATTAGATGGATTACAAGCGTTATGGAAGGACGAATAATATGATGATTATCGATGACAGCGTAGCACAACAACTTTCCCCTGATGAGCACAACACCGCCTCATCGTCAGTGAAGACTGGTCGGTTGCCACTGGTTGCCGCACAACCCGGGATCTGGGTTGCCGACCAGCTTTCTCCTTTTAGCAACGCCTTTGCCGTCGCACACGCTATCACGCTACCGGGGACACTCAATCTTGATCTAATGCAACAGGCGATTCAACAAGGGTTGGCCGAAGCAGACACCGTTAATTTTCGGTTTGATGAGCACGAAGGAGAAGCCTTCCAATGTTTTAGCCCCAACCTCGACTTTACGGTAGAGTCTATTGATCTCCGTGACGATCCTCAGGCGTTGGCGGCGGCACATGCCTTAATGGAAGCCGATCTACAAAGTCCTTTACGTATTACTGATAAAGGTCCCAAGGTTAGGCAGGTGCTGATACGTATCACCTCTGAACAATGGATATGGTATCAGCGTTATCACCACCTGATGGTCGATGGCTTCAGCTTTATTGCCCTCACCAAACGGATTAGCGAAATTTATGCCCATTTGCGCCACCAGCAACCGCTAGCGGCATCACCCTTTACCGCATTCGATGAGGTGGTTGAGGAGTACCAAAATTACCAACACAGCACAACGTATCAAAAAGATAAGCGTTATTGGCTGGAGAAAGTCCCGCAGCTTCCCGACCCGCTAAGCCTTGCACAAGCGCCGCTAAATGGTGAAGTGGCTAGCCCGCAGGTAATACGTCACAGGATACAGTTTTCCGCTCAGCAGCTTGCTCCGTTACACCAACACCTCGCCGAATCAGGCCTCACGCCTGTCGATGCGGCGGTTACGCTCGTCAATACTTGGCTCGCCCATCTGACGGGCCAGCAACCTTTTAGCGCAGGCTTTATTTTTATGCGCAGAATGGGATCGGCAGCCCTTAGCGCAGTCGGGCCGGTGATTAATGTCTTACCTATGAGTGTTGGCTATCAACCTAGCTATACTTTTACCGAATTTGCAGGTCTTCTCAATAAAGAGATTAAGAAAAATCGACGTCATCAACGCTACGATGCAGAGCAAATTAGCCGCGACTTAGGCTCAACCGGGGATAGTGCCCCACTGTTCGGCCCGGTATTAAACGTCAAACTCTTCGATTATCACTTAGCGTTTGAAGGCCAGAACGTTCATACCACGCACTTAGCCTCAGGGCCGGTGCGCGATATTGAAATAGCGTTAATCCTCGATAATCAAGGTGCCTTAACCTTAGAGTTCTTAGCTAATAGCAATCGTTACGACGAACACGCACTGTTGACGCATATTCAACGTTTGCCACTGATTATCGAACAGTTAACCGCACAGCCAACGCTAGCGCTCTCTGAACTCAGTCTTCTGAGCGAGCAAGAGCAGCTTCAACTGGTCAACGTTAATGCCACCGACATTGTTCTGCAAGACGATACTCTATGGTCGATGATCGCCACACAGTGTCGACGTACTCCGGATAATATTGCGCTGGCTGATTCGCAGGTTGCGCTATCTTACGCACAGATGGAACAGCAGGTCATTGCCTTAGCTGCCGCACTTCAGCAACAGGGTGTACAAGCTGGCGATATTGTCGCCGTGGCGCTTCCGCGCTCCATCTATCTCTCATTAGCCTTGCAGGCAATCGTGCGGCTCGGCGCAATTTGGCTGCCGCTTGATACCGGCTATCCTGATGACCGCTTAGCCATTATGCTGGAAGACTCAACTCCGCGCCTAGTAATCACCGAACAGGCACTGAGCAGCCGATTTACACACATTAACGACACGCCACATTATTATTATCAATCGCTATTTACCGATGTGCCGTTACTATCGGCCGCTGTTCCCGTCTCGACACAAGGGGCGTACTTAATTTATACCTCAGGTTCGACAGGTAGACCTAAAGGCGTGTTAGTCAGCCATCACGCGATCGTGAATCGCTTAAAATGGATGCAAAACCACTACCCGCTTGATGCTCAAGATGTCGTTATCCAGAAAACGCCAAGTAGTTTTGATGTGTCGGTGTGGGAGTTCTTCTGGCCATTAATGACTGGGGCGAAGCTCTTTATGGCTCCTCCCGAGTGCCATCGCGATCCGGAGTGGTTGCAACAAGTCATGGTTGAACAGCATGTCAGCGTGACCCACTTTGTGCCGTCAATGTTAGCCGCGTTTTTAGAAAGCCTTACTGAAGCCACTGCCACGGCCTTACGTCAGCATCTACGTCTCGTCTTTTGTAGTGGCGAAGCCCTGCCCACCGCGCTGGCTCGTCAATGGGAACAAAGTGTAGCGATCCCGTGCCATAATTTATATGGCCCCACCGAGGCTGCCGTTGACGTGAGCTGGTTCCCAGCATTTGGCCCAGAACTTGCCGCGGTGGAAGGTCACAGCGTGCCGATTGGCTGGCCGGTTTGGAACACTCAGCTTCATATTCTCGATAGTCAGCTTAAACCCGTTCCCTATGGTATAGCAGGTGAACTATGGCTAGGCGGAGTGCAGCTGGCAGAGGGCTATTTAGGTCGACCCGAGCTCACTGCCGAGCGGTTTATTGCCGCACCTTGGGACGCAACTCAACGCTTGTACCGTAGCGGCGATGTAGCCCGTCGTCTTACCCACGGTGAAATTGAATATTTGGGACGTAACGATGACCAACTCAAAATCCGCGGTCAGCGGATAGAGCTCTCAGAGATTGATGCCGTTCTCCTTTCGTTGCCAGGGATTAAGCAAGCGGCATCCGTTGCCGTAAGCTTAAATCAACAATTATCCGGTCTAGCCGATGACCGACAACTGGTCAGCTATATTATTGCTGACACGCCACAACAGATAGATTACCTTCGTCAGCAACTGGCCGAACGACTACCAGCGCACATGGTGCCGGTGATCATTATTCCCGTCGAGGCGTTCCCGCTTAGCAGTAATGGTAAGTTAGATCGTAAAGCCTTGCCCGTTCCGAAACTTGACGATCACCACTCGCTGCGTGAACCTCAAGGTGCAGTAGAGGTTCAATTAGCCGCAATGTTTGCCGAACTCCTGCAGCGACCACAGGTCGCAGCAAATCAGGACTTCTTTGCATTGGGGGGGCACTCGCTCTTAGCAATGCGTTTAGCCGCGCAAATTCGTAAGCAGATGGATTATCCGCTTACCGTTGGCCACGTGATGGTGAACGCAACCGTGGAAAAACTTGCACAGATCATTCAACAAAGCCCTGAACACGCAGACAGTGGATTACAAACCTTGTTACCTCTACGCCAAACCCAGGGACCTCGTCTCTATTGCTTCCACCCGGCATCCGGATTCGCTTGGCAATTTAGCGTATTACAGCGGTATCTAGACCCGACATGGTCCATTATTGGTATCCAATCGCCGGATGAACAAGGCGCTTTAGGCGATGCGCAGCATATTGATGATGTCTGTGACCGGCATCTTGAGACGCTTCTGGCCGACCAACCCACGGGGCCTTATTATTTTATCGGTTACTCCCTCGGTGGGACCTTAGCTCAAGGTATTGCATCACGGCTTGAAGCACGAGGAGAAAACGTTGCGTTTTTAGGCCTGCTTGATACGTGGCCACCTGAAACGCAGAATTGGGATGAGAAGCAGGGCAAAAATGTCTTAGATGAGCAAGTCATTGAAGAAGTCAACCGTGAGCGTGAGCAGTTTGTTCAAAGCCAACGGCAACAAGCAGGTGAGGAGCTTTCTCATCTTTTTGATCAGGTTGAAGCCAATTACGCCCACTCCGTGCGTCTATTAACGACCGCACGCAGTCGTAAGACACAAGGGCAAGCGACACTATTCTCCGCCCTAAAAACGCAGCAACCTGGGTTAAGTGCGCAACAAGCTTGGGCACCTTTTATTCAGCAGTTAGATATTGCGCCCATCGACTGTGCCCATGTAGAGATCATTTCACCGGCGATGTTTGAAACCATCGGCCCAGAGATCAACCGCCGCTTAAGGCATTTACTCTCCTGATGCTAGAGGGGGCAGTTGCCCCCTCATTTCCCGACGGGGACGATCATCGGTGTCCCTGCAATGGGATCAGCGATGATGACCGCTTTTAATCCGTAGACCTGCTCAATTAACTCCGCGGTGATAATCTCACTGGGTTTACCTTCGGCAATAATTGCCCCTTCACGCATCGCAATAAGATGACTGGCGTAGCGACACGCTTGGTTTAATTCATGCAGTACCACGACTAATGTTCGGCCATGGCGTTGGTTTAGCTCACGTAACAGTTCCATGAGTTCGATTTGATGAGTGATATCCAACCATGTCGTCGGCTCGTCAAGGAGCAATAGCGGGGTTTGCTGTGCCAACACCATGGCAATCCAGACACGTTGCCGCTGCCCTCCGGAAAGCTGCTCAACGGGACGATCCGCCAAATGGTCGATATGAGTCGCTGCCATCGCCTCCGCCACGGCTTGGCTGTCCTCAAAACGCCATCCACCAAACAGTGACTGATGTGGATAACGTCCGCGTCCAACTAAATCTACGACGGTGATCCCTGCAGGAGTATGGCTATTTTGAGGAAGCAAACCGAGTTGTCGGGCAACCTCTTTCGCCGGTAACTGATGGATAGCCTGCCCATCAAGAATAACTTGGCCGGCGACCGGTTTTATCACTCGACTTAGCGCTTTTAATAGCGTCGATTTCCCACAGGCGTTTGGACCAATAATCACCGTAAATTCGCCATCGGGAATCGTTACCGATAGCTGCTCTGCGACCGTTTTATTGTCGTAAGCCAACGTGAGGTCTCTCGCAGCAAGACGGGAAGAAGATAAACTCATGAACGTCTGGCCTCTCTAACCAAAAGTGACAATAGATAGATGCCGCCTACACTGACGGTAATCACCCCGACGGGAAGTTGATAAGGCAGGAAAGCGTGTTGGGCCAGATAATCCGCGGCCAGTAGTAATAGGCTGCCACATAATGCCGTATTCCATAATACACCAGACGGGCTGTTAGCCAGACGCCGTGCAATCTGTGGTGCCACCAGCGCAACGAAAGAGACAGGGCCAATCACCGCGGTGGGTACCGCGGTCAGTAAAGTGGCGAGTAATAGCAATCCTAACCGCGTTCGCTCCGTGCGGATACCCAGCGCGCAGGCTAAGTCGTCTCCCATCTCCATCAGCCGCATCCGTTTCGCTAACATCGCGACCCCGAGTAGTGCGATGACTACCGCAGGAAAAACCAAGTTAACGCTCTGCCAATTTACGCCGTTCAGTGACCCAGCACTCCATAAGCCTGCGCTCATCGCGGTACTTAAGGAAGTTGAGGTCATCACCCAGCCATTAAACGACATAAGCAGAGCACGAATACCTATTCCTATCAAAATTAATCGATAAGGGGTGATACCTTGACGCCAAGCCAATAGATAGATGATGGCGCCGGTTAACGCGGCGCTCACCAACGAGGCTAAGGTCATGGCGAACAGGTTACTGGGCCACAGTAGCATAACGGCGAGAACGCCAGAGAAAGCACCCGCGTTAAGGCCTAATACATCCGGGCTACCCAGTGGGTTACGTAAAATGGATTGGAAAATCGCGCCGCTGATCCCTAGCGCCGCACCACAGAATACTGCAATCAGCACTCGGGGTAGCCGCCACTCGACGACAACTAATCGCAAGCCTGCAGGTCCGTTTCCCGTGAGGAGCAACCATAGGTCGTGTAGCGATAGCGGGATAGCGCCACGACATAGTGCGCTTAACATCACCGATCCGACCGCGAGCAATAAGAAACAGAAAATAATCAGTGGACGTTTCTTCATGACATACCACGCCCTATCCGATGACGAACGAGAATAATTAAGACGGGGGCACCGATCAGAGCAGTGATAATCGATACCCGAATTTCACCCGGGGCAATACTACGACCAATAATATCGGCAAGCAGTAAAACAGCTGGGGTGATTAACACTGTACCCGGTAAAAAATAACGATGGTCGCTGCCTAAGATGCCCCGCGCGAGATGCGGCGCAACCAGTCCTATAAAAGCAATAGGGCCGGTCAGAGCGGTTGCACAGGCGGATAATAACGCGATCAGCAGTAGTCCACACAGCTGAACAAGCCCGACGCGTGTTCCTAAGGTGCGAGCAAGGTCCTCGCCCATGCTGATCGCATTTAATGAGCGACTCAGTATCAACGTGCAAAGGGTAGCAATCGCTACCACCGGGCCAAGTAAGCTAAAGATCGTAAGTTGCCGTACATCTAATGACCCGGTTTGCCAGAAGCGCAGATGATCGTAAATATCGGGGTTTAACAGAGAGATACCACTCGTCAGCCCTTCTAAAATAGCTGCTAACGAAACACCTGCTAACGTCAGACGAATCGGGTTCAATCGGCCGCCGCGTCCCGCACCGGTAATCGCCACGACAATGGCCGCCAAAAGAGCGCCTAAGAATGCTAAAGAAAAACTCTGCCAGAAAGAGAGTGTTCCCCAGAAACTTAATCCCACGACGGTAACAAAACTGGCACCTGAATTGACGCCCAGTAGACCAGGATCAGCGAGCGGATTCCTGGTCAGAGATTGCATCAATGCACCGGCTAGCCCGAGCGCACAGCCTGCGACTAAGCCAGCCAGGGTCCTCGGCAGCCGTGAATACCGGATGATGTCGCAATTCTCACTGTGACAGGTTTGCCACAGTGAGAGGCTTGACCAGCTTTCTGATAAGGAAATCGTTTTGGCTCCGGTCAGTAAACTCACTATCACTAAGCCAAATAAGACGATTATTGCCCCGGAGAAGAGTCCTAAGGGTTTACACCACGGAGAAGATTGAGCGTTTTTCACCTTAATGCACAAAGAGTTTTTCTAGCATCGCTAAAGTATGGGTCGCGCTGTAGTAATCTAAACGGAAATTGTCGTTACCCAGCGGGTAGACATGCCCCTGCTTCACAGCAGGTGCTTGCTGTAGGAAACGATCATTATTCACTTGTTTAACCGTATCATTATCCGCGACGAACATTAACCAGCTTTTGCCACTCAGCCCTTCACTCAATTTTTCACCAGAAAGCTGAATAATATCTTTACGCTGCCCCATACTGTGGCTAGTCGCCAGCCCGGTCGGTGTTGGTGCTAAGGTGAACCCTAACTGTTGTAGCAGTTTCCCTTGAGCGGAGTCGGCGGTCCAGAGATTCACCTCTTTCCCTCCCCCATTCCAAACAAAAGCGGAGACAGGCTCAGGAGGGAGTTTCAATTTGGGTTTTAATGCAGCAACGCGCTGGTCAAACTGATGAACTAAGGTATTCGCTTGATCTTCATGACCGGTAGCTTGACCTAACAGCGTAACGATCTGCTGCCAGCTTTTATTGTCATAATTAACGACAATCACTGGTGCAATGCTTGAAAGTTGATTCACTAACCGTAGCGCGCTGTCGTGCCCCGTAGCGCTGACAACGATTAAGTCCGGGGCCTGCGCAGCCACCATCTCGGCATTCGCCTCACCAATATATAAGCGCTGTACATGCTTTTGCTTCGCCACAGCACCCCATTGGCTAAAAAAGCCTTGGTTATCGGTAAAGCGGCTATTCGGCACACCTGCACCGCTGGCTATCACGGGGGCATCGATGGCAAGTAACGATCCCGTCAGGGTAACACTGGTCGAGACGATTCTTTTCGGTGCACTCTTTATTGTCACCGTCCCATTATCCGTCACGACTTGCCTTGGCCAACCGGCAGCTTGACTCAGCCCTGCTAAAGGTAATAACACACTGACTAAGAGAATATTTAGCAGTCTTGAGCGTCGGATCATAATGGCTTTCCTATATGAGCATCTAGTGCGTAATCCTAAGGTCTTAATGAGAAGTTAACCTTAAGCGGGCTTCATCAGTTGACAGGTAAGGGCGTTAAGCGTAGCTTACCGCCAAAATTCAAATGATAATCATTATTAATTATCTTATCATTTAATGGTGCTATTATGGTCGAAATCACTGCCGTTGAAAATATTCCACACCGTAAAATTCAACAACAGGGCGCATTAAACGAACGTTTTCTGTTTACCTCTCCAGAAACCAGCCTGCTAACTGACGGCTGCTTTAAACGTATCACTCAGCCTCTGCTTGATGGCGAGGGAAGCCAAGACGCTTTCCAACAGATGCTACGAGAACAATTTCGTCTTGCCCGTGCAGCAGGGATTAAAGACCCCTTAGTGGTGGGAGCAATTCCCTTTGATTCCCATCAACCGACCGCGCTGTTTATTCCCCAGCAAGTTACCCGTACCGACCGTGACCAGTTGGCAACAGAGCTCAGTTCTTCTCAGCAGCAACCGATCGCCTCAATCACCGGTCAGCAAGCTTACCCTGCTCAACCCCATTTTATGAAAATGGTCAGCGATGCTGTCGCGGCAATGAATCGAGGTGAGTTAGATAAAGTCGTTCTTTCCAGGCTGCTAAAATTGACGACAGAAGACCGTATTGATAGCACTACGTTGATGGGCCGTATTATGGCGCAGAACCCGGATAACTATCATTTCCATGTCCCGCTTACAAATAACGAAGTATTACTGGGTGCAAGCCCTGAGCTCCTGCTACGTAAGCAAAAAAATCAATTTAGCTCTCGCCCTTTAGCCGGTTCAGCAAAGCGTCAGCTAGACCGAGAGGACGATCATCGTGTAGGCCAGACGCTACTTGCATCGACCAAAGACCGTCATGAGCATCAGCTAGTTATCGACGCGATGGCAAAAGTATTAGCCCCGGTCGCTGAGCAGTTACAAGTGCCGCAAGTTCCAGAACTGGTCACCACCTCACAACTATGGCACCTTGCCACCACCGTACAAGGGATTACCCATCACGCTGAAGAAAATGCGCTAGCGCTAGCAGGATTACTTCACCCTACTCCCGCGTTGAGCGGCTACCCTCATCAGTTAGCTTGCCGTCTAATTCAACAGTTAGAGCCTTTCCCTAGAGAACTCTTTGGTGGCATGGTGGGTTGGTGCGATGATGAAGGTAACGGCGAATGGGTCGTGACGATTCGTTGTGCACAATTAACTCCACAACAGGTGACCCTCTTTGCGGGTGCAGGTATCGTTCCCGCTTCCGATCCGCTTTCGGAGTGGCAAGAGACCGGTACCAAACTCAGTACTATGCTAAAAGCCTTCGGTTTACATTAATTTTAGGTACTTATTCATGAGCATTTCTTTTACGCCTTGGCCTGCAGAGCTGGCGGCACGTTATCGTGAAAAGGGCTATTGGTTAGACCTTCCTCTGATAGATATTCTCGACCGGCATCATGATAGCGATCGTCCAGCGATTATCGATTCGACACAAACGCTCAGCTATCGCCAGCTGGCACAATACAGCGACCAATTGGCTGCACAGTTACAACGTCGTGGGATGCGATCGGGGGATACGGCATTAGTTCAGCTGGGGAATCACTGCGAATTTTATATTGTCTTTTTTGCCCTATTAAAATTAGGCGTAGCCCCGGTTAATGCACTTTTCAGCCACCAGCGCAGCGAATTGAGTGCCTATGCCGCTCAGATTAAACCGCGTTTATTAATCGCCGACCGACAACATTCGGTCTTTAGCGATAATCGTTTTGTCGATGAACTCCGCGCGCAGTGTCCGGAACTCCAACATCAAGTTTGGCACAACGCTGTTGACGAAGAGCCGAGTTTATTGTCGCTGTATACTCAAGCCGCCGGCCAGTTCACCCCGACACCAAGTGCCGCAGATAACGTAGCCTTTTTCCAATTGTCGGGAGGCAGTACCGGAACCCCCAAACTGATTCCTCGCACCCACAACGATTATTATTACAGCATTATTGGTAGTGTCGATATTTGCCAATTTACTGAGCAAACGCGCTATTTATGCGCACTGCCTATCGCCCATAACTACCCCATGAGCTCACCGGGTATTCTTGGCGTCCTATACAGTGGTGGACTGAGCGTTTTGGCGCCTGATCCAAGCCCGACTACCTGCTTTAGCTTAATCGCCGATCACCTTATTAATGTCACGGCTTTAGTACCGCCTGCGGTGAGTCTTTGGTTGCAGTCGATAAAAGAGTGGAACTGCGCGCATCAGCTCGCTTCACTGCGTTTACTGCAAGTTGGCGGGGCCAAACTGAGCGAAAGTTTAGCTGCACGAATTCCTGCAGAAATCGGCTGCCAGTTACAGCAAGTATTTGGTATGGCAGAGGGCTTGGTAAACTATACGCGTCTCGATGACGATCAACAGACCATCCTTACCACGCAAGGCTGCCCTATTTCACCCGATGATGAAGTCTGGGTGGCCGATGAAGCAGGCCAACCACTTCCGATTAATACGACCGGCCGTTTAATGACCCGTGGTCCGTATACTTTCCGTGGATACTATAATAGCCCAGAACATAATGCGGCTTGCTTCGATCAACAGGGCTTTTATTGCTCAGGCGATCTCATTTCGATTGATGAACGCGGCTATATTACTGTCCAGGGCCGTGAAAAAGATCAAATCAATCGTGGCGGGGAAAAGATCGCCGCTGAAGAGATCGAGAATCTTTTACAACGACATCCAGACATTATCCACGCTGCTCTTGTCTCGATGAGTGATGAGTTATTAGGTGAGAAAAGTTGCGCCTATATCGTCACCAAACAAGCGGTAAAAGCGGTACAGCTACGTCGCCATTTACGTGACCAAGGGATAGCCGAATTTAAATTACCCGATCGATTCGTCTTTAGCGACGCCTTACCGCTGACTCCCGTCGGAAAAGTGGATAAAAAGTTGCTCCGTCAGCAACTACTTGAAGAAAGTAAGAAAAATGCTTAATTCCCCTATTTATACTGTATCGATTTTGGAGTTGTCATGAGTATCCCTAAACTAACGGCTTATGCTTTACCGACAGCCGATGAGTTACCGAAGAACAAAGTGAACTGGACCTTCGAGCCACAACGCGCTGCATTATTAATTCACGATATGCAAAATTACTTCCTTAATTTCTGGGGAGAAAACAGTGAATTTGTCCAGACCGTAGTAGGCCATATCGCGGCCTTGCGCCAACAATGTAAAGCGTTGGGTATTCCAGTGTTCTACACCGCACAACCCAATGAGCAAAGTGATGAAGACCGCGCTTTACTGAACGATATGTGGGGACCAGGTTTAAATCGTCATCCTGAGCAACAAAAAGTAACCGCCGCCTTAGCCCCAGATGAACAAGATATCGTCCTGACCAAGTGGCGTTACAGTGCTTTTCAGCGCTCTGATCTTGAACAGCAGCTCAAAGCGATGGGCCGCGACCAATTAATCATCACCGGTGTCTATGCCCATATTGGTTGCCTGACTACCGCGACAGATGCTTTTATGCGGGATATCAAACCCTTTATGGTTGCCGATGCTTTAGCCGATTTCAGCCGAGAAGAGCATCTTATGGCGTTAACCTACACCGCTGGTCGTAGTGGAAAAGTGGTTATGACAGATGACCTGTTATTACTGCCTGCCTCAAAACAAGCGTTACGCGATGCCATTTTACCCTTACTCGAAGATGATGATATTCCAGAAGACGACGAAAATCTGATTGATTATGGCCTCGACTCGGTACGAATGATGGCACTGGCCTCGCGCTGGCGTCAGGCGATTCCAAGTATGGACTTCGTAACGCTTGCGAAAACGCCTACTTTCGATGCTTGGTGGGCGCTACTTTCTGGGAATAAATAACGGATGATGAGTATGGATTTTCGCGACAAATATGTCTGGGTGACCGGTGCTGGCCAAGGAATTGGTTACGACGCAGCCTGTGCATTTCATCAGGCTGGCGCTATCGTTATTGGCTTCGATAAACAGTTTTCCGGCGAGCACTATCCTTTTCACTGCACAGTCATGGACGTCGCCGATCCTCAACAGGTCGCTGACGTCTGCCAAGCGCAATTAGCCCAGCAACCTCGACTTGATGTCTTAGTTAATGCTGCCGGTATCCTGCGTATTGGTGCGACCGATGCCTTGAGTTTCGAAGATTGGCAAGCCTGCTTTAATGTTAATGCCGGTGGGGCGTTCAACCTCTTTTCACAAACGCTTCCGCTATTTCGTCAGCAAGGTTTTGGCGCTATTGTTAGCGTCGCCTCCAATTCCGCTCATGCCCCACGTCTTGGCATGTCGGCATATGGTGCATCCAAAGCGGCGTTACGCAGCCTTTGCCAGACGGTGGGTTTAGAAATGGCCCCCTATGGGGTACGTTGCAATATCGTTTCGCCGGGCTCAACAGATACCGCGATGCAACGTAGCTTATGGCATACCCCTGAAGCTGAGCAGGAGATGATTAATGGTTTTCCTGATCAGTTTAAACTCGGTATTCCTTTGAAGAAGATCGCTAAACCTCGCGAAATCACTAACGCGATCCTGTTTCTTGCATCGGATCTTGCGAGCCATATCGTATTACAGGATATCGTCATTGACGGTGGTGCAACCTTAGGCGCATAGCAAATGCAGACGATCTGGAAAAAAACCATCGACCTTGACACCCTCAATGATATGGGGAAAAACTGTCTGATCGAGCATCTCGGGATTGTCTTCACCGCCCTGCATCCGACGCACCTCGAAGCGGAAATGCCAGTAGATGCCCGGACTTGCCAGCCTTTTGGTTTACTCCATGGTGGCGCGAGTGTGGTGTTGGCCGAGTCGATGGGATCGATGGCGGGTTGGCTGACCTGTCACGAAGGGCAAAATGTGGTCGGTATTGAGGTGAATGCGAGCCATCATCGTGCTGTCGCCAGCGGTAAAGTGACGGCGGTATGCCAGCCTCTGCACCTTGGTGGGCAAATACAGGTTTGGCAGATAGAGATTAAAAACCTACGGGGGAAACTCTGTTGTAGTGCTCGACTGACGGTAACAATACTCGGGTAACGTAAAAAGGGGCAACCACTCGGTTGCCCCTTCTTTTTAGCGTTGATAAATAATTTCAACACCTTCTTCGTCTTCGTCGTCCCAGTCATCCCAGTCTTCGTCATCTTCTTCTTCGACGGTATGCTGTTCGAGCGTTTCGCGGTGATAATCGTCCCACATAAACTCGACCTTCTCTGCCGCTTTCTCAGCCTTAGCTTCTTCTTTCGGCTGAGAATTAATAAACTTCATCACATCCCAGCAAAGATCCTTAACGCCTTGTTGGCTTGCAGCAGAGATCAGGTAGTAATCACCTTCCCATCCCAGATCGTCAGCGATCTGTTTTGCACGTTCAGCCGCTTCATCCGGATCGAGTAAATCCACTTTATTGAATACCAACCAACGTGGCTTTTGGTAAAGTTTATCGCTGTACTTTTCTAACTCGCCAAGAATGATCCGCGCATTGTCCACGGGATTACTTTCATCGATCGGTGCCAAATCAATAAGGTGAAGCAAGATACGACAGCGTTCAAGGTGTTTCAGGAAGCGAATACCAAGACCAGCGCCATCCGCAGCACCTTCGATTAAACCAGGGATATCGGCGACAACAAAGCTCTGCTCGTTGTCCATACGTACTACACCCAAGCTCGGAACCAAGGTGGTGAAGGGATAGTCTGCTACTTTAGGTTTTGCAGCGGATACGGCACGAATAAACGTCGATTTTCCGGCATTAGGCAGTCCTAACATCCCCACATCAGCGAGTAGCATTAACTCCAGCTGAAGATCGCGTTCTTCACCCGGCGTACCGTTAGTTTTCTGGCGTGGCGTACGGTTAACGGAAGATTTAAAACGCGTGTTTCCAAGCCCATGCCAGCCACCTTTCGCGACCATCAAGGTTTGTCCATGCTCGGTCATATCCCCTAGCGTTTCGCCAGTGCCTTGATCGATAACTCGCGTTCCCATCGGGACCTTTACCGTCACGTCTTTACCGCGTTTACCGGTACAGTCACGGCTTTGGCCATTTTGACCACGTTCCGCGCGGAAAGCTTTCTCAAAACGGTAATCGATAAGGGTATTCAGGTTTTCATCGGCAACCAGCCAGACGTCACCGCCATCACCGCCGTCACCGCCATCAGGACCACCTTTAGGGATATATTTTTCGCGGCGGAAACTGATACAGCCATTTCCACCGTCGCCAGCAACGACTAAGATCGTTGCTTCATCAACAAATTTCATTTCTTCTCTCCGTCATGCATACGCCGTCCAGAGCTAGGTCGGCGGGTCCGCCAGGGTCATATCAGCTGACCGGCAGCGGATCTTAATGTTTGATCTTAATAATAGTGAGTAGGAATAGGCGATCAAACAAGGAATTCGTTCGTGTACTCAACGATCTTTTACAACAGAATGTAAAAAGCCCCGCAAAGCTGCGGGGCTTTAATTCTTCAGTCCTACAGGTAAACCTGCAGAGAGAACCGATTACTCAGCAACGATGCTGACGTATTTACGGTTTTCTGGACCTTTAACTTCGAATTTGATTTGACCTGTTGCAGTAGCGAACAGAGTGTGGTCACGACCACAACCTACATTGTTACCTGCGTGGAATTTGGTTCCACGTTGACGAACAATGATGCTACCTGCTAGTACAGTTTCTCCGCCAAAGCGTTTAACGCCAAGACGTTTAGCATTTGAGTCACGACCGTTACGAGTCGAACCACCAGCTTTCTTGTGTGCCATTTGTTAAATCTCCTCTTAAGCGCTGATGCCAGTAATTTTCACATCAGTGAACCACTGACGGTGGCCTTGCTGCTTACGATGGTGTTTACGACGACGAAACTTAACAATTTTAATTTTCTCGCCACGACCATGAGCTACGACTTCAGCTTTGATAACACCACCAGAAACTAACGGTGCACCAATAGTCACTTCTTCGCCATTAGCAATCATCAGAACCTGGTCAAACTGAACAGTTTCACCGGTTGCAATGTCTAATTTTTCCAAGCGAACGGTCTGACCTTCGCTTACTCGGTGTTGTTTACCACCACTTTGGAAAACCGCGTACATATAAACTCCGCTTCTGCGCTAGCCTTTTAGGTTAAATAGGCGGCGCGATAAAATATTCACATAGGGCGCGAATTCTACGCAACTATCCCGCAGAAAACAAGTGAACTTTTCAGGTATTGCAGAAAAAAAAGCCAAGTCACGCTCCAAGGTTTCGCAATACGAAATTTCTAGTACAATAAGTTTATTCTTAGTGATCATTATTGATAAATTAACGCTCGATGAGAGTGTTACACTAACTCTTTGGCGTGGTTCTGGGCACCAGCAGAATTTCCGCGACTTTTACCCGAAATGCCGTTGAAGATGGCTCACAGAGATAAACTGACTAATTGTATGAATTTAGAGCAGATAACAGAACTTACCGCCCCGGATATGGCCGCGGTAAATAAAAATATTCTCAAGCAGCTTGATTCAGATGTCGTCCTCATCAGTCAACTAGGCCATTATATCGTTAGCGGTGGCGGTAAGCGAATTCGACCCATGATTGCGGTACTTGCTGCACGCGCACTCAACTATGAGGGTGATAAACATATCCTCAATGCTGCCCTGATCGAATTTATCCACACCGCTACCCTACTTCACGATGACGTTGTCGATGAATCTGATATGCGTCGGGGTAAGGCTACCGCCAATGCCGCCTTTGGTAACGCTGCAAGCGTTTTGGTCGGTGACTTTATTTACACCCGTGCCTTTCAGATGATGACTCAGCTAGGATCCTTGAAGATCCTTGAACTCATGTCAGAAGCCGTAAATGTGATCTCTGAAGGCGAGGTCTTGCAGTTGATGAACTGTAACGATCCGGATATCACGGAAGAGAGTTATCTACGTGTTATCTATAGTAAGACAGCACGTTTGTTTGAAGCCGCTGCACAAACGTCAGCCATTCTCGCCGACGCAACGCCTGAACAAGAGCAAGCACTGAAAGATTACGGTCGTTATATTGGTACCGCCTTCCAGTTGATCGACGATCTTCTCGACTATAGCGCCGATAATGCAGCGCTGGGTAAAAACGTCGGCGACGATCTCAGTGAAGGCAAACCGACTCTTCCTCTCTTACATGCGATGCGTAATGGTACGCCAGAACAAGCCGCAATGATCCGCCGTGCGATCGAAGAGGGAAATGGACGTCATCTGCTGGATCAAGTGCTTGAGACGATGCAGCAGTGTGGTTCCTTGGCTTGGACACAGCAAAGAGCAGAAGAAGAAGCTAATAAGGCCATTCAAGCCTTGGCAATACTTCCGGCCACTCCTTGGCGTGAAGCACTCGAGGCCCTTGCGCGCATGTCGGTACAACGCGACCGCTAAGCCACTATGAGCTACAAGCTTACTCCACTTGTAGCTCAGCCATCATTTCACCTTCTAACGTTAATCGCAGTGTATCTCCGCTTTCTAGCTTTCCCACTCCCTTAGGGGTTCCAGTAAAAATAATGTCGCCTGGCTGTAAGGCAATGTAACGGCTAATAAACGCTATGATCTGCTTAATACTGAATACCATTTCACTGCTCACGCCTTGCTGAACTGTCTTACCATTGATAGCCAACCCAAAATGGATCAGTTGCGGTACAGTCTGTTTCGCAACAAAATCACTGACATAGCAGGAGCCATTAAATCCCTTAGCCAGTAACCAGGGTAATTTTTTACTCTTTAAATCGGCTTGCAGATCACGGGCAGTAAGATCTAAGCCTATGGCTACACTGTCGTAATATGCATCAGCTTGATCCGGTTCGATCTGAAAAGCAGGTGCAGAGATCCTAATCACAAGCTCCGTTTCATAGTGAACATCTTGGGAGAACGTCGGCAAGGTGATGGTATTGCCAACGATCAACGCGCTATTTGGTTTACTAAATACCACAGGATCTTCTTCAACTCGATTGCCTAGCTCTTGGGCATGTTCAACGTAATTACGGCCAATACAGTAAATGTTATTGATCATTATTCACTCCAGCTGAGGGGATACGACAGGTTTCCGCTATTTTGATTAGCACTATGCTTGAACATAGCAGGACTGCGTACGCTTTTCCTTATAAATACTCTGTACCCAGACGGGTAATAACCTAATTTTTTGGAATTAATAGGAATATTAACGCATTACAGTAATTACAATAAATTTGCGATATATCCTGCATCTAAAAGTAAACTAATCATATTTATATGGAAACTTTAGGTAATTTTCTGCTATAAATTTCTATAGCATAAGAATTAAATGGATAATTCAAACAGCATGGAGAATGACATGGAAAAGTTAAAAAACGACTGGCACAGCGCTGATATTATTGCAGCATTACGTAAGAAAGGGACATCGTTAGCGGCCGTCTCCAGGGATGCAGGCCTCAGCTCTTCGACCCTTGCCAATGCCCTTTCGCGTCCTTGGCCAAAAGGGGAACTCTTAATTGCACAAGCTATTAATATTCACCCCGCCGAAATCTGGCCGAGTCGTTACTACGATCCGATTACAGAAGAGTTATTAGATAGATCGCAATTGATTCGAACAAAAAGAAAGAAAAAGTCTAGCGAGCCCGATGTCAGCCCTTAACACTACTGCACTCTAGAAATAAAAAAGCCCCGATACTAAGTTGCAGTCGGGGCTTATTATTAGATTACAGCGTTATTCATTATCGCCGGGGACTCGGTCGATGGTTGCCCCTAATCCACGGAGTTTGTCTTCGATATGCTCGTAACCGCGATCGATGTGATAGATGCGCTCCACGTAGGTTGTCCCTTCAGCAATACATCCCGCAAGAACTAAGCTAGCTGAAGCACGTAAATCGGTCGCCATAACTTGCGCGGCAGAGAGTTTTTCAACACCGTGGCAGATTGCAGTGTTGCTCTCAATCTCCGCGTGAGCGCCCATACGAATAAGTTCAGGGATATGCATAAAACGGTTCTCGAAGATCGTTTCAGTAATGATCCCCGTGCCCTCAGCAACTAAGTTAAGCAGCGTGAATTGCGCTTGCATGTCAGTAGGAAAGCCTGGATGAGGTGCAGTGCGTATATTTACCGCCTTTGGTCTACGCCCATGCATATCCAATTTAATCCAATCTTCGCCGGTCTCTACCGTTGCACCCGCGTCACGAAGTTTTGCCAGCACAGCATCCATAGTATCGGGACGTGCTTTCTTACAGAGGATGTTCCCACCCGAAATCGCCGCTGCAACTAAAAACGTTCCCGCTTCGATACGGTCAGCCACTACGGTATAGATGCCGCCCCCAAGACGTTCAACGCCTTCAATGGTAATTTTATCCGTACCCGCTCCGCTAATTTTCGCGCCGAGGGTTTTTAAAAATTCAGCGGTATCGACGATTTCTGGTTCACGCGCTGCATTTTCGATAATGGTTGTGCCTTCAGCGACAGTTGCCGCGCTCATTATCGTGACGGTTGCGCCCACACTCACTTTATCCATGACGATGTGTGCACCTTTTAAGCGTCCATCGACTGTCGCTTTCACGTAGCCTTCTTCAAGCTTGATCTGTGCACCCAGTTGTTCCAGACCAGTGATATGTAAGTCAACAGGACGAGCGCCAATCGCACAACCACCTGGAAGCGAAACCTGACCGTGACCAAAACGCGCGACCAGTGGGCCAAGTGCCCAAATCGATGCACGCATAGTTTTTACTAGCTCATACGGGGCGCAGAAGATATTGACTTGGCTAGCATCAACCAGAACCGCACCATCTTTGCGCTCGACTTTTGCCCCTAATTGGGTCAGCAACTTCATCGTTGTATCGATATCACGCAGTTCAGGAACATTTTGGAGTGTTACAGGTTCCTCAGCGAGCAAAGCGGAAAAAAGAATGGGTAGCGCCGCATTTTTTGCGCCGGAAATGGTGACTTCACCGCTTAAACGTGAAGGCCCCTGTACTCGAAATTTATCCATTGATACGGTTCTCAATTAACACTCAATATGCAGAATAGTGACCGCGGCAAGTCCGCCATCACTATAGTTTAGAAGCCATTTAATTTACGATCACGGGCCCATTCAGTGGGGGTGTAGGCTTTAATGGATACAGCATGAATGCGGTTATCCGCAATATATTGCATTAGGGGCGCGTAAACCGCTTGCTGCTTCTTAACACGGCTAAGCTCAGTAAACATCTCGCCAACCGCTATCACTTGGAAGTGACTGCCATCGCCAGTGACATGGACTTCATCTAGCGTCAGTGCTTGCTCTAGCACCGCTTGGATTTCATTGGTTTCCATTGCGCTTTCCTACTCCTCAATTTAGGGCCGTTATCTTAGTCCAATTTGCCCTCATCATAAACAAGGAAAGCTCCTGAATCTATCAGCCAAATTTATTTGTTTACGCACTAACCTCACAAGGCAAGATACCCTGTAGATTATAGAGAACGACCAGTGAGCGTAGCGCGGGCTGCACCCCCTGCAAGATCAGTGGATCTTTTGCTTCATCAGACGCGGTGAAATGCACCAATAGGGCAAGCCCTGCAGAATCGACACGCGAAAGCTGCGAGAGGTCAATAGTGCGTACCCCTGATAATACCTGATGTCGCTGCTGCCATAGATCGGCAAGCGTGTTATGCACTAATTCGCCTTGTAAGGAGAGAGTGCTCTCCTTACATTGCCAATGGAGTGTCGGGCTCATTTAGCGCCCTGACCTAGAGTAATAGGTTGGTTCGCATAAACTTTTAATTGGGCCGTCAAACCATCAATCCCCTTGGTACGCAGCAGATCCGCCCACTCATTTTGCTTAGTCGTGATCATGCTAATCCCTTCTGCAACCATATCGTAGGCTTGCCATTTACCTGTTTGGGTATTCTTACGCCATTGGAAATCTAAGCGAACTGGCGGGCGACCATCAGGGTCGATAATAGAGACGCGGATCGCAAGCATCTTCGCATCACCTACCGGTTGAGCCGGAGCGATTTGATAGGTTTGTCCATGATAGAGCGCTAACGCTTGACCGTAAGCCTGTGCGAGGTAATCCCCAAAAGCATTAAAATAAGCCTCTTTTTGCGCCGGTGTCGCTTGGCTGTAATAGCGGCCAAGTACCAATGCCCCAGCGTATTTTATTTGTACGTAAGGCAATAACTCTTGGCGCACGACATCGCGTAGGTAGTTTGGATTCTGCTTAATTTTAGGCTGTTCATTTTTCAAACGGTTAAATGTTTTCGCCGCCGCCTGATTCATCAGAGTATAAGGGTTAGTTTGATCCACTTGCCCTTCAGTAGGCGCCGCGGCATACACAGAACCTATTGTCATCGGCATTACAGCCAGTACGCCTGCTAGAAGTAGTGATTTAGACATCGTATTTCCTCTTAGTGAGCGACAGGAGTCGGTTGGGGAGCAGCGCTATCTGACGTGTTATTGTCAGAAGATTTACTATCGTTACTCTTATACAAGAATTGACCGATCAGGTCTTCCAGCACCATCGCCGATTTCGTATCAGTGATTTTCCCGCCATTTTGCAACATGCTGGTTCCCAATTCAGGATCGCTGAAACCTAAGTTTAGCGCGAGATATTGCTCGCCTAATAACCCTTGGGTGCGAATAGCCAGACTACTGCTGTCTGGAATCTTATTCTGGTAGTGATTATCAATCGCCAGCGACACGGTTGGCGTTAACGTGGCATCGTCAAGGGAAATATGGGTGACTCGGCCGATAACAACGCCACCAATTTTCACCGGTGAGCCTGCTTTTAATCCCCCAATATTGTCAAATTGGGCACTTAATGACCACGTTGGTGCACTGCGCCAAGCAGTGATATTCGCGACGCGTAGGCAGAGAAATAATCCTGCAAGGATCGCCAATAATAGAAATAATCCTACCCAGATTTCACTCTTTTTATTTTGCATAACCTTAATTCCCAAACATCAGTGCAGTGAGCACAAAATCTAATCCAAGGATCGCTAACGAAGCATGGACGACCGTTCGTGTCGTGGCACGACTGATCCCTTCAGAAGTCGGCGTCGCATCGTAGCCGTTGAACAGGGCTATCCAGGTCACCGTAATCGCGAAAACGATACTTTTAATCACAGAGTTAACGAGGTCAGTCTGAAAATCGACACTGCTCTGCATTGCGCCCCAAAAGAACCCCGCGTCAATACCTTTCCAGAGCACCCCTACCAGCGCACCGCCTAATATGCCGACTGCGGTAAACATAATGGAGAGCAACGGCATACTGATAACACCTGCCCAAAAACGTGGGGCTACGACTCTACGCAACGGATCAACCGCCATCATTTCCATACTGGAGAGTTGCTCAGTCGCTCTCATTAAGCCGACTTCAGCCGTTAACGCAGATCCCGCACGGCCAGCAAAGAGTAGTGCGGTGACCACCGGTCCTAATTCTCGCAGTAGCGAAAGCGCAACGACCATGCCCAAACTGGTTTCAGCGCCATAAGTTTTTAAAACCATATAACCTTGAAGACCGAGCACCATACCAATAAAAATACCGGAAACTACTATGATCAGTAACGATAAAACCCCTAGGCTATAAAGCTGCCGAAGAAGCAATCGCCCTTGTTGTAAAGGCTCGGGTTTCCCTACAATGGCGTGGAATAACATTAAACCGGCGCGCCCTAGCGCTTGGCAGCGTGCTATTCCCCAGCGGCCAAGCTTCGCAAATACAGTTAATACCATGACTTAGACACTCCTCGTCCCGACTAAATCTGTCAGATAATCTCCGGCAGGATAGCGGAAAGGTACCGGCCCATCAGCTTCCCCATTAATAAACTGCCGTACTTGCGGATTATCGTTCGCGCGTAAATCAGTCGGCACGCCTTGGGCAACAATACGTTCCCCTGCCACAATGTAAGCATAGTCGGCAATACTTAGCACTTCAGGCACATCGTGCGAAACCACAATACAGGTTACGCCTAACGCTTGGTTAAGCTCGTCAATTAACTTCACTAACACACTCATAGTGATGGGATCCTGCCCAACGAACGGCTCATCGAACATGATTAGGTCAGGCTCTAACGCAATCGCCCGCGCTAAGGCAACACGACGGGCCATCCCACCCGATAATTCTGCGGGCATCAACTTTTCTGCCCCGCGTAAGCCGACCGCCTCCAATTTCATCATGACGGTCGTGTGCAATAGCGCAGCGGGGAGCTGTGTATGCTCCCGTAGCGGCCAGGCCACGTTGTCGTACACGTTTAAATCCGTGAAAAGCGCTCCCGATTGGAAAAGCATGCTCATTTTCTTCCGAGCCTGATAAAGCTTACTTCTCGATAGTGTCGGGATATTCTGGTTTTGAAACAAAATTTCTCCAGAATCTGGGGTTAGCTGCCCACCAATCAAGCGTAATAAGGTGGTTTTACCAATGCCCGATGGCCCCATAATCGCGGTGACTTTCCCTTTAGGAACCGTTAACGAAATATTGTCGAAAATCGTTCGGTTTCCCCGTTTAAACGACATATTACGAATATCCACAATGGGAGTTTGTGACTGCACCATAACGACCTCATTTCATGGATAGTGGTGATTAAGGCTAGCGTAAATTTAGCTAGTTGAACGAATTCTACCGAAAGGAGAAATTTTTTTTTAATTAATTACGGCTTAAAATTTACTTTTAGGCAAAGTACCTTCAAAATTCTTAAAAATTAGAGGCTAATCGCCTATACCCCTCTCGTTCGTTTGCGCTTACCAAGGAATATGGATGTTAATCTCAGCCATGCTATTTATTGTTGGCTTATTTTTGCTCGCCTATGGCAGTGATCGGCTAGTTTTTAGCGCAGCAGTATTGAGTCGTATGCTGGGGATTTCTCCCCTCATCATTGGGGGGGGGATTGTAGGACTAGGGACCTCACTTCCGGAGATTATTCTCTCTTTCTCTGCCTCTCAGCAAGGTTTACGGGAGCTTGCGGTTGGACTCGCCTTGGGCTCAAATATTACCAATGTATTGTTCATTCTCGGTATTGCCCTAATACTACGCCCGATTTCCTTGCACTCGGCATTATTACGCCATGAGCTACCGTTGATGTTGCTGGTGACCCTGCTTGCAGGCCTAGTTCTGGTGAACCGGCAATTAACGCTTTGGGATGGTATTGCGCTACTTTTCGTCGCGCTAGTCTATCTTTACGGTATGTTACGCCTGATTACACGCACCTCCCGCGTCACGCCCGATCAGCTCACTCAAGAACAGCTATCAGTATTACCCGATCAGCAAATTTCTTTTACCGTGGCACTCTTATGGTTGGGTGTAGCGCTGATACTCTTACCGATCGCTACCCGAATGATCCTCGATAATGCGTTGGTCGTGGCCGATTTCTTTGGGTTGAGTCAACGTGTTGTCGGACTCCTTTTCTTATCCATCGGCACCAGCCTGCCCGAATTAGCCACCGTCATTGCAGGCGTAACCCGTGGACAACAGCATTTAGCGATAGGGAATTTAGTTGGCGCACATATTTATAATCTCGCCATCGCATTAGGATTACCGGCCCTTATCGATCCTGGCAATATTTCCGAAAAAACCGTTAATTACGATTTTTGGCTAGTATTTGGCGCCAGTTCACTATTAACTTTACTTTGTCTTAAACAAAATAAAGTTAATGGGCGTATTATAGGAATACTTTTGCTAACTGGATTTTTAATCTGGGCGTTTTGGCTATGCTGTCCATTCAGGCCAACGATGACATCTTAAGGATAATACTATGGGTTTTCAGCCTGAACCGAAAAACATCAATTTTATTGATGCGGGCAAGAAAGTGCTGCGTATTGAACGAGAGTGCTTAGAACAATTAGAAGAATTTATTAATCAACAGTTCGCCACCGCCTGTGAAATGATGTTCCATTGCCCTGGAAAAATCGTTGTGATGGGAATGGGTAAATCGGGCCATATTGGTCGTAAAATTGCGGCCACACTCGCCAGCACCGGTACACCGGCCTTTTTCGTTCATCCAGGAGAAGCCAGTCATGGCGATTTAGGGATGATTAGCCCGAATGATATCGTCTTGGCGATCTCGAACAGTGGAGAGTCCCAAGAAATCCTTTCGCTCATCCCTGTTATTAAGCGATTAGCGATCCCACTGATTTGTATGACGGGAAGGCCTGAAAGTACTATGGCACGAGCTGCGCTAGTCCATCTGTGTATTAAGGTTCCTTTTGAGGCTTGCCCGCTCGGATTAGCGCCAACCAGCAGTACAACGGCAACACTGGTGATGGGGGATGCGCTCGCGGTCGCTTTATTAGAAGCGAAAGGGTTTACCCAAGAAGATTTTGCCTTGTCACATCCTGGCGGTGCGTTAGGCCGGAAACTACTGCTTCATGTAAGTGATATAATGCACTCAGGAGATGAAGTCCCTATCGTCACGGAGTATGCCTCGCTGCGCGACGCGCTTTTGGAAATCACCCGGAAAAAAATGGGAATGACCGTGATTACCAAGACTGAAGGCCAAATTGCCGGCATTTTTACCGATGGCGATTTACGTAGGGTGATCGATATGAATATTGATCTACAATCGACGCCTATTGCTCAGGTTATGACGCATGGCGGTATTCGTGTTCCCCCACAAATTTTGGCAGTGGATGCGCTGAATATCATGCAACAAAAAAATATCACCTCCCTCCTCGTTGAGGAGCAGGGAAAACTAATGGGTGTTGTACACTTGCACGATATGTTGCGTGCTGGCGTCGTATAAACAGGATAGATTATTTAATGAATGCAGAAAGCCAGGTTGACACATGTTACGGCCCTATTCCACGTGAAGTGATGGAACGCGCAGCGCAGATAAGACTTCTTATTTGCGATGTGGATGGCGTAATGTCCGATGGTAATGTCTATCAAGGGAATTCTGGTGAAGAACTCAAAGCGTTCAATGTTAGAGACGGTTATGGCATCCGCTGCCTATTAACCAGTGACATCGGCGTGGCAATTATTACTGGGCGAAAAGCCAAATTGCTCGAAGACCGCTGTGCGACGCTTGGTATCCAACATTTATATCAAGGACAATCCAATAAAGTCATCGCCTATCAACAGCTACTGGACACATTGCACTGTGAACCTCATCAAGTCGCCTATATTGGCGATGACCTGATCGATTGGCCAGTAATGAAACAAGTAGGGCTAAGTGTTGCGGTCGCAGATGCTCATCCATTAATTCAGCAAAGAGCACATTACACAACAGGTATTGCCGGTGGACGGGGCGCAGTCAGGGAACTTTGTGATATTATCCTTATGGCACAAGATAAATTTGAACAAGCCGAAGGGTTATCAATATGAGTAACGCGCGTAAATGGATAATAGGGCTTCTCGCGATAATCGCGCTAGTCCTTATCGGCTGGAATATAACGTCATCGGACAATAAAAGCGCTTCTTCGGCAATGAGCGATCAATCTCCGACGTATACCAGCGAAACGTCTAAAACGACTGTTTACAACCCGCAGGGATCATTAGCGTACCAACTCGTCTCTAAGCAAGTCGAATATTTCGACGCACAACAACTGACTTGGTTTACCCAGCCAGTACTAACAACCTATGACGAAACAAAACGCGCGACGTGGGTATTGACTGCTGATAAGGCAAAGCTTACGCAGGACAGAATGCTCTATCTCTATGGGCATGTTGTCGTGCAATCTCAACTTTCAGACTCGCGCTTACAACGTCTTACGACCGATTCCGCGCAAGTTAATTTAGTGACCCAAGATGTCACCTCTAATGATAAAGTGAATCTTCAAGGCATTGGATTTGAGTCTAACGGAATGAAATTACGCGGTAATTTACGCGCGAAAACAGCCGAGTTGCTTGAAAAGGTAAATACTTCTTATGAAATTCAAAAATAAATCTTCATTAAATCTGTTATTAGCAAGCGGATTACTTGCGCTGAGTCTCCCTGCATTAGCCGTCACTGGCGACTCAGATCAGCCTGTTCATATTAACTCGATTAATCAATCCTTAGATATGGATGGCAATATTGCGACGTTCACCGGGAATGTCGTGATCACGCAAGGGACGATTAAAATCCAAGCGGATAAAGTTGTCGTCACCCGCCCGGGGGGCGATAGTAAGAAAACCTTAGTCGATGCTTACGGTAACCCCGCAACTTTCTACCAAATGCAAGACAATGGTAAACCGGTTAAAGGTAGCGCGAGTAAACTTCACTATAATTTAGCCGCAGATTCCGTCGAACTGACGGGTAAAGCTCATGTCCAGCAACTTGATAGTAATATCAACGGCGACCGCATTACCTATCTGGTGAAGGCGCAGAAAATGCAAGCTTATAGCCAAGGTCAATCGAAGCGTGTAACGACAGTATTGATGCCGTCTCAGCTACAGGACGATAAAAAATCCTCCCCCCCTAAAACCAGAGGTCAATAAGTCCTATGGCAACGTTAACGGCAAAAAATTTAGCGAAGTCCTATAAAGGCAGACAAGTCGTCGGTGATGTCAGCCTAGACGTTAAATCGGGTGAAATCGTCGGTTTATTAGGGCCAAATGGTGCAGGAAAAACCACCACGTTCTACATGGTCGTCGGCATTGTCCAACGTGATGCCGGACGGATCATTATTGATGACGAAGATATCAGCTTACTTCCCTTACATGCACGGGCACGGCGCGGAATAGGTTATCTTCCACAAGAAGCCTCTATCTTCAGACGATTAAGCGTTTATGATAACTTAATGGCGGTATTACAGATCCGTGACGATCTGAACAATGACCAACGTAAAGCACGCGCCGATGAGCTTTTGAAAGAGTTCCATATCGAACACTTAAGAAAGAGTTTAGGTCAGTCATTGTCCGGTGGTGAGCGCCGCCGTGTAGAAATTGCACGTGCTTTAGCGGCTAATCCTAAATTTATTTTATTGGATGAACCCTTTGCAGGTGTTGACCCGATCTCGGTGATTGATATAAAAAAGATTATCGAACATTTACGCGACAGTGGCCTAGGTGTGTTGATCACAGACCATAACGTGCGAGAAACTCTCGCGGTCTGTGAACGTGCCTATATAGTCAGCCAAGGACAATTGATTGCTCACGGAACGCCAGAAGAGATTCTCGAAGATGAGCAAGTGAAACGGGTGTATTTAGGAGAGGAATTCCGACTGTAGTATCAGGCTGTTTTTTTACTTTCTGGCAATTGGGTCTAAGATGATGAAACAAAGTCTGCAATTCAGACTCAGCCAGCAGCTGGCAATGACTCCGCAGTTACAGCAGGCGATTCGCTTGCTGCAACTCTCTACTCTTGAACTACAGCAAGAACTGCAATTAGCGTTAGAGAGTAATCCATTATTGGAACAAACTGACTCGCTCTCTGAAATTGATACGGTAGAAGATGTAGAAAGTGCCTCACTTGATACGCGCGAAGCATTAGAACAGCATGATATGCCGTCTGAACTGCCTCTTGATACCGAATGGGACTCGATCTATACCGCGGGTACACCATCCGGTACCGGCAGTGATTATCATCAAGACGAACTCCCCGTTTATCAAGGTGAAACGACGCAATCTCTGCAAGATTACTTAACTTGGCAAGCCGATCTTACGCCCTTTTCAGAAACGGATCGTGCGATCGCCACCTCCATCATTGATGCCATTGACCCCACTGGATACCTCACTGTCCCGCTTGAAGATATTTTGGAGAGCGTGGGAATTGACGACTGCGATCTCGATGAGGTCGAGGCAGTATTAAAACGACTCCAACACTTTGATCCTATCGGTGTTGCGGCTCGGGACCTGCAAGAGACTCTATTAATACAACTCTCGCAATTCGCGGTAAATACCCCTCACCTGCCTGAGGCGAGGAGTATTATTCAACAGCATCTCGACCTGCTCGCTAACCACGACTTTAGGGGATTGATGCGTGTCACACGGCTAAAAGAAGAGGTTTTGAAAGACGCCATACAGCTGATCCAGACCCTTGACCCGCGACCGGGACAGTCAGTGAACACCGGCGACTCAGATTATGTTATCCCCGATGTGTTGGTCAAAAAGATCGGTAAAAAATGGGAAGTTGCACTCAACTCGGATAGCCTGCCGCGCTTAGGTATCAATCAGCATTACGCCGCAATGAGTGGCGGGTCGACCAATGAAAGTGATAATCAATTTATCCGTAGCCACCTGCAAGAGGCTCGTTGGTTAATCAAAAGCGTGGAAAGCCGCAACGAAACGCTGCTGAAGGTTTCTCGGTGTATTGTCGAACAACAACAAGCCTTCTTCGAGCTAGGCGAAGAGCATATGCGCCCGATGGTCTTGGCGGATATTGCCGACGTGATAGAGATGCATGAGTCAACCATTTCACGCGTCACGACCCAGAAATTCTTACACAGCCCGCGAGGCATCTTCGAGCTTAAATATTTCTTCTCGAGCCATGTTAATACGGATAATGGTGGCGAAGCATCGTCTACCGCTATTCGAGCGCTGGTGAAACGCTTTATTGCTGCCGAAAATCCCGCTAAGCCACTTAGCGATAGTCGACTGACGACCTTGCTGTCTGAACAAGGCATTATTGTTGCCCGTCGGACGGTAGCCAAGTACCGAGAGTCTCTGGCCATCCCTCCCTCTAATCAGCGAAAACGGCTTATTTAAGCATATTGCGCAACGGGGATAAAAAGCGCATAGTGATTTCAGCTATGTAAATTATTTGCCTGCATAAAGTGTTCTGTTACCATGCAGGCCAATCAATGATCGTCATTAACCACGGTGTATGTGTCTGACTCATCGTCAAACCGTCAGCAAGTGAATACTATGAATAGCGACCTCCCTTTAGAATTAGGTAATGTGCTAACGCTTGATTGCACGCGCAATAATGTTAACTGCCAAAGTAAGAAAAGAGCGTTAGAGATAATTAGCGAAATCGCGGCGGGCCAGCTTAATCTGCCTCATCAACTCATATTTGAAACGATTCTCAATCGTGAAAAAATGGGCAGTACCGGTATTGGCGGGGGAATAGCTATTCCTCACGGAAAGCTTGAACAAGATACGTTACGTTCAGTCGGCGTATTTATTAAGCTCGAACATCCCATTGCGTTTGATGCCGTCGATAATCAACCCGTCGATCTGCTGTTTGCGCTGTTAGTCCCTGCTGGACAATGCAAAATACACCGCCACACCCTGTCGTTAATCGCTAAACGTTTAGCGAATAAAGCCGTCTGTCGACAACTTCGGCAAGCCGAAAGCGACGAAATGCTCTATCAAATTTTGATGGGCAATGAAGATGATGAAGAGTGATAACCCTCAATCCAGAGTGACTCGTAAGGTTCGCAGGAGAAAATAAAGTCATGGCACTGATGATCGTTAGCGGTCGTTCCGGCTCCGGTAAATCGGTCGCGTTGCGCGCGCTGGAGGATATGGGGTTTTATTGTGTCGATAACCTTCCCGTTGAGCTTTTACCCGAACTTGCGGCAACCTTAGCCAAAAGAGAGATATCAGCGGCGGTGAGTATCGATATCAGGAATATGCCCGAATCTCCGCAGTTGTTTGAAGCCGTCTTGGATAGGCTTGATGTCGAATTCTCTCCTCAACTGCTGTTCTTTGATGCCAATACCAACACTCTCATCCGTCGTTATAGTGACACCCGCCGACTCCACCCATTAACCGCGAGAAATCTCTCGTTAGAAGATGCTATTGAGCACGAGTCTGAACTACTTGAGCCGTTACGCTCTCGGGCAGACCTCGTGGTCGACACCTCTGAAATGTCCGTACACGAACTGGCGGAGATGCTACGTACTCGGCTCTCGGGTAAGCCGGAGCGAGAGCTCACCATTGTCTTCGAATCCTTTGGGTTTAAGTATGGTTTACCCGTCGATGCCGACTACGTGTTTGATGTAAGATTTCTGCCCAATCCACACTGGGATGCAAAGCTCCGCCCGATGACCGGATTGGATCGTCCAGTCTGTCAGTTTTTAGAACGTCATACCGATGTTCACCAATTTATCTATCAGACACGTAGCTATCTTGAGTTATGGCTGCCGATGCTGGAACGTAATAATCGTAGCTACCTCACCGTCGCTATCGGCTGTACGGGTGGTAAGCATCGTTCTGTCTATATTGCTGAGCAACTTGCAGATTACTTTGCCTCTCGCGGTAAAAATGTTCAACGTCGGCATCGCACCTTGGAAAAAAAACATCATGACCGTTAAGCAAACTGTTTCTATCCAAAATAAACTGGGAATGCATGCACGACCTGCAATGAAGCTGTTTGAATTAGTTCAGAGCTTCGATGCTGAAGTTTTACTGCGAAATGAGGCGGGAACCGAAGCTGAAGCAAACAGTGTGATTGCCCTGTTAATGTTAGATTCTGCCCAGGGCGGCAAGATCGAAGTCGAAGCAACTGGCCTGCAAGAAGTTGAAGCCTTACAGGCCGTTGTCGAGCTTTTCGCCTCACGATTTGACGAAGAGTAAGTATTTAATAAAGGTGATGCTGCGTTAAAAAAGGCTGGCCACCCAATTGACGCATTTGACGCATAATCCATTGCTGTCTCATTTGTATGTAACGTGAGGGGGCCTTGGCGCTATAACGCAATGGTGAAGGTAAAACGGCTGCAAGCAGTGCCGCCTGTCCTTCAGTCAGCTGCTTAGCCGGCTTGTGGAAATAGGCCTGTGAAGCAGCTTCAACCCCAAAAATTCCCGGTCCGAACTCTGCTACGTTAAGATAGACGGTAAGGATACGCTTTTTCCCCCAAACCGCTTCAATACCCAGCGTCATGCCAGCCTCAATTGCCTTACGTACCCAACTGCGTCCATCCCATAAAAACATATTTTTAGCCGTTTGCTGTGATAGGGTCGACGCGCCACGTAAATGGGTTTCACCTTGCTGGGTAAGCGCAGTATTGAGCGCGCCAAAATCGATCCCCCAATGTTCAGGAAAGCGCTGGTCCTCCGACGCGATCACGGCGAGAGGCATCCACGGAGAGATCTCATCCATAGCAACCCAATCAGAATGTGCACGGTATGCAAAGTTACCTGATGCCCAAGCACTGATTTGCCGCTCAGCCATTACCGCAGAAAAAGGGACGGGCAGAAAAGTCCATAACAAGACAGCGAGAAACCAGAGGCCTGCGCAAGCTAAAAAAACCTTTAAAAGGCCTTTTTTAATCGATCCCAACCTCGCTTTACGTTTTGATTTCATTGTCTACGTTCGCTCTAACAGGAGACCTTCAATTTTTCATGCCCTATTATAAAGAGTCGTCTCAGCAAGAGGTATCTTTCTGCGCAACTTTCATAGGTCACCAAAAAGGTAACGGTTCCAAAAAATTTCGTACATCGACGATGTACGATAGTTTCCCGATGAGTTATGAATAAAGTTTAAACATATTGAATTAGATATCGCCAATAACACCATCATTTGCTAAACTAATAATTAACATAATGTTAACCATTAGTCTCAAATGCTAGCGGACTATCCTCTTTGAAGATCATCTGTAGGCTGTGTAGAAGAGAAAGATTAAGCTGCGTATGACTAATTCTACCTTTCAATCTTCTAAATCATTAGCAGAATCTATCGATTTTTAAAGATCGAAAGGTATTACCTTAAAACTCTTAGTGCTTCGTATGGGAAAATGGTTGCCTACCCTGTATATCCCTTGATAATATAAGGTTATTAGGCATTAGTAAGGCTTGAGTATCAACATAACTAAGGTTGATGATGCTTTTTTAGCCACTCTGATATTAAATGCATTACTTATGCTAATGTTTTATAGAAATCGATACCATTTTTTTGTTACAGTAGTCTCAGTACCCAATACCACTGAATAGCAACGCGATTACTCTCAAAAAAAGACGATATTTTGCGCTGTTCAGTATAATTTCCCTGGTGTTGGCGCAATCTTCGCGCACCCCGGTTTAACCGGGGTAATTTTTCTCTACGATTTACTTCCTACCCACTCTTTCAGTATTGCGATATCTTTCTGCCAAGTGCTATGCAGCTCGTCTACCCAATCTTGAACATTATCCCACCATGCTGGTAATTCGGGTGACTGGATTTGTTGAGCCACTTTCTGTAGATGCTTAAGACCAATTGCTCCTGCTGCACCCTTAATCTTATGCCCCTGCTCAGCAATCTCAGTTTGATCCCGTGCCAACATATTGGAATCTAGTGCTTCAAGATAGCCCGGCATCATTTTCTCGAACATATTAAGTCCATCATGAATGAGTGAAGGCCCAACTAAACCTAAGTACTGCTCTAACATTTCGGTATCCAGCTTATCCGACAGCTCAGAAGTCAGCGGTTCAACTCGATCAGCTGCCTCTGCCGCATGAGGGTCCCAGAACTGTTTAATTGTTGCCGTCAACGCAGGGACTGAAAGCGGCTTACTTAATACTGCATCGAGCCCAGCGTTGAGATACTCGCTTTTATTCTTCAATACGTTGGCGGTCAAGGCGACCAAAGGGGGAAGCTGTTGTGCAGTGAAGCGCTGTTTTAATGCCCTGGCGACATCTAATCCCGTCATATCCGGTAACTGAATATCGAGCAACACCATATCGAACTCATCAGGCTCAAAAAGATCTAGCGCCTCTTGCCCTGTCATCGCGACGTCAATCGAACAACCTAGGTTTTCGAGCACTGAGCGGGCGACCACGACATTTAACTCAATATCTTCGACCAATAAGATATGCAGAGCGGGAAGTAGCCACTCTTCCTCTTCCTGTGCCTTAGACGTTTCGGTCACCACCTCTGGGGCGCAGACATCGAGGGTAAAACAGGCTCCGTGATGCGGCTCACTTTCTACGCTAAGGCTACCGCCCATGGCTTCAGCAATACGGGCCGACACCGCCAATCCTATTCCGGTTCCCGTTGCAGGTTTCCCCCCATGCTCATCTTCAACTTGATAATACATAGCAAAGATCTTGTCTTGTTCAGACTGAGGGATACCGATACCCGAATCTTGAACCGCAAAGGTCAGATGTTGCGACTGATAACTCACATGGATAGAGATTTCGCCTTCTTTGGTGAACTTGACGGCATTGCTGATTAAATTCCACAGGATCTGCCGTAAGCGCGTCCCATCAGTCATGACAGTTTGCGGCAATGGCGTATCCGCCTGCATCGTGAAAATCAACCCTTTGGGTTGGACCAATAGCCCTGCGAGGTTTTCAAGGTCGGCGATAAAATCTGTAAAGTTAGTCGGCTGGCGGTCCAGTTTAATATTCTGACGTTCGATTTTATCCATCTCGATAACGTCGTTGAAAATATTCCCTAACGTAATGGCAGAAACATGAATGGTTTTTAAGTAATTTAACTGCTCATTGTCCAATTGAGTATCTAGAAGGATACGACTCAATCCAACAATACCATTCAACGGCGTACGCAGCTCATGGCTGATTGTCGAGATAAAAGTTGTTTTATCACGACTCGCATTTTCTAACGCTTCTTGGTAACGCTTACGCTCTGTTATATCGCGACCAAAACCCATCAAACCATTACGCTTCCCGATGCGATCGTAATAAGGGACTTTACGTACCTCAAAGCATGCCTTTTTTCCATCAGGGTAATGCAACCATTGTTCATAGGTCAGCGCAATATTGTGGCGAAAAACCTTTTCATCAGTGGCTAAAATTTTCTCCGCCGCTTCTGGATCATAGACATCTTGTGGGGTTAAGCCCACAAGCTGCTGTTCGCTTTTTCCGGTTAATAACTCTAATGCACGGTTACATCCTGAAAATTGACGATCGATATCGCGGTAGAAGACCAAATCTGGCGACGCATCTAAGAAAGAACGTAAAAATGAAGATTGCTGTTCCAGCTCCGTTTGTGCCTTGATGCGCCCTTCCATCTCTTCTTCTAATTTAACAATCGCGCGTTCACGCGCTTGCTCAGCATTACGACGCTCAGCAATTTCCTGATTAAGCTGCGTAATAGTTTGCTGCTTCTGCTGATTAAGCTGCAAATCGCGGTCACGCATCTCTTCTAATTTATCAACTAATCTCGCTAAGCGCTGGCGAGACTCCTCAAGCTGATCGACGACGACAGAGAGGAAATAAACGGCCCAAGGAGTGATTAATAACCCAAAGAAAATGGAGCGTACGACATCAATCGATTCGACATGGCCATGCAGCAGAAGCGTTACCGCCATTTGCACGATCATCGCCAAGACCACTAACGCAGAAGCAAGGAGAAGGGAAAAGCGAACGAGGCCAAGTTTGACCATCAAATCAACGTAATACTGCGCTAATAGCCGGATATGTTTCATAATCACTCCATCGTCGAGAAGTGAACATGATAGCGTAAAAATAAAGCGGTAAGCAGAAGATTCACTCATGAATTTAAATGCTAATCATTTGCATTTAAATTCAATTTTTCTGACGTCATCGCACAATTCGTGTAGGGGTAAAAATAAAAAAAACACAATAATTAAAACAGTTTAAAAATTCATTAAGTGGCAAATTCACGATATATATCACTAATATTGCCAATCCGAACAGAATTCAGCGATCGAATTCGGGCTGCACCATAGTGATACAGCTCACACAAAACCACTGCACCATAACAATGCAAACGGCTAAAAATAAGGTAAAAAAATAATTAAATCAAGATGATACAATAAAATCGTCAATGAAACATTTGTTACCTTCCTTATTTGACCTCGGTCATAATTCCCGATAAGTTGGAATTCAACTGGTAGCTATCTGTGCGGAAAGCAGCATTCCCGCCCAAATTTTTAGTAATTACACGTTCCCTGCGGCGGCACATTTTGGTCTGCCAAGGTCACAGGCGCTAACGCGAATTTACTCTCCTAACCATTACCCTAGCCCATGCAGCGTTACCTGTAGCAAAGTGCTGGAAGAAAAGGGCCGCAGAGCCCGTGGAGGTTGACTCAATGTTGTATGATAAATCCTTTGAAAAGGATAACTGTGGCTTCGGACTTATTGCTCATATAGAGGGCGAACCCAGTCACAAAGTTGTCAGAACGGCAATCCATGGTCTCGCACGTATGCAACACCGCGGTGCAATTTTAGCGGATGGCAAAACGGGTGACGGTTGCGGACTCTTGCTGCAAAAACCAGACCGCTTCTTTAGATATATTGCGGAAACACAAGGATGGAGCCTAGCGCGCAACTATAGCGTTGGGATGCTATTCCTTAATAACGACCCGGAAAAAGCGGCGATTTCGCGTAAAATCATTGAAGAAGAAGTGCTACGAGAAACCCTGTCTGTCGTAGGTTGGCGTGAAGTGCCGATTAATCGCGATGTCCTCGGCGAAGTTGCCCTCTCTTCGCTTCCGGTCATTGAGCAGCTCTTTATTAATGCTCCTGCGGGTTGGCGCCCACGGGATATGGAACGTCGCCTATATATGGCGCGTCGTCGTATCGAAAAACGTGTTGAGGCGTTAAGAGATACTGAATTCTATATTTGTAGCTTCTCTAACCAGGTCAACATCTATAAAGGCTTATGCATGCCCGCCGATTTACCGAGATTTTATCTCGATCTGGCTGACTTGCGCTTAGAATCTTCTATCTGTCTATTTCACCAACGTTTCTCGACCAATACCGTTCCACGCTGGCCGCTGGCTCAGCCTTTCCGGTATATGGCCCATAATGGCGAGATTAATACCATTGCGGGTAACCGTCAGTGGGCAAGAGCCCGTGCTTACAAATTTAATACGCCATTGATCCCTGATCTGCAGACGATTGCCCCGTTTGTGAATGAAACCGGCTCCGACTCGAGTTCAATGGATAACATGCTGGAGCTATTCTTAAACGGCGGGATGGACTTAGTCCGTGCCATGCGTTTACTGGTCCCGCCAGCCTGGCAGAATAATCCTGATATGGACCCCGATTTACGCGCCTTCTTCGATTTCAACTCTATGCATATGGAACCTTGGGATGGCCCCGCGGGGATCGTGATGTCGGATGGCCGTTATGCTGCCTGTAACTTAGACCGCAATGGTTTACGTCCCGCGCGCTACGTTATCACTAAAGATAAGTTAATCACTTGTGCCTCTGAAGTAGGTATTTGGGATTACCAGCCCGATGAAGTGGTTGAGAAAGGTCGTGTCGGTCCAGGCGAGTTAATGGTTATTGATACCCGTAATGGGCGTATCCTCCATTCGGCAGAAACCGATAATGACTTGAAAAGCCGCCATCCTTACAAAACTTGGATGGAGAAAAACGTTAAACGCTTGGTACCTTTTGAAGAGCTTCCTGAAGACCAAGTGGGTAAACGTCAGCTTGACGACACACAGCTCGCCACTTGGCATAAACAGTTCGGTTATAGCAGTGAAGAGTTAGACACCGTTATTCGAGTACTGGGTGAAAATGGACAGGAAGCCGTCGGTTCGATGGGTGACGACACCCCCTTTGCCGTACTCAGTAGCCGTCCGCGGATTATTTATGACTACTTCCGTCAACAATTCGCTCAGGTGACTAACCCCCCTATCGATCCATTACGTGAAAATCATGTGATGTCGTTAGCGACCTGTATTGGGCAAGAGATGAATGTCTTCTGCGAGGCAGAAGGTCAAGCACACCGTGTCAGTTTTAAATCGCCTATCCTTCTCTATTCAGATTTCTCACAGCTGACGCAATTAGACACTCAATACTACCGTGCGGATACGATTGACTGTACCTTTAACCCAGATGAAGAAACGTTAGAGGCCGCTATCCATCGCCTAAACGACCAAGCAGAGGAGATGGTTCGTAACGGCACCGTATTACTTGTCCTGTCGGATAGACAGATTACGACCGAGAGACTGCCCGTCCCAGCACCAATGATCGTCGGTGCCGTACAAGCGCGTTTGGTGGAGAAGAGTCTTCGTTGTGATGCGAATATTATTGCCGAAACCGCGTCGGCACGCGACCCACATCACTTTGCGGTCCTACTAGGATTTGGTGCAACCGCGATCTATCCTTGGTTAGCCTACGAAACCTTAGCGAAAATGGCAGACAGTGGCATTATCGATCATGACTACCGTAAAGCAATGTTGAACTACCGTAATGGTATCAACAAAGGCTTGTACAAGATCATGTCGAAAATGGGCATTTCAACGGTTGCCTCTTACCGCTGTTCGAAACTCTTTGAAGCCGTAGGTCTACATACCGACATTACAACGCTCTGCTTCCAGAATGTCACCAGCCGTATTGGCGGTGCGAATTTTAGCGACTTCGAACAAGATCTGGTGAATCTATCTAAGCGTGCTTGGCTAGCCCGTAAGCCTATTGATCAAGGTGGATTACTGAAATATGTCCACGGCGGTGAGTACCACGCTTATAATCCGGATATTGTGAACAGCTTACAGCGTGCGGTAGAGAGTGGTGATTATGCAGACTACCTCAACTACGCCCAACATGTGAATAACCGCCCCGCGGCGACGCTACGCGATTTGCTCGCGCTCAAACCGAGCGAACAGGTTATTAAGATTGATGAGGTTGAACCAGCGACTGAGCTGTTCAAACGCTTCGATACTGCTGCCATGTCGATTGGTGCACTCAGCCCAGAGGCCCATGAAGCGCTCGCTGAAGCGATGAACAGCATCGGGGGTTTCTCGAACTCCGGTGAAGGTGGAGAAGATCCCGCGCGCTACGGCACAAATAAAGTGTCGCGCATCAAGCAGGTCGCTTCTGGACGTTTCGGTGTGACACCTGCCTACTTAGTCAACGCAGATGTGATTCAGATTAAGGTTGCACAAGGGGCTAAGCCAGGTGAAGGCGGTCAATTGCCGGGTGATAAGGTCACGCCTTATATTGCACGGTTACGCTATTCCGTCCCGGGTGTCACCTTGATATCGCCTCCGCCACATCACGACATTTATTCGATTGAGGATTTGGCGCAGCTTATTTTTGACCTCAAGCAAGTCAACCCTAAGGCGATGATTTCCGTCAAACTGGTATCAGAGCCAGGCGTAGGAACCATTGCGACCGGCGTTGCAAAAGCCTACGCCGATCTGATTACCGTTGCAGGGTACGATGGCGGTACCGGGGCAAGCCCGCTCACCTCAGTGAAATATGCCGGTTGTCCTTGGGAACTCGGCTTAGTGGAAACACAACAAGCGTTGGTTGCAAACGGATTACGTCACAAAATCCGCTTACAAATTGATGGTGGGTTAAAGACGGGTCTCGATATCATCAAGGCTGCCATTCTTGGTGCAGAAAGCTTCGGTTTCGGTACGGGTCCGATGGTCGCTTTGGGCTGTAAATACCTCCGTATTTGTCACCTGAATAACTGTGCGACAGGCGTTGCAACACAAGACGAGAAATTACGTAAGAACCACTACCACGGTCTCCCTTTCAAAGTGACCAACTACTTTGAATTTATTGCTCGTGAGACACGTGAAATCATGGCTTCCTTAGGGGTAAGTCGCTTAACCGACTTGATAGGCCGGACAGATCTCTTGACCGCATTGGAAGGATTCACAGCAAAACAACAAAAGCTTAATCTAGGCTCGTTACTCGAAACAGCAACGCCAGTTGCTGGAAAGGCGCTGTATTGCACAGAATCGAATCCACCTTTCGATAAAGGAACGCTGAATAAAGCGCTGTTGGAACAGGCACTGCCGTACATTGAGACGAAACAGAGCAAACACTTTTACTTTGATGTCAAAAATACTGACCGCTCAGTTGGTGCAACCCTATCCGGTGCAATCGCCCAACGTTACGGCGATCAAGGATTGGCGAGTGACCCAGTTCAGGTTCATTTAACCGGTACAGCAGGACAAAGCTTCGGTGTCTGGAATGCCGGGGGTCTTGAAATGATCCTAACGGGTGATGCCAATGACTATGTCGGAAAAGGGATGGCTGGCGGCCTCTTGGCGATTCGGCCCCCTATCGGTTCAGCCTTCCGTAGCCACGAAGCGACCATTGCTGGCAACACCTGCTTATATGGCGCAACCGGCGGAAAACTGTTTGCAGCGGGCCGTGCAGGTGAACGTTTTGCGGTACGTAACTCCGGCGCTATCACGGTTGTCGAGGGTATTGGCGACAATGGCTGTGAGTACATGACAGGAGGCGTTGTCTGTGTGATCGGTCGTACAGGGGTCAATTTTGGTGCCGGCATGACCGGGGGCTTCGCTTACGTCCTTGATGAAGACGGGGAGTTCCGTAAACGTGTCAACAGCGAGTTGGTCGAGGTCTTGGACGTCGCCACCCTGCCGATTCACGAAGAACATCTGCGGGGCTTAATCACCGAGCACGTACAATATACCCAATCGAGTCGTGGTGAAGAGATCCTTGCACAATGGGCGAACTGGTCAGAGAAATTTATGCTGATCAAACCTAAGTCAAGCGATGTGAAAGCACTGCTAGGACACCGCAGCCGGTCAGCGGCAGAATTACGAGTACAGGCGCAGTAAGGAGCGACAATGAGCCAAAATGTGTATCAATTTATTGACTTACAGCGCGTTGATCCTCCGAAGAAACCGCTACAACTCCGTAAAATCGAATTTGTTGAAATCTACGAGCCCTTCTCTGAAGGGCAAGTTAAAGCGCAAGCCGACCGTTGTTTAGATTGCGGTAACCCTTATTGTGAATGGAAGTGTCCGGTACATAACTACATTCCCAACTGGTTAAAACTAGCCAACGAGGGGCGGATCATTGAGGCGGCAGAACTGTCACACCAGACCAACAGCCTGCCAGAGGTCTGTGGTCGCGTCTGCCCACAGGATCGTCTCTGCGAAGGATCCTGTACGCTAAATAATGATTTCGGTGCCGTCACTATCGGGAATATCGAACGCTATATCAACGATAAAGCGATGGAAATGGGCTGGCGCCCAGATATGTCGCAAGTTAAATCCGTGAATAAGCGCGTTGCGGTCATCGGTGCAGGCCCTGCCGGACTTGCTTGCGCCGATGTACTCACCCGAAATGGTGTGAGCGTCACCGTCTTTGATCGCCATCCAGAGATTGGTGGGTTACTAACCTTCGGTATCCCCTCTTTCAAATTGGAAAAAGAGGTAATGATCAAGCGCCGGGAACTGTTCGAAGGAATGGGTATTGAGTTCCGATTAAATGTCGAAGTGGGCCAAGATATCACGATGCAAAGCCTGATTGATGAGTATGACTCCGTGTTCTTAGGGGTCGGTACCTATCAATCCATGCGGGGTGGACTCACTAATGAAGATGCCGAAGGTGTCTACGACGCCTTACCCTTCCTTATCGCTAATACCCGTAAAACGATGGGCTTCGAAGCGTTGACTGAGCAACCCTACTTAGATATGAACGGAAAGCGTGTTGTGGTACTCGGCGGTGGTGATACCGCGATGGACTGTGTGAGAACCTCGATTCGCCAAGGCGCGACCAACGTCATTTGTGCCTACCGCCGCGATGAGGCCAATATGCCGGGTTCGCGCCGCGAAGTGAAAAATGCACGTGAAGAAGGCGTCGATTTCCAATTTAACTTACAACCCTTAGGCGTCGAAATTGACGGTAGCGGTAAAGTTATCGGCGTGAAAATGGTTCGTACCGAAATGGGCCCAGCAGATGCTGCCGGTCGCCAACAGGCTCAGCCAGTAGCAGGCTCAGAGCATGTTATCGCAGCCGACGCAGTGATCCTCGCTTTTGGATTCCGTCCACACAGTATGCCTTGGCTCGACGCATTCAACGTTGAGTTCGATGCAACCGGACGCATTGTGGCGCCAGAAGCGGCTGAAATCGCCTTCCAAACCAGCCATCCCCAAATTTTTGCGGGCGGTGATGCGGTAAGAGGATCTGATTTAGTCGTGACCGCGATAGCGGAAGGCAGAAAAGCAGCAGAAGGTATTCTTGATTACCTGGAAGTGTAGAGAAAGAAAAAGAGCGCGAAAGCGCTCTTTTTTTTAGCCGATATTATTTAACGACACGTAATGCTGGTCGGCCACCCTTAGGTGGGGGGGTATCATCATCATCGCCATCGGTATGCTCAGTCTCACCATCGCCATCAATGACTGACATTTTAGGCTCATGCGTGACGTCAAGATCAACATTAGCCTCAACATCATCATACTGCGGCTCAGGCTCAAACATAGTGCCAGCACCGTTTTCACGAGCATAGAGTGCCATAACGGCGGCAAGAGGGACGAAAACCTGACGCGGTACGCCTCCGAAGCGCGCATTGAAGCTAACGAACTCATTACCCAGTTCTAAGTTCCCGACTGCACGCGGCGCAATGTTAAGAACGATTTGTCCATCACGTGCAAACTCTAGAGGGACTTCCACACCAGGTAGATTAATATCAACCACTAGGTGCGGCGTTAGCTCGTTATCTAACAACCAATCATAGAATGCCCGCAGTAAATACGGGCGACGTGCCGTTAAATTTGTCATATCCATAATAGTAGCCTCGATTAGAGACGCATTTCACGCTCAGCTTCGGTAAGAGAAGCGAGGAACGAATCACGTTCAAAGACACGATTCATATAGCCTTTAAGATCTTTAGAACCCGCACCCGATAAATCAACGCCTAAAGAAGGTAAACGCCATAGTAAAGGAGCAAGGTAGCAATCCACCAAGCTGAACTCTTCGCTCAGGAAGTAAGACGTGCGAGCAAACAGTGGCGCGATGGCAAGTAACTGCTCACGTAATTGTTTACGCGCGTCATCGGCTTCTTCACTTGAACCTTGTTCAATCTTGAACAGCAGGCTATACCAATCTTGTTCGATACGATGCATCATCAAACGACTTTCACCGCGAGCAACCGGATAAACTGGCATTAACGGTGGATGCGGGAAACGTTCGTCCAAGTATTCCATAATGATCTGAGATTGATATAACGTCAGCTCGCGATCCACTAAGGTAGGTACAGTGCAATACGGATTTAGATCGATCAAGTCTTGTGGAAGATTTGACTTATCCACCTGTTCAATTTCTACACTCACACCTTTCTCAGCCAGTACAATACGTACTTGATGGCTGTAGATATCAGTGGGTCCAGAAAACAGTGTCATTACCGAACGTTTGTTGGCAGCGACAGCCATGAAAACCTCCACATATACTTATAAGAGCCGCGATTAACCATCTGAATGACCGATGGCAGATAATAGACCATAAACTGCGCGATAGTTTACCAGAAATTGAAGCCTTTGTGGGCAACCTTTCGATTTTGCTGCGAATTCTGGGTAGTTGAAGCGTTTTTGGAAGGAAAAAGTAACAATTGTCGCGAATCGGGAGTACGCGATAACCGATATAGCCCCCTTTTACCGGCAATAAAAAACCCGCCGAAGCGGGTTTTTTCGAAAACACATCGCTGCAGAGCAGCCATGAATTAACGCTTAGAGAACTGTGGACGACGACGTGCTTTACGCAGACCGACTTTCTTACGTTCAACTTCACGCGCATCACGAGTAACAAAGCCCGCTTTACGTAGTTCAGAACGAAGAGATTCGTCATATTCCATCAGAGCGCGAGTGATACCGTGACGGATCGCTCCTGCTTGACCAGAAATACCACCACCTTTAACAGTGATGTACAGATCTAATTTACCAATCAAATCAACCAGTTCCAGAGGTTGACGCACGACCATGCGCGCAGTCTCACGACCGAAATATTGCTCTAAAGAGCGTTGATTGATTACGATGTTTCCGCTACCCGGCTTGATAAAGACGCGTGCGGAAGAGCTTTTGCGGCGACCTGTGCCGTAGTTTTGAGTTTCAGCCATTGCCATTGATCCCGATTAAATGTCCAGAACTTGCGGTTGCTGTGCCGCATGGTTGTGCTCGTTGCCCGCGTAAACTTTCAGTTTACGGAACATTGCACGGCCCAGAGGGCCTTTCGGCAGCATGCCTTTTACCGCGGTTTCAATGACACGCTCAGGAGCACGAGCAATCATTTCTTCAAAGGTCGCTTGCTTGATACCACCGATGTGACCAGTGTGGCGATAGTAGATCTTGTCGCTACGTTTGTTACCTGTTACAGCAACTTTGTCAGCGTTAAGAACGATGATGTAATCACCAGTATCTACGTGCGGAGTGTATTCCGCTTTATGTTTACCACGCAGACGACGAGCCAGTTCAGTCGCTAAACGACCTAAGGTTTTGTCAGTTGCGTCAACAACATACCAGTCGCGTTTGACGGTTTCTGGTTTAGCTGTAAAAGTTTTCATCTAAAAGCTTACCCAAATATAAGTTACACGTTGGTGAAATCCCAAACGCTATTAACGGTTGAGGCTCACACGACCATTTTGCCAGTAAGCCTACCCCTTCGGATAGAACTACCGGAACACAAAGGTTTTTGGGAATAAAACCATTTGTTGTAACGTGGGGTCGCAAGATTATAAAGAAGTCGACATTAAAAATCGACCTCTTTTATCATTAATTCGCAACTCCACGAATATTTCTGCCTTACGGCAAATGAGGAAGACGCAAATATTCTTCGCTTTGCATCTCCTGAAGACGAGATAAGCAACGTTGGTATTCAAATTTCAATTGATTACCTTGATAGATAGCTTCCAACGCCACTTCCGCAGAAACGACAAGTTTAACATGTCTTTCGTAGAATTCATCTACCATTGCAAGAAATCGACGCGCATGATCTTCAGTCTGGCTAGTTAATTGTGGGACATCGAGTAATAATACCGTGTGAAACTGCTGAGAAAGCGCGATGTAGTCATGTTGACTCCGGTTTTCACCACACAGCACACTAAAGCGAACGGCAAGCACCCCCTCAGCAACATGCTCAGTCTTCATCGCACGGTGATTAATCTCTAACACCGGTGAAGGGGCCTGCGCAAAATCAGTACCTGATAGGTTTTTAAATAACGTACTAATGGCTGACTGGGTCTCGTCGTTGATCGGCGATTTCCAGAGATGAGCTGCCGTCAAGGCGCGTAAACGGTAATCGACGCCAGCATCCACATTCATGACTTGGCAATGTTTCTTTATTTGCTCAATCGCCGGTAAAAAGCGTGCGCGTTGTAATCCATTACGGTAGAGCTGATCAGGAGGGATATTAGAGGTCGCCACCAAGGTAATCCCCCGCTCAAATAATGCCTCCATTAACGTGCCGAGTAGCATGGCATCGGTAATATCCGACACAAAAAACTCATCAAAACACAGCAGATCAGTCTGCTCGCGAAAGCGTTCGGCAATAATCAACAGTGGGTCGCTGTGGCCTTGAAGTTGACTCAGTTCCTCATGCACTCGCAGCATAAAACGGTGGAAATGTAATCGTAACTTACGATCACCTGGAACAGATTGGTAAAACATATCCATAATCCAAGTTTTACCGCGCCCTACGCCTCCCCACATATATAAGCCTTGAACCGGTTGTTCGCTGCTCTCACTGCGCTGGAAAAGTTTTGAAAAGCGTCCGAAAAGTCCTTTCTTATCCGTCGAGGGTGAGGCCGTTTGCTGACGGGCGATTAGCGCTTTTTGAATCTTATCAAGCTCCGTTACCGCAGCTTTTTGGACATCATCAGGCTGATAATCACCCTGTTCAAGGGCTTGTTGGTAACATGTCAGGGGAGAAATGGTTTGCATAGTGGGTACCGTTAAGATAATCGAAGACGACAAACACAACATTGAAAACCGCTATACAGTACGCCAGGTTAACTCAGGATTCCACATCCTGAGCATTAACAGGTATAGTGAGGTAAACTATTTTCGACTAGCATCTTACTGTAAATGGGTAGTTGCTTATCGTCGCCCCCTTAGAACAACGGATATTATGGGAGTCATTATGACCTGGGAATATGGGCTTATCGGATTAATTGTCGGCGTTATCGTTGGGATTGTTATCACACGTTTTAGTAGCCGTAAACTGCGTGATCAGCACGCGCTGCAGTACGAATTAGAAAAAACCAAAGATGAACTTAAAGAGTTAAAACAAGAACTCAATGGCCACTTTGTTCGCAGCGCTGAACTGCTGGAAAATATGTCACAGAACTATCAAGAGCTCTATCAACATATGTCGAGCACGACCAAAGAGCTGCTACCAGAGCAAGCGGCACAGAGCAACCCGTTCGTTTGGCAGCAGGGTGCTAAAAACGTTGAATCTGAGAATGGATTAGCTGAAATGCCGCGAGATTACTCTGAAAAATCTTCAGGTTTATTAAGAAATTCTAACACTGAAAAATAATCGTAAGGGTCAATGATGAAGAAAAATCGTACACCCTTGGCGCTAGCGATAGCGCTAAGTATGAGTTTGGGTATGGCTTACCTGCCCGCTTCGTATGCGAATTTACCTGCACAGGTTGGTGATCAACCCTTACCCTCGCTCGCACCAATGCTTGCTAAAACGCTACCTTCTGTTGTCAGCGTACAAGTCAGCGGTACGACGACGGAAAGCCAAGATCAGCAGCTTCCTGAACCGTTGAAACGTTTTCTTGGCCAAGCTCCGCAACAGCAACAGCCAACACCGTTTCAAGGTTTGGGGTCAGGTGTCATCATTGACGCTAAAAATGGTTACATTCTGACCAATAATCATGTCGTCAATGGTGCAGATAAGATTACGGTGCAGTTGGGCGATGGCAATGAATACCCCGCAAAGTTAGTGGGTCATGATAGCCAAACCGATATCGCGCTTATCCGAGTTAAGAACGCGAAAAATTTAGTCCAAATTAATGTTGCGGATTCCGATGCTTTACAAGTGGGTGATTTCGCAGTCGCCATTGGTAACCCCTATGGTCTCGGGCAGACAGCCACCTCTGGCATCATCTCTGCGCTCGGACGTAGCGGCTTAAATATTGAAGGCTTAGAAAATTTCATCCAAACCGATGCAGCGATTAACCGCGGCAACTCCGGCGGCGCCTTGGTTAACCTGAAAGGTGAACTCGTCGGGATCAACACCGCTATTTTAGCTGCCAGCGGCGGAAATATTGGTATCGGCTTTGCTATCCCTTCCAATATGGCGATGAATCTTGCCCATCAGCTGATTAAAAACGGTAAAATTACCCGCGGCCAGCTCGGCTTGAAAGGGACAGAGATGTCTTCGGATATGGCGAAAGCATTCCATGTCGATGTGCAACGTGGGGCATTTGTTGCAGAGGTTTTACCCAATTCAGCTGCCGCCAAAGCGGGGATTAAGGCGGGAGACATTATCACTGGCTTGAATGGTAAACCTATCACCAGTTTCGCCGAACTTCGGGTGAAAGTTGGCACCAGCGCGCCAGGCGATAAAGTGACCTTAACCTTATTGCGAGACGGTAAATCGATTAATGCCGAAGTCACTTTAGAGCAAGGTACACCCGAGGTGGTCCCGACCACCATTGACCTCCCAGCGTTACAAGGTGCAGCGTTCAGCGATGGGATGACCTTGAGTAAAGCGAAAGGCGTCAAAGTAGACAACGTTACGCCGTCTAGCCCTGCTCAACAAATTGGCTTACACACCGGTGACGTCATTACGGCCATTAACCGTCAACGTGTCGAGTCACTTGATGCAATGAGTAAGATTTTAGCGACCAAACCTCCCGTTATCGCCATGAGTGTTATGCGCGGCAAAGATAACCTCTTTTTACTGCTTCGCTAACCGCAATAAGGATAGGTACAGAGGTGCGTACCTATCCTTCTCATGGTATTCTGCAGCAACCTCTCCCTTGGCAACTAAATTAGCATGTTATTTAAATTACTTCGTTCAGCGCTTATCGGCCTTGTTGTCGCCATAATTTTACTTGTCGGTATGCATTTGCTGCGTAACGGTGGCGCACTGTTTTCGAATAATGAAGCACCTGCTAATACCCAAGAATCGGTGTTTAGTTTCAGCCAAGGCGTGCGTCGAGCCGCGCCAGCCGTCGTGAATGTTTATAACCGCAACTCACAAACACAAGGTAAAAGAGACTTCACTACCTTGGGGTCGGGAGTGATTATGAACCAGCGCGGCTATATTCTAACGAATCGCCACGTTATCAGTAATGCGGATCAAATTATCGTCGCCTTGCAAGATGGTCGCTTTTACGAAGCAACCTTGGTCGGTTCTGATGCCATGACTGATCTGGCGGTACTTAAAATTTCTGCACCGAGCTTACCCATTATTCCGATTAACGACGAACGTAACCCGCATATTGGTGATGTCGTTATGGCGATAGGTAATCCCTATAATCTTGGTCAGACCGTTACCCAAGGCATCATTAGTGCTACTGGCCGTGTCGGCTTAAGCTCTTCCGGACGGCAAAACTTTCTACAAACAGATGCCTCGATCAACCAAGGTAACTCTGGAGGCGCATTGATTAACTCATTGGGTGAACTCATGGGGATCAATACACTGACCTTCGATAAGAGTAATGATGGCGAAACGCCTGAAGGAATTGGTTTTGCCATTCCAACACCGTTAGCGATTAAGATTATGAATAAACTTATTCGCGATGGTCGTGTGATCCGTGGCTTTATCGGGATTACTGGTCGAGAAATTCCTCCGATGCATGAGCAAGGGAATAGCTACGAAAAATTACAAGGCATTATTGTGACTAAAGTCACCGGGCCTGCCGAGTTGGCGGGAATTAAGGCCAATGACCTTCTACTCAGTGTTAACAACAAGCCCGCGGTTTCCGCACAAGAAACCATGGATCAAGTTGCAGAAATACGACCTGGCTCTGTCATTGACGTACAGATCCTTAGACAAGGTCAGAAAAAAAGCCTACCTGTCACTATTCAAGAATTCCCTCAGGATAGTAATTAATCATCCTCCTCAGTTCTCTCGCTATTTATGAATAATAAATCGGTTTACTGAGGGGGATGCGTTAAATTCCTTACGTATTATCAGGTGTAAAGCGAGCAACTTTCATAGTCTTTGACCCTGTTTTTATTTACACATAGAATATAATTCGTCTGTATCCTTAGTTATTAAGATTAATTCTCTATAAGCTAATTTTCTCTGTACAGAGTTTATTGAATAAAAATGCAGCAAGATGCATAATAATATTACTCCCCCTATTTCAAAGGTTTTTTATGCGAACCCCTTCTAAACAAGATGATCTGGTACGAGCCTTTAAGGCGCTTCTTAAAGAAGAAAAATTTAGCTCTCAAAGTGAAATTGTTCATGCCCTGCAAGAAGATGGTTTTCAGAATATCAACCAGTCGAAAGTGTCACGTATGCTGACGAAATTTGGCGCGGTAAGAACCCGTAACGCCAAAATGGAAATGGTTTATTGCTTACCCGCTGAATTAGGCGTGCCTACCACGAGCAGCCCACTGAAAAACCTGGTGACCGATATCGACTACAATGACGCCTTGGTCGTTATTCGTACCAGTCCAGGGGCCGCGCAGCTCATTGCTCGTCTATTAGATTCATTAGGTAAGTCAGAGGGAATTTTGGGGACCATTGCTGGCGATGATACGATTTTTATTACGCCTTCCCGCGGCTTTACTGTAAAAAAACTCCATGCCGTTGTACTGACGCTTTTCGAACAAGAGCTTTAATCTGCCTGGTGATAGGTCACTGGCAGACAGCCATCGCCGGCTGCCAGTTAGGGTGTTAGATATTAATCATCGTAGATTGATAACGGGTTAAAATATCCGTTAAGCGGTGAACCGACTCTTGCATTGGGATAGACGCCTGATGCTCACTCAGTAATTGCTCGTAAGCCGTCAACTCCTTTAGCAATCGCATATAGTAGTACTCTTTCTTCTCGACACTGTGTGCCGCTATCACCTTATCCCCCGTTAACCGCAACTGCTGATGAAACTCTGATAACACAGGGTTTGGCGGAATAGCAAAACTCCGCAGACGTTGCTGGCTAATAATGAGTGTTAGGGCTAAGCGGTATTTATTAAGATCCCCAGGAAACATATTGAGCAACATAAAGAGCTGTTGATACAGGGCCGGTAAATGGTTTTCACGGCGACGAGAAGGATTGGTGGTCAAGGATGCCACGGCGGAATACATCAATCGGTTAAGTATTTTACGCCCCGTCTTAGCTTTTGATTTATCCCTAATCAGTAATATCACCATTAACGCTAAGAAACAGCCAATCATTTGCCCCAACGCACTATCTAGAAAAGACTCAATCGGGAACGTAATGGGGTTACTCAGCACAATAATATTGAGCGTACCAATGAATCCCCCTAAGGCCCCTACCTGCCGACGTTGAATCAGCACCCCGGCGACAAAGGCTAATACACCGATAATGAGACAAAGTAAGAAAATACTCTGTTGGGTATTAGGCATTAAGTAAGCGTAGTAAAGTAAACCGATAGGAAACGCTGCAGTCATACCATAAAGGAAATCTTTCGCCATCATCAGTGGATTGGGAATTCGCATCGCCAGTGCAGTTACCACCGCCAGCATGATCATACAACCGCTGCCAGCATTCCAACCGGAATAAAGCCAAAATAATACTCCAGAGAACGTTGCAACAAAGGTACGAATACCATTGATCATCGCGTGATGCGTTTCAGCGGACCGAGGTGCGACAATGACTTCACGACGAAGGATCGCCTCTTCTGTACCATTGATTCTCACGTTGCTGCGGATCCCTTTTGATAGCAAGAGATACTCTGACGCCGCCGTCACCCACGTAGAGAGTGCTAAAGGCACTGACTCTGCCGGATACTCATTGAAAAGCTTACGTAACTCGCGAACTTTATTACGTAACTCACCAATAGTCTCAACCTTCTGATCGATCACTTCGACAAATGCACTAGAAAGATATTCCGGATGCGCCTGCAGGTTGAGGTAGGTTTCGGTAGAGTGGGTGATCATCGTTAGAGAAAGGGTATTTAACATTTTCAATCGACGGCTACTGTTCTGCCAATGCGACGATTCCATTTTTAGCTGGCTTCGCATACCACCGAAGGCACTACTGCGTGCCACTAAGCCACTCCATGCCTTATCGATCGTCTCTTTCTCGCCCTTTCCTACACACAATTGCAGTAGTTGATACTGCACGAGTAAAAGCTGGTCAACCTCTTGGTCGATAACGCGTTTAATGGAACGCGGAGAGAAAAACGTATCAGATAAAATGGCACAGAGAATACCGATAAAGATCTCGCTGCAACGCTCGACGGCTAATCGAGGCATTAGCTCCATAGAGCCAGAAGCGTTTGAGGAAATAATGATAATTAACGCGGTGTAGCCGGCTAAGCCAAAAGCGTAAGAGTTATCCACTTTGACCAACGACGAGATCCAGACACAAAAGCCCGCCCAGAGGCAGCTAAGGAACAGCATAATCATCGGCGCCCTAATCGTCGTCATCACGATAGCCAACGCCGCGATACAACCTAAGAAGGTACCAATAATACGGAGTAATCCGCGGTAGCGGAGCGCACCGGAGTAAGGATCGCCCCCGGCGGCAAAAGCTTGCCCGCCGGCCACAATACCGGCGGTCATCACCGCCCAACGTGGGGTTTCTAAATTAAAGTAGAACCCCAACAACATCGCTAACAAGACAGCAAAAGTTAATTTAACTGGGAAGCGTAAGAACTGAATCATACCGCCTCCCGATTATCCAAATTCGCGTAGTCGATTGGTTAACTTTTCCAGAGGAGAAGGTTCACGATCTTGACGATCTTTTTCACCCGTAATAATCACCGTGGCCGTGGTACCTGCTGGGAAACGATTACCCACTTGTTCATCAAGATGAATACGAACCGGCACACGCTGTGCTAGACGAACCCATTCCAAGTTCGAATCGACGTTCGCCATTCCTTTACTGTCATTACTGCTACTACTATTGGTGACACCCGAGGCGACACTTTCTACCGTCCCGCGCAGTTTTAAATTACTCCCTAAAGGCGTAATCTCTGCACGAAGGCCACGGCGTACCGCATGAAGTTTCGTCTCTTCTAAGTAAGCGGTGACGTAGAAGGTGCGGTCTTTCACCAATGCTACAGCAACTGAACCACGATTGATAAATTCGCCACCGTAAACATTAAGGTTAGTGACCCAGCCATCTGCCGGCGCTTTAACCGTTGCACGAACCAGGTCGAGCTGAGCCAGATCCCGTGCTGCAGCCGCTTTAGCAAGTTGGTGTTCACTGGTTTGGAGATCGTTGTTCGCCTGCTCTACCGCTTCCCGAGATAACGCCACAGTGCTAAGTTGATTACGCCTTGCCGCTTCGCGTCTTTTTTCGGCAACCACTGCTTGGTAGTAATCGACATCGGCCTGCGCTTCGTCTAAGGCTTCCTTAAATCGCGGGCGATCAATTTCAAACAGTGTTTCTCCCTGCTTCACGTATTGGTTATCGTGCACGTTCACTTGTGTAATCAATCCCGTTACGTCGGGTGCAATCGCGACCACATCGGCGGAGAATTTTGCGTCACGTGTCCAAGGGGATTCGGTGTAATACACCCATGTACGAAAAACAATCACAATGGCGATAATCACTAGCACAAAAGTAATCGCGTAGCGGGCCACTTTTTTTATTAACGTTTTCACTGAAACCTCAGACAATTAGACTCGAAACCAGATAAAACACACAGCAGTAAAGGGCGGTATTAACCAGTGCCGGATGCCACACCAAATCGTAGATTCCCGTTGGCGTAAGCACTTTTTTCACTAGCCAAAACACAATGAGAGATAAGATAAGCTCAACAAAAATAGGTGGAAATGAGAGCCCAAATATCACCAAAACTGGATGCACACTCATGTAAAATCCTTTAACACATTAGCCAGCGAGCCACTCGGCATGGGTTACTGGAAAGCTTTAAGATCCATAATGGCGACTTACTTGGTTAGAAGGTAACAAAAACTGTACTATTACCCGTCGGGGACCAAACCAAAAAATCACTACAGTTAGAAACGACGATGCGAGAATAGAGAAATAAACTTCTATTTATATCGCTATAGTAACGTGTCTTTGCGATCATTTTCTATATTTTGTGAACTAAATCACTTTTAACTCAGAGTTAATAATGGAACGATTAAAACGAATGGCTGTGTTTGCCAAAGTTGTCGAACAAGGCTCATTTACCGCCGTTGCACAGCAAATGCAGGTCAGCGTTTCTTCAATCTCACAGACCATCTCCCGCTTAGAGGATGAGCTAAATATTAAGCTGCTCAACCGCAGTACTCGGCGTATTGGAATGACTGAAGCGGGAAAAATTTATTACTTGGGTTGTCAACGAATGCTCAATGAGGCCACTCGCGTCCACGAGCAATTATTTGAGTTTAATAATACGCCAGTGGGGACGTTACGTATTGGCTGCAGCACGACAATGGCACAAAACGTTCTCGCCCCTATCGCAATGAAATTGTTGGCCGATTATCCGGGGCTCGAGATCGATCTGATCACGGATAACCCAACCCCCGATCTGATTACGCATGGACTGGATCTGGTCCTCAGGACCGGACACTTAGAAAATTCTACGCTGTTCTCTCGCCAGATTGGCGCGATGCCGATGGTGATTTGCGCCAGTAAAGAGTATCTCAGCCAAATTTCGCTTCCCACCCATCACAGTGAGTTAGCGTCGCTATGTTGGCTAGAGTATACCTTGTCGCCTTATAATGAGATGGAACTCACCGCCCCAGATGGCGAATTAATTCACCTTTCTCTTAGCGGTCGTTTCGCCACCAATGACCCACAAACCTTGGTGCATTGGCTCAAGTCAGGCGCCGGCATCGCTTATATGCCAATGATGTGGATAATGGATGAAGTGAAACAAGGGAATATCCACATATTACTGCCCGACTACAGTTCTAAGCCGCGTCCCGTCCATGCGTTATATACAGAAAAAGATAAATTACCGCTAAAAGTCCAAATCTGCTTATCTTTACTCGCCGACTATTTTAAAGAGATGGCCACGCGCTACGAGCTGTTTTTAAGTAAAAGGTAGCGTTACGCTACCTTCTATCTCTCTAGGCCGTACCACCTACCGTCAAGCGGTCGAGTTTTAAGGTCGGTTGACCGACACCGACGGGGACACTTTGTCCCTCTTTGCCACACACCCCAACGCCTTTATCAAGCGCCAAGTCATTACCGACCATTGAGATCTGCTGCATCGCTTCAATCCCTGACCCAATCAAGGTTGCCCCTTTAACCGGAGAGGTAATTTTTCCTTTCTCAATTAAATACGCTTCCGACGTCGAGAAGACGAATTTGCCTGACGTAATATCAACTTGCCCGCCCCCAAAATTAGGCGCGTAGATACCATAATCGACACTTTCAATGATCGCTTGCGGGGTTGATTGACCTGCTAACATATAGGTATTGGTCATTCTTGGCATAGGCAGATGTGCATAAGACTCCCTTCGACCGTTACCTGTCGGTGGAAGCCCCATTAATCGTGCGTTCAATTTATCTTGGATAAAGCCTTTCAAGATACCCTTTTCAATCAATACATTGTATTGACCTGGCACCCCTTCATCGTCGATAGCAATCGATCCACGTAGACCATTCAAGGTACCGTCATCCACGACAGTGCACAGCTCCGATGCTACAGGCTGCCCCATTTGGCCGCTAAACATTGACGTACCACGACGGTTAAAATCGCCTTCTAAGCCGTGACCGACCGCTTCGTGGAGTAACACTCCCGGCCAGCCTGCGCCGAGGACCACTGGCAGCGTGCCAGCCGGAGCTGCCACGGCAGAAAGATTGACGAGAGCCATTCTTACCGCTTCTTTTGCCCAGCCGTCACAGCGCGTTTCACCCTGTTCATCGAGTAAGAAGAATTCATAGCCGGTCCGTCCACCCCCGCCGCACGAACCATGCTCGCGTTTCCCTTGATCTTCAACCTGAACGCTAATCGATAAGCGTACTAAGGGCCGAATATCGGCAGCAAAAGTACCATCTGTGGCGGCAATTAGGACTTCTTCGTAAACGCCCGATAAGTGAGCACTTACCTCTTGAACACGTGGGTCGGCATCACGTGCTACGCGGTTAACTCGGTGCAACAGGGCGATTTTATCTTCGCGCGTCAAACTGTCTAATGGGTTAATCGCAGCATATAACGCTTTATGCTCTACCGCGGCGAGGGTGCGTATTTTACCATCGCCTTGCTCTTGAACGATGCTGCGTGCAGCACCGGCACTTTGTTCGAGGGCCTTTAACGTCAGCTGATCCGCATAAGCAAAACCGGTTTTCTCACCGCTCACAGCACGAATACCGACACCTTGGTCAATATGCCAAGACCCTTCTTTAATGATGTTATCTTCAAGTCCCCACGATTCATGCATGCTGGACTGAAAATAGAGATCACCGTAGTCCAAATGGCGTTCTGAAAGCTGGCTGAGTACGCGTGAAAGGTCATCGTGCGTAATAGTATTTTGAGTTAGTAAATGCTCGCTAACCAGGTTCAGTTTCATAAGTTCTCACTTTTAATTTACGCCAACGAGATAATCACTCGTTATGGCTTTTTTCATTCTTTACTTACGCAGGACTTCTTTGACGTGCGGTTTGTCCATAGGTCCAGTGATACTGTAACGTAATAAGGATATTTTACTCCAGATCGGGGACAATACTTTACTTGCCGCCACGACTGAAGCGCCCACAATAGGGTTGATTGCGAAGGCCGCGGCAACACCGACCGGTACTGAAATTTCAGGGGCAACGGTGGCTAACAGATCAAACTGACGATTGACGAAATTCACCTCACCGCGCATACCAATATCCGCTTCTAAGCCATCGATATTAAGATTTTCAGTATGTAACACCCCTTTGTCTAACCAAGCGGTTCCTGTAATGCTGTCGTAGTAAAAACCGCTATCCAAGGTGCCGCGAAAATCTAAACTGACTTTACGCAGTAACGCATCGACGCTTAATAGGCGTAATACTTGCCCGGCAGTACCTGTCTCGACATGCCTGAACGTTCCCTTACCTGCATTCAATGTCAGTAATCCACTTAATGTTTTAATGGAGGGCTGCCAAGGAACATCTTTCCAATGTAAGTCGTAACCAAGATGTAGCGGGGTATCACTCACAGGCACCTCAACGCCAAACCAATGGGCAGCATCCTCTAAATTATCGGTATGCAGATGGCCTTTAAGGGCCGTACGTTCTTGTCCAGGAACATTATTCCACTCTCCCATCACGGATAAACGGCTACGCCCTGTGTCGACAGTCCCCTCTCGTAAGGTTAGCGTGTGCTGATTAGCACTTAATTTTCCTTTAATTTGACCAAAGTTTTGTCCGGCAAACCAACAGGAAGAGCAGGTCGCATCCAATTTCGGCCATTGGCTAAAATCGAGATGATTATCGGGTAGGGCTTTTTCGGCGTGTTGCTCCGTGCGGCGAGTGGAGAACTGTGGATTATAATAGAGGTAATCCATATTGAGCAGCCAAGGCTGCCCCGGCCGAATCTGTAGGGAGCCTCGTGCCTCATCGCTGTTCACCGATAGATGAGGGCTTGACAGTAACTGTTGTACCTGAAGACGAAGGTTACGCCATTGCTGCCCATACAGGGCTAATGCCGGCGTCGTTACCTGCAGTGTTGCAGGCAGCTCAAAGGGAATCGACTCCCGCCAATTTTGCTCTGTGGTAGAGGGCTGCCGCGTTTTTTTCGCCGAGCTTGGTGTGGCTGAAGGAAGCTTTTTCAATGTCGCCATCAACTTGTCGCCGTCAAGGGCGGGTAACCGAATATCCATCATCGCTTGCAAGGGTAAGGATGGATGTTCGTCAGCCTGACTGGTCCACTGCCCTTTCTCAAGTGCCAGCCGAGGTGATAACCGCCATTGGGTGGTGAATCGTTGTTGATGATCGATCACGCCCTGCACTTGTAGCGTCGATAAATTGCCCGTGGCCTCAACAGAGAGCGGGAAGGCACTGGGTTTAAGGTTTAATGCTTCCGGCAGTTTGCCTCTGACTCGGGTTGCATCACTGACGACCTTAACCTGGTAAGTGGCCCCACCATGATGAGGCAAAGCAATTGCCACTTGGCTATGCCAAGGTAACCGCCCAATTAACTGCTGATGTAACGTTTTTGGGAAGGCGTTAATTTTCTCTAAAGCCCAATCACCCTCAGCCTGAATATCAATCGCAAACTGTTGCGCTTGTTCTTGCGTAGAGAAATTCACCTTGATCGGTTGTCCAAACCACTGGGCTGATATCGGGGTACTCTGTAAGCGTCCATTATTATACGTAAACCGCCCCGTTACGCCTTTCATTTGCGTTTGCAGCGGCACAATAGTGAGTTGATTATTTTTTAGGTTAACGTCCCCCTTTGCGATCACCTCTTTTCCATCCAAAGGAATCGTTAACCCTAAATGCCCGTAGACTTCCCCATTAACCTTAAGTTGGTCTAATGCACTGCCGACACTTTTCGCTAGGGGCGTCTGTTTCATATAACGGTGGATATCTTCCCCTTGCCCACGAATATCCCCCTCGATCAATAATTGTTCTTTATGATAGTCGGGGATATCAGCCGTCACCTGTGTGACAGGAACATTACCTAAGCGGATTGCATCAGCTTTCATCCATAGTCCGTTATTGACAAAGTTCAGATCAATATCAAGAGGTGACAATGCAGGCCACCCTGGCTGAAAAGCAAATTTTGCTTGTTTTAACGGAACGGTGACTTGGAACGTTCCCTCGTTATGGATAAACGGGAATTGATGTGGATTCCCCGCAAAGACTAAGGTGGCATCCTTTGCCTTACCCCCTTTAATAGCGGTACTCAGGTAATGCACTAACCCTTTTGGCATAATCTTTATAGGAAAATAACGCCAAGCATCCGCACCATCTGTGGCATTAATCCCCGCCAAAATCTGCAAATTCGGTGGACCATCATTCGACTGTTGGTACGAGAAATCTCCTTTGGCGGCAACCGATTTTGCGCTAACGTCGATATCGTGTCCTGAGAGGGCGAGAGCCTTATCCTGCCGCTTCCATGCAAATCCCCCGGAGAAATGGTTAAGTTCGATCGGAGCCAGCAGTTGTCCCTGAGAGGCCAAAGTTTGTTGGCCTAATTCTAGCGTGGTTTCACCTTGCGCCATCCCTCCAGTCAACGAGCCAGAAAATCCTGTGACTGCCGGTAATTTCTGAAAGGCTTGCCAACTCAGTTGCTGCCACTGCGCGGCAACACGGGTCTGCTGCAGATCGTGAAGCGGGATATCAGCAGCAAGACGAGTGATCAGCCCTTGAGGGTTAGCCTGCTGCCATAAGTTGGCATAAGTAGACTGTAATGGAGAAAGCAGTGGCACCAGCGGGCTAAGGCGAGCAAGATCGATATTGGCTGCACGGAGGCGTATCGCTGAATGCTCTGCCGGTAACCAAGGCTGCTCGTTGTCAGCTTGCCAATTTAGGGCTAAGCTTCCTCGCGGCCAGCGCGTATTGTCGATACTGATCCCTGTATCAGGAAGCAGTAAGACAAAACCTTTACCCACCCGCGTTAACTTAGCCGATAGCTGCGTCAACGATAACTGATGAGCCGCTTGATTTGCCTGTTGCCACTCGGCGTCGCCGCGATTAATGATAACATCGCCAGAGGATAGCTCCCCATCTGACATATGCAGCCAAACCATTAAACTGAGGTGGGCTTTTTTTAAGTTGGTATTCTTATTGACCCAATTCCCTAACCACGGTTTGGCGTCAATATCATCCACTTTGATCCAGACAGTGCCTTTATCCAGTAACTGCTGCTTATCCTGCAAATCCACCCGCAATTGCGCGGTACCATGTTGGCTGGTAAAGCTGCTCAGATTCACTAAACCTTCTGCTCGATGTAATTTCCCTTCATTAAACCAAGTCAAGGTGGGTATGTTCAGCGTCACACGCTGGCCTGAAGGAGAGGGAAAATCAATCGTACTTTCACGGAGAATAAAATGGTCAAAACGCTGTAAAAAGAGATTCTTCACTTTATTACTGTCGTAACCGTTATGCGTCGAAGACTCTTTTTGTGGGAATTGCTGTATAAAGAAGTGAAGCTGCCAGAAGGTTAGGTCGCGGAATTGTAACTTAGCATGAAGGAGAGATTGCCAGACGTCTAAAGCGAGCGTGACTTTCTTTATCTGTAATTTACCGCCATCGGCCAACTCCGCCGAAAAATTATCGACGTTAAGGGTAGGACCAAAGTTTTTCCACTCACCTTGAAGCTTATCGGCCGAGAAGTGGATGCCGGTTGCGGTCGATGCAGCATTAAGCAGTTGTGCGCGATAATGGTCCATGTGAGGCATAGCCAAGCGTAAAGCCGTCACAAACAGTGCAGCAATTACAATCAGCGCGGTAATTATCCGTAATATCCATTGTGATAACCTGCTCACTGTCCCCTCACTCTACGATCCATCGACTGCGATTACATAAGTACTACATCAAACTGCTCTTGAGTATAGAGGGGTTCGACTTGTACCTTGACCTGTTTACCTAAAAAGATTTCGACTTCCGCCAGTGCATGGGCTTCTTCATTCTTTAACGCCTCACAGACTCTCGGCGACGCATACACTAAATAGCTGTCGGAATCGTAACTATGATGAACACGCACAATCTCGCGCATGATCTCATAGCAGACCGTATCGGCGGTTTTCACGCTGCCACGTCCTTGGCAGGTTGGGCATTTTCCACACAAAATATGTTCGAGGCTTTCGCGGGTCCGCTTACGGGTCATTTCCACTAAACCTAACGATGAAAAGCCATTGATACTGCTTTTCACTCTGTCTTTACTCATCGCACTTTCTAATGTGTGTAATACTCGGCGACGGTGTTCTTCATTACTCATATCAATAAAATCGATGATGATAATGCCGCCTAAATTGCGTAACCGAAGTTGACGGGCAATCACTTGTGTGGCTTCGATATTGGTATTGAAAATCGTTTCTTCGAGATTACGATGCCCCACAAAGGCCCCAGTATTAATATCGACGGTGGTCATTGCCTCGGTCTGATCAATAATCAGATAACCACCAGACTTTAACGTCACTTTTCGTTCCATCGCCCGTTGGATTTCATTCTCCACGTCAAACAGATCGAAAATAGGCTGCTTACCGCTATAGTGCTCGAGTTTTTCCGTTAGCTCAGGGACATACTCGGCGGTAAACTCCAGTAGCTTTTCGTAGGTCGCTTTAGAATCGACCCGAATATGGTCAAGCGGTGCCTCAACGAAATCGCGTAATACCCGTGCCGCCAAGGCAATCTCACCATAAAGCTTAATTCGCGTCTGATTACGCTTCTTACGCTTACAAACCTTTGCCCATAAACGCTTTAGAAAGGCGGCATCTCGTGCCAGCTCAGCATCGCTGATCCCTTCTGCTGCGGTACGAATAATGAATCCACCTTGCTCATCACAATATTGATGAACTGCCTGTTTGAGGCGTGCGCGCTCCGCTTCACTCTCGATGCGTTGTGAGACCCCTACATGGGAGGCACCAGGCATAAAAACCAGATAGCGGGAAGGCAGTGTGATATCCGTTGTCAGCCTCGCCCCTTTCGTTCCAAGCGGATCTTTAACCACTTGTACCATCAAATCTTGGCCAGGCCGAACTAATTCAGAAATATTTTTAACATGAAATTTCTTCTGCTCTTCTCCTGCCACACATTCGGTATGTGGCACGATATCGGAAGCATGGAGAAACGCAGATTTATCTAAGCCAATATCGACAAAGGCCGCTTGCATACCGGGCAAGACACGGCTTACACGACCTTTGTAGATATTGCCGACGATCCCTCTTTTCGCTTCTCGCTCAATATGGATTTCTTGCAAAATTCCACTATCGAGGTAAGCAACACGTGTTTCAGAAGGCGTAACATTGATCAGTAGTTCAGCAGTCATTAACACTCCTTATCGCTATCGCTAGGATTGAAAGTCAGTCAGCAATTCATACGTTTCCACCAGCGGCAATCCAACCACTGCAGAATAACTGCCCTGAATTTCACGGACAAAATTTCCACCCAGCCCTTGGATTCCATAGGCGCCCGCTTTATCCATGGGTTCCTGAGTCTCGATATAGTGACGAATTCGCTCGGGCGTCAAATGACAAAAAGTTACCGTTGTTTGTACACACCGCGTTATTATTTTATGTGAATCAGCAAGGGTAACGGCAGTGAATACTTGGTGAGAGTGACCTGATAATTGGGTCAGCATATCAAAGGCATGGCTAGGCGATAACGGTTTTTCCAGCACCCGATCCCCCACCACAACGATAGTATCTGCACCTAATACTGGCCGATTATCTGGGGCTATCTTAACCCCGGCCAGCGCTTTATCTCTCGACAACCTTGTCACATAATCGAGCGGTGACTCATTCGCCTGTCGTTGCTCGACAACCTCAGTAACTAAACGAGTAAAGGGTACGCCTAATTGTGTGAGCAACTCGGCACGACGAGGAGAGGCTGATGCAAGATAAATGGGCAACATAAATAGCCTTACTGAATCGAGAATTGATAACGTATCTTACGCATCAATAAAAATAGCCAAGGCCACAATAATCCATCGACCAATGCACCCATAAAAATTCCTGGGCGGAAGGTGATATCCGTCACCATAAACTGAACCCAAAAAACCATCACATCACTGACCAGCGAGAACAGCACGACAACACCAGCTTGTTGCCACAGCGCCAAATTACGAAATAGCTGAAATCGGTAAACAATCAGGTAAGCAATAATACTGAACGTTAAGGCCCGGATCCCTAGGGTGGAGCCTGACACCAGGTCCATTACCATGCCGATAAAGAAACCTGTGCCGATATTCACGCGATGGGGTAACGCAAGAATCCAGTATAAGAGTAGCAGCAACATCCATGATGGCCGGAACATGTAATATTGCTCCGGCCAAGGCATCACTTGTAAAACGAGGGCGATGACAAACGAAAGCCAGATAACCCAACCACCTTGTCTACGATAGCGACTCAAGGACGCCCTCCAGACGGTAGAGACTGTCCTGTAGCCGCTGGAACTGTAGCGGCAGGGGGTGTTGCACTAGCCGAAGGGGAAGTTGGCGTCGGCGCCGTTGTCGCAGGGGATGTCCCAGCCGGAGTCGGTATTTGCGGCATCATCTGCTGTAAACGCTCATTCGCCACTTGATTGACCTCTTGGGGGGTTGCCGATACGCCGGATTTATTGTCATTGTTCCACAATAATAATAGATAGCGTAAACGTTGCAAGTCCGCCGCAGGCCGCACTTCAATCACCGTTGTCGCGCGCTGCATATCCGGTGTGACAGAAGACACGACACCGACCGGATACCCCTCAGGGAAGCGTCCACCTAACCCGGACGTCACGAGCACATCCCCGACTTTTACATCGGCATTTCCAGTCAAGTGTTCAAGTTGAAGGTTTTCGGTACAACCATTACCCGTTGCAATAGCCCGTAAATCGTTACGGAGTACTTGCACCGGTAGAGCATGTGAACCATCGCAGATCAGTAAGACTCGGCTGGAGAATTGGGCAACCGCAATTACCTGCCCCACGACGCCTTTATCACTAATCACTGGCTGGCCTTCGTACACGCCACTGCGTGAGCCTTTATCGATCACCACTTGATGACTATAAGGGTCGGTAGCTTCCGAAATGACTTGGGTCACCATTTTATGTTCGTCTTGGCGGAGCGGAGAACCGAGGAGTTCTCGTAGGCGCACGTTCTCTTGACGATATTGCCCCAACAACAATAACTGACTATTTTTCAGTCGTAACTCTCGCTGAAGTGCTTGGTTTTCTTGTTCAAGTGTCTGACGGGAGGTGAGAGCGTCTGCAGTACTGTCGAGGAAACGACGAGGGCCGTCAGCCATAAAGTAGAAAGGGCTGACTGAGGTATCGAGGTAGTCGCGTATCCCACGAAACGAGCTAACGTGACTGTCGGTTATGATCACTGCAATAGCCGCCAATACAGCTAATACTAAGCGTATCTGCAGAGAAGAGCCTCTGCTAAAAATCGGCTTCATAAAATCCTGCGTGTTTTTCACAAAAAACAAGGGAGCGCGTTTCGATGCACTCCCAAAGGCCGGAAAGGTAATTATGCTGAATTAAGCGTAGTGCAAGATCCTTTATTCAGCGAATAACCGCTACTCCTCGCTAAAGAGATCGCCGCCGTGAATATCAATCATCTCAAGAGCTTTACCACCCCCACGCGCAACGCATGTCAGCGGGTCTTCAGCAATGACGACAGGAATACCGGTTTCTTCAATCAATAAACGGTCAAGATTACGTAATAACGCACCACCGCCCGTTAGGACCATCCCACGCTCTGAAATATCCGAAGCAAGTTCTGGTGGGCACTGCTCTAATGCCACCATGACGGCACTGACAATACCGGTTAACGGTTCTTGTAGCGCTTCGAGGATTTCGTTTGAGTTCAGGGTAAAGCCACGCGGAACACCTTCAGCAAGGTTACGGCCACGCACTTCAATTTCTAAAACTTCATCGCCCGGGTAAGCCGAACCGATCTCATGTTTAATCCGCTCAGCCGTGGCTTCACCGATGAGTGCCCCATAGTTACGACGAACATAGTTGATAATCGCTTCATCAAAACGGTCACCGCCTACGCGGACTGATGCAGAGTACACCACACCGTTTAGGGAGATCACGGCAACTTCTGTCGTCCCGCCACCAATATCGACAACCATTGAACCTGTTGCTTCAGAAACAGGTAAACCCGCACCAATGGCAGCAGCCATAGGTTCTTCGATAAGGAAGACTTCGCGCGCACCAGCACCTAATGCTGATTCACGGATAGCTTTACGCTCGACTTGCGTCGCGCCAACCGGCACACAAACCAATACGCGTGGGCTTGGGCGCATAAAGCTGTTGCTGTGGACTTGCTTAATAAAGTGCTGAAGCATTTTTTCAGTCACAAAAAAGTCAGCAATGACGCCGTCTTTCATTGGACGAATTGCCGCGATATTACTCGGCGTACGGCCAAGCATTTGCTTAGCCCCTTGGCCCACCGCAGCAACGCTTTTTGGCGAACCGGCGCGATCTTGGCGAATTGCCACAACGGAAGGCTCATTCAGAACGATGCCTTGCCCTTTTACATAAATCAGGGTATTGGCAGTACCCAGGTCAATGGACAGGTCATTAGAAAACATGCCACGAAATTTTTTAAACATACTAGGGGGTAATCCTGCAAGCTGGGGGCGAAAATAAAATCCGCCTACTCTACCAACCACTCGAAGCAGCGACAAGCCACAAAATCTGGCGCTTCGGTGAAAACTTTAAGTTAATTGACATTCAGCACTCGTTAATCGTTTACGATCGAACAAATACTTTTAAAAACAATTCGTTACCCAATTTTTTTAGAAAACGCAAAAACGTATCGAGAAATAAAATCTAACACTTATACTTTATTTCTTTGTCCACCTTCATAGCAGAAAAATTCAACAACGCTTTGCAATGGATAAACGTTGGGGGATTCTACCCTTATTTGGTGATATTTGCTCAACTTTTAGCGTAATAATTCAACATAAAATTGCCACTAAACACTAGCCATCATTCAATTGAATTTTTTCTAAGCAGAATCTTTCGGAACATTCTTTACGGGGAAGCGCGATTAAGTGACAATTAATTGGAAATCTCCCGCCAACTTATCCTCAATACTCAGTTGCTTTAGGGGCTAAAATCGCCAAAACTGCACGACTCAATCACTAAATGACGTTAAATTCGGCTTTTTTTTGGCGTAACGAGTGACAAATAGATTCGGGCAGAGTATTTTACGCAGTGCTTAACTATTGCAGGAGATACCCGCAAGATGGCTAATAAATTTCACATTTTGCTCTTAAACGGTCCAAACCTTAACTTGTTAGGGACCCGAGAGCCAGAAAAATATGGTCATGACACACTAGACGATATCGTGTCATCACTGCAGATTCAGGCTCAGGATTTGAATGTGCAATTAAGTCATTACCAATCCAATGCGGAATCGGCCTTGATCGATCAAATCCATCTTGCCCGTGGCAATGTGGATTATATCATCATCAATCCTGCAGCGTTTACACATACCAGTGTAGCAATACGTGATGCGTTTTTAGCGGTCAGCGTTCCTTTTATTGAAGTGCATCTCTCCAATGTGCATGCGCGTGAACCTTTCCGCCACCATTCATATCTTTCAGATATATCATCCGGCGTGATCTGCGGCCTTGGGGCTGATGGATATCGTTGGGCTTTACATACAGCGGTAAAACGCCTGTTAAATTCAAATTAATATAGAGTACGGAACCCACCATGGATATTCGTAAGATTAAAAAATTAATCGAACTGGTTGAAGAATCAGGCATTGCTGAGCTAGAAATTTCAGAAGGTGAAGAGTCAGTACGTATTAGCCGTTCCCCGGCAAATACCGGTTACCCGATGATGCAACAAGCCTATGCTGCACCGATGCAACCTGCACCAGCCTTAGCGGCAGCCGTCGCGCCAGCGGCAACTGAAGCTGCTGCACCGGTCGCTGCTGCACCAGAAGTGACCGGACACACTGTTCGCTCACCAATGGTCGGGACGTTCTACCGTACCCCAAGCCCAGATGCTAAGCCTTATATCGAAGTTGGCCAAAAAGTTAACGTTGGTGACACACTCTGCATCGTTGAAGCGATGAAGATGATGAACCAAATCGAAGCGGATAAAGCAGGTGTCGTTAAAGCGATCCTCATCGAGAGCGGTCAACCGGTGGAATTCGACGAGCCAATGGTCATCATCGAATAACGAGGTCCCTATGCTGGAAAAAATTGTTATCGCAAACCGCGGTGAAATTGCACTGCGTATTTTACGTGCCTGTAAAGAGCTCGGTATCAAAACGGTGGCCGTTCACTCCACCGCTGACCGCGAGCTGAAGCACGTGCTGATGGCTGACGAGACAGTCTGTATCGGTCCAGCACCATCAGTAAAAAGCTATCTGAATATCCCTGCACTCATCTCCGCCGCGGAGATTACCGGTGCAGATGCTATTCACCCTGGCTATGGATTTTTATCTGAGAACGCCGATTTTGCTGAACAAGTTGAGCGTTCAGGCTTCGTGTTTATTGGTCCTAAAGCAGAGACCATTCGCCTGATGGGTGATAAAGTCTCCGCGATCAATGCAATGAAGAAAACGGGTGTTCCTTGCGTGCCAGGATCCGACGGATCGCTGGGTGACGATATGGATAAGAACCGTCAAATTGCTAACCGTATCGGTTACCCAATTATTGTTAAAGCCTCTGGCGGCGGCGGCGGACGCGGTATGCGTGTCGTGCGCAGCGACAAGGACCTTGAAACTTCCATTAAAATGACTCGTGCTGAAGCCAAAGCGGCCTTCAACAACGATATGGTCTATATGGAAAAATATCTCGAAAATCCACGTCATATCGAGATCCAGGTTCTTGCTGATGGCCAAGGCCAAGCTATCTACCTTGCAGAACGTGATTGTTCGATGCAACGTCGCCACCAAAAAGTGGTCGAGGAAGCGCCAGCACCTGGGATTACGCCTGAATTACGTAAGTTTATTGGCGATCGCTGTGCTAAAGCCTGTATCGATATTAACTATCGCGGTGCTGGGACATTTGAGTTCCTTTTTGAAAACGGCGAGTTCTATTTCATCGAAATGAACACCCGTATTCAGGTAGAGCATCCAGTGACCGAAATGATCACCGGTGTCGATCTGATCAAAGAGCAACTGCGTATTGCGGCAGGGTTACCTTTAAGCATTAAGCAAGAAGATGTCGACGTAGTAGGTCATGCCATTGAATGTCGTATCAATGCTGAAGACGCTAATACCTTTTTACCAAGCCCAGGTAAAATTACTCGTTTCCACTCCCCGGGTGGTTTTGGCATCCGCTGGGAATCGCACATCTACTCTGGCTACACCGTTCCGCCACACTATGACTCCATGATTGGTAAATTGATCACTTATGGAGAAACACGTGAGGTGGCGATTGCGCGGATGAAGAATGCCTTAGCAGAGTTGATCATCGACGGAATTAAAACCAACGTTGATCTGCAGCTTCGCATCATGAACGATGAAAACTTCGAAAAAGGTGGGACTAACATCCACTACTTAGAGAAGAAACTCGGTCTGCAAGAGAAGTAATTGCCTAGCAACCTTTATCAAGGCCGGTCTAACCGGCCTTTTTCTTTGGTCTACTTTGAGGGCGAAGATGGATCCTCGTTTTATACAAGCGCATAAAGAAGCACGCTGGTCCCTGTTACTCAGTATAGCTTGGGTCTTAATTTGGGTCGTAACGGCTTATACTGGTGGCCAAGAGTTAGGGCTATTCGGCTTCCCCCGTTGGTTTGAATGGTCATGTTTGTTTGCCCCTGCCCTATTTATTTTCCTCTGCTGGATGATGGTTCGATATCTCTTTGCAGACCTCCCCTTAGAGGACTGATTCCATGAACACTCATGTGCTCATTCCACTCATTATTTATCTCTTACTCGTCGTCATGATCTCCATCGTGGCCATGGTGCAGCAAAAACGTGCGAAAGGCCCCTTCCTCACAGAATATTTTCTGGGTGGCCGGACGATGAGCGGTTTTCTTCTTGCCATGACCCTTACCACGGCCTATATCAGCGCCAGTTCGTTTATAGGCGGCCCTGGCGCAGCGTATCAATACGGATTAGGGTGGGTAATGATTGCGATGGCCCAAGTGCCAACGGTCTGGCTCTCACTGGGCGTATTGGGGAAAAAATTTGCTATCCTCGCTCGACGCTATCAAGCGATCACCTTAAACGATATGTTATATGCCCATTATCGTAGCCAGTGGGTCGTGTGGATAGCCAGTATCACCTTATTGATTGCATTTATTGCAGTGATGACGGTGCAGTTTATCGGCGGAGCACGGTTGCTGGAAACAGTGGTCGGTATTCCTTACACCCAAGGGCTATTAATCTTTGGGGCGAATATCGCGTTATACACCTCACTCGGCGGTTTTAGAGCCAGCGTTCTCAATGATGTCTTACAAGGTGTGGTGATGTTAGTCGGCACATTTTTGCTTCTCTATGCGGTCATTCATGCTGCAGGGGGGACGGCGCAGGCGGTGCATCAATTAAAACTGATTAATCCACAGCTGATTGAGCTACGAGGTGCGGGAAATATCATTACCCCTAGCCTGATTATTTCTTTTACTGTGCTGGTCTGTTTCGGCGTGTTAGGGCTACCCAATACCGCGATACGGTCTATTTCCTACAGAGATAGCCGCTCCCTACATCGCGGTATCTTATTGGGGACGGCACTGTTGACCGTCTTAATGCTCGGGATGCATCTTTCTGGGGCCTTAGGCCGAGCGATACTGCCTAATCTTACCGTCCCCGATCAAGTCATCCCAACCCTGATGATGAAAGTATTACCGCCTTTTGCCGCCGGTATTTTTCTTGCCGCGCCGATGGCAGCCATGATGTCGAATATTAACGCTCACCTTCTGCAAGCGTCGGCTACCTTAGTAAAAGATCTCTATTTACGGCTACGCCCAGCTGCTGCAACGCAGGAGAAACATCTGCGCCGCCTCTCCGTTAGCTTTACTTTCGTGTTGGGCGTTGCGGTGATCTTGGCGGCGTGGCATCCACCACAAATGATTATTTGGTTAAACTTACTCGCCTTCGGTGCGTTAGAAGCCGTATTCTTATGGCCTTTAGTGTTAGGACTTTACTGGCGAAATGCCAACGCCTATGGTGCAATAAGTGGCATGCTGGTGGGCGCTGTGCTTTATAGTCTTCTCGCCACGTTTTCGATACACCTTGCAGGCTTACACCCGATCGTTCCGGCGTTAATCGCGAGTTTCCTCGCATTTGTTATCGCGAACCGTGTTGGACAGCAGGCCGCCCCTGCCACCCCTAATCAATAATGGAAATGCTATGCCTTGGATTCAAATTAAGATCAATACCACTGGAAACCATGCGGAACAGCTCGCGGAGGCCTTGGAGGAGACAGGTGCAGTCTCTGTCACCTTTCAAGATACCCATGATAATCCGGTCTACGAACCGCTGCCGGGTGAAACGCGTTTATGGGGCGATACCGATATCATCGGCCTATTCGATGCTGAAACCGATATGGCAACAGTTGTGACTATGATGGCGGCTCACCCACTATTAGGGGAAGACTTCCACCACAAGATAGAACAGATCGAAGATAAAGATTGGGAACGTGAATGGATGGATAATTTTCATCCCATGCGCTTCGGTGAGCGTTTATGGATTTGCCCTAGCTGGCGCGATGTCCCCGACGCCAATGCGGTCAATGTGATGCTCGACCCTGGCTTAGCGTTTGGGACGGGTACACACCCAACCACCTCACTTTGCTTAACCTGGTTAGACGGATTGGATCTTGAGGGGAAAACCGTGATCGATTTCGGCTGTGGATCAGGGATCTTAGCGATCGCCGCGTTGAAACTCGGGGCTTCACGGGCTATTGGTATCGATATCGATCCGCAAGCGATCCAAGCAAGCCGTGATAACGCTGAACGTAATGGCGTGGCAGAGAAACTCGACCTTTATCTCCCCCACGAGCAACCGGAAAATCTTCAAGCGGATGTCGTGGTTGCCAATATTCTTGCCGGCCCCTTACGCGAGCTCGCACCGTTAATTCGTGTGCTACCGGTCGCCGGTGGCGAACTGGGCTTATCAGGGATCTTAGCGAGCCAAGCAGAAGGCGTTTGCGAAGCCTATGCAGAACACTTCGTCCTTGATCCCGTTGCTGAAAAAGAAGAGTGGTGCCGTATCACGGGTAAGCGTCGCACTTAATAGGCAAAAGCTTTACATATGCTTTGCATAACCCGTTAATAAGCTTACCTCCGGTAAGCTTATATTATCGCCGCACTAATGATGGTGCAGCGATAATATAGGAAGATACATGAAAGGATTTCTCCCACTCTGTCTAACCGCTCTCCTAGTCACCCCTTCAGCCTATGCAATACCTTGGTCCTACGAAGGGAATAACTCGCCGGAAAACTGGGGAGCCCTAGGCAGTCAATACCAATTATGTAAAGAAGGTGCCTACCAATCGCCCATTGATATCCACGGGACAATTGAAGCCAAACTCCCCCCTTTACCTCTTCATTTTCGTGCCCATGCGACCACTATCATCAATAATGGCCATACCCTACAACTGAACGTCGATGATGAAGATAATTTTTCTTTGGATGGCATTAACTTTACACTTAAGCAATTCCACTTCCATACGCCCAGCGAGAATAGGATAGAGGGTAAATCTTTCCCGCTCGAAGCCCATTTTGTGCACAGTGATACAAAAGGTCACTTAGCGGTACTGGCCGTGATGTTTGACGTCGGCGAGGAAAACGAAGCACTCCAACACATTATCGACCAAGCTCCCGCCGACAAAAACCAAACGCTACCACTTGATAAAGTGATTGATATCGCCTCGTTATTTCCTACCTCAAAACACTATTACCGATTTAGCGGTTCACTCACCACCCCACCTTGTACCGAAGGGGTTCGTTGGCTAGTGATGAAGGAGAGTGTCTCACTTTCTTCACAACAACTTGACCGTATTAAATCGCTGCTTGGCACAACCAATAACCGCCCCACCCAGCCGTTGAATGGGCGGATGGTGGTTCAATAGCAGCATAACACTAGGGAGGGGGATAACTTTTTCAAAGGTTTTTGTCCCCCTAACCCGTGAATTTGAAAACAAAAAAATAGATAACATACTGTTTAATAGAGATATTGTTATACCCCCCCCTAGGCAGCAGTGAACAAAAGGTGACTTTAAAACAAATTGTTCAAAGTTTGGCCTTTCATCTTCCATAAAAAATGCGTAATATACGCCGCCTTGCGAACATTTAAGGCCACTTTCTACCCTATGCGCATTGGACAATACCAGCTTCGAAATCGCCTGATTGCCGCGCCGATGGCCGGGATCACTGATCGTCCTTTTCGTACGCTTTGTTATGAAAATGGTGCTGGATTAACCGTGTCAGAGATGTTGTCATCGAACCCACAAGTATGGGCGAGTGATAAATCTCGACTGCGTATGGTACATAGTGATGAGCCAGGTATCCGCTCGGTACAGATAGCAGGATGTGATCCCGATGAGATGGCTGCAGCCGCGAGAATTAACGTTGATTCTGGCGCGCAAGTTATTGATATCAATATGGGTTGCCCAGCCAAAAAAGTGAATCGTAAGATGGCGGGTTCAGCCTTACTCCAACATCCCGATATCGTAGAGTCTATTCTACGTGCCGTGGTAAATGGGGTTGACGTACCTGTCACGCTAAAGATTCGTACCGGATGGGATACCGATAATCGCAATTGTGTTGAAATTGCCCAATTGGCTGAGCGCTGTGGTATTCAAGCATTAACCATTCATGGCCGGACTCGTGCCTGCTTGTTTAATGGGGAAGCGGAATACGACAGTATTCGGACAGTTAAGCAGAATGTTTCTATTCCCGTTATTGCGAATGGAGACATCACTGACCCGCATAAAGCCAGAGCGGTACTGGACTACACTGGGGCTGATGCCCTAATGATAGGCCGTGCTGCTCAGGGAAGACCATGGATCTTCCGGGAAATCCAGCATTACCTGGACACAGGGGAGCTACTTGCACCGAAACCACTCGTTGAGGTGAAGTCTATGCTAATCGGACATATACGGGAGTTGCATAGCTTTTATGGCCATGCCAAGGGATACCGTATTGCCCGCAAACATGTCTCTTGGTACTTACAAGAACATGCCCCTGATGACCAGTTTCGGCGCTCATTCAACGCTATAGAGGATGCCAGTGAACAACTGGAAGCGTTGGAAGCATACTTCGAAAACCTGGCGTAAACGAAAAAAAAGAGCTTAAAGAACTATGTTCGAACAACGCGTAAATTCTGACGTACTGACCGTTTCAACTGTTAACTCACAAGACCAAGTCACCCAAAAACCATTGCGTGATAATGTAAAACAAGCTTTGAAAAACTACTTTTCACAGTTAAATGGTCAAGATGTTAATGAACTCTATGAATTGGTCCTGGCTGAAGTAGAACAGCCCCTGTTGGACATGGTAATGCAGTACACCCGTGGTAACCAGACTCGTGCAGCACTGATGATGGGTATCAACCGTGGTACGCTGCGCAAGAAACTGAAAAAATACGGCATGAACTAAGTTTCATTCGTAACTGATTCAAAAGAAAGGCATTATCTGCAAGGATAGTGCCTTTTTTTATGGGGGACATTAGGCCTTTTTTATACATCCTATAAGGCTCTAAAATAGTGTAGCGCTGGTCATTGTCTCAGTCCGTTTATCCTCTATTTATCACTAACATCCTTCCTTATTTATCGAGCAAATGCGGTACTACTGCGTTAACTGACTACATAGCAAAAAACACTTTTAAACAGCAAATAGAGGTGTTGGCATAAAAATACCTTAAAGTAGCTCTGTTATTAGGACTAACTACCCAAAAGTGTGCTCCCCTATTTATCCAGCAGCCCCACCGTTATCTCACTAAGACAGTAGAGGACTTAACCCCTCTTCCTCAATCTCCCCCTTTACCAATCTGCCAAATAAAAGTCGGGGTGTTCTTATTAACGTGCCAATCACCGATATCTCTCGTCTTATAAATCACCGGGTTATGAGAAGAGAGCGTACGCGCATTACGCCAATGACGATCAAGGGCTTTGCTTAAACGCGTATCGGAGGCACCTAATGCATTAAAAAGCTCACTCGTACTACGCAGCACTAACTCCGTGGCGATGACTTGAGCTTTAGCTACTTCGACCTCTGCGATAATATTGGCTTGCTGGATAAGCTCCTCATCCACACTATCGTGTACGATAAAGGCATGTTCCAAAGCTTGTGAGGCTCGTTCAACGGTCGCCTCCACCGCATAAGACCAACTGGCAAGCTGGCCGATTACCTGCAGTACTTGAGCATCATGCCTGACTAATTTAGCGTTACCATGGCTATAGACACGTTGGCGAGCAACCACCGCCTCACTTGCGTCGCGGGTCAGGGCTTTGCTGACTCCCGCTAACGTCGCGAGCAGCACTTGCTGATAGAACGCGGTTTGATAACGGAAACGCTGGCTAAATGGATATACGTGCGGTGTCTCGACTTTCGCTTGCACAAAACGCGTGGTCCCACTCCCCGTTAAGCGTTGCCCGAAGCCATCCCAATCATCCTCTCGCTGTACGCCAGCTTGATGAACATTCACTAAAGCAATCACATCACTGCCATCGTCCGACCGTTGCGCATAAACATCGATCCAGTCAGCATATAATGTTCCAGTACTGTAAAACTTCTCCCCATCAAGCCACCAGCCCTCAGTGTCTGGCGTAACTTTGGTGAGGACTTCGCCAACGTTGACCTCACCGATTTCTGTCCAGCCACTGCCGACCAACTCGCCCGCAACAAAGCGAGTAAACCAACGTCGACGTAGCTCGGTATCCGGTTGGTTTAGGAGGTCTTCAATAAAGGCAAAGTGCGCGCGTAAAGCTTGAGGAAGGTTGGAGTCAGCTTCTGCAAGCTCGGTGAGTAAAGTAAAAAGCTGCGGTAAGGTCAGACCATAACCGCCCTGCTCGACAGGGATACGTAACGTTCCGAACTTGGCTTTTTTTAGCCAAGCCAATTGCGTATGAGGTAACTCGCGATCTCTTTCTCGTTGTACGGTTCCTTCTGCGATGCGCGAAAATAGGGGGCGAAAATGCTCGACCAGTTGTTGGAAAGATTGAGGCTGGCTCATATTAGGCTCCTTGTTCAGAATCGATATCTTGTGCAGTGGGCTCAAAACGAATAATCAATAGAAAAATAATCGGTAATGCGGCGCTAAGTGCAACGAACCAAAACATATTGGTGCCGAATTTGGCCTGTAGTATGGGGAGGATAAATAACGCTAAAGCACTTCCTATACCCGATAATGCACGGCTGAAACCGACTCCGGTTGCCCGAATATGGGTTGGGTAAGAGAGTGAGGGGTAAACCATAATCTGTGCGCCAGGGCCAAACCCTTCTGCAAATAACCATAATCCCAGCATTAAGATAGCCACGACAATTGCGAAGACTGAGGTCGGATGGCCTGTTAGCGCTAAAATAGTCAGAGCGATAAATTGTAAGGCAAATCCCGCTATGGCTACATGACGACTGGCGAATTTCCACGCTAAACGCATCCCCAATAACCCGCCCGTTAAGGCAAACAAAGCATTGAGGCCTAACGAAGCCGAAATGGTCTCGAAAACCCCCGCCCCTAAAAACTGGCTTAAAATGGAAGGAAGGAAGAAAGCGATTGCCGTGTACTCAAAAGAGACACACACATTCATTACTGATGAGACCAATGTCCGTTGTCGGTAAGGGGCTTTGAATAGTTCGACGTAGCTGACCTTAGGTCGTGGTTGAGGTTCCTTATCTTCAGGCTCCGCCGCATTGTAGGCCTCAATCCCATAGGATTTTTTCAAAATACGCACAGCGCCATTAACATCCCCTTGGTTAGCGGCCCATAGAGGGGATTCATTCATAAAGCGACTACGTACTGCGATGATCAACAGTGCAGGGACCGCGCCAAAGAGCAGTGAAGCACGCCAGAGCCAGTCAATATGCTGCGCCGGTAAAAGAAAATAGAGTCCAAAGATCAGTAAAAAACAGACGGTTGAGGCGGCATACCACATCGGGCACCAAGAAGCGACACGTGACGCTTTATTCGCTTGCCCGGTGAATTTCGAAAACTCGGCGAGATAGGCCATCGCTACCGGTAAATCCACCCCAACGCCGATCCCCATTAAAAAACGCGCACCGATAAGTACCCAAACATTTGGCGCTAACCCTGCCGCAATCGCAGATACAACAAAAAACAGCATATCGGCCATAAAAACCGAGTATCGGCCGTACTTATCCGTTAACCATCCTCCGAGTAAATTGCCAATAATAGTGCCAACCATAATCGCCGAGGCCACGACCCCCGTCAGGGTGGGCGTTAGATGAAACTCCCGCACAACATCATCAATGCCATAAGATAAGGTCGTTAAATCATAAGCATCTAAAAACACACCACCTAGCGCTAGAAAAACGATCCAACGGGCATAATGACTCTTCTGTGTCGATCCATTTATTAACTGCGCCACATCGCTCACTGAGCGAATAGGCGCGGAACTCTCGGGTCGGATATCCGATGTTCCGACCTCAATATTTAGTGAACTCATAGCATCCTCTCAACGAATAATAGTGAGTTTGTTATAGAGCGTCTTTTGTCTAAGCTGAAATAGAAAAAGATGATATCTATTTCATAAAATTCAATAAGTTAATTTATTACAGGCGCACTGGGACCCGAGCCTATTTATGCCCGTTCGCTGTTAATTAACCATAACTTCGTGCTCAGAAATCTATATTGCGAGCGGCGATTTTCCTGTACCGCTCGCTGCGATCATCTCAGTAAGCTAGCCAAGAAGTACATTAAAAAAATGCCTTTAAGAATGACACATCGTTAGTCTCTCTCGAGCTATTAATTCCTGAGAGATGTTCGAGAGTAATCATGTCACCTCCTGCTTTTGAATCGCTGGAGCGATTTGCGTTTGCTGGCGATAACCCACTGCGGGATGAGGCGACTGAAGGCGGGCACTTTGGGAAAAGAGCTTTTCGCGTAGGGTTCCAGATTGATAGTCCTGCTTATAAACACCTCGTTTCTGTAATTCTGGTACCAACAATTCCACCACATCACTAAAGGTTTCATGGGTGACCGCATAGGCGAGGTTAAAGCCATCAACATCAGTCTCGTCGACCCAGCTTTGTAGCTCATCGGCGACGGTTTGTGGGCTTCCTACCAGTAAAGGACCAAATCCGCCAATTCCTACCCAATCCGCTAGCCCTTGTACGGTCCATTGGCGAGAGGGGTCTGCACTAGAAAATGTCTCGACTGCAGATTGAATCGCGTTGGTATGAATATGTTTCAACACCTGATCGGGCTGGTACTGACCAAAGTCAATGCCTGTCCAGCCCGAGAGCAAGGCAAGAGCACCTTCATAATTAACGTATTGCTTATACTCTTGCCATTTTGCCTGTGCTTTGGCATCAGTCTCATCAACGATCACTGTTTGGAGATTAAAAATTAAAATACTGTAAGGGTCTCTCCCCGCCGCGACAGCACGTTGACGAATATCCGCCACCGTTTTCTTCAGCAGTGCCTTTGAGGGTGATGCGACGAATACGCACTCCGCATGCTCCGCTGCAAATTGTTTACCTCGGCTTGAGGCCCCTGCTTGATAGAGCACCGGTGTACGTTGCGGGGAAGGTTCGCAGAGATGGATCCCTGGTACTTGGAAAAAGCGCCCTTGATGGTTGATCGGATGAATTTTACTGGGATCACTGAAAATTTGCCGTTGGCGATCGCGTAATACTGCCCCGTCTTCCCAGCTCCCTTCCCATAATTTATAGACAACCTGTAGATACTCATCAGCATAGTCATAGCGGGCATCGTGATCGGTCTGCGCAGATTGGCCAATATTTCGTGCACCACTCTCTAAATAAGAGGTGACGATATTCCAACCAATACGACCTTGAGTAAGATGATCCAAAGTTGAAAGACGCCGTGCAAAAGGATACGGATGTTCAAAAGAGAGAGAGGCCGTTAACCCAAACCCTAAGTGCTCTGTCACCATCGACATCGGGGTAATCAGCGCGAGGGGATCATTGACCGGTACCTGGGTGGCCTGCCGTATTGCGGCTTCGTTGCTGTCATCTAATACATCGTATACGCCAAGAACATCCGCGATAAACAGCCCGTCGAACTTACCTTTTTCCAAAAGTTTAGCCAGATCAGTCCAGTAGGCCAGATCTTTATATTGCCAAGAGCGGTCTCGCGGGTGTGCCCAAAGCCCCGGCGATTGATGGCCCACACAGTTCATGTCAAAGGCATTAAGACGAATTTCACGTTTTACAGACATAGCGGCTCCTCGACAGCATCACAAGATGCTGTATATCGGTAATCAATAAGGGTTTTAGTCGGATTATTTGATTAAATCAGTTAGCTGGGACATCGTTCCTTTAAAGCACTGGATTGGGCAGTAATAAGCTGTTTAGCGATAAATTCTGCGTGCTCGGCAACCTGAGGTAAGCCCATCAATTCGCCGAAACGCCCCCTCGCAGCAGGACCCACCACAAATAGGTGCGGTTGCGTGATACCTGCAGGAGATAACGTCTGAGATTGAGGATTCACGGCAATGCCGACACCAAGAGGATCAGCGGTAATCAGGTCCTGCGACGCTAGGCTGGTGAGCAAAGGTTGACTCGCGATAAGCCGTTGATGATCCGGTCCCGTCGTGAGTATCACCTTATCAACTACTAGTTTTTTAACTCCACCCTGCCGTCGGCTTAAGGTCAACTCCAGCTGTTGGGAAATCCGGCTTACGCTGAGTAACCGCGCGGCATTTATCTGAAGTTGCCCCGAAGTTAATAGCGCTTCAATGACTTCCGCGACTTGTGGTGCGAGGCGATAGCGATGTACATCCCACCATGGACGTAGATGCCGATAAAAACGTTGTTGTTCTAATAGACTTAGTTGCTGCCAAATCATCTGTCCTTGCCGTCTTACGTCGTCCAATACTAACTGCCAAGGTTTTTGCTGCGCGGCTGCTATATTAACGTTTTCGCGAATATAGTGAAGCCACCCCCTTACCGTTACTGGGCGAGTCTCTTTAGGTTCTAGCGAATAATCCTTATAGTCACCACTTAGGTTGGTGCGCGGTAATTGCCCGCGACGTGATATCGCTTGGATCGTCCCGCGGTGCCCTTGCCTCGTCAATGAGGCAACAACATCAGACATCGTCAATCCCGTCCCAATAATGGCCACCGTAGCTTGACGATCAACCGTCTGCAGTGCCCCTTCTTGCCAAGGATCACTGATGATGTTCGGGTCTGTTGAAAACGCCTGAAACCTAGACGGGATCAATGGTGCGGGATGACTGATTGCTAACACCAGTTGATCCACGGGTAACGTTAGCCCTTTCTGTGTCACTAACAGGCCAGTACGATAGAATTGAGCATAATCCTGAATATGGCGAAAAGTGGCCCTGGCGTCTTTTAAGGCATCACTTAATTTTTCTCTCAGGTAAGCCGCGAAATAACGACGTTGTGGATAGACATTTCCATCCTGCCACTGCGCGGTACCATCTTGTAGAAAAGCCGGTTGCTGCCGATACCACTTATCGAAGTCACCTTTTTCAGCCTCAGAGAGTTGCATCCTTGCGGCAGGAACATTTATTCGATGAACCGGATCCGTCGTGCTGTAAGCGATCCCCTCAGCTAGATCCGCACGGGGTTCGATCAAGGTGATAGCGAGGCTATCATCCCCTCGACGTAATAATTGAATAGCTAACGCCGTACCGGAAAAACCCCCTCCCACGATAACGATTTGCCGTCTAGTCATCCTGCTGCTCCTGTCGCTCAAGTTCCCTGACGCGTGGCAATACTTCACGGCCAAAGTACTCGACCTCTTCTTGAAAATGTAAAAAACCCAAAAGCAGTAGATCGACACCGATACGCTTCAACGCAACAATACGCTCCGCGATTTGTTGGGGGGTGCCAATCAAATTAGTCTTGAACCCATCGTTATACTGAACCAGATCGTCAAAACTCGACGCAGTCCAGTTACCTTCTTTTTCTGGTGACGCACTCCCTGCATTTTTTACCTCTGCGGCAAATCCTTCGACTGCACGGGGGTTAGCTTTCGCGATAATCTCATTTAATACTTGTTGAGCCTGCTCTTCGGTATCGCGTGCGATAACAAAACCATTTACGCCTATCCGCACGCTATGCTGGTTTGCTGACGCTTTCTGCTTAATGTCTTTGACTTGCCGACGGATACCGTCGAGATCATTACCATTCGTAAAATACCAATCTGAAACACGAGCAGCCATATCTCGCGCTGCACGAGAACTCCCGCCTTGGAAAATTTCAGGGAGAGGTGATAAAGGCTTGGGTTTCATCACATAATCTCGGTACCGATAGAAATCACCATTAAACGAGAAACGTTCTTCTTGCCAAATCCCCTTTAAGCAACGAATGAATTCCTCTGAGCGTAAATAACGCTCTTCATGATCAAGCCACGGCTCACCAATAGCTTTAAACTCGCCACGAAACCAGCCGCTAACAATATTCACGGCAATCCTACCTGCGGTAAGGTGGCTAATGGTCGCAATCTGTTTAGCAGCGAGTGTCGGGTTCCAAGGACCAGGTAATAAGGCTGCAATCACCTTAAGTTTTTGAGTCGCGCCTAATAATCCTTGGGAGAAGCTGACAGACTCATGCTGATTTTCTGCGCCATATCCGGCAGTAAAACGAATTTGTGTTAACGCATAATCAAACCCTGCGTTTTCAGCAATCTGGGCTAGTTTACGGTTATAGTCAAAATCCCAAGAGGTACGCTGTTCAATCTCACTAATGACTAATCCACCGGAAACATTAGGTACCCAGTAAGCAAATTTTAGCGCAGAATCGTGCGAAGTCTCTGTCATGGGGTCACCTCTGAATGCGTCGTTTTCTCGGCAGTTGGTCGACGATCGCCACCGATCGTTTCACCGAATGGTCCCATATTGATCGCGGTATCACGATGCTTCGCACCGGGTAATAAGGGCATCACTAATTCGGCAAAGCGGTGCGCTTCTTCAAGGTGTGGGTATCCTGAAAAGATAAAGTTATCGATACCAAGCGCTTGATATTCTCGTATCCGTGCAGCGACTTGTTCGGGATCCCCGACCAACGCCGTACCCGCTCCCCCTCGAACCAAACCGACCCCGGCCCATAGATTGGGCGAAATTTCTAAATTCTCGCGGGAACCGCGATGTAAAGCACTCATTCTGGATTGACCCGTTGAATCCATGCGCGCAAAAACCTGTTGCGCGGCGGCAATCGTTTCATCATCAACATGAGCAATCAATTTTTTAGCTGCTGCCCAAGCTTCGGCCTCGGTCTCTCGGACAATAACGTGTAGACGAATACCATAAGTGACCGTCCTACCGGCCTGTTGCGCTCGCTCCCTTACCACAGCAAGTTTTTCAGCCACCGCAGCCGGAGGCTCTCCCCAGGTTAAATAGGTATCGATGTGCTTAGCGGCGACGTCGATGGCGGGTTCCGAAGAACCACCAAAAAAGAGCGGTGGCCCATCTTGCTGAATGGGAGGAAAAAGAATCTCAGCCCCTTCAACATGCAAATGCTCCCCTTGGTAGTCGACTGTTTGACCCTTTAAGAGTTGCGAATAGATGGATAGAAATTCATCTGTCACTTTGTAACGGTCGGCATGGGAAAGAAAAATACCATCCCCTTTATTTTCGACAGGATCTCCGCCCGTCACGACATTTATCAGTAATCTCCCTTCCGATAAGCGGTCTAGGGTTGCCGCCATTCTTGCAGCCAAAGTGGGAGGTTGTAACCCCGGACGAACCGCCACCAAGTAGCGTAATTTTTTGGTGACGGGAGCTAATGCCGAGGCGACTAACCATGCGTCCTCACAGCTTTTTCCCGTGGGGATCAATACGCCATAAAAGCCCAAATTATCTGCCGCTATCGCCACTTGCTGCAGGTAAGCCAGATCGACGGGACGCCCTCCTTGGGCCGTCCCCAGATAACGCCCATCGCCATGCGTCGGTAGGAACCAAAATAAATTAAGAGAGGTTGATAGATTTTCGCTCATTATCACTTTCCTATATAACGTTATCTTTTTTATTTAGATACATAAATTCCATTGAGTTATAAGAGTAAGAGCAACAACCATGCCATCATATTTAAAATATTTTTATGCTATTTTTCAGTTGGTTAAATAAAGTTTTCATTTAATAAACTGTTGTTATTGCAACAGTACCACTCTCTCTGTGCTGCAAAAGCAACATTCGCGATATCGATTTGTGTTAACGGAAGGCATAAAGTGAAACAGGCGCTTGGAGGAGAGACGAATGAATAACGACTACATAAAATTAAATGATCCGCTATCTCAACAACTGCAGCAGACTATTCTGCGTCTCGCCCCTAGCGATGCGACGGTACTCATTACCGGAGAGACTGGGACAGGAAAAGAGGTGATTGCACGTGCACTGCATGATATGAGCCCTCGCCACCAGCACCCTTTTCTTGCGGTCAACTGTGGGGCTCTCACACCGAGCTTGGCTGAGTCTGAACTCTTCGGCCACGAAAAAGGGGCATTTACGGGGGCATCACAACGACATTATGGATGGTTTGAGGCGGCTGAAGGGGGAACCTTATTACTTGATGAGGTAGGCGAACTCAGTCCAAGTCTGCAAGTGAAACTGCTACGCGTATTACAACAGCGTGAAGTGATTCGCGTCGGCTCCTATCGTGCGATACCGATTAACGTTCGGGTCATTGCGGCAACACACGTCGACTTACGGCAAGCGATTCACTCTCGGTTATTTCGGGAAGATCTCTATTATCGTCTCAACGTCGCCCCCCTGCATCTACAACCTCTTCGCCAGCGCCCACAAGATGTCACCGTCCTGGCACAACATTTCTTACAGCGGTATACCCAACGCCATGGTAAATCCGGCATAGTGTTTTCCAATGAAGCGATGAATACTCTGATGGAACATTCATGGCCAGGCAATATTCGTGAACTCGATAATGTAGTGAATAACGCCGTATTAGTGTGCGAGAATCTTGAAATTGCCTCAACACATTTACCTTTAAAGTCTCCTATCAAAGGCGATACCAGCGATCGACCCAATGCTTTCTCCTCTTTTATCCGAGAGCAGTTACAGCGCGGAGAACCTGAGCTTTATCAACGTACCCTCGAGACATTAATTAGTGAAGCCTTTCAACTTTCTGGACAGAATCAATGCCAAGCCGCAGAGATGCTGGGTATCTCACGCAATACTTTTCGTACACAGTTGAGCCATTTAGGCTTGATAAAACCTCGGAATCAATCGGTGTTAGCGTTAAAGAATTCGACTTCGCCGCACAGTCCTGTTCCGGAAAGAGAACTCCGTATTGGTTATCAGAAATTTGGTAACCTTGGCGTACTCAAGGCACAACGTTATTTAGAACAACTCTTCCAACCGTTAGGCGTAACTGTACTCTGGAGTGAATTCCCAGCTGGGCCTCAACTCCTTCAAGCGTTAGCTCACGGCGAGATCGACTTTGGAACAACGGGTGAAGTTCCCCCTCTACTCGCTCAAGCAGAGAATAACCAATTACGCTACATCGCATGGGAACCTGCCGCGCCAAGTAGTGTTGCACTGATGGTTCCTAATTCTAGCGCTATCCAGACACTTTCTGACTTACGCGGTAAACGTATTGCGGTCAATAAAGGGTCCAATGTTCATTACCTACTTTTGCAATTACTGGATGAGGCTGGACTGGCCCTGTCAGACGTTCGGCTCATTTATACTCCGCCTAAGTACCCCTTGACGCCGAGTGACTCTCTGTCTGCGGATGCATGGATGATGTGGGATCCCTTACTTAGCCAAGCGGAATGTGAAGGGCACCTTAGACGTCTGGAAAATGGGGAGGGACGTGTTAATAATCATCAATTTTATCTTTCACGTCATGACTTTATCAGACACTCCTCAGACTTATTCCCAGTACTCATGGATGCCTTAAAAACGACCGGAAAATACATTGATAGTACTCGGCAACAGGCCGCGAGTCTTTTATCCAAGGAGATTGCTATCGATGCCCATGCACTGGAAATGGCACTCTCTAGGCGGAGCCATCAGGCGCATGTTATGAATAGACATATTATTCGAGAACAACAAATTATTGCCGACCGTTTTTATGCATTAGGGCTACTACCTCGACCGATAAGTATTCGCCAAGCAGTGTGGGAATATAAATGATCCATTTTTCGTGTAGTGGCTAAAAATAATATTTTTAATATTAACCTTTAGTATTTTACAATTTTTTTATTTAGTAGAAAGAAAGACATTCACCTTGAGAATAAAGTCTTTCTTTATTTTCGAAAATTAATCTTCGCCCCTTAAATCGATACCACATCAGTAGTGAGTGAATCTGTTATTGTATTCAATTCTTTTCAGCACAGCCCCTTTTAATCGCCACCCTCTTCGACCATAAATACCCCAGTACGCTACAGATCACGATCACTGCCGGTATCATCCGGGTCATCCTACTTTCTCCCCCCACTAGAACGGGTAAATTATTGATGACGAGAAGGACCGTGAATAACATCGCAAAAAACGACAGTAAAGGGGCCAAAAAGGTAGACCAAGCACCCCACTGATGGCGTTGATGACGGAAAAAATTGATCACGGCGGCACAAACGCCCAGCTGTAAAAGTAAAACACAAAGCGTGGAGATGGCCGACCCTAGTGCAAAAATATGCATCATAGGATCCACATTCATTGCCCCGAGGCCTATCAGTAATAACAGTATAATAACGCTATGAAGGTGGCTAGCATTATGTGGTGTACCGTTATCCGGGTGAATTTTGCAAAGCTCCTGCCAAATCAAGCCATCACGATTCATGCTAAATAAATATCGCGAGATATTATTATGAAAGGCGACGGTCGCGGCAAACAAGCTACTAATTAATAACACCGACATGGCGGTGACTGCCCATTGCCCCACATTATCGCGTGTAATCATTAGGATTAAATTTTCAGGCTCTTTACGAGCGAGGCGAATTAATTGATCTGCGCCATAGGTTTGGACCAGACACCAGCTTGTGAAACAGAAAAAAGCCGTGATCAATAATAATGCACAGATCGTTGCTCGAGGGATCGTTTTATGAGGATCCTTACACTCTTCGGCATAAATAGCGGTCGACTCGAATCCAATAAAAGCAGCAATGGTAAATATAAAGCTGATCCCTAGATTGCCATGTAAAAAGACAGAGGGCTGAAACGGCTGTAAGCTATGATGATGCCCATGTTTGAGCAGCAAAACGATATCCGTTAACAGCACAATCCCCACCTCAGCAAGCATCAATATGCCGAGAATTTTTCCTCCAACCTCTACCCGTTTAATGCTTAAGAACCAAGTGATTAAAAGAAACGTTATACTGCATAACCACCAAGGAACTGCCAGAGAGAATTGTTCAGCGATAAGTTGAGCAGAAAAATAGCCCAGCATTGCAACAATAGCGATTTGGATCGAGATATAGGCAAGTAATGCAATGATTGAGGCTGAAGAGCCCCAGTTATCACCTAATCCTTGACGTATATAAGTGTAAAAGGCACCGGAATTTTTTACGTATTGGCTCATCGCCAAAAAACCAATCGAAAATAAAATCAAAATAACGCAAGAGAGTAAATAAAACGTCGCAATCCCGGCACTATTGCCGCCAGCGATGGCAACGGGGAGTCCCCCAACGACCCCAGTAAGGGGTGAGGCGGCAGCCACAACAAAAAAATTAATGAAAATAACCCCAATGTGTTTTTACGTAAGCCCGACTCTCTTTCCATCATCATTGCCCCTGAGTGAGAAAGGCGCGCCAATGAGGATTCCCTCATTAGTCTGCCACGATGAACTCATCATTCTCTAGGCTTTCAGATTCTGATAGAAAAATTACGACATCCCCCGAGTGCAAACATGCACTGCTTTAGTGCTGCGGATCGACTAATCGTTGGCCATAATGTTGTGCGGTAATCTGATTCAAATAATGCGTCGGGGTTGTACTACTAAAACGCTTAAATTCTCGTAGAAAATGGGATTGGTCACTGAATCCTAACTCATAGGGAATGTCACCATAGGAGCAGACCCCTGCATCAGGGATACGATTTAACGCTGACTGACAGCGAACAATCCGGCTGAATATTTTTGGCGATAAACCGATATCATGCTTGAACTGACGTTGGATGGTTCGGCAACTGTAACCCGTTAGATTCGCTAATTGATCGATACGAACATTCCCTTCTGCAGCATGAATTTCTTGTATCACTGATTGCGTAACCCTGGAGTTTTTACGCGTCAAATAACGACTAAAGTACTGCTGAAATAACGTAATTTTCGAGGAAAAGTCTTTTGCCTCAATAATCCTCGAAAAGATCGTTTTGCCTTGGGGAGCAGCATCGAGAAAATTAAACTCATTATCCGGAATATCATCAGCATAGGCATCTAAGAAGTCAGGAATGACGCCTGCGCTAAAGCGTACGCCGAAATAAAGCCGTTCTTCTGATAAATAGGCGTTACGTGCCTCCAACGTCGTACCGCAAATTCGAGCCGTCGGAAACTGTGGATGACAATCAAATAAGATATCGACACAACCGTCAGGGATCGCCAAAGTGAGCGTTGCTTGTTGACTCGTCTTAAAACTATAGAAATGCGATATTTCGGGTAACGTTGCATTCGTCTGCCAAAAATAATGCGACGTATTTAAGACAAACCATGGCTGTTCAGGATGGAATTTTTTCTCTTTAAAAATCGGGCTATTTTTCATTGTCGTACCCATTATAAAAGTCTACTGGCTTACTCCCAATGCAACTTCCACACCATTAATCCAAGCTCTGTCGCAAATATTCAATACATCCCAAAACACATCAGGCTATTTCTATAAACAGCGACTGTCACTGACTAGGCGACAGAGCTAACAGAGATGCTTTCTGGCGGATAAATTCTGAGTGAGGTGGTGGCAATGACTGATTCAACAAGAATTGATTTTTTATATCTCTCTGAGCAAGACATGATCCGTGCGGGCGTTACCGATATGCCCGCCTGTATTACCAGCATGGAAGAGATGTTCAAATTACTCTACCACGGTGACTACCGAATGGCCGGACCGAATAATGATTCCCATGGTGCGATGGTCACATTTCCGGAAAATTCACCCTTCCCAACCATGCCGAAACCGACGGCAGACCGGCGTATGATGGCGATGCCTGCATACTTAGGTGGGAATTTCCAAACGGCGGGGGTTAAGTGGTATGGCTCCAATATCGCTAACCGAGAAAAAGGCTTACCACGCTCGATATTAATGTTCACACTTAACGATGCCGATACCGGTGCGCCGTTGGCGCATATGTCAGCTAATTTATTATCGGCGTATCGGACGGGGGCAATTCCTGGCGTGGGAGCTAAATACCTTGCCAGGCAGGATTCCCGCGTAATTGGGCTATTAGGGCCTGGAGTCATGGGTAAAACAACCATTGCCTCATTCCTTTCTGTCTGTCCCAACGTCGACACGGTGAAAGTCAAAGGTCGCGGTGCGGCAAGTCTCGATGCATTTATCGCTTGGCTAAAAAATACCTACCCTCAAGTTACTACTATCCAAATCGTCGACACGCTTGAAGAAGTCGTACGCGACAGCGATCTGGTCGCTTACTGTAGCTCCGGCGAAACGGGCGATGCCTCCACTTATCCCATTGTGAAACGCGAATGGGTAAAAGCCGGAGCCTTTTTAGCAATGCCCGCCCTCTGTGCCCTAGATGAAGGAATGGAGCGGACTGATGTACGAAAGGTCCTTGATAATACGGGGCTTTATAATGCTTGGTTCGAAGAGGTGCCTAAGCCCGCTCACAACACCATCCCCATTATTGGCGTCCGCTTTATGGATATGCTCGCAGAAGGCGCACTGACCGCCGATCAACTCGAAGATATTGGCCAAATTATCGCAGGCGAAGCACCCGGTCGAAAAAATGACGATGAAATAATCATTATGTCTGTCGGAGGTATGCCCGTTGAAGATGTGGCATGGGGAACCGTGCTGTACCGAAATGCGCTGCAACGCAATATTGGTGTGAAATTAAATCTTTGGGAAACGCCTGAACTGGCTTAATCACTTTACGAGGGTACCGCTATGACCACCATTATCAAAGTAAAATCCGGTTCTATCTTTGAAGAGAAAGCCAGTTACTCACGATTAGTTGCCGTCGATAACTGGATTTACGTTTCAAATACGGCCGGACGCCATCCTGTCACTAAAGAGATCCCCGAGGATGTCATCGATCAAACTGCGCAAGTTTTTGCCAATATTGAAGCGGCGTTAAGCGCCGTCGAGGCAAGCTTAGACGATGTAGTCTGTTCACGAGTATTTATCCAATCACCCGAAGACGTGCCAAGTGTAATGGCTTTTATTGGTGACAAATTCCGTGGTATTGACCCTGCATCGACCGTCACCTGCCCACCGCTAGGATCGACAGTGTACAAAGTGGAGATCGAAGTCACCGCCTACCGTGGTGCGGGACAAACTAACGCGACGACACTCACTTTATCGCAGTAATATCCACGAGGAGATCCCAGCTATGTCCCCACGTATTGATCCGGTGAATACCTCAACGATGATCCCCACACAGAGTACTGTCGTGATTATAGGGGGAGGGATCATCGGTTTAGTGGCAGCACTCAACCTCGCAGAGAGGAATATCCCCGTTGTAGTAATTGAAAAGGGGAAACTAGCTGCCGAGCAGTCATCACGTAATTTAGGCTGGGTGCGTAAAACGAGCCGCCTTCCTGAAGATATCCCTTTAGCGCAGGCTGCTGACCGATTATGGGCGACGATGGCAGAAAGAGTCGACAGCGATGTCGGCTATCGACAAGCTGGTATCATGTTCGTTGCGCGTCAAGCAGACCAGATGGCGATGCATGAGCGTTGGTTTGAACACGTCAAACATCTCCAACTTGATTCAGCACTCTTGAGTTCAGCAGAGATTGCCCGCCGCGTCCCTGGAGGAAATTGCGCTTGGGCTGGTGGGATTTTTACCCCATCAGATGGACGTGCTGAGCCAACCAAAGCCGCAAGTGCCATAGCGAAAGCGGCTCAACGCTTGGGCGCTGTGATCGTGGAAAATTGTGCAGTAAGAAGCCTAGTTACTAGTGGTGGACGCATCAGTGGAGTATTAACTGAACGCGGCGAGATCAAATGTGAACAGGTTTTACTTGCTGCAGGGGCGTGGTCACGACGCTTTTTAATCAATCATCACATCGCTCTGCCCACCCTACCCTTAATCTGTTCCGTGTTACAGACAAAACCTCTTGAGGGTCCCACCGATATCGCAGTCGGCGCGCCGGATTTCTCATTTCGACGCCATCACACCGGAGGGTTTATCGTTACACAGCGTGGTGCATTAGATGCGCCGCTGACTTTAGACCATATGCTGATTGGCTTGCGTTATCGCCAGCAGCTTAAACAGGGTCGAGGCAATTTACGTATCGGCTTTGGCCGCTATTCTTTCCAAGATTTGCGGCTTGCCCGCCACTGGAAGGAAAACCAGCGCACCCCTTTTGAACAGATCCGTACTCTCGACCCACAAGCCAATAGTGGTCTTAATCAGGAGGCCCTCAAAAATTTAATTGAGGCATGGCCCGCCTTCAAGGCGGCACAAATTGCTCAGCAGTGGGCTGGCGTTATTGATGTCACCCCTGATTCTAATCCAGTTATTGGTTCCGTCACTAGCCTTCCCGGATTAGTCCTGGCCACGGGATTCTCTGGACATGGGTTCGGGACTTCACCTGCAGCGGGTCAATTAGCCGCAGACATCCTTAGTGGTCAATCACCTTTGGTCGACCCCGCACCTTATCGATATGAACGGCTTAGTTAGGGCAAAGGAAGGCCTTGTCAAAACCGACGTTCGGCTTAGGGAAAACTGACTAGCAAGATGAGATTTTCTGTGGTTCGGAGGCTTCACTAAATCGTGAGGGCTCAGTCAAGAAAGGAAAGGACTTAGGCCACCGCCGAAGCACGCACGCTTCGGTGGTGGTGACTTACTATGGCCTAATCTTAAGGATAGGAAAGGTCGCTAGGGTCAGAGTAGATTAAAGAATGTCTTAGTTTTTTAATCCATGTGACGGTGCGCTGTTAATCTCTGCCGTCATACGAACGAAATTATTGGAGCTTGCACCAGTAATTTTATAGTGACCGCCTGCTTGATTGGCCATCGCTGCAATTTGAGACTCTGCGCCGTCTAAGGTCGAATCGGTGACGGAGACGCTTTGTGCAAAGCTCCCAAATGAGAGTAATGACAAGGCTGCGGTAGAGGCGAGTGCAAGTGTTTTTAAGGTTTTCATAATAAGGTCCTCGATCTTTTTAAAGGGTAATTTGTTTAACTGAGATAATAATAACTATAGTTACTATAACTAGATTAACTATGTGTGCGATTTGAATAATTATTGATCGAAGGCGTAGCGGATGGACCTTCATTTCCCTAATCAACAGCCTTTGCTGTGGCGTCAACTCATTTAGGGTAACGGTGTATTGATCGAAACAATCAACGAGATATGGAATAGGAGATTGGTACGTTGGCGGGGGATGGAAAGAGTAGAATTTCCTCTATCAGAAGATGGCTATTCTTCCCACACTCCAAAGTTAATAATGTTAGCGAGGGAATATAAAAGTCACCGATAAGCTATTGATAGAAAACGTATAGCACCAATCAGAGCCCCCCAATCTAAGAACTCATTCATTATTAGCGTGCTAATATTTACGGGCTAATAGACTCTTCAATTTAAATGGTCGCTCACACTACAAATCCCCCAAAAAAATCACTCCTCTCGACAAAAATATTTATCCATACAAAATTCTAATAAAACCGCAATCATTCAAGAAATAGTGATGAACATCATATATTTATAATAGCTTTACATTTCTTTAAATTAAATATCCAAATTAATCAATCGGATAGCTGATAAATGTCACTTTATGCAAAAAAATCTTGTTGCATCATTTACCTTTCTAACGTTATGTTCTTGGGGTAAGTTATAAATAAATCGGTACAACAACAATAAAACCGAGTCAGTGCCTTATTTTACGTGCTGATAAGAGTGGTTTAACGATTAACTCTATGAATATATTATCGCTATGGAGACAGGAAGTGGTGAAAAAACATAAAATTATTGGTTTCAGCGGCAGTTTGATAGCATTGGCGATTGCTGCACCTTCACACGCAGAAATTACTATTCTGGATAAAAATCCGCAAAGTAATTCTTTATTAGCCCCTTTAAGCTTACAAGTCGGCGGTAGCATCCGTCCTGAGTGGGTTTTCACCAACGGTCCTGATGCCAATAAATCTAACAAGCGCGGTCACGATGGTGGTTCACGCGTACGTTTTCGTGCTGACTACAAACTGACTGATCATACCTCTGTTATTGGCTATTACGAGTGGGGGTTCAACGTCCCGCACTTCTTAGGTATGAAAGGGAACTACGAACCGGGTTCCTTGCGTGATCGTCAGCGCCAACTTTATGCAGGCTTCAAAGATGATCGCTATGGTACGCTAACTTATGGTCACCAATACGGCATCTACTACTCCGTCGTCGGCATCAAAAGTGACGTATGGGATAACGATGGCCATGCTGGCGCAACAGGTATTGGATTTAATGGTGACTATGATGGCGCAAATAAGCCTAAAAATAGCATCATGTATAAAAATACTTTTGGCCCAGTCACGGTTTCTGCTAACTATCTGCTTCCTGAAGATCAAAAAGACGATGGTAGCGGTACTGGCCGTTCTTACCGCCGTAACCATGGCGCAGGCTTTGGTTTCGACTACGCTATTATGCCGACCTTGTCATGGGCCGCAGCGTACAGCAGTACTGAAGCAAATGTGAAAAATAGCACCACCCAGAAGGGTTATAACCAACAGGTTTCCGGTACAGCGTTAACATGGCAACCGGGTAACTGGTATCTGACCTCGACGGCTAGCTACTATAAGGATTTCGTTCCTTCAACACGCAACCATACGGTGTCGCATTACTTCGCGGGCAGCGGTTATGGTTTGGAAGAGTTCGTCGGTTATACCTTTAATATCGATAAGCCATTCCTGAAATCAATCCAACCCTATGTGGCGGTCGATTCATTACGCCTTAAGGGTGATGAAAATTACCACGCTAACCACGTTTACTTAGGTGCGGGGACAGAGATGGGCCACGGCTTAAGCGTCTATCTTGAAAGAACTATCGCGACAACGACCGATAACGAACCAGATAGTACTTGGATTACCGTATTCTATAACTTCTAATCATCAAGCCGGCTTATCTTAAGGTAAGTCGGTTTTTTTCACCTCTCGGCTTAATATTCTCCCCAGAACGCGCTTTTTTTCGACGTATCCCATTTCGAGTTAAAATATTTATCTTTTAAAATCATTTACTTATAAAATTTATCATATAATTATTTGTCCTACTGAAATAAACCCACCTCATCGCCACACTCAATAAATTATAAATTTACTCCATTAATTCAATGAGTTAAGCACTACGTAGCTGTAAAAGTTTTATCGCTAAAAGAGCCCTACTCGGCACTTTCCTTGAAATTGAATCAAAAGCATGTTTACAGTATTAATCTTAAATTGACCTAAACTTAAGAATATGGGGAAGCTATTTATATCTTTCTTTTCCCACTATGACGGGATGTCTGGCTAAGAAAGCTATACATTGCTCTATCATTCCATCGTGAGGATCACAATGTCTGAAGAACAACCAATAACACAAAAACCAAAGAAACATTTTTGGAATCGTAAAAAGGAAAAAGAGCTAACGCTGGACGATATCACCATCGTCGACAACGATATGCTTAAGCGTGCCGTCGGGGCTGCGGCGCTAGGTAATGCCATGGAATGGTTTGACTTTGGGGTATATAGCTATCTAGCCGTAACGATTGGTAAGGTCTTTTTCCCAGCGGCGAGTGGGCCAGCACAGCTTATCGCTACCTTTGGCGCATTTGCTGCCGCCTTCTTAATTCGTCCAATTGGCGGGTTAGTATTTGGGCCTTTAGGCGATAAAATTGGTCGGCAGAAAGTGCTCGCTATTACCATGATCATGATGGCGATTGGGACATTCTGTATCGGTTTAATCCCCTCCTATCAATCAATAGGTATCGCCGCGCCCATCTTGCTGTTAGCGGCTCGTCTGTTACAAGGCTTCTCAACCGGGGGAGAATACGGTGGTGCAGCCACTTTTATTGCTGAGTATTCAACCGACAACCGTCGCGGATTTATGGGGAGTTTTCTTGAGTTCGGGACATTAGGCGGTTATCTCATCGGTGCGACACTCGTCACCGTAATGACATCGGTCTTCACGCCACAACAAATGCTTGATTGGGGATGGCGGATACCCTTCTTTATCGCAGCGCCTCTCGGTATTTTCGGCTTGTATGTGCGACTGAAGCTAGAAGAGACCCCGGCTTTCCAACAACATATGGAGAAGCAGGAAGCGTTGGAGCATAGCAAGCCACGTTTAGGTTTATTTCAGCTGTTAAATAAATACCGTGGGCAAATGCTGAAGTGTATTGGCTTAGTGCTACTGTTCAACGTCTCTAACTATATGCTGACATCCTACATGCCTAGCTACCTAACCGGCATCCTAGGTTTGAGCGAGCTGAGTAGTCTGTTACTGATTATGGTTGTGATGTTCGTGATGATGCCTCTGACCCTGATGTCAGGACACTGGACAGATAAGCTTGGCCGTCGACCTGTCATTGCGGGAGGGGCGATTGGCCTGATCCTCTTCTCGGTACCTTGCTTGCTGTTGATCAGTTCTGGGAATATGTGGTTAGTCTTCTTGGGGCTAATTATCTTAGGCCTTATCCATACCTGCTTTAGCGGCACAATGCCTGCGACGCTGCCTGCATTATTTGCAACCGATATTCGTTACAGTGCATTAGCGATTGGTTTCAACATCTCTGTATCGCTATTTGGTGGAACAACACCGCTCATTACGGCGTGGTTGGTCGATACCTCTCATAACCTGTTGATGCCCGCTTATTACTTAATGGGCGCGGGAGTAATTGGCTTGATCACGGTGTACACCCTACGTGAAACAGCGCGTAAGCCACTTGCCGGGTCGGCCCCCGCAGTAGCGAACAAAGCTGAAGCCATGAGCTTGTTGAAAAAAATCAAACAGAAAAAAATGAAGCAATCCCAGCATTAATTTCCTGTTTATCAGTAAAAAAATACCACAGTGCCCCTGTGGTATTTTTTTGTTCTATAAAAACAAAAATCTATTAATTTACTGATTCTAATCATAAAAACTACAAATCTTATTTGTTACTTGAAATTTAATGATCTAAATCAATACATTTTAAATCCATATTTACCTATCAATAAGCGCCTATCCATCGCTATCACTATCATTTTCTGTTTTAAGATTAGTCTTACAATCCATTTCGTTGCAAGGCGTTATCGAGTTCATAACTTATGGATGAGTCGCTAATGCACAATATCCGGTTCGCTAAAGCGGACTGAACATTCAGGTGCTGGAGTACACAACTACGCCGCGCCGCGCGTCTCTCAATAAGGATTGAACACATGAAAATGAAAACTCTTGCTTTAGCTTCTATCGCTGCATTCGGTTTAGTCTCTGCTGCTGCGCAGGCTGACACTGTGACGGTTAACGGCGGAACTGTACACTTTAAAGGTCAAGTTGTTTCTGCAGCTTGTGCCGTTGATGCAGGTTCAGTTGATCAAACTGTTCAATTAGGTCAAGTTAAAACTTCAACTTTAACTGCTGCGAACAGCACTAGCTCACCTGTTGGTTTTAACATCCAACTTGATGACTGTGACGCAACGGCAACACAAGCATCAATCATCTGGAACGGAACTCAAGGTGGCGCAACTAACATCCTAGCTCTACAAAGCTCTTCTGCAGGCGGCGCGACTAACGTCGGTATCCAAGTTTTGGATAAAGCAGGTAAGCCAGTCGTATTTGATGGTGCGACAGCAAGCACAGCTAGCACCCTGTCAACAGGTACTAACACCCTGCCATTCCAAGCGCGTTATATCTCTCTTGCGGGTAAAGCAACTGCAGGTACTGCGAACGCAGACGCAACATTTAAAGTTCAATACCAATAAGGTATTAACTTGCAAGGATGCGAATGAGGCCAGGATGGCCCGTTATCGTTGAATCCAGGACTCACTCCATGAAAATCAATTATTCAGGAATTTTGGGTGCAATACTGCTGTTTTCACCTTGCGTTATTCTGGCAGAAAATATTGTTCTGGATCCCAGCGAAAATATTTTAGAGTTTCAGGGAAAAATTGTTGAATCATCCTGCGCGGTCGATTTGGCAAACCACGATTTCACGGTAACTCTCGATAAAATCGGCACCAATCAGTTTAGTGTCGCGGGTGCTGAAGCTGCCCCCGTTGACTTCACTATCGATCTTGGAATGTGTACCTCTCCAACGAGAAATAATATTTCGGTACTCTTTCAAGGCGATGAAGACCCCCAAAATACTCAAATTCTCGCTGTCCGACAGCAACGTGATTCAGCTAAAGGGCTAGGCCTTGCTATCTATGATATGCAAAACAATTTAATCCCAATTAATCGTCCTTATCGCTTGTTCACGACGACTAGCCGGGTGTTTGAGAATACAGAGAAGTTTGTCGTCAGGTATAAATCGACATCGCTAAATGTTTTACCAGGCAGAGTCAATGCTGAAGCCAAACTCTTATTTATCTATCAGTAAATTTTCCTTAAGTTTTTTTTCAAAAATTCCCATGATTGTGGTCTCTCTGTTGCCACAAAATATCACCAGATGTCAGAGGTTTATATGATTAACTTTTCTTTGAAAGATCTCCCTAAAGCCTTGATTGCAAGCTCTGTCTTCTTTTTAAGCGCACAGGCCTATGCCGGTGTTGGGCTGGATGCAACGCGCGTGGTCTATCCTGCAGGGCAGAAAGAGGCAAGCTTAGGGGTTCGTAGCCTCAAAGAAACAGATTCATTCCTTATCCAATCTTGGGTGGAAAATGCCGAAGGAAATAAGGTCAATAGCTTTGTTATTACTCCCCCGCTTTTCTTAATGCAAGGGAAAAAAGAGAATACTCTGCGTATTGTTGATAATACCAATGGCGCATTACCTAACGATCGTGAATCTCTTTTTTGGTTAAATGTAAAAGCGATTCCTTCTATGAATAAGAGCCAAGATCAACAAAATACGTTACAGTTTGCAATTACTAGCCGTATTAAAATGTTTTATCGCCCAAGTAATATCAAGATGGCGCCAGAAGATGCACCGTCTAAATTAACTTTCTCACACCAAGGAAGTGCTATTCAGGTTAATAACCCAACGCCTTATTATTTAACCTTAGTGTCTATTAAAGCTAATGGTACCGCGTTGAAAGATAATATGGTTGCACCAATGAGTAACCTCACACTTTCTCCAGAAAGTTCAGCGTCTTCTATAAGCTATAAAACAATCAATGACTTCGGGGCTCAAACACCAACGATCACTGCCTCCGTAAAATAGTTGTTAGATAAATTTTATGTTATGAAGCCATTTTGCATGTATGGATAAAAATATGAAAAGAGACAGATCTCAGCAACCTTCCTTTCGCATAACCAAATTGGTTGTGTGTCTGTCTCTTTGTGGCTACGCCAGTCAATCTCTGGCAGAGACTTACTTTAACCCACGTTTTTTATCCGATGATCCTTCGGCTGTCGCATCATTAAGTAACTTTGAAAAAGGCATTGAAGCGCCTCCTGGCTCGTACCGAGTCAATATTTATGTCAACGACAACTTTGTGACCAACAAAGAAGTCAAGTTCGACATTAATAAGGAGAAGAATCGCCTTGAACCTTGTTTAAGTTACCAAGAACTTGTCCAGTTAGGAATGAATGGCTCTGCAGTCAAAGATATCAGCAAAGATAATCTGACCGTGCAGTGTTTCCCTCTATCAAATAAAATCTCCGATGCCACCAGCTCTTTCGATGTCGGTACCCAAAAGTTATCGTTAAATATCCCTCAAGCATATATGCAAGCTCATGGTCGTGATTATATATCACCTGAGTTATGGAGTGAGGGGATCCCCGCTGCAATGGTGAACTATAACTTCACGGGGAATAAAGCTAAAAGTCCGCATGGCGTAAGCTCAGATATTGCTTACCTCAACCTGCAGTCAGGCATCAACTTGGGCGCATGGCGACTAAGAGATAATACAACGTGGAACTATAGTAGTAGCAAAAATAGCCACGAAAATAATTGGCAACATGTAAATACCTATTTAGAGCGAGATATCATTCCGTTACAAAGCCGTTTAACGTTGGGTGATAGTTTCACCGATAGCGACATCTTTGATAGCGTCAACTTTCGCGGTATCAAACTCGCCAAAACCGACAGCATGCTGCCGGATAGCGAACGAGGTTATGCACCAGTTATTCATGGTGTTGCCCGTACTACTGCCGTGGTAACGGTTAAGCAAAATGGATTTGAAGTCTACCAAAGCACCGTTTCGCCAGGGCCGTTTGTGATTAAAGATATTTACTCGGCGAGCAACAGCGGCGATCTACTTGTTACGGTAAAAGAAGCCGATGGTAGCGTTCAAAGCTTCACAATCCCTTATTCTTCAGTCCCGCTTTTACAACGTGAAGGCTACCTCAAATATAATATTAGTGCCGGTGAGTTCCGTAGCGGTAACAGCCAGCAAAGTCACCCTGATTTCGTCCAAGCGAGTTTGCTACAAGGCCTATCTGCTGGCTGGACAATCTATTCGGGAACACAGCTCTCTAATCACTATAAATCGGTGAATGCGGGTATCGGTAAAAACCTTGGCGGTTGGGGAGCGTTATCTGCCGACCTGACTTATGCCAAAACCACCCTTTATGATGATTCAGAACACACCGGTCAATCATTACGCGTGCTCTACAGCAAAGCCTTAACAGACTGGGGAACGAACCTTCAGCTAGTGGGTTATCGCTACTCGACGAAAGGCTATTATTCGATGTCCGATTCCACTTGGAAGGCGATGAGTGGCTACAGCGTCGACACGAACACGCTGACGGGTGAGCGCTCAGTCGTCGATGCGTATAACCTCAATTTTAACAAGAAAGGACGTTTCCAATTAAGCTTGACCCAAAAAGCAGGAAGCGCAGGCACCCTTTTCGCCAGTGGTTCGGAGCAAACTTATTGGGGAACTGACTCGAAAGATCAGCAACTACAGGCTGGCTACAGTGGTAATATCACCGACATCTCTTATAGCGTGACCTATGCTCTAACCAAAACAGCTTGGGTAGATGGAACAGATAAAAGTATCGCATTCAATATCAGCATTCCATTTAGCCACTTTATGCAGTCCAATACGCAATCCATTTTCCGCAATGCCAGTGCTAGCTATAACATGACCAACGATATGAAGGGTCATAGCATCCACCAAGCCGGTATTTATGGAACACTGTTAGAAGACCAGAACCTCAGTTATAACCTTCAAAAAGGGTATAGTAATACAACGTCTGGATCAGGCGGCTCGACTTATGCCTCGATGTACTATCGTGGTGGCTATGGGAATACCAACATTAACTACAGTGATAACAGCGGTTCTCGACAACTTTATGTGGGCCAAAGTGGCGGGATATTGCTCCATAGACAAGGAGTTACTTTTAGCCAACCGTTAAACGATACCGTTATTTTAGTCAGAGCACCTGGTGCTAAGAATGTCTCAATACTTAACCAGACAGGCGTTAAAACTGACTGGCGTGGTTACGCCGTACTGCCTTATGCAACGGATTATCGTAATAACCGCGTCGCAATCGATACTAACAGCCTCGCCAATAACGTCGATGTGGATGATGCCGTTACAACGATTGTACCGACTCATGGTGCGGTGGTTGCCGCTGACTTTAATACCCATGTTGGCGTGAAATTACTGCTTACGCTCACGCATAATGGTAAAGCTATACCTTTTGGATCCAACGTTACCGCTGTGGATAACAACAATAGCAGTATTGCTGGCGACAATGGCCAAGTTTACTTAACGGGTATGCCACTCAAGGGTTCAGTCAAAGTCTCTTGGGGCGATGAGGCGAGCCAACAATGTTTGGCCACTTATCAACTTACCGAGTTGAACACGAACAAATTACTCAGCTATGCAACTGCCGAGTGTAAGTAACGGAGTTCTTGATGAAATATTCATATATTGCACTAGGTATACTCTGGGCTTCTTGCTTCAGTGCTAATGCTGCGGACAGTACGATTACCATTACAGGTCGATTGAAAGACAACATGTGTTCAGTCTCGGTAGGCTCCAAAGACTTTACTGTCGATCTACGAATTTACGCAACAAACGCCTTTCGTTCGGTAGGGAGCACCTCAAATGCTGTTCCCTTCTCTATAACACTAGAGAACTGTGGCAGAGCGGCTTCTGGAGTAAAAATAAATATGACGGGTACCACCGACAGTACGAATAGTACCCTCTTCAGGAATTCCCCCGCGACCGGATATGCCACCGGTATTGGCGTACAAGTGTTGAATAGTGCAGGGGTGGTCGTCCAACCGAATCAGAGTAGCAGCAACCTTACTTCAACTGCGTTAACTGCCAACCAAACTAATGTGATTACTTACTATGCTCGCATGGTCAGTACCGCAAATCCAGTCGGGGCGGGTACGGTGTCTGCAGCAGCCAATTTTACCCTGCAGTATGATTAATTTAAGGGGATAGACAATGAAAGGCATCTCTCTTTTCATCAGTAGTGTAATACTATTCGCTGGGTCACTTCATATCGCGCAAGCCGCAGATGTAACCATCACCATAAACGGTAAGGTAGTGGCCACCCCCTGTACCGTTGCAACATCAAATGTTGACATTGATTTAGGGACACTGACGAGTACGGATTTCGTTACCGCAGGATCAGCATCCGCTTGGCATAGCTTTACGTTGAACCTCACAAATTGTCCTGTGGGCACATCGAAGGTCACCGCTACGTTTTCTGGATCGTCTGACAGTAGCAATAGCTATTTTGCCAACACTGGCGATGCCACAAATATGGCGATACAATTGGCCGACAGTGATGGTAATAACTTAAAGAACGGAAGTTCGAAGGTTGTTGCCGTTAACGACAGCAGTAAATCTGCGGCACTTAATTTAGAAGTTCGTGCCATTACCACCCAAGGAAAAGCGACTCAGGGAACGATTCAATCAATTATAAATGTTACCTACACCTATTCCTGAGGGTGATTATGACTCGCCAAAAATTATGGCTTACCACATCATTTATCTCATTATTTTCTGCGTGTTTCGCCCCGCATGTTTATGCCTTCACATGCCAAGCACAGGGTACTACATTAAGTAGCAGTGGGTCGGTAAGGGTTAATGTTGCTCTCGCCCCACAAGTTCAATCAGGACAAAATTTAGTCATTGATTTATCGAACAGTATCCAGTGTAAAAATGATGCGCCTCAGCAATATGATGATCCCATCAGAATCGCGGTCAGCTCTGCCTATTCGGGCTCCCTTAATGGTTTTACCGGAAGTATTAATTATTATGGTGTCTCATACCCGTTTCCGACTACCACGGCAACCGCTTATGTTAATAACAAGAATGCGGCATATACGCCTTGGAAAGCGATACTGTATCTCACCCCTCTTTCAGGTGCCTCTGTAAGTGGAGTCGCAATAAAAACTGGGGAATTGTTTGCCAAGGTGGTTCTGGAAAAAGGCCCCAACGCCAGTCAGAGCATTACTTGGAATCTATATGCCAGTAATGATGTCACCGTACCAACAGGTACCTGCGATGTGTCTGCACGCAGTGTCACAGTGCAACTGCCCAACTATTCTCAAGACTCAACGGGAAGCACGGATATACCGTTAACCGTGCATTGTTCACAAACTCGGTCACTCAATTATATTATTTCGGGTAGCACGACGGATAGTGGAGCAACTATTTTCTCGAATGTATTAACATCATCGCCAGCAACTGGCATTGGCGTTAAAATTAGAAATAATGGAAGTGTACTAGCCGCGAACCAGACGGTATCACTAGGTAATGTCGGAACGACCCCTGTCAGTTCAGGCCTTAGTGCCGAGTATGCGAGAACAACTGGACAAGTTACGGCGGGAAATGTGCAATCATTGGTTAATGTTACGTTCTCTTACCAGTAGCCATTAATTATCATCGCGATAAAAAAGGGAGCTTTACGCTCCCTTTTTCAATTACTTATTCTGAAACGCGTAGAATTTTTTATTCTTCAGATCTTGCTCAATTTGCTCCAAACTTTTTCCTTTCGTTTCTGGCACAAGATAGATAATGAAAACCAGAGCGCCTATCGAGATAAGGGCGTACAACCAGAAGGTGTAAGAGGCGCCTAGCCACGTAACGAGGCTTAATGTGGTCAGTGTTACCAATAAATCGAAAATCCAGTGGCTGAATGCGCCTAAGCTCGCGCCTTTGCCCCGTACGAATAATGGATACACTTCCGCGTTGATCAACCATATGCATACACCAAACCCGCCACAGTTCAGCATTAGATAAGCCGCTAAACAGACCACGACCATAATTTGACTGACTTGGTTTTGTGGACCATTACCTAAAAAGAGGTAGCCCATCACCAGTAACGCGACAATCGAACCGGGAATTGTCCAAAGGAGGTAGCGGCGGCGCCCTATTTTATCGACCAAAATACTGCCGATGACAGTCATAATCACCACAAGTAAAGTACTTAGCCCGGTGCCGAGAATCGCGGCTTGATTAGAAAAGCCAGCATGGGTAAGGATGGTCGGTGCGTAATAGATCAGGGCGTTATTACCGGTGATTTGCGAAAACATCGCTATGGCAGCACCCACCACCACGGCGGGACGAATCCAGGGTTGAGCTAAGTCACGCCATGACCCTTCCGGTTGATTAGCGACGGTATGTATCTCTTCAATTTCTTGCTGGGCTAAAGCATTGGTACCGCGGACACGGGTTAGAATACGTAGTGCTTCATCATCACGTTTACGCATCACCAGCCAACGTGGGCTTTCAGGCAAGAACACCATACCGGACAATAAAATTAACGCAGGGATAACCCCTAAACCAAACATCCATCGCCAATGATCACCGAGTACAAAGCCGCTGGCATAAGCGACGGTAATCCCGAATACCACCATAAATTGGAACAAGACGACCATCTTGCCACGATGCTTGGGCGGTGCCACTTCAGCAATATAGACGGGGATGATTTGTGTCGAACTCCCCGCAGAGAGGCCAAGGATGAAACGCGAAATAATTAAGATCGTGACATTTGGCGACATAGCTGAAGCGACGGAACCTATCGCAAAGAGGATTGCGACAAAGATAACCATTTTACGGCGGCCAAGGCGGTCAGAAAACGGCCCAGTACCTAAACACCCAAATATAGCGCCAAAGATAATGGCTCCGGTAACAAGTTGTTTGACCGTATCATCCATCGCGAATGCTTTACCCAATCCGAGTAATGCAACACCAATCACACCGGTGTCATAGCCAAATAACAGCCCCCCCAATGCCGCAATGACGGCAATCCATACCACGATGGTCGGATTAGGCTTTTCGAGCTGCCTCTCCATTGTTTTTTCCATCGCGTTCCCCTAAATTTTAATTGTCGTTATTGTTTGATAAAAATTTGTTTATCCGCACGTTCAGCGGTAGCCTGAATACATTCTGCGTTAGGCTGGTCGGTCGTTGCAATCCACTGTTCTGCCTCGTGATCACTACGACCAAATTCCATATGCCTGCGCTTAAGTTGCTGCAATCGCTGAGTTTCATCGACATGAATGAACCAAGTGTGATCCAAGAACGAAGGCGTTGCTGCCCAGCCATTCTCTTCCAATAATAAATAGTTTCCTTCAGTAATAATTAAGCGTGTCTCTGCCGGTATAGCGATTTCCCCAGCGATCGATTCTTCAATTTCTCGATGGAAGCTGGGGGCATAAACGGTCTCTTGTCGATAAGCCTGTTTAACTCGATGCAATAACGCGTGGTAACCACTGACGTCAAAAGTATCTGGGGCGCCTTTACGCTGTAGACGGCCTAGGCGTTTGAGTTGGTTGTTAGCGAGGTGAAAACCATCCATGGGGATAACCACTAATGTTTCAGCAAACTGCTTTTTTAACCAGTCGGTTAATGTTGATTTACCTGCTCCGGGTAAGCCAACAATACCGAGGATATAGCGGCTATCGCCTTCGCTCCATTGACGGAGTTGTCGTAATGCATTGTCATCAATCATAAGAGGTCTATCCGGACGGAAATAGAAAGCTGCAAAGTGCTAATAACTTAAATAACATTTACAAAACACTCCAATAACAAGGATGAAAATGTGAGCTGGATCATAATGTTTGAGCTAACTTAGCCGACCAAGCTGAATCTTTTCAAATAAACAGCCGATTCATAATTGGGATACATGATTCACCCTAACAGGGGGTTCTGCTATGATCACCTTATTAACGGACTTTTTACTGGGATGGTATCTATGGCAGGCAAGACATTGGGGAACGCGCCGACGCTCTCTGTTTTCGATTTCGATGGGACACTTACGCGACACGACAGCTTTATCCCCTTCTTACGTTTCGCCTTTGGCCGTCGACGTTTCACGCGAAAAATGCTGCATTTGGTTTTCCCAACGCTTCGTTGCTTACGCCGTAAATTAACTCGCGATGAGCTTAAAGAAGTGCTTATTCATACTTTTATGAAGGATATCGAAGAAAGGTGGGTAAAAGAGAAAGCGAATGCCTACTGCCGTAAGTATTTTAAAAAACTAATGCGTCCGAAAGGATTGCTCGCCGTTGCGGCTGAATTGAACACTGGTGCTACCGTGACACTTTGTTCCGCCTCTCCGGAGATCGTTTTACGACCTTTTGCGGATCAACTAGGGATCAATTTAATCAGTACTCAATTAGAAGTCATTGATGGAAAGTTAACCGGTAAAATCTCTGGTAATAATTGCCGTTGTGCACATAAGGTTTCTCGTTTAGAGCAAGTCTACGGTCCTTTAGAAAATTATCATCTACGTGCTTGGGGCGATACCCGCGGCGATTATGAGCTACTCTCTGCAGCACAAGATCCTCATTGGCGGCATTTTCACTCTTCTTCCGCTCCCAAAAAATCGCCGCTAGATAAAATCAAAACATAATTACTGAGAAGCGACTAGGGATAGTGATCAGTAAATCGCTCAAGAGTTCATTAGCAGTAAGAACCCTTGAGCTAGCTGGGCCTATACTGCCTTATCATCCTTTTTCTCAGCGAATAATGAATAATGTTCAGCTATCTTACCTGGTGTAGTTAACCAATACTCTTCACGACGCGCCAACAGCTTTTTCAATGTTTGTTTTAAGCGGAAAAAACGGTAGGGTTGACCCACGATGTAGGGATGTAGCGCTATTCCCATTACTTGAGGCGAACGTTGACTCCGTGCTAACAACTCTTCAAATTGGTATTCAATCATCTGACAAAATGTATCTATTGAAGCCCCATTGGGAATTATCGTCGGTATATCATTGATTTCTTGTGGGTAAGGAATAGAAAGCAAGGGACCATTCTCCGTCGAAAATGAGGTTGGCATATCATCGTGTGCCCAATTTAAGGTGTAGCTAAACTGATTTTTGGCCAGCAATTCAGGTGTATTGAAACTCTCTGATATCCAAGGTGATAACCATCCTTTGACTGATTTGTTATAGGCTGTGAGGCGCTGTAAACAGTAAGCAATCATTTTATCCTCCTCGTTCAACGAGAGTTCACCTTGTCGTTGTGAGTTAGTATGCCCATGACCGATCAGTTCACTCTCGGGTAGTGATAACCATCGCTCGAGTAGCGCTGGACAATAATCAATGATCGACGTATTCGCGATTACTGCAGGAGGGATCTGTAATGTTTCAAATAATTCGGCTAGGTGCCAACCTCCAACTCGATTCCCGTAATCCCGCCAACTGTAGTTTAATACATCTGGATAGTTGGCATTAGCCGATAGCTTTGCCCCTTCTAACGAATCGAACGCAAAGTGTTCGAGATTCATTGCGACATAGAGCGCGAGCCCTTTTCCATTCGGCCAGCGTTGAGACGACGTTGATGCTATCGCTCTATAGGGATATCGCTGAGGAGTGGTAAGAGTATCGAGTTGAGCTTTCTTTGACATAGTTAGCCAGCCTAAAATTGAGGTAAAAAGCCAGTATAGTCATTTCTACGACAATTCGACGAGATGGGCACTATTACATGCTAAAATTACGGATAGAGTAATAAGGAATGAGACAATGAAGAAGATACTTTTTTTATTCGCTGCGCTTCTATTGGTAGGCTGTGCGGCAAAGAAAGAAAAAACACCGGACCAACCAACGTTACATAATGGTAAGTGTGCCAATGCGGGCAAAACCATTAACTGCACTTGGAATGATGTATCTATTTAACTATTTTTCGTAGCCAATGCAAAAAGGCCATCCGTTAGGATGGCCTTTTCGACTTATTGGATGCCTGGCAGTTCCCTACTCTCGCATGGGGAGACCCCACACTACCATCGGCGCTACGGCGTTTCACTTCTGAGTTCGGCATGGGGTCAGGTGGGACCACCGCGCTAGTGCCGCCAGGCAAATTCTTGGTGCTAAAAACGTGCCTTTTTAACGTACTCGGCGTTAACTTCCCTCGCGCTAGTCAGTCACATACCTCTGTATGCGCCTTCTTATCGCTTGGTTGTCGCCTTGATTACGATAAAAATTCATCGTTTCTACAAATTCGTTTCTTAA
>NZ_JABBFQ010000030.1 GCF_018494055.1 Rosenbergiella epipactidis
TTGGCTGGGATACCTGGATTCGAACCAGGGAATGCCGGTATCAAAAACCGGTGCCTTACCGCTTGGCGATATCCCAACATGCTTCGCTTATTAAGATAGTACAAAATGGTGCGGAAGGCGAGACTTGAACTCGCACACCTTGCGGCGCCAGAACCTAAATCTGGTGCGTCTACCAATTTCGCCACTTCCGCATTAAAGATGGTGGCTACGACGGGAATCGAACCTGTGACCCCAGCATTATGAGTGCTGTGCTCTAACCAGCTGAGCTACGTAGCC
>NZ_JABBFQ010000031.1 GCF_018494055.1 Rosenbergiella epipactidis
GGTGGATAAAGCGCATACGGATGTGGCGGTAAAAGATCATGGAACTACCCACGTCAATGAGATGACCTTTAGTGGTACCTCACATGCTGGAGCGCAAATCACACTGAAAGATGGTGATAAAGTTCTCGGGACAACAACCGCGAATGATCAAGGTAATTGGACGTTCACACCAAGCGTTGCCTTGGCCGATGGGGCACACAATGTGACCGCCACGGCGACGACTGCGGCGGGCAGTAGCTCACCGTCAGCGGGCTTTGATTT
>NZ_JABBFQ010000032.1 GCF_018494055.1 Rosenbergiella epipactidis
CCATCGGCTAAGGCAACGCTTGGGGTGAACGTCCAGTTACCATCCTGGTCTGCCGTCGTGGTACCCAACACCGTTTTATCACCGTCCTTCAGGGTAACTTCTGCGCCTGCTTGCGCTTTACCACTAAAGGTCATCTCATTGACGTTGGTAGTTCCATGATCTTTTACCGCCACATCCGTATGCGCTTTATCCACCACATCGGTGATAGTCGGCGCAGCCGGTTTATCTTT
>NZ_JABBFQ010000033.1 GCF_018494055.1 Rosenbergiella epipactidis
GTCGGCGCTGTTGGCGCGGTGGTATCTGGCGCAGAAGTAGTGGTTGCTGCAGAGGTATTCCCCGCAGTATCTGTCGCTGTCGCGCTTAAGGTCTCACCATTAGTTTGTGCGGGATCTAGCGTCGTAGTGAAGCTGCCGTCCGCAGCAACCGTGGCGTTGCCGATTGTGTTGTCCTCAGCATCTTTGATGGTAACGGTTGAGCCAGCTTCCGCCTTACCAGT
>NZ_JABBFQ010000034.1 GCF_018494055.1 Rosenbergiella epipactidis
GGTGCATCCGGGAGGATTCGAACCTCCGACCGCTCGGTTCGTAGCCGAGTACTCTATCCAGCTGAGCTACGGATGCATTGCAGAATTCTTGTAACTGACAGGTAACAAACTTACCGAAGAAGTGTGTAACAACCATTATGGTGCATCCGGGAGGATTCGAACCTCCGACCGCTCGGTTCGTAGCCGAGTACTCTATCCAGCTGAGCTACGGATG
>NZ_JABBFQ010000035.1 GCF_018494055.1 Rosenbergiella epipactidis
GTGTTGCCGTCAGCATCCTTGATAGCGACAGTTGATCCTGCTTCCGCCTTACCAGTGACTGTCGCACCGTCATCACTCACCGCTACATCAGTCGGCGCTGCTGGCGCGGTAGAGTCTGGCGCGGTGGTAGTAGCTGCTGCAGAGGTATTCCCCGCAGTATCTGTCGCCGTTGCGCTTAAGGTCTCACCATTGGTTTGAGCAGGATCTAGCG
>NZ_JABBFQ010000036.1 GCF_018494055.1 Rosenbergiella epipactidis
TTAAGAAACGAATTTGTAGAAACGATGAATTTTTATCGTAATCAAGGCGACAACCAAGCGATAAGAAGGCGCATACACAGGTATGTGACTGACTAGCGCGAGGGAAGTTAACGCCGAGTACGTTAAAAAGGCCCGTTTTTAGCACCAAGAATTTGCCTGGCGGCACTAGCGCGGTGGTCCCACCTGACCCCATGCCGAACTCAGAAGTGA
>NZ_JABBFQ010000037.1 GCF_018494055.1 Rosenbergiella epipactidis
GGTCACTGGTAAGGCGGAAGCTGGCTCAACCGTTGCCATCAAAGATGCTGAGGGCAACACCCTGGGCAGTGCAACAGCCGGTAGTGACGGTACCTTTAGCGTTACCCTAACTACAGAACAAACCAATGGCGAAACCTTAAGTGTCACAGCGACGGATGCGGCGAAAAATACCTCTGCAGAAGCAACGACTATCGCGCCAGATACGACT
>NZ_JABBFQ010000003.1 GCF_018494055.1 Rosenbergiella epipactidis
CAGAAGTGAAACGCCGTAGCGCCGATGGTAGTGTGGGGTCTCCCCATGCGAGAGTAGGGAACTGCCAGGCATCCAATTAAGACCAATAGGTCATGACCACACCCTTGACACGGTGCGGGAGAAACAAGCAAAGTAGCAGTGCTGCTTTGAGACAGAATCGGTGGAGCGGTAGTTCAGTTGGTTAGAATACCTGCCTGTCACGCAGGGGGTCGCGGGTTCGAGCCCCGTCCGTTCCGCCACTTATTAAGAGAAACCCATGCTAGAAATAGCATGGGTTTTTTGCTTTGGGAAAATTCTTCCTAAAACACCGCTTTTAAAGCCATTATTTTTCCCTGCAGACTGATATCATTATGGATAGTCATCCATAAATGAGGGATAGCTTCAGCGTGCGAAAAAAGACATTTGCTATGCGTTATACAGCAGGTCAACCTGCAGAACAGGTCTTCCCACCGGAGCTGCAATTTCCGTTCGTCCATTGCTTACCGGAAGGGGCATTACTTCCAGATTATAAAAATCTGAAAGTCTTGGTATGGAATATCTTTAAGCAGCAACGTGCTGAGTGGCAGTCAGTGATCACTGATTTCGGTAAAGATAGCCATTTAGTTATGCTACAAGAAGCGCAGACGACGCCAGAACTAGTCACTTTTGCAACGTGCCATTTTATTGCAGTTGACCAAGTCCCTGCTTTATCCTTTCCTCAACATCCTTCTGGGGTCATGACACTAGCGAAAAGCGCCCCGATTTTCTGTTGCCCACTTCGTGAGCGTGAGCCTTTACTGCGCTTAGCTAAATCAGCTTTGATTACCGTCTATCCCATGCCCAACGGCCAAATGCTTATGGCAGTGAATATGCATGCGGTTAATTTTAGTTTAGGGATAGAAGTCTATCGCAAGCAATTGGCGACAGTAGGCGAACATATGCAACACCATTGTGGCCCGATACTCATGGCTGGCGACTTTAATGCGTGGAGCCAGCCTCGCAGCAAGGCTCTATATCACTTCGTTCATAAGCATCATCTAAAAGAAGTGCATTTTGATCATGACCATCGCAGGACGGCTTTTGGTCGTCCTCTCGATTTTATTTTTTATCGAGGAATGTCTATCGAGAATGCACGAGTATTAAAAACAGAAGCCTCGGACCACAATCCGTTACTAGCAGAATTTAGTTTTACCTAAAGAGTGACTGAGCATGAACTACTTTGATGGCCACAATGATCTCTTGCTTAACCTATGGTTAAATTATCCAGATAATCCTGGCGCTTTCTTCGAAAATATTAATGGGCATCTCGATTTTCCGCGTATACAACAGGCTGGCCTGATGGCTGGCTTCTTTGCGATTTTTATTCCACCTAAGCATTACATTGCCGAAAAATATCCCCGTCACACTAAAAAGCTTGAAAACCCTCTCGAGGTGATGTGGGAACAACTCTCCATCTTAACAACCTTGATTAAGCAGTCTGATGGCAAAATGAAACTTTGCACTACTGCAGCAGAGTTGCATCAAGCTAAGAAAGATCAAGTGTTTGCTGTGATTGCGCACATTGAAGGTGCGGAGGCATTGGCTTTAGACAGTCACGCCCTCGACGCGTTTTATCAAGCGGGCGTTAGAAGCGTAGGGCCTTTTTGGAATACTGCCAATGCTTATGGGGAAGGGGTAACGGGCGCTTTTCCTGGCACACCTGACAGTGGACCTGGTCTCACCTCGGCTGGAAAAGATCTTATTGCTCAGCTCGTAGCAAAAAAAATGGTGATTGATTGTTCTCATATGAATGAGAAAACCTTCTGGGAAGTTGCCGAACTCAGTAACCAACCGCTTATCGCTACTCACTCATCGGTTCATCAACTTTGTGCACAACCCCGTAACCTAACAGACCAACAATTGATAGCGCTCCGTGATAGCGGAGGTGTCGTGGGAATAAACTTTGGCAATGCTTTTGTCCGTCCCGATGGCGCACGTAATGAAGAGACAGACTTAGACATATTAGCCGACCATTTCTGTTATGTCGCTGAACTGATTGGTGATGAACATCTCGCTTTGGGATCTGACTTTGATGGTGTATCGGTCCCAAAAGCACTTGGTGACGTCACCGGTCTCCCTTTGCTGGCTGAGCGGCTTAGACTGCGAGGATTTACCGCTGAAAGCTTAGAGAAAATAATGCATGGAAACTGGCTAAGGGTACTGGAACGCACCTGGGGTCAATAATGATGATTAATTTTGGTTTAGTGTTGACCTTGGAGAAACATTAGCGCAACATTTACTCCCCCAAGGTAATCTATGATTACCTAGATGATAATAATGAGGATAACACTATGTGGAAAAAACCAGAATTTGAAGATATGCGTTTAGGTATGGAAATTACTCTGTACATCTCTAACCGCTAAGCAACACATCTATGCCCGTATACCAGTACGGGCATCTTCCTCTCTCTAAATCGACACTTCTATGTTTATCAAAGTATTAGGCTCTGCCGCCGGTGGTGGTTTTCCTCAATGGAATTGTAATTGTGCCAATTGTCAGGGCGTCAGAGAAGGCTCTATCCCCGCGCGACCTCGTACACAATCCTCGATATTGATTAGTGACAATCGGCAAGATTGGGTATTGTGTAATGCTTCTCCAGACATCTCCGAGCAAATTCGTCATACCCCGGAGTTTGTTAAACACGGTCATCTCCGTGGCACCACGGTAGGCGATATCATTCTTACCGACAGCCAAATAGATCACAGTACGGGGCTATTAAGCCTGCGTGAAGGCTGCCCCCACCGTGTATGGTGTACTGCAGAAGTTCATGAAGATCTTTCGACGGGGTTTCCAATTTTTCCGATGCTAACGCATTGGAATGGGGGGTTATTGCATCAGCCGATTGTGCCGATGGAACCTTTTAAAACCCGCGTATGTACGCAACTACGCTTTACGCCAATCCCGATCATCAGTAATGCGCCCCCTTATTCTCCTTGGCGTGATAAGCCCTTACCGGGCCATAATGTGGCACTCTATATTGAAGATGAATCCACCGGTAAAAGCGTATTGTATGCTCCGGGCTTGGGCGAACCCGATGACGTTATTTTGCCTTGGCTACAAAAAGCCGATTGCTTACTGATTGATGGGACCGTCTGGCAGGATAATGAGCTGGTGACAACCGGTGTGGGACGTAATACTGGCAAAGCGATGGGCCATTTAGCCCTTTCCGAAGAGAAAGGCATGCTAGCAATGCTGGCAACTCTCAAAGCTCAGCGCAAAATTCTAATTCATATTAATAATACTAACCCAATACTTAATGAGTCCTCCCCGGAAAGAGCAAGCCTTGATAAGGCGGGTATCGAAGTGAGTTGGGATGGTATGGAAATCACGTTGGGAGAATAAAATGCATATTAGCGAAACGCTAACACCAGAAGCTTTTGAACAGGCCCTACGCGATAAAGGGGCTTATTATCATATCCATCACCCTTACCACATTGCTATGCATAACGGGCAAGCAACAAAACAACAAATTCAGGGATGGGTAGCCAATCGTTTTTACTATCAAACAAATATTCCGTTGAAAGATGCTGCCATTATGGCGAACTGTCCTGATCCCAGCGTAAGACGTCAATGGGTACAACGTATTCTTGACCACGATGGTGATGGAGAGAGTGAAGGGGGCATTGAGGCTTGGCTACAGTTAGGCGAAGCCGTTGGCTTAACGCGAGAAGCGTTGCTCTCTGAACAACATGTATTGCCTGGGGTACGCTTCGCGGTCGACGCTTATGTGAATTTCGCGCGTCGAGCTAACTGGCAGGAAGCCGCGTGCAGTTCGTTAACTGAACTTTTTGCGCCGCAAATCCATCAATCTCGATTAGATAGCTGGCCGCAGCACTACCCTTGGATCAAGGAAGATGGCTATTTTTATTTCCGTAGTCGTCTGGGGCAAGCTCGGCGAGACGTCGAGCATGGGCTATCCTTAGCCTTAGAGATTTTCGATACGGCCGAAAAACAGACGCGTATGTTGGAGATCTTACAATTTAAGCTCGATATCTTATGGACCATGCTAGATGCAATGACCATGGCTTATAGTTTAGATCGTGCCCCTTATCACACAGTGACGGACCAACCGGTTTGGCACACGACGCGTTTGGTGTAAATGATGATGACTTTATCAGCAGTACCTTGTTTCCGCCGTGGTTATCGCATGCAATGGGAAGAGTCTCAACAACAGCATGTGATCCTCTACCCTGAGGGGATGGCTAAACTCAATGAGTCGGCAGCCATGATTTTAGCGTTAGTTGACGGTGTCGCCAGTGTCGACCTCATCATAGAGAAACTCAATACACGCTTTCCTGATGCGGGGGGCGTAGATGAGGATGTTATCGATTTTCTTCAGGCGGCTTACCGTCAAAAATGGATTCTACTGAACGATGCAAAGTAATCCAGAAATTAAAGCACCGCTATGGTTGCTGGCTGAACTGACATACCGCTGCCCGTTACAATGCCCTTATTGTTCGAATCCCTTGGATTTTGCTAGAGCAAAAGAAGAGCTAACTACCGCGCAATGGATCGACGTTTTCAAGCAAGCCCGTGCGATGGGCAGTGTCCAGCTTGGATTTTCAGGGGGCGAGCCGCTGACGCGTAAGGATTTGCCTGAGCTTATCGCGGCAGCACGCGAACTCGGTTTTTATACCAATCTGATTACCTCTGGAATTGGCCTCACCGCAAAAAAATTGGATCTGTTTGCCGAAGCCGGTTTGGATCATATCCAAATCAGTTTCCAAGCCAGCGATGAAACGTTGAACGCTGCCTTGGCAGGATCCAAAAAAGCTTTCACCCAGAAGCTTGAGATGGCTAAAGCGGTCAAAGCCCATGGTTATCCCATGGTACTGAACTTTGTCTTACATCGGCACAATATCGATCAGATCGATCGGATCATTGAACTCTGTATTGAGCTCGAAGCCGATGATGTTGAACTGGCGACTTGCCAATTCTATGGTTGGGCGCAACTCAATCGAGAAGGATTGCTACCGACCAGAAAACAGATTGCCGATGCTGAAAAGGTGGTTGCCTCGTATCGAGAGAAAATGGCTGCTTCAGGTAATTTGACTAACCTCATCTTTGTCACGCCAGATTATTATGAAGAGCGTCCTAAAGCCTGTATGGGCGGCTGGGGGGCTATTTTTATGAATGTCACGCCGGATGGCAAAGCCTTACCCTGTCACAGCGCACGTCAGCTACCGATTGACTTTCCATCGGTACTTGAACATCGTCTTGACGATATTTGGTACAATTCTTTTGGCTTCAATCGTTACCGTGGTTACGACTGGATGCCAGAGCCTTGTCGCTCTTGCGATGAAAAAGAGAAAGACTTCGGTGGATGCCGTTGCCAAGCCTATATGTTAACGGGTAATGCCGATAATGCTGATCCGGTATGCAGCAAGTCTGCTCACCACGGAAAAATTCTTGCTGCCAGAGAAGAAGCGAATCATTGCCAGATGACCATCGAGCAGCTGCAGTTCCGGCACCAGCGTAATTCCGAGTTAATTTTTAAAACGTCGGTATAGGCATGGGGAAAATCGCTGAGGCTCGCCGCTACTGCTTATCCTCAGGACCTGAGGTGAATATCGAGCAGATTCCTCATCTGCAGCGCGCGGCAGTGGTTTGGATTTTTCCCGTCGGTAGCCATCAGGAGCCAAAGGAGTGGCCGGGGTTAGCTCATCTTTCCGAGCATATGGTTTTTTCAGGGGGGGAGCAGTTTCTTGAACAACAGCGCCTGATGCCTTGGGTTCAACAGCATGGTGGGCGACTCAATGCAACCACTCAACAGAACTATACCGCTTACTACTTTGAAGTTGATCCCGCTGATCTTCGACAAGGCCTACTGCGTCTAAAAGACATGCTGACTGCTCCGCGCTTTGCGGCGGCGGATCTTTTACGTGAAACTGCTGTCATTGACGAAGAGTTTCGACTTTATTCTCGTTCGCCCCATGCGCTAGCCAGCGCAGCCCTCCACAGTCAAGTTGAGCATCCGTCAGCCTTTGCCGAGTTTCATATTGGTAATGCAAAGGCTTTTGGCAACGATATGACTGCGTTAGGGGCAGCACTGGAACATTTTTACACTCAAGGCTATGCCCTGGAGCGTAGCCAAGTATGGATAGCGTCACCGCTTAGCTGCCAGCAGCAATACGACGAGGTAGCGGATTGCTTTGCATTACCCGATACGCCATCCGCCATCGATTCGCAGCCCGTCAGTCGAGTTGTAGAGAGCGCTGCGATTGGTTGGCAGAATTGGCAAGGCGAAATTGGTCTAGCCAAACAGGCTGGATTAGGGATAACGCAGGTTATTGAGATGAGTCGCTTGAGCGATTGGCCGATATTGGTTGAACTGATGACCGATACCGCACCGGGATCGCTATGCCAGGTGATTAGTCGGAAACTTGGGCATCATCTCTCAGTTAGGGTTGAGCGCCATTATCATGATAATCAACAAATTTTCTTTACGTTATGGTTTGAGGGCGCTGACTTTTCTGAAGAGGATGCACAACGAAGTTTAGCTCTCTGGCAGCAGTGGCGTATAGCAGCCTCACAACTTTCTACTCCCCAGTTCGCTCATTATCGGCAACTCGCGCAAACAGAAGCGCGACGATTACCGGCTATGGAGTTCCTTCGCGAACACGCCTTAGGCTTTATATTTGCGACGTCGACAGAAAATGAATTAATCCCTACACCTCTACAACAAGCGCTGTCGTCCATTAATTGTTTTGCATTACTGCGGAGTCGACAGGAGTCTGCCATTCAAACCGTTGAATGCCAGGGACTTACTTGTCAATTTCAAGTCTCTCCCCTTGTGATAAGGGGCATGACTAATGACCATGATGCGTTTATCTTCTACCCGCAACCTCGTGTAACGTCTAAAGACGTCCTACCGATAACAGGCAGTGGTTGTCATGTGCCGCTCCATTACGGTTATGAGCCGAAGGGGGGAGTAAGTCTGCTATTACGCCCTGCCGCAGGGGCCGCCATCTCTGACGAAGTACGAGCGATTCTCACCCAGTCCCTATCGCCTGTATTGAGTCTTGTGAGACATGCTGCGGGAAAAGTTATTTGGCAGCAGGTTAACGGTAATGATTTACTTTTTATCCGTTTTGAACAGTCTGCCGATCTTCAAGAATGTGTAGCAAACATCATTGAATATTGGCCGAGCGAACTTCCGGCCAGCTCGATTGGCGGCTATGGCTCTTTATCGCTTAGGGAGCTCTTACAGAATGTGCCAAGCCTCTTGGCTGAGAAGCTTGACCGATGGATGGTTCACTTTAGTGGTCTGACGCAACCTGATGCTGAGATCTTACATGGGATGCTCAGTAACCTTCCTCTCAGCTGGCAGAGATTCCAGGTGGACAAACTGCCTCTTCAGCAAAATAGAGTTTATCGGGCGCCAGAGAGTGACTCAGCGACGATAGTGGCTTTTATTCCCTATCCTCTGACTTCGTATCAATCATTACTGGTTTACCAACAGTTAGCTGCTTACTACGAAAGCGCTTTTTATCACCAACTGCGGGAAGTAGAGGCCGTGGGCTATGCCGTTGCTTGCCGCCAGCGTGTCTACCGTGATCGGTGGGGATTACAGATAATCTTACAATCTTCGCATCTTTCTACGCAGCAACTGTACGAACGGGTAGGGGAATTCTTTCAGCGATTGACGCTACCTGAGAAAGGATTAACCGTCCAGACAGACGTTGCGGGTGAAAGCAGTGGCGATGAAGAACTTGACCGCTATTTACGCGCTCATCTTTCTCTTGAAACCGGTAAGCAGAACGATAATGATCAGGAATTTACCCTAGCGAGGGGACATAGAGCGCTTATCGAAAGAGTAAAAGATAAACAGGGTGGCTGGATTTTCATTGAATAAAAAAAAGCTGTTCAGAAAGAACAGCTTTTTTCAGTCTATATTACGAGTTATTAACGAATAACGTCAGTTTCTTACCTGGTTGCAGCGATTGTTCATCTCGCGTCAAACTTCCATTCCAACGAAGAACATCTTTGATGTTAACGCCGTGACGCTCTGCGATGCTGGAAAGAGAATCACCCTTACGAATCTTATAGGTGATGCTGTTTCCATTATCAGCCAGTTGTTGCCTGCTGTTTTTATCTTGACCGCCTAGCTCTAAGGTCTGACCAATGCGTACCTGTGCAGTACGTAAATTGTTCATCGACTTTAAGGCTTTAACGCTCAATCCGTGTTTTGCTGCTATAGTTGATAGGGTATCACCCGATCGAACCTTATAACGTGAAACTGAACTCGTTGCTGCCACTGCCATAGGTTGCACAGCTTGAATATCGTCGGTCGCTAACGAATCTTTCAGCCTCACGACATGCGATTTCGGTACCATCACATACTGCGGTCCACTCGGCGCTGTTGTACCGCGCTTGTAGCCAGCATTAAAACTTTTAAGCCGTCCCACAGGAATTCCTGTCATTGAGGCGACTTGGGTTAAGTTAATCTGCTTACCGATGTTCACCTTCGCTAAGGCTCGGCCGGTATTGGCTTTAGGTAACTTAATCCCGTACTGTTTTGGATTCTTGATCAGCTGGCTCAACGCCAACATTTTCGGAATATAAACAGTCGTTTCTTTAGGCAGAGATAAGTTCCAGAAATCGGTCGGCTTACCCCGTGCTCTATTAGCCTTCATTGCGTTCAGAACTCGACCTTCACCGCTATTATACGCTGCAACAGTGAGCAGCCAATCGCCATGAAACATCTTGTTCAGACGCTGTAACATATTCAGCGCAACGGTCGTTGAAGCAACAATATCGCGTCTTCCATCGTACCACTGCGTCTGTTTCAATCCGTAATTTCGCCCCGTGCTTGCTACGATTTGCCAAATACCAGCCGCGTTAGCATTGGATGTTGCATGGGGGTCAAAAGCACTCTCCACTATAGGTAAAAGTACCAGCTCCATCGGCATCTTTCGTTTCTGTATCTGGTCGACAATCCAGTACATATACGGTTCTGCTTGAGCAGTTACCTCGTGGAGATAACTCTTATCCTTCAAATACTTCAGTTTTTGTTCGCGGATCCGAGGGTTGTTCGGAACCTTCATCTTCAACTTGTCGCTAATGGTTTCCCAGAGATCACTATTTTGTGCGGTTGCATTCCCATCATCCTGCCAATGGGGAGACAACATGCGCGCTCCGAGATTCCCATCACTTCCCTGACTCGCTGAAGACAGACTCTGTGCATGTTGCTCAGGCTCGCCCGCATCACTCCCTGATACATGGCAACTGAACAACAAGACTGAGGCGAGAAATATCGCTTTAGTCTTCATATAAGTTCATTGATTGATTAAAAGACAGGCAATGATACGTGAGCATGCCGCCTAACACAACCCTAAACTTACCCCCGGTCTTTTAGACGCCGTAACGCTGCGAAACGCTGTGCAGGGGTGGTCAGTGTGGGATCATCTTCAAAGCATGCGATAATCTCCGGTCGATCAGTCATTAAGAAGACATTGATCAATCGCTCCGTTTCCAACGTAGTGGGCAGGGTTATTTGATGATTTTCGCGTAATTTTTTTACTTTGTTACGATAATCACTCACCATCGGATCCTGTGGTAAGAGACGATGCGCGAAGTCCAAATTTGAGAGCGTATATTCGTGGGCACAACACACCAGCGTTTCATCGGGTAGCTGATTTAACCGACTCAACGAGGTAAACATTTGGTCGGCGGTTCCTTCAAAGAGGCGTCCACAGCCACCGGAGAAAAGTGTATCGCCGCAGAATAGATAGGGCTTAGCGTAATAGACGATATGGCCTAAAGTGTGGCCAGGGGTGGCGATAACCGTAAAGGTATGATTGAGGAGTTCGAGGCTATCTCCTTCCTCGACTTGTTGGGTCGCCCCTTTGCTAAGCGTCTCTTGGGGGCCATACACCGGTACTGAGGGATAGTGGCGACTAAGCGCATCAACGCCACCAGTGTGATCAGCATGATGATGGGTCAGCAAAATAGCGTCAAGTTTCCAATTGTGTTGAGCGATAGCGTCTAAAACCGGTTGAGTTTCTCCGGGATCGACAATGATCGCCCGTTTATTGTCATCGATCAAAGCCCAGATATAATTATCTTCTAATGCGGGCAGGGCTGTTAGTGTTAAGCTCATAAAGATTCCTTTGTCATCCAACCAGTGATTACTTAATGAAGATTGTAAAAATCAGTCGTTCTCTTTCCAGCCCTTCGCAGTGGCATGAGTTGCGGTGGGGCCGACAGTTCCAGACGCTAGTCAGTGATGAGATACAACCTTGGTTAAGTAAACTCTATGGTTCGCATTTCATTAAGATTGGGCCGCTAAGCCACTCTATCGATACTAGTCGCTGCGCGATAAGCCATCAAGTGAGGATCGGTAATGATGTCACTCGAGTGGATCTCGTCGGTGATAAAGAAAAACTCCCCGTAATGAGTAAATCGATTGATGCTTGTCTAATCACTCATGCTTTAGCATGGAGTAAAGATCCCCATCAGGTGTTACGAGAGGTCGATCGGGTATTAGTCGATGATGGATGGATGATATTGTCGGAATTCAACCCGTTTAGTTTACTAGGGCTGGTGCGCGCATGGCCAGGGCTAGTGAACAAGGCCCGTTTTTATCCCAAAAGCCGGTTAATTGATTGGCTAAGTTTGTTGAATTACGAAATTGTCAGTTACCGTGCGACACAACTCCTCCCTTGGCGTTCACAGACTGGAATATTGACCCGCCACTTTCCAAGCCTCGGTTGTAATCATCTTATCTTGGCGCGAAAGCGGACCTATCCTCTCACCCTAGCGAAAAAAAGGGCTTCAGCTCAGGGGGCCCGCTTACGACCAGCCGTGAATGTGAGTCGCCAAATTTGCTCACTGGGCGATCATCACGAAGCGGATAAATAACCGTTGTCGGGGAGGGTAGGGTGGCCTGCAGCTTGACGGGCTAATTCGTCACAACGCTCGTTTTCTGGGTGTCCAGCATGGCCTTTTACCCACATCCAGTGGATAGTATGATCTTTCAATGCCAAATCGAGTCGCTGCCATAAGTCGACATTCTTCACCGGCTTCTTATCCGCCGTTTTCCATCCGCGTTTCTTCCAGTTGTGGATCCATTGCGTGATACCTTGACGAACATACTGGCTATCCGTGGTGAGTGTCACGTCGCAGGGCTGTGACAGCGCCTCCAACGCGATAATCGCCGCAAGTAATTCCATGCGATTATTCGTGGTGAGATGATAGCCCTCACTGAATTCTTTGGTATGTTGGCCATAGCGGAGAATCGCCGCATATCCCCCTGGTCCTGGATTACCTAAGCAGGAGCCATCGGTGAAAACTTCTACCTGTTTACGCATATCTGGTAGACTTCCTTGGGTAAAACGGTAAGTTTATCGGAATGAGAGCTATGAGCACAGTAAAAAACCGCCAGATAGTCCTTGATACTGAAACAACGGGCATGAATATGGTCGGCGTACATTATGAAGGTCATCGAATCATCGAGATTGGTGCCGTTGAGGTCATCAATCGTCGTTTAACGGGAAATAATTTCCACGTTTATATCAAACCGGATCGGTTAGTAGACCCTGAAGCATTTGGTGTCCACGGTATCTCTGACGAGTTCTTAAGTGATAAGCCTTCCTTTGCCGATATTGCGCAGGAATTTCTTGATTATATCAAAGGGGCCGAACTGATCATCCATAACGCGCCCTTCGATATTGGCTTTATGGATTACGAATTCGACAAGCTCAAGCAGGGCATTGGCCATACCAGCGAGTTTTGCGCCATTACTGATAGTTTGGTGATGGCTCGTAAACAGTTTCCCGGAAAACGAAACAGCTTAGATGCGTTATGTGGCCGATTCGATATCGATAATACGAAACGAACGTTGCACGGCGCATTACTCGATGCGGAGATCCTTGCCGACGTTTACCTTTCGATGACCGGTGGACAAACGACCTTGACCTTTAGCGGCGAGACGGAACAATCGACAGATTCGGGTTTGCTCGCCCAGCACCGAACTGCGCAAGCATCGGGGCAACTTCGTGTAATAAGCGCAACGGAAAGCGAACAGACTGAGCACGAAGCCTACTTGGATCGAATCATGAAAAAATCGGGCCAGTGCCTGTGGCGCTGATGTGCTGATCGAAAAAGAAGCAAACGAACGTTGTGCGTCATAATAATTATTGACGAAAATCAGCAACCTGATTAGTATACGCAGCGTTCCCGACGGGGGACAAGCGCGGAGCGGTAGTTCAGTTGGTTAGAATACCTGCCTGTCACGCAGGGGGTCGCGGGTTCGAGCCCCGTCCGTTCCGCCAAAATTTAGGCCCAAGTTAGCTTGCTAACTTGGGCTTTTCCGTTTTTATCTTCCGTTAACATTCCGCTAATCCTTTTAGTCAGTATCTTTCCTCTACTGTTTTTTCTCTATCCACCCCGCATTATCACTGGCTTTAGCTTTAAATTTGGGCGAAATGACCTTTTTCTCAGCAGTTAGAATGTAAACTGCCGCAGTTTAACTTTTATCCCTAATATTCGTGTGACCATACTCCCATATCTGTAATACCATTCTACCTTTCGCCCAGCATTTATGAACAAGATGCTGTGGTTTGCCTTTGGCTTTTGGAAATTATTATTCATACAGGAAAACTATGGACAAAAACTTTATAAAAAAGCACCTACTCTGGTTATTGGTTGCTTTAGTTGGCGCAGGGTGTCTCGGGGTTGTTGCTCTTCGCCGAGGAGAAAGTATCAGCGCATTATGGCTCGTGATTGCAGCCATCTCGGTCTATCTTGTTGCTTATCGCTACTACAGTCTTTATATCTCGCGCAATGTTCTTGGCCTTGACGCAACGCGTGCCACCCCCGCTTTTGTTAATGGTGATGGCTTAAACTATGTTCCGACCAACCGCTATGTTCTCTTCGGACACCATTTCGCCGCAATTGCTGGCGCTGGGCCTTTAGTGGGTCCGGTATTGGCGGCACAGATGGGCTATTTACCTGGGACGCTCTGGTTATTAGCCGGAGTCGTTGTTGCGGGAGCGGTGCAAGACTTTATGGTGTTGTTCATCTCGAGTCGGCGCAATGGTAATTCGTTAGGTGAAATGGTCAAGCAAGAGATGGGTGCCATTCCTGGGTTTCTAGCGCTGTTTGGCTGTTTCCTGATAATGATCATCATCCTAGCAGTCCTTGCTCTTATCGTCGTTAAAGCACTTGCTGAAAGCCCATGGGGCGTCTTTACCGTCTGCTCAACATTACCTATAGCGCTATTTATGGGTATTTATATGAGGTTTATTCGCCCAGGACGGGTGGGTGAAGTGTCGATAATCGGGGGGATATTATTGCTTCTGGCTATCTGGGCTGGTGGTGTAATTGCTCACGACCCTTATTGGGGACCGGCACTCACGTTTAAAGACACTACGATAACCTGGGCATTGATTGGCTATGCGTTTGTCTCTGCTCTATTACCGGTCTGGTTGATTCTTGCACCACGAGACTATTTGGCCACCTTCTTAAAAATTGGGGTAATTGTCGGGTTAGCAATCGGGATTATCATTCTTCATCCTCAGTTAAAAATGCCGGCAGTCACGCAATTTATCAGTGGTAATGGTCCAGTATGGAAAGGCGCGCTTTTTCCTTTCTTATTTATCACCATTGCCTGTGGTGCGGTATCCGGTTTCCACGCCTTAATTTCCAGTGGTACCACACCTAAATTGCTGGCTAATGAAACAGACGCGCGATTTATTGGTTATGGCGCTATGTTGATGGAATCATTCGTTGCATTGATGGCATTAGTCTCCGCCGCGATTATTGAGCCAGGCTTATATTTTGCAATGAATACGCCCCCGGCTGGATTGGGTATTACCATGCCTAACCTTCATGAGCTGGGCGGAGATAACGCGGCACTGATCATGCAGCAACTGCAAGCTGCGACGGCACAAGCCGCAGCCAAAGTAAGTAGCTGGGGCTTTGTGATCTCTCCAGAAACTATTCAGCATACGGCGGCGGCAATCGGCGAACCTTCTGTTCTGAATCGTGCAGGCGGCGCACCAACGCTGGCTGTGGGGATTGCCATGGTGTTCCATACCATCATTCCTGTAATTGATATGGGATTTTGGTATCACTTCGGAATACTGTTCGAAGCACTGTTTATTTTAACTGCGTTAGATGCAGGTACGCGTGCTGGCCGCTTTATGCTGCAAGACTTACTGGGTAACTTTATCCCGAGTCTTAAAAATACCAACTCTTTGCTTGCAGGGATATTAGGTACAGCAGGATGTGTTGGGCTATGGGGATACTTACTGTACCAGGGGGTCGTTGATCCTCTGGGTGGCGTGAAAAGCCTCTGGCCACTGTTCGGTATTTCAAACCAGATGCTCGCCGCGGTCGCACTGGTACTGGTGGCGGTGATCCTCGCAAAAATGAAGCGGGACCGCTATATATGGGTACCCATTGTTCCTGCTGTATGGTTGATGATCTGTACCACTTGGGCCTTAGTCTTGAAACTTTTCAGCGATAACCCGCAAGCAGAAGGGTTTTTCTATATGGCACGGCTCTACCGCCAAAAAATTGCAGAGGGAACCGGCTCGGTGGCGTCAGATCAGCTTGCTAATTGGCAACACATTGTCGTCAACAACTATACCAATGCTGGATTGAGTATTCTCTTTCTCGTCGTAGTTTACGGTATTGTCGCCTATGGCATCAAAGTTTGGTGGCAGGCTACTCGTCAACCTCAGCGCACCGATCTGGAAACAGCGTATGTTGAGCTAGATCCCGATGTCGTGAAGAAAACGATGTCATCTGGTTCTCATCATTAAAACATAGGTAACTAAAAGATGATTTTCCGCCAATTACGACAGATCAAAAAATGCTTGGCGCAGGCAGGTAATATGTTGGTAGGAATTCCTGATTATGAGCACTATGTGCAGCATATGCAGCTCAAACATCCTGACAGCCCAGTGATGAGTTATGAAGATTTTTTTCGTGAACGTCAGCAAGCAAGATATGCAGGAAAGGGGAAGGGAGGCATGCGCTGTTGCTAAAAAGAAAGGAGCCGTTGAGGCTCCTTCTTATTATGATTGCGGCTGGCCTACTGGGCCTGAACCGACTGGGCCACCAGGTACTGATTGACCACTAGGGGCTACAGGACGACCATTTTCCAGTGCACTACTTTCATGGCGTTGGCAACCCGCTAGAGCTGTCATGGCAACAACGACCAACAATCCTTTTGAAATCATATTCATGCTTTCCGACCTCTTATTATGGGATAGTGATAAGGGTGATGTCTTAAGCCTAGAAAAGAATTCGCCACTCTGCCAGATTTATCTTAATAAATATAAAGACCTATTCAGAGGATAAGCCTGATTGGGATACACTTGCGCATCAAACCACTCTTTTTGAAGTAGCTGAGCATGAAATTGACCCCACTCATCCTAAGTTGCGTGGCACTCTTTATTAGCCCGTACTCCTTTGCACAATGGCCACCTGAGGCAGGTGCAAAAGTTCCCGGTAATACCCTCGAGTTACCGACAACGTTAAAGCCTCTCTCCGTTCCGCTGGATAAACTGCTTAATGAAGGAGCCACACTCATCACCGCTCAGCGCGATACTAACGGACCGCCGGTCACGTTAAAAAAAGGTAAGCACTATATTATGTGTACCGTGGTAGGCGCGGGCAGTGGTGGTGATCAAAATATCGCCACCTCACGCTGCTATGAAATGAACTAAGGCTCACCGCATTGCTAACTATTCGTTCTGGACAAAACGTGTGGCGGAGAAACAGTTTAAGATTTTATGCATCACGAACGTCACAACTAAGGTCGCAAGGAGTGACACAGTGACCGAGGTCAATCGGTAGAGGTCGTTGAAAACAATGTCATTGTTAGGATGCATATACTGTCCAAAGATAAGCCCGAGCGTCGTGAGAATGGAAAAACCGACGCCGGATCCCACCTTCTCAAACACGTGCACTCGGGCGGCCAGAATCAATGCCAAACTCACCAAGGGTAAAAGCAGCAGCAAATGGCGGCTAAAGTCATACATAATCAGCTGAATAATTAGCGCAAACATACAGCCGACAATCACCCCTACTATGCGCCAAGTGGCCGAAAGAATGGCTCCCCGATAGTGCATGGGAAAGAGCGCGAAAATCCCGGCCATCAGCGCTGCTAACGAATCGCTTAAGGTATACACCTGAAATATCACGAACAGCAGTGTGGCTATAACGGATGCGAGTAAGGTCTCGTGCATAATCCGAGAACTGCTTTTATCAATAGGTGCAGGGCGCTGACGCGGTTCTGTGTCGGGGAAAATAAAGCAGGCCACCGCAGAGAGTACTACTGCTAGTAAACTGCCGACGATATTGGAAAACATCAGATCATTCATATCCGTCGTGGCGTAACTGAGGAAGTCAGGCATCACACTTAGACAAATAACGCCCATCGATCCAAAAAGGAAGAGGGGGCCGCGACTCATTAGATAAAAGCGCAAGGTATAGAGTATGAAAACGGCCAACGTCATGGGCAGAGGGTAATTAACCAAGAAGGTAAATAGAAGCAGCATCTCTACACAATTGATGATAGCGTTCGCCACCATTTGACGAGCAATATGTAGATTAAACATCGGCACCAGCCCCGTCAGCATGATGGGGTAGACGACGTAAAATACGCCATATTGCGTATCTATCCAGCTGTGGAGAATAATCCCATGCTACCGGCAAAAGTGATGCGCAGCATATGCCGCAGATCATTGCCGGATAGAGGTTTATATTTCGCCGGATACTTACGTTCTAAAAGTCGACTAATAAAAATAGTGTAAGAGACTTATCAGGCGGATTTGTAGACGGCCTAAGAAAGACGACACGCCATTACCACTGTTATACAGCTGAACCGTTGCTCTAGCACCCGCCGGGAGGTCGATGTGTTGGTCAGGATCCAAAGCTAAGTGGATACGCATACGCGGACCCAACGGTTCGATTCTTGGGGCGCAGCCAGATAACCATTGATATCTTGTTGGCCAGCCATGACGCCTGCATCACGGCTGGCAACGGTTGCTTTGAAAACTTGTCCAGGTAGCGCATCGAAGACGATCTCTGCGGCGGTACCAACATGGGTCTTTGTAAGACTCTTTTCACGGAAATCGGTGATGATATCAGGGGTCGTATTGACCAGCGCCATCGAGGCGACCCCTGCATTAGCATACCAACCTTCTTTTAATTGCAGATTACTGACTACGCCATCACTGTCTGCACGTACTTTGGTGTAATTAAGGTTAAGGTTAGCCTCCTCAAGCATATTCTGATACTTCTGCAAGGTGACGTTATTGCTGTCTCGGCTACCACGAGAAATGATTAATTGATTTAAGGTTGCGTTCAAATTTTCAACTGTCTGTAATCCCGTCTGCCAAGTGGTATAAGCGGTATCGAGGGCTTGGCGCGAGATTAGCTGGTTATGGTCTAGAGCATGGTAGCGTTGATAATCCCGTCCAGCATTTTGAGCATCGAGTTGTGCGGCTCGGATTTTGGCACGCGTTGCACTGATCTGTGCATCTATTTGTTGATTATCCAGAGTCGCTTGTTGATAAGCGATACGTGCAGACTCGACTTGGTTTTGGTAGGGGCGAGGATCAATTTCATATAACAGATCCCCTTTTTTCACCTGGCGATTGTTGGTGACATAGATATGCGTGACATAACCCGGCGCTCTGGACGACACTGGGGTGACGACGCGCATCACGGTAGACTCTGGTGTTTGAGGAAACCAAATATCGGCAACCAAAAAGTAGCCAAACATGGCAGCAAAGATAATTAGCGTAAATTTCACCCAACGAGAAAATTGTTGTTCTGGGGTCATAATCGTTTACTCGCATTCCACAGAGGGACTATTAAGAGCTAAATAAGCTTGCTCATGTTTTCAGTGAGAAGATTTAAGGTCTGACTAAACTCCTCTAATTGCTCAGGAGGAAAACCCTCGCTAACTTTACGCTGGCACTCTTCCACGACCCGATTTACTTGGGCGACCTGTTGTTCGCCTAACGTACTGAGTTTAATTAAACGAATACGGCGATCGTCTGCGTCTTCTACGCGAATAATCAGTCCGCTTTCGGCTAGTTGATTTAATGTCCGTGTTAAAGGGGGCAGTTCTATTCCCATGGCGAACGCTAATTCACTCACCGTCAGCGGTCCTTCTGCCACTTGTAATTGCATTAATACTGTCCAGCGGCTTTGCGTAAGGCCGGTTTCGATCAGAGCGTGATCGACCACTGTACGCCAGAGTCTAGCTAGCATAGCGAGTCGCATACCTAATGGGCGATGTGCGAAGTTTTCAGCGAGAAATTTTTTATCGTTCATTTTTTTAGCCTTAGAAATGAGAGCTCATATTATTACTTATCATGATAACTATCAAGGTAAGTAATAAGCGAAACTGACTCATTGTGCTATGGTAGAGTTAACGAGCGATAAGGAGATGACCATGGTTCGATGTGGGAAGAGAGTTTTAGTCGTTGTGGGGGTGCTAGCGTTAAGCGGTTGTGACAAGGCCTATACGCCAGCCGATTTTATGAAAGATGCTGCCTTACGGAACAAAATACTGACACAGTGTACGCAGCAGCACGATCAGCAGAGTAAAAATTGCCAGAATGCCCAAGAGGCACAAAAGAAAGTCGATTTTGAAAAGCAGACTGGTAAAACGGATATCAAGTAATGCGTTTGACTGCATCCACTCACTTGAGCAAGGCTTGAGGGGGAGGGGTGCTACCATGGGACGTAAGAATTATTGATATAGTAAAATATGCCAAGGCAGAAACTACCTTGGCCAAGGGTTAGTCTAACGCGGCATAATGTTCATCAGTCACCGGCTCTAACCACTCGTTGCTCGCATTTTCAGCAGGAACGGCAAGGGCTACATGGGCGAACCAGCTATCTTTCGCCGCGCCGTGCCAATGTTTTACCCCCTCAGGGATATTGACAACATCACCAGGCTTTAAGGGTTGTGGGGGCTCATTCCAAGCTTGATACCAACCATAGCCATCGGTCACTAATAAGATTTGTCCACCTCCGCGGTGGATATGCCAATTATTTCGGCATCCCGGTTCAAAGACGACGTTGCCAATATTCACTCCTTCGGTGGATAGCATGCTGAGATAGCTAGTCCCGGTAAAATATTGTGCAAAGGCATCATTTTTACCACCTTTAGGGAAGAGGCTGTTACCTGTAAAATCCGTGCTCATCATAGACTCCAATTAACAGTTTTTAGTTTTTTTAAAGTGTAATGGATTTGATGGAGAATATTACCCGCTCAAGTTGGGATGTGCTTATGAATCCTATTCATTAAATCGAGGGTAAATTAGGTGAATGAATATTCACCTAATAAAAAGATTAACGTTAAATAAGTATCTAAAGTCAAAAGTTAATCTACAGTCGACTGATGTGTAAATTAAAATGATTATTAATATTAATTAATTTAATCTATTTTAGCCGTTCCACTTAGCAAGGTTTTTGAGAGGTTGTTTTACATAAGGGCTAATTTTCATTAAATTGAAAAATAGCTTATTAACGAGAGTGCCTAGTTTATCCATCGGACGATCGATATCAATAAAAAGTACTGCCCGAAGTTCATCGGTATCATTTCGGACTTCGTGTTCGTAAAAATCATCAAAAATAATTACCTTTCCCTCTTCCCAATGCAGAATTTGGTCATCGACACGAATCCATAACTTATCGGGTTGGTGTGTTGGTACGATTAGGCCAAGATGTACACGTACCATGGCTCGGCTGGGTCCACGGTGGGGAACGATATGATAGTGTGGCTGCAATATTGAGAACATGGCGGTGCGCATGTTGGGAATCGCGGCTAAGGCTTTCGCGGTATGCGGGCATAAGCGGCAGTTATTATCGATTCGCTCACCAAATACATACATACCGAAAGTTTTCCAATTGTTCCCTTTTGATATCCGTTTTTGGTCGGGTGATATTTGATGGAAAGCGGGGATCCTTTCTGGGAATTTCAATAACTCAATAAGCTCTTGACGAATTTCGGGATACACCGCTTCGAGTTTATCAACCCAGGGGAAATAATGATTATCAATTTTGGGTGTGGAGGGAATTAATGAGTGGCGAGATTCAAATCCGCCACTCCATCGTAGGATCTTTTTACCTAAAGAAACAATAACACGCTGGGTAAAAGGCCGTTGCTCGGCCAAATTCTCTGCCATGATAAGTCATCCTTAAATTAAGAAGTATCAATTAATTGATACCCTTAACTATGAACGGAATTGACTTAAGCAATTTCACCTTTAATGACTTTTTTAAAACCCAGCTCTGTCATAAATTCGTCGACAGAGTGATCGACTTGCGCAAGAACGAGTTCTAAAGGTTGGTCGGCATCAATATTAATGATTTTTTTGCCGCCAAAATCTAATTTAGGAGTGATATCGATTTTTTTCTTCAGTGCATCACGGCGGTGATCCGGTTTACGGGCGCAGGCCACATCCAGTGATACATTCAGTTTGATCACTAAATCTGGGCGATGTTGGGTCATCCACGTAAACGCATTCAGCTCCCGTTTGGCAATCCAATTGATCAGTGGATTTTTGGTCGCGGTGGTCGGAAGTGTGAGGCTATCATAAGCACCGGGAACTTGCAGATGCGGGTAACGGTCCGCGAGAATGATATGGCCCTGCTTACGTAATTTCAACATATTACGAAAACGACGTACGCGTCGCACCAAGAAAATACCCACCACTAGCCCAGAGAGGGTGGTGTGATGGGTTTTATTCACCTTAACGCGAGTTTTTTCGATCTTGTTGCCAACGGAGCGACCAATAAACGGAAGATTGGCTGCCGCTCTTCCTACGTTGCCTGCTTGTTTACCAAGATGGACATAAGAGGTTGTGCCGTAATCAGAAAGCGTACCCACGAGGTGCTCACAGACTGTTGATTTACCGGATCCATCGCTACCTATAACCGCGATAACCGGAGTGGACTTGGTGTACATAAAAACCTCGTGTTCGACACTTTAAGAAAGATAAATAGTTATTAAACAGGGCTAAAATAGCAAAATTGCGTCATCTGTCTGTCACCAAAAGTGTGATAGCACAGCATTAGGTGAGGAGAAACCGAGACATTCTGCGGAACTTGACCCTTAATGACGGAGCAGTTTATGCTGCATCGCATGAGTTGGAAACTGAATGAAAGGGGTTATTTGTAACAAAGTCCCCATTTACTGCCACAACCTGTTTAATTTCATTAATGATTTTACGCATAAATTATCGCGGGAAGCCTCCTACATGAGGGGGTTTACGGCTTTTCAATCGGAGGTATACCCGGTGTTCGCAGAGCGAGATTTACAGATGAATAGGTAGCCGTTAAAAAGGGGAAGGGAAGACAATGCGTAGTAAATCCTCTACTATAGGACGAAATTGAATACTACTATGCGTAACAGTGATTGTGAATAATTCTACCTCATCCCCTCAATCTTCACCTATCCGTGTCATTGCTATCACAGGCTGTGATGGTTCAGGTAAATCGACACTTGCCAACCGATTGGTCCAAACCCTCGCGTTAAGGACAAAAGTAGAAGAGGTTTATCTCGGTCAATCTTCAGGCTTTATTAAGCAGAAAATTACTGAGTTACCCGTGGTGGGGGAAAAGATTGCTGCCTATTTGGTGAGCAAGTCCGATAAAGTGCACGAGAAACCCAATACCGCTCCGGGTAATGCAGAAGGAACGGTCATCTTCTTATTATCCTGCTGGCGTGCTTATAAATTTAAACGGATGCTACGCCGAGCGGAAGAAGGCGTATTATTGGTAACCGATCGCTATCCGCAAGCAGAGGTCGCCGGTTTCCGAGTCGATGGGCCACATCTTAGTAAAGCCCAAGGTGGGAGTCGATGGATTCAAATGTTAAGAAAGCGCGAGCAGCGTCTTTATGAATGGATGGCCTCCTATCGCCCAGCGTTATTAATTCGTTTATCTATCGACGAAGAGACGGCTCATGCGCGTAAACCCGATCATGATATCGTCTCGTTACGCGAGAAAATCAGGGTTATCCCAACGTTACATTTTAACGGTGCGCATATTCTCGAATTATGTGGCAGAGATCCTGAAGACGAAGTATTCAAGGCTTCTTTAGAAGCTATTCATCAAACGTTTAATCTCCCTAGCTCACTCTGATAACGGTAAATAGCGCTACTATGACAATTCATTCCGACGCACAGGCGTCATCCTCCTCTGCTGTAACGCCTATCGTTATCCCGCGCATGGTCGCGATTGTCGGTTGTGACGGCTCGGGAAAATCGACCATTACTGCGGATTTAATTAAAGAAATGCAGAAAATTCGGCCTACTGAGCGTCGTTACTTAGGTCTTATTTCTGGCGAAGACGGCGATAAAATTAAAAAACTGCCGATTATTGGTGTCTGGCTTGAGCGTCGTTTAGCAAAAAAATCTGAAAAAACACAAAGTATGCGAAGTGAAGCGCCTCCCCTATGGGCTGCTTTCATCATGTACGCTCTCTCTTGCTGGCGTTCCTCAAATTTCCATAAAGCGAAAGCATTAGCTGAAAGCGGTGTGTTGGTCATTGCTGACCGTTACCCTCAAGCGGAAATTTCAGGGTTTCATTATGATGGGCCTGGTTTAGGCGTGGAGCGGATGAAGGGTTGGCTACTTAAAGAGATGGCGAAAAGGGAAGTGGTGATTTACGAGAAATTAGCTAATTATCAGCCTGAATTGATCATTCGTCTGGATATCGACGTCGAGACAGCCTTTGCGCGCAAACCTGATCACAGTTACCAAGAGCTTAGCGATAAAATTGGTGTAATGCGTCAGCTTACCTACAACGGTGCGAATATTATGGATTTGGATTCAAGAAAACCCTATGAAGAAGTACTCGCCAGTGTGATAGCGGCGGTGAAAGCCATTTAATAAGTCGGCTGGGCGTTAAGGACTTTTGTCGCATTAACGCCCACTACAGACTTAACCGGTCTTTTAAAAAAGAATAATCAACCAAGTTAATAGCGTTGCGACAATTGCCACTAATTGTGCCGCCCCCGCCATATCTTTTGCTCGCTTCGAGAGCGGGTGAATCTCATAAGAAATTCGATCCACTACTGTTTCGATAGCGGTATTGAGTAATTCAATGACGATTAATAAAAAGCTGCAGAGTATTAGTACAATATGTTGAGTCTTTGAAATATCCAGTGTGAAAGAGAGTAAGACTAACAACGTACTGAAGATGAAAATATGACGAAAGGCATCCTCAGTTTTAAAGGCGTCGGTCACTCCTGACCAGGAGTTATTAATGCTAAAAATTAAGCGTTTTAAACCAGTCTGTTTTTCAATCGACATGATGAGTCATCTTTAGATATGTTTAGAGGGTAGCGAGCGAGATGACCTCGCTGCTACCGTGCTGATCCGTCACGAAGACGACTAGATTTTTTTCTCAAATAATCGATAGTTTTTGTAAGGTTCAGCACCAATACGCTCAAGTATCGTGCGCATTCCCGTATTGGTTTCGAGAATCCAAGACATCTCCAGCGCATCAATATTACGGCGGCGGAAAGGCTCTCGTAGAGCTTCGATGAGGAGAAGGGCAATGATCGGCCCAATACGACTGAATTGGTACTCTTTCTTAACGCCCATTAACGGCACACGAGCGGTACGCACACCACGCACTTTCAAACGCCACAGCACTTTTGCCCAGCCAAAGGGTAATAGCTTGCCTTGGAGTCCATCGATCGCTTCGTTGATATTAGGTAGGCCGACGATAAAGGCTGCGGGTTCGCCATCAATTTCAGCGATATAAATCATATCGTCTGGCACCAAATATTTGAGCTGTTGGCCCATGGTGGCAAACTCATGTTCAGTAAAAGGGACAAAACCCCAGTTATCCTGCCAACCTAAGTTAAACAGGTTTCTCAGAATCTGCATTTCTTGGTCGAAAATTTTACGATTAAGCGGACGGATGGTCACTCTTTTACGAACATTATCCATTAATTTGGTTAGGCCCGGTTCAAAGTGAAGATCCGTTCGCTTCATCCAATAAGCAATAAGGTCGATAGCTTTACTGTAGCCAAGCTTCTCAATATGTTTACCGTACCAAGGTTTACCATGGGTCATTAACGCAGAGGGCGGGGTATCGAAGCCATCGACTAATAATCCGCTTTCTTGATTAATATTGAGGCTAAAAGGTCCGGTAATTTGATGAGCGCCCTGGGATATCAGCCACTCTTCTGCTGTTTTGAATAAGGCAGCAAACACTTCTTCATCATCGATAGCATCTATCATGCCGAAATGGCCAGTGTTAGGACCATAAAGTTCACGGTGCAGCGAATCGATTTGTGCCGTGATGCGCCCGACGACTTCGTTGCCGCGCTTAGCAAGCCAAGCTTGCCACACTACATGGTCTGAGGCGGGGTTTTTTTTAGAAAGATGTTCTTCACGTTCGACAAATAATGGGTCGATCCAATTTTCATCACCCGCAAACAGCGTAGAGGGAAAATTGATGAAGGCTTTCAGATCCTGTTTGGACGAAACTTTTTCTATTGAGATCATAAATACCATTACTTCTAGTAATTGTTAAATTGGCAGCAAATCACTCCAGGCGATCCCTGAGAGGAACGCAGCAACATGCAGCAATAAAGAAAGAGGAGGCTATAGACTCGGCAGTATGTTAGTATATCGAAACAGTCACGGTAGTAATTGTCAATTTATTTTTGAAAGTTAGCTTGAAAACATTCTGACATACTATTAATTTGTAACGAATGTCCTGATTTTAAAAGAAAACGTTACAGGTTAGCGGTAAGTGCGCAATTTAGTCGTAAAAGTAGTGGAACGCACATATTACCTATGACATGATATTTTAAGATCTTTACAATTGCCGAGCGTTTTCAGAGCAAGCCCCTTAAAACCGCATGCGTGTTTGTCTAAAATTTCATGTAAGCATTAAGCGAACGGTTAGTACACAGCCTACGTTTTCGTCATGAAACGATGAACTCTGTTCAAGACAACGTGTCTACCACTCCCTAAGCCGGAGTCAGTGATCTGTGTGAACGGGTGAGCGGGCAGCGATTTACATCGTAGGTTGGAAGATGCTTGAATTACTACTTTGGTCGGGAGCTCTGTAAGGAGCTTAAACTTCCTCAATATCTAATAGTATCAACAGGTGTACCACTATATGGAAGCGTCTACAACGTTTGCAACTCAATCCCATCATCAACTTCCAATTCGCTATGCAGATTTCGCAACGCTAGCTGAAGCCTTGGATTATGCAGCACTCGGTGAAACCGGCATGAACTTTTATGATCGCCGTAATAACCTGATGGCTGCAGTGCCTTACAGTGTGTTGAAAGTCAACGCTGTAAAGGGTGCTCATAAGTTGCTTTCTTTAGGATTAACTAAAGGGGATCGCGTTGCACTCATTGCAGAAACCAGTGTTGAGTTCGTCGAAACATTTTTTGCATGTCAATACGCAGGTTTAATTGCTGTACCCCTCGCGATTCCAATGGGGATCGGTCAAAGTGCTTCCTACGTTAAGAAACTAACGGGTTTACTTAACGGGTGCCAAGCCTCGGTGGTTTTGAGCAGTAAAGAGTGGCTGCCAATGGTGCAAGAGGTTGTCTGTGACTATAATTCGCCGACGATCCTTAGCCATGAAGCCTTTGCTGAACTCTCTTACGATGCGGCGAGCGAATTACCTCAGGTCGCACCAGAAGACATTGCCTATCTACAATATACCTCTGGCAGTACTCGCTTTCCACGAGGCGTTGTCGTCACTCAAGCCTCAGCAATGGCTAACCTTCGCGCAATTAGCCACGACGGTATTAAGCTGAAAAAAGACGATCGCTGCGTATCATGGTTGCCGTTCTATCATGATATGGGGTTGGTCGGCTTTGTCTTGACCCCAGTGGCAACACAAATCTCGGTGGACTACTTGCGTACGCAGGATTTCGCTATGCGTCCAATTCAATGGCTGAAACTCATTACCAAGAACAAAGGTACGGTGTCCGTTGCGCCACCTTTCGGCTATGAAATCTGTCTGCGTCGTAGTAACGAGAAAGAGTTAGCGGAATTAGACCTCTCCAGCTGGCGAATTGCCGGTGTTGGTGCAGAGCCTATCCCGTCTGGTTTGCTGGACCGTTTTACCGAACATTTTAGTCAAGTTGGCTTTGGCGAAGACACATTTATGCCTTGCTACGGACTCGCGGAAAATACCCTCGCAGTGAGCTTCTTCGATAAAGCCACTGGACCGCGTTATAACGTGGTTGACCGCTATATTTTAGAATACGAAAGTAAAGCTGTACCGCCAAAAGATGAGAGTGCTGCGCAAGGCGTATTTGTAAACTGCGGCAAAGCGATGCCTGGGCATGAAATTGTTATCCGTAACGAAAAAGACGAGCCACTGCCTGAAAGAAGTATTGGCCATATCTGTATTGCTGGCCCGAGCTTGATGCGCGGGTACTTCCGCGATAAAGAGTCGCACCAGCAGATTCAAGATAAAGGCTGGCTCGATACCGGCGATCTAGGCTACCTGCTCGACGGTAATCTCTATATTACCGGGCGCAAAAAAGATCTTATCATTATCCGTGGGCGTAATATTTGGCCACAAGATATTGAATATATGGCAGAAGATGAACCCGAAGTGCGCACCGGAGACGCGATCGCTTTTATGACCAATCAAGAACACGACGATGCAGAGAGAATTATTCTACAGATTCAGTGCCGAGTGACCTCCACTGAACGTCGTGGTCAGATCGTTCACTCACTCTCGTCACGTATTCGTAATGAATTCGGTGTGTCGGTAGACGTTGTTCTGGTCCCGCCACACAGTATCCCACGGACCTCCTCCGGTAAACCGGCCCGCGCGGAAGCGAAAAAACTCTATTTAAATCAACATTTCGAACCTCAGTTACAACTGGCTGGAAATAAACAATGACCCAAACTGTTGCCTTGACAGGTGCGACGGGTTTTATCGGTTCACACATTGTTGAGAAACTGTTATCGGCTGGTTTTCAGGTGCGGGCGCTGACGCGCTCGCCCTCGCAGGCATCGACCCCAGCCGGTCTGACATGGGTACGCGGCTCATTAGAAAATGAGTCGTCATTGGTCGAATTAGTGACAGGGGCTGATGTTGTTATCCACTGTGCAGGCCAGGTAAGAGGTAAAAATATCTCAACCTTCACGCAGGCAAATGTTGAAGGGAGTTTACGTTTACTTCGCGCCGCAGAACAGAGCGACAGGTGTAAGCGTTACCTGTTTATCTCTTCACTTGCTGCTCGTCATCCCCAGCTTTCTTGGTATGCCCACTCTAAGGCTATCGCCGAACAGCAACTCGTGGCACAAGCCTCAAGCGTTTCAATAGGGATCTTCCGGCCAACTGCCGTGTACGGACCTAGGGATAAAGAGCTTAACCCGGTGTTCACTTGGTTATTACGGGGGTTACTCCCACAGACGGGTTCTTCGGCTACTCAATTATCTTTTCTGCACGTTTATGATTTTGCAGCGGCTGTGGTCAAATGGATTGAGGCGAACGTCGAGAATAACGAGCCTTACGAGTTGTGTGATGGTCATGCCTCAGGCTACCGCTGGCAGGATCTGCAAGAAATTGGCCAAGCTATCCGCCAAAAACCAGTCAGCATTATAAAAATTCCTCTTCCGTTACTCAAAACCATTGCAATGCTGTCCACGCAAATTAGCCGCTTATCGGGTAAAGAGCCGATGCTAACGCAGAGCAAAATTGGTGAGTTAACACATAAAGATTGGTCAGCAACGAACGTTACGATAACACGTAATATTGGTTGGACCCCGAACATACGGTTAGAACGCGCGCTAGGCGACGGGCTATTTTGATTTACATTTCTAAGTAAGAAGATGGCAATGGAAAATAAACAGCAACTACTCGATTATGTTATTGATTGTCTTGGACAACTCGTAGCCGAAGGTAAAACCGTTAACCCGGATAGTGATTTAGTTAACGACCTCGGTTTAGAGTCAGTCAATGTGATGCGTTTACTGATGATGTTGGAAGATGAGTTAGATATCTCAATCCCAATCAACATCCTGATGAATGTGAAAACACCAGAGCAGTTAGTCGCGGCCATTGAACCCTTAATTGGAGAGCAATAATGGGTTTATATGACAAATTCACCCGCTTTGTTGAAGAGCGTCAAAAATTCCAAGTATCTGGCATCAATCCTTTTGGAACCTGTATCGAAGAAATCTATTCAGCGACCGAAGGACGTATCGGCGATAAACGAATCATCCTCGCAGGTTCAAATAACTATCTTGGTCTGACCTTCGACGCTGAGGCTATACAAGAGAGTCAAGAAGCCTTGCGCTTACAAGGAACGGGTACAACCGGTTCTCGTATGGCAAACGGAACTTTTGGACCTCACTTAGCCCTAGAAAAAGAGATTGCTGAATTTTTTGATTTACCCACCGCAATTGTCTTCTCTACTGGTTACACGGCAAACTTGGGCGTAATCAGTGCTCTCGCTACCCCGGATGCGGTTGTGATTATCGATGAAGACTCGCACGCTAGCATCTATGATGCGTGTGCATTGGGTGGCGCGCAAATCATTCGTTTTCGCCATAACGATGCCAAAGATCTTGAACGTCGTATGCAACGTTTAGGTGAGAAAGCGAAAGAAGCCATTATCATCGTTGAAGGCATTTACAGTATGCTGGGTGACGTCGCGCCGCTAAAAGAGATTGTCGAGATAAAGCGCCGTTACGGTGGTTATATCTTAGTTGATGAAGCACACTCTTTCGGCGTGATGGGCGAAAAAGGCCGCGGACTGGTTGAAGATCTGGGCGTTGAAGCCGACATCGATATTATTTTGGGGACCTTCTCGAAGAGTCTTGCCGCAATCGGTGGGTTCGCAGTGGGCGGTAAACAGCTGGATGTATTACGTTATTGCAGCCGTCCTTATATTTTCACCGCATCCCCATCACCTGCAAGCATCGCTTCAGTTCGAGCCTCTTTACGACAAGTCGGCCACTCAACAGCATTGCGTGAGAAGTTGTGGAGCAATGCACATCGCCTGTATAAAGGCCTTGCTGACCTTGGCTACAAGCTTGGTGAGCGAGTGAGCCCAGTCGTTCCTGTGATGATTGAATCTAAAGAAGCGGGACTTGAGATGTGGCGAGCGTTGGTCGAGAAGGGGGTCTATGTCAATCTGGTCCTACCACCTGCCGCACCTTTCGGTATGACGCTATTGCGTTGTAGCGTCAATGCCGCGCACAGTGATGAGCAAATCGATGCCATTATTCGTGCTTTTGCAGAACTGAAAGCATAACACGTTGCCGTAATTCTAAAAGCTTAGAATTACGGCAATTTATCCCCTCAGTGGTTTCCTGACTCTTGTGCCACCAAATCGCGAAGTAATTGGATCACATGGCTTACCTCTGCATCCGTCATCGGACCGTCTTTCTGCCAGCGTACCTTACCTTGTTTATCTGTTACTATGATTGTTGATGATGCCGCGGGGAGTTGCCAAAGCGCTTTCCCTCTACCATCATCATCGATAACAAATTGCGCCCAAGGGTACTTGCGCTGATTCTTCTCAATCTTTCCCTGTACAAATAACCCTGTCCCGAATAATTCGTCATCCGCATTCACTATTGTCACAGGCTGAAAGTAAGCCGTAGGCAATTGTGCCGCCTTGACTGCTTTAATCATGTCGCCATTTTGCTTCTTGGCAGAACTTCGGCCGGCAATATATTGAATGATTCGTACTTTACCTAACAGCTGTTGGCTGGCCCAAGGTTGATAGGTAATCGTATCGCCATTAAGGATCAGTTGACCTTTATCCGCTACCGATAAAGGTTTGACAGGTTGGCCAATAATAAAATTATTAGCCATTGCGAGGGTAGGGAGTAATGATAGTAATACCGCGACAAATTGACGTGTCATCTTTCTATCCTCTTAGAGAGCCTAATAGGTAATAATCATTATGAGACTCTGACAATTTTCCCTACCAGTTGTTCCAGATATTCCCGGATATGACTATCTAGAGGCGTTGGCGTTTCATATTCGCGAGTACCTGACAGTTTCTCTGCCACCATGTCATCGTGCTTATCCCCCATCAGGCCATTAATATTGGCAAGAAAACGTGAAATGGCATAAACACGAGGCGTATTATTTTCAATAGAGCGTTGTGTATCGAAAAAAGAGACCTGCTGGCTGACAATCTTTCTTATATCGTGGAATTCAGTGCCAGTTACCGTGGGCTTATTAAGCATATTTGCTAATTGACTCATTTGTTGTGAGACGTAGCGTTGGTAACCGGCTTCGTTATCTACCTGCAGATGGTTAAGAGAGCGTTTGACCCAGTTCCAGACTGGACGACTTAATAATAACCGCAGGATTTTACCGTAATGCTGGACGCTTTTTTTATCACCGTTCTTAAAGCCATCTTGCAGGTGACCTAAATAGACAGTGGTCGCTTTGAATATTTTATCAGCGTCGTGGTGACGACTATACAGCCGTTGTGCAAAGCGCAAATGTTTGTAACGTGCACGAATATATTTATATTGTTTACGTTGAGCTTTGGTAAGATCTTGACCGGCTAAAAGTTGCTTGATTAACCCTAGCAACTCTTGGCGAGTGAAGCCTTCCTCCCACAACTGTAAACATAATGCATAATAATCCCGAATATTTTGCTGCGAAGTACCGAGTTCTATCGCGGGTAAATCCGTGGTTTCATTATTAATAACGTCGTCTTCATCGATCGCTAAAAATAAGCGATCGACGACCTCTTGAGGGTATTTCTTCCAACTCATACTATTCATTTATGCTGTCTCAAGCGGTTTATGATAAATCAGCGAACTTCGCCGACGATAAGCTAAGAGTGTTGGGAAGAGGGTAAGAATAACTTCTGACGATTGCCCGATCAAATACGCAACAGCAGCCCCCTCTACGCCATAGAGGTGGGATAATAACATTAATAAGAGGATATACGATCCCGCAGCAATAATTTGTACGCCCAAATAAACGCGTTGTTTACCCGCCATTAAGAGTAATGACTCTTGGGGGAAGCCCATCATCGAAATAACAATTGCCCCTAACATAATCTGTATCAGGCCGTAAGCTTCCAGATATTTTTGGCCAAAGACAAAAGCAATCACGGACCCTCCTGCTGCGTAAACAATCAACGCAATAATTAAGCCCAATCCTCCAGCAAAAAGAGAAGAACGGATCCCTAATAGCCAAGGCTTTGATGTCCGCGGGTCTAGACGCATAATTTCTGGGTAGAAACTTTTCTCCAATAATTTAGCGGGTGTCCCGGTCGCATCGAAAAACGTCATCGCGATTTTGAAGAGCCCTGCCGCACTAGGACCGATAAAAATCCCGACGAGAAGCGTGCTGCAAGAGTTTTGCGCCGCCCAAATAGAGTGAGCGAAATTGGTTGTCCAGACGAAGTTCCAACATCCTGGAATACGTTTGCTCGCTTTGAATAGAGAAGGTCGTAATGCATTGTGCAGGTTAATTCTTTTAAGCTCTTGTCGAGCAAACCACCAGAAGAGTGATCCCCCAAATAGGTTAGCCAAGTACCAAGAGACGACGAAACCTGCAAAGCCAAGGTTACCGAAATATGAAATCAGGCTTCCGATAGCGATTAACAAGGGTTTGACGGCCTGTTGGATAGCAATAAGATCGAATCTATCTAAGGTCCTTAGGATACCTGTTGGGGTGGACGAGGCCATCGACGGGATCAACGTACAGTAAAGTAAGGCGAGTTTAAAGGAGGTCGCATCCAACCCTAGAGAGTGCGATAAGAAAGGCAGCAGTAGCATACCGCCGGCGATTGCAACCACGCTACTGGCAATATCGAGTCCAAAGGAAAAGGAGACCACATCACGCAGGCGTTGGTGATTACCATTGGTGTGTGCGGGCGCACCATACTGCACGACGAATTGCCAGGTTTGAAACTTCACAAAATCGCTGATGGCTTTGGTATACGACTGGATGACAACCAAGGTCCCAAACAACTGGGGAGTCATGCCTTTACCTGCACAGGAGAGTGCTAAGAGTCCTAGGAGAGCACTGACCACATTTCCCGAGAGTAAATAGACGCTGTTTCGAAGAATAGTGCGGAAAGCACCGTCTGAAAACCAATTTTTCATTAAGACCAACTCTAAGACAGTATTAAATAGCGATTAGGTATGACTTCTTCAGGCCAATCTAACAAGGTGGATTATTCGCAACGCTGATGGCGGAGGGATCCCAATTGGAAATGAAGGAGTGATGCGATCCTTTTTACCATGCACTTAAATGTTATCTCAGTGTCACAAAGGCATTGCCGCTTCAATTTCGACTGCAGCATGATAAAGCATTCACACTGTATTGTTAAGCTTCCCTATTGTAGACCAGCGCGACAGATCTCCAGAGCCCCTTACTCGCGGCTGACAACCTGACGAATCTGCAAGCATAAAGTAAACGCCGTTTATCGATCTTTTTTTTATTCTTGTAACAGTATAATGGTTAAGTTGAACGGTTCATTGATTCGCTATGTGTTAACATTCATTGATCAGTCAGCCTTTACCCACCCTTAGTGGCTGGGGGAGGATGAATAGAAATTTACTCGTATTGAGAGCGTACTGCGGGGTTAATGTCAGGTTATGTATTTGTTTGAGCGTTATGTCATGAAAGAAACGCGCAACGTCGTCTTGATGATTGTCGGTTTCTTAATTTTTATATTCACTATTTATTCCGCTCAACGTTACCTCACTGATGCGGCGAATGGGACCCTTGCGCTAAAAGCGGTGTTTGTTATCGTCTTTTATAAGGCATTAATTGCGTTGGAAATGTTGTTACCGATAGGCCTCTACGTGGCAACAGCAATCTCTTTAGGACAACTTTATAGTGACTCAGAGATCACCGCGGCTTTGGCGGCGGGCATCTCACCCTTACGATTGTATCGCGGTGTTTTATTACTGGCGATTCCGGTCGGAATCGCATGCGCCATACTTTCCATGTATGGCAGACCTTGGGCCTACGCGCATATTGATCAATTGATGCAGCAGTCGCAATCCAGTTTCGATGTGAGTCACTTACAAGCGAATAAATTTAATATTGAGGACGACGGCACCATGGTTCATGCTCAGACCATTACGCCATCCGATAACCATATAAAGAATACCTTTATCTACACCACTGATAAAGGTGTAACCAAAGTGTTCCGCTCGCAAGTTGCTAGCATTGATAATACCCGGCCGCAGAACCCTATAGCTCACTTACAGTCAGGTTCAGCCTATACCTTTGAACACGGCTCGAATAACGATAGCCAACAAACCTATCGTAATTTAGCCATCAACTTGAAGCCAGCGGCTGATGATGAGGGAGTCCGTAGTAAAGCGAAATCAATGCAGACACTGGATCGCTCGCGTGATCTATCCGATATTGCCGAACGGCAGTGGCGCCAGACACGTGGGATTAATGCGGTGTTGATGACATTACTGGCAATCCCACTGAGTCGGGTTCGTCCTCGTCAGGGCCGTTTTTCAGTACTGCTCCCTCTAGCCCTCGTATTTATTGTGATCTTCTTTGCCGGCAATATTTGTCGGACTCTGGTGAGTAACGGAATGCTGCCCCCTGTTATCGGGGTATGGTTAGTATCTTGGGTGATGTTACTCGGTAATCTATATTTTTGGGTCAGAGACTCTTCACTATTAAAGAAGTGGTTTAAATGAATATCTTCTCGCGTTATTTAATCCGCCATTTATTCATCGGCTATTTCGCGGCGGCGCTTCTGCTCGTCCCGCTGTTCACGCTTTTTGACTTTATCTCGGAACTCGAAGATGTTTCTACTACCTATAGCTGGGGGCAAGCACTGCTAGTCGTTGTCTTACTCATCCCTCGCTGCTTAGTCAATTTAAGCCCCTTTATCGCCTTATTAGGGGGCATTGTTGGCTTGGGGAATATGTCTAAAAATATGGAACTGACGGCTATACGTTGTGCTGGCTTCTCTATTTTCAGCATTGCAATTGTAGTACTCATTTCCGGAGCGATGTTCACAGCGTCCTTGGCCGTGGTTGACGAATGGGTAGCCTCCCCCCTACAGCAGCAAGCGCAAGTGCGTAAAGAGACGGCGCTGGCAGAGAGCCAAGACAGCGATCTTAAAAACAAGACGATTTGGGGTCAGCAAGGGGAAGAGTTCGTCCGTATCGACCACCTCGATAAAAGTGGGCAACCACAGAATATCGAGATCTTTGATTACAACAGTGATTTAACGATGAAGAATTACCTCTTCGCTGAGTCGGCGAGCTACGGTGAGAATAATGTGTGGACGTTGCATAACGTAAGACATACGCAATGGCAGGAAGAAGGGCAGTCTACAAGCCAACAAACAACCATGGCTTGGCACTCTATCTTTAACACTAATAACTTAAAGCAACTTCAATTATCCACTGAGAGCTATTCAATTCCGCAATTGAAGAATTATATTCATTATTTAAAGGACACCGCTCAGCCTTCTATGGAATATCGTTCCGCATTATGGCAAAAATTGGGGCGGCCTATCTTGGTATTGGCCATGGTATTGCTGATCATACCGTTCACCTTTGTTAACGCCCGTGATACAGGAATGGGTAATCGGCTATCGTTAGGAGTGATAGTCGGATTGGTCACTTATATCATCTATCAGATATGTATTAACCTCGGATTGATCTTCGCTATCCCACCGTTAATCGCGGTGGTTGTGCCCCCGATCCTGATGTTGGTCACTTCTATGGTGTTGGTCTATCGTTTCAATAAAAAGAAGTAGGGAAGAGTGTTTCGATAAAACGTGGAATGCTTTTTAGAGACGCCTCACTGTATTTTGCGGTGAGGCGTCTAACACCCTTATTTAACTAAGGTAACTTTTTTCACATCGATATCGACCTTGTTCCCATCTTTATCGACTTCACCCTCAAGTCTTACAGTGTCATTCGGTGATACCGATTGCCCCATCCATTTATGGTCATCAATTTCGACGACTACCGTTCCTGTGCTATCCATAAATTCATAATGCTCATGGCTAATCTTTTTAGTGATTTTACCTTGAAGCGTAACCTTAGCATCGTCTTGCAGGGTCTTAGACTGAGCTACCGTGAAAGTCTTGTGCGGACCATTGAACCCCCCTTGTTGTTGCTCTTCACTTCCAGGGCCGGTGAAGCCCGCTTGCTGTGCAAAGACAGGAAGGGTCAAACTCGTCAACAATGATAATAACAATAATTTTCTCACGTCTATCTCCTCATTGAGTTGTACAAAAAGGATAGCAGTGACTTGTAACAAAATTTTAAACTTTCTCAATTCTTTTTTACTTTTGTGATCGACGCGACTGATTGCTGTAAAAATCTGAACCTAGGGCTCTTCAATGCCCTCTAAGCGCTTCTTCACCACCCAAAATTAAGCTCGAGGTTTATATTGACTTCTTGAAACTCCTCTATCTACTTCAATCAACCGGTTAATTTTGATAAAAAGTAAATAATTTCTATCTAGTTTGAATAAAAATCATTATTAACTTTATGCAAAAATAACTAGCACTACTCCTCAAGTTGTTTATTTATAAGCAATAAATAGTACATTCCAATTTGGAAAATCTGTTTTTACTGATACTGTGTTGACCGTTTTTTTATATTTGAATATATTGCAACTCAGTTTTAGATAAATGTCAGGAATAAAATAAAATGAAGTTTTACCTTAAGGATTTTTGGATTTTTATTTCAATCGCAGAAACCAAAAGCCTTTCGAAGACCGCATCGCAAATGGGAATGAGCGTTTCATCAATAAGTAAGAGGCTAACGCGTCTAGAAAGTTATTTGCAAATGACCTTATTTGAACGAACCACGCGTAGTATAAAATTATCTCCCGTGGGGGAAGTTGCTTATGAGAAATCACTATTAATTACCAATGAATTCCAACGATTCATTGATGAGTTAAAGTCATCAAAATCTACTCTAAAGATATCTACACCTCATCGCTTTATTGAGTCATTTTTGATTGATTGGTGTTATGAGTATTGTAGGAATAAGCCGAATATTGATATATCTGTAATTGAGAGAAAAGAAAGTATGGATAGTTTGGACATTGATGAACTATTTATTACAAATCGAAAATCAGGCTATCCCTTGGCAATACATAGGCAACTTCACCCAGTGAAGAGAGTCATTTGTTGTAGTGCAGATATGGACAAAAATGTAGCTATTTCAACGCCTGATGATTTGAAGGATTTTTCTACTATATATTTCATATCTAATGAATCTGAATATGATATTGAATTAATAAAAAATGGAGATTCTTATAAATTTATCAATGATGGATTACACTTATCGTCGATTGAGGAATCATTAAAAATGGTTTTAGAAAAGGGGTGTGTGCTTGTGGGGATCCCTTTCATCCATATACGACAATTAGTCAAAATGAAAAAGATTAAGGTGATATTGAGTGAATGGGAAATGAAAGATCTTAACTACTATCTAGTATGGAAAGAAAGGCCTTACTTCAAAAAAGAGCTTACAGAGTTTTTGAAATATATAGAGTATAAGTGGAAAGAAGGGTGTGGAGTATATTGATTTAAACTTAATTTAGAGTATTCTGGATTCTCATTTAATAAACATACCTTTCTCCTTTATTTACTTTTCCGATTAGGAAAAGTAAATTTCCAAAATAGGACCTTTTATTAGGGAATGGTGTTGTGTATATTACTATGAAACGGAGTGACACAAGCTATATTTACAATATCCAGAATGGTTATTTATTCTATGTGGTGCTGCCAAATTATTAATTTAGTGCTTTGTAGATTATCTCGTGGCTTGGCTTAATTTTAATTGTTATACCTGTTCTGCGACTGACAGTGCTATTCGTAAAGCTAAGGATACTTACGGTCCTCAATGTTATCGTTGACAACATTGAGGTAATGCTATGGGTAAATTGGAATGACTATACGAAGATGATTGTTGAGCAGTTTATGAGTCAAAAAATCGGGTAGCATTGTCAGAAAGTTACGATATTATTTATTAATGAATTGCTCTGTACCGACTTAGATCACTACTTCTGTAGTATTTTATCAAGGATGTCATAATTCATTATGATTTAATCCTATTATTTTATAAAAAAGGTTTCAATATGAAATTAAGTAGCCTAATGTCAACGATTGCTAATAGTAAATTTATCTAATATTTCATAATCGTCTCTTGCTATAGCTCTCATTGACTATAAGGTGCTACAGAGAGGAACGATGTTTTCCTCGTGGTTGCCTTATAGTTGAAGAGTTAGCGTTAAGAACTGGTTGCAAGCTTTTTATCTAAGCTTGATTAACATCGACTAGGTCGATCGGGACAATAGAGAAAGTCTCCCGTTGTGGGGCTATCAAGTCGTGATGACTGAAGATCTCAACCTTGACAGATAAATTTATACCGCGCAAAGCTTTCAATACCAGCGTCTCGTTGAGCCCTGACCTGCAGGTGTTCCCCTCTTGGCTCACTTAATACCTCATCAGCTAATGGGCTTAATGTTATGCGCCAAGCCCAGCTGCTATCCTATTCTGTTATTTCTCCCTAGACGAGCCGGTTTGATCCAAGTTCAGCCTAAAAGAGATTGCCCCGACAAATAGCATCAGCAACATAATGAGAGAGAATGAAATGGATAACGAACTAAAGTGAGCAACATAACCGATAATAGCTGGTCCACTTAACACGCCAACATAGCCCAATGTGGTCATTGCAGGGACTGCTACCGCTTGTGGCATCACTTTTTGTTCACCGACAACGGAGAACATCACAGGCACAATATTGGCACATCCCGCACCGATTAAGGCATAACCAATCAGTGAGAGATACCAAAGCGGAATAAAAGTTACCATTGCCAATCCCAGTGCAGCGATCATCGCGCCTACTACCACGACCTTTAATCGACCGCAATATTTTACGACTTTATCACCCGTCAATCTGGCAAGTGTCATTGCCACCGCAAAACAGGTATAGCCCAATCCACCCAAGGATTCTGGCATCGCTCTAACTTGCGTAAGATACACCGCACTCCAGTCCAATACGGTCCCTTCGGTCAAAAATACCGAAAAACAGACGACACCGAGCAACAAGACAATCCCGCGAGGCATAGCAAAGGCCTGGCCTTCTTTCGGGTTGGCGTAGGCCAATAAGCCAGGATAGCTTAAGGCGGCAAGGATCACGACACAAAGAATGATGACAACGGTCGCAAGAGTAACATTGATCCCTAGCGCTAAAAGAAACGTCATTAATCCAGCCCCTGCAATACCGCCGACGCTGTAAAGCCCATGAAAACCGGACATTAAGGGAATAGAAGACTCTTTTTCAACCAGAATTGCTTGAATATTCATCGCACAGTCTGTAATACCAACGCCAATACCAAATAGGAGCAGCGCCAATCCCAGTAAGATGGGGTCAGTGATCACCGCCAGCAGTGGAATAACCAAAATAATTAAAGCCATCGCTGCGATAATCACTTTCCGACAACCAAATTGGCTGGTAAGCGCCCCAGTCGTTGGCATGGTAATTAATGCCCCAATGCCTAAACATAATAATAGCGAGCCTAGGGTCGCATCATTGACGCCAGTATTCGCGCGAGCATAGGGAACGAGAACCGCCCAAGTGGCCGTAACAAATCCTGCGATAAAAAAGGCTAAACGAGTCGCGAGTCGCGAGTTGCTACCTTGTTTTTCCTGAAGCATATTACTCCCCCTGTACGCGATAATAATGCCCTTAGCATAGTGATAATTGAGTTGAGTGTAAAAATTGATAATTCACCTAGGTTGCAAAATAAACTGGGGAATTATTATCAGTATGGAGGTTTACGCTCGGTTATGCTGCGCTTCCTAAGCCATAATTAGATATTTCCCGAAAAAATAGGCTAAAAGGGCTGGGGAGGATGTATTCAGCTTGCACAATGAATGCATGCTGTTCCTGAAGAGGGGTCGTTGTCCCCGAAAATATCAATCGTTATCTGAGGTATGACCAGCCAAAAAAGTTACGACCCGCAGGATGAGAAGGGGAAGGTGCAGGGGCAAAAATCACCATTGCACCGGGCAATGAACAGAATACTCACAAGAATATCGTTCTCGGCGGAAAAAATACAGGGGCGCCGTCCCTATGGATATTTAGTATAACCTTATTAGAGTAAGATGATATTTGAATATTTTGTATCATAGTTTTTTAGCACCTGAATAATTTTATTTAGCTTCTGCCTGTTCGCGGTACGTGTTTTTCTTAAAATATTCCTGCGATGCGTATAAATAGTGCTATTTTTACAGTTCATTATTTTGGCAATCGTGGAGATGCTATTACCTTTGGCCAGAAGTTTAATTATTTTCATCTCATGGAATGTTAGTTGTTCAACCCCTGATGGTAGAATTTCTTTTATTTTATTAAGATGGGTGTTCTCCCTTCTGCTCCGCTGTGAAATATCAACAATAGATGAAAGTAAAGTCTTTATTTCAGATAATAAAAGGTCTTTTGTACTAAAGATAATAAATACAAGAAAGGGATGGCGCTCGAATTTATTTTCCACGGGGTTAATTATCGCCAGATCCTCATAGAATAGTATACTCTTTTTCTGATCTCTATTGGCGTCTACTTGGCCGCCTAGACAATTACCTCGATCGTCCTTCACGTCATTGATGAGGTAGCAGATTCCCAAATTATAAAATTGATTTTCTGAACAGACTGAAATTGATGGCATAGGTATCTCCTTATATCAATCCCATTGGCACTAACATTGCAGGCGGTAAGGCCTGCGATGTTTATGCTCTATTCGCTAAGCGATAACGGATTGATATCGATATGTTTAGGTTATTGAATGTGTTTTACTCTGCATGGAGAATTGAATTAATCGTCAATATCACTTCTAGGATTAACCAATCTTTGGCGTAAAGCTGTTAATAACCTGCACATAATGTTTTCGCTGATATTCTGTAAATTCACCTTCAGATATCAGGGTGAATATTATCATCTCCCGGTTAAGTGGATTGTGTACGGTATCTTCTGGTAAACGCATTATCGATTGAATCTGTTTTTTTATTTTACCTTCATGAAGGTGGCGGTTAGCCACCTGTACAATCGGTATTTTGGCTGGGCCGATTTCATGTTTAAGCAACTTCCCTTCGATGTTGAAACCGGGAAGTTTATTACGTAGCTTTTCCATTTCTTCTTCACACCATGCTTCAACCTCTTTCCCCTCTGGCAGCAACACGCGGTTGATTACGATTTGGTACTCTTTATTCCCATCGTCGCGAAACATTAGCAGGTTGACACTTCTGTCCAGTACTGGACGGGGGGTTAAGAAGCTACCTTCGTAGAGGTGGTAATCATAGGGGCTGTTACTCATAGGGTAGTGAACTCCTTCGTTATTTCTGCAGAGGGCAGGATGATGACGTCTACCCGACGGTTCTCCTGGCGTCCCTGCGCATTGTCGTTGGGGGCAATAGGCTCTTCTGCGCCTGCAGTTTGGGTGATCAATAGGGAGGGATCGATGCCGTGCTGCGTTAGCCATTGCGCCACGGCCTTGGCGCGCCGGGCAGCAATGACGTCATTGATTCGTTTGCTACCGATGTTGTCTGCGTGGCCAGTGATCACGACCTTTCGCTGTGGATGAGTCCGAATTAGCTCTGCTATCGCCTCCAGCTGGGGGATAGCCTGAGGTAATAACGTTGAACTACCGGAGTTAAATAAGGGATCCCGCCACTGCTGCGTGCTATAAGAAGGCAATGTGGTCAGGATGGCCGTACGCTGGTTTATGGCAGCAAGAAAGCCGGCGCAGGATGACAGCCCCCAGGTGCGCATCTCGGGGATCTCCGTACAGGGCAACCAGTCGGTATATAGTGCCTGCAGCTGCATGATCCGTCCTTGTAATTTAACGGCAGAAAGATCGTCTAACGGATTCAGAACTCGCTGTATGTTAAGGCGAAATTGTTGCTGTTGCTGATGAATTGAAACAGTGGTAATGAGAAGCGATGCCGCCAGTATTATCGTCACCAGTAGCTGGCTCCACCGCAGAACATGGGCTTTTTCTCGGACAGCAGCTCGCTCAGGCTTATGGCCAGGCTGTGGTTTAAGTTTGATCACCGGAAGTGAAGGTTCTGCGGTGCGAGAGCTCACAGCAGGTAACAGTGCATAGCGCTTTGCTAGCCATGATGACCATGCACCATGGCGATGAAACCCCCCACTGCAATCACACAGCATGAGTTGATTGAGTCTCAGTGAGGCAGGAGAAAATACGCGGGCCAAACACTGGGTGATCCCGCTCTCAGTCAACCATACCAACAGCTGTTTGCTTATGACGGCCCGTTGAACATCTTGTGGGGTAGAGATAGGAGTGCTATCGATGCGCGCACTGAGCTGACATATGGCTTCTTCAGGGCTAAATGCCAGCTGTGTATCAATAGCAATATCACTCAGCCATCTTTCCGTGACCTGTTGGCTCTCGCCGCTTACACTACTCAGCCGCGCATAGACAGCAAGTACCGCAGGTAAAGAATAATGCGCGAGCACGCTGTTGAGCTGTTGTTCCCATTGCGAAATTTTTGTCTTTATTTGTGCTGCGCTATCTTCTACGTCAGGAAGTAGAGGAAAAAACACTATGGCACGAGCCTTGGGTGAAACTTGGCGGATCCTCTCAAGGCGCAGCTCGAACGTTTTGGCGTCGTTTACCAGTAGCCATACTAGCTGGTGATTGAAACGACTGTCGTCCCCGTTGCCGTACTGTCGAAACCACTTTGCAGCATAGGGACCAATAATCAGCATTACCGGTTTTTCTACTGCGACAAACCTTGGTAACAGCGGTCGATTGACAGTATTATGGGGTATTGCCAGTATGCTATAGCCATGCAGGATAACCAGGACGATGGCCAATGACACCATCACTGGCATTAACAGCCACTCCTTTTGCAGGGCTGGCAGCAGTGTCAGTCCAAAGCAGAGCAGGAAAGCTGAAGTGATTATAAATAGGGAAAAGCGAAGCCATATCCTGCGCATGTAAAGTCCTCAATAGAGATAGAAATAACAGCCCAGCCAGACCGCTATCAGGCAGGTAATGATCGGGATAAACGCTTTAGCTGACCAAAGGACATCGTGCCAGAGCAAAGCGCTTGTAGGGCTTGATGCTGCAATGTTGTCCTGTGAAACAGTGGTAGATGCTGATAACTCATCTATGCCGATAACAGGATGTTGGACGGCAACCCGTAGCGTATCCGGATAGGGAAATGAGGACAGTGAAAATAGCCGACGTACGGCTATGGTCAGTTCCCCTCGGGTCTGATGAACCAGCAGTTCAGCATGTTGCTCGGTAAAAAAGGGGTCATCACCCGAGCCATAAAATAGATTCTCAAGCTCATAACCCTGCCAGCTCAACCCCTGCTGCTGCAGATTACGCTGAGTATTGAGATCGAGGGCATGACAACTTAAACGACACAGGGCATCGACAATATCGTCAGAGTATCCCTTTTGCCTTAAGTCACTGCATAGGATTTCTATGCGATATTTCAGCTGATACTGATACTCCATCAATGAGGGAATAATAGTCGGTAGCGAAACCAGAGCGCAGGTGGCAATGATTTCGTCGAAAACTGTTAAATATTTCACCAGCTCTTCTCCAGCACATCATCCCATTCGTTCCGGTCGGTAAAGGCGCAGATACGTACTGTGTTGGCAAGGGAACTATTACGGGTATCGAAGCGCAGCGTAAGCTGGCTGGATTGCTGATCTGTATGGGTGATTAGTCGGCAAAACGCCTCTGGAGAATAGCGGCGCAACATCACCGGGCGCTTATCCTGGCTATAGACACCAATGTGCCACCAGACAATGTCGCTACGCGAAATATTGATTTCATCTCGGCTTAACGAGAGGGTTTTATCATGGAAAAAGCGTAAACTCTGTAACCATTCCTGCTGGTCGTCGGGAAGTTTAGTGAACCAGCTTACTTTCTCCGTTCCCCAGATATCCGGATGAACACGCTGTCCGATAAGGTCAATACCAATCCTGTACTGAAACTCCTGCAGCGAACGTTGACGGCCCAAGCCCCACGGTTGGGCGAAGGTCTCTGTGTCATCAGCGTTTAGCAGGCGCCGAACGTGCAACGTCGAAGCCTGATTGCGTTGCCACCATACGGTATCAATCAGCCCCTTTTCTTTCGCTTCGTTTGAGTGATCGTCCCACACTTTCGGCACATTTTTGCGTTGATAGTAATGCCAGAGGGTAACCCGATGCGGGGTCCAGACGTCGTAACCATGCGTCCAAGCACGCATTGCGCGGTTGAACTCTTCCCCGATAAAGAAAATAGCAGGATCGTTAGGTACGTGGGTGACGAAGTGACCGTCGGCAAAAATGAAGCCACCGGCAATATAGGCGCTCCTAATGGGGGTTTCGGACGTGAATTGTGTAGAGTGCTGAGCGACAATACCTTCTTTACTGAAGCCGTTGAATACCAGACGTGATAGATAATCTTGGCGATCTTCGTTTTTGCCTGGCGTATAGGCAGGAGGATAGCCGGAAAGCACCGGTTTTGCACTCTGCTCACGCAAGCTTTCAAGCATAGCGATCATCTCACTATCCCAACCAGTAATAAATCGGCAGTGCGAGTCAATCTGTAGTAAATAGCTTTCCTGTTGATAGCATTTATCTACCTGATAGCGTGCCCAGCAAGCCCCCTCGCTTTTTAGATAGTCAACAGCAATAACCTCGAGCTGTACGCCACCGTAGCTGAATTGATAAAGCCGTTCTGATTGAGTCATCAGTACCAGACCTGCATCAAGAAATGGCTGAATATCACCGTCATCCTGCCAGCAGATAACAATGCGTAAATTTTCCGGCTTATTCGCGGAGCGAATCAGGCTATGTAAGGTGGGGCACAGCTCCGGATCGCGGTAGCTGGCAATATTCACAAAAATGGTGCTGTCTGAAGTTTTCATCTGTTTAATCACTGCTTCTACAATGGTTAATTTATCTGAAAAGTAATTTCAGCCTGGGCGGTAAAATTACCCACTGCGGGTAAAAGTGAAGTCGGTGAGGCGCGCAATAGCGTGGCACTCCAGTTAAACTGTGCAGAATTATTGTTGTAAATGTTGTTCTTGGATTCAGATGAACTCCCATCAACGTTCATCGTTTTATCTTGACTGTCTGTAATACCGATCTTGAGTCTGTCCGTATTTCCAGCGGAATCGGTTACCGTAATATACTTGTTATCCGGTGTCCGCTTACTGGCGTTTATACTTGCGATTGCATTGAAAGTACCGAAATCGGTCTGGCACTGAAGCGCGAAATTAAGATTACGTTTGATTCCATTGTTGAGCGAGGTCTCTGTAACGCTGCCGAACGGCACATCTTTCACTGATGAATCGGTTTTACACACTGGGGTACTTACAATACTTATCGCACCGATGTTTACTGTAATAGGTCTGTTATCGCCCGGGGTATCGCTGTTTATCCACTGGTGGATAAAATCGCTGGTAGCAGGAATAATGATATCGCCCAGTGGATTACGCAGGTTGAGTTGAGCGCCTATCTTGTAAAGTTCTACTGAAAACTGTGTGATATAAGGGAACACAACATAAGCGCCAGACGGCGGAATAGTGCCGGGTGAGGAAGGAAAAAGGCCTGCTCGACCCTGTAAGATGACTGACGGTTTGATTGAAACACCGGTATCGGCAACGGCAAAAGTATTATTAGCGAGAGGAGTAAGGCCTGAAGTATTGAGCGTTTTACCGTAAGTATATAACGCTTGATTTTTACAGTCATAATAAACGTCATTATGCCCTGAGCCAGAAATACTTATTGTTCCGATGGACGCACCGGCAGGCGTATCTGCATCGACACGAATAGTTTGAGCTGGTATGGTCAAAAAGTACGGATAGCCAGGTATAGAGGACGCTGGAAAATTATCTTTTATAAAGGGACACTCAGCCAGACAGGGCTGCAGTGCAATAAAATTGCATGTGATAAACAGTTTAGAAATCAGTCGCATTATGCTATGTCCTGTAAAGATTTTAAATTAGCGATAAGCTCCGGGGGTAAGATATCCAACAGCTCAAGAAAACTTTTCCCGACGGTATATTCGGTAAGAGTCAGCAGTAAAATCGCGGGTGAGCTGGGTTCTGTCTCGGTGAACCAGCTACGCAGTTGATCCAGTCGACGTAAGGCTTCCCCCCGATCGTTGATAGCTGGCGCGGATAATGCCGTCGTAGCTGTACTCACTAAGGATAAGGGTCGCTCGTCTGCCTGGGGGAGTGGATCTGGCAGGAGTGCAGCGCTTGGTGGCTCGGGTAAGTGCATCGGGCCGTCCGTCTCTGGCAAGACAGGCTGATTTTTTTTTAATGGATCGATGCCAGTATCGCTGGCAAAAAGGGCTAGCAGAGAGGTTAGTGCAGAGAAGTCGGGTGCATCATTGCCCAAGCTGTGATCAAGAATTGTCTTTAATGCCCTTAAATGTTCAGCGGCGAGTCGTAGCGAAACGATGGAGGGCTCGTTCTGCCACGTTTGTAAAATCGCTTTTACCGTCATTTCGCTCTGTGTATGCTCATCAGTCGGACCGGTAAGCGCGCGCTCAACGTCCCTAACGGTTAGCTGCAAACCACTCGTCTTTGGTAGCGATTTGAGGCGTAAGTCGGCTAAATAACCTTCAGGTGAACCCAACTCAGCAAAAGCATTGGCTCGCAGGAGCGGGACGTACTCTTCCTCATCCATCGGTAATGGATGAAACTCTTGCGGCCATTGCGTAACCAGGTGAAGGAGAGCGTTAAGCCCCTCATTGAGGGCTGCCAAACCGATGCTGTGCAACCGACAGCGCATTAGCACAATAACCAGGCGTGCATCCTTACTTTTTAACAGCAACGTGCGTGCTTCACGTTCAACATCGGCCCAGTTGACGGGATCGATAGCCTCAACAAAATCTCCATATTCGGCGCCAAGTCGTGGCTGAAGCCGTCCCTGTAGCATTAAAAATGCCGGATCATATTCCAGACTTTCCCCACAGGGGGAAGGACCAGTAATGGGCTGAAGGAGTGGCTGATACCAGTCAGGGCAGGGGTAAGTTAAGGTCGGCAACATGTCGCTCCTGTCTCAGAAATAGAAAGTGATGGTCAGGCCCAGTTAGCCTGTGCTTCTGGATCAAAACTCATTCCGGCCAGCGCAGTGGATTTATCACTGCGTGTCAGCCAGCTGGTGTAGCCCAATTGATGTGTCTCACCGAGTGATGCATAGGGCACTTCTTCAGCGGATAAGACCAGGCTGACTTCCCAGGCATATTCGAAGCCTACAAAATTCCTTACCCATTCACGGAGTACCGGTAGATCGTCGCCGCTTGGGCTAAAGCACAAATACTGTTCCAGACTGAGAGGCCCGAAGATAAGCTGAAATTTATGCTGCCTGTCGACAATCATACTGCCTAAAATCGCACCGTCACCCAGACTGGACGAGCCATTCATAATGCCGAGCTGGGTACAGTCTGCTTTTTCAAGGGTTATCCACTGACTGGCGAATTCCTGTATCTGAACGGGTACATCAAAGTAATAGTGAAGTGCGCCGATCAGGCCTTCAGGATTGCGTGACTCACGAATCAGATGGGCTGCAGAGGAGAGTCTTGGATGCAGCGGCAGGGCGCTGTCGAGCAATTCATGGGGATCAATACCTGCCAAGCTCCCAACGTAAAATGAGAAACGTTCTTCGTCAGGGCGATCAAGAGAGGCGGTATCTTGGGAAACGAACCATGCACGCCAGAATTGCGCTAGGGCGCGGTGATGAAAAATATCGACAAAGGCGTTCAGCGTATCATCATGCGACTCTGCTCGGGTATAGGCTAACTCGGTCAGATGCAGTGGCATGGCTCCCTGAGGTCCCCATACGCCAAGGCCGAAAAGTTCTATATCGGTCTTGCCTTGTGTCTGGCTCAGAGAGGCTATCTCACGGGGCGCAAAGTTCATATGCGCCTTCTGGCTTAGGCGAAAGTTTTCTTGTGTAGGTAGGCGAGCGCTTCCTGGCACTGGCATCCCCGGAGAGCGGGCGGCAAGCTTGCGAAGCAGCGGAATAAAGCCACTACCGATGCTGAGATCATCGTTCGCGCGGTTAGTCATAAACTTTTGGCTTAGAGAGTGGGTATCGCGAACGGTCACAGGATACCTCGCTGTCCCGGACGAGCCTGCCACTGTCCTACCACTCCACGCTGCATTGAGCGTAGTTCTGTTTCGGTAAAAACATTTATCGCAGCATGTCGAGCAAGATAGTTTTCCATTATCATGCCAAAGAGATACGGACTGATACCGGAAAAACTCTCCTCATCGATGGTCAGTTCGCAGCGTACCCCTCGCCCGTAAATTAGTAGTCCTTTCCCCGGAAGACGGCGAATGACTGGGGTACTATGACAGCCTACCAGTGCGTCTATTTGCTTGATTGATTCGTTATCTGAATCGCTAACAAACAGGCGCAGGATATTGCGCAGTGAAGCGCCACCTTCGTGGTGAGGCATATCCGAAAGAGGGAGGTAGTTAAAGCTGAGCTGGCGAATGAGTCGCCAAGCTGACTCGCCTTGAGCGAACGGTGAGCGGGGGGCGCTGGGTTGAAATACAAATCGGGCTCCCTCAACCGGCGCGGAATCTGGCATGCTTAACGAGAAATTACCGTCCGCTAAGATCAGACGCGGTAAATCGCGGTTGGTAATGAGTGCCTCAATTGACAGGTAGCGAATAGTGTCCTGCCAGGGAGCCTCTTTTTGATCCACCAATGAAACAAACACCTCGGTACCAGAATAGGGCGTACGGGTTGCGTACTTACGAGCATTACTGTTGGTTTGGCGCGGCTTACGTAGCGTGGAAAAGTAGCGCCCAAAGTTACCTGGGGTACTATGACGAGTTTGATAAAGCGGATTGAAAACTACCTCGCTGCTATTTTCTGCCTGCTGACCAAAGACTTTATGAATGGAATGGACTTCAAAATCAAGCGGCCGGCTGCGGTCCGGCGTTGCGTGAAACTCATTTGAACGTTGATTAATTTCAAGCTTGTCTAGGCGTCTGGGAAACAGGTTAATGACCGGTGTACAGTGCAGTAAGAAGCGGGATGCGGAAATGTGTTCGGTCAAGTGTGATGCATGGCGGTTTAATAGGATAATGATTTCTGCTTCAGAGGTGTGATTGTTTATCAGTCCGTCAGTAAGCTGAGTCAGGGAGAAAAAGTAAAATCGTTTACGACAGGAGAAGTACTCTTGTACCAGATTATGGCCATGGAACATATTCCATGCGACCGGCAGGAGATTATGTGCGGTTGATAGGCCTTCAAAGGCCAGCGGGTTGTGGCTGACGATACTGTCAGTCACGTCATTCCCCCGGCCGGAGCGGACAATCATCGCCACCTGTCCCGCATGTAGTAACTCAAAAATATGTGAAACGATCCGCTCATCACCATCAATATAAAGGGGCAGACGCTCAAGCCCATTGAGTTGGGCAAAGGTAATATCATCAGGCAACGAGAGCTTAATTCGTAACGCACTTTTTAGCGGTGCCACCGGAATATTGTAACGCTCTAGATGAGGCATGTCCGGTGGCAATGAGGTTAAACGCGCATCCGTAATTTTTAGTGGCCACAGTTTAACCTCTTGGCCGCTACGAAACTCACAGCGTGTGACTTCTCCTGCCGCGATCGGTGTATAAAAGGTGCTATCACGCGGGACTGAATATCCTCGTGTGAGATCCCCTTCCTTTAGGTTGGGCTGTATCTGAATCACGCCCATTGAAGGAACCGGTGCGGTGTAATTAGGATAAATAATATCAAGTAGTCGTTGGGTAAAACGGGGGAATTCAGAATCGAGCTTTAGTTGAGTCCGCGCAGACATGAAACAGAATGCTTCGATCAGACGTTCTACAAAGGGATCGGCGACGTCAATACCATGCATGCCGAGGCGACCGGCAATTTTCGGGTGCTTTTCGGCAAACTCATTCGCCATCTCACGCATGAATGTCAATTCTGTATTGTAACTATCTAAGAATTTTTGATCCATGTAGACCCCGAATATAAAATAAGTGTGATGTAGAAAGCGTATATAATCAGCAGGAGGATGGCAGCATTGCAAATACACGCAAAAAGTGAGCTTATATTTGCATCTTATTTTAGTTAATCCTCGATATTGAAGAGTATAATACGGGGTTTTCAATATTTAAATAGTCCTTGAATTAATTCGTTATTTAATTTTGTTTTTATTTTGAAAACTCTTTGAATATTAAAGGCTTTCGATTTTGGTAAAATTAATAAATTATTTCGCTATGGGAAATAAAGTGTGTTGGCGTCTATAAGGGTGAGTTTGTATTGGAGTTAATCTGCAGGTGATTTTGGCTCACTGTAGTGAAAAAGAAAGGTTAAGTATGATGTGGAAAGGCCGAGTTATCTGTAGGGAAATAACGGAGAGACAAAATAAATTGGCAAAAAATTCATTGAAAACAGACGGTTATTTATATCTTTTTTACCTGTGGTCTGGTGCTTAACTTTTGAGGGCTGAAGTGTCAGGAACCATGTTATTTATATTTTCTTAATAGATAATTGATATTTTTTGGCTAGATTTTCTTTTCTTAGAATAAATTAAAACTATTTACTAATTAGAAAATATACTATTTTGTTTCGTTTTTTATAAAATAAGATTTTTATTAAAACATTCTCTTTGTTAGCTGGTTTTTATTTATTTTTATTTACGTTGTGAGTTATGCTTAATTAAAGATTAAACAGATAATTAAATTCTAAGTAGGAAAGAGAGACGTGGCTATCCAGAGGAAAGACCTATTTAGCAAGCTTAATGGAACACTTTTTTCATCTATCGAAAGTGCTGCTGGCCTGTGTAAATTACGTGGCAACCCAAATATTGAGCTTGTTCACTGGATCAATCAACTTTGGTTCGGAGGAAATAACGATCTCCGTCATATTGTTACGTTTTTCGAGCTAGATGCTGAGGTGATTGAGCGAAGCCTGGCAACATCATTAACTGAGCTACCATCAGGGGCACAATCAATTAATGATTTCTCATGGCATATAGAACTATCGATCGAAAGGGCGTGGATATGTGCAAGCCTTGAGTGTTTGCAAAACCGTATCCGCAGCGCGCATCTTATTTTGGCGATGCTATCGCATAGTGAACTACGACGTGCACTATTGAGGATCATTCCGACACTGGGTAGCATCAACCTAGAGATGCTACAGACCAGACTAAAAGAAATAACTGATGGATCTGACGAAGATACTGAAAGTGAGGACGATAGAACGCTTGACGCACGCGCAGATGTCGAGCAGCAGCTCAGAAAATCAGAGAGCGATACGCTTGCGAAATATACTACCGATTTGACTGAACTGGCTCGGCAAGGAAAAATCGATCCAGTACTGGGACGTGAGAGCGAAATTGCCAGTATGGCGGATATTCTGCTGCGGCGTAGACAAAATAACCCACTGCTGACCGGTGAAGCAGGGGTAGGAAAAACGGCCGTAGTTGAGGGGCTCGCGCAGGCTATTGCCTCGGACGACGTCCCCCCGGCGTTGCGTGACGTTCGCTTACTGTCATTAGATGTTATGGCTCTTTCAGCGGGTGCCAGTATGAAAGGTGAGTTCGAAGCTCGGCTTAAAGTTGTACTGGATGAAGCTATCGCCTCTGAACAACCGGTGGTGTTATTTATTGATGAAGTGCATACGCTGATCGGTGCTGGTGGGAATGCAGGAACGGGCGACGCCGCCAATCTATTGAAACCTGCGCTGGCGCGTGGCCAGTTGCGAACAATCGGCGCAACGACCTGGAGTGAGTTTAAACGGCATATCGAAAAAGACCCTGCACTGACGCGACGTTTTCAGGTTTTGCAGATCGATGAGCCGGATGAAGCCCGGGCGATTGCCATGCTGCGTAGCCTTATCCCCTCGTTAGAAAAACATCATGGCGTGTGGATTATGGATCAGGCGGCACAAGCAGCTGTTTCACTGTCACAGCGCTACATTCCTGCTAGGCAGCTACCTGATAAAGCCATCAGTTTGCTGGACACAGCCTGCGCTCGTGTCGCTATTGCTCAGTTCGCCCCGCCTGCGCAACTTAATACTCTGCAGTGGCAGTATCAGAGTGGTCAAACAGAGCTGTCATTGCTGGAAAAAGCCGGGCAATTTGGTAAAGGTCAGAGTGATCGCCTAGAGCAGCTAAAAGCTGAACTGCTGGAGCTTGAAGGGAAGATTGCTGACCTAACTGAACGCTGGCGGGCTGAACAACACGCCACGGAGACTATCATCGCGCTGCGTCAACAGATTATTGCACGCAGTTCCGAAGGCGATGATGAGGTTGCTGAGGGTCTTCGTAAGCAATTAGCGACAGAAGAAAATAGATTAAGCCAGCTGCGACAGGAGGAGCACCTTGTCCATGCTGAAGTCAATGAAGACGTAATAGCACGCATCGTCGGCGATTGGACTGCTATTCCGGTTGGACAGATGTTGAAAGATGATGTGCAGAAAGTTATGACACTCCCGCAGCATCTCAGTGAGCGTGTTATCGGTCAGGAAGCGGCACTTTCTCAACTCAGCGAGAGCATCATGACAGGTCGTGCGGGGCTGGCCGATCCTTGCAAACCGCTGGGTGTATTTATGCTGGTGGGACCTTCAGGCGTCGGTAAAACAGAGACGGCACTGGCAATCGTAGACAGCCTGTATGGCGGTAAGCAAAACCTAATCACCATTAATATGAGCGAGTTTCAGGAAGCGCACACTATCTCTTCACTAAAGGGCTCGCCACCCGGCTATGTTGGCTACGGTAACGGTGGGGTACTGACTGAAGCGGTACGTAGGAAACCTTATAGTGTGGTGCTGCTTGATGAAATTGAAAAAGCTCATCCGGATGTACACGAGCTTTTCTATCAGGTATTTGATAAAGGCCAGATGGAAGACGGTGAAGGTCGACAAATAGACTTCAAAAATACCATATTATTACTGACGAGTAATATTGGCAGTGACATGATCATGCAGCAATGTAGTCATTCTGAAAAACTGCCAGATAGTAAGACGTTATTGAATAAGCTCAAACCTGAGCTGCTCAACGTTTTTCCTGCCGCGTTTTTAGGCAGGGTAACCGTGGTCCCTTATTTTCCTTTACAAATAGATTCTCTTAAACGGATTGTTGAACTCTATTTAAATCAGATTGGTCAGCGATTACTTACACAGTATCAAGCATCATTTGTTTATAGCACAGCTGCGGTACAAAGGGTAATCAGTCAATGTGGCGTTTCAGATGCCGGAGGACGTGCACTAATTCGCTTTATTGAACAGGAAATTATGCCGTTGTTGAGTAAAACGATATTACAACACCAGACTGAATTATACGGCTTAACGTTAAAACTTAATTTTTCTTCAGGTAAGTATCAAGTTAGAATAATTAATTGAAATAAAAAGTTATAAAAAATAATGATAATAACGGTTTATTTTATCAGTACAGAAAATTTGTATTGATCCTAGGGGTAATTAATTGTCATTAAAGGCAATACAAAGTGTTGGCAAGATATCCGCAACTAATGCATGAGTCGTTGAGGTGCCGACCTTGTCAATATATTTAAATCTAATTAATTTCAAGGATACTAAAATGATAACAAAGCGACGCATATTCTGTTTTCTACCTTTTATGATTACTCCTGGCGCCTATGCAGCTTCAGCCGGGACAGTAGAGTTTAATGGCGAAATCATTGCAGGAACCTGTACCATAAAATCAGGGGATGTAAATAAAGTGGTTACTCTGCCGAAAGTTTCCTCAGAGAATTTAAAAACAAGCGGAAGCACTGCGGGTTCTAAAGTGTTTACCATTGAGGTGTCGAACTGTGCTACCACAATTAATGGAGTTACAGCACACTTTGAAGCCATCAATGGTACAACCGGATACGATGTACAAACTAATAACCTGACCAACGATGTTGTAACTGATGCGACAGCAACGCCTCCGGTTAAGGCTGCAGGGAATGTTCAAATCAGACTCTTTGATAAGGGTGGAACAACTCAAGTGCAAGTTGGCGGCACTGACGGGGCTTTTGTACGAACCAACGCTGCACATGAAGCAACGATGGAATATGTTGCTTCATATTATGCTACTGGCGCTGCGACTGAGGGAACAGTGCATGCGAATGTCGCTTATACACTAGCCTATAATTAAGTTACTAGGATAGCAGCGTGCGTATTCTAATAAAGATATAAGAGTACGCACCTGTATTATCTCGTCAATTATCTGTTTATATTTTTCACGGAACTGTCCATGTTTAAATTTTTATCAGGTTTATTAATTTTTTTGCTTCTAATGCAAAATAGTAGGGCAGGGATGTCAATAGTGGGTACACGGATTATTTACCCCGGAAATGAAAAAGAAATTACCGTACGAACAAAAAATAGAACCGATGAGCCCATTCTTTCACAAGTCTGGATTGATGATGGTTCCAGTAATGAAGATATTGATAAAAGCAAAATACCTTTTATTGTTACACCACCTATTTTCAGAGTGGAGCCTAATAGCGGACAAAGTTTGAAAATGATTTACAATGGGATGAGTTTACCTCAGGACAAGGAGTCAGTGTTTTGGTTTAATCTGCTGGAGATCCCACCAGTGGATACCAGTAATGCTCAGCAAAAACTTGATATTGCTTTCCGTACACGTATTAAAATATTTTATCGCCCGGCAGCCGTAGCTAAAATAAAAATGCCCGATATCACCACTCTCCTGCATTGGTCTGTAATTAAAGACAGTGCTCACGGCACGGGTTTTCGCGTGGAAAATACGGGGCCTTTCTATTTCTCATTCAACGATGCAATTGTGTTTGTTAATAATAAGCAAGTTAACATGAAAATGTCTATGCTCGCCCCCAGAAGCTCAGCTGTATTTTTCCCAGATCAAAGAGTGACATCCTTTTCACGATTGAAATATAGTTTTATTAATGATTTAGGCGCCAATGTAAATAAGGATTTGATCTGGAATGAAACAAAGGGGTTACAATCTCAATAGAGTCTTGGGTCTAAATTTATATCTTTCAGCTTGTTTGCTTGCTTGTGTATCTTTTGTTGAACGATTAAGTGAAATATAAAAGTGATTATGAACCTTACAGCTAAAAGATGTAGGCGCCACACCGGGAATATTACAAACCCTGTGGTGATTGCTGTTGCTTTGTTTTTTTGTTGTGACGCTAAATCAAATCCCAGGAATACTCTTGGCAAGGTTGAGGAGATGAATTTTAACTCAGAGTTTGTCCATGGTGGCAACATTGATTTATCTAAATTTCGAAAAGGTAACCCTGTTGCACCGGGGATTTATGACGTTTTCGTAAAGGTCAATGGCGAAGGACGAGGACAAAATAAGATTAGATTTCGTCAGCAAAAGGGTGATGAAAACGCCGTTGCTTGCCTGACGCGCGAGCAATTAACCGTGATTGGAATTAAATTGGTGCAGGAAAAAGACGTCTCTAGCAGCTGCGAACCCATTCAATCATGGATAGCTCAATCCCATAGTGACTACAGCAGCACGGATTTTACATTAAGTCTGCAGGTACCGCAGGTTAATCAGACTTATGTGCCACGCGGATATATAGATCCGGCACGCTGGCAGCAAGGGATCACTGCTGGTTTTATCGATTACAATGCTAACGTTTATTCACAATTACAAAATAATAATAGAGATTCTAATCGCGCTACGGCATCTTTCGCTTTCAACGCGGGTTTCAACTATGCCGGTTGGCGATTGCGTAAGCGTTTTAATACTGGCCTTGGCAGCAATACACATTGGCAAAATCTTTATGGCTATGCTGCGCACGATATCACAGCCTTAAAAAGCGAGGTACTGCTGGGCGATGTCAATACCAGCGGCGAGCTATTTGACAGTGTTGGCCTGCGAGGCGCTGTGTTGCGCTCAGACGAACGCATGTTACCGGATTCCCAGAACAGCTATGCACCGGTGATAACGGGTATTGCAGAATCTAATGCAAAAGTTACGGTTATGCAGCGTGGCGTATCGATCTATGAGACGGTGGTTCCGCCAGGTCCTTTTGTACTGAGAGATATCAGTGGATTAGGCTACGGTGGTGATCTTCAGCTGGTTATAAAGGAAGCCAACGGGCGTGAGCGTATTCAAATAATTCCTTTCTCCTCACCACCGCTAATTTTACAAAAGGGAATTAGCCATTTCTCTGTCTCTGCCGGTGAGCTTAAAGATGAAAATATCAGGCATCGCCCGCGCGTAGTCCAGGGTACTTATCGCTATGGTGCATTCAGCAACTGGACACTTTATGGCGGTGTACAGCTAAGTGAGAAGTATCGTGCACTGGGCGTTGGTAATGCTTTTAACACCGCATTAGGTGGCATAACGTTTGATGTTATTCACGCTGATAGCCAGCCACTAGAAAAGTCACGCGCGTCGGGTAATAGTTATCAGCTGCAGTTTATGCGCTATCTCAGCAGCTCCCAGACGACGCTATCTCTGGCGGCCTATCGTTACTCATCGGCAGGTTTTTACACGGTCAGTGAAGCCAATAGAGATAATAATTCAAGCAAAGATAAGTTAAGTGATACCGATTACCGTACGCGTCGTCGCCTGACCGCCACCCTTAGTCAGCGGATTACTGACCGCATATCGCTTGATTTTAATGGTTCTTATTATACCTATTGGGCGGACCGTACGGCTTCCCGACAATATTTGGTGCGGTTTAATCACAATCTTGGATTGTTTAGCTACAGCCTGAGTACCACCCGCACGAGAACCCGTTCGGGTAGCGAAGATAAACAATATATTTTCTCTATTTCGATGCCATTGGGTCAGCCCACAGCCTCTTCACAGCCGCTGTTTAGCTCACTTTACGGTACAGTCACCCACGGTAAAGGCGGTGACACTCAGGTTCAGACCATGGCCAGTGGTTCTCAGGGGCCGCAAAACGAATTGTCATACGGTATTGCTGCCAGTATGAGTGAGGATAATGTGTCCAAACGGACTTCAGTGCTGAACGGTAATATGAGTTACGAAACGCCTTTAGGCCAATACGGTGCAACCGCAACGGTCGACAGCAGAAATAATAATCAGTTCTCGCTTTCTGCCAATGGCAGTCTGGTGGCTCATCACGGTGGGATCACCGCCGGTCCTGTGGTGGGCGAACAACCGTTTGCCATCATTGAGGCAGAAGGAGCCAGCGGTGCACGGGTGAATAACGGCTATGGTGCCAGGATCGATCGTTGGGGCTATGCCATCGTTCCCTCGCTCACCCCTTATCGAGAGAATAGCGTATCAATTGGGTTGCACGATCTGCCGGATACGGTGGATGTTATGGAAAATGAAAGAACCGTTATCCCACGGCAGGGTGCAGCGGTGTTGGTCAAAATGAAAACCTCGATGGGGACGGCAATGATTCTGACCGTAAAAGATCGTAGCGGCCAGTTTCTACCGATTGGGGTAGATATGTTGTCCGCTGCAGGCGATAGCCAGGGAATTATCGGTCAGGGGGGACAGGCTTACGTTCGTGGCTGGGAATACAGCAGGCAGCCACTCTTTGCCCAGGTGGACGGTTCAAAACTGAGTTGTACTCCACAGAGCGCACCGTTACCGATAACCGGAACTAACATGATCAGGATGGAGGTGATATGTCAGCCTTAGTAAACGGCACATTGTGCACCAGTATTTTACTGTTTGTACTTGGTAATTCACCCGTTAATGCCGCGGCGCCATCGTGTAAAGGAAGTTGTGATATTCAGGTCAAATTTACGGGGCGTTTCGAACTGGAGACTTGTCAAATCAGTATTGACAATCGTAGCGCGAATGAAACCGTCGTATTACCTACAGTCCTGTCCTCCTCGCTACAGCATGCAGGTGACGAAGCCGGATCGACATCTTTCTTGGTGATTTTAAAGAAATGTCCAGGGGCGGTTACCGTCGGTGTTCATTTTATTTCCGTTGCCTCGACGCAAGTCGATAACGCTACCGGAAATATAAAAAACAGCTCAGTTGCCGGTATGAGCCCTGAAACTCAGCTGCGACTGAGAAATAGTGCAGGCGTACAGATGCTGCTGAATGATACCACTAGTATTCAGGATTATATCATTCCGCAAGGCGGTGGAGATGTGCAGTACAATTTTAATGTCTCTTATTTCGCTAAAACCCCGGTGACCCCGGGAAAAGTCTCGGCCACGGCGGGTATTGAACTGATATACAAATAGAGAAGGGGGCGAATTTATCGTTTTCTGACTCTGTGTTTACAGGTCCGGCGGTTAGTAGTGTCGGCAATTCAACAACAAAAGGAAGAAAGGGTGAGTAAAGACAGCTCGCAGAAATTTATTTCTCGCAATCGCGCGCCGCGCGTACAGATTGAATATGACGTCGAAGTTTACGGATCAGAAAAAAAGGTCGAATTACCCTTTGTCATGGGTGTTCTGGCTGATCTCTCCGGCAAACCGGTAGAGCCACTGCCTTCCGTGGCCGATCGTCAGTTCTTGGATATCGATATTGATAACTTCGATGAGAGAATGAAAGCCATGCGTCCAAGAGCTGCGTTCGCTGTGCCTAACACGTTGACGGGTGAAGGTCAGCTAATGGTCGATATGACTTTTGAGAGCATGAACGAATTCGCACCGGACGCGATTGCCAAAAAAGTCGATTCACTTTCACAGCTATTGGAAGCCCGTACACAGCTGGCGAATCTTCAGACCTATATGGACGGTAAAGCTGGCGCAGAAGAGCTAGTAATGAATCTGTTGAAAGATAATGCGTTACTACAGGCTCTGGCTGCAGAGCCAAAGAAAAAAAACGATGCTGCTGAAATACAGCAAGAAGATTAGTTGAGAGGGAAATATGTCAGAATCTCAAAATGAAACCTGGCAGCAGGCGGCTGCAAAAGATATTGCCTTTGATGATTTTAATCACTTATTAACCAAAGAGTTTAAGGCAAAATCTGAGCAGACTAAATCTGCGGTGGAAGGTGCAGTCAAAACACTGGCACAGCAAGCGCTGGCAAATAGTGTTACGGTATCTGACGATGCTTATAAAAGCATCGCCTCTATTATAGCCGAGATTGACCGTAAGCTTTCTGAGCAAATCAACCTGATTTTGCATCACAGCGAATTTCAGACGCTCGAAAGCGCGTGGCGGGGTCTTCATCATCTGGTGAATAACACTGAGACTGATGAGAAACTTAAATTACGTTTTATGGATATCTCGAAAGACGAACTTCGGCGCAGTATGAAACGCTATCGCGGTATTGCCTGGGATCAGAGTCCGCTGTTCAAGAAGGTTTATGAAGCGGAATATGGTCAGTTAGGCGGGGAACCTTATGGCTGCTTGGTGGCAGACTATTTCTTTGATCACACCGCGCCCGATGTTGACTTATTAACCTCGATAAGCAAAGTGGCTGCGTCAGCACATGTGCCGTTTATCGCCGGTGCATCACCCAGCGTGCTGCAGATGGAGTCGTGGCAAGAGCTGTCTAACCCGCGCGATTTAACCAAGATCTTTACTCAGAATCTTGAATACGCAGCATGGAATGCACTGCGTCAGTCCGAGGACTCGCGTTATATCGGCTTAGTGATGCCGCGTTTTCTGGCTCGTCTTCCCTATGGTATTAACACTAATCCCGTTGACAGTTTCCATTTTGAAGAAACGACTGATGGGTCAGATCACAGTAAATATGTCTGGTCAAATGCCGCCTATGCGATGGCAGTTAACATCAACAGGTCTTTTAAAGACTACGGCTGGTGTACGCTGATCCGCGGTGTGGAAAGCGGTGGCGTGGTGGATGGCTTACCTTGCCACACCTTCCCAACCGATGATGGTGGCGTTGATATGAAATGCCCAACGGAAATCGCTATTTCGGACCGTCGAGAAGCAGAGCTGGGTAAAAATGGATTTATTCCATTGGTACACCGTAAAAATAGCACTCATGCTGCCTTTATAGGCGCGCAGTCGCTGCAGAAGCCAATGGAGTATTATGATCCTGATGCAACCGCCAACTCAAACCTGTCAGCACGCTTGCCTTACCTCTTCGCCTGCTCGCGTTTTGCACATTATCTGAAATGTATAGTGCGCGACAAAATTGGCTCATTCAAAGAACGCGAAGAGATGCAGCGTTGGCTTAACGACTGGCTGATGAACTATGTTGATGGCGATCCGGTTAACTCCTCTATACAGACTAAGGCCCGCCGTCCACTGGCAGCCGCAGAAGTGATGATTGAGGATGTTGAAGGTAATCCCGGTTATTACCAAGCTAAATTCTTTTTACGTCCGCATTTTCAGTTAGAAGGGCTGACCGTTTCGCTGCGCATGGTTGCTAAATTACCTTCAGTGAAGGACGTTGCCTAAAGTAATTATTTTTTTGATTTACCTATAGCAATATCGCTATATCCGCGAGTTTCCTTATTTATTAAGGAGAGTTTGTCACGTCCCTTACTGTTAAGTATGGGTTATTAACCTTAGGAGAATTAAAATGTCACAGGATATTTTTATTAAAATTGATGGTATTGAAGGTGAGTCTTTAGATTCAGAGCACAAAAATGAAATCCAGGTGCTTTCTTGGAATTGGGATGTCTCTCAACGTTCAAATATGCACAGTGGATCCGGTGGTGGTTCGGGTAAAGCCAGCGTTTCTGATTTCTGCTTTGAACATTACACTGACAAAGCAAGTCCAAATTTACTGAGCTACTGTCTATCAGGAAAGCATATTAAAAATATTAAGTTCGTTATTCGTAAAGCGGGAGGAGATCCTCTTACTTATTTAACCATCACATTTACCGATGTAATTATTACTGGCGTTGATATGGGGGGCTGTGCTGAAGACGAGGCTCGTCCACGTGAACGCGTGCGCTTCTCCTTTACTAAAATGTCTAACGAATACGTAATGCAGAATGCTGAAGGCCATAAATCTGGCGTTATTTCTGCGACCTACGATATTAAGGCCAATCAGCTGGGGTAATCCTGGCTTGTAACTAGCCTGCTGCCGATGCAGCAGGTTTATTAGGGTTAAATAGTGACGAATTCAATATTCAATTTTATGAGGCAGGGCGGCGTTCTCTGCTCGCTGCTGTGTTTGGCGGCATGCTCATCGTCAGCCCCAGAAACTCCCCCGGCAGAAAATTTTGTCGTTGAACTTCAGGCTGGCGATGACATTAATCAGAATGAGCAGGGTCAGGCGAATCCGTTAAGCGTGACTCTTTTCCAACTCAAACAAACTGAAGCATTTGTGAATAGTGATTATTTCGCCCTTGTTGAAACGCCTTCATCAGAACTCAAAGCGCAAAGTAGTAAAGCCGGAGCTTATATCCTTAAACCGGGAGAGCATCAGCGCATTACTCTGACGGCAAAAGAGGGGGTTAATTATATCGGTGTGGTAAGCGGTTATCGGGATATTTCTCACGCTACTTGGCGAACAGTATTTCCATTACCGAAAAACCCACCCGATAAATGGTATTCATTTTTTTGGTCAGCTAATAAAACAACGCTGCCCTCTGTCACGGTTTATATGGACAGACAAGCGACGACAATCCGAAAGGGAATAATAGAAAGTGAGAACAAATAAAGTCGTATGGAGTGAAGGCCTGTTTTTGCGACCACAGCTTTTTCAGCAGCAGGAGCGCTATCTTGAGTATTACGCTCACAAGCGTGCGTCAACCATTACGCCATTTTATTGGGGATTTTCCCATTACGAAATAGACCACGAGGCACTCTCTTACGGCAAACTGGTGCTTCGTTCAGGCTGGGGCGTGCTGCCCGATGGCACACCGTTTGATATTCCAGGCCATGCCAGCAGTCCTGAACCGTTAACCATTACCGCTGAGCATCTCAATAAAGTGATCTACCTAGCGGTACCGCTGCGTCTGGATAACACCGATGAGACCATCTTTGATGACGCCGACCAAAGCTCACTGGCCCGTTTTTGTGCCTTTGAAACAGAATTGAGCGACACGAATGTTATTCGTCAGGGGCCGAAACCGGTACAGCTGGCCTCGCTACGGCTAGCGCTGGTCTCCGAAAGCGAAATGACAGCCTCATGGATTGGCCTGCCGCTGGTACGCGTGCGTGCGATACAACCCGACGGCAGCATACTGCTTCATACCGACGACTATGTGCCGCCAGTCACCGCTTGTGCGGCCAACCCGCTGTTGGTTGAATGGCTCACCCATCTTAATGCACTGGTTAAGATGCGCGCGGAAACGCTGGCTGCCAGACTCTCTAATAGCGACGGTCGGGCCAGTGCCAGTGCCGAAATCGTCGATTATCTGCTGTTGCAGATATTCAATAAATATGAAACTGTGCTGGATCATCTGCGCCATATTCCAGAACTCGCGCCGATAGCGTTTTATGAATCGCTGGCTACTTTTGCCAGCGAACTCTCTACTTTTGTGCGGACCAAGACTCGCCGCCCGCGTGCTATTCCCGGCTATAACCACGCTGACCTTTACGCATCACTGCGCCCTCTGGTGGACGATATTCATGAAATGCTTAATCAGATTCTGGTCCGCGCCGGGCAGACTATTCCCCTAGAGTTACGGGGTAATGGCGTATGGTCGGCGAGCATGTTGCCGCGTGAGTTGCTTGATTTCTCAGGGTTGGTGCTCGCCGTTCATGCGCAGATGCCGCTTGACGTGCTGCGCCACCAGTTCGCGCTTCAGGCCAAGCTTAGCGCTCCTACACAGCTCCATGATCTTGTACGTTCGCATCTGCCGGGGTTGACTCTGCGTGCTTTGCCGGTACCGCCAAGACAGATCCCCTATAGCGCCGGATATGTCTATTTCGAGTTAATTACTAGCGGTCCGTTCTGGGACAAAATTGCCAATACGGGGGCCCTTGCTCTGCATGTCGCGGGTGACTTTACTGAGCTTAAAATCGAACTATGGGGTATCAGAGACTAATGAGTGCTAGCAGTGATCTCGACCCAATGGATGACTTTTCCTTTTTAACAGGCGGAGAGAATACAGCAAGCGATCAAGCATTAGGGCATTTCCTGCTGGATGAGGCGTTGCCTGCTGAATCGCTCTCTGCGGATAAACTGAAAGTTAACTCTACTCCCGGCGCACAGTTGCGTTATGACGCTACACAACTTCGCACGGAAAGCGTTCAGCAACGCGTCGCCACGGTGACGGCCGCGAGCGAACCGCTGCTAGAAGCAGCCCAGCCGCTTCTGCGTGTACTGAGCGAAATGCCGGAAACCCTCGACAATCGTGAACAAATGCTGCTATTGAAGGAGGGACTCAAAGCTGAAATTTCCTTGTTCGGCGTAGTGTGCGATGAGGTGGATATCTCATGGAAAAAGATGGCCATAGTGCGCTTCTGTCTCTGTACCGCGCTTGATGAGGCGGCCTTGGCAAAAGCGTGGGGGCAGGAGTATGGCTGGTCCCACAATAATCTGCTGAACCATTTTGAAGGTGACAGCGACGGCGGAGACAAATTTTTTCTGCTGGTCGGCCGTCTTTCCATGACGCCTCATGAATATGCTGACGTACTGGAGATTCTGCTGCGCATTCTCGGGCTCGGCTTCGAGGGTCGTTATAGCATTATTGAGAACGGTGATCGCCATCTAACCAAAATTCGCCAGCGTATGCTTACGCTATTGCAAAGTACCCGGGACAGCATTCCGGCCGCACTCGCTTCACATGTTCTGCCACTGCGCAACCCTAAAAAACGCCGGTTGACGATTATTCCGGTGCGCGTATCGCTGCTGCTGACGTTGGTACTGTGTATTGGTAGCTTTATAGGGTGCAAATATCTGCTGCTAAAGCCTGAAAGCCACGAGCTATCCAGGATGACTGTATTACAGCACTCCCAGCAAAACGCTGCGCTCACCACCACTGACCTTCGCCTTAGCGATCTGTTGAAAGATGAAATTGCCAACCGGCTGGTTCAGGTCAAAGAGCAGGCGCATCAGGGCATCGTTACCCTGCCGGGTGATGCGAATTTCGCCGTCGGTGCAGCGGAGATTATGCCTGCAAGAGTTGAATTGCTGCTGAAGATTGCCCGTGCGGTCCAACGGCTTAACGGCAAAGTACGCATTGTTGGCTACACCGATGCTATGCCAATCAGTCGTCCCGGCGTACCCGACAATCAGGTGCTGTCAGAAAAGCGTGCCGATAGCGTGGCACAGATCTTTTTAAAAAACGGCTTATCGAAAGCGGATGTTCAAAGTGCGGGGGTGGGCGATCGCAATCCTGTCGCCAGCAATCGTAACCCGGCTGGGCGTGCTCAGAATCGCCGTGTAGATATCTTTGTAAATTATTAATGGATACACCATGTCAGTGTTAAATCGTTTGTTTTCTGGGGTTATCTGGCCACGGGTGTTACTGATCACACTCTGTGTGTTACTGACCGCGGCCTGTTGGTTACTCGGCCCTTGGTTGGGATTTGGTGAGGCTAGGCCTCTTGAACCGGTATCCTCCCGTATTATCGTGGTCGTCATGCTGGCTTCAGTACTGATGGCATACTGGCTGCGCTTACCTCTGTTTATATCGCTGACGCTGGTAGTGCTGGCGCTTATCTGGGTTGCAGGTCCTTGGCTACTGGTCGGTAAGGGCTATCCGCTTAGGCTACCCGGCCATCGCCTGCTTCTGATGGCTGTGGTGGCGTTCGTGGCGCTGACTTACGGTGTCTGGCGTTTATTACAGGCCCTAGCACGTAACCCAGCACTGCTAAGCCGGTGGATAAAAAAACCATCCTCTACGCAGAAGAATGCCGCGCAAGCAAATACGGCTATTCACACGGCAGTGGCCCGGGGTATGCAATATATGCGCCAGATACAGCAGGTAATCCCTCGCTGGCAGCGCTTTTTTGGGCTGCGGCGCGCCACGCTTCCGTGGTTTTTAATGTTGGGCGCGCCGTCTGCAGGCAAGACAGCGCTGCTACTCTCCTCGGGTCAGGATTTTCCCTTACCTGAGCAGCTGTCACGTAAAAACAGTGAGGCTCCGCCAACCGGTAGCTGTGAATGCCTGTTTACTAACCAAGCTGTTTTTATTGACACGGCGGGCCGATTCGTCAGTGAAACGAACGACGGCGAAGAGGAATGGAGTAGTCTGCTGTCTGCGCTGAAAAAAAGTCGTCCTACTCAGGGGATTAATGGGGCGATTGTCACGCTATCCGTTGAAGATATTCTGCACAAAACCCAGACTGAGCGTCTGGCGATGGCTGCTGCACTGCGTGGAAGGATCAGCGAAGCCCGCGAAAAGCTTGGCGTACGTTTCCCGATCTATGTAATTGTAACGAAACTCGACCTACTTAACGGTTTTACAGATTTTTTCCGCAATCTGACGCTCGCTGAAAGAGAGCAAATATGGGGAGTCACACTCGACTGGGAAAAAGCGTTGCCGCACGCCTCACAAAATCTCCATCACCAGCTCAAGCAGGAATTTGACCTGTTGCATCATCGTCTGAGTAGCGCGGTTTATCTACGTCAGCAGGAGGAGTATGACTTGGGCGATCGCAAGCGACTGTATGCCTTTCCCGATGATTTTGCCCAGCTTGCTAGCATAGTCAACGAGATGGTCAATAATATCTTCTTTGCCTCACGGTATGATGAAACTGACGTTTTTTCTGCGCTGCGTGGCGTCTATTTCACTAGCAGTTGTCAGCCACAGAGCTTTTCACTGTTTAATAATCAAACGCTATTACAACGCTGGCATCAGTTGGTTCGCGACGGAAAGTTGTCCTCTTTGCCTTCTGATAAACGATCGCTCAGTGAAGAGCAGGTGCTTCTAAGCGAAAATGCCTGGAGCAAACACTATTTCCTGACGCAACTTTTCGGCGAAGTGATTGGCCGCGACGGCGATCTGGTCCGCTATAATTTGCAGCGACATGCAGCCAGCCGTCTGAAAAATCTGTTTGGGCATCTTGCCTGCTGGGGAGGGGCGATATGGCTTACGCTCGCACTGTGCAACAGTTATCAGCTTAACCATGGCTATCTTAATGCGTTGGATAAAAAGCTTAGCCGGATGGCGCTTCAGCTGGAAAATTACACAGATGAAAAAGCCGTAAATAAGCTAATGCCTCTGCTTAGCACAACACGGGCGCTAGCAAAGTACCCTGGTTTGAACCTCAACGATCCTGATCAGCAGTGGCGTTATGGACTTTACACCGGGTATTCCATTGCTGCGGGGGCTGATTCACTCTACCACTTCGTATTACAACACTATCTGCTCCCTGAACTGGTTAAAAAGGCACACGACGATTTGCAGCTTGCGCTGAACTCCTCCGACGACCAACGTGTCTGGACGGCGTTAAAAAGCTATCTAATGTTAACCCGGAGCACCAAGGGGGATTACGCTTGGCTGGTCAGTCAATTAAGTGATAGCTGGCTACAAAGCCGTACGTTTAGCGGCGTGGTCGATGTTGAACCTCTGCAGAGCTATCTTAACGATCTCTTTAACCTTAAAACCTGGCAGAAATCGCTATCACCTGCGGATGACACCTTAATTACTCGGGCGCGGGCGCGGCTGGGTGAAAAGGATGAAAGCGCGCGCCTCTGGCAGCGCATAGAACATGACAGCGCAAAAAGCGCGCCAGCGAATCTGACGTTGCAGGCGATAACCGGCTCTGAGTCTCCGCAACTCTTTTATCTTAGCGACAGCGAACTTAACCAGAAGGGGATCCCTGGTCTTTATACGCACGCTGGCTGGGAGCAAGTGGTTAAAAAAAAAATGCTGACGTCACTACTGTTGTTACAGCGTGAAGATAGCTGGGTTATGGGAGAAACCACAGGCTTGAAAAGTCTGGCAGATCTCCATAACCGTGTGCTGACCCAATACCTGCAGAACTATGCGACTTACTGGCAGCGTTTTCTCGATAATTTGCAGCTGATCTCACTGGAGAAGGGACAATCTGGTGGGGCGAACGATATTGCTCTCAACATTGCGTTGTTACGCACAATGGTTAGTGACCATTCTCCCTTAACCACTGTTTTTCAGCGCGTGGCCAATGAGACAGTGCTGACCAGCGGGTCTTTGCCGGGAAATAATAAACTGAGTACGGTAGTGAATAAGGGATTTGCCGACCGGTCGCTGATCAAACAGCTGCTCGACGATCGATTCGCTGCTCTGCGCACCTTCGTACTGGGTGACACGACGAAAGAGAGTGGGCCCACAGAGTTTCTTCAGGCTCAGGGAAATGGATTGAACGGTGTACTAATGTTGCTGCGCGATCAGTATACGCGCTTTGTGGTCTATAACAGCGCGTTTGCTAATATCGGTGGCCAGCAGATGGCGCTGGAGAGTGCGCAAATGGGGGCTCAGGAAGATACCTGGCCCGCTGCGGTCAGAAATGTGGTCTCCCCACTGCTATCAGCCACCTTCAACAAAGTGCAGCAGCAAGATATTGCACGCAGTACAGCGGCGATTGGTGACGGATTGGGGGAGGTCTGCCGCCGTAGTTTTCAGGGACGCTATCCCTTTGCTGACAGCAAGCGTGAAGTTTCTGTGCCAGATTTTGTCAGGTTCTTTGCCCCGGGCGGCATCGTCGACAGCTGGTTCAAGCAGAACCTGGCAGAAAAAGTGGATACTTCACATTACCCGTGGCGTTTCAAAGGCACCAGCAATACTGAGGGGCTTGCTTTTTTTGAGCAGGCAGCCGCGATTCGTGCTCTGTTCTTTTCTGGCGATGATAACCAAAAACCGGCGCTGAATTTCTCTGCCACGGTACGCTTTCTCGCGCCTGAGGTCAGGGAGTTTATTCTTAGTTTCAACGGTGAAGCGCTGAAATATGCCCACGGTCCATTAACGGTGCAAGCGTTGAACTGGTCTGCGGTACGTCAGGGGAGTGAAATTAGTATGGCACTGCGTGAGGATCAGGCGGGTGCATTACCTGATTTGCACTGGCAGGGTCCTTGGGCGCTACTGCACTGGCTGGATGCGGCCGAAACAATTCGCGATACGCCTGATGGTAATCTACTGCTGCAGTGGGGTAACGGAAAAAAACGCGTCGAACTGCAGCTGGACGGACTGGCGGTAAACGGTGCGATGCCGGGTGATGTGCTGCGCGACTTCCGTTGCCCTGAGACCGGCACACAGGACGATGCCTTATGATCAAGCGCCTATTTTTCCCTGTGCGTATTATCGCATGGCTGAGCGGGCCGCCAGCCTTAATACGCCTGATACCTTGGCGATACCGACGTGCGCGGAACATCGTTGAGCGCCTCAACACGCTGATTACGCGTCTGCCTTTACCGCTGGTCGATGCCCGCGAGCTCGAGGGTTATCCCTGGTGCTTTGTCATGCCTGAAAGTGAAAGGCTGTACAAATCCTATATCGTAGGGGCTTTTTTGCCGCCTGTATCACCTAATGTCGGCGTATCGCAACTACTTTACGTACGCATTAGCCATCGGCGTATCCTCAAGCAGTTAGTGTATCCGATCGGCCTGCCGTTCTGGCTTGCCCGGGTGCTATTACCTCTGCTGCACGGCGGCGCAAGTACGTTACAGCGAAAAGAAATCCACGAGGCCTGCTTTATGCTCTCAGGCCTGAAGCAGGTTCAGGTCAATGGCAAGCTTGCTGACTGGCTGCCTGCGCAATCCCCTCTGTTTAGTCAGCTATGCAGCGTTCGCTGTGAAGCGGATGAGTGGCTGAACGAATTACACGGTGTTTGCCATATGCCGTGGTTTAACTGGCCTCGCTGTACGGCCAGCGATATGTCTGTCTGGTTTTGGCGTCAAAGCCGCTTTGGTAGGGTGCTCGATTCTCAACACTATCAGAACGGTACGTCCCATTGATGAAGTGCGATAGTTGCACTTTGCGATATTCACAGGTTAGTAGGTAACACTATGTCGCGAACAATTATGTTACATAGCTCGGCCATCCCCAGGTTAGTAAACCAGCCTGCGTTAGTGCTGACAAAACTTGAGGGTGAAGAAGCATTCTCCACGCTCTACACTTATACACTGACGGTGAAAACACCTGACGACCCTGATATTCCTTGGCAAACCGCGTCAAATATTGATCTGAAAGCGCTGATCGGTAAGGAAATGACGATAACTATTGAGCTGGATGGCAATGGTTTAGGTACTTCGCGTGGAAAGGGAAAAAGTATTCGGGAAATTTCCGGTCTGGTAGAAAAAGCACGCTACGTGGGCCGAGATGCCTCTCAGGCCATGTATGAGATTATTTTACGCCCGTGGCTTTTTCTTGCCGAGCTGACCACCGATTTTAAGATCTTTCAGGCTAAAAATGTCGTAGAAATTATTGATGAGGTGTTGTCCGACTATAATTTTGCTTATGAGCGACGCTTGACGGACGTCTACCCTGCACTCGACTTCCAAGTACAATATGGTGAAACTGACTTCGCTTTCATTCAGCGCCTGATGGAAGAGTGGGGCATATACTGGTTTTTTGAACATCATGACGGTAAGCATAAGTTGGTGCTTGTCGATCACGTCGGTGCACACCGATACAGTGACAGTCAGGCCTACAAGGTTATTCACTATCTACCTGAAACGCCCAAGGCAGATAAAGAATATGTTCGACAATTAACTCATCAAGAAGCCCTGACGAGTGGTCGCTGGGTAACCAATGATTATGACTTTACCAAATCGCGTGCAGACATTTTGGCGATGGACGTCAAGCCTCGCAAAACCCATTTTAATGATATGGAAATATACCAGTGGCCGGGGGATTACGATCAGCCTGATATTGGGGAAAAACTGGCGCGGGTACGTATTGAAGAACTGGGTGCACAGGGATCGCGTGCTTCGGGTAATGGTGAACTACGCGGCCTAGCTTGCGGGATCAATTTTACCCTTAAAGGACATCCAATTAATAAGGCTAACAGGGAATACATGGTTATTTCCAGCCGGTTGATTATTCAGGAAATCGAACAGCGTTCTCAGCAGTGGGATTTCTCGGTTGAATGTGATTTTACCGTTCAGCCGACAACAAAGATCTATCGTCATCCGCAAACTATTGCTAGGCCCCGTACGCATGGGCCTCAGAATGCGATTGTCGTGGGCCCCGCGGGAGAAGAGCTTTGGACCGATAGCTATGGTCGCGTAAAGGTGCGCTTTCTGTGGGATCGATACGGTCAAAATAACGATGGTGACTCTTGCTGGATTCGGGTCAGTCAGGCTTGGGCAGGAAACAGTTTTGGTGGGCTTTATATACCTCGTATCAATCAGGAGGTCATCGTTGATTTTATCAATGGCGATCCTGATAGGCCGTTGATTATTGGCAGCCTTTACAACAATATCACCAGCCCCCCCTGGGACCTACCGGGCAATGCCACTCAGAGTGGGCTAATCAGCCGCACGCTGGGCGGCGGCAAGACCAACTATAATGGTGTTCGTTTTGAAGATAAGCCCGGTATGGAAAATTATTGGGAACAGGCTGAACGAGATATGTCCCGCCTGACTAAAAATGATGAAAAGCATGTTATAGGTGCTAACTCAGTACTGCAGGTCGGTGACAGCCGCAGTGAGGTCATAGCGAAAGATTATAATAAGAATGTGGCAGGGATGAGTATCACGTCGATCGGCGCAGCATCCATGCTAAGCGTTGGCGCGGCCCAAATATCGACTATAGTCGGCGCGCGCGCGGTTAACGTGGGGGGTGTTGATGATAAAAACATTGGTGGAGCTAGTCTGGTCAACGTTGGCGGCTATCATGCTATGTCTGTAGGCGGAGCTTGGCAGAAGGAGATTGGCGGAGCTGCCTCCTTAATCAGTGGCGGACACCTTGAGTTTGGTACCGGTGGGGAGCTGATTCTGACCGGAAAGGTGATCAAAATTATCGGTCAGGAACGAGTGGTTATACAGTCTGATTCGGTTGAACTGAATCCCGGTGACGACGATGAGTGCGGTGGCGGTGGCGGCGGTGGCGGTGGCGGTCTTGCGGCCCTGACGTCTCTGGCAGCATTGGTGGCGTTGAAAGGCGCGATAGCCTTACCACTTCCACTGCCTAATTTACCTATCCCCGTTCCTACGCCGACGACAAGCCCAGAGCCGACGACAAGCCCAGCGCCGACGACAAGCCCAGAGCCGACACCGACGCCGACGGACACACCAGAACCATCAGATACCTTTTATCCACCACCCTGAGTAGTAGGTAACTAATTGAATTTAAACATTATATAAAGGAGGTAAACTATGCTACCAGCAGCCAGAGTAGGGGATGCTATTTGCCATGGGGGAGCCATCGCCAGTGGTTCATGTAATGTAACCATTAACGGACTCCCTGCAGCCATGCTTGCCGCGAGCGCTACTGTCTGTGGATTGCATGGCGGTGCGGTCATTGCCAGTGGATCGGGAACGATAACTATCAATGGCTATCCGGCCGCACGTATGGGTGACATTACTGCCTGTGGATCCAGTGTTTTGACAGGTTCAGGCAACGTGTTTATAGGCCAATAACGATGCAGCTGCGTTTAGACTGGCCTCTACCGCGCTTAAGTGGAAGTCCTCAGCCGGTTATATTGCCTGAGAGGACGGGGTACTTCTGTCTGCTCGGTGCAAAATTTATTACCGCCCTCCCCGGAGGGCATCATGACATTTTGCATATTGAACGAACAGAGTTTTCAGTTGTACTGACCTGCCATAGTCAGCGCTATCAATGCCTCGTTAACGAAGTAGCCCTGCAGCCAGATGAACCGGTTACGCTGCGACCGGGGATGATAATTCAGGCCGGCCAATTTCTGTTTAGCGTTAACGCTAAGAATAGGGGCACGGCGCCGGAAGCGGCAAAGGACGAACTCGTAGAGGTAATATCGCTGCTGCCCCATGGCGGACACTATACGGGCTGGCATACGGTAAACAGTAATGATAATAACTTAATAGATAATGATGATATTTTGCGACAGCTAAACCGCGAATATAAATATTATTTACTGTGGGGGGAGAGTGATTCATCCGGAGAAAATAAAAATAAACCGCGACAGGATTACATTCTTAAGAGTGACGACGAGCTGTTTCACAGCATTGAGCAAGTAAAACACAAGACAGTCTCTGAATGTGTTTTGAATACACCAGCCCTCATTAGCCGTATCATTAAGGAGCTGACTGAATCTTCCGACCTGATCGAGCCTGAGTGGGTAGAAGAGTCTTCGCCTGATATTCTTGCTGTGCTAGCACCCGAGCATCTCAAGAAAATTAAGCGCAGTGATATTTCAGAACTTACCTACAGCGAGCTGCATAAGCTAGGACTGTCCAGTCATCTCTAGGGTCGGGATATGATAATTATCTTGAGGTGTAATAATAATGTTAAATAATAAGTCTTACCCGCCGTGCTTACTTCAGCGCTTACTGGATGATGAGCCGCGCACTCTGGCTGAAGCCTGGGGGAAGTTTGAGTTTGATGAACGCAGAATGCGAGCGCTAATTCAGGAAAATATTGCCGATATTTTGAATACAGTGAACAGTGAGAGTGCGGTAAACAGTGAGCGGTATCCCTATCCTGCGGCTTCCGTAGTGAATTTTGGTGTAGCTTCAATGGTGGGAGAGTATTCCATGGCCCAAGGATGGCGTCAGCTTGAACAGCAGATCCGTGAGGCAATTATTCGATTCGAACCGCGTATCGCCGCTGAAACACTGGTAATTTCACTTTTGGGGGATATTCAGTCACCTGCCTGTAATGGGATTATTCACTTTGAAATCAGAGCACTGGTTCAAATGAATTCATACTCTTTTGGCCTGCGTCTTAACGCACATTACGATATCGAGAACGATTCGGCGTTAATAAAATGAGTATGAAAATTTTACTTTTACACTCGACGGTCCAGACTAATTTTTATAAAGGTACTCTACGCTGAGTATCCTTTCGGTGGGATATTACGGTATAGAAACCGAGAAATTGGGTGAATGTTTACTAAATCGATCGATTATCAGGGTGAAAAAGATCTCGGCCTGTTTTTATACTGACCCAGTATCGGAGAATCAGTTCCGAATCTTTAATTTGGAAACTGCAAATAAAGTAGATGACGTAAAATATCATGGTATATATTAACACCCATTGGTAATAACTCCATCGTATCGTCAGTAAGTAAGTACTAACTTTGTAATTGAATTCTACTTTATTAAATGTTAAGTCTCTTAAGGATTAATTTATTTTTTTGTATTTTATATTAGTGAATTTATGTGAAAAATAGCGTAGAGAATATCAGGAATTATTATGACAGTGTGGATTACTAAAGCAGATGTACCAGAAAACTATTACACCATATCGAGTGGGTACATAGCTAATAGAGATATGGCTTATTTTTCTTCGGATCTTGGAGTTAAACCGCTAAAATACAATACTAATTGTATTAGAAATGCGTCTAAAGTTTCAATTGAGGGTATAATCGAAAACGTTCTTTCGCCGATATCACCAGGTGATATCGTTTTTGTCCAATTCCCAACATGGCTAGATTATGGAATTGAAAGTTTATTAATAAAAAAACTGATAGCATTATCTGATGTTAAAGTTTCTCTAGTCTTATGGGATGTTATCGCCTGGCTTTTTGATGACAGTGACAGAGATTTTACTGGAGATAACGAATTTCAATTAATGAACCAATGTCAACTAGTCATTTCGCCAAACGAAAAAATGACTGATCGTCTAGTAAAAGACGGGGGTATAAAAACAAAAATCATCAGCATGGGCCTTTCAGATTATTATTGTGAAGTTCCACCTTCCTTCAAAAAACAATTCAAAAAAGAGCTAACATTTGTTGGATCACTTAATAAAACGGATTTTTCTAATTATGATGGGAGGTTTTTGATAAACTTAATTGGGAATCCAAATGATCTGACAGAAGAGGAAAGGAATAAAAGTAATTTAAATATTATGGGAGAGTTGAATAATAGCGATATTCCTGGCCAGCTTAACGCAGGGTTTGGCTTGGTTTCTTATCATAATAGCAACAAAAGAGTAGAAAAAAGTTATTTTGGTGGCGCTGAAAGATATGGCCAATTCAATAACCCTTTTAAACTTTCACTTTATCTAGCATCTGGGCTTCCTGTTATCGTTGATCGCTATTCACCGCATGCTGAACGTATCAAAAAAGATGGGTTGGGATTGGTAATAAATGAGCTGAACGATATTAATGAAGTAGTAGGTTCTATTGATGAATCACAATATAATCGCATGGTTGAAAATGTCTGGAATTACTCTCTTAAACTAAGATCTGGTTTTTTTTCTAATAATATATTAAGGAAGGCAATACTATATCTTTCAGATGGAGGTGATTAATATTATGTTTTTTGGTAATTAACAGTAGGGGGGCGGATACATTGATTTTTTTAAAAAGTCATGATAAGTGTAAACGTCGTACTGTTAAGGTGCTTTTATTGGAAATACCGGTATCGACGGTGAGCGACCGCGTTGCTATGTTGGAAAAACGCCTCTGGTTGTCGTTGCTTCAGAGAACCACTCGGCAATTACCTCTGACGGATGCGGGTAAACACTATTTTGAGCATGCTGTTAAGGGATTAGTACATATCTTTGATGCGGAATCCTCTATTCTGATGCGATAGGAGAACCTTGTGGTGCATTAAAGGTTTCTGCTCCGTTCGATATTGGTAATCCACTCTTTACCACCATTATCGATGAAATGAATGAACGTTAGCCGTGTTTCAACATGGCAAACTACTGGAACAGGGGAAAACGACCGAGTTGATAAGCCACCGTCAGTACCCGTACACGGCTGGACGTTGGCACATGCAGTCGCGATGGCGTGCTCCCCAAGCCTTCACCCGTAAAGAGCTTAGATGGGAGCCGTGGCTACCGCCTAAACTTTTTGATGCGTTTACTGAACAGCAACAACAGGTACTGATTCGCTTTGGTCATCAACATTCCGACTATTTTCTGTTATTGGGTCATAACCAGCCAGTACTAGAGCAGCGGACGTTAATCGATAAAGGTATTTTCTATACCCCGGGCGGTCTGAGCCGCGCCGAACGTGAGCAGGCGGCAACCGTAGTGAGTAAGGTCAATGGCTGCATTTATTGTGCCTCAGTCCACGCGAGAAAAGCGAGTCAGCTCTCCAAACAACTCGAAGAAATTACGTTACTGTTGCAGGTACAACCGGGGGGTATATTATCCGCTGGACAGTCCGACCGCTGGCAAGCGGAGATTGAGGCCGTCGCCGCATTATCGCTGACGCCGCCGCGTTTAACCCAAGCGCACCTGCACGCATTACAACGCCACTCGTTAACGACCCTAGAAATCACCGATCTGATTCAGTCAGCGGCTTTTTTTGCTTGGGCAAACCGTTTGATGCTGACACTTGGCGAACCCTTTATCCCGGAACAGGAAGCGGTTGAAGGTGTGCAAAAGGTGAAGAGTGCGTGAGGGGAAGACAGTGCCTAATTCGGGAGGATACAGTTTAAACGCGATGATGGGTGAAGAATAAATATTAGCTTGTTTTCTGAGATTGATAGGCACCAGAAAGCCCGCAGGACGTTTAGGCCTTGCGGGCTTTTGCTATTTAGGGGAATTGTTTGCTAAGGGTCTGGTGGGCTAAATCGCACTATAACAGCAAAATGAATTATTATCTGACGTGTCAGGTCAAAATATTAGCAAGACAACAATATTAAAATCGTAAACATGATCCATTCATTGGGATAAAGATAAAGGACGGGCATGGCAGCATACTCAAATAAAGATGCGGAAAGGGAACTACGGGCAGCTTTAGACCAAGCGCCCACTAATGCAGTAAAGGGTGAATGGTTCTTTATAACAGAACAATCAGGGGTATCCTCGAAACAGGGAGTTACCTGTACGCCGATGGAAGCCATATTTTATCTGATAGCCATGCTTTAGAATGTATTCGCGACGTTGTCGACAAACTTGAAGCATCACAAAGACAGTCTTTCAATAAGGTGATTATTCGTTGGAAAAATTCCAGAATACCGCTAATGCGTGGTCGCGTGACGGTTGAAACATATTTTGATGAATCGATTGTCCCACGTGGTCCTGACCATCCGGTATATGAGCTTGCCGCTGCCGCAAGACGCGCATTTTGGATGAGGTATGGCGAACTGTAGGAGAGTTTTATTTCTGGGCTAGAGGAAGCAAATATCTACAACCAGACGAAATGGTTTGGTCCCCATCGTCGGATACATTGTTCAAAAATCAATAACACGCTGACATTAGCAACTGATGGCCTATCAACGCCATGGGCTGGGGTAGCTGAACTTGAAAACGGCGTTGAATGCGAGCTTTTCATGGAGCTAGATTTATCAGTTAATACCGCTCCGCAAATCGATAAATGGGCTCAATTATTAATTAACCTTGGTGATTTGGTTGCTGATAAATATCAAATTGCTACCGAAGTTAAAAAGTATGGGGCGATTCTGTTTTGCTCTCTTACGGATGACTACCAACCAATGACCGACGTCATTCTCAGCGATGATCCGCGTCAGATTGAGGATTTACCTTTTGGTCCCATTGCACTTATCTGTGTGACCCCGATAACTGATATAGAGATTGAACATCATGACCCGTCGGATGAATGGGCATCGAATGCAGCAAGACATGCACTCGCTGCAAGGTGGTTGCATAATTGATAATTACTGTATAGTCATTCGTCCAGTGTGAAGCTGACGCCAAAGTGAAGATTGCAGTAGTAAATTTTTACCCATTGTTCTGGTTTGAGCGACAATTAGATATGCCATCTCTTGGGATGATTGAGAATGGCATAATTGTCGGTATAACGATAAATCAAATGAAAAGGGTGGAGTTCTTTTTGCGTTTTGACCGAAATTTTCTGACTTGATAAGGAAATATATTTTGAGTAGACGACTTAATAGGGACTATCGAACCAAAATTAGAAATATCCCCCGACGCCTAAGAGCGCTTAATCGTTGGGCAGATAGTTTTCATGACCCTGAACGCGGTTACTTTTCAATAAGTGAGCGGTATTGGAATTTTAAAATTCCAGTCGATATTAATCTCGTTCAGGGTAAATACAGCACACTTAAAATCAAAGCAGCTTGTGCTCAAGCATTAGTTAATGCATGTTCAAATCTAATAACCGCTACTAAGGATACAAACTACAGTCCTCGGATTACCGCTGTTGTATGTCTTCCTGATATGTTTACAAGTGAAGTCTGCCTTTATCGATCCGAAGAATATTTTCAAGGCTTCTTAACTGAAGCTCGTACTGAAAATGGAGCTTCAGCTTTAATCAAAGATCGTAGCCTTGCCGCTGAATGGGGAATTGTTCTTCCAGCGAACGTACAAGAGGTAGGCGTTACTCTCGAGTATTATGGAAGTGAAGACCATGATGAGTGGTTCACAGGTGAGCGCTGGTATTATGGCCAAGTGACTTGAAAAATTGCTTTCTTGCGAAATTATTTCCTAGCACTTAGCACCCGGCCCGTGGTTGCACCAATTGCCGCTACAAAAACGTTGCTATGCTGACTTGCTTCACATTCTACTAATCTAATTGGCTGAGTTTAGACCTCGCGAGACAAATTAAAAACACAAAAAAGCCCGCAAGACATACGCCTTGCGGGCTTTTAGGACTTCAGCCAATGACTCTGGAATCATCTTCGAAGAATTTGGTGGGCTGGCGGGAGTTGATTTAATATTTTACCACTATGATATTGATATATTTTTTATTTAATTCAACTTTCATTGTATACCTAAACGTAAACCAATCTATTTCTATCAAGGGCGAAAGTACGAATTGATGAGCTGGATATTCTAAATATAAAATAAAAAAAATTTTTTCTAATGAAAAATCCTACACAGATTTCAACTGTGGAGTTTTATTTATATTTTTTCATATTGTTAAAGGGTGAAGAGTAGAGTGAACAATGATTCTATACTTTTGGTGGGCATGTAAATTATCCGATAGTATCGATGGGAGGGTATTAACTTTTTATAGATTTAGACTATCAATAGATAGTGATTAGCCGGTTTTTATTAAGGTGATATTGAAATGTTGTATGGAAAATAGTTTGATGGAATTCCTACACATTGTCCATTATTTGTTCCTTTTACATTTGAATAACGTAATAAACTAAATTGTAATGATTTTGTTAAAAGTTTAATTCACCAAGTAAACCTTTACTATTCTCTAATGGTCTAGTAAAGGTTTTTTTAATTATTTATTTGCATTATTTTTATTTTAAATTTACTGCAATCACTTACAGTGCATATACCTCCAAATAATATCTCTCCCGATTTACCAATCATGATGCCAGTGTCTTTTATAAATAAATCAGAGTATTTTTGATTAATTATTTTCCCTACTAAATCTTTAGTGAATATTGTATTGTACTCGACAATGAACTCATTTCTATTTTCTATTTCTATTTCTTTATGGCCTACAGTGACAGTAATTGGATACTCTACCATTGATGAAATAGTATTTTTATCATTTATCAAAGCTGATTTCTTCAATTTTTCAAAAAAATTTTGATATTGTTTATGTGTGTTTTTTCCCATAAGAAGATCCAAACGATGGTCAGTATTTTTATCGCTATTAGCTAACACCTGCGTGGAGGTAAAAACTAGAAACAGCAACATTAATATTGATTCTTTCAAGATTTCATCCTATTTAAAAGCAGATGACTCTTCCAGCCTTCTGCTGTAGAGAGCGGGAAGCAGGCGAGGTGGGCCTACTTTCTTTCCATTTTTATCATGGTTAAAAAAATAAACATATTTTAGCATACTTTTACGAACACCATCCATATCACCTCTGTTAGCTAGCTCCATTACAGGTGAAGGATCAGATACATTGTAACTAAATGATATTAACCCATCAAATTGAGCTTGAGTGAGAGGATGCTTATTTACTTTTCTCCTTAGATATCTTTCAAGTTTTTGCACATGCTTAGCCAATGCATTATTAACGTCAGTGCTTGATACCGATCGTTTGAGCTCTTCTTCCGTACAAATCCCAAAATGAGCAAGGGTGCCTACCCCCCAAGTACAATTTCCAGCACGTGGGCCCAAGTCATTGTAGTAATGGTATCGCACACCCTCGCGGGTTCTTAACTGGCTATAACCGGAAGAGCTGAACGAAAGCGAATCATTTATACCAGACATACTGTTATTTTCCCTTAATGTGAAATCTAAATGCGAAAATATTAATCTTCATGCCCTATAGGCCAATGTTTTAAATATCTAAAAACAATCTGTTAATTTAATAATTCCGATGGTATGCAAGACAAGGAAATCATATATATTTGTTTTAAATCTTGATCTATATCAAATTCATTTGATTCGTTCCAATACGATTTGAATTTTAGGATTTTTAATAGATTGGTGATTATTAATTGTCGTTTTTATTCATATATACAAGCCATTTTCTATCGATTAGGGTCAATGTGAATTTATGAGAGAATTTTTTCTGAATGTAAAAGAAAAATTAGTTTTTTTTATGAAAAATCCTACACACTGTACACCTTTGGTGTTTTCTTCTAATTTTTCATATTGTTAAAGGGTGAAGGATGAGGTGAAGAGTGAACAATCATCCTACACCTTTTACAACCGGTATAAAAAAACCGGCTTTCGCCGGTTCGGACACTACAACATGCGTTCATCACATTTCGGCAACCAATCGCCGTTGCTCTCTTCTTTCAAGTCTAAATTCGTCTGTATACCGTTCTTTGTCCGGCGACTGACATACTTAACCCCATATTCTCGCAAGATACTCTCTAATGCTTGGCTAAAACTTTTCATGCTTAACGGATTACGAAAGTTATTTGCTTCCATAAAGGTTAAGTAAGCGTGATAGAGGTAGCGTCTTGGCTGCATCGGTCTAATACTCGCATTGCCCATATAAAGCCCTGTCGCTTCCGGCGTAGAAAAGAGGTAGCCGCAAAAATCATCCATTGGATCGGCTTCACGCTTAATGCCTATCGCTTCCGGTGAGTTTTGGTGATTCTGTAACTATTATTGTAATAAAGATAAAAGAGTTTAATAAATCTATTAAAATTGGATAGCATGGGGTAACAGTACGATATATTTCTCCGTCATATCTGATGAGATTGTTGAGGAAATGGGGGGCTGAAGACAGGCATAAAAAAGCCTTAGACCGAAATCTAAGGCTCTTCTCAAGCTTCAAAACCAAGTGCATTTCAAGTGCAGATTGTTTTCACTTCTCTGTCTTTTCATCGTCCAACCTATTTTACTAAGTTGTTGATTCTTAATGCACTGTCCTGTCGCTGTTCTACTGTATTTGGTGGAGCTGGCGGGAGTTGAACCCGCGCTTTAGTTATGGTTAACTAGTTGTTTTATAATAAAAATAAACTAAGCAAGACTTTAAAGTGTATATTGAGTGTATATAGATTAATAGTCGTAACTATCAGACTTCGAGTCGGTAATTCCTAATATACCTTTCTCTATAAGTCCTTTTTGCATCGCTTTATAAATAATCGTGAAACTTGGGAATTTGAGCAGTCTCATCTTGTTTATTTTTATTTTATTGCATTGAATTAATAGTTCTTTCCTAGATACATTGAATGGGAAAGTATGTGTGCGAGATTGGTGATGGTAAGTTAGAAGTTTTGAGCGTTTTTTTACTGCTTTGAATATAGCATTAACTAACCATCCATCTAGGGATTTCATCTGTAGGTCATTATTAATTAATGGGTAAAAGCTCATTATTCCTTTGAAGAATATCCTATTGCTCCTACCATTCAAATAGGCGGTGATCATATCTTCTGATAAATTACCATACATATATCTTCTTATTTCACATATTGCACTGAGTAAAGCATCATCCTTATTATTTGCGGGTATTTTTAATGCTTTTAAAGGCGTTGATTTCAATGGTTGTATTAGATGTTTGTATAAGATATAGCTTATTTCTCGTTTTATTTTATTCACTGAGGATTCTTTTATAGAAACCTTATCTATAGATATAGAATATCCTAGGAAATCAACGCTATCTTTTCTTTTATAAAATTCTGACTTCATACTTTCTGGACATAATATGCTTATCCCCTCTGATTTATCTGAGTTGATACGCACTCCAACATCCCTAGCAAAAGAGGTAATGATATCTAAAGATTTTGTTATCTTGGAGTAGTCCTGAGACCAAATGATAGTGTCATCAGCATATCGTGCAAATTGCAAACCTTCCTTTTCTAACTGTTTATCCAGTTTCCAACATGCAAGGTTGGCTAAAAATAAAGATATCGAAGTACCTTGAGGGATCCCTTTTTCTCTACCTTCTAAAAAGGATTCTATTACATGACGTTCTTCTTGGCTGATAAAAAAACCATTGTTTTCGAATTGATTAAATAAATAGTCATGAGATATTTCGTCAAAAAATTTCGAAAAATCAAATTCAGCGATGAATAATCTAGAGTTCTGTGATAATTCTACAGCTATGTCTTGTATTGCGAAATGTACATTCCTATCATCACGATAAGCATATGAAAAAGAACTAAAACGATGCTTATTTTTACTTAATAATCTATGATAAAAGAGAGTTGAAATAGCGGCATCAGGGATTTGATACATAGTTACTTCCCTATATCCACCGGACGATTTGGCTATTTTATTTTTCTCTGGTTTGAATGGCTTGTAACTCTGAGATTCTATTTTTTTTGTAATAGAGTAAGCAATCGATTTTGAATGTTTTTTTACGTAAAAAGGATCGAATTTTTTATCCTTTGACCAATGAGGTGGCTTTTCAAGATTTTTAATATTTGAAGGTGATGATGATCGCTGATATTTTCTAGTATTCTCTAAGTGCAATATATTGTGATGGGCGTGATGACGCAGGGCTAGCTTTTTTGCTTCCTTATCAATGTATTCTACTATTTTTTCATATAGTTCCATTTTTTTCCCTTAAAAAAACCCAGCCGAAGCTGGGTTTGATCCACGGACACAACCTACGCAAAAGATAGTCACTACATACGTCAGGCAGATGTTTTATCCACTGATGTCCCTGCTTAGCATAGCTAAGTGGTAAGGGTGCCCGCTCACCTCTATAGGCATTAGTCTAATTTACTAAAAAATTATAAATATGTAAAACATTAGTTTCTTCAATGTTCAATACCAAAACTGTCAACCTAGTCTTGATCAACAATATTCAGTACTAATAATTCTTAAAAGTATACAGATTACTATTGTTAATACTGGGCATTATAAGTTAAATTTTCCGAAGTCTTACATCATAATCAGTTAAATAACTTCCATAATGCCTAAACAGCATCTCAGGTCCTCTGTGTCCCATCTGCGCGGCTAGCCAGAAGAGGTTTTTACCCTGGCTGATGTGTTTTGTGGCAAACGTGTGTCTCGTTTGATAGGGGTTTCTGTATCGCACTTTTGCAAGTTTGAGACTTGGTACCCAAGATTTTTTTCTGATGGAGGCTGAATTAGCCCATGGCTTAGATGTCTTTGGGTCTTCGAAAATATACTCACTTCGCAAACTGGTGAATTCTCTCATCGTGTTCAATGCAGTAATTGCTTGGTCATCCAAGTCAATTTTTCTATTCCCAGAGGTAGTCTTAGTTCCCTTAATAACTCCGACAACACTCGCTTTTTGTACATGAACTGTTTTATGTATGAAATCAACATCACACCATCTCAATGCGCACAGCTCTGAGCTACGCAGGCCAGTATGGAAGGCAAACTGGAAGAGGCATCTCCACTGTACATAACGACATGCATTAAGAATAGCGCCCACTTCTTGTGGAGTGAAAGGATCTATAACGTAGTTTTCTTTGCTATCGGGTACGGTTTTAGGGCGGTATCTTGAAGCGGTAACGAGTGATACCGGATTAACACTGATTAAGCCATCAGTAACAGCCTCATCGATAGCGCTTCGTAAAAACGATAGTAGGTTACGAATCGTTTTAAGCTTAGCATTTTTATTACTAATCCAAGCTTTCATTGAGCTGGCTGATAATTCAGTTACTGGCAGGTTATGCAAATCGACCAAAGAGCCAATACATTTCCGATAGCCATCTATAGTAGAAGGGGAGAGCTGTCGATTAATACAGATTTCAATGTACTCATCTAAATATTCTTTGACCCGCTTACTTTTCTTAACTTCGCCATAAAGTACAGCCTTGTTGGACTTTGGAAAGTAGTCAATGTAAGCAAAAGTTCCCAATGCTATTTTATTCTGTATCTCGCCGAGAAGCCTTGATGCGTACTTTAGGGTCTTGTTGTTTACATCCAGCCTAGAAAGGGATTCTCGGCATAGAATGCCGCGGTAAGTGAAAGTGATTTGAATTGTCTGTCCCGATTTGTGGCATCTTATTGTCACCCCCCTCGGTAATCTTTGATCTTGTTCTTCCTTGCCCATTTGCTGACCTCATCCAGATCGATCCATCGTTCTTTCACACCATCAACTTTCAACACCTGAACGCCCTCATGCCATACGGCTCTTTGGATTCGCTTATTGATAGCGTCAGACGTTTCCCCTGTTTCCTTACAGTAAGTCGAAATTGGTACGCAGTTCAAGCTCAGCATAATTATCTCCACACGTTCTCGCTACAACGAGAGTTTTAAGAGTAGGGGTTTCTGTAAAACCCCTCTATATATTCCCCACACATGAAAGAGTATTGATACTAATGTTATTATGTACCATTTGGGTACATTGTCAAGCAAAAGAATATCCTATCATATGGATACTCTTTCAATTTAGAGTCTGGTTTTACCAGAAAAGATAACTGTCCCCATGATCTTACAATTATCTTCGACAGGTATATATTTTTCAGGCCAATTAACATTTAGGGCCTTCAAATACTTTTTGTTACCTTCCTCAATAAGTCGTTTAAAGGTTGTTTCACCAGTATCTGTAAGTAAAGCGACAACATCATTTCCAGAGGCAGGGGGAACTGATGGATCTACAAAGATAAGTTCTCCTGGTTTGTAGTCATCTGACATCGACTCGCTAACTACTCGTAATACATAAGTAAGCGGTCCGCATGAGATAGGGCAAGGAAGCTTCTGTAGTTTATCTGTATCCATTTGGGTAAGTCCTTTTTCGTTCCACTCACTTACTTTCTCCCATGGAATAACCGGAACAGATCTAAAGTCATTTGACTTGTGAACTGGCTCGAAGGAATTATGTTTTTCTGTATTTTCTCGGTCCTGATCAAGCCAACCCTCAGGTAGATCGAAACATCTTTCAATGTGACGAGCCAAGTCCTCCCCAATATTTTTAGTGGGATTATTACCAAGTATGCGACTAGTTTGGGTTGCTTCTCTATCTATTCTTTCAGCAAAAAAAGAGTTCCCACCCGTTACATCGCGTAAATTTCTCGCGTTGCCGCGCCTAATTTCTTTGATAGTTTTCATAATTCCATTAGATGATTTGTATCTAAATGGTACAAGTTCCTTGAAGGAACTTTTTAAAGGTGTAATATGTTCCTTGGAGGTACATATGAAATGTTATTGGGATTCACTTACAGCTAGCGAACAGGAATCTCTAGCTATGGCTTCTGGCACAAGTCGGCAATATTTGAGGCTGATTTTTAATGGATACAAAAAAGCTGGTTTTCAATTGGCCATATCGCTTGAAAATTTGACCCATGGTCACGTTACAAAGCAGCAGTTACGTCCAGATATTTATGCTCGTTCAAATAGTTGAGTTTAGTAACCACAGATGTAAGGAGGTGGCAGTGGTGATAGGAAACTGGAAAATTCAGAAGCAACCTGGCTGGTACATCAAAGCTGTCAAAAAAACCATAACTGAGTTGGCTGGTGGTTATTCGGAGGCCGCTGAGTGGTTAGGCATCACTCAAAACTCACTCTTTAATCGCTTACGTACTGAAGGCGATCAAGTATTCCCGATCGGCTGGGCACAAGTAATACAGCGCGCCGGTAACACTCACTATGTTATTGATGCGATGGCTCGGGAGGCGGGGTGTATTTGTGTACCTCTACCAGAAGATGAGTTAGTTGGTGTGACAGATATCAACGAGAAACTGCTTGAGGTCTTTGAAGAAGTGGCTCGTTATTCACAGCAGGTCAAAAACGCTATTGAAGACGGCGAGGTCGATCATGAGGAGTTTGAGAATTTGAAAGTGGGTTTATATAGGTCGACTGTCAAAATGCAGGAACATTTAAATCTTGTTAGCCGAACATTTTGTAAGCCCGAAGAGGTGAACGCCCCGAGTTGCAGCTCAGGACGTTCGGTTGCGAAAAACACTTGTGTGGAGAATTAATCGCGTGAGCATTGTAACAGCAGAAGAGAAATTGCCGCAACTGAGAGTGTTGCCGGTCCGCGGGGCCAGTTTCCAACGCTCTACTGCTATACGTTGATGGTATATGGAAAATGGATCCCTGTTCACCACAGTTTTGCCGAATGGATTGTGGGGGAGTTCAATCAAATGGCCAAGGAAGGCGCAAATGGAAAAAGAATTCATTAGGCCCTGGGTGGCACGTTATCGGAATTCCCATGGCGTTGAAGTTCAAACGGTTGGGGTAGATATCATTAACCACCGAGTCATCTATCGGCAAAAAGGGTACCCACACGACTGTGTATGCCCACGTAGAGAATGGTCCAAAAAGTTTAAGAGGGAACCATCATGAGCGTTAAGTTGAGTTCATATGTATGGGACGGCTGTGCCGCTGCAGGAATGAAGTTAACGAGCGTGGCCATCATGGCACGCCTTGCTGACTACAGTAACGATGATGGGGTGTGTTGGCCCAGTATCGAGACGATAGCTCGGCAACTTGGTGCCGGGGTTTCAACCATCCGAACGGCGATCGGCAAGCTTGAGAAAGAAGGGTGGTTAACTCGCCAGCAACGACGTTCGGGAAATCGTAATGCCCCGAATATTTACCGATTGAATGTGACTAAGCTTAGACAAGTTGCTTTATCTCATACGTCAGATTCTGAACCCTCAAATTCTGACGGGTCAAAATCTGACGCATCAGAAGCTGACCGGTCAAAATCCGACGCGTCAGAATCGAGCAAAACAGGCCATTTTCACCCCCCAGAATCTGGCGGGGATCCGTCAGTAAATTCAAAACCAGATCCATCATTAAATTCAAAACCCTTTTGTCAGGTTGCAGCGCAACCCGACGCGCAAGTTTTACTCACAGACCAAGCTAAGCAAGTCCTGAAACACCTGAACTTGACCACAGGATCACGGTTCACGAACTGCAATTCGTCACTGGAGCACATACGGGCCAGATTACGCGAAGGGTTTACCCCTAAAGAACTGCAGCTGGTGACTGAATACAAAACCGAAGAGTGGCGGGGCAGCGAACAGGAGCAGTATTTGCGACCGGTGACATTGTTTATACCGAATAAGTTTCCAGGATATCTGCAGAAAGCAGGCCGGTGGCAAGAGGCGGGTAGGCCAAAGCGGGTAGATGGGAGATGGGTCCAGCTAGATGTTTTCTCTAGAAATAGTACCCTAAGTTACCATATTCCTGCTGGGTTTCGGGGGGAATAATGGTAACCGAAAATAGAGTCTCAAATAAGACTCATGATAAATGTACCGTTATAGGATAGTTAATAATTGAGTACATCTGTGTAATTAATATACTAATTAATGCCGGCCGCATTAGCCGTTAAAAATAAAGCTAATTTCTAGTAAAGGAATTAGCTACTAAAGGCAGAAATATTACTCGTATAATGATGATTAATGATTAAGAGAGAATTTTTGGAATCGCAAAGCATTATATAGCTGAGTTTAGATTTACGGAAAAGTAAACAATTACGTACTATTTAAGTATTTTCTTCAATTTAACTATAATTACATTATTTTTATAGATAGGGGTTGGGGCAGAGCACTTTACCTCAGAAGAGGTTCGTCAAGTCTTGTGTTGGATTTTAAAGTCTAATGAATAAGATAAAAATATACTTATTTTTAAGGAGTTATATAAAGAGTATTTTGCTGTACTGCATGATACATTAATTAAAACTCTCAAATTTTGTGTGCGGAAAATAATTTTTTAATAATATATGGTTCATGATTAATTTCATGATGAATTGAGCATTCATAATCAGTTAATATTAAATAATGTATCCAGGCTTTTTTTATCTTCGTTAATATATAAATATTTTTTTAAGAAAGCCAGTTTATTATCTGATGGTGAAAGTATTATTCACTATGGAAATATTAATATTTTCAGATGGGTATAAAACCGATTAATAAACTCTTCCGTATGTATGCTCAACTGTAGTTATTACATATGGTTGAATTGGTCCTATCTAACGTACTGGTATGGTGCCATTTTTTTATAAATAACCATTTACCCTATAAATAATTTGGTAACAACAGTACGGTTTTATAGATAAATAGATGAACGCCGCTAGGTCAACAAAAAGTAATTCTGGTACTAGGGTAGATGATCACTACAATTTTAACGACTGTAATTTATCCTGAGGTTGTAGAAAATTTTTTGATTGGAACTCAAAGCTACAAGCTTGTATTTGAGATAAATTTTTTGTAAATTGTGGTACTATGAAGAATTAATCAATTTTTGGTGCTGAGAATGAGCGATCATGCAGAGAGCCTGGCTCTAACTTCTAATCAAATGAAATATAAATGTAATCCGAAACATAGAAATGGAAAACCAGAGTCGGACAAGACAATGTGGTTAGTCAACGAACATCAGGAAGAAACTTACTTTTGGGATTCAGTTGAAGAAAATTATGTATGTGATAAAAATTGCTATTGGTGGGTTGATGTTACTATAGGCACGAATGAAAAGAAAATAATCGGACAGACAGATACTAATTATGCATACATTGCAAAATTTAAATCAGACCGTAATAATGAATGGCATGGTTACCCGGTGACGGGAGAAAGAACACCACATGATGTCCCGCATACGACTATTTTGAATGAATGGAAGAATCTTAATTTTTTTTCTAAAAAAGAAGTTACAAATTTAAGAAGGGGGAGAGGTTATGTCAAATCTTGCTCTTGATCTTAAAATAGAGGGGGATTTTATAGACTCCTTTATCTACTCAGGTGTTTTATATCTACTCGATTCTGATTTTATATTTACATCTTATTCTTGGAACTCTCTATGTGATTTCATCTTAAAAAGGAATGGTTTCAAGTTTGATGATGCGAGTATTATATTACAATACGCTAAAGATAATAGAGGCGATAATAAATCTGAGCATACAATAGATACAATTATTACTAAGGGTGAACTTATCTCTTTAGAGAAAGACTCTATATATATTAATACTTGGCCATCCGATATAAACTTGTTTTCAAATAAGCTATATTTTTCTGGCGATGATGGTGTTTATTTTATAGGGACAGAGTATGGGACGGCTAAATTTGAAAAAAGACCTATAAAAAAGGTATTTGGTATGAAGAGTTTCTCTATATCTCCGAATTCAAATAACAGACTCGCTTTGGCTGTTGGTCGTGAAGGTGTGTTTACATCAACTTTAAAAAGTGGAGATAAAATTCCTCAAGAATATAAGGTATCTGATAGCAATAGTATTGATATAGATTGGATGAATGAAAATCTTTTCATAAACTCAGACGAACTAATTGTGGAGGAGTTTTCTAAGATTGATAGTATAAATAAAGTATTATCTAATGATTTATTTATGATGATAAAAAAAGAAATGTCGAAAGAATATAGTGATGATTCTTTATTTAGTCAGAATCTGGATAGGAAAGTTTACAAGGAATATGTTAGAGGGGTTTTAAATACACCCCCTAAAACTTTGTGTTTAAACGATAGTTATAAATATGGTTGGTCTAGTGGTGATTGTGATTTCATTTTAAATAAAGATAATGTTATTTTTGCTCAAAATAATATGTCTGGTGAGAGGGTGAACATTAGTTTAAAGGGGGATGTTTCGGGTTTTATTAAAGTGAGGACATCGGGTTGTGGAACAATTATAGAGTCAAAGGGTGGTGCCTTATATATACTTTCAGAGACTGGCGCTAAAGAAATATCTAATGATTTTGTTTCTTGGCGAGTTTATCCTAGGGCAAGAAATCACGCTAATCACTTACATATAATAAATGATGAAAACATAAACATTAAAGTTTATAATAAAATTAGTTCTATTTTAAACACATATTGCTCTAAAAATCATGAAGATGAATATATATTTAAAATATCTAATTTGATTGGTTAGGTTGTTTTTGTGTAAGTGGTGGTTTTAATTATAACTACCACCTTAATGCAATTTTTAATACGAGATGAGATAATTAATGATAAAGATAAATTCCAATTTCTAATGTATTTTTTTATAAATATACGACTCGTAAAATTACTAATTTTACATTGGTGAGTATGTTGATTTATTTTCTAATTTTATTTACTTAAGTTACTTAAAGTTCTCATTTTAAAAATAATTAAATCTAGCTAACGTTTATATTTTAACAGGTTATCCTTTTTTATATAATTAGTTAGGGGTTGTTATAACTCTACCGGGTTATTGTGTTTACATTACCACTTGAAATAGTTATTTTATTCGTTTGCCGGTGACAGAAGTAGATTAAAATAGCCTACTATGAGTATATTCAGATACTATAACTACACGCCCCCAGTGGAAACATCCAACATAAAGACATAGAGGAATTATTATGAAGCATTGGTGGGTTAATCAGAATCAGACTTTTGCACACGAAGTTGGTGGTGGCTACTTATGGTCACCCAAAAAAAAGGCCGACGGAAGTCGTAACTACTTTTATGATTCGATGACAAGAGTCGATCCTGGAGATTTAGTTTTTTCTTTTTGTGATACATACATCAAAGCGATTGGACGTGTTATTGGCCATCATGAATCAAGATCAAAACCAAATGAATTTGGTGAGGTTGGAGATAGCTGGAGTACTGAGGGGTGGTTTGTTCCCGTCGATTTTATTTTCATAGATAGACCTATCCGCCCTAAAGATCACATAGAAAGTCTATTACCACTACTCCCGCACAAGTACTCACCTCTGCAAGATAATGGTAATGGCAATCAAGGTGTGTATCTAACGGATGTTCCTTTAGATTTAGCTGAGGCCTTACTTTCGCTAATGGGACCTCAAGTCGAGGCATTGATAAATGACTTTAAACAACCTACAACTGAAGTTTCAGAGATAAGCGATATTGTAACTGACAAAGTTTTGCCTGAAACACAGAAGGCACAACTCATCCAAGCACGAATAGGTCAGGGGCTTTTTAGAACTAAAGTTAGCCAGATTGAACCAAAGTGCCGAGTGACAGGCATGACAACCCCACAATTCCTCATTGCAAGCCACATTAAGCCATGGGCTAAGAGTGATAACAGTGAGCGAATAGATGGCAACAACGGACTGTTACTCGCACCTCATATAGACCACCTCTTCGACAAAGGGTACATATCTTTTACAGATGAAGGTGAAATCCTCAAAAGTAGCTCCCTGGACGAAATGGTTTTAGCTTGGTTAGAAAACTCAATCATACCAACACCACTGAATACTAAACAATGTGTCTACATGGAGTATCATCGAATTAATATTTTTAAAGAATAGTCAATCTACTACGACAAACTGTTGGTCTATATTGGTTTTTTGGTGATCACCAATAAGATAATGAATTTATGGAAGTATGTTTTTTCAATTTTTTATTTATATAGGTAAGAGTAAAATAGAGGGGGTTGGTGATGGCTAGCATTGGCATAATAGAAAGAATAATAGATTCTCAATTACTCTGTGCGGTAGTTTCTTCATTGTTTACAATTTTTTTAAAAGATCGATATGATCGTAGGTTTAGACCATTTTTTTCACATTCTTATTCTAAGCAATTAGAAGGCATTAACTTGCTAAAATCTCCACCAGAGCAGTCGAAAGACCCACTTCATTTAGCTGTTCAACAAGCAAAGTTAAAATCATTTGGACTACATCCTAACTGGTTTTTATCACGGCGATTGATATCTTTCTCTACATGTGAGAATGGGTTTAAATCACATACAATCAATACAGTTATCCGTTATTCAGGTGCATACTCAACTCAAGATGGAAAAATCTATATTCACAAAGGAAGTTTTTTGACGCTTTTCGGTCTCCTAATTGCTGTAATGGTAATTTGGATCTCGCCAATTTTTTCTAGAATAAACATTCACTCTCATCGTGATTATTTTTGGGGTTATTTTTTCTGTTTGAATTTTGCTTTGATGGTTTGGTTTTGGATGCTTAAAATAATACTGGATATAAAGATTTTTAGTAGGGAGTTTAATAAGTATGAGTGCGAAATTATCATCGATGGTGTGAATTATTCTTACCCAATTTGTGGAGAGGGTATTGCATTAATCGAGGAAGAAAATACAAACTAGTTTTAAATAAAATTTTCAGTATGATATGAGTCTGGTGTATTTGCAGTATCACCAGAAAAGGTTGGTCCCTTTCATTTGCAGATGATAGGGGCGGGACTGGTTAAAACGAAACGTGTGGAGAATATGATGCTACCTACTAATGGGGTTAATACGCCCAAAAACCGTCTTACGAAAACTGAGTCTACAACTCAGCCTTCTAATCTTCCTGTCCTGGCATATCAAGAACAGCGTGTTGTTACTACTGAGACTTTGGCATATGGCTATGGCACGACGGCGATCCGCATTCAACAGAACCATATTCGCAACTCAAAAAGATTTATCGAAGGTAAACACTATTACCGCCTTACTGGAGATGAGCTGAAATCGTTCCGACTATCTTTCAGCGAGTCGGTTAATAAACATACGACCTCACTGATCCTTTGGACTGAACGTGGCGCATCTCACCACGCAAAAATGTTGGAAACCGATCAAGCCTGGGATTTCTTCGAAAAATTAGAAGACAGTTATTTCAATGTTCGTGAAGTGTATGGAGTAATGCTTCCTATCATTCACGACCCAATACAGCTGGCCAGAGCCTGGGCTGATGCGATGGAAGCAAAACAGCAGGCAGAAGCATTAACCTACCAGCAAGCAGAATATATTGAACAACTCGAAGAGCTCTTTTCCGAAGGATTAACGCCGGTTCAGTTCTGCAAACGGCTAAACGGTGTGAACACAACAAAGGTCAACGCCTGGCTGGAAAGTAAGCACTGGTTATATGATGAAAAGCCTAATAGCACACATGCCTATTTGCGAGTTAAATCCGCTGCTCGCGATAAATACCTTACCGAAAAATCATCACAAGTTTCTCCTAGTCCCTCATTAACTTTCACCACTTACCAACCGGTTCTATTACGGACTGGTGCTGTATGGCTTTATCGTAAATACCTTAAAGAAGAACTCCCAATGAAGATAACTTGGGACGGTGCTTTTACTCATGATAAATACTTGGCGGGAGAACTGTAAATGAGAGGACAAGCGAAAAGTCATCTGTTTGGTTGCAATAGCACGCATAAATTTCGGAAGAGACAACCAGAACTGGATTTAACACCGGAGCAATTCATTGCGCTTGAGGAGACTCAGGCTTACCTTTCAGCACATCCAGAAAGTATCAGTTATGAAGATGGTCAGGCATATCTGTGCCCCTCGTTATGCGACCGATATTTACAGTTATTGGGTAACAAACGGCTGAGGAAGTTATTCCGTCGGAAGACAAAATCATGAGGTTATTACTCACCCCAGACGTAGCACCCCGTTCCGGTACCGTGATATTACGACCGGGCAGAGAACAGTTATCGATGTTTACCCATGGGCGGATTGTTGTTAGTCCAGCCCCATCAGCTTTAAACTTTTTGCCTTCTGGCCCACTCAGTGACGTTGAACAGGACATGATGGCTGGTGGTGATTGTCAGGTACAAGAAGAAATCCAAAAGCAGTTGGTGGCTTTCATGGTGGATCCGGAGTCCCCTCAGTCATTAATGCGAAAGGCTAAACGCCTACTGTGGATTAATGATAAATATACGCGCTGGGTTAAAGCTCAGCGATGTGTGTGTTGTGACCAGCAGGCAGACGATCCGCATCATGTCATTGGTTATGGGCTAGGGGGAATGGCTACTAAGGCACACGACCTGTTTGTGTTTCCGCTGTGCCGGCTGCATCACAATGAGCTGCATGCCGATCTGGCCAAGTTTGAAAATAAATACGGGCATCAGCTGGTGCTGTTGTTCCGATTTCTCGATCACGCGATTGCAGTCGGTGTGATTGGTTAACCCTGAAAGTGGAGATAAGGGCATTATGAAAAGAAATATACCGTTATTAATGGAAAGGTTTGGCGGCTGGGCTGCATCAGATAGTAGTGGGGTGGATTACTCACATATCGCGGCTGGTTTTAAAGGGCTACTGCCACCATCAAAGGGTAGCCATCGACTAAGTTGTTCTGACAGCGATGGACTAATCATTGATGGCTGCATGTGCCAATTAGCCAAGAAACGTCCCGAAGAGCATAAACTATTGGTTGCACACTATATCTATGGAATACCCAAAAGACAGATCGCTAAACGACTAAAAAGAAATGAGAAGTGTATTAGGGTAGATATTCAACTGGGTGAAGGGTTTATTGATGGTTGTTTATCTATGGTTAATCTAGTATTGGATATGGATATAAAATGAATGTCAGAATGGTAGTTGCCTGAAAAATTATTATTCCTCGTCATCTTCTGTCATTTTTTTTAACATCTCTTTTTTTAGCCTTTCATTTTCAGTACGGTGAATTAGTTTGCTTTTGAATTTTTGAATCTCGTCCATAGTAGAATGGATGAAAAAAAATGAATATATGGATGATGAAATCAGTCCTAGAACAATTGTGAACATTTTCATGTAAAGCTTGGAAGAGTTAGGGACGCTTATAAAAAATATTGATATTGTCAATGCAGACAGGATGTAATAGATGAATAATAAAGTTAATCTTGTTTTTTTAACTTTAATAATTGGTCTCAATCTTCGTAGTTCAGTATCAGTTAATGATGGATGTTCATCTGATTCTGGTAATTTGAATAATGCTTGAACGCAATAGCTGGCAGGGAATAAAAGGATTGTAATTAGCAGCCAAGGGGTTGGAGTTTTGTCTAAGGGAAGAAACTTCCCAAATAGATGAGAAAAGGCACAACCTATTAAAAAAGCAAGGACAAATTTAATGACAAAAAATTTGAAATTCATCCTTTTCACCTAATAGTTTACTTTGGTTTAATTTCACCAGCACCTATCTTAGAGTGCAGCCACTTATGCATCTGTAAGTATAAATGATTTTCATCGATTAGTCCATCATTATGCTGTATACTTATCGATCCTGATAGTTTTAGTTCGCCACCTTTTATGGTACCACCTCCTTGAAGGGAAATTTCAATGTCATCATCATCTGAATGTCTAAGAGAGGTCGCAAGAGTATCCATAAGTCTTTGCCCATCTTTATCAGTCTTTCTTAAGTAAGTTATTTCTAAATTTATCTGTATATTACTATCGTCTAAAGAGTCTTCAAGTCTAAGTTCACTAAACCAATTTTCTCCGAATGCAGCCTTTAATATATTGCCTCCTTTTCCAGTAGGCATGAATTTTATTTTTTTTATTTGTGAGTTGTTATTATTAACTGGGTTTACTTCGTTTTTTATTTCGATAGTGTTGTTATCAACTTTATTTTTTACTGGTACGCTCCCTATGTTTATTTTTTTCACAGGAGTGTTCTCAAGCCTTTCGATAGTACTTTCGGTTGGTTTATCTTTTAGTAAAAGAATACTATCATCATTGAATGAATCACTAAAGTTGTGAATGAGCCAGTTTAGATGTGTTTCGAGATCCTTAGAGCGTAACGAATTCGACTGCACCATAACCAAATCATTACCCTGTACACCAAAATATAATATGGAATCTACAAACTCTCTTTTTATTTTCTCTTTTTCTTCCTGAGATATTCCTTCATCTGCTTCTAACTTAATTTGTTGTGAGGTTATAGCATTGATATCGTAAAAATCGACGTCATCGCTTATCGTGAGAAGTGCTTGGCTTTTTCCTTGTTCGAATAGTATAAGCTGGCCAAAAAGAATGCTCTTATAATTATTACTCCGATTGATTAAACGAAACCCACTCGTACTATCAGATGGTGAAATTTGTTCCCTTCTCATACCAACTTTAGGTGCAGTGCCTGTATCCGAAATTATGGAGCCGAGAATTGACTGTAAGTCAAAGCCGCAATTTGAGATAGCCACTCTTTTATAGTAAATTGTTTTATTTCTGTTCTGTCTCAACATTTCAAGCCCTTGAATTATATTGATTAACGTGGTATGAAGAATAAAATACTTCATATGGTCTATTCTACGGATTTTCTATGAAAATGAGATACCAGCTAAAGCATAGAAAATAAAAAAATAGTTACCGCGGTCCGCATTTTATCGTGTAATTTACTCAGAGTGAACTTCTTTGATGAGGTAACCTATGAAAAAATATAAGTTATTTTCATGATTTATCTAAAAATTCCCTAAATATAGACATACATTTCAGTCTACTGTTTTTTTATACAGTTATTTCTGTTTTTTGTATTTCTGTTTCTTGAATGTATTTAGGGTTATGTAGTAATCAATTTAGAAATAGCACCAACTCTACCTATTACTAGAGACTTAGTCTGCATTGTGATCTACTAAATTAATAAAGGTGTAAATGGTCTATCCATTATCAGAAACTTCAACTGTGAAATGGGCGACTGGAAAAGTGTTGGAGTACTTAACCAGTCATCTGCTCATAACTCGGATCACAAGCAAACCAAGGCCCACCGCTTTTGCGCGAAAGCGTAGTGAGCTTATCAAGGCAAAGCTTATTGATCTATGAAAAGCATTTCACAAGAAAACACATTTGCGATGTATCACGCAGATTGCCTTCAGGTCTTATCTTCATTGTCAGATAATTCCATCGATCTGATTGTTACCGACCCACCTTACTTTAAAGTTAAGCCCAATGGATGGGATCATCAATGGAAAGGAGATAGTGACTATCTATTGTGGCTCGATAAGTGCTTAGCTGAGTTCCAAAGAGTGTTGAAGCCAGCAGGGAGTCTTTATTTATTCTGTGGCCATCGCTTGGCGGCAGATATCGAAATCATTATACGTCGTCGTTTTAATGTGCTGAACCATATAATTTGGGCTAAACCATCAGGTCGCTGGAATGGCTGTCATAAAGAAAGTCTACGCAGCTATTTTCCGGCTACTGAACGTATTCTGTTTGCTGAGCATTATTTGGGACCCTATACAGGTAAGGACACCGGATATAGGGCGAAATGCGATGATTTAAAGCGTCATCTTTTGACCCCACTCATTGATTACTTTCGTCAGTCGAAGGCATCGTTGGGGATCAGTGCCAAGCAGATAGGTGAAGTAACGGGTAAGCCAAATATGGTTTCCCATTGGTTCGGCAGTAGCCAGTGGCAGCTACCAAATGAAGATGACTATGCCAAGTTGCAGCAGCTGTTTATGGATGTTGCCCAACAAAAAGGGCTCAGTAATCCGTTAAGCTCGTTTCATTCACCTCTTGTAGCTAATTATCAAACACTCTCTAAGCAATATCTCGAGCTGGTGGACGAATACAAATCACTGAGACGTTATTTTGGCGTTTCAGTCAATGTGCCCTACACCGACGTATGGCAGCACAAACCGGTTCAGTTCTATCCAGGAAAACATCCCTGTGAAAAGCCAGCCGACATGCTCAAACATATCATTGAAGCCAGTAGCCGTCCCGGTGAACTGGTCGCTGATTTCTTCATGGGTTCGGGATCTACTCTGAAAGCTGCGCTTCTCTCTGGGAGAAGGGTGCTTGGGGTAGAGCTTGAAGAAGATCGCTTTAACTTAACGGTTGAAGAGATTCAGAATCTACTCTCCGCACACCACCCAGACTCTGGGTAAGTCATCCCCTCATTCGAGCGGGAGAGCATCATCCGCATATTGAGGGGGCATAATGTCCGAACCACTATCCGGTACCGGAGCTGCTGCAACAGCTCTGGCCGGAGTTAGTTTGTATGGCTTGTTGGCAGGTACTGATTACGGTGTTGTATTTGGTGCTTTTGCTGGGTCAACGTTTTATATCACTACCGCAAATAACCTTGGCTATTTCAAACGTATCGCGCTCTTCGTTGTTTCGTTCATTTCGGGCGTGCTTTGTTCTGGACTGGTCGGTGCGAAACTCTCGGAGTGGACTGGCTACATAGAAAAGCCATTGGATGCGCTTGGTGCTGTAATTGTTTCAACGCTTGCCGTGAGATTACTCACCGTATTGAGCAATTATGATTTCACCAGTCTTCTTGAACGTCTACGAAGAGGGAATGGGGATGCTAATAAATGAATATGCTGCATGTGTTAATACTCTCCTCAGTACTCTAATAGTCCTGGCTATTTCACTTTATCGACGTGGTTATTCTACTTACCGACCGGCTATATCGTGGTTAGCATGGTTAGTGGTGATCACCTACGGCAGTATCCCGCTTAGATATCTAACAGGGCAGTACGAAGCTACACACTGGGCAGTAGTATTAGCCAACTTATTTATATGCATCATGATTTTTAAGGTGAGAGGGAATCTCGCTCGGATCATCGACTTCAGGTTTTAAACTATGAATAAAAAACAATTTCAACAGGCGGCTAAATTAAGCGCCGGCCTGACTACGCGTTGGTTTCCGGTGGTAACAGCTGCGATGGATGAATTTGGTATCACTGCACCATTGGACCAAGCAATGTTTATTGCCCAAATAGGGCATGAGTCAGAGGGTTTCACCAGGATAAAAGAAAATTTTAATTACACACCGGTGGGATTACTTACAACCTTTGGTCGACGGCTTAGTCGTCAGCAAGCTTATGCACTTGGTCGCAGTGAGGGACAGAAAGCTCAGCCACAGGCGATCGCGAATTTGGTGTATGCCAATCGGCTGGGGAATAAAAAACGAAACGACGGATGGCTTTATCATGGGCGGGGATTGATACAAATCACCGGTAGAGAAAACTATGCAAAATGCGGGGCTACTTTAGGCGTCGATTTGATCAGTGAACCTGAACTTCTAGAAATTGACAGTTATGCGGCGCGCTCGGTAGCTTGGTTTTTTACCCATAAGGGATGCATGTTGCACAGTGGGGATATTAAGCGTGTGACACTCATTATTAATGGTGGAACGAATGGGCTAGCCGATCGGGCTCGGCGCTTCAATTTAGCTTGTTCCTTTTTGGTGTAGAGAATGAAAGTGACCACATTATGGATTGTTACTCTTATCATGTTCTTCATGATCAGTAGCGGTATTTCAGGTGTATTAGCTTATCGTTACAAAGCGGCACTGGACCGCGCTGAGCAGGCAGAAGGGCAGATAGCTCTGCAAGGTAAGGTGATTGAAGCACAGCAAGATCAGCAACGGGTCGCAAACGAACTCTCCCACAAAACGCTTCAGGCCAATCAACGTACTCAAGCGAATGCTGAACGGATCCTCATTCAATATCGAGAGGTGCTGAAACATGAGAAAACCTGTGATTTTGCTGTGCCTGCTGATATCGCTCACGGCTTGCTCGAGTACACGGACAGTTTACGTACCCGCGCATTGTCAGGCACTACCAGCCGACTTAATCGCACCAGTACTGCCTCCACTACCACCGGGCAGTTAACCTATTGTCAGGCTGTGTTATGGATCCATCCTCTCTTGTCTGCCATTGCACAGGCTAATGAGCAATTGTTGGCTATTCGTCAGTTTGAACAACAGGTAATAGCAAATCCACCAGTCGATTGATTTACCAAAACTACGAGGATCACTGTAGTTCTTATTACCTATATCTTCTGCAACCAAGCCCATCTTAGCCGATGGGCTTTTTTATATGCGTATCACACGCTCAACTTAACGCCACAGAACCTTATAGAAAGCGAACCTGAGAAATAATGATATTTCTGTGGGTCGTTATTTCTGTGTGACAGGTTCGCTTTCTATGAGGAAATAACGATATGTATTATCCAACTGTAGTAAACGGTATTGATTTTAAAGATTTGGTTTATTTAACAGGAAACGAATCCTCTACTGACACCATGAAAGTTGCAGTGGCTTTTGGAAAAGAGCATAAAGATGTTTTGCGAAAAATGAGGAAAGTCCTTAGCCAATGTTCACCGGAATTTGCAGAGCGCAATTTTACGCTTTGCCATGAAAACAATGAGTTACAAAATGGTAAGCCTCAACCTTTTTATCGGATGACACGGGATGGTTGGACCATGCTAGTGTTCAGCTTTACAGGACAGGCAGCAATGGTATTCAAAGAAGCTTACATAGAGGCGTTTAACTGGATGGCTAATATGATCAAGCTGGGTAAAACCAACCTCGACGCTGAACGCAACGCCTTGATGCTTGAATTTATGAAAGAGAAAGATGTTGCCAGCATGTCGGGGCGCCTACTCAATCGATGGGGTAGAGTAAAGAAGCCGTCACTACTGACTAAACTCGAACGTCTGGCTAAACAATCGCAAATTTCACTTCCTGGGTTGAATGAATGAAGATTAACAGCATATTTGAGCCATTTTCAACGGGTCCTTCCTTCGGATTCATTCACCGAGGGGGGCAGCACACGCGGAAAACGGCTAGTTTTTGAATTTTCATGCTGTCAGCAGCAGGTGTCTTAACTCTCTGTTTATTAAGAAGTAAACAATATTTCAGGTGACAAAATTAATTTTCGGTTGTCACCTCTACCCTCATTAACCTACTGAATTTAATAACTTAAAAGCAAAACCACCTGACAGCGAGAGGTGACGATGTCCAACGTCAGTAATCTTGGCGATGCCTATCACTGGAGCGTCGCAAAGATTGCTGAGGCATTCAGCCTAAATCGCGGCACGGTGCGAAAGCGCTTGCTCGATGCCAACACCCCGATAGCCGCAATGGTGAGAGGAAATCCTGTTTATGCCCTTAAAGATATTGGTCCGGTGCTTTTTACGGTACCGACACTCGATGAGGTTAACGATTTTCAAGATCCCAATAAGATGCCTCCAAAAGAGCGTAAGGATTGGTTTCAGTCGGAGAACGAACGTATCAAACTTGAAACCTCGCTCAAACAACTGGTACCGGCAAGCGATGTGCATCGTGAAATGGCCATGATGATAAAGCTTATCACCCAGGTGTTAGATACTTGGCCGGATAAGCTCGAGCGTGATCGCGGATGGAAACCTACGCAAATCGCAGAGGCACAGAAAGCGGTCGATGAAATCCGTGAAGCGTTATCGGCAGAGTTACTAGGTGCAGAGGACGAATGAATGTACGCATCGGTCGGTACAATACGGCGGGATGTCGCTGAGCTCTTAAAAGCACCTAGGCGGATGCCGGTTGCGGAAGCTGTTCAAAAATATATGCGGGTTCCTTTAGGGGGAGGGAGTTCGTTACCTTGGGAGGCAACATTAACCCCCTATATGATCGAACCGATGAATTGTCTCGCCTCACGAGAATACGATGCGGTGATCTTCGTTGGCCCCGCACGTACTGGGAAAACAGTCGGTCTGATTGATGGGTGGATCGTTTACACCATCGTCTGCGATCCGGGTGACTTCCTGCTTATCCAGATGACCGAAGAAAAGGCAAGGGAGCATTCCAAGAAGCGTCTAGATAGGACCTTTCGTGTCAGTCGAGAAGTCGCGAGAAGAATGAGCCCACGGACCAACGATAATAACGTTCACGACAAAACATTTCGTGCCGGTAACTACTTAAAAATAGGCTGGCCATCCATCAACATCATGTCCTCATCAGATTATAAAAGCGTCGCGCTTACTGACTATGACCGATGGCCTGAAGATATTGACGGCGAGGGTGATGGGTTCTCTTTGGCTTCCAAGCGGACCACCACGTTTATGTCATCCGGGATGACGCTGGTGGAAAGCTCTCCTGGGCGTGAGGTCACCGATACTAAATGGCGTCAAACCTCACCTCATGAAGCGCCCCCTACAACGGGGATCCTCTCGCTCTATAACCGAGGTGATCGTCGTCGTTGGTACTGGCCTTGCCCTGAATGTGGCCACTATTTTCAGCCAGCAATGCCGGTGGTCGAGGGATATCGAAATGATCCTGATCCGGTCAAAGCCAGCGAGTCCGCCCATATCCGCTGTCCGCACTGTTCTTCAATCATCGGCGCGCACAACAAACGGGAATTAAATGGGCGGGGTGTCTGGTTACGGGAGGGGGAGCAAATTGATTGCCGTGGCGTTATCTCTGGAAAAGGAAGGCAATCACGTATCGCTTCCTTTTGGATGGAAGGGCCGGCAGCGGCATATCAAACGTGGGCTCAATTGGTCTACAAGCTGCTGACAGCCGAAATAGAGTTCGAGACAACCGGCAGTGAAGAAACCTTAAAGGCCGTAATTAACACGGACTGGGGATTGCCCTATCTGCCTAAGGCTGCTAGTGAGCAGCGACGTAGTGAGCAGCTTCTCTCGCGTGTTGAAGATTATGAAAAGCGCAGTGTGCCTGAACCAGTCCGTTTTCTACTGGCAGCTGTGGATATTCAGGGTGGTAAAAAGCGTCGATTTGTGGTGCAGATTGTTGGTTATGGCCAGAGCGGTGAGCGCTGGCTGATTGATCGCTATAACATCAAATACTCTTTGCGTTGTGATGAACACGGCGAGTCATTACCGATTCATCCTGGGGCTTTTATTGAGGATTGGGACCTGCTTCTTTCAGACGTCTTACAGAAAAACTATGTGCTCGCAAGGGACTGCAGTAGGCGGATGCCGGTATTGGCGATGGCCGTTGATAGTGGCGGCGAACAAGGGGTCACGGATAATGCCTATAAATTTTGGCGCCACTGTCGTAAAGAAGGGCTACATAAGCGGGTTTACCTGATTAAAGGCGATAGTACGCGCCGGCAAAAATCGATAACGAAAACCTACCCTAACAACACGGAGCGTAGTGATCGCCGTGCTGATGCTCGGGGTGATGTTCCTGTTTACCTACTCCAGACCGATACCTTCAAAGACCAGCTCAATAATACTTTGGCGAGGGACATGCCAGGGGCGGGATATATTCATTTCCCGAAATGGCTGGGGGACTGGTTTTTTGATGAACTAACCTACGAGGAGCGCGGCACTGATGGGAAATGGCGTAAACCGGGTAAAGGAAATAACGAAGCGATGGATCTGTTTTGCTATAGCCATGCTATCGCCACATTGCGAGGTTACGAGCGTATTGACTGGAGCAAACCGCCCGCTTGGGCTGAGTCTCAGGAATACAATCCCAATATTTTTAACGAAGGAACTACTCCGGGGACGGTCATCGTGACAACCATGAAACGAAAAGTTCGACCACAAGAGCCTCCCTCATCGGATAGTCAGATTTTATCCGGGGCAGGGTGGCTCAGTGGAGGTTCCAAAGGCGGGGGATGGATATGACACGAAACGAAATCGAAACCATGTTAGACAAAGTTCGACAGGCCTACCTTGATGCGCTGGATGGGAAAGCTGTCTCATTCACGGGTATCAATGGCCGTGCAGTCACGAATCATGATCCGATAGCGATCCGCCGTGAATTGGACTATTGGGAGCAACGCTACCGTTTGGCATGTGGGCATTCATCTGGCCCCAAACTCGCCAATTTTTTATAGGAGCCACTATGAATTGGCTAGAGAAGGGCATTGCGCTCTTAGCACCAGGATGGGCGCTCGAACGCTCTAAACAACGTCACATCATGAATGCCTATGAGGCGGCCAATCCCTCACGGCTACATAAAGCGAAACGCTCTGGTGGCGGTGCAGATAATGCAATATTCGCCTCAGGTGTCTCATTACGTGAGCAAGCGCGCTGGTTAGATGAAAACCATGACATCGTCATCGGTATTCTCGACAAACTTGAGGAACGCGTTATCGGGGCGCGCGGCATACAAGTGGAACCTCAGCCGTTAACCCTCGATGGGAAGTTACATGAAGAGTTCGCTACCGAACTCGCTAAGCTCTGGTCTGAATGGTCAATACGGCCTGAGGTGACGGGGATGTTCACGCGTGCGGAGATGGAGCGTTTATTACTCCGCTCCGCGCTTCGAGACGGGGAGGTCTTTAGCCAGCTTGTTCGCGGTCCGGTATCTGGCTTAAAGCACGCGACACAGGTGCAATTATCCATTGAAATGCTTGAGGCTGACTACGTACCGATGTCACTTAATCGCACTGGAACTACTCAAATCTGTCAGGGTATAGAGTTAAATACGTGGGGCCGACCTACCGCCTATAACGTTTATAAATACCATCCGGGCAATACCCTGCGTTTGGTGACACAGACGAAACGTATCCCTGCTGAAAACATGCTTCATCTCGCCATGCGAAAGCGCCTGCATCAACTACGGGGCGTAAGCCTACTTCATGGAGTGATTACACGATTAAGTGATATCAAAGATTATGAAGAGTCTGAACGTGTTGCTGCGCGTATCGCTGCCGCCTTGGGGTTTTATATCAAACGAGGTGAAGCCGCCAGCTATCAAGAAAATGAATTTGAAGAGCCTGACAGCAAATATCAGATGTTCGATATTGGCCCTGGGATGATTTTTGATGGACTAAAACCGGGTGAAGATCTGGGGATGGTGGAATCAAACCGACCCAATGTGCATCTCTATGAATTTCGTAATAGCCAGTTACGCGCCGTTGCCGCTGGAACGCGTGGTAGTTACTCAAGCATCTCTCGGGACTATAACGGCAGTTATTCCAGCCAGCGACAAGAGCTGGTGGAGGGATTTGAGGGCTACAACGTGTTGCAAAACTGGTTTGTAGGGCAGCATAGCCGCCCCATCTACCGTGCTTGGATAGATATGCTCAAGCTCTCTGGAATAACTATCCCCGACGATGTCGACCCTTCTTCCTTGTACAACGCCTTGTATCTTGGGCCGGTCATGCCATGGATCGATCCGATGAAAGAGGCCCAAGCGTGGAAAGGGATTGTACGCGGCGGAGCGGGCACCGAATCAGAATGGATCCGCGCGCGAGGCCAGTCCCCACAAGAAATCAGACATCAACGTCTGCGTGAAATCGAATATAACCGCGAACGGCGGCTGATTTTTGACTCAGACGCCGCTAACGATAAAGGAGGTCCATCCAATGAACCAGAAGAGCATTCTCCGCAACCCGCAAGCAAATCTGAACACACATAAAACGCCAGAATCTTGGTATCACATCAATGCCGCAGCACAAGCGACCGACCCAGTAATTATTTATCTTTACGACATGATTGGTCACTGGGGGATCACCGCACAGGCATTTCTTCGCGATTGCCGTGAGGTGGGTGTCTTTGATGCCTCAGCGATTGAACTGCACATCCATAGCCCCGGTGGCGATGTCATGGATGGATTTGCCATCTTCAATTCATTTTCCAGACTGGCTGCTAAGGTGGATATCTACATTGATGGCCTTGCCGCCTCCATGGCATCGGTACTGGCTTGTCTTCCTAATGCCACAGTACATATTCCCGAAAATGCTTGGTTGATGGTACACAAACCTTGGGGTGGGGTGATGGGGGATTCTGACGAAATTCGTGAATATGCCGAGTGGTTAGATCGTAACGAATCGCTCTTATTATCGGCTTACGCCAATAAAACCGGTCTTAGCCACGAAGAGATAGCGGCCATGCTTAAAGAAGAAACTTGGCTAGAGGGTGCCATGGCCATTGAAAAAGGCTTTGCGGATGTGCTCGAGGCTCCTCTAAGCGCTGCCGCACTGATCAATTCGAATAAAATGAAGGAGTTTCATAATATGCCTAAACAGGTTAAGGCACTTATCACACCGCATGCGGCGGCGGAGCAAAATACTTTACCAAATAACAAAGCCCAGACCACGCAGACCCCGAGCGGCTCCACTGTCGATATGGAACAGCTTGCTCAGAGCATTAGCCAGCAACTCCTTGCGGCAAATACTGAGCGGGTGACTGCGATTAAAAATGTGTTCAACCCATTCCCTGCCTTTGCTGCACTGCAAACAGAATGCATCAGTGACCAAAGCTGTACGGTTGATTCGGCGAGAAATCAGTTATTGGCAGCTCTTGCTTCGGGGGTTACCCCTTCAACCGGTTATGCGACTCATCTGCATGCTAGTAATGGCAATGTAGTCGGCGACTGCGTTCGTGCGTCTATTCTGGCCAGAGCAGGGTACGATGAAATCCATAAAGATAACGCTTACAACGGATTAACCCTAAGGGAGCTAGCTCGCGCATCGTTGGCAGATCGCGGTATTGGATTATCAGGACTCTCTCCTATGGCGATGGTGGGCATGGCCTTCACTCATACTCAATCTGATTTTGGCAGTATCTTAATGGATGTTGCACACAAAGCCGCACTGCTAGGGTGGGATGAAGCCGAAGAAACATTCGATCGCTGGACTCGCAAAGGGACATTAACCGATTTTAAAGTTTCCCATCGTGTCGGCTTAAATTCGCTGGCAGCACTTCGAAAAGTACGTGATGGTGCCGAATATAAATACATTACGGTCGACGATAAAGCTGAACCGATCGCACTGGCAACTTATGGCGAACTCTTCTCACTCACCCGGCAGACAATCATTAACGACGATCTGGATATGTTAACCCGAATTCCCGCTGCAATGGGCGGGGCCGCGCGAGCGACGGTCGGCGACTTGGTCTACGCCATCCTAACCGGTAACGGTAAATTGAGTGACGGGCATACCTTATTTAGCGCAGAGCACAATAATGTGATTAAGGCCGCCATGGATATTGAGGGTCTCGATGCAGCACGCAAAATGATGCGCCTGCAAAAGTCTGGTGAACGTGCACTTAATATCCGCCCAGCCTATGTACTCACACCGGTGTCGTTAGAATCACGGGCAAATCAACTCATCAAGTCAACCAGCGTTCCCGGAGCAGAGAGTAATAGCGGTATCAATAACCCAATCCAGAATTTTGCTGAGGTAATTGCCGAACCTCGCCTCGATGCAAGTAGCTCCAAAGCTTTCTACCTCACCGCGGCACAAGGGCGGGATACGATCGAAGTCGCTTATCTCGATGGTGTCGAGGCGCCCTATGTTGAACAGCAAACCGGTTTTACCATCGATGGTGCAGCATTCAAGGTACGAATTGATGCTGGCGTCGCGGCGCTCGATTATCGAGGGCTAGTCAAGTCAACGGGCAGTAACTAAACCGTCTTAGTCAGGCGGTTTTTTTATATCAGAGGGTGGCACACAACTCTCAACTATAATGGAGAATTAGCGATGGCAAAGAACTACTTTCAAGACGGGACAACTCTCGATTGGTGCAATGATACGGGTAAGAAAGTGCTATCAGGACAGGCCGTCATCGTGGGTAACATCGCGGGGGTAGCACTGGGTAATATAGCCGTTGGCGAATGCGGGGTACTGAAAATGACAGGTGTATTCTTATTGAATGCCATACGCGATGAGCCTTGGGGCCAAGGAGTAAAACTCTATCTGACTCAAGAGGGATTACTTACGGCTAAGTCCGACGATGGCGAGAAAGCAGCGGTGAAATATTGCTACGCCGGGGTAGCGTGGACCGATCACCAGATAGGAGAGGAACGCTCGGCAGTTAGGTTAGCTTACTAATGAGCCGTTATGGACAGCGGCTAAAGCGAGCAGATGCCGCGGTCGATCGTGTATTCTCTGAGACTGAGCGAATCGTATTACTGGTCGGTACGGAGAGCAGAGTAATTACTGCTGTACTGGAAAAGCCGGATGGGGAAAGCCAACTTAACGGTGGGGGAAATATTAAACATCTTTCCCCAGCACTCAGTGTGCATACCTCAGATATAACCGGGCTTTTAAAGCGGCATGAGGTACTCATTGGTTCAGAACATTATTGGGTATCTCAAATCGGTACGGATGAAATGGGGCGAACACGTCTTACCTTAGCAACGGGGGACCCAAATCAACCCGTAGCCGATATTACAAAGTGGAGCGGGTGAGATGGCCAGAAAACGCCGTTTACAGCGTGACATGCTGGTGGATATTGATACCCAAGCCTTGTTGAGTATTGCGGTCGCTGTAGGGGCCAACCATAAACAGTATCGTAGTGCTTATTCACGCGCGCTGCAACGCACAGCGGTAACCCTGCGTAAACAGGCGATGGCCAATATAAAAATGGGTCTGGCACCGAGAAGTTTAACATTGGTACGCCAGCGTTTACTGTCTTTTCGATATTCGCGTGGGGCAACGCTGGACGAAGCGAAACTCTGGTTTGGTCTAAATGCCATCAAAGTGAAAGACCTCAAAGGGCGTATTCGAGGCCGTATTCGCCCCCATCATAGCCTACGCGATCCCAAGACGGGGCGTTATAGCCCAGCACGGCGTTCTTCTAATACCGATGTCGGGTTTGAACCTAAAGGCTCATTACTTGAAAGTGCTACCTTTCTAAATGGCGAGGTAGCCCGTGCTCGCGGTAATAACCGGCGAACGGTAGTCATCCGTGATCCACAAACGCGCCGAACTAAAGAGGCCGAGGTCGATATCTACGCGCCTATGCTCGACTACATTGAAGACAATGCGTTTTCTGGAGTGGTGGATATTTTCATGCATCACTTTCAGTCCGATATTAAAGGTCGTGTAAAGGCGAAAATCAGTTAATAAGGAGGTGATATGGCCGATCCTCTCTCACTGGCTGTTTATCACCATGCTGTTATTGAGACATTACGCCAATTACCCTGGGTAGCCAATGCGGACACCTACCCTGAGAACAGAACACAGCTGGTCACACCAGCGATTTATCTCTCTGTCGATAGTTGGAACCCTTGTAGCAATACTAGTGGCCAGCCCAGCGTCACATTATCTGTTTCACTTTTCATCGTGGTTGATCGTTCCAGTGCCACCATTACCAAACCGGATATTTATATTCGTAGCGCGGCTGCAGATTTAACTCAGTGGTTGGATGGGCAACAATTTGGCTTACCTTATATAGAGGGGGCCGAATTTATCTCGGCAGAAGCCGATGCTTTCGATCCTCAATTCGATGATTACTTGGTTTGGCGTATTAGCTTTGAGCAACAAGCGGCTTTTGGTGCCGATCCGTTTGCACAATCTGGGTCGTTACTGAGGGGCGTATGGTTAGGAAAAGCCCCCGATATTGGTATGGGACATGTGATGGATTACCGCAAAATTTATGAGGTAGCTGATGAGTAGCGAGGTGGTAGGTGATTTACAGCGGCGTCTTGCGAATATTGTCCGTCGTGGTGTTATTGAGTCGATTAAGCATGGTGACATCCCTAAATGTCGAGTATCGATAGGTGCACTCATTACGGATTGGTTGCCTTTATGCCAGGGCTTTTCAGGACAATACCGGTCTGATGTTAATCCCTGTTGTATCGGTGATGCCGTAACGGTTTTATCCGAAGCGGGGGATTTAAATAATGGTCGGGTGTTTCCCGGTTGGGCCACAGGAAACAGACCTGTGCCACAGGGTAGAGAGTGTGAGCATATTACTGTGTATGAGGACGGTACCGAAGTTCGCTATAACAGAGAGAGTCATGCCCTCACTATCACCCTGGCAGAGGGCGGAACTTATCGTATTGTCGGCAATGGGACCCTCGATGGTCCAGTACAAATTACCGGCAAATTAACAGTTAAAGGTAAAACCGATCTATTGGCCAATACTCATATCGAAGGAAATCTCACAGCATCGGACGAAATCTCTGATGCCAAAGGAAAGATGAGTGCGATACGAACTACCTACAATGGGCACACGCATCGAGAAACCAACAGTACGACGCGAAAGCCTGATCAACAAATGTAGCCCGCGATAGCGGGTTTTTTTATGCCTGGAGAAATTATGTCAGAACTTCATGGTGTTGAAACCATTGAGCTCACTGCCGGTACTATGGCGGTTACCACAATAAAAACGGCAGTGATTGGCTTAGTCGGTACAGCCCCCGATGCCTCATTCGGGACCTGCGCACGGATCACCGTGGGAACGGAACTCCTTGATAACCTATTGTCATTTGAAGCGGATCAGCCTGGGCGTATTGGTAATCAGTACAAAGTGATCGCCGTAGCCGCCGTACCTGACAACAATATGTCTGAACCGGTCGAATCGTCGGCAGATTATCACTCAGGGATCCTCACACTGACGCTAGGATGTGATGCCGAGGGTGTGGTGACGGCTAAGGCCTGTGAAGTGGTACCGCTGGTGGCTCAGCTCGCTAATAGCAAAATACGCCTATTACCTACTAACGGGCAGGGAGTAGTGATCCCCTTTAGTGTTGAACTTAGCGGCGGAGAGGATGAACCTTATCCGTTAAATACGGCAGTCGTTATGGTAGGCACAAATCAATTACATCGACTGGGAGAGTCGGGAACACTGAAACAAGCCCTAATGGATATTAACGATCAACGTGCTGCGCTAACGATTGTAGTGCGTGTCGAGCAGGACAATGATAAATCGAGACAACGCGCCGCAATACTTAATGGGATGAGAGTATGGAGCCAGAGTGCATCAGTGACGGACTTAACACCTAGGGTACTGATTGCCACCGGCTTTAGCGAAGACGATGCAGTGGGTAAGGGGCTCGAGGCTCAGGCGAATAAACTGCGTGCGGTCGCTTATGTGGATTGCGCCTCAATGGTATCGGCACAAGAAGTCGTACAACGTCGCCAGTTATACGGCGCGCGCGTGGAATTACTCCGCCCCAGAGTATTGGTCACTGATAAAAATGGTGAGAATCGCTATATGCCTTATTCAGCACGAGCAGCAGGTTTACGCGCGAGGATCGATGTTGAAAAGGGCTGGTGGTGGAGTAAATCAAACCAAGATATCTACAACATTATCGGGGTCGAGCAGGCTGATGAATTTATTCTAGGGGAGCCCAATTGCCAAGCCAATCTTCTGAATATGGAAAATATCAGCACCATCATTCGTCGTAACGGATTCAAACATTGGGGTAACCGGCTTTGTACCGTTGATCCGCAATGGCGATTTGAATCAGTGCGCCGTTCAGCTGATGTCATAGAAGACAGCATTCAAGAAACGGTATTGTTGTACAGCGACAGACCCCTCGATCGCGATATCGCAGAGGATATCATTGGGACCATCAACGCTTATATGCGCCAGCTCATTGGGCTAAAAGCTATTTTTGGGGGCGAAGCTTGGCTTGATGAAGAGCTGAATACCCGAGAATCCCTCGCGGCTGGCCAACTGTATATCAATTATGACTTTGGTCCGAAATCGCCGACGGAGCGTATAACCTTACGTGTTCGCGTCAATAAGGATTATGCTATTGAGGAGATGACCAGCTGATGGGAAGCAAAAGCACGTTACGTACCTGGACCTTTTTCGCAAAGGGCATACGTATTCAAGGAGCACATGAATACACTCCACCCGAGTTGAGTATTCAGGTCGCAAACCTTCGAAGCGGGGCACAAGATGCCCCTACGCCGGTAGATGATGGCATGGAGGCGTTAACCTGCCAGGTCAAATTCTGGGGCATTGACACAGATATGCTCGCGCAACTGGGATGTGTTACGGGTCAAAAGTCACGCTTTACCGCCTACGAGGGATACATGAGTAATGGTACCGCGTTGGGCACTACTGAGGAACTCGAAGGATTTATCTCGAAAGTGACTCGAGATGCTCGTTCCGGAGAATCATTGTCAGAAGTCTCGGTTACAGTAGATATAGCACTCAACTACTACAAACAGATGCTGGAAGGACGAGCGCTTATCGAAATAGACACTGAGCGGTTTATTCGTCGGATTAACGGCGTGGATCAGCTAAGCGGGCTGGCCACTAAAATTCGTCTTTAACTAAGTCATTCATATCACTAACGGCCTGAGGGCCGTTTTTTATTGGAGCTGATTATGTACCCAAGTAGTTCGCAAACCATCATCTTGTATACCCCTCTAACGTTAGCTAACGGCGCGCAGTTAACCGAAATAGCGTTAAGAGAACCCACCGTTCGTGACCGTATCCTCCGTGAGAAAGATCGGGGTAGCGAGGGAGAAAAAGACGCTCGCATGCTGGCCTTGCTATGCAACATGAACGAGGAGGATATCTATGCCTTAACGGCAGCCGATTACTTACAGCTCGAGGAGGCGTTTAACGTTTTTATGCTACCGCCAAGCAAGCGTCCGAAACAGAGATCCTCAACGGACTCCGCTTCTTAGGCAAGCATTTGCATTTTCCAATGAGTGATTATCTAGAGATGCCCTTTAATACATTTAAAGACATCCTGTTAGATGAAGTGGAGGCTATGAAACGTGGCGCTCAATCAAAAATTTAAAGCGGTCATCACCTTTGGTGGAAATCTAGATAGCAGTTGGAAACGCTCTACTCAAGGTATCAATAAAGGGATCAAGGATGTTGAAAAGCAAACCCAGAAGCTGACTAAACAGCAACAGACTCTCTCGGCGGAGATCAAAAAAGGTAAACTGGCTGGTAAAAATATCAGCTCACTCAAACGGGACTACAGTACCGTCACGCAAGAGATCAAGAAAACAACACAAGCTCAAGAAGCCCTTAATCGTAAGTTAAAACGTGCTGAGCAATTCAAGCATATTCAAGGTTTAGGTAAAGGACTCTTCTCTAGAGCTAGCCGGATGGCAGGCGCTCTTATTCCAAGTGGTTTAGCATTAGGTGGCGGTAGTCTCATTGCAAGTGCGCTCGGCACGCTCATTACTCCCGCCATACGTAATGCGAAAACTGCTGAGCGAGCAGGGGTTGCTCAGCGTTATGGTGTAGATGTTGAAACGTTTAATGCCTGGGACACAATAGGCCGGGATTATGGTCTCAACGGGGAAAGCTTTGGTTCTATGTTTGAGGAGTATTTGCAAAAAGCGGGGCAGTACAAACAGACCGGTAAGCAGAGGGGGTTAGAAGAAGCGTTTAAGGCACTAGGCTTTAAAGCAGGCGATTTTGCTGGCCTGAAAGATATGGATCAATTTAATAAAATTATCGAGCGCGCGCTGACGTTGGAAGACCCAATGGTCGCCTCCTTTGCCCTCGATAAGCTATTGAGTGGTGAAGCAAGTAAAATCCTCATGCTACTCAAGCAGTCAGGGAAAAGTTATCGTGACGTTATGGAGGAGCAAAAACGTTACCAAATGGTGACCGAGGCCGGTACTCGAGGAGCACAGGAAGGCCAGCAAGCGATATCTAATTTGCAAACGGTGATGTCGTCGGCATTGGATGAAATATCGGGGCAACTGGGTGATCAGCTTTCTCCAAAAATTAGAGCGCTGACGGATGATCTAGCCGATTGGTTCCGAAATGGAGGGATCAATAAAATCGTTCATTTTATGAAGAACGAAATGTATCCCAGCGTACTGAAATTTGGAAGCGGCGTCCTTTTGGTGGGTAAAGTTCTCTATGCTGCGGCGAAAAAACTTTCGTGGTTGTTACCCGACGATATAGGTAATAAAAAACGCTTATTGCAAGCAGTGGCGACCGGAACTCCATTAAAAATTGCCGAAATTCAAGCCAGAGAGGCAGGGTTGGGGGACTGGTTTGCTCAACGGGTTAACTCACCGAAGGTAGTCGATTTCCTGACAAACCAATGGGCTCAAGCCGAAGAGAAGGCAGGATGGCGAGTCACTCGAAATCCCTTCAAAAACGGAGAATTCCAAGAGAGCACAAGCCAGCTATTGCTCGAGTCCATCGATGGTAAATCTAAAAGTGAGCCTTTACCCCTCAGTTGGTTAAGCGAATCCTCCCTAATTCAACCTGAATTATCACCCGCACCTTTCCCTACTCACCATGACAAAACCGCTATTACTGAAGATAACCGCCCAGGGGGTGATAACGATGCTTCCTCAGTAGAAAGAGCTTCTTGGGCGACCTTGATGCAGCATATTACTCAAGCAGAGGGTGCGCCAAAAACTACGGAAATAACGGATCGACGCAAACAGGAATTGAAGATTGAAATCAATGTCAGTGATGAGAAAACCGGTGTATCAATCGCTGACGAAGTGGTTAATCGAGTCAAAGCTGCCGATATTTTTAACGGTAATAACGCGATGTATGACAAAGGAGAGCTTTGGTAATGAGTGGATTCTCTGTACCCGCAGCGGTTGAATATCAGGCAATGACAGCTAAGCGCGAGAGAGTCAGTAATCACTCTAGGGTGATGTTGTTACTCGGTGATTTTGAATTCTCGATTGATATGCTGACTTACAACCAATTAGCGCGTGAGGCCAATTGGCGTTGGAGTGCGCAGGAACGTATAGGGCGTCCAGATCTTTTACAGTACACAGGCAAAACCCGGCGCACAGTGACTCTTCAAGGAGAAGCCCATGCTTTTCTTCACCGTGGTGTGAACGCAATCGATGATCTCTACGAGCTTGCAGATAAAGCTACACCGCTATTGTTGGTCAGCGGAGCCGGTGATGTTCTCGGATATTGGGTAGTGGAGAAATTCAGCGACAGTACCACAAGATTTTTACCTGCAGGGGCTCCGCGACATAAAACCTTTTCGATAGGAATTCGACATTATGGTGACGATTTATCAAACCCGTGATGGGGATATGCTAGATGCCATTTGTGCCGAGCGATACGGTTCAGTTCATCTTGGTAAAACACTCATATTAGTCTTACAAGCCAACCCGGGATTGGCCGATTTAGGCGCAGTCTATGCAGCCGGCGTATCGGTCGTATTACCGGAGCTTCCAGCACAAGCGTCTATCCCGAGTTTCGTGTTATGGGAGTGAAAATTGAAGAAGAGTTCCGACCGGAGTTCAGCATTACTGCAGAAGGAAAGGATATTACTGTTGCAGTCAGACAATGTTTGCAGGAGCTAACCTTAACCGATAATGGCGGTGCTACGGGTAAAGCCGATGAATTACAGATCACCCTAGTCTCTGAATCGCTGACTTTACCTATAAAGGGTGCACGCTTGCAGCTGGCCCTCGGATTTAATGGGGAGTTAGTTAACAAAGGGTGGTTCGTGGTAAGTGGCGTATCGAGCAGTGGCCCACCGCGCAGAATCGTGATTTATGCGACTGCTGCACCGATGAATTCCCAGAAGCACGCCGGTGACGTGCAAAACACTAAAACACGTAGTTGGGATAGTGTCACGCTAGGCGACATTGTGAAAACAGTCGCCTCCGACAATGGTCTATTTCCTAAAGTAACTCATAAATTAACGGATATCGCGATACATCATCTTGATCAGGTGTCGGAATCTGATGCTAATTTCATGACGAGACTTGCCCGAAGTTATAACGCTGTGAGCAAAACTACCGGAGGCTACTGGTTGTTTCTGGAGCAAGGTGCTGCACTAACGGTCAGTGGTAAATTCGTGCCGGAAATAACGTTGCTCCCCAGCCAAGTGACGCATTGGAGCTACAGTGAGGGCCAGAGAGGGGCTACTACCGGTAACACAGTGGCTGGAGATAAAGCAAAGCAAGGAAAAATCGGTGTTAATTACTATGACGAAACGACCGGTAAAACTGTACTGAGCCACACTGAGCATGAGGGGCCCGATCTTGAAAATCCTTACACCCAATCCCACAACGCTCAAGCTGTTCAACAAGCCAATGCGAAAAAAATGCAAGTTAACCGTAATGCACGACGAATGAGTATCTCTGCGCCATGCCATCCAGCACACTTGCCATTGACCGCTGAAGTTCGGCTTATGACTCAAGGTTTTGGGGAAAGAGAAGATAGGTCCTGGGTTATTCAGTCAATAATTTATAGTCTGTCCTCAACAGGGTTATCGGTGGCATTTGAGTTAGTGAAAGACATACAGTCGAAAAGCTCGACTAAGAAGAGCCCTACGACAACCACTGGTATTGATTATTTTAGTAAAACGATAAGTTAGCCCGCCTCGGCGGGTTTTTTTATGAGGAAAATTTATGCAGGGTGTCGATGCTAAAACAGGTAAACGGCTATCGGGGGATGAACATTTACGCCAATCAGTCATTGATATTCTAAGTACCCCTAAAAATAGTCGAGTTCTACTGCGTGAATATGGCTCTGACATTATTGACCTGGTAGATAACCCTCAAGACGAAAGAACACGTATCAAAATCATCTCGGCAACAGCCTCAGCACTAGCAAGGTGGGAGCCTAGACTCAGTGTGAAAAAAATCCAATTAACAGGCATTAGCGAAGGGCACTTTGACTTAACAGTTGAAGGAGTTAATACCGAAACTGGCCAGCAGGTCGTATTTGAGAGGTTAACTATTTATGGCCATCAGTCCTAATCTTATCGATCTTTCCGCCGTGCCGGTACCCGATGCGGTTCAAATCCCAGACGCTCAACATATTTTCGATAATTGGCTCAATAAATTGCGGAGTCTCGATACCATCTATGATGCATTAGTCGAGTCAGATCCTGTTTTTAAGCAAGGCGAAGCAAATACTTATCAAACGGTTCTTATACTGCAGCGCATTAATGATGCGGTCAGAGGAGTATTGCTCGCGAGTGCAACGGGAGCTGATTTGGACCAAATAGGGGCTGGATTTAATGTGTTGCGTAAAGTTATCACTCCTGCAGATCTTAATACTATCCCTCCCACAGCCGCGGTTATGCAAGATGACGAAGAATATCGAGCGCAAATACAGCTTTCGTGGTCACAGTTGAGTACAGCAGGTGCCAGAAATGCCTACCGTTTCTATGCTAAGTCAGCCGATCCAGAAATTTTGGATGTTGAAGCTTATGGACCTAAAGTTCATGGCCGGCCAGGAGAAGTCGATATTTATGTTCTTTCCCGGGCGGGTAACGGTGTTGCCTCCCCACAATTATTAGAAAAGGTTCTTCAAAAATTAAATGAAGATGAAACTAGACCCCTGACAGATTTTGTTTCGGTGAAGAGTGCCAATATTGAGGAGTTCGAGGTCGAAGCGAAGCTCGATATTCCTGATGGACCTGATGCCAAGACAATTTTAGAGTCAGCAAAAAAGGCTCTTGAAAGTTATGTTGCGAAACTTCACCACATTGGTGGTGTGGTCCCCCTTTCAGGTCTCTATCGCGCATTACATCAACCTGGTGTGAGTCGTGTTCATCTAACCCAGCCTACCTCAGATAACGAAGCTCAGCTTGGTACGGCTCCTTATTGTCGGGCAATTTATTTATCATCTTCGTGAGGTGTTAATGTATAAAACCTTACTCCCTCCCAATGCGACAGTGACTGAACGCGCGCTCGAACAAGCCAATGCGGAACAGATCCTCACCATTCCAATTCCTATCAAACAAGCTAAGGATCCAGCCAGTTGTCCGGCTCATTTACTGCCTTGGCTCGCTTGGGAATACGCGGTGGATTATTGGGATCCTAACTGGGAAGAACATCAAAAAAGGCAGGTTATCGCAGATGCTGCCTACGTTCATCAACATAGGGGAACCGCAGGGGCGGTCAGACGTTCGCTAAGTGCCATAGGACTACCGACCACAATTGTAGAATGGTGGCAGGATACACCACGACAACTTCCCTACACATTTCGAATTGAAGTGTATAGCACTGAAGCAGTAACTGCGGAGTTATATGAAACCATTCACAGCCTCTCTGAAAGAGCCACTAATCTGCGTAGCAGCTTAAGCAATATTAGCGTTATTACTGACGTGGGGTCCGAGGGGGTGTTTTATATTTCTGGAGCTGTAACTACGCATATCGACATTGATATTTATGCAGGAGACTCGCATGGATGACTTCTATAGCATTATTACTAACCTAGGGAAAAAGCTCGAAATTGAGGCATTAGCGAGTGACTCAACAATTCGCCTCACTCAGTTTGTCATCGGTGATGCGAGCGGGAAGGCGATAGCTCCTAATACAGCTCAAACCAAACTCATCAACGAAAAGTTCCGAGGAGATATCTCGGCTCTTGTACAGTCTCCGGATCAACATTCGCAACTCATGGCCAAGCTTGTTTTACCGCCAGAAATCGGGGGTTTTACCGTTAGGGAAATTGGACTACTAACCGATAAAGGTGAACTTTATGCTTTAGCTAATTGCGCGGCGATTGAAAAACCTAAAGGCGGTGTGAGTATACATATCCAGTTCAGATTAGCGGTTTCCGAGACGGCGAATATTTCGTTGAATGTGGCAACCGGTGAAGGTTTATTTCTCCGTATTGATCAAGCATTAGAGGAATTAGCTGTACAAGGGCCAGAGATTCAGCAAAGGGCTAGGGAAGCACTGGCGGTATTAGAAGGGAAGGTAGGCAAACGCGGTTTAGTCGAGTTGAGTAATACGATCGATGAAGCAGATGATAAAACAGCCGCTACGCCTAAAGCATTAAGCTCAGTAAAGTCCGTAGCGGATGCCGCGGCCAAATCGGTGAATGACAAGAAACCCGATCCAAAAGGTAATATCCAGCTAGGAAGCGCGGCTGATGCTGAATTAATCGAGTCGGAAGAGACAAGCGCTAAAGGACAGGTGCTTACTGTGGGAGATTTCGGGTTAGGGCTAAAACAAAGTCAGCCGATCTCGATAGATTTTAATACTTATGTGTTTCATAACGGCGCGCATATTCTGCTCGATGTGAGTAACTGCCGAAATGTCCCGCATATCTTAACCGGTGGGCACCTTTATGCATTATGTATAGGTAACGATCACGAACAACGTAGCTGCACTGTTCTATTTATTGATAAAGCGAATATGGCCCGTATTTATATTGGTCTTCGTTCAAGCAAAACTAATGGTTGGAAACTCCTAACGATCGCCAATCAAGATTATGTAAAAAATTATCTCCCCCTGATTGGAGGCAATATAGAAGGTGACCTATCTATCTCGGGAACTCACACCGTCAGTGGTCGAAGTTATATTGAGAAATCCGGAGTAGGGTTAGTTTTTGATAATCAGCGTCAGACTAATGGTTTAAGGGTTGCGGGCTATGGGAACCTAAAAGCTGAGATTTTTCATCTAGAAAATATTGGGCATTACCATTGCTTGGGGATCCACGTAGCAAATGGTGGGGCGAACGGTTGGTTTGAGTTTCGCAATAACGGCGAATTCGTTGCGAATGGCAGTGGGTACTTCGGCGGAAATGTAGTCCTCAACTACGGTGGTCAAAGTCATTGTCTTCAATCAAATGGAGATATTGTAGAAACTCAAGGAAGGGGGAGTGTATTTCGCGCATTTTGGAACGCTACTACCTTACAACAAGCGCTGCAGCACATAACCAACAGAGCGAACGATGCATGGAACAAGAGTCACGACGCACAGGTGAATCGTGTCCAAGATATTAGACTATCAGGCATCGCTTATTTGTACGCCGGTAGGAATACGGGGAGAAGCATAGTTCCTGAAGGCGCCGTTTTCATTGGTTGTGATGTACAGGGTGAATGGGACAATAACGAAGGGTTTTACTATAGCTATATTCAAAAACTTATAAATGGAAATTGGGTAACCGTAGGACGCGCTTAAATGAAATTACTCACTATCAAAAACTTCGAAAAAGTACACCCAAGTACACCTGAGCAGCTAAGGCACTCCGAGGAATGTGGGGTATCTTACTTGCAATCCGCAGATGGCCAAGATTGGTATGAATGCCAAAAGAGGTTTAGGCAAGATACGATGAAGTTGTGCTTTGATGCAAATAACGTCATCCGCATGATAACCCGTGCAGAAACAGGAAATGACATATCTAGTCTTTGGCCAGAAGGAATGAGTGTAACCGAGCTCAAAGATACCCCACAAAATCGCTGCGCTGATATTACAGGGGGGTGGGTCTACATTGATGGAAAAGTCGTGGAAAGAGAGCTAAGCGATGCAGAACGTCTCGAGCGAGCCACCGACCAGCAAAGAAAGTTAATTAAAACCGCTGCAGAGAAGATAGCGCCATTGCAAGATGCCCAGGATCTAGAAATAGCGACTAACGAAGAGATACAGAGATTGAAAGAGTGGAAAAGGTATCGAGTAATGCTTAGTCGGGTAGAGCTGGGTACTGATGCAGTGACATGGCCAGATAAGCCGGCTGACAGCTGAGAAACATTTAGGCTCTTCACACTCATTAACTCCCGCCCATAAAAAAGGCCTTAGACCGAATCTAAGGCTCTTCTCAAGCTTTAAAAATGATATCCAATATTAGTAGGGGGGAGGGTTTTATCTTGATTTAGAATTATTTTTTCTAAAAAATATAAAAATCTAGTCATCGCCAGATGATAATGCTTAATGTAATCAAGCTTTCATTATGGTCGTGTTGGGGTTATGTTGTGAAGTATTAAGTCAGTGTAATCTCTAGGGTAAATCTGTAAATCAAATACTTCGAATGAGTTACTCTCATCAAATAGTAACGAATACTCATTTTCATCATGAGTTTCAAATTGAGCTGAAACATCATCTATACCTAAAGGCTTTAAGAATCTATCGAATGTTTTTTTGTATGATTCCATTATATCAAAATTAACAACTTCATATGAAACCCCTTCAACTAAGTTACTAGATCCATTCATTATTTCACATCCATTTTTACCTACTGCACAATAAATTTTAGCATGGAAATTGTTTTTATTTTTTAATTCCTTGATGATTTTAGACCCTAAGTTAAACCTTACCATTTCATCATAACTATTTTTATTTGTTTTTGAAAATGATTCTTTAAATATTTTTACCTGGCCACTTTTAACTAATATAGATGTTTTTTCATCATCTAACCTATTTATTATCGATAGCCAAGCATCAACTTTTTTTTCGTCGCTTAGAAAAAGATGGCCGACATAAGGAGATATGATATAAACTTTTTTAAAAAGTATATTCCATCGTATTATTAACTTATGAAGCCACGTCATTATATTTGATTTTGTATAAACACCAAATATAACATCTGGTAATGACCTTGCCCCGAATATGTTAACAAGCGCAAAAACATGCTTTTCAAATGATATATTTTCTTGATATAGACTGACAAAGTTGGCTGTATGTTCTTGGCCGCAGTTGCATAAAAAAGGGAATTTTATAAATATATATTTTGGACTCGGTCCCCTAGATTTTCCCAATGACCAATTTATATAACCCCAATATTCTTCTGATATTAACCCCCATTTTTCTTTCAATATTTTAAACGAGATGGTTTCTAAGTTTTGTTCGCATTCATTACAAATGTAAAGTGGGTGGTTAAAGAAATCATAATCGGTTTTCCTGTCTATTAGTATATTGTTCTGATCAATGAAATCGGTTAAAGAAGGTGTTTTTTTATACATCATCTCCTTTTGTTTATCATTATCAAAGTAAAAATCCGTTTTAATGTATTCCAACTTAAATCCAGAGCAATCTGGGTTTGCAATGTTTACCTTGAAGATTTCTTTACAATTATTACAGGTCCCTATTATAACACCATAATCCTCTTCTTCGGGTACAGTTATATTGTACTCTCTAATTGCGGATAAAGATGTATGAGTTTCGTGATATTCGATAGTGACTTCACAGTGAGGGCACTTGCCATGATATTGTAGTGTTTTTTCTCTATCCACTAGCAGGTGTTTTAACTTTCTTAACTTTTCGGTATCTAATTTAAAATTCATTTTATTTTCTTGCGTTGTTAGGTTAAGGCTAAAATTCTATCTTACTAAGTTAAGAAAGAATAACCTAAAAATTAAATCAAATTATAGTATTAATAACTATAATTTCGAGATTTAGTCGAATAATTTTTTTCGTGGAAAATTTCTGTGCTAGGGCTGTTTTCAAGAAATATGCACGCTTTCTGGCATACCTGCCAAAGGAATCCATAAACCTCTGTACTGCCAACAGGGTGAGCCGGAGTAAGCGTTTAATTACCAAGATGGTAGTGATGGCAAATTCAGAATAACGTTTAAGTCGTCTACATGATGTGAGAGCTGCAGACTTATACCATGACTGCGTGGCATCTTAATCCAATCACTGATTTCGAATTTCTGTTTTGCCACAGTAGTACCAATGTTATCAGGATGACAGGAGGTCCGATACTTCCATTAAACTAAAGTTCGATTTATTCAACGAAGCTCTCACCAAAACGAGAATAACTTATGCTAATTTTCAAGCACTTAGTTTAGCTGGTCACTAACCAGTTTTATGGTGATTTTAGTGATAAAAATACGAGGTAGACAATCGGTTATAGAGATAATGTGATCCTACTGCTCCGTAATATCTGATGAGATTTTTGATAGAGTAGGGGGGGCGTTCGACAAACATAAAAAAAGCCTTAGACCGAAATCTAAGGCTCTTCTCAAGCTTCAAAACCAAGTGCATTTCAAGTGCAGATTGTTTTCACTTCTCTGTCTTTTTATCGTCCAACCTATTTCACTAAGTTGTTGATTCTTAATGCACTGTCCTGTCGCTGTCCTACTATATTTGGTGGAGCTGGCGGGAGTTGAACCCGCGTCCAGAATTACTACACCGTCGGCACTACATGCTTAGTCCAGTCTTTACATTCGCCAGTTAGCTGCGGATGGACACGCCACTAACGGACTAGCCTGATTAAGTTTAATGCTTCAACCCCAGGCAGGGCATCCACACGATCTCTTTTGGGTTTGACCTCTCTTGATCCCCGTCCTAAGAGCGGAGGCTAGGGAGAGAGGGCTCTATGCAGGTTATTAAGCTGCTAGTGCGTAGTTTTCGTCGTTTGCGACTATTTTTTTGCGGCTTTTTACGAGGCCAACCGCCCCTCGGCATGCTCCTAGGGCTTCGCGAATCCTGTCGAATCCAGAATCAGCCCCAAGTACTAATACGTAGTGTAGCAGAAAATTACGCTGCTGCACCAGTAATTTAACGATTTGCGTTCTTCATAATACGTGCTTTATCTAACTGCCACTCGCGGTTTTTAATATCATCGCGCTTATCGTGTTCTTTCTTACCTTTCGCTACGCCGATTTTAAGCTTACACCACGCATTCTTCCAATAAAGAGAAAGGGCAACGATAGTGTAGCCTTCGCGGTTGACGCGGCCATACAGTGAATCAAGTTCACGTTGCTTCAGTAGCAGCTTACGGTTACGTGTGGGGTCGCATACCACGTGGGAAGAGGCGACCGTTAACGGCTGAAAGGTGGAACCGAACAGATAGGCTTCGCCATCGCGTAATAAGATATAGCTTTCGCTAATGTTTGCTTTGCCTGCACGTAGGGATTTGACTTCCCATCCCTGTAGTGAAAGCCCCGCTTCAAACTCTTCTTCAATGAAATATTCGTGGCGGGCACGTTTATTCATTGCAATGGTCGCGGAACCAGGTTTGTTTGATTTTTTCTTTGTCATAGTATCCCTATTCTACACCACTTTTTGAAGGCGTCGCTGACTTCCTAATGTAAGAAAGTTAAGTATTGGTGCTATTCTAGCACGCTGATTCCGATTAGACATTTCTGTTTATTTGCTGAAACTGCTATGATCAAGGTGTTTTTTTTAGACCAGGAACTCCTATGGCCCAGATCACTCGTTCAGCGTTGGTCCCTTTCAGCGCGGCTAAAATGTATCAACTTGTCAACGATGTTGATAGCTATCCACAATTTCTCCCTGGCTGCACCGGTAGCAAAATTTTAGAGCAATCCGAGCAGCAGATGACCGCATCGGTCGATGTCTCCAAAGCGGGCATTAGTAAAACCTTTACGACACGTAATACCCTGACAGAAAATCAACGTATTGCGATGCAGCTGGTGGATGGTCCTTTCCGTAAACTTACTGGTGGCTGGAGCTTTACGCCTCTCGGTGACGAGGCTTGTAAGGTAGAACTTAGCCTCGATTTCGAATTTTCGAATATGTTGGTGGAAATGGCCTTCGGTCGCATCTTTAAAGAGTTAGCGAATAACATGGTGAAAGCTTTCAGCGAACGAGCTCAAGAGGTTTATCGTGGCTGATATTCGTGTTGAGGTGGTTTACGCATTACCTGAAAAACAATATCTCCGACCGGTTACCGTGCCAGAAGGCAGTACAATTGAAGAGGCGATCATAGCCTCGGGTCTATTAGAACTGCGCAAAGATATCCAATTAACGGAGAATAAAGTTGGCGTATACAGCCGTCCCGTTAAGCTTACTGATCAGGTTGAAGAGGGAGATAGAGTTGAAATTTATCGTCCACTCTTAGCGGATCCAAAAGAGATGCGTTGTCAACGAGCAGAACGCTCCGCCGCCAATAAAAAATAACAATATCGCTACCCGAACAGTGATCGAGTAGCGAATTGATTTATTTGGTCTTGCTTAAGGCTGGCTTGTTATCGATATTAGTCAGAATACCACTGCTGTTGAAGGTCAACGTCAGAGTTTGTTGCGTGACTTTTTGATGACCTGGCTCTTGACGGAAGACGTAATACCACACATTGCTACCAAAAGGATCGCTCATCATCGGCGTGCCGAGGGTGTAAGCAACCTGCTGCTGTGTCATACCAGTATGAATTTTACTGACATCGGTCGCGACCAAGTAATTACCTTGGTTGATATCCGGGCGATAAACTACACGTTCCAACGTTGAGCAACCGGCGGTGGTTAATAATAGCGCCGCGGTCGCAGCAGTCAGTATTTTACTGCGCATGAATCGTTTCCTTTTTCTTGACCAGTTGCCGACAGGCATAACTTGCCATCACAATAAGTTCACCCTGATCGCAGGGAAGCTAGATGTCGATAATAATAGACCTTACGCCAGATGAAAACCTCTGGCGCAAGATATGACTGTTATACAGAGAAAAAGTGCCCGATTAGGCGGCTAAAAGTTCTTTAGCGTTGGCTAAGGTGTTGCGGGTAACTTCACTGCCCCCCAGAAGGCGAGCTAATTCTTTTAAGCGAGCGGCTTTATCTAAATTCACCATGCGAGTCTCTGTCATCGCACCATCGGTGAGTTTACTAATGTAGAAATGACCATGACCACATCCAGCGACCTGCGGTAAGTGAGTGACGCATAGCACTTGGGTCGACTCGCCTAATTTACGTAACATTTTGCCAACGATGGCAGCAGTTGGACCACTAATCCCGACATCAACCTCATCGAAAATCATGGCAGGCGTTTCCATTTTCTTAGCCGTAATGACCTGAACAGCTAAGGCAATACGCGAGAGTTCCCCACCTGAAACAACTTTACCTAAGGGTTGAAGTGACTGCCCCGGGTTTGCCGAGACGAGAAACTCGATACTGTCAGCACCCTCGGCGGTAAGTTTCTCTGGCGCGTGGGTAATCACGATATCGAACTGACCATGCGGCATCGCGAGCTGCTGGATAGACTCGGTGATCAATCCTGCTAATTCGCTGGCGAAGTGCTGCCGTTGCGAAGAAAGTTGTTCAGCCACTGCCACTGCACGTTGATGATAATGGGCGACTTCGGCAGTCAGTTGCTCGATATCCGACTCTACATTCTCTAACTGCGAATATTCATCCAACAATTGTTGATGCGTACTGTACAGTGTTTCCGGCGTGACATGGTGTTTGCGCGCGAGTGAAACATAACGAGATAGCCGCTGTTCTAGGCCTTGCAAACGATTAGGGTCTAAATCGATCGCTTCATGATAATGGCGTAGCTCATCGCTCATTTCGCTCAATAAAATAGCGGCATTATCCATCATGCCCTGCACGGGAGCTAAGCGATCATCCAACGAAACCAGTTCTTGTAAAAGCTGTTGAGATTGGTAAACAAGAGACTGTAAAGAGGCCTCTTCACTCTCAGAAACCAAATGGACAATTTGTTGGCTTAACGTAATACGTTGGCCACTGCTGGCAAGTTGTTTGTACTCTTCGTCGATTTGCTGATATTCGTCTTCAACCGGCGCAAACTTATTGAGTTCTTGTAATTGATAATCAAGCAACTCACGGCGTGCCGCGCGATCATTTTTTTGTTGTGTAAGAGCCGCAAGATGGCGACAGCTTTTGTGCCAGTGATTATAAGCATCACGCATTGCTTCAAGCAGTGAGGGATGGTGGCTGTAAGCATCGAGCAAAGTACGTTGATGATCGGCCTTTAGCAGGAGTTGGTGGGCATGTTGGCCGTGGATTTGAATAAGCAATTGGCCCAGTTCACGCAATTGTGAGAGAGGGACTGCCGTACCATTGATAAAGCCGCGTGAACGGCCATCGGCACTGATCACTCGACGCAGCAAACATTCACCTTGGTCATCGAGATGATTATCAATTAACCACTGTTGAGCGGAAGGCGATTTTTTAAGCTGAAATCTGGCACAAATATCTGCACGTTGCGCTCCTGGACGAACGGTGTCGGCGTCAGCACGGTTGCCTAAACATAATCCTAAGGCATCGATTGCGATAGACTTACCCGCACCGGTTTCGCCAGTGATGGCTGTCATACCCTGTTGGAAATCGATATCCAGTTCGCGAACAATAGCAAAATTACTGATAGTAAGTTGTGCCAGCATATAATCACCTGTATAGAAAAACATGACTGTTTTTTTATACAGTATAATCATCTTTTTTACTGAGTAAAGACCCGCAGAGAGATTTTCAGAATAATTTTTCTGACCATCCCAACTTCCCAGTAAGCGTGGTGAAATAGTTGTAATCTTTTGGATGAAGGAGGAATAATTCATCTGGACTACGACGAATAATGACTTCTTCACCTTCTTGAACGGGTAGGGCAAGCTGGCTATCACAACTCACCTCCAGCTCGCTGCGTAAACTGGCAAACCGCAAGCTTATAGTACTACGACTATCGATGACCAAGGGACGGGCAGAGAGGGTATGAGGAAACATCGGTACGATAGCTATCGCTTCCAAAGATGGCATCAGAATTGGGCCGCCAGCTGAGAGCGAATAGGCGGTTGAGCCTGTCGTCGTCGAGATAATTAGACCATCGGAACGCTGCGAAAAGGCAAACTGATTATCGATATACACTTCAAACTCGATCATATGCGCGACCTTACCGGGGTGCAGGACGATCTCATTTAACGCAGCAGCGACTCGGGGCTGAGGTTGACTACCGCGTACTGAGGCTTCCAGTAACGCCCGAGAGTCAGTGATGTACTCTCCGGCTAGCACTTTACTTAGTTCTTCAATTGCGTTGTCCGGATTTAGGTCGGTGAGAAAGCCTAGGTTACCCCGGTTAATCCCTATCACTTTGATATCGTAACGGGCTAAGACTCGCGCGGCACCCAGCATATTGCCATCACCTCCGATCACCACGGCGAGATCCGCGCTTTGGCCGATTTGGGAAAGGGTAGCAGTACGTACATTGGGTAATTGCATCTCTCGAGCAATTTGCTCCTCGACGATGACGTCGTATCCTTGTTCACTCAGCCAACAACATAATTGTTCATGCGTAGACAGTGCGCTCAGATTCCGCGGGTGGCCAACAATTCCGATACAATTAAACAACTTATTCATTAGGTAAGGCTTCCTCTTTACGCAAAACTCTCGACAATCGATGAGAGTCCCTTGAATCCCAGAATTTCATCCCCATAATAGCCTTATTGCCGAGATGACTATGAAATGCGGAGATTTTCATGAGTAGTAAAGAACAGAATACCCCGAATCAACAAGATCCTGAAGTGCTGAATGCCGAGCAAGCTGAGCAGCAAAATCAACAGGATGCATCAGAAAGCATCGATCCTCGCGACGAGCGTATTGCTGAGTTAGAAAAAGCGCTGGCGGAATCACAAGGCGGCGTGCGTGAAGCACAAGTTCGTGCGCAGGCTGAAATCGAGAATATTCGTCGACGCACTGAAATTGATATCGAGAAAGCGCACAAATTTGCGTTGGAAAAATTCGCTAATGAATTATTACCGGTCATCGATAGCCTAGAGCGCGCGTTAGAAGTGTCTAATAAAGAGAATCCAGAACTGGCTTCGATGGTAGAAGGGATTGAGCTGACGCTTAAGTCTCTGTTAGACGCGGTACGTAAGTTTGGTGTGGAAGTTGTGGGTGATACCCATGTTCCCTTTAACCCAGATGTACACCAAGCGATGTCGATGATCGAATCGGCTGACGTTGCCCCGAATCATGTCATTATGGTGATGCAGCGTGGCTATACCTTAAATGGTCGTTTATTACGTCCAGCCATGGTTGCCGTTTCTAAAGCTTAATGCTGGTGAAAGATAAGAAAAGCTGCCCTAGGCAGCTTTTTTTTTGCTAGTAAACTGACCAATCGATCTCTGCCAAACCTTGTGTAGCGAGGATAGCGTTGGTTTTAGAGAAATGCTGACAACCGAGGAATCCGCGGTGTGCCGAAAGCGGAGAGGGGTGCGGTGCTTTTAAGACATGGTGACGTGTCGTGTCGATAATTTGCCCTTTTTTCTGAGCATGTGCGCCCCAGAGTAGAAACACCACACCATCATGATGCTGATTAATCATACTAATCACATGAGAGGTGAAGGTCTCCCAGCCAAGCCCTGCATGGGAATGGGCTTGACCCGCTCTGACCGTGAGCACAGTATTGAGTAGCAAGACTCCCTGCGAGGCCCACGACGCAAGATAGCCATGATTGGGACGGGTAAATCCAGGGATATCGGTCACGAGCTCTTTATAGATATTTACGAGCGAGGGCGGTGGGGCAATGCCGGGTTGCACCGAAAACGCCAAGCCATGTGCCTGGTTCGGACCGTGGTAAGGATCTTGCCCTAAAATTACCACGCGAATATCGGCAAAATTGGTCAGTTTAAATGCGCTAAAGACTTCAGCTGCGGGAGGATAAATCACTGTCCCTTCGCTGCGCTCTTGCTGCACCTGTTGCAAGGTATCGGTGAAATAAGATTTTTGTTTTTCATCGCCCAGCACGTCGTGCCAAGTCAGGGTTGTTTTCATCACTGACTCCTGTCATCGGATATAAAAAAAGAGGCGCGATGCGCCTCTGCTTTCTACTCGCTACGTCCTGACGTCTCTTTCACGTCCTGAACGGCGACTTTCTCGGAAGGTTTACGACGCTTACCAACGTTTTTCGCATCACGATGACGGTTTTTAACGCGAGGTTTATTGTCGTCTTTTAACGCGTCACGTTTTTGTTTGCGGCGTTCCATCTCTTTCTTCGAGGCTTTCTTCGGCCCTTTATCCGATGGTGCGCGCGTGGTTGGGCGGAGCTCGTCGATGGTTCGTGCTTTCAGCGGCTCGTTAATGTAGCGGCTGATCTTGAGTAACAGCGCGTTATCGTGTGCTTCGACAAGGGATAATGCCGTTCCTTTACGTCCTGCGCGTCCCGTCCGACCAATACGGTGCAGATAGATGTCAGCGGTGCGTGGCATATCGAAGTTAAAGACATGGCTGACGTCATCAATGTCGATACCACGGGCGGCAATATCGGTCGCCACCAGAACGTTTACAGTTCCTTCTGCGAGACGCTTAATAGCTTCGTTGCGTTTGATCTGTACCATTTCGCCTTCAAGATAGGTACAGCGAATACCGGCTTCACGTAACCATGCTGCCACTTCATGCACACGGTCTCTTTTTCTAATAAAGACGACTGAGCGAGTGACATCTTCTTGTTTAAGGAGATGAATCAATAATTTACGCTTGTGATCTAAATCATCGGCACGGTAGTACCATTGAAGAATTTTTTTACGTTCGCGGCGGCTTGGATCGGCATCTAAGGTAACCGGTTCGTTTAAAATGCGCTGTGCGAAATCTTCAATGTCATCGCCCTCTAGGGTTGCAGAGAACAGCATGGTCTGCTTGCGCCAGCGAGTCTCAGCGGCGATAGTTTCAATATCGTTAGCAAACCCCATATCCAGCATACGGTCTGCTTCATCAAGGATCAGCGTTTCGACTGCGCGGCAGTCAAAGTTCTCTTCTTTGATATATTGTAAAAGACGGCCAGTGGTCGCGACGACAACATCTTGGTTGGTACTGAACACTTCAGCGTGGTTCATGTACGCGACGCCACCTGTGATGGTAGAGATATCTAAATGCGTGTGCTTCGCCAATTCTTTGGCTTGATCCGCAACCTGCATCGCCAATTCACGCGTAGGAGTCAGGATCAGGATGCGCGGAGGCCCTGACTTTTTACGCGGGAAATCGAGTAAATGTTGTAAGGCAGGCAATAAGTAAGCCGCAGTTTTTCCAGTGCCGGTAGGGGCTGAACCAAGGATGTCACGGCCTTCGAGGGCGGGTGGGATCGCAGCTGCTTGGATAGCCGTCGGGCGCTGGTAATTTTTATCCTGTAGGGCTTCTAGCAGGCTTTCATCAAGTTCTAATTCGGAAAATGTGGTTACAGTCATGTTCTACCTCTGGTTGGGGCGCCGATTATAGACATTTCACCGCAATTGTTCACCTTTTCCTGCCGATTAATTCTGCGTCATACAGGTAAAAGGGCATGAATACTGATAAAGTTCGCGCAAAAAGGGTGACCATTGGGCGAATAGAGACGTTTTGGAGACCGATATGACAGCCAGCATAGCATCGCCACCGCGACGTGGGGGCTTTACCTTCAAACAATTTTTCGTGGGGCATGATCGATGTGGCATGAAAGTGAGCACGGATGGCGTATTATTAGGGGCTTGGGCGCCACTTCCTACCACACGCCGCGTATTGGATATCGGTACTGGCAGTGGATTACTGTCCTTGATGTTGGCGCAGCGTTTAGCAGCCGAGGTTGCCCCCTTCGAGATTGATGCGATTGATATCGACCTCGCTGCAGTCCGACAGGCTGAAGAGAATTGTGCCCAGTCTCCTTGGCAAGGGCATATCAATGTCTGGCAACAGGATTTACTGACGTGGGATACCTCATCTCGACAATCTTATGGGCTGGTGATCTGCAATCCGCCATATTTCGAACATGGGGCGGCCTATCGAGACGCTCAGCGAGAGAAAGCCCGGGATAGTCGTACGTTGGACCATCGTTCATTATTACGAAAGGTCGCGGAACTGCTTACCGATGAGGGTTTTTTTTCGGTGGTATTACCCACTCAAGAAGCCGAGTACTTTGCTGAGTATGCGCGCACGACCGGGTGGTTTTTATATCGCCAGTGCGATATCTGTGAGAGGGCAGGGCGTTCAGCAAAACGTCGTTTGATGGTTTGGCGACGTTGCCCAACAGAGTGTAGCTTAGAGTGTTTGGTGATCCGCGCTGAGCATGGGCAGTACAGCACTGATTTTCAACGCTTAACAAAAGAATTCTACTTAGCGTTCTAGTCCATCAACTATACTGATAAAAACATGAAACTTCATGGTTAATCAGGTAAATTGGCCTGCAGATAACGCGATTGTTGTTAGGATTAATTCATTGCTAAAACTTTAAATAGCAATTTACCTAAATTTTAGTGAACTTTTGATCATTATTCAGTTCCAACCTTGGGCTCGCCAATGGCAGTAACGTTATGGCACTGGGTGGTTTTACATTGAATATTTTATGAGGACAGAGCCTCAGATGAGCGAGCAGTTAACGGATCAAGTTCTGGTGGAACGGGTCCAAAAAGGCGATCAAAAATCGTTTAATCTACTGGTGCTACGCTATCAGCATAAAGTGGCCAGTTTAGTGACGCGCTATGTTCCGCCGGGGGACGTGCCAGATGTTGTGCAAGAGTCATTTATTAAGGCTTATCGTGCTATAGCCTCTTTCCGTGGTGAAAGCGCCTTCTATACTTGGCTTTACCGTATTGCAGTTAATACAGCAAAAAACTATTTAGTCGCGCAAGGTCGCCGTCCGCCGTCCAGCGATGTCGATGCGAGCGATGCCGAAAACTATGAAGCAGCGAGTGCTTTAAAAGAAATTTCGAACCCTGAGAACTTAATGTTGTCAGATGAACTGAAGCAGATAGTTTTTAGGACAATTGAAACTCTTCCTGAAGATTTACGGATGGCGATCACGCTTCGTGAATTAGATGGGTTGAGTTACGAGGAAATCGCTGAGATCATGGAGTGCCCTGTCGGCACTGTTCGTTCACGTATCTTCCGCGCACGAGAAGCGATTGATAATAAAGTTCAACCACTGCTGCAGCGCTAATCGCGTAGCAGAGTGACTACCTAAAGGGTATTAAGGTATGCAGAAAGAGCAACTTTCCGCTTTAATGGATGGCGAAGCCTTAGATCAGTCTTTACTCACTGAACTTTCTAAAGATGCTGAGTTGCAAGCGAGTTGGGAGCGTTACCATCTGGTTCGTGACACGCTTCGCGGTGATTTGGGTCAGGTCGTGCATTTCGATATCTCGGCTAAAGTGGCTGAGGCGATTGCAGCAGAACCCGTTTCCGCTACCACGGTCACACCGCTTATTGTTGAAGAGCAACCTGAACCGTCTCGCTGGCGCAAGATGGGCTTTCTCTCGAAGACGGGTGGCTGGGGCGCGCAACTTGCTCAAGTCGGTGTCGCAGCTTGCGTCTCGATGGCGGTTATTGTCGGCGTACAGCACTACAATCATGGCGGCGATGCAGCGCTATCTGATAGCCAAGATACCCCTGCTTTTAATACCTTACCCATGATGGGTAAAGCTTCTCCTGTAAGCTTAGGCGTACCGGGGGATATGTTTGAAAACTCGTCCACCACCGGACAAGTACAAGAACAACGTGCTCGCATTAATGCGATGCTGCAAGATTACGAGTTGCAACGCCGTCTTAATGATGGTGATAGCTTGCCACCGACATCTTCGGTTCTTGATAAACAACAGTATTCGGGCACTGTCCATCAATAATGAAAGAAAAATTTCTTCTCTCTGCCGCATTATGCGGCAGTCTGCTTTTTTCCATCTCAAGTTTTGCCGATAATAGCGCCGCCTCGTCGGACACAAAGCCCATCCAACCCTTTGTGATGCTAAAACAGATGGATAAAGCGACTAATATGCTCAATTACCAACTCTCCTATATCACTATCAGCGAGCAAGGTATTGAGTCGTTACGCTACCGTCATGCGCGGGTGAATAATCAAGTCTTTGCTCAATTGCTGCAGATGGACGGCCCACGTCGAGAGGTTATCCAACGTAATCGAGCGATCAGTTATTTCGATGCCAGTTCGGGCGTTGATCCTTTCACGCTCCCCGGCGACCATATTATCGATGGTCTACCCTCGATTTTGTTCGCGAATTTTGATCAACTGAAAGACTACTACAACTTTATCAGTGTCGGGCGTTCTCGGGTGGCAGACCGGTTGTGCGATGTGGTGCGTATCGTCTCGAAAGACGGTACCCGTTTCAGTTATGCCGTTTGGTTAGACAGCGATAGTTCGCTCCCTTTACGTGCTGATTTGTTATCACAGGAAGGGGAAACCATCGAGCAATTCCAAGTTGTTGATTTTGCTGTTGATGATCAACTACAACAAGTCATGGCACCGCTGGTGGATGCGAAGCTTCCTCCGGAAATGACCTCATTGCCGAAAAATTCACACGCAAAACTAAGTTGGACGCCGGGATGGCTACCGGCAGGGGTTCAGGTGTTGTCACAAAGCCAGCGTCAAGTGCCCGCTTTAGCGAAAAAAATTGAATCTCGTCTCTATTCCGATGGTCTCTTTACCTTTACTGTCAATGTTTCTGCGGCGACAGGGGCAACCCCTCCGCAATCCTATAGCACTGGGCGTCGCACGCTCTACGTTGAAATACGTAATAATAAGGAAATTAGCGTTGTCGGTGAGCTACCTCGTGAAACGGCAAAGCGTATTGCAGATTCGGTTAATACGGGTACTTAATAATGATGAGAGAATGGGCGACTGTCGTGTCGTGGGACCAAGGTGTAGCGACACTGCATACTGAGGCGAAAACAACCTGTAACAGTTGTTCTGCGCGTAAAGGGTGCGGTAGCCAAATGCTGAATAAACTTGGTCCTAAAAATGCGCATGTCATGCAAGTGAATAGCGATAAGCCTTTGCAGCCCGGTCAACGTATTGAGTTAGGGATTAAGGAAAGTAGTTTATTGAGCTCAGCCTTGATGGTCTACATAACGCCATTAGTCGGTCTCTTTATCGGTGCAGGCTTGCTGCAATATTGGTTTAACACCGATATGGCCAGCGCGGGAGGGGCCCTGCTGGGGGGCGTGGGGGGGTTCCTCATCGCCAAGTTGTTATCTAAGACCTTGGGTGAAAAGCACGCCTTTCAGCCTGTGATATTAACGGTTGCATTAGGCCCAGATCAATTACGCGTCGACTCGGTTCATCCTTCTCATTCTTCGTGACATATCAATTTATGTCGGCAAGCAAGCGGTATAATGCCATTTCAGGGTTTGCTTGCCGAACTCCTTGGGAATTCTTCCCGTAAATTGTCTTAAAAAAAAGCCATCCAAGGCTGTTGATATGCTGACGTCTTTGCCGCTGTCGTGTAATATGCTCCGCAGTAAAAAAGTGGGTACATGCATCATGGGTCCATTTATGTGTCCACCTGAATAAATTTTGCAGGAAACTATGAAAAAATCCCCGGATATGAAGAATATAAGAAATTTCTCCATCATTGCGCATATTGACCATGGAAAATCCACGTTATCTGATCGCTTAATCCAAACCTGTGGTGGCTTAAGTGACCGTGAAATGGCTGCCCAAGTTTTGGACTCCATGGATCTTGAGCGTGAGCGTGGAATCACTATCAAAGCACAAAGCGTGACCCTTGATTATCACGCACAGGATGGTGAAATTTATCAACTTAACTTCATTGATACGCCGGGGCACGTAGACTTCTCCTATGAAGTCTCCCGTTCTCTTGCCGCCTGTGAAGGTGCGCTACTCGTTGTGGATGCAGGGCAGGGCGTAGAAGCGCAAACCCTGGCTAACTGCTACACCGCAATTGAAATGGATCTGGAAGTTGTACCTGTATTAAACAAAATTGACCTCCCGGCAGCAGACCCTGATCGCGTTTCTCAAGAGATTGAAGATATCGTCGGGATTGATGCAACGGACGCGGTAAGATGTTCAGCTAAAACAGGATTAGGTGTTCCTGAAGTATTAGAACGCTTAGTACGTGATATTCCCCCACCGGAAGGCGACATTGATGCACCGTTACAAGCGCTGATTATCGACTCATGGTTCGACAACTACCTAGGCGTTGTCTCCTTAGTCCGTGTTAAAAACGGCGTGCTGCGTAAAGGTGATAAAATCAAGGTGATGAGTACTGGGCAGGTCTATAATGCGGATCGCCTAGGTATCTTCACGCCAAAACGTGTTGACCGTGATGAGTTACGCAGCGGGGAAGTTGGCTGGTTAGTGTGTGCCATCAAAGATATCCTCGGTGCGCCAGTCGGAGATACCCTGACTGCAGCGAAGTATTCGGCGGATAAACCGTTACCAGGATTTAAAAAGGTTAAACCTCAAGTTTATGCGGGACTTTTCCCTGTCAGCTCTGATGATTACGAAAATTTCCGTGATGCGCTGGGCAAACTGAGCCTAAACGATGCCTCGTTATTCTACGAGCCAGAGAGTTCGACCGCTTTAGGCTTTGGCTTCCGTTGTGGCTTCCTTGGGTTACTGCACATGGAAATCATCCAAGAGCGTTTAGAACGCGAATACGACTTGGATCTGATTACCACGGCCCCTACCGTAGTCTATGAAGTGGTGACGACCAGTGGTGAAACACTGTATGTGGATAGCCCGGCTAAATTACCCCCACTTAACAATATTGAAGAGCTGCGCGAACCGATTGCAGAATGTCATATGCTGTTGCCACAAGAATATCTCGGTAACGTGATTACGCTTTGTGTTGAGAAACGTGGCGTGCAGACCAATATGGTTTACCACGGAAACCAAGTTGCGTTGACGTATGATATTCCAATGGCTGAAGTTGTCTTGGACTTCTTTGACCGAATCAAATCCACGTCACGGGGTTATGCATCGCTTGATTATAACTTTAAGCGTTTCCAAACCTCAGACATGGTACGTGTTGATGTCATGATTAACTCAGAACGTGTCGATGCGCTTGCACTGATCACTCACCGCGATAACTCACAATCTCGTGGTCGCGAGTTAGTCGAAAAAATGCGTGAACTGATTCCGCGTCAACAGTTTGATATTGCTATCCAAGCCGCAATTGGTAACCACATTATCGCCCGTTCTACCGTCAAACAATTACGTAAAAACGTCTTGGCGAAATGTTATGGTGGTGACGTGAGCCGTAAGAAGAAATTATTACAGAAACAGAAAGACGGTAAGAAACGCATGAAGCAAGTGGGTAACGTAGAGTTACCACAAGAGGCGTTCTTAGCAATTCTGCATGTTGGGAAAGATTAATTAATTAAGGATTGGTCATGGCAAATATGTTTGCACTGATTTTGGCAGTTGCGACCTTACTCACCGGTATTGTGTGGTGTCTGGATAAATTTAAATGGGCACCGGCGCGCCGAGCTAAGCGTCAACAGGCGCAAGATCACGCGAACACTACGTTAGATAAAGCGACGCTAGACAGCGTTGCACGTCAACCTGGTTGGGTAGAGACCTCAGTATCGGTATTCCCGGTACTGGCTGTGGTGTTTATCGTGCGTTCATTTATTTATGAACCTTTCCAGATCCCATCTGGATCGATGATGCCAACCTTACTGATTGGCGATTTTATCTTGGTTGAGAAGTTTGCCTACGGATTAAAAGATCCCATTACGCAGACTACGCTGATCCCTACTGGGCATCCTAAGCGTGGTGATGTCGTCGTGTTCAAATATCCGAAAGATCCTTCTGTTGATTACATTAAACGTGTGATTGGTTTACCGGGAGATAAAATTGTTTTTGATCCGGAGAGTAAAACCGTAACCGTTACCCCAGGCTGTGGCGAAGGCCATTGTGACAACCCTGTCGCGATTACCTACTCGTCGATGGAAAAAAGCGACTTTCTACAAACCTTCAGTGGTTTTGATGGAAATGAAGTGGGTAATGGCTTTTATCAGATCTCTAAAGCAGGTATGTTACCCGGTGGATTGCAGTTGGGTGAGCGTCAAGAAAGCCTAGGCAATGTCACCCATAACATCCTATTAGTTAACCAAGCACAGAGCCAAGTGGATGCTTACTACCAGCAAGAAGGTCAACCGCAATCAACATGGGTGGTCCCGGCTGGAGAATACTTCATGATGGGTGACAACCGCGATAACAGTGCGGATAGCCGTTATTGGGGCTTTGTTCCAGAGAAAAATCTGGTCGGAAAAGCCGTTGCTATCTGGATGAGCTTCGATAAACAAGAAGGTCAATGGCCAACAGGCGTACGATTAAGCCGTATTGGTGGTATCCATTGATAGGGAGTGAGTTCAAGGACGAACTCAACCCATAATTTTCACTACTGCACATGAAACCGTGAGTTGATACAGCCCTGTTTCATGTGCAATTAACAGACGCAAAGAATAACTGGAACAGCATGAACCCCATTCTTATAAATAAGCTGCAGCGTAAACTAGGCTACACTTTTACTCATCCGGAACTTCTGCAACAAGCCTTGACGCATCGCAGTGCCAGTAGTAAACATAATGAAAGATTAGAATTTCTTGGGGATTCAATCTTAAGCTATGTCATCGCGAACGCGCTTTATTGTCAATTTCCTCGTGTTGATGAAGGGGATATGAGCCGGATGCGTGCGACCTTGGTTAGGGGGAATACCCTTGCTGAGATGGCACGAGAGTTCGAACTGGGTGAGTGCTTACGCCTAGGCCCCGGTGAGCTTAAGAGTGGTGGATTTCGCCGTGAATCCATTTTAGCGGATACCGTTGAAGCACTGATTGGCGGAATTTTCTTGGATAGCGATATCCAAAAAACCGAAAAATTAATCCTCAATTGGTATCAGTCGCGGCTGGAAGCGATCAGCCCGGGTGATAAGCAAAAAGATCCGAAAACACGTTTACAAGAGTATCTTCAAGGGCGTCACTTACCGTTACCGGCCTATTTAGTGGTACAGGTGAGGGGAGAGGCCCATGATCAAGAATTTACGATTCACTGCCAAGTGAGTGGTATGAATGAAGCGGTGGTTGGCATTGGTTCTAGCCGTCGCAAAGCAGAACAGGCTGCTGCAGAGCAAGCCCTGACTAAGTTAGGAATTGAATGAGCGAACAAGTAACGCATTGCGGTTTTATCGCAATTGTCGGTCGCCCGAACGTGGGAAAATCGACACTATTGAACCAGTTATTGGGGCAAAAAGTCTCGATTACTTCACGTAAGCCGCAAACGACACGCCACCGCATTATGGGGATTGATACCCAAGGTGCCTACCAAGCCATCTATGTGGACACCCCAGGTCTTCACATCGAAGAAAAGCGTGCGATTAACCGCTTGATGAACCGTGCAGCGAGCAGCTCGATTGGTGATGTTGAGCTTATTGTCTTCGTGGTAGAAGGTACTCGTTGGACTGAAGACGATGAGATGGTGCTTAATAAGCTGAAATCGGTCAAAGTGCCGGTGATCTTAGCCATCAATAAAATCGACAATATTCAAGATAAAACCATTCTATTGCCACATATCCAACAGATCAGCCAAAAAATGAATTTTGCTGATGTGGTGCCACTGTGTGCAGAAACGGGGCAGAACGTCGATGCCATCGCGCGTATCGTACATAATACGCTTCCTGAAGCGGACCATCACTTCCCAGAAGATTATGTCACTGACCGTTCCCAACGCTTTATGGCGTCTGAGATCATCCGCGAAAAGTTAATGCGTTTCTTAGGGGCTGAACTGCCGTATTCGGTTACCGTTGAAATCGAACGTTTTGTTGCTAATGAACGAGGCGGTTACGATATCAATGGCCTTATCTTGGTCGAACGCGAAGGCCAAAAGAAAATGGTGATCGGTAATAAAGGCAGCAAGATCAAAACCATTGGTATTGAAGCACGTCGTGATATGGAAGAGATGTTCGAATCACGTGTTCACCTTGAACTGTGGGTGAAAGTGAAGTCTGGCTGGGCAGATGACGAACGTGCTCTGCGTAGCCTAGGCTATACCGACGATCTTTAATTGATGGAGGGCTGGCAGCGCGTTTTCGTTTTGCATGCTCGCCCTTACAGCGAAACGAGCCTGCTGCTCGACATTTTCAGTGAAAGCGATGGACGCGTCACTGTACTGGCGAAAGGGGCTCGTTCACGCCGTTCTAACCTCAAAGGGGCTTTACAGCCCTTTACTCCTCTGCTTATGCGATGGGGGGGTAAAGGTGAAGTTAAAACGTTACGCAGTGCCGAGCCTGTCTCGATGGGACTGCCGTTAAGCGGGACTTACCTTTACTGCGGACTGTATGTCAATGAACTGTTGATGAGAGTCCTCGGCCAAGAAATTGGTTACTCAGCGCTTTTTTTTGATTATCTCCATTGTCTGCAATCGCTTGCTGCGCTTGATAGCTCCCCTGAGCCGGCCTTACGACGTTTCGAATTTGCGCTATTGGCGCATTTGGGGTACGGCGTAGACTTTTTACATTGCGCCGGTAGCGGTGAAGAAGTCAGTGATGAGATGACTTATAACTATCGGCAAGAACGAGGCTTTATTGCCAGTGTCATGCCGACAGCACATACCTTCACCGGCCATCAGTTACGCGCCTTTTATCAGCGCGAATTTCCAGAAATTGATACACTGCGGGCGGCAAAACGTTTTACGCGTATGGCGTTGAAGCCGTACTTAGGGGGGCGTCCCTTAAAAAGCCAAGCACTCTTCCGGCAATTCCAGCTTCCAGTGAACAAACCGCAAGAGTGAGTAATAGTGTCCTTTTTCGCGATTATCTATGAGGTTTAGCATGGCGGAAGTTTATTTAGGCGTAAATATTGACCATATCGCTACCGTGCGTAACGCACGAGGTACCCACTATCCGGATCCCGTTCAGGCCGCTTTTGTCGCAGAACAAGCCGGTGCTGATGGCATTACCGTGCACTTGCGTGAAGACCGCCGCCACATCACGGACCGAGATATCGCCTTACTGCGACAAACGATTCAGACCCGCATGAATTTAGAAATGGCGGTGACTGAAGAGATGATTAACATTGCTTGTCAAACACGTCCGCATTTTTGCTGTCTCGTACCGGAAAAACGTGAAGAAGTCACGACCGAAGGTGGCTTAGATGTCGCCGGTCAACAAGCGAAATTAAATGAGGCAGTGGCGCGTTTACAGCAAGCGAATATCATCGTGTCACTCTTTATCGATCCTGACGTTCAGCAGATTGATGCAGCGGTGACTGCGAAGGCGCCTTTTATCGAGATCCACACCGGTGCTTACGCAGAAGCACAGAATCCTGAGGATGTTGCAAAAGAGTTAGAACGCATTCGGGCAGCCGTGAGCTATGCCGCATCGAAAGGCTTGAAAGTGAATGCTGGCCACGGGCTGACTTACCATAACGTTCAGGCCATCGCCGCATTACCAGAGATCTATGAGCTGAATATTGGGCACGCGATTATTGGTCGTGCGTTATTTAGCGGTCTGGCGGATGCCGTACGCGAGATGAAACAGTGCTTACAGGATGCACGACGCTAATGGCTATCGTGGGGCTGGGGACTGATATTGTCGAAATCTCGCGCATCGAACAGGTGATAGAACGTTCAGGTGACCGGTTAGCAAAACGAGTGCTAACCGATAGCGAATGGCAACAATATCAACAACACCATCAACCCGTGCGGTTTTTAGCGAAGCGTTTCGCGGTGAAAGAGGCGGCAGCTAAAGCTTTTGGTACGGGTATTCGTAACGGCTTAGCCTTTAATCAATTTGAAGTGTTTAATAATCCGCTCGGCAAGCCTTGTTTACGATTACTTGGGCAAGCGGAGATTCTTGCTGAGCAATTGGGTATTCAGCACCACCACGTGACGCTCGCCGATGAGCGTCGCTACGCCTGCGCGACGGTGATCTTCGAAAGTTAACCGTTTAGGTTAGGATAGAGCTGTACAAACTTTTCCCACAATTGATCGGGTGTCTCTCGCCATATCGCATCGTGAATAATCGTATGTGAGATGGGGCAGACACTCTGGCAGGTCGGTGCCTCGTAGTGTCCGATGCATTCGGTGCAACGGGTCGGGTCAATTTCATAGATTTCTACACCTAATGCGATGGCCTGATTAGGACACTCTGGTTCGCACATATCACAATTGATGCAGCGTTCAGTGATCAGTAATGCCACGTTTTTTTCTCACATTTATTTTTATCCGGCTTAAATAGTGTTAGTGACCGAAATAAAAAATTAATTAATACGATACGAGTTAATTAAAGTGTAATACAATAAAAATAAATTATTTTGATGTAAATTAATTTCCTCATAAGTTTTTACTTTATTATACTGTCTTATTGATGATTTTTATCTCTGTCGACAATATCAACTAACTATGCGGTGATGTAATTAATATAAGAGAGACGTAATGAATGATTGTTGGTATAAAGATCTTAACGATTACGAGGGTAACTGGCAGGGACTCTAAATAACAGTTATATCGGGAGGATTCCGCTCTCTAGAGATGCGGACAGGGAAAAATGGAAGAATGGCCTTGTATATTAATGGTTCAATACAGTTTTGGGCAACTATGTTGAAGGATCACTCTGGTATATGGCTGGTCAATAATGTAGACCACCCTAATCCAAGATTATCACTCCCACCTATACGCTCATCCGACATTGAGAAAGCTCATAGAGAATCTACTAGCAATACTATTAACTATTGGAGTCGGTATTTTGCGCGGTCTCTGACTGAAGATTCCTCAATGTTTCTATCCAGTGGAAACTGGATACTACAACCTATGGAGCCAACTCGACTCATCACACCCTATGAAATAAAACAAAATAAACTTAGCAAATCTTGGCAATTTTATTCCCCGAAAGAAAAAGCTAATGTTAGCTTACCCTGATCACTTCATAGCGAAGACTTCCCTAATTTACTTAATCCTGAACATATCTATTATATCGACTGGTGGTGGGAAAGAGATAAATTGCTTTCTCGATATTCAGTTTCTTCTGATAGCGCAAGGGTTAAGTGGTGGCGTAAAAAAAGCCGAGAAGGTACACTCCCTCCCATCCTTGTATGGTTTGTTACGGGTTTAGCATCATTTGTAATTCTCGATGGCCACGAGCGTTTACAAGCTGCGTTATTAGAAAATATTCCGCCAAGATTTTTAGTACTTAGCCAGTTAGGTAATAGAGTATATTCACCTAATGAAGATAATAGGAGTAGAGTTCTTAATTCGTTGGCTATTCAACAACAAAAATGTAAAAACAATATATCAGCTATTGATGCCATCAATAATACACTAATTAAACTTTATGATACTCGCTATTTTTTTCCTATAACCTTCAGTCGTGTCTTATTAGGTGATGGTAGTATATGGGAGGATGAAGTTAGAAATTATCTATTACATCATCGCCAAGAAAAACACTTAAAAAATATTTTATGCAGAGAAAGGTAGCTGATCTTGTATGGGAGTAATTCTACCTAAAGGGAAGGAGAAGAAAAATCTATATCTACTGATACATTGCTATATACACAGCCAGTCAAACTCACTTGCGGTATGCTGTCCTATGGCCTAATTAAGGTAATAGTCAATGATAACAAGACGTGCCCCAACAGCGCTAAAAATTCTTATTAGCCTCGTCACTTTTACAGTAACTTTCCTGCTGCTGCGCCCTGCGGATCCGGCCACACCAGAACAGATTGTATTTTGGAGTAATGCTGCACGATTTTTCGGAGTACGTAATCCCGAAGAATTTGTCGGAATTGCGTTACTCATTGTCTGCTCCTTTGTCACCCTCATCGGTTATCAGATCGCAGTTTACCTGACCAAAAAAATGGGTTAACTCGATTGCGACAATTAGATTCAGGTAGGATATTACCGTAATTCAACCTACTAACCAGTGAAACTATAGCCTCTCAGTCCACGTGATTGCTTAGATATAGACTATGCTGAGTAGCAGAGTCCCACTTGTTATGGTGGATATATAATTAAGAGGCAGGCTATGAAAATTCTCATCACCGGTGCAACAGGGTTGATAGGGCAGCGTCTCACCCAGACGCTGTTAAAGCAATCGCATCTTATTACTGCGTTAACGCGTTCGCCTGATCGGGCGACTAAGCTTCTGGGCCCTCAAGTGGAACTGTTGACTTCCCTCGAGGGGTTAGCGTCATTAGACGGTTTCGATGCGGTGATTAACCTTGCCGGGGAGCCAATTGCTGATAAACGCTGGACGACGGCTCAGAAACAGAAACTCTGTGACAGTCGTTGGCAATTAACGGAAAAGATTGCCGAGTTAATTAAGGCTAGCGCCCAGCCACCATCAGTGTTGATCTCGGGTTCAGCGGTAGGCTATTACGGTGATCAAGGGCAGGCAGTGGTGACCGAAGACAGCTCGCCACATCAAGAGTTTACTTGGCAGCTCTGCTCACGCTGGGAAACCTTGGCGCTTGCCGCGCAAAGTCCCCATACACGAGTCTGTCTATTACGAACCGGTGTCGTGCTATCGAGAGAGGGCGGTGCGCTCGCAAAAATGGTGATGCCATTTCGTGTGGGTGTCGGGGGACCTTTTGGGGATGGCCAGCAATATATGCCGTGGATACATATCGACGATATGCTCAATGCGATTCTCTTCCTACTAAACCAGGCTTCCTTGAAAGGGCCGTTTAATATGGTTGCTCCGACGCCAGTTCGTAATGAACAATTTAGTGCTCAGCTAGCGAAAGTATTGCACCGCCCATGCTTTATGCGTGTCCCTGCCGTTGCAGTCCGCTGTCTGATGGGCGAATCTGCTGTGTTAGTGTTAGGTGGGCAGCAGGCTATTCCTCAACGACTTATTGATGCGGGTTATACGTTTCGTTATACCGCACTGCAACCCGCACTCGAAGACGTTGTGGGTAAGTAGAACAGGGGGAGGGTTCTCCTCCTCAAACGAGTTATCATGATGAATCCAGATTTTGTAATAGAGATCATTTTACAAAAAAGGGTTTAACCCTATTATCCCACCAAGCGTTAGTAAACGCTTTCTAAATTGATAACACCCATCTTATTTAACTTAACGACAAGTTATTGTTGGCCCCTCTTTGAAGAATCTCAGGCTATAGCACTTTTATCTACGTCATAATCCGAGGCTTCTCCTTAGATCCTCATGCCACACGTTGCGGTCTGAACAAAGGGCTACATTTCAGCCCCTAACTGCCGATAGGCGACTACCCTGCATCAATAATCTCGCCCTAAAATAGTTAGCAATGCGTATAATGCCCCGTTATTTACTGCTTTAAGGATTGCGACTGTGGACAATACTATTCCCCCTAATGATGACGAAAAATGGATGCGCCATGCAATACAACTCGCGCAACGCGCTCATACATTGGGTGAAGTCCCTGTGGGCGCGGTACTGGTCTATCAACAGCAGGTGATTGGCGAGGGGTGGAATCTGCCGATCAACGACCACGATCCGACTGCGCATGCGGAGATTATGGCAATCCGCCAAGGGGGTCAGGCCCTAGGGAATTATCGCCTACTTGATACAACGCTCTATGTCACGTTAGAGCCCTGTGTGATGTGTGCAGGCGCGATGATCCACGGTCGTATTGGTCGTATCGTCTTTGGGGCCAGTGATGCAAAAACGGGTGCAGCGGGATCGCTTGTCGATATCTTACGCCATCCTGGAATGAATCATCAGCCGACTATTTGTGGGGGAGTGTTGGCAGAAGAGTGTGGTGCTTTACTCAGTGATTTTTTCAGGCAACGCCGGGCCGAAAAAAAAGCCGCACGCCTTGCGGCGCGGGCTCAAAAGAGTTAGTTCATCACTAATTGTGGTTCTACCGGGGTGGTAGAGATACCACTTGGTGTATGAGGCGGATCAAGAGGTAGTTGTTCCATCTCTTGTAGATAACCGACTAAACTCAAATTGTATTTACGTACTTTTTCAACATAATCGTAGGCTTCTTGCCCACGGGCATAACCGTAAGTGGTTTGCGAGTAGTAGCGTTTTTTGCTGAGTAACGGCAAACGTACTTTTACATCGCTCCAGCTATTCGGATCGGCTCCTTGATTCACCGTCAATTGCCGTGCATCCATCAGATGGGCTAAGCCGATATTGTAAGCGGCTAGCGCAAACCATACGCGCTCATCCTTTGGTATATCAGACGGTAATCGTTGCATCAGTCGCTGCAGATATTCGCTACCTCCTCGAATACTCTCTTCGGTATCGAGTCGATTACTGACATCTAAGCTACTTGCCGTGGTCTTGGTGAGCATCATGATCCCTCGGACTCCCGTTGGGGAGGTTGCGTGAGGATCCCAATGCGACTCTTGCCAAGCCATCGCGGCCAACAACTGCCAATCAAAGTTCTGGGCATATTTCTCGAAAACCGGCTTAAGTGTCGGTAATCGTGTATCTACGGCTTGCAAGAAACTCCGGGTATCGACGTAGTCGAAATGTCCTGAATGCCCTAAATATTTTTCTTCTAAACGCGCTAATGTCCCTTGCTCGTTTAGTTGACTGAAAAAATCCAACATGGCGGCATGCAGACTGTCACTCTTATTGCCTGCGATGTACCAATTTACCGGTTGTTCTTGCGTTACCGTAAAGGCGACAGCAAGTTTGGGATAAATACGTTGCATCATTTCTACCGTCGCTGAGTCGGCGATGGTGTAGTCAATTTTACCTTCTACTACCTCTCGTAAGATTTGCTGAGGTCCTAGATGCCTTTCGGTTACCCAGTGTAGTGTAGGGAAGCGATTGGCCTTCTCTGCCTCGAGCGTACTCGCAAACGTTGACCCATCGAGAATACTCAAGGTCCCCTGCAAGTCATTTAAGCTCTTAGGTCGCAGTTTATCGACACGATAAACCAGTTGCTGCGAGGTGCTGTAATAAGCCGGTCCAGCGACGTATTCCTGTGCACGATGCTCATCCCAGTTTAAGCCAGCGGCCAAAAGGTCTGAATGTTGCTCAGATAAGTCGTTAAACAAACTCTTTATATTGGGACGGACGGTGACCTCTAACTTCACGCCTAGGTAATCTGCAAAGCGCTTAGCCAGTTCGTAGTCCATTCCCTGCGATTGATCTTTAACCTGTTGGTATGTCAGCGCCGAATTCAGGGTGCTGATACGCAACACTCCGCGCGATTGGATCTGCGCAAGAGAATCTTGTTTCCCAGTGTGCCAGGGTATTGCTGGCCATAAAGCTGATGCTAGTAATAAGGTGACAAGACCGATAAAGAAATAATTAAATTTTATACATTTCAAATAGTTATCTCTCGGTTCTGCTCGCGATTCCCCTAGTGTTAGGGAGTGAATCTTTTGATTTCTTAACGCAAGACGGAGCGTATTCTGAGCAATTTAACGCCAGAGAGCAACTTTTTAAGCAATAAATGTTCATCAAATCGGAGGAGGGCTCATACGATAAATTCCGCGCAAACGGTTTCGTATTGCGAAGAGATTCATTATACTAGCGCCGTTTTCCCACTGTAGCGCCAGTGTATGTCAGCCAGACATACCGACGACGAGAGATGATTAATGATGGAAATTTTGCGTGGTTCGCCTGCCCTGTCTGCCTTTCGAATTAACAAGCTAGTCACCACTTTTCAAGAACTTCAGTTACCTGTCCGTTCACTCTATGCCGAATATGTGCACTTTGCTGACGTGACACAACCGTTAACCGATGAGCAAACAACGCGCTTAGAAAAATTATTACGCTATGGTCCGTCATTGGCCGAGCATACGCCGCAAGGGCAACTGCTCTTAGTCACCCCACGTCCAGGTACCATCTCTCCATGGTCATCGAAAGCTACTGACATTGCGCATAACTGTGAATTACCGATGGTGAAGCGCTTAGAGCGTGGATTAGCTTTCTATCTCGATGCCCCTGAGCTTGATAAAGCACAATTCGAGCAGGTCGCGGCTTTACTTCACGATCGGATGATGGAAACCGTCTTTACTGATCTTGCTGACGCAGCACAACTGTTTACCCAACATACGCCGCACCCGCTAACCACCATTGATATTCAACAAGGTGGTCGCCAAGCGCTCTCTGCAGCGAATGTTCGTTTAGGTCTTGCGCTCGCGGAAGATGAAATTGATTATCTACTCAACGCCTTTACACAGCTGGGTAGAAATCCCAATGATGTTGAGTTGTATATGTTTGCTCAAGCTAACTCTGAGCACTGTCGCCACAAAATATTTAATGCGGATTGGGTGATTGATGGCGTCGCGCAACCCAAGTCGCTGTTTAAAATGATCAAAAACACCTTCGAAACCACGCCAGAGCATGTGCTGTCTGCCTATAAAGATAATGCGGCGGTGATGGAAGGTTCTGTTGCGGGGCGTTTTTACGCAGAAGCAGAGACAGGTCAGTACGATTTCCATCAACAACCTATTCATATCTTAATGAAGGTTGAGACGCACAACCACCCAACCGCAATCTCTCCATGGCCAGGTGCCGCTACCGGTTCGGGTGGCGAAATTCGCGATGAAGGTGCAACCGGTCGCGGAGCGAAACCTAAAGCAGGCCTAACTGGATTCTCGGTATCAAACTTACGTATTCCTGGTTTTGAGCAACCTTGGGAAGAGGATTTTGGTAAACCAGAGCGTATTGTTACCGCACTGGATATCATGCTTGACGGCCCGCTAGGGGGCGCTGCGTTTAATAATGAATTTGGTCGCCCGGCGCTAAACGGTTATTTCCGTACCTATGAAGAGAAGGTGAGCAGCCATAATGGTGATGAGATCCGTGGTTACCATAAACCTATCATGTTGGCGGGCGGCATCGGTAATATCCGTGACGACCATGTTCAAAAGGGTGACATTACCGTTGGTGCAAAACTGATTGTCCTCGGCGGCCCGTCAATGAATATCGGTCTGGGCGGCGGGGCAGCCTCCTCGATGGATTCTGGTCAATCTGATGCAGATCTCGATTTTGCCTCGGTACAGCGAGATAACCCGGAAATGGAACGACGCTGCCAAGAAGTTATCGACCGTTGCTGGCAACGTGGTGAAGAAAACCCCATTCTGTTTATCCATGATGTTGGCGCAGGGGGACTTTCGAATGCCATGCCAGAGTTGGTTTCAGACGGTGGACGGGGCGGACGCTTTGATCTCCGTAAAATTCTAAATGATGAGCCGGGCATGACGCCGTTAGAGATCTGGTGTAATGAATCTCAAGAGCGTTATGTCTTGGCGGTCGACACAGATAAATTAGCCGAATTTGATGCCATTTGTCAGCGCGAGCGCGCACCTTATGCCGTTATCGGTGAAGCGACAGAGCAACAGCACCTAACATTAGACGATCCGCACTTCGATAACCAACCTATCGACATGCCACTGGACGTTCTATTGGGTAAAACCCCGAAAATGACCCGTGACGTACGTCGTCAGCAGGCGAAAGGGGATAGCTTTACTGCCGAAGATATTGATCTGGCCGAAGCTGTAAAACGCGTTCTTCACCTACCGGCGGTAGCGGAAAAAACCTTCTTAATCACTATCGGTGACCGGACGGTAACCGGCATGGTGGCGCGTGACCAGATGGTGGGGCCGTGGCAAATTCCGGTTGCAAACTGTGCCGTGACCACGGCCAGTTTAGATAGCTATACAGGTGAGGCGTTTGCCATGGGTGAGCGTGCGCCAGTGGCCTTACTTGACTATGCTGCCTCAGCACGATTAGCGGTGGGCGAAGCATTGACCAACTTAGCCGCTACGGCGATTGGCGATTTAAAGCAGATCAAACTCTCTGCAAACTGGATGGCTGCAGCGGGCCACCCAGGCGAAGATGCGGGGTTATACGATGCGGTAAAAGCCGTCGGCGAAGAGCTTTGCCCGGCATTGGGCTTAACTATCCCTGTAGGCAAAGACTCCATGTCGATGAAAACGCGTTGGCAGGAGCAGGGGGAAGGCCGTGAGGTTATCTCTCCAATGTCACTCGCGATCACGGCCTTTGCGCGTGTCGAGGATGTGCGCTTAACGGTTACCCCGGAACTTAAAACGGATCGTGATAACTTACTGCTACTGGTTGATCTTGGTCAGGGGCAGCAAGCCCTCGGCGCGACAGCCTTGGCACAAGTTTATCGTAAGTTGGGACAACATCCGGCAGATGTCCGCGATACCGAGAAGCTTCGTGGTTTCTTCAATGCTATTCAGCAATTAGTCAGTGAACGAAAACTACTGGCCTACCATGACCGTTCCGACGGGGGATTATTGGTCACGCTGGCAGAGATGGCCTTCGCCGGCCATTGCGCCATTGATGCAGATATCAGTACGCTGGGTGCTCACTCCGTTGCCGCGTTGTTCAATGAAGAGCTGGGGGCGGTGTTACAAATTGCGCGTGAAGATCTCGATACCGTTCAAGCGGTGTTTGCAGAGCAAGGACTAGGTAACGAACTTCATGTTATCGGCTCCGCTTGCTCAGGGGACCATTTTACGCTGGTCGCCGAAGGGCAACCTGTCTATTCAGAAAAACGCTCACAACTGCGTGAATGGTGGGCGGAAACGACGTGGCAAATGCAGCGTCTCCGTGATAACCCGGCTTGCGCGGATCAAGAACATCAAGCGAAATTAGATGAGCGCGATCCTGGGCTGAATGTGTCACTGAGCTTCGATCCTAGTGACGATATCGCGGCACCGATGATTGCCACAGGCGCTCGCCCGGTATTAGCGGTATTACGTGAGCAAGGTGTTAACTCTCACGTGGAAATGGCGGCGGCTTTCCACCGCGCCGGTTTCGACACGCGCGACGTTCATATGAGCGATTTACTGGCAGGACGCACGAATCTTGATGGATTCCATATGCTCGCGGCGTGTGGTGGCTTCTCCTATGGGGATGTGCTCGGAGCGGGAGAGGGCTGGGCGAAGTCTATCCTGTTCAATCCACGTGTGCGTGATACCTTTGCCGACTTCTTCAACCGTGACCAAACCTTAGCCCTTGGGGTCTGTAATGGTTGCCAGATGGTCTCTAACTTACGTGAGATCATTCCGGGCAGCGAATTGTGGCCACGTTTCGTTCGCAACCAGTCTGAGCGCTTTGAAGCCCGTTTCAGTTTGGTTGAAGTGGTCGACAGTCCTTCACTGGTATTAGAGGGAATGGTCGGTTCACGGATGCCTATCGCGGTTTCTCATGGCGAGGGCTTTGTGGAAGTGCGTAATAACGAACATTTACAGCAACTTGAAAATAGTAAGCTCGCCGCTTTACGTTTTGTGAACAACCAAGGGCAAGTGACGGAACAGTACCCGGCTAACCCGAATGGCTCGCCGAACGGTATTACGGCGGTGACCAATACCTCTGGGCGTGTCACCATCATGATGCCGCACCCAGAACGTGTGTTCCGTACTGTCAGCAATTCATGGCACCCAGAAAATTGGGGTGAGGATAGCCCATGGATGCGTCTGTTCAGAAATGCACGTAAACAACTAGGCTAAGTTGATTCTGGAAAACTCCTAAAGCGTTGTGGGGCTATTCGCCCTGCAAGGCTTTGTTGATATGATTCGCTGAATTCATTTACTGTTATGATGACTTTGTGATTCATAAATAAAAATGATGCCAATAAGGTGCCTTCTGTCCTAGAGTTGATAACGCGTTATCTTATCTGGACATCACAGTCGTGGGGCACCTTATTTTCTTGTCCAGTGACTTCCCTGAGCAATTCAGCAATAATACGCGTCTCTTACCCGCATAACGCATTCACCCTATGAGTAGCCCTTGTTTGGCGACGCAACGGATAATAAGGTTTTGTCATGAAGAAAATAGAAGCGATCATTAAACCGTTCAAATTGGATGATGTCCGTGAATCTCTTGCTGAAGTCGGGATCACCGGAATGACCGTCACGGAAGTCAAAGGTTTTGGACGCCAGAAAGGGCATACCGAACTGTACCGCGGCGCTGAATATATGGTCGACTTTTTACCGAAAGTAAAAATTGAAATCGTGATTGCCGATGATATGGTAGACACTTGCCTAGAAACGATAATGAAAACCGCTCAGACCGGTAAAATCGGTGATGGTAAAATCTTCGTGGTGGATGTGGCGCGCGTAGTGCGGATCCGTACCGGTGAAGAAGACGAAGACGCCATTTAATCCTGATTTCCGTCTTAGCAGCGCGAGGAGTAAGCGTAAATCCTGTTCGTGCTGCTTTGCGTTATCCCCCCGATACTCTGCTTTATCTCACTCCCTCCCATGTGAAGTATTCTTTGTTTTCTTACCCGCTTTCGTATCACTAGATGGCATACTTGGCGGTAATATCAACGCTCAGAATGAAAAGCCAAACGTTTGCGTAAAAAGACGGGCTTCTCTCTACCACCCAGCTTGAAAAGAGTTTACACTAACCGCCATTACCCGTTGTGGGGGAATTTTGATGTTAAAAGCAAGCTGAGTGGAGATGGGAATGTTAAAGCGAGAAATGAACATAGCCGATTACGATGCGGCATTATGGCAGGCAATGGAGCAGGAGAAAGTGCGTCAGGAAGAGCATATCGAACTGATTGCTTCAGAAAACTACACCAGTCCACGTGTTATGGAAGCGCAAGGATCACAACTGACCAATAAGTATGCCGAAGGTTACCCGGGCAAGCGTTACTATGGTGGTTGCGAATACGTTGATATCGTAGAACAACTGGCGATTGACCGTGCAAAAGCGTTATTCGGTGCAGATTACGCTAACGTTCAGCCTCACTCAGGTTCTCAAGCTAACTTCGGCGTGTTTACCGCCCTGTTAACCCCAGGCGACACTATTCTTGGAATGAACCTGGCACATGGCGGCCACCTCACTCACGGTTCTCCCGTTAACCTATCCGGGAAACTTTATAACGTCATCCCTTACGGCATTGATGAAAGCGGCAAGATTGATTATGACGAGCTTGCAGCACTTGCTCAGCAACACAAGCCTAAAATGATCATTGGCGGATTTTCTGCCTATTCAGGCGTCTGTGATTGGGCAAAAATGCGTGAAATCGCGGACAGCATCGGCGCATGGTTATTCGTTGATATGGCACACGTTGCAGGCCTCGTCGCAGCGGATGTCTACCCTAACCCATTACCGCATGCTCACGTGGTGACCACAACGACCCACAAAACCTTAGCCGGTCCACGCGGTGGCTTGATCCTGGCTCAAGGCGGTGATGAAGATCTTTATAAGAAATTGAACTCTGCCGTATTCCCAGGCGGTCAGGGCGGTCCATTAATGCATGTTATCGCGGGTAAAGCGGTAGCATTCAAAGAAGCGATGGAACCCGAGTTCAAAACTTACCAACAGCAGGTTGCTAAGAACGCTAAAGCGATGGTAGAGGTTCTGCTTGAGCGTGGGTATAACATCGTCTCGGGCGGGACGCATAACCACCTGTTCTTATTGGACCTGGTTGAGAAGAATATTACCGGCAAAGAAGCCGATGCCGCGCTAGGTAGCGCGAATATTACGGTCAATAAAAACAGCGTACCTAACGATCCGAAAAGCCCGTTCGTCACTTCTGGTATCCGCATCGGTACCCCAGCAGTAACGCGTCGTGGCTTTAAAGAAGCGGAAGTTCGCGAGCTAGCAGGATGGATTGCCGATGTATTGGATAATATCAACGATGCAGCGACGATCGAACGCGTGAAAGGCCAAGTTCTGGCGCTTTGCGCTCGCTTCCCTGTTTACGCTTAAGAGAGCGAAGCAATAAAAAAGCCGCGATAGGTCACTATCGCGGCTTTTCTTTATTTAGAGGACTTAGCGTTTTAACGCATCACTCAGTTGGTCGCGCATAACCGCTAACATTTCACGTACAACGCGTGAGTTACCCGCGACGATGTTGCCTGATTGCAGGTAACCATGACCGCCAGTGAAATCAGTCACTAAGCTACCCGCTTCGCGAACCAGCAGTTCACCTGCAGCGAAATCCCAAGGTTTCAAACCAATTTCAAAATAGCCATCGGTACGACCTGCTGCCACATAGGCTAAATCCAAAGCAGCTGACCCGGTACGGCGGAAATCTGCACATTTAGTGAATAATGCGGTGACCACGTTGAGGTAACTGGCTGAATGCTGTTTCGCTTTAAATGGGAAACCTGTTGCGATAATCGTACCGTCTAAATCGCGTGCAGTGCTGCCACGTAAACGGTAACCATTAAGCTGTGCGCCTTGGCCACGTACCGCGGTGAAGAGTTCGTTACGCATTGGATCATAAACTACAGCCACTTCAGTACGGCCTTTGATACGCACGGCGATAGAAACGGAGAAGTGTGGGAAACGTTTAATGAAGTTACTGGTGCCATCCAGGGGATCGATAACCCATTGTATGTCCTTATCTTCACCACCTAAATCTCCGCTTTCTTCCGTCACAATACTGTGTTGCGGATAAGATTTACGGATAACTTCGATAATTAAACGCTCGGCGTCACGGTCAACGTTGGTGACAAAATCGTTGGTGCCTTTTTGATTCGTTTCTACTGCGTCAGGCGTTTCATAATTTTTGGCGATAAGATTGCCGGCCTTGCGCGCTGCGCGCACGGCGATGTTCAGCATCGGATGCATCGGTTATTCCCACTGGATGTTAAAGAACGAAAAATCGCGGGCAGTATAGCAGAAGGTTAAATAAAAGTCTTAGTTTATGTTAGTATCCTGTCATTATTTCTTTTGGCGACATGAATCCTGCTTATGTTACAGAATATACGAATTGTCTTGGTTGAAACTTCTCACACCGGGAATATGGGCTCAGTCGCCCGTGCCATGAAAACGATGGGTCTTTCTAACCTTTATCTGGTTAACCCATTGCTTAAACCTGACTCGCAAGCGATCTCGCTTGCTGCCGGTGCGAGCGATCTGATCGGCAACGCTACCATTGTCGACACGCTCGACGAAGCGATCTCAGGGTGTAGTTTAGTGGTTGGCACCAGCGCACGCTCTCGTTCACTGCCTTGGCCGATGCTGGATGCCCGTGAGTGTGGGATGAAAAGCGTTGAAGAAGGGCAGCAAGCACCGGTCGCGTTGGTTTTTGGACGTGAGCGCGTGGGCTTAACCAACGACGAGCTACAAAAATGCCACTATCACGTTGCCATCCCTGCAAACCCTGATTACAGCTCATTAAATCTCGCCATGGCCGTGCAAATTATCGCTTACGAAGTCCGCATGGCATGGCTGGCGAGTGAACAGTCTCCGGCAGCGCCGCAAACGGAAGAGTCGCCTTACCCACTGGTGGATGATTTAGAGCGTTTCTATCAGCATATGGAAGGAATGATGCTGGAAAGTGGCTTTATTCGTCAGGGCAACCCTAGTCAAGTGATGAGTAAACTTCGCCGTCTCTTTACCCGTGCACGCCCTGAACGGGATGAATTGAACATTCTGCGTGGGATGCTCTCTTCCTTTCAGAAGGGTGAAAAGCCTAAAGGTTAGGGTGCCGTGATACGCACATTCGGTTAAATACCTGAGTAATTTAGTCAGGTAAATAGTTGACCAAATCACTCAGGAATGTCAGACTGTCAGCATCAATTATTTAACATTCTGACAACTGTGAAAACCGAGGTCGTATCACAATGAGACTGACATCCAAAGGGCGTTACGCAGTCACCGCTATGTTAGACGTTGCGTTACACTCTCATGAAGGGCCGGTTCCGCTGGCAGATATTTCAGAGCGCCAAGGTATTTCGCTCTCTTACTTAGAGCAGTTGTTCTCGCGTCTGAGAAAACATGAGTTGGTGTCCAGCGTACGCGGACCCGGTGGTGGCTATCTTCTTGGTCAACAAGCGGCTAATATCTCGGTCGGTACCGTGATCATGGCGGTAGACGAGTCGGTTGATGCAACCAAGTGTCAAGGCAAAGAAGGTTGCCAAGGTGGCGAGCGTTGTTTAACGCACGCATTATGGCGCGACCTGAGCGACAGAATTAGTGACTTTTTAAATAATATTTCGCTGGCGGAGTTAGTTAACAATCAAGAGATCTTGGATGTTGCTGGACGTCAAGCGACTGTTGATAATCGTCGATTTCAGCAATCTGGCCGTATCGCCGAGAAAATCGATGTTAAATTGCGTGCAGTAGGCTCGTAATGATTCCATCTTTATCGACTGTCAATTTTAATAAAATATAACATGCAATGAAGTGATGTACGGAGCTTAAGAGCAATGAAATTACCGATTTATCTCGACTACTCAGCGACGACACCTGTTGACGCTCGCGTTGCTGAAAAAATGATGCAATGTATGACCCAAGATGGCAATTTTGGTAACCCCGCATCACGTTCACACCGTTTCGGTTGGCAGGCGGAAGAGGCGGTTGACATCGCTCGTAACCAAGTTGCTGAACTGATTGGTGCGGATCCGCGTGAAATTGTTTTCACCTCGGGTGCAACCGAATCTGACAACTTAGCCATCAAAGGTGCTGCTACGTTCTACCAGAAAAAAGGTAAGCACGTGGTAACGGTTAAAACCGAGCACAAAGCCGTACTGGATACTTGCCGTCAGTTAGAGCGTGAAGGATTCGAGATTACCTATCTTTCTCCGCAAGCTAACGGTCTTATCACCTTAGAGCAGTTCATTGCCGCACTGCGCGACGATACCGTGCTAGCTTCTGTGATGCACGTGAATAACGAAATCGGCGTAGTACAAGATATCGCTGGCTTGGGTGAGATTTGCCGCGCTAAAGGGATTATCTTCCACGTCGATGCGACGCAAAGCGTTGGTAAATTACCGATTGACTTATCAACTCTAAAAGTTGATTTGATGTCCTTCTCTGCACACAAGATCTACGGTCCTAAGGGAATTGGTGGCTTATACGTACGTCGTAAACCACGTATTCGTTTAGAAGCCCAGATCCATGGCGGCGGTCACGAACGTGGTATGCGTTCCGGTACTCTGCCTGTTCACCAAATCGTCGGTATGGGCGAAGCGTATCGTATTGCTAAAGAAGAGATGAGCACTGAAATGGCTCGCCTTAGCAAACTGCGTACCCGTCTGTGGGATGGCCTGAAAGATATGGAAGAAGTGTATCTGAATGGTGATCTAGAAAATGGTGCGCCAAATATCCTTAATGTCAGCTTCAACTATGTTGAAGGCGAGTCATTAATCATGGCGCTGAAAGATTTAGCCGTATCGTCCGGTTCAGCTTGTACGTCTGCAAGCTTGGAACCTTCCTATGTACTGCGTGCATTAGGTATGAACGATGAACTGGCTCACAGCTCAATTCGTTTCTCTTTAGGGCGCTTTACCACTGAAGAAGAAGTCGATTATGCTATTGATTTATGCCACAAATCTATCGGTCGCCTCCGTGACTTATCTCCATTATGGGAGATGTTCAAAGCCGGCGTAGATTTAAATAGCATCGAATGGGCGCACCACTAATTTTTTAGATTTTGGAGAAATATCATGGCTTATAGCGAAAAAGTAATAGATCACTACGAAAATCCACGTAACGTCGGCTCCTTTGATAATGCTGATCCCAGCGTAGGCAGCGGCATGGTCGGTGCGCCAGCTTGTGGTGACGTAATGAAGCTACAAATCAAAGTTAGCGATACAGGTATCATCGAAGATGCGCGTTTCAAAACCTACGGCTGCGGTTCTGCGATTGCATCAAGCTCGCTGATCACCGAGTGGGTAAAAGGTAAATCCCTAGACGAAGCGCAAAGCATTTCTAATATGCAAATCGCTGAAGAACTGGAGCTTCCACCGGTGAAGATCCACTGTTCGATTCTTGCAGAAGATGCGATTAAAGCGGCTATCGATGACTACAAGAGCAAGAAAACCGCTAAGTAAGTTAGGGAGTTAACATGTCAATTTCCCTGAGTGATTCAGCGGCAGCTCGTGTGAGCGCCTTCTTAACCAACCGCGGGCAGGGCGTTGGCCTGCGCCTCGCGGTGCGCACCTCAGGGTGCTCGGGCATGGCTTACGTTCTAGAGTTTGTCGATGAATTACAGCCTGACGATCTTGTCTTCGAAGACAAAGGCGTTAAAGTGATTGTTGATGGTAAAAGTTTAGTTTACCTCGACGGGACGGAATTGGATTTCGTCAAAGAAGGGCTTAACGAAGGCTTTAAATTCAACAATCCTAATGTCAAAGATGAATGCGGTTGCGGCGAGAGCTTTAACGTATAACTTTGATGTCATACACTGATTTAACTCATCGCCCCAGCTCGCTGGGGCGATGAGTTTGTCTTACGCGAACTGATAGCTTATGAACTTTTTTACGCTGTTTGACCTGCCAGAAAGCTTCACGCTCGACACTTCGTCACTCGCCGAGCGGTATCAAGCTTTGCAACGTCGTTATCACCCCGATAACTTTGCCACTCAGCCAGAAGCCGAACGCTTACAGGCACTCACTACTGCGGCAAATATCAATCAAGGGTATCAAGCCTTACGTAAACCGTTACCTCGTGCTGAATATATTCTCTCGCTGCATGGTTATGACATCAATAACGAACAACATACTATGCACGATACCGAGTTTCTTATGGCGCAACTGACGCTTAGAGAAACGTTGGAAACGATCGAACAGCAACAGGATAGCGAGGCGTTAACGCGTTATTTGAGCGATATCAAACAGCAGCATAAATCGTTGATGAGTGTTGTCGCGCAGCAACTTGCCGAGCAACAGTGGCAGCAAGCCGCCGATACAGTCCGTAAACTCCGTTTCTTTACCAGGCTCGCCGAGCATGCTGAGGCACTGGAAGAGAAATGGCTCGATTTTTAAGGATAAACGATGGCGTTACTTCAAATCAGCGAACCTGGATTAAGTTCAGTTCCGCACCAGCGTCGTCTCGCGGCTGGTATCGACTTGGGGACCACTCACTCACTGGTTGCTACCGTGCGCAGTGGCGAAACGACGACCCTGGCCGATGCACAAGGGCGCGATCTGCTGCCGTCAGTGGTACGTTATACCACTGAGGAGACTATCGTTGGCTGGCAGGCCCGTGAACAAGCGGTGACCGATCCGGCTCATACCTTTAGTTCGGTTAAACGTCTACTCGGTCGCTCGCTGGCGGATGTGCAACAGCGTTATCCGCAACTGCCTTACCATTTCTATGCTAGCGAAAACGGCCTACCGCTGATGTCCACTCCCGTTGGGCAGGTGAACCCTATTTCTGTTTCTTCGGAAATCCTATCGACCCTCGCTAAGCGAGCGGAAGAGACTTTGGGCGGAGAATTAGAAGGCGTCGTGATTACGGTTCCTGCTTATTTCGACGATGCACAACGTCAGGGAACCAAAGATGCGGCGCGCTTAGCCGGTCTGAAGGTATTACGCCTGCTGAATGAACCGACCGCCGCTGCCGTCGCTTACGGTTTAGACTCTGGTCAGGAAGGGATTATCGCCGTTTATGATTTAGGCGGTGGCACCTTTGATATCTCTATTTTGCGTTTAAGCCGTGGTGTCTTTGAAGTATTGGCGACAGGGGGCGACTCCGCGCTGGGCGGTGACGATTTCGATCAGCTGGTGGCGCAATGGATTCAACAACAAGCCGGTATTACCGACCTCTCTGACCGCCATTTACTGCGTGAAGTGCTGGATGCTGCGACCCAAGCAAAAATTGCGTTAAGTGACGCGTCAGAAACGACGATTACCGTCGGCGACTGGACGGGCCATTTAACCCGAGAGCAGTTCGAACAGCTGATTGCGCCATTAATTAAGCGTACCTTGCTAGCGTGCCGCCGTACGGTTAAAGATGCAGGTATTGAGGAAGATGAGATCGCGCAAGTGGTTATGGTCGGTGGATCAACCCGCGTTCCCGCTGTCCGTGAGCGTGTAGGCGAATTCTTCTCTCGTGAGCCGCTAACCTCTATCGATCCTGATAAAGTGGTTGCCTTAGGCGCTGCGATCCAAGCGGACATTCTTGCCGGTAACAAACCGGATAGTGAAATGCTGCTACTGGATGTGATTCCGCTTTCTCTTGGTTTAGAGACTATGGGTGGCTTAGCGGAGAAAGTGATCCCGCGTAATACCACGATTCCCGTAGCACGTGCGCAGGAGTTCACTACCTTCAAAGATGGCCAAACAGCAATGAGTATCCACGTATTACAGGGCGAGCGTGAATTGGTGGAAGATTGCCGTTCACTCGCACGCTTTGCCTTACGGGGAATACCAGCAATGCCTGCAGGGGGCGCGCATATCCGTGTCACCTTCCAAGTCGATGCCGATGGCTTGTTGAGTGTCAGCGCGATGGAGAAATCCACCGGAGTGGAAGCGTCAATCCAAGTTAAGCCATCTTATGGCCTGACGGAAAATGAGATTGCGACAATGCTTACCGACTCGATGACCCATGCACGGGACGATATTTCGGCCCGTAAAGTGGCGGAACAGAAAGTCGACGGTTTACGTGTCTTAGAAAGTTTAGACGGTGCATTAGCAGAAGATGCGGCACTGCTGAGTGAAGAAGAACAGCAAGCAATTTCGTCAGCGCAAGCCGCCCTACGCGAAGCCCTCGCTGGGTCTGATGCGCAACCTATTGCAGAAGCAATAAAACAACTCGATCAAGTTACCCAGAATTTCGCCGCGCAACGAATGGATAAGTCTATTCGTCAAGCGTTGACCGGACATTCTGTGGATGAGGTTTAATTATGCCAAAAGTAGTGATTTTACCCCACGCCGATTTATTACCGGATGGCGGTGTTTATGATGCGACACCTGGAGAAACGATTCTGAATGTCGCGTTACGCAATGGAATCGATGTCGAGCATGCTTGTGAAAAGTCTTGCGCCTGTACTACCTGTCACTGTGTGGTACGCGAAGGTTTTGACTCCTTAGCCGAAAGCTCCGAGTTAGAAGATGATATGCTTGATAAGGCCTGGGGACTTGAACCAGAAAGCCGGTTAAGTTGCCAAGCACGGGTGACTGATGAAGACCTCACCGTCGAATTCCCTCGCTATACCGTGAACCACGCACGGGAACACTAATTTATTCCTTATCGGGCCAGACTTATCCTCTGGCCCGATTGCTATGGAGAAAATAAGCATGTCGATAAAATGGACAGATAGCCGTGAGATTGGTGAAGCCTTATACGATCTCTATCCAGATACCGATCCTAAAACTGTAAGGTTTACTGATCTGCATGCCTGGATCTGTGAATTAGACGGCTTTGATGACAATCCTGACGCATCAAACGAAAAAATCTTAGAAGCGATTTTGTTAGTCTGGATTGACGAATACGAATAAGTTTAGGAGTCAGCGATGACCACAGCGATGCATTTACAACTAAGTCAGCAACCCGCAGCAGAATGCTGGGGTGCCAAAGCCTTGATGAGTCCTCATGCTGAAGGGATGACAATCCATCTTGCCGAGGCAGATAAAAATGGTGCGATACAGCGCGCCGCGCGTAAACTCGACCAACAAGGTATTCGCCACGTTGTGTTGAGCGGTGAGGGATGGGATCTGGAAGCCTGTTGGGCGTTCTGGCAAGGTTTCCGCTCGCCGAAAGGGCAGCGTCAGGTCACTTGGCCGACGCTGTCTGAAGCGGATCGCGCCGAACTCGACCACCGCTTGACGATCATCGATTGGGTTCGCGATACCATCAATAAACCTGCGGAAGATCTGGGACCTCAAGAATTGGCCCGTGCTGCGGTTGACCTGCTGAATAATGTTGCCCCCGATGCGGTCACCTACCGTATTCTAAAAGGCGACGAGCTTCGTGAACAAGGCTATCTGGGTCTCCATACCGTTGGTCGTGCTTCCACCCGTTCCCCAGCATTGTTAACCCTCGATTATAACCCGAGCGGCGACGATGCAGCGCCGGTTTTCGCTTGTCTAGTCGGTAAAGGGATCACCTTCGATACGGGCGGCTATAGCCTTAAACCAAGCGTTCCTATGGACTCAATGAAGTCAGATATGGGCGGTGCAGCTACCCTGACCGGTGCGTTAGCCTTAGCGATTGCTCGCGGTTTAACAAAGCGTGTGAAGCTAATTCTTTGCTGTGCAGATAATATGGTCAGCGGTAATGCAATGCGTCTGGGCGATATCATCCACTATCGTAACGGTAAGTCGGTTGAGGTGATGAACACCGATGCTGAAGGCCGTTTAGTCTTAGCGGATGGGTTAATTGATGCCAGCGCACAACAGCCTGAATTGTTGATCGATGCAGCGACCCTTACCGGTGCAGCGAAAATGGCACTTGGTAATGATTATCATGCGCTCTTTAGTTTTGATGATATTGCGGCACAATCACTGCTGCACAGTGCAGGTATCGAAGGAGAGAGCTTCTGGCGCTTACCGGTTGAGGAATTCCACCGTCAGCACTTGCCTTCCAATTTCGCTGATCTCAATAATATCGCAAGTCCAGCGCACACGGCTGGCGCGAGCAGTGCAGCTGCCTTTCTTTCTTGGTTCGTGACCGAGTATAAAAAAGGGTGGTTACATATTGACTGTTCAGCCACCTATCGTAAGGCTGGTGTCGAGCAGTGGTCAGCGGGGGCCACGGGAATTGGCGTACGTACCTTAGCAAATCTGCTATTAAAATAATCTGCGGGGCAGGCGTAATGCCTGCCGATTTTGAGAGCCTATTATGTCCATTGAATTGGAAAAACTGTTGGCGCAGGCGGCCACTGAACCAGCACATCGACCTGCTTTTTTTCAGGCATTATTGGATGCTGATGCCTGGGTTTTAGGTCGTAGCGTTGCACAACAATTGACTGCCGACTCGGGCGTCGAATTAACGCATTGGGAGAAGGCCGATGGCGAAAGCGTCATTCCTTTTTTCACCTCTGAACAAATGCTTAATGAGGTATGTGAATCGGGAGAGCCTTGGGTTAAGCTCCCCGTGAAAACGCTCTTCGAGCTAACGCGAGGCGATAACCTATTCCTCAATCCCAAATGCAGTACAGGCAAAGAATTTTCTGCCAGCGAAATTGCCGCCTTATTAGATAATCGCGGTGATGCGCTCTCTGAACAACAAATTATTGAAGGCGGGGAAACCTTACTGGTCTCGGCAATCGATGAACTGCCTGCACAGCTCGTCAGCTCCCTCACCACCCTGTTTGCGGGACTCAAGCCAGTACGCCGTGCCTTTCTGGCCGAAATACGGGAAGGAGAGGGGTTACCGTCCAATTTACTGCTAGGGATTGAAGCCGACGGTGAGATTGACGCGATTATTCAGCAGGCGGGTCAAGTCGCGGTGGACACCTTAGCCGACGATGCCTTAATTGATCTGTGTGAAATTACTGATCAGCCTTCCGGCGTCAGCCACTTCTTTACAGCGCATATCACCCCATTCTATGAACGACGTTGGGGCAGTTTCCTGCGAGATTTTAAGGGTAGCCAGCGAATTTTATAGAAATGAGCGAACCCCGAAAGTTGGATAACCAACCCTAAGGGGTTTGTCTTAATAGCAAATACGTCCACCGCTTGATCCTAGACTGCTACCGCTATTTATCGACTATCAATGTGATCATCCATGGCTGCCAGCCAAAAACTCTAATACTTCATCAAATTTTGATAAGTAGAGCGACGGCTTACTCGCGCTCTTCGGTGACGGTTCTTTCTAGGGTTTTGACTGCGCCATGGCAGCAGGAGGGGCATCTGCTACCAGTCGGCGTAAGTGAGACGTATCAACCGACGATTCTGCGTGGTATAGGCTGTAGTTAGCTTGTAGATTAAGCCAAAACTTAGGGGTATTCCCTAACACGGCAGATAACTTAACCGCCATATCAGGCGTTACGACTGTTTGGCCGTTAAGTAATCGGTGTGCAGAGGATGGAGAGATGTTCATCGCTCTAGAAAATTCACGAGTGCCTATATTTATGCCCTCAATAATCTCTGCAACAACCTCCCCAACATGAGGGGGATTAAACATTTCGCTCATTAGTGGTAGTCCTCATAGTTAATGATCTAGGCATCGCCATCTTTGAATTCGAAGGTTATACGCCAGTAACCCGTTACCGCTATGGACCAAATGCCTTTTCTGGTTCCCTTGAGTGCGTGAAGATCATAACCCTGAATGTTAATATCCGATACTTCGGCAGCGGCGTGGATGACGGCAAGCCTCAACCTGAGTTTTGAGACGTGATCCGCTTGAATACCTGCTGTCTGACCCGTCTGGAAAAACCTTTTCAATCCTTTGTGCTTAAAAGACTTAATCATGCAAGGACCCTCTTCCTTGATAGGGGATAACCTAGACCGTTCCTTATTAAGGAACAAGCGTTTTTAATCTTCTATACAAAATACACGCCTCCTGTATGAGATAGGTCGAGAAATGGGCGGGAGTAACGATGGGATCCATCAAAAGGGGCGAGTCATTATTAAGTTAACCGAGATGTTAAGGGCGTCTACGCCTCAAGCACCTCGGTCAACAGTACAAAGCCGACTAGCAAACAATGAAAAGAAGGGGATTGAGAAAACGCTGCAGGCGGTCGCCTAATCATTCGCTAGACACTGTTGGAAGCTGCCTCTAAGTGGGTAAGACACGATGGCCATTACCACCGTGCCTAACGCTAACCGAAACGGGATATTTTGAAGGCATAGACCCTTAACGTTCCAAATAAGACATTAACTGGCCCCGTTACGCTCACTTGGTTTCCATCTTAACCACTTGTCATTCCCGCGGTTGCATGCCTAAGGCCTTACAGGTAAATCGTCGCGGCTTCCCCATTCGCCCCAAGAACCATCATAAAGGCTGACCTGATGCTGACCCAGTTGGTATAAAGCGAGTAACACTACCACTGCGGTAACGCCTGATCCGCAGGTGACGACGGCTGGCTGCGTGGTATCGACGCCTGCCTGCTGGAACAGGGCTTGTAACTGTTCGTTCTCTTTTAAACGACCTTCGCTAACCAAGTGATCCCAAGGTAGGTTAAGGCTGTTAGGGATGTGCCCGCGTCGTAATCCGGGGCGAGGTTCATCGGCTTCGGCGTTAAAACGTGGAGCAGAGCGTGCATCGATAATCTGCATGCCACCTTCGTGACTCAGGACTAACATTTTAGTCAGGGGAACGACGGCGTCATCAGCTACTTGAACCTCGAATTGGGTTGGCGGTAAGGTGACTTGGCCGGTGGCAAGCGGTAAGTTCGCTTGTTGCCAAGCCTTCAAACCGCCAGCCAATATCGATACCTTTTCGACACCAAAGTGACGTAGCATCCACCAAGCACGCGGCGCAGAAAAGAGATTTCCCTCATCGTAAACGATAAGATGCTTTTCATGATCGACCCCAAGTTCTCGCATCGCGACGGCAAAATGATCCGCACGAGGTAACATATGGGGATAGGGGCTATGGCTATCAGAGAGATGTTCGATATTAAAGAAGACTGCCTCAGGGAGATGCCCCGCATGATATTCATTCTCAACGTCACGAACCCGATCTTGTCCTGGGGGGAATAATCGGGCATCGATGACCTGTATCCCGGTATCGTTGAGGTGGTCAGCCAGCCAGTGCGGCGTAACGAAAACAGTATGACTCATTGTCTCTCCACTCCTAAAAATATCAAGATGAACAGAGTGACAAAGCTTGCTCAATTTGTCACGGAGCTTTTTAGTCCGCATCGGGTTAAGGTCTGAACACTGTGAGATACCACGAAGGAAGAAGATAATTAGGGCAAAATGATAAAAAATAATGGATTAACCTAGGCAACGAGGCGTTTGCCACCTATAATCGGCGCCGTTTCTCACTATCGTCGTTCGTCAACTGTGACAGGACGGCGTTAGGGTATTTTGCAAGCTCAGACTGAGGTCACTATGACAATCGAACGTACTTTTTCTATCATTAAGCCAAACGCCGTTGCTAAAAATGTAATTGGTGCAATCTACAACCGTTTTGAAAGCGCTGGCTTCAAAATCGTGGGCGCTAAAATGCTGCAACTGACTAAAGAGCAAGCAGAAGGCTTCTACGCTGAGCACAAAGGCCGTCCATTCTTTGATGGTCTGGTTGAGTTCATGACTTCTGGTCCAGTTGTTGTTTCTGTTTTAGAAGGCGAAAACGCTATTCAACGTCACCGTGACCTGATGGGCGCAACTAACCCAGACAACGCATTAGCAGGTACTCTGCGCGCGGATTACGCTGACAGCTTCACCGAAAACGCAACACACGGTTCTGACTCTGCTGAGTCTGCAGCACGTGAAATTGCTTACTTCTTCTCTGCTGAAGAAGTGTGCGCACGTACTCGTTAATTTTTTAACGCGTCGCACGCAGTACATTCGCATCTGATTGCAGATGGATGTACACTACGCACCCCCTTGCTTTGTGAGGGGGTGCGTTTTTTTACATTATCAATTCCTTTTACGTGCCATAACGTGTAACAACGAGGCCAGAGATTATTATGTCAGACTCTATCACCACCCCAGAAATTTTCGCGCCAGCTATTACGCCTGTTAAATCCACCAAGGTTAACTTACTCGACCTGAATCGCACAGAAATGCGCAAGTTTGTCGCATCCCTAGGCGAAAAGCCTTTCCGTGCAGATCAGATTATGAAGTGGATTTACCACTACTGCTGTGACGATTTTGAGCAAATGACGGATATCAATAAAAAATTCCGTCAAAAACTGAGCGACATGGCGGAGATCCGTGCACCAGAAGTCGCGGAAGAGATGCGTTCTTCAGATGGGACGATCAAGTGGGCGATACGAGTCGGCGACCAGTTAGTTGAGACCGTTTATATTCCAGAAAAAGACCGTGCGACATTATGTGTTTCCTCACAAGTCGGCTGTGCTTTGGAGTGTAAGTTCTGCTCGACTGCGCAACAGGGATTCAACCGTAACTTAAAAGTGTCGGAAATTATCGGACAAGTTTGGCGCGCGGCGAAAATTATCGGTGCGGCGAAAGTGACTGGTCAGCGCCCAATCACCAACGTAGTGATGATGGGGATGGGCGAACCCTTGCTTAACCTTACTAACGTCGTCCCTGCGATGGAAATTATGCTCGACGATTTCGGTTTTGGCTTATCTAAACGCCGCGTCACATTATCCACCTCAGGCGTTGTCCCTGCGCTGGATAAGCTCGGTGATATGATTGATGTAGCCTTGGCCATCTCTTTGCATGCGTCGAATGACAAAGTCCGCGACGAAATCGTACCGATTAATAAGAAGTACAACATCGAAGCTTTCTTAGCCGCCGTGAAACGTTATATTGGTAAGTCTAATGCTAACCAAGGCCGAGTGACCATCGAATACGTGATGCTCGACCATGTCAACGATAGCACCGATGACGCCCATGAACTGGCCGAGTTATTAAAAGATACGCCGAGCAAAATTAACTTAATCCCATGGAACCCCTTCCCGGGAGCCCCTTATGGGCGCAGCTCTAATAGCCGTATCGACCGCTTTTCAAAAGTGTTAATGGATTACGGTTTTACTACCATTGTCCGTAAGACCCGTGGTGACGATATTGATGCGGCATGTGGCCAGTTAGCCGGTGATGTTATCGATCGGACTAAACGGACCTTGCGTAAGAAAATGGCAGGTGAACAAATTTCTGTGAAAGCTCTCTAGCCTTAAGCGAAAGGGAACTCCGCCACTGTACTGATTCTGTCATGCTAGCGCTTGGTCAAGGATGATAAGGGCTAGTAAATGACTAAATGGAAAAGGGCAGTGGTGGGGGTGAGTTTACTGGCAGGCTGTCAGCATTACTCAGCGGTAGAACAGAGCGTGGCCATGCGGCTTTATCTTGGGGAGCAATACCTTCAGATAAAGCAACTCAGCCACGCCGAACGGAACTTTCGTAAAGTGGTGGCCCTCCAGCCGAATAATGTTCAAGGATGGTGGGGGCTAGCACAGATAGCCGCACAGCAAGGGGATACCTTAAAGGCTGTTTCGTATTATCAACGTGCTTTTAAGATGGCTCCAGAAAATACCCAGCTAAGTGATAATTACGGTGCTTTTCTTTGTACTTTAGGGCAGTATGATGAAGCTCGACGTATTGTTAAACGTGATGAAAAAACAGTAGGTAATCAAAACAGTGGAAAAGAAAATCCCTGTTTACCGGACTCGTCACGGTAGCGACAGCATCATGCTAGTAATGCCATCGCCAGAATGATTAGTGATGAGTGGGAAGGTAACATGAGTCGTATCCGGATAAGCTTAACGCTATTCTAGAAACGCACTATCATTATACTTATTCACTGAACAGAATGATGTAAACCATGAATTTATCGCCGTGCAACGCCGTACTCGGTCGCCAGCGTCACAGACCCATTACCGTTAGCGCGAACTTTTCACCCTCGATACAGTACTGACGTTATATTGCGAATGAATACTGAAGCCAACCAAGACACCATCAAAAAATCTGCGGGTGAGCGTTTACGTCAAGCCCGTGAAGCCAAAGGTATGACGCAACAGAACGTTGCCGATAGACTCTGCCTCAAGCTCTCTACAGTGCGAGATATCGAAGATGATAAAGCGCCTGCTGAACTTGCCGCGACCTTTTTACGCGGGTATATCCGCTCTTATGCACGCTTAGTGCAGATCCCAGAAACCGAATTACTGCCCGAAGCCACGCAACACGCGCCAATACATCCGGCGAAAATCACGCCGATGCAGAATTACTCGCTCAATAGCCGTCGCAGTAGAAAAAAACGCGATGGCCTACTCACGACGTTCACTTGGTTAATTATTTTTGTCGTGGTGGGACTCACAGTAGCGTGGTGGTGGCAGAATCATAAAGCCGCGCAGAGTGAATTAACGAATAGCGTGTCGACGCAAGAAAACGAAGGAACCGGTACTAGTCAGTCCATTCCGTTGTCCACCGATCCGTCGTCTCAGCAAGCCACACAAAGTGAATCTCAACCTGCGGCGACCGATACGCAGCCAGAACCGGCCGCACAATCCGAAGCGACGCCTTCCGCGTCAACCGCACCCGCTAACGATAATAGCGCAGCAGCGCCAGCGGCGGTGACGTCGACACAAACCTCGCCGACGCCCCAAGCGCCAGCAGTTTCAACGTCTCTTCCTGCGCAACCTGCCACGACGGCTGATAATGCGCAACAGACTCCTGCTAGCCCAGATGCTATCACCTTACAATTTACCGGCGACTGCTGGTTAGAAGTCAGTGATGCGAGCGGTAAAAAATTATTCAGTGGCTTACAACATAATGGTGGTGCATTAAACCTCACTGGTAAGCTTCCCTATCATCTAAAAATCGGCGCTCCTGCATCCGTCTCGGTCCAGTTCCGTGGTCAACCTGTTGACCTCAGCCGTTTTGTTCATCGTAATCAGGTAGCACGTCTGAATGTTGGCGCCTAAGCGCTAACCTTGAGACAAGTGGAGAAAAGCTATGCATAACGAGGCTCCCATTAACCGTCGTAAATCGACTCGTATTTATGTCGGTAAGGTGCCAATCGGCGATGGGGCTCCCATCGCTGTACAATCAATGACCAATACCCGTACCACCGATGTTGAAGCAACGGTCAATCAGATCAGAGCGCTTGAGCGCGTCGGTGCGGATATTGTTCGTGTTTCTGTTCCCACTATGGATGCGGCAGAAGCCTTCAAGCTGATTAAGCAACAAGTGAATGTGCCCTTAGTGGCTGATATCCATTTCGATTACCGTATCGCTCTTAAAGTGGCAGAGTACGGTGTTGATTGCTTACGGATCAACCCGGGAAATATCGGTAATAACGAACGTATTCGTCAAGTTGTGGATTGCGCTCGGGATCATAATATCCCCATCCGTATCGGCGTAAATGCCGGATCATTAGAAAAAGATCTGCAGGAAAAATACGGCGAACCGACGCCACAGGCATTGGTTGAATCTGCACTGCGTCATGTTGAACACTTAGATCGTCTAAACTTCGATCAGTTCAAAGTCAGTGTTAAAGCGTCGGATGTGTTCTTAGCGGTTGAATCTTATCGTCTGCTGGCACAACAGATTAAACAACCGCTGCACTTAGGGATCACAGAAGCAGGGGGCGCACGTGCCGGAGCGGTGAAATCGGCGATTGGGCTAGGTTTACTGCTGTCTGAAGGCATTGGCGATACGTTACGTGTCTCGCTGGCGGCTGATCCAATTGAAGAGATCAAAGTGGGCTTTGATATCTTAAAATCGCTGCGTATTCGTTCACGTGGGATCAACTTTATCGCTTGCCCAACCTGCTCACGTCAAGAGTTTGATGTTATCGGTACGGTTAATGCTTTAGAACAGCGTTTAGAAGATATCATTACGCCTATGGATGTCTCGATTATCGGCTGCGTGGTCAATGGACCGGGCGAGGCGACTGTCTCCACCCTCGGCGTTACCGGTGGTAATAAAAAAAGCGGCTTCTACGAAGATGGTGTGCGTCAACGTGATCGTCTAGATAATAACGATATGATTGACCAACTCGAAGCGCGTATCCGTGCAAAAGCCTCGATGCTGGACGAAAATGCGCGGATTGCGATCCAGCACCTAGATAACTAATCATTTAACTGGGCAGTAATGCCCTGTTTTTTTAGCATTTGAAATAAAGAGATTGTAACGTGGCGAAAAATATTCAAGCGATACGGGGAATGAACGATTACCTGCCAGCAGATACTGCAGTATGGCAGCGCATCGAACAGAGTCTGAAACAAGTCTTGGCAGGCTACGGCTTTAGCGAAATTCGCTTGCCTATCGTAGAACAGACGCCATTGTTCAAACGCGCCATTGGTGAAGTCACCGATGTGGTCGAAAAAGAGATGTATACCTTTGATGACCGCAACGGTGAAAGCTTAACTTTACGCCCTGAGGGCACCGCGGGCTGTGTCCGTGCGGGAATCGAACATGGTCTGCTTTACAACCAAGAACAGCGTCTATGGTATATGGGGCCGATGTTCCGTTACGAGCGTCCACAGAAGGGGCGTTATCGTCAATTCTACCAACTTGGGGCGGAAGTCTTTGGACTAACAGGCCCTGATATTGATGCAGAGCTGATCATGATGACCGCGCGCTGGTGGAAAGTGCTCGGTATTGCTGAGCATGTCGAGCTAGAGCTTAACTCCATTGGTTCACTTGATGCACGCGCCAATTACCGTGAAGCATTGGTTGCGTTCTTAGAGCAGCATAAAGACGTGTTGGATGAAGACTGTTTACGTCGCATGTACAGTAACCCGTTGCGGGTACTGGACAGTAAAAATCCAGAGGTCCAAGCGCTACTGAATGACGCTCCTAAACTGCATGACTACCTCGATGACGAATCTCGTGAGCACTTCGCGGGTGTCTGCCAATTCTTAGACGATGCAGGGATTACTTACCGCATCAATCAGCGCTTAGTCCGTGGATTAGACTACTACAACCGCACCGTTTTTGAGTGGGTGACCAGCAGCTTAGGGGCACAAGGTACCGTCTGTGCCGGTGGACGTTACGATGGGCTTGTTGAACAGCTGGGTGGGCGTGCCACACCTGCCGTGGGCTTCGCGATGGGGCTTGAGCGTTTGGTTCTGTTAGTACAATCTGTTGTGCCAGACTTTGAACCAGTTAACAAAGTGGATGTCTACGTCATATCATCGGGACAAGGCGTGCAATCTGCAGCGATGCAACTTGCCGAAACGCTCCGTGATCAAGCGCCTAGCTTGAAAATTATGACTAACTTTGGTGGCGGTAACTTCAAGAAGCAATTCGCTCGTGCGGATAAAAACGGTGCGAAAGTGGCACTGGTGCTGGGCGAAGATGAAGTCAGCAACGGACAAGTGGTGATTAAAGACTTGGCGCGTGGCGAACAGAAGTTAGTCAGTTCTCAGGATGTACTGGCCGAATTACAGGCGGCGCTTCTCGCTGAGTAAGCGTGTGGCAGGTAGAGAGTAATACAGGAGTAGGACGGGTGGAAGTTTACAACAACGACAATCAACGTGATCAAACTGAAGCAGTTAAACAGTTTTTTGCGAACAACGGTAAGGCCCTTGCAGTCGGTGCAGTGATTGGGATTGCCGCATTAGTGGGTTGGCGCTTTTGGGTGAATCATCAACAAAATGATGCTTTAGCGTCATCGGATCGCTACCAGCAGCTCACGTCAACGCTGAGAGCTGATAACCCTGCGTCAATTCAGGCGCTTGCCAGTTTTGTCGACCACGATAAAACCAGTTATGGTGCTTTAGCGTCACTGACGCTGGCCAAAACCTATGTCGATAAGAACGACCTGCAGAATGCAGCGAAAATCTTAGAGCAAGGGCTGCAAGACTCTGCAGACCAAAGTCTTCAAGCGGTGATTCGTCTTCGTCTTGCTCGGGTCCAGTCTGAGCTAAAAAATCCCGATGCGGCATTAAAAACGCTTGATGCGGTCAAAGGGGATAACTGGACCGGCCTGGCCGCAGATATTCGCGGCGATATCCTGTTAAATAAAGGCGATAAGCAGGGCGCAGCCGCTGCTTGGCGTCAAGGGATAAAATCAGAGGTATCACCTGCAGTGAAGCAGATGATGCAAACTAAATTGAATAATTTTAGCTAAGCCAGTGAGAGAGCGCATGGAATTACGTAAATACCTGCTGCCGGCATTAATTTCGGCCACCCTGTTAAGTGGTTGTTCGCTGTTCAGTGGTGAAGAGGATGTCGTGAAAATGGCCCCTCTGCCCAAAGTACAAAATCAGTTTACCCCTTCTACCGCATGGAGCACCTCGGTAGGTGATGGTGTAGGCAATTTCTACTCTAACCTGCACCCTGCTTGGCAAGAAGGTACCGTCTATGCAGCGGACCGCCACGGTACGGTTAAAGCGCTAGATGCCGCGAGTGGTAAAGAAAAATGGTCGATCGATCTTTCTGAGAAACAGGGCTTCTTCTCCAGTAACCTATCAGCCTTACTGTCTGGTGGTATCACCGTTGACGGCTCAACCTTATATATCGGTAGTGAGCGTGGCGCTGTCTATGCGTTAAACGCGGCGGACGGTAAAACGTTGTGGAAGACCCAAGTCACCGGTGAGGCGATGTCGCGTCCTGTGGTTAGCGATGGTTTAGTCTTGGTTCACCAAAGTAACGGCATTCTGCAGGCACTTGACCAACAAACGGGTGCCATCAAATGGTCAGTTAACCTTGATATTCCTTCGCTGTCACTGCGTGGCGAATCTGCGCCAGCAGTCGCATACGGTGGCGCGATCGTTGGCGGAGATAACGGACGTGTGAGTGCCGTGATCCTAAACCAAGGTCAGATCATTTGGCAGCAACGTATTTCGCAGCCGAGCGGTGCAACAGAAATTGATCGCTTAAGTGACGTCGATACTACGCCAATTATCGCTAATAATGTGGTCTATGCTTTAGCCTACAACGGTAGCTTAACCGCGATGGATTTACGTTCTGGACAAGTTATCTGGAAACGTGATGTTGGCGGCGTAAAAAATATTATTGTCGAAGGCAGCAATATCTATGTGGTTGACCAAGACGACCGTGTGATTGCCTTAAATACTGACGGCGGTGTCGCAATCTGGCGTCAAAGCGAGTTACTGCATCGTAACTTAACTTCGCCAGTTCTGTTTGATGGATACCTAGTCGTTGGGGATAGCGAAGGCTACCTACACTGGATCAATACCGCAGACGGACGCTTTGTCTCTCAGCAAAAAGTTGATAGTTCAGGCTTCCAAACTGATCCGGTTGTCGCGGGCAGCAAATTGCTGATTCAAGCGAAAGGCGGCGAGGTTTACTCTATCTCACGTTAAACATCCTCAGCAATTTCGCTTAGGTGTGTTATATTGCACGGCTCCTGTTCTACAGGAGCCGTTTATTTTTTATGGTAAGCCACTTTTATTTGATTAAGCGTGCTTGCGAATAAAAGTTGGGTTAGCAGATTTATTTTGTCATGAGGCTTTATTATGGTACCTGTGGTCGCGCTGGTTGGGCGCCCGAATGTTGGAAAGTCAACATTATTCAATCGGTTAACTCGCACACGTGATGCGCTGGTTGCGGACTTTCCCGGTCTGACGCGCGATCGCAAGTATGGGCGAGCTGAAGTTGAAGGTCGTGAGTTCATCTGTATCGATACCGGTGGTATTGATGGCACCGAAGAGGGTGTTGAAACGCGGATGGCGGCACAATCGTTATTAGCGATTGAAGAGGCAGATGTCGTCCTATTTATGGTGGATGCCCGTGCCGGCGTGATGCCTGCGGATGAGCAAATCGCTCAACATTTACGTTCACGTGAAAAAGCGACTTTTTTAGTCGCCAACAAAACCGACGGTTTGGATGCCGATGCGGCAATCAGTGATTTCTGGTCACTGGGCATGGGCGAAATCCATGCTATCGCAGCATCGCATGGTCGTGGCGTGACATCGCTATTAGAAACGGCGTTGTTCCCGTGGATGGATAAGAAAGAAGAACAAGCGCCGCTGACTGAAGAAGAAGAAAATGCCGCGTATTGGGCTGATCTGGAAGCGGAAGAGCTAGAACAACTCGAAGAAGAAGAAGAGTTCGATCCAACGACGTTGCCGATCAAATTAGCCATCGTTGGTCGTCCTAACGTGGGTAAATCGACCCTCACCAACCGTATTTTAGGTGAAGACCGAGTCGTTGTGTATGACATGCCTGGCACCACACGTGATAGCGTCTATATCCCGATGGAACGTGACGAGCGCGACTATGTATTGATCGACACCGCCGGTGTGCGTAAACGCGGTAAAGTGCATGATGCGGTCGAGAAGTTCTCGGTAATCAAAACCCTGCAAGCAATCGAAGATGCTAACGTCGTATTGCTAGTGATCGATGCGCGGGAAGGGATCTCTGACCAAGACCTCTCGCTGTTAGGCTTTATTCTTAACAGTGGGCGTTCATTAGTTATCGTCGTCAATAAATGGGATGGCCTATCGCAAGAAGTCAGAGACGAAATCAAAGAAGCACTGGATTACCGTTTAGGCTTTATCGATTTTGCTCGCGTTCACTTTATTTCTGCCTTACATGGTAGTGGCGTCGGCAACCTGTTTGAATCCATTACCGAAGCTTACGATAGCTCGACGAAACGCGTTAATACGGCAATGCTGACCCGTATCATGCATATGGCACAAGACGATCACCAACCGCCTCTGGTACGTGGCCGTCGCGTTAAACTGAAGTTCGCGCATGCGGGGGGATATAACCCACCTATCGTGGTTATTCACGGTAACCAAGTGAAGGATTTACCGGATTCCTACAAACGTTACTTGATGAACTACTATCGTCGGACCTTAAACGTGATGGGAACGCCGATCCGTATCCAATTCAAAGAGGGTGAGAACCCGTTTGCTGGAAAACGTAACCTACTTACGCCAACGCAACAGCGTAAACGTAAGCGTTTAATGGCGCACATGAAGAAGAATAAGCGTTAATCATTAGGGCCACAGAAAGTGGCCCTTTTTTATTGCGAAGAAGTCGATTTTTTCGGACTGCGTTTACGGGTTTTCTCAAGGTTGACGACTTCACTCTCCGCCCAGCCATCTTCCAAACGGGTACGAAGCGTATCACCAACACGTAAATCCTTAGTCTTACGTACGACCTCACCTTGTGCGCCGGTGGTAACACTGTAGCCTCGTGCCAGCGTCCCGAGTGGACTGACTGCTTCTAACTGCACGGCAAGATTTCCAAAGCGCTGCTTACGTTGTTCGACCTGCTGCTGCAGGGCAATCTGCAAACGATAGCGCTGTTGTGCGAGATATTGCTGATGCTGAGCAATTTTGGCTGAAGGCAGGTGGCGGTTCAAGCGACGGGTCAGGCTATCATAACGCTGTTGCGCACTCTGCACTTGACGTTGTAAAGCATCTTGCATGCGGCGTTGTTGTTGTTGCAGCTGTGACTGTTGGCGTACCAGTCGTAATTGTGGGTGCTGCTGTGTCAGACGGTGTGTCAGCGCCGTTAAGCGGCGTTGTTGGCCGGTATGATAATAATCGAACGCCATCTCTAATCGTTGTTGCTGCCCTTGTAATTGCCGTAAAAGTTCAAGTTGATTACGACTCACCATTTCCGCCGCGGCAGAGGGGGTGGGGGCGCGTAAGTCTGCGACAAAATCAGCGATAGTGATATCAGTTTCGTGACCGACTGCACTGACTATCGGGAGTGCGCTGTCGGCAATGGCGCGGGCCACACTCTCTTCGTTAAAGCACCACAGGTCCTCCAACGAGCCTCCGCCACGTCCGACAATCAACACATCACACTCTTTACGTTGATTGGCTAAGGTGATGGCGTTAACGATGGCGGCAGTCGCCTCTCGTCCTTGCACTGCTGTGGGATAGATCACCACGGGGAGCGCGGGATCACGTCGACGTAATACATGCAAAATATCATGTAATGCCGCGCCAGAAGGGGAAGTAATCACCCCCACGCGTGTTGCCGGGACCGGTAAAGGGCGTTTGCGAGATTGCGCGAATAGCCCCTCGCTGTCGAGCTTAAGTTTTAAGGCTTGGAATTGTTGCTGTAACAATCCTTCGCCAGCCGGATGCATCGACTCAACAATCAACTGATAGTCGCCTCGCGGATCATACAGCGTCACCGACGCCCGGACGAGAATCTGCATACCGTTTTGCGGCTGAAAGGTGACGCGTTGATTGCTGCCGCGAAACATTGCGCAGCGGACCTGGGCGGCATCGTCCTTCAGGGTGAAGTACCAATGTCCGGATGACGGTCGGCTAAAGTTCGAGACTTCGGCAGTTAGCCAGATGCGGCCCAGCTGCTTTTCCAGAAGCTGTCGCACGCTACCGTTTAGCTGAGCGACGGAATAAATTGTGCTGTTTTCTGTCGGTAACATGTGATCAAGATCAAACTTTAAATCAGAGGGTTAAGCAGTGATAGTAACCTTCTACTTACAACTATCAAGTTTTTTCTATAAATAAAGCTGGAGCGAAGGGCAATGCGCCTGTATAATGCATCGGCAATATTTTATCCGTTCTCACTAACCTTAGGTTGAGATATTGCCATGCTACGAATTGCAAAAGAAGCCCTCACGTTCGACGATGTTTTACTGGTTCCTGCCCACTCTACAGTGCTGCCTAACACGGCTTCGCTGACTACTCAATTGACGAAAAACATTCGCCTGAATATCCCAATGCTGTCTGCAGCAATGGATACCGTGACCGAAGCCCGTTTAGCAATTGGGCTGGCTCAAGAAGGCGGTTTAGGTTTCATTCACAAGAACATGACCATTGAGCGCCAAGCGGAAGAAGTGCGTAAGGTGAAAAAATACGAAAGTGGTATCGTCACCGATCCACAAACTGTATTGCCGACCACCACGCTACGTGAAGTGAAAGAGTTAACCGAAATTAATGGTTTCGCGGGTTACCCAGTGGTTAACGCACAAAATGAGCTGGTGGGGATCATCACTGGCCGTGATGTCCGTTTTGTGACCGACCTTAATCAAGCGGTTAGCACTTTTATGACGCCAAAAGAGCGTTTGGTCACGGTGAAAGAAGGCGACGCACGCGAAATCGTCCTGCAGAAAATGCATGAAAATCGTGTCGAAAAAGCGCTAGTTGTCGATGATGCCTTCCACCTTCGTGGCATGATTACCGTTAAGGATTTCCAAAAGGCTGAACGTAAGCCTAACGCCTGTAAAGACTCCCAAGGTCGTTTACGCGTTGGCGCAGCCGTCGGTGCGGGTGCAGGTAACGAAGAACGCGTCGATGCCTTAGTGGCTGCAGGGGTCGATGTGCTACTGATCGATTCGTCACATGGCCACTCTGAAGGTGTTCTACAACGTATTCGTGAAACCCGTGCGAAATACCCTGACTTAGAAATCATCGGTGGTAATGTCGCGACAGCAGCAGGCGCTAAAGCTCTTGCTGATGCTGGCGTAAGCGCCGTTAAAGTCGGAATTGGCCCTGGCTCAATCTGTACTACGCGTATCGTCACTGGCGTAGGTGTTCCACAAATCACCGCGGTATCCGATGCCGTTGCTGCCCTTGAAGGGACAGGTATTCCAGTCGTCGCAGATGGCGGGATCCGTTTCTCCGGTGATATCGCTAAAGCGATCGCCGCGGGCGCCGCAGCCGTAATGGTCGGTTCAATGTTAGCGGGTACTGATGAGTCCCCGGGCGAAATCGAACTTTATCAAGGCCGTTCTTATAAATCCTACCGTGGTATGGGCTCTCTAGGCGCGATGTCTAAAGGCTCTTCTGACCGTTATTTCCAAACTGATAACGCGGCAGATAAATTAGTGCCAGAAGGGATTGAAGGTCGTGTCGCTTACAAAGGTCACTTAAAAGAGATTATCCATCAGCAGATGGGCGGCCTGCGTTCATGCATGGGCTTAACCGGCTGCGCGACCATTGATGATTTACGGACCAAAGCAGAATTTGTCCGTATCAGTGGTGCAGGTATCTCGGAAAGTCACGTCCACGATGTTACTATTACCAAAGAAGCACCAAATTATCGTATGGGGTCATAATCCCAACTGATTTTGCGCCCGGCGATTGCCGGGCGCGTCATTTCATAACGCTATCGCCTGGAAAATTTTAATGACGACAGAAAATATTCATAAACACCGTATTCTGATCCTCGACTTTGGTTCCCAGTATACGCAGCTGGTCGCACGTCGCGTGCGTGAGCTGGGCGTGTACTGTGAATTATGGGCTTGGGATGTGACCGAAGCGCAGATCCGCGAATTTAACCCGAACGGTATTATTTTATCGGGTGGTCCGGAGAGTACGACGGAAAACAATAGCCCGCGTGCGCCAGAATATGTGTTTACCGCCGGTGTCCCGGTATTAGGTGTTTGCTATGGTATGCAAACCATGGCGATGCAACTGGGTGGCCAAGTTCAAGGTTCCAACGAGCGTGAATTTGGTTATGCGCAAGTTGAAGTTGTGGCTGACAGTGCATTAGTTCGTGATATCAAAGACAGCCTAACCGAGCAGGGCGCACCGATTCTTGATGTCTGGATGAGCCATGGCGATAAAGTCACCGCCATTCCTTCTGATTTCACCACCGTAGCCAGCACTGAAACGTGCCCGTTTGCCATTATGGCCAACGAAGAGAAGCGTTTCTACGGCGTACAGTTCCACCCAGAAGTGACCCATACGCGTCAAGGCCAGCAACTGCTGGAGCGTTTCGTGCGCGATATCTGCCAGTGTGAAGCGCTGTGGACGCCAGCTAAGATCATCGACGATGCCGTCGAGCGCCTGCGTGAGCAAGTGGGTAACGATAAAGTTATCCTTGGCCTGTCCGGTGGGGTTGACTCCTCAGTGACGGCGCTGTTACTTCACCGCGCCATCGGCGAGCGTTTAACCTGCGTCTTCGTCGACAACGGGCTGTTACGTTTAAACGAAGCGGAACAAGTGATGGAGATGTTTGGTGATCGTTTCGGTCTAAATATCATCCATGTCGAAGCGGAAAAACGTTTCCTCGATGCTCTCGCAGGAATTGATGAACCAGAAGCTAAGCGTAAAACTATCGGCCGTGTCTTCGTCGAAGTGTTCGATGAAGAAGCGTTAAAACTCGAAGATGTAAAATGGTTAGCGCAAGGGACTATCTACCCAGACGTTATCGAATCTGCCGCATCAGCGACGGGTAAAGCGCACGTGATTAAATCACACCACAACGTGGGTGGTTTACCGAAAGAGATGAAGATGGGACTGGTTGAGCCGCTGAAAGAGCTGTTCAAAGACGAAGTCCGTAAAATCGGTCTCGAGTTAGGCCTGCCGTTCGAGATGCTATATCGTCATCCTTTCCCAGGTCCAGGCCTTGGCGTACGTGTACTGGGAGAAGTGAAGAAAGAGTATTGCGATCTGCTGCGTCGTGCTGATGCAATCTTTATCGAAGAGCTGCACAAAGCCAAGCTATACGATAAAGTCAGTCAAGCCTTCACCGTCTTCTTACCAGTACGTTCAGTCGGTGTAATGGGCGATGGCCGTAAATACGATTGGGTTGTCTCGCTGCGTGCGGTAGAAACCATCGACTTTATGACCGCGCATTGGGCACATCTGCCATACGATTTCTTGGGCCGTGTTTCTAATCGCATTATCAACGAAGTTAACGGTATTTCCCGTGTCGTTTACGATATCAGCGGTAAACCGCCTGCTACGATTGAGTGGGAATAATTTAACGTCTAGCAATAGCTTGCACCACTAAGCGGTAAAACACTCTAAGCCCGCGTCATTGCGGGCTTTTTTGTTTTTGTATCTGGCATTTTTATATAACGCATCCAATAACAGAAAGTTAAGTACCTTCTCTGTGTTTTTTACAACATGGCATTTTTGATTAGGGAAAACTCTACGCCTTTACCGAAAGCAGCCCATTATTGTGAGTTGTACTAAAAAATAAAGGGTTAACCAACAGAAACCTGAACAGGTTTACCGATGCGGCTTAACATATCCACCAACGCATCAATAGTAAATTTGTTGGTCTTTTTGTTTACCACATCAGAGACACGCGGACGTGAAATATGTAAAACGGTGGCAACGTCTGCCTGTTTCATGTTTTTGTCAGAGATCCAGAGGGTAATCTCTTCCATCAATTTCTCTTTGATGGCAAGTGTATTTTCAATTTTGCGTAAGGAGTTAGCGTGAAGTGCTTTGGCCTCCTGCTCGTCAAAACCTAGGTCGGCAAAGATGTTGCCGCCACCAGGTGTGATATGACGAATTTCAGTGTCTATTTTTGCGGTCATTTACTGTTTTCTCCGCTGTTGAATTAATGTGTTGTAACGCATTTTAGTGATGTCTTTATCATACTTACTGGTTTGCCGCGTTTTTTTCTGGAAGCTATGTAAAACATAAATAGCCTCTTCAAACTTTGCTACATACATGACGCGATAGATCCCACTGGCATCACGTACTCGAATTTCATTAACACCTGCACCGATATCTGAAAAGGGTTTCCAGTCTTCGGGTTCAATACCGAATTGAATGTTATGTAGTTGAAAACCGGCTTCTTTACGAGCCGAGAGGGGAAAGGTCAAAGATCCTCGAGAGAGGAACCTATCCATATAATATCTTTCTCTTTAGGTGTTGTTGTCTTTTTTGACATATGGCTTTCCATTTGTACAAAATTTTATACACAGACCAAATAAAAGCAAGTGAATTGTTCATTTAATGTACGCCAGAAGAGGGATTAATCAATATAACGTCCAGTGCAACTGGAGCGAGGTTCCAGTCTGTCCACATGCTTGTGCAAAAACAGGCTTTTACCATTGCGTCCCGAATGTGACGGGCTGTGTCTGTCATTGGCCGGATTTGGTGGTATGGATAGACGTTATATCTCCTATAGGTTCTATCGTTGGGAACAAACACTCACTCTGGTGGCGAAGGGGGCCCAGCGCTCAGGCAGGACGGCAGGATAATACATGTCGCATACCTGTACTCATTTATGCCAGGACAAGCATACTACGCAGCTTGCTTAGAATGCTCCACAAGGCAAAAGAAGCGTTAGATCGTCGGCGAAGCCTTCTTTTTTTCCGCCAGTTAGATGCCGTATACGGTAGCATCAAGGTTGCGATAGCATTCCTGTAGGTTAGTGTGGGCAGGCTGTACACGGCGTAAAGCGAGTAGGGTAACCAAAATCATAATAAATATTACCGCTCGTCATGTTAAGCCCAGATTCTTTGACTAAATTATAGTGAGTTCACTCACTATAAAGTATGACCCTTGATGTCGAACTGGCCTCCTCATAACGGTAAGGAATCATCATGACAGATAATCAAAGCAAAGCACCACAAGTCGATCACGCTGAACAAAATGCATACTTTCCATCGCCCTATTCCCTTTCCCAGTTTACGTCGTCGGTGTCTGACCTCAAGGATGCTGAATACCTGAATAAGTACCAAGGTAAAGCAAAGATACTGGTCATTGCGGCCGATGAACGCTACTTAACGACTGATAACGGGAAATTATTTTCGACGGGCAATCACCCTGTCGAAACATTGTTGCCGATGTATCATTTGCATGCAGCGGGATTTGATTTTGATATTGCGACGTCATCGGGAAGGATGACTAAATTTGAATATTGGGCGATGCCTAATGATGACGAAAAGGTTATTCCATTTTTCGAGCAATATAGAGAAAAATTCCTCAATCCATTAGCGCTTTATGAGGTTGTCGAACAGTTATCAGAGCATGACTATGCCGCCGTTTTTATTCCTGGAGGTCATGGCGCGTTAATTGGTTTACCAGACGATCTTAACGTCGCTAAAATCTTACGTTGGGCGGTGGATAAGGATAAATTTATCCTGTCGATTTGCCACGGCCCAGCGGCTTTCCTCTCTCTGCGTGACGGCGATAATCCACTGAAAGGCTATTCAATCTGTGCTTTCCCAGATAGTGCCGACAAACAGACACCCGATATTGGCTATATGCCCGGTGGATTAACCTGGTTCTTTGGTGAGCAGTTAACCAATATGGGACTGACCTTAGTTAATAATGATATTACTGGCAAAGTTTACGCAGACCGAAAAGTCATCACGGGCGATAGCCCCTTTGCTGCAAACGAGTTAGGTAAAGTCGCGGCCAATACGTTACTCGAATTTTTTAATAAAGGATAAGGTATGAGATTCGTTGAGATCACTCAGCCCGGTGGCCCCGAAGTCCTTAAGATTGTCGAGGGTGAACGCCCCACTATTGAAAAGCACGAAGTGTTGATAAAGGTGCATGCTGCGGGCGTTAATCGACCCGATATTTTACAACGTCAGGGTAAATACCCGATGCCTAAGGGGTTAACCCCCATCCCTGGCTTAGAAGTGTCAGGCACCATCGAAGCTGTCGGTGAAGAAGTGACAACCTATAAAGTGGGGGATGCCGTCTGTGCACTGACGAATGGTGGCGGTTATGCTGAGTTTTGTGCCGTTCCTGCCGCACAGACACTGCCGATTCCTATGGGGATAAGCTTCGAAGAAGCGGCAGCGATACCAGAAACATTCTTCACTGTCTGGGCGAATTTATTTCAGCTCGGTAAGGCTCGTTCTCAAGAAACTGTCCTTATTCACGGTGGAGCCAGCGGTATCGGTACAACTGCCATGGCTTTATCTAAAGAATTCGGCCTAAAGGTATTGGCTACGGTTGGAGACGACAAAAAAATTGAGCAATTAGCAGACTCGGCAACGCTAATCAATTACAAAAAAGATGACTTCGAAGAAAAAGTAAAAGCGCTCACTCAGGATCAGGGCGTTGATATTATCTTAGATATCGTCGGTGCATCCTACTTCAATAAGAACATAAATCTACTGAAAAAAGATGGCAGGTTGGTGATTATTGGCTTTATGGGGGGAAACTTAGTCAATAATTTTGATATCACAAACATGATGGTTAAGCGTATTACGATTACGGGTTCAACCATGCGTGGCCGAAACCTAGAGGAAAAAAGAGTTATCGCTGAACAGTTAAAAGAAAAAGTCTGGCCAGCTTTAGAGAAGGGGCATTGTAAACCCATTATTTACGCCACTTATCCATTAGAAGAGATCGCTAAAGCACATGAGTGCTTAGATACAGGTACTCATATTGGAAAAGTTGTCATTACGATGTGATTATTGATACCGCTTATCCCGCACTATGCGGGATGAGTAATAAATTGATAACCGTTCTCACTTTTAATAATAAATATAGAGAGAAAAGCCCCTATATCCCTGGGTTATTAAAAATCGTAGCTTTCAATTATACTCATGGTTTTTTTATCGACCGCTTGAACTGAAAAACATAATGAAAGTGAAATAGGGCAGATTATATATTTAACCATTTCACTCCCTATCTTTCTTCGATGTAATTAACCAAGATAACCAATAAAAAAGAGGCCACAGAAAAACACCAACAGAAGCATTATTATTCGCTCAAAACGATTAAAGAGAATTAATGAAATAATCGAAGATAAAGACACGAAGAAAATAATAGTGGTCATTAATATCGAAGAGATAAATTTTCAACATAGCCTAATTAATCTTAATGTCACCTTTCACACTCCGATAAATAATTTCCTGAAAGTAGTTTATTCAAAAAACCATAATGGTAGATAGGCTTATCAAATAAAAAGTACAGCATATCGAGCTCTAGATTATATAGCTCTATCCATAAATTAGGGTGTTTAACTTTTAAATTCCTCGAAGATTCCGCTGCACGGGAAAGTAATCCCTGAATTAATATCCCCCCAGTCAATGAACCCATTCCTCATAAATCTCGCCTTATTCAATAAAAAAGAGAGTTAAAATAACAGATTGATATATAAATACATACAGGGTATTTGCATTTATCTAAACGTTTTAAATATCAGTAATATGCTTTTTATTTCTTGATTTTTAACTTTTAACCGGTGCACTGTTTCATTATTACACTCTTATTTCACTTTCCCTTAGGACATTAAAATAATACATCTTGTCACATTCAATAGTTACTATTGGTACTCGTGAATGGCTAAATCAGAACGTATAATTCTTTTAATTAATGTGACAGTTATTTATCCACTGCTCTCTTAATAGATAATCATGGTAATAGCTTACCATCGATTATCCATTCTTATTCCATCAGACTCGAACCTTATAAAGGCAGGAATGTTTCGTGCAAATGTCGCCACTGTAATCTGCCTTGTTCATGAGAAAAGACCAAGGTGGAATAGCGTAAGGTACTAGGCTTATCTGGGAAGTCTTGCCGTTCTTTATAGGCAATAATCGCATTTTTTTCGTCTTCAGCGATCAGAATAAAGTCAAAAAGCGTGATCTTCAGCCCAGGGCGTGATCCTTGTTGTTGCTCGAAAAAGTCGACGAGTCGTTGATGGTCAAATATCGCTCCAGTGGGCGCAATCATGGTAAACCCAAGATCGAATCGAGAGAGCAGCTGTAAGCGTTTATCGCCACTAGTCTCCTGTTTACCCAGCACATCACTGATTAGATGGTGGGCATCAATCACTTCTTGGAAATAACGATTCATTATGTCCTCTATTGTTGTCGGAATAGTTAAAAGGGCAGTGGACTTTCCAGCGCCATGGTTATGCCAGAGAGGGGATGCTGGAAGCGTATCGCGCTGGCGTGAAGCATCAGCCGTGGGGGCGGTGCTATGTTTGGATAATCACGGCCACCATACAGGTCACAGCCCAAAATGGGATAGCCCAAATATTGGCAGTGGATCCGTAATTGATGTGTACGGCCTGTTAACGGCGACAGTTTCACTTGAGTAATCGGTAGTGACAGGCCGGTACTCAACGGATATTCAATGCGTTGCTCCACCTCATAACGAGATTGCGCCGGTTTACCTGTCATTGCGTCGATTCGCATGAGTGGGAAATGTTGCGGATCTTTTGCAATAGGTGCATCAATGATCCCGCTATGATTCGAAAGATGGCCGCAAAGCAGAGCATGATAAGTTTTGTCGACAGAACGTTCACTGAATTGCTGGCTAAGGGCCGCCGTAATGGCTTTATTCAACCCAACGAGCATAAGACCTGAGGTCCCAAAATCGAGTCGATGCACCAGCGTACACCCCGGAAACTGTTGAAGTAGACGGTAATGAACCGAATCCCAATTGAGGGGGTTTTTACCTGAAAGGCTCAATAATCCGCTGGGCTTATTAATAATAAGTAATGATTCATCCTGATAGAGGATCTCGATTGCGGCCTCGCAGGGTGGGGCGATAAAAGTATCGATAATACTCGCCATGATGGTCTCAGTGATGACAGATTAAGGTAAAGAGGATAAGTGATTTTACGCTTGAGGTGAAGCCTCGTCGTACACCGTCGAGGCGTACAACAGGTTATCTTTCCACTGTTTTACTGAACTAGACTGAAAATTTTAGCTAATTTAAATCTAATTATTTGAATAAGATTGGCAATTGTTTTCGATATTCAATCCCAATTTCAATGCTTAATATAGCGGGTATCGCAACGATAAATTATTCAAAACCAGTAAAACTAAGGAATATACTCATGAAATCAATCAAAAAAATTGTCGCCATTTTCACCCTAACTCTTGCCTCATTTGCAGCTTCTGCGCAAAGCGTTACCGCATGTGCCGCTACCATCGATGAAGCGGAAAGTATCGTCGCCGCGCAAGCCAAGCAAGCAGGTGCCTCTTACAAAATTACGGAAGCACATTTTAATAATGGCGTGCATATGACCGCTAAATTGCTGCCTAAGCAGTAGGGTATATCTAGCTTGGCATTGTCAGCAAACTATCACCCTTCATCTATACTTATTATTTATACCAATGATTGAGGAGGTAGTATGGCTGGGGGATGGGCGGAAGATGGCGCGGTTCAAAAGCAAATTGATGACACCGTCGACGATGCCATCGCGCAGGCGAGGAGTCAGCTCCACCACGGTGAAAGCGCAGAATTTTGCGAGGCCTGTGGTGAATCTATACCACTCGCTCGCCGCCAAGCATTACCGGGAGTGATCTATTGTGTTAACTGCCAAGATGCACAGGATAAGAAAATGTCTGCGTCGAGTGGTTTCAATCGCCGCGGAAGTAAAGATAGTCAGTTGCGCTAGGCGGCAATATGCCGTTGAGGCGCTCTTTGATGGCTATAATATGCCGATTATTACGGCTTCTCACTTGTTTGTAGTGCAGGATAGATGAGAATAGAAAATTTAAGGTAAATTCACCTTTGGATATATCAATACTCATGCCACGACTTACCAGTGAAAATAAGGGTGATAAAACCTTCTAATTCCTACTCTACATAGGAGGATGTTATAATTAAATAAATATTATTTAATTATAGGGGGTGTTCTGGCGCCTTATCATTTCTCATTCACTTAATAAAAATTTACCGTAATAATATTTTATGGTTTTGATGTAAAAATATATATAGCAGTTATAGATGTTTCCCCTACTGCTTACCAATCTTAGATAGCCCTTCTTCTGCATTTTATTTGAATACACACATGGACGCTTAAGTTAGTCTGATGCTGTACTCTATTGGACGATGAGTCGCTTGATTTTAAAACCGAAACAATAGGTGAAAACAGTATCGGTTATCGATAATTACAAAAATGTTATCTACATCACTTGAAGTCATCGCCTAGCTGAGTTTGCAGTACATGTTGTGTATGAGTAATTAGTATAGCGCTGGATAATGGCTATTGATAATAATTATCAAAACACAGTGTCGATAAGGTAGAGAATATTGCCGATTAAAATCAAGTGAAATGAAAAACTCCTAAAGTATTTTCCCGCAGGTACATTAACTAGCGTGAAATATAATAATGGTTTGATTGATTTACTCTTAACTTTATTAGAAGGGGGCATAAGGATATGCTAGAACCTAAAAAAGGAATCTTAACGTTTAGAGTAGAAGGTAACAATATAAAGTCAAGCAAAGATTACTCACAAAAATTACATTGGCCAGGTATCTCATCCTTATGCAGTAATAGTAATTCTGGCGTGACGATTGGAAGAGGTTTCGATCTTGGTGATAGAACGAAGATAGAAGTATTGATAGCCTTAAAAAAGGCAGGGATAGAAATAGGAAAAGCTGAAGCAATATCTGAAGGAGCGAAATTAAAAGGATGTTCAGCTTACAATTTCGTTGTAAAAAAAGGGATTTAGTTGGCGAGATAACTGAACAACAGCAATTAAATTTGTTTATGATAAGTTATGAAGAGGCGAGGAAGGATGTTGAAAGGATATGTAAGAGTAGGTGGGAAATAAAAAATATCACACTAACCCGAATATATCGCCCATTCAAGCATGGGATAATATTCCTGATAAAATAAAAGAGTTACTCATAGATTTACGGTACCGTGGGGATTACAGTAAAAGGACACGGGGATATATACAAAAACTCGCCTACGATGGTGACGTAAAAGGGTTTGGAAAAGTATTAGTAGATCGGAATGTTTGGTTTACCGTCCCCAAAGATAGGTTCAAAAGAAGGATTGACTTCTATGAAAACAATTAGTTTTATTTTTCTTCTATCAATAGCTTCCTTCAATTTGTCTGCGGCATTTACTGAGCCAGAGATGAGTCAATTAGCGGAAATAAACAAAAAATCGATAGCGAAAACAGAAATGGGCAGAAAATATCTTGATGATAGGGTTAATGTTGCGATTAAGAATCGCCCAAAAGAAAAAAATCAATTAATTGATTTGAGGAATTCATGGGATGCAACGATTAGAAAAAAATGTAGGCTCGCAATATCTGAATCGTTAAATACCGACGCGGAAGTAGCAGAGGAAAACCTTTGCTTATATTCTGAATACAAGTCTGCGGCAGATTTCTTCGAAGGCCTTAATTATTGAGTGATGATATGAGATGCCTAACAACATCTCATTCACCTTTAGCGACTACAGAGATTCTAGTTTCTGTACTTTGCTTTAAACAGTTAAATTGATTTTTAATCCATTTCATAAGCACAGTTGAAATCTCTTATTCAGCTGCTGGCACAAGGGTGATTTTTTTAGCGGTCTAGCACTACTCCCTGGCTGATCTCCTTGTTCAACCCATTTTTAAACATGTACAGAGTGTGGGGTATTACCCTACATTCATTAATGTTATTAACCAACTAAACTGCAATATCCCCACTAACTAACAGCAATAAGAAAATCATATATCCGCTAACTATCTGTTTTTAAATCTATTTAAATTATTTTTCGGAAACTGTGAACTGAAACATTATAAATATAATCCTTTATGTTTTATAAATGGGTTCACCTTTTTGAATGTATTGTGCCAGCGAGAGACTCTACAATGGAAAAATCGACACAACCCCCTGCACAAGGTGCACCGGAAGCTGGTAAAGAACAGTTCCAACGTTCTATTGGGCTTATCTCCAACTTCTCGTTAGGCTTTACTTATCTTTCACCGTTGACGGCGGTCTATTCACTGTTTGCCTTAGCCATTACCCTCGCGGGGCCTCCGGCGATCTGGTGGATCGTTATCGCTGCGGTAGGGCAACTGTTAGTGGCCTTAGTGTTTGGCGAAATCGCCTCGCAATATCCCATCACCGGCGGTTTGTACCCTTGGGCACGTCGGCTTTGGGGTAAAAAATATGCTTGGATTGCGGCCTGGGTCTATTTATGGGCGTTGGTGGTGACCATTACCTCAATCGCTGAATATACCTCGACCTTCGTAGCCAGCCTCGTCTCGTTCAGCGCCACACCGCTTCATCTTCTGATGACCTCGGTTATCTTACTGGCAGTGATGATGGGAGTGAATCTCTCTGGAACTAAAAACCTTGCTCGCGTTGCAAGAATCGGTTTTTGGTGTGAAATTGTCAGCGTGATTGCCTTAGGGATCTATCTGTTAATTTTTCACCGCTCGCAACCTTTCTCGGTCATCTTCGATTCAATGGGGATCCTATCGAGTAGCGGCAGTTACGTCGGAGCCTTTATGGCTGCTTCGCTAATGGGGTTGTTTATGTTCTTCGGTTTTGAGGCCTGCGGTAACGTTGCGGAAGAAGTGCAGGATGCCAGCCGAAAAATCCCGGTCGCGATGATTTTAAGTATTGTCTTCGGTGCCATCTCGGCGATTATTTCGGTATTAGGGTATCTGCTTTCTTCACCTAATTTACGCAATATCGTCAGCGGTAAAGTGAGTGATCCTATCCCAGCCATCCTTAACCAGGCTCTGGGGCCGGTGGGGGCAAAAGTGTTTATCGTTATTGCGATTATCGCCATGCTCTCTTGCATCTTGTCGCTACAAGCTGCGCTAAGCCGCCTTATCTTCTCTTTCTCTCGCGATCAGATGTTACCGGGTAGCCGTTGGATGGCGAAAATCTCCGCCCATAATGTGCCGGATAACGCGATGATCATCAGTTGCTTGCTGCCAGTAATCTTCTGTGTCTGGGTCTATTTCCAACCTGATAATCTGGCTCGAATTACGGCCTTTGCCGTCATTGGTATCTATCTTTCGTTTCAAATGGTCGTGTTGGCTGCGCTTCGTCAGCGGATCAGAGGTTGGAAACCGGCTGGCGAGTGGCATATCGGTGCCTTCGGTTTACTGACTAACGTACTGGCGCTGGCGTATGGCATTGTGGGGATTTATTTACTGGCTCGACCTGCGGATAGCCCCAACTTTATTGATAAATGGACCGTACTGATTGGCTTGGCCGTGGTGTTGATTATCGGCTTGTTTTATATGCTACTCCAGCGGCCCTATGGTAAATCAAACGCACCGGAAAACGATGCGATTGAACACGCGGAAGCGTTAAGGGCGCTGCGTCGCCATGAGGGATCACATCGGTAAGTAGAGCGAAAACAGAGGGTGCTGGTGGATGACGGCCAGCGCCTCACTGTGCAGTATATCGCCCACACGATAACCCGAGAGGGTAGAGAAAATGACCCTTCCAAAGGTATTGGTTAATACCATTTTGGGGCGAGGCTGAGGCAGAACGCTTAAGATTTCGTCCTCGATGCGGCTAACCAGAATATCGACGGCAGCGACCCCGTAAAAACACTGTTGAATAAAGATAGGGGCGGCAGAGGTCATGGTATACGACGTATTACAGATATAGTCGACATAAGGACCATGAAAGTAGGGGCCTTTTAGCGATTTGGTTTTTAGAAACCACTCGAAAGTTCGAAAATCGAGGTGCTGATGGGTAAGAGGTGTAAGTTCGAGTGCAGTGTCGTGACTTGCATCTTTGTACATCCAATAGAGCGACCATATCGCCTGAGGATTCAGCGGCGCATCGGCATGATAGGCAAAGCCTGCACCGGAACAGAAGCGGTTATCAGAAAGCGTACGATTGATAAGGGCCTCTATCGCCGTTTTCGGAAAAGCCGTCGTCTCAAGCTCTGTTGGCGTGGCAGCGCTAACCAGTGGGCTAAGTAATTGAGTCAGTTGTTGCGCTAACTGCTGGCTTGAGTGAGAACACTGGGTGAAGAGCTGTTCAAGCGGCGCAATGACGGCGTGGAGTGGAGTGGATGAGTTCACTTATAACATTCTCCCAGACTTAGAGGCAGTGGTGTTGAGCTTACAGTCAACAAGGTGTTCGGCTAAAAATAGAATAAGCTCACTGACCGCTTTTGCAGCCGCTTCAGTGCATTGTTGAGATAAGGCTTCCATCAATCTTCGATAATGTTGCACGCATTGCTGATGAAGTGTGTCATCACCATAGAGCAGGGCAATAAACGAGGCCCACTCGGTTTGTAGCGTCAACTCACTATTGGCTAAGCGCGCCGACTGTGAGCTGGCAGATAAAAAAAGTAGGCAGCGCATATCCGCTTGGGCGCGTGACTCGGCGGTGTTAGCTTGCTCAAAGTCATCAATAAAAGAGCTGAAGGTAAGCTGTTCCGTTTCGCTCATGCGTTTGGCCGCGAGCCGCGCGCTGTGTGCCAGTATCGCGCAGTGCATCTCGCCGAGATCCAGTAAGTAATCACTGCTCAATAAGTTGAGAGGATGGTAGTTATGGGCACGACTTTCAATATTATCACAGACAAAGCTGCCACCGTGGCGCCCTCGGCTGGTGTAAATCAGCTCCTTGGCGCGCAGGGTATTCAACGCCTCGCGTACCGTGATATGCGAAACCCCCAGCATTTTGGCCAGCTCTGCTTCGTTGGGCAGCTGTTCATGGGCCTGCAACAGCCCAGTCATGATGGCATTGGCGAGGCGGGTCACAATCTGTTCCGCCCGGCTTGCCTGTCCGATTGGCGCGAATATTATCGCATGCGTCATCATCGTTATGCTTTCACCGGTTGTCCACGAGGAAAACAGTCTTAACACAGCAAGGGTATTTTTCAAAGCACTGCGCCACGCCTACCAGTGAGAATTTCCGGCGAGTGTATTTTTCTTAGGTTTGAAGTGAACTTATCAAGGATAAAACGATGCAACGACTGAAACATTTTATTGATGGTCAATACGTTGAGACGGCATCAACGGCCTACTTTGACTTGATTAGTCCGGTGGATGGTAGCTGCTATGCCCAAAGCCCGAAAGGAGAGGCTGCCGAGGTAACCTTGGCGTATCAGGCGGCGACGCGCGCCTTTAAGCAATGGCGGCGCTCCACGCCCTCCGAGAGACAAAAAGCGTTACTGCAGTTGGCCGAGGCGGTGGAGGCCAATACACAGCGCTTTGTCGAGCTACAATGTCGGGAAACCGGGCAATTAAAGCACTTTATAGAGAAAGAAGAGGTCGCCGCGTCCTGCGATGCTTTGCGTTTCTTTGCCGGGGCTGCCCGTCATTTAGAGGGACGGGCCAGCTATGAATATCTGGACGGTTTCACCTCAACCATTCGCCGCGAGCCGTTGGGTATAGTCGGGCAAGTCACGCCATGGAACTATCCTTTTATGATGGCTATCTGGAAAATCGCGCCCGCCCTAGCTGCTGGCAATACGGTAGTGCTTAAGCCGAGCGATACGACGCCAATGAGTACCCTATTATTGGCCGAACTGGCAGCAGCGTTTTTCCCGAAAGGAGCCTTTAATGTGATCTTAGGGCAAGCGGAAACCGGCTCGCTGGTGGTGTCTAATCCCAACGCGTCACTGGTCTCCATTACCGGATCGGTGCGCGCCGGTGTCCAGGTCGCCACCTCTGCGGCGGCCAACCTCACCAAAGCCCATTTAGAGTTAGGCGGTAAAGCACCGGCCATTGTGTTTGCCGATGCAAATATCGAAAAGGCAATTGAGGGTATTACAACCGCGGGCTTCTTCAATGCGGGCCAAGACTGTACCGCCGCGACGCGTATATTGGTCGAGGCCTCAATTTATCCAACATTCTTACAACAGCTGGTCGCCAAGACTGAACAGATCCGTTTCGGCCAGCCCGATGACACCGATGCCTTATTCGGGGCGCTTAATAGCGCGAATCAGTTGGCGCAAGTCGAAGGCTTTATGCAACGGCTACCCGCCCATGCCAAAGTGGAAATCGGCGGCAGTGCGGCGCAAAGGGCAGGGTTTTATTTCCCCGCGACCATTATTTCGGGTTTAAAGCAGGACGATGAAGCGATTCAACAGGAAGTGTTTGGTCCAGTGATGACCATACAACCCTTCGACGATGAAGCCGATGCCCTCGCCAAAGCCAATGATGTTGATTATGGACTGGCGGCCAGTGTGTGGACCGGCTCAGTAGCGAAAGCCCATCGACTGACGCGCGATCTCGACTTTGGCACCGTATGGGTCAATAACCATATTCCGCTTTGTGCAGAGATGCCTCATGGCGGTTTTAAGAAGTCAGGTTACGGTAAAGATCTTTCAGCCTATGCGCTGGAGGAATATACCCGAGTGAAACATGTCATGATCGATCTTGAGCAAGACTAAGCGAGGTGATAATGCGTAAATTTGCAGCGTACACTCTTTTTACACTCTGCCTGACGAGCGGGATAAGCTATGCAGAAGCGACGCCGCTCACGGTCGTTACGCAGTATATGCAGGCGTGGAACCAGCACGACAGTCATAAGGCAGGGACGTATTTCGCGGACAAAGTCAGTTATTACGATGCCTCGGTCGGTGAGCCGGTGGTCGGTAAGCAGCAGGCCACACAACAGGTCGTCAAAACCTTCGTCGATGCGGTACCTGACTTACGCTGGGTGATGACCAGTAAACCGGTCTATAACGGCGATACTATCGCATTTCAATGGCGTTTTACCGGAACTAACGATGGGGCATGGGCCGGTACTCCGGCCACCCATAAAAAGATCAGTTTTGATGGCGTTAGTTTTATCAAAGTGTCACAGGGTAAGATTACTTATCAGGGCGATTATTATGATTCGCAAAAATTATCGGATCAGTTGAAATAGTTGTTAAGGGCTGCCGCTCGCGCGGCCAGCCTACTAAATCAGATTAACGTAGTGCTAACTCGTTCAGTACTTTTGCTACCTCATTCCTCGCTGAATCAGATAGCGGTTGAATTGGGCGAGGCAGGCAATCCCTCTCGGTAAGCCCCATAATACTGGCTGCAGCTGCGATAACACGTAAACTGCCGCGGTATTGAGTAAATAACTGCCAAAGTGGCGAAAGTTGTCGGTTAATTGCTTCAGCGCGTTCGCTCTCCCCGGATAACGCAGCCTGGGCAAGACGCTTAGCCACTGCAGGGAACACGCCCGCGCAGACGGAATACCAGACAGCGCATCCGCTCAATAAGCCATTTTTTGCATAGGCATCGCCACTTATCCCTAAAGCAATATCCGCAGGTAGCTGCTGGCGTAATCCGCTGATTTCATGCTTAGCATCAACTAGCTGTGTCGAGGTGCCAGGGATTTTTATCGAGCGGACCTGCGATAAACTGGCTAACTCAGCATAGAGCTCAGGGGTGAAATGAAAGTGAGTGGTACCGGGATTATCGTAGACGCAAATGGGAATAGAGCTGTTACGGTTGACCGTTTCAAACAGCCCGAAGACTTCTTCGTGGGTTAAACTGTGATAAGAAACGGGGGCTAATAATAGTGCATCGACCCCGAGTCGCTGCGCTTGCTCCACACGTTGGAGAACCTCTTGTGTACTGATTGCTCCTACACCGGCGATAACGGGTGTCGTTCCTGCCAGCGACTTGGCCAGCTGAATAATACGTTCACGCTGCTGTGGGGTGAAGTAAGCATAGCACCCCGTCGATCCCATCAGGCCGATTGAGTCGACTTCTGCCTCAACTAAACGAACAATAAGCTTTTCGAAAGAGACTTCATCAACGTATCCCGCTTTACAAGGCGTGAGTGGGAAGGCACTTAGACCAGAAAACATCTTGTTATCCTTATTAAGGTGAAGGGGAGTATCAGAGTAGTCTTTTTTATTTTTTGGTCAATATAATGATCAACTGTTTGGTTCATGTACTGCCATGGTAAAAATAAGCGCTTCGCCGTGCTGGTTAGCGTAACGATGAGTATGGTCGGTATTCGCAACTACTGCATTACCACGCTTTATCAGATATTCCTGCTCATCAATTGTTAGGGTGAGTGTCCCTTGCTGGACATAAATCAACTCTTTGGTACCTGCTGAATGCGCAGGGGAGTTGTAGTATTCATTAGGGGAAAGCTGCCATTGCCAAAGTTCAAGCATATCGGGGCCAGGGGTTCCTGCTAAGAGACGAGCACTTCCACCTTGTTCTCCTTCCCATAATAGAGGCATCGTATCGGCTGTAATTTGATAGACTTTGGGCGTATCCGCGACGTCGACTAAATCCGCTACAGAGATTTTTAGAATATTTGCAACTTTGCATAGAATGGCGATGCTTGGATTGGCTCGACAAGCTTCGATCTCAACCAGCATACCCTTGCTAACGCCTGACATTCGTGAGAATTCATCTAACGAATATTTTTGCGTTTTTCGGTAGTGCTTAAGCTTAAGCGCTATCGCTCCACTGATCGATGAAGACTGACTAACTAAATCGGTCATTATATTGACTATTCCAGTAGGGGTTATTACCATGGTAAAAATTTACCGATAAAGGATTGTGCTATGTCAGTTGTCTCCCCGTCAATCTCTCCGTCCGTGATAAGTCTTGCTCCCGATTTCACTGCAATCAGTATTGCCGTTACCGCGGCACCGGTTACCGACGAGTCGGTAGGGCGTCGTCGACTTATGCAAGCGGTTGCTGCGGTGCTTGACGGCCAGCCTACTTGGGCATTGGAACATTTTGCGCAATGGGGTGAGGTTTTCCGCGCATTCGGTGCCAAGCCTAAGCGAACCCCCTGTTCTGCTGAGGCTCTGCATAAAAGGGTGATACGAGACGGAAACATGGCGAGTATTGATCCCATCGTCGATTTATACAACGCGGTTAGTCTTTTCTTCGCGGTGCCAGTCGGTGGAGAGAATCTTAGCGCCTATCAAGGTTCCCCTAAGCTACTGCGGGCGACGGGGAGTGAGCCTTTTGATACCGTACAAGCCGGCAATGACGTCATCGAATATCCTGAACCGGGTGAAGTGATTTGGACTGATGATCATGGTGTCACTTGTAGACGCTGGAACTGGCGACAAGGTAGTAGAACGCGTCTCAGCGTAGAGGATCAGCAGATGTGGTTTATTCTTGAAAGCTTGCCCGCAATGCCTTTCGACGCGCTCCAATCTGCAGCCAAAATGTTAACCGATGGCCTGGATGAAATGATGCCAGGGTGCAACTATCAACTCTCGGTTCTCAACGCGGCGTCAGCGAGCTGATTTAATCTGTAAAAGGGTAATCACTGGTTATTACCCTCCTCGAACGGAGGCCTCTTCAGGGTGATAACGCCCATTCCACTCTTCGCGTGTGATCTCCCATAATGTCGAGGGAATATCGCCAATATGGTATTCACCTATCTCTTCTCGGATCATTCGCATACCGCTCTGCTGTGAGATCTTAAGAGAGCGCTGATTCTCCCTCGCTTTGGGTGCACGCAGGACCGGTTGCTTTAGCTGATTAAACCAAAAGTCAGTGGCAGCGTGGCAGGCTTCGCGCATATAACCTTGGCCTTGCCATTCAGGCACTAACCAAAATCCGCGATTATTATCCACTTCTAAGGAGAGCCGGATTAAACCGATAAATTCGGTAGGCGAAGTGAGAGGGCGCAACGTCCAAACCCACTCCGTTTGCTGATGTATCGCGTGTAAGGTCTTTTCACAAAAGAATTCTGCTCCGTTGGCAGGGTAGGGCCAAGGCACTTTACGCGTCAGATATTTCACTATATCCCAACGTGGGAAAGCTTGCTGAATAAGGGGAGCATCTTCTTTCACCAAGGGGGCGAGGATAAGACGAGCAGTTTCTATACGAGGCAGCATAACGACTCCATTCCAAATCAACACTAGACGTTATTTTTACGACACTTATTACCTTTGCTTTGAACTTAGCGCGCGCTTCATTGTATTGGATAGCACCAAGCTCAGGAGCATCACAACAAGTCCCACTTACTGGCCTACTATTAAACTTAATTCCCAAAAGCCCGATTCAGGATTAAACGAGTAATCGTTCGCTGATGCAGTACGGAATAGACTCATATAAAACCCTCTCTCAATGTCACTATCGTGCGTAAGTGCCTAAGGTATTAACTACAATATTCCGGTCCTCGCTTTAATAGACGTCGCGAGTCAAAGACTAGGGTGAGCGTTGGCGGCATGTTTAGAAGTTACCCATACGTTCTATACATAAAAAAGCGTTAACGCTAAAGCAGTAAGAGCATTTTACCCTAGGCTCCGCCCTCTGACGAGTTTCACAACAACGATATGCTTTCGGTACTCAACTCAGTGGGCGGTGAAACTGAACGCTACTTAAAAAAATATACTTTCCGTACGTTTTCGTACGATTGGTTTCAGCCCCCACCAATAGGGCCTGGTGTGTATCCTCATTTAGGATAATTTATTTCTACGATCAGGGCGGGTCATCGGGTAATTGCTGGGCTTTGCGCTGCTGTGCACGGCCCAAAACAACGCTCAATGCTGCCCAGCCTGCTGCCAAAATCATACTAAATAGCGTTAAGGGTAGGGCGGCAACCCCCATTAGGCTCACGGCCTGATAGCTCCACGCCCCGACCTGATCGCCGACACGGTAGACGAGAGTATCGATAAATACCTTGGCATGATATTTCTCTGAGGTGGGGACCACGGTAAATAAGATCTCGCGGCTGGGGCGGGCCAAGGCAAAGTTGATTGACCGTCGCACGATAGTAAAGCCGACCAGAACCGATAAGCTCGGGGCCACCCCTAGCCAGCCGAAGCCTAGGATACTGACTAGCGGTAACAGGGCTAAGCTTAGCGCAACCCCCCAGCGTGAGAGGATCTTACCGCTGGCCGTTAACTGGCAAATCAGGGTTAATACGTTTATCGCCAAATCGACATTGGCAAAAAAAGTGGTTCGTTGTGCTGGTTGGCTAAAGGCGTGTTGCACGATAGCGGCCTGTTGAAAATAGAGCAGGGTTGAGGTGACCGAATAAAATAAAATATACCCGCAAATGCCCAATAAATAGGGGGAGGCTAATGTCTGACGAATACCGATTAACAGCGGCGTGAGTCCACCCGCTGAAGAAGAGTGACTTGCCTTCTCTTCTGTTGCTGACTGCGACAGCCGACGGCCACAATGTGATAAACGTTTAGCACTAAAGACGGACACTTGGATTAGGCCAACGGCAATAATCAATAATACGGGGGTTGAGAGATGGTTGGCGACTAAACTGGTTAGACCGGAACCGCCAATTGCGCCGATCGTCGCCGCCGCGGCCAATAAGCCAAATAGTCGTTTGCCGCGCTCGCTATCAAAAATATCGACAATTAGCGCCCAGAACACGGATACCGCAAATAGATTAAACACCGATATCCAGATAAAAAACGCCCGGCCTAAGAACAGATCGTGCAGCCCACCGTGGCGCGCAAAACCCAGCGCGAAAGCGCAGAGAATCAGCGCACAGGCTTGATAGCTATAGCTAATAAAGCGCTCTCGAGGGAGCCGCTGAGACAGCCTGTTATAAGGCCACTGTAGCAACAGCATGGTGATCAATACCGCCGTAAACAACCAAGGCAATGAGTGTGCGCCGGTGAGGGTACTGACCGTATCGCGGATTGGGCGCAAGATATAGTAAGCGCATAGCAGTGAGAAGATATATAACCAGCCCCAACAGAGGGGGGCCAGTTCTTCTTGCTTAATCGAAACTAGGCGCTGAAAGCGCCCGAGTAACGGCGACCTAGTAGGCTCAGTCATCACTCATTACCGTGCGTCTGCCAATTGCGCGCGAAGCGCTTTCTCGTCTAATACCTGTAAGAACAGCGAGGATCCTGGTTGGAAACGGGTCGCGGTCCCGAGGTCCCCTGTCTTCACTGGCGCAAAACCGGTTTTCTGGATTAACGTTTTGGCCTGCGCCAAGGCTTGTGGGTTATCGCCCGCATAAGGCACAGCAATCAGCGGTGAGTGATGCGCATTCAAGGCAATGGCAGTGGCAGCCAATGAATTAAAGGCTCGCACCACATGTGCGCCCGATAGGTATTGCGCCGATGCCTTGCCGCTTCCCAGACTCAGCGCTTTGGCTGCGGTTGCCCCGTCACGACCAGGATAAGGGTTACTAACATCGATCACGGTTTTCCCAGCAAGTTGCTGATGAAGGGATTGACCCAGTTGAGGCAGGGCGCCATAAGGGATGGCCATCACCACGACATCGCCAAATTGACTGGCCTGCTCGGCGGTGCCCACCTGAGTACCGTGACCGATATTCTTGGCAGTGGATTGCAGACTGTCGGGGTGGCGTGAGGCGAGCATCACGTGGTATCCGGCATCGGCCCAGAGTTTTCCAAGGGTTTCCCCCATATTACCCGCCCCAACAATGCCAATATTATGGACCTCGGGTGCAGAGGAAGGCGTTGCCGCGAGGGCTGCATGGCCTCCTAGCGTGGTGGCGAGTAAAAAGGAGGCAACAGCAGTGATTTTTTTTACAGACATAATATCCTCGTAGTAATGGTATCGGTTCCAATTAAGCGCGAAAAATTAGGCTTTCCACAGGGTTAAGATACCGCCTTGTTTGCCGGTCACCGGATCGGTGGTGGGCATAGCGATATTCGCGATATGGCGCTGAGCTTCGGCCAACTTACTCGGGTCGTCGTGATAGAGATCAGGGCTTAAGCCTTGAGGATAGGCCCCCAGTACTTGGAAATCCTCACTGGCCGAAAGTTGTTTATGGCCAACCCCCGCCGGGATAAGGATAACATCGCCTTGTTTAACCGTTACCGTTGGCCCAGTCTCGCCGCCAAGCTGCACCTTGGCACTGCCCTGGCTAACGCCTAATAGCTCATGGGTGTTGGAGTGGTAATGAGTAAAGGGGAAAATTTGGTAGCGCCACTGTACCGGCCTACCATTCTTAGCGAAGAGATCGCTTAGGTACTCATCGGTATTCGAGGCCGATGCGGGGACCGCTTGCTGATAAATGAGTAAAGGCAGTTTATCGTTCGGCACGCCATTCACCACTTTCGTCAGCGAAAGGGGTTGGATAGCAACATGGGGAGACGCTGATGGCGACTGCGCATAACTGCTTAGCGGCATGGCCAAAGCGGCGAGCAATAATTGGCAGAAGTTGCGTCGAGAAAACTGTGAAGGAGAGGTCATCTTCATCGTTCGCTCCTGTGTGAGATAAAAGGGAATACCTCTTAAAATATGTGACCTAGATCGCTATTCTGTCAAGTTAACTACGGAAATTGCTGCATCAGCAAAACTGACTTCGGGGCAGGTAAAGGGGAATTAAGGGGGTTTCCCCCCTTAGCGGCTCAGCGATGAATGTGTGCGTGCCAGAGCGCAAGACGAAAGGCCACACGTTTTATATATTTGGGATACTTCGCAGAGAGTAGGTAAGCACAGAGACGTTGCATGGTACACCTCACTAGTCATGGGTCAGAGAGAGTACAACAGATAGAGATGTCAGAAATATGGCAATAAAACGCCCAATATTGGGCGTTTTGCTGCGTTAGGCATTTTCAATCGTGGAGGGAACAGCATCTTCCTTACTGTAACGCTTGCGCATCATGGTCTCGATCTCTTCCAGAGATTTATCTTTGGTTTCGGGCAGACAACAGCAGACAAAAATTAACGACACAAGGTTTACGGCGGCGAACACATAGAATGTCTGATTACCCATCGCCGATAACATCGGTGGGAAGGCGAAGGCTACGGCGGCATTACAAATCCATTGGCAGGCTACCGCAGTACCGGTTAACGCACCGCGTAATTTCATCGGGAAGAGTTCAGACATCAACAACCAATAGATTGGCGCGACGCACATCTGCATAAAGAATAAGAACAGCAGGATACACGCGAGCGCTAAGTAACTTTGGGTCAGATCCTTCGGTAGGAAGATCAACACAGAGCCGAGGGCGATCTGCATCAAAATAACCGCGATCAAGCCGAAAATTAGCATCGAACGGCGCTTAACGTGTGAGACGGCTTTTAACGCAATTAAGGCGGCGATCACGGCGACCACACCATTGCCGATGGTGGCGGTAAGTGAGGCGTTAGTCCCCATTCCGGTTGTCTTTAAGATGATCGGGGTGTAGTACATAAAGGCGTTTACACCGGTAAATTGTGCAACGGCCCCCATACCAATACCCAGTAGCAGCAGACGCACCACCCAACGTTCCTTCAATAGCTCTTTGGTCGTTGGCCCTTCGCGTGAGGCTTTAGCTTGTTCACGCATCTGGTTAATCTCTTTACGGACCTCTTTGTGCGAGCGGCGCAGGCGACGCATAATGCGCACGGCTTCACGTAATCGGCCTTCGGCGACTAACCAGTGAGGGGAGCCTGGCACAAAGAAGGTGCCGATAAACAGTAATAATCCTGGGATGGTGGCGAGCGCCAGCATATAACGCCACAGATGATTATCGTGTAGCAATACACTCATCAAGGCGCTGACGATATAGGCGGTCAATTGTCCCGCGACAATCATAAGCTCATTTCGACTCACTAGCGGGGCGCGGTGACGCGGGCCAGCGATTTCGGCGATAAAGACCGGAACAGTGGACGAGCCTCCGCCGACAGCAATCCCCAGTAAGAAGCGCATTACCACCATAATATGGACGTTCGGGGCTAGGGTCGTCCCCAACGCACCTAAGACAAATATCAGGGCCAAAGTGCGTAAGGTGATGCGACGGCCGAAACGGTCGGAAACGAAGCCGCTAATAAAAGCACCGATTGCGGCACCGAAGATCAAGGCTGAGGTGACTAAGCCCTCGGTGAAAGGGGTAAGGTTAAGTCCGCCTTGATCCAATGGTTGGGTCATAAAAGGTAAGGCACCGGAGATAATCCCAGTATCATAACCAAAGGCGAGGGCGCCCATGGTGGCAACCAGAACAATAAAGAACAATCGTTGTTTTATCGTATCCGAAGATACGATTTTTTCGTCGCTAGACGTGGATGGTTTAGGCATCGCTTATCCCTGATGGAGCATTGTTATTATTAGAGAAAGCTTAAGTATAGTTCAGCGCCAAAAACCGAAGGGTTAATTTGTTCGGAATTACCCTATTTCTTTGAGGCGGTATTTTTTAGCCCCCGATGTAATTCTTGTAGTCTTTTCATCGACTTTACCGCCCGTTGCGACATCGAGGCGGCGGTGGAGACCACCAAAATTTCGAGGCAGGCCAATACCGGCCCATGTAATGGCATATTGCCTTGCTCTGTACCACGCGGGACATGAATCACCACATCGGCCTGCTGGACGAATTTAGACTCTTTAGCGCTGGTCAGTAATATAATGGGAACGCCCAAGCGCTGGGCTTCACGTAGGGTAGTCATTCCTTCACGGTGGGCAGATTTTTGCGCCATCATAATCAGCACATCGCCACGTTGCAGTGACAGCAGTTGTTCAGCAAGGCCGATACCAGAGCGATTTAGTGGGAGTGCCGGTAAGCCGTTGCGATGGAATAGGCGTGCCGCATACTCGGCCAGGATCCCTGAGGCGTTAATCCCAAAAATCGCCAACTGTCGGGCATTGACCAGTAACGAAACCGCTTGGGCGATGGCTTGACGATTTTCACTGCCACTCAGCGCTTGGGCGGCAGTGAGGTGACCCTCGACCACATAATCGATCGATTGGTTCACATCTTCGGCCAGATGGCTCAAGGTGGTGTCCATTTTATCGGCAGAGTTTAAGGGCGGATCGAACCATTGCTCTAGGACGGATTTCAATTCTCGTAAGCCGCTAAAGCCGATCGCTTGGATAGCGCGGACCACGGTTGCATCCGAGGTTTGCGTCGCCGCGGCGATCTCTAATGCGGTGCTCTCTATCACTAACGCACGATGTTGATCGATATAGAGCAGCACTTGTTGCAGCCCTATCGAGAGACCATCGATGCGTGCGCGTAAGCGTTCAGAAAATAAGTCGTGTCGCATAGACATAGCATTTCCTCAATGATTGGCTGGCGGTAAAGTCAGTGCGGATAAGCTGGTTTCAACCACGGCGACCATTTTCGACAGCGAAGCAAAGCTATTAACAATGGCATCCTCTCGGGCGACCATTACCCAATGTCCCCGTTGGCACGCTTGCATAAACTGGCACCATCCAGGCAGCACTGCATCCATCGCCTTGCGCTCATCCTGCGCAGTTAAGTCACCGTCTCCTCGCCATGTATCGAAAACAAGGTCGGCATCCAGTGCTGGCAGTTGCTCGGCATTGAGGTTTGCGCGTCCCTCTTCAGGTAATTGATTGATAAGGGATGGGAAGCTAAATCCGGCATCGCGCAATACTTGGCCCAGCGCATGATAGGTATGCAGAATGTTGACCTTACCGTTATTGGCCTGCAGGACGGAGACTGTCACCTTGCGTTCGCCGCGTAAGCGTTGTAACTCAGCGATTTCCGCCTGATAACGGCTGACTAATTGTTGATATTTGGCTTGGGTATGCGTGAGGTCGGCTAACCGTTGGTAGAGCCTCACCGGCCCACCTTGGCGGTTATCGATACTCACCGTTGGGGCAATACTCTGCAATTGTTGAAGGTCGGTGGTACGGCTTGGTTCAGTAATAATCAAATCGGGATGCAATGCCGCGATCTTCTCAAGGTTAATGTCTGCAGTGCCTAAATACTCAATAGAGGTATTACTGAAATCGAGGCCGGTTAAGCGTTTTGCTGAGCGCAGATAGGGTTTTCCCTGCGCCGAGAGGCGGCCATGACTGCCGACAGGCGTGACGCCGAGTTCCAGCAATGGGATGGTAATATCCAAGTCATGTAATGAAACAATACGCAGGGGGTGCTGGGGGATGACCACATCGCGTTGGGCATCATCCAGAAAATGGCGGGTGGGGGGAGAGGCCGCCGAGCAGACGACACTCATACAAAGCCCTAACAATACAATCACTGAGCGCATCCTAACTCCTCGTCACTAACGCTGTGTGGCGCGTTTCCACAATAAGATGAATAAAAAAGGGCCGCCGAGTAAGGCGACGATGATCCCCGCGGGCAGTTGTGCCGGGGCGAAGGCTAAGCGGCCGACGCAATCGGCGAGTAGCAGTAACAAGGCTCCAACCAGTGCGCTGCCACACAATAGGTAGCTCTGCCCACCGTTGACGATTCGCCGCGTGAGGTGGGGGGCCATCAAGCCAATAAATCCTAGGCTTCCGACGGTTGAGACTGTCAGTGCCGTCAAGATCACCGCGCCTATCACTCGTAACCGATTTATCGGTAAGGGGTTGACGCCAAGCGACGTTGCCGTCGCATCGCCGAGTTGTAGAATCGTGCTGGCACGACAGCTATAGAGCAGTAGCGCGACAATAGGCAGCGCGATAACGATCATTAGTTGCGCCGTTTCGAGCGTGGCGTGTTGCAGGCTTCCCGCCATCCACAGCATCAACTGTTGTGCTTGCTTCGGGTCGAGCGTCGTCAGGATAACGCCGAGCAGCGCATTCAGTCCCCAACTGATGCCAATACCAATCAAGATAAACCTTGAACCTGATGTCCCTCGGGCCAGCAACATAACAATGCCGGTCACCAGTAAACCCGCGATCATGGCGGAAATTGGCCGCCATAGCGGGAAAAGCGTTGGGAAAAATAATAATTCGATCCATACCACTAAGCAGGCGGCCTCTTTAATCCCCAAGAGCGAGGGATCAGCAAGACCGTTACGGGTCGTGGATTGCATCACCGCACCGGCGGCACCCAGTACGGCTCCCGCAATGATGGCGACCACACTGCGTGGTAGACGCATTTGCCAAAATAGCGTTTGGTTGAGTGAGGCGGGAGCCTGCGCGTGGGTGAGTTGATAATAAACTTCGCGCAGCGTGAGCGGAAGCGCTCCCTGGGTCAAAGCAAAAACCAGTAACAACGTAATGCTCAGCGCGAGTACGCCTCCTGCTAACAGGGCGTGAGGAGAGAGCAGAATGCTCTTGCCCCCTAAGCGAAGCGCTTTTTCTGCTGGACGGAGTAACGAAGACCTCATCGAAAATACCTTTCCGCTAAGATTACAAAGACTGGTGCACCCAGCAGCGCGGTGACTGTACCGGTGGCCAAAGATTGGCTCTCAAGCAGATGTTGCGCGCAGAGGTCTGCCGCGAGTAACAGCACCGCCCCCATTAAGGCATTGACCCATAAGGCACTCCGCGGTTGTACAGTAATCAGCTGGCGGACGATATTGGGAACGATTAACCCCACGAAGCCAATTGGACCCGCCAATGAAACAGCAATCCCACAAAATAGTGCAATGGCACAAAGCCCGATCATCCGTGAACGCAGTACGCGAACCCCAAGTCCTTCGGCAACCTGTTCGCCAAGAGTGAGTGTGTTGAGTGCCGGTGACACGAGAAATGCCACGACTATGGCCAGCAAAAAGGGCGGTAAAATGGCGTAGACCGCTTGCCAGCTCAAGCCAGCAATATCGCCATTCAACCAGAGTAGCGTTGATTGCAATGTCTGCTCATTGAACAGTAACAGCAGCGAGGTCAGGGAGGCGGCAAAGGCAGAGAGTGTGATGCCACACAGTGTGGTGGTGACGACAGCGAATCCTTGCCGACTGAGATAAGCGGCGAGTAGGACAGCACTGAATAGAACACCGCCGCCTATCGCGGCAATCAATGGACGTAAAAATGGCGAGAATAATAGCGCGTTACCGAGGGCGCTGCAGGCGACGACAGCCAATGAGGCCCCGGCATTAAGCCCAAAAATATGGGGTTCACCTAGGGGATTACCGATGATTGTTTGCAGCAAGTGGCCGGCCATCGCTAAACAGGCTCCGACTACGACGGCGACCACTACATGCAACAAGCGAATATCAATAATAATGCGATCACTGAACACCGTGGGTTGATAGTCGAAAAAAGCGTGCAGGACGGTCTGCAAAGAGAAATGCATCGCGCCTATGCTCAACTCGGCAAAGGCTAACAAGACCAGCAAGAAGAATAAGGTGGCTGCCACCCAGGGCAAAGGTAAGGATTTAGCATTCATTGGCTGACCAAAGCGGAATAACGATTGGCTTCTGGGTGCGCGGATCGGTGACCAAGTGGGTACGTACGCCAAAGGTCTCCTCAATCAACTCGGCAGTACAGTCGTTAGCCTCATCAAGCTCTGCGATGACTTTGCCAGCTTTGATAAATAGCAGCCTATCGGCGAAATGTAGGGCGAAATTCAGGTCGTGTAGCACCATGACCACGGTTTTATTGTGTTGCTGGGTGAGGGTTTGTAATAGGGTCAGCACATCGACCTGATAGCGTAAATCAAGGTAGGTCGTTGGCTCATCCAATAACAGCAGGGGCGTCTGCTGTGCAAGCGTCATCGCAATCCAACAGCGCTGGCGTTGCCCGCCAGAAAGTGACGTGACCGGATAATCCCTAAAGGCAGATAGCCCGGTGAGCTGCAGGGCCTCATCGACTGCCTGCTCATCTTGGCGCGACCATTGATGGAGCAGACCTTGCCAAGGGTAACGTCCACGAGCCACTAAGGTGGAGACGGTTATCGCGTCCGGAATAGGCGAGGATTGGGCGAGAAAGCTCATTCGTTTCGCGATATCCCGGCGTTTACGCTGGGAAAGATCGCTTCCTTCAAGTAACACTTTGCCGCTCTGGGCCGCATTCAGGCCAGCGAGAGTATGGAGCAGTGTCGATTTTCCAGAGCCGTTTGCCCCAACAATAATGGTGGTTTTTTGTGCGGGAATAGTCAGGGTAACATCATGAATGATCTGATGTTTATCGTAACCCGCGCAGAGGTTTTCAGTGGCAAGCGGAAATGACATGAATACATTGACTCTATTTAACTAAGAATGACTCTCATTCTCTTTGTAGTGATTTTGATAATAATGGCTGTAGTAGTCAAGATGTAATTGAATATTCACTACTCAGTTAACTATAAAGATAAATGGAATACTGCTATTTTTTCTGTGGAAAAGCGATGGAATCGGTTTTTTATCCACCGTTTACCGGACGGGAAGGGATGTAGTGAATTAATTTTAAAATAACTATACTACTACATTACTTCATGATTGAATGATTCTCAATTACATCAAGGTTGCTGTTATTTCTGCTAACGATAAACCTTTCAATCGTTAAACCCTTATTCTAAACAGTATGCTTCTGGGTAAGGGACGTTCCTAATTATAAAAAGACCTTTTTCGCCTGGGATATAGTAGATATGAATTACGACAAAGAATTGTCCAATCATCAGCGTTCATTAAGAAAAGTATGGCTTGCGGTTTGTGGCGGAGCATTGGTCTCTTCACCAGTAAGTTATGCTGCCGATAGTACCGAGACAACTAACAATAAAACGATAACGGTTACGGCAACAGCAGCAGACGACGGAGATGGCTATTCAAGTCCAACAACGTCTATTGCTAGTAAAACATCTACTTCAAAATTGGATGAAGCTCAATCGGTCAGTGTCGTGACTTCGAAGCAACTTCAAGATTATCAAACCACAACTGTTTCTGAAGCGATGCGTTTTGTTAGCGGTACTTCAGAGTCGAACACTTTAGGTCAGACTGAAGATGGCATTATTCGTCGTGGTTTTGGACTCAATTCTGATGGTTCTGTGTTTCGGGATGGTATTCGTAGTAGTGAGGGATTAAATTTCGATCAAACCACAGATCATATTGAGGTGTTGAAAGGTTCTTCCTCACTTTTATACGGTATTTTGAACCCCGGTGGCATGATCAACGTTGTCAGTAAAAAACCCGAATATCAATGGCGAACAATTGTTGGTGGCCATTATAACGGCACAGGGGGCGGTGCTGGTAATATCGACATTACCGGCCCCTTAGGAAATGGTTTCGCTTTTCGTTTTATCGCTGAGAAACAAGATCAGGATTATTGGCGCGGTTATGGTAGTAATAAACATAGGTTGTTAGCGCCCTCATTGCAGTGGTACGGTGAGAAGGCGAGCTTTAACATTACCTATGAAAATTTCCAGTACGATATTCCCTATGACCGTGGTACAGCGTTTATCAATGGCAAACCCATTAATATCGGTTATAAAACACGGCTAGATGATTACTCTAACCGTGCTTGGGGTCGTACGCAAACGCTCAGTTCACACTGGGATTATCAGTTCAATGACACTTGGTCGACACGGTTTACCGGTGGATTTAACCAACGAAAATATAACAGCGATATTGTGACAACTACGGCGGTGAATACGACAACCGGAGTAGTGACCCGGCGTGCGGATGCCTTCCGGGGTTTTAACCATCAAACTAAATATTTGTCTTGGGATGTGATTGGGACGCCAAAATTATTGGGAATGACGCATAACCTTGTCGTTGGGGCAGATTATGAAATGGACCAAACGTACCGAGCACACGCTTATAATGGTAAAAAGAACAGCGATTTTACACTCAGCAACCCCGTATATGGCCTGCAGACCATCACTAATAGTACAACAGAAAAAACAGCGGATAAGCACTTACTAAACAGGATCCACAACCATTCTGTTTACTTCAAAGATAATATCGAATTAACTGAAAAGTGGAACCTCGTTGCAGGGGGGCGTTATCAACATTACGAACAACGAGAAACGAGAGGGATTCCAACGACGCTTAGCTATGACGATGAAGGAAATAAATTTCTCCCCCAAGCAGGTCTTGTCTATAAGCTTACACCGGATGTCTCTTTCTACGGTAGTATGAGTAAATCCTTCACACCGTCAACTAACCCCGATGATAACGGGAATGTTAGCGCGTCAGAAGAAGGTACTTCTTATGAAGTGGGGAGCAAGTGGCAGCTGACACCGTCATTATTAGCCACTGTCGCACTTTATCGGATTGATGAGCGTAATCTTTCTTTAACGTTAAACGGCGATACTTATGCAGTGGATAAAGCCCGTTCAACAGGTATTGAGTTTGAACTAAACGGTGAAATTTATCCAGGGTGGGATTTAAGTGCGAACTATAGTCATGGCAAAGCCAAAATAGTTAACGATAAAAATAACTCGGAAAACGATGGCAATCTTCTTCAAAATGCACCAAAAAATTCAGGTGGGATTTATTTAAGCCACAATATCACTATTTATCCATTACCAGGGAGTTTTCGTCTTGGTGGCGGGGTGCGTTATATGGGAACGCGTGCGGGAGACCCTGATAATAGTTTTACCCTGCCGGCTTATACAGTCGCGGACACCTTTATTGGCTGGGATAATCAGTTGTTAGGGAAGAAAACGCATTTACAGCTCAATTTGAATAATCTCTTTAATAAGCACTATTACACATCGAGTGGTGGAAACTTACGAGTTTCAGAGGGACAAACGCGAAATGTAGTACTAAGTGCAAGTGTGGAATTTTAAAGTCAATTCTCAAATAACTGCTTAAAGGCTTAGATGAGATAGGGTGGGGTTATATCATATCTCCTATTTTTTGGATAAAAATTACCAGCAGAAACTGATATAGCTTCCACCTATAGAGGTGTGCAGTATGTGGGAAGTCGAGCGGGTGATCCCGATAACAGCTTTACCTTACCGCATTATTTAGTAGCCGATAGCTTCTTACGCTGGAACTCTCGCGTGCTTGGACAAAAAACGCAGCTACAGCTGAATCTGAATAATCTGTTCAATAAACATTATTACACCTCAAGCGGCGGTAACTTACGCGTGGCAGAAGGGCAAACCCGTAATGTGACATTATCGGCAAGTGTTGAGTTTTAAAGGGTAGAGATGAGGGCAGTAGCGGCATGATGTTAACCCACTGTCCCTGTTACACAGCAAGTATTATTGCAGAATAAAAAAAGGCCCCTAATCGGGGCCTTACTTTTGACTACAGCGTTTTTGCCGTTTGCAAGACTAATGCTAACAGCGTTTTGATGTCGTCTAACGTCACGGTAGGGTTCAGTAATGTCAGTTTTAGACAGGTCACGCCATTGTGTTCAGTGACACCGACATTTGCGCGTCCAGAATCAAGCAGTGCATCGCCAATCTTCTGATTGAACAGCGCGAGCTGCTGATCGTCTAAGCCTTCACGACGCACACGGAACAGGACACTCGCTAGCTGAGGCTTCATCACCAATTCTACTTCGGTCATGCCCTCAACATAGGCGGCAACGTCTTGCGCTAAGGTGACACCATTATCAATGATCGCGGCATACTGTTTTTGTCCTAGCGCTTCGAGTCCCATCCACAGTTTCAACGCATCGAAACGGCGGGTGGTTTGCAATGATTTCGACACCAGGTTAGGGACGCCCTGTGCTTCATCGAACTCTGAGTTAAGGTACGCGGCTTGATAGCGCATTAACTCATAGTGCTTCGGATCTTTCAGTAAGAACGCGCCACAACTGATGGTTTGGAAATATTGCTTATGGAAATCTAACGTGACAGAGTCAGCCTGCTCTAAACCGGCTAACCAGTGACGATATTTCTCCGAAAGCAGTAAGGCGCCACCCCATGCTGCATCGACGTGTACCCAGATACCTTGCTCCGCTGCTAAGGTGGTGATAGCGGTAAGATTATCAATGGCACCTGCATCGGTTGTCCCGGCGGTTGCCACGATAGCCATCACTTCTTCACCTTGGCTTTTCGCGGTTGCGAGCTTTTCCAACAGATCATTCAGGTCGATACGCGAACAGTCATCGGTTTTGATCTGCACCACCGACTGGTAACCATGGCCCATTAGCGCCATATTTTTCTGCACAGAAAAGTGCGCGTGCTCAGAACAGAACACTTTGTAGTTACGCAGGTTATTCGGTAAGCCATCTTGTTGGATTGAGTGACCACGGCGAGCGAAAAACGCATCGCGGGCTAGCATCAGTCCCATCATATTGCTCTGGGTTCCACCACTGGTGAAAACCCCGGCGTCACCCGCCGGGTAGCCGATTTGGCTGCGGAGCCATTCGACCAGTTTTACTTCCATAATCGTGGCAGACGGGCTTTGATCCCAAGAGTCCATACTTTGGTTTGTGGCATTGATAAACACTTCCGCCGCTTGGCTAATCACCAAACTCGGGCAGTGTAAATGCGCCACACACTGTGGATGATGGACCGCTAGACTGTCTTTTAAGAAATATTCGACAGCACGATCAATCGCTTCTTTATTCCCTAACCCTTCAGCCGTGAACTGTAAGGCGATGCGCTCGCGTAGTGTCGCGACGGATTTACCTTGATACATTTCCGGCTGTTGCAGCCAAGCGGCAACCGCTTGCTGGCTCTGGGTCATCACCTCTTGGTAGGCCTGGAGGCTCTCTGGCGATCCCGTCAGAATCGTGTTAGTGGTTGACATTGTTGTCTTATCCCTGAGGTTGAAGGCCAGCGCTTAATAGCGCTTGCTCGAATTTTTCGAGGAATAAAGTCAATTCAACTTGGCTGATCAGCAGTGATGGCAGTAAACGTAACACGCAACCGTGACGTCCGCCGCGTTCTAAGATCAGACCCGCTTCGAAGCATTTCTTCTGTAGTAGCACCGCTAACTCAGGATCAGCAGGGTGGCAACCTAAGTGGTCGGCAGCGTCTTGCGGTTTCACAATTTCCATACCAATCATTAAGCCTAAACCACGGATATGACCGATTTGCGGGAAACGTTTTTGCAGTTGGCTTAACTGTGCCTTTAACCACTCGCCTTTGACCGCGACTTGACCCGCAATATCTTGCTCTTTCAAGATTTTCAGCGTGGTAAGACCGGTGGCCATCGCCAGTTGGTTACCGCGGAACGTCCCGCTGTGGTGGCCCGGGGACCACGCATCGAATTCTTTCTTAATGCCAAGTACTGCGAGCGGTAAACCGCCGCCAACCGCTTTTGACATCACGATAATATCCGGTTCGATTCCTGCGTGCTCGAAGGCGAAGAAACGGCCGGTACGGGCGAAGCCTGCTTGCACTTCGTCGACAATTAACAAGATGCCGTGCTCTTGGGTCACTTTACGAATACGTTGTAACCACTCGACCGGTGCTGGGTTAACCCCACCTTCGCCTTGAACGGCTTCTAAGATCACCGCAGCAGGCTTGCGAACGCCGCTTTCGACATCATTAATCAGGTTTTCGAAGTAGTAGCTTAATGCATTGATACCGGCTTGACCGCCAATCCCCAGCGGGCAGCGATAAAGGTGTGGGTAAGGCATAAACTGAACTTCTGTCATCATGCCGCTGGTGGCTTCTTTCGGTCCCAGGTTTCCGGTAACCGATAGCGCACCGTGGGTCATACCATGGTAGCCGCCAGAGAAGCTAATGACGCTGTTTCGACCCGTGGTCTTTTTCGCCAGTTTCAGGGCAGCTTCGACAGCATCTGCACCGGTTGGGCCGGTGAATTGTAGGCAATAATCTTTACCCTGGTGAGGGAGCAAAGAGAGGAGATATTCTGAGAATTGATCTTTTAACGGAGTCGTTAGATCAAGAGTGTGTAACGGTAAGCCGCTGCTTATAACATTTTGGATGCTTTGCAGGACATCAGGATGATTATGGCCTAATGCTAAGGTTCCTGCTCCAGCCAGACAGTCAAGATAATCTTTGTTCTCAACGTCGGTGATCCAGACGCCGTTGGCCTTAGCAATGGCTAAAGGCAACTTGCGTGGATAACTTCTGACATTCGATTCAAACTCTGCTTGACGCGCCAAGAATTGATCGTTGTTCCCCTTGAAAGAGGTGGCATCTAAAGTTTCAATACGGACCTTATCCGTCATCATATCTCTCCCACAACCAAGACTGCGCTCAGTCCCAATTGATTAAATAAAATAATTAAAAGTGTGTGCTAAAAAAAGCGCGGCCAATATAGAGCCTTTTTAGTGGGGGGGCAATGATTAGTTAGCCTGATTTGGATTAATTATTCATTTATTTGAATAATTAAATTTTGAAACATTTTTGCCACTAAGCGTAGCAATGGTTCTGATGACCAATCACAAACCGGTTCCATTTTTCAGTGAATAAAAAGTTAAAAGCGGGGGCACGGCGCGAACCGTGCCACAGGGGGGATTAGTGCAATAAGAACAGGGTGGCTAATCCTAAGAAAATAAAGAAGCCGCCGGTATCGGTGGTGGCAGTAATCAGCACGCTAGAGCCGATGGCTGGGTCACGTTTTAGTTTGGTCATAATCAGTGGGATCATGACGCCCATAAAGGCTGCGAGTAACAGGTTAAGCACCATCGCCAACATCATCACGCCGCTGAGGGCTAGATTGTGGTACATCAAGTAAGTGATACCGCCCATTACGCCGCCCCAGAGAATACCGTTAATCAGCGCAACGCCAATCTCGCGTAAAAACAGGAAGGAGAAATTACTCGGTTCGATCTGATGCAGGGCCAAGGCACGTACAATCATAGTGATGGTCTGATTACCGGTGTTACCGCCAATCCCGGCGACGATTGGCATTAACGTGGCCAACGCGACAAGGTGAGCAATAGTATTTTCGAATAACCCGATAACGCGCGAGGCGACAAAGGCGGTACAGAGGTTGAGAGCTAACCACGCCCAGCGGTTTCTAACCGACTTAGCCACCGGGGCGAACACGTCTTCTTCTTCACGTATCCCACCCATTTTCCGGATGTTATTCTCGTTCTCTTGGTTAACTAAGTCGATGATGTCTTCAATCGCAATCCGACCAATTAATTTCCCTTCATTGTCGGTCACTGCCGCGGAGATAAGGTTGTACCGTTCAAAGGCACTGGCAGCATTTTCAGCTTGTTCATCCAGCTGGAAGGTCACCGGATGCGGGTTCATGACGTCCAATACCTGCGCATGAGGAGTATGGAGCAGAATATCGGTGAGCAGCAGCTCGCCAAGCAGTTGATTTTGGTGGTCGATAATAAAGATTTTATCGGTACCATTTTGGATTTTCTTCAGGTGGCGCAGATAGCGCTGTACCACGCCAAGCGTAACATTTGGCCGTACAGTGATAATATTGAAGTCCATCACCTGTGCCACGCCACCCCGATCTTTACCGATCAGTTGTAGAATACGCGCGCGTTGTTTCGGCTCGAGACCGGTCAGTAATTTTCCGGTCAGATCGCGTGACAGAAAGCGTGATAACCACGCTTGGTCATCAAGGTCGAGGGGAGCGATAGCTTGTAGGGTCTGCTTATCGCTCATACACTCAATCAGGCTTTCCCATACCGTTTCAGAGGCCTCGACTAAGATTCGCCCGCGACTCTCAACGGGAATAATCTGCCATACCGCTTGCCGCGCTTCTTCAGGCAGTGACTCCAAGATATCCGCAATATCCGCGGCATGCAGCAGCAAAATCGTCTCGACGAGCAATTGCTTCTGTTGGGCGACCTGTTCGATCTGTGAGTCGTTTAATTTTTTTTCAGGCTCAAGCAGGCTATCAACCAACAAAGGGTTGTTAAGCACTAACTCTAAAATTTTCTGGCGGCGTTGAGCCAGTAACTGACTATAGACTTCTGACATATTACATCCTTTGTGATTCTCAGCAGGGCTAAGGTGTCCTTACTGTCATTAATTAGGGGCTAGACTTAGCCTGAGAGGGGGCTGAGACCTTGGTTTCCGTTCCGGTGCTCTCCTGTTTTGCCCGATGATGATCGAACGCAGCAGGGAGGGCCCAAACCAGTCGGGCCACCAGTAATACTAGACTTAACCAGAAGACAATTCGAATCAATGATCCGCTTTTCTTTTTCTGACGACTTAAGGGTGAGTTACTCATCAAAAAGATTCCAAGGTTAGGGATGGGTTGACGCTAAACGGTTTTACCCCTCAAATGATTACAACTCTTTAATCGAGATTTTCTGTGCCAATAAAGTGGCAAAGCGAAGGGTAATTGGCTCAGTCGGTGCGTCGGGGGAAGTCCACGTCGCTCGCTGTTCATGATAGTGAACAATATGCCAACGTCGATAATAGTGGCTTAACTCCCCCGAACGGAAACTAAACGGGAAGGCGATCGACCCGGCTGAGCCTTCATCGTGCATCGGGCAGATAATAAGGTTATAGCCGCCTTTAAGGGTGGCCGCTTGCATATCAGCAATCAACTGGCCGATAGCCGAGGGGTGTAAATACATTAAAGTATCAATGGCCAGAATCGCATGGTATTGGCCGTTGAAGCGATGATGATTCAGGTCCGGGGTTGCAACAGTGATTCCCGCCGCTGCCGCTTGGGGCATCTGTTGCGTTAAGCGTTGTACCGCCAGCGGGTCATTGTCCCATGCAGTGACGGCAAACCCCTGCTGCTGGAGGTAAAGGGCATGCCGACCCGACCCGCAGCCAAGATCCAAAATCTCTCCCTCGATTAATCGAGGCACTAACGCCACCACTTCGGGATGCGGAGCCGTTAGATGATGTTGTTGGAGTGGGCGTGTTGTCATACTTACCTCAGCGTAGCGCTATTTTTCTTCGCTTAGATTTAACTGCCAGCCGGTGACCTCAGACCAATAAGCCTGTTCGCGTTCCAGATCTAATTGCACCAAGGCATTTTGGTTGAAATACTCTTTCGGGAAGATCAGGGTCCAGTGACCTTCGTCGGTATGCAGTAACAGTTTTTCTGGACGAGTCGTGGCTTGGCGCTGGTTATTCAACAAAATAGCTAAGCGTAATAGGAAAATAAGCGGTAAAAATTGCTTACGTTTAAAGGCGGTAAAACGCGGTACATCGTCGGTTTTAATGCCTTTACGGTGAAAACGCACTAAGGTGGCCAGTAAGAGTTGCTGTTGCTGACTGAAGCCCGGCATATTCGAATGCTGTAAAATATAGGCCGAGTGGCGCTGCATGGCGCTGTGATTGATGGTCAGCCCCACCTCATGCAACATCGCAGCCCACTCCAACAACGCAGTGAGTGCCTTGTTGGCCAGCTTCGGATTCTGTTTTTCCCATTGGCGGTGCAGTAAACGGGTCGTTTCCAGTACCTGTTTGGCTTGGTCGCGATCGACGACATAATGCTCAGCCAGGCTCAGTGCGGTGCGTTTACGAATATCCTGATGACGAAAACGGCCTTCCATCTCATAGAGGACACCTTCACGTAGCGCACCATCTGAATAAAGTAGCTCTTTGATTTGCAACGCATCGAAGATACCGCTAAGGATGGCTAATCCCGGAACAAAGACCGATTTTCGGTCGTCTGACAGACCAGGTAAGTCCAGTTCATCCATATTATCGAATTGGCTGATCTTCTCCCAGAGCAGGGCGAGGCTGTCGCGGGTGATCACTTTCTCTTTTTCACCTAACGCGGCCAACACTTCACAGGCAGCCTTAATGCTGCCTGAGGCACCCATTGCCACTTGCCATCCCGCTTGGCGGTATTGGCAGGCGAGGGTTTCTAATTTATGAACTGCCGCGAGGCGAGCACGACGGAAATTATCATGACTGATCTTACCGCCAGGGAAGTAAAGTTTACTAAAACTCACGCACCCCATGCGGCGACTTTCGATAAGCTGCGGTTCGAAATCTTCGCCAATCACCAGTTCGGTCGATCCGCCACCGATATCGATCACTAATTTGCGACCTTTCTCGGGCTGGGTATGTTCTACGCCCATAAAGATAAGGCGTGCTTCTTCGTTACCCGAGATCACATCGATAGGGTAAGGAATCACTTCTTCAGCACGCTTAAGAAATTCTTCTGCGTTATCGACGACCCGCAAGGTGTGTGTCCCCACAATCGACACATTGGCGGGGTCAAAGCCCTGAAGACGTTCTGCAAAAAGCGCGAGCACGCTTAAGCCACGCTCAATCCCTTCTTCGGTGAGTTGATTATCGAGGGTAATCGCATCAGCGAGATGGACGCGTTGTTTTAAACGGCCAAGAACTTGAATGGCACCATCAACCACGCGTGCGATGACCATATGGAAGCTGTTCGATCCCAAATCAATGGCTGCAAATTCTTGAGGTTTTTCAGGGCTATTTTGGCTTATAGGCATAAGTTAGTCGGTGTTTTCAATGGTATTAATATAGTTGTAGATGGCAATCTGCGCCCGAACCTTACGGCGGTTACCGCGCGGACGATAGCGGTTTGTTAGCTCTTTATCAATAATTCTTGCTTTAACCGTGTCACTAAAGAGGATTGCGATGATATCTAAAATCTGCTGTTTGACCTTTGGATCGAGGATAGTCACCGCGACTTCGATACGGTTATCGATATTGCGCGTCATCCAATCTGCCGACGAAAGGAAGACCTTTGGGTCGCCATTATTCTCAAACACATACACGCGGTCGTGCTCAAGATAGCGGTCGATAATACTGTAAATATGAATGTTTTCGCTAATCCCTTCGATATTGGGGATCAGTGAGCACATGCCCCGGACTAAAAGATTAATTTTTACGCCAGCACCGGAGGCAGCATACAGCCGATCGATTAAGCCGTTATCGACGAGGTTGTTAATTTTTAAGGTAATCGCCGCCGGTAGCCCTTGTTGAGCGTGGGCGATTTCGGCATCGATCAGTCGGTAGAGCGTCTGCCGCGTATTCTGCGGTGACACCATGAGGTATTCAAAATTGACCGGTCGATAAGGGTTTTCAATAAAGTTAAAGACCCGCCGCACTTCATTAGTAATCCGCGCATCACTGGAGAGCAAAGAGTAATCGGTATAGGTTCTTGCCGTGCGCTCATTAAAGTTACCAGTACCGATATGCGCATAGCGGATCACTTTGTCGCCTTCTCGGCGAGTAATCAGGAAAAGTTTGGCGTGGATTTTTAATCCAGGGGCAGAAAATATAACGTGAACCCCAGCTTCGGTGAGGCGTTTGGCCCAATAGATATTAGCTTCTTCATCGAAACGCGCTTGGAGTTCGACCACGACCGTGACTTTTTTGCCATTATGCGCCGCATGGATCATCGCATCCATAATGCGGGAGTCTTTAGCGACCCGATAAATATTGATCTTAATGGCTAAGACGCTAGGGTCAAACGAGGCTTGGCGTAAAAACTCTAAAACATGCTCAAAGGTGTGATAAGGGTAATAGAGCAAAATATCCCGGTCACGGATAGCATCGAAGCCATTACGAAACGGATTAAACCCTTTATGACGAATAGGGGGGAGGGCTTTATTTTCGAGATTCGATTTTCCGACATTGGGAAATTTTATGAAATCTTTAAAGTTATGGTAACGCCCGCCGGGAAGAATCGAGTCGAAGTTAGTGATCGAAAGCTTTTCACAGAGCAAGGAGACCATTTCTGACGGCATATCCCGTTGATAAACAAACCGTACTGGCTCGGCAGTAAGACGCTGCTTCAGGCTGGATGACATAAGCTCCAGCAGGCTCGACTCCATTTCCGTGACCAGATCATATTCAGCATCACGGGTCATCTTCATCGAGTAGGCATTGAGCTGGTCGTAATCGAAAAAGCCTTTAAAAATATCGTCTAAGCAGTAGCGCATGATGTTATCTAACAGGATCATCGGCTTACGACGTCGAGGTGGCTCGGCCGGCAGATCGATAAATCGCGGCACTTTATCCGAAGGGATTTCCAATAAGGCGTATTGGCGATCTTGCTGATGAATAATTTCCACTGCGAGATAGGTGTAGTCGTCCTTTAAAAACTGGGTTAAATCGGTTTCGGCATTGAGGACGATAGGGGTGACATGCTGACGTAGCTCTTGGTTGAAATAGATCTTTAACCAATGCTGTTGATTAGCGGAGAGCTGGCGTTCATTTATCAAGAAGATTTGATTTCTTGCCATCTCTAGCAGCAGATCGTTATACAGGATATCAAACTCCTGATCGGCCACCACCACGCGCTGTTGGATTTTCTTTAACAGATGACGAGGAACATTATGGCTACCTTGTTCTTCGCCAATCAAAATGCGCCGTTTTAAATCAGCGAAACGGACTTTGTAGAATTCTTCTAAATTGCTGGAGTAGATCCCCAAAAAGCGCATACGTTCAATAAGCGGATTGCGTTTATCGGCGGCTTCTTGCAGCACCCGCTCATTAAAGGCTAACCAACTGATTTCTTTATCTAGATACAGCTTTTCTTGACCCATCCTGACTCCGTTGGTGATAACAGAACGCAGACTGCAATTTCTCTTCACCATTATGGCGATCAATCACCGCATTTGTCTACGGATGATTAATCAGGCATTTTTATTTGCCAATTACGACGAGTTACGCCACTCTTAAGTCTTGTTTAATTGTTAGGAAATATTAATGAAAAAATACCTAGGGATTACCGCAGCACTTATTTTCAATCACGCAGCCAGCGCCGACGAAGCGCGATTATTAAACCAACAACCTGCCGTGGCTGAACAAACCTTCTTAGTCGGATCTTGGACTGGTGAGGCACAGGGCGCTCGCGTTCAAAAAGCATTTTATCCAAGCCAAGGTATCTATACCGTGCGCCTAGCGGCGAACGGCAGCATGATGCCTATCGCGTTAACCCCGGCAGAAAGCCCTTCGTGGCTGACCATCGATGCCCCACATCAGCGCGTCTATGTGGTTAACGAAGTCGATGACGGTAAGGTCAGTGCTTATCATTTAGAGAAAAATGGTGAGTTAACCTTATTGAATACCGTGGACAGCCGCGGGATGCACCCCACCCATTCTGCGTTAAGCCGCGATGGACGTTTCTTATTAGTGGCAAACTACTCCGCAAAAGATGGTCAAGCGGGCGTGAGCGCCATTCCAGTTATGAGCGATGGCCGCTTAGGCAAGACGCAACAATTCTTCCCTTATAATCAAGGCAGCAATAAAGTGGTTGGGCGTCAATCTTCTGGGCATGCGCACTCTGTGACCTTCAGTATTGATGGCCAGTATGTGTTAGCCGCGGACTTGGGCGCGGACAAGATCCACGTCTATCACTATGACCCGAAAGCGAAAGAACCTTTTAGCCTCTTAAAGGATAAAACGATTAGCTTCCCAGAAGGCGATGGCCCACGTCATAGCTTATTCTCTGCTGATGGAAAATATCTCTACATCACCACAGAGATGTCGGCACAGGTTAAGGTCTACTCCTTTAACCAAGGCAACACTGCGCTGCTGCAATCTGAGAAGTTGACTGACTCGACGAAACCTGACGATATGAGTGGGGCAGGATTGTCACTGTCACCAGATGGTCGTTTCTTATATGTAGGTAACCGTGGCGAGAAGAACCAGATCGTTCGTTATGCGGTAGACAAGGCGACAGGTAAGTTGTCTGCGTCGAAAACCTATTCCGCGGGTGGCGTAGAGCCGCGTGACTTTACCTTCGATGCAACGGGCCGTTATCTATTCGTGGCGAACGTTTATTCGAATAATGTGGTGGAGTTCGCACGCGATCTTGAGACCGGTGAGCTGTCACCAACGGGGGCAACCTTACAAATCGGTACGCCAACGCATATCCGTTTTGTGAATTTAGCCAAGTAGCCGTTAACGGCATAGCTGAATCAATTACCTGCGTAAGGTGGGTGATTTTTTATTAAGACTGAGTGCTGTTTTTGGGGCTCAGTTTTTTTAAGCTTAGTCATAACGTTCTAAAAAAACACCCCAATCTGACTTCTCAGTATAGGGGTGCAGTGAGATCAAGATGATTGCCTTAGGCATCGACTTAATTGGGAGTCGCATTCGCTCCCGAAACACCTAGCGGTTCACCATCAAACCAAGCTTGGTCATCTCTTAAGTTCACGCGTCCCTCAACCCACCACTGAATAACCTGCGGATAGATCAGGTGCTCTTGGCTCAACAAACGGGTGGCGAGATCCTGTTCAGTGTCGCTAGGCAGCACAGGGATGGATGCTTGTAGAATCACCGGCCCGCCATCGAGTTGTTCAGTGACGAAATGAACACTGGCCCCATGGTGGCTATCACCGTTCTCTATCGCCCGTCGATGCGTATGCAAGCCAGGGTATTTAGGGAGTAATGAGGGATGGATATTGAGCAGTCGGCCTCGATAGTGCGTGACAAACGGTGCACTTAAGATACGCATATACCCTGCAAGTACCACTAAGTCCGGCTGATAACTATCGATCTGTTGCAGTAAGGCTTGGTCGAAAGCGTCACGATCCGCATAGTCAGCGATAGCGAGGCTTGCTGTAGCGATACCGGCCTGCTGCGCGCGCTGTAAGCCATAAGCCTCGGCCTTATTACTCAATACCGCGACAATCTCAGCTTTGAGCCTGCCGAGTTGGCAGGCATCAATAATGGCTTGCAAGTTGGAGCCTGATCCGGAGATCAGGACAACAATTCGTTTCATGCAATAACGACCTGCTCAGTTTCGCCGCCTTCGGTGATATGGCCAATCTTCCAGGCGTTCTCACCGAGTTCTTGTAGGTAAGCGATAGCTGCCTCGGCTTCTGCCGCAGGAAGGGCAATGATCATGCCGACGCCGCAGTTAAAGGTACGGTACATTTCGTGACGGCTCACATTGCCTGCTTTTTGTAACCATTCAAAAACGGCCGGCCATTGCCAGCTGCTTTCATCAATGACGGCTTGCGTATTTTCAGGCAGCACGCGAGGAATATTTTCCCAGAAGCCGCCACCGGTTAGGTGAGCGATAGCATGGATATCGAATTTTTCGATCAGCGCGAGGGTATTTTTAACGTAAATACGTGTCGGCGCTAAAAGATGATCGGCTAAGGATTGACCGTTCAGTTGCTCGGTGAGGGGATCGGTCTTGCTCACTTCCAGAATTTTTCTTACCAGTGAGTAGCCATTAGAGTGTGGACCACTTGACCCAAGAGCGATTAATGCATCGCCCGCACCCACTTTAGTGCCATCGATGATTTCAGATTTCTCAACGACTCCGACACAAAATCCAGCTACGTCGTAATCATCACCGTGATACATTCCTGGCATTTCAGCGGTTTCTCCGCCAACCAGTGCGCAGCCTGATTGTTGGCACCCTTCAGCAATACCGGTGATAACTGACGCGGCAGTCTCGACATCGAGTTTTCCGGTAGCATAGTAATCTAAGAAAAAGAGCGGTTCGGCTCCTTGTACCACCAGATCGTTGACGCACATCGCGACCAGATCAATACCGATAGTATCGTGACGGCCTAAGTCCATCGCTAAGCGTAGTTTGGTTCCCACGCCATCCGTTCCAGAGACTAATACCGGTTCGCGGTACTTGGTTGGCAATGAACACAGCGCACCAAATCCGCCTAATCCGCCCATGACTTCAGGACGGCGAGTCTTTTTCACAACACCTTTAATTCGATCGACCAGTGCATTTCCAGCATCAATATCAACACCGGCGTCTTTATAACTAAGAGTGGTTTTATCGGTCACTGCAGAATCCCCACGCGATTTGCGGTTGGTAGTAAAATGAGAGCGGGGCTATTCTAACAGTCGTCGCAAACGTTTGCGAGCCTCAGTTTCGCCGGAAGTGTAAGAAGCAGACAAGATAAGAATCTCCTCTCAGCGAAACCGGCTATTTTTCGCCGTAAGCATACCGCCCAGGGCTTAAAAGCGGTATAATTCGACGATTTTTTTGCAGTATATTTTTTTTAGCTCGGGGAGAAAAGATGAAAATCGTTGAAGTAAAACACCCACTGGTAAGACATAAACTCGGATTAATGCGCGAGAATGAGATCAGCACTAAGCGTTTTCGCGAGTTGGCTTCTGAAGTCGGCAGCTTATTAACCTACGAAGCGACCGCCACCCTTGAAACGGAAGTGGTGACGGTTGATGGCTGGAATGGCCCCGTCGAGATCGAGCAAATTAAAGGGAAAAAGATTACCGTTGTCCCTATTCTGCGTGCCGGACTGGGCATGATGGAAGGGGTCTTAGAGCATGTTCCGAGCGCAAGGATCAGTGTGGTTGGCGTATACCGTGACGAGAAAACCCTTGAGCCAGTGCCTTACTTTCAAAAACTTGCCTCTAATATGGATGAACGGATGGCATTAGTCGTCGATCCAATGCTGGCGACAGGCGGCTCGATGATTGCGACGATCGATTTACTGAAGCAGTCTGGTTGCCAAGCGATCAAAGTCTTGGTTCTTGTGGCAGCACCGGAAGGGATTGCTGCGTTGGAAGCGGCCCATCCCGATGTGGAGCTGTATACAGCGTCTATCGACCAAGGTCTTGATGCGCACGGCTACATCATTCCAGGATTGGGTGATGCAGGCGATAAAATTTTTGGTACTAAATAAGCGCACTATTCTTTAATGCCGACCCAATGGTCGGTTTTTTTATGTCTTTTTCAGGGAGTTACTATGCGTCGTCGTACTATTGAAGTCGATGAGCGTTTGCCGCTGCACCAAACGCTTCCTCTAAGCCTACAGCATCTTTTTGCGATGTTTGGATCGACCGTGCTGGTGCCGGTATTATTTCATGTTAACCCAGCAACAATTTTGCTATTTAATGGAATCGGCACACTGCTCTATCTTTTTATCTGTAAGGGGAAAATCCCCGCCTATCTGGGCTCGAGTTTCGCCTTTATCTCACCCGTACTCTTACTGCTTCCACAAGGTTATGAGGTGGCGCTAGGGGGCTTTATCGCCTGTGGTGCATTATTCTGCTTAGTCGGTCTGATTGTTAAGTTCGCGGGCACGCGCTGGTTAGACGTTTTATTCCCACCTGCGGCCATGGGGGCGATTATTGCCGTGATCGGTCTTGAGTTAGCCGGTGTTGCGGCGAAAATGGCCGGATTAGTGACCGAAGCGGGGGCAGTGAGTGATAGCCATACTCTTATCGTCTCGATGATTACCTTAGGGGTTACGGTATTTGGTGCCGTACTGTTCCGAGGCTTTCTGGCCATTATCCCTATTTTGATTGGGGTGGTAGCCGGTTATGCCGTCGCGGCCAGTCTAGGTATGGTTGATTGGCAGCCGGTTGAACATGCGGCATGGTTTGCCTTACCGACCTTTTATCAGCCGCGTTTTGAGTGGGTCGCTATCCTCACCATACTGCCTGCCGCGCTGGTGGTGATTGCCGAACATGTCGGCCATCTGGTGGTCACGGCGAATATCGTTAAACGGGATCTGATCCGGGACCCCGGCCTACACCGTTCCATGCTAGCGAACGGCCTGTCAACGCTCTTTTCCGGTTTCTTCGGTTCAACCCCGAACACCACTTACGGTGAAAATATCGGTGTGATGGCGATTACCCGAGTTTATAGTACCTGGGTGATCGGCGGGGCAGCGATCATGGCGATTGCGCTATCTTGTGTCGGTAAGCTGGCGGCGATTATTCAAGCCATTCCTGTTCCAGTAATGGGCGGTGTTTCACTACTGCTGTATGGGGTGATTGGTGCCTCCGGCATCCGGGTATTGATTGATGCGAAAGTCGACTACAGTAAAGCTAAAAACCTCATCCTTACTGCAATTATTCTTATTGTCGGGGTGAGTGGTGCCTCGATTCATATCGGTGCAGCCGAACTGAAAGGCATGGCCTTAGCAACGATCGTCGGTATCGTATTAAGCCTGATTTTCTATCTTATCGAACGCTGGTTACCTGAAGCAGCGGTGGAAGAGTAGTGAAACAGGGGGAGGTGAGTGGCCTCCCCCATGTAGCCTAAGATCGAACAGTGATCTCGGCCATTCAACACTTGCCAAAATCTATGCTAAACTGGCTGGGATTTTAACTGGCTCCCATTATTGAGGTTATTCTGAACACGCCAGCACAACTCTCTTTACCACTCTATCTACCTGATGATGAAACCTTTTCCAGTTTTTGGCCCGGGTCAAATTCCGCATTACTTGCGTCGATGACAACGGTACTGAATCAGCCTCAGGGGGGATACATCTACTTCTGGTCGCGAGAGGGGGCAGGGCGCAGTCATTTAATGCATGCCGCCTGCAGTGAGTTATCGGCGCGTGAGCAGGCTGTCGGATACGTTCCACTGGATAAACGGACGTGGTTCTCGCCTGAAGTGCTGGAGGGGATGGAGCAACTCGCCTTGGTGTGTATTGATAATATTCACTGTATAGCTGGGGATGAGGAGTGGGAGATGGCGATCTTTAATCTCTATAACCGTATTCTTGAGGTGGGTAAAACGCGGCTACTGATTAGCGGTAATGCGCCGCCTCGGCAACTTGATCTACAACTGCCCGATTTGGCTTCCCGCCTAGATTGGGGACAGATCTACTGGTTACAACCGCTTAATGACGATGAAAAAGTCCTCGCCCTGCAAAAGCGTGCTGGGATCCGTGGTTTTGAGCTTCCGGAAGATGTTGGACGATTTCTTATTAAACGCCTTGATCGTGAAATGCGAACGCTGTTTGAAACCCTTGATCAACTCGATCGCGCTTCCATCCGTCTGCAACGTAAATTAACGATTCCCTTTGTGAAAGAGGCGCTCGGACTTTAGGCGGCAAAGCATATATACAAACTCTGACGTGTTATCGTTTATCAGTATTCAACCTACAGGATGGCAGAAAAGGCTCCTTAGAAAGGGAATCTTTATGATGATCCTGTAATTACCGAGAGTTTCACTTTTCCCCTACAATAACGATCCTTGCGCCGCTTGTATTGAGCTTAATAAATATTCGTACTAAAAATTCTACCTTTTTTAATAATCGAAAGAAGTATAATTTAGAAACTGGCCATCTATAAATAAATATAAAGGTATTAATTAATTTTCTAATTTATTTTCCATCACTCAATTAATAGTTAATCTGAGTTTTTTAAGAATATTTCTGGGCGTTGGTGTTAATTCCATAATGATAAGATTTGAGAGGTTGGTGCTTGGTTTAGGTTATTAATTAGAATAGTATTCCTTATCTCCCTAATGGAGAAGGAATTCTTTATGGAAATTGGCAATTTTACTGGGACTGGAATATACATTATTGTAGAGAGGTTGTATGATTTCTTGAGCCCAAAATGGAACAATATTGGAATGTCAAATACCCAAGTGCATAGAGTTGTTTACCAACTCTATAAAAAGGTAGATGTCTACCTCGATGGTCAAAAAATTGATACCTCGACACTCTCTTTATGGCAAAGGGTTAAAATATTCTCTGGTCACCCATTAGTTAAGAATCCTTCGTTAGATAATTCGGCACTCTTTTCACTAGATTACTCTGGTTCAATAATCTTTACCTCACCCTTGAGCTTACCAGGTATTCATGAAAAAATTCTTCCAAGATTTATAATGGAAAATTATAGAATCCCTACCGGAAACTTATTCGCTTACGGAACTGATCCAAATCCAACTATACTACTTTACAAGCGTCTGGAAGCGAGGTTTATAAAAGATAATGGAGGGAGGGGTGATCCTATTTGTGCCGCAAAATACGATAGTCACACGAAACAGATTAAATTCATTGACCCTATTAACGAGCTTCCATCGCTGATGAGAGCATTGACTCAATTAAAATAAATGCTTGAGACTCTTATGCAACGGTTACTGGCAGTTTTACGATGTTACAAACGGACGTTTAGTTATCAGGGGGTTGAAGATAGGGGAGTCTATACGCTCTTTTTACTCCTTCAATCCTCTTGGTTTGCGCTCTACCTAAACACTCACACCTCCACGCTGAATAAGATCTCTCTATTACCCTTATTATTTTTTTTACTCCCCCTTATATCTTTAGCCAGTCGAAGAATTAATGATGCAGGGTATTCACACTGGATAATCCTTTTGGTTTTTTTTATTCCCTATTTATTTTTTATTTTTCTCTGTTTTCCAAAAACAGTTGATAAATAGCGCCAAGACATTAACAAATCGTTATTCTCTCTTTTTCTGCTTGAAAGGCTTAGACGTTAATGAAAAAGATCGGCACGGGTTATAGGGGAAGTTAAGAGGGATAGCTAAATACAGAGTTGTTAATTGAACAAACCCGTGCCATTACCCTTTCTGATATTGCCTGAAGCGCTGCTGTAATAACCGCAGTTGATCGATACGCGCATCATAGCGTTGTTGGGCGAGGCTGCCGGTCTTCTCTTGACCGCTAGCATCGCTTAAGGCTCTAATCGCTTGGTCAATCTGACCGCTGAGGGCTAATCCTTGGGCTTGGGCAAAGCGCTGTTCGTTGGTCATCCCTAAATCACCCGTGGCCTTCACCATTAAATCCCACCCAATAGGATCATCTGGATAATTCCATGTATAGCGATTCAACACCTTAAGGGCATCAGCGGGGCGTTTAGCCTCGAGATAGGCATTGGCTAGGTTAACGCTGATGACGGGGTTAGTCTGATCCGCGGAGGCTGCCGTTAATAATTTCACGGCTTGGTCGGGGTGTTTCAGGCCGATATTAACGTCGGTCGCTAAGTCGAGAAACCAAGGGTTGGCCGGTTGTTGGCTGAGTAACTGTGTGACTAAACGTTGGGCATTATCGTAACTTTTTGCCTGCATAAACATCACCGCACGGCCATAGGTTGCCGCTAATTTTTCGCGACTATTACCCTTTTCGTATTGGCTTAACAGATCGTTTAAAAGGCCATTTTCACGTTCTGATGCATACATCGCCAGAATCCTGACCTTAGCAAAATAAAACCCTTGAGAGGATTGGAGTATCCGATGCGGCATCTGGTTAGCACGGTTACGTGCATCGGCGAGTCGGCTGTCTGGTAAGGGGTGAGTCAGTAAAATCTCTGGCGGAGCAGTAGAATAGCGCGTTTGGTCGGCCAATTTTTGAAGGAAATCAGGCATCGCTTGTGGATCGAAGCCTGCACGCTGTAAAACTTGTAAACCGATGCGATCGGCTTCTCGTTCATTTTCTTGGGTAAAACTAATCATACCCTGCTGGGACCCGGCGAGCGTGCCCGTTAAGGCTGCCATACCGACTTGTGGGTTAGCCATCGCCAATAGAATCGAGCCTAGCGCGCCTACCCAAGTTAATGGCGCATTACTTTTTTGGTCCGCCATCGCTCGCGCTAAATGACGCTGAGTGACATGCGAAATTTCATGGGCCATCACCGATGCTAACTGGCTCTCATTATCGGTGTAGCGGAAAAGGGCAGAGTGTAAGACAACGTTGCCACCAAAAAAGGCGAAGGCATTAAGTTTATCGTTTTGGATAAGAAAGAAATGGAAAGGAGTCTTTACCGACCAAGCATGGGCGACCAATCGTTGACCTAAGCCGTTAATATATTGGGTAAGTAATGGGTCATCGATAAGTGGTGCGCTACCGCGTAATTGTCGGACGTAGAAATCGCCCATTTGCAGTTCTTGATTGATGGATAGGGTTTCACCGGCGGTGGTGCCCATATCGGGCAAGGTATCGGTTACGTCTGCCCTGGCAACACTGTTCCAGCTGAGTAACGCAGCGATCACTGTTGTGACCAGCTTCTTATTGAATAAAGCCACTGCGCCTCCCCGCTGGAACACCGTCATTAATGCGTTTGTACGTAGTCTAAAACGATATCATGGTGGTTCGATGTTTTGAAATTATCAAAAACTTTTTCAACCTGTCCTTTGCCATCGATCAAGAAGCTTACGCGGTGGATGCCGTCGTAGGTTTTCCCCATAAAGCTTTTCTCACCCCAAACGCCAAAAGCTTCGCAGACTTTATGATCTTCGTCGGACAATAGGGTGAAGTTCAGCAACTCTTTCTCGGCAAAGCGCGATAATTTCTCGGGTTTGTCTGTGCTGATGCCTAATACCTGTACGCCAGCACTTTTTAATGATGACATATTATCCCGCAGACCACAGGCTTGTACGGTACAACCCGGCGTCATTGCCTTAGGATAAAAGTAGACGAGAACACGCTCACCACTAAAGTCAGATAAACTCACCTCTTCGCCATCTTGGTCGAGTAAAGTAAATTGCGGCGCGGTATCGCCTACAGTTAAAAGGGCCATACGTCATCTCCAATCATTGTTTGCCTAATACTGATGTTAACGATCAGTTTCTACTACTAGATTACGGCGGAAAACGGTTTTTTCAATCGTAAGGATAGAGCCTAATTTTATCTGCTTTCAAGTTAATTATGCGTGTTACTACAGAAAGAGCGCGTTAAAGTCGTTCGGTATCTTGCCGGCCATCGGCTTGCAACGTTCCCTGTGCCGATAACTCAATGCAAAGCTGCTGAAAATTTTTCTCCAAATCTGCCAAGGCTTGAGCCGAACTGCCATAAGCGTGGATTCGAATCGAGAGCATCGCTGGGGTACCGGGCTGGGCGCGGGTCATTAATTCCGCGATATGCATACGATGATGGGTAAGCAGCGCGGTAAAGCGTTCAATAATACGAGGCGAGTCAGGGACTTCGACGGCAAGTGAAAAGCCTTCATGACGCACTGGCGTGGAGCCCGTAGGGGTGCGCTTCATCACGATTAATAATTCCAGTTCCGCGCCTTTAATCGGCAAGGTCGATTCGATCATGTTGATGGCATTAGCCGAGCCAGACAGCAACATCACAAAAGTAAACTCCCCGCCCAGTAGAGCCAGTCGGCTATCTTCGATATTACAGCCACATTGGCTAACATGGCGGGTGATAGTATTGACGATTCCCGCCCGGTCGCTGCCGAGTGCGGTGATGACTAAATGCACAGGTGAGGATGACAATGTGATATTTCCCAATGTTTTACTAATTATCTTAAGGTAAACATAAAAAAAACTGCTGACAAGCAGTTGAGTGCATTCACTGTCTTGCTTTTAGTGTGATTGACACCTTACCATGAAGACCTTGGGAAATGAGGGGATAGCTATGTTTACCGGAAGTATTGTTGCACTCGTCACACCGATGGACGAAAACGAGCAAGTTTGTGAGAGCAGCCTTAAAAAATTAATCGATTACCACATTGATAGTGGCACTTCTGCGATCGTTGCCGTTGGCACGACAGGTGAATCGGCAACCTTAACCCACGACGAGCATATCGACGTTGTCTTGCGTACCGTCGAATTGGCAGACGGACGTATCCCAGTTATTGCTGGAACCGGTACGAATGCTACCGCTGAAGGCATCGCGTTGACACAGCGTCTCGAAAAAAGCGGCGTAGTTGGCTGTTTGACCGTTGTGCCTTATTATAACCGTCCAACGCAAGAGGGCATTTTCCAACATTTTAAAGCGATTGCACAGAGTACCGATTTACCGCAATTACTCTATAATGTGCCCGGGCGGACAGGCTGTGATATGTTGCCTGAAACGGTCGCACGTCTTGCCGAAATAAAAAATATTATCGGAATTAAAGAGGCGACAGGGAACTTATCTCGCGTTAGTCAGATCCAAGCGTTGACCAAAGAAGATTTTATTTTACTTAGTGGTGATGATGAAACAGCGTTAGACTTTATGCAGTTGGGGGGGCAGGGCGTTATTTCAGTAACCTCGAATGTGGCGGCACGGGAAATGGCACAACTCTGTGCACTGGCTGCCACGGGACAATTTACTGAGGCACGTGCCTTAAACCAACGACTCATGGCGCTTCATCAGCACTTATTTTATGAACCAAATCCTATCCCAGTGAAATGGGTGGCTAAACAGCTGGGATTGATCGCAAATGATACCTTGCGTCTGCCTATGACACCGTTATCGGCAACTTCAGAGCCGATACTGTTACAGGCGATTCGTGATGCAGGACTGCGATAAGTTAGGGAGATTTAATGGCTTACTCAGTTAAAAATTCGGCGGTAGTAAAGGTTGCTGGATTATCCGTCGCAATGCTATTAGCGGGTTGTTCGCATGATCAACACTACAAGCGCGAAGTGAATGGCAATGAAGAATATCTCGATGCGCCAGCACTGAGCCAATTGAATGTTCCTCAGGGAATGATTCTACCGCTCGAATCCGCAAACTATGCCGTTCCGCAAGGACGTGCGCAAGGGGCAGTTGGTAAGCAATTAGATATTCGCCCACCGGTTCAGGCTCTGTCTTTGCTGAACGGTAGCCGTGCGCAATTCCAAGGCACCACCGGGATGTTGCAAATTGCCAATACGGGAAGCTCTTTATGGGGGCAAACGGTCGCGGCGCTGCAAGCGAACAAATTTGCCATTGCTCAACAAGATGATGCTCGTCAGCAACTCACCACTGATTGGATTTCTTGGAACCGCCAAGACGAAGATCACCAATACCGTGGTCGCTACCAGGTTGCAGTCGTCGCTCAAGGCTATGAGCAAACCTTGATGGTTAAGCCAATTGCCTTAGAACAGAAAGGCCAAGCGGTCACCAGCAACACTGAAATTCAGCGTTACACCGCTCAGTTACTTAACGATATCTCAGCGCAGCTGAATACCGCAGAAACTGATCGTCTGAACGCGGCAGCGGCTAATCGCGCTGGCAGTGTTGATGTACAAAGCGGTGCCGATGAGACAGGGTTACCTAACTTAATCGTGCGTGCACCTTTTGATGTGACGTGGCAGCGTCTGCCTAAAGCGTTGCCGCTTGCGGGTATGACGATTTCTGACAGCAACCGTGCAGACGGTAGCTTGCAGCTGAGCTACAGTGATCTGAGCAGCAGCCAATGGGCCGCACTGGGAGCGAAAGATCCTGAGCTAGCAGAAGGTAAATATAAACTGCAAGTGGGTGATCTGGATAACCGCAGTAGCCTGCAGTTTATCGATCCTAAAGGGCATATCCTCACGCAATCGCAAAATGATGCGTTGGTCGCTGTGTTACAAGCCGCCTTTAATAAATAAATATGTCATAGGCCGGAAATTTCCGGCCTTTTTTTATTTAATTTTGGCATAATAGCGCCCAGCAAGGTAAACGATTGCGTAGTGATAGATTCAGACGCTGCGCAGAGTCATTTTCAGAGTCGACCATGAGTGGAGTTAACAAGATGCAAAAGCAAGCTGAGCTGTATCGCGGAAAAGCAAAAACAGTGTATAGCACCGAGAACCCGGACCTGCTAATTCTGGAATTCCGCAATGATACATCAGCCGGAGACGGAGCGCGTATTGAGCAGTTTGACCGTAAAGGAATGGTCAATAATAAATTTAACCATTTTATCATGGAAAAATTAGCACAAGCCGGTATCCCAACGCAGATGGAAGCGTTACTGTCAGACACTGAAGCCCTTGTGAAAAAACTCGATATGGTGCCTGTGGAATGCGTTGTCCGTAACCGCGCAGCAGGCTCATTGGTCAAGCGTTTAGGCGTAGAAGAAGGGCGGGTATTAACGCCACCGCTGTTCGACCTCTTCCTGAAAGATGATGCTCATCATGATCCGATGATCAACGAATCCTATTGTGTCACTTTTGGCTGGGTCAGCCCTGAACATCTAGCGCGTATGCGTGAATTGACGCTGAAAGCCAACCAAGTACTGACCGACTTATTTGACCAAGCGGGTCTGATTCTGGTCGATTTCAAGCTTGAGTTTGGACTGTTCAACGGCGAAGTGGTCCTGGGTGATGAATTCTCCCCCGATGGCGCGCGTCTTTGGGATAAAGAAACATTAGATAAAATGGATAAAGACCGTTTCCGTCAGAGCCTTGGTGGCGTGGTAGAAGCCTATGAAGTGGTCGCTCAACGTCTTGGCGTAACCTTAGACTAATGATTTGAGCACTCGCTACCCCTCGGCGAGTGCTATCCTTCCTTCCCATCCCCTTCAGCAACTTTAGTTTTTCTACTGGTTATCTCCGCGTACTGCGATTACTATTTATCATTATACGATAATAGAGATGGAGAGGTGTGCTATGCGTTGGCAAGGACGTAGAGAGAGTGACAATGTAGAAGACCGTCGTGGCGATAGTCCAACGTCAACTGGCGGGGGTTCTGGTTTTCGTATCCCAGCAGGTAAGGGCGGAATTGTACTCTTAATCGTAGTCGTGGTAGCTGGCTACTATGGTTACGACCTAACTCCCCTACTCGGTGGCAGTGGTGGGCAAAGCACCTCCGTGAGCCAGTCGCACACGCCAGCTCCCGCGAATAGCGACGATGCTCAAGCCGCTAAATTTACCTCAGTGATCCTCGCCTCGACAGAAGATACCTGGGGCGAGATTTTCCAGAAGATGGGCAAGCAGTATCAAGCGCCGAAATTAGTGATGTACCGTAACGCCACCCGCACGGGCTGCGGCACGGGTCAATCCGTTATGGGACCGTTCTACTGTCCCGCCGACAAAACTGTTTATATCGATCTCTCTTTCTATGATGAGATGAAGAATAAGCTGGGCGCAGACGGCGACTTTGCACAAGGTTATGTGATTGCGCACGAAGTCGGCCACCACGTGCAAAACCTTCTTGGGATTGAAAGCAAGGTCCGTCAACAAATGCAGCAAGGCTCGCAAACCGATGCCAATCGTCTGTCTGTAAAACTCGAACTGCAAGCTGACTGCTTTGCCGGGGTCTGGGGCCATTACATGCAGCAGAAAAATGTTTTAGAAACCGGTGATCTGCAAGAAGCCTTAAATGCGGCACAAGCCATCGGTGACGATAAGCTTCAACAGCAAAGCCAAGGGCGTGTCGTGCCGGATAGCTTTACTCACGGAACCTCACAGCAACGTTACAGCTGGTTTAAACGTGGATTCGACAGCGGCGAACCGGGCCAATGTAATACCTTTGCTGGGTAGTTGAGTATGCAGTCTGCGTTTATCGCTGAACAAATGCGTCGCAAGGGGTTGCGGCGCATTTGTGTGATAAGCGGTTCACAGCCATTTCGCGATAGGGCGACATTACAGTGGCAAGCGGCGTATCCCGGTGACTGGCTTCGTGTTGCCACAGCGGCCACCGGCCATGCTGACGAGTATCTCGCCCAGCGTGCGCAGCAATTTCTCGGCCAGGAATGGCTACATGCTATTTATGATGCCTCGCAAGGTCTTCACCTCGAGACATTGGCGGCGCTGGCGGGCACCTTAGTGGCAGGCAGTTGGCTGGTTCTGCTGTTACCTGAATCCTCTGCACAACAGCCGCTGATCGATGTCGATAGCCTGCGTTGGGCGGAGTGCCAACAGCCGATTGCTACACCGATCTTTTACCGCCATTTATGGCGTCAACTCCTTAGTGATAGATCTCACCTCATCTGGCGTGAGGGCGAGCCAGCGCCAACCGACTCACCACTGATGATGCCCGATTGGACGCCGCAAGGTGGACAAGCGCAGCAAGCGATTATTGAAGCGTTACGGCAGTTGCCGGCGGGTAACTACAGTGTGACGGCGCCACGGGGCCGCGGCAAATCCGCCTTAGGGGGAATGTTAGCCGCCTTGGAACCGCCTTGTTTGATCACGGGCCCTGCCAAAGTGGCAACGGCCGTGATGGCGCGTCACGCGGGGGAGCACTACCATTTTCAGGCGCCTGACGCCATCTTAGCGGCAGAGGATACTGGCACATGGCAGTGGCTGATTATTGATGAAGCCGCATCGCTGCCGACCCCTCAGCTACACGCTTTGATTGCCCGCTTTCCTCGCTGTTTATTACTGACCACGACGGAAGGGTACGAAGGGACCGGGCAGGGCTTTTTATTGAAATTTGCCGCATCGGGAGCAGTGACGAAGCATTATACCCTGACCACGCCACAGCGCTATTCGGCTCACGATCCACTGGAAAGCTTTATTGAACGATTATTGGTGTTACGCGATCGTCCTGCATCGGTGGTGAAACCCTCTTGCGAGCTGTCACTGCGCGTCTATCAACCAGAAGATTGGCAGCAGCACCCGGTGTTAGCCACGACGACATTTCAACTGCTACAATCCGCGCACTATCGTACGACGCCTATTGATTTACGTCGTATGATGGATGCCCCACAGTGCGGTTACTGGCAAATGGTCGACGATCAGTGCTGTTATGGCGCGCTGGGGTGGGTAGAAGAAGGTGAGCAGTCAGCCGAACTTGCCCAAGCAGTATGGCGCGGCGAAAGGCGGCCTCGTGGTAATTTAGTGGCACAGTCGTTAGCCGCTCACAGTCGTTTTCCCCAAGCGATGTTGCTGGCAAGTCGACGAATTAGCCGTATCGCAGTCAGTCAATCGTTGCGCCGTCAGGGTATTGGCCACCGGTTGGTTGCAGCGTTACGGCAGAGCAGCCAAGATAAGGATTTTCTTTCTGTCAGCTTTGGCTATACGCCAGCGTTGTGGCAGTTTTGGCAGCGCTGTGGTTTCCAGCTGGTAAGAATGGGGACTCAACGTGAAGCGAGCAGCGGATGTTATGCTGCCATGGCGATCGCTCCGCTTACCGAGGCAGGGCAGCAGTTATGTGAGCAGGCCGTGGCGCATTTTCAGCGAGACTGGCCGATCCAGCAAGCGCGTTATTCGCCAGAACTCTCGCTAAATGAACAATCCAGTGGAGATCCTTTATTTTCTGCCGACGATTATCAGGAACTGGTTGGCTTCGCGCAGGCGCATCGTCCGTTGAGTGTTAGCTTCCCCGCACTTTGGCGGGCGTGGCAATGCTATCCCCATTTAGTATTTGGGCAATATTTACAGCATTGTTTACATTCCCCACAGCTTCCCGCTGGCTGGAGTCGTAAACAGTGGCTGGTTCAATTACGCCGTGAAACGGCAGAATTTTTAACACTTTTACCTGATACGTCGTGTTAACCGACTCAGGATGGATTGCCAGAGAGAGGTCATTTATGGCACATATCGATTATGTAATGGTTCAGCAAGGCAGTGGACCGCAACCACAACTTTTTGTGTTATTCCATCGCAGCGGTGATGATCCGCGTTCAATGGCTGAGATCGGCCAGTGGTTTGCCAAAGATTTTCCTGCCGCTTTTGTGGTATCCGTCGGATCACCTATTCCGCTTGCACAAGGTGGCTGTGCCTGGTTTGTTGACGAGGTGCCAGATGCCTCAACCACAGTGACACAGCAGAAGATCGACCAGATTCTGCCGCTGTTTACTCAGACGATTCGTGAATGCCAAAAACAGTGCGGCGTCAGTCCAGAAGCGACGGCACTGATCGGTTTTTCGCAAGGCAGTGTGATGATCCTTGAAGCGCTGAAAAGTGAAGAATTATTAGCCGGGCGGGCGATTATATTCAGTGGTCGCTACAACAGTGCGCCTACCGTGGCGTCTCTGAATACCACTATTCACCTGATTCACGGTGAGGATGATGAGCAGATCCCATTGATCCATGCGGTTAATGCCGAGCAGTGGCTAAATGAAGCCGGGGGGGATGTGACGCTGAATATTATTGAACAGTTACCCCATGCGATCGATGAGCAGGGCATTGCTATCGCATTAAAACATCTTAAAGAGACCATCCCGCAACGTTATTTCGATGATGCTGCGCAAGGGCAGGCACCGGATAACGACGATGTGATCCCGATGATCTAACGAAAATGGACTGCGGTGAGCCCGCAGTCCATCAATAATGGCTTATTTTTTCTTCGGCCAGTCATCCTCTTCGTCATCCCACTTGTCGTTAAAGTCACGATGCGGGGGTAACTTAGGTTTATTATCTAAGTATTTTTTGACATCAACGCGCTTCAAATCTTTATACACATTGACCAATAATCCCACCATAAATAGGATGATTAATACCCACCAATACTCTTTAACCCATTCCATGTAAGGCTCCTTAGGTCAGCAGTAACTGCATAATCCGTTGATACATCCGGCTGAGGGTTTGGAGGTCGGCTGCACTGACACATTCATTAATTTTATGGATGGTAGCATTCACCGGCCCTAACTCAACGACTTGAGTCCCCATTCTGGCAATAAAACGTCCATCAGAGGTTCCCCCATTCGTGAGTAACTCTGGCTTAATTTCATTATAGTGCTGAACGGCGTCGACGACAGCATCGACTAATGCCCCTTTTGCTGTCAGGAAGGGTTGACCGGATAAATTCCACTCTAAGGTATAACGAAGCTGATGGCGATCAAGCAGGCTGGCGACGGCTTCGCGAATTTGCTGGTCGGTGAGTTCGGTACTAAAACGGAAATTGAATTGTGCGAATAAGTCGCCCGGGATCACGTTATTACTACCGGTACCGGCCTGAATATTGGCGATTTGCATACTGGTCGGTGGGAAAAATTCATTCCCTTGATCCCACTCAGTTGCCGCTAATTCCTGCAGTGCAGGGAGTGCACGATGGACGGGATTATCCGCAAGGTGAGGGTACGCGACATGCCCTTGTACGCCATGTACGGTTAAGTTGGCGGTGATCGACCCACGGCGGCCGTTTTTCACCACATCGCCGACGCGCTCAGTACTTGAGGGTTCACCCACTAAGCAATATTCCACGCGCTCTTGTCGCGCCATCAGTTGCTCAACAACTTTGACCGTACCGTTGATACCACTTGCTTCTTCATCAGAGGTGATCAAAAAAGCCAGCCGTCCGCTATGGTGAGGATGTTGCTCTACGAAGCGTTCAGCGGCCACCACCATGGCGGCTAAGGAGCCTTTCATATCCGCGGCACCGCGGCCAAACAACAGTCCATCACGAATCGCGGGTTCAAACGGCGGGTTAATCCATTGGCGCTCATCGCCGACGGGAACGACGTCGGTATGGCCGGCGAAAGCAAGAGTTTGGCCTTGACCCCGAGTCGCCCAGAAATTTTGGGTATCGCCAAAATGCATTGGCTCAATATGAAAGCCTATCGCTTCAAGGCGAGCGATAAGTAACGCTTGGCAGCCCGCATCGTGGGGACTTAACGATGGACAGCGAATCAGTTGTTGTGCAAGTTCGATAACCGGGCAAAACATATTAGTGATCTCCTTGGATAAACGTTGACCACACGGCAGTATCAAAGCCTACCAGCATCTCGCCATCCGCACGGACTAACACAGGACGTTTAATCACAGCAGGGTGTTCAAGCATGATCTGACGGGCCGCCGCCGGATCGCTAGCGCGTTGCTTTTGCTCGTCGGAAAGCGTGCGCCAAGTGGTGCCTCGCGTATTAAGTAATGCCTTGATACCAAGACCTTCAATCAATTGGTCCAGCAAGGCTTCGTCTAAACCTTGCTGGCGGAAATCATGATAAGTGGCTTCACAATGATGTTCAGAGAGGTACTTGCGTGCCTTTCTTACGGTGTCACAGGTTTTAATACCATAGAGGGTAAGGGTCGGCGCGGTTTGTTGAGTCATGAGACAGTACTACCTAATTATTAAGTCAAAAGATCACGGTTAATCAAGGATAATGCCGCATTTAGCCCGTATTTTCTACTCTTCTAGAGGGTGGGTAACCATTATCTCAAGACGTTTTTTGGTCAATGAGGGAACTGTGAACAACATCATGAATTTATACAAAGCTTTTTATAAATAAAAATCTCGTTTTATCAATGGATTAACCTTATTTTTACCTAAAAAAGCAAACGGTAACGTAGATTAATTCTTTACAGGGCTTTACGAATTCAGCGACTTACAGGTAGGATTCATCACCCTCTGGATAAATTCGCCAATATTTACCTGTGCTGATGCGGTAGAGGGGATTAGCTGTAGAAGTGGACAAACAGGAAACCTATGAAAAATACAAAAAAAACAGCGGCTGATTTACAGCACGCCAGACGTAAGTGGTTAAACTCCCATGACTCCGGATATCGTAAGGAGATGGGCAACCGTCAAGTACAGATGATAGCAATTGGCGGAGCAATTGGTACCGGGCTTTTTCTCGGCGCAGGGGCACGATTACAACTCGCGGGTCCAGCCCTCGCACTGGTCTATTTAGTTTGTGGCATCTTCTCATTTTTTATCTTACGCGCATTAGGGGAATTGGTTCTGCATCGCCCATCAAGCGGCAGTTTCGTCTCTTACGCTCGTGAGTTTATGGGTGAGAAAGCCTCCTATGTAGCGGGCTGGATGTACTTTGTTAACTGGGCAATGACCGGCATCGTGGATATCACCGCGGTTGCGCTCTATATGCACTACTGGGGAGCCTTTGGCGATATTCCACAGTGGGTGATTGCATTAGGTGCGCTCGCGATTGTGGGCACCATGAATATGGTCGGCGTTAAATGGTTTGCGGAGATGGAATTCTGGTTCTCCCTAATCAAAGTCTTGGCCATCGTGGTCTTCTTAGTCGTGGGGGTAGTCTTCTTAGGAAGCGGCAAGCCACTGGACGGTAACACGACTGGCTTCCACTTGATCTCTGATAATGGAGGCTTTTTCCCGCATGGGATTATGGCTGCCTTTGTCTTAGTGCAAGGGGTGGTGTTTGCCTTCGCATCAATCGAACTGGTCGGTACGGCGGCAGGGGAGTGTAAAAACCCTAAAATCATGGTGCCGAAAGCGATTAATAGCGTGATCTGGCGAATTGGCCTGTTCTACGTCGGTTCGGTAGTCTTACTTGTTCTATTACTACCTTGGAATGCCTATCAAGCGGGTCAGAGTCCTTTTGTGACCTTCTTCAGTAAATTAGGCGTGCCATACATTGGTAGCATCATGAACATCGTGGTGTTAACGGCGGCATTATCGAGCCTTAACTCGGGCCTCTATTCAACTGGACGTATTTTACGTTCTATGTCGATGGGCGGTTCAGCACCACGCTTTATGTCGAAAATGAGTCGCCAGCAAGTACCTTACGCGGGCATTCTCGCGACGATAGTGATCTATATCTTCGGTGTAGTCCTCAACTATTACGTGCCAAGCCAAGTGTTCGAAATCGTTCTAAACTTCGCCTCACTGGGGATCATCAGCTCATGGGCCTTTATCGTGCTATGCCAGCTGCGGTTGCGTAAAGCGATCCGTGAAGGTAAAGCGGAAGATATTTCCTTTAAGCTTCCAGGCGCGCCATTCACCTCTTGGTTGACGCTACTGTTCTTAGCCAGTGTCTTGGTATTGATGGCGTTTGATTACCCGAACGGGACTTACACCATTGCCTCCGTACCACTGATTATCATTCTGCTTGTTATCGGATGGTTTGGCGTACGTAAGCGTGTTCATGAAGTGTCATTGCGTGAGCAGCAACATATGTCTGCGCATCACGAAGAGTAAGACTAACAGGGATTAACGCTGGGTAGTCAGAAGGTTAAAACGGTGTCGTAGATTACGGCACCGTTTTTTTTATCTCTGTTATTAACGATTATTCACTAACGCCGTCACCAGTTGGTTAGCGCCTTGGCTCATAGGGGTAAAGTGACTGCCTGGTGCACGAGCAACTGCGATAAAGACCCCGACGTTACTGCGTGGGTCCATCACGATATAGGTCATGAAACCGCCGCCGCCACCCGTTTTTTCGACCAATGCCGGTTGGCTACCTATTGCATCCATATGGACCCAGCCTAATCCTAATCCGCTGGCAGGACCGGCAACGTCCATGCCGTTCATTCGCACTAATTGGCTGCGGGGATAGACCACGCGCTGTAAGGTGCTGGCGAGCGGAGAACGAGGCCGGATTGAACTGGATAGGAATTGCTGCATCCAGCGTTCCATATCATCGGCCGTTGAATAAAGGCCACCACTGCCAATAGCCGCAAGGGTATTGTTACAAGGGCTAGCATGGTCGCGTGGAATGATTAATCGACGGCATTGATCGGGAGAAGGGGTGAAGGTCGTATCCTTCATTCCTAATGGACGCGTGATTAATGATTGTACTAACTGAGGATAAGGCTTACCGCTGGCACGGCTCAGGGCATCAGCTAAGTAGTCGAAGCCTAAATTCGAGTACGCGGCAACGGTACCGGGGATCGCTTTCAACTTAGCATGCTGTAACCACTGCCAGCGCGAAGATTTTTCTGGCCAGATAAAGACAGGACGATTTGCCCGTCCGCCTGGCATTTCGCGGGGAAGTCCTGCCGTATGGGTAGCAAGATTTTGTAACTTAATGGTGTAGCCGCGAAAAGAAGGTACCGTCATTCCTTTAGGCGTGTATTTACTGAGCGGATCGGAAAGCTTGACCACGCCCTGTTGGTCCAGTTTAACCAAGGTTTCGCTGGTAAAGAGTTTACTGATGGAAGCGAGGCGGAAAACGCTCTCCTTCGTCGGGCGAACACCGGTTCCTCGCCGAGTCTCTCCCGCACTAGTGAAATAGTGCTGGTTACCATCAATCACCACCATCGTCATGCTGGCCGCTGCGGTTTGTTGATAAATTTGTTGTGCATAGCGCTGCACGATATCGGCGCTAACTTGCGGTGCGACTCTCGGGGCAGCAAAGCTGGTACTGGTTGCAGAGAGAACAAGCGCTGCAACGAGAGCTAATGTTAGTTTTTTCAAGGGAGAGCGGTCCATACACAGTGAATAAAAGTCAGTGATGATAATAGCGGGTTTACTCCATGCTTATTAGAAAAAGGATTAACTATTATGTTTCTTTTTATAAGCAATGGTGATGGCTCGGCGTGCGATACCGAGCCGTGGTTTTATAGCCAGTCACGGACCGTTAAAAAATGCTCGGTCAGTGTCGCTTCGGGTGAGCCAGCGGGCGCTTGATAGTCGTACTCGAAGCGGACAAGCGGCGGCATCGACATCAAGATCGATTCCGTGCGTCCACCACTTTGAATACCAAACAATGTGCCGCGGTCCCACAGCAGATTGAACTCGACATAGCGCCCACGTCGGTAAAGCTGGAATTGGCGTTCGCGTTCACCGTAAGGCGTAGTATGGCGTTTCTTAACAATAGGCAGATAAGCTTCTAAGAAGCCTAGGCCGACTGCTCGCGTAAAGGCGAAGCAGTGCTCGAAACTTGGCGAATTGAGATCGTCAAAGAATAATCCCCCAATCCCGCGCTGCTCGTTGCGATGGCGTAAGAAGAAGTAGTCGTCACACCATTTTTTATAACGTGGGTAGACCTCTTCACCAAATGGGCGGCACAGGTCTGCTGCCGTTTGATGCCAGTGTTGGGCATCTTCTTCAAAACCGTAAAACGGTGTGAGATCAAAGCCTCCGCCAAACCACCAAACTGGCTCAGCACCGGGTTTTTCAGCAATAAAAAACCGTACGTTGGCATGGCTGGTCGGGACATAGGGGTTATTGGGGTGAATGACTAACGATACCCCCATAGCTTGAAAGCTGCGTCCGGCTAACTCGGGGCGATGCGCAGTCGCTGAGGCCGGCATCTGGTCGCCATAGACGTGGGAAAAATTGACGCCCGCTTGCTCGAACAACTTTCCTTGGGTGAGGACGCGAGTGCGCCCACCACCACCTGCTTCACGAACCCAGTCATCTTCGAGGAAGGAGGCTTGGCCATCGAGATCGGCCAATTGTTGACATATCGTATCTTGTAACGATTGGAGGAACTGTTTTACTTGCTCAATGCTTTGCGTGCTCATGATATTTCTACAACCTTCGTTGAACATTACGTGAATCAACTGACTCGGCGGTTACGGCGTTGCTGTTCATTATAAAAGTTGACGATACCATCAGAAATAGCCCCAGCAATTTTTTTACGAAAAGCCGTGGTGCCGAGCAGTTTCTCTTCACTTGGATTAGTGATAAACGAGGTTTCAACTAATACAGAGGGAATAGAGGGGGACTTTAATACGGCAAACGCAGCTTGCTCAGTGTGTTGACTATGCAAGTGGTGCACGGGACGAATCGTATCTAAGACGTGTTTACCCAGTGTCAGGCTATTTTTAATGGTATCGGTTTGAACTAAGTCGAATAAAATTTGCTGTAAATATTGGTCTTTCTGCTGCACTTTAAGGCCACCGACGGCATCGGCATTATTTTCGCGATCAGACAAATACCGTGCCATTGCACTGCTCGCGCCGCGGTTAGAGAGCGCGAACACCGAGGCGCCACGCGCAGAAGGATCGGTGTAGCCATCGGCATGGATTGACATAAAGAGTGATGCACCATGTTGCGAAGCAATCTCGACGCGTTGATAAAGTGGGATAAAATGGTCACTGTCACGGGTTAACCGCGCTTCGATATGCGGGTGGCTGCTTAATAACTGGCGGACGGTATTGGCAATTTCTAATACCACGTGCTTTTCCATTGAGCCTTCTTCGCCGACCGCGCCAGAGTCGATACCGCCATGGCCGGGGTCTAGCATGACAATAAATTTCCCCGATTGACTCTTTTTTGCTGCCGAATGGCGTTGACGAGATACCGGGATCCGCGACTCTTCGGCCAGTACGGCGCGTGGCGAAAGCACTGCCAACGCGAGACCGGAAAAGAGTAATTGGCGGCGATTGACTAATTGTTTCAGTGAGGCCAATTTTTTCATTAGATTCAGATCCGTGAAGAGTTAATGAGAATTACTATTAATAATTAGGTTATATAATAACATTAGCCATATTGCTAACATTGAAATATTTCAGCCTTTTACTGAGTATTGCCTTTTCTAACACCCTCACTCACACGCATAATGGTGTGTTTTCGCCAAGGGGAGGTCAAAAAATGGAAATTCGTGTTTTCGAACAACAAGATATCGACGAGGTTATTACGTTATGGGAGCGATGCGACCTACTACGACCTTGGAATGATCCCGAACTCGATATCGAACGTAAATTACGCCACGATGCTGACCTTTTTCTGGTTGTTGTCCTCTCAGGGCAGATCGTCGGCAGTGTGATGGGCGGCTACGACGGCCATCGGGGTTCAGCCTATTACCTTGCAGTACATCCTGATTATCAAGGCCGTGGCTTTGCCAATGCGTTGATGAATCGTCTTGAAAAGAAATTGATTGCTCGAGGCTGCCCTAAGCTCAATCTGCAAATCCGTGATGATAATGACTTGGTGCTGGGTTTTTATGAAAAACTGGATTACGAAATTAATGAAGTGACCAGCCTCGGTAAACGGTTAATTGAAGACCGTGAATATTAATTCCAACCGATGATGGAAGATTTCGATACCGAAGGTGAGGGGGGAGCAGCCCCTTTACCCTTTTTGCTATGGGCCATTTTGCTGTATCAAGCCCGGGCGTGGATACTGCTGATTATGGCTGGGGCCTCACGACAACAAGGCGATACACTCTTACGTCTTTTTGTACCGGACCCCTCGACGTTTTATATTGGTTTAGCCCTAGGCTTACCCGCGCTGCTATGCATGGCGTTAAGCGGTTACCGTCAACGCTTTCCCCGCAGTTGGCGGCTTTGTCGTATCAGTATACTCATCGGTGGTGCGTTGCTCTGCGCTTGGCAGCTGAGTCAGTGGAACCAAATGGCGTTAGAAAGCTCGCCGTTGTTACTGATTTTGACCTTATTTGATGTATTAACCGAAGCCGCGTTACTGACGATGAGCCGCCTAAAACGGTGTTTCATCCAATAAAAAAACGGTTTACAGTAAACTTTTTACTCGAAGATCACTCCTAGTAGCATTGATCAGCTCTGCAAGAGGAATTGAAATGAAAGCGTTACCCTGTGCACTGCTTGCCAGTGTGGTATTGCTCAGCGGCTGTGCGGGTTCCAGCCATCAGGCAAACACGTCGAACAGTAGCGTCCATTGGTGGAACCCCTTAAGCTATTCGTGGTCCTCCGCACTGCCATGGAACTGGTTTGGCTCCTCAGTCGCCGTGAGTGAGGAAGGCGTGGGGAAAATTACTCGCTCAACCCCTTTTAATGCCGAGGCAATCAGTGAAGGTATTGGCAGCGATTACCGTATCCGTCAAGGAATGGGCACGCGCAATGGGCAAATTGAAAGCTATATTCAAGCGATGAACGATCAACAGGTAGCGATGACCTTTTACGGCGATGGCACGGTGAATAAAATCAGTGTATCGGATACCCAGATTGCTACGCCTAAGGGTATCGCATTTGGCGCACCGTTCTCTGCGTTATTCCAGAAAGCGTATGGTAACTGTCAGCCAGGCCGTGATAGCCAGCATGTGCAGTGTAAAGTCCCGAATAGCCAACATCTTGAGGTTATCTACCAAGGCGAGTTCAGTGGTCCTTCCGGTATCATGCCTGCCGATGCCACGCTCAAGCAGTGGACACTCTCTGAGATCGTCTGGCACGCCTAATCGTTATATATTTTTTAGCAATTACACAGCAGTAATCGGTATATAAAACCATTACTGCTTTTTTATCCTTATTAATACACTGAGAACTTCTAGATTGACTGAGGTTGAGATTGGAATTTTCAGGTATGAAGAGACGTTATACATCATCGGTGGTGGGCCTATTACTGCTCGCTGCACCGTCTGCCTATCCAGCTCAATTACTCAATAGCTCCTACGATGTGTCACGCGAGCTGTATGAACAATTGAACCCGGTATTTATTCAGCAATGGGACGCTCAGCACCCACAAGATACCCTAACAATCCGTCAATCCCATGGTGGTTCGTCCAGACAAGCCCTTGCCTTATTACAAGGGATGCGTGCCGATGTGGTGACGTTTAATCAAGTGCCTGACGTTCAGATACTGCATGACAGAGGGCAGCTGATCCCCAGCGACTGGCAACAACGTCTAGCCAATAACAGTTCACCTTATTACTCAACCATGGCTCTAGTGGTACGTCGCGGTAATCCTTTAGATATCAAAGGTTGGCAGGATCTGGTCAAACCGGGTGTTAAGCTTATCTATCCTAATCCTAAAACCTCAGGCAATGGTCGTTATGCCTGGTTGGCCGCTTGGGGGGCGTTAAGCCTCTCTCATCATCAAGATATTTCAGCGGTGCGCCGGGCAATGCGTCAGTGGGTAAAAAACACTCAGGTCGCCGATATTGGCGGACGTGGGGCGACCCAAAGCTTTGTGAATCAAAAATTGGGCGATGTACTGATCACCTTTGAAGCCGAAGCACGCGCTTTACAACAGCAATACCCCGATGAGCATTACCAAGTCATTATTCCGCAGACTAATATTAAAGCTGAGTTTCCTGTTACTTGGATTGATCGCAATACTGAGCGCGATCACTCCACCACGGTGGCAAAAGCTTACCTTAATTTTCTTTACCAACCCGAGGCGCAAAACATCTTAACGCGTTTTTATTACCGTACTTATCACGCGACACCGAGCGTTGTGGCGCAACAGCATTTTGCGCCGGTTCATTTTTTCACGGTTGAACAGCAGTTTGGCTCATGGCAGAAAGCCATGCAGTCACAGTTCGCACCGCAAGGGGAGTTCGATACATTGCAGGCAGCAGGATCAACACTATGATTTTTTCACGTCAACGTCGCGTTTTACCCGGGTTTGGCCTGAGTCTTGGTACCAGCCTATTCTTTACCTGTTTGATTTTACTGTTACCGGTCAGCGCGTTATTGATGCAGTTATCGCACATGACTTGGGCCGAGTATTGGCGGGTTATCAGCGAGCCGCAGTTAGTCGCCGCCTACAAAATTACACTGCTATCGGCCGCGGTAGCGTCACTCTTTAACGCGGTGTTTGGAACCTTAATGGCGTGGGTATTAACGCGCTATCGTTTCCCAGGCCGGACATTTCTGGATGGCTTGATGGATCTCCCCTTTGCCCTGCCGACGGCGGTGGCAGGCTTAACGCTTGCGGGATTATTCTCGTCGAATGGTTGGTACGGCCATTGGCTGGCGGAGCACGGTATTAAGGTGACTTACACCTGGTTGGGGATCGCGGTCGCCATGGCGTTTACCAGTATTCCTTTCGTGATCCGAACCGTTCAGCCAGTATTAGAAGAGCTTGGCCCAGAGTATGAAGAAGCCGCCGAAACGTTGGGTGCACGGCCTCGACAGGCTTTCTTCAAGGTTATTTTACCGGAAATTGCGCCATCGCTGCTCGCCGGGACTGCGCTCTCTTTTACCCGCAGTCTGGGAGAGTTTGGTGCCGTCATCTTTATCGCCGGGAATATTGCATGGAAGACTGAAGTAATCTCGTTGCTGATCTTTGTTCGCCAACAAGAATTTGATTTCCCAGCCTCTAGCGCTATCGCCTCGGTCATTATGGGGGCATCGTTAATACTGCTATTTACTATCAATACACTACAGAGTCGCTACGGGCGTCGTTTAGGGGGTAAATAATGGCTGTCTCATCACGCCCTTGGACGAAATGGATACTGATCGGTTTGGCCCTGCTCAGCGCCGCACTCTTTCTACTAGTACCACTGATCTATATTTTTTGGCAGGCGCTTAGCGAAGGGGTAGGGGTTGCCTTACACAATTTGCGTGACGGTGACATGTTACACGCCATCTGGCTAACGGTTCTGATCGCATTTATCACCGTGCCGGTAAACTTAATTTTTGGCACCTTGTTGGCGTGGTTAGTCAGCCGCTTTAATTTCCCAGGACGGCAGTTCTTGTTAACCTTGTACGATATTCCGTTTGCGATTTCACCGGTCGTGGTCGGTTTACTCTATCTGCTGTTTTGGGGGATTAATGGTCCTGCGGGGAGCTGGCTGGACGCGCATAATATCCAAGTGATGTTTACCTGGCCGGGAATGGTACTCGTGACAATTTTCGTTACCTGTCCTTTTGTGATTCGAGAGTTAGTGCCGGTGATGCTCAGTCAGGGGAGCCAAGAGGATGAGGCGGCGATCTTGCTGGGGGCCAATGGCTGGCAAATGTTTCGTCGCGTGACGCTACCGAATATCCGTTGGGCATTACTGTACGGTGTGGTCTTAACCAATGCGCGAGCGATCGGCGAGTTTGGCGCAGTGTCGGTGGTTTCTGGCGCGATACGCGGCGAAACCTATACGCTTCCGTTACAAGTAGAACTGCTGAACCAAGATTATAATACCGTTGGGGCCTTTACGGCTGCGGCGTTACTCGCCATGATGGCGATGGTCACCTTATGTTTAAAAAGTGTATTGCAATGGCGCTTAGAACGTCAGCAGCACGGCGCACAGGCAGGCGAAAATGAGCATTAATATTAACCAGATCTCTAAATCTTTTGGTCAGACTCAGGTACTGAACAACATCAGTCTGGATATCCCCTCCGGTGAGATGGTAGCGTTACTAGGGCCATCTGGATCGGGAAAAACCACGTTACTGCGTATTATCGCTGGGTTGGAAAACCAGAATGCTGGGGAGATCATGTTCCATGGACGTGATGTAAGCCAAGTCCATGCTCGGGATCGGCAGGTGGGGTTTGTTTTCCAACATTATGCGCTATTCCGCCATATGAACGTCTTCGATAACATTGCCTTTGGTCTGACCGTGATGCCGCGCACTACGCGTCCGAGCAAAGTCGTGATCCGTGAAAAGGTAATGAAACTCTTGGAGATGGTGCAGCTTAAGGAGTTCGCTAAACGCTATCCTGCTCAGCTCTCCGGTGGGCAAAAACAGCGTGTGGCGTTAGCCCGTGCGCTGGCAGTTGAACCTGCAATTTTATTACTCGACGAACCCTTTGGTGCCCTAGACGCGCAAGTGCGTAAAGAGCTGCGTCGCTGGTTACGCCAGCTACATGAGGAGCTGAAATTTACCAGTGTCTTTGTGACGCATGACCAAGAAGAGGCGATGGACGTTGCTGATCATATCGTGGTGATGAGCCAAGGAAATATCGAACAACATGGTACCCCGCAGCAAGTTTGGCAGCAGCCAAAGAGCCGATTCGTGTTGGAATTTTTAGGTGAGATCAACAAACTCCCTGCGACGATTGCCGGACAATCACTGCAAGTGGGGGGGCAGCAGTGGCAACTGAGTCAACCTTATCCTGCACAGGGCAATATCGACCTCTTTCTTCGCCCTTGGGAACTGACCTTGTCAGCGATACCGGATGCATTACATCGCCTGCCGGCGAAGGTCCTAGATGTCACCCCTCGGGGCCACTTTTGGCAACTCAGCCTAGAGGTCGAGGGCTTAGCCATTGATCCGATCTCTGCCGTGAGTCAAACGGTGATCGCGCCTGAGCGGGGCAGCACAGTCTATCTTAATGTCGCGCAAGCACGGGTGTATCAACAAGACAATCTCTTAGCGCCACTTGCCTTTGATTAACCGTACTGATAATTTCAAGGTTAGCATTGCCATCAGCCTAGGTTTCTACCTAGGCTGATGGCGTTTAAGCGATAGGAAAAAAACGTGACCACCCTAGAAAGCACGATAGGTAATACGCCCTTAGTTCGATTGCAGCGTCTGCCCGCCGCCGGCGCGGGTGAGGTGTGGGTGAAACTGGAAGGTAATAACCCTGCAGGGTCGGTTAAAGACCGCGCAGCCTGGTCAATGGTGCGCAAGGCCGAACAACGGGGTCTTATTAAACCGGGTGATACCTTAATTGAAGCCACCAGTGGTAATACCGGTATTGCGCTCGCGATGATCTGTGCGGTGCTAGGTTATAAATTGAAGCTATTAATGCCCGATAATATGAGTACTGAACGCCAAGCGGCGATGCAGGCCTATGGGGCTGAATTGATTTTGGTCGACCAAGCTCAGGGTATGGAATATGCGCGGGATTATGCACAAATTCTGGCAGCACAAGGCGTGGGAATCGTATTGGATCAATTTAATAATCCAGATAATGCGTTAGCGCACTACCAGACTACTGGCCCAGAAATTTGGCAACAGACTGCCGGCCGTATTACTCACTTCGTATCCAGTATGGGGACAACCGGTACGATCAGCGGCACTGGCCGTTATCTTAAGCAGCAAAACTCGGCCATTCAGATTATTGGATTACAACCTGCCGCGGGAAGCCAGATTGCGGGGATCCGCCATTGGAAAGAGGCGTACCAACCGACGATTTATCAGCCGCAATGGGTTGATGATATCGTGATGATGACCCAAGAGCGGGCGGAGGATTCAACGCGCGCGCTGGCACAGCAAGAAGGGATTTTCGGCGGGATAAGTTCGGGGGCCGCGGTATCGGCGGCGTTAAGCCTTGCTGAATCGCATCCTGAACGGGTAGTAGTCGCGATAGTCTGCGATCGCGGTGACCGATATCTCTCGACCGGCGTTTTTAATCAGTAAGACGATTAAAGCGTAATTATTGTGTAAATCTAACAGAATCTCGGCAGAAAAGACGTCATTATACGCAAAGTGAGTTAGAGGCCATAGTATGAAAATTTTATTAGTTGAAGACGATCAAGAGTTAGGACAGATGCTCAGCCAATACTTGGCGGGCGAAGGAATGAATACTGATGTCATTACCCACGGTAAACGAGCCTTAGAGGTCATTAATCAGACGCATTATGATGCGATGATCTTGGATATCATGCTACCTGATATCAGTGGGATTGAGGTGTTACGTCAGGTACGCCAGCACCACCGATTACCTATCATTATGCTGACCGCGAAGGGCGAAAATATCGACCGTGTGATTGGCTTAGAGATGGGGGCGGATGATTATATGCCCAAGCCGTGTTATCCACGAGAGCTGGTCGCCCGCTTACGTTCGGTTATGCGTCGTTTTGAAGAGATTCCGGTCGCCCCTAGCGATAATCAACCGCTAATCTTAAAAGAACTCGAGCTGAATCCAGCGATGCGTTCAGTGACATGGCAACAGCAACCAATTGATCTCACGGCATCAGAGTTTAACTTACTTGAACTGCTCTTAGTGGCAGGGGACCGTGTGGTATCGAAAGACGAACTTTCGGAAAAAGCATTAGGCCGAACACGTGAAGCCTATGACCGAAGCGTCGATGTGCATATCAGTAATATTCGCCAGAAAATTGCCAAAACCACTCAGGACCAAATCTTTATCGAAACCGTGCGCAGTATTGGTTACAAAATTCGATGAATCAACGTTATCCAAGGCGCTTATTCACCAAGATGCTGGTGGCTTTTCTATTTGTATTTCTATTGATAAGCCAAGTCATCTGGTTAGGATTTTCGCTTTTTTCCCATGATGATGGCTCGCCGTTTGCTAGACAACAGCGTAGTTTACAACAAGTTCAACTGGCGTCTATCACTCAGCTACTGGCGCACTCGTCAGGCCCCGCGGCCGTGAAAGGTTTAGTCGAGAGTTGGGAACCGGAGGTTAGGCCGCAGGTGACGCTGACTGACACCTCGGTTACCCCGAACAATAGCGATGAAGAGGCACGAGGGGTCCCCACTCAGATCAGCCAGCAGCTTCACGATAATGCGGGGCATCGCTATCAAGTCATACTGGATTACAGCGGGTTGGAGCGCTTTGACGAACGAAACCACCGCTCGTGGCACGATTCCTTGCATATCCCTACGCCGATCATGTTTTTCGCGCCTTTTCTTGGCATCTTCTTCAGTTTGCTCTTAGCCTGGAATATGACTCGACCAATTAGACAGCTGCGGGAAGGATTTGCCAAAGTCTCACGCGGTGATCTGACTGCACGACTTTTCCCCGCCATGAAGCGTCGTTATGACGAGTTATCAATAGTGGCAAAGGACTTTGATGCGATGGTTGAACGTATCGATGTGCTGGTTAAAGCCCGGGAAGCGCTACTTCATGATATTTCTCACGAGCTGCGTACACCTTTGGCGCGAGTACAGCTTGCAGTCGGTTTAGCACGACAGAGTGAGTTGAATATCCCTCAATCGCTGGATCGTATCGATCTTGAGACTGAACGGCTTGATAAAATGATCGGCGAGCTACTGACCTTATCGCGCGCTGAGCACGACGGCATTGATATTGACCAGTATTTCGATTTTATAGCGCTGCTAGAGGCGATCTTGGTTGATGTGCGCTACGAGGCTCAACGACCGCAGGTCGATGTGGTGGCTCATTACGATAGTCTTAAGTCGGTAACGGTCCGAGGCAACGCTGAGCTTATTCGTCGTGCTATCGAGAATGTATTACGTAATGCCTTACGCTATTCAACACAGGGACAGGTAATAGTGGTCAAATTAGAGGTCGACCGCGATACACTGCTCCTCACGATTTGTGACAGTGGACCCGGCGTGGCAGAGGATAAAATATCCAGTATTTTTGATCCCTTTGTTCGCTTACAATCTTCGCTCTCTGGTAAAGGTTATGGATTAGGCTTGGCGATCGTGCGCAAGGTGATTACGGCACATCATGGTCAAGTCTCGGCGTCCAACCGTCAGGAAGGTGGGCTTAAAATTTCAATACGTCTGCCACGGTGGCCTGAGTAAAAAAAAGCTCATCCAAGGATGAGCTTTTTTATCACTATTTCTGAATCCGCATAATCGGTGTTTCGCCGACTGTCACGTGCCCCGACAGTTTGGATAGCGACTTGATTTCATCCATATTAGAGATGACGACAGGGGTCAGCGTTGATTTCGCTTTCTCTTCAAGGAAGGCTAAGTCGAACTCGATGATAGGATCACCTTTCTTAACCTTTTGTCCTTCCTCTGCGAGGCGCTTAAAGCCTTCACCTTTTAACTCAACCGTATCGATACCAAAGTGTACGAACAGTTCGATGCCGTTATCCGACTCAATAGAGAAGGCGTGATTAGTTTCGAAAATTTTACCAATTGTTCCCTCGACTGGGGCCACAATTTGGTTGCCGTTAGGACGAATAGCGATACCATCACCAACGATTTTTTCCGCGAAAACAACATCCGGTACATCTTCGATATTGACAATTTCGCCCGAAAGCGGCGCAACAATTTCAATGTTGCTTGAATCGCTATCCGATTTGTCGCCAAAAAGTTTAGAAAACAATCCCATGATCTTCTCCTAAGCAATAACGTCGAAACACTTGTGACAAGTTAGCAAAGTGTTTTTTCTTTAATAAACTTATCAACGATATTCGTTAAGTCTTCGGCAGTTGGTTGCGCAAGGGCTTCCGCGGCTAAAGCTTTAACGTCTTCATAATTAGTGTTACGAATAATTTTTTTAATTCTAGGGATAGAAATAGAACTCATACTAAACTCATCTAGTCCCATGCCTAATAGTAATAGTGTAGCACGTTCATCGCCAGCTAACTCGCCACACATTCCCGTCCATTTTCCAACAGCGTGAGATGCGTCAATAACTTGCTTGATTAAAAGCAGTACGGAAGGGCTCATTGGGTTATATAAATGGGAAATTCGGTCATTCCCCCGGTCAACGGCTAAGGTATATTGCGTCAGATCGTTAGTTCCGATACTGAAGAAATCGACTTCTTTCGCTAAGTGATGGGCAATCGCGGCTGAAGCAGGGGTTTCAACCATAATTCCGACTTCAATCGCTTGATCAAACGCCTTACCTTCTGCGGTTAATTGCGCTTTTAGCGTATCGAGTTCAGCTTTTAAGCTACGCACTTCTTCAACGGAAATAATCATCGGGAACATGATACGCAGTTTGCCGTATGCAGAGGCACGCAGGATAGCGCGAAGCTGTGCGTGAAGGATCTCTTTACGATCCATGCCTATACGAATCGCGCGCCAACCGAGGAAGGGGTTATCTTCTTTGGGCAGGTTCATATAGGGCAGGCCTTTATCGCCACCGATGTCCATGGTACGGATAATAACGGCTTGCGCCCCGACTGCTTCGGCGACGGCTTTATAGGCCTCAAACTGCTCTTGTTCAGAAGGCAGTGACTCACGGTCCATAAATAAGAATTCGGTACGATATAGTCCGACACCTTCTGCACCATTACGCTCAGCACCGGCGACATCACGTACCGTTCCGATATTGGCGCAGACTTCAACGTGATGACCATCTAGCGTAATCGCCGGAAGGTCTTTCAGCTTCGCCATCTCGTGTTTTTCATCTAACCAAGTGGTTTGAATTTCACGCAGTTCCGCGATTTCATCTTCTGAAGGGTTAATCAGAACTTGGTTATTGACGGCATCCAGAATGAGAAAATCACCGTTTTTCACCGATTGGGTGATATTACCAATCCCCACGATGGCAGGTAGCTCTAGAGAGCGGGCCATAATCGAGGTGTGTGAGGTTCTGCCACCTAAATCGGTGATAAAGCCCAAAACTTTCTCAAGGTTTAGCTGTGCGGTTTCGGATGGCGTCAGGTCCTTCGCAACCAATATCGATTCGTCAGCAATTGCGCTGAGGTCAACGATGGTCAAACCAAGAATGTTTTGCAGCAGACGCTTACCGATATCCCGCACGTCTGCCGCGCGCTCTTTAAGGTATTCGTCGTCTAATTCTTCTAACGCAGAGGCTTGGTCTTCGATAACGGCATGTACTGCCGCATCAGCAGTTTGATGATTTTTACGGATAAGATCGATGATTTCTTGTTCAAGCTCTTCATCTTCCAGCAGCATAATATGCCCTTCGAAGATAGCCTCTTTCTCGGTACCAAAGGTTTCGCCTGCTTTTGTTTTGATCGTCTCTAATTGTGCAGAGGCTTTCTGGCGACTTTCAAGAAAACGATTAATTTCTTGATCAACTTGGCTCGGATCGATTTTGTGGCTATTGATGACGATGTCATCTTCTTTTAGAAGGAGTGCTTTACCGAATGCAATACCGGGTGACGCAGGGATACCAGAAATCATAATCTTACCTTTAAATCAACGATGCTTAAGTGTAAATACTGGAAGTAAGCGCCCAAGTGTAGCGGCTCAATGGAGCCATTGAGTGTAAAGCTACGCTTGACCAATAATCAATGGGCTTATCGTATTGCAGGCCAGTTATTCAAGTTCAGCCATTAATTTTACTAAATGTTCGATCGCTTGCTGCTCGTCTTCGCCTTCCGCGCTAAGGGTTACCACGGTTCCTTGAGTTAATCCCAAGGTTTGTAATTTGAAGAGGCTTTTAGCGCTGGCCGTTTTACCTTGAGAGGTAACGGTAATATCAGACTGAAACCCTTTAGCTTCTTTTACGAATTGTGCAGCGGGACGGGTGTGTAGACCATTTGGTGCAGTAATTGTTACTTCTTGCTGAAACATATTTTTCCCCAAGATAATCAAAAGGTTTATTACTTAACGTGATTATTCAAATGTTATAACGCATTGAACCTGCCTAAGGTGACGGTTCAACTAAAAGTTATACTTCAATTGCGACGATAACCCTACCGTTTTTGCAATGTGATGTTGATCAAAAGCAAAAAAACGAGCGCATTATTTTTTGGCTCGAAATAAATCTCATCGTTGATACCAGAATCAGCAGGAGTAAAGCAAATGCGAACCAAGCAAAATTGAGATCTACTGCACAAAAAAAGCACCCTTAGGTGCTTTTATAGACAGCTTTTTTTAAGGCAAGAAGAAAGTCTATTAACCGTTGTCTTTTTCTGTGAACAGGTCTGCAAACAACGCTGTGGATAGGTAACGCTCACCAGAAGAAGGGAGGATAACGACGATATTTTTATCGGCAAACTCTGGCTCTTGTTGTAACTTCAGTGCTGCCGCAACCGCTGCACCTGAAGAGATGCCCGCTAAAATCCCTTCTGACTCCATTAAATTACGGGCAGTGGTGATGGATTCATCGTTGGTAATAGTCATGACGCGATCGACTAAACTCAAGTCCAAGTTGTCAGGCACAAATCCTGCGCCAATACCCTGAATTTTATGGGGGCCTGGCACAACTTCTTCACCCGCGAGGGTTTGTGTAATTACCGGCGAGTCTGTCGGTTCCACCGCCACGGCGTACAAACTGGTTTTACCTTGAGTCTGTTTTAAATAGCGCACCGTACCGGTCAGGGTACCGCCAGTGCCAACACCGGAAATTAAGACATCCACTTCACCGTCAGTATCTTCCCAGATTTCAGGGCCAGTCGTTTTCTCGTGAATAGCCGGGTTAGCAGGGTTACTGAATTGTTGTAGCATCAAATATTTTGCGGGATTACTGGCAACAATTTCTTCGGCCTTGGCAATAGCGCCTTTCATACCTTTTGCGCCTTCAGTTAAGACTAAGTTAGCCCCTAAAGCTTTGAGTAGTTTACGGCGTTCCACTGACATGGTATCGGGCATGGTCAGCGTCAATTTATAACCGCGGGCAGCCGCCACATAGGCAAGGGCAATGCCAGTATTACCGCTCGTGGGTTCGACCAATTCGACGCCCGCTTTCAATAACCCTTTTTCTTCGGCATCCCAAATCATGTTCGCGCCGATTCGGCATTTCACGCTAAAGCTCGGATTTCGTGACTCAACCTTAGCAAGAATACGTCCATTACCGAGGCGGTTTAACCTGACTAAAGGCGTGTGGCCGATTGTTAACGAGTTATCTTCGTAAATCTTACTCATATCCTTTCCTTAACTCTTTGAATTTTGGGGAACCTAGTGAGAATACGCTTTATACGGTCGCAGTGAAGTGACGAAATGATATATCGATATGTCAGAGTGCAATAACTACGGGCGATCATTATTGATGAGCGTTTGACGGTAACGATCTACCCAAAGCGCAGTCGCGCCGCAGACGGCAATCGGCATAATGACTAAATTGATAATAGGGATCATTGTAAGAACACTAATCAGTCCCCCAAATTCTAGATTAATTTTTCGATCACCGGCAAGATTTCTACGCATATTCGCAAAAGCGATCTTGTGGTTATCGAAAGGGTAATCGCAATATTGAATAGCCATCATCCAAGCTCCGAAGATAAACCAAAGAATGGGTGCCAGTAGTTGACCTATCCCAGGAATAAAGTGGATAAGCAGTAAACCCACCGCGCGGGGGAGGTAATAACAGAGCTTGAGCCATTCCCTTTTCATAATTCTAGGCAGGTCGGCAATTAAGGACCACCAGCTCATGTCATCGGGTGTATGACCGGTGAGATGCTGTTCGAGCTGTTCAGCCAATAAACCGAAGAAGGGCGCGGCTATCCAATTGGCGAGGGTGGAAAAAAAGTAGCCAAAGACCAGCACAATAGAGATAACGGCGAGTGGCCAGAGGACGAAATTCAACCACGCCAACCAATGCGGTACGTAGCTCATTAACTGGGGGATCCATTGATGGAGCTTAGTGAATAACCAATAGAATGCAGTGCCGAGTAAAAGAATGTTAATCAATAACGGAACGATGACATAACGGCGAATACCGGGTAAACAAACGAGATGGCACCCTAATCTTACATAGGTGAAACCGGAAGAGGGGAGAGGTTGTTGACGCTGTGTCATATCCAATTACTCATAATTATAATCACCTTCTCATAGTAACGTTTTTTTTGTCTCGGCGTAGGCCTTGCTGCTGTTAATTTAATCAATCGCACCAGATTAGTGATATTATTCAAGATAAATGGCAGTGTATGCTTGCACTTATTCGCGCTGACCAATACATTTAGTGGTATATAGGTGCCTTTTTTAGGCAAAGTGTTTGAACAACAGAGAATATAGTGATGCAGGATTTGCGTCTGATCTTAATAGTTGTTGGTGCTATCGCGATTATCGCGTTACTGGCGCACGGTTTATGGACTAATCGTAAAGAGCGGTCTAGCGTTTTCCGTGATCGTCCTCATAAGCACTTTATGCAACGTCGTGATGAGAGTCTCGACGAAGATGAAGTAACGGCTCCTGCTCAGGAAAAATCTCCTGTTCATACGCCACACTCTTCTACTCCTCGTGACGCTGCACCTGCTCAGCCTCGTGCTAACGTCCAAGAAAAACCTTCTGAACCTCAGCAAAAGATACCAGCGAAAAGCAGTTCATTGCGTGACGGTATCGCTCTACAAGGTGACCCGCTCTTGGGACCTGAAGAGGCTAAGCAGAATCCGACTACACCTCCTGCGCCGACTCATCGCGAAGCGGCGGCTGAACCCGTGGTTAAGCCGACAGCGCCTGTTGATCCAGTTGAAGCACCATCACGTCAACCTGTTGAGAGCGAGACGCCTAAGCCTACGCCTGCACCGACTGTGCAAGAGCAGCCCGCCGCTGAGCCAGAAGAGAGCAAACCTGTTGCGGCTGAAAAACCGCTCACTGAAACTGTCTTGGTATTCCATGTGGCGGCCCATGCAGGCAGCGAATTAAAGGGTGAACCTTTACTGCAAGCTATTTTACAAGCCGGTTTCCAGTTTGGTGAAATGAATATCTTCCATCGTCACCTTAGCCCGACCGGCAGCGGCCCGGTACTCTTTAGTTTAGCGAACAGCGTAAAACCAGGATCCTTCGACCCGGATACGATGTCTGACTTCACCACGCCAAGTGTCTCTATCTTTATGATGGTCCCGTGTTATGGTGATGCACTGCAAAACTTCAAGTTAATGCTCCAATCCGCGCAACGTATTGCCGATGATGTGGGGGGAGTCGTGATGGACGACGAACGCCATATGTTGACCCCGCAGAAAGTGGAAGTTTATAAAGCTCGAATTCGTGAAGTGATTAGCCACTCGTAACTTATCGCTTCTGTCAGACTATCAACCCCCGCCTGTCGGGGGTTTTTTATCATGGTGCATTATGGCTAACCTCCAACAACAGGTAGACGGCTTACGTCGGGTACTTCGTCATCACGAATATCAATATCATGTCTTAGACGCCCCAGAAGTGCCCGATGCAGAATACGATCGCTTGATGCAGCAGTTACGCCAGATTGAGTCAGAGCACCCCGACTTAGTGACGAGCGATTCGCCGACCCAACGTGTGGGCGCACGGCCCCTGAGTGCCTTCGAGTCGGTCCAACATGAAGTCCCTATGCTCTCTCTGGATAACGTGTTTGACGAAACCAGTTTTTTGGCGTTTATTCGCCGAGTGAATGAGCGCCTATCGGGGGCGAGTGGCATCGAATATTGCTGTGAATTAAAGCTAGATGGCTTAGCCGTGAGTCTGCTATACGAAGAGGGGATTTTGACCCGTGCCGCGACCCGAGGGGATGGTGCGACCGGTGAAAATATTACCCAAAATATTCGAACCATTAAGTCCATCCCACTCTCGCTGACGGGGGAAAATTTACCTCGTCGTCTGGAAGTGAGGGGGGAAGTCTTTATGCGACAAAAGGGGTTCGAAGCCCTGAATGAGAAAGCTCGGCTAAAGGGTGGAAAGGTCTTTGCTAATCCGCGCAATGCCGCAGCGGGCTCCTTACGTCAGCTCGACCCAAGTATCACTGAGCAGCGCCCTTTGAGTTTCTATTGTTATGGCATCGGTGTTCATGAAGGCGGTGAACTGGCTGAAAGTCATTATGAGCGATTAACGCAGCTGCGCCAGTGGGGATTACCGATGGAACCGCATGTGACGGTATGCCAATCCGCCGAGCAGGTGATGGCGTTCTACCATCGCGTCATTGCGCAACGTGAGCAGCTTGGTTTCGATATTGATGGTGTTGTGATTAAGGTTAATGCCCTCACCCAGCAACAGCAACTGGGTTTCGTCGCCCGTGCCCCCCGCTGGGCCACGGCATTTAAGTTTCCCGCGCAAGAGCAAATGACCCAGGTCCGTGATGTCGAGTTCCAAGTAGGCCGTACGGGAGCTATTACCCCTGTTGCGCGTTTAGAGCCAGTACAAGTCGCGGGAGTATGGGTAAGTAATGCCACATTACACAACGCGGATGAAGTTGAACGTCTAGGCTTGAAAATCGGTGACCGTGTGGTGGTAAGACGGGCTGGAGATGTGATCCCGCAAATCGTCAGTGTAATTACCGCAGAGCGACCTAGTGATACACGGGAAGTTGAATTTCCCAGCCAATGCCCAGTCTGTGGATCGGATACCGAGCGGGTTGAAGGCGAGGCGGTGCTACGTTGTACCGGCGGTTTAATCTGTGGCGCTCAGCGCAAAGAGGCCTTAAAGCATTTCGTATCGCGCAAAGCACTGGATGTCGATGGCCTTGGCGATAAACTTATCGAGCAATTGGTTGATAAAGAGTATGTCACTACGCCTGCGGATCTGTTTCGCTTAACCGCCGGTAAGTTAACCGGGTTGGAGCGAATGGGGCCTAAATCGGCACAAAATATCATTCAGGCACTGGAGAAATCTCGTCAAACCACGTTAGCGCGCTTTATCTATGCTTTAGGGATCCGTGAAGTGGGCGAGGCAACAGCCCTTGCATTAGCCACTCACTTTGTCACCTTAGAGGCGCTGATCGCCGCCTCGATGGAGGATCTTATTGCGGTTGATGATGTCGGTACGGTCGTAGCCACCCATATTCGTCATTTTATGGATGAAGAGAGTAACCGTGAGGTGATTCGTCAATTGGTGGATGAGGCACAGATTCATTGGCCAGCCGCAGTGGTTGCGCAGGCAACGGAGTCACCCTTCAATGGTAAAACGGTGGTGCTTACCGGGACCTTATACCAGATGACCCGTGACGAGGCGAAGGAACAATTGTTGCAACGCGGTGCTAAGGTAACAGGGAGTGTCTCGAAAAAGACCGATCTATTGATAGCTGGTGAAGCGGCAGGCTCTAAACTCGAGAAAGCGCAGGCTTTAGGGATTACTGTGATTGACGAGCAACAACTTATTGCGATGTTGGAGGCGTAATGCCGGATAAAGAGCAATTAGTTGAGCTGGCGAACTGGCGTATGCCTTTTGGTAAATATCAAGGCAGGCGGCTGATCGATCTCCCCGAAGAGTATTTATTATGGTTTGCTCGAAAAGAAGCCTTCCCAGAAGGGCATCTTGGACAGTTACTGCAGTTGGCTTTAGCGATAAGAATCGAAGGGCTTGAACACCTAGTGACACCGCTTAAAGTCTAAACAATTCGCCCCGGTTACGGGGCGAAAATATTAGGGGGAGGTAACGCTTGTCTTCTCCACGTCACCAAATACCGAATAATGAGGCAGCGTCACTGTAGACTGTTGTTCCCAGCCACCGCCTAGTGCTTTGTACAGCGCAACTAAATCGACGGCCGTTTGCGCTTGCGCCTGGATCGCCCGCTGTTCGGTTTGCGCTAACTGACGCTGTGCATCGAGCACGGTGATGTAGGTGATAAAGCCTTTTCTGTAGTTTTCTGAAGCGAGTTGATAGGCGCGTTGTAATGCATCACGCGACTGCGTTAAGGCTGAGTCTTGTTGTTGCCCCGTACGGTAACTGACTAAAGCATTCTCCACTTCTTGTAGGGCCGTTAACACGGTTTGTCGATAATTGAGCGCGGCGGCGGCTTGTTGCGCACGCGCCAATTTCACGTTGGAAACGAGGCGACCGCCCTCAAAGATCGGCAGATTTATCCCCGGCCCGATGCTGTAAAAATGGCTGCTCCAATTATCCATATAGCTGATATCAGTGTTACGCACACCCAGTTGTCCGGTAAGGGATAGGCTAGGGAATAATTGCGCTACCGAGACACCAATATTCGCCGTTTGGGCATGAAGATTGGCTTCTGCCGCCCGAATATCTGGCCGACGGCGCGTAAGCTGGGAAGGAACGCCGACGGCAACTAACTGCGGTAATGTCGGCAACGGTTTAGTTGCCGCCAACTCGCAATCCAAGGCACCGGGTGGCTGGCCAATCAGTACTGCCAGCGCATTTTTTGCTTGGGCGATTTGTGATTGATATTGCGGCAGTTGCGCCTGTAAAGCGGTCAATTGCGCCGTTGCACTCTCCACATCACTACTCGGTGCGAGGCCGTTTTGCATCTGGCTTTGCGTCAATTCGAGGCTCTGTTGCGCGATAGCGATCTGCTGACCCAATGAGGCTTCGGTCGCCTGAGCCGCGCGCAGTTGAAGATAGGTCCGAGTGACCTCGGCTTCGAGAGAGACCAGTGCATCATTATGCTGTGCAATCTGTTGCTGTTCGCTGGCACGCGCCATCTCGATCTGTCGGCGGGTTTTCCCCCACAAATCAAGTTCCCAGCTGGCATCAAATCCACCCTGGTAAAAGTTTACGCTACCCGTCGCTTGGTTGGCGATATCGCTGGGAATTGCATCATAGATCCCCTGAGATTGTAGCTCTCCTTTTAATCCCAACTGCTGGCGAGAATAAGAAGCTTGACCATTCAGTGTGGGTAATAATCCCCCCTGTACACTGGTCACCTGCTCACGAGCGCCAGCAATACGCAGTACGCTTTGCTGTAAGGTCAAATTGCCCTTTGTCGCCCGTTGGATCAGGCTATTGAGCTGCGGATCGTTAAAGTTTTCCCACCAACTGACCTGGGTGTCGGTCATTAATGGGTGGGAGGCTTGGTCTTGTTGATTCGCGTGCCATGCGCCAGTTAAGTGGTTTTCAGGAGCATGATAATCGGGCCCGACCGCACAGCCGCTGAGGACTGCAATCAGCATCGGCAATAATAATCGCTGCGATTTCATGAGTTTTCCTTTCATTTAGTGGCCTCCTGCGCTGCCTTCACTCTTCACTGGGGCGAGTAAAAGACAGAAGGGGATCATGATCAGGGCAATGATACACAGCCCGGTAAAGACATCGACATACGCCAAGATACGGGCTTGGCTAATCATCTGTTTATAGAGTTGTGCCGTAGCCAATTGGGTACTATTTCCGACCAAGGTGGTGAAATTTTCTATCGCCGCGCTCATCTTTTGAACCATTTGCGAGAAAGGTTCATCAAATACGGTGGTGTGATCGGAGAGATACGCCGAACGCGCCTGTTGTCGCTCAGTAATCGCCGCAGTGGACAGAGAAATACCGATTGAACCGGCCACATTCCGGAACATGGTAAAGAGCGCTGAGGCATCGGCATTCAATTGCTGAGGGATAGTAATGAAGGCGATGGTGGTCAAGGGAACAAATAAGAAGCCTAATCCAATCGACTGTACGCTGCGCATAATGACCAACGATGTAAAATCGAGGGTAGGGGTCATTTGAAAACCTGAGTACAGGAAGGACCCCATCAAGCAGATAAAGCCGAACATAATAATGAATCGGGTCTGGACGATCGGCATTAATTTCAACACCAGTGGAATGGTCAAGATAATAAAGAAGGCGCCGGGCGTTAACACTAACCCTGCCAGAGTGGCGGTATAGCCCAAGTCTTGCTGAGCCAATTGTGGGATAACGACAGAGCTGCCATAGAGGATAAAGGCCATGGCGGCCATTAACAATCCCGCGACCCAGAAGTTACGATCGCGCATCACCAATATATCCACCACCGGTCGGCGTGCGTACATTAGCCAATAGACGGTTCCAACAAGTCCAATCGCCGCGAGCACGGCAAAGGTAATGATAAAGGAGGAGTTGAACCAATCTGCATCTTCACCACGGTCTAGGAAGACCTGCAAGCAGCCTAATCCCAGTGTAATAAGACTGATACCGATATAATCGATACGCAGCTGGCCTTTCTTCGCTTTGCGTTCCCAAGGCGGATCTTCGAGTAGTTGATAAATGGCGAAAGCCGCTAAGATACCGACCGGAATATTGATAAAGAAAATCCAACGCCAACTGAAGTTATCGGTAATCCAGCCGCCTAAGGTCGGGCCAATCACCGGCGCGACAATAATGGCGATTGAAGAGAGTCCGAAAGCCTTGCCACGGTCTTGCTTACTAAAATAATCGAGTAGTACAGATTGCTGGACGGGCTGTAATCCTCCGCCGAAAAAGCCTTGTAAAATACGAAACAGTATCAGTTGCCATAGCTCGGTGGCGATACCACAGAGAAAAGAGCAAAGGGTGAACATCACGACACAGATTAAGAAGTAATTCTTACGGCCAAAGAGGCGACTGAAAAAGGCGGAGATGGGCAGAACAATACCGTTGGCGACCAGATACGAGGTTAGCACCCAAGTCGCCTCATCATAACTGGAAGAGAGTGAACCGGCGACATGGGGGAGAGCAACGTTAACGATAGTGGAGTCGAGAACCTCCATAAATACCGCTAACGTCACCGTAAGGGCAACCAGCCAAGGATTACAGCGTGGTTGCCAGCGTTGTGCTTCACTCATCAACATGAACCTCAGGCTCTACCGATAGGCCCAAGGGTAGAGGGTGACGAGGATCAAGTCCCTTATCGATAATGATTTTTACAGGAACGCGTTGCACAATTTTGACGAAGTTACCGGTGGCATTTTCTGCTGGGAAAGCTGAGAAATGCGAACCTGAACCCATTTGAATACTGTCCACATGCCCCTTAAGTTTTAGGTCAGGCCAAGCGTCAACACTCACCGTCACCCTATTCCCTGGATGCATATGTTCAAGTTGTGATTCTTTGAAATTGGCTGTGACCCAAATTTGCGGCGAGACCAGTGAAAACAGGGCGGTACCGGCTTGAACTAAACTGCCGACCTGAACATTACGCTTGGTGACATATCCATCGTAAGGGGCACGTACTTCGGTATAAGAAAGATTAAGCTTGGCCGTGGCCAGTTGTGCTTCGGCTTGCGCAACTTGTTGTTGACGTGCGGCGATAGCCGTTTCCTGTTGATGTAATTGCAGTGGAACCTGAGAAGCAATCTCAACTTGCGCTTGCGCTTGCTGGTAATCAGCCTGTGCGGCGCGGTATTGTGAGGTCGCACTATCTATATTACTTTGGGTCGTCGCGCGTGGGTCAACGCCGTGCTGACGTTGATACACTGATTGCGCATTGGCCAAATTCGCTTTCGCTTTGGCTTGATCAGCAAGTGCCTGATGCAGTTGTGCGGGATATTGGACTTTAGCGAGTTGGTACTGCGCTTGGGCTTGTTGCAATTGCGCTTGTGCGCTACCAAGTTGTGCTTGAGCCTGTTCACGTTGGGCGGTAGCGTCTCGGGGATCGATGACGACCAATAAATCACCTTGATGGACAAACTGGTTATCTTTTACGTTGAGATTGACCACATATCCGCTGGTCTTCGGCGCAATTGTCGCCGCGTTACCATCGGTGAAGGCATCGTCTGTCGATTCAATCCCGCGATTCATAAGCCAAAAAACGACTGCCACACAAAGAATAATGATGGCGATAATGGCGAGAATAATGAGGGGTTTTTTACCTGGACGTTTTCGCGGTGGCGCATCGTTATTTTCGTTTTCGGTAGACTGTGCATCCTGAGCTTGTTCAGCTGCATCCTGTTCGCGGTCATCTCGCGTATTGTCTGTCATGGTATCTTCCATCCTAAAAATTACCCGAAGGTGACATCTTCAACGTTTATACGTTATGAGTGTAGATAAAATATGACGAGTTGGCGTTAAGAATAGCGATAAAGTCATCACCCAAGGGTAAACCCATTGGGTGAAGGGAGAAAGATTATTATTCGGTAGACGATTGCTCACCGGCTTTTTTATAGCGTTGTGCAATCCACGAACAGGTCATCAGCTGAATCTGGTGAAAGATCATTAACGGTAATACGATAATACCAACGATGCTTGCGGGGAAAAGGATATTGGCCATCGGCACGCCATTTGCCAAACTTTTTTTCGAACCGCAGAATAGAATGGTGATTTCATCGGGACGGCTAAAGCCGAAGAGGCGCGCGACCACTATGTTAATTAATAGTGCGATAGCGAGCAATAGAATACAGCCGACGACGATCCAGCCAAGTGTTGTGGCATCGACCTTATGCCAAATACCATTGACGACTGCTTCACTGAAGGCGGTATAAACTACCAGTAATATTGAGGTTTGATCCGTCTTACCAATCAAACTGCGATGGCGCTCCACCCATCCGCCAATCCAACGACGCGCAATATGCCCCAGCACAAAAGGTAATAAGAGCTGCAGCATAATTTTTCCAATTTGCTCGAAGCCATTCCCCGGCATTGCACTGTGAACATTCATTACCAAGCTGACTAGTAAGGGTGAAATAAAGACACCCAGTAAGCTGGAGGCCGAGGCACTACAAATGGCTGCAGCGACATTCCCCCCCGCTAAAGAGGTAAAAGCAATTGCCGACTGAACGGTGGCCGGAAGAATACAGAGATAAATAAAGCCAGTGTAAATGTCGTTACTGACGTTGACTGGATGCCACCACACCAATAAGCAGCCCAAGATAGGGAATACGACAAAGGTGCTGCACATGATCCATAAATGTAAGCGCCAGTGGCTACTTCCGGCGATAATTTTTTCACGGGAAAGTTTGGCACCATGCATGAAGAATAACAGTGCAATGGCTGCAGTGGTGAGTCCCTCGACAATCGGGACAAATCCCCCGCGCGCAGGAAGAAAGGTGGCGAGTAAAACAGTGATGATCAGTTTCACCATCATCGGGTCGAGTCGCAGAAAGCCCATATATTGTATCCGTGCAATAAGTAATGATTGGATTGTGCTTGAAATCAGATTAGAAATATAATTGATTTATTACATGAATATATGAAGAAAATAGATGAATTATAGTTTACGTCAGCTACGCATCTTTGTCGCGGTCGCCGAGCAGCAGAGTTTTAGCCGAGCAGGGGAGTTGATTGGCTTAAGTCAGTCGGCAGTCAGTCATGCCGTTAAGGAGCTGGAACAAACGCTTTCATTACGGCTTATCGATCGCACGACTCGAGAAGTGGTACTCACCTTAGCAGGTAAACAGTTGGCTTCACGCATGGCGTTATTGATTGATGATATGGATAGTTTAATCAAAGATCTCTATAGCTACGGTGAACAGCGGACCGGCACCGTGAGAGTGGCAGCAAGCCAAACGATTTCTGCGCAACTGATGCCAAAGTGTTTGGCGAGCTGTCAGCAACGTTACCCAGAAATACGTTTACTGTTGCAAGACAGTGTCCAGCAATCGGTAGTTCAGGCGGTAAGGCAAGAAGAGGTCGATTTTGGTATCGTGATAGAGCTTCAGAATACGCGTGAATTCGAGACACAACCCCTGCTGCAAGATCCTTTTCTATTATTATGTCGTGACGATGACCCGCTGGCAGAGAAACCCAGAGTCAGTTGGGCCGATATCGGGCTGCGCCAATGTGTGTTACAAGATTATGCCTCTGGCAGCCGGGTGTTGATCGATGCAATTTTTCAGCAGCAAGGGGGGCATCCTGAGGTGGTTCAGCAAGTCGGCCATCCTAGTACGCTGTTTACCATGGTCGATGCAGGGATTGGCGTCAGTATTCTTCCGGCGCTGGCGCTGCCTTTACCGCAAGAGAGTCGGCTAGTGGTGAGAAAAATTTCACCAGAAAGAGGACGATTGCTGACCTTGATACGCCGTAAAAATCGGTCACTGTCTCCCGCTGCAGAGGTGATTTGGCAACTTGTTGCCGAGCAAGCGCAACAGTTGGCACTAAAACGGCAGATTAGCGTGCGCTAGAAACGAAAAAAGCACCCAGAGGGTGCTTTTTTACTGAATTTGGTGGGTCGTGCAGGATGACTCGCTACGCTCGCCCTGCGGGTCGTTGCCTAGGCAACGTTGTCTCACTGCGTTCGACTCGGCCCTGCAGCAGGTTCTCATCCTGAACGATTTTACTCTTGAGTACTAGAAACGAAAAAAGCACCCAGAGGGTGCTTTTTTACTAAATTTGGTGGGTCGTGCAGGATTCGAACCTGCGACCAATTGATTAAAAGTCAACTGCTCTACCAACTGAGCTAACGACCCGAAGTGGTGGGTGATGACGGATTCGAACCGCCGACCCCCTCCTTGTAAGGGAGATGCTCTACCAACTGAGCTAATCACCCCCGCTGTGTGGAGTCGCATTATAGGGATAGTTGATTTTGAGTCAACGCTTTTTATCACTTAATTTTCTGTTCGGTTTAATTTTCACCACTCTGTCGGCCATTTAAGCAGTTTGGTGAAAATAGCCACATAATTTGCGTTACCCCGCAAGAATTAGTCATGTCTTATTATTGAGGAAAAAGCGCTAACTGTTACACTGTGCGAAGAATAATACGATTCCACAAGGTTTTATCGGGTGTTCTACCCAATGTACGTTAAGGCAAACCTCAAATGAAAATCAAAACACGTTTTGCACCAAGCCCTACAGGCTACCTTCATGTCGGTGGCGCTCGCACCGCTCTCTATTCTTGGCTATACGCCCGTCATAACCAAGGCGACTTCGTTCTGCGTATCGAAGATACCGATCTTGAACGCTCCACACCGGAAGCTATCGAAGCCATTATGGACGGGATGAACTGGTTAAGCCTAAATTGGGATGAGGGTCCTTACTATCAGACCAAACGTTTTGATCGCTATAACCAAGTGATTGACCAGATGCTCGAAGCCGATACCGCTTATCGCTGTTACTGCTCGCGTGAGCGTCTAGACGCATTACGTGAACAGCAAATGGAAGCGGGTGAGAAGCCTCGTTATGACGGTTGTTGCCGAGATACCGAACATGGCCATACTCCTGATGAACCTCATGTCGTACGTTTTCGTAACCCCCAAGAGGGGTCGGTCATTTTTGATGATCAAATCCGTGGACCTATTGAATTCAGCAACCAAGAACTCGACGATCTGATCATTCGCCGTACCGATGGCTCACCTACCTATAACTTCTGCGTAGTGGTTGACGATTGGGATATGGGCATTACTCATGTGATCCGTGGGGAAGACCATATCAACAACACGCCGCGTCAAATTAATATCTTAAAAGCGATTGGCGCAGAGGTTCCTATTTATGCGCACGTCTCGATGATTTTAGGTGACGATGGTAAGAAACTCTCCAAGCGTCATGGTGCTGTCGGCGTTATGCAATACCGTGACGACGGCTTCTTACCCGAAGCATTATTAAATTATCTCGTGAGAATGGGCTGGGCACATGGCGACCAAGAAATTTTCTCTGTCGATGAAATGGTGCAACTGTTCCAGCTTGATGCAGTGAGTAAGTCAGCCAGTGCGTTCAACACCGAAAAATTATTGTGGTTGAACCATCACTACATTACCACGTTGGCCCCTGAATATGTGGCGACACAACTGCAATGGCATATCGATCAACAACAGATCGATACGCGCACCGGTCCAGAGTTGGCTAAATTAGTGACATTATTAGGTGATCGCTGCAAAACGTTGAAAGAGATGGCGGAAACCTGTCGTTACTTCTACGAAGACTTCAATGAGTTTGATGCCGATGCGGCGAAGAAACACTTACGCCCAGTCGCTCGCCAGCCGCTTGAATTGATTTCAGCGAAATTAGCTGCCTTGACCGAGTGGACGACGGAAGCCATCCATAATGCTATCGAGCAAACGGCTGCCGAGCTTGAAGTGGGTATGGGGAAAGTGGGGATGCCGTTACGCGTAGCCGTGACCGGAGCAGGGCAGTCACCTGCCTTAGACGTTACGGTTGAGGCAATTGGTCAACAACGTAGTGTTAACAGAATTGCTCAAGCTCTCGCTTTTATTAGTGAGCGCGAAAACCAAGCGTAGTATTTTAAGCCCCGGCAGTTTAGGCTGCCGGGACTTCCTACGAAGTGATGCCTAATCGACCTAGAATACCACTAATACCTTCTCGTAATAGAAGAGAGGTAAGCTGCGCTTTTTCATCAGGGCTCATTTGCTGGACTGAACTCAGCAAAATCTGGGTGAGTTGATCTTTACGAACCGTATAGTGACTTCGTGGTTCAGCCGCATGGCGCACTGATTTCAAAAACTCAGTGACCTGTTGGTCAATGTGCACTAATCGCGCCTTACCCCCTTGTACACCGGGTTTAGCAACGGTGGTCCATCCTTCACGTTTAATCCACTTATTAATAGTTTGACGCGAGTAGCCCGTTTCCTGCGCAAGTTCTTCAGGTGTCATCCATTCCTTGTTCACAATCAGTTCCTTCTAGTTGATTGTTTTACGTTAACTCGTAATTATGAAAATAACTTGAAGTGGAATAAAATAAAAGAGCTAATCATACAGATTATGCGTTCACTCATACTTTCTCCAATTATCACCGCTAATTAATTAGGAAAGGTCAATAAAATTTGAGGGTGATGGCTTTCGCAGCACTTTGCTGTAATTTTCAGCGATTGCGCGAGGATATAAAAAATGACGTTGACAGTTATCAGCCAGTTACCTATTATTCCGGCGTCAGTGACACTGACACCTTCATTGAAGGGGCTATAGCTCAGCTGGGAGAGCGCTTGCATGGCATGCAAGAGGTCAGCGGTTCGATCCCGCTTAGCTCCACCAAACTCCTCGAGTTTGTGCAATGAAATTCCTAGATGTGGGGGTATAGCTCAGCTGGGAGAGCGCTTGCATGGCATGCAAGAGGTCAGCGGTTCGATCCCGCTTATCTCCACCAATTCTTAATGATTTTCCTTTCGATTTAATCCCTTATTAGATTTTTATTTCTTCAGTTAAGTGAAATTTATTACTTATTAAGCAATAATTACGCGGTGAGCCATTGACGGCTTTACGACACATATCTGAATTTTTATTTGTCAATTGAGATTACGCTATGAAGCTTAAGGGAATTAATGAAGGTTTCTTCATTCTATTACTGTTATTAACGACGATTGCATTTTGCTTTGTCCTTAAGGCCTACTACTCTTCGATTTTTTGGGCAATTATCCTAGCGGTACTGTTTTATCCGCTTAAAACCCGTATCAGAGCATGGTTGGGTGATCGTAATGCGCTCGCTGCGTTTCTTACCCTACTGGTGATATGCCTGATTGTTTTTATTCCATTAGTCATTGTCACTACGTCGCTGGCGTACGAGGGTAACCAACTTTACCAAAGTGTCTCTCAAAACCGAGGGAATTTTGCCGGGGACATCACTCAGCTAATCCAGCATATGCCAGCTTTCGTTCAGAATTTCTTGGAACGCTACGGATTGACCGATGTTAACACCTTGCAGCAGAAAGTCTCCGCATTTGCTATGCAAGGCAGCCATACACTTGCTAACAGTGCGCTAATGATTGGCCAGGGAACGTTTAGTTTCACCGTCGGCTTCGGCATTATGCTCTATCTACTGTTTTTCACCTTAAAAGATGGTTCATACTTAGTTAGCCTACTCTTAGACGCTGTGCCGTTAACGCAACATGCTAAACATCACTTACTTCTAAAGTTTGCGGCAGTCTCAAAAGCAACTGTTAAAGGCACCGTAGTGGTAGCTATCGTTCAAGGTGCTTTAGGCGGCATTGCCTTCTGGTTCTTGGGCGTCGAAGGGAGTGTGCTCTGGGGAGCATTGATGGCCTTCTTGTCCCTAATCCCTGCCGTGGGATCGGCGATTATCTGGGCGCCTGTCGCGATCTACTTCTTGGTATTAGGCCCGGTTTGGAAAGGGTTGTTCCTAATCGCCTTCTTTGTTGTGGTGGTCGGGCTAGTGGATAACTTCCTGCGTCCACTCTTAGTGGGTAAAGAGACCAGAATGCCTGACTACTTGGTATTGATCTCAACCTTGGGCGGAATGGAACTGTTTGGGATTAACGGATTTGTGATTGGCCCGTTAATCGCCGCGTTGTTTATCGCTTGCTGGAATTTACTCTCAGGCCGAGAAAATCAAGATAACGCTGAGCAGATTGATCCTGACTTTATCGCCGAAGGGAAAGATGAAACTGAGGCGTTAAAAGCGAAATTGGCTGAACAGCAGCACAGCGATCAGTCGCCATAATCGCTATTCTTTTTATTGACTCTCTAAGAGCTCATCGTCGATGGGCTCTTTTTTTTGCCTTTGATTAAGCGGACTGAACAGATAAAGACGCTCAGTGCGAAAGGATTATGCGTTCTATGCTAGGCTAAAGTCATGAGTAATGATTAAGTGAATAGAAATGAATACATTTATTGGTTTTAGTCTAGTGGTAGGCATTGGATCAACCTTGGTGTTGGATCTGTGGGGACTCATACTCTTTAGGCTAAAGGGAATGACGCCCACCGATTGGGGCAGCGTTGGCCGGTGGCTATTAGGGCTGCGGCAAGGGAAGTGGGTCGTCACCCAAGGAGATAATCGGCCGCCTTCGGTAGTTGAAAAAGTCAGCGGCTGGTCGTTCCACTATCTGGTTGGTATCGCCTATGCGGTAATAGTCGTGATCGGCTGGGGAATGCCCTTTATCCACACACCGACATTTCCGCCTCTTTTTCTAGTGGGCATAGTGCTGAGCTCTATTGCAGGGCTGACGCTGTTTATGCCTGCGATGGGGGCGGGATTCTGCGGCAGAAAAATACCGCATCAAGCTAAAGCAATTTTAATGATGCTGATTGCCCATACTATTTTTGCGCTTGGTCAGTACGGATTTGCATTGCTCTACGCGAGCACATGAGCGGAGATAAGCGGCTTATTCAGCCGCTTGTAAAGAGCAGAGTGTTAGAGCACCAGGCCGACAATCGCTGCGGAGAGTAAGCTGACTAAGGTTGAGCCGTAGATAAGTTTTAGCCCGAAGCCTGAAACAACATTTCCTTGTTTCTCGTTTAATCCCTTAATCGCCCCGCTAATAATACCGATAGATGAAAAGTTAGCGAAAGAGACTAAGAAGACGGAAAGTATTCCCTCGGAGCGTGGTGACAGCTGCCCGGCCATTTTTTGCAAGTCAATCATTGCCACAAACTCATTCGACATTAATTTCGTCGCCATAATACTGCCGACGCGTAACGCTTCATTGCTCGGCACGCCAATGACCCAAGCGAGTGGATAGAAAATGTAGCCGAGGATATTTTGGAAACTAATACCAAAAATAGCGGTAAATAGAGCATTGACCGCTGCAATAAGCGCGATGAAACCAATCAGCATTGCCGCTACGATCATCGCCACTTTAAAGCCTGCAAGGATATATTCGCCGAGCATCTCGAAGAAACTCTGCCCTTCATGAGTGTTCTTCAGCGACAGGTCTTCTTCTTGTTTAGCCGAGTAGGGGTTAATAATCGATAACACAATGAAGGTGCTGAACATATTGAGGATCAAGGCCGCGACAACATACTTAGGTTGCAGCATGGTCATGTAGGCACCGACGATAGACATCGACACAGTCGACATAGCGGTTGCAGCCATGGTGTACATCCGCCGCTCAGACATCTTGCCGAGAATGTCTTTATAAGCGATGAAGTTCTCAGATTGACCTAAAATAAGTGAGCTAACGGCGTTAAAGGATTCGAGCTTCCCCATACCGTTAATTTTCGAGAGCACTGTCCCGATAAAACGGATGATAATCGGTAGGATTTTGAAATGCTGCAAAATACCGATCAGGGCAGAGATAAAGACTATCGGACACAACACATTCAGGAAAAAGAACGCCATTCCCTTATCGTTTAAGCCGCCGAACACGAAATTTGTGCCTTCTGCTGCATATTTAAGAAGCATGGCGAAGAAGTTTGAGAATCCTTGAACCACACCCAATCCCACGTTGGAGTTGAGGAAAAACCAAGCTAACGCCAGTTCGACCACTAAAAGCTGCAAAATATAGCGGTAAGCTATACTTTTACGGTCTTTGCTAACAATCAACGCTAGAACGGCTATAACTATCAGAGCGAGTACAAAATGAAGTGCTTGTGACATGCATAGTGCCTTAAAACTAAAGGGATAGATCGTAGGGCGCTATTCTAGGGGAGAGTGAAAGTAAAAACGAGTAAAGTTACTTATTATAAGCATTAGATCTCATATTTTTTTGCTAATTGTCGTGGGAAAGATCGATTTGTTATCGATAAAGGGATGTTAGGTTATAGGTAAGCGATCTTCAGTGAGATCAAGTAATAAAACTGTTGCTGATGAGCAAATGAACAGGTACCTTACTACAAGGTATAGCAAAGGCTATACTTTGTAGCGATTGCTATCAGAGTGATTACTTATACCGATTTCTTTTCACTAAGGGGATCGCCTAAAGTTGGACATCATGTTAAACAGGACTCATTTATGTCTAGTCGCCAGAAAACGACAATGCCTTTTATGACTCAACGCAAAGCTAAAATGTCGTTATTAGGTCCGGCTTTTATTGCGGCTATCGGCTATATCGATCCCGGCAACTTTGCGACCAATATCCAAGCGGGTGCCAGTTATGGTTATCAGCTGTTATGGGTAGTCGTATGGGCCAATATCATGGCCATGTTGATCCAATTACTCTCAGCAAAGTTAGGCATCGCGACAGGGAAAAATCTCGCCGAGCATATTCGCGACCGCTTCCCTAAGCCTTTAGTCTGGTTCTATTGGGTACAGGCAGAGATCATTGCGATGGCAACGGATCTGGCTGAATTTATTGGTGCCGCACTAGGGTTTAAACTGTTATTCGGTATAAGTCTTCTTGAAGGGGCAGTGATTACCGGGGTGGTAACCTTCCTGATCTTAATGCTACAAAGCCGAGGACCGAAGCCGCTGGAATGGTTAATTGGGCTGATGCTGCTTTTCGTTGCTGGCGCTTATATTGCTGAATTATTCTTCTCACAACCTAATCCACGTGGATTGCTGGTGGGAATGGCGGTGCCCAAATTACCTGATACTAATGCACTCTATCTCGCGGCAGGGGTGCTTGGTGCAACGATTATGCCGCACGTGATCTATCTTCACTCTGCGTTGACGCAACGTGGTGACGATAAAAATAAAGCGCAACGTTATGCCTCGACAAAACTAGATGTTGCGATTGCGATGACTATCGCAGGTTTTGTGAATTTAGCGATGATGGCGACCGCAGCTGCCGTGTTCCACTTTAATGGTCATACTGGGATAAGTGAACTCGATCAAGCCTATATGACATTAAAACCTTTGCTGGGTAATGCTGCCACTGTGGTGTTTGGCTTAAGCTTAGTGGTTGCAGGGCTTTCCTCAACCGTGGTAGGGACCTTGGCGGGGCAGGTGGTGATGCAGGGCTTTGTCCATTTCAGTATTCCATTATGGCTACGCCGTACTATCACCATGCTGCCTTCCTTTGTCGTCATCTTGGCGGGCATGGACGCAACGAAAATATTGGTATTGAGTCAGGTTGTCTTAAGTTTTGGGATTGCACTTGCTCTGATACCATTGTTGATGTTTACTAACCGAACCGAAATTATGGGTGATCTGGTCAATACCCGCTGGATAAAGCTAGCGGCATGGGGGATCATTCTGATTGTTGTTTCGCTTAATTTGGGATTATTATTCGGCGACTTGATTGGATTATAAGAAAAATTGTCCTCTTAACCTTTTATTGAGTTAACTGGCCTGCGCTTGTTTGGCGTAGGCGTAACGGAGCTCATTGAAACTTAGCTTAGGTTGTTTGACGACTTAAGATGATTTATCCCGAGTGGAGCATTAAAAATAATGACTAAATATGCATTAGTCGGTGATGTGGGTGGCACCAATGCACGGTTAGCACTTTGTGATGTGGCTAACGGATTAATATCGCAAATTGATACTTTTCCAACATCAGACTACCCGAGCCTCGAAGCGGTGATTCGGCACTATTTAGATCAACAACACATCGACGTTGTTGATGCTTGTATCGCTATTGCTTGTCCAGTTAAAGGTGATTGGATTGCAATGACTAACCACCCTTGGGCTTTCTCGATCCAAGCTATGAAAGAAAACTTACACTTCGAACACTTCGAAGTGATTAATGACTTCACTGCAGTTTCAATGGCTATCCCGATGTTAGGGGAGAACGACGTATTAAAATTTGGTGGAGAAGAACCTGTCGCCGATAAACCTATTGCTATTTATGGTGCGGGTACCGGTCTCGGCGTTAGTCATTTAGTGCACGTAGATAAGCGTTGGGTCCCTTTGCCGGGAGAAGGCGGACATGTTGACTTCGCGCCGAACAGTGAAGAAGAAGACCAAATACTTGAAGTCTTACGCGAAGAGATGGGGCATGTTTCAGCTGAGCGCGTATTATCTGGTGCAGGATTAGTGAATCTCTATCGCGGTATCGTTAAGGCCGACAATCGTGAGCCAGCGGAACTCAAACCTCGGGAAGTGAGTGAACGTGCGTTAGAAGATAGCTGTATCGACTGTCGCCGTGCACTTTCTCTGTTCTGTGTCATTATGGGCCGCTTTGGTGGCAACTTAGCGTTAACCTTGGGGACCTTCGGTGGTGTTTATATTGCCGGCGGGATTGTCCCACGTTTCCTTGAGTTCTTTAAGGCGTCAGGCTTTCGCGCTGCTTTTGAGGATAAAGGGCGTTTTCGTGATTATGTTAAGGATATTCCTGTTTACATGATCACCCATGAACAGCCTGGTTTACTTGGGGCAGGGGCGCATATACGCCAAACTCTCGGTTCGATATTGTAAACCGAGAGCTTAACAGGGCTTACGCCCTGTTATTATTTGAGCAGTAGAACGAAAGTCGCTAGCCACAGCACAACAAAAAACGAAATTCCCATCAGTGCATACTTCATAAGATATCCTCTATTATCATTTTATTCCGCTGAATACCTTGGTTACAGCTTATCGTGATCGTACTACGTGATGCATATCACGATTTTGATCCCGCATAATGTACGTTGATTTAACGTAAAAAGAAATATTTCCTTACTGAGAATTAACATCATTGACGCCGCACTGACATGATATGGCTGAACCTCAGCTCATTTTTTTTGATTAAATAACTTGAGAGAGTATTTAAAAAGGCAGTAGAGTAAAAATATCTTCGACTCAGGGATAATGTGATGAATACAGTGGTAATGGCTATCGATCACCATAACAATCTTTCGGCTACGATCGGTCAATTAACGTTACAAGAAGCCCTTCTGCGTAATGCGTCTGTGGTGGTACTTTGCTGCCTACCCACTGAGGGTGGCGTCGAGGGAGAGGTGATGAATATTGAATGCGCGATTGACCAAGTCGTCCAACAGTATGGTCAGCCTAAAGATCCTTTAAACTGTGCTGAGACCGCCGTTCGAGCTGCATTAGTTCCTTTTCAGCAATCTGGTATCCCCGCGCGGGGCCTTCTCTGTCGTGGGGAACCGGCAGCAGTCATTGTTGAGCAAGCGAATAAGCTTTCCGCTTCCATGATTATTATGGGACGTCGGCATCTATCTCCCTTTAACCGACTGTTTAAAGGCTCTGTTAGCGCTGAAGTGCTCGAAACCGCGAGCTGTCCGGTGTTAATTGATTTATGTGCTGGTCTCAGCGATAGTTAGTGGCTCATTTTCCGTGGTTAGAAGAGAAAATTAACAATTTCAGGCTTATTCTCCCGATAAAATTAGCTATATTCTAAAGATTGAGGGCTGGGTTATGATCCAGATTATCTTTCTCGTCTAATGCTCTAATTACCCACTATTTCCTCTTTGACTCATTGTTATGGTGAAGATTAGACAGAGTAGTGAAATTAACGGATATCATTTGTGCGTAAAGCGACTCTTATTGTCATTTTTATCATCATCTTAGGTGCTATTGGTTATCGTTTACACTCTCGTTCAACGGATTCGCACCAGCTTGCGCAGCAACAGGCTTTAGCCCAATTCGCCGCATTACCAGGCTATCGTTTACTTAAACAGCAAGAGCCGCAACTATGGCAAGAAGTGAGAGAGTCTTTTCTCCATTCATTAGCAGCAGGGCATAGTCAGCAACAAGCGATTGGCGAAGTACGTGGCCAGCTAACGGAATTAGTGAATCTTAGAATTGTTAAGGCAGATGACCGTGCGGTAACGGATTACATTGCTGTCGCAGTGCAAGAGATGCAGGCATTAAATTCGGTCTCGGCAGAAAGTTGTTATCGTTTTCTTTATCCGCAGGTCTCAGGTGGCGTAAATATTGGTACCCTCTTGAGCGCTCAGATGAATCAAGCTGATCAACAAGCTTTAGAACAACTTTTCCTTCATAGCCTAGGCAGTGATCGAACACGCGATATCAAGGCCGCGCATACTGCGCTGAACGAGGTAGTGAAAAGGCTTTATCCACACTGGGGTAATCAATTACAGCAACTTAATCAACCGGAAGATTTAGCGACAGATCACCAGAAGCTTTGCGTGATGTCTATAGACCTTTACCGCACGATTTTAAAACTTCCGCAGCCCGAGGCCGCGAACCTCATTCGACAGATGGTCGTCGGCTGATAATTAGTAAGAATCTACTGATAATGAACTTCAGGCCCCTATAACACGGTATTGGGTGCCATTATCTCGGTTATAGTAGCGAGATATCAGGTTTGAACTCATTATGGAAGGCTTACATGTCGAAGAATAGGGCACTTTTGGTCGGAATAGTCGTCAGTGTATGTACCCTGATAGCCGGGTGTGCGAAGCAACAGCCAGGAGGCTTTACCGAGATTGACCACGATAAGGTTGCTCATACTTATCAATTCCGTTATCAATCTCATAAGCTCGATCACGCTGCTCTTAACGCCTACATTACACAACGTTGTGCTCAACAAGGTTTTGATAAAGTGGATCCTTTACCAGAGGAAGCTGGCTCACTACCTGGTTACACGACCCGTTGGTTCCAATGCAACTATAAGATCAAAAATTAAGGATGTTAGCCAGCGCTTCGCTGGCTAATTGTTGAGATTATTCACACTTAACTAACACTGTCGTTCCCCTTACTTCTATTTTCCTTCTTTCCCGCTACACTTTAATTACTTTCCATTTACTGCACATCTTTAGGTAACAGTTGGTCCACTAAAAACTCTTAAATTATTATGATTAATTCTGTTCATATCAGGCGATAAGCGTAAAATAGTTTGATAAAAATCAATGTGTTAAATGATTTTACTATCTGTTAAGTTTTATCATTAATTGTCTTTTAATTGTAATGTAAGAGGTGGCAATGTTCGGGCTTGATGCATTTCATCTGGCAAGATTACAGTTTGCGTTTACTGTATCTTTCCATATTTTGTTTCCGGCGATCACGATCGGGCTAGCGAGTTTCCTCGCCGTGCTAGAAGGGTTGTGGTTAAAAACGAAAAACGAAACCTATCGCGATTTGTACCATTTTTGGATCAAAGCTTTCGCGGTTAACTTCGGTATGGGTGTCGTTTCTGGGCTAGTAATGGCCTATGAATTTGGGACTAACTGGAGCGGATTCTCCCAAGTCGCAGGAAGCATCACGGGTCCCATGTTGACCTATGAAGTGCTGACAGCATTCTTCTTGGAAGCTGGCTTCCTTGGGGTAATGCTATTTGGCTGGAATCGCGTAGGGCCTGGCTTGCACTTCTTCGCAACCTGTATGGTGGCATTGGGTACCATTCTGTCGACCTTCTGGATCCTAGCCTCCAATAGCTGGATGCAAACGCCGCAAGGCTTCAGTATCCAAAACGGTGTAGTGATACCTGAAAGTTGGATGCAAATCGTCTTTAACCCTTCATTCCCGTTCCGATTGCTGCATATGAGTACCGCCGCTTTCTTGGCGACAGCGTTTTTCGTTGGGGCTTCAGCGGCTTGGCATCTACTGCGTGGAAATAAAACGCCTGCCATCAAGAAAATGTTATCCATGTCATTATGGATGGCTTTGATCGTTTCACCTATTCAAGCATTCTTAGGTGATGCACACGGTCTGAATACACTTGAGCATCAACCCGCGAAAATTGCCGCGATTGAAGGTCACTGGGAAAACCCTCCGGGTGAGCCGACTCCACTGATCCTGTTTGGTGTGCCAGATATGCAACAGGAAAAAACCAAATATGCGCTGGAAATCCCTTATTTAGGGAGTTTGATTCTGACGCATAGCCTCGATAAGCAAGTTCCTGCATTGAAAACCTTCCCGAAAGAGGATCGTCCTAACTCGACGATTGTTTTCTGGTCATTCCGTGTGATGGCCGGGTTGGGCATGCTGATGATCCTGTTGGGAGTCGCCAGCCTATGGATGCGTTATAAAAAACGTCTTTATGATTCTCGTCCATTCTTGTGGTTCACTTTGTTAATGGGACCTTCTGGTTTGTTAGCAATGTTAGCTGGTTGGTTCACGACTGAAATTGGGCGTCAGCCTTGGGTTGTTTACGGTGTGTTACGTACGCGTGATGCCGTTTCTCCTCACAGTGCATTACAAATGACCTTTAGCTTGATTGCCTTTATTGTCGTCTACGCATCGGTATTCGGCATTGGGTATGTGTATTTGATTCGCTTAATCAAGAAAGGCCCGGTCGAAGGCGAGGGAAGAGAAGAGATCCATGGTGGTCCAGGTCAACACCACACGCCGGCTCGTCCACTCTCTGCCGTAGATGCCTCTAAGAAACCAGAGGAGAAAAAATAACATGGGTATCGATCTCTCAATTATTTGGTTCACCATCATCATTTTTGCCATCTTGATGTATATCGTGATGGATGGTTTTGACTTGGGGATTGGCTTAATCTTTCCTTTTATCAAAGACCCTGTTGAACGTGACATGATGGTCAATACTGTCGCGCCCGTGTGGGATGGTAATGAAACGTGGCTCATCCTGGGGGGCGCTGCGCTTTACGGTGCATTCCCGCTTGCGTATGCCGTGATTGCTGACGCGTTATCGATCCCTATTACGCTAATGTTATTCGGATTAATTTTCCGCGGTGTGGCGTTCGAGTTCCGTTTCAAAGCGACAGAACATCACCGTCCTTTCTGGGATAAAGCCTTTATTGGCGGCTCTTTCCTTGCGACTTTTATGCAAGGTATCTCGGTCGGTACCATTCTCAATGGTATTCAGGTGACAGGTCGCGTCTTTACCGGTGATGTGATGGGGTGGTTATCACCGTTCCCGTTGTTCTGCGGTGTTGGATTGGTGTTAGCCTATGCTCTATTAGGCAGTAGCTGGCTGATCATGAAAACGCAGCATGCGTTGCACGATAAAATGTCACAGTTGACCAAGCCACTGACTATTGCGCTATTGATTGTTATCGCGATCATTAGTATCTGGACGCCGTTGGCGCACAATGCCATTTCTGAGCGTTGGTTTACTCGCCCGAATCTTTATTGGTTCTTGCCAGTACCTGTTCTAGTGATCATTTGCGGGTTAGGGATCTTGAAGGCAGTGAAACGTCGCGCGGATTACGCACCTTTCCTTTTAACCTTGGGATTAATTTTCCTTGGCTTCACCGGACTGGGTATTAGCTTGTGGCCAAATATTATCCCACCGTCTATCTCCATTTGGCAGGCCGCGTCGCCACCACAAAGCCAAGGCTTTATGTTAGTGGGGGGATTACTGATTATCCCGGTTATTTTGATGTACACCTTCTGGAGTTATTACGTCTTCCGTGGGAAAATTTCTGAAGATGAAGGGTATCACTGAGTTGGCGGCTAAACGTCCAGTCCCAATGTCGGAGGGCGCTAAGCCCTCTAGTCAGCTAGGTCAGCTTCGTTGGTTATTGCTGATCTGGCTAGGCAGTATTGCTGCACTGGGTGTGGTAGCGGTTATCCTTTGGCTACTGATGCACAGTGCAGGGATGACTCGCTGAAAAAAAGGGCTCACACTGTGAGCCCTTTTTTTATTGTAAACTTAAATCGGTATAGCGCTGCATTTTAACAAATTCTACACCGTCTTTAATAAACGGCTCGCTGCAGATCTGAAAGCCCGATTTCTGATAGAAACGGATAGCAGTACGACGGCTATCAAGGCTGACTTTTTTTATTCCTGCTTGGTCAACAATCGCCAAAGTCTGCTGCAGTAACTGAGTACCATAGCCGCGAGACTGATACTCTTCTAGTGTGGCGAATTTACGAATAACCCAACAGTCATTATTGGTCATAAATAATGAAACACAGCTGATTAACTTATCCTGAACGAATAAGCCGAAATGTCGTGCCGTATCATCGTTATCTTCAGCAAGACGCAACGATTCACGAGGGCGGTCCGGCCATAAAACGTGTTGGCGGAGATCTAAACATTGTTCAAGAGTAATCGGCTCAATTTTCACAGTCATCTACCACTAGCAAAGAGTTAAGGACACAGGCTAATGTGGACATAAGTGAGGTAAAATTCAAGTAACTTATGCTCAGAAAAAGAAAATTTAATTGAAGAGTGTGAGAGGGCGAAACTCATTGGGTGAAAAAAGAGGACGAGGAGGGGGCCTCCCCGTCATTAAGATTAGAAATCTGCTTTTAGAACAACACGGAAGTTCGCTTTACCCGCACGCAAATGCTCCAATGCATCATTGATTTTAGACATTGGGAAGGTTTCAATTTTAGGGGTAATTTTTTTACGTGCTGCCAGTTTCAGCAATGAACGTAATTCCCCAGGTGACCCGGTTGAGGAGCCGCCAATTGATTTATCGCCTGCAATCAGGTCAAAAGCCGCAACTTCGATAGGTTTCATCACAGCACCGACGGTGTGGAATTTTCCTTCAGGTGCTAGCGCATCAAAATAAGGTTTCCAATCCAAATCTACAGCTACAGTACTGATAATAAGGTCAAAACGTCCAGATTGGGCCTTTAAGGCTTCCGCATCACGGCTATTGACGACTTCATCAGCACCTAATTCGAGGATAGAGTCTTTCTTGCTTGGGTTGGAGCTGAAAGCGACAACTTCGGCACCCAGCGCTTTCAGTAATTTGACGGCAAGATGGCCTAATCCGCCAATACCAATGACACCAACACGGCTCATCGCATTGATTTGACTCATGAGTAAGGGTTTGAACACGGTAATCCCGCCACAAAGTAATGGACCTGCGAGGGTAGGATCTAACGCCTCAGGTAAAGGGATTACCCATTGCCAATCTGCGCGAATTTTTTCGGCGAAGCCACCACGGTTCAGAATAGTGGGGGTTGTACCCGATTCACAGTTTGAGTGATTACCGCGAATACAAGCATCGCAATGTAAACAGCTTTTCGCCGACCAACCGATACCGACCGCTTGGCCAATTTTTAGGCCTTTATTTTTTGCACTTTCACCCAAGGCTGAGACACGGCCAGACACTTCGTGACCTGCAATCAGTGGGTAGCTCGAAATGCCCCATTCGTTATCGATCATCGATAAATCTGAGTGACACAGACCGCAATAATTAACTGTGACTTCGACTTCTTCTTCACCGAGTGGTGCCGCATCGTATTCATAGAGCTCTAAGGGTTTACCGGCAGCAGGAGCAGCATAGCTTTTTATTTTCATCTCTTTTCCCATTTTGGTGATAAGTATCAAAAATTAGTCAGAATCATTGAACTGATATTTTGCCATCCTCAAAGTGTAGCTGACAAAGTCACTTTGTGCGGCAAATTGCGTATTAGTCGAGCGTCATCTAGCCTTAACGGTAACTGAATATCGAACGACAATTATCGCTTAGCACGGATCGTGCCGAACTTACCTTTAGGAGATGTCATGAGTAAGAAAACTGTATTAATCACCGGAGCGGGTAGTGGATTTGGCCGAGAAAGTGCCTTTCTGTTGGCAAAGCAAGGTTACGATGTTATCGCGACCACCGAAATTGTTGCTCAGATTCAACCTCTGAAAAATGAGGCGAGTTCGCTGGGATTAACCCTGCAAGTAGAAAAGCTTGATATTAGCGATGAGAATGATCGGCTCCGTGCAGCGCAATGGTCAATCGATGTCTTAGTCAATAATGCTGGGATCTCGGAAGGCGGTGCCGTCGTTGATCTACCGGAAGACAAGCTGCGTCGGCAATTTGAAGTCAATGTGTTCGGCACAATATTGCTCACACAACACTTTGCTCGCCAATTCATTGAGAAAAAACAGGGGAAAATAGTATTCATCTCCTCAGTAGCGGGCATCACTACGGATCCCTTTGCCGGCGCCTATTCAGCATCCAAACATGCTTTAGAAGGATTCGCTGAGGCACTCAACAGTGAATTACAAGAATTTGGCGTGCAAGTCGCTACGGTCAACCCTGGACCCATCCTTACCGGCTTTAACGATAGAATGTTTGAAGCCTGGACTCATTGGTGGCCAGAGGACAAAATCGATACGGTGTTTGATTATGAGGAAATTGCTTTCCCTCATGAACAGTTCCATCCTTTCCAAGTATCCGATGTGATTGCGCGAGTGGTTAGCGGTGAGATCTCCCAATATCGAAACGTTGTGCCAGCAGAGATTATCGAAGGGACACAGCAACAGATGAAAGAGGTATGGACCCGCGAAGTCACGACCGAAGCCTCGCGCCATCCGCTGGTTCAAAAAGCTTACGAGATCGATCCTGAAACCCCTAACGGTCGGTAATCTGCCTGCGAAAATTGGGAGAGCGTTGAATGGTTAGCCCTGTTTACTTTGAGCAGTGATACTAATCATTCTTGTACGGGACTTAATGCTCTGATATAGATTATATTTTCTTTTGAGGATCAATCATGAGCGTTAAGATTCGTGCTGTCACTCGAGAAGATGCTGCACGCCTGGCCGAGATTTACGGTCAACCTGCTACTCAGCAAAATACCTTACAGCTACCTTGCCCTTCCGTAGAGCTTTGGGAACAGAAAATCATTAACTACCCTAATGTTGGGCACATTGGGTTCGTTGCAGAGCTCGACGGGGTGGTGGTAGGAAATATTACTTTATTTACAGAAAAAATCGTTCGATTGAGGCATGTTGTTTCTTTTGGCCTTACCGTTGATAGCGATTATGCCCGCCGTGGTATTGCACGCCAGTTAATCAACTTCGGTTTGGATTATGCTTTCAATTGGTTAGCTGCGCAGCGTGTTGAGCTGAGCGTCTTCGCCGATAATCAACCCGCTATTGCACTGTATCAGCACTTAGGGTTCATTGTGGAAGGCACTCAACGACAAGCCGCATTTAAAAATGGCCGCTATCAAGATACGATTATGATGTCCAAGCTCGCCAGTGAGTATTTTGGTGAAGCATTAAGTTAGCCGATAATCGAGCCATTTATTTATCGAAAATAGTAAATGGCTCCATTGCGGAAATTATCGCAATAGTGACGACAGCATGTTAATGCTGATCAACTCGGTTTAGTACATTGCTGATAGTGTAGAAATCAGAATGGCTTAGATATAAGCTATCCCGTTGTTGAGAGAGGTAAAGTAAAAGGTCATCTTTGGTGAGTGTATTATTGATACTAAGTAACGCTACGGTCGCTTGACCGACAAGTGCATTAAGCGTGCTTTTAGTGCTCATAGAATAACCCTTCGTTGAGTCAGATTATTAATGTTATTTTCCTTTTAGTCAGTGACTATTACATAATAAGACATCTTCGTAAACGGTATTCATTATATCGTTACGCTATAAGTGTTATTAACTTTATCCTTAGCACTGCAGAATAATGCTATCTCCCCCTATATCGGGCCTAGGATTAAGTTACACATCCACTCTCGACGAGAATGGCAGGATTTCAAACTGATAGAGGTCTTTTTATGAAGAAAAGTGAGCGTCCAACAAAGATTTGTACAGTCTGCGGTCGTCCCTTTAGCTGGCGAAAGAAATGGGAAAAATGTTGGGATGAGGTAAAAAAATGCTCCGAGCGCTGTCGGCGACAGTAACATAAACTATGTTCTTCTATCCCTAATGACAATTATGCAGGGGCAGTGGCTTGGCGTAATATGCCATCATTGCCGTAAATTTTGCATTATTGTGCTAGCGTACTCATTAATTGAAAATAATTCCCATAAAAATCTTATCAATAGGTTTATTACTTTATAAAAGTATTTAGTATCAACTTTCTGAAATTTATCTACATTATTTTCATATTGTGATTTAACGCTAATGATAGGTATAAATATATTTTTAGTGCTATTTACTTTATAGAAAACGTATTAGTGTATTCACTCCTCATCTTATTAAAAGGAGTTAATATGTCAGAGATCATCAATCCCATCACCGATGTCCATGCCGCAGCCCAACAGCTAATTGTAGAACTGATCAGAGCTGGGATTTTTGCAGGAAAAACGGCCGCCCAAGCGGGTGAGATGGTTAGTACCCTTTATGCAGATATATTGAAAGGGTATAAAGCCAATAATCGCTAGTTCGTACCTCGTTGTTTAACGCGATAACGGAGGAGTTAATGTGTTATGCATTGACACTCCGTTTTTTGGCTATGAAGTAAGCAATCGGAGTCTGTTTTATAGCCATGCATAAGCTTGCGGTAAAAATGGCAGCGTCAATGATTGATAGAAAGCCAACAAACGCGGTATCATTAGCATTCTTCCACGAAGTGAAAGACTTACGTGCAAGGTCTCCTTAGTTAAATGGATATAACGAGCCCCTCCTAAGGGCTAGTTGCAGGTTCGATTCCTGCAGGGGACACCATCTACTCCTCTCCCTTGACTACTCACCGTCTTGGACGGAAAAAATCTGGCACTACGCGACACGCACAGCATAAATTTCACCCTCGCCAACCACTATCTTACTAAAGCTTTCCTCACTGAACATTAACGTTGACGGGCTGTACGAATAATATCGCCAGCGTCAGTGCTGAACTTGATAGGCGGGTAAGCATTAACCGATAGCATGATAGTCAGTGTGACTGCTCAGGAACAGCTTATCGCGGCCGACGAAACAATGGTAACCCTAAGCGTAACCGGCAACGTTTCAGCTAGAAGCGTTAGTCCGGTCATAAAAGTTACCGTTGCACCCGAAGACTCTGATTTTCTAATCATCGAAAATAACCTGTCTGAAATCGCTGATGCCGGTGGTGAGGCACAGGTCGAATCTCGGTAGTAGGTTCAGGGAGCCGCTGATGTTTTCCGCATGAAAAGCAGCATGATAGAAATTCCGAGGGAATGATCCCCTGTAAGCGATCTATGGAAAAAATTCATATAGCATTTTTTCTTTACCCAAAGTGAATATAAAAAAATCACTCTCTTTGAATCTATGTTCTTTGATGAGCTGTTGTTTTACGGTGTTAAATTTTTCCATGTCGGTAAAGAACAGGGCAGTGATATAATCTGAATCGATCAAATTCTTTTTTTCAGAAAGCTGTACAATATCGTCGTAGCAGCTTCTTTCCTTGCCTCCTAATCTTTCTTTTAACATGCATTGTGTCAGTAAATAGGTGCGCATGGGTTTTTTTTCATAGAGGATCTTAAGGGTGTCAATTCCCTCTCTATAGCGCTTTTCGCCGATCAGACTATGAGCATACATTAACAAAATATCGGTATTTTCGGGGTACTTATCTCGGATCGTGTTAATTTTTGAGAGGATTTCAGTACTCTGCTTAGAATCCGCCATAACCAGTTTTTCAACTAAATTCGCTACCTCAGAGGTAGGACTGTTTTCGATCGAAAGAGCTTGGGGATAGGAATTTGTATCACTGCATAGAAGAAAAAACAGTGCCATGACTCTGAAAGGGTATAATATTATTTTCATATTAAACCTGCTTGAATTTATTCAATGAAATATAATGTGTTGCTTTCTTGGGGATTGGCGCCAGCGAACCGGTATATCCTGTGTTTAAAAAATATCCTGTTTCTATTTTTAATACGGGCTGGATGTTTTTGCTCGCTTTAAGAGTGAATTGAGTACCTCCAATAAGAATTTCATTCTGCGTGAGAGCAAAAGCGCTATCCTTTGAATCTAAAACGTACTTTTTATTGTCGATATTATTTTCAACTGTGCACCAAGGTTTAATTACGCCTGAACCATAAGCTCTGGCTGCGTTACATAACATCGATGCAGATAAAAATAGTTTTTTCCCTTCTTTACCCTCGCTTTCCGTTACATTCAGAAGCAAAGTATAAGATGCATGTAAAGCTCCGACCCCTTCGAGAGCCAAATAACCTAAAGTCGAAAACCTAAATGATTTTGTTGTCATGATATCCTCCGTGATAAATCGATATAACGCTTTGCGTCCCTTCCCAGAACGCTAATCCTCTGAAACGCCGAGGTTTACTCTATTACAATTCAGGCAATTGGGCTGTTAAGCAGTCGATGTTTATTGAAGTTATTAACTTCTGCTGCCATTACGCAAAAATTTCACCTACAGATCAGATAATCATAACGATCAGACTGCTGTGTCGATATGCCAAGTTATTGTGACTTTGCAGTTGATCACACATTCCTGACCGGATCAACCAATCCCCGGCCAAAGCCCTTAAGGTTTTTCTTTGACAATGTCGGGGAATAGAAACGCTGCGTTAGAGTCGTTTAATTTTCCCTATTGAAAAGCTATTTCGCTGACTTCTCAGCGTAAAAAGCTGTTAAATATGCCCTCGCTTCAGACCCGTCTTAATTTTCCTCTCTCCTTTGCCACTTTTTAGCCATGTTGGGTCATTGGTTAATTCATTGTTCAGTCTCTAACCATCTGTTTTTATGAAATTAAATAATAGTATTTAGTGAATAGATAGTTTTTAGCGATTGTTATAACTTATTTAATCGGCAATTATTGTTAAATAAGCTCTTTCTGCTCAGTAAAGTGCCTTAAATAGGACTTTATACATTTTCTGAACGGTACTTACAGAAATAATGAAAGGGCAAGGATGAGAAACCTCACTGTATTGACGGCCGGCATATTGCCTCGGCGTTGGCCAGCACTATTATGCTCGCTTCCGCTCCTTTTACTCGCGGATGCCAAGGCAACGTCTTACGACGAGCTGATCTTGCGAGCGCGGGACGGAGAGACTGCCGAGTTGATGAGCTATTTTGTCGATGAATCGCAGCGCCATCCACTGAGCAGCAGTCAGATTGCGGATTGGTTACAGGTCGCGAGCTGGCAACAAGATAATGATACGGTACTTTTGGTGTGGCAGCGCTATGGCACACAGGCGACGCTTCCGGCCAGAGCCTTTGCTGCAGTGGCGTCGGCAGAGCGTAATTTGCACCATTGGCCTAAGGCCATTGCATATTGGCAGCAAGCGCTTAAGCGTGCCCCTAATGAGATCGATTACCTCTCAGCGCTCTCCATGACAGAAGCCGATGCTGGGCAATTCGCTGCAGCCAGTGAAACAGCAGAGCGGATTAATCATTTAGGGAAAACAACTGACTACCGATTAACATTAGCTTATCTGCGTTTACGTGAACGAAAAAACGCAGAGGCTTTACTGTTACTGACTCAGGCAGAGCAACGTGATCCTGATGATCAACGTATACAGCGGCAACTTAGCGAACTTTATGCGATAAATCGTCTTTCCCGGCCCGCGTTACAGGCCGCGCACACTTTATCACTGCCCACGCAAAGATTAAGAGAAATTCAACTTGATAGCGCTGCGGAGCTAGTCCGCAATGCACTAATCCAGACCGACGATTTGCGAACCCGTTTTGATAATGCTGACCGGGCATTAGCCCTTTATCGTCAACTCAGCACAGCGTGGCAAGGGGTAGCCGATGCCCAACTCTCGTTGCAGCGTTTACGTTATGATCGCTTAGGGGCGTTGGTCGCGCGTGAAGACTATAGTCAAGTCATTGAAGAATATCATCGATTGCGGGAGGCTAGGGCACCGTTACCTGACTACGTCAAACCCTGGATCGCGACGGCATTATTGGCACGTAAGCAACCACGTCAAGCATTAACCATATTATCGTCGATTCCGGTTTCCATTGTGCGGCAAGATGATGATCGTTTTTCAACCGAGTTTTACGCACTTTTGGAAAGCGGTCAGTATCACTTGGCCGGAGAAGCGTTAGCCGCGCGCGCGGCACATACCCCGTGGAAAACTCAGGTATGGGGATTGCCACTGCAACAACCCAATGATAGTTGGCTTAGCTTACAGTCTTTGAAGACTGATTACCTCGTTGATACTCAAGATCTTATCGGGGCACAGCAGTTAAGTCAGCGATTAGCGACCAGTGCCCCAGGTAATCAGGGGCTTGCTATTCAATATGCCAGGGTGCTTTCTGCACGGGGAGCTGATCGCCAGGCTGAGAGAATACTCAAGCGTGCTGAATGTCTTATGCCGGATGATATTTCATTAGAAACAGAGCAAGCGTATGTTGCGGGTAATCTGCAAGAGTGGCAGCAAATGGACCTATTAACGGACGATCTTGTTGCCCGTTCGGCGAGTTCACCGGTTATCCAAGAATTAGAGGCGTTTCGTAGCATTCATCATAGTTGGGAGCTGCAAGTAGGGGTAAATCACGGCCTCCACTCCAATAGCCCGGTAACGGGAAGTCGAGACGTCACCACGTCAAGTCGACTCTATACTCCGCCAATCGCGACTAATTTCCGACTTTTTAGTGGCTATCAATTCGAACAGAGCCATTTCGAAGAGGGCAAAAAACATGCCTCGACCCCTTCGGTCGGTGTCGAATGGCGCGAACGAGACTATCAGGCGGAAATTGCGGTCAATCATCAACAGGTTTCCGGAGAAACGCATACTGGCTTTCAGCTAGCAGGCTGGCACGACGTCGATGACCACTGGCGTATCACCGGCCACCTAGCACGTTTCTCAACTCAGGCTCCCTTACGTGCGCGCGCCAATCACGTTACCGCCGATGATGCGGGCTTAGGGCTTGAATGGCGGCAAAATGAACGACGTGAATACCACTTCTCACTGAGCCCGACTCACTTTTCTGATGGAAACCACCGCATTGAATATCAGCTCTCAGGTAAAGAACGGCTATGGACTGCACCGAGAGTTGTACTCGATTTTACCCCGGCACTGAGTGGCAGCCAAAATAGTCAGCAAAACGTCGCCTATTACAGCCCTAAAAACGATCTCTCTGTCATCCCAGCGTTGACGCTAACCCATCAGATTAGTCGGCACTACGCGCGAGTGTGGCGCCAGCAGCTAAGCCTTGGCAGTGGAATTTATCAACAGCATGGGCAGGCAACAGGTTCAACCACACAAATCAGTTACGGCCACGAAATAGAATGGACTAGACGTTTGACTACAGGGCTGACTTTACTCTGGGGCCGTCAGCCTTGGGATGGTCAGTATGAGAATACTCTCTCTGCACAGCTTGATATGACGCTGAGGTTTTAAGGATGAAAAAATTAACGGATTGGGCCTTATCGCTGGTTTTTAGCCTACTGGCCACCTCACATTTTGCTCTGGCCGCATCGGTCCTCTTCGTACCGCCATCCGAACGTGGGCATCCTTTATCTCAACAGTCGTGGCCGACCAACAGTTTTCTCACTATTGCCTACCACGATGTCGAAGATGGTGGGGCGGATCAGCGTTATCTGGCAGTAAGAACCGGCGCGCTGATCGAGCAGATGAATTGGCTTCGTGATAATGGCTATCAGCCAGTGAGTGTTCAACAAATTATTGAGGCACATCAGCATAAAGGTACGCTCCCCCCTAAAGCTGTTTTGCTTAGTTTTGACGATGGCTATAGCAGTTTCTACACGCGAGTCTGGCCAGTGCTTAAAGCCTGGAATTGGCCTGCACTGTGGGCGCCGGTCGGAAGTTGGGTCGATGCACCTGATCATCAGCCGATCGACTTTGGTGGTCTCTCTACCGCAAGGGAGAAATTTGCAACGTGGCAGATGGTGAAAGAAGTCAGTGATTCAGGCTTGGTCGAGATCGGTTCTCATACTTGGAACGCTCACTTTGGTATTCCAGCCAATCCACAAGGCAGCCTAGAGCCTGCCATGACGAGTCGCTATTACGATACGAAAGCGAAGCATTACGAGACGACCACGCAGTTTCAGCAGCGTATCAGTGCCGATATTAAAAAAATTACCGATAAATTAACCCAAGTTACCGGTAAGGCACCGCGGGTGCTGGTTTGGCCTTATGGTGCAGAGAACGGTGCTAGCTTAGCCTTGGCGCAACAACAGGGCTACGAGATGGCCTTTACGTTAAACGATGGACTGGGTAATACCAGTAATATGATGAGTCTACCTCGGGTATTGATTTCAGGGAATCCTTCCTTACAAAGCTTTGTCACCGATATTTCGCAGACTGGCGACAGAGCACCGGTCAGAATGATCCATGTGGATCTGGATTACGTGTATGACCCTAACCCACGACAACAACAGAAGAATATCGATCAACTGATCCAACGGGTCGCAGATCTGCGGGTGACGCACGTATTTTTACAAGCTTTTGCCGATCCGAAAGGCGATGGTCTGGTCAAATCGCTCTATTTTCCGAATCGCCATCTTCCGGTCCGAGCGGATCTGTTTAATTTTGTCTCGTGGCAGTTACAGAATAGGGCGAATGTCAAAGTCTTCGCCTGGATGCCGGTGCTTGCCTTTGGTCTGGATAAAAATCTTCCTCGAGTAGAAGGGGAGAAGGGGCGCTCTACCGAACAGGGCGACTATCAACGTCTGTCACCCTGGAGCCCTGAAGTGAGAAAGCAGATAACCGAGATCTATCAAGATCTTGCAGCAAATACTGCCTTCAACGGTATTCTATTTCACGACGATGGCGTGCTTTCGGACTATGAAGATAACAGTCCGCAAGCGATAAAAGCTTACCAAGAGGCGGGGTTCGCATCATCCATAAGCGACATCCGTCAGTCACCGGAAGCGTTATCTCGCTGGAGTACTTATAAAACCCAAGTGCTGATCGATTTTACCCAGCAACTGATGCATGCCGTCAGGACAATACGGGGACCCCAGATCGAATCGGCGAGGAACCTCTACGCCCAGCCGGTCCTCAACCCAGAGAGTGAGCAGTGGACGGCGCAGAATCTCGCGCTCTTTATCAAGAACTATCGCTGGACGGTGCCGATGGCGATGCCTGAAATGGAAAATATTCCTGCCGCTGAACAAGCTCAATGGCTCAAGCAAGTGGTGGCGCGTATCAAGCAACTGCCTGGGGGGCTCGATAAGACCATTATCGAATTACAGAGTGTCGATTGGCGACATCCTGATGCGGCGCAATCGATAAATGATCGGCAGCTCGTTCAATGGATTGAAGCCTTGCAGTTACTGGGTGTACGAAATTATGGCTATTACCCAGATAATTTTTTAATGAATAAACCGGCACTCTCGACTATTCGTCCTTATATCTCATCGGCTTGGTATCCTGCTCATGACTGATCGCATTTTAACATTCACCATTCTTTGCTTAGTGTTGAGCTTCCCACTGGGATTCGCGGCGACCTTTACTGGCGAAATTATGCTCAACTTCGTCTTTCTGTGGCCACTGTTTATGGCGGCGTTATGGATTACCGGTGGTATTTATTTTTGGTTTCACCGTGAACGGTATTGGTCACAAACACCGGACATTGGCGATCAGGCAGGCCTCGCTTCACCGCTTATCTCATTGCTGATCCCTTGTTATAACGAAGGGCCGAATGTGCGAGAAACTGTGGAGGCAGCGTTACAACAGCGTTACACCAATCTAGAGGTTATCGCGATAAATGATGGTTCTTCCGATAATACTGGGGAGATTTTGACTCAGTTGGCAAGAGAGTTTCCTAAGTTACGGGTGATTCATCTAGCTGAAAACCAAGGTAAAGCTGTTGCCTTACGTACTGCTGCCGCCGCGGCGAGAAGTGATTTTTTAGTCTGTATTGATGGCGATGCACTGCCTGACCCCGATATGGCAGCATTTTTGGTTGCACCACTGATCACCTACCCGCGTGTCGGCGCGGTAACCGGTAATCCGCGGATTCGAACCCGCTCAACATTGGTGGGGAGGATTCAGGTCGGTGAGTTCTCATCAATTATTGGTTTGATCAAACGAACGCAGCGAATTTACGGACATGTCTTTACGGTCTCTGGTGTGATTACCGCCTTTCGCCGAACCGCGCTAGAAGAGGTCGGATACTGGAGCCCGGAAATGATTACTGAGGATATCGATATTAGCTGGAAGCTCCAATTACAGCACTGGTCGATCTTCTTCGAGCCACGGGCTATTTGTTGGATCTTGATGCCAGAAACAATTAAAGGCCTGTGGAAACAACGGTTACGCTGGGCGCAAGGTGGGGCCGAAGTCTTTGTCAAAAATATGAAAAATATCTGGTCTTTTGAACACAAACGCATGTGGGTATTGCTAGGGGAATTTATGCTATCCACCTTATGGGCATTCTCCTACGCCATGAGTGTTTTGCTCTTTGTAGTGGGGCTATTTATAACCTTGCCGACTAATCTACAGGTTGAAACGTTATTTCCTCCGCATTTCACCGGGATTACCTTGGCAGTGGTGTGTTTATTCCAGTTTATCGTCAGTATTATTATCGAACACCGTTATGAAAAGAAAATTTTCCAGTCACTATTCTGGGTGGTTTGGTTCCCTGTTGTGTATTGGATGTTAAGTCTATTTACTACGTTAGTTGCCTTTCCTAAAGTAATGTTGAAAAAACAACAGCAACGTGCGCGGTGGAGTCATTCAGACCGAGGGATCGAGAGGACATCAAAATGAATTCGCAACCTATTATTATTACCGAGCCTCGTCGCTCAATCAGGATAGTCGATAGTATATTAACTCTTATTGCTTGGGGGGGATTTCTTTATCTCATTATCCATGAATATCAGCAATTATTTTCTCGGCAATATCGTCCAGAAGTTTCTCCTGCAATCACGCTGCTTAATTATTTTTTATTCGCTATTATTTATGTTTTGCTCTTTATATTATGGGCGAAATACAATCAGTTATTTTTTAGCAGAGAGAGAAGGAAAAGAAAAGGCATGCCTAATCAAAGAAAATTGGCAAAAAGCTTTGCTATAAGTATTGCTGAATTAGAGAAGTTGGAAAGTCATAAGGTGATAAAAGTGTTTCATTCACCTTCTGGAGAGATAACACAAAGTGAAATAATTATGCTCTCAGCAGAGCCGTGAGAGAAACAGTCTAGCTGAGGACTTCATTATATAAACCCATATAATGAGGATCGGTCAATTCATCAATTGATGGCACTGGTAGCGGTTAAATGATAAAATCTTCTGATGTGGTTCTGAAGGCTATTAAGCGAAAAAATAGTGAAATTTATCAGTAGGCTTTTAATTTTTATCTCTCTTTTTATATCCCACGTTGCTTTGTCGATGACTGGAGACCGAGAGGTGCAAGTCTCTACCAATAAAATAGTTGAGGGAATATTAAGTTTCTCTCATTGGCCGAAGGTTGAAGGACATCCCTTGCTGTGCGTATCAAAGCAGGCAAACTTTTTTAATATAGAGAAGGCCGCGGGTAATCCAGTTTTCAGAGTGGTTGCTATCAGTAATCCCACTGAATTTCTTTCAGCAGGGTGCGATGCTATTTATTTTGGCCGAGAATCGGTTGAAGAACAGAACGGCATTATCAACGCTCTCACAGGTAAAAATATCCTCACGATTAGCGAAAATAATGCCGATTGTGTTGCAGGTGCTGCTTTTTGTCTAAACAGACGTCAACAGCTATTTAAATTTTCGGTAAATTTAGATTCACTGAGTCGCTCTGGTGTCAGAGTTAATTCAGATGTCCTATTATTATCCAAAGATGGGGATGAGTAGAATGCTCCATCTGAAAAGAAAATCGAAAAGTTCAATTAGAAAGAAAATTAGAAAGGTGAGTTTGCTCAATTCACTTTTAAATCTGTTCGCCTGTTGGGTTTTATTATTTTCGACGGCAATCTATTTTATAAAAGATTACGAACAACGTAATATGGATTTGCTTTCGACCAGTTTAAGCAGCAGTTTAATCGCCGCAACCGTTTTTGAAGATAGCTATAACGCTAGTCGTAAAATCAATGCATTAGGTCAACAGCAAATGTTTGACTCTGCGGTACTTTATGCAAAAGATGGCCACGTTATTGCGCGTTGGGAACATAGCCAAAAGATGTCATATTTCTGGAGTTATCTTCATAGTTGGCTCTACCCAAATAAAAAGAAAATTGAAATTATTCATGACCAGCAGGTCGTGGGCTGGTTATTTATTGTTGGGAATGATAGTTACCTGTTTAATTTTATTCTCTACTCAGTGTTAATTTTAACGATTGGAATGGTGCTGATATTTCTATTCTCTTTCGTATTGAGTTCTATTATGTACAGAAAGATCTTGGTTGCGATGAATCAAATCACGACAAAGATAAATCATGTCATCCATACCAAGGATTTTACAAAGCGTTTACCAGATAATTCTTTGAAAGAGTTTCAAAATTTCTCTGATAATGTTAATAGCCTCATCAGCGAAATAGAAAGACTTAATGGCGATCTCGTCCATGAAAATAAATCATTAGCCATTAAAGCTTACCGAGATTCACTGACCGGGCTTGATAATCGTGCCGCGTTCATCAGTCAGTTACAGTTTATGTTAAGTGAGAATGGCCCTTGTCCTTCTTTTTACATCTTATTTATGGATGGAAATAAGTTTAAGCAAATCAATGATACATGGGGCCATGCCGCAGGCGATAAGGTGTTACAGGAAGTCGGTAACAGATTAAAAATCTTGGTGAAAGGTGAGGACTGCGTCGCACGATTGGGCGGAGACGAGTTCGCAATGATTCTGTCTGAAATGGAAAGCGATCATCAAGTGGAGGCCTTTATTTCGGGGCTACATGAGAGATTCCAGTCGCCAATAGAGATTGCTGACGGCCAAACGGTTTCTTTCTCGTTGACGATCGGTTTCACCTTGGCGAACAAGGATGAAGAAGTCAGTGACATATTATTGAGAGCAGATTCTCATATGTATCGGAACAAAAAAACGGAAAGGTAAATGATATGCGAGTTATGTTAATAGGATTTTCTTTAGCTCTGACATTATTATTGTCAGGATGCCAAACTGATGGCCCCTTTAACGCGGCGCAAAAGAAAACGCTGCAGCAGCAAGGATTTCAGTACTTAGGTTCTCGGTGGGAATTGGGACTTAACGATAAAATTTTATTCGGAATTGAGCAATACAAACTCACCCCGGAGAGTCGTCAAAAAATCACGTCAATCGCCAATAATTTGAAGAGAGTCGGTATTTCCCATGTGGCGATTAATGGTCATACTGATAATTATGGCAAGGCCGACTATAACCAGCAGCTTTCATATCTGCGTGCAAAAAGCGTCGCACAGGTATGGATGAGCAGCACTGGCGACGATGCAAGTCATGTCTCGGTGAATGGTTACGGAATGTCTAAACCGATAGCGAATAACAAGACGGCCCAGGGCAGAGCAATGAACCGTCGTGTTGCGATTGTGGTAGAGGCACCTTGATGGGGGGAGAGGGGATGAAGTGTCCCCTCGAGTAATTCTATTCTACTGTTCTTTACTTGGAATCCAACGCTGGGTGGATGAAACCGTCTTTACGCCAGAGGGTAGGGAAACCAGTTCGATAAGCAGGCCCAATGGCGTCATACCAAACCAAATCTGATTGCCTTCGCCTTCTTCACTGCCGAAGCAGTCATTAGGCCCCTCAAACATCGTGGCACCATTTTGCCGCATCCTCTCGCCTGTTGCGGCGATATCGTCGGTATAAAGCGAGATATGGTTGAATCCGCTATCACCGATAGTGCGGTTTTGATTGCTGACAGCCGGGCTAACACCAATAATTTCTATATTGGGACCTTCTGCTAAGCGCAGCATGGTAACTGATGTCATTGCCAGTTCGGGAGGAAAGCCTTGAATAGGGCTTAATTTTTCACCAGGAATATGTTTACTCTCATCCCCAAACGGGATCACCCTATGAAGCACTTCAGCACCAAAAGTGTGTTTAAAAAAGAGTTCTGCTTTATCGGGATCTTCGACAGTTATCCCAATATGTTCGATACCTTTGATCATAACAATTACCTTTTTTAAAGACTCTCTACTAAGGCTAGCATAAGAAGGTATGGTCTGCGTAACAAGGCGGAACATTATCGGAGAAGGGTAAGGCGAGAAATTCGTTGCATTGAAGGGCAGGGGGGGACTGACGCGTTTATTATTCCCTCCATAGTGAAGGGAATAAGGGTTAACGCTATGGATTAGTGTCGAACTGGCCAGTTGATGGCGGGAAGTTTACGCGGCAGAACGCCCGCAAACAGTTCACCTTGGAATGCTTTAACGCCTGCGAGACGTAGCCACGACCACTCTTCAATTTGCGTGATACCTGAGGCGATAACTTGGATTTCAAGCGATGAGCATATTTTAATGATAGATTGATTGATCGCTTGTTTCGGGCCGTTTTTATGGACATCACGTAGCATATCACTGTCAACCATCACCAATTCTGGCTGGATACGAGTCAGTAGCAACAGTCCAGCCATGCCAGCACCAAAATTGTCGATAGCAAGACGGATTCCAGCGCGCTTTAACTTCATTATTTCGGCGTTAAAGGTTTCATCTTCGTTGACTACGCTATCTTCGGCAATTGAGATAACAATCTGTTGCGGGACAAAACCATTAGCTTCGATAGCGGCTAGGAGAAAACTTACCGCTTCAGGGTTTTTGACGAATGTCATCGGCAGCAGTTTCAGTACCAATGTGTAGTCATTTAGCCCCAGACTTTTAGCCATTTCTAAAGCCGTCTGCTTTGACGCGAGATCGACTTCATAAATCTCATCACGCTGCAGGCCAGCGAAGAATTTCAGCGGTGACTGGCCATCGGCGGCCCGCATCTTAGCCTCATAGCTCAAAATTTTACGAGAGCTAGGGTTGATGACCGGTTGGAAACCAAAGGTGTAGGGCAATTCCTCGCTGTGCTCGGCGACCAACTCAGGTTGTTCGTTCAGTTCGAACTGCCACTGCTCGCTTTCACTTAATTCAAGATAACTGGCTTTATTCTCACACTCTACGAAGGTCTTAATAAATTGTAATGTCCGGTCATCGTAGGTGAGTTTAAATTTCGATGTGGCACGGGCGAGCACCGCATCAAGCACAGCGGATTTCTCATAGTTACGCAGATCGAATAATTCCATCCCGGCATTACCGAAATGACGTTCAACTGAATAGTCGCGGAGTAATTCTGTTAAAGAGAAGTGTCGCGAGTCTTCGCAAATTACGCGATAAATCGTCTCAACTTCCTCTTCGGGTCCTTCAAGCAATTGTAAAAAATGCTCACCATCAAACAGTAATATCCCTGTTACTGCTGCTTCAGCGTTGCGTTGGTTAGCCTTTTCAATAAACTTTTTCACTTCAGGTTCTGAAGTATTTTTACCGATATGACTTCTATAGATGATGGTCGTAAGCATTTATTATCCTAACGAAGGATGTTAATTAGTTAGCACTCTAACAAATTTTTTGCGAATAAGATAATGATTGGTAAAACTAATCAATAGCTTACCCATACAGAGCCTTATTCAACCTGATGTTGAGGCGCAAGAGTGTCTGCTCCAAACCGTAATTGTAGTGCGATTTTTTATCTTGCGCAAAATGTGTGAAGTGAGTTTTCGCTAATGCATTAGATTGCGTAACAAATCTTTAAAACTGCTGGTTTTATCGTCAAAGAAACGGTTTTTATAAACCTTTATGTAACATTTGTCCTGAAACTTGATTCGGCAATCAGACGCCTTATGGTATAGTTTCGGCTATTATAATTGCCTATTACTGATTTAATCATGTTGCAAGCCCTCAACCTCAGCTGTTACCGCGATGAACGTGTCTTGTTTAAAGACTTAACGTTCAGGCTCTCTGCGGGTGAAATCATGCAGATAGAAGGGGAGAATGGCGCGGGGAAAACCACTTTACTGCGTTTATTGACTGGGTTAAGCCGGCCAGAGGAAGGCTCTATTCTTTGGAAGGATTGCTCCATTGGTAAACCCTGTGAAGGATGGCCGCAACAGATGATCTATTTGGCTCATCTACCGGGCATTAAGCAGGTCTTAACGGCCTATGAAAATCTTCGTTTCTATCATCCTAATGCCACCTGTGATGCCATCTATCAGGCCTTGGAAGAAGTCGAGTTAACCGGTTACGAAGACACGCCAGTGGCTAATTTCTCGGCAGGGCAGCAACGGCGCGTGGCGCTGGCCCGCTTATGGTTAACCGATGCGACACTTTGGATTCTTGACGAACCGCTCACCGCCATCGATAAGTGGGGCGTAAAAAAGCTGAATGAAAAATTTACCCAACACTTGGCACAACAGGGCATTATCGTGTTAACCACGCACCAAGACCTCCCCGCGTCGACTCAGCCGATCCGCAAACTTCGTCTAGGCGGAGAAGTAGAATAATGCAACGTATACTCTTGCGTGAGCTTAAAATAGCTTTCCGTCATCGCGCAGAGGTGATTAACCCACTGTGGTTTTTCTTAATTATCGTGACGCTTTTCCCGTTAGGAATCGGTCCCGAGAGTACCTTGCTAGCTCGAATTGCGCCTGGAATCGTATGGGTGGCGGCGCTATTGGCCTCATTATTGGGGTTGGAAAGGATGTTTCGCGATGATTACCTCGATGGTTCGTTAGAACAACTGCTATTGCTGCCGACGCCGTTACCCATGGTGGTTTTGGCGAAGGTTTTTGCACATTGGCTAACAAGTGGTCTACCCCTGATAATCCTGTCGCCATTGGCCTCATTATTTTTATCATTAAATTTTACCGGCTGGTGGGGACTGGTACTCACCTTACTACTGGGTACGCTCACCTTCAGCTTCTTGGGGGCAATTGGTGTTGCCTTAACGGTAGGCTTACGGCGTGGAGGGGTATTACTGAGCCTTTTGGTTCTCCCTTTGGCGATTCCTATTCTTATTTTTGCAAGCAGCGCAGTAGATGCTGCCAGTCAAGGTCTAGCAATTTCCGGCTATCTAGCCATTTTGGCCGCCATGTTGGTGGTCAGTGTCGTATTAGCGCCTTTTGCGATTGCCGCAGCGTTACGGGTAAGTTTGCAGTAAAAAATAACAAAATTATAAAGTGAGCATTGTTATGTGGAAATGGTTACATCTCTTGGCTAAACCCGATCGGCTATATCGGCTTTGTGGCCAATGGTTGCCTTGGCTTGCCGTCGCCACGGCATGTACTCTTGCCTTAGGGTGGGGGTGGGGCTTTATCTTCGCACCGCCTGATTATCAGCAAGGTGAGAGCTATCGCATCATGTATATACATGTTCCTGCGGCGATGTGGTCGATGGGTATTTATGCGGCAATGGCGGTGAGCGCCTTTACTGGATTAGTTTGGCAGATGAAAATGTCGGACTTAGTGGCCAGAGCCATGGCACCCATCGGTGCAGCCTTCACCTTAATCGCGCTGGTTACCGGTTCCGCTTGGGGAAAACCGATGTGGGGGACTTGGTGGATATGGGATGCTCGCCTAACATCAGAACTTATTTTGCTGTTCCTCTATATGGGGATTATCGCCCTCTATCATGCTTTTGACGATCGGCGAGCCGCTGGCCGTGCTGCCAGTATCTTGATTTTAGTCGGTGTGGTCAACTTACCTATCATCCACTATTCGGTACAGTGGTGGAACACCTTACACCAAGGCTCTTCTGGTCTATTACAACAAGCTATCGCACCTGAAATGCGTACCCCTTTACGTTGGTCGATCTTAGGTTATTTGCTTTTCTTTATCACCTTAACGTTAAGTCGATTACGTAATCTCTTGCTGCTCACTGAGCAACATCGGCCATGGGCGAGAGAGATTGCCCAACAGGAGAGCAAAAAATGAGTCCTGCATTTCATTCTTGGTCGCAATTTTGGGCGATGGGCGGATATGGCTTTTATGTATGGCTTTCGGTATGCGTAGCCTTATTAGTCATGAGTGTTCTGGTGGGGCACAGTGCTTACCAACGTCGTCACTTATTGACGATGATCGTGACGAAGCAAGATCGTGAGCAGCGGATTCTTGCCGCAAAAAAACGCAAGCAGAACGCGGGAGCTAAACCATGAATCTTCGTCGACGTAAGCGGTTAATGACGGTATTGGCCATCGTGATTGGGCTGGGGATTGCCACGGCGTTAGTGATGTATGCCCTACGGTCGAATATCGATCTCTTTTATACCCCGAGCGAAATTCTTAATGGTAAAGGGGAAGATCATCAAATCCCAGAGCCAGGACAACGTTTACGCGTTGGCGGGATGGTCATGCCCGGTAGCGTTAAGCGCGATCAGACTACCCTTGCGGTAAGTTTTAAATTATATGATGCAAATGGGGTAGTGTCGGTTAGCTATGTCGGGATCTTACCTGACCTGTTTCGAGAAGGGCAGGGGGTTGTCGCACAAGGTGTCTTAGCGCCTAACCATCTGATAAAAGCCGAGCAAGTGTTAGCGAAACATGATGAGAAATATACGCCACCGGAAATTGAGGATGCGATGAAGAAGAATCACCAACAAGCGGGTGTAGCCCAGGCGGGGAATAACCAATGATGCCGGAGATTGGGAGCTTCCTATTATGCTTGGCCACCGGGCTATCGCTGGTGCTGAGTATTTGGCCACTCTGGGGGGCAAAAACCCTTAATTTACGATTGATGGCATTAGCGCGTCCACTCAGTTATGCGCTGTTCCTAGGTATCGCCGCCGCCTTCTTAATCTTGGTGAATGCCTTTGTTGAGAATGATTTTACCGTTGCGTATGTGGTCGAAAATTCGAATACATTACTTCCCGTCTGGTATCGGGTGGCGGCAACCTGGGGGGCTCACGAGGGTTCGTTATTACTGTGGCTGTTGATGCTTAGCGGTTGGACCTTTGCCGTGGCCTGCTTTAGTCGGAAAATGCCGCTAGATTCTGTCGCACGAGTATTGGCAGTGATGGGGATGATTAACCTCGGATTCTTGCTGTTTCTCACCTTGACCTCTAACCCCTTTATCCGCACGTTACCCAACTTCCCGGTTGATGGTAGCGATCTCAATCCGATGCTGCAGGATATTGGGCTGATTTTCCATCCTCCGTTACTGTATATGGGCTATGTCGGGTTCTCAGTGGCCTTTGCCTTCGCCATTGCGTCACTGATGACTGGGCGTCTTGATACCGCATGGGCAAGATGGTCACGGCCTTGGACTACCGCGGCATGGGTATTTTTAACTATCGGTATTGTCTTAGGCTCAGCATGGGCCTACTACGAATTGGGCTGGGGCGGATGGTGGTTCTGGGATCCGGTCGAAAACGCCTCGCTAATGCCTTGGCTGGCCGGTACCGCGTTAATTCACTCCTTAGCGGTCACAGAAAAACGTGGCACCTTTAAATCTTGGACGGTGTTATTAGCGATTACTGCTTTTTCGTTAAGTCTGTTAGGGACCTTCCTGGTTCGTTCTGGTGTGCTAGTGTCGGTGCACTCTTTTGCTTCCGATCCCACACGCGGGATGTTTATTCTGATTTTCCTTGTTATCGTCATTGGAAGCTCATTATTACTCTATGCCTTAAAAGGCGGCAAAGTCCGCAGTCGTGTTGATAATCAACTCTGGTCTCGAGAGTCATTTTTACTCGGCAATAACGTTTTACTGATTGCTGCGATGTTAGTGGTGTTACTCGGTACGCTTCTGCCGTTGGTTCACAAGCAACTCGGGCTGGGTAGCATCTCGATTGGCGAGCCATTCTTTAACACCATGTTTAGCTGGCTGATGGCACCCTTTGCCTTATTCTTGGGAATAGGTCCGCTGGTGCGCTGGCGTCGTGATGAACCGCAAAAGTTAGTCAAGCGTTTAGTCTTGGCTATGCTGGTGACCTTGATAGCCGCGATAATCATTCCTTGGTGGTTACAGGACCGTATTCAAGGGATGACGGTGGTCGGATTAGTGATGTCACTGTGGGTGGTTATCCTGACGGTGATGGAATTACACGAGCGTGCCACTCACCGTCACCGTTTTTGGCAAGGGCTAACAAAGCTCTCTCGCAGCCATTGGGGCATGGTATTAGGGCATCTTGGCGTAGCCGTCACTGTGATAGGGATTGCCTTCAGCACCCAATACAGTGTCGAACGAGATGTTAGGATGAAAGCGGATGACAGTGTCTCGATTCATGATTACCAATTTACCTTCCGCGGCGTAAAACCTCTGCAAGGCGCGAACTACAGCGGCGGCTCCGGGGTTATCGACGTGACGCGTCAGGGTAAGACCGAGGCAGTGTTATATGCTGAAAAACGCTTCTACACAGCAGCGAGAACGATGATGACCGAAGCGGCGATCAGCGGAGGGGTGACTCGAGATCTTTACGCTGCGTTAGGTGAAGAGTTAGAGGATGGCTCTTGGGCCGTCCGTATCTACTATAAGCCTTTCGTCCGCTGGATCTGGTTCGGTGGCGTCTTTATGGCTATAGGGGGGATTTTCTGTATTGCAGACCCACGCTATCGCTCTGCGAAAAAAGCCCAGAAAAAAGGAGAGAAATCATGAGTAAAAAAATCCTTTTTATTCCCTTAGTCCTTTTCCTGTTACTTGCCGCTGCGCTGCTTTGGCAATTAACCCGAAATGCACAGGGTGACGATCCGACGCGGTTGGAGTCTGCTCTGATAGGTAAGCCTGTACCCACTTTTCGACTGGAGTCGCTGTTCGAACCGGGTAAACGCTTCGATCAACAGGTATTAATCGATGGAAAACCGTTACTGCTTAACGTCTGGGCGACGTGGTGTCCGACCTGCCGTGCTGAGCATCAGTACTTGAACCATTTAGCCGAACAAGGCGTGAGAGTGGTCGGACTGAATTATAAAGATGATCGGACTAAAGCCATCAACTGGTTGAATACCCTCGGTAACCCTTACTCATTGAGCTTATACGATGGCGATGGAATGTTGGGGCTGGATCTCGGGGTATATGGTGCCCCCGAGACTTTTTTGATCGATGGCCACGGCATTATTCGTTATCGCCATGCCGGCGATATTAATGAACGCGTCTGGCAGCAGGAAGTGAAGCCATTGTGGGATAAATATTCACAGCAGGGGCAGCACTGATGTTTAGACAATGCTTAATGGCGCTCGCCGGTCTATTACTGACAACCACGGTTTGGGCGGCGATCGATACTTATCACTTTTCATCGGTCGAACAGGAAGAGCAGTATCGAGAGTTGACTCAATCATTACGCTGCCCGAAGTGTCAGAACAACAGTATTGCCGATTCTTCGGCGATGATTGCTGCCGATATGCGTGAAAAAGTCTATCAATTGATGGAGCAGGGGCAATCTCGCCAGCAAATCATCGATTATATGGTCGCCCGATACGGTAATTTCGTCACCTACGAGCCGCCGGTTACCCCTTCAACGCTTATCTTATGGTTGGGGCCTTTGCTGTTTGTGATCGGTGGCGGTGTTGTCATCTTCCTGCGTGCCAAACGCCAACCCCAAGCCGCCAAGCTGTCGGGTGAAGAGCAACAGCGTTTAGAGAGAGTGATTGCCGAAAAGGAGCAACAGTGATGGGAAGTTTATGGTTAGTGCTATTCGGAATATTGGCAGTGGCCTGTATCGTGATCGCTGTTGCCCTTGGCCGGAAACCACGCGACTACGTACAGTTACGCGATGAACTGAATACACTCTTTTACCAACAGCGGTTAAAAGAGATCGAAGAGGATGATGCGCAAGGGATCGTCACCGAAAAGTCAGAGCTGGTGACAGAACTACAGCATTCGTTATTAGCCGATCTCCCTGAGAAAACGACTCATACGGTACGATTAGGTAAGCCTTGGGTAATGCTACCGATTATTCTGGTAGTGATCGGCGTCTCGCTGGCAATGTATTTAAAAACCGGTGGGATAATGCAACAGATGGAGTTGAACCAAGTCGAGCAAGATTACCCGCAGCTTCGCGAAAGGTTAATGAATCCACAGGCTGAGCATCTCACCTTGGGTGAATTACAACAGTTTTCCTTAGGATTGCGTGCTTCATTACAGAAGGACCCTGATAATGTACAAGATTGGGCGATGTTGGGCCGTCTGGGAATGGTATTGAATAACAGCCAGTTAGCCAGTCAAGCGTTCGAAAGAGCCTTACGTTTGGCACCCGATGATGCAGGGTTAAAAAGCGATTATGCTGAAGTATTAGTGCGTTCGCCTGACCCACAAGATAACCGTCAAGCCCAGCTCTTGTTACAAGATATGCTGACAAAACAGCCTCAAGACGCGCGATTACTGACGTTATTGGCGGCAGATTTCTTTGCGCAACAGAAATATTCTGACGCGATCCGCTATTGGCAGCAGTTGCTTCCTCAACTTACGCCGGGCTCTGCTCAGCGGGATGCCGTAGAGAAGGGAATCGAACAGGCTAAAACTAATGCGGGTCAACAAACTAGCCAGCTAACTGTTAATATCGATTTAAGCACTTCTGCTAAAAGAATGTTACCGCAAAATGGTGTATTGTATATTTCTGTAACCGATGGTGTCTCACCTGTTCCTGTCGCGGTTAAACGTATTCCCTCAAGCCATTTTCCTTTGAGTTTGGTTCTGGATGACAGTAACGCAATGGTGCCTGAGCGGCTCCTTTCTGCTCAACATCAGTTACAGGTACGTGCACGAATTTCTCGGGATGGTAGCGCTAAACCACAAAAAGATGATTGGTTTGGCTTGAATTCAGTGACTCACTTTACCGGTAAACAGTCTCTGTCTGTCATCATTGATCAGCAAGAACCTTAAAAATAATAACGGTGCGAAACATGGCAAATAACCTCTCTTACCGGCTTGCAGCATTAAGTCTAGCCACGCTAGTTTTAGCAGGATGTGCGAGTTCAAAACCTGATGAAAATCAGCAGACGTCACAACGTAGTGACCCGCTGCAAGGGTTTAACCGTAAGATGTTTAATTTTAACTATGATGTGCTGGATCCCTATATTGTTCGTCCGGTCGCGGTAGCATGGCGGGATTATGTTCCCGTTCCAGCACGTACCGGAATTAGTAATGTGCTCGGCAACTTAGACGAGCCGTCGTCGATGGTGAACTACCTACTGGAAGGGGACGTCGAACGGGCTGCCATTCACTTTACCCGGTTCTTCCTTAACTCGACCTTGGGTCTAGGGGGATTGATCGATGTGGCGGGTAAAGCCAATCCGCAACTCGCCCGCGAACACTCCCATGGATTTGGTAGTACGCTGGGACATTATGGTGTCGGTTATGGTCCTTATGTGGAGCTACCTGGCTACGGCAGTTTCACTGTCCGTCAAGACGGTGGTGACTATGTCGATAATCTATACGCCCCCCTCAGCTGGTTAACAATTTGGTTATCAGCGGGTAAATGGGTACTCGAAGGCGTCGAAACGCGTGCGCAGTTACTCGATTCTGATGGCATCTTACATCAGCAAAGCGATCCTTATGCCTTTATCCGTAATGCCTACTTCCAGCGTTATGACTTCTTAGCCAATGGCGGCAAACTGAAACCTGAAGATAACCCTAACGCACAAGCCATCCAAGGCGATTTAAAAGATATAGACTCAGAATAATACAGCGGTCACTAGGCTGCATTATTTCAAAAAAACGCCCAATATTGGGTGTTTTTCTTTTTTAAGGGGATTTTTTTTATTCGCGATTACAGCGATTTGCAGGGTATTGGCGCGTACTAGGGTTGACTGTGTTTGAGAGCTAAGGTAAAAAGCAGATTCACGCGCAGACAGTGACAGGCGCTGAATCAATTTCCCTTTCAGTAACGGTGCTTTATGCATGTTTATATAATGCGTCATGGCGACGCAGCGCTCGATGCGGCAAGTGATGCGCAACGTCCGTTGACACATTGCGGTGTTGTCGAATCCCAGCAAATGTCTCGTTGGCTTGCAGTACAACAGCCTGCTTTCGATATGACGTTGGTCAGCCCTTTTTTGCGCGCGCAACAGACATTCAACGCTTTCTCTGAAAACGTCACAACGAGTGGTGAGGTTGAAACCTTAGAGATGCTGACGCCATCCGGTGATGCACAAGCCGTCGGTGACTATCTTCAAGGCTTAGCGAGAGAAGGGGTGGAGAGCGTGATGATCATCTCCCACTTGCCTCTCGTCGGCTACTTAGTCTCGACCCTGTGCCCAGAGCAGTGCCCACCTATGTTTGCCACAGCGGGTATCGCGCATATCGACTATGATGCCAAATCGGCGCGCGGCACCCTATGCTGGCAGGAAAGTCCGTCACGTCTTGCCACAGCAATGTAAGCGTTAATGCTGATCGGAAGATTAAAAGAGGGGCGTTGCTAGCTCGTCAACTTCGATCAGCATCAAAATTGCCGCATTCCCGCCGAACATTTTTGGTGCTTGATGAAACGCCATGACATGTGGATGCTGAGCTAACCACAACGGTGTTTGTTGTTTGAGTATGTGCTTACCATGTCCATGCATGACTGACGCACAAAAAAGACGCTCCCTCCTGCATGCCGCGATCATCGCACCCAACTCTTTTTTTGCTTGTTGCTGAGTCAATCCGTGCAAATCTAAAAAAATCTCAGGGGTATAATCACCTCGACGGAGCTTTTTAACTTCATAGGGGCTGATATCGGATCGGGTATAACGCACTGGGCCATCTTCTGCGAGTAATGGCTGGTATTCATCGGAAAAATAGTGGCTGTTATCGACCTGTTCGCTAATAAGTCTTTTTTGCGGGAGGGCGCGCTCGATTTTCTTCGCTAGCGGATGCAAGACGGTATCTTGTTTGAGACGACGCGTGTCACCCATCAGTGTTCTAAATAGGTCAAGATCGTCTTTATCAAGGGGGGCTTTACGGCTCATCGTCGTTCCAGCTACTGAATTATCATCTTGTCATTTTTAACGGCAATGCATCAAAAATCAAATTTCTCTTATCAATTACCGAGCAGAGGTGAAAATAGCCGTCTATTGAAGCTGAATTTACCATAAGTTCGTGGCAAACTAGGTAAAGTTTTGTTAGTTGCCCTGGAGGGCATGTGGATAAATTTTTTGCCGAAGAGGTGGTAAGCGACCTGCATACCATCCAGGATATGTTACGTTGGACAATTAGTCGTTTTTCCGCCGCCGATATTTGGTATGGTCATGGGACAGATAATCCTTGGGACGAAGCGGTTCAACTCGTTTTACCTACCCTACATCTTCCTCTCGATCTGCCTGAAGAGATGCGCACGGCAAGGTTAACGCGTTCAGAGCGTGAATTGATTGTGGAACGTGTCACCCGTCGTGTATTTGAGCGTATTCCGGTCGCCTACTTGACCAATCAAGCCTGGTTCTGCGGTCACGAGTTCTACGTCGACGAACGCGTATTAGTCCCGCGCTCCCCGATTGGCGAATTAATTAATCATGGGTTCTCTGGGTTAATCAATCGCTCGCCACGCCATATCCTCGACCTCTGCACAGGCAGCGGGTGTATTGCGATTGCTTGCGCTTATGCTTTCCCTGATGCGGAAGTCGATGCGGCCGATATCTCGCCGGATGCCTTAGCCGTCACCGAGCAGAATATTGATGCCCATGGCATGATGCATCAGGTTACCCCACTGTGTTCAGACCTGTTCGATAATATCCCACCGATTAAATACGATCTTATCGTCACAAATCCCCCTTATGTTGATGCAGAGGATATGGACGACTTACCTGATGAGTATCGTCATGAACCGGAATTAGGCTTGGCTGCGGGTCACGATGGCTTGATCCTCGTGAACCGCATGTTGGCACAAGCGACCAAATTCCTGAGTGAAGAGGGCGTGATGATTTGCGAAGTGGGTAACAGCATGGTGCATATGATTGAGCAGTACCCAGAAGTGCCCTTTACTTGGCTGGAATTTGAGCAAGGGGGCGATGGCGTCTTTATGTTGGATTATCAACAGCTTCTGGACTGTAAGCCTATTTTTGAAAAGTATTCGACGAAATAAGTCGATTTTTCAGCATAGATTAACGATAAGGATAAAACATGGCGGGAAATACAATTGGTCAACTTTTCCGTGTCACCACCTTTGGTGAATCACACGGTATCGCACTCGGGTGTATTGTCGATGGTGTGCCGCCGGGCATTCCGTTAACAGAAGCTGATTTACAGCATGATTTAGACCGTCGTCGTCCGGGTACCTCACGTTACACCACACAGCGTCGCGAGCCTGATCAAGTCAAAATTTTGTCGGGTGTGTTTGAGGGGAAAACGACCGGAACTTCGATTGGTTTATTGATTGAAAACACCGATCAACGCTCACAAGATTACGGTGAAATTAAAGAGTTATACCGCCCTGGCCATGCTGATTTTACCTACGATCAAAAATACGGTTTTCGCGACTATCGCGGGGGTGGCCGCTCCTCGGCGCGCGAAACCGCGATGCGCGTCGCTGCCGGTGCTATCGCTAAGAAATACCTGCAACTACAGCATAATGTCGTCGTTCGCGGCTATTTGGCGCAGATGGGTGACGTCTGTTGCGAATTGAAAGATTGGGCACAGGTTGAACAAAACCCGTTCTTTTCACCGGACAGTGATCAACTTGAGGCACTAGACGCGCTACTGCGTGGCTTAAAAAAAGAGGGTGATTCGATCGGCGCGAAAGTCAGCGTGGTCGCTGAAAATGTCCCCGTAGGATTGGGCGAACCGGTATTTGACCGTCTCGATGCCGATCTTGCACATGCCTTAATGAGTATCAATGCCGTAAAAGGTGTCGAGATTGGTGACGGTTTTGAGGTGGTTGAGCAACGCGGTAGTCAACACCGTGATGAGATCCGTCAAGACGGCTTTCAAAGCAATCACGCTGGCGGCATTTTAGGCGGTATCAGTAGTGGACAAACAATTACCGCTTCTATCGCGCTGAAGCCTACGTCGAGCATTACCGTGCCGGGGAAAACCATTACTCGCCAAGGTGAAGAAGTGGACATGATCACGCGCGGTCGTCACGATCCTTGTGTCGGCATCCGCGCCGTACCCATTGCCGAGGCAATGACCGCTATTGTGTTAATGGACCATTTGCTAAGACATCGTGCGCAATGCGCTGATGTCTCACACTCTCAGAAATAAGGCGACGACTATGATGAAACACTGGATGGCCGGCGGAGCTCTATTTATTGCTTCAGCGTGTGCAGCCGTTGCACAGACGCCATGGCAAAAAATTCAGCAACCGATCGCGGGGCCTGTACAACCGATTGGTAGTTATGCAAACGGCTGTATCATCGGGGCGCAAGCACTACCGCTCGAGGCGCAGCATTATCAGGTGATGCGCCAAGATCAACACCGCTATTTCGGTCATCCTTTGTTGATTCAATTTATCCAACGTTTTAGCCAAGATATCGCGCAGCAGACATCCGGTACGGTGTTAATTGGCGATATGGGGATGCCAGCGGGAGGGCGCTTTAGCAGTGGTCATGCTAGTCATCAGATTGGCTTAGATGTCGACATCTGGTTACAGCTTCCTCGCCAGCGTTGGACACCTCAGCAGTTGCTGCATCCACAGCCGCTTGATTTGGTCACCGCCGACGATAAGTCGGTTGTAAGTCGTCTTTGGAGCCGAGATATCGATACGATGGTGCGCCAAGCCGCTGAAGACCCGCAGGTTGCGCGTATCTTTGTTAACCCGGCGATTAAACAGCAATTATGTTTGGATGCGGGGAGTGACCGCCAATGGTTACAAAAAGTTCGCCCTTGGTTCGCGCACCGCGCCCACATGCATGTGAGATTACATTGCCCAGCCAATGATACACAATGCGTCGAACAGGCGCCGCCGCCAGCAGGTGATGGATGTGGCGCAGAGTTACAAAGCTGGTTCGAACCACCAAAACCTGGTGTACATCCGGTGAAACCTAAGCCACCGGTCCTGCCCGCCAATTGCCAAGCATTGTTGGATAAACACTTACTGTAAGGAATCGGCATGGATTGGTTTGTTGTAACGCCTGGACTGGTCGTTGTACTGTTTTTTGTGGCGGTACTTGCCGCCTTTATCGACTCGATTGCTGGTGGTGGAGGGTTATTGACGGTACCGGCCTTATTAGCCGCTGGCTTATCCCCGGCCCAAGTATTGGCCACCAATAAATTACAATCCGTAGGCGGTTCCTTTTCTGCGAGCCTCTATTTTATCCGGCGCAAGGCTGTTGACCTGCGTCAACAGTGGTTAAATATATTATTAACCTTTGTTGGGGCAGTTGTCGGAACCCTTACCATCCAGCATCTCAAGGCGGATATTTTACGTCAGGTACTGCCATTGCTGCTGATCGGTATCGGGTTGTGGTTTCTCTTCATGCCAAAATTAGGCGAGGTGGATAAGGTTGCCCGTCTCGAAGGACTGGCCTACGCCTGTGTAGGCGGGGGCTGTGTCGGCTTTTATGATGGTTTTTTTGGACCGGGGGCCGGCTCTTTTTACGCATTAGGCTTTGTCACCTTGGCGGGCTTTAATCTTGCCAAAGCGACAGCGCATGCCAAGGTACTTAATTTTACATCCAATTTTGCCAGCTTACTGTTTTTTATGATGGGTGGAAAAGTGGTTTGGGGCCTAGGTGCCATCATGCTTATCGGTGCAGTCTGCGGTGCTAGACTAGGGGCTCGCTTGGTGTTAAGCCGTGGGCAAAAGTTGATACGACCAATGGTCGTGGTGGTGTCGATGGTGATGAGTGCCAAACTGTTGTGGGACAGCCATGGGGCGGCGCTGATGCATAGCATCGGTTTATAATTATACGAAGAATACTTTATGACTCAGCAACACGATTATCAGGACATGATCAGGATATTTGATCACTGTTTCTTTGATGATTTCAGTACAAGACTGGTAAAGGGTGAGGATGAACCTATCTATTTACCCGCCGATGAGACGTGTGACTATCATCGAATTGTTTTTGCTCATGGTTATTACGCCAGCACACTTCATGAGATCTCACATTGGTGTATCGCCGGAGCAGAACGCCGATTACAGGTCGATTTTGGCTATTGGTATTGCCCTGACGGGCGGGATGAAACGACCCAAGCGCAATTTGAACAGGTTGAGATTAAACCTCAAGCGTTAGAATGGATCTTTTCGGTTGCTGCCGGATTTACGTTTAATATTAGCTGCGACAATCTTGAAGGCACCTGTGAGCCGGATCGTGTTGCTTTTCAGCGTAAAGTGCATGCACAAGTGATGCACTATCTCGAACAAGGGTTACCTGAGCGTCCTGCTCGATTGGTTGCCGCTCTGCAGGATTTTTACCATACTGAACCATTACATAGCGAACAGTTCCCATGGCCTGAGACGTTATAAATTACGCCAACATTTTTAGGAAAAGTCATGATTACAGATCTCGAAGAGCATATCCTCGATAGTATCGACAAGACGGTAGAACACGGTTCTGACGATGAGCTGTTTGCTGGAGGATACCTGCGAGGGCATTTGACCTTAGCGGTGGCGGAGCTGGAAGATCAGCCGTCCGCCGCCCCCGAAGCCTTGAAAGCTCAAGTTGAACAGAGTCTTGCTCAAGCGATCAAAGCGGGCGAGCTCTCGCCTCCCGACCAAAAACTGGTCACGCAATTGTGGGAAGATCTCTACCACCGCGCGGTAGCAGAGTTATCGTCCACTAACTAATTGGTCTGCCTTTAATGCGTTTGCGTATCCAGAATCGACCGGGATGCAACGCATTTAAGGTGGATAAATCAAGTGGCAGCGCTTCGCCTGCGAGTTGCGAGGCGAGTATTTCCGCCGCTAATGGCGCACTGCACAGGCCCCGCGATCCCAACCCCCCCAGTATTGAGAGACCTGAATGGTAACTCTCCACTATCTGTTCTTTTGGCCTAGCAGGCTGCTCTACGAATTGTTGATAATCGCTTAATACGCCGACCATCGGAAGATGATCGCGTATCGCACAGCGCACGGCGACGCGAGCATGATCACCCATTACCAGCGATGATGCCCAAGTGCTCTGGGGCAGGCACTGTGTTAAGCGTTGTTTATTGGTCCGTTGTTCATCGGCAGAATAATCACAATCTATCTCCCCTCGGCGATAGCTGGCGCCAATACAATGACTTTGGTAAGTCGCGCTTAAAGGGGTTAAGTACCCCTCGTAGCAAAGTACCGTAGCAAGCTGGCTTAAGGGCTGTTGCTTATCGACATGACTCACTTGCCCGGCAACCGGATATACAGGTAAGGCTTCAGTCTGCGTGAAGCGGTTTAACTGATGGCCATTGGCCAAGACCACTTGCGAATGCTGGGCATGGCCACCTTGGGCAAAATCGAGTTGCCAGTCGCCGTTAGGCTGCTGGTGGAGGTTTTCGACGCCGCATCCCCAATGACACACCACGCCTTGCGTGCTTAGCCAATCAAAAATTTTCGCAGTCAATTCGGCGGGTGATAGCCACCCCCCCTCTGGATAGAAAATACCACTATGTTCGATGGCTAATCCGGCGAGGTCACTCGCCTCGTTAGCACTGACGAATGTTGCTAACGAGGCCGGTAATGAGAGCGCCGCGAGTTGGTCAATTTTTTTTCGACTCTTGTCATCCCACCCTAGTTGTAATACGCCACACCATTGATGTTCGAAAGAAAAGGGTAGGGCTTGATAGAATCGTTTGGCAAACGTAAATGCCGCGCTAAAGAAGGTCGCAAGGTGCGGATCTTGTGCGTGCAACAGCGGATACACTGCACCTTGCCGGTTTCCCGAGGCATTTTCAGCGGGTTTGGCATCGGCACAATAATGCGTCACCTGCCAACCGCGTCGTACCAACGCGAGGCAAAGACAGGCGCTGGCAATTCCGCCGCCTACAATAGCGATCTCTTTTTTATTTGCGGCGGGGCGAGGATACCAAGGGGTAGGATGTTGGTAATCAGGCGGAGTCGCTAATTGTCCAATTAGCATTTCGCGTTTATGGGCAAAGCCTTTATGGCGCGTCACGCTAAAGCCCGCTTGCTCCAGCCCGCGCCGTACAAAGCCTGCTGCGGTGAAGGTTGCAAAGGTGCCTGTTTTCTTTACTGTGGTCGCTAATGTCGCGAACAGTTGATGGGTCCACATATCAGGATTTTTGGACGGTGCGAAGCCATCTAAAAACCATGCATCAACCTTTTGAACTAAATTGGCTTTTAGATCCTCTAACATGTCGTTGATATCGCCGAACCACAGGTCGAGAGTAATCTGTCCTTGCGCCAAAATGAGGCGATGGCAGCCGGGCAGGGCGTCGGGCCATTGTTGACGGAGTGCCTGTGAGAAGGTTGCCAACTCAGGCCAATGCGCATGAGCGAGTTCTAGGTCTGCCAGTGTTAATGGGTACTTTTCGCAACTAATAAAGTGTAATCGCGGTAATTTTAAGGTGCTATTCTGACGACCTAACTGCTGATAGCTTTGCCATAATGTCAAAAAATTCAAGCCTGTTCCAAAACCGGTCTCTGCAAGGGTAAAGGTATCCAGTTGCGAATCGAGTAGGCGAGTGGAGAGATGATTACCCTCTAAAAAGACGTAACGTGTTTCTTCTAACCCGTTGTCGTTAGAAAAATAGACGTCATCGAAAAATTGCGAAACAGGTGTACCTTGTTCGTTCCAAACGAGGTCTGCATGGTTAATAGTGGCTGATTTCACGGCGAGGGCTCTTTGCGGAAGACTTGTGAATAGTCTAGCGATATCACAATTTATAGGCAAATTTACAAAGAGTTTGAGTATAGGGGGTTGTTCGGCGTACAACTGTACGCTAAAGTGCACCCCATAAGATGATAGTTGTTATGAGGAATGTGAATGAAACGTGCAGTGATCACTGGCTTGGGGATTGTTTCCAGCATTGGTAATAATCAGCAGGAAGTGTTGGCTTCTCTTCGTGAGGGGCGTTCAGGAATCACTTTTTCCGATGAAATGAAAGATGCAGGCATGCGCAGCCACGTCTGGGGTAACGTTAAAATGGATACCACAGGCTTAATTGATCGCAAAGTTGTGCGTTTTATGAGCGATGCATCAATCTATGCTTATCTGTCTATGGCAGAAGCGGTAAAAGATTCGAAGCTGACCGAAGAGCAATATCAAAATAATCCACGTGTGGGATTAATTGCGGGTTCAGGCGGCGGTTCTCCGCGCTTCCAAGTTTTTGGTGCTGACGCCATGCGTAGCCCACGTGGTTTGAAAGCGGTTGGCCCTTATGTCGTGACTAAAGCGATGGCTTCAGGTGTTTCTGCCTGCTTAGCGACGCCGTTTAAAATTCACGGTGTGAACTATTCCATTAGTTCTGCGTGCGCGACCTCTGCACACTGTATTGGTAATGCAGTGGAACAAATCCAACTGGGTAAACAAGATATTGTTTTCGCTGGTGGTGGTGAAGAGCTGTGCTGGGAACTGGCTTGCGAGTTCGATGCAATGGGTGCGTTATCAACTAAATATAACGACACACCAGAGAAAGCTTCCCGTACTTACGATTCAGAGCGCGATGGCTTTGTTATTGCAGGCGGCGGCGGTATGGTCGTGGTCGAAGAGCTTGAACATGCGTTAGCACGCGGTGCGCATATCTATGCGGAAATCGTTGGCTACGGCGCAACCTCTGATGGTGCCGACATGGTTGCCCCTTCAGGTGAAGGTGCAGCACGTTGTATGAAGATGGCGATGGAAGGTCTGGACACGCCGATCGATTACCTGAATACTCACGGCACCTCGACTCCAGTCGGTGATGTGAAAGAATTAGGCGCTATCCGTGAAGTCTTTGGTGACAATACACCAGCCCTTTCTGCAACGAAAGCGATGACAGGTCACTCCTTGGGGGCTGCAGGCGTTCAAGAAGCGATCTATACCCTACTGATGTTGGAGCACGGTTTTATTGCACCAAGCATTAACATCGAACAAGCAGATGCAGCAGCAGAAGGGATGAACATTATCACTCAACCGACCGAGCGCGCACTGACGACCGTTATGTCAAACAGCTTTGGCTTCGGCGGGACCAACGCGACATTGACGATGCGTAAATTTACGTCATAATCAATTTATCGTTGAAAAAACGGCAGCTTAGGCTGCCGTTTTTATTGGCTTAAATAAAATTCCCCCGTAGTTAAAAAGGAGTCATAGTGATGACAGAGGACAAGAGCCGTCCTGAAGAGCGTTCTGTAAAACCGGTAGCGGTAACCTCTTTTGCTGTATTTCTAACCTATCTCACTGCGGGTATCGCATTACCGGTTATCCCTTTATTCGTTCATGATGGTCTTGGAATGAATAATGTGATGGTTGGTATCGCGGTAGGTATTCAATTCTTCGCGACATTGGCTAATCGAGGGTTTGCCGGGAAAAAAGCTGATCAGCAAGGGGCTAAGCAGACTACCCGACTCGGCATGGGGTTGATTGCCTTGGTGGGCGTGGCGTATTTGCTGTCCGTTTTTGCTAGCCACTCTGTGTGGCTGCAATTTAGTCTACTGCTGTTAGGACGTATTTTACTGGGCTTAGGCGAAAGCTTTTTACTGACAGGGAACCTGACTTGGGGACTTGGCCTTATTGGGCAGCCACGCTCGGGGATTGTCATGTCTTGGAACGGTATGGCTATCTACGGCTCGCTCGCAGCAGGTGCGCCAATTGGGCTCTATCTCTATCATCATTTCGATTTTCTTGGGGTGAGTCTCGCGTGTATAGCCTGTCCAATTGTCGCGCTATTGTGTAATGCCAAAATCCCTGCGGTGCCGGTAAGTGGCGGCGATCGTCCGGGCTTTACCACAGTGTTGAAACAGATTTTGACGCCCGGTGCCGTATTAGCGCTTCAGGGAGTGGGATTTGCAGTGATTGGTGCATTTATCTCCCTCTATTTCGCTGCGGAACATTGGGGAAATGCGGGCTATACCTTAACTATTTTTGGGCTGGCTTACGTTTTAATCCGTGTCTTCTTTGGCGGAATTCCGGATAAAATGGGCGGTATCAAAGTCACCATTATCTCGCTAGGGGTAGAAATGGCTGGCTTATTACTGCTCTGCTTTAGCCAGCAGGCATGGCATGCTTTAGTGGGGGCAGCGTTAACGGGAGCCGGGTGCTCATTAGTCTTCCCAGCTATGGGTGTCGAAATCATGAAGCGGGTAGACGCACAGGTGCGCGGCACCGCGCTAGGGTGTTTCTCTGCCTTTCAAGATGTTGCCTATGGGGCCACGGGGCCTTTGGCAGGGTTTTTAGCAAATAGCGCAGGCTACGGCGCTGTCTACCTAGCCGGCGCTTGTTGCGCGTTGATTGGGGTAATCGTCAGTCTAACGATGTTGCGCTCTGCAACACCTCGTTCAACAGCGTAACCGCTTGAAAAAAGTTTAATCGTATAACCACCGTCCGGCTTTCGCTGATTCGATCAGCATGCGCAGAGTGAAGTCAGGCACTGGTATCGGAGCTCTTTTTTTGAAAGGGTTCAACAAGAAAGGTTCATAAGGATAATAAGTTTGAAGTTTAAAATTACCCCGTGTGACATCAAACTTATCAAAAAAGTTATTCATCAGATCTTCGACTTCAAGCTCGTCAATACTGAGATCTGTATCTAAATCAGTGTCAGGTGTTAGCTCAACTTTCTTTAAGTTGAATAGATAAGTGCCAGCATAAGGGCGCACAAGTTCATAGATTCTTTGCTCAATACTTTCTTCTACCATACTTTATCGCTGCCTCTCGCTATGGTGTTATAGTCTCGAAGGGTTCTGTAGGTAATTTGAGTGACATCAGAGGCAAGGATCATTACTCCGAGCAATGGAATAGAACGGCCAACGAAGGACGCAATGTTGTGAACCATAACGCGACGAACCGTCCAAGGTGTGTAACCACCAAGCCAGGTAGGTAATGATAATCCAAAGGGAAATTTTGTTTTACCGAATATAGCCCTCGCACTTTTGGATGCATAAGAGGTCCCTTTAGTCGTGTTGGCTAATTTTCCTCTTGTACTCAAGTTATTTCTCCCTGAAACAATAGCGATAATTGCACTAAAATCTGCCACACCAATACCGAATTGGACTGCTGTATTTTCACAAAAGATCATGAATAAAAGTTCAGCAGCGGTAAGATTTTGTCTTCCCGCATAGAAATAAGTACCATTTAATTCCTCTACCGTATCCATTGATTCCTTTCCTATTTTTATTCCAAGCACACACTATGATAAGTGCACATTATAAAAATCATCCCCTGAGTGAATGGATAATATTCACGGAGTGGATTGCGACAATCTTCTAGATCTTTTTTAACTATTTCACTCTATATTTATCCGGTACACGCAATGGTGCTGCAAGGTGGAATAGAGACAACGTCCTGTGCGAGCGAGTAAGGGGGATTTTATCACTACATAATCTTCTGCTAAAAACCGATAGGTGAGTTTAGTTCACAAGCTAGAGGCTTTTATTATTTTATATTTTATCAACCGCTAAAAAGAATTTTTAAACCGTTATTAGTCTGTATAGCTAGAAAGTCGATTATTAAGTCATTTACTCCCCGAGTGAAGTTATTACCAGATAGTTTGTTTCAACAACCTCCAACCATATCCTCTGAATTGTTTCTCTGGCAAGATGAAAATTTTATCCAAAGTATAATTTTCTTGAATAATCCCTACTTGCCCTAAAGTTATTACCTCAGGATCTCTATATTAGTTTCTCTTTTTTAGACTACAGCATGTGTATTCAACCTTTAGCTTAATAGGAATAAAGCATCATACGATTTTTTTCGTCTCGTCGTTGACGTTGTGGGAAGAGATAAATATTTCTGAGCCTTAATTTGGTAATTTATTGAGATCCATAAAATGACTATGAAGGAGATAACGCTTGGCCAGTCGTCTGATCTTATTGGGTCAGTCTAACGATGTTGCGCTCTGCAACACCTCGTTCAACAGCGTAACCGCTTGACGTATCGCTTGCGGAGTCAGCGCCGCGAAGCCGAGTATCCAGCCATTAATCACTGGAGTGATCAAACACAGTGGGGCAAGTTCAGCGAGCACATGCCCTTTATGGCTGGCAGCAGCCGTGATCGCAGAGGTACTTCTTCTAAGATATTCGATAGCCAGTTGTAGCCCGCCTTCGGATGGCAGCAAACGAACGGTATCTGCTGGGCACTCTTTCAGTAACTCAATCAGCAGAGCGCGTCTTGCGGCATAGAGTTTTTTCATCAAACGAAGGTGACTCGCAAAATAACCTTCTGAAATAAACGCAGCGACTACGGCTTGTGATAATACCGCGGTGTGACTGTCGAGACGTTGCCGTGCGCTCGCTAACTGGGGGACAAGGGCGGGGGGCACGACCATATAGGCAAGTCGGATACTGGGAAAGAGTGTCTTGGAAAATGTTCCAAGATAGATGACCTTTTGGCCACGGTCGAGTCGTTGCAGGGAGGCCGGAGGGTCATTGCGGTAATGGTATTCACCGTCATAGTCATCCTCAATAATCCAGCTTTGATGGCGAGTAGCCCAATCTAGCCATTGCTGACGTCTAGATTCGCTCATTGTCATCCCTAAAGGGTAATGATGTCCCGGTGTAAGATAAGCCAACTTGGCGTGATGGGTCGGAGGGATCGCACCGTCTTGATCCATAGGCTGCGGGGCAAGAACCGCCCCCGCTTGCCGAAAAGCATTGACCGCTCCTGGGTAGCATAACGCCTCGGTCACAACGGTCTCTCCCTCATCCAGCAGTATATGAGCCAGCCATTGCAGGCCTTGTTGTGAACTGTTGATCACAATAATTTGCGAAGGCGAGCAATTAACTTGGCGGGATAACGCTAAATAATGGCTAATGGCTTTGCGGCACTCTGCCAGTCCCTGCGGGTCACCGTAAAGCAGTTGCTCTGGTGCTAATGATTCCATTACTCGACGAGTCACCTCGGCCCACTGATGTAACGGAAAAGCGTTCACATCGGGTACGCCGGCACTGAATGGCTGTATCGTCCGCGGGTCCAGACACTGAGACTGAGCTAAGAGCTGTTGTCCCCGATTTGATAATGTCGGGGGTAATCCTTGGTAAGTCGGTGACGATAGCGCTAAACCACGTTGTGTCACGAAACTCCCTTGACCGAGATGTCGCGTCAGATAACCTTGTGTGGTTAATCGTTGATATGCCGCTTCCACCGTCGTTCGCGAGCAGCCCAGATCGGTGGCTAATTGACGGCTAGAAGGCAAACGTTCCCCAGGCCCCAATTGCCCCTTTTGAATAGCCGCTCTCAGGACTCGGCATAGCTGTGTGACGCGATTCCCACGTTCGGCTAAGGTCAGGGATAACCAAATTGAAGAGCGCTTTGTCATAGTGGTCTGATACTTTATCGGAAATGGGTCTGATTAGAGCCTTAATAGTGCGATATTCTGTGTAGACCACTCAAGGAGAATGACGATGACAGACTCAATTTTTCATTACGCTGACCCTGCCGACAGTGCAGCCTACTTAACCGCCAAATTGGCGTATTATATTGATGCTTGGGACTTAGCAGAAAGCTGCCAGCGTGATAGCGCAGAATACATAATACTCGATGTCCGTTCTGCCGACCATTACCGCCTCGGCCATATTCCCGGCGCGATAAACTTTCCCCATCGCGAGATGAATGCTCTGACATTGGCGTCGTTATCTAAACAGGCTCATTATGTCACCTATTGCGATGGAATAGGATGTAATGGCTCAACCAAAGGGGCGTATAACCTCGCGCAAGCCGGATTTAAGGTAAAAGAATTGATTGGCGGCTTAGATTTTTGGCGTCGGGATAACCATCCAATTATCGAAGGCAGCGAGCCAAGCACTTGGCCCACTGATGCAGCGTCGATACAGTGTGGATGCTAATTAGAGCCAGACAATAAAGAGAAACAGTAGCACTATCCCAATAATCGTTAGGGTAACCCGGGGAGAGAATGGCCAAAAACTTGTCTGCCCAGTAACAGGCGGCGCGGGATGATAAATCGGAATAGGCCCCGCGGTGAGTGCACCTTGTGGCGGCCGCCAACCGAAGCCAGCACGGTGGCTAAATAGCACATTGAGAAGATCTTGTGCTTGCACACGTGATAAGCAGGCGTCCGCAGCTAAGTGGTAATGCTGTTGGCAGTATACTGCTGCCTGCTCAAGTTCTAGGCTGCTTGCAGGGTGTTTTAAGCCTTGCAATAGCTGTGGCAGTAAAAGACTACCCTGTCCCACCAACTGCTGGCGAGCCTGTAAATATTGAATTAACAGAGGGTAGTGCTTGGCGGGAATCGGGTCGCCGTCTTTTAAGCCGACCAAGCTATGTAACGTTTCCCAGACACTGATGGGTGACTCGCCGTTGGCGACGGATAATTTGACCACTTGCTGGCTAAGTGTCGAATGCTCGGCTGGCAGGAGGCTCCGCGCGGTGGCGGTGGTTTGTACCGGTTGCGGGATCGACATCTGCCCTTGCTGAAGACGGGTTAATACTTGCTGCAGTTGTGCCTGAGTCAGGGCACTTAGCACGGTTTGCCCAAATTGCTGGCGAATGTATTCGCTGACGGCTTGCCGATTATTTCCTTGAGGAAGTAAATCGGTAAGCTGCTGTAATTGGCGGCGTGCTAGATGATTATTCTGTTCTTGCTTAAGGACGCCTTGTAACCACTTTTCTGCTTCTGGAAAGTGAGACGACAGCAGTTCGGCGTCGCCACTGACGTTAACGTGGTGGCGGATTCCGGCCCAAAGCGCCGGCGGTTTAAGGCTACTGATTGCCAAAATTTTAACGATGATGCGTTCCAGCGCAGTACGTTGCGCGGAGGAAAGTACTTCACTGTGCAACGGCTTAGCTTTTAGGCTATTCGGGGAGGTTAAGTCGTGACGGTGTGGACCGTCGGAATATCCGCGAGGGCCGCTGAGTGGCTGCATGGCAACATCCTTACAAAAACTAAGAACCGGATGACCGGAGAATAGCCGGCTATCATAACAATCCCCCAATAAAATCCCAAGCAACAATCTGCCTTTTACCGCATTATTTGTCCTGTTGATGAGAATCGATCTCAGGTGTTTTCAGCCTAAGAATATGACAGAATATCTTAACGCTTTCTTTTTACCTTCTAGGCCAAATCATGAAAATCGTTGTCGATGAAAATATGCCCTATGCGCAAGAGTTATTCAGTCGTAAAGGAGAGGTCGTACGCGTCCCAGGCCGGCCCCTGCCGGTAAGCGAATTACAGGATGCCCAAGCACTGATGGTGCGTTCGGTCACACCGGTTAATACGCAGCTGGTGACCGACACGCCGCTAGCTTTTGTGGGATCGGCGACGGCAGGCACTGACCATGTCGAGTTGGCGGACCTCGAGGCGGCAGGTGTGGCATTTTCCGCAGCACCCGGTTGTAACGCTATTGCGGTGGTAGAATATGTCTTTTCCGCGTTGCTGCTATTGGCTGAACGCGACGGTTATGCGTTATGTGATAAGACGATTGGTATCGTCGGTGTCGGCAATGTCGGCAGTCGCCTGCAAGCTCGCTGTGAAGCCTTGGGAATGAAGGTGCTATTATGCGACCCGCCACGAGCCGATCGTGGTGATCAAGAAACGTTCCTTTCATTAGAAGATGTCGCGGCACAAGCCGATATCTTGACCTTCCATACACCACTCATTAAACAGGGTGCCTACCGAACCTGGCACTGTGTCGATCGCCATCTGCTCGAAGCATTACGCCCTGGCTGTGTACTGATCAACGCTTGCCGAGGCGCGGTGGTAGATAACCAAGCCCTTAAGCAGGTGCTGACTGAGCGCAACGATCTGAGTGTGGTATTGGATGTGTGGGAGCCAGAACCCGATCTCGACCGGCAACTGCTGGCTCAAGTCGATATCGCGACGGCCCATATCGCCGGCTACACCTTAGAAGGTAAAGTGCGGGGAACCACGCAACTTTATGAAGCGTGGACCGCGTTTATCGGCCAGCCAGAACACATTACCCTGAGTGAATTATTGCCTCAGCCGGATATTAGCGCGATTCAGGTCACAGGCGAGTTTTCGCAGTCACTTCTAAAACGTTTAGCCCATCTCGTGTATGATGTGCGCCGCGATGATGCATTGCTTAGGCAGCATATCGCTGATGAAGGGGGATTTGACCGGCTAAGAAAGCAATATCAAGAGCGCCGCGAATGGTCTTCATTAACCGTTAGCTGTTCGACTGCCTCGACGGCTGAACGACTTCGTCAACTCGGATTCAATACCTTGTACTGCGCTTAGGCTCAGTTGTTGTTGGGGTGGGTGTGACTCATCCCGTTAATTTAGTGTGGAGTACCCCATGTCCCAGGGTTGGAATATTGCTATTTTAGGTGCGACCGGTGCCGTTGGCCGTGCGTTAATTGAGTGTTTAGAGCAGCGTCAGTTTGCGGTCGGTAACGTTACGCTACTGGCCACTGAAGAGAGTGCAGGTGAATCTATTCGTTTTGCCGGAAAAAATTACCTCGTTCAGGATGCGCGCAATCATGACTGGAGCGACAGCCAATTAGCCTTTTTTGTCGCGGGACAACAAGCCAGTGCTGACTATGCGGATCTCGCCGCGGACGCAGGATGTATTGTTATCGATAGCAGTGGACTCTTTGCGTTAGCTCATGATGTCCCCTTAGCCGTGGTTGGCGTCAATGACAACACCCTGGCCGACTACCGTAATCGTAACATTATAGCGGTGGCCGATAGCCAAGTGAGCCAGCTGATGAACGCAATAGCCCCGCTTAATGAGGCTGCCAGTGTCCAATCTATCCAGCTAACTGAATTGTTATCGGTTTCGGCTCAAGGGAAATCTGCAGTCGATGCGTTGGCGGGTGAAAGCGCACGCTTACTCAACGGTATCCCGCCTGAGAACTATCACTTTGGTCGTCAATTAGCCTTCAACATGATGCCGCTGGCGATCGATGAGCAGGGCAGTGTCGCGGCAGAACGCCGTGTCGTCGATCAAGTCCGTAAAATATTACAAGACGAAAGTTTCCCATTGAGTGTGACATCGCTCCAAGCGCCGGTGTTTTATGGTAACGCGCAAAGTGTTCGTGTGATCACTGCGCGTCCGCTGGAAGCGGATGAAGCCCAACAAGTATTGAGTGAGCAAGCTGATCTGGCGGTGAGTGAGGAACACGACTTCCCGACCCCGGTAAGCGAAGGTACAGGCCAAGATCAGCTGTATATTGGTGCTATCCGTCAAGATTATGGCCAGCCTGAAGGGTTACAGTTTTGGTCAGTAGCGGATAACGTCCGTTACGGAGGTGCCTTAATGGCGGTGAAAACTGCAGAGCGCCTGATCGAGGATTATTTGTAATGTCGACAGCTGAAGCACCGTACAAAATTGCACTGGGGATTGAGTACGATGGCAGCCGATATTATGGTTGGCAACGCCAACGCGAAGTACGCAGTGTTCAACAGGTTCTCGAAAAAGCCCTGACCCAAGTCGCTAATCATCCCATCGATGTTTTTTGCGCCGGGCGAACGGATGCTGGGGTACATGGGACAGGACAAGTGGTTCATTTCGAAACGCAAGCTAAACGGGCGGATGCCGCTTGGACGTTAGGGGTCAATGCAAATTTACCCGACGATGTTGCGGTGCGTTGGGTTAAAGCGGTACCGGATGAATTCCATGCCCGCTTTAGCGCGACGGCACGGCGCTATCGCTATGTGATTTATAACGAGCGCTTACGTCCAGCTATTCTCGGGAAAGGGTTGACGCATTTTTATCATCCCTTAGACACCGATAAAATGCATCGCGCTGCACAGAGTCTGTTGGGAGAGAACGATTTCACCTCGTTTCGGGCAGTACAATGTCAATCGCGGACGCCATGGCGCAATATTTCACATATTCATGTTGTACGCCAAGGTAGCTTTGTGATTATCGACATCAAAGCCAACGCTTTCGTCCACCATATGGTGCGGAATATTGTCGGTAGTCTGCTAGAAGTGGGGATGGGAAATCAGCCTGAACAGTGGATCGCGGAGCTCTTAGCATTGCGCGATCGGACAAAAGCGGCGGCAACCGCGAGAGCGGAAGGGCTCTATTTAGTTGCCGTTGACTATCCCGAGCATTTTGCATTACCGACACCTGCGTTGGGGCCGCTTTTCCTCGCAGACGATAATCACTTTCATCAATAAGGAGTTATGCAATGCTATCAATGATCATTGATTTTATATTGCATATAGATGTTCATTTAACGGCGTTAATCGCGCATTACGGATTATGGGTCTACGCCATCCTCTTTCTTATCATCTTTTGTGAGACGGGGCTGGTGGTGACGCCATTTTTACCGGGCGACTCCCTATTGTTTATCGCGGGTGCGCTGGCTGTTTTGCCGAGTAATGGGTTAAACGTACATATGATGGTAGGATTATTGGTGATTGCCGCCGTACTGGGCGATGCGCTGAACTACACCATCGGGCGCTTATTTGGCGAAAAACTCTTTAGCCGTCCAAATTCGCGCATTTTTCGCCAGAGCTACCTCGATAAAACGCACCAGTTCTACGATAAGCACGGCGGGAAAACCATTATCTTGGCGCGTTTTGTTCCGATCATTAGGACCTTCGCGCCTTTCGTTGCAGGAATGGGGCGCATGAGCTATCGCCAATTTGGCTTTTATAACCTTATCGGCGGCGTATGCTGGGTGGCATTATTTAGCTACGCTGGGGCAATTTTCGGTGATCTACCGGTAGTGAAAAGCAATATCAACTTGTTGATCGTCGCGATTATTGTGGTCTCGGTACTGCCTGGCATTATTGAAGTAATCCGCCATCGGGCGAAAAAGAATAATACAGATCCTTCAGCATAATGCTGATATCTGTATAATCGCTCCATATTTTTATCCACAGAACCTCACGGTTGTGGTTTAATGAGCGCTATTTATTGGCTGTTGAGTAATCATTCAGCAGAAACACAGTGACTGGTAAAACCAGGTTCAAACAGAAAGGTCCTCAATGAGCTGGATTGAACGCATTCTTAACAAAACAAATGTTGCCCCTGCCCGTAAGGCGAGTATTCCTGAAGGGATTTGGACAAAGTGTACAAGTTGTGGCCAAGTACTCTACCGTGCTGAGCTAGAACGTAATCTCGAAGTCTGTCCTAAATGCGACCACCACATGCGTATGCATGGACGTGACCGTCTGAATACTTTTCTTGATCAAGGAACCACACTTGAGCTGGGAAGCGAATTAGAACCGCGTGACTTACTGAAATTCCGCGATTCTAAAAAGTATAAAGACCGTATTGTCGCGGCGCAAAAAGAGACCGGTGAAAAAGACGCTCTGATTGCAATGAAAGGGCAGCTTCATGGTATGCCTGTCGTGGCGGTTGCCTTTGAATTCTCCTTTATGGGGGGATCGATGGGTGCAGTCGTCGGAGCGCGTTTTGTAAGAGCTGCAGAACAAGCATTAGAAGATGGTTGCCCACTTATCTGTTTCTCCGCGAGTGGCGGGGCACGTATGCAAGAAGCGTTAACATCGTTAATGCAGATGGCAAAAACCAGTGCAGCGTTAGCGAAAATGCGTGACCGGGGTTTACCTTATATCTCGGTACTGACTGACCCTACAATGGGCGGTGTATCCGCAAGCTTTGCGATGCTGGGTGATCTGAATATCGGTGAACCTAAGGCGCTTATTGGTTTTGCGGGTCCGCGAGTGATCGAGCAGACGGTACGTGAAAAATTACCGCCTGGTTTCCAGCGCAGTGAGTTCCTTATCGAAAAAGGGGCGATTGATATGATTATTCGTCGCCCTGAATTACGCTTTAAGCTGGCAAGCTTATTGGCGAAGATGATGAATCTTCCGGCTCCGCTTCCTGAAGAGCTGCCACCAGAGCCTGAGAAGGTCGAGCAAACGCCTAGCGACGCTTAATTCTATATTGCACATTGAAAGACGCTCTGGTAGCGTCTTTTTTATCATTGTTTTAGCGAAAAATTCATACCATGTCTAAGCCTCATCACCCACACTCGTCTTCCTCACTAGAGGAATGGCTGGTTTACCTTGAACAGTTACATGGTCAAGCCATTGAACTTGGCTTAGATCGTATCCGTCATGTTGCGACCGAACTGAATCTTCTCAAGCCAGCGCCATTTGTGTTCACGGTAGGGGGGACGAATGGTAAGGGAACAACGTGCCGTACCTTAGAAGTCTTATTAATGGCAGCAGGGTATCGCGTTGGGGTTTACAGCTCCCCGCACTTTATTCGCTATGCTGAGCGCGTACGAATTAACGGTCAAGAACTGAGTGACCAACAGCATATTTCGAGCTTCGATAGCCTTAACCAAGGCCGTGGGGGAACCTCGTTAACCTTTTTTGAATTTAGCACTCTGTCAGCGTTACAGCTGTTTAAGCAATCTGATCTCGATGTGGTGATTCTTGAGGTGGGATTAGGTGGACGACTCGATGCGAGCAATATTGTTGATGCGGATGTTGCGGTGCTGACATCGATCGCGCTCGACCATACCGATTGGCTAGGGCCGGACCGCGAAAGCATTGGCCGAGAAAAGGCCGGTATATTCCGCCAAGGCAAACCTGCGGTGGTCGGCGAACCGGATATGCCCGTTACCATCAGTAAGGTGGCGCAGGATAAAGGCGCGATTCTCCAAGCCCGGGGTAAAGAGTGGTCCTATAGCGCTTCGTCACACAGCTGGCAGTTCCAAGATATTCAAGGCAAATTGACAGAGTTACCGCTACCACAGATCCCCTTAGCAAACGCCGCTACTGCGCTGGCAGCATTGCGCGTCTCTGGACTTACGCTAAGTGAAGCCGTACTGAGAGAGTCTATTGCCACCGCAACCTTGCCTGGGCGATTCCAGATTGTGCAACATTCTCCTTTGGTGATTTTAGATGTTGCGCATAATCCCCATGCGGCACGTTATCTGGTGGAAAAAATCGAACAGCTCGCCCCCAAGGGAAAAGTTCACGGCGTACTGGGTATGCTTCACGATAAAGATATCGAGGGGACAATCACGATATTATCTGAAGCCGTGGATCAGTGGTATTGCGCTAGCCTAGACGGGCCACGAGGGGCCTCGGCACAGCGGTTACAGCAATCGTTGCCTGAGGCAGAGTGTTATGACCGGGTTGAGCAGGCCTGGCAGGCAGCGTTGTCGCAAGCGGATGCAGACGATGTCGTCTTAGTTTGTGGATCTTTTCATACCGTTGCGGCGGTTATGGCGTTGAGCAATAAGGAGCAGTAACGTGGCCAGTAAATTTCAAAATCGGATGGCGGGAACGATCATTCTGGTGGCACTCGGCGTGATTATTTTACCCGGCTTACTGGATGGTAAAAAAAAGCATTACCATGAAGAGTTCGCGGCCATCCCTTTAGTGCCTAAACCGGGTGACCAACTGAATGATGAGATGGTTCCCCCCGTCACTCAGCCCATCCCGTCAAAAACGATTCGTCAGCAGGCAGCCCAGCGCATCCCGGCTGAGGCTAGCTCGCAAGAGGCTTCTCGTGGTAGTGTGGCGACACAACCTCATGAAACAGGGGCTAATGCCACACAGCTACAGATGCAACGCGCCCAAGAACAGCTAGCACAGCGTGAAGCGCAACGGCTAAAAGATCAAGCGCGCCAACAGCAAGAAGCTCAACGTCAGGCGCAAGCGAAGCAACAACAGTTGGCCGCACAGCAACAGCAGGCTGAGGCGCAGCAACGTCAACAAACCGCAGCGCAGAGTAGCGCCTCGTCAACGCCTACCGGTCAGGCATACGTGATTCAGTTGGGTGCGTTGCGTAATGCCTCACGAGTCTCTGAAGTGGTTGAACAGCTACGGGGTGCGGGCTTCAAAGCCTATTCCATTCCTGCTACACCGGTGCAGGGGCAAATTAACCGTATTTTGGTGGGGCCGGATACGTCGAAGAGCCATCTTCAGTCACAGGTTGCTGAATTGAAGGCGAAAACAGGATTATTTGGGGTGGTCATGCCTTATCGGGTGCATTGATTATCCCAAGATAATCCCCCTTACAGGGGAAAGAACAGGGCAGGGCAATTCCTAAAAATAAGGCATTGCCCTTTTTCAACTTGGCGCAGGAAAACCATACGCAAACGTTTTCTTTTTCTGTTAGAATGCGCCGCGATAGAGGAAACACTGTCATGAGGTGGTATAGGTTACGCGGATGAATTGGATTGATTACGCCATATTAGGCATCATTGGACTCTCTTCATTAGTGAGTCTCATCCGCGGATTTGTGAGGGAAGCCCTCTCATTAATTACCTGGGGTTGTGCATTCTTTGTCGCGAGCCATTACTACCCTTTACTGGCGGATTGGTTTTCGGGTTTTGAACAACCCATGGTCCGAAATGGTATCGCCATTGCGGTGCTCTTTATCACTACGCTAATTGTGGGCGCTCTGGTCAATTATGTGATTGGTAGTTTAGTGGATAAGACCGGCCTGTCAGGAACCGATCGTGTATTAGGGGTCTGTTTCGGCGCGCTACGCGGTGGATTAATCGTCGCGGCTATCCTCTTTTTTCTCGACACCTTTACGGGGTTTTCCAAAAGTGTCGATTGGACGCAATCACAGTTGATTCCACAGTTCAGTATCGTCATCAGATGGTTTTTTGACTATCTGCAGAGCACATCGAGTTTTCTACCCCGATAGTGAGTCGGGACAAGCGGCTATGAGGAAATGACACCATGTGTGGGATTGTCGGTATCAGCGGATTTTTACCTGTAAACCAAGCAATTTATGATGCGTTATCGGTGCTACAACACCGTGGACAAGATGCAGCAGGCATCTGTACGATTGATCAGCTTAATTGCTTTCGCTTACGTAAAGCGAATGGACTCGTTAGTGACGTGTTTGAAGCACGCCATATGCAACGTCTTCAAGGAACAATGGGTATTGGCCACGTTCGTTACCCTACTGCAGGTAGCTCAAGCGCCTCGGAAGCACAGCCTTTTTATGTGAACTCTCCGTACGGTATTACGCTGGCACACAACGGCAATTTAACTAATGCCCATGAGCTGAGAACCCGTCTGTTCGAGCAAGGGCGTCGCCATATCAACACGACGTCTGACTCGGAAGTTCTGCTTAATGTCTTCGCTCAAGAACTTGATCGCTTCCAAGATTATCCCCTGACAGCGGATAATATCTTTACCGCTATCGAGTGTATGCACCGCCAAATCCGTGGTGCTTACGCTGTCGTGGCGATGCTTATTGGTCACGGCATGATTGCCTTTCGCGATCCTAATGGTATCCGTCCTTTAGTTTTAGGTAAGCGCCAACTGCCAGATGGCCGTAACGAATATATGGTCGCCTCAGAGAGTGTTGCCTTAGACACACTCGGTTTTGAATTTATCCGTGACGTTGTGGCTGGTGAAGCTGTTTATATTACTGAACAGGGTGAACTTTTTACGCGTCAATGTGCGGATGCGCCGAAGAATAATCCTTGTTTATTCGAGTACGTCTATTTCGCTCGTCCCGACTCCTTTATCGATAAGATCTCTGTCTACAACGCAAGAATTCGCATGGGTACCAAGCTAGGTGAAAAAATTGCCCGTGAATGGCGTGACTTGGATATCGACGTCGTCATTCCTATCCCTGAAACCTCGACGGATGTTGCACTGGAAATTGCGCGCATCTTAGATAAGCCTTATCGTCAGGGATTTGTGAAAAACCGCTATGTAGGACGGACCTTTATTATGCCTGGACAGCAGCTGCGCCGCAGCGCCGTCCGCCGTAAACTGAATGCCAACCGTGCTGAGTTCCGTGATAAGAATGTACTGTTAGTCGACGATTCAATCGTTCGTGGAACCACCTCCGAGCAGATTATTGAGATGGCTCGTGAAGCAGGCGCCAAACGCGTTTACCTCGCTTCTGCCGCACCCGAAATCCGCTTCCCTAACGTGTATGGCATCGATATGCCAAGCGTCAATGAGCTGATTGCGCATGGTCGTGAAGTGGATGAAATTTGCCAATTAATCAAGGCTGATGCCCTTATTTTCCAAGATCTGAATGATCTGATCGAGGCGGTAAAAGAAGAGAACCCAGATATTACAGACTTTGAGTGTTCCGTCTTTAATGGTGTCTACGTCACGCAAGATGTTAACCAAGAATATCTGGATTATCTGCAATCCCTGCGCAAAGACGATGTGAAAGCCGTGGCACGGCAAAATGAGGTAGAAGGGCTGGAACTTCATAACGAAGGTTAAGCGCTTTTTCTTCTCGTAAACAGGGCGAATATCGCCCTGTTTTGCTTTCTGCTATACTAAGCCTTCGCAAAATAGCGCTCAGTGTGTGGGATACTCGTCATTATGACCAAAAGATTAATCGTTGGCCTGTCTGGGGCAAGCGGAGCACAGTATGGTGTACGGCTGCTCGAGGTATTAAAATCAGTCCCCGAGGTTGAAACCCACCTTGTTGCGAGCATGGCTGCCCGCCAGACCCTCTCTTTAGAAACTGATTACAGTTGGCGAGATGTGCAAGCGCTGGCAGACGAAGTCTATGACGTGCGTGATATTGGTGCATCGATCTCGTCGGGATCTTTCAAAACGCTGGGTATGGTGATCCTGCCTTGTTCGATTAAAACCCTCTCCGCTATCGTCCACAGCTACAGCGATACCTTACTTACCCGTGCCGCAGATGTGGTATTAAAAGAGGGCCGTAAACTGGTACTCGGGGTACGTGAAACGCCCTTACATCTTGGACACTTAAGGATGATGACCACCGCGGCTGAACTTGGGGCGATTATCATGCCGCCCGTCCCGGCGTTTTATCATCGCCCTAACTCTATTAACGATATTGTCGATCAGACCGTTAACCGTATCATCGATCAGTTCGATATCGAGCTACCCGAAGACCTCTTTACCCGTTGGCAAGGTCACTAATGGTGCACGCATGTTTTTTTGCACCACATTCGTGCTAATTTTCGCGCGAATCGCGATAAAACCCCATTAAGCCTTGGCATGTTTTGTGCATTTCCAGTGAGAATCCTCTCTCACTGGTGATATACATGAAAAAGTTGACGGTATTTGCTTCGCTGTTTTTAGGATTAACCCTTTCTAGCCAGGCTTTCTCTGCACTGCCTACGCATCTTCGTTTTGGCACTGACCCGAGCTATCCACCTTTTGAATCGAAAAGTCCCGATGGCAAACTGGTTGGCTTCGACATTGATTTAGTCAATGAAATTTGTAAACGCATTACGACGCAATGCGAATTTGTAACAGGGGATTTCGACGGCCTTATTCCTTCCTTAAAAGCTGAAAAAATTGATGCGATCGTTTCGGCCTTATCGATTACTGAAAAGCGTCTCCAACAGATTGATTTCTCAGATAAATTATACGCGGCCAATGCGCGTTTAGTCGCAGTGAAAGGCTCGCCTTTACAACCAACCGTGGCCTCATTAAAAGGGAAAACTATTGGTGTCGAGCAGGGCACCACTCAAGAAAGCTATGCTGATAAATACTGGCGTGGTGCAGGCGTCACCATCGTACCTTACCAAGCACAGGACCAAGTTTACCAAGATTTAGCCTCAGGGCGCTTAGATGCAGCGTTTCAGGACGAAGTCCAAGCTAGCGAGGGATTCTTAAAATCGGCGGGGGGCAAAGGTTATAGTTTTGCTGGGCCTGCCGTTAAAGATAAGGCTATCTTCGGGGTTGGAACAGGAATTGGTCTTCGCAAAGGGGATACGGAAGTAACCCAAGCCATCAATAAAGCCATCGCCGCAATGCATAAAGATGGGACCTACGACAAATTGGCGAAAAAGTATTTCGATTTCAATATTTACGACGAGTAAGTCCGACAGTGACAGAGCGTCATCTGGCGTGGCGCTCTGTATTCGTAAGTTAAGAGGGGTCGTAGATGCTAGAAGGTTACGGACAGGTGATTCTGCAAGGAACGTGGATGACAATCGAGCTTGCGCTCAGTGCTCTAGTTTTAGCAGTGATTATTGGGTTGGCTGGCGCCGCTGCGCGTCTCTCCCGTTATCCTTGGTTACAGGCTATCGGTGCCACCTATACCACGATTGTGCGGGGTATTCCTGATTTAGTCCTAATGTTACTGATCTTTTATGGTTTACAAATTGCGCTGAACCAAGTCACTCATGGTTTAGACATCGCCCATATTGATATTGCTCCACTGCCAGCCGGAATTTTGACCTTAGGGTTTATCTATGGGGCATATTTTACGGAAACTTTCCGTGGCGCAGCATTATCAGTCCCCCTCGGTCAACGTGAGGCCGCGGTTGCCTACGGGATGACACCTTGGCAATGCTTTGCCCGCATTACCTTTCCCCTGATGATGCGCTTTGCGCTACCCGCAATCGGTAATAACTGGCAAGTGATCTTAAAAGCGACGGCGCTGGTGTCGATTTTAGGCTTAGAAGAGTTGGTCAAAGCGACACAGCTCGCCGGAAAAAGTACCTGGCAACCTCTCTTTTTCGCACTGGTGGCGGGGGCGATTTATCTACTTTTCACCTTGGTTTCACAACTTATCCTAGCTGGGCTGATGCGATTCTACGCTGTTGGCGTGAAGAAGGTGACATTATGACTGCGATCCTTCAACAATATTGGCAGTCGCTGCTGTGGACCAATGGTTACCAACTCAGTGGTTTAGCTATGACTCTGTGGCTACTGGTCTTTTCGATGGTAGTGGGGGGAATACTCGCTTTATTCTTATCGATTGGCCGTATCTCGTCCCGTCGTTGGCTGTCGCTACCTATTGCGCTGTTTACCTTTGTGTTTCGGGGCACACCTTTGTATGTCCAACTATTAATTATCTACACTGGGCTCTATACCTTACAGGTGGTTAGAGATCATCAATTGCTGAATGAATTTTTTCGTAGCGGGTTACATTGTACGCTGCTGGCGTTAACGCTGAATACCGCAGCCTACACCACGGAAATTCTTGCAGGGGCGATACGGGCCGTTCCTGCCGGGGAGATTGAGGCCGCGCAAGCTTACGGTTTTCGTGGCTTAACCTTGTGGCGTTCAATTATTCTTCCCTCAGCATTTCGCACTGCATTACCGGCGTACAGTAATGAAGTCATCTTATTATTACACTCGACCTCGTTGGCATTTACCGCGACGGTGCCGGATATCTTAAAAGTGGCTCGGGATATTAACGCTGACACCTACCAACCTTTTACGGCCTTCGGTATTGCTGCGGTACTTTATCTTTTTATCTCCTGCGTTTTGATTATGGCGTTTCGCCAGCTAGAGAAGCGCTGGTTACCTCATATCAGTTCACGCTAAGGGTTTGCGTATGGTGTCCACCGAAAAATTAAGAATTGAACAGCTACATAAATCTTATGGTCAGCATGAGGTATTAAAAGGCATTAGCCTTACCGCCAATGAGGGTGATGTCATTGCAATTATCGGCGCGTCGGGGTCAGGGAAAAGTACCTTTTTGCGCTGCTTAAACTTTCTTGAGTTGCCGAACAAGGGCAATATTTGGCTCAACCAACGGCAAATCGCGCTCGCCGCCGATCGTACACAACAGTTGCAGGTTTCGGATAAACAGCAGCTGAAGTTATTGCGCAGCAAATTATGCATGGTATTCCAACACTTCAATCTGTGGAGCCATATGACCGTGCTGCAGAATGTAATGGAAGCCCCGTGTAAAGTCCTTGGTATAGCCAATGCCGAGGCGCAAGAGAAGGCGGAATATACGTTGCGTAAAGTAGGGATCGATCCGGTGAATTGGAAAAAATATCCCGTCCACTTATCAGGAGGCCAGCAACAGCGGGTGGCTATTGCCCGGGCATTAGCCATGGATCCTGAGATTCTATTGTTCGATGAACCGACCTCGGCCTTGGATCCTGAGTTAGTGGGAGAGGTGTTGCGGATTATGTTGCAGCTGGCTAAAGAAGGCAAAACCATGATTATGGTGACCCACGAGATGGCGTTTGCCAAAGAGGTCTCCTCACAGGTGATTTTCCTCCATCAAGGCAAGATTGAAGAGCAGGGTTCCCCGGAGGAAATTTTTAATTGTCCTAAGTCGCCACGTTTGCAACAATTTCTCAGTAATCACTTAAAATAAAATGAAAAGCATTTCTTCATAATGCTAGAGATTGCGAAATTAAATTTTACTTATTACTCTTAGGGTAAATCAAAGCACATAGCGTCGAGTAGCGACTCGCGTTAAAAAGGGTTAACCATGGTTGAACAAATGCCTGTAGGTCAGATTGAATGGGTTGATATTGTTGATGAGAATGATGAAGTCGTTGCGACGGCTGCCCGTCAACAAATGCGCGCGGAATCTCTACGCCATCGCGCAACCTATATCGTTGTGACAGAAGGCACAGGCCGTATTTTGGTCCAACGTCGCGCAGAGAATAAGGATTTCGCCCCGGGGAAACTCGATGCGACAGCCGGTGGGGTGGTGCAATCGGGTGAAGAGCTTCTTGCTTCCGCGCGCCGCGAAGCAGAGGAAGAGTTGGGTATCGCAGATGTGCCTCTCGCGGAGCATGGGAAGTTTTATTTTGAAGATGAGGGATGTCGGGTGTGGGGAAGCTTGTTTAGCTGCGTCTGCCATGGCCCCTTTGCGTTACAAGATGGTGAAGTGACAGAAGTGTTTTGGATGACACCCGAAGAGATCACCGCTCGTTGCGATGAATTTACCGATGATTCGCTAAAAGCCTTAGCGTTGTGGTTAACCCGTAACGGCGAAAACCGTTAAGGCATACATACTGAATTGCCACCTGTTACCAAGGTCGCAGGTGGCGTATCGGTTAGCCTCTGTTTTCAGCTTGCTGAGACTGAATAGCAGTGAGCGCAATGGTATAGACGATATCGTCGACCAATGCCCCCCGCGAGAGGTCATTCACTGGCTTACGCATACCTTGCAGCATGGGTCCAATGGAAATCAATTCCGCCGAACGCTGCACGGCTTTATAAGTCGTGTTACCGGTATTGAGGTCAGGGAAGATAAACACTGTCGCGCGGCCCGCCACCCGTGAATTCGGTGCTTTAGACTTCGCCACATCTTCCATAATTGCCGCATCGTATTGCAATGGCCCATCAATGATCAGGTCCGGGCGTTTTTCTTGCGCAAGACGCGTCGCTTCTCGTACTTTATCAACATCGCTGCCGCTGCCAGAATTTCCCGTTGAGTAAGAGATCATCGCGACACGGGGTTCAATACCGAAGGCTGCGGCGGAGTCTGCTGACTGAATGGCAATTTCCGCTAATTGTTCAGCATTCGGGTCCGGATTGATCGCACAATCTCCATATACCAGCACTTGTTCAGGTAACAACATAAAGAACACAGAAGAGACGATGCTGCTGTTCGGCGCGGTTTTGATTAACTGTAGCGGTGGGCGAATAGTATTGGCGGTAGTATGTACTGCGCCAGAGACCAATCCATCGACTTCACCTTTTTCCAACATCAGGGTACCGAGTACAACGTTATCTTCAAGCTGTTCACGGGCCACAACTTCCGTCATGCCTTTGTTTTTACGCAGTTCGACCAGTCGAGAGACATAGTCTTCTCTGACCGCTTGCGGATCCACAATGCTGACACCCTCCCCGAGTACGATCCCTTGTACTGAAGCAACGCGTTGAATTTCTGCGGGATCCCCGAGTAATACGCATTGGGCAATTTTACGTTCTGCACAAATTGCAGCGGCACGTAAGGTTCGCGGTTCGTCGCCTTCCGGTAACACAATGCGCTTACCGGCTTGACGGGCCAGCTCGGTTAATTGATAACGGAATGCTGGTGGTGAGAGGAGGCGGCTACGTTCAGCGACCGATCCAAGGGAGTCAATCCACGGTTTATCAATATAACTGGCGATAAACTCCTGCACCTTCTCAATACGCTGAGTATCATCCACCGGAATTTCTAAGTTGAAACTTTGTAGCGTCAGTGAGGTTTGCCATGTATTGGTTTTCACCAAGAAAACGGGAAGGCCAGTTTGGAATGCCCGCGAACAGAGTTCCTGTACCGCCGGATCAATCTGGTAACCGCCTGTTAATAAGATTGCACCGATTTCTACGCCGTTCATTGCTGCTAAGCATGCCGCCACTAGCACATCGGGGCGGTCAGCCGAGGTCACGAGCAGGGAGCCTGGACGGAATAATTTAAGCATATTCGGTAGGCTACGTGCGCAGAAGGTCACTGATTGAATCCGGCGAGTGGTGATATCACCCTCGTTAATAATTTCAGCCTTAAGATGTCGACACATATCAATGGCACGGGTAGCAATCAGGTCGAAATTCCAAGGGATCGCGCCAAGTACCGGAAGAGGGGAGGCTTGACTAAGCTGCTCGAAGGTAAAATTAGCCACGGTGGCTTCATTGGTATCATCGAACATTTCCGACAGGTCCGGCCTGGTGCGGCCTTCTTCATCGGTTGGGGCATTGATCTTATTAATGATCAACCCAGCGATATTTTTATTCTTACGCCCCCCGAAGCTATTGAGTTGTAGCTCAACTCTCTCTTTCAACTGAGTGGGCGTGTCGGTGCCAGGCGAAACGACAAAGATAATTTCAGCATTGAGGGTTTTGGCAATTTCATAGTTAAGGGTTTGCGCAAATTGATTCTTGCGCGTTGGGACTAACCCCTCAACTAAGACCACGTCCGCATTCCCGGTATTATCATGGAAGTGGGCTATAATCTCTTCCATTAGGATATCTTGCTGATTATTACTCAGTAAATTCTCAACATAGCTTAAGGCCAAGGGTGCCACGGCCGGAATCGAGGATGTCGCGTTGATAATTTCCGTAGTATGGTCCAGTGACAGCTCGGAATCACGCGCTTGGGCGATGGGCTTGAACATGCTAATACGCATGCCTTTACGTTCCATCGCACGGATCACCCCTAAGCTTACGCTAGTCAGACCCACACTTGTGCTCAGTGGCACCAGCATAATAGTACGAGACAAATTAACCCCCTCTACAATTCTTAAAACTGATAGTAAATCTGTTAAGCGGTAAGTGTTGCTGCGTCTTGTGCAATGACCCATTCTTCGTTAGTTGGAATCACTAAGATTGGGCAGCTACCGTCACGTTGAATCGCGCCAGCCTCGCCAAAGCGCGCCGCTAAGTTTTTTGTCTCATCGATAGCGAGATTTAACAGTGCGAGCTTCTGCACCGTTTGTTCACGAATTTTAGCGGAGTTTTCGCCGATTCCACCGGTGAAAATGACCGCATCGAGTCTACCGTCCATCAGCGAGGAGTAGGCACCGATATATTTGGCGAGACGATGGCAGAAGACATCTAAAGCACGCTTGGCCTCAGGCTTGTCGGCGAAGTTATCCTCGACAAAGCGGCAATCACTCGTCACGCCCGTCAGCCCCAGTAATCCGGACTCTTTGGTCAGCATCTGATTAATCTGTGCGACGTCCATTCCTAAATTATCGTGGAGATAGAAGATGATCGCAGGATCGATATCGCCACTGCGGGTGCCCATGACCAGTCCTTCCAACGGCGTGAGCCCCATTGAGGTATCAACACATTTACCTTGGCGGATAGCGGCAACCGACCCACCGTTACCGAGGTGGCAAGTGATAATATTCAGATCGTCTACCGATTTTTCGAGGAGCTTAGCGGCTTGACGAGAGACATAGAAATGGCTTGTGCCGTGGGCACCGTATCGACGAATACCATGTTGCTCATAGAGCGCATAAGGCAGCGCATAAAGATAGGCTTCCTCCGGCATAGTCTGGTGGAAAGCGGTGTCGAAAACGGCCACGTTTTTGTTCGTTAGATGAGGGAAGTTTTTGAACGCCTCGCGAATGCCAATCAGATGGGCAGGATTATGCAGCGGCGCGAAACAGGTCGCTTGTTCAATGGCGGTGATGATTTCATCGGTAATCACTACCGACTGAGTCAGATGCTCGCCACCATGGACAATGCGGTGACCGATAGCGCGAATTTTTTCAGAAAGCTCAGGTGCGTCGACAAGAATACGATTAACGATAAAGCCCAGTGCCTCACTGTGGGCGGCGCCTGCACCCAGTGACGACTCTTGTTTCGCCCCCGCATATTTCCATTTTATACGGGCTTCCGGTAATGAAAAACACTCGGCTAAACCGGAAAGGTATTCTGCGCCAGTAGCGGGATCAAGAATGGCAAACTTCAGAGAAGAACTGCCACAATTTAGAACCAGAACTAAGTTATTCGACATAAACGCACCTGTAAATGTTATATGTAAGCACTCCCCAAAATCCTCTGAATTGGGGGGCGCTATCGTTAATGCTAATATACACTGGTCAATAGGAATAACTATGTTCTGAGGCAACACCCTAGCGATTTATAGGATTGTTCAGAGTAATCAGTGTAAGTTTGTGTCATCTTTCTCATCGATTGACGATCGGGGTGGTATGCTTGACCCATTCATGTACGCAGAGAGTGTGGTGCGAATGGTACTCCCAATTAATCGGGATTTAAAACTTTTTAAACTCTTCGGCTTTTGAGGCAAAAACAATGAACGATACGCATCGACCAGGGCTGTTTGCTACGCTGCGTCTTGGCAAAAAGTACATGAAAAGTTGGCCACAGGAAAAGAGCCTCTCTGCCATTTTTCCTGAAAATAGAGTGTGTCGAGCCACGCAGTTTGGTATTCGTTTTATGCCACCGATAGCGGTCTTTATTCTATGCTGGCAACTCGCGTTCCATGCGCAAATCGGCCCCGCCATTGCGACGGCGGTGTTTGCCTGTAGTTTACCTGTACAAGGGCTGTGGTGGTTGGGCAAAAGGGCGCGTAAACCGTTAACGGGCGGGACGTTAGAATGGTTTCACACTATTCGTGAAAAGTTACAAACCTCTGGCCAAGCCATCAACCTTCCTCAAGGCGAGGTGACCTATCAGCACCTGGCAGAATTATTAATGAAGGCTTTTAAACAGTTGGATAAAGCCTTTTTGGATGAACTGTAACGATAAGGGAAGTAATTATGTATCAAGGATTCCTTTTTGACTTGGATGGCACGTTAGTTGATTCCTTAGCCGTGGTGGAAACTGCATGGTCGAAATGGGGAGAACGCCATGCCATTCCTGCCTCAGAAATTCTAGCGTTTATTCACGGTAAGCAAGCGATTACCTCCTTACGTCATTTTCTCCCGCAAGCAGACGAAGCGACGCTACGTGAAGAATTCTTGTGGCTGGAACATCTTGAGTCGACGACGGTGGAAGGGATCGTCCCGCTACCGGGTGCGAAAGCGTTACTGACTTATTTGACTGAGCAGAAAATTCCTTGGGCAATTGTCACTTCTGGCAGCCTGCCCGTTGCGTCAGCGCGTTTCGAGGTCTTGGCGCTCCCCCGTCCGGCAGTGTTTATTACTGCGGAACAGGTTGCGAAAGGTAAACCGCATCCGGATCCCTATTTGTTAGGGGCTGAACAGCTAGGGTTGGCACCAGAGCGCTGTGTGGTGGTGGAAGATGCTGTGGCAGGAATCGAAGCAGGCTTGGCGGCAAAATGCGCCGTCGTCGCAGTGAATGCGCCGGTCAAGGCCGCTCATTTAAAGGCGACGTACTCGTTGAAGAGTTTAACTGATCTTGTTGTTACGCCAACGGCTCAAGGTTTCACACTGTGAGTCTATAGTGGACTGAGCGAAGACATCGAGTGACTCGATGTCTTGTTAACGCTACTGATAGTTCTCTGAGATACGATCAAGCGTTGTGGTGCAACTCTCCGCAAAAATCTCCATAAAGTCATTCACCTCTGGCATGGTTCGGCGAAGATGGTTAAGTCTCTGCTCAAGGCCTTCTTTGACGTGAATAAATTCATCATTATTGAAGCGCAGCTCATTTAACGTCTTGATATAGGCCGCTAATATATCGGCAGCTTTGACGATTTTTTTATATTCGCTGTCGACATTATCTTGAATAATCAGCCCAGAGAAAGCGTCACGAAGGTCATCGGGAAGGGTGGTTAAACACTCTTGCTCGGCGATTTTTTCGAGATGCTTAAAGGCTTGAGTGAATTCTGGATTATGGTATTTAGTCCGGGAATTAATATCTTGAAGTTTTGTTTCCGACACTTCGTGGTACAGGGCGACGACTGCCGCACGGTCGGGGTTAAGGGTATTCCCATACCGTTTATTACCGATAACCGTCAGTAAATGGGCAATTACCGCGACTTGGTGGCTGTGCTCTGCTACGTTTTCTTTCTGTACACAGTGCATTAAGGCCCAGCGTTTGATCAGTGGCATACGAGTTATCCATGCCATAAACGTACTTTGGATCGCCATGTTATCCTCTTTACAAACCGAGTAAAAAGACGCCTTGCGGCGCCTTAATGAATAATGATTATTGGTGGTAGTGACTGAGAAAGCGACCAAATTTATTAATCGCCATTTCCAAATCATCTACCCTTGGTAAGGTGACGATACGCACATGGTCAGGCCATGGCCAGTTAAAGGCAGTACCTTGTACCAGCAGCACTTTTTCCTGTAGAAGGAAATCGAGGACCATTTTTTGGTCATCGTAGATATTGAACTTCTTGATATCTATTTTCGGGAACATGTATAAGGCGCCCTGAGGTTTCACACAGCTTACCCCAGGGATTTGGTTAACCAGTTCCCACGCGCGCGCGCGTTGTTGATAGAGGCGACCATCAGGAACGATAAATTCACTGATACTCTGGTATCCCCCCAACGCGGTTTGGATAGCATGCTGTGCTGGCACGTTCGCGCAAAGTCGCATCGAAGCCAGCATCTCTAAGCCTTCTATATAACCTTTAGCATGTTTCTTCGGCCCATTGAGTACCATCCAGCCTTGGCGAAAACCGGCCACTCGATAGGTTTTAGACAGACCATTGAAGGTCACGGTTAATAAATCTGGCGCTAAAGCGGCAATCGAATGGTGTTGAGCGGCATCATAAAGAATCTTATCGTAGATCTCGTCAGCAAAAATGATGAGGTTGTGCTCGCGCGCGATCTTCACCACTTCAATTAGCAATTCTTTGCTATAGACCGCGCCAGTCGGGTTATTTGGGTTGATAATGACAATACCGCGAGTGCGGGGGGTAATTTTTGCCCGGATATCGTCAAGATCAGGGAACCAATCACTGCTCTCATCACAAAGGTAGTGCACCGCTTTACCACTGGACAGTGAAACGGCCGCCGTCCACAGCGGGTAGTCTGGTGCAGGAACCAGCATTTCATCGCCCGTATTCAGCAGCGCCTGCATAGACTGTACGATAAGCTCGGAAACTCCATTACCGATATAAATATCTTCGACCGTAATATCACGCATACCCAATGCTTGGTAGTGTTGCATAATAGCTTTACGAGCCGAATAGAGGCCTTTTGAGTCAGAATACCCTTGCGAAGTCGGGAGGTGTTTGATGACATCGACTAAAATTTCATCCGGTGCCTCAAAACCAAAAGGTGCGGGGTTGCCAATGTTTAACTTAAGTACTTTATTACCTTCTTCTTCAAGCCGTTTTGCTTCTTTTAGTACTGGGCCACGAATATCGTAACAAACATTCTCTAATTTGGCGGATTTTTCTATTTTTATGCTCATGCGCTTCATCTCGGCTTTAGGAATAGGAAATGACACTACTATTTCCTGTAAATGTACTCTGGTCAGACAGTTAAATGAAGCGTCTCAATGAGGTCAGCGTTGATTACAGAAGGGAAATCTACTCTTTTGGTGTTTTGTGCTGAATATTTACATCTATTGATATAATATTCTGTATCCTTGGGGCGTTGTCACCAGGAAAGCCAGCTTGAAAGCATTACTGCCATTTCGACGACATTCAACGTCAGAACACTTTTTTAAAGTAGCGTAAATAATAGGTAAGTATTTATAAGAATTTTTGGCGTGACTATTAATAATATTTTTAATTGAGTGATCAAAAGAAATAGCTAAGATTTGTAGGGTTAATTATTAATTTGTCTTAAAGGTTTTTGTTTTATTAATTATTAATAATTTAGGGTGAAAAAATTAATCGTTAGATGATTTCTTATAACTACCGCTACGAGTGGTGAGAGCTAGGGGTTGGGGCTAGATAATATGAACTAAGTCAAAGAATGTTCAGTTTTGTCGAAAAATAATTCCAATTTATGCCTAGAAATGATTAAGTCGAATTAACAAATTAAAACTTATCGTAGAAGGGGTATTAACTTAATTTTTTTGTCCACTATAGACAATTTATTATTCCTAATGGCCAATAACGATGAGTAATTAGCGCGACTCAGAAACAGCAAGGATACGCTTTGGGCTGTTAAAGCGCATTGAGGTTATTGAGTCATTGTAAAATATCGTCTCTCTTGACCAGCAATAAACAACACCAGTAAGTATTAAAATAAAATTAAAAGTGAATAATTATGACAACCCATAACAATATATCGATCAATCTCGATCTGGATCTGCTGCGAACTTTTGTTGCGGTAGCCGATTTAAATACTTTCGCCGCGGCCGCTGCTGCGGTATGTCGTACCCAATCTGCCGTCAGCCAACAGATGCAGCGATTAGAGCAAATCGTCGGCCGTGAGCTTTTCGCCCGTCATGGTCGCAATAAACTGCTGACAGAGCATGGCATTCAATTATTAGGTTATGCCAGGAAGATTCTGCGCTTTAACGATGAAGCCTGTGCCTCATTAAAATACAGCGATGAGCAGGAAAAACTCATTATTGGGGCGACTGAAGATACGTCGGAGAGTTTACTTCCTTTTATGCTTAACCGTATCACTGCACTGTACCCGTCTCTGGAAGTTGAAGTTCGCGTAAATAAAACAGAAACCATACTGTCATTGCTGGATCAGCAAGAAATTGATGTCGCGTTAACCACGCAGGGCGATACCCGTTTCGAACAACAATTATTACGTACGTCACCGACGTTATGGTTTTGTGCAGCCGATTTTGCAATCACTTCAGGCGAAGCGATTCCCTTAGTTATCCAGAATGAAGGGGAGTTATTTAGAGAGATTGCCATTAATGCACTCGACGAGCACCAAGTTCCTTGGCGTTTAGCTTATGTTGCAAATTCCAAAGCGGCCATCAATGTCGCGGTGAAGTCTGGTTTAGGGGCAACCGCTAGACCCGCTGAAATGCTAAATCCAGAGCTACGCGTATTGGGCACGGCTGAAGGCTTACCTTTATTACCGGATACTCAGTATCTCTTGTGCCGCCTACCTAAAACAGAAAAGGCCTTCGTACAATCACTTTTTAACGTTTTAGCCCCAACACCCGACACGGTTCATCGCTTAGCAGAAGTCGCCGTCGTAGAGACCGATGTGTGTGAAGAGGTGGAAGCCGTTAACTGAAGCCCTAGGAATAACCTCGGTGTTTCACCACTCTTGTGCGTAAAGGGATTCGCTAAGAAGAAGTTTCAGCCACAAGGATTACGATCTTCATCGGCGGTTTACCCCACAGACTGAATTGGGAGTAAACCGCCGCTTTAACCATAAACCAGTGAATTTATGAGTCAGATCAAAAAAACCTTACTTATTGTGCGTGAAAATTCTTATAAACCTGCCACACTTATTTGAGATTTCTTGAGAATTTGTGACAGAGATCTAAGGTTAAGTCTTTACATTTCATGTTTGTCAATTGTTAAAAAATATTTATATTTATTCGCTTAGGTTGACAAAAGGTTATGAAAAGGAGTAAAAAAAACCAATAAAAATACTGTTAATTTTTTATTTAACAGACATTACTAAAAGGTGTCACACCTTCCGTAAACTTTTGTGGTCACTCCTTGCGCAGTTTTGCAAACTGTCACCCACACTTGAAGAGTAAGCATGAGTATGTCAACCACTACTGAAGTAATCGCTCATCACTGGGCTTTTGTCGTTTTTGTCGTCATCGCTTTCGGACTTTGTGCATTCATGTTAACCGGCGGTTGGTTACTGGGTGGACGCGCCAAAGGTCGACACAAAGACACCCCATTCGAATCAGGTATCGAGCCTGTCGGCTCCACACATCTTCGCCTCTCTGCCAAATTTTATCTTGTCGCGATGTTCTTCGTCATTTTCGACGTGGAAGCACTATTCCTCTACGCCTGGGCCACCTCTGTCCGCGAAAGTGGGTGGATTGGTTTTGCTGAAGCAACAATCTTTATTCTTATTTTGTTAGCTGGACTAGTTTATCTCGTCAGAACGGGTGCGCTTGATTGGGCGCCAGCACGTCGTCGTATTGTCGTCAAATCAGAGAACGGACGCGGCAATTCTCCTCAAAAGTCATAGAGAGGCATTAAGATGGATTACACACTCACCCGCGTCGATCCCAATAGCAATGGTGAGAACGATCGCTATCCTTTACAAAAACAGGAAATTGTTAGCGATCCTCTTGAACAGCATGTCCACAGAAGCGTTTACATGGGCAAATTGGAGCATGCACTGCACGATATGGTGAACTGGGGGCGTAAAAACTCCTTATGGCCTTACAACTTCGGCCTCTCTTGTTGCTATGTTGAAATGACCACTTCGTTCACTGCGGTTCATGACGTGGCCCGTTTCGGTGCCGAAGTTATGCGTGCGTCACCTCGTCAGGCTGACTTCATGGTTATCGCAGGTACACCTTTCACTAAAATGGCACCGGTTATCCAACGTCTCTACGACCAAATGTTAGAGCCGAAATGGGTTATCTCGATGGGTGCCTGTGCAAACTCTGGCGGCATGTACGATATCTATTCGGTTGTGCAGGGCGTCGATAAATTCCTCCCCGTCGATGTTTATATTCCAGGTTGTCCTCCTCGTCCTGAAGCTTACATGCAGGCCTTATTGCTATTACAAGAATCGATTGGCAAAGAGCGTCGCCCGCTTTCTTGGGTGGTTGGGGATCAGGGCGTCTATCGCGCCAATATGCAATCGGAACGTGAGCGTAAACGCGGTGAGCGTATCGCCGTCACAACGCTACGTACCCCAGACGAAATTTGACCCGAAAACCATTAGGCGGCGTTAGGAACCAAAACAATAATTCTCTCGCCTAAGGGTAGCCTTCTTTGTCGTGCCAATACTGGCCGGAATGGTGAACAACGTATGACAGATATCAACACGCAACAGCAAAACCCCGCTGCTTGGCAGACACAGGATCACCTTGATGATCCGGTGGTCGGTGAGCTGCGTAATCGTTTTGGGCCTGATGCTTTTACGGTCCAACCTACGCGAACTGGGATCCCTGTGGTCTGGGTACGCCGTGAGCAACTGCTCGAAATTATCAGTTTCCTGCGTCAACTGCCGAAACCTTATGTCATGCTGTATGATCTGCATGGCGTTGATGAGCGGTTAAGAACACATCGTCAAGGTCTGCCTGAAGCAGACTTTTCAGTGTTTTATCATTTTATTTCGATCGATCGTAATCGCGATATCATGCTGAAAGTGGCGTTGCTTGAGCGTGATCTCAACTTACCAACGTTGACCAACATTTTCCCGAACGCTAACTGGTACGAGCGCGAGACCTGGGAAATGTTCGGTATTACCTTCGAAGGGCATCCGCATTTAACGCGTATCATGATGCCCGATACCTGGACCGGGCACCCATTACGTAAAGACTATCCGGCGCGTGCGACTGAATTCGATCCTTTTATGTTGACGAAAGCAAAAGAGGATATGGAAATGGAGGCGTTAACCTTCGACCCTGAGAAATGGGGAATGAAACGCGGCACGGCCAATGAGGACTTCATGTTCCTTAACTTGGGACCGAACCACCCCTCTGCGCACGGTGCTTTTCGTATCATCTTACAACTCGACGGTGAAGAAATCGTCGATTGTGTACCGGATATTGGTTACCACCATCGTGGGGCCGAGAAGATGGGCGAGCGTCAATCCTGGCACAGCTACATCCCTTATACCGACCGGATTGAGTATTTAGGCGGTTGTGTTAACGAGATGCCTTATGTTCTTGCGGTGGAAAAATTAGCCGGAATTACGGTACCTGAGAAAGTTGACGTGATCCGCGTGATGCTTTCTGAACTCTTCCGTATCAATAGCCACTTGCTTTATATCTCTACCTTTATTCAAGACGTCGGTGCGATGACGCCGGTCTTTTTCGCCTTTACAGACCGTCAGAAAATTTACGATTTGGTCGAAGCGATTACCGGTTTCAGGATGCACCCTGCATGGTTCCGTATCGGCGGTGTAGCCCATGATTTACCGAAAGGCTGGGAACGTCTGCTGCGCGAATTCTTAGATTGGATGCCTAAGCGTCTGAAAGAATATGACAAAGCCGCGTTACGTAACTCTGTGCTAGTTGGCCGTTCAAAAGGCGTTGCGGCCTATAATCAAGAAGAAGCATTACGTTGGGGAACCACGGGTGCAGGCCTGCGTGCAACGGGGCTAGACTTTGACGTGCGTAAATGGCGTCCTTATTCTGGTTACGAAAACTTCGACTTCGAGATCCCCGTCGGGGATGGTATCAGTGATGCTTACAGTCGCGTGCAATTAAAAATGCAGGAGATGTGGCAATCGCTGCGTATTCTAGAGCAGTGCTTGAAGAATATGCCAGAAGGGCCATTCAAAGCTGATCATCCACTGACGACACCACCGCCGAAAGAGCGCACATTACAGCATATCGAGACCTTGATTACGCACTTCTTACAAGTGTCGTGGGGGCCGGTCATGCCTGCGAATGAATCATTCCAGATGATTGAAGCGACGAAAGGTATCAACAGTTACTACTTAACCAGTGATGGCTCGACCATGAGTTATCGCACCCGGGTTCGTACTCCTAGTTTCCCTCACCTGCAGCAGATCCCTTCAGTGATCAATGGCAGTTTGGTATCAGACCTTATCGTCTACCTAGGCAGTATTGATTTTGTTATGTCAGATGTGGACCGCTAATTATGCACGATCAAACTATTTCCATTAAAACGATCGACACCCAAGCCAGTTTTATGCTGAGTGATGTCGAACAGCAAGCGATTGAGCATGAGAAGCACCATTATGAAGACCCGCGTGCTGCCTCGATTGAAGCGCTGAAAATTGTTCAAAAACACCGGGGCTGGGTGCCTGATGGTGCAATTGACGCCATTGCTGAAGTTCTGGGTATTCCGGCCAGTGACGTGGAAGGCGTGGCCACTTTTTATAGCCAAATTTATCGCCAGCCTGTGGGGCGCCATGTGATTCGCTATTGCGATAGCGTGGTTTGCCATATTACGGGTTACCAAGGTATTCAAGCAGCGCTAGAGGAAACCCTCCAGATCAAACCGGGACAAACGACGGCTGATGGTCGTTTCACATTGTTACCGACATGCTGCTTAGGCAATTGTGATAAGGGGCCGACGATGATGGTTGGTGAACACACTCATGTGCATTTAACGCCTGAGTCCATCGCCTCGCTGCTGGAGCAATACTCATGAGTTTCAAAACTATTGTTCGTACTGCGGAAACGCATCCACTGACCTGGCGTCTGCGTGATGATAAACAACCTGTCTGGTTCGACGAGTATTGCGCCAAAAATGGCTACGCCGGCGCGCGCAAAGCGTTAGGCGGGATGTCACCCGATGAGATCGTGGCGCAGGTAAAAGATTCAGGCTTGAAAGGGCGTGGCGGTGCAGGCTTCTCCACCGGTTTGAAATGGAGTCTGATGCCGAAAGATGAGTCGATGAATATCCGCTATCTCTTATGCAATGCAGATGAGATGGAACCCGGCACCTACAAAGACCGTTTATTGATGGAGCAAATGCCCCATCAATTGGTGGAAGGAATGCTGATCAGCGCCTTCGCCCTCAAGGCGTATCGTGGCTATATCTTCTTACGAGGAGAATACGTCGAGGCGGCTGAGAATTTACGCCGTGCGATTGAAGAAGCGAAGCAAGCAGGCCTACTAGGCGAGAATATTCTGGGCACTGGCTTCAATTTTGAACTCTTTGTCCATACCGGTGCAGGACGCTACATCTGCGGGGAAGAGACAGCCTTAATTAACTCTTTAGAAGGACGTCGCGCCAACCCTCGGTCAAAACCGCCATTCCCTGCCAGTGCAGGAGTATGGGGAAAACCGACCTGCGTGAACAACGTTGAAACGCTATCGAATGTTCCGGCCATCTTAGCCAACGGTGTGGAGTGGTACAAAGGTCTCTCCCAAAGCGACGATGCGGGCACCAAAATGATGGGCTTCTCTGGCCGAGTTAAGAACCCAGGGTTGTGGGAACTGCCTTTTGGGATCACCGCACGGGAAATTTTAGAGGACTATGCGGGCGGGATGCGTGACGGTTTACGCTTCAAAGCTTGGCAGCCCGGCGGGGCAGGGACCGACTTCTTAACCGACTCTCACTTAGATTTGCCCATGGAATTCGCCAGTATCGGTAAAGCGGGGAGCCGTTTAGGTACCGCCCTAGCCATGGCCGTCGACCATGAAATTAACATGGTCTCCTTGGTACGTAATCTGGAAGAGTTCTTCGCCCGCGAATCTTGTGGATGGTGTACACCTTGCCGTGACGGCTTACCTTGGAGCGTCAAGATTCTGCGCGCGTTGGAACAGCGCAAAGGTCAACCGGGCGATATTGAAACCTTAGAGCAACTCTGTCGCCAACTGGGGCCGGGGAAAACCTTCTGTGCCCATGCGCCGGGTGCGGTTGAACCGTTACAGAGCGCAATTAAATACTTCCGCGAAGAGTTCGAAGCGGGCATTGCGCCGCAAGTTTTTGGCAACACACGCAGTATCAGCGGGATTCAACCGAACTTATTAAAAAGCCGTTGGTAGAACGCTCGCCCGTTAAAGCTAGCGATCACACAAAAATAAGTATTAATGTTTAACGCTCGCGTCAAACCGAGCCTTACTTGAGCATGTTGACTATGGCTACAATTCATGTAGACGGAAAAGAGTATCAGGTAGACGGTGCAGAGAACTTGCTACAAGCTTGTCTCTCCATGGGCCTCGATATTCCCTATTTTTGCTGGCACCCAGCACTGGGTAGCGTCGGTGCATGTCGTCAATGCGCGGTAAAACAGTATCAAAATGCCGAAGATACCCGTGGGCGTCTGGTGATGTCATGTATGACACCTGCTGCCGACGGTACCTTTATCTCGATTGATGATGCTGAAGCGCGTGAATTCCGAGAAAGCGTGGTGGAGTGGTTGATGACCAATCACCCGCATGACTGCCCGGTATGTGAAGAAGGCGGAAACTGCCATCTCCAAGATATGACCGTCATGACCGGCCATAACTTCCGTCGCTACCGTTTCACCAAACGTACCCACCAAAACCAAGATTTAGGGCCGTTTATCTCTCACGAGATGAACCGCTGTATTGCGTGCTACCGCTGTGTGCGTTACTACAAAGATTACGCCGGCGGCACCGACCTTGGGGTTTACGGTGCACATGATAATGTCTACTTCGGTCGTACCGAATCAGGCACCTTAGAGAGTGAGTTCTCTGGTAACCTGGTTGAAGTCTGTCCGACAGGAGTCTTTACCGATAAAACGCACTCCGAACGCTATAACCGTAAATGGGATATGCAGTATGCGCCAAGCATCTGTCATCAATGCAGCATCGGCTGTAATACCAGCCCCGGTGAGCGTTATGGTGAACTACGCCGTATCGAAAACCGTTTCAATGGTAGCGTAAACCACTACTTCCTTTGTGACCGCGGCCGCTTTGGTTATGGTTATGTCAACCGTGACGATCGCCCTCGTCATCCACAACTTCGCCATGGCGATAATTGGGTAACGATGAATGCGGAACAAGCGATTACCGCGAGTGCTGATCTGCTTCGTCAGGCAAAACGTGTGGTCGGAATCGGCTCGGGTCGCGCAAGTGTGGAGAGTAATTTCGCACTGCAACAGCTGGTGGGAGCGGAGAATTTCTCTACTGGGATGCCTGCTGCCGAGCAGCGTCGGGTTGAATTAATCATCGACATCCTGCAGAACCGTGGCCTGTATACACCGTCACTGCGTGAAATTGAAAATTATGATGCGGTGTTGGTATTAGGCGAAGATTTAACACAGGTCGGTGCCCGTGTTTCACTCTCTGTCCGCCAAGCCGTTAAAGGCAAGGCGCGCGAATTAGCCGCAGCGCAGAAAGTCGCCGATTGGCAGATTGCTGCCATTCTTAACATCGGACAACATGCAAAGCATCCTCTCTTTATGACCACGGCACAGCCGACACGTCTGGATGATATCGCGGCATGGAATTACTGTGCACCGGTCGAAGATCAAGCCCGGCTGGGCTTTGCCATCGCCCATGCGATTGACGGTTCGGCCCCTGCGGTAGACGATTTTGATACCCGTTTAACCGCTAAGGTCGATGTGATCGTTCAAGCATTGAGTGGCGCAAAAAAACCGCTGATTATCGCCGGTACTCATGCCGGAAGTGACGATCTGTTGCATGCCGCAGCTAACGTCGCGCAAGCCCTTAAGGCGCAAGGTCGCGAAGTCGGTATTACGCTATTGGCCCCGCAGGCCAACAGTATCGGACTGGGATTACTGGGCGGTCAACCGCTAGAGTCGATGTTGGCTAAGCTTACCGAGGGTGAAGCCGATGCGGTGGTCGTGATGGAGAATGATCTCTACCGTCACCTTCCGGCTGATGTCGTTGATGCAGCTTTAAGTCGCGCTGATCAGGTGGTGGTGCTTGACCACCAAGCCACGACAACCTTAGCTAAGGCTTCGGTTATTCTCTCTGCGGCCAGCTTTGCCGAAGCGGATGGTACCTTGATTAACCAAGAGGGCCGTGCGCAACGCTTCTTCCAAGTTTATGACCCAGCCTATTACGATACCACAGTGACTCAACTAGAGAGCTGGCGCTGGCTTCATGCCTTAGAGCGTGCCGTGAACCGTCGGGAAACCGATTGGTCCCAGCTCGACCATGTTATTGATGCCGTGATTGCGGAAAAACCTTTCCTCAATGCCATCAAGGATGCCGCGCCGGATGCGTCATTCCGTATCCGTGGTCAGAAACTCGCTCGTTCGCCGCACCGCTCGAGTGGCCGTACCGCGATGCGTGCCAATATCAGTGTGCACGAACCGCGCCAGCCACAAGATAAGGACACTATGTTTGCCTTCTCAATGGAAGGTAACAACCAGCCGCAAGCGCCACGCTCACAAATCCCCTTTGCGTGGTCGCCAGGTTGGAACTCACCACAAGCTTGGAATAAATTCCAAGATGAAGTGGGTGGACACCTACGCCATGGTGATCCTGGTGTGCGTCTGTTTGAGGGTCAAGGTACCGGTGGCGAGTGGTTTACAACGATCCCTCCGGCTTATCAGCCACAAGCGCACTGGCGTGTTGTACCGTTGTGGCGTCTATTCGGTAGCGAAGAGCTTTCTCAGCGCTCCGAGGTTTTTGCACAACGTGCCGCGCCTGCGGAAGTCGTATTGCATCCAGAAGATGCTCAGAAACTTGGGCTGCAAGCGGGTCAATCCGTTACTTTACAAGCATCAGGGGTTGGGTTGACCTTACCTTTACGTCTCTCTGACACCTTAACGCAAGGTTTAGTGGGACTGCCGGTGGGCATGCCGGGTATCCCTCCTTACTTAAGTGGGGCAGAGGTGGAGATGTTGCAGGAGGCACAAGCATGAGCTGGTTCACACCTGAAGTGATCGATGTCATTCTGCAAGTGGTAAAATCCGTGGTGATTTTACTGGTAGTGGTGGCGTGTGGCGCATTTATGAGCTTTGCAGAGCGTCGTTTGCTCGGCTTATTCCAAAACCGTTACGGGCCTAACCGTGTCGGCTGGGGAGGCTCACTCCAACTCGCGGCAGATATGATCAAGATGTTCTTTAAGGAAGACTGGGTTCCTCCTTTTACTGACCGTGCAATTTTCACTATGGCACCAGTGATAGCCTTCGTTTCATTACTCTTGGCATTTGTCATTGTCCCTGTCTCGCCAACCTGGAAAGTGACTGACCTCAATATCGGTCTGCTATTTTTCCTGATGATGGCCGGTTTAGCCGTCTATGCCGTGCTCTTTGCCGGCTGGTCAAGTAACAACAAATACTCGCTACTGGGTGCGATGCGTGCGTCAGCTCAGACACTGAGTTACGAAGTGTTCCTCGGGTTATCCCTGATGGGGGTTGTGGCACAAGCTGGCTCTTTCAATATGACGGAGATCGTCAACAGCCAGACGCATTTATGGAATATCATCCCGCAATTCTTCGGGTTCGTGACGTTCTGTATCGCTGGCGTGGCGGTCTGTCACCGACATCCTTTTGACCAACCCGAAGCCGAGCAAGAGCTGGCGGACGGTTATCACATCGAATATGCCGGAATGAAATTCGGCCTGTTCTTCGTCGGCGAGTATGTGGCGATCACCACCGTTTCTGCGCTGATCGTTACCCTGTTCTTCGGGGGGTGGCATGGGCCTTGGTTACCGCCGTTTGTCTGGTTCGCCTTGAAAACAGCGTTCTTTATGATGATGTTTATCTTGATCCGTGCGGCGCTGCCTCGTCCACGTTATGACCAGGTAATGACTTTTGGTTGGACAGTTTGTTTGCCACTGACGTTATTGAATTTACTGGCGACCGCAGCCGTCATTCTCTATAGCGCGCAGTAAGGAATAACACCATGAAAATAAAAGATATAGTGGTGGGTTTTGGAACCCAAGTCCGAAGCATTTGGATGATTGGGATGCATGCCTTCGCCAAGCGTGAGACACAGATGTACCCGGAAGAGCCGGTTTATTTACCGCCACGCTATCGCGGACGGATTGTGTTAACGCGTGATCCGGATGGTGAAGAACGCTGTGTCGCCTGTAACTTATGCGCCGTGGCCTGTCCGGTAGGTTGCATTTCGCTACAGAAAGCAGAGATGGATGATGGTCGTTGGTATCCTGAGTTTTTCCGGATTAACTTTTCTCGTTGTATTTTCTGCGGCCTTTGCGAAGAAGCCTGTCCTACGACAGCGATCCAATTGACGCCTGATTTCGAGCTAGGAGAGTTTAAACGCCAAGACCTTGTTTACGAAAAAGAAGATTTATTGATCTCAGGACCCGGTAAATATCCTGAATATAACTTCTATCGTATGGCAGGCATGGCGATTGACGGGAAAGAGAAGGGCTCTGCAGAAAACGAAGCCAAACCTATCGATGTTAAAGGCTTATTACCCTAAGGAGTCGGGCATGGAATTTGCGTTTTATCTTTGCGGCATTATTGCCATTCTGGCAACGCTACGCGTCATTACACATAGCAACCCGATTCATGCGTTGCTCTACCTTATTGTGTCGCTATTAGCCATTGCTGGTGTGTTCTTCTCCCTTGGGGCTTATTTTGCCGGTGCATTAGAAATCATTGTCTATGCCGGGGCGATCATGGTGCTGTTTGTCTTCGTTGTGATGATGCTCAACTTAGGAAAGAGTACCGTGCAACAAGAGCGTGAGTGGCTGAAACCCTCTCTATGGATAGGGCCGGGCGCTATTGCTTTGTTACTGCTAGTCGTTATCGTTCGGTCGATTCTGATCCTTAACGATCAAGGCATTGATGGGACAGTCATTGCGGCGAAAGAAGTGGGAATTAGTCTATTCGGGCCGTATGTCTTAGCTGTTGAATTAGCGTCAATGTTATTACTGGCCGGTGTCGTGGTGGCATATCACTTGGGACGCGAAGAGCGCCGGGGTGAAGTCCTCGCTAACCGCGAAGATGATCGGGCAGATAACGAGAAGGAGAACCGTTCATGATCCCGTTACAACATGGATTAATTCTGGCGGCGATTTTATTCGTCATGGGGTTTACCTCCATTATCCTACGTCGCAATTTGCTGTTTATGCTGATTGGACTTGAGATCATGATTAATGCAGCAGCCTTAGCATTGGTTGTGGCAGGAAGTTATTGGGGACAAGCAGATGGGCAAGTGATGTATATCTTGGCCATCAGTTTAGCTGCGGCGGAAGCAAGTATTGGCCTAGCCTTATTACTCCAACTCCATCGTCGTCGTCAGACACTCAACATTGACTCAGTGAGCGAGATGCGCGGATGAACTTACTCTATTTAACCGTCCTTTTTCCCTTAATTGGCTTCGTATTATTGGCGTTCTCCCGCGGGCGTTGGAGTGAAAATCTCTCTGCGACAGTAGGAATCGGCTCAATTGGTCTGGCCGCGTTAACCACGCTGTATGTGGGAATGGACTTCTTCGCTCACGGACGCGCGGTGTTTGAACAAACACTGTGGACTTGGATGAGCGTGCCACCTTTTACTATTCCTGTGCGCTTTACGTTGGATGGTCTCTCAATGACCATGCTATCGGTGGTGACTGGAGTGGGCTTTTTCATCCATATGTTTGCTTCATGGTATATGCGTGGTGAAGAGGGCTATTCGCGTTTCTTCGCTTACACCAACTTGTTTATCGCCAGTATGGTGGTGTTGGTGCTCGCCGATAACTTGATGCTGATGTACTTGGGTTGGGAAGGGGTAGGGCTATGTTCCTATCTATTAATTGGTTTCTACTATACCAATCCTGACAACGGTAAAGCGGCGATGAAAGCCTTTATCATCACGCGTGTCGGGGATGTATTCTTAGCCTTTGCCTTATTCATTCTTTACAACGAATTAGGAACCCTGAACTTCCGTGAAGTGGTGGAGCTTGCACCGCAACATTTCGCTGCAGACAATCATATGTTGCAGTGGGCAACCTTGATGTTATTAGGCGGAGCAGTCGGTAAATCGGCGCAACTTCCGCTACAAACTTGGTTAGCGGATGCCATGGCCGGTCCAACGCCTGTTTCCGCGTTAATCCATGCAGCAACCATGGTTACGGCAGGGGTTTATCTTATCGCCCGTACTCATGGTTTATTCCTGCTGACGCCGGAAGTACTGCATTTAGTCGGGATCGTTGGTGCAGTCACCCTCGTCTTGGCAGGTTTCGCGGCACTGGTGCAAACCGATATCAAGCGGGTATTAGCCTACTCAACCATGAGTCAGATCGGCTATATGTTTCTGGCTCTGGGTGTGCAAGCGTGGGATGCAGCCATTTTCCACTTGATGACACACGCCTTCTTTAAAGCATTGCTGTTCCTCTCTTCAGGCTCAGTCATTTTGGCCTGTCATCACGAGCAGAATATTTTCAAAATGGGTGGCTTACGTAAATCCATACCCTTGGTCTATATCTGCTTCTTGGTGGGTGGTGCGGCGCTGTCAGCATTACCGATTATTACCGCAGGTTTCTACAGTAAAGACGAAATCCTGTTTGGTGCCATGGCAAATGGTCATCAAGGATTAATGATTGCCGGCCTGGTCGGAGCCTTCTTAACCTCTATCTACACCTTCCGGATGATTTTTATCGTTTTCCATGGCGAAGAGAAGATCAAGGCACATGCAGGTAAAGGGATTACCCATCACCTGCCGCTGTTGGTGTTATTGGTCTTATCAACTTTCGTCGGTGCAATGATCACGCCACCTTTAGCGGGCGTTCTGCCAGAGAATCATTTCTCTTCTGAAGGCAAAGAGATGCTGGAAATGGTGTCGGGTAGTATTGCGATTATCGGTATTCTGATTGCGGCAGCGTTATGGTTAGGCAAGCGCCGTCTGGTCAATGCTGTGGCAGCCAGTGGACCAGGGCGTTTCCTCTCAACCTGGTGGTTTGCTGCATGGGGATTCGATTGGCTCTATGACCTGCTGTTTGTGAAGACATTTAAAGCAGTGGGTTGGTTACTGAAATCCGATCCTCTTAACGCGTTAATGAATCTGTTTGCTGTGTTCTCCCGCTTATTTAATCGTGGATTAGTGGTCGGTGAGAATGGTTATGTGCGTTGGTACTTGGCGTCAATGGGTATCGGTGCTGTGGTTGTGCTAGCGTTACTGCTGGTGATCTAGGGTGCGTAGGTAAGGGCGTATACTGTATCGCCTTTACCTCCAAGCGTAAATTTTTTGAGCAATATGACTCAGAATCACTAAAAAAGGGAACTCTACGCCGTGTTACTACCTTGGCTAATTATCCTCCCCTTCGTTGGCGGCTTACTCTGCTGGCTGGCTGAACGCTTAGGCGTTAAAGTACCGCGCTGGATTGCGCTCGTCACAATGGGGCTAACGCTAGCACTTGCTTTGCAACTTTGGTCGCAAGGCGGGTTTTCATTCACTCAGACTACTGGCGTTGATCACTGGCAGTCTTCATTTACCGCGGCGTGGATCCCGCGTTTTGGCATTACCTTCCACCTCGCGATTGATGGTTTATCACTGTTGATGGTGGTGCTTACCGCGCTACTCGGATTGATGGCCGTACTCTGTTCATGGCAAGAGATCCAAAAACGCCAAGGCTTTTTCTACCTCAATCTGATGTGGATTTTGGGCGGCGTGATGGGCGTGTTCCTCTCTCTGGATATGTTCCTCTTCTTCTTCTTCTGGGAACTGATGCTGGTGCCGATGTACTTCCTGATAGCGTTATGGGGACATAAAGCGTCTGACGGTAAGACACGGATTTCGGCTGCGACCAAATTCTTTATCTATACCCAGGCATCGGGCCTTGTGATGCTGATTGCGATCCTCGGGTTAGTGTTCACACATTACTCGGCCACCGGCGTTTGGACCTTTGCCTATGAGCAACTGCTGAATACGCCGATGTCGCACAACGTCCAGTATTTACTGATGCTCGGCTTCTTTATTGCTTTTGCGGTAAAAATGCCGATTGTTCCGCTGCATGGCTGGTTACCGGATGCACATAGCCAAGCACCGACAGCCGGTTCCGTCGATCTAGCGGGTATTTTGTTAAAAACTGCAGCCTATGGGTTACTGCGTTTTAGCCTGCCACTGTTCCCGCAAGCATCAGCAGAGTTTGCGCCGATTGCGATGGGACTTGGATTAATCGGCATCTTTTATGGTGCGTGGATGGCTTTCACTCAGACCGATATCAAGCGCCTGATTGCATACAGCTCAATTTCGCATATGGGCTTTGTGGTAATCGCCATCTTTACCGGTAGCCAGCTTGCCTACCAAGGTGCAGTGGTGCAGATGATTGCACACGGCCTTTCGTCGGCGGCACTGTTCATTCTTTGTGGGCAGTTGTACGAGCGTTTGCACACCCGTGATATGCGTCAGATGGGGGGATTATGGGCACGAATTAAATGGATCCCTGCGCTGTCACTGTTCTTTGCCGTGGCCAACCTCGGGATGCCAGGAACGGGTAACTTCGCCGGTGAATTTATGATTTTGACCGGAAGTTTCCAAGTGGTGCCAGTGATTATTGTGACTGCGACCTTCGGCTTAGTTTTCGCCTCGGTTTACTCGTTAATCATGATGCAGCGAGCCTATTATGGCGCGCCTAAGTCTGAGACGCCGCTGGCGGCGATGAATGCACGCGAATTCACCATGATTCTGATCTTAGTCGTATTGGTTGTGTTGCTGGGGATCTTCCCTCAACCGATCCTCGATACCTCTTCGTCAACCATGGGTGCCATTCAGCACTGGTTTAACGCTTCACTTACAATGACAAGGCAGTAATCCGCCATGACAATAACTTCTCAACAATTGATCTTACTGCTGCCGATGTTAATCGTTGGATTAACTGTGGTAGTGGTGATGCTATCCATTGCTTGGCGTCGCAATCATTTTCTCAACGCAACGCTAACGGTGATTGGGCTTAACCTTGCGCTATTTTCCATCTGGTTCCCGGCGCATCAACCTGTTACGACGGTAACTGACTTATTAAGAGCCGACCATTATGCCTTTTTCTATAGTGGATTAGTGATCTTAGCGAGTTTGGCGACCTGTACCTTTGCCTATCGTTGGTTAGAGCGCTACACGGACCATAAAGATGAATTCTATCTATTAGTCCTGATTGCGGGCCTCGGTGGGATAGTCTTGGCTTATGCGGATCACTTTGCTTCACTGTTTATTGGCGTAGAACTGCTATCGCTGCCACTGTTCGGCTTGGTTGGTTATGCCTTCCAACAAAAACGTTCGTTGGAAGCGGCGCTAAAATACATGATCCTGTCTGCGGCAGCCTCGTCATTTATGCTATTCGGTATTGCGCTGATTTACGCGGCAAGCGGCAGTCTTGGTTTCCCAGCCTTAGCCAAGGCACTGACGGATGGAGTGGTCGAGCAATCACTCTTGATCACTGGTTTTGGCCTGTTAATTATTGGTCTTGGCTTCAAATTATCCTTAGTGCCTTTCCACTTGTGGACGCCGGATGTGTATCAAGGTGCACCCGCTCCGGTCTCGGCTTTCTTGGCGACAGCCAGTAAAATTGGGATTTTCGCGGTACTGATTCGCTTATTTGTTTCCATTCCGGTCGCTGATAATGAATCGATCCGTGTGGTGCTGATCGTTATTGCCTTAGCCTCGATGCTGGTGGGTAACTTGATGGCGATCTCGCAAAGTAATATCAAACGGTTGATGGGCTACTCGTCGATTGCCCACCTTGGCTATTTATTAATTGCCTTGATTGCAACGCCTTCGCATCAACTCTCTTTAGAAGCGACAGGGATTTACCTGATCGGGTATCTATTCAGTAGCCTTATTGCTTTTGGGGTGATCAGCTTAATGTCTTCACCGGCGAACGGCAGCGATACTGACTCGCTCTACTCTTACCGCGGATTATTCTGGCAGCGCCCTGTGCTGGCCAGTGTGATGGCGGTCTCGATGCTCTCTTTAGCCGGGATCCCGTCAACCTTTGGTTTTATCGGTAAGTTTTATCTGTTAGCGAACGGTGTGCAGGCTCAGCTCTGGTGGTTAACGGCAGCGGTCGTTGTGGGCAGTGCTATCGGCCTTTATTACTACTTACGGGTAACAGTTAGCCTGTTCCTAAAAGGGCCTGAGCAGCGTAGTCGCGATACCAATAATAATTGGGCTTATACCGCTGGCGGTATTGTCGTACTGCTTTCAGCGGTAGTGATTATTGTGGCCGGCTTCTACCCACAACCACTGATTACCTTGGTACAGATGGCACAACCGCTGTTGTAAGGTATTAAAGAATCACTTTGCACCGAAAAGCTGTCGCGCTGAGTAGGTGCTTGATTTACCCCCCTCGTTAAACACGCTTCGTGATCACACACCTCAGCAGCACAGTTTGCCTTGTCACCGTGACAAAACGTATTCTCTCGGAAATTAAAAAAGGGGAGGAAGGCGTGACAGCCCAGCGTCGCTAGGCTGTTGGAGAGGAATTAGATCGACTTATTCTTCAGATGGTGTAGAGATTGCCCCACCAGTTGTTTACATTGATCGACTTTTGCATCGGTTGGGTTCTGTGCCAATTGTGGATGCATTTTCAAGACGTGGTTAAAGGCTAAACGGACTTCATTACCCACATTCATGGTCGCCGCATCGCTCTCTGTGATCGGATGGGTATTCAGTTTTACATGTGTGCAAACATCAGCAATTTGTTCGCCTTCAGATTGACCAGCGGCCATGTTTGCCATTGCGGAACCACTCACTAACACCCCAAGAATTAATAAACCAGCTTTACGCATAGCGATTTCCTTTTGTTATAGTAAAAAATTGAGCGAGATTACAATAATAGTAGGTGATAATTTCGAAGCTTGCCTACTTTTACTATAGCAAATACTTGTGGCTGGCAAAGGGCATTAAAGCGCAAGAGATGGGTGAGGAAACTGCCCCGAATCGCAGAGTTTGCGATTCGGGGAGGGTGATTAATTACCTGCTGTCATCTTACGGTCATCAACGTATTTACGTTGGTCAGCCGTAGGGGGGAAGTATTGATATAACCAGGTTTCAGATAGCGTCTGATCCTTGGTGCGCAGGAACATCCGCATATTTACCGGCGTTGTACTGTCGCTGTTCGGATACCAATCAAAAAGAATACGATAAGTATTGGTAGGTTCGACATAAAGGATCTCAACTTGCTTAAAGGTGCCTGACGAGACGGTAATCACCGGCTCAATACCTTTAGGTGCAGCATCCTTCAATTCAGCGCCGGTAAAGTCGACAGCAAAACGACGACACCAAGTCTCAGGGAAGTGTTCGCCAGGTGCCCAACCTTCTGGGAAGCCACCCATCCCGGTACGGGTAGAAACGACACGAGATAAGTTACTCTCGACCGGCGGTAAGGCACTCCAGTAAAGGTTGTAGGCAAAATCGACTTCGCTGCCCGCTTTAATCGCGGTTGCAGGCTGCCAGAAGCAGACAACGTTATCGAGTGTTTCACCGGTGGTCGGAATTTCCATCAGGTTAATCGCACCTTTACCCCAGCTTCCCACTGGCTCCACCCATAGACTTGGGCGCTTATCGTACCAGCCGATAACATCTTGATAATCGCTGAAGTTGTGGTTGAGTTGCAATAAACCGAAACCTTTCGGGTTCTCATCAGTGAAGTCATTAAAGGATAGCTGACGCGGGTTATTCAGTGGGCGACAGATCCACTCGCCTTTACCTGTCCACATCGCGAGACGATCAGAATCGTGAATTTGCGGGTGATAGGTATTGCACATTCTGCGTTCGTTGGTACCGCAGCCAAACATACTGGTCATCGGCGCGATACCCAGTTGTTCGATGTCCTTACGGGCATAGAGGCTGTTTTCGATCTTCATCACGGTGCGTTTATCTTCGCAGGCAATGGTGAATTTGTATGCGCCGGTTAGGCTCGCACCGTCCAGTAATGCATAGACGACGAAAGTGGTGGCATCGGCTTTTGGCGTTTCGAACCAAAATGCTGTGAAATCCGGGAATTCTTCATGCTGCGTTAAGGTATTGACCGCAACACCACGCGCCGATAGACCGTATTGGAAAGTGTCATCCACGGCACGGAAATAGCTAGCCCCTAAGAATGCGACAATGTCGCGACGTGCCAGTTCAGGCGCTTTAAACGCACGGAAGCCTGCAAAGCCGAGATCTTTTTTGCCCTGTAGCTGTTTTACATCGACATTGGCATCGTGATAGTTGAATAACTCAGGTCGAAAGTGGATCTCTCGTGCATCTTGGCTGGCGGTATCGATTGAAAACATTCTAATCGGACGTTTAAAGCCCATTCCGACATGGAAAAACTGCACATCTAACTTACGATGCGGTACGTTAGCCCATAACGAGTGTTTAGCATCATATTGAATATTATTGTAGGCCTGTGGTGTCAGGTTAGCTAAGGTCTCGGGTAGGGCGCCTGGGGCTCCCGACCAAGGGCTGCTGGCCATTTGTTTGGCGTGCGCTTTAAGCTTATCGAAGCTGAATTTTTTGGCTGTGCCATCGGCAATCCCATCCGCTGCCCACACTTGATTTGACAACAATCCTGAGATCCCAGAAAGGCCACCGAGGGTGGATAATGCGACTGAGGCTTTAACAAACTTTCTACGATTCATGCCGAAAACATTTCCTTAGAGCTATGAAAGAATGGAGGAAGCTCTCCTCCGCGATGGATAACTTTCAGATACTATAGCGTGCTTAAAATTCGTTTTACTACTGCTTTTCAGAGTAATCTTGTCCGCCGATATTCTTGCATAAAATTAAGGGATAAGCAGCGTATGCTAAGATTAATAAAGCGTAGCACTGATCAGTGAAAACGTGCATGACGTCGACAGTTACCCATTGACTATGATCGTATGAGGAGAGTGTATGTCTAAGAAACATCAGCAGGAGCAACTACAGCAGCAATTATCTGCACTCGCAGAGAGTGTTGAGGCGTTACTGGCAGCGGAAGTCGATCTAACCGATACCTACTATCTGGGATTAAAAGCCAAGGCGGAACAAGCGCTTAATCACGCCCGAGAATCACTCGAGGCGAGTAAAGAAGGACTGATCGCAAAAAGCCGCCGTCGAGCGCGTTGTATTAATCAATTCGTGACCGAATCTCCCTGGCGCACGCTGGCATTGGGATGGGCAGCAGGGATGATTTGCGGTATTGTTTCGACTAAACGTTAACGAAAATGAGGTCGTTTCTGTGAAGGTCGAAATGTTATCTACTGGCGATGAAGTACTCCATGGTGAAATCGTCGATACCAATGCTGTCTGGCTTGCCAACACATTTTATGAAGCCGGTTACGCGATGACTTTTCGCACGACCTCAGGAGATTGTCTGCCGACACTGGTGGAGACACTCCAACAACGTAGCCGAGTTGCTGACGTATTAATCGTCAACGGTGGGTTAGGTCCCACAAGCGACGATTTTACCGCCCAAGCCGCGGCACAGGCAGCGGGCGTTGGCCTCGTCCGTAACGTCCAGTGGCTGAGCGAATTGCAGGCCTTCTTCGACCGCCGGGGAAGGGAAATGGCAGCCATTAATCTTAAACAAGCCGATATCCCTGACACAGCAGAAATGCTACCGAACGGTAACGGTACGGCTTGTGGCTTTCGCCTTGAGCTTAATGATTGCCAGATCTTTTTTACACCGGGACCGCCTGCTGAATTCAAGTTAATGATCACCGAGCAGGTATTACCCAGGCTTACCCAATACTTTCCCATGCCAGAGAAATTAGCCTGTTTACGGTTGACCACTTTTGGTCGTGGAGAAAGCGCTATTGCTGCATTATTGGCTGATATCAACCTGCCTGCGGGCGTCACCTTAGGCTATCGTGCCGCAGCGCCTATCGTTGAGATTAAACTGAGCGGTAACCAGACTCAACTCGCCGCTATGCAAGCTTGTTGGAAAATCATCAAGGGCCGCGTCAAAGATTTTGTTCTTTTTGAAGGGAAGGCAGGTTTCGCTGCAGAAATCGCCACGTTACTTAGTCAGCGCCATTATCGATTGCAGTTACAAGAAGGCTTTTCAGCCGGATTGCTCAACTGGACGTTAGCTAATGGAAACGCTGCACTCTGTGGGGCCGAGATCACGGGAAATAACGAAACGTGGGATGTAGAGAACTGGATGCGATCCTTAGCGGTAAAACCCGCGGACCAAACACTCTTCTTGGCGATTAGCCCCTTGGTCAAGGGTCAAGAAGTGGGATTTATTCTTACTACGCCTCACCAAACCTATACTTTTCACGCAGTGATTTCCGACGCGCTATTGACCGCGCCGCAACGTCTTCAGGAAGTGCTTGTGGTGCAGGCGATGTATTTGGTTCATCGTTGGTTAACCGGACAACCGGTAACGCTTATCTATCAAGGCTTAGCGCTGAGTAGCGATTAGGGGAGAGCGGGCTACAGCTCGATCTCGATATCGCCATCGGGCTGGCAACAACAGGGCAAAATTTCGCCCTGTTGAATAAAGGCTAAGGGCTGACTCGCATAGCACACTTGGCCCTTACATAACTTCACTCGGCAAGAGCCACAGTAACCTTCGCGACACTGGTATTCTACCTCGAGCTGATGATGCTCTAAGGTTTGCAATAAACTGGAGTGGTGAAGCTCTGGCTCCACCATTTTCCCAGAGTGGCTGAGTGTGATCCGAGCGGGTTTAGTGGCCATTATTACAGTTCGAAATCGTTAAAACCATCTGTGTCGACAACGCTATCAATCTGGCCGACAAGGTAAGAGCTGACTTCCACTTCTTGCGGAGCCACTTGCACGTTATCGGAGACTAACCACGAATTAATCCAAGGAATTGGGTTAGAACGGGTTTTGAATGGCAGTTCCAGTCCCACGGCATGCATACGAATATTGGTAATATATTCGATGTATTGGCAGAGAATATCTTTATTCATTCCGATCATCGAGCCATCACGGAACAGGTATTCTGCCCACTCTTTTTCCTGCTCAGCAGCCTTTTTAAATAACTCAAAGCACTCTTGCTCACACTCTGCAGCAATCTCTTTCATTTCCGGATCATCTTCACCGCTTCGCAGCAGATTTAGCATATGCTGCGTGCCCGTCAGGTGCAGGGCTTCGTCACGTGCGATAAGACGGATGATCTTGGCATTACCTTCCATCAGCTCACGCTCGGCAAACGCGAACGAACAGGCAAAGCTTACGTAGAAACGAATGGCTTCGAGGGCATTGACGCTCATCAGGCAGAGGTAAAGCTGTTTCTTTAATTCACGCAGGGAAACGGTCACGGTTTTTCCAGCAACCTGATGGTCACCTTCACCTAAAAGATGCCAGTAGTTGGTCATTTCGATCAGGTCGTCATAGTACTTAGAAATATCTTCAGCACGGCGCAGGATCTGGTCATTCGTCACGATATCGTCGAATACCAGAGCCGGGTCGTTCACGATATTACGAATAATATGAGTGTAAGAACGTGAGTGAATCGTTTCGGAAAACGCCCAAGTTTCAACCCATGTTTCCAGTTCGGGAATGGAGATTAACGGTAACAGCGCAACGTTTGGACTACGCCCTTGGATAGAATCCAATAGCGTTTGATATTTTAAGTTACTTAAAAAGATATGACGTTCGTGTTCAGGAAGTTTTTGAAAATCGATCCGATCGCGAGAGACATCGACTTCTTCAGGGCGCCAAAAGAAGGAGAGTTGCTTTTCAATCAGTTTTTCAAAAATTTCATATTTTTGTTGGTCATAGCGCGCAACGTTGACCGGTTGGCCAAAGAACATTGGCTCTTTGAGCTGATCGTTTTTATTTTGTGAAAAAGTGGTGTAAGCCATTGAGGTATCCCAATCATTAGCAAATAAGAAAATGTTGAAGGTAAGCAGGGCATTGCCTGCTTACCTTAAGCCGGTTCAGTAATTAGATCTTACATGCTCCGCCTGCACAGCCATCGTCTTCCGCTTCAGGTAACAGATCTTCTTGGGAATCTTCGGCACCGTCACGCGTGTTTTGATAGTAAAGTGTTTTTACGCCGAATTTGTACGCGGTGAGCAGATCTTTAAGTAACTGCTGCATCGGCACTTTTCCACCAGTGTAACGTGTCGGATCGTAGTTGGTGTTTGAAGAGATCGCTTGGTCGACAAACTTCTGCATAATCCCGACAAGTTGTAAGTAACCGTCGTTAGAAGGCATTTCCCATAGCAGCTCATACTGATCTTGTAAGCGCTCATACTCTGGAACGACCTGACGTAAAATACCGTCTTTCGAGGCTTTGATACTGACATAGCCGCGTGGAGGCTCGATACCGTTTGTAGCATTAGAAATCTGTGAAGAAGTTTCTGATGGCATCAACGCTGAAAGCGTTGAGTTACGTAAGCCATGGGTCTTGATTTCTTCACGTAAGCTTTCCCAATCTAAATGCAGCGGTTCGTTACTGACCGTATCCAAATCTTTCTTATACGTATCGATCGGTAAGATTCCTGCGGCGTAGGTCGTATCATTGAACCATGGGCACGCGCCGGCTTCTTTGGCTAATTGGTTTGAAGCTTTCAATAAGTAGTATTGAATGGCTTCAAAGGTTTTATGCGTCAGGTTGTTCGCCGATCCATCGGAATAACGCTTACCGTGTTTCGCTAAGTAGTAAGCGAAGTTGATCACTCCTATCCCCAGCGTACGACGGCCCATTGCGCCGCGTTCTGCGGCAATCAGCGGGTAATCTTGATAATCGAGCAGGGCGTCGAGCGCACGCACGGCAAGAGTGGCTAACTCTTCCAGCTCACTGAGGTCGTTGATCGCGCCCAAGTTGAAGGCTGATAGCGTACAGAGAGCGATCTCACCACTTTCGTCGTTAATATCGTTTAACGGTTTAGTCGGCAGCGCGATTTCTAAACAGAGGTTTGACTGGCGTACAGGGGCCACCGCCGGATCAAACGGGCTATGGGTATTACAGTGGTCGACGTTTTGGATATAAATACGGCCAGTCGAAGCACGTTCTTGCATCATTAGGGCAAACAGATCAACGGCTTTAATTTTTTGTTTACGAATAGTGTCATCCGCTTCGTACTGAGTATAAAGACGTTCAAACTCTGCTTGGTCAGCGAAGAAGGCATCGTATAGCCCTGGCACATCCGATGGACTGAATAGCGAGATATCGCCGCCTTTTACCAGACGTTGATACATCAGTTTGTTGATTTGTACACCGTAATCTAGGTGACGGACACGGTTACCTTCAACACCACGGTTATTTTTCAGGACTAATAAGCTTTCAATTTCCAAGTGCCACATAGGGTAAAATAGTGTCGCGGCACCCCCGCGCACGCCGCCTTGCGAGCAAGATTTTACGGCAGTCTGGAAATGTTTGTAGAACGGGATACAACCGGTATGGAAAGCTTCACCCCCACGGATTGGGCTGCCTAGCGCACGAATACGGCCAGCATTAATCCCGATCCCTGCGCGTTGTGAAACGTATTTAACGATAGCACTAGAGGTGGCGTTGATAGAGTCTAAGCTATCGCCACACTCGATAAGCACGCATGAGCTGAATTGGCGAGTCGGCGTACGTACCCCAGCCATGATTGGCGTAGGTAAAGAAATTTTAAAGGTCGACACGGCGTCATAAAAGCGACGGATGTAATCGAGACGGGTCTCTTTCGGATAGGCCGAGAACAGACAAGCTGCAACCAGAATGTATAAAAACTGCGCACTTTCGTAAATATCACCGGTAACACGGTTTTGGACTAAATATTTGCCCTCAAGCTGCTTCACCGCCGCGTAAGAGAAGTTCATATCACGCCAGTGATCGATGTAGCTATCGAGTTCCGCAAACTCTTCTTCGGTGTAGTCGCTCAGTAGGTGTGCATCGTATTTACCCAGCCCCACCATTTTTTTCACGTGGTCGAGAAGCACAGGTGGCTCGAACTGGCCATAGGCTTTTTTGCGCAGATGGAAAATGGCGAGACGCGCAGCGAGATACTGATAGTCTGGCGCATCGCGCGAAATCAGATCTGCTGCCGCTTTAATGATAGTTTCATGAATGTCAGAAGTCTTGATGCCATCATAAAACTGGATATGAGAGCGTAGTTCAACTTGTGAAACGGAGACGTTATTTAATCCCTCAGCAGCCCAATCAAGTACTCGGTGTATCTTATCCAAGTTGATACGTTCTTGCTGGCCATTGCGCTTAGTCACGAGCAGACTCTGATTCATGCAGGAGTTTCCTATTGTTACGGAAGTCTTAGGGGGCTACCTATTAACAGAGTTATGCACAGTCGTATTTGTGAATAAGACTGTGGATAAACACTACATGTAGTGTCTTGCTGTCAAAGAGGTAACAATATGGTGTTTTATTGTAGTGAGAATTAATCACTATACAAGTATAAAATTATACGCAGAATGGCTTGTTTTTTTCGAAAACCGCATGGCAAAAGGGAGGAGGGCTTGTCAATAAAATCAGGCTTTTTTTTCATCCTGAATTCGTATGATGAGAATTCGGTCAAATTGATTATTCAGGCGACAACTTCCCTTCCTCTTGAGAAGAAGGGAAGTATTTTTTAGGACGGAAGAGGGTAATGCGTATGAATCATGTAGTTAACATCAACATTGCCGCCCAGCGTGAAACGGTTGGTAAACGGATTGTAGTGCAAACCGGTCATATCGCGTTCTTTTAGCGGGGTTTCATCCACCCAGCCTAATAGCTCGGAAGGGCGAATGCATTTTTTGATGTCGTGGGTGCCCTTAGGGACCATTCGTAACACATACTCCGCACCAAAGATCGCCATCAGCCAAGCTTTAGGGTTGCGGTTGATGGTTGAGAAAAAGACTTCACCGCCCGGCTTAACCAGACGGGCGCAGGCAAGCACGACGGAACGTGGGTCTGGAACATGCTCTAGCATCTCCATACAAGTGACCACATCGTATTGCCCGGCATACTTATCGGCATGCGCTTCAACGGTCTGTTGAACATAGTCGATAGTGACTTGGCTTTCTAAAGCATGCAGTCTTGCCACGGCAAGTGGCTCAGCCCCCATATCAAGGCCAACCACGTTAGCGCCTTCTTTTGCCATGCTTTCGGCTAAGATCCCGCCACCACAGCCGACATCCAAGACTTTTTTACCGTACAGCCCTTGGCATTGTTGGGAGATATACCCAAGACGTAGCGGGTTAATACGATGAAGTGGCTTAAATTCCCCTTCTAGATCCCACCAACGACTCGCCACCGCTTCAAATTTTGCAATTTCTTGTTGGTCAACGTTCTGTTTTTCGGCTTCAAATTGGTCACTCATCGACACTTACTCCTAAGATATGTCAGCTCAGTATAAACGCTTCAACGCACTTCATCACCTAAGGATTACGATAAGTGGAGTAAGTGTTGTTGAGAGGTGCACCTGACAGGTGAAATGTGTTATGATTCCGTTCTTTATATTAGGTAATATTCTAGAGGGATAGCGGCTCCATGAGCGACCTTGCAAGAGAAATCACACCGGTTAATATCGAGGAAGAGTTAAAAACCTCTTACCTCGATTATGCCATGTCGGTCATTGTTGGCCGCGCGTTACCCGATGTCCGTGATGGATTGAAGCCTGTTCACCGTCGCGTGTTATTCGCGATGAACGAATTGAGTAACGACTGGAATAAACCATACAAAAAATCTGCCCGTGTCGTCGGTGACGTTATCGGTAAATATCACCCACACGGTGATTCAGCAGTCTACGATGCGATCGTTCGTATGGCGCAGCCATTCTCCTTACGTTATATGTTGGTAGATGGGCAAGGTAACTTCGGGTCAATCGATGGTGACTCTGCTGCTGCGATGCGTTATACCGAAGTGCGCATGGCGAAAATTACCCATGAATTACTCGCCGATCTCGAAAAAGAGACCGTAGACTTCGTTCCCAACTATGATGGGAATGAACAAATTCCTGATGTCTTGCCGACCCGTGTCCCTAACCTACTGGTGAATGGGTCATCAGGTATCGCTGTCGGTATGGCGACCAACATTCCGCCTCACAATATGACGGAAGTGATCAACGGGACTCTGGCGTATATTGAAGATAACGACATTTCGTTAGAAGCCTTAATGGAACACATTCCAGGACCTGACTTCCCGACCGCGGCGATCATTAATGGACGCCGTGGGATCGAAGAAGCTTACCGTACCGGTCGGGGAAAAATTTATATTCGCGCCCGTGGAGAAGTTCAGGCTGACGCAAAGACAGGCCGCGAAACGATTGTTATCCACGAGATCCCTTATCAAGTTAACAAGGCGCGTTTGATTGAGAAAATCGCTGAGTTAGTTAAAGACAAGCGGATCGAAGGTATTAGCGCACTGCGTGATGAATCTGATAAAGACGGTATGCGTATCGTTATCGAGATCAAACGTGATGCGGTCGGTGAGGTGGTCTTAAACAATCTTTACTCGCTGACGCAATTACAGACCTCGTTCGGTATCAATATGGTCGCCTTACACCAAGGCCAACCTAAAATTATGCCGCTCAAGGATATTCTTGAAGCGTTCGTCCGTCACCGCCGTGAAGTGGTTACCCGCAGAACTATTTTCGAACTGCGTAAAGCTCGCGACCGCGCGCACATCTTAGAAGGCTTAGCGATAGCCTTAGCGAATATCGATCCGGTTATTGAGCTGATTCGCCGTGCACCAACGCCTGCAGAAGCCAAAGCAGGGCTCATCGCGCAAGGTTGGGCATTAGGTAACGTCTCAGCAATGCTTGAAAAAGCGGGCAACGATGCTGCGCGTCCGGAGTGGCTAGAAGAGCAATACGGGATTCGGGGAGACTCTTATTTCCTCACCGAGCAACAAGCTCAAGCTATCCTTGACCTGCGCCTGCAAAAGCTGACCGGTCTTGAGCACGAAAAACTGCTGGATGAGTACAAAGCGTTACTTGAAGAGATTGCTGAGCTTCTGTACATCCTCGGCAGTGGTGAGCGACTAATGGAAGTGATTCGTGAAGAGCTGGAAGCCGTGCGCGAACAGTTTGGTGACGAACGTCGTACTGAAATTACCGCAAACAGCGCTGACATTAATATCGAAGATTTGATTAACCAAGAAGATGTCGTGGTCACCTTATCACATCAAGGTTATGTCAAATATCAACCTTTATCCGACTACGAAGCGCAACGTCGTGGCGGTAAAGGTAAGTCGGCAGCACGTATTAAAGACGAAGACTTTATCGATAGATTGCTGGTGGCTAACACCCACGATACGATCCTCTGTTTCTCCTCACGAGGACGCCTCTACTGGATGAAGGTTTACCAGTTACCGGAGGCTAGTCGTGGCGCACGTGGCCGTCCTATCGTCAACCTGCTGCCGCTTGAGGCGAACGAGCGGATCACCGCTATTCTGCCGGTAAAAGAGTACGCAGAAGGGGTCAATGTCTTTATGGCAACCGCTAGCGGTACCGTGAAGAAAACGGCACTGACCGACTTTAGCCGTCCAAGAAGTGCGGGGATTATCGCAATTAATCTGCGTGACGATGACTCGTTGATCGGCGTCGCCTTAACCAAAGGCGAAGATGAAGCGATGTTATTCTCGGCTGCCGGTAAAGTCGTCCGTTTCTCTGAGCAAGCAGTCAGAACGATGGGGCGTACCGCTGCCGGTGTCCGTGGTATTAAATTGGCAGCAGAAGATCAAGTCGTTTCGTTGATTATCCCTGATGCGGAAGGGGCAATCATGACCGTGACGGAAAACGGTTTTGGTAAGCGGACGGCGACGCAGGAATATCCAACGAAGTCTCGTGCTACCCAAGGGGTGATCTCAATCAAAGTGACTGAGCGTAATGGTCCTGTGATTGGCGCGGTACAAGTGGTGGATAGCGACCAGATCATGATGATCACTGATGCCGGAACCTTAGTCAGAACCCGTGTATCCGAAGTCAGTATCGTTGGGCGTAACACGCAAGGTGTTATCCTGATCCGTACTGCCGATGACGAGAACGTTGTGGGATTACAACGTGTGGCTGAGCCCGTCGCGGAAGAGGAACTTGATACTATTGATGGATCTGTCCCTGAAGGCGAAGACAGTTTACCCCCTGAAGTCGATAACGAGGACGATGAAGTTATCGATGATGAGTGATAAACTCGCACCCTAAATGACAAAGGCATCGTAAGATGCCTTTTTTAATCCTGCCAGAGTCTACTATGCAAAAGAGAGCGTTTTAACGTGAAATATTTAGTCTCTTTTAGAACCGCGTTACGTGTTTCACGCTATCTGTTTCGTGGCCTGGCAGTGGTTATTTGGCTGGTGGGAATATTGATCTCTTTATTCACCCTGACACAAGTCCTTCATGAAAAAGAGAATCGCCTGCGTGAACAACTTTTCAGTTCATTCTCTCAAACTCAGTCACATTTCACACATCTTGCGGAAGCTACTCGTGGTTTAAAATATGTTGCTGAAAACCAACTGAACCGACCCACGTCGACGGGTGGAGAGGTTGCGAAAGACCCTGCAAATGTTCCTGTGTTAAACGATACGGGAGCCGCGATTTTCTCGCTATCAGTCGGTGCCGACTGCCAACAAACGTTTTCACCTTGGCGCAATGCGCTCGCCACACTGAGCCAGTACCTCCACGTGCTCGACAGCCAGTACGCCTCGACCTACGAGTTGAGTAATATCTACCTTGTTGACCAACAAAGTAGTTGTGCGGGCAATTTTATGTTTAACGAAAGTAGTTTAGGACAAGCCGGAAGTAAAACGATTTTACGGGATCACCAAGTCGTCTTTCAAAGCGCTAACGATGACGCTCTACGTAACCCACTCTATTGGATTGCCAGTGGGGCGGCACGTGCCACCGGTAGTGTCTTTATGAGCATGCCAATCTACTCGGGCACGCAGCGGATTGCCGAGATCGTGGTGGAGCAAAATATTAGGCTTGATGATGGGCTAGTGGTCGGGAATATACCGATTGAGTCCTTTATCACCGATAGAAACAATCGTCTGCTCCTCGCCAATAACGATTGGTCGCTGCAATCAATTATCTCATCGCTACCGAGCAGCAAACAGTGGTTTGGTTATGTCGACAATTACCGATATCTGGTACTCAAAAATAGCCTAACCCCTGGCCCCTTCAATATGGTCTATCTGGTTTCTACCTCTATTCTGTTCGACCAGATGCGATTGATGTTACTCAATACGTTATTATTGAATCTGTTTACCGGATTATTTTTAATCTGTTTAACGCTAATGTTTGAAAAACGGATGTTTGTACCGGCCTTTAATAATGCGTTACTGCTTGAGGAGCATGAGCAATTTAACCGTAAAATTGTTGCCTCGGCACCAGTAGGAATCTGTATTCTTCGTACCAGTGATGGCAGTAATATTCTTAGTAATGAGCTGGCGCATAATTATCTCAGTGTATTGACCCCAGAAGACAGAGTCAGAATTGGTGAGATCATTCGTGGCCAAGAAGTTAACTTTATGGATGTGTTAACGGCGTCGAAAACCAATCTCCAGATGAGCTTTGTGCACAGCCGATATCGCAATGAGGACGTTGCGATCTGTGTGCTGATTGATGTGAGTGCAAGGGTGATGATGGAGAAATCGCTTCAGGAAATCGCCGACAGTGCAGAGCAAGCAAGCCAATCTAAATCGATGTTTTTGGCCACCGTCAGTCATGAATTACGGACACCGCTCTATGGCATTATCGGCAATTTAGACTTACTCCAAACCCGCGAGCTGCCAGAAAATATCCATAGCCTTGTACAGGGGATGAATAACTCGTCCGGTCTATTATTGAAGATTATCAACGATATTCTCGATTTCTCGAAGATTGAATCTGAGCAGTTAAAAATTTCCCCGGTCAGTTTCTCTCCGAGCGAAGTACTGTCGCACGTGCAAATGAACTATCTGCCATTGGTGATCCGTAAGCGCTTAACCTTGTGGTGTCTGGTCGAAGCAGATGTACCGGAAACTATGCTCGGTGACCCGATGCGTCTGCAGCAAGTGATCTCTAATATACTGAGTAATGCCATCAAATTTACCCATACGGGGGGAATCATTCTTCATCTGTGGTGCGAGCATGGTTACTTATATGTCAGGATTCGAGATACGGGAATTGGTATCCGTCAGCGTGATGTCCAGCAACTGTTTGACCCCTTTTTCCAAGTTGAAGGAAAAGTGCAGCGAAACTTCCAAGGAACCGGCTTGGGTCTAGCAATTTGTGAAAAACTGATCAATATGATGGACGGTGATATCACCGTGTTATCAGAGCCGGATATCGGCAGTGAATTCACCATACGACTGCCTATTTGGCAGGCAAGTTCACAGCAGAATGATGCTGATCTCCGCGGTAGAACAGCCGCTGTCGTCATTGCAAATCGCTATTTTTCTGATTATATCGTCAGGCGCCTGCAGGCATTGGGGCTGGAAGTGACCACCCAGCTGCCGACAGTGGAGCAGGGGATCGAACTCGTTATTACTGATAACCTGGCGCTATTACCGCACCGTCAGCCGAAACAGCAATGGATCATCTTCTCTGCGTTACATAACGATAAAGCTATTCGTACTACTGAGGGTTATTGGCTGACGTCAACCGCGAAAGCCTATCAACTTCCACAGCTTTTAACGCAACTGTGGCAAAGCTTACCCCAGCTTACTAAAGGTGAACAGCTTGGCATGATGCCTTCGAGAGATGAACAGACAGGACATCTTATCTTGGTCGTCGATGATCATCCGATTAACCGTTTATTACTGAGTGAGCAACTGACCACGCTTGGCTATCGTACCCGTACAGCGAAAGACGGACTCGATGCCTTAGAAGTATTGAGTATTGGCGATATCGATCTGGTGCTTACCGACATCAATATGCCGAATCTAGATGGTTACGGTTTAGCGCGCCGACTGCGGGGCGATGGCTATCGTCATCCGATTATCGGTCTTACTGCCAACGCGTTAGCGAAAGAACAACAACAGTGCTTGGAGGCGGGGATGGATGATTGCTTGTCTAAGCCCATTACGCTAGAAGAGCTGCAGCAAGCACTTGGGGAACATTTACTCAACACACAGGGAGAGTAGAGGCTTTCGTTGCCTCTACTCTCTATTTCTACAAGTTACTCGTCAATACTGGAATTACTGACTGAGGAGAGGTAGTTGAGTAGGGCGATATCGTTATCGACGCCAAGTTTCATCATGGCCGATTTTTTCTGGCTACTGATGGTCTTGATGCTGCGGTTAAGTTTACGTGCGATCTCAGTGACTAAGAAGCCTTCTGCGAACAGACGTAAAACCTCACTCTCTTTTGGAGAAAGACGTTTGTCACCATAGCCGCCAGCGCTGATTTTTTCGAGAAGACGTGCCACGGAATCTGGTGTGTACTTTTTGCCTTTTTGTAACGCCGCGAGCGCCTTAGGCAGATCGGTCGGCGCGCCTTGTTTAAGCACGATCCCTTCAATATCTAAGTCCAGTACCGATCCTAAAATCGCTGGGTTATTGTTCATGGTTAAGACAATGATAGACAAATCAGGGTAGTGGCGTTTGATGTACTTAATCAGTGTGATGCCATCGCCGTACTTATCTCCAGGCATCGAGAGATCGGTAATTAGGACGTGCGCGTCAAGTTTACCGAGGTTATTGATTAGCGTAGTAGAGTCTTCAAATTCGCCGACAACATTTACCCACTCGATTTGTTCTAAGGATTTACGGATCCCAAAGAGTACAATTGGATGGTCGTCTGCGATAATTACATTCATATTATTCATTTTTTTGGCTACCTTGCTGTAACAGCGAATCCACATAATTTTGCAATTCGCTAATACTATTCGTAATGTTCAATTTTTGGTGTTGCTCAATTTGATGCTCAATCTCTTCACAGTATGTTTTGCCTTTCTGCAGATTAAGCATGGCAAAAACACCTTTGAGTCGATGTGCTGTCAGGGCAAGCGCAGAGTAATCGTCTTGCATAATCTCGCTCCGCAGCTTATCCATATCTTCTTTAACGGTCTGTTCAAAGATAGAGTAATACTCTGAACTTTCCCACAATGACGTCGATACTGCTTCCTCTCCCTGTGATAATACATCCTCTCCGATTTGTTGCTCTATCAACACCATAATAGCGTCTAGGACAGAACGGCTAATGTTGATATTAGCTTGCCTATGACGGGGATCACTGACCAACATTTCGCTTTGAGTTGTAAGTAAGACTCCCCAATCGTCGAGTTGTTCCACATCATCGGTAATCATGAGGTCACATTGTTGACCTGAGTAGCGATCTTCGGGGAAGTCATACTTTGCTCCCCAGCGCAGTAGCTGTCGACAGACAATATGTCGAATATCGTCGGCGACAATATTGACCAGCACTCTAACGTCTTCGAGAATCTTTTCTTCATCCTCTGCAACCTCGTTCTCCGGTGGTAGCACGAGCAGCATTTGATAACGGGTACCAATATGACTTTTCGATTCAATGGTCAAGGTACTATCAAATAGCGCCAATAGCTGTTTACAGAAGAACAGGTCGAGGCTCGTTGACGAGTCGGCGACATCAGTACTCACTTCGCTGATAAACGGAAAATCAATATTTTCCTGTTCCTGTGCAGAGAGCCCCGGCCCAGTATCAACAATTTCCAGCAAAAGTCGATCAGCATATTCCGCACTTTGCGAAATTTTTAATTTAATTTTGCCCCACACTGTATTTTCAATTGAATAGCGAAGTATAGTCGTAATTATCTGAAAAATTAGTGTCTTATCACCCAAGCGGGTAGCCTGCGTGAGTTCACTGTTATCGACGACTAAAAGTATTGCCTTTTCCGTAACAATCTGTTGGTTTTCAGCGATCACATCGTCCAAAATTTGCTGCAAATCAACGCTCTGCTTATCTACGCTATATCCCCCTGACTCTACTTTATTAAGCATTTCGATATGACGGGTTAATCGGCTTAGCGAGTGAATACCCTGTAGCAAACGATGGGGGAGTAGCGTCGGGGCAGTGGCCACGACTTCCGCTATCGCCGTATCGACTTGATGCATAGGGCGGCTAAAGGTATTGCTTAACTGCTCGAAGAATTGACGGCGTAAGGTATGATTTTTCTGTAATACGGCTTGAGCATTCTGCAGTTGTTGAGTGACCTGTTGCTCCCGGTTTTGCTCACGGAAGGTGAATATATGATAGTGACTAATGATCTGGCTGGTGTGATGGCGTACTTGATAAATTTCATTATTCACCGTCACCTGTAACAGCTCGAAGGGATTGGATGACATATCAACCATTTTTTTAAAATTCAGGTGCTGCACTAAATGGTCTGACATATCGTTAGAGAGCAGTATTTTTCCTTGATTAGCGTCATAAATCAGATAGCCCATCGGGAAGTTTTTGACGAGTTCATGGGTGAATTGTTGCAGTTTTTCAACCCAGGGGTCGACCTGATGGGGGGAGGAAGATTTATTTTCCCTTACGAAGCACAACGCACCCGTCGTTAGGAGAATCAGGGCGAGTAATATGAGATAAACAGGCAATAGTTCATCGATCATAGCACTGAACACAGTCATTAACGGTAAATGATAAGTGACAGTGAGGGGGACACTCGGCACAGGTCGAAGAAGATCAATATTGAGCGCGGAAAGATTAAGGAAATAACTGCCTTTGGCGCTCTTCTTTGACACAGATTCATCGTTATGAATTTGTAACGCGGAAAGATCTAACGCGTTATTGTTTAGGTCATCAATAGGCAGATCAAAGGCGAGGATGGTGGCAAGGTGCCCAGGCTGATTAAAGGTTGTCCGTAAGGTAATAAAGGCGCCACGTGAAAGTTGCTGGTTACGACGCAACGCGGAAAGGCTCTCTTTTTCATCTAAGGTATTCGCTTGTTGCAGCATTTCGTTCCGCCGGCCAGCGATCGAGGAGGCAATGTTACGTCCCTCGTAGCGGTTAAGCGTTTTGATTAAGTGACCATTGGTGATCACGGCCAAGCTATTGTCTTCACCATTCAGGTAATACAAGGTCCAAGTAAGCTTAGCGGAGGCCCAAAGTGTTTCGGTATATTGGGAGATCTGTGCGGCAAGGTTTGGAGTAGCTAGCTCGTGCTCGCCAAAGATTAAGGTCTCTATTTTCGGTGAGGGAGTACTGATCGCATAGATACCGGGCTGAATGGTCGATTGGTTTATCGGCCCTGGAAGCGTCGCTGTTGTGCCTTGTGTCGCCGAGTCAAAAATCTGCCATGAAATATAACGGTATTTTTCGATACGATTTTGTAGCGAATGTGTAAAGCTACTCAATGCCGAACCCTGTTGCTCGATAATAGCCGAGGTGCTGCTATAGAGTAGGCTGATAAATGAAATGATCAGCAGTGTAAGCAGCAGAATAAGCAGTTTGCGTAAGTTATTCGGCGTCATCTCAGGGATTTTGAACAGCATACGAGTCTCAATTTAGAGGCATTAAGAGGTTTGCTCGATTATGCCAGATCTAAATGGCTGTGTAACGGTAATGAGGGGGAAAGCACGGTGCAGGTAACTAATACAAAAAAAAATACCGAGCTAACGCTCGGTAAGAATGTGGTGAAAACTTATAAAAATAAGTTAAAAAACAATAATGAATATAAATGATGATAGCCAGAGAATAGTAATACTTAGAGGGCTAATTGTTTGTACATTCAGTGCGGAAATGGAATATCGGCTTAGTGGGGAGATCGATAGATTAGGAAAAATTGTCAATTGTCGTCATTTATTGTCATTCAGCCAAAGTATAAATAAAATTTATAGTGATAAATTTACATTTAGACATAAACAGGAAACACATTGAAATATTTTCTGTGCTTTAGTAACTTCCGCATTGAGAATTTTCCGCTTCAATATTTAATTATAGTCATCGAAGCGTTTTTTGCATAATTAGTTGACTTTTTTTCAGGATTAACGGTTTTCGAGGAAAATACAGATGAAAATCCGCGCTCTTTCTTTGCTCGTTCCAGCACTTATTATGGCCGGTTCGGCAAGTGCTGCAGAAATCTACAATAAAAACGGTAATAAATTAGATTTATTCGGTAAGGTCGACGGCTTACATTATTTTTCTAAAGATGATGGTAATGACGGTGATCAATCTTATATGCGCTTTGGCTTCCAAGGTGAAACGCAGGTTACCGATCAACTGACCGGTTATGGTCAGTGGGAATACCAAGTTGGTCTGAATAATACTGAATCGCAAGGAACTAAAAGTAACTATACCCGTATTGGTTACGCCGGTTTACGCTTTGGTGACGCGGGCTCAATCGACTATGGTCGTAGTTATGGTGTGATGTATGACATTGCTGGCTGGACCGACGTATTACCTGAGTTTGGTGGTGATACCTATGGCGCAGATAACTTCCTATTCCAACGCAGTAATGGTCTAGCGACCTACCGTAATAATAATTTCTTTGGTTTAGTCGACGGGCTTAATTTCGCTCTTCAATACCAAGGTAAAAACGGTAATGCAACTGAGTCACCAAATGGCCGCGATGTCTTAGGACAAAATGGCGATGGTTGGGGATTAAGTTCTACCTATGATCTAGGAAATGGTTTGTCACTGGGTGGTGCACTCTTTTCTTCTGACCGGACTAATGATCAAAATGGTCGCGGAAATTATAGCGGTATCCAAGGTAGTGGCGATAAAGCGACAGCCTATTCGGGTGGCTTAAAATACGACGCAAACGGCGTTTACCTTGCGGCGATGTATACCCGTTCTTATAATGCGACGAAATTTGGTGATAGCGACTCTACTGCTTACGGTTATGCTAATAAGGCGGATAACTGGGAATTAGTGGCGCAATACCAATTCGACTTTGGTTTACGTCCATCTTTAGCCTATGTTAATTCACGCGGTTCGGATCTTGGCCAATACGGTTCACAGAACCTTAAGAAATACGTAGATGTGGGTGCGACCTATTACTTCAACAAAAATATGTCGACCTATGTTGATTATCAAATCAACTTAATGAAGAACAACGACTTCACACAAGCTGCAGGCATTACTACCGACGATACTGTTGCGTTAGGACTTGTTTACCAGTTCTAAGTTAGCCTCAACACATAAAAAAGGATGCTTAGGCATCCTTTTTTTATCGCTATACGTTAATTATGCGTAGGGGGTGGCGAATCGACGTCCTCTACCAATGGCGATTCGCGTAAACAATAATGCCCTTCCATAAACATCCCATTAGCACTAAATCCGCCCGCGATAATCCACTGATCATAAAGCGCACGACATTGGGTGAATAACTGCTGAAATTTCTGCATAAGCTATCTCCGCATCAAGGGGGTTTACTTTTGCTGCAAAGATAGTGCCAACCTTAGCACCCCACGACACGTAGGCTGTACCATAATCAGTAAAATAAAGGCCCATTTTTGGTGCAAGTTCTCAGGACATTGCGCCTAGTTCGCTCAACGACTTAGAGATACGCTATGCAATTACCTAGATTCTGCCAAACACTGCTCGTGCTGCTTTGCGCGGGATTAGTTGGCTGTGAGAACTCATCTCCCACCGATCAAGTCTTTCAGGGCAAAACCATGGGAACGGTCTGGCGAGTCACGGCGAGCGGTTTGACCCCTGAACAGGCTAAAGAATTGCCTCATTTAATCCAGCAACGTCTGGACGCAGATGATCAAGAGTTGTCGACCTGGAAAAAGGATTCGTGGCTCTCACGTTTTAATCAGAATCCCAGTCTTGATCCTCAGCCTGTTAGTGATAATGTTGCCGCGATTATCACCAGTTCATTGTATGTTGGGCGGATGACTGAGGGGGCAATGGACATTACAGTAGGTCCGCTCGTCAATCTTTGGGGCTTTGGCCCTAATGCCATTCCATCCCACACGCCCTCAGCTTCACAGATTACGGCAGCGAAGAAACGCGTCGGCTTACAACATCTGACGCTAAATGAGACGGTACAGGGTAATACGCTACGCAAAGATATTCCTGATCTGTACGTCGATCTCTCAACGGTCGGTGAGGGATTTGCTGCAGATCACTTAGCTAGACTGATGGAACAGCAAGGCGTGCGTAATTATTTAGTTTCAGTTGGTGGGGCACTGATTTCTCGAGGCCAGCATCTGCAAGGTCAACCTTGGCGAGTGGCCGTACAGAAGCCAACAGATAAGATTAATCAAGCACAAGTTGTGGTGGATCTCCAAGGGCATGGAATCAGCACCTCCGGTGATTACCGTAACTATTATGAATTAGAGGGTAAGCGGATATCCCATATTATTGACCCTAATAGTGGGCAACCGATTGACCATCATCTTGTCTCCGCCACCGTGATTGCCACGACAGCCTTAGAAGCGGATGCTTGGGATACGGGATTGATGGTGTTAGGAACCGAAAAAGCCAAAGCCTTAGCGAAACGCCTGCATCTCGCGGTCTATCTTATTACCAAAGAGGGCGATCATTTTGTGGGCTGGGCCTCGCCAACATTCAAAACCTTTATGGTTAACGATCAGAGTCACTAACAGGGGAAGGGGATGTTCGATTTTTTCGAAGATGAAGCGCCTTGGCAAGAGCCGCTCGCGTCAGGTGCCGTGATCTTAAGACGATTTGTGCAAGGCGATGATGACGCTCTTTTTGCTGAAATAAATCGTATTGCCACGCAAAGCCCCTTTATTCATCGTATTACCCCGGGTGGTTTTAAAATGTCTGTTGCCATGACAGGCTGTGGTGCAGCACAGTGGCTTTCAGGCAAGGAAGGCTATCACGCCAATACAGAGAGTTTACCGTTGAGCGAGAGCTTAACGGCCTTTGCAAGACGTGCCGCGACAGCGGCGGGTTATCCAGATTTTGTCCCGGATAGTTGTCTGATTAACCGTTATGCGGTGGACAGTAAAATGACCTTACATCAGGATAAAAATGAACGGGATCTCCATCAACCGATCGTCTCCGTCTCCCTCGGTTTGCCTGCAGTGTTTCTATTTGGTGGTCTAGAGCGTAGTGATAGGACGAGTAAAGTATTATTGGAACATGGCGACGTAGTTGTGTGGGGGCAGGAATCGCGTCTCTGTTTTCATGGGATATCACCCTTAAAGCCCGGAATTCACCCACTCACTGGGCCTTATCGCTTTAATATCACCTTTCGTAAAGCGCTATAACGCCCCTTGAACGACCCAACTCATCACTTCCGTATCGGTGAGCCAATAATGAATATCCCACCGCGCCTGCCGACTCGCTTTAGGCAACGCGACGGTCGATAGCTGCACTGTGACTTTGTCAGCGTGGGGATCGATAGCGATGAGGGTGACCTGTTCGAACCCAAAGAGTGTCTGTACCGCGGGATAGACTGCTTTATAAAGGGTTTCTTTCACCGAAAAAACCAGCGTCGTCGCCTGAGAGAGCGAAAGGCCGGATTGGGTAAGCAGTGCCAATTCTTCCGCTGTCATGATCATGGATCGGAGTTCTGCTGCTTTTTCTTGCGTTAGCATCCGCTCGATATCATTGCCTACCCATACCGGACCGCTTTCAATGAGGGCAAATATTTTATGGTCGTGGTGTGAGAGGGAACCGACCTTACCGGTTGGCCATATCGGTGAACGGTCAGGCCGATTAAAAAGCTGAAAATTAGGGAGATTGCCGCGGGCTAATAGTTTCGCCACTAACCAACGGCTCGCCACATATTCCGCTTGGCGTTTTTTTACAGCGTGGCGCAGTGGCTCCGGTAGTACCAAACCAAATTGACGGGCAAGTTGTGGTGTGAAGGCACTGGCATCAAACTGACAGCACGCCGCATGAAACGGGCCAGTGCTGATCTCGGCCTGCAGAATAAAAGGTAAACAGGGCTCGAGTTGGACGGTCTGAAAGCGAGGGGGAAGCAGTTGGGACATAATCCATTTCATCATATTAAGCAGAGTAATAAGGATACCGACTATACGCTCTCGTCGCGAGTGAATGTGTAAGTTTTACGATTGCGGATTATTCTGAAGGTAAATAAGAGGATTTTTGCGAAGCTTAATGAACACCCAAATTAAACGATAGAGGAGTTATCGTAATGAGCGAAGTAGAAAAAACACAACTGGATTATTTTCGTGATGTGACCTCGCAATTAAAAGAGATGCGCCACTACGCACAAAACAACACTGAAACGCTCTCTGCACAATGGTTAGCCTTCGATGCGGGTGAATATAAGCACAAAGAATTTGCGGATCAAATTAATACTTTGCTGAACGAGCAAGGTAAACTGCTCGACAACATTGATGCGACAATTCAAAACATTGAAATTGAAATCAATCATCAAGAGCAAGAAAGCTAATATTTATCGAGCAGCTACGGCTGCTCTTTTTTTCTTCCGTTTAGACTCCGTTAAGATTACGTAAATTCTTCCTGATCCCGTTGAGATAATGTTGAGAATCTTCCTATTACTCTAAGCACAGCATCGCGCATCGCGCGCCACTCTGCAGAGAATACTAGTAGGATATTACGATGGGACGTTTTAGAACTTGGCGTAAAAATAATCCAAAGTGGAATGAAGCGCTTAGAAAATTCAATTTTTATAAACGCGCTTGCCGAACGCTTGTCAGCCACCCAGTGCTTTATTGGCGCTATTTTCAATTGTGCCAGCAGTCATTAATCGCGCAGCAAGTTGCACAGCGTAAAGATGTTGTGAGTCTGGCCGCACGCCCTTTTAATAAATATCTGAATAAACGATGGACGATCAAACAGAAGCTGGCCTCCATGTCGACAACGTTGCAACGTTTCGAACAGAGTATTGATCCACAGTTTATCCCAGCGTTATTTGGTACTCACTCTGCAGGTCTGACACTTGCGACGTTACAATTAAAAAATGACGAGCAAGGGACCGTTAAATTAATGCACTCCCGTTTTGTGCGTGAAGGGGAGATGGGCCTTTATCTTTTTGCACCAGAAAGTGAGTTGCCGCTATACAGTCTGACGTATTCGTTCGATGCTAGCGGAAAAACGCTGTATCTCTGTGGTTTACAAGGTCCTAAGCCGGGTGAAGGCCAAGATCAGGTGAGAGCAATGACTAAAGCGATGTTCGGTTTACGACCCAAGAATCTGCTGCTATCAGCCGCTTATGCGTTAGCCGACAGTTATCAAGTCGAGAAGATTTGTGGGATAGCGGATAGCCACCATATCAAGTCACATCATCTTAAGTCGAGCTATGATGCCTTTTGGTCAGAAGTCACCCAAGAGGTTGATGGACAAGGGTGGTATCAGCTGCCACGCCACGAAGCTGAGCGTAACGTTGAGCAAGTAGAAAGTAAACACCGCTCAGCTTTCCGTAAACGTGAAGCCCTACGTCAACAAATGGCTGCAGATATTGTTTATCAATTAGACCGACTAGCTGACCATTCACAACCTCAAGAAACGGCTCGGACATTGCAAGTGTCCAATGCTTAGCAGCACTATTGCTTGGCTAGGGCTTAAAAAGTCGAAGTGAGCAGACCGTAATAAAATATCTCGCCACCCATTGGGTGGCTTTTTTTTACAAAAGCTTTATGAGAAGGCGGCAAGCCATCCCTTTATTATCCAAATCTCTTTGGTAACCCGCGCTGGCTGAAGCTAATCGTAGTTATTTCTATTTACTGAGGAAGGGGTCGTGAAGGCAGAGGATTGAGGATAAAAAAATCGACGAGCGTGTCACTATGCCCACAATAAATCACAGCCATAAAAAAAGCAGCCGTAAGTGGCTGCTTTTCTTTGGGATTTTTGGTCGGCACGAGATGGGCTGAGTTAGTGTTGTAAGTTATTGAATTGTATATAACGGAATAACTTCAATATTGAAATCTAGTCCTAAGCCTAGTCCCATAGATAATTCTTACCCGCTTTTTTCATCATTTTTATGCCTCGTTATATCCATGCCATCCAGTGAGTAAATTCACTCATATTTTTTTATTGGTTAGATCCTCACGGTACGCTATCGAGTTAAACCTTACCGTTATCTTATCGCCTTCATGGGATAGGGTAGGTCACTGCCTTTTTTGTGTAGTGTGTCGATGGGGTGGGGGGCTTAATTTTAAGCCGGGTATCCCTCCTCAATTTTGAGGCGGGTTCTAAATGTGTGTTAAACACATGATTAAACAGCAAAGCGTAGAACTGCGCTCTGGTCGCCTTGATTTTAAGGGCATCTCTCTAGTGACGGTTACAATAATTTTGTAAGCCCCTGATTATCTCGACAACGTAAATCTGCACTCTCGATCACCGCCTGTATGTGCCTCCGATTTCGGAGCCACCTACTTTGTGCGTTACTGTCGTTAACTCTCAGATAATGAGCTAAGGCAACATTCTGCCTTTGTGAGCCAATATCATTGGTTTGCAACTAACAGGGTAAGCAATGTTTACTCTGTCGATGCTTTCGATTACCAGCTAACAGGGTAACTATCGGTAACTCTGTTGTGAGCCTCTGCTAGTGGCTGGAAAATCCATCAAGCAACGGTCAAGCAACCATCAAGCAAATCGGTACTCGGTATTACGAAATAGTCGTAAAACCTAACTACGGAATTATCGCAGTTATGCACTAATCCCGAATCAGGGCTTTGCTACCGTTACGGGAATTACCGTATCGCTAATCACCACAAATTAGTGGTTTTGCACTTAAAGGGTAAAACTGCCGCCTGATTTGTCGGTAGGTCTTTCGTATGTACTTACGGTAGTTTCGTAGGCCATCACCGAAGCTACGAAAATAGCTTCACCTCTCTTTAATCCCGTTTTGAAATCATCACTGCTCACTCACTCTTTATTATAAATATAGAAAAACACGTTAGTTCAGTTGGTTCAGTTGGTTCAATTTGTAAAGACGTTTGTTTTAATTAGCATTTTTTCAAAAATTGAACCAACCAAAATGCGTTTTGAACCAACATTGAGTATGAGTGAACCAACATTATCACGGCTTATTCACTGTCTTACGGTGGTAAAATTACTCACTATCTCCTTTTGCTGGTGGTCATTATGAGTAAATCCCTGTCCGTTACTTTCCGGATTCCCGCTGAACTGGTCGAATCATTTACCACTGCTGTGAGTGAGTGCGGCACCGATAAAACGACATGGCTCATTGACGCTGTACGCCACAAACTCTGCCAGTCAGATAGCAATCCCGATCACAGTATGATTGGCTTAGTCGAGCGCATGAATATAAACAGCATCTAAATGAAAAAGTTTAATGAAATATCTGCATTGTTGTTGAGCCTGGCGAGAGTTATTAGCTTTATAATGGCCTGGTTAACTACCTGATAAGTGATTTAATAGTCAGCATGGTATTTTGTATTTTTCTTCAAGCCTTAATTTATATTATAGGTCACTGTAAACAATGGAATCATAATAATTTATTTGTTGTTTTGAACTTTTATATTCGGAAGGTGTTCTGTTAATGCTTTCCTTCGATTAACCAGATTGAGTGTCACTATCATGAAAAATATCCTTATTACCGGTTCAACAGGCTTTTTAGGCGGTGCTGTCGTAGCAAATTTATTGCAGAATAGGGTTAAGGATAGACTGCTGCTGCTGGTCAGAGGTAAATCCGTCGAGGAAGGGTTAAACAGACTTAAAGCAAACCTGAAAAACTTTGGATTAAATGAATCAGCAATCAAAACGATAGCACCTGAGAATATTATTTTGGGTGACCTGGCGTTAACAGAGGAATTTATTAATGACTCACGGCTTAGCGACCTCACTCACGTTATTAACTGTGCTGCTGTAGCCTCTTTTGGTAACAATCCCACTATCTGGAAAGTGAATGTTGAGGGTACATTCCAGTTCGCAGAACGGATGAGCCGCGTCAAAGGGTTACAGAAATTTATCCACGTGGGTACGGCAATGTCATGTGTGCCGGAACCAGATTCACTGGTTACAGAGGGCGTACAGGACTCCAGCCGGGAGCAGCATATTGTCGAGTATACTTGGAGCAAGGCCTCGATTGAAAAACAGATGATTGAAAAGCTGCCTACTCTGCCACTGGTCATTGCCCGGCCGTCGATCGTAGTAGGTCACTCCCATCTGGGGTGCCTGCCGTCTGCCAGTATTTTCTGGGTATTCCGGATGGCGCTGGCATTAGGCAAATTTACCTGCGACTTGGACGATCGTATTGACGTGATTCCGGTTGATTACTGCGCTGGTGCGCTGGTGATGCTGCTCGACGCAGAAAAAGTCATCAATGAAGTGATTCACATATCTGCCGGAACACAGAGCAATGTGACCTTCGCAGAAATTGATGAGGCTATGGCCAAAGCATTAGGGCGCAGATCTATGGGTGTTGATTATCAAAAGGTTACTTATAAACAGCTTTCTGACAGCAGAAGAACATTTAAGGATCTGTTTGGCCCGTGCAACGAACGAATCATGCTGCGTGCGATGAACCTTTACGGCCATTTCTCAAATCTAAATGTGGTATTTGATAATTCTAAACTGCTACAGCTTGGTATGAATAAGCCTTCCAGGTTCACCGATTATCTGGATCGCTGTGTGCTGACAACGCGTGACGCAACAATTGCCGAACTGATGCAGGTCGATTTTAAATAGTCAGATATCGGAAAAAAATAAAGACTGAAGTATAAGTGGGGGCAGGGATCGAATTATGTCGCCCTGTAATCGAGCCATCTTTAGCACTGTCATTTCTAGCTTTTCACGGTTTAGCATTGGTCGCCCTCACGATAAAAACGGTAGTGCAGCAATCGCTGATTTTACCACCATAATTTACCTTTTTTCTGGACGTTTTTAATAAAAAGACTGAGAGCGCGGTCTTTAGCCTAAGAGCCTTAGAGTTTTTACCTCCCCCCTTGGCATATCCTTAACGCTTTATTGTCTGCGTTATTATCCGGTCGGTATGCTGCCCCATAAGGCCATTAATCAGCATCATTTCCCGATAGAGTTCAGTGCGTGGCTGTGGGTTCATGGCATAGAGTTCAGCCCATCTCTGAGCCAGTATCAGATTGCGTACTCTGTTGCTCTCTGTGGCGGTGAAGTGTTCCGGTACTACTACCGGGAAGAAAGCCTGTCTACTCCTCTCTCCGTGCTTCACAGCGTTAGTATTCCCTATCGGTGCGCCTGAGCCTTTGCGCTTTCCACCCCAACTTGATTGTTGGTTAGTTGTCATGGTTGGCCTCGCTGGGAGTGTACGAAATATTTCTCACACCTCCGTTCAATGTCAAGTTTTGACAGGTTCTCACTGTCAGCGCGACTAGTATTATTGAGATAGAACTGCTCTGAGTTCTTTACCGTGCGGAAAGGAATACCCTGTGCGCTTGTGCTGTGCTTTCTCGATTGAATCCGCTGCGCCTAATGGTCGATTACCAGATATTTGATCCATCAGTGCCGATATGATGGCTATATCAGTATTAGCATCGTTACTCTGGAAGGCCGATAGCTTCGCTTTAATCTTGGATAAGGTGGCTCTATTACTCATGCGTTACCTTCCCATTTCACACGGCGCGGGTCGCCTTCTGGATAAACCTCTTGCCATGCCTCGCCGCCATGCTTACCGAAAGGAATGTAAGACTTACTCGCAATTACAATATCGCCGTTCGGGTCTTTATCTATGCCCACCAGCTCAAGGCCATTAATGCGCTCATGAGGCGATAGATTGTTAAGCCGGTTCTTTATTGAATCGAGCGTTTTACGATTTGTCATTTTCCATAGCCTCTAGTCGTTCTAGTATCTCTTTCATCTCTCGTCTTACCTCGTCAATCTCAGCCACTCTGGCAACGCTAGCGGCAGCATTGATGATGTGTGCGCCAATATCAGGGGTTACTTCCCCACGGCTGATAGCGGCTAATACAGACATACTAAAGCGGGTGAGGTCGGTAGTGTCTGCGAGGAATTCAACGGTGGGCATTGTTGTTTTACTTACTGGGTCGCAACGGTCAGCCCATATCTTTAAACAAGCAGTATCTCCGGCTTTGATGCCTTCGGTGATTGACCTCATCGCATCGGGAGTGAGATCCATTAGTTGGCGTCTAATCTCTGCGCCTTTACCGGGTCTGCCGCTTGGATTACCGGACGTTCCTTTAGTCCAGCGGGTAGGGTGTTTTCCCTGTTCTTTCCTGCTATCAGGAGGCATGAATATTCCTTAATAAATCGAGATAGCTGTCATTCCATCAGGCCAGTAATGCTTACCTTGCCGCATCTTTCACGGTTCAACGTTCTCGGCGGATTCTCTTTGGTCAGTAGCTCTAGCGTTGAATGTCCGGCAGTCGTGGTTAACTTATACATCCGGTCGGTTACTGTGATTGAGTCAGGTAACAGCGTAATGATTGAATTATCGTAATCACGGGGCGCACCTGTGAACTGTTGGCCTAGTACCTTCACTCGGTCGCCGTTGATGCTTGATTGATAGCGGTCGAGGTGAACGCTGAAACTCCCACATTGAAAGGCATTGGCGGTAAGTGGTGCGAGTATGAGTAGTGCGACTAGCTTTGTTTTTAACTTCATGCTGCTTCACCTCGGTCTATCGTGTCGATGAGTTGATAAATTCTTGCTTCTTTAAGCGATTCCCTAGATTCAAAGAAATTGATTATTTCAGGGTGTGGGGTCATTCGTTTTTGCTCTACAAGGTCAGCCAATGCCTCAATATCCTTCCAGTAAATGCTTACGATGCTCTTGCATAAACTTAACGATCTTAGATACATCCATTCGCTATGGTCTGGTATCCCACACGCCTTTTTTTGAATCTTTTCTAACGCCTTAGATATTTCCTTGCTGTCTGACTTTGCCGTTTTAGTCATCAAGTGGTCGATACTTTGCCCAGTGTAAACGGACTCAGCCGCAGCCCCTGCTATCAGAATGGATAGCATAGCTTTTGGGTCAGGCGTTAATTCATCTCCATGCCATAAGCTATGAAGGCACGCGGCTTTGCAGTCGTTATGTTCATTGCCGCCACTAAAAACAATGGTTCTATTCTCGTCAGCGATGCCTATCTCAATAAAAGATGCGCCCCATAAATAGGCTAAGAGTGCATGCCCTGCCTCATGTATAGACAGGTATCTCTCCCATTTCGGGAAGCGTTGCTGCTCTTTGTTCTCCATTATTTAGCCATGTCCCGTAACGCCTTAGCCATGAGGTGACGGGCGATTTCGTGGATTGTTGGGGCGACATTAAGCGGTGATTTGCTGCGTTCTTCACGCTGAATCGCTTGCAGTGCTTCGATTTGCTCACTACTCAGTAAGACAGGCTTTAGTTCTGATGTAGTCATGGTGATTGTTCGCTACGTTGGTTATTTATACAGCTATTATAATTGTAATTGTTGAAATGATTAATATATTTATGCCGATTTATGAAACGATTATTTGATAGTGAGGATCGAATAGTTAAATCAAAGTAATAAGCTGCTAGACTGCGGCCTTGGTGGGTTTATGACTTGATTATAAATGCATGCCCGTTGAGTTTGGCTATCCCCATGCGGTGATGTGTGGCGGTGGCCTATCAAAGTTTTTACGGTCGATTTTTAGCTGTTATCCGGAGGGTTGAGTGGATTAAACCCCAGAATAACTCTGGGGGGACTGATCAGTGAGAAAAAAGATGGGGAAAGGTAACATGTAATGAGTCAGCCATAAAGATAATGGCTTAATTCGTTAGTTTATTATAGATCGGCATATTCAAGTATATCTTCACCCATTAATGTGCAATTTAATGATGAAGAGTAAGTTAGTCTTATTCTATACTTACCTTTATAAATATATCCCCATGTTTCAAGCACATCGAATATTTGATTTCGGTTTTCAGGGTTATTTATCTTAGGGAGTGATTTCACATTATTATCAATTACTATTCTATCATCGTTTTCTTTATAGAAAATGAGGAATTTTTTTGCATCTATAATTGCATTTTTCTTACACTTTAATGATGATAAGTTATCGCTGGAAAATGAGGTCGATGAGATTACCATTAAAGATATGAAAATAACTATTTTCTTTATACTATTCATTAATATATACCCATTTCTTTCTTAATTCTTTCTAGAGCTGATTGTCTTTGTGATAGGCCATTATAGCCACCATTAACGACATATGTAACTGATCTTATATCATCTTTATCAGCATAACGATTAACTAATTTCTTTTTCCAAAACTCGCATGCTGTTCTCACGGCTATATCAAGATCATTAGCTACCGTGTTGGGGTCTTTGATTAGATTTTTATGCAGTATTTTTCCGTAAGTATCATAATTTTCTCTGCCTGTAAGATGAAGCATCCCCCTTCCAACATATTTTGGACCATCACCAGGGTATTTATTCCCAACCGTTTTACCTGTTTTAGTGCTTGGTTCATATTCCATACCACCATGTTTTGCATGTTCAGTGAGTGACGAGAAGTTTGCAGTTTCAACACAAGACTGGGCAAGAAAATGAGCAATTCTCATTTTTGTATTTATCTGATATATGGGTAGCCAATAATTAAGAGGATTTTTTAATCCTTTCATATTTGTTTTTTGAGAGTGTAATAGAGAATTCTTGCTTATATAATGCTGTGATATTTTCCATAAAAAATCTTCTGTTATACGAAACATATTATCAATTATACCTCTCATGATTTTGATATTGAATTGGTTATTGTTAAGTAATAAATATTTTTGTTGTTAACTTCCTTGATATAGATCATTAAACTTTAAAAATGTATTTTTTAAAAAACGTGGTTGGTTGAGCAAGAGAAAATGTGCTTTGATTATAAGAAAAATATTAGAAGGATTTACCTATAGTATATATATAGATTTTAGGGGTTTTTAATCACAACAATTTTTCACGAGAATTAAGCACAAATCGTGGTAGCTAGTACTATTTTTAGGCAGTCTCTCCGAGTTGATTTGTATTAAAACATTTCGGTTTTTCTTAGCTGAATAGGTAAGGGCTGAGCATTTGTTTGTGCTTGGCGCTCTTCTTCATCTTCTTTTTACTCTTTCCTGCCGCCTGTACGGGATTCTGTGGCGTTTTCTCTGCCTCGGCTGGCTTCTGCGCTGGCTTGAGCTTTAACGATAATACAGGGCGCTTGGCTTCGTTGTTGTCGGTCATGGTTAAAACTCCGGTTCATCGTTAAAAGGATAGTTCTCATACTCAGGCGGCACGTTGCTTTGTGGTTTCGTTGCTTTAGGGGTGGGCTTCCTGCCTGACGGTCTAACGGTTTTAGCACTGATAACAGAATCAGCAATCACCTGAGCCTGTTCCTTCTTCACGCCGTCCTGTCCATTGGTTCAACTGCATATTACCGGACACGCTTATCATGTCGCCCTTTGAGTGCTTCGCCAGTGCCTCAGCCTGTTTACCGAACGCGACTATGCCTAGCCAGTAAGCTGCCTGTCCTTCGTCTGCGTTATTACATGGCAGATTAACCACGAGTCGCGCCATTGCCATCTGATTACCGTTTGCTGTGGTGCGAGTGGTGACCTCTGCCACGATGCGCCTATGCGCTGAAATTTGTGCGGTCACTGTGTTGTCCTCTGATTATTTATTGTTCGTTGGATGGGGGTTTAGCCGTCCAGAGTAGAAATATTCTCAACTTACCCTCCCCGTGGAAAAGTTTTACCCCCTTTATATCTCTACCTTGGTCTACCTAGCCCTCAAAGCCAGCAACCACGAGGCCTGTAGCGAGGTAGAGTATTTTTTTATATCTCTACCTATGTCTACCTATCTCTACCTACTTTTTGCAGTAAGTCTTAAAGATTGGTTTTTCTGGGTAGAGATAGGTAGAGATAAGTAGACTTAAATTTATATATCTCTACCTAGCTGTAAGCCTTGGTGTTACAGGGCTTAACAGTGTTTAGGTAGAGAGGTAGAGATAATTCCTTCCAAAAAAGTTTACTCTCCCTCTTTTTCAATCGGGCACCCGTAAGCCCGTGGCATAAATTCCTCAGCTAATTCGTTAAACGAAACGTTTGTTTGAGTCTTTCCTTTGACTAAGCGCGTCTTATATTCGGCGCGATATTCTTTAGCTGCTGACTTAATGCCTCGTGAAAACTTATTTACTGATAGCGGCTTGCCTAAGCCGTGATAATCCATAAATGCTAGGTAAAGGTGATAGAGGTAGGTTCTAGGCTCTGATTGTCCAGCCCATGTTCCACCGCCCATCATTAGCCCTGTAGGCTCATTGAGGAAATAAAGTGCGGCGCATAAGTCGATAACGGGGTCAGTGCCTCGCTTCACCTCTAACGCCTCTTGGGATTCTCTTTGCTTAATCAGTAGCTGCTTCGCCTTATTCTGGTTGGCAAACAGTGTTAAGAGATGGCGAATAACTACAGGTATCTCTCGGCGGATCTTAATCGTTAAGTCTGGGTCTTTATCTGCGTCTGATACCGGAACGTTAAACGGGAATATCACCCGCCGTCTGGCAATGCCTCCGTTGCGCTCAGTAAAGGTCATCGGGTCGTTATTGGTCGCTAGTACAACGGCATTAATAACAGTTGAGAACTGCTTCTCATATTTTCCGTCAATCTCTACCGCATCACCGCCTGTAATGGCTTTTATTCCTGCGCCTTCTCCAACGTACTTCGTTTGGTCTGGCATAAGTATCAGGCTCTTTCCTACTAACTGCGCTCGGCCTCGTGGGGTGTCCAGTGTCATCATTCCACCGCTTGCCGTGTTATGCTCTCCCGCCAGTGTCGAGGCAATGCTGCTAAAGACTGATTTTCCGCTGCCACCTTCGCCTGTCACCTCAAGGAATAACTGCCAATCGTAGCGATTAGCTAGAACCATAAACAAGGCGGCTTTAATGCGCTCTGCTTTGCGATCATCGCCAGCGGTCGCATGATCTAGCCATTTGGTAAAGTTCGGCGCGTGGCTTGCGAGGGATTCGTTTTGCTCTGGATCTGTGTAGGTGATGCCGTTGTGATTCATTAGCCAGTTACGCGGGTTATGACTACTGAATTGCTGAGTTTTAAGGTCATAAACGCCATTGTCGAACCCAATCAGGTCATTTCTTGGCTCACCAATCGCATCAAGCTGTAATTTCATGGTAGCAACTACGGACTTGATACCCTTTTCTGTATAGTCAGCCTCATATTCTTCGAATATTCGCACCATTGCGCGTTCTATTTCACTGTCTGGCAGCTTCTTCCATGCGCCTGATTGGTACTGATAGACGGCCTGACTCTCAGGATTAACCGCTAGGTCATCCCATTGCTGAGAAAGTAATCGTGCTTTCTGGTTTGCTGGCATCCGTGTAATGTCGCCACTGCTTTTGCGCTTATTCTCTTTGCCACCGTCAATCACCTGTAGCGTTGCTGTCATGCCATCCCCTTGCGGTTGGTACAATCCATCATTAAATGCGCGTGTCGCCTCTTCTAGGCCGTACTGTTGGCGGTAGTCATCCCAATCTGCCTTATGGTCGCCCTGTGGTAGGGTGAGCCATCCAGAAACCGCCTGAGCCGCTTTAATCGCTGCTAACTCTCCTGTATTCGGTTCGTCATCGTGGCAATCGTTATCGGCGGCGATGATGATTTGAGCGTGGGGATATTTGGAGCGCATCACCTCGGCTACGGGTGTAAGGTTCCATGCGTCAATCGCTGCCACCGCTAAGGCTTCTGGACGCATCAGATTAACGCTCAGTGCTGTAGCGTAACCTTCGGCTAGGATTATCGTCTGAACGTTATCAGGCGCGTTGACGGCGTGATATGATCCTTGCTTTGCTGAACCTGATACCAGCTTCTTACTGCCTAGCTCTGAGATAGTCTGTGCTGCGACAATATTCGCATCGCCATCAGTCAGGGGCAGTAAAATAGATCCATCGGGTAAAAGCTGGCACTTGATGTCATTTAAGCCCTTGGCTATCAGGTACTCACTTTCTCCCGTGGTGGACTTAGCTGATAGAACACTGTAATTGCGGGTGAATTGCTCTTTGCGCTCGGCTTTCTCCAGCTCCTCACGCTTGCGCCGTTCCTCGGCTTGTTTGGTGCGCTTGGCAGTGAGTTCACCCCGTCTTTTCTGGTCGGCGATAGGGTTTTATTCTGTCGTCCGGTAATCAATATTCAACACATCAGCAACCATCTTGGCGGCTTCGGTCGTGTCGCAGTTGTTCACCTTCTTAATCAGGTCTAAGCCATCGCCAGCCCCGCAGTGATTGCAGATATGACTGCCTTTTCCCTTATCATCGAATCGAAAGCGGTCAGTGCCTCCGCAATGGGGGCAAGGCGCGTGATTTCTTGGGCTATCAGGAACGTCAATGCTTAGGCTCTGCAAAATGTAAGGCCAGTTGCCCGCCGCTTCGCTGGTCACTTGGTTTATTAGGTCGATATTACGCATTGCTCCCCCTAGTGCTTCACTGTGTCGGCTGGCATACCTTCGGCATTCAGCGTTTCAATAAATCCATCGTGTAGGACTGTCAGCCCATCAAGCCCCCACTCAGACAGGCACAACGCCCCGTCTTTCACCTCAACAAACATTTGATACATCTGTACGGCTGCCGCGCATGGGTTATCTCTGTACATCTCGCAAGCGATAGACTCGATATTGTTAGCCAGTGCCAATCGTTCCGGCGCAGGGTAGATGCTCATGCCTCCATATTCGCCGATATACATCACCGCTTGGCCTTTGCTACCGTCTTCCTCGGTAACTTCAACGGTGCCGTTCTTGGCTAACTGGTCGTGAATAAACAAGGTGGCCACAATCCAGCGATAAATAACCATGTTCTGTTCATCAGTAGGGATGAAGTAACCTAGTGACTGGCCTTCGTAAATCGCTGCGGTGACTCTTAGCCCGTTGTACAGGTCATAGTCATAGCCACCCGCATCTAGCGACTTGATAGCGGTCTTGTAGCCGATTAGCTTTTGATGTTGGTAGTTGCCTGACTCATTACGCTGCATAAAGTTAATGCCGTCAGGGGTGGCCTCGATAACTTGGGTTTTCATGGTTGAGCCTCCGCATGGTCTGGATTTTCGAGCACTAATAGCAGTGGCTCGGCGGCGTCCATTGCCTCCGGTACGCCATCCAGTAAGGTGATAATTGCCGCAATCTTGTTGGCTTCTTCTGTGTCCTTACAGAGTTCTAACCACATTGATAAAACAGTTTGAGCCTGTTCAACTTGGCGCGCTGCGTCTGGTAATGTTTTCATTAGCCGCGCTCCTTCTCTGCCTGTTCTTCGATAAGCCACGCCGCGACATTGCCTGATAAGCGTCTTACCAGTGTCGCCATTGCAGAAACCTCACTTTCAGCCATGCGATGTGGGTAGTCCTCCCACATCCTGCAGACGATTTCCTCTTGATGCGCCATTTCTGCGACTTGCTCTAGGGTATGGTCACGGCTCATTTGCAGCACTCCAACGTTTTAGCGGCGATAGACTCCGCAAGGTTCATCGATTCAAGCTGTAACTCGGTTTCTTCATCGCTTGCGGTCAGATACATGGCGGCAGCTAGGAGTTTTTGGATTTTGCCTAAGGCATCAATTGCTTTGATACCTTGACCAATAGTGGTTTCACTCATTACTTAAAGGCTCCTAGCTCTGGAATGGTTAGCTGAACTAATGCGGTAATACGATCGATAGCGGGGCGGATGACTTTTAACTCACGCTTGCGCTGCGTCATTTCTGCGCTGCCATGTTTGCCGTGTCGCCACTTAGATTTATGCTCGGCTGCTGCGAGTAGGTTCTGCGCTTCGCTCAGGGGCATAGCTTCCAATTCTTCAAGGCTTGGAATGAGGACGGGGCGAATATCCGAGAAATGCGGGTTAGGGCGAAAGTAAGCCTCTACCAGTTGCTCCTGAATCTGCCATGACAGTTCATCAGTGAATGGCTTAACCAGTAGCAGGTAGCCCATTTCAGTAATGACAATCCCGCTTTTGGTATGCTTCGGGAAAAGTTCGTCAATCAACTGCCGACGTTTAACGTCGTTGGTTACTTTTTCTCCTAACTGAGTGCGTTTAACGTCGTCAGTTGATGAATTGCCTGACTGAGTACGCTTAACGTGCCCAGTGATTTTTAATTCATCATGTATCTGGTCAGCATTAAGTGAAAAGTAGTGCTTCCCCTCAGTGAAGCGTTCACGGTTGCGACGAAATGCTGCGGAGGCTGTACCGTTAGGGCGTTGGTGCGCTTGGTCAACCATTGCGAAGTTCACAACACGCTGGCCTTTGTATTCCACTAGCGGCAAGTTTTGATTACTCAGAGTAATGGCGTTCATGCTCGCACCTCCTTAGTTTTGGCAATGCGAACCTGAGTTAACCCTTCCTGTTGGGCTTGCTTCATGGCGTGGGCGGTGGCGTATCGAATATCGCTTGAGAAGACTTGATAATTTATTGCCACGATAGAACCGCGCTTATTGGTCGCGTGTCCGGTCACATTGAAGTAATCACGCATGATTTGCCCCCTCAAGCTCGCAGCCGTCCAGTAAGTGATAAAGGTCGGTTACTGCAAGGCGCATAAGGTCATTCAATGCGGTCAGGGTGCGCTTCTGGTTCGGGCAGTCTTGAGCAATCACGCCATCAATGACGTTAAGCACTTCAAGTATTGTTTCGGCCTTCTCTGCGAGGTCACAGGGCGATTGGTAAACTCTAAGCATGAGCCACCGCCTGATTAATGCGTCCGGCAAAGAAGCAAACGTGTTCTTTGACCAGAGATAAACGGGCTTCGCGCTCAGTAGGTGCGGCAATATGGTGAAGTGTTGCTTTGATTGTCGGGCAATCACGGCGAATAGCGGCGATAATCCAGATAAATGATTGTTGCTCGTTACCTGTTTTTAGGTTGAGCGAGTGCCGCCCTTGTGCGGGTGTGGTATTCTCTTGCATAGCTTCCTCGTTACTGTTGATAACGGTGGTTGTTAGATGCCCTGTTAGCGTTGGCGCGCTTCGGGGCATTGCTGTTTTTAAATCTCGATATTGCTTTAAATAAAAATGGTAGTTACCATTTGAGTTACCATTATAATACTGGTAACTACCAATGCAAGATGAAAAAGAAAAAAAAGCGTTTGACCGTAAAGGAAGCACAATGAAGCACATTCGCTTCGAGGACTCGCTTTTAGAGGATATAAACGCTGTTGCTGGAAAAGGTAATTTCAGTTCATGGGTTAAAGATTCCTGCCGTGATAGATTACGCAGGGAAAAGAAAGAACCAAAGGGCTGATAACTATTGGCTGTAGTCGAAAGGGTGGCCTTTGAAATGCTATCCTTTTTTTTGCCTACTTTCTGACCGAAGCACTTTTTAGTGCTTTGCTTTTTAATATCCTGAGATTTCAGGACATCTCCGGTAAACTCACCGTAAAGATCCCAATTTCGGTACTGTTTAGATGCCTTAATTACGGATATGTAAGACTCGAACATCGGACGAACTTTTGACCGATGCTCGGAACCGCCGCACTGAGCCGATTCTTTGGCTGAGTGACTATCTCCAAAATGTTTTGGATATTGTCGGCATGGAGTACATCCCTGTGATTGAGGAATGTTAAATATTCCTACCAGTAAAGTGAATTTACTCTGGAGGGCTGAGTTATTCGGCATCATGCCAGCACCTCCACTTTCAAGCTGCCAGCGGTGTAGCCTTGAACACGAATACCATCAACACGGTGACGTTTCTTAGTTAAGAATCGAACATGGTCAGCATAAACAAAGAGCCATTTACCATCGACTGCTAGGCGTTTAAAGCCCCTCATCTCTTTATTCGATAGCTGGACAACAGGGCTACAAGCCTTATCGCAAGCGGCATCTGCTGCGACAACCCCCTTATCATTGCCCGTTACTCGGTAAAGCCAGTATCTAGCATCGCTGCCAGTAATCTTGCGAGTGCGAACCGGAATATAGCCAGCCTGTTTCATCGCATTACTGAATAGAGCGTCATTAGCGTAGTACGCTCGGCGAACCTCTTTAGCTACTGAAACTGCAAAGGTGCGTTTAGTTGGGTGCTCCTTCCACTTGTCCACGAACGACAAAGGCAAGCCGTTTACGTCAGGCTCATTAATGACTGTGCCATCGGGCAGATTAAACATCATCTTTCACCTCTACATAATCAGCTTTGAATCGTTCTAGCGGCTGCTGGCAAGGGTGCGGATAACCTTCACGCATGAATACGACACAGCCGTTGCTCATACCTAATGGCGTGACAATATGCCCGTGGGAGTCCTTAAAGCGGCGTTTCTTCTTATCCATGACCCACCCCTAGGCGTTTAGATAACCAACGTTGAGAAAGGCGCGATAACTCTGCTTTGCGTCCGTAGTAATCCATCCCCATATCAATGAGCGTGATATTGGTGCTTTCCAGATAGGCCAAGTGTTCAAGCTGGTCAGTGGTCATATAATCACGCGCTTTTTCTTTCGGGTGTCCGTTCGACAAAGCCCATTGATTAGCGGTCAGGCCACCTAAAGCAATGCGGGTAATCATGTTGCTCTCATTACTGTAATGACGGGGTAGGGTTGCTTTGCCATGCTCTGCGCGTGATAAGTCGAGGGCTTCACACATCGGCTTAAAGTTGCTGGCGGCTTTGATTCTGGCCTTCAAGTGTTGGCGATAGTTAGCCGCGATAGCTGGCGCGGTGCGTGATAATGCTTCTTCACATTGGATAAAGTATTTGCGGACGGCTCGGCCTTGCTCGGTGCGCTCAACCATTGCCAGTTCTTTAGCCATGTTGATTGTTAGGCCATAGTCTTTGCTGCGCCGATCACCTCCGCGCTTTGTAACCCAACCACCGCCAGAGTGGTTAAAATCTGTACTTTGGTTCCTGAATTCTGAGGAATCAAAAATCACAAAGTCGTCACCTAGTACAAACTCGAATTCCTCAATGCGTCCTTTAATCCATGTTGAAAAGTCATTGCCTACGCCTAATGCTGCGTGAAGTGCTTTCGCGCTCACAATATTGGAATCACGCCCACCGATTTGACCGGAAATAACAGGTATCAGGTCGCTAAATACACTTTGAGGCTCGCCGTTAAGCTCTGGCTTAAATACCCCAGCAACGTGCTCAGGGCGTGGGGATACCTCGAAACTTAATTCGCTTTTTTTCATTTTGGTAATCTCCGGTTAGTTGGCTGCTGCTTTCTCTGGGTACTGGTTAATTAAACGCTGTGCCTCGGCTTCGGTGATTGCTTCCTCTCCGCGCTGTGAACGCCAGATATTAATGAGCTTTAACGCTCGTTCTGCTGCGCTCCGGTCTGCGAGTCGGTAGCGTGTGAAGTGCGTAGAGTAGCCATGACGCGAGATATATTTCTCACTCTCTCCCACAATATCGAGGCGGTATTGGTTGCGGAGTTTCGATATATCGCTATGCAGACAGGTAGTGTAGAACTTTGTGCCTGTTCCGATTTGGTCAAAGTCGGAAACTGAACGTGCGTTTGTGTCGAGTGCGGTTAGTCCTTTTGGATTGTGAAGAATCACACTGCATGACGCTTCTACTTTCAAAGCTGGCTTGATAATCGTGGTGATAGCTGTAAAATCATCTCCGCGAATATCTGAATGAGCCATCTGTGACAAGGTGGCTTTTTTTATATCCATTAATTGACCTCCGCAGTATTACGCTCGGCGATACGGGCATCAATCCATGCATCTACTTCATCAGCGAACCAACCCAAGCGGCGCAAACCAATACGAAAGCCACGGGGAAACTCGCCAGTATTAACCATCTCCTGAAATGCGCTATCTGATTTAATGCGTAGAACCTTTTTAACTTCTGACTTGAGTAAAATAGCTCGTTCGGTGTTTTTCATTATTAACTCTCTGAATAAGTTATTAACTGTTGAATACCGAATTATTAAATCATAGGAATGTGTAAGTTGCTGGCATATCAGGTTAAATTGTTGGCATGGCTAAAGTGACTATAAATTCGATAGTTGGTAATGTTTTCAGAGTGATTTTTAAGTCGATTTATAATAGTTGGTAAGGTTTTAATTAACTGGCCTGATAAGTTGGTAATGTTTGGGGTGGGTATCGTGGAGTGTTGGCACTATTTGTTAGGCGCGTTGTCCATCTGCGCCCATCAAGTAGGAAGGTTTCTTATTCTGCTGTAGCTATACCGCTTTTTTTTAAAGCCTCGCCAATTAGTTTCCTATAGCTTGCGGGTGACTTTTCTATCATCTCAGCTACGCTATCCGCTATCGCGCTTGCGCTAACATTTTCACCATAAAGGTATTTACTCCCTGACTTTTCTACAAGTATCTTTGAAATAGCTCCGATAATATCCAATGCTGCGGATCTTCCTGCAAAACTCTTTTCCCACTCAATGTCTGGGCTGTGTCCTGCTGGCGTGTCTATAACAACACTTGTACTGGCATCAGGGGAAGGTGTTGCATATTCTCCCCATCCTAGCGGTTTAGGTATGGCCTTCGATAAATTTGCAGTAGGGAATATGGATTGTAGTTCTTTAATGCTGAATCCGAATCTGAAGAAGTCATTATCAACCCAATCAAAAGGGATTTCTGAGTATTCATCACTGTTGATTGGTAGAATCTTGTTGTTAATTACTAACTTAAACTTCCTTTCGATGAAGTTGAGTTCATCAAAGAAAGGGTCACTTCGTGGGGTGACTCTATAAAACTCGTCGATTTCATAAACACTTACGGGTGATAGTTCTGGAATTGTGATCTTGTTAGTTATTTCTTGGATTATCCAGATACAAATATCCGGCAATGTACCTTTTACTTGAGATCTGATTTTTTCGATGAAATCGTGAATATTAATAAAATCTTTATTAGTCTTTTCAATTTCTGCCCGAACATCAATCATCGCCACCTCGCGTCCTCTTTTAGTAGGAACCATGCCAGCCCGTAGAGGTGTACGGATTTTCGGGGATCAGCCTAGACACGGTTTATTTTTTACTAATAACCTCGGATTATTATACTTCGGATTATTTCGGTTTTGTAGTTTTACTGTTGATTTATACAGCGAGCTTGCTTCTGATACCAATTACGCCATTGGCTAAAGTTGAGCCTGTTGCCGCTGCTTCCAACGTATCAGCCCACCAGCACATTAGAACCTTTCTTCTCTCTAGGTAGTTGCTTCGGTTATAGGCGCGGCGCACTTCGTTTTTATCAGTGTGTGATAGGGCAGCTTCTATTACGTCCGAGTCGAATCCTGCGCTATTTGCAGCGGTACTAAATATCGCCCTGAATCCGTGAGCCACCAATACACCACGAAAGCCCATACGCTTAATGGCAGCGTTTGCAGTCTGGCTATTCATCGGTAGTTTTGGATCTTTCATGCTTGGGAAAATGTAATCACGGTGTTTACTAATCGGTTTCATTTCCTCAAGGATTGCTAACGCTTGGGGTGGCAGTGGGATTATGTGGTCACGGCGCATCTTCATGCGTCCAGCGGGTATCGTCCAAGTTTGATCTACAAGGTCGATTTCATCCCATCGGGCAGACGATGCTTCGGCGGGGCGGGTCACTGTAATTAGCTGCCACTCGATTAATAAACGTGTTTGTCGCTCAATGCTGGCGATTGATAACGCTCGCATAAGTTCGGGCAGCCTATCCGGTGTGATAGCTGGCATTGGCTTTTTAGTTGGAACGGGGAAAGCCTTGCGCACATTGGCGGCGGTATCAACTTCAATGAGTCCACTATTGGCGGCATAGTCCATAACCTCATTCACGCGCTGCAAGACACGTTTCAAGGTTTCCAGATTTCCCCTTGCTCTAATCGGCTCCAACACATTGACGAATATTCGTGCGGTGAGTTCTGTTACTGGACGGTCGCCAATATCAGGGAAGATATATTTTTCTAATGACCGCCATATATCCTTAATCGTGTTGGGTGCTAGGTTCTGTGACTTCTTCAATTCGTACCAATCAGCGGCAACGTTTTTAAATGTGTTACCTGTCCTGAGCTTCTCGGCTTCTTCCTGCTGTGTTCGGTAGGCCTGCGGGTCAATACCTTTATCTAGCATGGCTCGCGCTTCATCTCTGGCGGCTCTTGCATCCAATAGAGAAAAGGAAGGGTAGTTACCGATTGTCATTGTGGTGCGTTTGTTATTGGCTGGCCTGTAATAGCGCAACTGCCACGTTTTCACGCCGGACGGTTTGACCAGTAGGACTAGGCCACCTCCATCAAGTAGAGATAGCTCCTTGTCCGTGGCTTTGGCGTTCTTAACCTGCGTAGCGGTGAGTGGTACGGTCTTTCTTGGCATCGTAGGACTAGCTCTTTTAGGACTATGCGAATTCTAGTCCTTAATCTAGTCCTAAAAAATCCGGTTGTAAATGGGCATAACCGAACACTACAGACAACAAAAAACCCGCAGACTCAGTGAGAATGCGGGTTCTTGTAGGGTTTCCATCAGTATCCGGTACTAACAGAATGATGATTTGGTCGGCACGAGAGGATTTGAACCTCCGACCCCTGACACCCCATGTTAGCTGGCGTTAATTAAATAAGTCCAATTAAATCATGTGGATATGTAGATTTAACTGTATAAACAAACAGTACCTAAAATACAAAAAGTGCATTATATACATCAATGACTTGGGGTGACTTATACCATCGCTTATGCGATCTTTATTTCACCGTGAGGAACACAAACCCACTCAATATGATTTTCAGTGTATATGCGCGTCGACTTGGCATCGCTATGAGCCATTCTTGCCTGTGGGTCGATACCTTGCTGGTTGAATAAGAACGCTGAAAGAGCCCTTATTTCGTGAAACGTAGGGCGCTGATCTTCAGGCAATGTTGAAGCCACGCCAACCTGATCTCTTAATTTCGAGAAAGAACGGCTAATATAATCTGGTGCTACTTGTGTCGGATGCCCAACCTCCTGGCTAATTGGGTTACTTCTTTTTAAAGGTATTCTGTGCACCACATATGGGCTAGCAACATTATCTCGACTACTCTCTATGATGGATTTTAGCGCTGGGCCGATAGGGATCGCTACATGAGAGGCTTCCTTGTGTTGTACTTTCTGCCTATGAATATATAGCGTTCCATATAGATCATTCTCTGGGCTATCTAACCATATACACCCGCAAACACCTTGGGCAGGTTTCTTAATTGAATATTTTATACGTGAGACCTCAAGCCTTGCATGACTCGTCTGAAGAGCTAGATCCATTGCTGTTTTAAGCCAAAGAGGGGCAGCATTATGAATTTTTCTGTAATCGGTAAGGCTAAGTCTTCTTCTGGTCTTTTTATCAACTCTGCGCATTTTCTTTCTTTCAGCAGGGTTATCGATCATCAGGGACTCATCGACAGCATAGCTGAATAGCTTTTTCAGGAAGCTAACTTTCCTATTCTGTACGTTGGCAGAAGAGGTTTGATGGTACTTTGTGATAAAAGCATTTACGTGCTCAAGCTGGATGTCACAGGCATAGATATCGGAGAAGAAATCTTTCACGCGGACGATATCATTTTTCCAAACGGCAACCGTGTCTGAGCTTGGTTTCTCATCAACAATAGCCCGGTCCAATAACTTCTCAGCATAAACAGCAAATGGTTTAGCCTCACCATTCTCTCCACCTGATTCCCTAATCAGACTATCTAAGGATGGTGCGGTATCAGGCCGCATTCTGTTGTTATATTCGCGCGCGATGGCAATAGCCAAGGCTCTATCAGAGCCTAAGCTTTTACGCTTTCCTGTTATGAGTGTGAAACGATAAACATTTGCTGATTTATCAAAAAAAAGATGATCGGGAAGGTGCCTATTTTCTCTTTTGCGGGGACGCCCTAACATTTAAGCCTCATTGATAAGATGATGAACAGCGCTTGATACAACACTGCTAATTCCCCAGCGCTCAGCTGAAATGACCCACACACTTCCGTCAACAATACGGCCTTGTAATACGCCATTTCTTACCCACTTTTTAATGGTGCGATTATCAGGTTCTGACCCCGATTCAAACTCCCTCTTAGCCCATGCGCTGGCTCTCATTAATTTGCTCATACGTCCTCCACATTACCCGCTGCAACGGTTTTGATTAGTCGCTGGTGGTCGGTACCAGCTTTTGCCAAATATCTGATACATACTTAGCTTGATGAATAGCATCATCAAGGGCGTTATGCTGATCACCAACAAACGGCATCTCTCGCTTTGGGTCATAGCCAAGTTGTCTACCGAGCTCAACGATGGTTCTCACATCCCGATCGTTCCAGAAATTCCAGAATGGTCGTAGCTGTGCTCGTCGATAAGCATCACGCAGTAGTACATTATCGAAGTTGGCGCCGTTACCCCAAAGCTGAATGTTTCTAGTTGTGCTCGTTGAAAGCGCAAACGACGATAGAGCCAACAGAACCTCATTGATATGGCTGGGATTGCTTGATAAAGCTTTTCTAGCTTCCTCGCTTTGCTGCATCCACCACATGATGGTATCTGCATCCGGTACCGCGCCGTTAGCCATCTCACTACGCAGAGTTGCCACTTGATAAAACTGTGGACCAAGCTCATCGGTCGACGGCTCGAAAAATACGGCGCCGATCGCGAGGATAGGGGAACCAGGTGCGGTACCCATTGTTTCGATGTCTACCATTAAGTGTTTCATTATCTTAATCCCCCCAACAGCTTAATTCTTCACGTACTGCATCATTTGCGGCCTCTTGTGAATCAAATTGACCATCACTCTCTACCACCGTAACTTCCGCATTTTCCCGACAGAAAGCTTTCCACTCCTTGCGCGGTTGGCTAATTGCATTTGAGTTTTCATAATAACCCTTCTTCTTCCAGTTCGTTTACGATGTCCATCACCTCGGTACCCTTCAAAAAATCAAATGCTGCGCAGGCCATTTCGAACATGAGCCTCTCTTGAGGGTGAGGTGATTGCCAGAATTTAAACCCTTCTCGGCTAACATAACCGTGCTGCTGATAAAATCTATTGGCCAGCTCGATAGCCTGATTAACTATTTCAATTCTACGGTCCATAATTCAATCCTTTCCTTTATGGCTAGGAGATAAGCAGGCTGTTCTATCTTTTGATATAAACCAGCCGTCCTTTTTGGCAGCTCTTGAGCACTCACTCCACGTTTCGCCAACGTACTCTCCAAAATCAGGAGATCCCCATTTTTTAGCTGTGCATTCATCGCAGTCACAGTGAAGATGCAAGGTGTAGCTTGCAGCTATCATCACTCCCCCCATCCGTTTAGGCGTTTGATTTTTTCTTCACGCTTCTCTTGTGTTAATGCAATCATGCTGCCTCCACTCGATTAAACTCGACGACCCACACCCAAGGGTTAGACTGCCAGCTATCTTGGCCGTGGATTGATTTCCAAGTTTCTTCCCATACTAAAAACCCGTGGGTAGCCGGTATGAAGTCATAAAGACCACATCCTATTTCTTTGCAAATATCACCCAACGTAATGGCATGTAACCGCTCTACCCGAATATCAGTAATCTCAAGCGTTATGCGTGAAACCCATCGGGGCATGAGGGTTGATGGCACTTGCTCAGCAACAGCATTACAGTAGTTAAAGAGGGTTTCCCACTTCTCTATGTGTTGATCAGCGTATTCAATAATTTTGATTTCATTGTCTGCCGGATAGGCAACTGCTCTGATTCCATGAGGGGTAGATTTAGTTGCATAGCACGTCTCCCTCACCCATAGGCGGTCACCTGGTTTTCCTAGCTTACTGTTCCAGTAGCACCCTGAATTTATTTCTCCAGCAAGCTCGTTACCTGCAATTTCACAGCCCATGTTGATACCTATCACAGGAAGATTGACCGGAATACGGTGCTGCGTTTTACGCCCATCAAGAATGGCTCTAACCATTTCACCGTTGAAGATAATGCCGCGTTCTTTAGTTTGTTTTTCCACTTTACTCTCCACACTCGACTGCAATCGGTTTAAGCGCTCTCAGTGAGCGCCATGGGTGAATTATTCGCTAGACTCTTCAGGCTCTTTGTATTCAAGCAAACTACAGAGACCTTCAACGGCTTTAGTCATGATGAACAGATCGGCACTAGCGGCATTACGGTATGCACCCGCTTCATCGTCTTCATCTCTTGGAGAATATTCGCTATAAGTAGTAATTTTCTTAAATTGAAATTTATCCGTTAAAACGAAACTAGCTTTACTGAGGCAAAGCTCCATGCTCTCGACTATGAAACCTGTGTTAAGGCTGTCCGACACCTCTTCTGAAACTGAGTCGAGGCCTGCAGAGTAGGTGATAATTTCTTTATCGTCGGCTAGGCGAGATAAACGGATGTAGTTACCAATATTGAACCCATCAAAAGCGTCCGCATCACCGGATAAATGATTTTTTAAACGGGTAGTAAGGCCATTTTTGATGTCACTGATATGGATGGTTTCTGTCTTAATAGATCCCACTACTCTGACTAGCATCGAGCAGGTTAAGGATGCTAATTTTTTGCTGGTTGTATTAACGAATAGCAGCTTTGATTCTTCGTGGTACAGCGCCAAGACCAGAGTGGATTTAACGAAAGCCAGACGGCAAAGATCCACAGTCACGTTATCTTTAATTGCCGCTTTCTCGTCTTTGGTAATTTTAGCTTCTTGTAGCCCTTCAATTGCGGATACACGCTTGTTCACTTCTTCGTTAATCACGTCGGTAGGGATAATTTTCTGATCTACACGCACTACAAACATAAAACCGCCAGTGATCGGCGTTACTAGTTCGCCGGTGACAGGATGCGGTACGAACGACGAGCGAGAGAACTCAGTTTCAGCAACAGGGGAATAGGGCATTTCTTCTAGGTGCTTGGCCAACGGTTCTTGGCTAGGAAGCGTTGCTTTATAAACGATAGCGTTCTTAAAACTTGGTATTTTCACGATTAACTCTCCAATTTCAGGCTGCAGAAAGCCCTTGCCGTAATGGCAATAATTAAATTTGGAAAAATTGGCTGGTGGACCTACTGCAAAAGTCCACAGCCTGGGGTCTCCACACATGGAGGATGTTGTGGTGCTAGGTGCTGATCTCCTACATTTGCCCGGGAGGTTATTGGCCTTAATCCCTACCGTTCCTTACCCTGGCACTGGGTGGCACTCGGTTTTTCTAATCAGCCTTAGCATTCACCACAACGAAGAGAGCTCTATCTCCGGTTCATTTGCCAGCCTGCAAAGCAGGATCCGTCCCCTAAGAACTCTCATCGTTATGTTGCCAGTAACGCTGGCAAGTCGGTGACATCTCAGATAAACAACCTTCTGTGGAGTCGCCCAGCTCCGGGTTAATCGTCAAACCGGTTAGGTCACACGTTCTGCTGTCACTGCCGGTGTTTCTCACCACCGCCGGCTGGGTGCATGGATTACCTTGTTGAACACACTCTAATATTAAATTGCATATAACGCAAACATAAATTGCATTTTATGCAAGTTTGAGGTTAAAAAAATACCGCACGAGGCGGTATTAATTCTTATCCGTGTCTTTTAAATTCTTGCGACTGACTAATCATGACTTTACCAAAGATATGGAATCGATGTTCGTTTTCTGGGGATATACTCCAATCTCGATAATGTGGATTGTCTGAAATAACAATCAGTTTGTCTGGAACCATCTGTAGCCTTTTGACGTGTATTTTTTCATCGAAGCCAAAAACATATACCCCATCACCATCATAGTTAGTCACAGAAATATCGACGAAAATTAGGTCACCGGGCTCTATAGTACCAGACATACTATCGCCCTTTACGGTTATTACTTTCACTGCAGATTCTGGCTTGCTACCGAATACAGCACGGGCATGTTCATTACTGTATTCGATAGATCTAACTATATCTACAACTTCATTCTGGTTATAGGTACCGTTACCAGCGCTTGCTGCTAAATCCATTATTGCTATGTGGTACACGTCGTTTACCTCGGCATCATCGCGAGTGGAGTTACTGTTATTATATACAGTGGTTTCGCGATAAGTCGAAGAAAATAATTCAGATACGCTTATATTTAAAGCAGTTGCAATATTTCCAAGTGATTGAGCAGTAAAAGATTTCTGTTTTCCTGTTTCCAGTCTAGATATGCTCGACGCATCAAGTCCTACCTTGTCGGCAAGATCTTCGATTTTCATATCCTTTTGAATTCGTATTTCACGAACTCTTTTCCCAATATCAACCGTCACGGTTCAGTTCTCTCTGTATGCATATTTTCAGCGAATTACCCTAATTAAAAGTTTTTTTTGCAAGATATGCAAAGTGACTTGCGCATTACGTAAGTCACCCATAAAATGCATAAAACGCAAAAATAAGGTGAAATATGCAAACCCCTCTTAGGAAATTGAGAAAAGCGCAAGGCAAGACGCTTTCTCAGGTAGCTGAAGTTCTCGGCATAGATCCTGCGACACTTAGCCGGATAGAACGAAATGAGCATTCAGTGTCTGCCGTAGTAGCCGAAAGAATCTGCCAATTGTTTGATGGCGAGATTACAGAATTGGAAGTTCTTTACCCAGAGAGATTCTCCGGAGCAATTTTAGAAGAATAGAAACTAAAAATAACCACAGAAGCGAGGTAGTAACCGTGGATCAGAAAAGCTGGAAAGTAGAGAAACAACCCGATTGGTATATCAAAGCAGTGAAGAAAACTATCACTGAATTACCAGGTGGATATGCGGAAGCAGCTGAATGGTTAGGCGTTACCGAAAACTCACTATTCAACCGTCTACGTGCTGATGGTGATCAGGTTTTTCCAATGGGTTGGGTTGCTGTTTTAGAAAAGGCAGGCAACACGAATTTTGTATCTCACGCAGTAGCTAAGGCAGCTGGTGGAGTATTCGTTCCGGTACCGGATGATTTAGACGAGATAGAAAATGCGGACATCAATCAGCGCTTACTTGAAGCACTAGAGCAGGTTTCTGCCTATTCAAAGCAGGTTCGTGACGCAATCAGCGATGGTGTTGTTGAGAGACATGAGAAAGAGGCTATTGAACAAGATCTTTACCAAGTAATCAGCAAGCTTCAGGAACACTCGACACTGGTTTATCAGATTTTTTGTAAGCCAGAAAAGGTGAACGCCCCAAGTTGCAGCTCAGGGCGTCCGGTTGCGACTAAATCATTGTGTGGAGAATCAATCGCATGAGCATTGTAACAGAAGAAAGGAAATTACCACAACTTCGCGTATTACCGCTGAGCGGCGGTCAATCACCTGCTCTCTACTGCTATGTAGTAATGGTACACGGTGAATGGGTACCGGTTAACCACAGTTTTGCTGAATGGCTTGTGGGTGACATAGCGATGACATCTAAGGAGGCTGCTCGTGGAAGCAGAACACATTAGACCTTGGGTCGCGCGCTATAAAGACGTTAACGGTGTTGAAGTAGAAACTGTTGGCGTCGATGTCACCAACAACCGAGTTATTTACCGTCGACCAGGCTACGCAAATGAGTGCGTATGCCCGAGACGTGATTGGTCTAAGAAGTTCAGGAAGGTAGAGTCATGAGTGTCAAATTAAGTTCTTACGTTTGGGATGGTTGCGCCTCAGCAGGTATGAAGCTGACGAGTGTTGCGATCATGGCTCGCCTTGCTGACTTCAGTAACGATGAAGGTGTCTGCTGGCCTAGCATTGAGACTATTGCTCGCCAGCTTGGCGCGGGTGAATCCACGGTGCGCACCACTATTGGTAAGTTAGAGCAAGAGGGATGGCTGACAAGACAACAGCGCCGCTCAGGTAATCGTAATGCGCCAAATATTTATCGTTTAAACGTCACTAAGCTGCGTAAAGCTGCTTTATCTCATGAGTCAGATTCTGATCACTCAAAATCTGACGCATCAAAATTCGACGGGTCAAAATCTGACGCGTCGGAATCGAGCAAAAAACAGGAGTTTCACCCGCCAGAATCTGGGGGGGATCCGTCAGTAACTTCAAAACAAGAACCATCAGTAAAATCAAAACCCCTTTGTCAGGTTGCTGAGCAACCCGACCCCGAGGTGGTTCTTACCGAACAGGCTCGTGACGTGTTAACCCATCTGAACCAAACCACGGGATCACGTTTCACGACGAATAAAACCTCACTGGAGCATATCCGCGCTCGGCTTCGTGAAGACTTCACCGTTGCGGAATTAAACCTCGTCATCGATTACAAGACCGAGGAATGGCGGGGAACTGAGCAAGAGCAATACATCCGACCCAAGACGCTTTTCATCCCAACAAACTTTGCAGGCTACCTGCAGAGAGCGGGCAATTGGGACAAAGCAGGTAGGCCACAACGAATCAACGGCCGCTGGTCTAAGCCGGGGGAGCGAGTTATTACCGAGATTGATACTCCAGACCAATCCACACCAGCTGGTTTCAGGGGGGCGTGATGGACAGAAAAGCCGAGATACTGAAAGTTTTAAGCACTGACAAGCCGCTAACTGCGATTGAAATAAGCGAAAAGACGGGGATCGGACGCAGAGAAGTTAGCAAGTTTATTAGCGATTTGGTCGAGAGTGGCGAAGCAAAAATTTACACCGGGCGCTGGGCATTTTTGTTAGGTGAAAATTTAGCACTGAGTAACTCAGAGTTTTACAAACACGCGCAAGCCGCCGAGAAGTACGAAAGCTCTGGTCGGTACCGTACCGCGCAAACAGCATGGCAAGCAGCGTTCGATAGTACCAGTGAAGTTCATCTTCGCACCAAAGCGGTTAAGCACATTGAGAACTGCGAGAGCAAGGTAAAGCGGGTGTGTTACGAGAGCATGGGCGAGATGGCGGGGCGAATGGCGCTGAACGATATCTCTAGTTGCTTGGGCTCTGGATCAGGAAAATACTAAGGATCAATACGTGACAATAAGTACAGATACATTTAGAGAAACTTTATTTCTAATAAGTATTTAATAAAAAGCAGACTTGACAGGGCAGGTCTGCAAAGTCGAAATTTATATTAAATATATTTAACATATGAGTAATTATAGTAAAGCATTTTTGGCTCTTCTTAAAAACTCTAATCTATCTGGGAAATTGGTATAGCCGCCATTAATCCTATATGTTACCTCTCTTGCATCATCCTTATCGGCAGGCGTATTAATATGATTTCGAGTCCAGTAAATGGCCGATACATTTAATGCTAATCTTATGTCATTTGATAAAAGTTCAGGTCTAGAAATTAAGTCAAGATTAACTATTTTACTTAAGTTTTTATAATTATATCTTCCTGTGATTTGTATGAAACCTCTTCCTCTGTACTTAAAACCATCTCCATCTTGTGTATTACCTAAAATTTTTTTGTGCTCATAACGATTATGTTGAGGATTGATTCCCTCTTCAACCAAAGAACTGTAACCTCTACTTTCCTCGCATAGTTGAGACAGAAAATGACACATTCTTAGGGGGTGTTAATTTTGTAATTATCAATTACATATGGCAGGCATCTAACCATTTCATTTATGATCAGATCTTGATGCCTTCCCTTATTACCTTTAAAGTGGTAAGAAATTGCGTAAAGTATTTTAGCATCTATAGCTTTCACAAAACCTCCAGGAATTAATAATGAAAAAGATTGTTTTGCCTATATTACTAGCTATTATTTCCAAATGTGCAATAGCTGGGGATGATAAGCCTATCCCAGAAAAAAGCTGTATTAATATAAAGAGTTTAGATGTTGGGTCAAGGGAAAGAGTTTATTTTAAAGGTAGTATATTACGATTTCAGCAGCAGTGTTGGTTTTTACCATTAAAGGCAGGTAATAAATTACATATTGAATTGTCCGATAGTGATGGGAATTCTGCAATTTCTTTATATAAACCTGGTGCTAAGATCTCTTACGGTAGTGGTGATTTATCTCTCTTTTCTGAAAATGACGATGGTAGTTACAGAAATCCATCTAACACTTACACTGGAGAGACTATTGATGGAGCATCAGATTATGATAACGCAAGAAATGTTGATACTAAGATAAATACTAGTGGTAATTACCTTATGGTTATAGGGCTCAATAGAGGTCCAGGTTCTGATTTTCAAGGGTTTGTTCAGATAGAGTAAGAATTGGAATTTAAGTATGAATAGCTTTTGTAAAGCATTAGATGTTTATTAATAATCATACATTAGCTTTTTTTGTTATAGATTATTTTTTAATAAATCTTAGGTAAATCAATTGCCTGCGAACGCCATGGGATGCATTATTCAATTAATTTCGCAGGCTAACTATCATTTTCGTGTAGTAGCGATCTAATGGAACTCAATTTATTGAGGGGTAATCTTCTACTAGATAAACACAATATTTTAAGATTATTTTTATAAAACTGGTTGCATGATCAGTTATTTAGTATGATAAACGAGCTGGTGGATTACAGTTCACTGGCTAAGGTTGGTCCCGTTCATTTGCAGATGATGGGGCGGGGCCGATACAAAAACGTGTGGAGAATAGATATGAATCAATTGTTAGTGATTGAAGGTATTACTGTTCGTCGTGACACAGACGGGCGCTACTGCTTAAACGACTTACATTACGCTGCCATTCAAAGTGGCTTGAATGCTAGGACTAAAGAGCCTAGTAAATTTCTTGCAAACTCCCAGACCAATGAATTAGTACAGGAATTGACCGTTACCCAAAATATGGGTATCGCTCCTGTTTCCACTGTAAGGGGAGGCCAGCAACAGGGAACGTATGTATTCAAAGAGTTGGTATATGCCTATGCAATGTGGATTAGTCCGGCATTTAATTTAAAAGTCATACGAACGTTTGATGCTCTCGCTAGTCAGGACAACCACCACCACTTTTCAGAACAAGTGCAGGCTGGCGTAATCATACTTGAATCAGCAGCAAAGCTTCTTAACTTGTCTAACTCCTCGAAACTTGCGGGTCTGCAAAAATTACAACAATTTGCTGGGATCCCAAACATTATGCCGGTCTATTCTATCGACGCGCCGAGCGATGCCGTTGATGGATCCAGTCGGTCCACCAAAGCACTAAGTTATTTGCTCAAAGACCATGGTATCGGGTTATCTGCTAATCAGGTATACCGACAACTGGAGAAGCTAGGGATCATTGAACACAAGCAAAGACCAAGCAGAAGCGGTGTGGGTGGTATAAAACAATTCTGGTCGCTTAGTGCAAAAGGCTGCATGTATGGCAAGAACATCACAAGCCCCGCTAATCCGAGAGAGACCCAGCCTCACTTCTTTGAGTCGAAGTTTCATTCATTGTTGAAGTTACTTGAGACAGTGAGCTGAGGTTTACGTGAGAGCTATATTAACTCCAGACGTAGCGCCGCTGACGGGAACCGTAATTTTCAAGCCGGGTAAAGAACTGCTTTCCATGTTCCGTTCCGGAAAGGTACTGGTCTCTAACGTGCCCGAAAATTTGCGAGATACTCCAGTTGGTCGCCTAAGTGATTCAGCGCAGCCGCTCATGGATAACCCCTCAATTATTGATTTCATGTGCCAGGAAGAGGTAATCGCAGCAGCAGGTGGTAGTGAAGTGCTTCGAGATCACGTAAGGAGATTTCATTGCTGCCAGTTTGAGTCAGAGGAATACCATCATAAGCATTACACGACGTTAAAGTCCGGTACCGGTTATGTTTCTCTGTGCTACACGCACGATAATAATTTTCGCGATGTTCATATTCCGCAACCTCTCCAAGATATTGCAAAACTGAATACAGCTAATTGGGTGATCGGGAGAGTAATTTATAACCTCACTCTTCCTGAAGGCCATCAGCTGACTTTACCAGAGCTATGCTGCTGGGCGTTCGTAAAGGGCTTGGTCCACTTACTACCAGAAGGTGCGGTGCGGGCTATCCTCAAACGACCACCAGCAGAGGTACCGTTTGGCCCACAAAAGGAATCAACGATATTGCCGTTCGATAACTCAGGGCGGCATATCATTGAGGAGGGCGCAGAAGCTGTTAAGCAAGTCTTAGCAATAGGAGTGGATTCCGAGTCACCAGAGTCATTCATGCGCAGGCCTAAGCGCAAGCGTTGGGTTAACGAGAAGTACACCCGATGGGTTAAGTCTCAATCCTGTGCTTGCTGTGCCCAACCCGCTGACGATCCTCACCATATCATCGGGTACGGGCAGGGCGGAATGGGTACCAAAGCACATGACCTGTTTGTGATCCCTCTATGCAGAAAGCATCATGATGAATTACACGCAGACCAGAGTAAGTTTGAAAACAAATACGGAACGCAGCTTGAGCTGTTTTTCCGATTCTTCGATCACGCGATTGCAGTCGGTGTGATTGGTTAATTATTGGGTGTGGAGACCTATAATGATATATCCATCAGAAGTTGGAACGAGTAACGAGCATTGCCACTTAAACACGCTGGACCGCATCTGGGTACAGGGTAAGATAAAGATGTGGGTCCGCTGGTCCACGATAGGAGGTGGTAGCTGCGGGAATATGTTCAACCAAATATTATCCACGCAGAAGGTATCTAAGGATGCGCTGAATAAAATTATTCGAGAGTTACAGAAATCCGGCACTACACGCGAGGACCTGTTGGAGTTCTTCCAAGAAATGCTGAACGGTAATAATAAAAGCTACCTTGCGTTCTGTACCGACGAAGAAGCGTGCAAGATTGATAAGGCAGTAGGGCAGACATTGTCTGGTAATTTAATCAATTTACTGCACGAGAAATACAGGGGTAAAGGCCGAAGCATTCGAAGTCTGGCAGAGGAAATGCAAGCACAACACCCAGAACTAAGTTTCATGACCTGTCGTCGTAGAATTGATACCTGGCTAAAATTTGCTGACTACGCGTTATTCCAGCCTTTATCTGATGCATTTGATAAAAATAAAGCTTGATATTTGAACCAATAAATGATCATATATACGTATGCTTGCAGTGCTGTATCTAGCTGAAGCAACAAAATTCTAAAGCCCGCTCATTGCGGGTTTTTTTATGCCTAAACTTTGATTACTACCAGTCAGGGCACTTATTAGCCTTCTGATTTTCAACATCTACTTCTTATCTTGCTGTGCTTCCAGAACAGAGTTATCTGTACGTCACTTATTTAAAAGGTGATGAAATAATGACTACGCAAAGCATGACAAAAGAGGCAAGTTCTGTACTTTGCCAGATTAACCAAAACCCTATAACGGTTGTTGAGCTTACTAAGTTAACGGGCTTCAGTGAGCCTTACTGTGGTTTAGTTTTAACTCAGATGGAAATGGCTGGGCTGGTGGCTAAAGAAGACGGGTGTTTCATTCGTTGCCAATAAGGCATTTATCTTTGTGGAATGGGCGGCTGGAAGGGTGTTGACGCACTCAACCAGCCATCTGCTCATAATGTCGGATCACAAGCAAACCAAGGCCCATTGCTTTCGCGCAAAAGCGTAGTGAGCCTATCACGTTGATGCTGACTGATCTATGAAAAATACTGTAAAAATAAACAGTGGCGAGCTGTTTAATGCTGACTGCTTAGAAGTTCTCCAATCTTTGCCTGATAACTGCGTCGATCTAATAGTTACCGATCCCCCGTACTTCAAAGTTAAGCCCAACGGTTGGGACAATCAGTGGCGCGGTGATGAAGATTACCTAAAGTGGTTAGATAGCTGTCTTGCTGAGTTCTGGCGCGTTCTTAAACCGGCTGGGAGTCTTTATCTATTTTGTGGTCACCGGCTATCGGCTGATACAGAGATAATGATGAGATCTCGCTTCAACATCCTAAACCATATCATTTGGGCTAAACCCAGTGGGCGATGGAACGGGTGTAGTAAAGAAAGCCTGAGAAGCTATTTCCCTGCAACTGAGCGCATTATCTTTGCTGAACATTATCTCGGACCCTATCGCGGTAAAGATAATGAGTACCAAGCCAAGTGCGTTGATCTTAAGAGGCATATCTTAACGCCTCTTATTGATTACTTCCGTAATGCTAAACAGTCATTAGGGATCAGCACTAAAGAGATTGCAGACGTAACGGGGAAAAAGAATATGGCGTCTCATTGGTTTAGTGCAAGCCAGTGGCAGTTACCCAAAGAGGAAGATTACTTAAACCTGCAGTCCTACTTTAATGAGGTAGCAGCAAAACGAAAAACTGAAAACCCTTTAGGCATTTCACACGATCCACTCGTTGTGAGTTATCAATCACTGTCTAAACAGTATCGTGAGCTAGTTAAAGAATACCGTCAGCTAAGACGCTATTTTGGTGTAACGGTAAACGTTCCGTATACAGACGTGTGGCATCACAAGCCCGTCCAGTTTTACCCAGGCAAGCACCCTTGTGAAAAGCCAGCAGACATGCTGAAACAAATTATTGAAGCCAGTAGCCGCCCAGGCGACTTGGTAGCAGATTTCTTCATGGGTTCCGGATCAACGTTAAAGGCAGCTCTTTCTACTGGAAGAAATGTAATAGGCGTTGAACTTGAAGAAGAACGCTTTAACTCCACGGTTGAAGAAGTTCAGAACCTACTCTCCACACTTCACCCTGCAAAGGGCTAACTATTCCCCTCATCCGAGCGGGATGAACACACCGCACATTGAGGGGGCGTAATGTCCGAACCTATATCCGGTACCGGAGCTGCTGCAACAGCCCTTACCGGGGTAAGTCTCTATGGCTTACTAACTGGCGCTGATTATGGCGTATTATTTGGGGCCTTTGTTGGCGCGACGTACTATATCGCGTCCGCAACCGATCTCAGCCATCTACGGCGAATCGCGTATTTCTTTGTCTCGTACTTATCTGGTGTGCTTTGTTCAGGACTGGTGGGTTCATATCTCACTCACTGGACAGGGTACACCGACCAAAAACTTGATGCCTTGGGGGCGGTAATTGTCTCAGCGTTAGCAGTCAAAGCACTGACGGCAATCAGTAACTACGACCTTACCAACTTCCTAGGACGATTCCGCGGGGGAAACGGTAATGCCAATAAATGACTATGCAGCGATGGTTAATGCGATCTTAAGCTTACTGATTGTACTGACTATCTCGTTTTATCGTCGTGGTGAGGCTAACCATCGTCCGTGTGTATCATGGTTGGCTTGGCTGGTGGTTGTTATCTACGGTAACGTGCCTATCCGCTACTTGGTTGGCTTGTACCACCACACGCACTGGGCCATCGTCCTCGTAAACTTAATAGTCTGTGTCACCGTATTCAGGGTACGGGGTAACTTGGCGCGGATTGTTGATCTGAGAATCTAATATGAATCTTCAACAATTTCAGAAGGCGGCTAATATCAGCGCCGGGTTAGCTACGCGCTGGTTTCAACCGATCACTGATGCAATGGCTGAGTTTGGTATCACCGCAGGCAACGACAAAGCGATGTTTATTGCTCAAGTTGGACATGAATCAGGTGGATTTACGGCTTTAAAGGAAAGCTTTAATTACACGCCAGCGGCCTTATTAACCACATTTGGTTCACGCATCACTAATCAGCAAGCTTATGCACTAGGCCGATCTACTGGCAAGCCAGCTAATCAAGAAGCGATTGCTAATCTTGTTTATTACAACCGCATGGGTAATAAGTCTCGCGATGATGGTTGGAAGTATCGAGGTCGCGGTCTAATCCAGATCACTGGGTTAGAGAATTACGCCAAGTGTGGTGCTGGTATCAAAGCTGACTTGCTGTCAGAACCTCAATTACTTGAGAGCGATATCAATGCAGCGCGGTCTGCCGCCTGGTTCTTTACCAGTAAGAGTTGCACGCTTTATAGCGGTGATATTGAGCGCGTGACATTGATTATCAATGGTGGTCGTAATGGGCTTGATGATCGCAAGAGCCGTTTCAATATTGCTAAATCAGTATTGGCTTAATCATGAAAACTGAGTCGCTGATCGCTGCAGTCATCATGGCGTTGATTATTCTCGTTATCCTCGTTTGCTCGAGTGCTGCGTATCGTTATAAATCAGCTATCGACCAAAAGAACGAGGCAGTTGGTCAAGTAGCCCTGCAGGGTAAAGTAATTCAAGCCCAGCAAGATCAGCAGGTATTGTTCAATGAGCAAGCCAAGGCAACCAGTAGCGAGAATCAAGCCGTTCAGGTTAATTCAGATAATGTGGTGGTTAAATATCGTGAGACGTTACGATTTGAGAAGACCTGCAATTACGCTGTGCCTACTGATATTGCTAACGGGTTGCTCCAGTACACGAACCGTTTACGTTCCAGCGCAGTGCCAGAAGCTACCAGCCAGCCTAACAGATCCGGTACTGACACCGCTGCCGCCGCCAAGCTGACTTACTGCCAGGCTGTGCTTTGGATTAATCCATTACTCGCAGCTATCGAACAGGCCAACAACCAACTCGACGCCATTAGGCAACTCCAAAAAAAAGGGAAACAATGATGACCGGCTTCCAATTATTAATTCTGTACTTCAGTACTGCCGTATCCGTGTTGTTATTGATTAGTGGTGGCTACAAAGTTATTCGTGACTTTATCTCTGCGAAGTTTGAAAGTGCTGTGGCCGCAAAAGCAGCCGCAGGAAATGATAACAAGCAAATTTAAGACAAAGGATATGACAGCAAGAATCTGAGCCAGATAATATTATTGATTCCAGGCTATTATCCGTTCTGAGAGTGCATGAATTTCCTCAAGTATATCGATTGTAGCTTTGATAGATTCAATCGAAAAACCTATCTCATTTATAGCTGACTCTGGATGAAAGTCTTGGGTAAAGGAAGTTAACAATTGATGGTAAAAGATTATATCACTAACTTTATCATTACTGAGTAAGCTTATTTTATCTATGTTTGCATGGTAGAAGGGAGCTATGTTCCCAGGGAATTTTATTTTAATTGAATATGATAACCCGGCTAAACTTTGTAGTTCTCCTAAATATTTATAAAAATCCCCTAAATAGTCACGCTTATAAGATATCTGTAATAAGGCGTTAACTTCAGCAATCAAACCAGCCTCTACGGATTTAGTCTCACGTAAAATGCGGGATTTTTCTGAGCGATTCACTACAAAATAATTTATCGCACCACCTATGATCAAGCCTGCCAATGCCGAACATGCACTGATAAATTGATTAATTGTAGAAGCTTCCAAGTGTCATATCCCTCAAAATTATAGAATTATTGTCATTCATATTAATGGCTAAGGATAATGAAATACCAGCATTAATCCCTCGTGCCTGCCGCAAGCGTGGCTGTCGTGGTACCACTACTGATCGCTCAGGCTACTGCGCAGCTCATATCAATGAAGGTTGGCAGCAGCATCAGCAAGGCAAGACCCGTCATGAGCGTGGCTATGGTTCCAAGTGGGATAATATCCGCGCACGAGTTCTTAAGCGTGATAATCATCTATGCCAATCTTGCTTACAAGAGGGAAAGGTGGTGGCTGCTACCACTGTCGACCACATCATTGCCAAGACTCATGGTGGTACTGATGCCGATAGCAACCTACAGGCGCTCTGCTGGCCATGCCATCGACGCAAAACCGCAACGGAAGGTCGCCGGTCACGGTAATTTCTCAAACCCCATTCAAATGATAATCATTATCGTTTAATGGATGGGGGGGGAGGTAAAATCTCTGGAGGCGATCGCCTTTAGGACCGCGCCCTCAATCGTTTTTTTACACCCGCGAAAAATCAAAATAAATCCGGAGAGCTTATGGCTGGATCGGCGGGCCGTTCTGGGCGGCGCCCGAAACCTACAGCACGTAAGGAATTAGCGGGCAACCCGGGCAAAAGAGCCCTTAATAAAGACGAACCTGTTTTCTCACCACTCAAAGGCGTCGATGTTCCCGAGTGGTTTATCGAAGTAGACCTCCCACTCGCCACAGTAATGTGGCAAATGACAACTAAAGAGCTCTGCGGACAAGGCCTGCTCTGTGTGACGGATCTTTCCGTTCTTGAGCGGTGGTGCGTCGCTTATGAGTTTTGGCGCCGGGCAGTAGTGCAAGTGGCCAAACAAGGTCATGTGGTGACTGGAGCCACCGGCGGCCCCGTGAAGAACCCGCAACTAACCGCCATGAAAGAGCACTCATCAGAATTGAGCACGACCGGGTCGATGCTAGGTTTAGATCCGAGTGCTCGTTCGCGGCTAATCGGCTTGGCGGGAAAAGGGAAGTCGGACAATCCTTTTATGAAGATGATTAACTCATGAGCCGAAAATCTTATCCCAACGTAAACGCGGCGAATCAATATGCCCGTGACGTCGTAAAAGGAAAAATCCCGGCATGTCGGTTTGTTATCCAATCCTGCCAACGTCACATCGATGATTTGGGAGAAGAAAAGGGTAAGAAATCCCGATATCGCTTTGACAAAGATCTCGCGGAAAAAGCTGCAAAGTTTATTCAGTTAATGCCTCACACTAAAGGTGAGTGGGCATATAAAAGAATGCCAATAACTCTAGAGCCTTGGCAGCTATTCATTATCTGCTGCGCGTTTGGTTGGGTACATAAAGGGACAAAACTACGGCGATTCAGGGAGGTTTATACCGAGATCCCGCGTAAAAATGGGAAGTCGGCAATATCCGCGGGGGTAGCGCTATTTTGCTTCACTTGCGACAACGAATTCGGTGCCGAAGTTTATTCCGGTGCGACGACTGAAAAGCAAGCGTGGGAGGTATTTCGACCCGCAAGATTGATGTGTAAGCGAACTCCATTGCTGGTTGAAGCGTTCGGGATCGAGGTTAACGCCTCAAATATGAACCGTCCAGAAGATGGCGCTCGGTTTGAACCGCTGATCGGGAATCCTGGTGATGGCTCTTCACCGCACTGCGCGATTGTTGATGAGTACCATGAACATCAGTCTGACTCGCTGTACACCACGATGCTCACGGGTATGGGCGCGCGGCGCCAGCCTCTTATGTGGGCGATCACTACTGCCGGTTATAACATTGAAGGGCCTTGTTATGACAAACGTCGTGAAGTTATAGAAATGCTCAATGGTACGGTGCCGAATGATGAGCTATTTGGCATTATTTATACCGTTGATGAGGGCGACGATTGGACAGATCATCAGGTGTTAGAGAAAGCCAATCCCAATATCGGCGTGTCGGTTTATCGAGAATTTTTACAGAGCCAACAACAGCGAGCCAAAAACAACCCTCGACTTGCCTCAATCTTCAAAACTAAACACCTCAACATCTGGGTTTCGGCGAAAGCGGCTTTTTATAACCTCATTAACTGGCAGAACTGTGAAGATAAAACGCTCTCATTAGAACTGTTTGAAGGTCAGTCATGCGTTTTGGCATTCGATATGGCCAGAAAATTGGATATGAACAGCATGGCTCGCCTATTTACGCGTGAAATTGATGGTAAGCGTCATTATTACTGCGTCGCCCCAAAGTTTTGGGTGCCATACGAAACCGTCTATGGGGTGGAAAGTAACGATGATCGCCGAACGGCTGAGAGGTTTCAAAAGTGGGTCGAGATGGGCCTGCTTACTGTTACGGATGGCGCTGAAATTGATTACCGCTACATCCTGGAAGAAGCTAAGGCGGCTAACAAGCTTAACCCAGTGACCGAATCTCCCATTGACCCATTCGGGGCGACGGGTATTTCACATGAGCTTGCCGATGAAGGCTTGACGCCGATCACTATCATTCAAAACTACACCAATATGTCGGACCCGATGAAGGAGTTGGAGGCTGCAATCGCATCCGGACGTTTTCATCACGACGGTAACCCGATCATGACATGGTGTATCGGCAACGTGGTCGGTAAATATCTGCCGGGTAATGATGATGTGGTCCGGCCAATTAAAGAGCAAAACGAAAATAAGATTGATGGAGCGGTTGCGCTGATCATGACTATTGGGCGCGCTATGCTCAATGAGCAGAGTGATTTCCTTTCCGGTTTAGACCCTGACGATGACCTTTTATTCCTATGAAAACACTCATTACCGATATATTTGGTCTGTTAGGTATTTGCCTGACGACCTCTGGCGTGTGGATGCGCTTTGGTGTCGCCAATGCACTCATGTATTCAGGCGCATTACTGCTAATCGGCGCGGTATTAACTGCCTGGAGAAAGCGAAATGTTGTTTGATGCCATGTTCCGTTCGGAATCGATAGAAAACCCCTCGGTGCCGATCACCTCAGAAGCTGCCGATTTAGACGGTATTTTCGGTCAAGACGTCTATGTTAGCCCAGAAACGTCAATGAAATTGGCCGCGGTCTATTCCTGTATTTATGTGATCGCATCGAATATTGCACAGATGCCACTGCATGTTATGCGGCGTAGTAATAACACTGTCGAGCCAGCGCGAGATCACCCCGTGTTTTACCTCATTCACGATGAACCGAACGTATGGCAAACCAGCTACAAGTGGCGAGAGCTCAAACAGCGTCATATTTTGGGTTGGGGAAACGGCTATACCTGGGTGAAGAGGGACAGACGCGGTCAAGTCATAGAGCTCGACGCTTGTATGCCATGGGAAACGACGCTGCTACAAACAGGGAATCGATATACCTACGGCGTATACAACCGAGAGGGCTCATTCGCAGTTAGCCCTGATGACATGATCCATATTCGTGCACTAGGCAATAACCAAAAGATGGGCCTTAGTCCTGTTTTGCAGCATGCGGAAACGATCGGCATGGGGATGAGTGGACAGAAATACACTTCAAGTTTTTTTGGTGGGAATGCTAGACCGGCGGGGATCGTGTCGGTTAAGCAAGAGCTAAACAATGATAGCTGGGCACGGCTTAAAAATATGTGGCAGAAGGCGAGTGCCGCACTTCGTAGCCAAGAAAACAAAACGATGCTGTTACCCGCTGAACTCGACTACAAATCTCTCACCGTATCGCCTGTCGATGCGCAACTTATCGATATGATGAAGCTTAATCGCTCGATGATTGCTGGGATATTCAATGTACCGGCACACATGATTAATGATCTTGAGAGTGCAACCTTTAGCAATATCACGCAGCAGGCTATTCAGTTCGTTCGTTACACCATTATGCCTTGGGTGACCAACTGGGAGCAGGAGCTTAACCGACGGCTGTTTACCCGCTCAGAACTTGCGGCAGGGTATTACGTTCGATTCAATCTTGCTGGCCTCCTTCGTGGAACACCTCAAGAGCGTGCACAGTTCTATCACTACGCCATTACCGATGGCTGGATGAGTCGTAATGAAGCTCGCGCCTTTGAGGACATGAACCCGGTTACTGGTCTTGATGAAATGCTGGTAAGCGTCAATGCCTCAAAACCGATAAGCAACACTCCAACCAATGAGGAAGATAACAATGAGTGAGCGTGAAGTCCGCTGTTACTCCGGAGAGGTGCGGGCGGAGCAGCCCACTGACTCACCGACCAAGATTCAAGGGTATGGTTCTATTTTCAATAGTCGATCAGAGCCGATGTGGGGGTTTAGAGAAATCATCAAGCCCGGTGCTTTTGATAGCGTCTTAAATGACGATGTTCGGGCATTATTCAATCACGACCCCAACTTTATTCTCGGGCGCAGCGCTTCGGGAACGTTAGTAATAAGCGTCGATGATCGGGGACTGAAGTACGACATTAACCCACCTGATACCCAAACCATTCGTGATCTTGTGTTATCGCCGATGCAGCGCGGTGACATCACTCAGTCGTCCTTTGCCTTTAGTGTGACCCGTAATGGTGACGATTGGTACGAGGATGATGAAGGGATCATTATTCGCGAAATTAACCAGATTTCACGTCTTTACGATGTCAGTCCGGTGACGTATCCCGCTTATCAGGAAGCCGAATCAACGGTTCGGTCAATGAAAGCCTGGCAGGAGGCGCGTGATAGTGGCGCACTACAGAAAGCTATCAATGAAAAAATGGCGCGCGAGCGTCTTCTGACTCTTCTTAATGCGTAAGGAACCCTTATGAAATTGCACGAAATGAAAGAAAAACGTAACACCATCGCCAAACAGATGCGTTCTTTACACGACAATATCGGCGAAGGTGCCTGGTCGGAAGAACATCGTAAGCAGTGGAAGGATGCAAAGACTGAACTTGACGGACTTGATCAGCGTATTAACCGTGAGGAAGAACTTCGTCGTTTAGATCAGCATCATATTGACGAAAAAGAGCAAGAACAACGCCAGCAGCAACAAACTCCCGAAACTCAGTCTCAGGAGCGACGCGCCCATGCTTTTGACCGCTTTTTACGTCACGGTTTAGGTGAGATGTCAGCGGAAGAAAAGCAAGCTTTACGCGAACTGCGCGCGCAAGGGACATCACCCGATGAAAAAGGCGGATATACCGTCCCCACGCAAATGCGTAATGCAATCGTGGAAGCGATGAAAGCTTACGGTGGGATCGCAAGTGTTGCCCAAATCCTGAGCACTGCTAATGGTCAACCAATTGAGTGGGCAACCTCTGACGGTACCACTGAAGAAGGTGAGTTACTGGGCGAGAACAGCACGGCGTCAGAAGAAGATATTACTTTCGGTACCGCGAATCTCGGGGCGAAAAAGCTATCTTCCAAGATCATTCGCGTGTCGAACGAGCTATTGCAAGATAGCGGTGTTGATATCGAAGCATTCTTGGCGGCACGTATCGCGCAGCGTATTGGTCGCGGTGAGGCTAAGTATTTAGTCCAGGGGACTGGCACCGGCACACCACAACAGCCTAAAGGGTTAGTGGCCTCAGTGACTGGCACGGTGGGGGCTGCGTCTGCCACGGCATTCACTTGGAAAGAGATGAATGCGCTAAAACATGCAATTGATCCGGCATACCGTGGTGGGCCTCAATCACGCTGGGCATTCAACGACTCAACACTCGAGCTAATCGAAGAAATGGAAGATGGTCAGGGTCGTCCGCTCTGGTTACCTAGTATCGCCGGTGGAACGCCTGCAACTGTTCTGAATATTCCCTACGTTGTTGACCAGGCGATCGATAGTATCGGTGCAGGTAAGAAGTTTATCTTCTGTGGTGATTTCAATCGTTTCATCCTACGCCGCGTGACCTATATGACGTTGAAGCGTCTAGTTGAGCGTTACGCTGAATACGACCAAACCGCATTCTTGGCTTTCCACCGTTTCGACTGCGTATTAGAAGATGCGGCGGCTATTAAAGCCTTAGTCGGTAAGCCTGCTGCGGGTGGCTAATTTACGAAAACGAAAAGATGCCGCGTAAGCGGTTTTTTTATGCCCGCAATTCGCGGGCATAAGGAGAATTATGTCGCCGACAGTTGAAGAGGTTCTGCTGCACTGCCGTATTGATGATGACGCCGAGTCGACGTTAATTAGTGATTATATTGAAGCCGCAGTCGATAGAGCCCAAAATTATCTTAACCGTGGGCTCTACGAAGAAGATATCCCAGAGGGCGATCCGGATGGGTTAATAATCACCGGTTCCATTAAGTTGGCATTACTTCTAGCGGTGGGATTTTGGTATGAAAACCGAGAAGCTCAGCAGCTCCCAGAGGGATTCTTTTCGTTATTGTCGCCTTACCGATTTATTCCTCTATAGGTAGTTATCATGGCTTGTGCAGGGTGCGAGCGCCGTCGCGTGTGGGTTAAAGAAATGATGAGGTTAGCTAATGAACGACTCCATGGTCGAAGCGCTAATTCTAGCGATAAACGAACAGACGAAAGCCCAGCAAGCTCAGACAAAGGCAATACTGGCATTGGCTGAATCTAATCAGCAACTAATAGGCCTGTTAATCGATGATTCTGACGTAGCGGAAGACGAACCGAATCGTGTTCAGGTTTACTTGAACGGTCAGCCGAAAGAAGAGCAAGTTGCTCAGATCAGAAAAGCCACTTCTGATGCAGCGCAACAAGACTATTTTCATGGACCAAGGCTCTTAGGAGGTCGGTAGATGAACGCTGGAAAACTTCGTCACCGCGTCGAGCTACAACGATTTATTGAGAATCAAAATCCTGAAACGGGAGCTGTCACTAGAGGGTTTAGTACAGTCGCTAAACTCTGGGCTGAAGTGGTCCCATCCTCCGTGCGTGAGTTTATTGCTGCACAATCAGAGCAGAGCGAAGTAACAGGGCGTATCACGCTTCGTTATCGTCCCGATATCACCAATAAAGACCGTATTGTTTATCGCGGTAAAGTTTACGACATTATTGGTGTACTTCCTGATCCTGAAAGCGGTATTGAATACCTCACTTTGGCGATAAAAGAGGGGGTAAGTGATGGCTGACGGCGTTCAACTTAAAATCGAGGGGCTTGCAGCGCTAAAGGGCAAGCTCAGTGAGATATCGGATGATCTGAGAAGAAAAAGCGGAAGAGCTGCACTGCGTAAGGCCGCTAACGTTATTGCTGCCAAAGCAAGAAGTAATGCGTTACGTGTCGATGATCCTCACACTGGGCGTAGCATTGCCGATAACATCGCTTTGCGCTGGAACGGTAGATTATTTAAGCGTACTGGCAACCTTGGTTTCAGAGTTGGCGTGTTGCACGGTGCGGTTCTAAAAAGTCATCCTGATAAGGGGATGAACGCCCCCACTCCGCACTGGCGATTACTTGAGTTTGGTACCGAGAAAATGAAAGCTCAGCCCATTATGCGTCCGGCAATCGAATCGAGTGTTAATGAGGTTATTTCAACCTTTACCACCGAGTATGAAAAAGGTATCGATCGCGCGATTAAACGAGCACAGAAAAAGGGAGTTGACCCATGATTGCGCCAATATTTGCGGTCTGCAGTAAAGACGCAACGGTTAAGCAGCTAGTAGGGACCTCACCAGTCAGGCTCTATCCCTTTGGCCAGCACTATGACAACGTGGTTTACCCCTACGTAGTGTGGCAGAACGTGGGTGGAGAGCCTGAGAACTATCTAGGCAATCGTCCTGATATTGACCGCTTTAGTATCCAGATCGATGTTTATGCTAATAGCGACTCTGAAGTTTTGGCCGTGGCCAGCGCAATCCGCGATGCACTTGAAAGTGTCGCGTACGTCGTTCGGTGGGGCCAGCAAACTATGGATAGTGAAACTAAGAAGTATCGTTACTCATTCGATGTTGACTGGCTTGCTCATCGTTAATTCAATTTTACTCGTATATAACCCGCTGCGGCGGGTTTTTTATTGGAGAAAACCTTATGTCCATAGTAACTCAGGGGACGCAGTTATATATTTTTGATGGAAAGAAAGTATCTGAAGTTGAATGTATTACCTCATTCACACCTGGAGGAAACTCAGCAGACCAAATTGAAGATACTTGTTTGAATGAGCGTAGTTCAAGAACCTATAAAAAAGGTCTCAGAACTCCAGCTCAAGCCTCTGTAGGTTTAAACGCAGATCCTACCAATACCAGCCATATTAACCTTCACCAATTAGCCGAGTCAGATGATGAAACATTATTGACGTTTGCAGTGGGTTGGTCAGATGGCACTGCCGCTCCCACGATCGGAACGGCGGGAGCTGAGGGGGTGGTTGATGGCCTTTCATTACCTAATACCCGTACTTGGTTTGTGTTCCAAGGCTATGTTAGCGACTTCCCTTTTGACTTCCAAGCCAATGCAGTCGTAACGACTACCGCGACAATTCAACGCTCAGGCGCTAGTGTTTGGGTACCTAAAGCTGCCGCAGCAACAGAAGAAGCTGGCCACTAAACATCGCCCGGTTCGCCGGGCTAATTCAGAGAACCCAAAATGAAGCTTACTCTCGATAGCTTGAAAGAAACAGGCGCGTTTACTGGTCGTCCAGTAGAGAAAGAGATCACTTGGAAGCAAGGTGATAAAGAAATTTCTGCAACGGTCTATATCCGGCCTCTAGGCTACCATTCAGCGAAATCAGACATTCTTTCAAGCAATGGAAAAATTGATAATGTGGCGGGTCGTATCGCCGCGGCAATTTGTGATGAAAATGGTCATCCAGTATTCACTGCTGAAGATATTACGGGTGAAGCCGATCCAGATCGTGGCGCGTTGGATGGTAATCTGACAGTTGCTCTATTAATTGCCATCCATGAAGTTAATGACTTGGGAAAGACAAAGAGCTAACTGCTGAAGAAGAAATATGGTGCGAATTAGTCCTTAACGGTATCGGGGGTCGCACCATCGCAGAGGCTCAAGAAAGAATGACCGTGCCAGAGTATCAGCTCTGGCTGTTGTATCGACAGAAATACGGTGGGCTTAATCCAATGATGCGAACAGAATGGGGCGCCGCGTTGGTATCATCGGTTATTGCCAACGTAAATAGAGGGCCAAATAGCCAGCCTTTTACTGTTACTGATTTTTCTCCGCACCTTGCTAGTAATTCAGAAAAAGAAGAGCTAACTCTAGAAGAAGCTAAGAAGCTGTGGCAATAAAATATAATCTTTCTTTATTTGTAATTTATTAGTCGTTAGGATTTATTATCCTATAAACAAAGGCTAAAGATAATGAAAAGAATTTTTGTATTTATTGCTATAGCTTTCCTATGCGCTGGTTGCAAGCCTCTTGATAGCCAACTTAAAAGGCAAGGCCAGAACACAGTTGAATCATCATTAAAAGACCCTGATAGTGCCGAGTTTCGAGGTATTCATTTTGTCACTAAATCTTCTGGCTATCTTGAGAAAGAAGGATTTGTCTGCGGAGAGGTGAATGGTAAAAATGGGTTTGGCGCGTATGAAGGTTACCAAAAATTCGCAATATTAGTTAGGGCTAAAACACTTTACTACATTCCATTTTTAGGGATTAAGCATGAGGAGTTATCACCAATATTCCTCAATCAACTAGATCCCCAAAGCCGTGATGAGATACAGATGACTTGTAAATTCTAACCCGCTCCGGCGGGTTTTTTATTGGAGTAAATAAATGGCTGGCAAATCATTAGGTACGCTGACAATAGACTTAATCGCTGAGGTCGGTGGGTTTGTCAGGGGGATGGACAAGGCCGAAAGAGCATCTGATGCTTGGCAAAAGAAAATATCGAAAGACGCCGCCATAGTGGGTACAGCTATTGGGGCGGCTGTGTCAGCAGTCTCAGCGGGAACTATCTCGCTAATAAAATCGACATCGGAGCACGTTACAGAAACAGATCGTTGGGCTAAGTCTTTGGGCATATCGACATCTGCCCTTATACAATGGCAGTATGCAGCAGAAAAGGCGGGGCTATCTGGCGATAACATCGCTGATATATTCAAAGATCTAAACGATAAAATCGGAGACGCAGTTTTAAATAAATCAGGTGAGGCAGCCCAAGCACTTGATACGTTAGGCCTATCCGCTAAAAAACTTCAAAGCCTAAGCCCAGATAAGGCGCTACTTGCTATAGCTAAAGCCATGGACGGGATGAATGTTGCTCAAAAGACAAATATCTATGAGAGCTTAGGCAATGACCTAACTAAACTCATGCCATTATTAAATGATGGAGCCAAAGGCCTAGATGAATTAAAAAGCAAAGCTACAGACTTAGGCATTGCTCCTGATGATGCAGACATTGATAAACTTGTCGCAGTAAATAAGGTTTTCCAAGATTGGGGAGATAGTATTGATGGGTTTAAAATTAGATTTGTTGTCGCGCTTGGGCAAATAGATCTATCACCAATCACCGAATCACTTAATAACATTCAAAATGTATTAACCAACCCTGCCACATTGCAAGGGATGTCTAATTTAGTTAGCGGGGCTTTAGATTTAGCTAACTTTGTGTCAAAGGTCGCAGCTGGGTTAGGAAACATAGCCCAACTGACAGGTCAAAGATCGGCAGCACTGTCCGGTAAAATTGACGATACTGATAAAGGCCAAGTCTCCCAGAGAATTCAGTTTCTTGATTCAACTGGCGATGGTGGTTCTGATGAGGCGACAAGGCTTAAAAGCAGACTCGATTTTCTAAATGCTCTACCAAGTAAAATAAAAAATGCTAACCAAGCGGCGAGTGCAGCAAAAGGTCTTCAATCAATGCTCAATGACATGGGCATAACATCTGCCGATAACCCATACGCATTGAATAAAGGGGATAGTAATCAAAATAAGAAACCACCTAAGCCTAAAGTCGACCACGCAGCATTAAAGCTAGACAACTCCTTCGCCAGCACTGAACAAGCCTACCTAAAGCAAATCGCGCTCATTGATACTACGGGAAAAAAGTCAGCCAATGTTACAGAGCAGCAAAAGCTAGCCTTTGACTTGTCAACTGGCAAGCTGGCTGGACTAAATGACCTGCAGAAAAAACGCCTAGAATCATTAGCCCAAGAAGTTGACCGCCTTAACTCAGTGAAAAAGGCTAATGAGGATAACGCCAAGGTGGCGGCTTACGTTGCGACCTTACAGCAAGGAAATCAGAACAATCGGGACACTCTTAATGCTGATTTAATCGGTGCGGGCGCTGGTGATAAGGCTAGGGATAGACTTAAACAAATGGCATCTATCCGACAGGACTTCAATAATCAGCAGTTAGAGTTAAATCGTCAATATAGTGATGATGGCAATAAGGATGTCTACGATAAAGAAACTGCAGCGCTTAGTGACGCATTAAATCAGCGATTGACTGACCAGCAGGACTACTATGACAAGATTGACCAGCTCAATAATGATTGGTCGGCAGGATTTATGGATGGGCTTCAAAACTCAGTGGATTCAGCCAACAATCTTTATCAGCAGATGGGCAGTCTCGCACAAAGCACTTTCAGCGGAATGGCTGACGCACTGACTAACTTTGCGCTGACGGGCAAAGCCAGTTTTAAGGACTTCACCAAGTCTGTTCTCAGCGACCTATCCCGTATAGCTATGCAAAAGGCTCTAGCTGGAATCGTTGGTAGTTTCTTTGGTAGCGGTCTAACTCCAAGCGCGGGGACGGCCATTAGCGGATCTGGCGCATTAGGCTTACCGACAAGTTACACAGGATATGATAGCGGGGGCTTTACAGGTGATGGTGGTAAGTACGATCCAGCTGGTATTGTCCATAAAGGGGAGTTCGTTTTCACCAAGGAGGCTACCAGCAGAATCGGTGTGGACAACCTTTACAAGATGATGCGTGGTTATTCTGATGGGGGCTATGTCAATGGATCGGCGGTAACACCTAAAGCTGTTAGCCAGCTGTCAGGAAGCAGTGGTGTAGCAAGTGTTGGGAACATCACAGTCAATGTCGATAGTAGCGGCAAAACTTCTAGTGGTTCAGCTACTGACGGCCAAGGAATTGGTAAGCAAATACAGGCCGCAGTAATCAACACAATCAACGACCAAGCCAATAGGCAAGGAACTCCACTCTGGCGAGCCATTAAGGGGCGGTAATGGATACATTCAGTTATTGCGTCCAAATAGGCGCGACAGGAACGGTGCCGGTGAAGGTTAACTCGGCACAGTTCGACGATGGCTATAAGCAGGTTAGCGGAGTTGGCATTAACTCAGTTGCCGAAACGTGGAACCTGACGAGTAAGGGGCCGCTGGCAGATATGCAAAAAGTGAGGGATTTTCTCACATCACATTGTGCATCATCTTTCAATTGGAAGAACCCGTGGGGCGAAACCAAGATGTATCGAGTTAAAGCTGATTCCATTACACCTAATTTCGTTACCGGGCAGTATGTAGAACTATCATTCACATTTGAACAGGCCTTTGCGCCTTAGTGATGTTTTATTGGTATTTAATCCGGTGGGCTCTATTTCTGACTTCCTTAAATTTATGAGTTATTTGCTCTCTTGTCATTTTATAACCACACTGATGGCAAGTTGGTAAGTTGGCTAAAAAATACGCTTCCGTAATAACTTTTCCATTAGTGTTGAATCTAAAACCATTACATTTACTGCAGGAAATAGGAGATAGAGTAGTAGTCATTTTTTGCATGTAATCAATTTTGGTAGATAAACATAATATTTTCTTATGAATGTGTTTTTGATCTATATCAATTAATTTTGAAATTATCTTAGATGCCGCCTTCGGGCGGTTTTTTTTATGGGAGAAATATGTCATTCACAGCAGACTTACAGCAATTAGAACCCGGTTCGCTTGTCCAGCTCATTGAAGTGGACGGCACTGAGTTTGGCATAGATAAGGTCCTTCGATTCCATGCCTACAATATTTCCGAAGAGGGTTGGCAGTCTTTTGCAGCCGAAAACCTGCCGTCGATTATCTGGCAGGGTAATGAGTACGACCCGCATCCGTATAAGCTAGAAGGTGTAGATGTATCGAGTGAAGGCTCACAGCCCACACCCACCTTATCGGTCGGGAACGTGATGAACTACGTGACGGCGCTCTGTCTGCAATACGATGACATGGTGAAGGCCAAGGTCAAAGTTCATTACACCTTTAAAAGGTATCTAGATGCAGCTAACTGGAAGCAAGGTAATCCAGACGCTAATCCCAATGAAGAGCGAGAGCGGATTTTCTATATCAACGCTAAAACCTCGGAAACTCGTGCCCAAGTAGAATTCGAGCTGTGCTCACCGTTTAATCTGCAATCCTTGCAACTTCCAACTCGCCAAATAACCCCCATTTGTACCTGGTGTATGCGCGGCTGGTATCGCTCAGGGACGGGTTGTGATTATGCGGGGAGTAAATATTTTACTAAGGATGGAACGCCTACTGATGACCCGTCAAAGGATGTCTGCGGGGGGCTGATGGATGATTGCAAACGTAGAATCGGCGAAAGCTCACCTCTTCCATTTGGTGGTTTTCCGGGGGCCAACTTACAGGGGAAATAATCATGCGTGAGAAATTGCTCGAGGCAATACGCCAGCACGTTATCGCTGAATACCCGAAAGAAGCCTGTGGCGTGATTATCCAGAAGGGTAATAAGCAAACCTATATCCCTTGCCACAATGATGCCGACGACCCTCTGAATACCTTTGTGATGCGTGAGTGTGATTACCGGTCAGCCGAACAAGAGGGCGAGGTGATTATGATTGTCCATTCTCACCCGGATGTACCGGTACTTATCCCCTCAGAAATGGACAGAATTCAGTGCGATTACTCTGGCCTTGAGTGGGGCATTATGTCGTGGCCTGATGGGGATTTCTGCACATTCTCACCGCGCACTGACCGTGATTATGTTGGTCGTCCTTGGGTGCTCGGTCACGCTGATTGCTGGTCGATAATTATGGACTACCACAAGCGAGAGTATGGGATAGAGCTACGCAACTGGTCGGTACCCTATGAATGGTGGGTAGGTGGCAAAGAAAACCGTTACGAAGATAACTGGCGCGATGAGGGATTTATCGAGGTGCAGACCCCGCAGCCCGGCGACATGATAATGATGCAAATCGGCGCGCCAGTGACCAACCATGCGGCGATTTACCTCGGGGACAACCTAATTCTTCATCACAACTTCGGCAATCTCTCAACGCGCGTTCCCTACGGTCAATACTTCCGTGACCGTACCGTGCGCATCGTTCGACACAAGGACATTCCTAATGCTAAAAACCCTTATCCTTAAAGGCCAAGCGGCTAAGAAATTCGGTAAGACTCATCAATTCAACGTTGCTGATTTAAACGAGATGATCCGGGCGATGTGCTCCCAGGTGAAGGGATTTAAAAAATACCTGGCTACCGCGCATCATGATGGTGTTCACTTCGCCTTTTTCTCTGGCAAGAGCAATGTTGGACTAGAAGGTTTCGACCTGACTCGCTCTGAAAATACCTACACCATGCAGCCTGTTCCCCGAGGCGCGAAAAGTGGCGGGTTACTGCAAGTGGTTATCGGTGCGGCTGTTATTGGTGCTGCATTGTTAATTCCCGCAGCGGGAATCCCTGCTATCGGCTTAACTGCTGCCGGTGCAGGTACCGCAGCCACTGCATTAGCCGGTATCGGAATATCGATGTCGCTCGGCGGTGTCGTCCAGATGCTAACACCGCAGCCAAAAATGAGCGTCGGGTCGTCTTCCAGTGCGGACAATAAACCAAACTATGCCTTTGGTGCGCCGGTGAATACGGTGGCAATGGGCTATCCGGTTCCGGTGCTGTACGGTGAGCGAGAGGTCGGCGGGGCGGTGATTAGTGCCGGGATATTCTCCAGCGACCAGCAATAACTTAACGAATTCAATCAGGTCAGTTTGGTGGCCTTTTTTTATGGGTGAAACATGGCATTTATTCAAGATTACCCGATTCAAGGCCGCAAGGGCGGTGCTGCAAAAGCCCATACGCCTGTTGAGCAGGCTGATAACTTATTGTCTGAAGCCAAGCTTAAAATGTTGCTCGCGGTGTGCGAGGGGGAAGTCGAGGGCACGGTCACCGCGCAGCAAATCTACCTCAACGACACGCCGCTGGCCAATGATGATGGGTCGTATAATTTCACTGGGGTAAAGTGGGAGTTTCGACGCGGCACACAAGACCAAGAATATATCCAAGGTATGCCAGAGATTGATAACGAGTTATCAGCCGGGCAAACAATTACTACCACGAATCCGTGGACTCGGCAATTCACCGATACATCGCTAGACGCGGTCCGCATTAAACTCAGTGTTCCAGCGCAATATCAATACAAAGATAATGGCGATATAGTGGGTACCGTCACCGAGTACGCAATTGACCTATCTACCGATGGCGGTAGTTATAAAACTGTTGTACAGGGAAAATTTGACGGTAAAACGACTTCCGAGTATCAGCGTGACCACCGCATCGATTTAGTAAGTGGCGCTAAGTCTTCGGCTATTCGTGTAAGACGCATCACGGCTGACTCTACCGATACTAAGCTGGTCAATGCCTTTAAGATTTTCTCTTTCGCTGAGGTCATCGACAGCAAGCTGCGTTACCCGAATACCTCCTTACTTTTTATTGAGGTTAATTCAGAGCAGTTTACCAACGGCGCGCCGAAAGTCACGGTGAAGATGAAAGGTAAGTTAATCCGCGTACCGGATAACTATGACCCGGTAACACGGACTTATTCTGGTAGCTGGTCCGGTAATTTTAAGCTGGCTTATAGCAATAACCCTGCGTGGGTATTCTATGACCTGATTCTCGATAAGATTTACGGCATGGGTAACCGTGTCGATGCTTCCATGATTGATAAATGGGGCTTGTATCAAATCGCGGTCTACTGTGATGATATGGTATCAAATGGCGCGGGCGGGACCGAGCCTCGCTTTACCTGTAATGCTTATGTGCAATCACAGGAAGAAGCTTTTACTGTGATGCAAGATTTTGCAGCTATCTTTCGTGGCATTACCTTTTGGGGCAACTCACAAGTAATCGTCAATGCCGACGTGCCGGTCGATGATTTGGAGTGGACTTACACCGCAGCAAATGTCGTCGATGGGATGTTTAGCTATGCCGGCGGCTCATACAAGAACCGCAATACTTCCTGTCAGGTAAGCTATTCTGACCCAGCCAATCATTACTCTGACACTATCGAGGCAGTCTACGACTCCGATTTAGTTGAGCGTTACGGCGTGCAGCAAATGAGCTTAACGGCTATCGGCTGTACATCCCAGAGCGAGGCACATCGGCGCGGTCGTTGGGCGCTACTCTCCAACTCGAAAGATGCCACCGTTTCATTTAGTGTCGGGTTAGATGGGCATATCCCACTACCGACTTCAATTATCGGCGTTGCTGACCCTTACCGGGCAGGAAAACAAAACGGTGGGAGAATCTCAGCAGTTAATGGCCTTGCTATCACACTAGATAGAGAGGTTGATTTCACGGCAGGTGACAGGCTTATCCTTAACTTACCTGACGGCACTTCGCAGACTCGCACCATTGCCAGCATCGCGGCAGATAAGAAGACCATCACCGTTAACACAGCCTACAAAACTGACCCTGTTCCCGGGGCGGTGTGGATTATCGATAGTGACAACCTAGCGGCTCAACAATTTCGGGTAACCTCGATTACGGATAATGACGACGGAACCTTTACCGTTGCCGCTGTTCAGTATGACCCGAACAAATTCCGCTACATTGATGACGGGGTGAAAATCCAACCGGCACCCGTGACGGTTACACCAACCAGTGTGATGAGTGCGCCACAAAATATCGTGGTCACTGAAGTTGACCATATCGCCCAAGGTGTCACGGTAGCAACACTGCAAGCGGCATGGGATAAGGTAGACGGGGCAATAAACTACACCGCACAGTGGCGCAAAGATAACGGCGACTGGGTGAATGTTGGCTTGACCAGCGCGCAAGGTTTCTCTGTACAGGGGATTTATGCTGGCGTTTATGATGTACGGGTGAGGGCCATCAACGCCGCTGATGTATCCTCGCCATGGGGGTATGCTCAGGGTGTAACGTTATCAGGCAAAGTCGGAAAGCCAGGCACACCTGTTAACCTGCTCGCTACGGATGACGTGGTGTGGAATATCGACCTAACATGGGCCTTCCCTGATGGCTCGGGTGATACTGCGTACACTGAATTGCAGGTCGCCACCACGCCCGATGGACAAAACCCTCAACTTCTCACGCTGGTTCCTTATCCGGGGAGTAATTATCAGCATGGCCCCATGCCAGCAGGTGTGCGCCGCTGGTACCGGGCTAGGATAATCGACAAAATTGGCAACAAGGGAGACTGGACGGCGTTCGTTGAAGGTCAATCGAGTATCGATGCCTCTGAAATACTCGGCGACATTACCAACCAAGTGCTTCAAAGCGAGGCAGGCAAGCAGTTAGTCGCCAAGATTGACACTAACGTTGAAGGTATTCTACAGAATGCGCTCGATAATAACGCGATTGTCGATCATCAAATGGTCGTGAATGGACAGAACCGCGCTGACATTATCTCGGTGAAAACCACTATCGCCGATAATGACCACGCTTATGCGCAGAAGTTTGACCAAATACAGGCAACTGTTGGCGAAAATACCGCGGCAATCTCTCAGAAAGCCACGACGCAATTCTCTACAGACGGCACGGGTTCAGCGGTATTTAGCGTTAATGCTGGCGTGACCTATAAAGGGACTTATTACTCTGCCGGTATGTCTATCGGTGTGCAAGTTGCCGGTGACGGTGGGGTAAGTTCGCAAGTATTATTCCTTGCGGATAGGGTTGCTGTAATGAGCCAAGCGGGAGGGAAAACTTACTCACCCTTTGCAATACAGAATGGCCAAGTCTTTATCAATCAGGCATTCATTGCCGACGGCACGATCACCTCAGGGAAAATAGGGAGTTACTTACAATCTATTTCGTATGGTTCGAGTGGTGGTTGGCGTCTGAGTAAGGATGAAAATAACCTCACGGTTACTGATAGCAATAATTTACTCAGGGTTGAAATAGGGAAGCTTTCATAATGGCAGATTACGGATTTAGGTTCAGGGATGCTAATGGGGCAGTTACTTGTGAAACTGAAAGTGTTCTCTCGCAGGTTCTAGGTGCCTTTCAGTTATCAGAAACTGTAAATTTCATGACTGGAGTCTCGAGTGGCTCCTTCTGGAAGCCACAGTCTAATAATACAGGCAACATACCCTATAAATTTTCTGGCTTGATAAGTGGACTAAATTTTGGCAATGGAACGCCATACATTTTTTTCCTACCCGCCTCAGTAACAAGCACACAATGGTCACCGGATGTGGTATTCAATGGCAACTCTATCTCACTCACATGGCGTTGGGAAAATCTGTCGTGTATTGATGAGTTGAATGATTCAACCTCAGACCTTATTGCGGTTTATGGAGTTTATAATGGCTAATTATGGAGCGAATATTTATAACTCTAAGGGCTATAAAATAGCGGGTATAGGGGTAGATATTCCTTTTACATTGAGGTCGTCAGGACAGATAACTGATGCAAATTTTACCAATTTTGACTCGGGGGTTGTTAACCCAGGTGGGGACGTAAGAGGGACGATATCTGTAGCTAGACCGGCAACAGAAGGATTCAATTCACCTATTATATTCTTCAAGCCAATTAACTCGACAAGTCGAGTTGGAGTCACTTCACTTGGCGGCATACAAGATAGAAGCCATAAAGACCATTGGCTGATATTTAAATGGTCAAATCTTTCTATCACTGGCCTTCAGTACTATATCTTCGATAGGTGGAATAATCCAACTACTGGTGACTATGGTATGCGTATAAGGGATGAGAAAAACACCTTAACATTTGACTCTAATTGGCCTCTAATGGATTTAAGGGATGTGATATGGATGGAGACGGGCTTTCCAAACTGGGGCACAATTTCTGGGGAGTCAAACGTTACCAATATCTCAACTAAAGCCACAGGAGATTTGGCTTTATCAATACCAAACCCAAGAACCTACGCTTCAACTAGTTATGTATATTACACCGAGACTGGATGGGTGAATGGAAGTAATGTTCAAGTCTCTGTAGTTCCCTTTAGGATTAGTAGCGGTGGCGTTGGCAATCAGAATAACACTTATCTTAGAAGCTCAAGGACACAGTTGATGATTGCTAACGTTGCTCACCTCCCCAAGACATACAACCCAATCTCGTTCAGGGCGATATCTAGTTATGATTCAGCACAAATAGGTGGGTGATTTTTCGCCCAAGCATATGACAACTAACCCGCTTCGGCGGGTTTTTTATTACCTAAATTCAGGAGCCACATATGGCAGCAACTGGCACTATATCGCTTAACGCAAACTCACTTACAGTCACTGGCTCAGGCACTAAATTCACCACAGAAGCACAGGTGGGCGGGGCGCTTGTAACCAATATCGGCAATGTTCCTTACACCTTTGTGATAGGCGCAATTAACAGTGATACCTCGATTACCCTTACAGCTAATTATCAAGGCAGCAAAGTATCAGGGCAGTCATTCTCATTAATCGATCGCGGTGCATACACTGCCATTACCGCAGAACTAGGAGCAAGAACTGCGCAGGCTATAAGAGGACTTAATTACGACAAGGCAAACTGGCAGCAGATTTTGACTGGATCGGGAAATGTGACAGTTAACGTTCCAGATGGAAGCCAGTACACGGGGCCATCTTGGTTGTCGTTGGAAAACTCACTGAAAGATAAAGCTTCCAATGTGGATTTAGAAAAGGGGTTGAAAGGGAAGTTGAGTTTAAGCGGTGGAACATTGACTGGGGCACTACAAACCCTCGGCATAGAAATGCTGGGTAATACACCGTTTATCGATTTTCACTATAATAATGACTCTAGTGACTTTAACGTAAGATTAATAAACGATGCTACTGGTCTTCTTACGCTAAACGGAAATTTTAGAATTTTGAATTCTTTATATTTCGGAAGCTCTTCTCAAACTAGCATCCGTTATGCTGGTGGCTATCTTATTTTTGATGGTGGGCCAGCCTTTGCTGTCCACGGTTACAGATGTGTGGCAGGAAGAGGAGGTGCGTCTGGGTCAAATTCATTCAATTATTTTTGGACAGGAGGTGCTCTACAAGTCTGGATAGACACAACAAACATTGGAACAATGGCATTAAATGCTAACTCAGATAAAGGGTTAAAGAAAAATATTGAATATTTGGGGGCCGAAGCGATACCGAGTGCACTAGAAGAAGTTAACCAATGGAAGCCGGCCACCTTTAAATATAAGGAAAGAGGAATAATCCCGGAATCCGACAATAAGCTTGGTTTTGTAGCTAATGATTTAGTTGCTGTCTCTCCAGCTTGTGTGACGGGGAAGGGGCTGCCTGATGATTATGACATTGAGAGCGATCCAAATGACCCTGATGCTTATCAGCTTGACCAGGTTGCAATGATTGCCAAACTAACGATGGCCGTTCAGGAGTTAACGGCTAAAGTTGAAACGTTAGAAAAAAGTAATTCTCAGGCGACTTAAATCTTAATACTAGTCCATCTACTACAATTAGAATATTCCATATTGTAGAGAGGTAGCCATGGCCTTCCCATCCCCCGCAATAGATTACGTTGAAGCACGACTTACACCTAATTCACTCATGCACATTAATCAATCTTCCATCGTTATTCCGACCGATGAAGGATGGGCTGTGGCCGAGCCGGGCTATAAGGTGACGAAGGGCAGAACTGTTTTGCTCGATGTAAACGGTAAGCTGATGTTTGCCGAAGTGGGGTATGGGAAATTCAAAACTAACGATGGCATTATTGAGGGTAACGATCTTGATGATGCCAGAGTGTTAGGCGTGGTGACTTTTATGGTTAAAAGTCTCGATTGAGGTAGTACTTTTACCAGACTTTTACCATCTTTTTACCCTTGGTAAATCACAGCCATAAAAAAAGCAGCCGTAAGTGGCTGCTTTTCTTTGGGATTTTTGGTCGGCACGAGAGGATTTGAACCTCCGACCCCTGACACCCCATGACAGTGCGCTACCAGGCTGCGCTACGTGCCGACGACTCAAATAATAGTACCGCAGTTTTAGAGAAAATCAATATGTCACTGATCTGACTGGTTTATTAATAATCAATTTGCGATAAAACGCTTCTCTTCGGTCAGTACTTGCAGCAGTAATCCTAGCTCAGGCGTCTCATCATGTAATCGGCGACCTTTCACATCATAGCTGCTGTACTGACCATTGGTATTCAACACAATAGAGCGTGTGGGCGTGGTAATAATCAGATGATTATCCTCACTGCTGGTGACCCAATTATTGCGTCCTTGCGCGGTGAAGAGATCGCGTCCTTGGGTATAGTCATAACTAGGCGTCGTCACATTTAACAGACGCTGCATAATGGTCGCCATAATATCCTGATGGTCAGTGAGATAATCAATCGACTGCGCAGGGGTATTCGGCCAATGGATCACCAGTGGCACATGCAATACGCTACGGCGACTTTCTGATGTGCCGCCAGGTGTTAGCGACAGCCCATGGGCGCCGGTAATCACTACAACGGTATTGTTCAAGGCGTGAGACTGTTCAAGCTCATTTAAGATAGCAGCAAGCTGTTGATCAGTCGTCGCGGAGTTTTGCTGATAGGTTTGGCTACGTTGACCCTCAGTCGCATTGCTTGTCGCGGCCCCTTGCAGTGACACCCACGAGAACCAAGGTTGTGTCGTGTTTTGTTGTTGGCTATACCAATTATGCCATTGCTCAACCGTTTGGCTATCGGACTGACGATGCTGTAACGGAATGGTGTAGTCGGTTAACAGGGCTTGGCGATAAAAAGGCTGCTTGAATCCATCGGTTGAGAACAAACCAAATTGATAGTGGCGATTAGCCAGCGTTGTCAGCAAGCTTGAAGGTGTTCTCGAGGCGAGGACTCCTTCTAAATAGGTTGAGGAAATGCCATAAAAGAGTCCGAATAGTCCATTCTCGCTACTCGGCCCGGAACTGTAATGCTGAGTGAAATTAATATTCTGCTGCGCAAAATTACCCAGCGTAGGGTAGGCCTTGCTGACGGCTTGACTGCTTAAATTATCGATGGTGATAACCAGTAAATTATAACCTGAGGCTTTTGGCGCAACGGTGATCTCATTTAAGGGGTATGCCAGCGACAGCGCATCCGGTTCGCCTTGTTGAATCAGACGACGTTGGTAATCTTCTGAGTCGAGTAGACCATGCTTCTCTAAGAAACGCCGTGCAGTCATAGGGTAAGAGAGCGGTAAATTACTTTTCTGCATGGTAATCGGGCGATAAAAATTCGCATCTGCCCAGATGTACATAATGTGACTGGCGAAAAAGGTTGCGATAAACAGCACGACAAAAGGCCGAGCATAGTGGTGACGATTAAGGCTACGGAGCTTCTGCCAGCTCCATGTCGCGAACAGGAGTTCGGCTAAGAAAATAATCGGGGCGGCAATAAACATCAATTGCCAATCACGCGTCAGTTCGCTCTGTTCGGGATTGATTACCAATTGCCAAACGATAGGGTTTAAATGGAGATGGAAACGTTGGAATACCGCGCCATCAATCAATAGCAAGGTTAACCCGCAGGTAGCAATAATCGAGGCAATGACACTTAAGAGTCGCTGCGATCGAATAAAAAAGGTAATGGGGAAGAGTATCAGCAGGTAGAGGGCGAAGACGATAAAGCTGAAATGACCTAACCAACTGCAATAGGCATAAATACGACCAGCGAGCGACGCTGGCCAATCGTTGATCAATAGGTAACGACTGCCAAGCACCAAGGCCAACAAAATATTAAATAGGGCAAACCAATGCCCCCAGCTAATCATGCTGGAAACTTTTTCGCGATACTGTGGTTGGTGATTGGCCATAAACGTCGTTTTAATGATTAGTGAGCCGAATCTTCGCTGACTGAGGCTTCGAGAGCCGCAGCGAAGGAGCGAGCCAACGCATGGCGCTGAGCAGGTGAAACACTGGAATTAATTAAATTCGTCACCATATTACCGAGCACCATCAACGAGAGATCGGTAGGGGCCTTATCCATTTCAAGGACTTTAGAAAGCTCATCGAGAAGCTTCTCGACGCGGGAATCACTATAACGAGATAACTGTGGCATAGTATCAACTAATATCATTGTAAAAAGTAGCTATTCTACTGTAAAACAGGGTTTATATCTGCAATTTTTCATCAGGATTTACTCAGTAAATGCTGAAAACTGTGTCAGTTTATCTACTCGCCAAGCGCTGATGAACGAAATTCCCATCTTAAGCTTAGCAAATCTCATTGTCAGGTCGAGACCTGCGTGATTCAATAGTGCATCATTCGTTTAGGGAGTTATCTATGAGTCTGGATATTGACCAGATTGTGGTTCATCAGCTAATTAAGCGTGATGAGGACGAGTTATCGCTTATTTTACGTGATTCATTATTGTCGCCAACCCACGAAGTTGAAGTGATGTTGGAAGAGTTACACCGTGTTTATAGCGCGAAGAATAAAGCTTATGGCTTGTTTAATGAAGAGAGTGAATTGCGCGATACGTTACGCGAATGTCGCGGTGGCCAACAAGACTTCCTCGCTTTCACTCGCGCGGCTACCGGTCGCTTACGGGACGAGCTAGCTAAATATCCTTTTGCTGAAGGCGGCATTGTTCTCTTTGCCCAATACCGATATTTGGCGGTTGAATACCTATTGATTTCTGTTCTAAACAGTCAATCAAGCATGCGTGTTAATGAGGCATTAGAAATTAGTATGACCCATTATCTCGATATTAATCACGCCGATATCGTGGCGCGAATCGATTTAACTGAATGGGAAACTCAACCCGATTCAACGCGTTACCTGACTTTCCTACGAGGTCGAGTAGGGCGTAAAGTTTCCGATTTCTTTATGGATTTCTTAGGTGCGAGCCAAGGATTGGATGCTAAGGCGCAAAACAGAACATTATTGCAGGCGGTGGATGACTACTGTGAAGAGGTGAGCCTCGATAAACAATCTCGTCAGGAGTATCGCCAACAGGTTCATCAATATTGCAGTGACCAATTAAAATCAGGTGACGAGATCACCATTACTGAACTGTCACATCAGTTACCAGAAGTGAATGAGCAAAGCTTTGTCGGTTTCACCGAGCAGCAAGGCTACGAATTTGAAGAGAGTTTTCCTGCGGATCGCTCGACATTACGTCAGTTGACCAAATTTTCAGGGAGTGGGGGGGGATTAACGATGAATTTCGATGCGTTATTACTTAACGAACGTATTTTCTGGGATCCCACGACCGATACGCTGACGATTAAAGGGACGCCCCCTAATCTGCGCGATCAATTACAGCGTCGATTAAAAGAAGAGTAAAAAAAACGCCGCGAAAGCGGCGTTTTTTATTTCGGCTTCAGCAATTACGCGCGAACGAAGTCGATGTGGTGCAGTTTTGGCTTGAACGGGTGACGTTGAACAGCCTGAACTTTGACTTTAGTTTCTTTACCGTCGATAACCAGAGTCAGAACGTCAGTGTAGAATTCTGGCTTGGTTTGCAGGTTGTTAACGAAATCGTGATCTAAAACTACAGATGTAGCAGCTTCATTTCCGCCATAAACGATGGCTGGGAATTTGTTAGCTAAACGCAGACGGCGGCTCGCACCCTTACCCTGCTCTGTACGGACTTGTGCTTCGATAGTGAACATAATTTTTCTCTTAGAGTAATTCCGCTACAGGCGACCCAGCAACGGAAGGATTATTCAATGACGCTTTATTGAGATAAAGCGCGCGGCATTATAGCGGGTAACGGGGGGCAGGGCAAATAATCTAACTCGCGGACGTTGCACGCCGAAATCTGCCTTGGTAATCGAAGACTTTGTGACGAATTTTCCAAAAGGTTTTTTGGCGATGTGCCACGACAAAATCGGGGTGCCGTAAAAGGGCCTGTTGGGCAATAATATCACTCGCCGACTGCCATAAGAAAGGAACCCCTGGTGCACGGCTGTGCAAACGAAGGAACTGTTGTTCAAAGACATGACGCTGGGCAGGGGAGTGCAGTCGGAAGGTTTCAGGTACCTCAGCACCATCCTCATCCATATAGGTTATGCGTAACCACTCACCTTTTGCATCTTGCCCGGTATGAAATTGCATGCCTGTGCAGCGTAGGACCGTTGCGTCGCGCAGTTTAAGCGCTGCTTTTAACATATCATCAGGATCGACCAGAACCGCGTCACATTGTTGACAGACTTTGGCTGCAATATCGTTTTCGGCATTACAGTGGGGGCAGGATTTAAAGCGAAAGCGAAAATCACACTGTTGAGGGCTACCGGCGACCTCAACTATTCCCTGGCAACGACGGCCAAAGTGTTCGATAACCGTGCCATCATCGAGGGCTTTCCCCCAAAAAATATTCGCAAACTGACACTGTGGGCAAAAAACTTGTACAGGCTGATTCTCGCTATCTCCCTGAGGGCTACCAATTTCGGGGAGATAGAGGTCGTAATCATTTCCGGCATAATCAAGGATGGCACAGGCGGTTTTACCGGGATACAGACGCAGTCCACGACCAATGATTTGTTGATAAAGACTGACCGATTCAGTCGGCCTAAGGATAGCAATTAAATCGACATGCGGCGCATCGAATCCGGTCGTTAATACCGCTACATTCACCAAGTAGGTAATCTGTTGTGAAGTAAAGCGCTGTAAAATATCGTCACGCTCAGCGCTGGGGGTCATCCCAGAGACTAACGCGCTTTCAGCGGGTAAATAACTGAGGATCTCTTGCGCATGACGCACCGTCGCGGCAAAAATCATGACGCCACGACAGCCGGCAGCATGCTGAATAATTTCGGCAACGATGGAAGGCGTGACACGTTTTTGTTGCGATAAACTTAAATTCAACGCTTTTTCTGGGAAAAGCCCTTGTTGATTAGCGACCAGTGCCGAAAAATCATAACGCAAGATGGGCATATCCAAGCGTTTTGGCTCTACAAGATAGCCATGCTTAATCATATAACGCAGCGGCAGTTCGTAAATACACTTATAAAACAAGGCATCCTCGGTGCCACGTACCATGCCATGATAATGAAAGTGGTATATCCATCCCTTGCCTAACCGAAAGGGCGTGGCGGTCAATCCCAATAGGCGAAGTTGTGGATTACGCTGGGTCAGATAATCGAGGATTTGTTGGTATTGACTTTGGTCGTTGTCACCAATGCGGTGGCATTCATCAACGATAATCAAGGAGAAGGCTGCATCGAATTGGTCAAGATGGCGAGCAACCGACTGAACGCTACCGAACACCACCTTACTCTGACTCTGTTTTTGCGCCAATCCTGCAGAAAAAATATCGGCGTTTAAGCCCAACGCCTGATATTTGGCATGATTCTGCCTAACCAACTCTTTTACATGCGCTAACACGAGAACGCGACCCCGTGCGATACGCGCTAATTCGGCGATCACCAAACTTTTTCCAGCACCCGTGGGTAAAACAATCACCGCGGGGCGTCGTTCTTGGCGGAAATAGTGTACGGCAGCCTCAACGGCTTCTTGTTGATAGGGGCGTAGGGTAAAACTCATCGGTTATGAACTCGATTACAAGCAGGGTTACACACTGACAGTTGGTGTCGCTTCGGGGTATACTAGCATAAATCACTCTATAAACTTCCTAATAGGCTTACAGATCCATGCGACTCGATAAATTTATCTCCCAACAACTCGAAATTAGCCGTGCCATTGCAGGCCGTGAAATTCGAGCACGTAACGTCACAGTCGATGGAGAGGTGGTACGTGAAGCGGCGTTCAAAGTATTGCCAGAACATGAAGTGGCTTACGATGGTAACGTGCTGCATCAACAGCATGGCCCCCGCTATTTTATGTTGAATAAGCCTGTTGGCTATGTGTGCGCGACGGAAGATGAGCAGCATCCGACTATTCTCTATTTTATCGAAGAGCCTATGGCATGGAAGTTACATGCAGCAGGGCGACTCGATATCGATACGACCGGTCTGGTGCTATTAACCGATGATGGGCAATGGTCACACCGTATCACTTCGCCACGCCACCACTGCGAAAAAACTTATCATGTCACCTTAGCCGAAGCAGCAGATCCTGCATTAATAACGCGTTTTGCACAGGGGATAATGTTACAAGGTGAATCTGCACCGACCAAACCGGCTACGCTGGAAATTCTGGACAATAACCAGGCGAGAGTCACGTTGAGTGAAGGGCGTTATCATCAAGTCAAAAGAATGTTTGCCGCATGCGGTAACCACGTGGAAGCGTTACATCGTGAACGTGTCGGTGAAATTGCACTCGATGAAGACTTGGCACCAGGAGAGTATCGCGAGTTAACGCAACAAGAAATTCTGAGTATTAACTTGCCACCAGAGTTACAACAACCACTGGTCTAAATTACGGAAATAAAAAAACGCTGCGAAGGACAGCGTTTTTTTTGGCGAACATTTGTCAGACCTTATGAAAATTAACTGTGTGAGTTGCTCAGAACTCGGCGTGCTTCGCGGTAGCGAGCTTTCCAATAATTGTCATTAAGGTTTGAAATCATGACTCCACTGCTTGTTGAAGCATGAACAAAATCGTTGTTGCCTAAGTAAATACCAACGTGACGTCCCGTAGAACCGGAGCGGAACAACACTAAATCACCGGGGCGAAGCTTACTTTTATTAATGAAACGTCCGGTATCTTGCTGGTCTGCGGTTGAACGAGGCAGCGATAAGCCAAACTGTTCACGGAAAGTGCGTTGCACGAAAGCAGAACAATCGATGCCGCGACGGGACTCACCGCCCATGCGATAACGAACACCTTTCCAACTCGCATATTGATTCATAATTTTCGATTTAATATCAACATTATGAACCAGTTCTTCAAATTGATCCTGAGAAGCTTGAAGTAAAAAACCATTCCGGTTGTTAACGTCATGTTTCTCTAAATTCGCTGTGGTAGTTGGGTGGCTACTACATGCACTTAGCAGCGTTGCTAAGGCAATTGCTGGAACAGCCCGCCACAAGTATCTCACAAATGGTTGAGATTTGACCATATTAAGCAGTTTCCTTCGATGTCCTTACGACAAATACGTCGTTCGCCAATGAACAGATTAAGAGATTATCAGAGATTATCAAGAAGACAATTTATGAATTATATCTAGATGTAAATATCTTTGACACTCATTTAAGCTGAAGCCCCTTATAACAAGGGCTAAGCGTTATTTGAGATTACCGTAGAAAATGTAAACTGGCGAGAGTTTTTAAGATTTTTTTTGATCTTAATAGGAAAAATGTCTGGTAAGCCTATTTTTAATAGAATTCATAAAGAATATCCGGGGAGGATTCCCCCCGGGGAAGGGTAAAATAAGCCGTGTAATTATTAAACACCGGGTAATTTACGATAGATCTTATCAATCAGAATATCAGTGAGCGGCGTTAATAAACACCAGCTCATCCCCACTAATACAACAGAAAGCGATCCGACTGAAATATCGGTAAACCAGTGAGCACCCACCATTACGCGCGGTAATGCGAAAACACCCAGAATAATCAGCCCGACAACAAAGGCCTTGCGGCCAAAGTAACGCCCCATAAAGCAGGCATAAATCATAAGCATCATCCCGTGATCCCCGGGAAAGCTGTCAGCTGAACCATCTTTGGTGTGGATTCCCGTGAGCAGCCCTGCACGTTGTGCATCCGCAAAGAACAGCGAAGGGCTACGATGGCTGACGGGAATAAGGTGGCCGAGTTGATTAAGCACCACTGCGGTAATCAGCATCGTAATCCCCAAGGCTAACATCCACATCCGGCCTTTATGATCTTTTTGCCGCCAGAAAGAATAGAAGTAGGCTGCCATCGCGAGAAACGAAACGATATCAAAGCCACGATAATTGGTGATAGCCACAAATACGGCAAAGGCATGGGATTTCACCATTTCATGGTTAAAACTGTAGAAAATCGATTTATCTAATGAAAACCAGAAACCATGATTGACCGGTAGATACCATGAAAAAAACAGGCAAAGACCGAGCAAATTCAATACGATTATCGCTGGAAAATTAGACTGGCGCATAGTCTGCTCCCTGTAAGGATTAATCGGCACGACTCATATAACGACGTTCAGGGATATGAACGCGGATCTTATCGCCATTACTTAAGTACTCTGGCACTTGAACGGTTAACCCAGTGGAGAGTGCTGCCGCTTTTGTTCGGGCGCTGGCTGAGGCGCCTTTAATGCCAGGGACCGTGTCTACAATCACCAAATCCACGGTTTGAGGCAGTTCTAAGGCTAATACTTGATCGTCCATCAGTAAGACTTGCATACCCGGCAGACCCGCTTCAGGAATGAAGAGTAGCTCTTCTTCTATTTGCTCGCGGTTGAAGCTATAAGGGGTATAGTCTTCATCGTCCATGAATACATATTCATTTCCATCGGTATAGGAAAAACTCACTGCACGGCGATTCAGCTGGATGCTGTCGATAATATCGTCGCCTTTAAAGCGCTCTTCCACTTTTAATCCACTGCGAATATCGGTAAAGCGCATCTTATATAATGTGGCGGCGCCACGTGCACTAGGACTCTGCACATCGATATCTTTGACTAAAAGTAATTTACCGTTCCAGCTTACCGCCATACCGCGTTTAATTTCATTTGCTTTAGGCATTGAAGAGACCTCAAATAGGATAATTATAATAATGCGGGGAAAATACTCGCCCCCGTGGTTGCATACAAGCAAAATAGTGGTGCACTAGGCATCTTTAGCTAAATTTTTCACATTCATTTAGCTGAAATTTATGTTGCATAATAATGATGACATCCAGATACTCTCAACCATTAACCTTATTTAATGAAAGAGCGTCTATGGAATGCCGTAGCCACTGTGGTGCCTGCTGTATCGCGCCTTCAATCTCTTCACCGATTCCGGGTATGCCTGAGGGCAAGCCAGCCGGTGTTCGCTGTGTGCAATTGGACGATAATAACCTCTGCAAAATCTTTACATCGCCGCTGCGTCCAGCCGTGTGTGGAGGGTTACAACCCCATCCTGATATGTGTGCAACATCACGCGACGAAGCAATGACCTATCTGCTCGAGCTTGACGCGGCGACTGCCCCACACTAGTCCTACCCAACAAATTCGGTAAACGCTGATTTAAATTTTAAATTTGTGCGTTAATTCAAAATTATTAATTTCAATTTTTGATATAAAATGCGCTAATTTAGTTGCTGAAACGATTCAACCTATGTGAGGAAAATTATGTTCCAGCTCGAAGTTCAGGCGATTCATACTGGCGCCTCAGCCACCAATAAAGAAGATGCAATTCGTCACGTTGCGGCGGCACTCGCTAATGCGGGCAATGTGGGTGAGGGCTATGTGAGTGGAATGTTAGCGCGTGAGCAGCAGACCTCCACCTATCTGGGGAACGGCATTGCCATCCCTCACGGCACTACAGATACGCGTGATTTAGTGCTTAACACGGGCGTACAAGTTTTCCAATTTCCGCAGGGAATCGAATGGGGTGCTGATCAAACGGCTTATGTTGTTATTGGTATTGCAGCAAAATCCGATGAGCACCTTGCCTTACTTCGTCAGTTAACTCATGTATTAAGCGATGACAGCATTGCTGAGACGATTAAAACCGCCTCCGCCGAAGAGTTGCGTGCCATTTTAATGGGTGAAAAACAGCCAGCGGAATTTCGATTTGATACCTCACTAATCTCGTTGGGGGTTAACGCGGCTGATCTCATCACATTGCAAGCATTAAATGCTGGGCGACTACAAGCTATTCATGCCGTTACCCCGCAATTTGTTGCCAACACGTTGGCACAGAAACCTTTACACCTCGGTCAAGGCATCTGGTTGCAAGATTGTGCACAGGGTAACCTGTTCAGCGCTGTCGCGGTGAGTCGACCGTCTACAACGGTAACGCTGGAGTCTGGCGAAGCGGTTTCATTATTAATCACCTGTTCCACGGCCGATGAACAGCCACTGACGGTCGTCAGTTACCTCACACAATTGATCGATAATAATCAAGCCTCTGCATTATCCAATGCTGATGCCGCAGGTGTCCTGGCGCTGTTAACCAGCGAAGTGAGTCTGGGCGACGATACTGTCACCGAAGAGTTTGTGATTAAGAATGAACATGGCTTGCATGCCCGTCCAGGCACTGCACTGGTCACGGTGATTAAACAGTACGACTGTGATGTTAGCGTAATTAACCTTGATGGTAGCGGTAAGCCAGCCAATGGCCGTAGTTTAATGAAGGTTGTCGCCTTAGGCGTGAAGAAAGGCCATCGTTTACGCTTTACCACCAGTGGTCCACAAGCTGCTGAAGCAATGAAAGCTATCGGCGAGGCTATCGCCAGTGGATTGGGGGAGGGCGCTGAATGAGCCGCCGTGTTGCCACTATCTCCTTAAATCCCGCCTACGATCTGGTTGGTTTTACGCCAGAGATCGAGCGTGGTGAGGTAAATTTGGTTGAGACCACTGGCCTGCATGCTGCCGGCAAAGGGATCAACGTTGCTAAAGTTTTAAATGATCTTGGGGTGGACGTTACGGTAGGCGGACTGCTAGGACGTGACAACCAAGAGGGCTTCGAACAGTTATTTGCTGAGTTAGGCCTACATAACCGTTTTCAGGTCATTGATGGCCGTACGCGTATTAATATCAAAGTGACTGAAGCAGGTGGCGATGTCACCGACCTCAACTTTTCCGGCTTCAACGTCAGCGAAGAAAATTGGCAGCATTTCAAACAAGACTCGCTTAATTGGCTTGGCGACTTCGATATGGTCTGCGTGAGTGGAAGCTTACCTCAAGGGATCGCCCTTGATGAGTTTACCGACTGGATGAAAGCGCTTCGTCAACAATGTCCATGTTTGGTCTTCGACAGTAGCCGGGCAGCGCTCGATGCAGGATTACTGGCAGGCCCTTGGTTAGTGAAGCCTAATCGCCGGGAATTAGAAATGTGGGCGGGCCGCTCACTGCCTGAACTCAGCGATATTATTGCTGCCGCCCATCAACTGCGTGAGCAAGGGATCAGTCACGTTGTGGTCTCTCTTGGAGCAGAAGGGGCGCTATGGGTTAACGCCTCCGGTGCATGGCTGGCAAAACCTCCTGCGTGTGAAATCGTCAGCACGGTAGGGGCGGGTGATTCCATGGTGGGCGGGCTGATTTACGGCTTACTGATGGGTGAAACCAGCGAACATACCTTAAGGTTAGCGACAGCGGTTGCGGCACTGGCAGTAAGCCAAAGCAACGTTGGCATTACGGACCGCTCAGCCCTTGCGGCGATGATGGCTCGTGTCGAATTACACTCCGTTACCGAACAGCAGTAGAGGAAAGTAAAGATGAAAATTGCATTAATCCCCGATGCATCGTTGGGCTTAGCGTCGGCACAGCTGGTTAAACAAGCCTTCGAAAAGGCGATCAGTGAGCAGTCCGAGTATTCATTAGCGACGGTAGCTGAGGCAGAAACCGTGATTGTTGCAGGAGATCCTGCAGCGGCCGCTTCTCACTTAGCCGGAAAACAGGTCGCGGTCACAGAGAGCCAATCACTGTTGACCGACGCGAAAACCGCCATTGGACAAGCATTAGCTAACGCAACGACTTGGCAAGCCCCAGCGGTGGTCTCCACACCTTCAGTGGCCACGACGTCTGCGGTGAAGAAAATCGTTGCCGTCACCGCCTGCCCAACGGGTGTGGCACATACCTTTATGGCGGCTGAAGCGATAGAAGCGGAAGCGAAAAAGCGCGGATGGCCGGTACGTGTTGAAACCCGTGGTTCTGTCGGTGCCGGTAATCCGATCACCCCAGAAGAAGTGGCTGATGCCGATATTGTCTTTATCGCTGCCGATATTGAAGTTGACTTGGCGAAGTTTGCCGGAAAACCAATGTATCGGACATCCACCGGCCTTGCCCTGAAAAAGACCGCGCAAGAGTTCGATAAAGCGCTGAATGAGGCAAAGCCTTATCATTCAGCCAATGGCTCGGCGCAGGCTGCATCAGGCAGTGCGGGGGATAAAAAAGAGAAATCCGGCGCTTATCGTCACTTGCTTACCGGTGTCTCATTCATGTTACCTATGGTGGTCGCGGGCGGTCTGTGTATCGCATTGTCTTTCGCTTTGGGTATTAACGCCTTTAAAGAACAGGGCACTCTTGCAGCCGCCTTGATGCAAATTGGTGGAACCACGGCATTTGCCCTAATGGTTCCAGTGTTGGCCGGTTACATTGCCTTCTCCATCGCTGACCGCCCAGGCTTAACTCCAGGGCTGATTGGCGGTATGTTAGCCTCCACATTAAGCGCAGGTTTCCTCGGCGGTATCATTGCTGGATTTATTGCGGGCTACACTGCAAAACTGATTAGCGGTAAGTTAAAGCTGCCGCAAAGCATGGAAGCGCTAAAACCCATCTTAATTATTCCGTTGGTGGCAAGTTTAGTAACTGGTCTACTGATGATCTACGTAGTGGGTAAGCCTGTTGCCTTTATCATGGAATCATTAACGCATTGGTTAGGGACCATGGGCACAGCAAACGCAGTCTTATTGGGTGCGGTGCTTGGGGCGATGCAATGTAGTGATATGGGTGGCCCGATAAATAAGGTGGCTTATGCCTTTGGTGTCGGCTTATTAAGTTCTTCTACCTACGGTCCGATGGCAGCCATTATGGCGGCAGGTATGGTCCCGCCTTTAGCAATGGGCTTAGCGACCTTGGTTGCGCGTCGTAAGTTTGCCAAAGCGCAACAAGAGGGTGGTAAGGCCGCGATAGTGCTCGGATTATGTTATATCACCGAAGGAGCCATTCCCTTCGCTGCGCGTGATCCCCTACGGGTATTACCTTGCTGTATCGTAGGCGGCGCGCTGACCGGCGCGATTGCCATGGCAATCGGTTCTAAACTGATGGCACCTCATGGCGGGATCTTCGTGTTCTTAATTCCTGGCGCGATCACTCCGGTACTGGGCTATATCGGTGCCATCTTAGCGGGTGCGATTGTCGCGGGTATTGCTTACGCTATTATCAAGCGTCCTGAGCCAATTACCGCCTAAGACGACGGTATCAAAGAAAAAGGCCGCTCCCTGTAGGGGGCGGCCTTTTTTATTGCACTCACTATTATTGCTGGGCTTGGAGCCAAGCGATCTCTTCTGCCCAAATATCCGGATTAATCGTTTCTAAGATAAGCGGGATATGATCAAAACGCGGATCTTGCATTAACCATTTAAAGGGCGTGTGACCAATATTGCCTTCGCCTAGGCTATCGTGGCGGTCGACGCGGCTATTAAATTGGCTTTTCGCATCATTTAAATGCATTCCTCGTAGGTATTGAAAACCGACGATACGTTCGAAAGCATTAAACGTCTTTTCGCACTCTTCTACAGTACGCAGGTCGTAGCCTGCCGCAAAAGCGTGACAGGTATCGATACAGACGCCCACCCGGGATTTATCCTCAACATGATGGATAATCTCCGCCAGGTGCTCGAATTCAAAGCCAAGGTTACTGCCTTGCCCTGCGGTATTTTCGATAACCGCCGTCACGCCAGAGGTTTTATCCAGAGCAATATTAATCGATTCGGCAATACGTTTTAGGCATTCATCGGTAGAGATTTGCTGAAGATGGCTACCCGGATGGAAATTAAGCAAGGCGATCCCTAAGGACGCGGCACGTTCTAGCTCATCAATAAAAGCGACGCGCGATTTCTCCAAGGCTTCAGCCACGGGATGGCCGAGGTTAATTAAGTAGCTATCGTGTGGCAGAATCTGTTGCGGCCCATAACCGTAGTCGCTGCAAGCCTGACGGAAGAGATCGATAGTCGATTGCGGCAGTGGAGGGGCCTTCCACTGACGCTGATTTTTGGTAAATAGCGCAAAAGCCGTTGCGCCAATATCATGTGCCCGCGTTACCGCATTAAAGACACCGCCTGCAGCACTGACATGCGCTCCAATATATTTCATTATTTATCCCTGACATGATAAGTCGAGTGGTGTGTGCATAAATCATAAATTCGTTCACGATTCTATTATTAATCGGTAAAACTGGTAAACTGTTTACTTTAACTGGTTATGTCAAAGCTTATCACAATAGCAAAGGTCAGGGATTTACCCTATGCATATTACGCTACGCCAACTCGCTGTTTTTACTGAAGTTCTTAAGAGTGGTTCGACCACTCATGCTGCGCAAGTTCTTGCGCTATCTCAATCAGCAGTGAGTGCCTCGTTAACCGATTTAGAGGGTCAACTGGGTGTGCAATTATTCGATCGCGCCGGTAAGCGTTTGATTATTAATGAGCATGGTCGGCTACTCTATCCTCGGGCCATGGCGTTGTTAGATCATGCCAAGGATATTGAACTGTTGTTTAAACAAGGACAGGGTGCTTTATCGCTCGCCGCCAGCAGTACCATAGGCAATTATCTGTTACCTGCAGTGATTGCGGATTATCGCCGCGATTTACCCGATGCCCGATTAGAGCTTACGGTAGGAAACAGTCAAGAAGTGATCGATGCTGTCGCGCACTTCAATGCTGATATCGGATTGATCGAAGGACCTTGTCACCAGCACGATATCGTCAGCCAGCCGTGGTTACAAGATGAACTGGTTATTTTTGCTGCACCGGGTGCGGCGATCTTTAAACAGCCCGTTACGCTAGAGGCGTTAGCCAATGCGCCGTGGATCCTTCGTGAGCAAGGTTCAGGAACCCGCGAACTGGTCGACCACCTGTTACTCAGCAAGCTTAGCCACTATCATGTGACGATGGAATTAGGCAATTCTGAAGCGATCAAACATGCTGTACGTTACGGTATGGGGCTAAGCTGTCTTTCACGGCGTGTTATTGCCGACCTACTAGACAGCGGCTTACTACGCGAAGTGCATGCACCTCTCCCCACCATGACCCGTACCCTTTATTTGATTCAACACCAACAGAAGCAGCGCTCCCGGGCGATAGAACGTTTCTTAACCTACTGCCACCAAGTGGTTGAATAGGGTAAGGCTAATGATCGTTGCGTGATTATGAAGGTAACTTATAACAGTGAAGATAGTGCAACGCGGCTGCACTGCTCTTGTTACAATCGCGCACAATTTTAGCCAGGTGAGTTTTATCCTATGAATTCGAGTTCTTCTCAAACGGGCGCGTCGGGCTTAAAACGCTCGCTCAAAGCTCGTCACCTGACAATGATTGCGATCGGCGGTTCGATTGGAACCGGGTTATTCGTCGCGTCAGGCGCCAGTATTTCTCAAGCCGGACCCGGTGGCGCGTTATTGTCGTATGCAGTAATTGGTTTGATGGTTTACTTTTTAATGACCAGCTTAGGTGAGCTCGCGGCGTACATGCCGGTATCGGGATCGTTCTCCACCTATGGTTCGCAGTACGTTGATGAAGGCTTTGGTTTTGCCCTTGGCTGGAACTATTGGTACAACTGGGCCGTAACCATCGCCGTTGATTTGGTGGCCGCACAGTTAGTTATGGGTTATTGGTTTCCCGATGTGCCGGGCTGGATCTGGAGTGCGTCTTTCCTCGCGGTTATCTTCCTATTAAACGTCATTTCGGTGAAAGGTTTCGGTGAAGCAGAATATTGGTTCTCCTTAATCAAGGTGGTTACTGTCGTGATTTTTATCGCGGTAGGGGTCTTGATGATTGTGGGGATCTTACACGGCGCAGAAAACGCGGGGATCAAAAACTGGCAATTAGGCGATGCTCCGTTTGTCGGCGGATTCCCAGCGATGATTGGCGTGGCGATGATTGTCGGCTTCTCATTCCAAGGCACTGAGCTGATTGGTATCGCAGCGGGCGAGTCAGAAAATCCAGAGAAAAATATTCCCCGTGCGGTACGTCAAGTATTCTGGCGTATCTTACTGTTTTATGTCTTCGCCATTTTAGTGATCAGCTTGATTTTACCTTATACCGACCCGCGTTTATTACGTAATGATGTGGGCGATATCAGTGTCAGTCCTTTCACCCTAGTGTTCCAAAATGCGGGGCTATTATCCGCTGCGGCGGTGATGAACGCTGTGATCTTAACGGCCGTTCTATCGGCGGGTAATTCCGGTATGTATGCCTCGACACGTATGCTCTATACCTTGGCAACCGAAGGTAAAGCCCCGAAGATTTTTGCGGTATTGACCAAAAATGGCGTACCCCGCAATGCCTTGATTGTAACCACGGTGATCGCCGGTCTGTGTTTTCTCTCCTCACGGTTTGGTAACCAAACGGTTTATCTGTGGTTATTGAATACTTCGGGGATGACCGGATTTATCGCATGGTTGGGGATTGCTATCAGCCATTATCGTTTCCGTAAAGGGTATATCGCTCAAGGTTATGATCTGAATGATTTACCTTATCGCTCCGGCTTTTTCCCGTTAGGGCCGATGTTTGCCTTTGGTCTCTGTCTGATTATTACCCTAGGCCAAAACTACCAGGCATTCCTCGTGGATAAGATCGATTGGTATGGTGTGGCGGCGACCTATATTGGTATCCCGCTGTTCTTATTGATCTGGCTGGGCTATCGCATCGTTCGTGGCGGACACATCATTCGCTATCAAGAGATGCACTTCCCACGCTTTAAAGCAGGGAAACGCCTCGACAGCTAATGCCAAGGGCCAGGGCGCGCAATGCCCCTGGTCTTAGTCTGGATAGATTTCCACCATCAATGCACTTAATGCCCTGACATTGGGTGACTCCCCTTCATGACGCCATATCAATCCAGTATGTAAATGACTGATATTATCGGGGAGCTGATGAATGGCGACCCGAGTATGGTCGGTCAGCTTATTTAATAAGGAATGCGGGATCACCGCAAGTCCAGCCCCTCCGGCAACGCAGGCTAACATGGCATGATAAGACTGAATTTCCATAATAGGGCCTGGCGTGACGCCCGCTTGCGCGAACCAGTGTTCTAGGCGATGACGGTAAGAACAGCTACTGCGAAAGGCGAAAAAAGTCTCTCCTATCACATCTTGTGCCACGGTGACCGGTGGATGGGCTGGGTTAGTGATTAAGACCAGGCGATCGCGATAATGGTGACCACATATGACATCGGGACGCGGTGAAGGCTGATCGGTTAAGGCTACGGCTAACTCCCCCTTGACGACGCCATCAAGGATTTCGCCAGAGGTCCCGGTTACCAAGGAAAGCTGCACAGCAGGGTAGCGTTGATGGTAAGCAGAGAGCAATGCCGGTAAGCGGGTGGCTGCAACACTCTCTAGACTGCCGAGCGTTAACGTTCCTGAAGGATCAGCGGAGCGTGAAAGCTGCAAAGCTTCTTCACTTAACTGCAAAATTTTACGGGCATAGTGTAAAAATTCATGACCGATCGGCGAGAGCCTTAACCGCTGTTTTTCACGAATAAACAGCGCGTTACCGACTTCCTCTTCAAGCTGTTTAAGACGGGTGGTGAGGTTAGAGGGCACACGGTGTAACTGTTCTGCTGCCTTAACTATCGAACCGTATTCCGCCACTGCACAAAACATTTTTAACTGAACAAGATCCATTACGTCGCCTTGAGTGTCGATCAAGCCTCTAGTGTAGGAGCAGTTGCCGCGGGACTCAAGCCGTAGCTAAATGCGAACAAATGCTGTAAGGGCTGGATTAACCGCGCAGACTGCTTCACAATATGCAAAAGATTACCCGTACCGATATCAACGGGTGTAACACCTGCTGGAGAATTAAGACGATGTCCGAATTAAGTCAGGAAGCGATGCTGGTCCATGATGCATTGCTGGCTCGCGGGCTTGAAACCCCCCTCAATGCGCCGGTAAATAGTCAAGATAGCCAACAACGTAAGCAAAAAATAGCGGAACATATGCGTGAAGTGATGTTGCTGCTTAATCTTGACCTCACCGATGACAGTTTAATGGAAACCCCTAATCGCTTGGCGAAAATGTACGTCGATGAGATTTTCTCTGGCTTGGATTATGCCAACTTCCCAAAGATTACTGTTATCGAAAACAAGATGAATGTTGATGAGATGGTTACCGTACGTGATATTACACTGACCAGTACCTGTGAACATCATTTTGTGACCATAGACGGTAAAGCGACAGTGGCCTATATCCCAAAAGATAAAGTGATTGGTCTATCGAAAATCAACCGTATTGTGCAATTCTTCGCCGAGCGCCCTCAAGTGCAAGAACGCTTAACACAGCAGGTTCTGGTGGCGCTCCAAACGTTATTGGGTACCAACAATGTGGCAGTCTGCATTGATGCGGTCCATTACTGTGTGAAGGCTCGGGGGGTGAAAGATGCCACCAGCGCTACGACTACGACGTCGTTAGGTGGGTTATTCAAATCCAGCCAAAATACGCGCCAAGAGTTCCTGCGCACCATTCGTAATAACTGATCCTGCCGCGGCCAGGTGCCTTCCTGGCCGAATTGAGACGCTCACACTTATGCCTCGTTACCCTCAACTCGATTGTCTGCGAGGTATCGCAATACTGGGTATTCTGCTTCTGAATATCGTCAGCTTTGCACTGCCTTCTGCAGCCTATCTAAATCCTGCGTGGCAAGGGCCACCTTCCGACACCGATACCTTAGTCTGGGGGATAGTAGAACTGTTTGCGGAGATGAAGTTTCTCTCCTTGCTCGGTCTATTATTTGGTGCCGGTATTATCTTTCAACTGCCGCGCGGTTTGCCGTGGATCACCCACCGGTTGCTCTGGTTAGTCGTCTTTGGCGTGTTACACGGTATCCTGCTATGGCAGGGAGATATTCTGTTGTCATGGGGTCTCACCGGCTTAGTGGTCTATCGCGTGATTGCTTATAGCGATCGGAGTGAAAACTTACTGCGTACAGGGGTGATTTTCTATCTATTTGGCGTCGGCTTATTGGCGGGATATGCCCTAGTTTCCGGTCATCAGCCGGGCAGTGATTGGCTACCACAACCCGCTGATATTGCGGCTGAGCGCACTGTTGCGCTAAAGGGTGGCTGGTTAGCCATCCACGACCGCCTTGAACAATTTGATGGACGCTTGTTGGCCTTGGTCACTCAGTATGGCTGGGAATTGGCAGGCCTAATGATGATTGGCGCAGCACTAACGCGTCAGGGCTGGCTGCTGGGACAGCGCTCGGTCAGTCATTACCGCCGTTGTTATCGTTATTTATTACCCATTGGCTTTATGCTGACGGCGACGAGTGTCGCTTTGCAGTATGCGACAGGCTGGGCCTTCCGCTGGAGTGGCTTTTGGTTACAGATCCCTCTGGAGCTGGGCACGCCGTTGATTGCAGTGGGCTATATCGCGCTGTTCCATGCCCATTGGCAGCGCCTTTCGGGATGGCGACTGACCTCGCTGCTGATACGGGTAGGCCGCATGGCGTTGAGTAATTACCTGCTACAGACCCTAGTGTGTACGACGATATTTTCGGTATTAGGCTACTTTATGGCATTGACTCGGAGTCAGTTGTTGGCGGTGGTGCCTCTGGTTTGGTTGCTGAATCTGGCGTTTTCTTACTGCTGGCTGCGTTACTTCCGTCAGGGGCCTCTAGAGTGGTGTTGGCGTCGACTGACACGCTGGACGGCAGGCGTTTAGCTTGCTGATTTTCTAGCTCGACCAGTTGCTCAGGTGTCACGGCTGGGTAGGTTGGGCCGTGTTTTGGTAACTCCGCACGACTCGGAATCGGCACCATTGGGCCGAGAAAATGCGGTTCGCTGTTAAATAGATACAGATCGGCCAAGGCGGCGAGCCGCGCACCGACTTCTCGAATACGAATGCTCAAAATATTCTTAGGAGAAGGCACAGCGAAACATTGCGCTTGGATGCCTTGCTGTAAGGCAATAAACAGCGCACGTTCACAGTGAAAGCGCTGGGTAATGATAATAAAATCGTTAGTATCGAAGACCTTACGGGTTCTGACGATAGAGTCCAGGGTGCGAAAGCCTGCATAATCCAGGACAATATCGCTTGGCCGCACGCCATTTTTAATTAGATCACGGCGCATGGTGCGCGGCTCGTTATAGCTTTGCAGCGCATTATCGCCGCTCAGTAAGAGATAAGAGACTTTGCCGCTGTTGTAAGCATTCAGCGCACCTTGGATACGATAGAGGTAATATTGATTAGGTTCACCGCCGCGATAATATTTGGAAGTGCCTAATACGACGCCAACTTGACGTTTAGGCAGTTGGGAGACGGTATCATAAATGTAAGGCGCTGTTTTCCAGCTGATCCATTGGTCCAGCCCAATCGCTGTTAAGCCCAGCAGCATTACTAGCGCGAATAGACCGATAAACAGTCGCTTTATCATACCGTGCAAAATCCTTTGAATATCTCTGGTCGTAGGGTACTTGAGCGGGCGGGATCAGGCAAGGAGATCAAGGTAAGCCAATGTAATGACTTACCTTTAGTGGCATTAAATGGAGGCTCGGCGGTATTGCCGATAATGCGGTTTCCAGAAATTGGCCTCGACGGCTTCCTTAATCTGCTCCTCGCTGCAGTGTGTTGCCACGCCGTCTTGCTGTGCGGCTAAGGCGACTTTCACGGCTATATGCTTAGATACCGACTGAATCTCGGTAATCGGTGGCAGGATGGGGCCTTCACCCTGTTGGGCTTTCGGTGAACAATCGGCCAGCGCTCGGCAGGCACTGAGTAACATATTTTCCGTGACGCGCTTAGCGCCGCTGGCAATCACGCCTAAGCCAATACCGGGGAAAATATAGGCGTTATTACACTGTGCGATAGCAACCTTCTCACCTTGCCAAGTAACCGTACCAAAAGGGCTGCCCGTCGCGACCAAGGCCTTGCCCTCGGTCCAGGTAAAGATGTCAGTAGGGGTCGCTTCGGCACGAGAGGTCGGGTTCGACAGCGGCATCACAATCGGCGTGTCGCAGTGGTTGACCATCTCACGAATAATCTCCTCAGTAAATAATCCAGGTTGTCCTGACACCCCAATAAGAATTGAAGGGTGGGCATTATGCACCACATCGAACAAGGAATAATCGTCATTATCACTCTGCCAATCGCTCAGTGCGGAGGAGGATTGGCTTAAACGTTGTTGGAAGTCGAGCAGGTTGGTCAGCTTGTCGGTCAGTAGGCCATAGCGGTCGACCATAAAGACACGTGCACGCGCCTCTTTTTCAGAAAGTCCTTCGTGTTGCATCTCTTTGATGATCTGTTCGGCAATCCCACATCCGGCCGACCCAGCCCCCAAGAATGCGACACGTTGGTCTGACAGCTTGGTGCCTGCGGCGCGGCTAGCGGCGACAAGGGTACCGACGGCGACGGCTGCGGTACCTTGAATATCATCATTGAAGCAGCATAGCTCATCTTGATAACGTTCTAATAATGGCATGGCATTCTTCTGCGCAAAGTCCTCGAATTGCAACAGAACGTTGGGCCAGCGGCGTTTCACTGCCGAAATAAACTCTGCAACGAAACTCTCATATTCTTCGCCAGTGATCCGCTGATGACGCCATCCCATATATAACGGGTCGTTTAACAGCTGCTGATTATTGGTGCCAACATCGAGAACGATCGGTAGGGTATAGGCGGGGCTGATCCCCCCACAGGCTGTATAGAGCGACAGTTTGCCAATCGGTATTCCCATCCCGCCGATACCTAAGTCACCCAGCCCCAAGATGCGTTCACCGTCGGTAACAACAATGACTTTAACATTTTGTTTGGTGGCGTTTTGCAACATATCTTCAATATGATCGCGTTGCGGATAGGAGATAAAGACGCCACGCGCGCGACGATAAATCTCAGAGAAGTGTTCACAGGCGCTGCCCACGGTTGGGGTGTAGATAATCGGCATCATCTCTTCAAGATGATCGTCGATTAAGCGGTAAAACAGCGTCTCGTTGGTATCTTGGATATTACGCAGGAAGACGTGTTTATCATTATCGTTACGAAATGCATTGAACTGCTGCCAAGCCCGCTCGGCTTGTTCATCGATGGTTTCGACGTTATCCGGCAATAAGCCATTAAGGTTAAAAGCAGTGCGTTCGTCTTGGCTAAAGGCACTGCCTTTATTCAGTAACGGAAATTCTAATAAAATAGGGCCCGCGTAAGGGATATAGAGGGGACGTTCGCTTTCATACTCCAATTCCATGCTTTACTCCGTAATGGGGTGGGTGTGTGGCGTGATATCGTCTAACTATAGTCCCCTGGGCCGAGCTTTTCCGCGCATTGAGTCACTTTCTTACCAAATTTAACCGAACGTTATCACTTCGGTACTACCGTCACTGTTTCTAACGAATAGCCTCCCAAGGCCGTCAGAATAGCAGCACTGGCCGACTGTTGAGAGAGTGCGGCATCGCTGACTTCAACCAGCACGGCACGGGTAATGGCGCTCACTGAGTAGCCCTGTAACTGCATCATAATCAGCGCGCTTTGAAGGGGAGGCAGGCTCGGATTAAAGGCGGCATTTTCGGCGTAGCGGCCCGTCACCCAGTGATTGTCAGCGATTTGTAACGCGATGCCGCTATAAGCGTGCGTATAAGGGGCATAGCTCTGGCTCGCCGCGTCGACCGCAGCCTGAATCAGTGGGTCAGACTGAGCAGCGAAGGCATGGGTTTGTGGGTCGAACAGGGTATCCGTAATGCCTAAGTCTTTTGGGCCGAAAGCGTTAGGAAGATAATCGTGCAAGGTTTGCGGGGGGCGACCGGGTAAATAAATCGTCAGCTGTTGCGCGCTATTAAGCTCATTCATAAATTGGCGGCAATGACCACAAGGGGTGTAGTTGACCGTGACGGCGGTTAACTGGGGTTCATTACACATCCAAGCATGGTTAATGGCGCTTTGTTCGGCATGGATGGTTTGCTGTATCGGCGCAGAGGCAAACTCCATATTAGCGCCAAGATACCAGCGTCCACTGATCCCCTGCGCAACCGCGCCGACCTTAAAATGAGAGAGCGGGGTGATGGCATAACTTGCGGCAAGTGGCAGCAAGGCGAGTGCTAAGTCTGCAGCGGATAGGCCGCTAGCCTGTTGTAATGCGCTGACCTCTTCGGCGCTGAAACTGGCTTTGAAGGTATCGGCCATGACATAGGGGCGTAAAGCCTGAGCGAGTTCAGGTGTACAGTCTTGGAGGGCATTAAGTAAGCTATCGTTCATGATAGTTTTCTCGTTTTATAAAGGGAAAAAAAACCGGGCATTGCCCGGCTTAAGTATCGTCAACGCTTAACGTACTGGCATGCCTGGCGTTGCACCACTGTCGGCAGACAGAATAAACAGGTCGGCTCCGCCATTACCCGCAGACAGCACCATCCCTTCCGAGACGCCAAAACGCATTTTACGTGGTGCGAGGTTAGCGACGATAATGGTCAAGCGTCCGACGAGCACTGACGGGTCAGGATATGCGGCGCGGATCCCCGAGAAGATCTGACGTTTTTCCCCACCGACATCCAGCATCAGGCGTAGTAATTTATCGGAACCTTCGACCAGTTCAGCCACTTCGATTAGCGCCACGCGCATATCAACCTTGGCAAAATCATCGATAGTGATTGGGCCAGAATCGGCTTCCTCGGTAGCCACCGGCGCCGCGGCTTTTTTCTCCGCTTTTTTCGCTGCCTTCGGTGCAGGGGCGGCGGCCTCGGCATCCTGTTTAGAGGCTTCGATCAAGGCGTCAACTTTTGCCATCTCAATCCGTTGATACAGTGCTTTAAACGGCGCGACACGATGACCAAGCAGCGGTTGAGCGACGGAATCCCAGGTTAAGGTACTTTGTAAAAAGGCTTCAGCACGTTCGCTTAACGCAGGCAGTACCGGTTTTAACCAGGTCATTAATACTCGGAACAGGTGGATACCCATCGAGCAGATCGCTTGCAGTTTGGCATCGCTACCTTCTTGTTTTGCCACAACCCAAGGCGCTTGCTCATCAACATAGCGGTTCGCTTCGTCGGCCAAGGCCATGATTTCACGGATAGCACGGCTGAACTCGCGGCTTTCCCACGCTTCGCCAATCGAGGTTGAGGCCTCAACGAAACGTTGATGTAGCGCAGGGGCGTCGAGCTCTGCGGCTAACTGACCGTCGAAACGCTTAGTGATAAATCCGGCGTTGCGTGATGCAAGGTTCACCACTTTATTGACCACATCGGCATTTACCCGCTGGACGTAATCTTCCAAATTCAGATCGATATCATCGATACGAGAAGAGAGTTTAGCGGCGTAGTAATAACGTAAGCTGTCCGCATCCAGATGTTCTAACCAAGTACTCGCCTTAATAAAGGTGCCACGTGATTTAGACATCTTCGCGCCGTTCACCGTCACGTAACCATGAACGAACAGGTTGGTCGGTTTACGATGGTCACTGCCTTCGAGCATGGCTGGCCAGAATAAGCTGTGGAAGTAGACAATATCTTTACCGATAAAGTGGTAAAGCTCAGTCGTCGAGTCTTTTTTCCAATACTCATCAAAATCGATATCGGAGCGCTTATTACAGAGATTACGGAACGACCCCATATAGCCGATAGGCGCATCGAGCCAGACGTAGAAATATTTTCCTGGTGCATCCGGAATTTCGAAACCGAAGTAGGGCGCGTCGCGGGAAATATCCCACTGCTGTAAGCCGGTTTCGAACCATTCTTGCATTTTATTCGCCACTTGCTCTTGCAGGGCACCCGAACGGGTCCAGGCTTTCAGCATTTCAGAGAACGAAGGCAGGTCGAAGAAAAAATGCTCAGAATCGCGCATCACTGGGGTTGCGCCAGACACCACAGATTTCGGATCGATCAGCTCTGTCGGGCTATAAGTCGCACTGCAGACTTCACAGTTGTCGCCATACTGATCGACGGCTTTACATTTTGGACAGGTCCCTTTGACAAAACGATCGGGTAAGAACATCCCTTTTTCTGGATCGTAAAGCTGAGAGATGGTGCGATTCTTAATTAAACCATTATTTTTAAGGCGACCATAGATCAACTCAGACAGCTGGCGATTCTCTTCGCAATGCGTCGAGTGATAGTTATCGTAGCTAATGTTGAAACCTGCGAAATCGCGCTGATGCTCGGCACTCATTTCTGCGATCATCGCTTCAGGTGTTACGCCCAGTTGTTGGGCTTTCAACATGATTGGGGTGCCATGCGCATCATCGGCACAGATAAACCAGGCAGTGTTGCCACGCATTCGCTGATACCTTACCCATATATCCGCTTGGATATGCTCTAGCATATGCCCAAGGTGGATTGAACCGTTGGCGTAAGGCAGGGCACAGGTGACCAGTAATTTTTTTGTGGCTTGAGTCATAATTTGCGTAGCTTTCTGTAGATGAACAAAAGGAATAATGAATGGTAACTGAAGGCCCCGACAAGGTAAACGGTTAACGTCAACTAACAGCAAGGACGATAAGAATCTGATAAGATTAGCCGATGCGTTACCATCTTATTTGCTTAACTGATGCCTTCTAGGAGCGATGCCATGTCTTTTGCCCCCTCATCCCCGCAGTCCTCTGATTTGCGCGATACCGTTAACCCGCTTCTTGCTCAGTTTTCGCATCCCACCTTACGCCAAACGCTGGTCGACCTTCAGGCACTGCAGCATGCTGTGCGACTGGATCACACCCTACATATTGAATTACAGCTGCCGTTCGCGTGGCCGCAGGGATTTAAGGCACTACAAGCTTGGGCGACCCCGTTATTACAAGACGCGACGGGCGCTAGCGAAGTGGATTGGCACCTTGATTACACTATCGCCACGTTACAACGGGTCAAGCAACTGCCTGGCGCGAAGGGCGTGAAGAATATTATTGCCGTCAGCTCGGGTAAAGGCGGGGTCGGCAAGTCGAGTACCGCGCTGAATGTCGCGCTAGCACTTGCCGATCACGGGATCCGCGTCGGGGTGCTCGATGCCGATATCTACGGCCCCTCACTTCCGCAAATGTTGGGCACCGCAGACCAACGTCCGTCCTCGCCGGATGGTAAGCATATGGCGCCTATCATGAGTTACGGCCTAGCGACTAACTCTATTGGGTATCTGGTCACGGACGATAATGCGATGATCTGGCGTGGCCCTATGGCCAGTAAGGCGTTATTACAGCTGCTCAACGAAACGCTGTGGCCAGACCTCGATTATCTGGTGGTGGATATGCCGCCAGGAACCGGCGATATTCAGCTAACGTTAGCGCAAAATATTCCGGTGACTGGCGCGGTGGTGGTGACCACTCCGCAAGATGTCGCCTTGCTGGATGCGCGAAAGGGGGTGGTGATGTTCAATAAAGTCGATGTACCGGTCTTAGGGATTGTCGAAAATATGAGCGTGCATATCTGTCAAGCCTGCGGCCATCACGAGGCGATATTCGGTCACGAAGGGGCAAAAGCGCTCAGTGACGACTATAACGTGCCGGTGCTTGGAAAAGTGCCTTTGCATATTCAATTACGAGAAGATTTGGATGCAGGCATACCGACCGTGGCGAGGGACCCGGCGGGGACTTTTAGCGAGTTATATCGCGAAATCGCTGAGAATATTGCGACGCAGCTTTACTGGCAAGGTCATGTTATCCCTGAAGATATTTCGATTAGAATCCTTTGATAGGTATCACTGATTAAACCAATACATAGGAGTGATTGGCCTTAGCGAGGCGGCTGCCTTAAGGTAGCCACAACATTCTAGCGGAGGCCAATCATGTCCATTATCAATACCAAAATCAAACCTTTTAGCAATACGGCTTTTAAAGCAGGCCAATTTATTGAACTTACCGAGAAAGTCGTTGAAGGTAAATGGAGTGTGTTCTTCTTCTATCCTGCCGACTTTACTTTCGTTTGTCCTACCGAGCTGGGTGACGTTGCGGACCATTACGATGAGTTCCAAAAGCTTGGTGTGGATATCTACTCAGTCTCCACCGATACTCACTTCACCCACAAAGCGTGGCACGGTAGCTCCGAGACCATTGGTAAAATCAATTATGCAATGATTGGTGACCCGACCGGTACCCTGACACGTAACTTCGATATTATGCGTGAAGCGCAAGGCCTTGCTGACCGTGGCACCTTTATCGTTGACCCAGAAGGGATTATCCAAGCTGTGGAAATTACGGCAGAAGGGATTGGCCGCGATGCGTCAGATCTGCTGCGTAAAGTGAAAGCGGCACAGTATGTGGCGACTCACCCAGGTGAAGTCTGCCCAGCGAAATGGAAAGAGGGTGAGGCGACCTTAGCGCCTTCTCTAGACTTAGTCGGTAAGATCTAAGCAACGCTGAGCAGTACTCTGTTACGGGCGCAATTGCGCCCGTTTTGATATCCGGGGAGAGCATAATGTTAGAGACTCAATTACAAACACAATTAAAAAGCTATTTAGAAAAACTGACTCGACCCGTCGACTTAGTGGCCTCTCTAGACCACTCTGCCGCTTCGACGGATATTCGCCAGCTGCTAACGCAGATTGCGGGATTATCGGATAAGGTGACCTTTATCGAGGAAAACCGTACCGATGTGCGTCAGCCTTCTTTTTTAATTACGCCGCAAGGTCAGCGTCATGGCCCGCGTTTTGCTGGTTCACCCTTAGGGCATGAATTTACCTCCTTAGTGCTGGCGCTTTTACAGACGGGTGGGCATCCGTCGAAAGAGAGCCAGGCGTTACTTGAACAAATTAAAGCCTTACCCGACGAGTTACATTTCGAGACTTACTATTCGCTGTCCTGTCACAACTGTCCGGACGTCGTCCAAGCGCTTAATTTACTGTCGATTCTGAATCCACGTATTCACCATACCGCTATCGATGGCGGGCAATTTCAACAAGAGATTGCTGACCGCAATATCATGGGCGTGCCGGCGGTTTTACTGAACGGCGAAAGCTTCGGTCATGGCCGTATGACATTAGCCGAAATCGTTAATAAAGTGGACAGCGGTGCCGCCGCACGTCAAGCCGCCACCTTATCGGAACAGGCCCCTTACGAGGTATTAATTGTCGGGAGTGGGCCTGCGGGGGCTGCTGCCGCCATCTATACCGCGCGAAAAGGAATTCGGACCGGACTGATGGGCGAGCGTTTCGGGGGGCAGGTGCTGGATACGGTCGATATCGAAAACTATATCTCCGTACCTAAAACTGAAGGCAGTCGCTTGGCGACCGCGTTACGCACCCATGTCGAAGATTATCAGGTTGATATTATTGAAGCCCAACAAGCTAGCCAGCTTATTCCTGCCCGCGAGCAGGGTGGCCTTCATCAACTGACCACCGCTAGCGGTGCGACGTTGCTCGCTAAAAGTATTATTATCGCGACTGGCGCACGCTGGCGGAATATGGGGGTTCCTGGCGAGGACACTTACCGCACGCGCGGGGTAACCTATTGTCCGCATTGTGATGGCCCATTGTTTAAAGGTAAACGTGTTGCCGTTGTTGGGGGCGGCAATTCTGGTGTCGAGGCGGCCATCGATCTGGCAGGACTGGTCGAGCATGTGACTTTGCTAGAATTTGCGGATTCACTGAAGGCTGACCAGGTGCTACAAACTAAGTTACGCAGCCTGCCTAATGTTGAGATTATCGTCAATGCGCACACGCAAGAGGTGTTGGGAGACGGTCAACAGGTGACCGGATTGGTATGGAAAGATCGTCAAACGGCCCAACTCAATACGCTGGCTCTGGCTGGGATCTTTGTCCAAATTGGCTTACTGCCCAATACGGCATGGTTAGAAGGCGTTATCGATCGTAACCCTATGGGGGAAATTATTGTCGATTCGCGTGGTGAGACCAACCAACCGGGTATTTTCGCCGCTGGGGATTGTACCACCGTCCCGTACAAGCAAATTATCATTGCCAGTGGCGAAGGTGCGAAAGCAGCATTAAGTGCCTTCGATTATCTGATCCGTACTCAACCGCTGTAGCATCCTGCACGATTACTTAAGCCCGATTGGGCTTAAGTAATTTTCAGAAATGACCCGCATGACAATTCCCCGCTTTTCGCGTTAACTGTAGGCAAAATAGTTAATGGAAAAGTAAAATGTCCTCTCTCTGGCGCTGCCGTTCTTCTTTGTTTATTGCGATTACGCTCTCCTTACTCCCTAGTGCATGGGCGATCAATACGCCACTCGATTTGGCAACCCAACCTGAGCAAAAAGCCTCGGCGGTAAGCCAACTGCCTGCGCTACAAAAGCCCGAAGGACTTCGACCTTGCTGTGCATTCGGCCATGATTTGCGCGCGGAACTGAAAGGCGCACCGGTACCTTTTTATCGGCTGGATAATATCGTTGAAAGTCATCGGTTAGGGACCCATCGCTACAATGACAGCGTGATCCGGGGACTGACCAGTATGGTAGGTGGCGGCAGTGAAAAAAATGGCATCATCTATACCACGCAAAGCGGATTTATCGATACCGCACATGTGCGAGACAGTATGGATATGACCTACTGGATTGCCAGTCAGTTATTGCAGCATCAGGGGAGTGCTTTTCGTGTCAGCTTAAGCAATGAACTCGCTCGCCGAGATATCGTCATCCGGCCTTATCAAGTGCCGAGCGATCCGCAGAAAGCCTTCAGTGTTGTAGTGTGGACCGCTGCACGGGTGGCATTCGATCTCGCCGCTTGGCATGAGATCGCGCAATGGTATGGGTTCGAATCGGTGCCCGGTTTCTCCGAAGGGGTCTCTGCGTTTTCGCCAGAAGATCTCTGTTCTAACCTGTTGGGCGTTCGTTTAGCCGCCTCGCTGCTGTTGCAGGGAGAAGGCAGTGAAATCAAAGATTATAATTCCCATGCGACTGAGATCATTACGCAAGCCCTCGATCAATTGGGGGCAGTGCCAAAAAACGTCACGGCACAGCAATTTGACCGGCTAGACGGGCAGTGGTGGGATAGCCAGCGCCGAGTACCGAATAAATGGTTGGTCCGCCACCGTAATTACCTGACCCAAAATGCACGACAGCCTAGCGCCATCCCCGGTGAGCCAGGGGCAAATCATGCATTGGCTTTGCCTAAGAAAGTGGCGGGAATAACCTTAGATGACGTGGCCGCACTGGAATTAATACCGATCAAGGCATCCAAACAGTTGCCGACTTTTCATGAGCAGCTTACCCGCGCGGATTTTCAGCGGTTAGCAGAGCAGGCTGAGATCGAGGATACCCGACAACGGCCTGCGCTTAACGCCAAATGATACATTACACCGCGACGCGCATCCCGCCATCAACGAACAGCAGATGACCATTCACAAAGTCGGACGCTTTTGACGATAGGAACACCGCGGCACCAATCAACTCTTCGGGATTCCCCCAGCGGGCGGCTGGGGTACGTTTGGTTAACCAATCGGTGAAGGCTTTATCGTCGACCAAGGCCTGAGTCATCTCTGTCGCGAAATAGCCGGGAGCGATGCCGTTAACCTGAATATTATAGCGCGCGAGCTCCACACACATTCCTCGTGTCAGCATCGTGACCGCTCCTTTTGAGGCGGCATAAGGGGTGATGGTATCGCGCCCCAGTTCGCTCTGCATCGAGCCAATATTGATAATTTTTCCGGCTTGACGCTTGGCCATATAACGGGCGACCGTCTGTGACACTAAAAAAACTGCGGTTTGGTTTACCGCGATCACATCGTTCCAATCTTGTTCGGCAAATTCAAGAAAAGGGCGACGGCGTTGAATCCCGGCATTATTGATTAGGATATCGATTTGCCCCAGAGTCGATTCAATGTGCTCAATGGCCTCAGCCACGTTTTGGGAATCCGTCACATCGAAGGCCACTGCATGAGCGGTGTGGCCCAGTGCACGGAGTTTGGCTGCCGCGCTTTCGGCTCCTGCCTGCTGCGTGGCGTTGATGATGACTTCCGCACCCGCTTCCGCTAACCCTTTTGCCATAAGAAAGCCAATCCCACGCCCTGAACCGGTGATCAGTGCGCGTTTATCTGTTAGCGAGAAGAGTTGGCTCATGCAAGTTTTCCTTATTCATCATTAAGTAAAAATTAAGTGGGGCTTATTTAGCGAAATTAGCGTCGCTGTTAATGTGATCTATATCACTCTTTTTCTATTTTACAAATTGATGATACGCAAAGCGTGCGCTGGGTAAGCTTTCTCGAGCTCGATTACGGAAAACATTCGGTTAAGGCAGGTTCCCCATTTCAAGATAGCGCTGCATCTCCTCCTGCGGCACCATACTGCCTCCCGTGGCCCAGACCAGATGCGTCGCATGGCTAAGCTTCGACACATCGTTACCTATCCATAATGGGCCTTGCATACCGGCTAAGGCCGAAGGCTCGAGTTGAATATTTTCGCTGTGATGGAGCAGCAGTTGTAAGTCTGAGAGCCGCTGATCGCTTAGTGTATAACAGCCATCAATCAGCGATGCCATCGCCCGTCCGACAAATCCTGATGCGCGACCGACAGCCAAACCATCGGCAATGGTATGGTTATCAAGTCCAATATCCTGGACCGAGATAGCTTCGTGGTAGCCGGTACTCAGCCCCAATAGCATACAGGGCGAGTGTGTCGGCTCAGCAAAATAACAGCGTACGGCATCGCCAAAAGCAAGTTTAAGTCCAAAGGCGACCCCTCCCGGTCCTCCACCCACACCACAGGGTAAATACACACAGAGTGGATGCTGCGGATCGACGGTAATTCCCTGCTCCGCTAATTGCGCGGGTAGGCGCAACCCCGCGACGGCATATCCGAGGAATAGAGTAGAGGAATGTTCATCATCGATAAAAAAGCAGTAAGGATCGTCTGCCGCCGTTTGTCGGCCCTGTTCCACGGCGACGCTATAATCATTTTGGTGTTCGATAACCGTTACTTGGTGGTCTCTCAGTCGCTGTTTTTTCCACTCTCGGGCATCGGATGACATATGCACAATCACTTGAAAGCCTAATGTCGCCCCCATTATTCCAATCGATAAGCCAAGATTCCCTGTCGAGCCTACGGCAATCTTATAGCGGCCAAACAATTGCCGAAAGTGGGGGGTGAGCAGCTGTCGGTAATCGTCCTGTTCACTAAACTCCCCTGACGCCAGTGCCAGTTTTTCCGCCAAGACTAATACTTCGTAAATCCCTCCCCGGGCTTTAATCGAGCCGGAGATCGGCAGGTGGCTATCTTTCTTTAGCCAGAGCTTACCCTGTAAGGGGCCTTGTTGTGCTAAAGCTTGCTGCATGGCGGGGATACAAACAATATCCGATTCAATAATCCCCCCTCGTGCGCGGCTTTCGGGAAAGGCTTCGGCGATCAGGGGCGCAAAGCGTTGCAGGCGCTCGGCCGCATCCTGAATGTCCGCTAAGGTGAATCCCACGTGCGTTAACCCCTCGCTGGCAGGAAGGCGGTGTGGGTTCGGCCAAAATAAAGGGGTCTGGGTCGAGAGTTGCTGAACAACCTTATTGTTATTAAGCGCGGGAAATTTATCCGTCATAATCTTATTCACTTAGTCTATACCTAGCGTTAGTAGGGGGTGGTCACTCACCGTTGAGCGGCAGCATACTGTTGCAACTGATACGCTGACAAGTGATCGCTTTTCAGCCTAGGCTGAGGACAAATCATGTGAACCTGTTGTGAATTTATTGCATTATGCCAGCTTAGAACGTGGAGCATAGGAAACCCAAGCGTTGATGATGAGGGCAATATTCTGAACAGTTTTCAAGCAGGGCAGCTTAACCGCTTACAAACCTTCGCGTTGGTAGCAGAAAAAGGGTCTATTGCCTTAGCCGCGAGAATACTCTGCTTAACACCCAGCGCCGTCAGCCACCGTATTCGCCATTTGGAGCGAGAGCTTAATATACCGCTCTTTATGCGTCTGCATCGTAAAATCATCTTAACGGCCGAGGGCGCACGTCTCTTTCAGAAAATTACACTCTCTTTCGATTTATTGAGTAAAGAGCTGCTCGATCTTAAGCATCAAGGCGTCATCGGGCGGTTAAACCTGTATAGTCGGCCCTCATTTGCTCAGGCATGGCTTGCCCCCCGATTAGGGGATTTTTTAGATCGCTATCCCGGTATCGATGTCTGCCTCTCAACGGGCAATGATCTGATCCAGCTGGATGAGCTTGGGGTGGATATTGCCATCAACTTCGGTCTCCTTAGCCTGCCGGGACTTACCTGTACGCCGTTGATGAACGAATCCATCACGCCGGTTTGCTCAGCCCATTATGCTGACAAGTTTGGATTACTGAACCATCCTGAGCGATTACAAGGGTGCCGTTTGCTTCACGACCATCGAGCGTGGCAGAGGAACAGCGGGAACCATGAGTGGCAGCAGTGGACAGAGGCCTTTGCTATTAGCGTCACGCCGGCCTCTCATCTCTATTGTGACCAGATGGCGTTAGCCGTTACCACCGCAGTTCATCATGGTGGCGTTGCCATGGGGCGGATGCGGTTGCTTGAAGAGAAACTTCAGTCCGGCAGCTTGGTGGCCCCCTTTCCCGATAACATCTTGGCAAGCCCCTATGGCTATGCGTTATATACGCAGCAAGGCACCCATTGGCCCAAAGTCCAACTGTTTATGGCGTGGATAGCCGAGCAGGTGGGGAGTCAGGGATAACGGTCGTAACGCCCGACTTATCGCAGTGAACTAAGTTATTTAGATGTTTCTTGTCAGATATCACTCTTCAGTAACACTTTTCTTGCAGCGACACATAACGTCTCTTAAGCTGCCAAGTTATAGAAAAACGCTTTCTCTTCGATTCGGGGTGCTGAGTTTATCAGGCTGAGTAATACTTGAATTAGGGTACCGATTTATAAATTCAGGATTCCATAACTATTTTAAGGTTATCGCATCACTGCCTTCCAAGAAGGAAGCTAACAAAAATATTCTTGGCGTAATTCAATAACGACAAGTTAAGTTGAAAGATGGAATCTACTATGGAGAAAATAAAGTTGAAAAATCTTAATGGATTATTACTAAGCACTTTTGGATGTGTTTTGTTAAGTGCTTGCGCAAATTCCCCTTCACCGCCAAGAACCAAGATTGTCGATACAAGAACGATAGATTTTGATAATTCTTCTAGAATAACTGTACTCACGCAGAATGCTATAAACGGTGACGTTATTGAAGATACAGATAACACATTAAATGTTGTCTCTAAAGCAGATACCGCAACACTTGTAGGTTTAAAAACGTTACAGATTGCAGCTACGCTCCTTGGCGGTGGAAGTTCCAACACTGATGGATTTAGTAAAGAACAGTTAAAGGGTAACTCTATTCCTAGTGTTAAAAATAAAACAATGGATTATTTAAACCCTGAGCTGGATACAATGTTAAAAGGTATGAACACCTATACAGGAAAGGACGCTAAAATTACCGTTCAACCTTACAAGTTTAAGCTTATTTATGAAGGTTTAGGAAACAATAATTACGAATTTAAGTATTCAACCACAATAAGCGTTGGGGACTTTGACCAAGTTTGCTCAAGCAGTGATCTACTATCCTCTGAGCGAATTAAGCCGATTGATGAATGGGAAAAAAATAATTACGAGCTGACCCAAGTGACCACTAAAAAAATCATCAAAAATTGCTTTGAAAAAATCAATCAAGCGGAGAACAAAGAAAAGCTACGAAATGCTTTATTAAAATCCACACTCAACGATCATAAAGAAAACATGCCCAACGTAAGTACGTCAGGTTAACGCTAATTTATATCTGTTGATGACTTGATATAAAAAAAAGAGCTTTTATGTAGTGATAGGCACTTAGAATAACACGTAGAAACTTTTTTATGGGACTTGGCGCAATTCGTCGCCCACTGATATCGATTCTGTCTTCGACATCAGAAAGCGGTGGATGACGCCAATTCATTGTTCTGAATGTTAGGCTAAAAGATAATTTCCAGAGGGTTTTTCTGCACTATAGGCGCTATTTGAGTGGTATTGATGAATGCAGAGGGTAAGGGTTGAGCGGTAAGTGAGAAAACAGGCGAAGTAGCCTTAGCCAGCTGACGCACTTGCGGCGCAAAGCAATTTCCTCTACTCTGCCAGATCTAAGAAGATACAATCTTCATGACTCGGGGTGCCTACTTACTCAGGCTGAGAAATACCCGTATTACCTGAACTGGATAATGCCAGCGTAGGAAAGTCACTCGCCTCATTAGGGGCTGTCTTTCTACCGCCGGTGGGAGACAATATGCCCACAGATACCGTTATGTCCGAGCTTGATGCAGCGATGGCCCAACAGGCTATCGCTCAGCTTGCTGACCATTCGCCGCTTATTCACTGTATCACTAATACTGTTGTGCAGAACTTCACCGCCAATCTATTGCTTGCGGCCGGGGCGATACCGGCAATGATTATCGACCCGAGTGAATGCCAAGAATTTACACCGATCGCCGATGGGCTGTTAGTGAATGTCGGTACCCTGCACCACGAACACTGTCCCACTTATTACCATGCCGCGGAAAATGCTAACCGTTTTGCTAAGCCATGGGTACTGGATCCGGTGGCTGTCGGCGGCTTGACCCTGCGGACTGAATTCTGTCGCAAATTGCTGTCATTAAATCCGAGTGTGATTCGCGGTAACGCCTCAGAAATCAGCGTATTAGCGGGTGAGACGACTGGCGGCCGAGGACCTGAAACGCAACTGAGCGCCGATCAAGCACTCGATGCCGCGCGAAAACTGGCGAAGACGATTGAGGGCATCGTCGTGGTCACCGGAGAAGTCGACCTGATCACTGATGGCGAGAGAACCCTTAAGGTCTCGGGAGGCTCAGTGTTAGCCACTCGAGTGACGGGGGCCGGTTGTGCATTGTCGGCACTCTGTGCAGCCTTCGCCTCGCTAGCGGGCGATAGGCTGAGCAACGTGGCGAGTGCATGTTGGATGCTCTCTCGTGCGGCAGAATTCGCTGCGCGGCAGGCCGCGGGTCCCGGAACCTTTGCGCTACATTTACTCGATGGTCTTGCCCAGCAGAGGGAGGCGAAATGAGCCCCTATAATATTTTAACCATTGCCGGAACCGACCCCTCGGGTGGCGCGGGTATCCACGCCGATTTAAAAACCTTTAGTGCATTGGGGGGGTATGGTACGAGTGTCATCACTACCTTAGTTGCGCAAAATACCTGCGGTGTGCAAGGTATATTTCCTGTTACCGCCGAGTTTGTCCGCCAGCAATTAGACTCGGTCTTGACCGATCTGGATATTGCCAGCGTAAAAATGGGGATGTTACATCACCAAGGGATTATCGAGCAGGTGGCCGCAGGCTTGCAGCATTCGTCAATTCCTTGGCGGGTCTTGGATACGGTGATGCTGGCAAAAAGTGGCGATCCCTTGTTAGATCCAGAAGCGATACGCTGCCTGTGTGAGGTGCTGATCCCTGAGGTGTCGATTATTACCCCGAACATTCCCGAGGCTGCTGCGTTACTGGATTGTCAACCTGCCGAAAATGAGACTCAGATGCGTAAGCAGGGCGAAAAACTGCTTACCTTAGGCTGTGAGGCGGTGTTAATGAAAGGCGGCCATCTGCAGACGGCTGAAAGCCCTGACTGGCTAATGACAACCACCGGCGAGCAGCGTTTTAGCCAACCGAGAATTGCCACCCATAATACCCATGGGACAGGCTGTACATTGTCGGCTGCACTGGCGGCCCTACGCCCGCATTTTACAGACTGGGCGCAGACGACTTGGCAAGCAAAACAGTGGTTGCAAGGGGCGATTGCTCATGCCGATGAGTTAAATGTTGGACAAGGCCATGGCCCCGTCCACCATTTTTACCAACAGTGGCCCGTCAGCTTACCCCAATAGGCCACAGATAGCGGGTAAACGAAAACGGATCGCTTCACCCAACACTTTAAAGTGGAAGTGCGTGCCGCTTTGCGGTTCGCCATCCAAGTTAAAGGTCATCGTATGTTCGCTGGTCAGGGTAAATTCACTGGCGCGTTGGTTGATGATATTAGGATTCTCATCATCACGGGTCAGTGAATGTAGCAGGGAAGGGAACAGCTCCTGCGCTGTGATGACGGTCAAGGCTAACTGTTGATCGTTGATCAAGGCCGTTGGGCAGAGTCGCTGCCCGCCCCCTGCCATGCGGCCATTACCTACCGCAATCACCAAGGCATCGCCTTGCCATTGCCATTGCTCACTGGCAAGGGTGCAGTGATCTGGCTTCAATCGGTCCATCCGTAACAGTCCATGCAGGAAATAGGATGCCCCGCCCAGGGCCGACTTTAATTTTTCTGGCGTCTCGGTGGTAATTCGCGTGCCAAAACCGCCCGTCGCCATATTGATAAAGTAGTGCTGTTGATTGACACAGGCTAAGTCGATAGGCTGCGCCGTGGCGGTCAGCGCTAACCTTAAGGCTGCTTCAATCTCCTGTGGTACGCCGATACTGGTGGCAAAGTCGTTTGCTGTGCCCAACGGCAATACGGCCAGTGGTGGACGTTGGGCTGCCGAGAAACGCATAAGGCTGTTGACCGCCTCGTTCAAACTACCATCGCCACCGCCGATAATCAGGGTTGAACACTCAGCTTCAATGGCCTCGGTGATAAAACGGTGACAGTCACCAAACTCCCAGGTCACTCTGACTTCAAGGCGACTCCCTTCCTCCCGTAGGAGAGTGACAGCGTCACGAATAGTCGGGTCACTGGCTTTTTTGCCATGTAAAATCAGAAACGCTGAACCCATGTTTTATCCCTTCACTTAATAACATTGGCTCCTTTATACCATACCTGCGCCTTGAGTGTTGCAATGGGGCGCTTGGGTGGTCTGCCCCTTTTGCAAATGGCGCACGAGTAGTGCGTAGCGAAGGTCGGTATTGGCGGGGATTGGGATCCACACGCGGTAACCATCACCCGGGGCCACGGTGAGGGGCCTACGCTGTTTATCGTGCAGGGTATCGAGAATAAATGAGAAATTACCGCTGGGGGTCATCACTTCGAGGTTGTCACCACACTGGAATTTATTTTTAACAATCACCTCGGCGAAGCCTTGGTCTTGGGCTTGACTAAATTCGCCGACAAATTGCTGCCGATCAGAAACAGAGTACCCCTGCTGGATATTTTGATAGCTATCATGGGTATGGCGGCGTAAAAATCCTTCGGTATACCCGCGGTGGGCTAATCCTTCCAAGGTGGTGAGTAACGAGGGATCGAAAGGTTTTCCGGCTTGTGCATCATCAATGGCCTTACGATAGACTTGCGCGGTGCGGGCGCAGTAGTAGAAAGACTTGGTCCGTCCTTCAATCTTTAATGAGTGGATGCCCATTTCGACTAAGCGGGGAACGTGCTCTACGGCGCGTAAGTCTTTAGAATTCATAATATAGGTGCCATGCTCGTCCTCGGTCGCACTCATCGGTTCGTCAGGACGCATTTTATCGGTCAATAATAGTGCTTGCGCAGTGGTGGGCCCAAGGCCAAGCGTTGGGACAGGGGCATCACGCTTCACTATATGACCGAGATCGTCCTGCTGAGCGGGGGTAACCTTATAGTCCCAACGACAGGCATTGGTGCAGGTTCCCTGATTCGGGTCGCGTTTGTTGAGATAGCCTGAGAGTAAACAGCGGCCAGAGTAGGCCATACAGAGCGCACCATGTACGAAAACTTCGAGTTCCATATCGGGGACTTGCTGGCGGATCTCACTGATCTCTTCCAATGACAGTTCCCGCGACAAGATTACGCGACGAATGCCTTGTGTTTGCCAAAATTTAACGGTAGCCCAATTCACCGCATTGGCTTGAACAGAAAGGTGGAGGGGGAGGCTAGGGAAGTGTTCACGCACCAGCATGATCAGCCCGGGATCAGACATAATGAGTGCATCGGGTTGTAGGGCAACAATCGGCGTCAGGTCGCGAATAAAGGTCTTGAGCTTAGCGTTATGCGGCGCAATATTACTGACAACATAGAATTTCTTACCGAGCTGATGGGCCTCTTGGATCCCTATGGCGAGATTCTCAAGCGTAAATTCGTTATTTCTGACGCGCAGACTGTAGCGCGGTTGTCCTGCATAAACGGCATCTGCGCCATACGCAAAGGCATAGCGCATATTTTTTAACGAGCCCGCAGGAGAGAGTAATTCTGTTGTCATGATCAACTCCATACTTAAGCAGGGTTAATGGTAACCCTGTAAAAAGTAGGGGATTGTACGACCCGTCCTGTAGCCCAACAACCGTTAACTTTTATTGAATTGATCTGACTACGCAAAAAGCGTATTAGCCCAGCGCGTTAGCCCCAAGGTTACCGATCCAAAATCATCTCCTTGGATAATTTGCGTATCGGGCAGAAGTTGCTCCAACGCTTGGCGTAGTAGTGGTGATCGCGCGCTGCCGCCCGTTAAGTAAATGACTTCAGGTTGAACGGTGGCTTGCTGCATCACCTCCACCACTTGCTGTAGCATTTTCTGTAAGGGTGAGTCGATCGCTTCCCGCAAGGTTTGCGCAGAGAGGCGCAGTTCTAATGCTGTATCGAGGTAGCTTAAATCACAGTGGGTTTCAGACTGTTCGGAGAGGTCGATTTTCGCTTGCTCAGCGCTGCGCACCAGCTGATAGCTTTGCTTTTCTTGCCACAAGGTCAGTAGACGGGTCACCAGCTCGGGGTGTTGCGCATCTTTGACCATTTGTTGAAGCTGCTTACCGCCACTGGCACTGTAAAAGTCGCCTTGAGCCATCACATCATTAATGGCGATGGCATTCCACCAAGGCAGCATCGGTAACGCTTTGCCGGTACGTGAAGGGCTGCCTGCGCCTAATAGCGGCATCAGCTGTTTATAGGCCAGCATAATGTCGAGGTCGTTCCCTCCCACTCGACAGCCACTGTGTGCCAGTAAGCTTTCGCTACGCTCGGCTTTATGCCGCCATTCGGGGCCCATCAGCAGCAGTGAGCAGTCGGTGGTTCCCCCACCGATATCGACGACCAGGACGCGTGTTTCGCGGCTGAGTCGAGATTCATACTCTAAGCCTGCTGCCACCGGCTCGAACTGAAATTCCACCTCGCGGAATCCAGCCCGCAGTGCTGCGCGACGCAAAATACCGACCGCTTGCTGATTCGCCTCTTCACCGCCAGTGCCTTGGAAGTTAACGGGTCGTCCAATAACGGCTTGCTCAATCGGCGCTTGGGTGTGCAGCTCTGCTTGCTGGCGGATATGTAACATCATGGCGCAGACGACGTCATCAAAAAACGCGATTTGTTGCGGCTTGAGTCCCTTGGCGCCGAGAAACGACTTGGGTGATTTCACAAACCAAACGTCTTGCGGGTCGGCGATATATTGGTTGAGCGCAGATAAGCCAAATTGCACACTTTGTGCCGATACAGGCAGATCTTCATCACGATTCGCCCGCAAGGCTTGCTGTAAAAGTGCGGTCTCTTCGGCGGTGTGATAACTGACACCGTGGTGACGATATAACCATTCACTGACGGCTGAGCGAAGGGGGGCGCTCATCATCGAGGGGAGTAATTTTTCTGACCCTGCAAGCGGTAGCTGTTTAAACTGACCTTCTCGTTCGACGGCTACCGAACAGTTTGCTGTACCATAATCGAAACCAATTACCATGCTGCACCCCCTCAATAAAAGGGGCGCACTTTAACGGGTTACGGCGCAAAGTCAATCGTTAACGCTTATCGGCCTAAGGAGAGGAGTTGCTGCCGTGTGTGAGGATGCTCCATTCCGGCGAGTTTTGCCGCCAGCGTACCGAGGAAATGCTGGGTTGTGGCGGGCTTCCCCTGAAACACCAGAAACAGCGGCAGGGCGACAATAAGCAGTAATTCGATAAGGTTTACCGGTTTAAACGCCACTTTCCGCTGTATGGCTAAGAAGAACAGGCTGCAACAACACCCCAATAAAAAGCCGCAGATCACTTCGCTCGGCGAGTGGGCATGCAGCACGAGACGAGAATAGGCGATGGTCAGGGCGAAAAGATAACCAAGGGCTACCCAGAGCAGCGGGTGTTTAAATGAAAATCCACGGGCGATAAACCAAAAAAAGATCGGCCAAAACGTTGTGGACATCGTGGTATGGCCGCTAAAGCCGGTAAAGTTATAGCGCGCACTACCAATAAGAAATCCTAGAAATAAGACTTTAGAGATGCTGACTACTAAACCTGCAGTGCCAAAACTGACTAACCAGTAGAATACGGGTGCGAGTCTCGACGTGTTATAGAGCAGGGCAAATGCTAAGACAACAGCACTCGGTAACAGCAGCATGCTATCGCCAAAATAGGTCAACAATTGCCAGTGCATAAATCCTCTGAAGGTGACAGGGATTGGCTGCCAGTCAGCCAATTCAGCGCGCTAGTGTATCCAACCGCGACCAAAAAAACAGTGTTAAACTCTTAAAAGTACGTCCTTTTCGCTAGCATCACTGCCGTGAAACCCTTATAATCGCCGGCGTTTATCCTCCCATTTTGCTAGAGTGCTTGCGGCACAACGCGGGTATTTCGGCTTCAGTTTCAGGTTGTAAAATAATGACTGACCAGTCTCATCAATGTGTGATTATCGGAATTGCGGGCGCATCCGCATCTGGAAAAAGTTTAATTGCCAGTACGTTGTATCGTGAAATTCGTGATCAAGTGGGCGATGAACATATCGGTGTTATCCCAGAAGATTGTTACTATCGCGACCAAAGCCATCTGACGATGGAAGAGCGTATCAAGACCAATTATGACCATCCCAATGCGATGGACCACGATTTACTCTTGAATCAGCTGCAAGCCATTAAATCAGGTCAGTCGATCGAACTCCCGATGTACAGCTATTCCGAACACACCCGCATGGCAAAAACCCAAACGTTAAAACCCAAAAAAGTGATTATCCTTGAAGGGATTTTATTGTTGACCGATGCCCGACTGCGTAACGAATTAAACTTCTCCATTTTTGTCGATACTCCGTTAGATATCTGTTTAATGCGTCGGATGAAACGCGATGTAAACGAACGGGGACGCTCAATGGATTCGGTGATGAGCCAATACCAAAAAACTGTTCGCCCAATGTTCCTGCAGTTTATCGAACCGTCGAAACAATACGCCGACATCATCGTGCCTCGCGGCGGAAAAAATCGTATTGCGATCGATATTTTAAAAGCTAAGATTAATCAATTCTTTGAATAAGTTTTTTTGCGATATTTTATTAGGGGATCACTATGAGATTATGTGACCGAGACATTGAAGCATGGATGGATGAAGGGAAACTTTGTATCGATCCCCGCCCGCCTGTTGAGCGGATTAATGGTGCCACGGTCGACGTACGCCTCGGGAATGGCTTTAGGACCTTTCGCGGACATACGGCGGCATATATCGATTTAAGTGGCCCTAAAGATTCGGTCAGTGCCTCACTTGAACGCGTGATGAGCGAAGAAATTGTTTTAAAAGACGATGAAGCGTTCTTTTTACATCCTGGCGAGCTGGCGTTGGCCGTGACCTACGAATCCGTCACCTTACCGAATGATTTGGTTGGCTGGTTAGATGGTCGTTCATCCTTAGCCCGCTTAGGATTAATGGTTCATGTCACCGCACACCGCATCGATCCCGGTTGGAAAGGACGAATTGTGTTAGAATTCTTTAACTCGGGTAAACTCCCTTTGGCTTTACGTCCAGGGATGTTAATCGGAGCATTGAGTTTTGAACCTTTATCCGGACCTGCCGCACGGCCTTACAATAGCCGTCAAGATGCTAAATACCGTGACCAACAAAGCGCGGTCGCTAGCCGAATCGATAAAGATTAATTTCGCTTAAAGGGAGATGGCATGAGAAAGCTGATAACCACCTTCGCCATTCTCATTGCGGTGCTGGTCGCAGGAATGACGGCTTTAGTTCTGTTGGTGAATCCAAATGATTTCAAACAACATATGGTCCAACAGGTTAAAAAGCGCAGTGGTTATCAACTCACGCTCAAAGGTGATTTGCGCTGGCATGTTTGGCCAAGACTGAGCATCTTAAGTGGACCGATTGTTCTGACCGCGCCGGGCGCTTCACAACCTGCGGTAACGGCTGACAATATGCGTTTAGATGTTGAGCTTCTCCCTTTACTCTCCCACCAGTTGCACATCAGTAAAGTCTTAGTGATGCATGCGGTGATTCAAGCCACACCGGATGCCGCCGCCAAAATAACTGCCACAGGACCGATCGCGCCGGACGATAACAGTGCCTTTGCCCCCTCTTTAGGTCACTGGTCCTTAGATATCGCACATCTGTCGGTGGCGAATAGTTTACTGATATGGCAAGATCCACAAGGCGAACAACTCAATTTCCGTAATGTCGATCTGAGTTTGCATCAAGACAGTTCGCGGGTTGGCCGCTATCACCTAAGTACCGCTTTAACGCGAAACCAGCAGACATTCTCAATCGATTTCGACGGGCAGATGGATGCGCGTCATTATCCTTATAAATTGGCTTTTTCGGTCGATCGTGGCAGTTATCAGTTACAAGGCGTTTCTATACCCGAGCAGGGTGTTAAAGGAGAAACAACCTTCAGCGCCCAATGGTCACCGATGAGCAATACTTTCGACCTCAACGACTTTAGTCTGCATGCAAACGACAGCGATTTTCATGGTGAAGCCAGCGGTGTATTAGCGCCTGCCTTACAGCTTAACCTTAAGTTACATTCACAGAACGCTAATTTTGACCAGCTGTTATTATCTGGCGGGTCGCAAGTCTCGCAGCAAGTCGCTGCGCAGACCAATAGCCCAAAGCGTGTCGACGTGCAAACTCGCGCTCGTACCCCAGTGGTCGTCGAGAAAAATAATCGCGGTTTTATTGATTGGTTGAATCAAAGCGAGATTACGAGTCAACTTACGGCTGATCAAGCCACTTGGCATGGGGTGACAGTCAAAGGGTTAGCATTGAACGCGCATAATGCGATGGGCATGATGAGCTTGAATACGCTCTCCGGTAAGGTGGATGATGGCCATTTCGCGATTCAAGGCAAAGTGGATTTCCGACCTGATTTAGCTACCGTCGACCTACACACCGATTTACAGCATATTCCTTTGCAAGTTGTGCAGCCATTATTGCAAATACCGCCGGTGCTACGTGGGGAGGTTTCGTTACAAGGCGACTTTAGCGGACAGGGGCTACGCGGTAAAGATATCCTGACTCAGTGGCAAGGCCGCTCGACCATCGATCTTATTGGTCTCGATATCCCGCAAATGAACGTGCAACAAATGGTGATTGATGCCGTGACGCGTGCCAGTAACCGCGTCAACTCTGATCCGACTCTTCATCCGGTTATTCCTGATATGCGGGGTAACTTTAGCTTAGGTAATGGCACGCTACAGCTGACGCGTTTGGAAGGCGAGAATGCGCAAGTCTCATTAAACGCATTGGGCGAGATTAATTTTGCCCAGCATCAGCTCGATATCACTTTCAACCTCTTAACACGTGGCTGGAAAGGCGACCCCGGCATGATTGCTCTATTGGCGAATCAACCTATTCCGTTACGTTTTTATGGTCCTTGGAATCACTTGCAATATTCACTTTCAGTCGATAGGTTATTGAAAAATAATCTTAAGAGTCGATTACAGCAGTGGCTTAAAGATAACGATGAGGCTAAACATCCCTCATCGTGATAGGGCAGGGAGAGTTTCAGACTCTCCCTATGCTTTGAAGGTTTAGGCTCATCGATACTATCGTGCACGTACCCCAACCAGTGGATGAGATATGAAAAATTTGAAAGCGGTTATTCCTGTTGCCGGCCTCGGTATGCATATGTTGCCAGCGACCAAAGCGATTCCAAAAGAGATGTTGCCCATCGTTGATAAGCCGATGATCCAGTACATCATTGATGAATGTGTTACCGCGGGGATTAAAGAGATTGTCTTAGTCACTCATGCCTCTAAAAATGCGGTGGAAAACCATTTCGATACCACTTACGAGCTTGAGGCACTTCTCGAGCAGCGAGTAAAACGCCAACTTCTCAGCGAAGTAAAAAATATTTGTCCCCCTGGTGTGACCATAATGAATGTGCGTCAACCGCAGCCGCTAGGCCTCGGTAACGCGATTCTTTGTGCTAAGCCGATCGTCGGCGATAATCCATTCGTCGTGGTATTGCCTGATGTGATTCTCGATAATCAAAGTGCTGACCCATTACGCTATAACCTGGCGGCGATGTTGTCGCGTTTTGCTGAAACCGGGCGTTCACAAGTCCTCTGCCAGACGCTGCCTCGCGAAGAACTTGCAGAATACTCAGTGATCACCACCGAACGGCCTTTAGCGTCCGCAGGTGATACCTGCCGTATCGTTGATTTTATTGAAAAACCGACTCATGTTGAAAATCTACCGGAAACCGCGCAACTCGCGGCAGTCGGTCGTTATGTACTTTCTGAAAAAATCTGGGCGTATTTAGAAGATACTCAGCCAGGCGCTTGGGGGCGAATTCAATTAACGGATGCTATTGCCGCCCTCAATCAAGCTGAAGCGGTGGAAGCCAGTGAGCTTCATGGCATTAGCTACAACTGCGGGCGTAAGCTCGGGTATATGCAAGCTTTCGTTGCCTATGGATTACGCAATCCACAATCCGGGCAGGCTTTCAGAGATTCGATTAAAACACTTCTTAACTCTTAATTTAGGCTAATCAATCATGGCAATTTTAGTGACAGGTGGTGCAGGGTATATTGGATCGCACACCGTCTTAGCACTGCTGCAACGGGGTGATGACGTCGTTGTATTGGATAATTTGTGTAATGCCTCGCAAGAAGCGCTGGCACGGGTGGCTAAGCTAACCGGACGCCAAGCGGCGTTTGTTGAAGGTGATATCCGTGATAGAGCCTGCTTGCAGTTGTTATTCGCTGCGCATCGCATTACCGATGTCATCCACTTCGCCGCCTTAAAAGCGGTGGGGGAATCGACGCGGATGCCGTTAGAGTATTATGAAAATAACGTGTCCGGTACCTTGGTATTGCTCGAAGAGATGCGCCGTGCAGGGATTTGGAACTTTATTTTCAGCTCCTCGGCAACTGTCTACGGTGCCGATGCGCCAGTACCTTATGTCGAAACGACGCCGATAGGGGGAACGACCAGCCCTTATGGCACATCCAAGCTAATGATTGAATTGGTCTTGCAAGACTTTGCCAAAGCCGAGCCGCAATTTAATACTATTGCTTTGCGTTACTTCAACCCAGTGGGTGCGCATGAGTCGGGCGAAATCGGTGAAGATCCTTCAGGGATCCCGAATAATTTACTGCCGTATATTGCTCAGGTAGCGATCGGTAAGTTACCGCAGTTAGGCGTATTTGGTGGCGACTACCCGACGCCAGATGGCACTTGTCAACGCGATTATATTCACGTGATGGACCTTGCAGAAGGTCATTTAAAAGCATTGGATCACTTACAACAGACTCAAGGCTATCGCGCTTATAATCTTGGTGCGGGCAAAGGCTACTCGGTATTAGAGATGATCCGAGCGTTTGAGCAGGCCTCGGGCTGCACGATCCCGTTTGAGATCAAGCCTCGCCGTGCTGGCGACCTTGCCGCGTTCTGGGCAGACCCTGCCTTGGCTGCGAAAGAATTAAACTGGAGCGTTTCGCGTGGTATCGATGAAATGATGGTCGATACTTGGCGCTGGCAGCAAAAAAATCCCCATGGATATCGTCAATAAGTGTAATTAATAAGCATCTGACCGGGGAGGACTTGATCAAACGTGCGTTAAGCATGGATTTCCCGGCCAGGTTTTTATATAACTTATAGGACAAGGTACGCGCTAACAAACCTAGAACATAATGTTCACATAGGTAAGCTTTCTACCAGACAGGAGAATGTAATGTCTAAGCAGCAAATTGGTGTTGTCGGAATGGCAGTAATGGGCCGTAATCTCGCGCTAAATATTGAAAGCCGTGGCTATACTGTCTCAATCTTCAACCGTTCACGTGAAAAGACGGATGAAGTGATTGCAGAAAACCCAGGAAAAAAACTCGCGCCGTTCTACAGCGTTGAAGAGTTTGTCGAGTCCTTAGAAAAACCTCGTCGTATCCTGTTGATGGTGCAAGCGGGTGAAGCGACAGATAAAACGATTGCCTCACTCACTCCACACCTTGATAAAGGTGATATCCTGATCGACGGTGGTAACACCTTCTACAAAGATACCATTCGCCGTAACAAAGAGCTGTCTGACCAAGGCTTTAACTTCATCGGTACCGGTGTTTCCGGCGGTGAAGAAGGTGCATTAAAAGGCCCTTCAATCATGCCTGGCGGTCAAAAAGAAGCTTACGAATTAGTGGCACCGATTTTTGACAAAATCGCGGCACGCGCAGAAGGCGAAGCCTGTGTGACCTATATCGGTCCAGACGGTGCGGGCCACTATGTGAAAATGGTTCACAACGGTATTGAGTACGGCGATATGCAGCTGATTGCAGAAGCTTACTCAGTACTGAAAGGTTCTTTAGGTCTGTCTAATGAAGAATTAGCGAAAACCTTTAGCGAGTGGAACCAAGGTGAGCTAAGCAGCTACCTAATTGATATCACCAAAGATATTTTCACTAAGAAAGATGATACCGGTAACTACTTGGTTGATGTCATCCTTGATGAAGCAGCGAACAAAGGTACAGGTAAGTGGACCAGCCAAAGCTCACTGGACCTTGGCGAACCATTATCGCTGATCACTGAGTCAGTGTTTGCACGTTACCTTTCTTCACTGAAATCACAACGTGTTGCTGCGTCTAAAGTCCTCACTGGACCAAAAGTTGCTGCGTTTAACGGTGATAAAGCGGAATTTATCGAGAAAGTGCGTCGCGCACTTTACTTAGGTAAAATCGTCTCTTACGCACAAGGTTTCTCTCAACTTCGTGCCGCATCAGATCAATATAGCTGGGATCTGAACTACGGCGAATTAGCGAAAATCTTCCGTGCGGGCTGTATCATCCGTGCACAATTCCTGCAAAAAATCACTGATGCTTATGCAGAGAACCCAGAGATCGCGAACTTACTGCTGGCACCATACTTCAAAAACATCGCTGATGAATATCAACAAGCGTTACGCGATGTGGTGAGTTATGCAGTACAGAATGGTATCCCAATGCCGACCTTCTCTGCAGCGATTGCTTATTACGATAGCTACCGTTCAGAAGTTCTGCCTGCGAACCTGATCCAGGCTCAACGTGACTACTTTGGCGCGCACACCTATAAGCGTACCGATAAAGAAGGTGTTTTCCACACTGAGTGGTTAGACTAAGTCTTAAGTTGAATCTCCTCGCAAGCCAGTGACTAGGTCACTGGCTTTTTTTTTAGCTGGCGATTCGCCCTTTTACTAAATGCAGGTGTCGATTAGCGATACGCGCGGCTAAATGCGCATCGTGGGTGGCAATAACAAGAATGGCGGCCTGCTGAGTAAACTGCTGAAGACGGTGCTCGACTTTATCTTTGAATAGCGCATCGCCGACACTGATCCATTCATCCATCAACAGTATTTCCGGCGGCTGTGCTGTGCAGATGGCGAAAGCTAAGCGTAATACCATACCGCTGGAATAGGTACGCACCGGCAGAGAGATAAACTCCTCAAGTTCACTGAAGGCTATCACGTCCTCAATCAGGCTAGGGAGTTGCTGCTTGGGTATCCCCATAAGTAAGCTTCTGAGTTTGATATTCTCAATACCGGTTAACTCGGGTTCCATGCCCAGCGTCGCATCCAACAACGAACTCATTCGACCACAGGTTTTGATCTGTCCGGCACTGGGGCTGTAAACGCCAGCCAATGCACGCAGTAGGGTGGTTTTACCTGAACCATTATGGCCGAGTAGCGCTAAACGATCCCCTTCATCCAACCTAAAGCTAATATCGTTCAAGGCATTCACGGTCATTGTGCGACCCACCTGACCTAACCGCCCCCCTGCCACAGTGAGCAGTGAGCGCTTTAAGGAACGTTGCTGGGCGTTATAGATTGGAAATTGAATACTAAGATGCTGACAATCGATATACATGAATCATATCCAATAAGCGATACGCTTACGCGTGTGGGAAATAAGGGTCATCGCAATCAAGGCGGCAGCGAGGGCGAACAGGGCGGTGAGTAGCCACTCCAGCAATGCGGGACAGTGACCTAAGGTGGTGCCGCGTAGCAGTTCAATAAAATGCGTAAAAGGATTAAGTCGAGCAAAATATTGTTGCTTCGCCGAGAGCAGTGATAATTGCCATATTATTGGGGTAACAAAGAACAGTAGTGTCATCACACTGGTAATGATCGGTGCAATATCACGGTAGCGGGTACAAATAATGGCCGCAATTAATCCGACGCTACTTAAAAATATCAGGGTAATCAGTAGTGCGGGGAGGAGTAAAAGCATACTCCAAGACCAGTCAGGCGGGTAAATAAGCATCACGATAGGGACAACCGTTAGGTTATGTAACAGGATAATCAGCTGCCGCCATGTGACGCGTAAAATATAAAGCGGGAAAGGTAAGGGGATTTGACGGATAAAATGGGCGGCATCATTGAATGCCGTACTGCTCTCGTTAATCACGCCAGTGCAGAGTGACCAGAAAATTAACCCAAGACAGAGGTGAGGCAAAAAATCCTGCAAGCTGAGGTGAAATAGGCTGCCATAGAGCGGTCCCATAGCTAACAATGTGGTGGCCATACTGATGGTGATCCAGAATGGCCCTAAGATTGAACGACGATAGCGATTCAGGACATCGTTCCAGGCTAAGGTTCGCCATAGTGAGAAAAGCGCAAAACTGTGTTTTATTTCAGAGCTAAGAGAATCCATTCACCGTCTCCAAAGGGGAAAAGGGCGTTAGTATGCAGAGTATTACAGGTCAGTGTGAATAAGATTTCTACGGAGGAAGCGGTTATTAAGGGAAGTATTAACATAAATGGGCGGCATAGCGCCGCCCATCGGTCAGTGTTATGCCTGATGACGCTGACGGAGATTAGCAATAATCGAACTGAGATCAAGATCTTGATCCTGCAATAACACGATTAAGTGATAAAGCAGGTCTGATGCTTCATTGGTTAACTCCTCACGGTCATTGACGGTGGCAGCCAATGCGGTCTCAACCCCTTCTTCGCCAACCTTCTGGGCAATACGCTTAGTGCCGCTGGCATATAAGCTGGCTGTGTAAGAACTGCTCGGATCAGCCGATTTACGACTGGCTAGCAGTTGCTCGAGTTGCCATAAGAAGTGCCAATCGGTGGCAGCAGGAGAGAAACAACTCGACGTGCCGGTGTGACAGGTTGGGCCATGAGGTAAGGCTAAAACTAATAAGCTATCGCGATCACAGTCAGCCGTAATCTGCTTCACCGTAAGAAAGTGTCCAGAGGATTCGCCCTTGGTCCATAGACGCTGCTTACTGCGCGACCAGAACGTCACCTTGCCGCTTTGCTGCGTCGCGGCGAGTGCCTCTTGATTCATATAGCCGAGCATCAAAACTTCCCCGGACACCGCATGTTGAATAACCGCTGGGATCAGGTTATCGGTTTTTTGCCAATCGAGGGCGGCGATTGCTTCGGGCGTTAACATAGACGAACCTCTATCTGATTATCTTTTAGGAACTGCTTAAGTTCACCAATATTAATGATTTGCTTATGGAATACTGAAGCCGCTAGGGCACCATCGACATTTGCTTGGGTGAAGGCATCAAGAAAGTGCTGTTCGGTTCCCGCACCCCCCGAGGCAATTAGCGGCACGTGACAGATTTGGCGGATTTGGGCTAACTGGGTCAAGTCGTAGCCTTGGCGTACGCCGTCTTGATTCATCATATTTAGCACAATTTCGCCAGCACCGCGCTGTTGAACCTCTTTGACCCATTCCGCAGTTTGCCACGAGGTATTACGAGTCCGAGCCTCATCCCCTGTAAATTGCTTAACTTGATAAGTGCCCGTTGTCTCGTCGAACCACGTATCAATACCGACAACCACGCACTGCACACCGAAGCGGTCAGCGAGTCGAGTGATCAACTCAGGATCCGCAAGAGCAGGGGAGTTAATCGAGATTTTATCTGCCCCAAAAGAGAGGATTTCGCCTGCTTCTTCTACCGATTTAATACCGCCCGCCACACAGAACGGAATATCGATGACTTCAGCCACCCGCGCGACCCAGCTTTTATCCACGACACGTCCTGCGGAGGAGGCGGTAATATCATAAAAAACCAGCTCATCTGCGCCTTCTGCCGCATAACGTGCCGCAAGCGGTACAATGTCACCGATCACTTCATGGTCACGGAACTGTACCCCTTTTACCACTTGGCCATCGCGCACATCAAGGCAGGGAATTATCCGTTTTGCCAGCATGAAATTGCCTCCGAGACAGTAAATTTATCTTCTAATAATGCGCGACCCACAATAACGCCTTGTACACCGCTAGTCCGCAGTGCTGCTATATCTTCCAGCGAACCGATACCGCCTGAAGACTGGAAAGCGATCGCTGGCCAGGTCGCGGTAATTTCTTGGTACAGTTCGATGTTAGAGCCAGCAAGGGTGCCATCGCGCGAAATATCGGTACAGAGTACGTGACGTAGGCCATAGGGCTGGTAATCGGCAATCACCTGCTCTAATGTCACGCCAGACGCTTCTTGCCAGCCGCTAATGGCCACTTCTTTACGCTGATGCTCATCGATGCGAATATCCAAGGCGAGTACGATAGCCTCTGGCCCAAATTCCTCGAACCACGCCTTAACCATTTCAGGCTGACGAATCGCGGTCGATCCCACTACGACGCGACTTGCACCGGCTTGTAGTAACGCCACAACGTCGTCACGTTGACGAATGCCGCCACCGACTTGTACAGGTACCGAGACGCCTGCCAGCAGTTCGGATAATAAGCTAATCTGCCGCGCGGCCGGATCTTTTGCACCGGTCAAATCGACAAGGTGCAGCACTTCCGCGCCTTGTTGCTGATAAGATTGCAGACGCGGAAGGGGCTCACGGCCATAATCACGCTGCTGGCCATAATCGCCCTGATGTAAACGGACGACTGCGCCTTCGATGAGGTCTAACGCTGGGATAATCATGACATCTCCAAAAAGTTTTTCAGCAGCTGTGCGCCCGCAGCGCCAGAGCGCTCGGGGTGGAACTGAACGCCGTAAAAATTATCGCGTTGAACCGCGGCGGAGAACACTTCGCCATATTGGCACTGGGCGAGGGTGAATTCGTTAACCGGCATCGCGTAGCTGTGTACAAAGTAGAAATAAGCGTCTTTATCGATATCGCGAAAAAGTGGATTGCCCGCTTGCGCCGTTACTTGGTTCCAGCCCATATGCGGGGTTGGCAGTTCTCCGGTCTCTAGGGCGCGCACCTCTTCCGGGATTAAGCCTAAGGTTTTAATCTCGCCACGCTCTTTACTGTGGCTGCCAAGAATTTGCATGCCTAAGCAAATACCCAAGACAGGCTGCGTACAGCGAGTGATCAGCGCGATCAAATCGCGCTCTTCAAGCTGCTGCATCGCCGCACTGGCAGTGCCGACACCGGGGAGTAACAGTTTATCTGCCGACAGTACTAGGTGTTTGTCGCGGCTGACGGTCGGCTGATAGCCTAAACGCTGTACGGCCCATTTGACTGACGACAAATTGGCACAGCCTGTATCAAGGATAACAACGTCCATTACAGCACCCCTTTTGAACTTGGCAAGGTGTTGCCTTCGACGCGTATCGCTTGGCGCAGCGTACGACCAAAGGCTTTAAACAGGCTTTCTACACGGTGATGGTCGTTTTTACCTTTAGTCTTTAAATGTAAGGTCGCGGCCATGGTATAGGAGAGTGAGCGGAAAAAGTGCTCGATCATCTCTGTGCTAAGGTCACCGACATGCTGGTGAGTAAACTCAGCCTTATATTCCAGCCACGGTCGGCCTGAAATATCCAGCGCGCAGCGTGCGAGGCATTCGTCCATCGGCAAGGTAAAACCGAAGCGTCCAATCCCGCGCTTATCACCTAAGGCTTTAAGCAGTGCTTCGCCCAAGGCTAATCCCGTATCCTCAACTGTGTGGTGGTCATCGATATGCAGATCGCCTTTCGCTTGGATAGCTAAGCGAAGGCCACCGTGAGTGGCGATTTGATCGAGCATATGGTCGAAGAAACCAATCCCGGTTGAAATTTTGTTTTCGCCTTCACGGTCTAACCACACTTCTACCGTAATTTGCGTCTCGTGCGTATTACGCACCACTTTGGCGTAACGGTCTTTACGGCATAGACGTTTAGCAATGGTTGGCCAGGTTTCCCCGTCTGCACCGTAGCGGATCCCTTCAATGCCCATATTTTCGGCTAAGGTAATATCGGTCGCTCGGTCACCAATGACGTAACTCTGTGCCTTATCGAGTTGACCTTCTTGCAGCCATTCCTCAACCAGTTGTGTTTTCGGTTTACGGCACGCGCAGTTATCAGCCGGTAAGTGAGGGCAAATCAGCACCTGCGAAAATTGAATGCCTTGTGACGCAAATATCTGCATCATCAAGTTATGCGGCGGATCGAAATCGGCTTGGGGGAAACTGTCTGTGCCCAATCCGTCTTGGTTAGTGATCATCACCAACTCATAGCCCGCTTTTTGTAAGTCAAGTAGCGCAGGGATCACCCCTGATTCGAAAGCTAACTTATCAAGACGGTCAACTTGAAAATCGAGAGGAGGTTCGCTGATCAGTGTCCCATCACGATCGATAAATAGGGTTTTAGTGGTCATTAGCGTGCTCCCTTCGGACCGAATTGTGTTAAGGCTTGATAAAGTGATTCCATTTCAGCTTCAGTACCAATGGATACCCGCAGACATCCACCGAGAAGTAGGTTTTTATTTTGGTCTCGTAGGATAATGCCTTGATCCCATAACCCTTTAAAAACGGCCGGGGAATCGTGGAAGCGAATCAGGAAATAGTTAGTATCGCTAAGGAAAGCTTGCTCGACGCAAGGTAACTCGGCAAGACGGGGGATAAAGTTATCGCGAATCGTATTGAGTTCCTCGACACGATCGCGCATTGCTTTCAAGCCCTCATCACTTAAGGCTTGACTGGCGATATCGGCAACCGGTGTTGAAAGAGGATAGGGGGCAATCACTTTCAACAGGGTTTGAATCACCTCGGGTTGTGCCAAGGTAAAACCACAACGCAAGCCTGCTAAGGCAAAGGCCTTAGATAAGGTGCGTAGCACCACTAAGTGTGGGAATTGCTGCATCCAACTGACGACAGAGGCTTGCGGGCAGAACTCAATATAGGCCTCATCGACAACCACTAATGCCTTACCAGCGGTCGCCGTCAAGACTTGGCGAATAGCCTCTGCGTTGAGTAGGTTACCGGTGGGATTATTTGGGCTGCAGATATAGACAATCTTTACCGAGTCCAATTGCTGCAAGACAGCGGGGACATCGAGTTGCCATGCCTCAGTAAGCCGCTGCGTCTTGGTCTGTACGCCATAGGTTTCGGCACTGACACTATACATCCCGTAGGTCGGCGGGCAATAGAGAACGGTATCTTGTCCCGGTTCACAGTAGGCGCGGATTAGCAGTTCGATGGCTTCGTCGGCTCCTCGGCTTACTAGCACATTATCCGAACTCAGTCCTGCGTACTTGGCATAGCGGCTGATAACCTCGCGAGGTTGGCATTCAGGGTAACGATTTAAGGTTTGCTGCGTCAGCGAAAAGCTGACCGGTGTTGGGTATTCATTAGCGTTAAGCCAAACGTCACCACAGCCGCCCAAGCGACGCGCAGATTGGTAAGGCGTTAAGTCTCTTACATTTTGGCGGACAAGTTGACTCAGTTGGTCACTCATGAAGACTCCTTAAGCGCCTTAACGCGAAGTGTCACCGCATTCTTGTGCGCATCTAAACGTTCTGCCGCGGCCAATATTTCGATTGTCTCGGCGAGGGAGAGAAACCCTTGCGGGGTTAATTCTTGAAGCGTCATCCGTTTTTGGAAATCGGCTAACCCTAAGCTGGAATAGGTCGCGGTGTAGCCATAGGTCGGCAACACATGGTTGGTGCCCGACGCGTAATCGCCTGCGGACTCCGGTGACCAATCACCGAGGAAAACCGATCCCGCACTGCTAATACTGTCGACCCAGTCACGCGGCGATCTGACCTGTAAGATAAGGTGTTCAGGGCCATATTGATTAGAGATAGCGATACATTCGGCTAAATCTTGGGTAACGATGATCTGGCTGGAGGCTAACGCTTGCGCGGCGGTCTCCGAGCGTGGCAGTTGCGCTAATTGTTGCTCAACCTCTGCGACCACCTGTTGCGCGATCTGTTGATCAGGCGTCAGTAAAATTACTTGAGAGTCAGGACCGTGTTCTGCTTGTGACAGAAGATCAGCCGCCACGAAAGCGGGCGTCGCACCACTGTCGGCGATCACTAATACTTCTGACGGGCCTGCGGGCATATCGATTGCTGCACCGGCTAGGTGCTGGCTGACCTGACGTTTTGCTTCGGTCACCCAAGCATTGCCCGGCCCAAAAATCTTATCAACGCAGGTCAGTGTCTCGGTACCAAAGGCCATCGCAGCAATCGCCTGAGCCCCACCAATCTGATAGATCTCTTCGATACCACAGAGTTTAGCGGCATAGAGGATCTCATCGGCAATAGGGGGCGGCGAACAGAGCACCCGCCGAGCACAACCGGCAATCTTCGCGGGCGTCGCCAACATTAATACGGTGGAAAACAGTGGCGCGCTACCCCCTGGGATATAAAGCCCTACGGCTTGGATAGGACGCGTCACTTGTTGGCAACGGATCCCCGGTTGCGTTTCGATATCGACACCCGCCAGTTGCTGTGCTTGGTGAAAGGTCTCGATATTCTCGCGCGCCACCGCCATGGCTTGCTTAAGCGCAGGACTCACACGCTCACAGGCCTGGTCGACTTGCGCAGGCGTCACTGCGAATTGTTCTATTTCACAGCGATCAAACTGTTGGCTAAAGCGACGTAATGCTGCGTCACCTTCTTCACTGACTTGCGTCAAAATCTGTTCGACTGTTTGACGAACGTTATTCGCCGCCGCCATCGCGGGGCGCTGTAACATTTTTTGCTGCTCAGCGGGTGATAGGGTCGCCCAAGTAACGATAGGATTCAGCGTGCTCATCGGTTACTCCATCATTTTCTCAATGGGTAGGACTAAGATGGAGCTCGCGCCGAGTGCTTTCAATTTTTCCATCGTTTCCCAGAATAACGTTTCACTGCTCACCATGTGCAGGGCAAGACGCGATTGGTCACCGGCCAATGGCAGAACGGTTGGACGCTCAGCACCGGGTAGCAGGTCGATGATTTGCTCAAGTTTCTCACTCGGCGCATGCATCATTATGTACTTCGACTCGCGCGCCTGAATAACGCCTTGAATACGGGTCATCAGTCGGTCGACCAGGGCTTGTTTATCTTCAGAGAGTTCGCCGGCGCGTTGGATCAATACGGCTTTAGAGCGATAGATAACATCAACTTCACGCAGTCCATTGGCCTCAAGGGTTGCACCGGTTGAGACCAGGTCACAGATAGCATCGCTCAGCCCCGCACGTGGTGCGACTTCGACTGAACCGTTAAGTAAACAAGATTTGAAGGTCAGGCCTTTCGAATCAAAATATTTCTTTAATAAGTGTGGATAAGAGGTGGCAATGCGTTTGGTATCTAAGCACTCTGGGCCGGTATAGACACTGTCGGCAGGCATGGCAAGAGAGAGACGGCATCCGCCAAAATCTAAACGACGTAAAATCGAGAGTTGAGGATCTTCGCCTTGCGCGCGACGGGTCAACACTTCTTCTTCTAGTACGTTCTCGCCAATAATCCCTAAATCAACGACACCATCCATGACGAGTCCTGGAATATCGTCATCACGGACGCGTAAAATATCGATAGGCATATTCTCGGCGAAAGCGATCAAACGCTGTTGTTGTAAATTGATTTTTATTCCACAGCGGGTGAGTAGTTCGCGAGATTCATCACTCAAACGGCCTGATTTCTGCATTGCAATTCGTAAACGCGTGTTATCCAACATTACACCAATCCTCTTGATTTACTTTTCTGTCTGTCATTGTTTTGTATTTATTATGGGCATTAAAAAAGCCCTCGGAAGAGCGATCTTCCGAGGGCTTTATACGTTCAAACCAGAGGAAGACCTAATCGTCTTCCAGCCGTCATCGCCTGAAAGACTAGTCAGGATGATGATGGTGTTGATGGCGGGTTTGAACAAAATTCATAATTTTCTTATCCAAATATTGGAAAAAAGTAATGTCATTTAACCTAGCCGAGTTAATTGACCTTGGCAACCGTTTTTTAGTCCATTTGGTGAATTTTTTTACATCAAACTCAGATAACTTTACTGGTGGGGACAGGAGAGTCGCGCTAACCTTGAACCATGACTTTTGACGGTGAGACCGGTATGAAAAAAATAGCGATTATTGGATTAGGGTGGTTAGGGATGCCTTTGGCCTTGGCGCTCAGCCAGCGTGGCTACGATGTGCAAGGGTCGAAAACGTCTGAAGATGGTATTCTTGCCGCCCGACGCTGCGGCATTTCTGCGGTGAAATTAGTCACCACGCCCGATATTGAGTGTGATTTTGAAGAGCTAGAGCAATTGATGTCGGTCGATACGCTGATCATTACTTTACCCGCATCGCGCAGCGGCGATGGGGGAGAACATTATGTTAATGCTGTCCAAAACCTTGTTGACAGTGCTATAGCAAATGGCGTGAAGCGGGTGATCTTTACCAGTTCGACTTCAGTCTATGGCGATCAGCAAGGTGAGATGGTTGAAGCCAGTCCACTTCTGCCTGTCACCCCCGCAGGGAAACGCTTGGTCACGCTAGAGCAATGGCTGCACCAGTTACCGGGTATTGAGGTGGATATTCTACGGTTATCGGGTCTAGTGGGACCGGACCGTCATCCAGGCCGTTTTTTAGCGGGTAAAAAACAGTTAACGCAAGGAAATCAGCCGGTTAACCTTGTACATCTCGACGATGTGATCGAGGCGATCGCACTGCTTCTCGCCTCGCCGCGCTCGGGGACAACCTTCAATCTCTCGGCACACCAGCACCCAAGGCGTGATGAGTTTTATCCCTTTGTTGCTAAGCAGCTGGGAGTCGAGCCGCCAACCTTTGCGGCGATCGATCCTCAAGCACCTGCAGGAAAGTGGGTCAACGGCGAAGCCATTTGCCGCAGCTTAGGGTTCCACTACCGCTATAGTGATCCCTTCACGATGCCGCTTGGTTAGATGGTCTAAAGCCGATAAAGAAAATTCTGAGGTTTTACCCTGAAAGGCTTGTTTTAAAAGCTGGATTTAGGCACAATGCGCGGCCTGCAAAATTCGAGATAACCGACGTAAACTGTTTTAATTAACCGTGCGTCGGTTATTTTTTTGCAGTAAAACTTACTAGTAGTGTTTAATTGGTCGGCCTACGTCGGCTTAGTCACCCTTTCACGCTTGAGCGTATGTTTAGAGGAAAAGTAATGGGGCCATCAACTATTATGCAAGTAGCAGCAGCTGCTCGCTTTCGCGATGACTACGGCGCTAAGGCTATTTCACAGCCTATCAATGTCACTCCTTCTCTCCCTTCGCGGAGTTTCCCTGTGGTGCAGTCCGTGTCGATTGCGGCTATAGGGGGGCAACACCATGCAGACTAATGCATCTCCAGCACAATCACGTGCCAGCTTAAAGAAAACACTGACGCTCTTCCCGGTCGTTATGATTGGCTTAGCCTATATGCAGCCAATGACCTTGTTTGATACGTTCGGTATTGTTACGAATTTAACGGGTGGGCATGTTGCCACGGCGTATGCCTTCGCCCTGATTGCGATTCTGTTTACTGCGCTGAGCTACGGAAAACTGGTTCACCGGTTCCCTTCAGCGGGTTCTGCATACACTTATGCACAGAAATCGATTTGCCCTCATGTTGGTTTCATGGTGGGCTGGTCGTCGCTGCTCGATTATCTGTTTATGCCGATGATCAATATTTTGCTGGCCAAAAGCTATTTTGAGTCGTTGATCCCGGGGATCCCTTCGTGGATTTTCGTCGTGCTATTAGTTGGCTTTATGACCCTGACTAACCTTAAAGGTATTCGTACGGTCGCTAACTTTAACGGTCTGATTGTTGTATTACAGATCTTGGTGATGTTAGCGATAGTCGGTATGGTTATCTATGGCGTCGCGCATGGCACAGGTGAAGGGACATTAGTCAGTAGTAAGCCATTCTGGACCGAGAATTCGCAGGTGGTGCCGATGATAACCGGTGCGACGATACTCTGTTTCTCCTTCTTAGGCTTCGATGGCATCAGTTCATTATCCGAAGAGACGAAAGAGGCTAAGCGTGTAATTCCTAAGGCGATTTTTCTTACCGCGCTGATTGGTGGATTACTGTTTATTGCAGTGTCTTACTTCTTACAACTCTATTTCCCTGATGTCAGCCATTTTAACGACCCTGACTCTTCACAACCGGAAATCATGCTGTATGTGGCAGGGAAAACCTTCCAATTCGGTATCCTGATTTTCTCTTGTGTGACGGTTCTTGCGTCAGGTATGGCGGCGCATGCAGGGGTTTCACGACTGATGTATGTGATGGGACGCGACGGTGTTTTCCCTAAACGTTTCTTTGGCTACATTAGCCCGAAATTCCATACCCCGGTCTTCAACGTCTTATTAGTTGGTGCTATTGCTCTGTTAGCGATTAATTTTGACTTAGTAACGGCCACTGCGTTGATTAACTTCGGTGCATTGGTTGCGTTCACCTTCGTCAACTTATCAGTAATTTCGCAATACTGGATCCGTGAGAAACTGCGTCGCACGTTGAAGGATAATATTCGCTTCCTGATCCTACCCTTATGTGGGGCGATAACGGTCGGTGCGCTGTGGGTTAACTTAGAGAAAAGCTCGATGGAACTGGGCTTAATCTGGGCAGCAATCGGTATTATCTATCTGGCGATTGTGACCAAAGGCTTCCGTCTACCTGTTCCGCAGTATGACGAAGAACGTTAAGCCTTAGTGCTTAGGTAAAACCGACCTCTTGGGGTCGGTTTTTTTTGTTTCCTGCAAAATTCTAAATAGGGTCTATACTTAAGAGGAAGCGATAAATTACATATCTCAAGGAGTGTCATATGAAGAAGTTGATTATCCCTGCTGTAGCAATGATTGCTGTTTGTGCATTATCGGGTTGTACACGTACTAGCTACGCAATCCATACTGTTGATGGGCGCACGATAGTCAGCGACGGTAAGCCAAAAGAAACGGATGCCGGCCTAGTGGGCTACACCGATGCAAACGGTGTGAAACAACAAATTAATAAGAGCGAAGTTAAAGTGGTTTCAGAGATTCCAAATAAGTAATTTCGCCCCTTTAATCGAAAAAGCCTGCTGAGCAGGCTTTTTTTTTAACTTAATAACTCTTGGGCATAACGGGCCAAAGCCTGTAATAGGGCGACTTTATCAGGAGATTCTTGGTGTTCTTGCAGTAATACAGTCAGTTGCTCGAAATAGTCATTGACCTTTTCCGGCGTCAGCACTAAGCGTCGGTGTTCTACCCAGCGTTGCTGTTCCAATTCATCTAATGTGCCCGGATAATTCCTTGCCCGAAAACGAAACAGAAGCTCGTCGATCCGTTTATCACTCCAGCGTAAATCCATTGCCGGTAAATGCTGAGGCTGGGTCTGACGAATAACGTCTATCGTCTGTTTGTCCGCTGCAGAGAAGAAGCCATCATAAAGTTGATTATCGACATCCTGGTTTGCCGGAAAAGGGGCTTTATCTGCGAATAAGGCGACCACTTTTTCACGGATCTCTGGATGTTGGCGCAGTAGTGCAAGATTATCTAAGCAGGCTTGACGATCAATCCCTAAGCGCTCAGCATCCTCGGGACGTAGTACACTGGCGGGGGCTAAGACCGGGCATTTATTGATGTGCACTAGCTTTAGCGGAATGGGCGCATCGTTGCCGCGTGCTTCTTTGGTTTGATAAAGCTTTTCCCGTAATGCATCGCTGCTCAGGGCAATAAGTGGTGCGATCTCGCCGGCTAAGTCAACGGTAATCACGGCATTCTTGTTTTCTGGGTGCCAAGCCAGGGGCACAATCCAACTAGTATTGCCGCGGGCTGCACCAAACATTCCGGACACGTGTACCAAAGGCTTCATTTGCGGGATATCGATTAAGCTGGTCAGGCGATGTTTATTACGATGGGTAAATAGGAAATCGAATAACTTCGGCTGTTTTTCTTTCACCAGTTGCGCCATAGCGATCGTAGCATAGACATCTGACATGGCATCATGCGCTTGAGTATGGCTAATACCATTCGCTTTGGTGAGATGCTCGAGCTTGAAACTAGGTAGCCCTTGCTCATTTTCCGGCCATACAATACCCTCAGGACGTAGCGCATAACAAGCCCGCATCACATCCAACAGATCCCAGCGTGAATTCCCCTCTTGCCAGCTCCAACCGTAGGGATCGTGAAAGTTACGGTAAAAAAGATGACGGGTGACCTCATCATCGAAACGTATGTTGTTATAGCCGACAATACAGGTGTGTGGCTCGCTAAACAGATGATGAATACGTTGAGTAAACGCCGCCTCTGTCACACCTTTTTGTTGCGCTTCTTGCGGTGTGATATGCGTAATCAATACGGCCTCTGGTTGGGGCAAATAATCATCCGCCAACTTACAATAAAAAACCTCTGGCTCGCCGATCACGGTAAAAGTACTGTCTGTACGCACGCCAGCAAACTGTGCGGGTCTATCTAAGGCAGGATGTTTACCAAAGGTTTCATAATCATGGAAGAGGAAGGTGGGTTGGGCGATTTCGTTATTTTTCATACACCATCATCACTTTTATATTGTTAATTATTGAGATCAATAGGTTAGCTGAAATCTTAGCGTGGTTTATACCCTATTGCTGTTTGCCTCATTTTTCCTGTCTATCGGGCTTGAAATTTCTAGGGGCTGTGTAAAACATTCTACAGTGCCATTGGATAGCGACGGCCTAGGAATAATGTTAGAACCTCTTGGTCCTTCAGAAAGAGAGCAGAAGTTACTAAATACTTATAATTCGTCAGCTATCTGCGCACGACGTGATACGCGCACGACGTGATACGCCAACACTCTTCCCATCCACTATAACCTAGTACGTTTAACGCATAATAACAGAGTTAACGGCGTATTACTTTGTTGGCCTAACAGTCACCTAGGCTCTCATAGAGTAAACTATTTGAAGGTTGACATCTTTTGTGAGTTAGTCGGTGGCAAACATGCCGTTTTCAGCCAAGGTATTAAAAAACCTCGGCTATTCTTAATATCTATGACGCTTAAACAGGCAGGAACAAGTCATGGTTATATTATTTTAAGTCATTGAACAGAAAAAATTGTTGAGTAGAGAATAGGTTCATATTATGCCTTCAGCGCTTCAGGTGAGCGAGCTCATTCACCATTCACTAGATTACTTGTTATTAACTTTACCGCAAGGCTGTTACCTACGCCGATAGCCGTTAACTATTTTTCTGTTTAAATTTATCGTTAACCCTCATGTGTTATAACGTTCTAAGGATAAGATGAACGAGCATCTCTCTGAAACGTTAATAGGTATCTTGGCAGGAAAATTGGTTTATTATTTCTTTTTTGTATAAGAGAGGAACTTCCTGCTACCATCATCTTCCACTTAAAAGAGGGCATCAGAATTAGAATGTAAGGCAATTGAAAAGATTATTGTCTTTACCTAATACAAAGTGCAATGATGAAGTCTCTGTTCTAATACAATAATAACAACCATGATCCTCGTTACAACTATCAGGGGCGAAAAGCTCAGTATTTCTATTAATCAAATTATTTCAGCAGCCAGTCATGGCACAAGATCAATACTTACAATCGGTAATGCGCGAGACAAAATCATCGTTAAAGAATCATTTCCGTTAATAATGGAGTTAATTAAGGAAGCTCGATTGAATACTAGCCCAGCCAAATAAATTTTACTGCACCGTCTGGCGTTATCGCGGTGCAGTAAAGAATCACTTCATGCTCCCATTATCGGTTCAATGAGTTTACAGCCAGAGAGTTAGCCCTTATCTCATTTGCAGGTCTCGAATTACACAGTCCATAAGAGGCTGATAAAATCTTTTCTCAAGACGTAGTCACTATCATCCTCCTACTATCATTATTTACTTATTTACTTTTTATATATCATCACAATTTAGAAACCGTTATCTCTTATATATAAAATTCAAATACCGGTTACTAAAAGCCGAAATATTTTTAAAAGTTAATATAAAAATTTATAGATAAAAAATGAACACTCTTTTTCATTTAACTTCTGTTTAGGTTGCTTTGATAACTTGGGATAAAGATAAATCGGTGAGGTGACAACAATGATATTATTAAGCAGTGTCAAAGGTGAGACCTTAAGTGTTGCGGTCAGTGATATAAGCTACGCCAAAAGCCATGGTAAAAAGTGTATGATTTGTACGAAAAATAGTAATGATAAAATTATTGTTATCGAGAGTTTAGAAGAGGTGATTGCTAAAATATCCCATGCGAGGCTTCTCGCTTCTCAACTAAACTAGAGATTTATTTTATACCGGCCATTACTCATTAGCAGTACGACATTCACTTTTTGCGCGTCAAAATAATGGCTTATCTAGTTGAACCTTAGCCTGAGGACCGCAATACCTATCCTCTAGACAGTGGTACCAAAACATTAGCGACTTGCCGCGATACCCTTTTCAGCAACATCATATTTTTGGGAATTAATTAAAGAAAGAAGGGGGGCAGCAAATTCGTAGATCCTTGAGTGTCTTGTAGAGTGAGGTATTAGGTAATCGATTGGCTTTGTTAAGAGGAGCGACAAGGTATTTATCGCATCATAATCGGTTAGCGGCTTCTAGAGTTTATCGAGGTATTTATAAAAGAAATCCTCAACGGGGATATCGACGACCTGTATTTTTCTTTTTAAAAGACCTTGAAAGACCCGATCGAGGATATTAACAGCGAGTTTTTGAAGTTCGAGAACATTAATCAGGGTGTAAACATTATCCGTTTTGATTGGGTAATGGCCATCCCAGGCTAGAGTAGGAGGAGTGATAGCTTCATTCTGGCTGTTACTGTATTTAAATACGGCTAAACTCATATCATTCGCGACATGACAATTCGCAAGACCACCGTCTTTTTGTAAGCATTTGGTTAAGGTGTAGAGCAATTTGGCTTGGGTCGGTGTCAGCGACGTAAAATTAAGAAGGAAGTTGACGAATGCGTTGGTGGAACGGGATGCTCTGAGGGTATAGATACTGCAGAGTTCGTTAATCAGCGATATCACCGTGATCAACATGATAAAGTTTTTATCTTTAGAGGGTGAGGTAACTAAGAGGATCTCGTGAAGTCCATAAAGCCTTGAGTTGACTGAACAGTCTTGAAGTTTAATTGAAGGACTTTGGGTGTTGAGATGAATATAAGCCAATTCGTGCAGGTTAAGCTCTTTGAGATTTTTTGCCGCGAGGTATTTATTCCGTTCAATAGTATTTTTTAGATGGAAAAAACTCATAGCTTACATGCCCTCTATATAAATTCGTTAGCGGGTAAATAAAACAATAATTAGCGATAAAAGGTCAATTTTTTCGTTATCTGAACGCTGTATCCACACATCGAATAGTTACGTAAAGTGAGTAAATTATAGCGTAGAGAATGTAAACTATCTCATTGCTTGAAAAAAATAAATAATATCTTGAGAGCATTTTTGCCGACGAAGCCTAAAGAGAAAATAATTTTATTCATAAATTGTCAAACAGACTAGTTGAAGTAGACCGCTATATCAACTTTATTAATGATTTAGCGTAAATTCATAATACACTGATCATTAAAAGATCAATCCTTGCTTCGCAAAGCTAATTATCACATAAGGTATAAAAAAGGCCGAAACTCGGGCTTGGTTATTTTTAAATGTCTTTTTACGGGTAAGGACTTCTGTAAAATACGAAACCCCTAACCAAATTGCGATAATCCCTAGGATAATTCCAAAAACTAATAGTAGTACGTTACTCATTTAAAACCCTTCTTGTTGTTCGGTAAGTGTAGGATGAACATCACACACAAGGAAGTTCATTAATCCTATTTATCGTACTGAGGCGGGCGAAAGCGTGACTGCAATGTGTTGAGGCGTTTCATGTACTGCTTGCGGTAGAAGCGTATTGGGTGAATGGAGAGAAAGGGACGGCTGTATACCAAATAGACATGTTAATGAGCCGAGTGTTGGCAAAGGTAAGCGTTATGGTTGAAATCTACTCAACCTACGAATTATTCACAAATTCTCACAATTAACAGGTGATAGATGGTTAAAAATACCGTAAAAAGGCCAACTATTCGTACAGTTAAGATATCCGAGGATTATTTTGAAAAGGCGCGCCACGTTAGTTGTTACTTCTTTAGTTTTTTATGCTGCGCATGCATTTGCGCAAGATGATGCATTACCCTTCTCGTTAGCGCCGCCTTCTATCGATGCTGCCTCATGGGTTCTGATGGATGCCAAAACCGGCCAAATTCTCACCGCGGGTAATCCCGATGAGCAACGCAATCCGGCTAGCCTGACAAAACTGATGACGGGCTATGTGGTGGATCGCGCAATCGACCAAAAACGTATCACCCGTGATGATAAAGTGACCGTAGGCCAAGATGCTTGGGGCGCCGGTAATTCAGTATTTAAAGGCTCATCGCTGATGTTTCTAAAACCGGGTGATGTCTTAACCGTCCGTGATCTCAGCCGGGGGGTGATCATTGATTCGGGTAATGATGCCTGTGTGGCCTTAGCTGATTATGTCGCCGGTAACCAAGAAAACTTTGTTGGCTTGATGAACCAATATGTCGCGAAACTAGGTTTAAAAAATACGCATTTTGAAACCGTACATGGCTTGGATGCGCCGGGACAACACTCCACTGCACGTGATTTAGCCATTCTCTCTAAAGCCATCATCGATGGTGAGCCTGATTTTTATCAGATGTATAGCGAGAAAACATTAACGTGGAACGGTATCACGCAAAATAACCGTAACGGTTTGTTGTGGGATAATAGCTTGCATGTCGATGGGCTAAAAACGGGGCATACTGAAACAGCAGGCTTTAATATTATTGCCTCAAACGTTGTCGGTAATCATCGTCTGCTCGCAGTCATTATGGGCGGTAAAAGCTCGAAAGGACGTGAAGAGCAGGCACGTAAACTCTTAGTTTGGGGACAGAATAATTTTGACACCGTGCAGTTGTTCCACGCAGGCCGAGCGATTGGTAACGAAAATGTGTGGTACGGCAATCCTCATACTGTTGCAGTAGGCAGCGATAAAGACCTTTATCTCTCGCTACCTAAAAATGAGATCAATAACGTCAAAGCGAAATATATCATTGACAAAAAAGAGCTCGAAGCGCCGCTTGCGGCCAATCAGCCGATTGGTCAAATCAAGGTTATGGATAAAGATCAAGAACTCGCCAGCTACCCATTGGTTGCGCTACAACCTGTGGCTGAGGCAGGGATCTTCACTCGTGCCATTGATTACATCAAACGGAAATTCTAGCGCTCAAAGCCTCGTTCGCGAGGCTTTTTTACTTTTATGGTTAAAAAATGCGATAAGTCAGGGTACACTGCCTACCATTATCTTCTAACACTTAGCGCGAGCTGTGAAAACCGATAAACCCCTCTCAAAACTCGAATACTGGCTCTATCGACATTATCGTTGGGTGCATGGTGTCCGTATTGCCATCGCATTCTTAGCCTCCTTCATGCTCATCCGGATACTGAATATTCCTGAAGGAAGTTGGCCCTTAATTACCTTGGTGGTCGTGATTGGACCGATTTCGACTTGGGGCAATGTCTTTCCGCGAGCGATTCAGCGGATTATTGGTACAGTGCTCGGATCAATATCCGGGCTGATCGCGCTTAAACTTGAAATGATCTCACTGCCTCTTATGTTAGGCTGGTGCGGGATTGTGATGTTCTTCTGCGGTTATCTGACCTTAGGTAAACGCCCCTATATGGCATTATTGATAGGGATTACCCTAGGTGTGGTGGTCGGTGCGCCTGCGGGCGATTTCCTTACCGCGCTGTGGCGCGGCGGTGATGTCGTATTCGGTTGCTTGCTTTCGATCTTTTTTACGGGGATCTTTACCCAGCGCGCTTACGTTTTCTGGCGGTTACGGTTGGCCGATGCATTAGTGGATAGCCGTAAAATCTATCACACCGGTTTATCGTCTAATCTTCTGGAAAAACCGCGTCTTAATAAGCCGTTACAGAAGCTCTTGACGTCACTGATTAAAATGCGAAGCCTCCTGGAGCCAGCCTGTAAAGAAACACGGATTCCTCGGTCGGTGTTTGAGGGTATTCAGACCATCCAGCGCAATATGGTGAACACCATGGAGATGCAAATTAATGCATGGTGGTCTTCCCGTGAGAGCCATCTTTTATTACTGAATGCACCGACGTTACGTCGTACTCAAGCCACGACAGAACAAATGCTGGACGCGTTGGCCGATATGCTGCGTAATGGCGTCAGTGAAAGTGACCAGCTGGCTTCGAGTAGTGCAGCGATGGACGAAATCACCGGTGAGCTGACCGAACTGCTCGCCCAAGCGGAACATGCCAAGGCAGAGTTAACCCCGGTGTATGGCTATGTCTGGCTAAGTCTTGAATTAACGAAACAATTAGAAAGAATGCGAGAGCTGATACGGTTAGCGCTACGGCGATAAACGGCTTTTGAATCCGATAATCTATCCCCTGCAGAGCAGGTTTAACTAAAGGTGTTGTCATGGAAAATGCAAAACAGTCATTCCAGGATGTACTTGAGTTTGTAAGAATGTTTCGTCGTAAAAATAAGCTACAACGTGAAATTACGGATAATGAGAAAAAAGTCCGTGATAACCAGAAACGTGTATTACTGCTCGACAACCTTAGCGAATATATCAAACCGGGAATGAGCGTCGAAGCAATACAAGAAATTATTGCCAGCATGCGCAGCGATTATGAAGATCGGGTTGATGAGTACATCATCAAGAATGCCGAGCTTTCCAAAGAGCGACGCGATCTATCGAAAAAACTTAAAGTGCTGGGCGAGAGCAAAGCGCACGAAACAAAATAGAGCAAGGGCCTGATGATTCAGGCCTTTTTTTTCGCTCAACGTTAAACGGTCATGCTGATAACGGGATTAACACGATGAAAATTTTAGTGGTAGGCGCGGGGGCGACAGGCGGATATTTTGGCGCAAGGTTAGCGCAAGCGGGGCACGAAGTGGCATTCTTAGTGCGTGAAGGACGCGCTCAACAGCTAGCCGAAGAGGGATTGGTGATCAAAGGCTTTAATGATTCCTTTCGCCTGACGCCTCCTACTCTGACAGCAGAGACACTGAAGGATAATACATGGCAACTGATTATCCTCGCCGTCAAACACCCTCATCTGACACAGGTTATCGAACATATCCGTCCTGCGGTTGGCGACAAGACCTTTATTCTACCGTTACTTAATGGCATGGATCATATCACCGCTTTGCAGCACCATTATGGTGATCGCGTTCTCGGCGGTTTATGTCAGATCTATGCGACGCTCAATAGCAAAAATGAGATTGAGCAGTTAACACCGCTACACCGAATCAGTTTTGGTGCCTTGGCCCCCGCGCAGCAGCAAGGAGTGATGACGCTCGCTAATGAACTCGACGGGGTGGGCTTTACCCTGCAAGCGAGTCAGGATATAGCCAGTGAGATGTGGGAAAAATATCTCTTTCTGAGTACGCTTGGCGCGGTCACCTGTTTGGCCCGGGCAGATACTCAACGGATTCTGTCGACCTCTGGGGGGGCACAGTATATTACGACGCTGTTTAATGAGGTGTTAACCATTATTAAGGCTGCAGGCTACCAGCCGCGCCCACAGGTCGTGGATCACCTACTGACAACCTTATTGAATAACCAGACGCCGCTTGTCTCTTCACTTTATCGAGATGTGATGGCGGGTAATGTTTCTGAAAGCGCTGCAATTATCGGGGCATTAGTCGAACGGGCTGCTGTAACCCAGCAATCGATACCGGTTTTACAAGCGTGTTGGGTTCAGTTGCAGCTGGTAAAGGGGGGAGCGTAGTGCTTTTCAATGATGCTTGTAAATTGGCGTCTTTACGATTTAACTCTCCATTCACTTAAGTTGGCATAGAACCTGCTTTATCCCTGACGTAGGTCACAATAAAAACAAGACAGGGGTAAACGCTTATGGTAAAGGGTGAATTGAAAAAAAGACTCAGCTTAGTCGACTTATCATTACTCGGAATCGGGTCGATGATCGGTTCGGGATGGCTGTATGCAGCATTAAACAGTTCAGGTTATGCAGGCGGCAATACGGGGTGGGCCTGGACCTTAGGCGCTATTATCGTGTTGTTAATCGGGTTGGTGTCGGCCGAGCTCTCAGCGGCCATCCCTCGCGCAGGGGGCTTTGTACGGTATCCCAATTATTCCCACGGTAATATCGTCGGTTTTGTGATTGGGGTCAGTTCATTATTAGCCTACACCAGTACAGCGGGTGTGGAAGTCGAGGCCGTCAGGCAATATGCCCTCTACTGGCGGCCAGCACTGGGCCATAGCGACGGTAACCCGACAACGCTGGGGTTTGCGGTACAGATTGGTCTGCTGGTGATCTTCTTCCTGCTAAACTATTGGAGTGTCAGCGTTTTTGGCCGGGTAAACACGATTATCACAACCTTTAAGTTTATCGTGCCGCTGATTACCATCGTTACGTTGCTGCTCTATTATAACTCTGCCAACTTACAGGTCCCGCCTGCGCCTCCCGGCGGTGCACACGGTGTCTTTACCTCGCTGACTGTGCAGGGATTGTCTTCGCCTACTTAGGGTTCCGGCAAGCGGTCGATTTCGCCAGTGAGGAAAAAAATCCGCAACGCAACGTGCCTATCGCTATCTGTATCGCTATTGCGGTCAGTTTTGTTATCTACCTCGCCTTACAATATGCATTTATGGGCGCGGTGCCGAGCGACGTACTTTCTGCGCATGGCTGGGCGGGATTAAAAGCGATTTTCCAATCGCCTTTTGCGGATCTGGCACGCAGCTTAGGACTGATGTGGTTGATCAACCTTATTTTGGTCGATGCCGTTATCTCTCCTGCAGGCACCGGTAATATCTATCTGGCGAGTGCGGCGCGGGTTCTTTTTGCCCTCGCACGTAACGGACATCTGTGGAAAAGTGCAGGTGAGGTAGACGAAAAGTCAGGTGTACCGCGTGGTGCATTATGGTTAGCGTTGATCTTATCGATTGCGTGGACCTTACCCTCGGAATTCCAAGTCTGGGGCGGACTGATCGGGGCGGTCACTTCTGCCACGGTCTTTACCTATATGCCGGGGCCGGTAACCTTAACCGCGTTTCGTACCCATCTGCCAGGCTTACATCGACCTTTCCGTTTGCCGATGGCGGCGATTTTAAGCCCGCTCTCTTTTGTCGCCAGCACACTCTTAATCTACTGGAGTGGTTGGCCGGTGAACGAAATCCTGATCCCGATCTTTATCGTGGCATGGGTAGGTTATGCACTGTTAAGCAGAAAGAGTCTTACTTATCAGCAAGATATCGCCTGTAGTTGGTGGCTATTAGCCTATTATATTGCAATGTTAACTTTGTCTAAAATCGGCACCTTTGACGGGCTTAATCTGCTCAGCACTCCGATGGATATGATTATTGTCACGATCGTTGCACTGATTTGCTATTACTGGGGAGCCAAAACCAGTATCGCGAAACCGATTATTGTCGAAGAGTAAACTCGAGTTGAGGCCCAGAGAGCGCGCTCTCTGGGCATTGGCTGCGGTGACTCAGTGTAAACGTTGATTTCTAGTAGAACTCCATTCCAGCGTAAGGATGACGTCGACAATAGTCCAAACGACTTTCAATATTTCCGCAATGTATTTCAAGTTTATGACCATCCGGATCACGAAAGTAGAGCGATTCCCCTTCACTTGTATTCATTTTCCACTCAGCGACTTGCTTTGATCGTAACAGCTCCGCTAAGGGAGCAAAAACGTCGGCTGAGACTGTTAACGCATAGTGGGTATAATCGTTGCTTTTGTCGACAGTTTCTAGGCTAAGGCAGAGCCATAACTCCCCTAATAATAGATACGCCCCAGTATTCCATTTTGCCTTAGGGACAAAGCCTAAATATTCGGTATAAAATTCCCAGCTTCTGCCTAGGTCACTGACAGCGAGAGTAAGATGATTTAGGCCGGTTAACATGTCCTCTCCTATGATATAACGCTATAGTCCCAATTCGGATAGCCCAGGGTGGTCTGTCGGCCGCCTTCCTAACGGCCAATGGAAAAGCCTTTCGCTTTCGGTAATCGGCTTATCATTGATGGAAGCATGGCGATCTGTCATCAGTCCCTGATCATTAAATTCCCAGTTTTCGTTACCGTAAGACCGAAACCATTGGCCCGAAGCGTCGTGCCACTCATAGGCGTATCTGACCGCAATACGATGAGTATCAAAGGCCCATAACTCTTTTATCAACCGATAATCGACTTCTTTCTGCCATTTATGTTCAAGAAATTCAGCCGCTTGCTGCCGGCTCTTGATAAAAGTTATACGATTTCGCCAGCGAGTATCCAAAGAATAGGCTTGGGCAACTTGCTGCGCATTTCGGCTGTTCCAGCCATCTTCTGCAAGTCGTACTTTCTGAATAGCCGTTTCCCGGGTAAAAGGCGGAAGAGGGGGGCGGATCAAATTTGCTGTCATACGGGGTATTCCTGTGACAAGTCGGGTCCTTATCTTAATGCAGAATGACACAAAATGGGGAACGATGAAAAAGAATGATATATGGAGCATTATGCGACGCATAAAAAGGAAAAATACAATTTTTACATGTGGTTAGCGTGTTAAACCCGGTTTTATAATGAGTCTAACCTTTGGTTTTTTGGCTAACAAAGGAGCTGAAAAGAACCAGTTCTTCTGTCAATTTTAGCTAAATAACATCCAATTTTTAAAGAGACACAATACTGCCGCACAGCCAGCAAACTTTACGCCAAATCACCATAATTTGAGGGAGGCTCAAAAGAGTCGCATACTGTAGCGGTCTAATATATCTTACCTAAAATAGCAAAAAAAGTAGCAGGAAATACGGATGAGTGATGCGTATCGGATCAAGCCGTAGACGCAAAGATAGGAGGGAACAGATGGTTTTACTAAATTATGGCGTAGATATCGTAACTGAGTATTGATCGAATGACCACACCACCTCTCGTACAGTAAGTAACATTATTAACTTTTCGGAAAATCAGAGCAAAACTTTCCAAAATTTACGAGTTATTACCATCATGCTATAGAAAATTTTTATTCATTAGTCTATCTTATTATAACGATTAATGATATATAAGAAACTATAATGAGTAGGGTAATAGTCCTCAACAATATTGTAAATTTTGAACCAGAAAAAAAATGTCTTTATTCGAGTGAATCACATGTTCAGATCAGTACGCCAGCTTCGTATTGCTTTCAATTATTAATTGAAAAGCAGGGCGAGCTTGTGTCTCACGACGAGTTTTACCAGTATGCATGGCGTCAGTTTGGTATGGAGGCAACGGCGAACACTCTTTATCAGAATATCTCTATTATTAGACGTAGTTTGGATGCATGTGGACTTCATCAAGATATTATTCGTACGATGCCAAGAAGAGGGTTTATCTTATCCCCCTTAGTAGAGATATTTCACAAGCGAGCCTGTGATCTGACTTCAGAAATAGAGCTAGCAAAAGATGAGACGTCTGATTATCTCACAGTCAATCAGCATGTAAATGTGTTAACAAATAGTCCAGATGATAGAAAAAAAGCCGAATTCCAGATATCAAAGAATCACGCAAGTAAGTTAGATATTGTACCTGAAGCACATCAAAGCGAAGAGGGTATTTTATCCGAAACACTTTCCGAACGAGAATCACGGCATAGGGCAGTACCTCAGTTGAAAAAGCGATTTTCTAATGCGCTTATCAACCCTAGTATAGTCTGCAACAGTATCTTGGTGGGGCTAGCGATCGCGGCTTTAGCGAGTGTGATTTATCTCGTCGTTGACCTCAATCTCAATCAACATTTAAAGGGTATAAATTATGTGTACTTAACCAGTGAGAAAGGCTGCGACTATTTTATCAACCGTGATGGTGATAATGATAAACGGTCAATTAAGTTTCTCTCCACGCTACAAAAACAGTGTCTCTTCGGGAAATACGTCTATTTGACTAAGTATACCGAGGGGGGGTTTATTTCAATTATTAGCTGTAAAAAGCCATTAAGTTATCTGGATGGAACACTTTGTATATCAGAATATATTAATAGTGAAAATGGCGGAAAAAATGACTAAAGTTAAGAAATATGTGGCGTTAACAGCAATATTAATTCTTATTTGTACGTTATGCTGCATAGGTTATATCAATTATCTGAGCAAGGATGTTGATTGTCTCGGCAATTTCAGTATTAGTAATAATGTGGAAAAGATGAGCCTCCTGATCAGTCGTAAAATGGTCGATGGCGAAGGAATTGATACTCTATCTGGTGGTCTTTATCGCAAAAATGTACTCATTGCACGGGTAGAACGGACCATTAAGTACCACTATCAAGAAGAACAAGGGAGGTATGTTATGACCTCGACGGCTATAGTGAAAGGTGTGCATGATGATATATCCGATACGCAATTAACAGGTTGTCTTGCCGGGATGTATGCACATCAAGGAGATAAAAATATTGTTGTTTTAAAAAATATCGGTCGCTCTGGCTGGATGGTTTACGACACTCCTGTACCTCTCTATTTTTGTAAAAGAAATACTTAGCAAGTATCGAAGAGGAAGGTTGTACCGTTACTCTCTAGTCATGGTAAAAGTACTGGTTCATAACTCAATTCTATAAGGTAAAGTTGAGTTAGGCGATATGAGTGCTGCTGTACGCGTTGCAGATGACCTTTTATGATCAATTCTGTCAGAGAACTCTCGACTTCTCAGACTAAAGCTGCAAGCCAAGATTTGCTAATGCTTAAAAGATCAATAAGAGTGTTCTTTAGAAGAACGGTTATCATCTGTCACTGGCATTAAAAGGCCTGTTTTCCATCCATACGTTCGCCATCATGTACCGGCTTCTTGCTGGCACGAAGCCTAGCCGTTTTAGCCTACCGATAAACACTCAGCTTAGTCTAACACGCTAGTCATTACCGTATAAATTAGTAACAAGTTCTGTTATCACGACTTGAAACGGTACTTTTACTAATTGAAAAAAATTATTTTTCCCGAAATAAATTCTAATGAAATATTGGGCTCAATGAATAACTAAAACATCTCTAGGTAAATCTCTGAGTAACATCTCATTGCACACGTTAGAGCGGCTGTAGCTTAATACGTGACACTGACCCATCCAAAGAAAGAATAAAAAGGTTAAAAGTTTCATTTTTTGTAAGTCTATTGCACGCGTGAAACATTCGTGGTTGTACTTTAGAATTCTATTAATATCTTTCATTCTCTTAAATGAGACTTTCTTAAAGGATAGAATCGGGGGTGTACTTTTGTGTGTTTTCAACCTCAATGAGTATTCTTAACCTTTGATAGAAAAACGAGAATTTTATTCTCGACTCAGTAGGCAGTGACAGGCTATAGGATGTTTTCTTCTGCAGAAAATATCTGCTCTCGATTTATGTTATGCGTTGTAAGGATGAATAGCTTTTGTCATAGGTAGGAGGATACGTATCTCGTTGATAATGAATTTTCCCCCTTTAGAGAAACCAGCTCAGCCATGAGAGTACAGTTAAAATGATTTCTTTAGTATGAAAAATTCTTAAATAGGAATTATTTTCCTTTAAAATCATAGTGTAACGCCAAATTCTTAATGTTAATAAACCTACCATTTAAGATTAAAAAATAGAACTAAAGTTTGCTCTTGGCCTTTTAACATGTATCTTTGAAAATTATTCAATAACAAAAAATCAATTAGCTTTTGCTAATCGATTGGCTTTTGCTAAAATATAGCCAAAGTCTAGTTTTTTTTCATTCAACTGAATTTCTTTACCTATCGAATTAAAAATCAGTTTAAAAAATAAAGGTGCAATGATGTCAACTCCTGCTAAATTGCTGATCCAAGCTAATGGTGGAAAACCAAAGCTTTTGTCTATATCAGCAGAAAAGCCAGTTAAAATCGCTATCGATAATCAAGACAAAATCATTTTGAAAAATATCCAAAATGATTTTGCCCCAGAAAATATCACCTTAACACGTGATGGAGATAACCTAAATGTTATCTTAGAAGGGGATGATCATGCTGCACTCGTCATTAAAGATTACTTCCAATTAATTTCACCCCCGGAATTATTGGGAATGGCGGAAGATCATCAACTTTATCAATATCAACTAACACAAGTAGCCGATAACGGAACATCATATTCCTTTGCGGCGGGGCAGTTGGAGCCTGCAGCGTTAGGTGGTCAATCGCAAGGGAATGGTGATTCGCTGTTTGCTGCAGCAGAAGAGCCCGATAGTAGTGCTTTAGCTGCGCTTCCTTGGTTCCTCGGAGCTTTAGGTGCAGCAGCAGTTGGCGGTATAGCGGCAATTGCACATCACAATCATGGTGGACATCACAATCTTGGTGGGCATGATAATGTCGCAGCTAAGGCTGCGTTACCGACAGTAGGATCAACGACTCATACCGTAGACGGTAAGCAAGTCCCTATGGCTGCAGGCAGTAATATCAGCGATGGTTTGCCAACTTTCAATGGTAAAGCGGATGCAGGAGCAACCATCCATATTTATGACAATGGTAAAGAAATCGGTACAACGGCTGCTGACGCCAATGGAGATTGGAATTTTACACCATCTGCCCCGTTACCTAACGGCGATAATTCAATTACGTTTTCTCAAGAAACAACGTCTGGGGCTACCAGCGATCAAACTGCGGGTTTCGATTTTACCGTAGATACCAGTACGCCTGACGCGCCTAAGTTAAGTGAGGTACATGATGCCGTTGGAGACTCTCAAGGCGCTATAGCAAACGGAGCGACTACTGATGACAACAATCCCAAGCTCACCGGTACTGGTATACCTAATGGCATGGTTCATGTGTATATCAATGACGTTATGGTCGGTGACGCTAAAGTTGATGCAACAGGGCAATGGAGTTATCAATCACCCACTGCTTTAGCCGATGGTCATTATAAAATTACCTTAACGCAAACTAATCCAGCGGGAACAACCAGCCAATTATCGCCCTCTTTTGACTTTGATGTCAGTACGGCTGCTAATGGCAACGGAAGTAATGATTCTACTAATGGCGATTCGCCTGCACAGCCAACAATTACCGGTGTGGTGGATAAAGCCCATACCGATGTCGCGGTAAAAGATCATGGGACCACTAACGTCAATGAGATGACCTTTAGTGGTAAAGCGCAAGCAGGCGCAGAAATTACCCTGAAAGACGGTGATAAATCTGTGTTGGGTACCACGACGGCAGACCAGGATGGTAACTGGACGTTCACCCCAAGCGTTGCCTTAGCCGATGGGGAACA
>NZ_JABBFQ010000004.1 GCF_018494055.1 Rosenbergiella epipactidis
CGCGGGGTGGAGCAGCCTGGTAGCTCGTCGGGCTCATAACCCGAAGGTCGTCGGTTCAAATCCGGCCCCCGCAACCAACATAAGAAAGCTTATCAAATTCAATTTGATAAGCTTTTTTTTACATCCTCTCGGGTACTCGAATGCCCAAGGTCGATAATCCCAGTGCCAAAACATCCCCCGTTAACTGAGTGATATAGAGACGATTTTTTCTTTTCGCCTCGTCCGGTTCAGTTAAGATCGGGGTATTCGCGTAGAAACGCGAGAACAGTGAGGCGAGTTCATAAAGATACTGACACATCATGTTAGGCAGCCCTTCTCTCGCCACCAAGTTAAAGCGCTCTTCGAGCTGTAAAATAGCTAAAGCAATGGCACGCTCTTCGTCAGTGGTCACCGTTAATCCTTGAGGGTCCTGCCAACTCAATCCTTGTAGGCGAGCTTTTTCAAGTAAAGAGCGAATCCGCGCCCCGGCATACTGGATATAAGGCGCAGTATTACCTTCAAAACTCAACATACTGTCCCAATCAAAGATATAGTCAGTCGTTCTATTTTTTGAGAGATCGGCATATTTAACCGCACCAATCCCAATAATAGTCGCGAGCTCATCCAAGTCAGCCCCAGTAATCTGCGGCGATTTCTGCTCGATAATCCGCTTCGCTCGACTTACCGCCTCCGCCAGGAGTTCTGATAATTTTATCGTCCCCCCTTCGCGCGTCTTGAAAGGCTGTCCTTGCTTGTCCAACATCATGCCAAACTTATGGTGCTCCAACGCGACGTCTTCAGGTACGTAACCGGCCTTACGCACGATCGCCCAAGCCATCATTAGATGTTGATGTTGGCGCGCATCGATATAGTACAACACGCGGTCTGCCTTAAGAGTTTCGTAGCGATACTTCGCACAGGCAATATCCGTGGTGGTGTAGAGATAGCCACCATCTTGCTTACGAATCACCACTCCCATCGGTTCACCCTGCTTATTCTTATAAGCATCCAGATAAACCACAACCGACCCCTGCTCCTCCTGTGCAATACGGCGTTGCAATAAATCATCGATAATTTCTGGCAGCATCGTATTATAAGCACTTTCTCCGCGGATATCGTCCGGCGTAAGGGAAACGCCCAAAAGATCGTAGTTCTGCTGGTTCTGGTGCATAGAGATTTCGACTAATCGCTGCCACATGTGGCGGCAATACTCATCACCTTGCTGCAGCTTAACCACGTACTGTCTGGCGCGTTTAGAAAAGTCAGCATCTTGATCGTAACGTTTTTTCGCCTCGCGATAGAATCCTTCGAGATCCGAGAGCGAAAGTTGATCATGACTTTCCGCTTCCTCTAAGTGAGCGATCAACATGCCAAATTGCGTTCCCCAATCACCAATATGATTAACTTTTGTTACCTTGTGCCCAAGAAACGTGAGCGTACGCACACTGGCATCGCCGATAATTGTCGAGCGTAAATGGCCAACATGCATCTCTTTCGCGACATTCGGCGACGAGTAATCGATAACAATATGGGTCGGGGCCTGCAGGGCGACACCCAATCGTGCATCCTTAGCGATTCCCGCTATCGCCTCCGCCAACCAGCTATTATTTAGCCGAATATTAATAAAGCCTGCGCCAGCCACCTCAACGCTTTGTATCATCGCACTGAAAGCGGGATTTTTTTTCATCTGCCCAGCCACTTGCTCCGCTAATTGACGAGGCGGCATCTGTAATATTTTGGCAAGAGGAAGCATGGAGTCGATTTGATAATCAGCCAAATCAGGGCGTAAAGAGACTTTAGCCGTAATGGCGACAACGGGAGTGATTTTTAGGTGCTGTAAAGCCTCTTGGGCATAAGTTGAGAGTAGTGCTGATATATTCATATTTCCCTCTACGCAAGATATTTTAATTACGCATTAATTATCATCAGAATTTAAAATCTGCATGATAGATTGATAGATTTCATTAATTTCTGTATCCATAACGGGGACGGTAAATATAGTGTCATCCCCCGCGACAGTACCGAGTATTCCATCATTCCTTCCACAGGAATCGAGTAATCGGGCAATAAGCGGAGCCGCCCCGGGAACGGTGTGAATTACCACCATCCATTGATTGTACTCAACACTTAACACGGAACTTTTGAGGGTAGTTTTAGCGGTTGGCACGCCTCGTTCAGCGGGTAAGCTATAGACCATTTCCATGCGTGCATTACGCTTGCGGACGGCGCCATAACTGGTGAGCATTCGGGAGATTTTTGATTGATTGATATGCTCAAAACCTTGCTGTGTTAAATGTTCAACAAAATCTGATTGTGAACCGATACATTCATCTTCTAATAACTTCTTAAATACACGATCTAGGTCAAGACATTTATTTTTCTTCAACATAAAACCATTACCTTTTTACAATCGGCACAAATGAATGCCACTCCCTCATTATTAAATACTTAGATTATTAAAAGAAGCCTTTCACACCAATGACATTGACCTTAATCATAAGAAAGGAGATTAAATATCGCCCCTAAATTACCTATTAATTTTTAAAAAAATAATTTTTGATCTTAATTAAAACCCAGACACTTATTAAATAAAAAAGGGTAACAACTTAATTATTGTTACCCTAGAGCAATTAATGTTAATAAATTTAAGATGACTTAGCGATTATTGCTTAACACACATCACATGGTAAACACCGTCTTCTTTTTCAGCACCTTCTGTTTCGTGTTCGAATCCAGGGAAGGCATCATCCCAAGCTTGCAGCGCTTGTAAGTAAGCGATTTGTGGGCTGTGCTGATCACCGAAGTTTTCTCCTGACATCAGCATTGGAATTCCTGGTGGATAAGGAATGACGGAGTTCGCTGCGGTCCGGCCGGCAAGTTCATAGATAGAGACCAGCTCGACATTATCTTTCACCAGTTGCGTGTAAGCATCGCGCGGTAACATATCCATTTGCGGAAGACTTGAATACGCTTTATTCAACTGGTCGCTTGGATTATGTTTTTTCAGGAAGGCAATCATCCGGCGACCCAGTTGTTGCATCGTCATTGTTCCGTACAGAACAGGGTCAGTCTCGACAAGCCCCGGTAACACTTCGCTTAATGGCGCATCCGCGTCGTAATGTTTTTTGAAGGATAATAAGCTGTTCATTAGGGTGACCCATTTCCCTTTGGTTACTCCCATCGAGAATAAGAACATCACTTGGAAATCGGTGGTACGCGTTGGAACAATACCGAGACTTGAAAGGTAAGCGGTCACTAATGCAGCAGGCACACCTTCTTCTTGTAATGATCCGTCATCATTCAATCCCGGCGTTAATAGACTGACTTTAACGGGATCTAACATCACCCAGTTCTCATCCAGGCCCTCAAAACCATGCCAGCGATCCGAAGGATTGAGCATCCAGCAGCTTTGCTCTTTGACTAATAAATCGCGTGGCGCCTCAGCGAAGTCATAGCTTTGCTGAGTACCCGGATCGGTCACCACTTCAGGATTCCAAGGTTTGAAGAACCAGCTATTCTCAGCGTTTGCTTGCTGATGCGCGCGGGCTACCGCTTGACGGAACTCAACTGCCTCCTCAATCACTTCCGTTGTCAGGTTAATGCCCTGATTCCCCTCCATCATCGCGGCAGCCACATCGTTCGAGGCGGCGATAGAGTAAAGAGGCGAAGTGGTCGCATGCATCATATAGGCTTGGCTGAACTGTGCGGGTTTAATCGATCCCCGGCCTTCACGCATATGAATGTAAGAAGCCTGTGATAATGCATTCAATAATTTATGCGTAGAATGGGTAGCGAAAATAGTCGGTTGATCAGCACTGTGCGCCGCTTTGTCCCCACGCATTGCATGGAAGTGCTGATAAATCGGATTAAAGCGCGAGTAACCGAACCACGCTTCGTCATAATGGATGCGATCACAGCTTTCACCCAATAATTGCTGAATAGCGTCACCATTGTAGATAAGCCCATCATAGGTACAGTTGGTTACCACGCTATAGACTGGGCGGCTATTCAGTGCTTTGCTGGCAAAAGGGTTATCCGCAATACGCTGTTCAATGGCTTTATGCGTCATTTGCGCTTTTGGAATGGGCCCGATAATCCCATAAGCGTTACGGGTCGGCGTCATATACACCGGCGCAACACCGGTTAACATTAACCCCTGCTCGATAGATTTATGGCTATTACGGTCACAGATCGCGATATCGTTATCGGTACAGCAGGCCTGCATAATTGTGCGGTTCGCGCCAGAGGTCCCGACCACTAGGGAGTAGGACCGATGCGCCCCGAATACCTCTGCGATATATTTTTCACTCTCTCCAAAGGCACCGGTATGATCAAGCATTGAACCGAGGCAAGCCCGTTCAATCCCCATATCGGTACGGAAGATATTTTCACCGTAGAAGTCGAAGAACTTACGGCCAACAGGCGTCTTACAAAAACCAATCCCCCCTTGGTGGCCCGGTGCCGACCAGGAATACTCTTTCTCTTTAGCGTATTTCATCATGGCAGACATCAGCGGCGGCATAATGATTTTTTCGTAACGAGCCACCGCTGCTTGCAAGCGGCCAACAATAAAGTCAGTAGTATCATCGAGGACCAAAAAGGTCTCAACCACATTACTCATCACTTCGGCAGGAATCGCTTTTCCTTCATCGTGAGTATTGACGAGCAAAAATGCAGGGACCTTTTCATGACGGATTCTTAACTGCTTGAGGAGGTGACAAATGGCCTCTTTTTGCGAAGGAGCCCACTCAATCATAATACAGTCAATTGGCGCCATCGAGCTGACATAGGTCGCCGCTTCTTGGTAGTGGTGAGTAAATTTAACGTGCTCACCTTTACTGCGCAGCAAGTGGCTGATGGTATCAATCGTCTCTTCAAGAGGCGTCAAACTGTTTTGTTGCATTCTCGCCTGGTGTAGGGCGACTAAATAATTTTTGTCACACATATAGACCTCGTTATTATTTTAAATCAATTCACTCCGGTTATTCGATTATCCGTAAATAGGATTACCAATGACTAAAACCGGGAAGATGATAAAAACCTACCCCCAATTTAAAATTAATTCCAGCCCATTTTTCATCGAAAAAATATTTTTAGATACTTATTGAGTAATCGTGACTTTAAATATAAACAAACCTTTAAAGTCGACCATTAAAATCAATATAAAACAATAAGTTAACTCATTTATTAACCAAAAAAACCCTAGTGAATAATTATCTAAAAATAATTTTAGCGCTAGTTAAATTGATATTAATCAATTACAAAACCCGGGATTAAGTCGTAATTTAAAAAGTATGAAAACCCTTTTAATTAATAACGAATGAATATTTATATCCGCTATTAATAATATAAATTCCAACATAAAAGGGTACTATTTCAACATTAGGAGAAAGTTTATGACCACTAAATCAAAAAAAATGGGGGTAATGGACCTAACCGTATTGGTTGCCGTTAATATGATGGGCTCAGGTATTATTATGCTGCCCGCCAGTTTAGCGGAAACCGGGGCGATTTCGGTCTTATCTTGGATGGTCACCGTAGTGGGGGCAATGTGTATCGCTTATACTTTTGCCCGCTGCGGTGCCTTGTGTAAGCGATCGGGCGGGATGTCGGCTTACGCCTCCGAAGCACACGGTAAATCAGCCTTTTTCATCGCGTCTTACACTTACTACATCTGTTTAGTCATCAGTTGTGTGGCGATTGCGGTTTCCGCCACTGGGTACATGGCGCCCTTCGCCCCATGGATTAAAGAAACGCCGGTCCATACCTTTATTACCGTTGTGGCCATTCTAGTGGTCACGATGGTTGCAAACTTCAAAGGTCCGAAGATCACAGGGCGTATCTCTAATATCACGGTGTGGGGAATTATTATTCCGGTCGCTGGCTTATCAATTCTTGGCTGGTTCTGGTTTGACCCAGCTATCTTCAGTTCTGCTTGGAATCCACATGGTTTAACCACCGGTGGCGCGATTTCATCAGGTATTTCCCTGACCTTGTGGGCTTTCTTAGGGGTAGAATCGGCTGGGGCCAACTCTGATGCCGTGGAAAACCCAGAACGTAATGTGCCACTGGCATGTCTATTTGGTACGGGCTTTGCCGCTATTGTCTATATTGCTTCCACCACCGTTATTCAAGGGATTATTCCCAATGCCGAACTTGCGGCAAGTAACGCCCCCTTTGGACTGGTTTTCGCTAAAATGTTTAACCCAACCATCGGTATGGTCGTGACCGGACTGGCTGTTATTGCTTGTATCGGTTCGCTATTAGGCTGGCAGTTTACCAACGCGCAAGTCTCTAAATCTGCCGCCGATGACCACTTATTCCCGGCTATTTTCAGCAAACTCAGTAAGGATGACGCGCCGATAGCGGGTATGCTCATCATGCTCGTCTTGGAACTGTTGCTGGCTTCCATGACTATCTCACCAAACTTACTGAAACAGTTCAATATGTTGCTTAACCTGGCCGTCTTTATCAACATGGTGCCTTACGTACTGTCGATGACTGGCCTACAAGTGATGCTACAGAAGAGCCAAGTCAGCGCATCGGAATACCGTATTGCTTCTATCGTTAGTACTGCCGCCGTGCTTTACAGTATTTACGGTGTTTACTCTTGTGGGGTAGAGGCGGTATTCGGCGGCACTATTATCACAATGATCGGCTACATCTTCTATGGCTTCATCGCCGGACGTGAGAAAGAGCACCAACTGTCCCAACGCTAACCCCTCCTCCCTACCCGCCTCTCCCTACTGGAGGCGGGTTTTTTATGGCTCGTCGTGCTTAGCTTTATAACGCTGAATCCCTGCCAAAATCGCCTCAGCCACCTGTTGTTGATAGCGAGCTGTCCTTAATTTTCGCTCTTCCTCAGGGTGACTAATAAAGGCAGTCTCCACTAAAATTGACGGGATATTTGGGGCTTTCAATACGGCAAACCCTGCCCGTTCTACCCTAGACTTATGCAGCGGATTAATTTTGTGTAATTGCTCAAGCACTGCGCTGCCGAGTATCGCACTGTCGTGCAAGGTTTGGTGTTGAATCAACTCCAATAAGGTACTGTCCAGATAGCTATCCCCGCTACGGCTAACGCCGCCGATTAAATCTGACTGGTTTTGCGAGTTAGCCAGAAAACGGGCGGCTGCAGAGGTTGCGCCCCGTGTTGACAAGGTAAAGACCGAGGCCCCACGCGCCTGCCGGTTAGCCACGGCATCGGCATGTATGGAGACAAAAATCGTTGCCTTATGCTGCTGAGCTTTTGCCACCCTCATTGCTAACGGAACGAAATGGTCATCGCTACGTGTCATAACGGCAGCCATACCGGGCTGTTTATCGATGAGTTTCTTCAAGCGCTGCGCGATGTGTAAGACAACGTTTTTTTCTAAGGTGTTACGTAACCCATGCGCCCCGGGATCTTCCCCACCATGTCCAGGATCGATCATCACGATAAAGGGAGCGGACTGTCCGGAGGGAGTGCCAGGCTTAAATGGACTGTGGATAGAGGGAGTATTGGCCAAAAAAAGGCTGAGTGGATCGTTATCACCCTTCAACTTCGGATAGAGATCGACCACGAGTCGATGCTGAAAGTTAGCCACAGGCTTGAGATTAAAAATATCCGCCCTGACCGGTTGTTTAAGATCAACCACTATCCGTAAGGTTTTAGTATCGAATTTAGCGACACGGATCTTACTAATAAAAGGATCTGTCGCCCTGACTTGCTGGCTTAATTTATGCAGTAAGGGACTGAGACCGAAGTCATCGATATCAATCACCAAGCGACGTGGTGACGCCAACATAAAATAGCGATAGTGAGGGAGCGTCGACGACTCAAAGGTGAGACGGGTATAGAGCGTGGAGGGCCATACCCGGGTTGCCGTGAACTGCATTGCTTCTGCCCCTCGCGCCGGGGGGGTTAAGCTGATGAGACTAGCAAGCACAGCAAGGCTTGGTAACCAGTATGGATACCCTGCCGATCCTTTTTGAAACAACATATCCTTTTCCCTAAAGATAAGTTTGTAATTTATCACAATCACAACTTGCAATTTATGCCCATTAAGCATAAAAATACACTTATAACGAATAAAAATTCACTTGGAGTTCCTGTGACAGAACGTAGCACCGAACTGGTTAGAGGTTTTCGGCATACCGCCCCCTACATCAATACCCATCGTAACAAGACTTTTGTCATCATGCTCGGTGGCGAAGCAATCTGCCACGAAAACTTCCTCAGTATTGTGAGCGATATTGGTCTTCTACACAGTTTAGGTATTCGTCTTGTCGTCGTTTACGGTGCACGCCCGCAAATTGATGCGAATCTACTCGAGCATAATATTGAGCCGACTTACCATAAATATACTCGGGTTACCGATGCGCAATCCTTGGAGTTAGTCAAACAAGCGGCAGGTAGATTGCAATTAGATATCACTGCCCGCCTTTCCATGAGCTTGGGCAATACTCCCCTGCAAAACGCCCATATCAATGTGGTGAGCGGTAACTTTATTATCGCTCAGCCTCTGGGTGTCGATGATGGCGTCGATTACTGCCACTCTGGTCGTATTCGTCGTATCGATTATCAAGCGATCAATCAGCAATTGGATACCGGCGCGATCGTTTTGATCGGTCCAGTCGCCGTCTCGGTAACCGGCGAAAGTTTCAATCTGACTTCTGAAGAGATCGCGACCCAAGTCGCCATCAAGCTTAATGCTGCGAAAATGATTGGCTTTTGCTCAGAGCAAGGTGTTCCTGATGAAGAAGGGAAAATTATCTCGGAGATGTTCCCGGACCAAGCCCAACAACGGATTGAACAATACGAATCTGCTGGCGATTATCTGTCTGGTACCGTGCGTTTCTTACGCGGTGCGATGCAAGCTTGCAAAAGTGGCGTGCCGGGTAGCCATCTGATTAGCTACCTAGAAGACGGTGCGTTACTGCAAGAGCTTTTTTCCCGTGAAGGGATAGGTACACAAGTGGTGATGGCCTCTGCCGAGCAAGTCCGTAAGGCGACGATTGACGATATTGGCGGCATTTTGGACCTTATCCGTCCCCTTGAACAACAAGGTATTTTGGTTAGACGGTCCCGTGAACAACTCGAGATGGAGATCGATAAGTTTACGGTTGTCGTACGCGATCAATTAACGATTGCCTGTGCTGCCCTCTATCCCTTCGAGGATGAGAAAATTGGCGAGATGGCCTGCGTAGCAGTACACCCCGATTACCGCAGCTCTTCTCGGGGCGATGTGTTACTTCAACAAGTGAGCCAGCAAGCGAGGCAGTCTGGTTTAGAAAAACTTTTCGTGCTGACGACACGCAGTATTCACTGGTTCCAAGAACGCGGCTTCCAGCCGGTCGATATCGAATTCCTGCCAGAAAGTAAGCAGAAACTTTATAATTATCAGCGTCGTTCTAAAATCTTAATGCTTAACCTTAATCAGTAAAATACCGACCGCCGCCTTAGCGTAGGGCGGCGGTAAGTCCACTGCGGCGTGAAGTCTGATTTAGGATGGCGCGATTAACAATTGCCGACTCGCCATACAGCGTTAACTGCGATTTCGCTCGAGTAATGGCGGTATAAATCAGTTCACGTGAGAGAACAGGACTAAACTGTCGTGGTAACACCAGTGCAGTATGGGTAAATTCAGATCCTTGTGATTTATGCACGGTCATCACCCAAGCCGTTTCATGGGCCGGTAGCCGCGAAGGCTGTACCGCACGGAGTTCACCGTCCGGCAGTTGAAAGTACACTTTTAGCTGCTGGTCGCTGTCCAATAAGGTAATTCCTACATCACCATTAAATAATCCGAGTCCACTGTCGTTACGAGTGATCATTATTGGTCGCCCGACATAATCTTGTTGCGTAGAGACAGAGAGCAGTCCCCGTTGACGTAAGGCGGTCTCGATACTCTGGTTTAGCCCTTTGACCCCGAAAGCGCCTTCGCGAAGGGCACAAAGCAGCTGGTAATGTGAAAATTGTGCAACAATTTGACGCGGTGTATCCCCCCGCGCAATCGAGGCTAAAAACGGCTGGTACCCTTCACAGACTTCGCGCAGTAAGGTTCGCCAGTCCGCCTCATCCGCCAATCCACGCCAATGGATATCAGCAAGATCTGCATTTAACAGCGCTTGTGTCTGTAAGGTCTCACCTAGATTGACCGCCCTCGCAAGCTGACCAATTCCAGATTTCGCATCGAATCGATAGCTATGTTTCAGTAAGCAGATATTATCCCGCAATTGAGGGGCTTGCGGCGACTCAGCACCTTCAACGATACAACCGGTAAGGCGTGATAACTGCGCGGCTCGTGCCATACTGAAACCATACTCCGCACAGCGGCAGATATCCCCGAGAACCGCCCCCGCCTCAACGGAAGCAAGTTGGTCGCGGTCACCCAAGAAAATAACCCGTGCCTGTTCAGGGAGTGCGGCAATCAAGTTCGCCATCATGGTCAAATCGACCATCGAGGCTTCATCGACGATTAAAATATCCAGATGGAGCGGGTTGTGCGCATGATAACGCAGCTGCCGTGTTGTCGCTTGCGCCCCCAATAAACGGTGAAGGGTGGTTGCTTCCCGAGGAAAACGTTGGCGAACCGTTTCATCAACCTCTAAGGCAAGCAATGCCTTGCCTAATGATTCGGTTAATCGCGCCGCCGCTTTCCCTGTCGGTGCCGCCATTTGGATCCGTAACTTAAACGGGCTTAACTGGATCATCGCCGCCAACAATTTGGCTACCGTGGTCGTTTTGCCAGTCCCCGGTCCGCCTGAAATGATCGCGTGACGCGCCGTCAAGGCCACCGCAGCAGCCACTTTTTGATCATCACGCGCTGACGACCCGAATAAGTGGTCGAGGATCTGTCGCGCCTGGTTTTCATCCTTTAACTGCTGTTCCGGTAATGCGTTAAAGAACGTCGCGACCTGTTGCTCTTGGTGCCACGCACGCTGAAGGTAAAGCTGCTGATCGACTAAACACAATGGCCCTATCTGCGTCGCCGAGGAGAGCGCGGACCATGCGGCAAGCTGGCTCTGCCACCCCTGCGCGTCCTCAGGTGCTTGGCATAATTGCCAGAGTTGTTGAGCGGCTATCCGCTGCGCCCCTGTCCATAAGGCGTCCGGGGTTAATGCAGCCAAGGGTAGACAGACATGCCCCTCACCGGCACTGGCGCTAACGCAAGCCGCCGCCAGAAAATAGTCGGGCCGATCGCCCTCACACAGGAGTCTAGCAAATTGCAGATCAACAGAACGAAACAATTGTGTGGCGTGAGCGTAGGCAATCACCTCATCAATAGGATGCATTGATCTCTTCCTTTTGGCTGAATAAATGGTCCAACTGTTCGATCAACGCAGCAGGAGGGCGTGTGTAATAGATACCATTTCCAGGAAGATCATCAGCCATTCCCCGTAAAAAGAGGTAATAGACCCCGCCGAAATGTTGTTCATAATCGTAATGAGGTAGACGATGGCGTAAATAGCGGTGTAACGCCAAAGTATATAATTGATATTGAAAATCATAACGATGCTCAACCATCGCCCCTTCCATAGCCTGTTGGGTATAGGCCTGACTGTCAGCGCCTAGCCAATTCGATTTGTAATCGGCAATGTAATATTTCCCCTGCCAACGAAACACAAGATCGATAAAGCCCTTCAACATTCCTTGAACTTCAGAAAAAATCAGGTTCGCCGCCTGTGCTGACAAAGGATCAAAACGCTTAATACAAGCATCCAGGCGAGCGGCATTCAGTGGCTGTTCGACCGGGATCCAGAACTCCATTTCGATCAAACGATCGCTGCGGCCAATCGTCGACAGCGATGTTTCGGCGCCGGGGAGTTGTTGCGCTAAAACACGCTCGATCCAACCCTGTACCACTGGCGCCCACGCCTCTTCATAGCCCCAAGCGACTAACTGTTCTGTTACCCACTGTGCGTCTGGAGATGCGGTAAAATCCAGATTTTCGAAAAGGTGGTGTAAAAAAGTACCGGGTGCAGCGCCTTTCGGAAATTGGTGTACCGTCGACAGCGGTGAAAGCTCGTCACTCCTCTCAGCAATCACTTCGACATCAAACCCTGGCACATACAACTGCCGACTGCTGGCATGATGCGTTAAGGCGGAGTAACTGGTGACACGCCAATTATCCTGGAGTGATCGCTGTAAGACCTTCGCCGTGACCTCTGTCGAGTCTGTAGCCTCGGTTTGATAGTGGATAGAAGGCGAGTCGCTTGCGAGCACGACTTCACACTCAGCGTCCGCCATCGTTGCCAACGCCTCCGCCAACTGTTCTGCGGTTGCGGCATCACCTTGTTGTACCAAATAACCTATAGCACTGTGCTCCAGCTCTGTAGGCCCTTGATATTTACGTTTACGATAGAATAACGGCGCAATACCAATACTGCAGTGCCAAATCGCACGCGTTAAGGCGACGTAGAGCAAGCGTAAATCCTCTGCCAGCCGTTCTTCTTCCGCGAGCGTTAGGCTCTCTTCATCCCCCTGCAAATCGAGTATCGCCGAGAAATGTTCGCGGTCGTGGTAAAGCGGTTGCTTGGTTTCTCGATAGCTCGCAATGAAAGGCAACCAAACAAGCGGATACTCTAAGCCTTTAGATTTATGGATTGTGACGATTTGCACGAGATCGCGATCGCTCTCTAAACGTAATTGCTGGCTACGGGCATTATCATCCGGTTGATCGACTTGCTGAGCGAAGAAACGTAGTAAGCCATGGGGGGTATCATGTTCCGAAGAGGCCGTTTGCAACAGTTCACTGACGTGCATCAAATCCGTCAGACGCCGTTCGCCGCGCGTGCTCGATAACACATTTTCCGCTAGACCGTAATCATGCAATATTTGCCGAAACATCGGTAAGAAACCGAATTTACGCCATTGCTGCTGCCATTCAGTAAACTGATCGGTCAGCGCATCCCATTGGCCACTATCATGGTTCAGCGCTTCGATTTGAGCCGCTGAATAACCGAGTAGCTGAGTGGCTAACGCAGTACGTAAGAGTGACTCTTGCTGAGGATGTAAAATCGCGTCTAAAACCCAGAGCAACTCTTGCGCCTCGACCGTCTGGTAGACGCTATCGCGACTTGAGAGATATACCGAGGCAATACCCAGCTGTTGCAACGCATCGCGGATCAGACTGGCTTCACGACGACTCCGTACCAGCACCGTAATATCCGCGGCACTGACGCTGCGGCATGTCTCCCCTCTGACTAACCAAGCCTGTTGCTGTTGCCCGGCCGTCAGCCATTGTGCGATATCATTAGCGCAATACTGCGCCATCGTCTGCTGATAGTCCGAGACATTGCACCCCTCGCCCTCCTTTAGCCACCAGCGCATCGCCGGTTGCTGTTTACCCTCTCGCCACACACTGAGGGACTGATTGTTCGGGGCAGAAGCGACCGGTAAAAAAGGAATATCGGCAAAAAGGAAAGGATGTTCGACCCGTTGAAAGAGTCGATTAACGGTTTCAACCATTCCGGGGGAAGATCGCCAGTTAGTATGCAGCGAATAGTGATCCGTGACCTCATCCCGGGCTTTAATATAGGTAAAAATATCTGCGCCACGGAACGCATAGATCGCCTGCTTAGGATCACCAATCAGCAGCAAAGCCGTGTCGGAGGGTTGCGCATAAATACGGCTAAAAATCCGGTATTGAGTCGGATCGGTATCTTGGAATTCATCCACCATGGCGACCGGATAACGCTGCCGGATCGCCTCAGCAAGGGTTTCACCCTGTGGCGTTTGCAGACCCCGATCAAGCTTGGTTAAAAGATCGTCAAAACTGAGCAGCGCATAGCGCTCCTTCTCTTGCTGTAGGTTTGCGCGGATATCGTGTAGCGCTAAAGTTACCAGCGGCTCATAGAGCGAAATGGGTGTCGCAAGAAAATGGTCTATTGCCTCGAAAATCGGCTGTTGAGGCGCTTGCCCTTTTTTAGTTTTGGCGACTAACTGTGCTTGGCCAAATTTTTCCAGCTCTTTTTGCGGAAGCTGATAACCGGTATCGTCACTTTCTGCCCAGAGTGTTATGGCATTGATCCAGTTAGGCACATGTAACGAAGAATAACTGCGTTTATCGACATCAGAGTGCATTACCCACTGATAGACCTCGGCAGAGACCTCACGCCATTGCTGTTTCATCGCTAGGATACGACGGCAGTTCTCATGATGACAGGCAGTTAACTCTTGTGTGGGCAGTGGGCGTTTCAGTTGCGGGACATCGCCCTGCAACCATGCTTTAACCGAGTGAAGAAGATGCTCAGGGCCACTAAACAGCGCCATAACCTCTTGTGCTATTGCCTCCTCTAACGGATAGCAATAGCGCCGCCAAAAATCCTCTGTCGCTTGCCGTAACAGTTGTTGTTCATCTTCCAAAAGCTGTTGTTGGAACAACATCCCCGACTCGAAGGCATTAAGATTAAGCATCCGCTGACAAAAACCATGAATCGTATAAATAGCCGATTCATCCATCTGCCTTTCGGCTAATAACAGAATCATTGCGGCTTGCGCTTTATCGTCGATTTCTGCCAACAGTTGGCCCATTACCGGATGGTCGGAATGACCCCGAATACAGGCAATACGTAACTGATGGATATTGTCACGTATACGTCCCCGAAGCTCTTCAGTGGCTGCTTCGGTAAAGGTCACCACTAAAATTTCTTCCACCGATAATAATCGCGACCAGGCGTTATCTTTGCCTAATCCTAATAGCAGCCGTAAATAAAGGATGGCCAAGGTAAAGGTTTTGCCTGTTCCCGCGGAGGCTTCAATCAATCGTTGCCCCTGGAGTGGGAGCGTAAAGGGATCCAGAATCCTCGATGATGAGGGGTGACTCATGCTACTTCCTCCGAAGTCTCTGGGCTATGGGCCTGTAAAACCGGTAAATACCAACACTCAGCTTGCTGACAAATAGCCGTCACCTGTTCGGCGGTTAATTGGGGCGCTAAACGTTGTAGGTAGGGATCGCTGCCCTCTCCGTCCATCAAATAGCCTTCATGCCATGCGCTGTGCAGTCGTACCAAGGCGCGGCTTTGCGTACTTTCCTGCCAATCAATAACCGGAGGTTGGCTATTTTTAAGCAATCCAGCTTGTAACCATCCGCCGCCACTCTCTTTTAATAACCAGAGCGGCTCGGCCATGCCTTGGTAATAGCCCTGCATCATTCTTTCCAGTTCTGCCTTCGCCTGATCGATAGGCAGCGGTAAAAAACGCCAGCTGGTCTCGTCCCTACCATATAATCGGCTGATCCCCTGCCCGCCCATCGCACAATAGAACAGATGTTCAATCCATAACAGTAATCCATCGGTTAGATTGAGTTTACCGGGACGCCAGCGCAGTAAGCCATCGGCCTGGACCTGTGGCAACCATCCGACCACTCGGGTTTCCAGTAGCATCAGATCCACTTCAAGGCTATGGGTGGCATGGCGTTGGGCCACCACCGTATCGGCAATTTTCTCCATCTCCGCGCATTGGCGCTGCCAGATAAGTCGGCCATAAGCCCCATAAGGCAATTGTCCTGATAAACGATAATGGCGATAAAGCTTCTCGGTGGGCTGTTGTTCGATCAAGGTATTGAGTAATCGCTGATTAAGCTGATACCGAGTGAGATTATCGTGAATAAAGGGTTCGCTCTCCGGCAGGCCCACCTCCTCACGCTGGAAATAGACGCCTAAGCGCCGCGTAAACCAGGCGCGAATCGGATGCCGCCAAAAACTGGCGAAGGCGTTCAGGGTAAGCTCTTCCGGTACACTAGGTGCGAGCGGCTGTGAGAACTGCGGCTGTGGCGTCCCTTCACGGTTCGCCGCTGCGGTCCATTGCTGGGCAAAGGAGTGCCAGGGATTCTGTTCACTGAAATTTTCACTCGAAAATGGGGTGCGGGCTTGGGCCAAAACCAGATGTTGCTGGACACGCCGCGCGCTCTCATCAACATCACACTGCGCATCACCCTCGAGGTAAAAACTCTGTCCGATATATTCCAACAATTCCGTGACCAAGACCGACGCAAGGCGAGGCTGATTGTCTTGTATCGATCGCCCGACATAGCTGACATAAAAATAGTGCTGTGCCGAGGTAAGGGCTTCTAGGAACAGATAGCGGTCATCATCACGGCGGTTTCTATCCCCTTTTCGCGGTTGCTTGGGCATAAGATCAAACCCCGAAGGCAGTAAAGTGCGCGGGTAGACCCCATCATTCATTCCCAACAGGCAGACCACTTTAAAAGGAATGGAACGCATCGGCATTAACGTACAGAAGTTCACCTGCCCCGCTAAGAATCGCTGGCTAATACGCTGTTGTTCCAGCCTACCCCGTAATTCATCACGTAAAAGCGTCATCGGGATAGGTTGCGTGTACTGTGCCGTAATTCCTTCTTGGATCACCTTACGCCACTGTTCGTGAATCACTTCCAAGGCCGCTTGACTCTCTGCATCGCCAATAAAAAAACGTTCAGTTAATTGACGACAATAGGGTAACCACTCTTCCAGCGTATAAGATTGGGTAAGCCGTTCACGCCATTCACTCAGCGCCGCGAGGAACTCGGCTAATTGACCGGCCAACTCCCCCATTAAGCCTGCACTTTCATCGAACGGTAATATACCTTGCCAATCGCCCAGCGTGCTGTCCATAGCGACCCCGAGTAACATACGCTGGATCCCGAACTGCCAAGTATGTTGACCGGTGACCGGAAGTGCCAGGTTGGCGACGCTTTCGTCATCTAAGCCCCAACGAATGCCCGATTCTTCAACCCAATGACGCAGGCGCTGAAGCTGTTCTTCCGTGATCGCAAAGCGTTCTGCCAGCGCAGGCACTTCAAGAAGCGCCAACACTTGTTCTGAGGTAAAGCGACTATCGGGTAGCATCAGTAACTGAATAAATGCTTGAACCACAGGATGTGCGTGACTGGCACTGCGGTCCGAGATAGAAAAAGGCAAATAAGCGTCATTATTCGCTCTTGAGAAAGCCGCTTGAATATAGGGGGTATAACTATCGATATCGGCAACCATTACGATGATATCGCGTGGACTGAGCTGAGGGTCCTGATCGAGCAGCGTAAGGAGATAGTCCCGCAGTACCTCGACTTCACGCTGCGCATTATGACAACTGCTAACGGTGATTGAGCGATCATCATGCGCTAAGGGGCGTTTAGTCGTACTGGTCATAAACTGTTCAGCATTCAGCCCAACCACCGAATGATCTTCCAGCAGTAGAATATCTTGCTGCAACTGCGAGAGCAGATGGGTCGGCTCGCTCTCGACAAAGGCATGGATCTCATCATTCACACTTTCCATCTGCGCAAGCAGATAGAGATTATCACGTCCTTGCCGTCCCCATGAGGCCAGCAAAGGATTGGGAAGCGCCTGTTCGCCCGCCTCGCTGAAAAGCTGTGGCGCCATATCGGGTGCCTTAAATAAAGGCCGCTGCTCCCCTGTTTCCTGCCACTGCTGCTGTTTCAGTGCATAGACCTTACGTCGCCGAGTCAGGAGTCGAGCAAGAAATGCTCGGTCTTGAATATCCCCCCAATAGTGTTGGCAGGGATTGGTAAAAAGCAGGTGGATTTCACAGTGTCGGCCCAAGGCTTCCAGCGCCTGCAGATAGATAGGCGGTAAGGAGGAGATCCCGCAAATAAATACGCGTTTAGGTAGCAGCGCATCAAGCGTATCGTCCGCTAGACGCTGAATAAATCGTTGATAGAGATTAGCACGATGCCATTCAGGTTGGCCGATCTGCGCCGTATAATTAACTAAGGCTTGCCAAAGTGGCGCTTGCCATTCTTGGGCGCTGCCTAATTCGGCGACACGCTCCCCTTGCTGCCATAACGCCAACCAATCGGGACGATAAACGAGATAGTGGTCAAAGAGGTCGGCAACTTGGGCACAGAGTTGGTAGAGCTTGCGCGGATCACCCTCCTCGGCAAGGTAATCACTCAATACCTGAAAGGCTGGCTCCTCGCGTAGGGAAGGCAACAGGTGCATCAGTTTCCAGCTCATCGCGCTTTTGGTGAAAGCACTTTCAGCCGGAATATTGGGTAATACCGCGACAAACATCTGCCAAATAAAGGTCGCTGGCAACGGGAAGCTGATGTTCGCAGCAATACGCGATTGGAAGCCAGAGGCTAATTCCATCTGTAGCCATTGCGCCATGCCGGGGCTTTGTACTAGCACCACTTCCTGTTCTAGAGGATCAGGCAGTGGGTCATTCTCCATTATCGAGGTGACCAGATCTTTTAATAAATCAAGACGATTTGAATGCCAAACACGAAACATAGTGACCTCTTCTCCCACATCCTAGGGCAGCAGTATACCTTGCCTCGCCCTTAATCACGACCTGCTGATACAATTCCTACGGACAGCGTAAACGCTGCAGAGACTGTGGCGAAAGATCCGCGGCTTGCCAAGTCACTCGCTGCCAATAGCACCCGTTCATTGCCGCAATCCGTTGTTCTTCAATGGGTTGGCTAGGCTTCTCACTGCCCTCAAGCTTCTGAGCTAATTGCTGCCACACTTCGCGACGTTGCCAAAGCGTCTGTTCACTACGCTGTAAACTGCCCATATAGTGCAACATCAGTAAGCTACTGATCGACAAGAGTGTTAAGGCCATCAGCACTTCAACGAGGCTTATCCCTTGGCAATAGTGCGCCGCACTGCTCGGCGGATAAGGGGCAGTCGTCGGTCCAACCGCGGGGGTGTCGCTGTAAGCGCAAGGGCGGTCCCTCATTGACAATAACCCTCTGCCAAAGTAACCACTCACTTTTTTCGGAAACCCCTCGTAACCAACCTTCATTTTTCGACGCTCGCCAAAAACAGACAGAAAAAGCGTTTGAGGGCGATAAAGCACATTGCCATGCTGGTGCCGTCGACCACGAGTATGTGCGACCCCAAGCCAGCGCTGACTGAGCTTGATAGAACGCTTGATAATAAGATTTCTCATCATTGACCTGCTGTGCCCCATAACGAAGTGAATCACTCGTTAAACGTAAAACGCCACTGGCTAATGCCATCGTTAATAAAACCGTTAACAAGGTGACGTTGCCTTGGGGTGCGGAAGAACGTAATAGGCGCTTCATCTAATCATTCTCCCGATTAACTCGATGTTGACGGCTAAGTGTGTACTTACCTGCTTTCAGGGTCAGTTGAATATCAACCTGCTGAGCGAGTGCCTTGACACGAAAATCGATCACCTGTCCTTGGGCGGGTTGAGTCAAACGCGACCACTGGCCAGTGCGACAATCAGCCACCCCTCGCGCGTACTCTATCGCCAGCCCGCGATGTCGATAGCCAAAATAGTCGCTATGTAAATGGCCGGGTCCTTCCCACTGACCGTTGGCATTATCGTCCCAGCGTAAAAGTAAACACTTACCTTCGTCCTTTATCTCCATACTGACCCCGCCACAGTGATCACCTTGACAAAATCCCGCACGGCGAACGGCTTTCTCGACTAACAGCAGAAGGCGCTGTATTTCTTCTCGTACCCAGTAACGCTGCTCCATCGCTGCCGACTGTTGCCATAAAAGGGGTAACAGACGTTCAGCGCTGAGTAACAGTATCGCGCCAAGCGTTAGCGCGATCAGTACCTCAATCAGGCTAAAGCCTGCTTGATGAGAGGTTATCAACTTCATTGGCACCCCTTATCCTGCCCCTCGCAGTAACGAACTCGGCCATGAGCAGATATAATGACCCGCCAGCGCGTCACCTCATTTCCGACCTCAAAGCTCCCCGGCCAGGCGGTGCCATGCTTTCCAAAAAAACGAGGCTCACCGATCACTGCCAACAGCTTGACTTGAGGCGTACTGGGTTTCCATGTCCACTGCTCGACCTTCCCTGCCCGAGGCTCGCTGACCGCTCTCACTAAGGATTCTTCATTATCCAACCACGGGATAAACGAAATTGTCCTGTGATAGTGATAAGCCTGCTGACGCAGCCGATTTAAAAAGTGGGTTAAATCACTCGCGGTGGCCTTAACCTGTTGACGGTATTGCCACTGCGTAAGTGACTGGCTCGCCAAACCGGTCAATATCGCAGTGATGGCTAGCACAATCAGCACCTCTACTAGGGTGAAGCCAGCGCGTGAAGAATAAGAAAATGATCGCATGGGGAGAGCTTACGCCGGCTGCGGCAATCGAACAGATCACACCTGATAATTTTGCGAGCAGGATTAAATGATTTATTTATCGGTTAGTATTATTTTAAATTTAATGAGTAGCCAATCAGAAAAAATAAATTATTCTCCTGCGAAGATTTAACCCTTACGGTTAAATAACAGAACGAAAAGCACTCTCGTGGAAAATAGAGAATAAAATACGTCAGAGACTGACTGTTAATTTTTACTCGATTCGAAAAAAGGTGTAATAATCAGATGGGGTAATGATAGCGCGGTAAGTAAGGTGAAAAGTATCCGCACATTATTTTTCGCCTCAGGTAAAATAAATATTATCGCTACTAACGAAAAGAGCAATGCGCCAGATAAAATAGGCCAGGTTAATCGCAGATAATCATAATTATTGTTACAGCCCAAAAGATGACGCCGCACACACGTTTGGGGAAAGGCATGGAGGATTAAAAACCCTAGCGAAAACCCGATTAACGGCGGAAAAAAGAGCAGTGATAACACGCCCGCGAGGATTCGATAATCTCTTTGCAAAGAGCCGGTAATGAATAATTGGGCTGCGCAGAGTATCCCTACCCCCTGCATAATTGTCATAACCAGCGCGAGGGAGTGCGTGGGGAATCCCGCATCGCTGAGTAAAACGGCGGTCTCACGGAGGTAGAACACCGCTGGCAGCGTGATCAACCCTATCCCTATGGCTAATCGCCTAGGCCAACCGCTTGCCTGTGGCTCCTCAATCGCAAAATGCATTGCGGAGGCGAGTAAAAAAATGGGTAAGGCGCTGGCGGGATGGGTCTGCCAAACTAGCAGACAGAGTGCCATAAGGGCTAAATAGCCACTGAGGAATAGCCTTTTTTTTCCGCGACGAATAACCGCTAAGTCGCTCGCGCCATGCGCCATCCCTAACAGGCCAATGGCCACCGAGGCAAAAAGTAGCTGGTAAACCATCGGACAAAACGAGGCAGCTAACGCTGCCCCGTAGAGTACACTCCAACCACTTTTTTGCCTTGGATCGTTGGTCATACCGCGGTGCTGTCAATCGTCGTGGTCTGGAAGGATTTCGATAGCACTTTTGCGGCGTAAAACGCGTAGAAGACTTTTGCTATCACATCCAATACTAGGAAGCTCCAGACCGAGGCAGCATCACTAATAATGTGTAATCCTTCAGGCCCGATAACAAAGACCACTGGGTAGAGCAACCAGACGAGCGTTAGCAAGGTGATATTTTTATAGTATCCGCCTGCAGTGGTGAGTTCGCGGGTCGCGGCAATTCTACGTAAAGGTCTCCACAGTAAAAATAGGACTCCTAAGAAGGCGATACAGGACCATAAATACCAGATGGCTTTCACCATAACGGTGTCGGCAAGCGAAGATAATAAGCCGGTGATAACCATAATAATATCTAACCCAATAATCGCCGTTAAATATCCATTCATTTGGCTAGAAGGGCCATATTCATGAAAGGCGATCATGACTAATCCAGCCAATAAAATAGGCGTAGTGACCGACCAATCGAGATATCTTGCGAAATAAATAGTTGTTCCATTATCAGAAAGGTAATTGCCGACGCCTAATGCCATGGCTAAATAAGCAGTTGCGGCGATAAACGTAACCAGAGCATGCATCATAACGTGATTTTTAATTGGGGATTTTTTTCTTCCTGAAAAATAAATTAATAATGTCGACAGCGACATTAGGGTAAAACCTGTAATAAGTGGAACCTGGTCCATTAAAACCCCTCCAAACAGAGTAATAATAAATAATGAAACTATAATTGATCAGCTCGGTCATGACTTAACGATAAGTATATGGGGGGATCCGTTTTCTGCAAATATTGCCCCTGTTTTACCCTAAAATAAATACTGCGTCGACGCCTTGATTTACTGGCGATTGTGAATTAAGAATTGGCTACTAAATAGTGGTTAGCGCCTGAGAAATAAAAAAACCGCAACCTGAAGCAGGTTACGGTTTTAGCCTTTATCACTCACTCGCGGACAATGCGGCTGAGCGACTTAAATCGCGACGGGCGCTTTGATCGCAGGGTGCGGATCGTAGCCTTCTATCTCGAAATCGTCAAAACAGTAATCGAAAATAGAGTCCGGCTTACGTTTAATGACCAACTTAGGCAGTGCACGAGGCTCACGACTTAATTGTAAGTGTGCTTGCTCTAAGTGATTGGAGTAGAGGTGCGTATCGCCCCCTGTCCAAACAAAATCGCCGACTTCGAGATCACACTGCTGAGCGACCATATGGACCAGTAACGCATAGCTGGCGATATTAAAGGGTAAGCCTAAAAAGACATCGCAAGAGCGCTGGTAGAGCTGGCAACTGAGTTTGCCATTCACGACGTAGAATTGGAAAAAGGCATGGCAAGGTGCCAGCGCCATTTTATCTAACTCTCCAACATTCCATGCCGATACGATGATGCGGCGCGAATCAGGGTCCTGTTTAATCTGACGGATCACTTCGCTAATTTGGTCGATATGGCGGCCATCGGCAGCTGGCCAACTACGCCATTGTTGACCATAAACCGGACCTAAGTTGCCCTGCTCATCTGCCCACTCATCCCAAATCGTTACCTTGTTCTCTTTTAGGTAAGCGATATTGGTGTCTCCCTTTAAAAACCACAGCAGCTCGTGAATAATCGAGCGCAGATGGCATTTTTTCGTGGTGACTAAGGGGAAGCCCTGTTGCAGATCGAAGCGCATTTGGTGACCGAAAATGGATAAGGTGCCGGTACCGGTCCGGTCGTCTTTCACCGCGCCTTCAGAGAGGACTTTCTGCATCAGTTGCAAATATTGATTCATTTTACTTCACTCGTTACAGTCTTTGACTGGCGTTGGTACGCCCAAATCATCATTATCACTCCAGCGACAATCATTGGGATAGACAAGATCTGCCCCATGCTGATCACCCCACCAAATAACCCGAGCTGAGCATCAGGCTGGCGGAAAAACTCGACGATAATACGGAAAGCGCCATAGCCTATCAGAAATAAGCCCGAAACACTGCCCATTGGACGCGGTTTACGAATAAACAGATTCAGAATGATAAACAGCACCACACCTTCTAACGCTAATTCGTATAGCTGTGAAGGGTGACGTGGCAGTACGCCATAGGTCTCTAGTAGGGATTGCCACTGAGGATGGCTTGGGATTAAGGCCAGATCTTCATCGCGCGAGCCGGGAAATAGCATCGCCCACGATGAGTTCGGGTCAACACGTCCCCATAACTCGCCATTAATAAAGTTACCTAAGCGGCCTGCGCCTAAGCCAAAAGGAATTAAGGGGGCAATAAAATCAGAAACTTGGAAGAAAGCCCGTTTGGTTCTGCGGGCAAAGACTAACATCACCACAATAACACCAATCAACCCGCCGTGGAACGACATGCCTCCGTCCCACACCTTGAACAGGTAGAGCGGATTTTCGAGGAATAGCGGTAAGTTATAGAATAAGACGTAACCGATACGGCCACCTAAAAATACCCCTAAGAAACCGGCGTAAAGGAGATTTTCAACTTCCGTTTTAGTCCAGCCACTGCCGGGCTTATTCGCACGCCGAGTGGCCAACCACATGGCAAAAATAAAGCCGACTAAGTACATCAACCCATACCAGTGAAGGGAGATTGGACCGATAGAAAAAATTACCGGGTCAAATTGTGGAAACTTAAGATAGCTCGCAGTCATCTTGCACCATTGGTTGTTAAATCAATCACTCGCGCCTCATTCTTGAGGGGGTGAACAAATAGGTTGGGCGAAATCATAGCATAAGCCCGCAAAATTGCGGGCCAGAAATGTAGCGGAGTATTAACGACCGCCGCGAATCAATCCACCCAATCCTCGACGTTCCATAAAGACCGAGATTTGGTAGCGGACTTCGCTGGTGGTGCTGGATTGCAAAACTTGCGCCGCGAGTTGTTCGGTCTCGTTACATTCCAAGTGCCGTAATAGGTATTTTACCCGAGGGATATTTTTGCCATTCATACTTAAGTGGCGGTAACCCATCCCCACCAGTAACGGCACACAAGTTGGGTCGCCAGCCATTTCGCCACATAAGCAAACGGGCAGATTGACACGCGTCGCCAGCGTCATGATGCGATAGAGGGCCTGTAACACCGCGGGATGTAGCGCGCTATATAAATTCGCTACCCGCGTATTGTTACGGTCCACCGCTAACAGGTATTGGGTTAAATCGTTGGTTCCCACCGAAATAAAGTCGACCTTGCGTGCCAATTGCGGGATCAGAAAGATCATCGACGGCACCTCAAGCATAATGCCGACCTCTGGCGAAGGGATCTCATAACCCAGTAGTTCTTCAACCTCATAAATCGCGCGATCAATCAGGTGGCGCGCATCATCGATCTCTTCGATGCTGGTGATCATCGGTAGCAGGATCCGCAAATTACCCGATGCTGCATTGGCGCGTAACATCGCGCGGATCTGCACCAAAAAGATTTCGGGTTGATCTAGGGTTAAGCGAATGCCGCGCCATCCCAATGCCGGGTTTTCTTCACTGATCGGCATATACGGCAGTTGCTTATCAGCACCGATATCCAAGGTTCTCAGCGTGACCGGTTTTTGATGGAACAGCTGTAGCATCCCCTGATACTGCGCCACTTGCTCCTCTTCCGAAGGAAAACCACTTTGCAGCATAAACGGGACTTCGGTGCGATACAGACCAATGCCCTCGACCCATTTATCTTGATCCAGCTCCAGCTCAGCACTTAATCCAGCGTTAAGCATGATGGCGATATGCTCACCACTCTTCAACTCGCCAGGTAACTCGGCCGCTGTTTCTGCGGTCTTGCTGAGCGCGTTCTCCTCTTTGAGCAGGCGTTGATACTCTTTAATCAGTATCGGTTCAGGCTCAATCAGCACTTCCCCACGGTAACCGTCGACAATTAGCTGGCGCTTATCGAGTTGTTCGGGTCGGATATCGACGCCCATAACGGTCGGAATACCCATGGCGCGCGTTAAAATCGCTGCATGCGAGTTCGCCGCACCATCGCGTACGACGATACCTGCCAGACGATCCTGCGGGATCTCCGCAAGGGAGGTCGCGGTTAATTCATCGGCAACTAAGACAAAGCGCTCCGGCCAACTGTTGCTGCCTTGTAAGGAATCATCGAGGTGAAAGAGCAAGCGTTGGCCTAATTCACGTAAGTCATTGGCTCGATCGCGCAGATAGTTATCTTTCAGCTCCAAAAACTGTGCCGCGAATTCCTCAATAACGACTTTAACCGCCCACTCTGCCACGATGCCTTGCTCGATTTCCGCCAGCAGGCTTTTCTTCAACCGCGGTTCGCTCAGTAGATGCGAATAGAGGTTAAAAATCTCTGCACTTTCTTTCTGTGCGCTACCTGAAAAGCGTTTGCTGTAACGCCGAAACTCCTCACCTGCCTCAGACATCGCCAAGAGTAGGCGCTCTTGCTCTTGCTCAATATCTAGCGCGGAAGCGCGCGTTACCTGCTCTAGCAGCGGTTGCACTTGGTCGACCCACCCCGGGGCAATCGCTACGCCTGGGGAAGCAGCAACGCCCTGTAGACGGCTTTGGCGGTACAAACCAAATAGCTGACGCAGTTGTGAGGGCGAGAGGAGTGTGGCGACCTGCGTGGCCAGCGTCACTAAGAAGGACTCTTCGCTCTCGTCATACTGACGGGTTTCGCGCTGCTGCACGACCAGTACCCCTAAAACGGTACGACGGGAGACGATGGGTGCGCCGAGAAAAGCACGATAGTGCTCCTCATTGACGGAGGGAATATATTTAAAACTGGGGTGTGAAGGGGCATCGGCCAAGTTAATCGGCTCAGCGAGCCGCCCGACTAGGCCGACAATCCCTTCATCGAGGGCGAGGGTGATATTTTTACCGCGAGGCTTTTTTAAGCCCCGCGTGGCCATCAGGTAATAACAACCGCGCTCGTGATCCGCCAGATAGATTGAACAGACTTCTGTTTCCATCGTATGGCAAATCTCATTTACGAGAATTTCAAGTGCATCATTGAGCCGTGGAGCACTCGCGACTTTTTCAACAATATCCCGTAACTGTGTGAGCTTCAGTGCCATCGATCATCCCCTTTTACGCCGTCCTGAATAATTCGAACGCTGCCCTCCCCCTTCCGGTTGGGCCATTAACGATGTTGCAAATTCTTTCATTACCCGCCGATAGACATCCCGCTTAAACGAGACCACCTGACGGACCGGATACCAAAAGCTCACCCAACGCCACCCATCGAATTCCGGAGTGCTACTGCGCTGAACATTGACAGCTGTATCTTGGCACTGGAGTTGCAGCAGAAACCATTTCTGCTTTTGGCCAATACAGACTGGCCGTGTATCCCATCGCACTAAACGTTTGGGTAATTTGTAGCGCAACCAATTACGCGTCGAAGCGAGAATACGCACATCTTTACGATGCAATCCCACTTCTTCAAATAATTCACGGTACATCGCCTGCTCTGCGGTTTCTCCTGCATTAATCCCGCCCTGCGGAAATTGCCAAGAGTGCTGACCAAATCGTCGTGCCCACAGCACCTGTCCTTGACGATTACAAATTACAATACCCACGTTAGGGCGGTAGCCATCATCATCGATCACTGGACTACCTCGATATTCTTTTTAGATAACCTGATTGTTTCACACTCCACTCGGGCGGTAAACCATTGCCTTACGCCAATAATGACCAGCGTTAGTGGGATAACTAAGGGGTAAAAGTAAAGTTATAAACAAATTACCACAGAGTTAACCTATTTTATTCACCTTTTCTGTGGATAGCTTTGTGAAAAAGATGGGATTCAATTGAATAATCATTTTTAACCCCCCTTTTAGGCTGTCTAATTTGAATTTATAAAGACCTTAAATTACATGAAGTTATTAGGTTTATAAACAACATTTTATCAGGTTTTTCGTGTATTGATTCAACGATACTTAACGCACAGGTTAAAAATTGACCATTTTATAAATTATCCACAGAACATGCCTGAATGTTACGCATAAGTCGAAAAAAAACTGAACAAACCTTGCTGTCAAGGCTGTAAATAGAAACAGTACTCTCAAATTACCGGAGTTATCCAATTTTTCTGTGGATAAGTAGGGTGACAAACCTGTTTATGAATCCCGTGAAACTGGGATAACCCGATAAAATCCCTTAAACTGCCCAGGGGTTAAGCTTAAAAAACCATGGTTTTTCATGCTATTATTCGCAATCTATCGGTTGAGTCAACGTGGCCACACAACCCGACTCAAGCCTGGTTACTTTTCATACAAAGAGTGCACGATGTCTATTGCTTACTTATCACCCCCCGAATCCGAAGCCGAACTGCTGTACCGTGCACAACAGATCGCGGGAAAAACCTTTGCGGAAGTCGCGGTTGAACGGCATATAAAGGTGCCTGCAAATCTGCAACGTAACAAAGGATGGGTCGGTAATCTTATCGAGTTGGCATTAGGCGCACAGGCTGGCAGTAAAGCGGAGCAGGATTTTGCTCACCTCGGGATCGAATTAAAAACCATTCCAATCAATGCTCGGGGCGAGCCTTTGGAAACCACCTTCGTCTGCGTCGCGCCGTTAACTGGCAATATCGGGGTAACGTGGCAGCATAGCCACGTTCGCCAAAAGCTTGCCAAAGTCTTGTGGATCCCAATAGAAGGTGAGCGACATATCCCGCTGGCCGATCGCCGTATTGGCGCCCCGCTACTGTGGCAACCCTCCGAGCAAGAAGATCAGCAGCTCGAAGCGGATTGGGAAGAGCTTATGGAGATGATTGCGCTAGGGCGTGTTGAGGCAATCACTGCCCGACAAGGGGAATACCTGCAAATTCGCCCTAAAGCCGCCAACAACCGCGCGCTAACCGAGGCGATCGGGCCTGCGGGTGAGAAGATCCTCACGCTCCCCCGTGGCTTTTATCTAAAGAAACGCTTCACGGCACCGTTACTCGCCCAACATTTTGGATAACTTGCCACGTCACTCAGACTTGCCAAATAGGCCATTTGGCTTTAGCTTACTGATGTGTAAGCGTAATAATTCTCTTTCTAATCGCATTATCGTGAGTCAGTAAGACATGTCTCTTTACGTTTTTATCGCGCGTGCCCTCTCTTGGCACCTAATATTATTTTATCTATATTTCAGATAATTAGGTCACTATACTCGATAGAATCGTGACCCGCCCTGCCAGGTATTGCGCTCCCTCTCCGCTTGCTCGGAGGAATACAGACAATTCTGGTTTATGCTAACCGTTATCATCGCTTAACTGTTGCGCTAACGAAAAGAGGACGAAAAGAGATGATCAAAGTTGTTTTATTATTAGTCGGCGTAACTGGCAGCCTATTACTGAGTGGTTGTTCGAGTGATTACGTGATGGCAACGAAAGATGGAAAAATGCTGCTGACCGAAGGAAAACCCATTATCGATAAAGAGACTGGGCTGGTCGAATATACCGATCAACAGGGCCATACAACACAAATTAATAGCGACGATATTTCCAGTATTATTAAAAAATAATAAGGACTGTGCATGCATTATCACCGTATCCCCCATAGTAGTCTCGAGATCAGTCAATTAGGCTTGGGTACCATGACCTTCGGTGAGCAAAACAGCGAAGCGGATGCCCATCAACAACTTGATTATGCCCGTGAGCGTGGCATTAATCTGATTGATACTGCCGAAATGTATCCTGTGCCCCCGCGCCCAGAGACCCAAGGCCTCACAGAACGCTATATCGGTAGCTGGTTAAAGAAAAGCGGTCAACGTGACAAAATCATCCTTGCCAGCAAAGTGGCCGGGCCGGTACGCGGAAACGATGCCTCGATCCGCCCACAGCAGGCGTTAGACCGGAAAAATATCCGTCAGGCGCTAGAAGCAAGCCTTACCCGCCTGAACACAGACTATCTGGATCTCTACCAGTTACATTGGCCGCAGCGTCCTACCAACTGTTTCGGTAAGCTTGAATATCAATACAGCGATGACAATGTGCCTGTCACCCTTCTCGATACGCTCGATGCGCTGTCTGAACATGTTCGCGCGGGAAAGATCCGTTATATCGGTGTGTCGAATGAGACGCCATGGGGAGTGATGCGCTATCTTCACCTCGCAGAAAAGCATGATCTGCCGCGTATTGTCTCAATTCAAAACCCCTACAGCTTGGTCAATCGCAGCTTTGAGATTGGTTTATCCGAGATCAGTCAGTTTGAGGGCGTCGAGTTACTGGCTTACTCCTGCTTGGCATTTGGGACATTGAGCGGTAAATACCTTGACGGTAAGCGCCCAGAGAAGGCCCGTAACACGCTGTTTAGCCGCTTTACCCGTTATAACGGCGACTATACCGAACAAGCCATTGCGCAGTACGTTGCGCTCGCTCAGGCGCATCAGTTAGATCCTTCACAGATGGCGCTAGCCTACGTTCGGCAACAGCCTTTCGTCGCCAGCACGCTTTTAGGGGCGACAACCTTAGCGCAGCTTGAGCAAAATGTTGAAAGTTATGAGGTAACGCTAAGTGAAGAAGTGTTGGCGGGTATTGAGGCGATCCATCGCCGTTTTCCTAATCCTGCTCCCTGATCAATAAGGCTACGCTTTTCGTTTTAACTGCCACATCCATAAACAGGTGATCGCTAACGCAAATAAAATGCCGAAGGCGACACCTGTCACTACTGCCGAAGCCCCCAACCAAATCGCCGCGCTATACAGCACTAACATCGCCAACATTACGCTGTTCTCTCCTAGGTTTTGCACGGCAATGGCGCTGCCGGTTCCCACCGTATGTTGCCCACGCTCTTGAAGGAGTGCATTGAGCGGCACAACGAAGAAACCGCCAAAGATGCCGACTAACACCAATAAACCGTAAGCGGGCAGCAGGTGCGTTTCCAGTGCGAACACCACCACTAATAATCCTACCGCGATACCTGCGGGTAAGGCTTTGCCCGCATGCTGTAAGGAAACCCATTTCGCCGCCACAAATGCGCCGACAACAATCCCTATCGCGACCATCGCGTTAAGCGTGGTCGGGGTGGTGTTATCCTGAATGCCAAGCGCTACCGGTACCCAGATCACCAAGAGGAAACGCAAGGTGACGCCTGCACCCCAAAACATGCTGGTACCAATCAATGAAAAGCGGCAGGTCTTATCTTGCCATAAGGTACGACACGCCTTAAAAAACTGATCGACTAAACGTTTCGGATGGTAATTGCCATACGGCCGTGCCGCCTCCAGCTTGGGGATCATGACGTTTGCCATTACCGCTAGCGCATAGATAATGGCACAGACCAGGAGTGCGGTAGAGACATGCCAATCTGCCAAGATACCCCCACTAACCGAGCCGAGTAGAATGGCAGCGATGGTCGATCCCTCCATAAGCCCGTTACCTTTCACCAGCTGTTTGGTCGGCAGTAATTCACCCAAGATGCCATATTTGGCTGGGGAATAGGCCGCTGCGCCAATACCGACCAAGCTATAGCCGAGGAAAGGGCTAATGTTTACGCCAATGGCAATCACGCCAATCAGCTTGATGCTGTTCGCCACCATCATGACACGGCCTTTCGAGAAGCGATCCGCAAAGTGCCCGACGAAGGGTGCCAACAAGATGTAGGCAATAACAAACACCATTTGTAGGATCGGCTGGCTCCAATCGGGGTACTCGGCATTTTTAAGCAGGGCTAAGGTTGCAAAGAGCAGCGCATTATCCCCGAATGCAGAGAAAAATTGCGCCAGTAAAACCGGGCGGAGACCCGGTACCTTAAGGGGTGATTCTGCAGATAATTTCATTGTTACCCATTTTGAGAATGTGAACGCGCTGGCTCTGCTGCCATCGCTTTAAGAGAGACATAATCGGGTTTACCGCTACCGAGTACCGGTAGACTATCAACAACACGAATATCTCGCGGCACCAGAAGTTCGCTGTGGCCTTTCGCCTTGGCTTCACTCAATAATGCGTCGCGTTGCAATTGCGCATCGGTGGTGAAAAGCACTAACGCCTCCCCTTTCTGCGCGTCCTCTTTTACCGACACCGCATGCTGTTTATCAGGAGAGACCGCCATCACTAAAGATTCAACGCTTTCCAGTGAGACCATCTCACCCGCTAATTTGGCAAACCGTTTCACCCGACCTTGGATCCGGCAGAAGCCATCTTGGTCGAAGCTGACAACATCGCCCGTATCGTACCAACCGGCATCGAGTTGCCCTTCGCCGTTATCCGCGGCAGGTGGCTCGATATGCCCTGGGTTATCCACGCGTAAATAGCCTTTCATAATATTCGGGCCACGTACCTGAAGACGGCCGCCTTGTTCAATCCCTGGTACCGCGATCAGACGGAAGTCCATGGCGGGCAGTAAACGACCAACCGTATTAATCTTAGCCGCCATCGGCAGATTGATCGATAAGACTGGCGCGCATTCTGTTGCGCCATACCCCTCTAAAATACGGATACCGAATTTCTCGGCGTAAAGCTTACGGACATTCTCTTGGAGCTTCTCCGCCCCGGCGACCACATAACGTAAACGTGCGAAGTCGTAACCGTCGGCAAAGCGCCCATAATAGTTTAAGAACGTCGAAGTGCCGAACAACACCGTGCAGTCTTGGTCATAGACCAGTTCGGGAATGACTCGATAATGTAAGGGGCTTGGATAGAGAAAGGCTTTAGCGCCGGTAGAGAGGGGTAACAGTAAGCCGACTGTCAGGCCAAAGGCATGGAAGAGCGGCATCGCAGATAAGAAACAGTCTCGTGGCAAGAAGTCGGCGACGGTACGAATCTGCTCAACATTGGCGAGCAAACTTTTATGGCTGTGTACCACGCCCTTCGGCACACCTTCGGATCCAGAAGTGAACAGGATTACGGCGGCGTCTTCTGGCTGCTGGGCAACTTGCGCAGCTTTAGGGAAGAACAGATGCTTAGCTACCCACCACTTGTCTTCACCGGTCAGTGTCTCTTTTAAGTCTTCAAGATACAGCCAGCGAACATGCGGCGCATTCTCGACTAAATAGTGTAATTTCCCTTTATCGAGGAATTGGCGGGAGGTAAAGATGGTAGTGATTTCCGCAGCCTTGACGGCCGCCTGCAAACCGCTGTTTCCCGCCGAATAGTTGAGCATGGCAGGAACACGGCCCCGTGCGGACGCCGCTAAGACGGTGGCAACAGTCACCACGCTATTGGGTAACAGTAGTCCGATATTTTGTCCCGGCTGAGTCTGTTTTTCTATGATACAGGCCACGCCCAATATTTTCTTAAGCAGCTGCCGGTAGCTGTTAACGGAAAAATTAATGTCATCTACGCAGCCATGAGACCAGCCAAAACGCTGCGCGGCATGGATAAAGGCTTCATACAAGGTTTCACGCGGGCGGACAGCCATGCGTGCTTCTTGCATGATATGCGCGAGATGTTCACCCGCTAACACCCGTCGCTCACGGGCTTTGGCGGCTTGCGGCATAGGGATATGTGTCGCCGGTAAGATAAAGAGACGAATTTTAGGGAATAAGCGACGTTTAGCCGGTAAGCGACTAAAGGGCGTGTATTCAGCGCCTTCGATACGAACGGGAATAACCGTTGCCGCGGTTTTTGCGGCAATAAAACCGGCCCCGCTATAAATCTTCATCAATGATCCGGTGACGGAAATACGCCCTTCAGGAAAGATGATAACCGGTCGGCCACTGTTCACTTCTTTGACCAAGCGCTTCATGGTCATCGGTCTAGCGGGGTCCAAGGCGACTACATCGGCCCAGCGCTTAACCCTGCGTAGCGCCCAATGGTCCGCATAAGTCGCCGTTATCGCGAAGACCGGTTTGACCGGTAAGAAAAGAGCAAGAAGGATACCATCAAGAAAGGAGACGTGATTCGGCGTAATAATCACTTTTTGGGAAGTAAAAGAGGAAGTCTCTCCCTGTACTTCAACTCGCCAGACGAGTTGACACACCCACCGCAAAAATTTGAGCAACATGTTTTCCCTGTAAAGATCAAAGGTATCAGAGTTCGATACCTTTGATTAAACACGTTTAACGCTCTGCTGACAAATTTTGTCGTGAAATATAGGTTAACTAATTTAATGACTTATAGTGATAATCACTGTTCGGGCGCATGCCAACCACCGCCTAAGGCGGCAATTAAGGCAACGCTGCTTACCCACTGTTGGCTTTGTAACTGCAGCAACGATTGTTGTTCACTGAGACTACTGTTTTCGGTGGTCGCCACGTCGAGGTAGTCGATCATTCCGGCATCATATTGATTACGAGTGACTTGGGCAGAGGTCATCGCCGCTTGGGCGGAGGCTTGTTGCGCGATAATCTCCTCATCGAGCGTGTTAAGTTCAACCAGGTTGTCTTCGACATCTTGCATCGCCGTTAACACCGTTTGTCGATAGTTGGCCACTTGCGCATCATAGGCAGCGCGGGCTTGGGCCACGGAGGCTTTGGTCGCGCCGAAATCCAAAATCGTCCCACTCAGTTCGGGGCCGAGTGACCAAACCCGATAAGGGAGAGAGAACAGGTTATGCAATTCGCTGGCACTGGTCCCACCGGAGGCACTCAGCGTTAGATCAGGGAAATAACCGGCAATCGCCACCCCAATCGCTTCGTTCGCCGCCGCCATTGAGCGTTCGGCTACCGCGATATCCGGACGGCGCTGTAATAGCTTGGAAGGTACCATCACCGGTATCTTCGGTAACGTCGCGGTGAGCGGCGCAGCGGCTAAGGAGAACTCTGCTGGCGTTTTCCCTAACAGCGTGGCAATGGCGTGTTCATACTGCGCCCGTTGCCAGGTAATTCCGAGTAAGGTTGACCGTGCGCTCTGTAATTGCATCTGCGCTTGCGCAACCGTTGCCCGGTTCTCACTGCCCGCTTGGTATTTATTATTGATAATCCGCAAGTAGCCTTGGTAAGCATCAATGCTTTTCTGATATAGCGCGATACGCTGGTCTAGGATACGTAATTGGAAATAATCTTGCGCCAAGGTACTTTGTGCACTGAGGGTGGCGTTGGCTAAGTCGGCTTGGCTAGACTGTGCGCTTGCTCTGTCTTCAGCCGCTTGTCGGCGTAATTTTCCCCATAAGTCCAGCTCCCAGCTGGCGCTGAGTTGTGCCGAGTGCCTATTGCTGGTGGTGCGTTGACCCGAGCTAGCGCTGCCACTGCGCGTCGATTGTACCGCGCCAGTGACTGTTGGATAGAGGTTAGCCGTGGCTTGATCGGTAAGCGCTAACGCTTGCCGATACTGTGCCGCATACATTGCGACGTTTTGGTTAGAGACCGCCACTTGCGAGAGTAACTGATTCAGCTGTGGGTCTTGATAGACCTGCCACCACTCCCCTTTCTGTACGCTATCCTGTGGCTGCGCTTGCTGCCACCCTTTGGCTTCTTTAAACGCCAGCGGCATAGACTGCGTGGGGCGATGATAGTCTGGGCCGACCATACACCCAGTAAGCATCAGTATCACACTGAGGGTCGAGAGGTTAAAAGCTAATTTCATGACGCATTTCCTGAATGACGAAAACGGTGCCAGCGTTGACGAGTCACCTGACTCACTTTGTCTAGCCATAGATACACGACTGGCGTGGTGAAGAGTGTTAAGAGCTGACTGAGTGCCAACCCTCCGGCAATCGCAATCCCCAACGGACTTCGGAGGTCAGCATCACCGCCACTCCCTAATGCCATCGGCAGCGCACCGAAAAATGCCGCTAAGGTGGTCATCATAATCGGACGAAAACGCTTTAAGCAGGCTTCGGTGATCGCTTGTTGCGGCGTCATACCGCGACGCTCGGCATCCAGCGCAAAATCGATCAACATTATGGCGTTCTTCTTCACAATACCAATCAGCAAGATAATGCCGATCAGCGCGATAACCGTCAGCTGGGTATTGGTTAAGATTAACAATAGCAGTGCCCCGACCCCGGCAGAGGGCAGCGTAGATAAGATCGTCAGCGGATGAATATAGCTCTCATATAACATCCCGAGGACGATATAGACCGCCGCCAAGGCCGCGAGGATCAACCACGGTAAGGTTGCCGTTAATTGGCTAAAGGCTTGCGCTGTTCCTTGGAAACTGGCGGCAATGGTATCGGGGACACCGATCTTCGCCATCGTCTGCTTGATCAGCGCCTGCGCTTGTTCGAGCGAGACGCCATCGGCTAAGTTAAACGCGATGGTGCTGGTTGCCGACTGCCCTTGGTGCGCCACCGATAACGGCGCATTCGCCCCACTAAATTTGGCAATCGCGGAAAGCGGAATACGGTCGCCATCATCGTTAAGCACATAGATCTTCGACAGCTCATTCGCATCCTGCGTGTTGCTACTTTGCAACATCATCACCACTTTATACTGATTTAGGGTTTTATAGATGGTCGCAATTTGCCGCTGACTGAAGGCATTATTCAGCATAGTGTCCAGCATATTGACGTCGACGCCAAGGCGCATTGCCGCGTCACGATCGATGGTGATCATCACCTCCTGACCACCGGTTTGCGAATCGGAGTCGACACTGGTCAATTGCGGTAAGGCGCTAAACGCCTTCTGCACTTTTGGCGTCCACTCGCGTAATAGCGCCAGATCATCCGCCTGTAGGCTGTATTGGTAGGAGGCATTGGCACTGCGGCCGCCGACGCGTAAATCTTGTGCCGCCATTAAGAACATCTGTGCGCCAGCGATCTGACTGCCTTTCATACTGAGGCGGTTAGCGATTTCGGTCGCGGATGCTTTACGCTGATCGAGGGATTTGAGTTTCACAAAGAACGTCGCTGAACTGCGCGAGCCAAACATGCCACCGCCGCGCGAGGACATCACCGCATCGACATCAGGGTCATGTAAGATCAGCTGGGTAAATTGATTGACCTTCGGCGTCATCGCCTCGAACGAGACACTTTGGTCAGCCCTGACCATCCCCATCAACATTCCGGTATCTTGGTCGGGGAAGAAGCCTTTCTGTACCACGGTAAACAGATAGAAATTTAATAACACTGTCGCCAGCAGGCCGAGCATGGTTATTTTCTGGTGGGCAAGTACCCACTTCAATCCACGGCTATACAGCGCTAATAACGCGGTTAATCGACCTTCAATCCATTGGAAAACCGGATGGGGACGATGGGTCACCGGCGGGCGGCGTTTAAGTAAGCGTGCGCAGAGCATTGGGGTCAGACTGAGCGAGACAAACATCGAAATCACTAACGAGATCGATAGGGTGACTGCAAACTCCCTAAATAGCCGCCCAACAATGCTGCCCATCAGGAGAATAGGAATAAAAACGGCAATCAGCGAGGCGGTCATCGAAAGCACCGTAAAGCTCACTTCCTTGGCGCCACGGATCGCTGCCCGTACCGGACTCAATCCTTCTTCGATATGCCGTATGATATTTTCCAAGACCACTATCGCATCGTCGACCACAAAGCCGGTGGCGATAATCAATGCCATCAGCGATAAGTTATCGAGGCTATACCCGAGCAGGTACATAAAGATGCAAGTGCCGATTAGCGATACCGGCAGCGCTAACGCCGGGATTAAAACCGAACGCCAATCTCGTAGGAAGATAAACACTACGGCAACCACCAGCATCACGGCGACCAGTAAGGTCTCTTCGGTTTCATAAAGGGACGAGCGGACATTGGGCGATCGGTCTAACACCAGCTGTAAGGAGGTATCCGCCGGTAATTGTTCACGCAGTTGCGGCAGCTTGGCTTTAATCTCGTCGATGGTCACCAGCATGTTGGCGCCCGCTTGGCGAGTCACCCCGAGCATCACCGCAGGGTTACCATTTAGCGCACCGCCGACATACTTATCTTGTACCCCGTCATAGATGGTCGCCACGTCCTTCAGACGTAATGCTTTCCCCCCCTGATAACGGATGATCAGATCTTGATAGAGCGCGGCTTTATCTAATTGACTGTTTCCGTCAATCGCCCAAGAGAGGTGTGGGCCTTGAATGATCCCCTTCGGCAGATTCGAGGTGCTATTGGCGACCGCTTTACGCACTTCGTCCAAGGAAACGCCATACTGCGTCAATTTATTAGGTTGCAGATCAATGCGCACAGCCGGTAAGGCACTGCCCATTAGCGAGACTTCACCGACCCCACTCACCTGCGCCAAGACTTGCTCGATTTCACTCTCAGCAATATCGTACAGCTGGCCTGCGGTGCGGATTTTCGAGGTGAGTGCCAGTAAGACGATCGGCGCATCAGACGGGTTGGCTTTACGATAGGTCGGTAACGACGGCATGCTGCTTGGCAGCAAACTCCGCGAGGCATTAATCGCTGCCTGAACATCACGGGCAGCACCGTTAATATCCCGGTCAAGATCGAACTGTAGCACGACTCGAGTTGAGCTTTGCGAGCTGCTGGAGGTCATCTCTGACACCCCAGCGATCTGCCCTAACGCCCGCTCTAACGGCGTGGCCACCGTAGCCGCCATGGTTTCAGGGCTTGCCCCCGGTAAGCTTGCCGAGACCATAATGGTCGGGAAGTCGACCTGAGGCAAGGGGGCCACCGGCAAGAGCCGATAGCCTAAAAAGCCCAGCAGTACCAACGCCGCGGTCAGCAATAATGTCGCGACCGGGCGGAATATAAATAAGCGCGTAATATTCATCGTTCATCCCGACGACGTTGTTGTTTCCTTGCAATGAAACGGCGTCCACGTTCAGACCAGTGATCGAACCAGAGGTAGATGACTGGCGTCGAGAAAAGCGTTAGGAATTGGCTGACAATCAACCCGCCGACAATCACTAATCCTAGAGGCTGACGCAGCTCGGCACCCGAACCACTGGCTAACATTAGGGGTAATGCCCCCAGCAATGCCGCCATGGTGGTCATTAAAATCGGACGGAAACGCAGTAAACAGGCTTGGTGGATCGCATCACGCGGCGATAGATGCTTTACATGCTCCGCCTGCAGGGCGAAATCGATCATCATAATCGCATTTTTCTTTACGATACCAATCAGCAGGATCACGCCTATCAGCGCAATTAGACTGAATTCACTGCCACTCAGCAGCAGTGCCAATAGCGCACCAATCGCCGCCGAAGGCAGAGTCGAGAGGATGGTGACCGGATGAATAAAGCTTTCATAGAGGATCCCCAACACCAGATACATGGTCAGCAGCGCCGCGAGAATCAACCACAATGTGTTGCTGGTGGCACTTTGGAACGAAGAGGCCTCACCTTGGTACTGCAAGGAGATACTGTCTGGCAGAGCGAGCTGTTGACTCACCTCATTGATAGCTTGCTGCGCTTCCTCAATCGAGTACCCGTCCGCTAAGTTGAAAGAGACCATCACCGCAGGATATTGATTAAGGCGCATATTCATCAGCGAGCCGAGGCGTTGATGCACCGTCGCCACCGCGGTCAATTTGACCATACCACTCTCGGTAGAGGTCGAGGTGGTGCTAGAGCTAGAACTAGAACTGGAGCTTGTGCTACTCGACGTACTGCTGCTGGCGGCACTGTTAGAGGTCACCGAGCTTTTCAGCCAAATATCATCCAAGGAAGCGGGGGTTTGCTGGTATTTTGGTGCCACCTCTAGGACTACCCGATACTGGTTAGACTGGGTAAATATCGTCGAGATCAAGCGTTGGCCGAAGGCATTGTACAGTGCCGTATCGACGTCCGACGCAGTGATCCCTAACCGCGATGCCTTATCACGGTCTAAATCGACATAGGCAATGCGGCCTTGATCCTGCAGGTTGCTCACCACATCGCTAAATTCTGGCCGCTTGGCAAGCGCCGCAATTAATTGAGGCGTCCACTTCACTAAGTTTTCACTGCTGAGATCGGTAAGGGTAAATTGGTATTGGTTAGGCGTCACTTGGTCGTTAACGGTTAAGTCTTGTGACGACTGTAAGTACAGCTGAATCCCCGGTACCTGTTTAGCCGCCTGTTTTAAGTCGGTGATCACCTTATCGGCCCGCTCGCTGCGGTCCTCGAAAGATTTCAGCGTAATTTGTAAGTGCCCACTATTTAGGCTGGTATTTGTCCCATCAATACCGATGGTCGAGGTTAAGGCATCAACATTGTCGTTCTTAAGGATGATCGCGGCTAGTTGCTTTTGCCGTTTCGCCATCTCTTGGAACGACACATCTTGCGAGGCAATGGTAATACCTTGGATCATGCCGGTATCTTGTTGTGGAAAGAAGCCTTTCGGTACCACCAGATAGAGTAACGCCGTCAGCACAAAGGTCCCGACTGCCACCAGTAACGTCAACTTCTGATGATTCAACACCACGCTGAGTAATCGGTCGTAACCCCGCACAATCTTCTCAAACCATTGCTCGCCTTTCTGCGCAAAGCGTGACTGTTGCTCGGCAGGCGTGTGCTTCAGTAAGTAAGCACAGAGCATTGGCGTCAGGGTTAAGGAGACAAACATCGAGACCAATATCGATACCGCCAGCGTGATCGCAAACTCACGGAATAAACGGCCGACTACATCGCCCATAAACAGCAGCGGGATCAGCACAGCAATTAACGAGAACGTTAACGATATAATGGTGAAACCAATCTGTTGTGATCCTTTGAGCGCCGCCTGCATCGGCGACTCGCCCTCTTCCAGACGTCGAGAAATATTCTCCACCACCACTATCGCATCATCAATAACGAAGCCAGTGGCGATAGTTAACGCCATCAACGAGAGGTTATTCAGGCTAAAGCCTAGGAGGTACATCACGCCGAAAGTCCCGATCAGCGAGAGTGGCACGGCAACACTCGGGATCAGCGTCGCCGCGATATTGCGTAGAAACAGGAATGTCACCATCACCACTAAGGCAATCGACAGCACCATCTCAAATTGGACATCACTGATTGAGGCCCGAATAGTTTGGGTACGGTCCGCGACAATCTGGAGTTTTACACCGTCAGGTAAGGTCTGCTGGAGTTTCGGTAACTGCGCCTTAATATCATCCACCACCTGAATTACGTTAGCGCCGGGTTGTCGCTGCACGTTCATAATGATTGCCGGATGATTATCTGCCCAAGCCGATTGGAAGGTGTTCTCAGCCCCTTGGGTAATAGTGGCAATATCTTTTAACCGCAGCGCCGCGCCATTCTGCCAAGTGATAATCAGATTAGCGTACTCTTCAGGGGTGCGCAGTTGGTCGTTGGCATCGATGGTGACCGAATGGAACTTACCGTCAAAGCCGCCTTTAGAGCCATTGACGTTGCTGTTCCCCACCACAGTGTTCACTTCTTCTAAGGTGAGGTTATGGGCGGCAAGGGCCGTTGGGTTTAACTGAATACGGATCGCCGGTTTATTACCGCCGTCTAGGCTTACCAGTCCGACGCCTGAAATCTGCGAGAGCTTAAGCGCTACTCGGGTATTTAACAGGTCTTGCACCCGCGTCAACGACAGGCTGTCGGAGGTCGCGGCAATAGTGACTACCGGGGTATCCGCTGGGTTAACCTTTTTATAGGTCGGCGGATTGGGCAGATCACTGGGCAATAAGCTGTTCGCCGAGTTAATCGCCGCTTGCACTTCTTGCTCCGCCACATCAAGCGAGGTGGATAAGCCGAAGCGTAGCGTGATCAGTGAGGAACCGGAAGATGAGCTTGACGTCATGGCACTTAAGCCACTCATCTCGCCTAACTCACGCTCTAGCGGCGCCGTCACCGAGGTGGACATGACTTCTGGGCTGGCCCCTGGATAGAGCGTGGTAACCTGAATCGTCGGGTAATCTACTTGCGGTAACGCCGAGACCGATAAGAACCGATAAGCAAAGATCCCCGACAGCAGTACGGCCACCATTAACAGGACGGTGGCTACCGGACGTTGGATAAAGAGACGAGATGGATTCATTACTCAGCCTTGTTTTCTGCCGACTGTGTCGCTTTTGCATCGGCCACCGTGACCTTGCTCCCGGTCGTCAGTCGATCAATGCCATCAGAGACTAATTTATCGCCAGGTTTCACTCCAGACAGAATGACTTGCTGGTCATCACCAAATAGTGGCCCGGTCTTCACGGCTTGACGCACCACGGTATTATCCGGTTGGATAATAAACACGAAGCTGCCATCGCTACTTAGCTGAATCGCTTGAGTCGACACCACAGTTGCCTGTTTTAACAGGTCGATTTGCAGGCGTAAGTTGACAAACTGATTGGCGAACAGCGCCTCATTTTGGTTGGCAAACATCGCTTTCAGCGCGACGCTACCCGTACTGGTATCGATGGTATTGCTGATAAAGCGAACGTCACCCTGTGCCAATACCGTCGAACCGTCTTGATCGAGCGCAGTCGCCGGTAAGGCTTGGCCCTGATGTAACTTACTGGCGAGTTGTCCGACATAACTTTGCGGCACGCTAAAGGTGACCGCTGCGGGCTGCATCTGGGTAATGGTGACAATACCGGTGGTATCGCCGCTCTGCACTAAGTTACCTGCATCGACCAGACGTAAACCAACCCGTCCGGTTACGGGCGCGGTGATCCGTGCGTAACTAATACTCACCTTCGCATTGTTAATCTGAGCGATATCTTGCTGCACGGTACCGCGATACTGGCCAACCGTCGCAATCTGGCTTTCCAAATCTTGTTTAGAGAGGGAGTCCTGAGCGTAGAGCTTACGGTAACGCGCTAAGGTTAACTCGGCGTTCTTAAGCAGCGCTTGGTTTTCTGCTAAGGCGCCTTGGTACTGCGCTAAGGTGGCTTGATAGTCACGGTCATCGATCTGTGCCAATAACTGCCCGGCAGTTACCTTTTGTCCCTCGGTGAACAGAACCTTATCCAGCTGACCGGTGATGCGGCTGGTAACCGTTACGCTGGCATTAGGAATGACAGTACCTGGTGCCGACACATAGACCGGGACATCGGCTTGTTGGGCATTTACCGCGTGAACAATGGTGGCTGCCCTCGCCCCCATGCCAGGCCCCATCGCATGTCTTCCCGAGGGTGCGCCCCCTGCAGAAGAAGATGAAGAGTGCGTAAAGAACAGACGCCAAGCAATCACTGCCAGCACAATAATAATAACAATAATGGCCAGTTTTTTGAGCCAAGCACGACGCGCCGGTCGCTGAGAAGTATTGGTCATGGTTCTTCTTAATCATCAGGAGACACAAACAACCTTCTGTCGCGCAGCGGCCAACAGGGAGGTCAAAGTAGCCTTCATTATTAGCAAGCTGACGCTGAGTTGCCAGAATAAATTAGTAAGGAAGGCGTTAAATTATTTCTGCCAGCGTAAACATCCTCCCGGAAAAAGAAAAGGACGGCCCATTGACCGTCCTGTCTTTATCGAGAAGCTTAGTGTTGCGCTTGAGGATCTTGCGGGGTGTAGATGGCATCGGGCGCAATATTCATATGCTTCAATACTGGGCCGATAATATTTCCGAATACCGGTGCCGCAACGCTTCCGCCAAAGTGGTCGCCTGCGGTGGGGTGGTTAATCATAATCACTAAGGCCACCACCGGATGACTGGCGGGCGCAACCCCTGCGGTGTAGTTGATATAACCGCCATCGTATTTACCGTTACTGCCCATTTTTTCGGCCGTACCGGTCTTAATCGCGAGACGATAGCCGGGGACTGCGGCACGAACCCCTGAACCACCGGGTAAGGCATCACTCTCCATCATATGCACTACGCTGCGCACCACGTCTTCATCTGCTACGCGGGTGCCGACAACGGGCGGCGTAACTTTAGTAATCGACAGTGGACGATAAAGCCCAAATGAGCCGAGTGTGGCGTATTCGCGCGCAATCTGTAGCGGGGTTACCCGTAAGCCGTAGCCGAACGAGAACGTAGCCCGCTCAATATCTGCCCAGCGTTGACGATGCAGTGGGAAGTACCCCACGCTTTCTCCGGTCAATCCTAAGCCGGTCGAGCGACCAAGTCCGAAGGAACGGTAAGTATTCACTAACACATCTGCTGGCATCGCGAGGGCGATATGCGAGACGCCGATATCACTCGATTTTTGTAAGATCCCGGTCATGGTCAGACGTGGCCAGTGGCCGACATCGCGAATTAAGTGACCGTTAACGCTATAAGGCGTGGTATCGATAACTGAGTCAGGACGGACCAAATGACGCTGTAACCCTTCCATTACGACTAAAGGTTTAACGGTCGATCCCGGTTCAAAACTGTCGTTAATCGCCACGTTACGCATCTGCGCGGCATTCGCCCCTTCATAATTATTGGGGTTATAGGAGGGATAAGAGGCCATCCCTAATACCTCGCCGGTATCTACCCGCACCATCACAGCCGCGCCAGAGTCAGCCTTATTTAGCAAGACACCATCACGTAATTTCGAAAACATGGTGTATTGAATAAATTTATCGATACTCAGTTGGACCGTCGGTGGCTGCGTCGGCGGCTGATAGCTCAGCATAGAGATAATATTACCGTGACGGTCTTGGCGGTATTTCTCTTTGCCCGGCACCCCTTGTAATAGGGTATCGAAACTGTGCTCTAATCCATTCAGGCCTTTGTTGTCGGCACCGACAATGCCAATGAGTGGTGCTGCGGCCTCGGCCATCGGGTAATAACGGCTATCGTCATAGACCGAGGTCAAGCCTTGCAAATGCAAGCTAGAGATATCTTTCGCGATGCCTAGTTCAACTTTACGTCCCAGATAGAGGAAACGTTTTTTGGCGTTAGCCATGATCAGGTTAGCCAACTGCTCTGGACGCATATTTAAGGCGTTGGCCAGATAGGCCCACTTAGGGCTGTAGAAATTAGGATTCGCTTCAAGGATTTTTAACGGATCGGCAATGATATCGCGGGACGGGACGCTTAAGGCAACGGTTTCACCGTTGCGGTCTAATAAGGTTCCGCGATTGGTGGGTAAGGTCACTGTACGCAGCGAACGTTGATCAGCCTCGTGCTCCAGCATCGGTTGGTCGACCAGCTGGAGATCGCCGACACGCAACAGTAACAATCCTAAGCAGGCCACGACCCCGAGGCAGACCAGACGAAATCGAAATGAGTTAAACGGCGATTTAGCTGAGTCTTTTCCTGTTTTCTTTTTCATCCGGGGCATAGCAGTCCGATAGGTTTAAAGTAAAGATAAATTTATCGGTAGTTTACCTCAAAAAGCCGTTATTCGGTCCGAAAACTGTGTTTCAGTTCGTAATTGAAGCTGGCAATATCCCGTAACGTTATGAAAAATAACAATTAAGGCCTTTTTTAGAGAAAAAAAAACCTGCGCGGACGCGCAGGCTGGTGTAATCCATGGATAGATGTTCACCGATTAATACCTCTGGGAGAGTTACTTTACTGAAAACAGATCAACAACAGCCAGTCTTAAAACGCAACAGAACCCGGCAAAATGTAACTAACATTTAGCATCGTAACGTTTTCACGCGAATTGCTCGGACTTTAGAACAAAACTGAGATCTGCGCGGCATTTATCGTGGTTACATCGCCCAGTGATTGACGTAACATAATGCAGTGTAAACGTTTACCCTGGAAGTTTTACTATGGCTACTATTAAGGATGTCGCCCGATTGGCGGGGGTTTCCGTCGCAACGGTGTCGCGTGTCCTCAATCAATCTCCTAAAGCTAGTGCTCACTCACAAAAAGTCGTGGCCGAGGCGATGGCACAGCTAAATTATATTCCTAACGCGAATGCCCGCGCCCTTGCGCAGCAATCAACAGCCACCTTAGGCTTACTGGTCAATGATGTCTCTGACCCCTTCTTCGGCGCGATGGTGAAGGCCGTGGACCAAGTCGCGATTCAGACCGGGAATTTTTTATTGATCGGTAACGGTTACCACCGCGCCTCGCAGGAAAAATTAGCCATCGAGCAGTTGATCCGCCACCAATGCCAAAGCCTAGTCGTTCACGCCAAGATGATCAGTGATGAAGACTTACAAACCCTAATGCGTCAGGTTCCGGGAATGGTGGTTAATAATCGCGTAGTGAAGGGGTTCGAGTCGCGTTGTATCGCCCTCGACAATCGTTATGGGAGCTGGCTGGCAACCCGTCACTTGATCAGTCAGGGCCACCAAAAAATCGCCTATATCTGCTCTAGCCACACGATTTCTGACGCGAAAGAACGCCTTGCCGGCTATCACGATGCGCTGCGTGATCATGGATTGACCCCACAGAGCGAGCTTATCGCTTATGGTGAACCGGATGAGAATGGCGGTGAGCAAGCGATGGTGTCACTGTTGGCACAGGGCCGACACTTAACGGCGATCGCCTGCTACAACGATTCGATGGCAGCCGGTGCACTGGCCGCTCTCACCGACAATGGCTTACACGTGCCGGAACAGATCTCGATGGTTGGCTTCGACGATGTCCACGTCTCCCGCTATGTTCGCCCACGTTTAACGACCGTTCGTTACCCTGTGGTCGCGATGGCTCAGCAGGCGGCACACTTAGCGTTAGCCTTAGGTAACGGGTTAGCGCCACCCCCGGTGACGCATCTTTTCCAACCCACCTTAGTCATTCGTCATTCGGTAGCGCGCTTAGAAGAACTGTAATCGAGACCGCTTAACAGCGAAGAGGCTGGGCACTCTCTAACGCCAGTAGCTCATCCAGCATTTGCCGACGACGGATCTCGGTCGCACGGCCTTGATCCAGTAAGACTTCCGGGATTAGTGGACGGCTATTGTAGTTCGACGACATCGAGGCCCCATAAGCGCCGGTGTCATGAAAAACCAGATAATCCCCCACCTGAGTCTGTGGCAGGTCACGCGGTTCAACTTCTCCGCCCGCTAGCTGAGTAAAGACGTCCCCTGATTCGCAGAGCGGTCCCGCCACCAGCGTCTGTTGCTGAGGCCGCACACTGGCATCACTCCCGTCTGCAGGCATCACCGAAATATGATGGTAACTGCCGTACATCGCCGGGCGCATCAGATCGCTAAATCCCGCATCGACTAAGGTGAAATGACGGTTGCCCATCCATTTGGTGCCTCGCACTTCGCTGACCAAAACCCCCGATTGGGCAACAAGGAAGCGCCCAGGCTCGATCTCGAGGGTTACTTGGTGGCCGAGATGAGCGGCAATACGCTGGCGAGCCTGATCCCATAATGAGAAATAATGGGCAGGGTCGATCTCTTGATCGTCAAAGGTGTAAGGCGTCGATAAGCCGCCACCTGCCGAGATCGCCTGCAGATCACAGCCGCTGCTTAGCACTTGCTCGACCATCGCATCACAGACCTGTTGCAGATGTTGATAATCCACTCCTGAGCCAATGTGCATATGTAAGCCTTCAAGCTGCAAACCTGCCTGCTGAATCACGGCTAGCGCATCGGGCAGTTGCTGGTACCAAATACCGTGCTTACTGTTTTCACCACCGGTATTGGTTTTCTGGCTATGCCCGTGTCCAAACCCCGGATTGATGCGTAACCAGACGCGATGTCCCGGCGAGCACTCAGCCAGTTGCTTGAGCATATCGATGGAGCCGGTATTGACCGTCACCTTAAGATCGACCACTCGCGCCAGACCTTCGCGATCAAGCAGGTCAGCGGTAAAGACGATATCATCACCTTGCGGCTGATAACCCGCTTGGAGCGCACGGGTCAATTCCCCTACCGATACCGAGTCGACCTTAACCCCTTCCTCGCGCATTAAGCGCAGGATATGTGTATTCGAACACGATTTCTGCGCAAAACGAATCACATCAAACTGCCGTAACTTGGCGATTTGTTGACGAATAATTTGCGCATCATAGGCCCAGAATGGCCCTTGATAATGCTGAGCTAAAGCCAGCAGTTGCGTCTGGTGTAAGGCGGTTGCAGGGTCAGTGATCGGGGTAGGCATTCTATTCTCCTTAAGCAAGACTCACAGTTAGCCATACTCTTTCCATATTGAAAAATATCATTTAATCGATACTCTATTCATTTTTGATATAGTGATAACGAGAAGCGTGATGACCCCATTAAGCTGGCGACAAATCGAAATCTTTCATGCGGTGATGACCCAAGGCACCTTGACCAGCGCGGCCGCGCTGCTGCGCACCTCTCAGCCGACATTAAGCCGAGAGCTAGCACGCCTCGAGCAACAGCTCACCGTGCCGTTGTTTCGACGTAGCCAAGGACGTCTGCACCCCACTCAGCAAGGATTCCGGTTATTTGAAGAAGTGCAGCGCAGTTGGTACGGCCGTCAGCGCATTCAAGAAACGGCTGCCGGTCTGGCGCAGTTTGAACAATCGGAAATGACCATCGCTTGCTTACCCGCGTTCTCACAATCTCTGCTGCCCCATGCCTGCGCAGAATATTTACGCGACTACCCCGGCGCGAGTATGACTATCACCCCGCAAGAGTCACCTTTACTTGAAGAGTGGTTAACGGCACAACGTTTCGATCTTGGTATCACCGAGACGCAATCGGTGCCTGAGGGCTGCGAGATTGATAATTTACTGACGGTCGATGAAGTCTGTGTACTGCCCGGCGATCACCCTTTGGCCTCGCGTAACCTGCTTAATCCCAACGATTTTTGTGAGCTACCTTTTATTAGCCTGTCGCGAACCGATAGCTACCGACAACTGCTCGACCAACTGTTTCAAGCAGAAGGCGTATCGCGCCGTCTTACCCTCGAGACCCACAGTGCGGCTTCTGTCTGTGCCATGGTAGGACAAGGCTGCGGCGTGTCGATCATCAATCCGCTGACCGCTATCGATTACTTGCCCCATAACGTGGTGATGCGCCGATTCATTGTCTCGGTGCCCTTTACCGTCAGTGTTGTGACCCCCCGTCATCGTCCTGACTCAGCCGCCCGCACTATGTTTAGCCACTATTTACGAATGACGAGCGCCAACTTACAGCAGCGTATCGAGCAAGCGCTCACTTAATCATCCAATAAATTTGCAGCAAGAGGCTTGCAACGCGTTTAACGATCCTTTATTGTTATATTATAACATTGCATTTAGGAGCACTTATGAAACCCTCGATTCACCCTACCTATCGTCAGGTGGTATTCCACGATTTGGGGGCCGATCACTATATGGTGATCGGATCAACGATTAAGACCGACCGCACAGTCGAATACCAAGGCGAAATCTATCCCTACGTCACCTTGGATGTCTCTGCTCACTCGCACCCTTTCTATACCGGTAAGCAGAAAGAGTTCGCTAAAGAAGGCAGCGCCGCGCGCTTTGCCCAACGCTTTGGCCGTTTTTTCGAACACACTAAAAAGGATAAATAATGAAAGTCCTCAGCTCACTGAAATCGGCAAAACAGCGTCATCCCGATTGCAAAATCGTTCATCGCCACGGCCGGGTCTTTGTAATTTGTAAGAGCAACCCGCGTTTTAAAGCCGTTCAGGGAACCAAGAAAAAACGCTAGGTCTTGATGTAAAAAAGCCGCTTAATATGAACTGTCCAACTTTAAGGGGTCAGTCCAATATTCTGGCTTTGGTTTGGAGATAGGAATATTAAGCGTTAGCGGAACAAATAGACTACCGACAAAAAACAATATTAATCCGTTTGGAAAGCAAAAAGTAAGGGATCCATATTACAACTCCAAAAAGCCCATTCACTAATATCTTTACATCCTCCTTTTCATAGTGAGCGTTATCAACGGCAACATGAAGAACAGTAAAATATAACGCGCTGATCATCCCTATCAAATAGTAAATTATCATGACTTTTCGAGTGTTTTTCTTGCGTCTAAAAAAGGATAGGGATGCATAAAGAGGGGTAAGAAAATCAGCGATCAGGAACGCAACTGCCGCCATGACGTCAAAAGACACGAAACTCATTTCATCGAAATGATCAATCACAATTATAGTGAAACTGTAAAGTTCCTGTGCACTACGAACAATTGCGAGAATAAGCCCTATGGCAGGAAGATACAGCAGTCCATTAATTTTTCTTAACTCTATATTTTCACAGGCATTACAGAGTCCAGACTCTTTATTTGCGTAGAATCTCTTACATTCTATACATTTCATTTCTCACTCCAATTTCGTCCATGTTTTGGTAGTAATGGTGAATCCAGTTAGCCGCTAAGAGATGCTTTTCCGATCTCTATCCCCCCTGTGCTCACTGTTGTCATGTTGCCATCGAGTAACCCACCCCCCGAGTCCATTTACCCTACCTATTTGGATCAGCGACTGAATCTGTCGCCCGTTCTAACTCTATTGTCGGTGAAAGCTTTATTGTGAAATTCAGACAAGCTCCCCAGATATCATCAATAATGGATTCTTTACACCAGATTCGCTACCCGCCTAGTAGCTTTATCCATTTGTAGACGTTGGTATCGTTATTTAAAAATTTTTTTGGAAGCCTTATCTATATAGTCTAAAGATGATAAGACGCCCACCTCGTTAAACTTTACTATTAAAACTTGGTCTTTATTATTATTAAATGGAATGAGTAGGTATATTCCCCTGTGAATCTGGACGGATTTATACACCCATTCACTGGCATTATTGTAATCCTTAGGTAAGTTTGGCGCACCCAATAGCAACAATACTTCCTTTTTCGTTGAGCTCCCTATGATTAACTTTTCTTTAATTGATGATTCAGAATATCGATTTAGTTCGGTAGCACGCGTTCTGTCAAGATTCACCATGCAAGCTGAAAGTAAAAATGGCAGGGTTAATACTATAATTTTTCTTATCTTGGACATTAGTGCCTCCCCTCTATATAGATCGAATTAACTTCATCAAAGACAACTGGGCGTATATAGAGAACACAATATCCTGTCCGGTCTGTATCACTGTAATGTACCTCATAGGTAGCATCTTTTTTGGGGATAACATCGAGCGTGACACTGCAGTTTGGCGCAAGGTAAGTTATCTCTGTCTTACGGTCTGCGATAACGAGCGTTTCAAAGTACTTCCCGGTGTAATCCTTCCCCTGTATTTTGGGAAATCCCATATCAACAGTACTGCCAAACCCAATGTTAAGGTATCTGTTGTGCTCTATAACAAATCCCCCCACCAAAGTGCCTGAATCGTTTTTTTGTCTAATTGAGTAATCAAATGGATTACCCATCAATCTTATTTTTGCAACATCGTCGATACTTGTCGGGGGTTCATACTTTGTGGGGACAGGAAAAAGCATACTGCATCCTGATAATAAAATAATTGAAAAAAGCATAGCTATTTTCTTAAGCATCCTTAGCTCCTTATTTATATCCATAATAATATTTTATCTTTTCGATCGCCTGTACCTAGTACTATGAAAAAGATCTATAAATACTCCTTTAACAGTATTGCACTTCACCAACAATGATTCGGTTTATTTGGTCTTGAGTCTGCTCCTGCATTGAATTATTACTTACCTTATACAGGTTGCACTAAATTACCGCATGGCCATAAATCACTATTTCCATTACAAATAAGTCGCTACCCTACTTTTATAACCAAACAGTTATTTATCTTGTTGCTGGGTTTCCATCTCACTCACGCAACTCATTACACCAAAATATAAATCCTCTACGAAGGTCGGTAATAAGGTCATTTAATCCTTTTTACTATTTTCCCTCTCTTTATATTCCTTAACAAAAAATTTGATCCAGAGACAAACACCTAAAATAAGAACACCGACATAACCGGACTCACAAAAAGACGCAAATACCCTTTTCGGTTAATTGATGAGTGATCAGCATTTGAAAAAATCCCGGCTCAATTGGCCGAGATCTTCATTTACGTAATGGGAGTTGCTACATATTCATCAAGGATATTAACATTTTCAACATTACATTCTGGATATATCCACTTATCCCAATTGGTAATAACCCACTCTGTACTCAATGCTCTATCTTCAGCTGACATACTTTCGATTGGTAAAGATATTAAAATTAGGCCAGCTTTGTGACCAGAAGATACAACCAATCCATGGGTTTCGAATAAATCTATAACCATAAAATCAACCCATTCTTCATATGGCCAGACAGCCGGCAACCTAAAGACAGTTCCTCTTTTAATAGATTTATTCATATAATCAATAAGTTTCATTATTTCACCTTTAAATCATGACCGCCTGACTTATCTATGCTGTTAGGTATTTTTTGCATAGCAAAATCAACTTCACCTAAATGCTTACCTTTTGGACTAACTACTTCAAACCGCCCGTGCTGCGTATCAAGGGCATAGAGATTTCCATCCTGACCGCGGTACACATCACGCCCGCCGTTCTTTTTAGTCAACAGATTATCTTTTACCATACCGTGCTTAGCTGCTGCTTTCGGAGCAGCCTGTTTTACTATTGCGACACGCTCTCTTGGAGGGAGGCTAGCAAGGCTTTTTTCAAAGGCTCCGACCGTTTGTCCCGTTGCAATTGTAGTGTTTGGATTAACATGAGGAATTTTCCCCGTAATTTCCAATTTTTCAGGAACTTTCCCTTTTCTACCAACCAGCGCCCGGACGATTTCAACGGATATCGTCATCGCATCGTAGCGGGTTTCAACATCCGACCAGCTAAGCTTACCGCCGTTGGCATCAAAGATACCTTTAATGACTACATCACGGGTAATACTGTCAGGATCTAATCCTTTCAGGATGCTTTCAATATTTGCCTCATCCTGCGGATATAAATCGCTGTAAATCAGCGAGTAAGTTACATTATCGCCATATTTCGCTAATGCAGACTGCGCCTCGTTAACTAGCCCTCCACAGGCCAAGCTACCTTTGTTGCCCTGCGTACACGCATCTTTTATGGCCTGGTCGCGATCTTTATCAGTCTGCTTTATTCCAGCCAGCTCTTTCTCTTCTGCCGGTGTCAGAGACTCTTTCAGTATGTCGCGTTTTTGCTCCAATGCTTTCTTACGCTCGGCTTCATCTACATGCAGCCAGTTATTCTCAACCGTCACCTTCCCTGCCTGCATCCCTGCTAAGGTACTCTCCGTATCGCCCCCCACTAAGCCTGCCGCCAAACCGGCGGCAAGGGTGGCTAGGGCGCTGACCGTCTGCTTCTTATCCTCATCAAGCTGATTAGCCTCTAGGCCAAAGCCTTGGCTGGCGATAATCCCCACTAGCTCTGCACTGGTGGCCCCGGCCGCCATGGCTAAAGGATCCTTACCCTGTGCCGCGGCCAGCGCCGCATTCACCGTTGCATGGGCTAACTGCTTACCCAAGGTATCGAGGTCACTGTGGCCAATAAAATTCGCTATATAGGGGGCGGCGCCGCCCGCTAACGCTGTGCCAAACTCTCCACCAGCAAGACCCTGCACCGCCGCGGTCGCCGCTTGGATAGCTCGCTGAACACTGCCGCCGACACCGAGGCCCGAGTCGTTTATCGCCTGTTGATAAAATTGCTGATAGACGGACTCTACCCATTTACGCTCATCGAGTTGTTGACCAGGATGCTGCTCAAGCCACTGCGCCTTGATCTCTTCCTGCTGTGCGGGGGTGAGCTGGGCGAGTTTCTCTTGCGCCGTTTTAGTCGCCGAAAGCTTGCCCTGGGTCTCAGCAATATTCGCCACTTGTGCACCAATACTGCTAATCAATTGCGCTTCGCGTAGACGGTTTTGCTCCTTTTCCTTATCGAATATCGGGCTAAGTGTCTGGTGAGCATGTTCGACATCGCGACTGAGCGAAGCTAAAGACTGTGATTGCTCAGCCAAGTCACGCACCACAAGCGTTCCTTGGCTTATCGCTGAATGGGTGACTGATTCAGCACTCCCAGCGCCCTGTGCCCCTGCCAGTAAAGAGGTCGCGGCGTTCTTAATCAGCTGCCCTGCCGGATCGCCCCCCGAGTTCATGCCGGCACTTTGATGTTCAACCTTGTACTGCGCATGATTACGGATATCCGTAAACCCAAGTGTGCCGGTATCTAGACGATTATTCTGTGCGGCGGCGGTCGAGCCAATGACCGCCCCCTGTAGTTGGGTGTGCTGACCGACCTCAATCTTAAATCCGCCCTGTCCGGCAAAAATCCCTGTTTGCTCCTATACCGAGGCATAAGTATTGTCGATTTTATCGCGCGAGAGGTTGAGCGAGAGAGAGCCACCGCCCATACTTGCGCTCCCCCCTACGCTGGCACTGGTCTGCATCGAGGCGTAATCATCGGTATCTTGCTCGCTGGTCAGGGTAAGGTGACGCCCTACTGTCATCTCAACCGTCTTACCGCTTACCTGCGCGCCGGTGAGATGGGTATCCCTACCACTGACGATACTCAGCTTTTCCCCGGCATCAAGGGTCGTTTCACTATGGGAAAGGGTATTCCCCTTCTCGCGGCCTTTCGCCGTATTAAGACTGGCACTGACAGAAATCCCTTTGGCTCCACTGCCAAAGTTAACCCCAATACCTAAAGAGCCCCCCTGACTGCTATTTTTTCCGCTGACTTGCTGGCGATCTGTCACTGACTCCAGCACCACATCGCCTGTCGCCTTAAGGCTGATATCCTGCCCCGCTTGGACGCGGCTTCCCAGCAGGCGGATATCGCCGTCATCGGCGGTAATCGTAATATTATTGCCTGCTTTCAGTTGGCTGGCTTGATGTTGCTGCGTTGCGTGAGTCTGGGTTGAGGTCGATGATTGGCTTCCCCAAGAGAGGTTAATCCCCACCATGGTCCCCGCAGGCTCCGAACTCAATCCGTTAGCCTGTACCGCTTGGTAAGCTTGGACTCCGGTCAAGGCTGACTGTACGCCTTTTAAGGCCGCTAAACGCCCTGAGTCCTCCTCGCTTGCGGAGGTCGCTTGGCTAATGGCTTGATTGACTAACGCCCCAACGCTACCGGAGAGTGCCAAGGTGAAGCCACTGCTTTTTTGCTCTGAAAAGTGGCTCTGGCTGCTGTGCTGTTCGCTGGCCGCGATTGTTACCTCTTTGGCAGCCAAATGGATATCGCGTTTTGCCAACAGTTCGGCGCCGCTCAGGGTCAGCCCCGACCCTGCCGTCATCGTCACGCTGCCTTCGCTGCTGCCCACTAAGCTGCCAAGATGGCTTACCGAACGACCTTCATCCGTTAGGCGTTGGGTCTGTTGACCATAACTGAACCCAATTCCGCCGGTGCCCGATAGGCCCTTGCGTTTTTGTTCGTAACGATGGACCTCTTGGCGACTGTTCTCTGCCTGGGTCAAGCTCAGGTCATTACCGGCTTGTACAACCACCTGCTGCGAGCCAATGGCACGACTGCCGACTAAGCTCAGATCATGCCGCGCCTGCAGGTAGACCTGCTCTCCTTCCACTGCACTGCTTAATGCCTGTGTCGTCGAGACGCTATCATGGCGCGTCTGCGTTTTACTGGATAACCACCCGGCGCTACGTTGCTGACTATTTTCTGTCACCCACTGTTGCGACTGACCACTTTTCAGCGTGAGATCACGCCCCGCCGTCAGACTTAGGGCATCCCCCGCACTCACCTTCGCCGCCTGCAGGCTGATATCGCGTCCCGCGAGTAAGGTTATCTGTCCCTTCCCCTCGATATGGCTCCCCAACTCGCTCGTCTGGGTAATGCGTCGATCGTTGCCTTTCCCCCAATTTAGCGACTCGTGGCTTGTGGCCGTCACGGTTGTCAGTTGCAGATCATTGCCCGCCGATAACTGAGTATGGCTACCTTTACCCCTATTTTCGACCAAACTGCCTGCCAAGATGAGGTCGTTCTGTGCATGTAACCTTAAGCTCCCACCGTCGTTCTGCACAAAAATGGAGGCCGGACGATCACGCCAGCGATGTTCCCCCTCTTCCGCCATCACCGTTTGACTGGTGATATTCCGTCCTGCTGACAGCGAGAGACTCTGCTCGGCTTGCAGTCGTCCTCCCAGCTGAGTGATATCGCGCATCGCCGTCAATGCTACCTCACGACCAAGGAGATCGCCGCGATGGGTAATATTTTCAGCCTTGATCTGTACTGATTCGCGACCAACCAGAGTACCACTATTCACCAGATCGCCAGTGAGCTGTAATTGCGTCTGCTGAGCAGAGAGTAACCCACCTTGGCGAGTCACATCGCCGCTTTGGACCTGTGCGTAGACTTGAGGCACTAACACCTTATGCCGGGAGCCATCGGCGAGAGTGACCTCTTGCTGAACCAGCCACACCATATCGCTGGTCAGTTGCGCCATCTGCTCGGCGGTTAAGGCAATCCCCGGGGTGAGGTGAAAGCGTTGAGCGAAGGCGACCCCGGCATCCAGTAACGCGCGGTATTGCTGCTCATCGTTATCAAATCCTTGTAAAAAACGGCTTCCGGTTAAGGCTGTTATCTGTTCACGTACCAAGGCTTGCTCATAAAAGCCGTCGCCCAACCGCTTAGTTAGTCGTCCTTCCGTCCATGAGAGTTGATCGAATACCCGGTCACTGCTGAGAAACTGTGCTGACTGGGTAAAGCGGGGGTCGGTTTCAATTAAGAACGGTACATCAGTCGCTGGCCGTAGCTGATAGAGGGCATTATCCGGTATCGCCACGTTCGCTGGTACAAACTGAATCACCTTCCCTGTTTCGCTTACGACGCGGTTAATCGCCTGATGGGCATCAGGCTGTTGCAGGCTATTGCTATCGAGGGCGCTTGCGGCCGCCACCTCGGTGGTCACCACCTGCGAGGTTCGCCCCGCCATTGTCTGTCCAGTGCCCTGCCCGCTGCGGTATTCTTGCCAACGCAGCTGCTGAAAATCGATCGTCGTTGTGGTGGGCTGAGGGACGTAACCGTTCGTGCGCTTGCCTTGACTGGTGACGGTGCCGCCGATAGGTCTATCCTTTTTCTTCGCATACCAACGGGTGACCGTGCCAATATCGGTGGTGATCCGCTCCCCCCAGGTCACGAGATTGTTCAGCGAACCGATAACTCCCAGTAATTTTCCGCCCGCGATCACGATACTGTCTTGATTGGTCACCTGTTGACTGTTGAGCGTTAAATCGCCCCCCGCAATGATTTTTCCGGGGTCACTTTTTACGATCTGTGTTTCCAGTACGGTACGCTGATAGTGATACTCGTAAAAATCCTCACCCTGTGTGCCGTCCGGCATTTTTGCCGTATGGACTCCGTACTTATTTTTATAGCGGGTATCAACCTCCTGCCAATCATAACGCTGTGCAGAGCCACTGAGTGCCGCCTCATGGTATGTCGCATTTTCTACCTCGACTAAGGCCGTGGTTAAGGTCTCGTTATGATTAGTAATAAGCTGGCTATTGAGTGTCATTGCCCCTAATGCCTCGAGGGTGGCACTGGTGTTACGTAATTCTGCGGCTTGACCCTGTGCACGCCGTTGCGCATCAAGCTTAGCCCCGACCACTAACTCCCCGGCGCTAAAAATAATACTGTTTGCAAGATTATTCAGGCTCTGTGTGGCGATCGATAAGTGCTGACGGGCCGCAGTAATCGGCGATAGGCCAGCCTCTTGGCGCTGAGTAAAGCGCTGAGTCTCTATCGCCAAGTGGTCACCATAGAGTCGCCCTCCCGCGAGATTATCGAGCTGTCCCGCGTGGATAAGTGTCTCCCCGCCATCAATCAGCCCCTGATTAAGCAGGGTATTTTGTACCTGAATAGTGGTTTGACGGGCGTTGATCTCACCGTTGTGCTGATTGGTCAGCGTAGGCAGGCGCAGGGTCATCAAGCCGCCCGCGCTCAATAGCCCTTGGTTATCGAGACCTTGTTGAAACGATGCAGCAATGTCCCCCTTGGCGAGTATCCGCCCACGATGGAGAAAGCGCTTATCGAAGCTAAGCTGCATTGCACAGTGAGAGAGCAGCTCGCCCACCCCGCTCAGCGCCCCAGCGTCGATCGCTAAATACTGGTCGGCGACTAAGGTTCCCACCTGATTATCGACTATCGTGTCTGACGTCCCCTGCACTAACAGCTGCTGCCCAGCACTGAGCAGTCCCGAGTGGTTAGTCAGGTCTTTATCGATCCTCAGGACTAAGTCGCCTTGACTACGTACTGCGCCCCCCGAATTATCAAGACTCTGGCTATGCAGCGTGACCGACTGTCCTTCAATGCCCTGTTGACCAGGCTTCTCGCCACGATTAGTAAGAGCTGCCGCCGTCAGCGTCATCGCTTGGCCGCTGCGCAGCCATCCCTGACTATTGTCAAGCTGTCCCGTAACACTTAGCTTTGCATCGCCGAAGGCTTGGATCGACCCTTGGTGATTGGTCAATTGCCCAGCGTCGAGTTGCAGACGGTTACCTGCTGCTAACTGCCCCGCGGTATTATCGAATTCTTGACCTGTGGTCTGGATGGCGATATCCGCCTTACTGGCGATCCGTCCTCGATGATTGTTTAGCCTACCACTGTCGAGGGAAAGCCCCTTACCGGCCAGTAGTTCGCCTTGGGTGTTATCGAGGGTGGCCTGCGAGGTGGTGAGAGCTAGGTTGTGATCCGCTTGGACCCGCCCCTGGGTATTGTTCACACCGCGAGTGTGAACAATAAGATCGCCGCCGCTGACCAGCGTACCCGTCTGATTATCCAAGGCCGCTAGGGTGAGCTGTGCCGCCTGGCGCGAGGCGATAACGCCTTGTTGGTTAGCCAAGTCACCGCCGCTAAGCGTTAACCGTCCCTGACTGATAATGCCGCCACTCTGCGACGTTTCTCGGTTACTGATCCCGCCCTGTTGTGCGGCAATGGTCAGTGCATCACCGGCTTGGATCAGCCCTTGGTCGTTGTTGACCCCTTGGCTGATCAGACTGAGATCTTTACTGGCGTGGATCACGCCCTGCTGATTATCAAGGCTCGACGAAGCGGTAGTGATCGCAACCGCCGTCCCACTGATTTGTCCTTGAGTATTGATAAGCTGCGAGCCATCCAAGGCGAGATGCTGGCTATGAGTGATGATACGACCTTGATGATTATCGATGCCCTCGCGGTGGGACAAGGTTAAGGCCTGTTCACCGCGCTGCTGCAGCGTGCCGGAACGATTAGAAAGCCGCCTTGCCCGAATCGATAGCGTTTCTCCATTTAGATGTCCCTGGTCATTAATCAGCTGTCCGGCGCTATCTACGCTGATGTGCTGTGCCATCACCACAGCCTGTTGTGTCTCGATATCGCCTTGCGTGGCGACAAACTCGACGCTATGGGCCTGCGTCTGGCTGCTCGTGGCCGTGATGGCGCTCGCCTTAACCGCCACCTGCCCCGTGGCAGATTGATGGCCGCTAAGCGTAATGGCCTTTGCGCTGCGCAGCTGTAGATCACCGCTTGGGCTGGCTTGCCCGTCACGCTGCACCCCAGCAGCGAGGGTGCCACTGCTCGAGAGCTCGCCCGCCGAGGTGAGTTGGATATGTTGGCTAGCTTGCAGATGACCACTGTGGGTAAGCCTGCCTTGGCTGGTGATCACCACATCGCCCGCCGCCGCGCCAATCGTTCCGGCATTACGCACCCCAACGCCTGCCTCGGTACCGCGCAGCATAATCTTATTGGCATACATACCGCCGAGTGCAGAGACATCCAAGGCAAACTGTGGGCGTTCGCTCTGCTGATCCGTCTGGACGGTTAGCGCGCCGTTGTCGGCATCAATCCTGTTCTGCCCGGTAGTGATCGATAGCGCTTTTGCCTGCAGGGAGGCGTTAATTTTTACCGCTCGGGCCAGCAGCTCGGTGCTATCTTGGCGCGAGCTATCCATCCCCTTACCCTCGATACGGATCGTCCCCTGCTGTACGGCAAAATGACTGAGTTGCCCCTGCGTGAGGTGCGCTTGACCCGTAGTGAGGGTGGTTCGGTTAGCATTGATAAAGCCGCAGCCATCGCAGGTGATCCCTGCGGGGTTGGCGATGATGATATCGGCTTGACGGCCTGCAACCTCCAACATGCCATTGAGCAGCGAAGGATCGCGGCTATTCACCTCGTTAAGAATAACTTTTGCCTCCCCCTTGGCCAGCCACGGGTTGGCGGCGACCTGCCCGGCGAGCTGGGTCTGACTGGTGGTACGGCCATTATTGATAATCGCCCCACGATGCTCAATATCGAATTGGCTATACTTGTTATGTGATACGCCAGCGCGGCTCGGCGCTTGAATATTGATCTGCTCGATACCGTTTGCCGTCTGCAAGACAGTCGCCTGCTGGTGACCTGCTGCCTGCGGATCGGCAACCACCTTGGCCTGTACCGGCAAGCAGATAGCACCTAGGGCGAATAGGGTTCCTAGGCTTAACCGAGTCAGGCTAAAAGCCTTCGAAGAGGGGATAAGGGGCGGCGCGGCGCAGGGTGCGGTGAGCGCAGAAGCCGAGACAGTAATATCGGCGACGACCATCGCCATCCCGCGGGCGTGGTTATAGACTATACGATAGCAATGTTTATTCATCCTTGAATCCTTAATAGTGCCAATTCACCGTGAAGCCGAGGGTAAAACGATCCGGCATAAACCCTTTTGGGGCCAATAGTGGCGTGCCGATAAAGGTATCGTAGCCAGTCGACCAGAGCTGTCCTCGAACCCCTACCACCCCGCCGGCGAGAGAACGTCCCAATTGCGGGGAGGTGCGTCGCCCGCTAAGCGTTCCATAGTCGACGCCCAGATAGAGCTGCTGTCCGCTAAGGGGCGTGGTCCAACTCCATTCGTTACGAACCAATAGCCCACGGTCAGCGCTAAGTGAGCGCTCGCCATTAAAACCACGCACCGTCCAGCGGCTGCCCAGCGAGAATTGCTCGGAGGGGGTCAACTTGGTTGCGGTAAATTGCTGTTGATACAGCAGCTGGTAGCGGAACGGCTGGTTGGCGAGAGTAAAGGGGACAGTCAGGTCGGCAGTAAGCTGAACGATACGGCTGAGTGCCGTCCCGTCGTCAAAGGCCTCTTCGCTGGCCGCCAATGCGCCAAACCACCGCGTTCCCTGCTGGTAACTGATACCAAGATTCAGTATGGCACGATGGATGAACTGTTGATGTTGCAGCGTCGCTTTCCATGAGGTAGTTTTACGATGCTGGGCATCAATAGTCGTATCATCGATAAAATTCTTGGCTTCACGCAGTGCGATCTCTGCCGTCAAGCGAGTTTTATGATCGGCCCCGCGATGAATAACCCGCCCCAGTTGCAACGCAACCTGCTGGCTTTGACCACGATAACGGTAATCAGCATTTAGCCCCGCAATGGTCTGCGTGTAGTCGTTATAACTGCCTGTCACGCTGACCAGCCAGTAGCCATAAGGCAGCGAATACTGTCCGGTATAGTTATGCGTCCCCTTCCCTGCACCGGGTAACAAGGATCTGCCAGCGTAAAGGTAAAGACTGTCGCTCAGTGTCAGGGGGTTATCGAGATAGAGTGTAGTTCCGCCCTGATAGCGACCCGTGCTACGCGTTCCTGAGTCATCGAGGGACAGTCCGAACCGCCACTTACGCGACTGCTGCCACGTCACGATAACATCGCTCTGCCCTGGCCGTTCGGTGGGCACGATCTCCATATTCGCTTGCACGGTCGGCAGACGCTGTAGATTTTCTAATCCCTGCTCCAAGGCGCGAAGATCGAGCAGACTACCCGCGTGCAGCGGAAAGGCGCTGCTAAGGGAGACGCCTTGAGCGGATTGCGTGGTGCGCGTTAGCAGACCAAGCTTACCCGCCACGATCATTAGCTGAAGATGCCGTTCGGTCAGATCCTGCTCTGGAGCGAGTACGCGCGTAGTCACATAGCCATGCTGCATCAGCCGATTCTGCAGGCGACGCATAAGAAGATTAATCCCTTCTCCTCCTAAGCAGTGCCCTACCGCCGTATTGGCGAGTGGCTGTAAAGTCAGCCAGCTCGGTAAAGCCTCTATCCCCTTAAGGGTGACTTGATCGACCGGAAAACAGGGCGTTTCTTGCGGAAAGCCTGTGGGCAGAGGCTGGGAAGTGGGCAGCTTGAGATGAACGGTCTGTTGTTCTGGTGCTAAGCGCTGTTCTAACGCCCGCTGCTGGGCTTGCTGATGAATACGTTGCTGGTCATCGTCAGGGGGTGAAAAACTCGATACCTGCTGCCCTAGATGCAGCGCATCGGGCTGCAATGGATAAGAAGAGGCTTCACTCTGAACTGGCGCACAGAGTAGACCTAATGCCACGATTAATCGGTAGCGGGGATAAATTGAGTGATAGGCCACGAGATTCCCTTTCGTGTTGAGCGCGTAACCATCCTGTTACACGTTTTATTGTTTACTACATCACTTCATCGATTCAGCATCACGATAACAAGGTCGCACGATATAAATACAGGGCTATTTATCGAAAATAGAAACTTTACTCCTGTTCCTTGTGCTTTATCACAATAAAGAGAAAGCGGTTATTAGCTTCACTATTTGCTTATTAAGAATATAGATTGTTCTTTCAGTAATAATCCGTAAAACGTGATAAAAGGATCTATTATTGGTTTTACCATCAGAATTTTTAGGCTAAGTTGGGAATTTATAACTGGGATTATTTCTAGAGAGGATTTGTTTTTATTAAAAAACCTATAAAGATAGTTATGCCGTAAACTGCTATCTGGATACGAAAAAGGATAGATATTATTCAAACCTTATCACTCTCAACACAGTGATAGATTTATAATCCGATAAATAGAAGAGGCAAAACTATCGCCCCTTCTATATCATTATATTAGCTCAATCACTGTCGCCAGGTATTCGCCGTAACGTGTTTTAGCTAGACGTTGGCTTTGCGCCAATACCTGTTCTCGGCTCAGCCACCCCTGACGGTAAGCGATTTCCTCCAAACACGCGACCTTGAAACCTTGGCGTTCTTCAATCGTATGAATAAACTGAGAGGCATCGAGTAAACTTTCGTGTGTTCCAGTATCTAACCACGCAAACCCTCGGCCGAGTCTTTCGACATTTAACTGGCCTTTTTCCAAATACATCTGGTTAATCGCCGTAATTTCTAATTCACCCCGTGAAGAAGGTTTAACCTGTCTGGCCATCTCGGTGACTTGGTGATCATAAAAATAGAGACCGGTGACCGCCCAGTTAGATCGTGGCAGCGTCGGCTTTTCTTCTAGAGAAAGCGCTTTAAACTGTTGATCAAATTCCACCACCCCATAGCGCTCAGGGTCACGAACTTGATAGCCGAAAACCGTCGCACCGGATAAATTTTCAGCAACCGATACCAACTTACTGCCAAATCCTTGCCCGAAAAAGACGTTATCCCCCAGTACCAGCGCGCAATCCTCACCGGCTATAAAATCCTCACCAATAAGAAAAGCTTGCGCGAGTCCTTCTGGTTTCGGCTGCACTTCATAAGTCAAACGTAAACCAAACTGTTGCCCATCCCCCAACAAACGTTGAAATGAGGTCAAATCGTCGAGTGTTGTGATGATCAGGATATCGCGGATCCCTGCGATCATTAATACCGACAGCGGGTAGTAGATCATCGGTTTATCGTAAACAGGGAGTAACTGTTTGGAAATCCCTTGAGTGATCGGGTAAAGACGTGTGCCGGAGCCACCCGCAAGTACAATTCCTTTCATGACTTATCGCCTTGTTGTTGATAAGAGGGGGTATCGATCACTGCATAGCTACCGTCCTGCACCGCCTGCCACCAGCTCTGATTGTCCAGATACCATTCAACCGTTTTTCGTAATCCGGATTCAAAGGTTTCCAGTGGCTGCCAACCGAGTTGCTGAGCAATTTTACTGGCATCGATGGCATAGCGCTTATCATGGCCAGGGCGGTCGGTCACAAATTGGATAAGTTGCGAGAAACTCGTCAACCCTTGCGGTTTGGTTGAGAAACGTTCATCTAAAATTTGACAGATAGTGTTGACCACATCGATATTACGTTTTTCATTATGCCCACCGATGTTATAGGTTTCACCAATTTCCCCCTCAAACGCCACGCGCAATAATGCTCTGGCATGATCGGCCACATATAACCAATCGCGGATCTGTTCCCCCTTGCCATAAATAGGCAGGGGCTTGCCCTGTAAGGCATTGAGGATGACCAGTGGGATAAGTTTTTCCGGGAACTGATAAGGACCATAATTGTTCGAGCAATTGGTTACAACGATTGGCAGCTGGTAGGTACGATGCCATGCACGCACTAAATGATCGCTTGCAGCTTTCGAGGCGGAGTAAGGGCTGCTCGGCGCATAAGGCGTTTGTTCAGTAAAAAAGTCATTAGTCTCAGCTAAATCACCAAAAACTTCATCGGTTGAGATATGGTGAAAGCGAAATAGGGCTTGTTCCGCGGCAGGCAGTTGCTGGTAATAAGCGCGCGTAGCCTCTAACAGCTGGAAGGTACCGATAATGTTCGCTTCCATAAAGTTATCGGGTCCGGATATGGACCGATCGACGTGGCTTTCTGCAGCAAGATGCATCACCACCTGAGGCTGGAACTCAGTGAATAGCTGGCTGAGTGCCTGCCGGTCACACACGGAAGTATGACTAAAACGATAGCGGGGATGGGAACTGACTGGCGCCAGCGATTGGAGATTACCTGCATAACTTAAGGCGTCAATGACTAACACCTGATGTTCAGTCTGTTCAATAATTTGCCTGACAACTTCAGAGCCGATAAACCCCGCCCCGCCCGTAACCGCTATTCTCATTTTTCTTCCCTGTGATGGGTTCAATTCATTAACAGCGTGTATTGTACCGTACAAAATAAAAAAGGCTGACAAAAGTCAGCCTTTTTTCGTCTTAAAAATCAGTCGTTGCCAAACAGATCACGGGTATAAACTTTATCCCGAACATCCTGCAACGCTTCAACCAGACGGTTTGCAATGATGATATCGCACTGCTGTGTTAACTGTTGCAGATCATGGGTAACCGGTGAGTTAAAGAAGGTTTCTTCATTTAATACCGGTTCGTAAACCATAACCTCGATGCCCTTAGCTTTAAGGCGTTTCATAATGCCTTGGACGGCGGAAGCACGGAAGTTATCGGATCCTGCTTTCATCACCAAACGATAAATTCCCACGCGTTTCGGCTGCTTTTTCAGAATACTTTCAGCAATAAAATCTTTACGGGTACGGTTGGCATCGACAATCGCATTGATAATATTGTTAGGCACCTGTTCGTAGTTTGCACGAAGCTGTTTGGTGTCTTTCGGTAGGCAGTAACCACCGTAACCGAAGGATGGATTATTGTAGTGATTACCAATACGTGGGTCGTGACTTACCCCTTCAATGATTTGGCGAGCATCCAAGCCATGGTGTTCAGCATAGCTATCCAACTCATTAAAATAGGCGATACGTAGGGCAAGATAAGTGTTAGCGAAGAGTTTAATTGCTTCCGCTTCAGTGTCATCGGTGAAGAGTACTGGAATATCTTGCTTCTCTGCCCCATCCGCTAATAACTGTGCAAATTTCTTAGCCTCTGCGCTTTGGCTGCCAACCACGATGCGCGAAGGGTGTAAATTATCGTACAGGGCCTTACCTTCACGTAAAAACTCGGGTGAGAAAATAATATTTTCAACGCCTAATTTATCTTTTAGCGCGCGGGTAAATCCTACCGGAATGGTAGATTTAATGATAATGGTCGCCTGCGGATTGATGGCTAAGACGTCGTTGATGACCGATTCGACACTGTGCGTATTGAAGTAGCTGGACTCCACATCGTAATCGGTAGGTGTCGCCACAATGACGTAGTCAGCATCCTGATAAGCAAAATGTTTATCGGTGGTCGCGGTAAAATTGAGCGGCTTATTTGCGAGGTAAAACTCAATTTCTTTATCGACAATCGGCGATTGTTTATTATTTAATTTTTCAACCTTCTGCTGATCTATATCCAACGCCACCACTTCATTATGTTGTGCAAGTAAGAGGCCGTTCGAAAGTCCAACATAACCAGTGCCAGCAATAGCAATCTTCATTACCTGATTTCCTGTATTTGGGGTCGAATAATTAATATATTTAATTTTTTTAGGCCGATAGTATGCCTGCATTATTTATTTTCTGCGAAAACAAATTGCCTAACTCGTTAATTTTCAGATTGAAAGAAGATTTTCCATCTCTTTTGGTTCCTTTCTTCCGTAAAAGGTCGAGGTGTAAAATGTTAAAAGCCTTTAATGCTCTACTGAAGAGAAAAAGTGCCGTTGCGCTATTGAGATCGGTTGGCAAAAACGCACATCGGCCGAATGAAGGCTTGGCAAGCCGGTCAGAGTAATCTCTTTTTATCATTAGTGCACCACACGAGATGATGTCTGAACTATAATTAAAAACGATATATCCCTTATGGAGAATGAGAATGAAAAAAATAGTGATTCTTGCTTCAGCCTTGACCCTTTCTTTTGGCGCCTTTGCTGCGACGCAGGCAAGTGAAGAGACATTAGCCACTGCACATAAAGGGGCGGATACCGCTAAAGAGAAACTGCATCAAGCGCAAAATACTGGCGCACAGCAGAAACTTAAAGCGAAGCATGCCGCTGAGGGGAAAGCGAACTCCACCGGCAGTAAAATTTCTGAAGGCTCGCAAAAAGCCTGGCACAGCACTAAGCAAGGTGCCGAGAAAGGCTGGGATAAAACCAAAGAAAGTGCAGAAGATCTGAAAAACGATATTTCACCCTAGTCGATAGGGTCTGGGTCCTATCCTTGGATAGGACCTGCCCTGTCAAAGATCCAAGACCAACACTTCACTGCGACTGCGTGAACAGCACAGGGCCACCTGCTGCTGCGCTCCACTCTTCTCTTGCTCACTCTGTACCGTATCGCGATGGTCAACTTCTCCCGAAATAACATTGGTTAAACAGGCCCCACACATGCCCATTTCGCAGGAAAGCGGTATTGATACGCCTTGCTCTTCCAAGACTTGGGCGATGGTTTGCTGTGCACTCACTGGCCATTGTTGGCCAGTCGATGCCAGAGTAATGATAAACGTCTCGTCATCTCCCACCTCACGGCTAGCCACTGGCGGTTTAAAGGCTTCGGTATAGATTGCCTCGTCAGCCCAGCCTAAAGCCCGCGCGGATTCTCGTTGATGCTGCATAAAAGCTTCAGGGCCACAGAGATAGATCAATGTGTCGGTATCTGGCTGCGCCAATTCAGCGGGCTGATGGTGTCGAGGACTGTTACCCTCCTCGCTTAACCACAGATGACATTTCCCATATTGCCAAGGTGCAGACAATACCGATTGGTAAGCAGCCTGCTGAGCATGGCGACAATAGTAGTGTAGGCTGAAGGCAATACCTTGCTGCTCCAATTGTAGGGCCATCGCATAGAGGGGGGTAATACCGATTCCCGCAGCGATTAGCAGTACTCGCTGCGCGGGCTGCAGTGCGAAGAGATTACGTGGCGCAGAGAGGGTGAGGCGATCGCCGGGCCGTAATTGTTGATGCACATAACGCGATCCCCCCCGAGAGGCCGCGTCATGGGCCACACAAATCTCGTAGCGCCGGCGATCGTTGCAAGATCCGGTCAATGAATATTGGCGAATCAGTCCGGGAGCAAGGTGCACATCGATATGTGCCCCCGCCTCCCATGCAGGTAATAAGGTATTCGCTGTGTCCGGTACAAAGCTGACGGCTAAGTTACCCGTTCCCTGCAAACACAGACTCTCTACGATGACCGATAACTGTTCCATTTCACACCTCATACTAAGAAGAAGTCACCAAAGCCCATCTTTTTTAGTCCACGGCGATAAGCGATGGAGCTACGGTCGGCAGGAATATGCGCCTCTAGACTGAGATCGAGAGGCAGACGTTCTGGCATCTGGGTTTCCACCATCAGCCGATCTTCTTCAAAGACGCGCTGGTTAAAGGCATAGACATCTTCTACCGGAATATCGAGATCAAAATTACGCGCTATCGGCGCAAACATTCGCGTTTTACGCGCCGATACTGGCGAAGCCGCATTCATAATCACTAATCGGGCCTCACCCGGGAAGTGAATGGTCAAGGTGGCGGTGAAAGGCAGATGCATTTCGAAATGGCGCAACCACTTAAACCCTTCAGGCGCACGAAACTCGCTACTGGCCGGATAATTACCAACGGTACTCCAGTAATCGGCCTCGAAACCGTATTCTCGTTCTACCGCTTGATAGTCAGGGACCTGTTGGTTATTGGCGTCGGCAAAGGTCTCGGTATGGATCCAGGCGAAATGGGCAACATCGAGGAAGCCTTCGACTTGTCGACCGGCAAAGCCATTGACCTCGAAGCCTGGGCAGTTGATCTGCTGAAAACCCGCCGTTTGCCAGTGAGGCATCACGGGCAGTTTAGCCGGCCGCTCGCTATCTGGCGCTAGGCAGACCCAGATCAGGCCATAACGCTCTTCCACCGCAAAGGTCGAGAGGTTAAGTTTGGCCGGAATGGGCTGACCGGGACTCGATGGGATACGATTACACTTTCCCCCCTCGCCGAAGCGCAGGCCGTGATAGGGGCAGACGATACCTGCTTCATCATGAAAGCCCAAGGTTAAGGGAACCCCGCGATGAGGACAGACATCTCGTGCCGCGACCACCTCTCCGCCAATACGGTATAGCACCAGCTGTTCGTCGAGGAGAACCGCTTTGACGGGTGCACCAGCAATATCCATCGCTCGCGCGACCGGATGCCATTGGGCGGCCAGTTTCAGCCAATCGTCTGGCTCGAAAGTACAGTGTGCGGGAGGGGTGACTTTGCTCATAATCAATTCCTTACTCGTACGTAAAGCTGTTTTTGTTATGCAATTAGTGATAAACCTTTTAACTGTTCTAATCCATCAGCAAGAATTCAGACCAGTGTTGCAAAAAAGAGAACAGTAATCATGAGTCCATTTTCACGCTTTGCCCTCTATTATCTCGCCGTGGTGCGTCATGGCAGTCTGCGTAAGGCCGCTGAGCAGTTACATATCTCTGCCTCGGCCATTAATCGGCAGATTTTGCAGGCAGAGGAATCGTTAGGCACGCCGCTGTTCGAGCGGTTGGCCGAAGGCCTAAGGATGACCACCGCGGGCGAACTGCTTTATGCCGACCTACTGCGCTGGCAACGGGAATTCGAGGTTACTCGGCAACGATTCGATGAAATTCAAGGCTTACAACGAGGTAAGGTTAAGATCGGTTTGGTGCAAGCCCTTAACCAAGGGGAGATTGCCGACTGTTTGGCACGCTTAGTCGAGCAATACCCCTCACTGACGTTAGAGATTGTGATCGATAGCAGCCAAGCGATCGGCGAGCAGCTTCGTGCAGCGAATCTGGATGTTGGGCTACTACTCGATCCTGGCGAAGTGGCCGGTTTAGAGGTGAGAAGTTTTTGTGAGTTAGAGGTCGGGGTCGCCCTCTCGCCTCAGCATCCGTTGGCTAATGAAAAGACATTACGGGTCAGTGATCTGCATGCGCAGCGGCATATCTTGCCGGGTGAAGATCTTGTGGTACATGGTAGGGTCCTCGCACTGTATCAGCGGGCGGCATTATCCATAGAAAATGCGATAGTCTGTAACGATATTGCCTTGATTCGCCGCTTTCTAATGAAAAACAGTGGCGTTGCGATGCTTAGCCGAATCGATGTTCAGTATGATGTAGAGCAGAATAACTTGGCCTTTATTCCGCTGCACAATAATCCGACGTCACCACTCACCCTAGCATTATGTGTTGCGCCTTCTCGTCAATTGTCCCGTGCTGCACAGCGAGTCATACAGCAATTAAGTGAGAGTATTGAGGTGATTGCGGGGAAAAATCTTACCTAGTGTGATCCTTAGTGAAGGTTATTGATTAGGCTGCGCAATAATATGCTGATAAAGACGTTGCAAATCATCGGCGTGTTGGGCGCAGAGTGTGACCTTCTGCTGTGCCAGTGTCAGAATTAACGCTCCTTCTGCGGTAAGGTGGTAACGCTTAATGTGGGCCCACCGAATAAATTGTCCATTAATCACTATCCCCTCAGCGCTGACCCGCGCGATGGGCTGGCGTATCCAGCCATACCAAAGCGTCAGCAAAATCAACCCTAACAGTAATCCGCTATTCAGATAGCCCTCTGCACGCAACCGCTGCTGAATAAATACCACCAGCAGCAGCACAGTGACTATTCCCCAATCTTTACGTGATAATCGACGTAATGGGATGGTCCATTGCGTCAGCGGATACCGCAACGGTCTTAGCCACTCGCTATAGACCGCTAAGGCTAAACAGAGGATCACGATAATACCGAGAATAACTGTCTGCAGTGCCATAATGCCTCCCCAAACTTTGCCTCAGCTTTCCGCTGAGGCAATACCTTAAACGCCCAGTAATCCAGACCAATAGCCAAGAATACCGATAATAAAGAACCCCATGATAATCCATAGCGCATTCACTTTATGGCGTAACAACCACATACAGCCGAAGGTGAGGAGGAGAGGAACCAGCCCCGGCATAAGTTGATCGAGAATATTTTGTACTGTGGTGACAGTTTCGCCGCCCGCGGCGTCAGGCACTCTTGACACCACCAAGGGTATATTGACATGCGTCCACTTATTCACCAACGCACCTAATACAAATAAGCCGAGGATCGATGCGCCTTCCGTCAATTTTTGTAGGAAACCGCCTCCCATATCCTTCACGATATCAATGCCTTTTTGATACCCATAGGCAATCCCATAATATCGGGTGAGTAAACGCACCGCATTGAACAGGACAAAAAACAGTATTGGGCCGAGAAGGCTACCACTCATGGCAATTCCTGCTCCTAATGCGGCAAAAACTGGGCGAACCGTTCCCCAGTAGATGGGATCGCCCACTCCAGCTAAAGGGCCCATTAGCCCCACTTTAATTCCATTAATTGCCCCATCATCAATCGGTGCGCCATTGGCTCGCTGTTCTTCCATCGCGAGGGTGACCCCTAAAATCGGTGCGGCGACATAAGGATGGGTGTTAAAGAACTCAAGGTGGCGTTTAATCGCTTGGCGCCGAGCATCATTATTTTCAGGATAAAGCCGTTTTATCGCCGGGATCATTGAGAAACAAAATCCTAGGGCTTGCATCCGTTCGAAATTCCACGAACCTTGAAATAAATTAGAACGTATAAAGACGCCGCGAATATCACTTTTCGTCAGTTTTTTTTCAGTTTGCTGAGTGTTTTCGACCATATCTTTACCCCTAATCCAATTCGTTATCGATGTCCTGCGACGTGGCAGGGGAAGTGGCTACTGAACGATTATATTTAGGGCTAAGTTGGATATAGAGTATCGCCATCACCGCACCTATTACCTACCCCCAAGGCCACTAGGTTAAAATTAGTAAAGGCTGCCGTCACAAAGCCTAGGTAGAAGAACGGCATGAGATAACCGGCTCGCATCATATTAATGACCATGGCGTAACCGACCACCACGATCATCCCTCCGGCAATATTCAGCCCATTCGTCACCACTTCCGGGATTTTACTTAATAACAACTGGACTTCGCTGGTCCCTACAGAGATGGCGACAATCAAAGCGGGGATCGCAATCCGCATGGCTTGTAGAAAGAGCGCCGAGATATGAATCCAAGAGAGCGAGGTTAACTGGCCTTTATTTGCCGCACGGTCAGCCGCATGTTGAAAGCCCACTGTCAGGGTACGGACGATAATGGTAAAGACCTGGCCTGCTGCGGCCAAAGGAATAGCCAAGGCGATGCCTGCACCAATACTCTGTTGACCCGCAATAACCAAAATCGTCGATATAATGGAGGCAAGGGCCGCATCGGGCGCAACCGCTGCCCCGATATTCATCCAACCTAAGGCAATCATCTCTAGCGTCCCGCCAATGATGATACCCGACTTAATATCTCCTAACACGAGACCTATAAGCATACAGGCCACCAGCGGACGATGAAATTGGAACTCATCGAGTATGGATTCCATTCCAGCAATACAAGCAACGATAAATACCAGTACGATCTGAAGCGTGCTAATCTCCATTGAGCTTCTCCTCTATAATTACCCCTAAGGCTAATGTGCCGTAACGCCTTATATTCAACGTTTTTTAAGTAAATCCATCATCCCTACTCGGGTATCGGAAGAGACTTCACGCACCTCAAGCTCGATGCCCTTGGCAGCCAGTTGATGAAATGCGTCGATATCCTGCTGATCGACAGAAACGGCATTAGTCACCATGGTTTTACCTTCTCGATACGCAATACCGCCAATGTTGACCGAGTCAATCTTTACCCCACCTTCGACAACGCGTAATACGTCCGTAGGATTGGTAAATAACAACATGACACGTTCACCGGCATATTTGGGATTCACATAGACACGTAGCATCTTAGCGATATCCACGACATGCGCCGTGACACCCGGAAGAGCAACCTGTTTTAGCAATGTTTTACGGACGTCATCGGCCGCCACCGCATCGCTCACAACGATAATTCGTGAGACCCCCGTCTCCTTAGTCCAGCGCGTGGCGACTTGACCGTGAATGAGTCGATCGTCGATTCGTACTAAGCCAAATTGCATCACGCCGTGCTGTGACGGTATGGGCGAGCTGACCGGAGGCGCGGGCATCGCAGATGACGGTTTGGCGGCGAATGATGCGGGATGTTGATAGGCTTTAACCCCCTCTCTTCCGGCTTCCAAACCAATGTCGACCAGCTGTTCAAGGCTAGGATCGTCATCGCGGGCCATTAAGGTTTCAATTAACATGGGAATATTGACGCCGGCCAACACCCTATAATCGGGATGCTCACTGGCTAAGCGGGTAGCAGCATTGAACGGGCTTCCTCCCCAAGTATCGGTAAGAAAGATCACGCCCTGTGTGGTCGCAAGACGTAATAGCTGGCTGTTGTATTTATCAATCAATGTCTCCGTATTTTCGCCGGGAATAAAATCGATAAAGCCAACATTGTCTTGTTCACCTAATAACATTTCCGTTGTCTTCAGCGGCTGCTCGTCCGTGCGTTGCGATGATAATTGCTATCGTCAAGAGCCCCCCTGTTCTGTAGTCCGTTCATCGGTCAGTGGGGAAAGGATCGATAAATCCTAACGCCTAGAAAACTAAAGCAGTGTATGCACTAATCAAGCGTAAAGATGTGATTTGAACCGTCTATTGCTCTATAAACTCAATAAGGTCGAGCCATATATTTGTGATCGATCACATTTAGCAGCTACCATCGATTGGTGTAATAGTGATCGGCGCCTGGCATGATCCCACCGTTGTTAACGCAATCTGCCCCTCCCCTTTAATTGTATAAGCCTCTTGATCTGCCGGTATAAAGAGCGATTCACCGAGCGATAGCGTTAAGGCTTGCTGCGCCGAACTCAAGTTAAGAACGCCCTCCATGCACAGTATCAGTTGAGGTAGGCCTAGGGTCAAAATGCTACATGGCGAGGTAATGGTAATAATTGATAGGCTGAAGTCTGTCTCGGGTACTTGGTAATGGTACTGGTTAACGCTAATTGTGGGAGCTAAAAGACGCTGCTCGGCCTTATCTTCTTGAAACTGCACATTAGCCACCAATTCTTCGATATCAATATGTTTAGTCGTCAACCCTGCCCGCAGCACATTATCGGAATTAGCCATAACTTTCATGCCGACGCCCTGTAGATAGGTATGGGGGGTACCGGCGGCTAAATAGAGAGCCTCTCCCGGCTGCAGATCGATAATATTCAGGAATAAGGGCATTAATAGCCCAAGATCGGTGGGCCACACCTCCGCCATCATTCTTACAGTCTGCCCAATGGGCTGCTCTTGCTGCGCTACGCTGTGCAGTAGGTGTGTTAAGACTCGCTGTTTGTCATCCTCAGCAAGCCGCAGACAGGTAGTAAACAGCTGTTGCAGTGAGTCACTGGTTGGATTGTCGATAAATACTTCAACGGCGCGATGATCCCACTTGAGCCGCTGAAAAGCTCTAGCGATCTCGTCGAAAGGTTTGAAGCCTTTTAGCGCCTTGAAAGGCGTTAACGCGTAAATCACCTCTGGTTTATGATTCGCATCACGATAGTTTCGTGTCGAGGCATCGGGCGGGATCTGTGCCTCGTTTTCACGTCTAAATCCCTGCTGAGCGGCGTATCGGATAGGATGAACTTGAATCGATAAGGGCCGATCTGCTGCCAACAATTTGACCAAAAAAGGCAGTTGTTGAAAGGTTTGATAGGTAGTTTGTCCCAGCATCGACAGTGGATGCGCCGCAATTTCAGCCGCTAAGCTCTGCCAATTTCCTCGGATAACGACCTTAGAACTGGCACTAGGGTGCGCCCCCATCCACACTTCAGCCATCGGTAATCGATCAGGGTTGGCGAAACCAAAACGCTCGGTCAGCGCGGTCGGCGAGCCCCATGCATAGCGCTGTACGTAATTTTGCAATTTATACATGGCGTGCCATCCAAAATAGCGATGGTGAAGAGACTGGGCTTACACAAAGTTTAAGCGAGATAGATTGTTTAATCCTTTCTGGATGAGCGCTGATTAAACAGGGAAATAGTTGTCCTGTATTAACATAATAGCTTGGCACAGTATCCTCCTGATGACGGGACTTCCCTTACGAGTTTGACCACCTTATTGCTACGCCAGTTGGCTGAATGAAACTGTGAACCATGGCTAATTTATACTTCGAAAATAGGCTGAAAGACGAGAAACCGGATACTCGTCACAATGCTGGCCCCCCTAGTATCACAAGCAATCATGAGTATCGCATCGATGATCAATGAGGGACTTCGCAGCCGAAGCGTGAGGATAGACCACTACTGTACCTTTAATCAGGGCTACTTCAGGCCCGATAGCTGTCGATGTGGGAAAGCGTCAATGACAGACACTCCCTTCTTGCGCGGCATTTGCGTGCAAGCCTCTGCGCGACTAAGCCTCTACACGGATATTTTTGCAGCATTCATCAAAGGTTGTTACTGCCTTAACCCAAGGATGGATAGAATTAATTTATCGGTTTAGCGATGCCAGAATGAGATAAAATAGACAGAGTCGGGATAGTGTTATTAAAATTTGATCAAATTGATGGAGAACTCACCCTGTAAACAACCGCTGAGTCATTTTTTATGGGGGATATTTATTCAAATATAATTTTATTGGAATGGTGAACCGATCAAAGAATCGTTTAAATTATATTTGTCACCCTAAATTTTGAGCAAAATTTTTCATGGTATTAGCTGTGAAGATATAACCTTTTTCTTGCTGATCAGTACAAGCCACTATTCTCTTACCTACAACTAAGCCATACTTTATATGATTGCACATCTCAATAAACCATTGTTTTATCGAGTTAATTATCTTAATAAATGTTCATTAACACCAACACTACCCCCTGATCATGGTTAATCTGATAATGCTTTTAGTTATAACTTAATAATCTTATTTTGAAATTTACCAAATCCTAACAAAATACTTTCATTAATTATCCCCCCCCTCTTATTGACTTAATTCCCTCAAGCTAAAATTATTCTTAATTACTAATTATGACGTTCTTAAAAAATAAAAAAATATAATTAATACTATGAGGTGTTAAATGAATTTAAGACCCGCTTTATTGCTATGCGCGCTATTTCCTGTCGCGACGTTGTCGCCTACTGCTTTTGCGGCAGAAGGAACACTTAGCGGGCAGATTGGTGTCCAAGTGACGATCAGTGAAGGCTGTACGGTTGGTAATAATAATTCCAGTGGTACGGTAAACGAATGGGGCAGTATTAATTTCGGTACCTATGCTGATTTATCAAATATATTAACGGCACTGTACTCGGTTCAAATGGTACCGATACCGTTACTGTCACCTGTACCTCGGGGCTTTCGCCAACGCTTAAACTCGATGGTGGCGTGAATGAAACCGACTCATTACGTGCCATGATTTCGGGCAGCACCACCATTCCTTATCGCCTCTATTCTGATTCGTCTTACAGTAGCGAAATCGCGGTAGATGGCAGTATTGCCCTCACGGCCGATGGTACTGCACAAAATATCCCTATCTATGGTCGAATTATTCCAGCTGATCAGTCGTCCACCGCCCCAACCGCCGGTACTTATACCGATACGGTTACCGCGACGCTTAGCTGGTAATGTCCCAACCCCGAGCGCCTGACATAAGGGGATGGATCCTGATGATCGGTGTGATGTGCGTGCGTAATGCTATGGCGAGCACCACCACCGATACCTTTACGGTATCGGTGGTCATTACCAGCGGTTGTGCGCTAGGAGTAAGCTCGGCAAGTAACACAACGGATCTTGGCACACTGAGCTTCGGTACCCAGGCAGCGCTATCCGATAATGTTGATGCCACCAGCAGCGCTGGGGCAGGGTCGATTGTGGTGACCTGTACACCCGGAACGGCGGTAACGATTTCATTGGATTATGGCGTCAACGGTGGCAGTGCGACCAAGCGTTATCTATCCAATGGCTCACAGTTACTAGGGTATCAGCTCTACCAGGATGCCGCACACAGTACGGTTTGGGGGAATGGTTCTTTGGCCTACAGTATCAGCGCCTTTCCGCAAACCACTCAAACTTATCCCGTATATGGCCGTCTATTTTCGAGTAGTACCGTTCCTGCCGCAGGGACTTACACAGATACCGTTACGGTGACTTTGGCGTATTGAATCATGAAACTAATAAAAAAACTCTCGCTACTAATTTCCCTATTATGTGTTTCGGCATTCGGTCACGCTGGGAATGTTTTGCTGGTCTGGCCGATCCTGCAGGTAATCGAAGCCGATCAGCAAGGAAGCGCCCTGTGGTTAGAGAATCGCGGCACTACTGAGGTCCACTTACAAGCTCGGATGTTAAGTTGGCACGGGTAGCACACAAACGCTAAGCTATACCGCCATCGTCAATCCTAACCAGAGTAACCAACCGGCGGGCAGTTATAGCGATACCATTACGGTGACGATGAGTTATTAAAAAGCTTATTCAAGGTATTGGCTTACGTAGCGTAGGTTGAACACCATCACGCATATCTGTTTAAGGCTGGGCTTCGCCAATTAGCGAGGTATCGATAAGGACGGGATTCGCCATTGAGCACTCTTGATCAGAGACTATCGTATTAACAATAAAGCGTTTGTTAGGTCGATCCGCACGAGCAGAGATCACTGTGATTAATAGCGTTTGACTATAGAGCTCGCCAAATACTTTAGAGGTGGGAAGCACAGACGTACCACTGAGTTTATGTTGCGACAGCAATTCGACTTTTGGTAAGGGTTGTGGCTCGTAACCTTGATGACGAAGCGTTGCCAGCGTAACTTGTGCAGCCCAGGCTTGCGGTGTCGCACAATAATCAATACTCGGCGCCGCATAAGCCGTTGAGAGAAAATAAAGACTGAATAGACCTAATAGAAACGCTTTCATTTTATTACCCTCAGGAGTCGATCGGCTGAGTTAGCGATAAGTTGGCGTGTGCGAGCCGATAAGATAATACAGCCCTGTGAGGCATAACCTGGCGTAGTCAAACTGTCGCCGTGAATACGAAAGCTGTGCCGGCCAAACATAATAGTATGGGGTGCGGGATGTAAAACGAGGGTGAGAGGACCGCGGGAAGTGGTAACTTTTCCAATGCGATAGTCCCCTATCGGGATAGGCCCTGAGTTAGGGATATGTTGAGAGTCGGCACGATTAACATGAGGCGGGAAGCCACTGTAACCTTGCTCGATAAACTGTTGATTGTGATATAAACGTCCCGTCGATTGCTGATAAATCCATGGCATAGTCACCTCCAAAGTCGCAAAGTAACCAGCTTAAAAGATAAGGTGTAGGAGGAATATCAGTGAAATTCAGGGTGATGAGAGGATTTCGGGGAGAGTCTGAAGGAGACCACCCGAAGGTGGTCTTGGTATACTTAATCTAAACGCGATAACACAGTGGATAAGGATTCCCGCCATGGAGAAGCGGCGGTGAACTCACCAATCTTAGCCGTAGACATTACCGAGTAAGCAGGACGCTTAGCTGGTGTTGGAAAATCGGCGGTAGTGATTGCATTCACCTTTGGCTGTTTCGCTAATTTACCTTGTTGTTCCGCCTGTTCGAAGATCGCCGACGCAAACTCTGCCCAACTCACTTGATCATCACCACAAAAATGGTAGATACCGCCTGGCGCGGAATTTTCCAAGGTAGCAAGAATCGCCTTGGCAATGTCCCCTGCATAGGTAGGACAACCGAGTTGATCGCCGACAATGCCTAGCTCTGGACGGTCTTTCGCTAAACGCAGCATGGTTTTGACAAAGTTATTACCGTATTCACTAAATACCCATGCATTAAAAACCTTGTTGCCATTTGAACCATTCTTTCTCGGTACACCAATTAATTAACAAGATTTAATGTAATTACTTTTAGCTTCAAAACTTGAAAAATATTAGGTTGGGATTTAAGATTGTATCTAAAAAATAGCATTGAAAAGTATGGAAGCCATACTTCATACGAAATTATTAAAATAAAAAATATGAATTAAAATAAAAAAAACCAACTCCGATTGCAATTAAAAAATGAGTTGGCCAACTTAAAACCCATCAAAAACTTAAATTAATCAACTATAAATTTTTATAATTAAATAACTTAAAGACACTTAAATGCATTTTAAAAACAGAACAGCCCTTGAAAAAGTAATTCATTACAGTTAGAGAAATAAACTCTATAGCTAAAGTTGAGATTGCAGCACCTAACATGCCCCAAATCTTTATAAAAAAATACGATATAAATAATCCAAGAACACAAACACAAGTTGCTTTCCTTCCTAAAAAAGAGTAACCATCATAATTAATAATATATCGAGTAGTTACCATACCTAAACCAGACAACCCCGTTGATAAAATTAATGGGAACGTTACGTAGAAGGAGCTCAAATATTCATAACCGTAGAGTGAGTTAATGATAAAATTACCTAATAAAAAAAAGAATACAGCGTATAAGAAAGTAATCACAATAACGAACTGGGACATGAAAGCAGCAATGAAACATATTTTATCAACTGAATCCTTAGAATAAAGCTTTGGAGTTATTGATGTAATGAACGCGTTATTAACGAATCCCCAAGAAGAGCCTAAGGTAATAGCAACAGAGTAAATCCCTAAAGACTTTACCGACTCTACTGCGCCTAACATTAATCTAGATGTATTAAAATATATAGCCACGGAAACACTTGAAATAACTATCGGAAGACCTGAAGCTAGTACATATTTAAAATAAAATTTACGCCTTGATTTATCAAGCTTAAGGGTTATTTTATTATTCACTCTAAAATTAAAATATCTTAGCATGTAAGGAACAAGATTTAGTAGGACTATTGATAAACAAAAAAATACAATATCTAATTGATATAAAACAATTAGATACCTTACAAGAAAACTAATAAATACACCGATAACATTCGTAATAACATTATACTTAGAGTTATAAGTAGCATCATTAGCAATAACAAAGAAATCTTGTATAGCGATAAGTGAAGATAAAGCCACAGCCAGAGAATAGTATAGCGTCAGCTTATCGGAAGTGATATAAATATATATCTCTGTAGGTATAAATGCAATAATAAATATAGGAACCCTAATCATTCTTAAAGACATAAGCATTGATAAACCTGAGGATTTATTTCTACTTATTCTTTTAAATGATATTGTATCGGAACCCCATATTGCGATTGTTTGAATTAAAGAATAAATATACGTAGCCAAACTGAGCTTACCGAAATTATCTGGACCTAGATATTTTGCCACGTACGAAGTGACAAAAATCAAGCCTAATATATTTATAATCCTCTCACCCAATAACCAGAAAGTATTCTTTATGATTTTGTTTTTAATATTCATATTTAATCTTTATTTTTTTTCCCAAATATACTTTTAATCACATGTTTCCACGACCCCCTCCTTTTCAGATGTGACAAATATTGAGAGAAATCGTCAAATGCAGGATGGTATATTGTTGCTTTTTTTCTGTATAGATCTACAAATGGAACATAATGAGGTAACATGTATGAAAAAGAATTTCTATCGTAGATTATTTTTGACGAAGAATTGAAGCAGGAAGTTTTAAAATTATTATTTGATATTGTAGTTGCTACAAAAACCTCATCATTAGCCAACGTTGGGTTATTGACCCTACTATTATATAAAAAATCAACAGTTCGAGCGCTGACTCTAATTAGAGGAAAGAAAGTTCTATAAATTATTGAGTTGGAGAAATCCTTTTTATATTTGTACCACATCCAATCGCTTGTAGCCTTATCTAAGTAACTACATAAGAAATCAGTATCGTTTTCGGAAAATAGTTTTATTAACTCACTGAACTCCTCAGTGACTAGCACATCAGGTTCAACCATCCACAAATAGTCAAAACTTATATGATTTTTAGATAAAAAATCATTAACTATATATAGGCAGTAATCACCGAATCGCCATTGCATATCGTTGGTATGAGCTAACTTTAAGTCTTCCACAATAGTTTTACTGAAAATCAGTGTTTTAATATTGCCATAATTAACATTATCATTTTTTTCATCCAAAACAATTAATGGTAATATACTAGAATTCAAACCATCTAAAATACCATGCCATTTATTTGAATAATTATTCGACCTTAAAATCAAGATATTAGTATAATGATTCATTCTTGACCGCCTTAGTGAACTGTATAAAATCATCTCTATTGAGCGAATCTGAAGCTTTACGAGCAAATAGACACTTGGATTTTTTTAGTAGAGGATAATCTGTCATATCTAAAATTTTAGGATATTGAGGACCAGAATCCCAATCAATATATCGCAAGCAATCATTAAATCTTTTTTTATCATGATATAAAGGTAATTTTAGATGCATTATTAATGTATGGAAAAACATTTCATCCGGGCAATAAGTCCCTTCGAAAGATTTTAAAAAACCTGGGTTATTCTTTAAATAATCAAGAATAAGAGAAACAGACTCACTAGACAAAGAAAACCATTGAGTACCTTTATAAATATTAATATCATGATTTTTAATAAAAACCATACCCTCATCATTAATCATAAAAGGATAAAGAGAATATATTTTTTTTAAAACCTTTGTGAAGAAATTATTTTCTTTACGAAAAAAAATAACTGGATAGATAAATTTAAATCGTTTCAAGACATCAACATTATTATTACGATTATCTTGGAAATGAATCAAATTACGACCATTCAATCGGAACAAGAAATCTTTTAAAATGCTTACATCAACTAAGGGAAAGTCATCTGCTGATAATAAAGTAACGTAACCATCCCCAGTATGATTTCTTAATAAATTAAGGGTTGCAAGCACCATTGAAATATCCCCCCACTTAACATCAACCCTTTCCTTAATTAAGTGGACGCAACTACTTTTGAGAAATAAAAAATCGTCCAAATTAGATTTACTATCTACGTGAATATAAACCGAACAATTTCCACTCTTACTCAGATACTCACAGGTGAATTTTAAAGAATTTGTAATTCTATGGGCTAATATACAATATGAGTTTAATTTCATTTCACGCGAGTTACTATTCATAAATTCTTGGTTTTCCGGAAGAGTCTAATTGAACTAATTTCCAAATATATCTACTTTTTGCTAAATTATTTGTATTCCAATTATCAGCCATAAATATTAATATACCATTATATTTAAACACATTGCTTCCTTGCGAATGAAAAGTAGTCTTAATATCATGAGGATCTTTACTGATTATGGGGCTACCTAATCTTTTCCATGCACCAAAAACTTTATTAGACTCATAAAGTGTGGCGCCATTGGGCTTCCAGCCTGTTGTTCCAGATGTGATTAAATAATACTTTCCTTGTATCTTAAACATAACAGGAGCCTCTTCGTATCTTCCCGGTTGAACTCGAATATATTTTCCCGTTAAGCTAGTATAATCATCACCCATTTGCGAAATGGCTATTGTCGCATTATCTTCTGTAGTAGAGATCAAATAACCTTTATCATCATCATCGATAAAAACGCCAATATCTCTGGACATCTGACCTGACGCGAAATCCCTTCTATTAATTAAGTTAGCTTTCCTTTCACCTACTAAATTACCATTGATAGGACGAAACAATTTATTGATTCTTGAAATACTAACTAAAGAATAAGGCCCTAAAATATTCTTGGATCTAGCCACTCCAACTAATGCAGCTTTATAACCCTGATTTTTTTCCTCAACATGAAACCACATGACAAAATCATCATATTTTTTATTGTATATTATCTTTGGTCTTTCAACGAAGTAATCACCCTTACCAAATTTGTTAACATCATTGATGTCCAAGGCTAATCCCTTATATTTCCAATTTGAAATATTAGAACTTTGGTAGATTGAAACTCCTTGTTCATGATCACTTCTATTCTCTCCATATAGAAAGTAATGCCCCTTGAATTTTATGACACCACCCGCATGAGCTGAAATATATTTTTTGGAATCATCAAATTCAGGAGGTTTTACTAATGCTATAGATGGAATTGATCTTAAAAAAAATAAAACCAATAATAATACTTTATAACGAAATAACGACATATTCAGACCTAAGATAATATTGATTGTAGCCGATTAACGAAATTATCTATATAGAAATATTCAATGCTTTTTTGAGTCTCAATTGGGTCGAAATTTAATTCCTTGTTTACGATATCATCAAGTATTTTTGATAGAACTAAAGTAGCTCCAATCTTGAAGAGTTTTCCATTTATTGGATCATTGATGAAATCAGAAGGACCAGTTGGACAATCTGATGAAATACATGGTATTCCGCGAGATAGCGCCTCACCTATAACGGTCGGAAGTCCTTCATAAGCAGAAGTAAGTATCAAGGCATCAATTTTTTCCAAAATCCTCCAAGGATCATCGTGCCAACCTCTATGAATAACTACTTTATTTTTTAATTTAAACTTATCGATATAATCTACAATCAATTTATAATCAGGACCATCACCTATAAGATGTAAAGTAAAATTGGTCTTTGATAGTAAACAGGCATCGAGTAAATCCTTTATTCTCTTCTGCCCCTCAAAAATAAATCTTCCTATGTAACAAAAATTCACACCATCAGGTTTATCATGTTGAATTTTAATTTCATTATGATCTACTGGGTTAGGGAAAAGTATATTTTTACTTTGAGGTAACAGTATATCCAGTTCATGCATAATGCCCTTACTTATACATAGATTCCTATCTGAGTACCCAAAGAACTTAAATTCTCCATTACCAGAACTCGATGAAAAGTGGGGCCAACCAAAAATAGTGAAATCTTGCTTCAATGCCCACCTTACCTTACTTAATAAATAACACAGCCCCGGTCCAGTAGATATAACATGAGAAAACTTTTCTTTTTTTAAAACTTTAACTATATGATAAACATGATAAAGTTTGTTTAACTTCGTTATGGAAAACTTACCATCAATAATTTTTTTTGAACTGCACTCTATCCAATCAGTACTTCTATCTGCTTTGGAATAGAATTTTTTATTCAAATACACTCCGTCACTTAATGAAACAACACTGATCTTAACATCTGTAAACAATGGCGAGCTTTCGATAATATTAGTTATTTTATTTATTATCCTCTCCATCCCACCATGGCCCGAAATGTATGAGGTAATAATTAACAAATTTTTCACGGCACCTCCTAGCGAAATTTATTGAATATAAACTTCAAAGTATAAAATGCTATTAGGAAAATATTAAATAAATTAGGGAAATATTTAGCTAATGCAATAAGGCTTTCCTTCCTTAATTTCGAATTATTTTCATAGCTTCTGAGATGATTGCTCAGAACATTCAGTTCTAAATCATTCAAATCGTTATTATTTTTGAAAATTTCCATTGCTGATAATATTCTAGATAATTTAGAATCACTTATTCTTATTGAGTCATGTAAAACATCTTGAATATACGAGTAGTTTTCTAGATAAATAGAGTGTCTATTCTCGTTGAACATAATTCGATACCATATTTCAAAATCTTGCCAAGCGGGTAGAAGTTCATTGAATAGATATTTTTTTAACACATCTGTCTTTGTAAATACCTGATTCCCGATGGAATTATAAGATAGCAAATGCCTATGAGTAATTACTTTCGGAGATAACATATTTGGTATTGACTTCTTCATTCCACTTTTAGTTAAAAATAAATTATGGCTATGAAGGAAAATATAATCATCAAGAAGGTGTCGTTTACCGAAGAAAACACTCAGTCTATTTGGTAAAAAATAATCATCGTCATCGCTACCAGTAATATATTTACCTTTTGCTGCTTGAATAGCAATATTCCTACTATAACAAGCTCCCCTACTAACATCATTAAAAAAGCATCTTACTTTAACATTGTTAATCTCTAACTCCTTTAAATAATCTGGAGTTTTATCTGTAGATGCATCGTCAACAATAATAATTTCGAAATCACTAAAGTCTTGTTCCAAAATTGAATTAACGCATCTTTTTAATAAATTTAACCTATTTTTAGTAATTATGTAAACAGTTATGTCGGGCTGATTTTTATTCGAAATCATTTCCTATCCATTGAATAAATTTTTTTAAGAAGAAAATTTGGTAAAAATCTAGTTGATGTTCTAATAATGAAAGAAATAAGAACCTTATGAATTGGATATATTTTTAAACTAAGTTTAATTTTCAATAGCTGAAATTCACTCCTGATATACTTAGAGCCTTTTCTCCTTTTTACCATTTCACTATTGACTCTAACATGAAGGAGGTTTTCATCGGTATTCGCGAACACAAGACCAGCTTTTATTCCTCTGAGCCATAAATTATAATCCTCCATAAATAAATGGTGCTTATAACCACCTATTTTTTCAACCTTATCTTTTTTAAAAACTACGCTCATGTGGTTGATTGGATTCTTGAACAGCGCATACTTCACAATACTCAAATTATCTATTGGTAAATTTTTAGTTCGAGAAGTATTATTCTCGTCATCGAACTCAATAACACTAGATCCTAAAATATCAATATCAGGAAATTTTTGTATGACTTGTAGTTGTTTTTCAAATCGTTCGGCAAGACATATATCATCAGTATCCATCCTTGCTACAATATTATGACTAACATACTTTAATCCATGATTTAAAGCATTACCGAGACCTTGATTCTCACTCAGCTTTACTATTTTTATATTCAAGATATCCTTGAATGCTAGCACCTGGCTATCTAGTTCGTAATCGATTAATCCATCGTATACTATGATTACTTCATCTGCTTTAAGCGTCTGTCTATTTAAACTATCTAAACACTGAAATAAGTTTTTAGATAATTCTTTATTATATAAAGACATTAAAACTGAAAATTTAATTTCGCTCACGTTCAAACCTTTCTTTATTAAAAATATTTACTTTTCTTGCAAACCAGAAATTATTACTTTTAGCTAAATTGAGTTGCTCTAAGCTCAGAAAACTAGGGCTATTAGATTTTTTTTCAAAATTAATAAATCTCTGGTTTCCAATTGTTCGAAAATTCTCTTTAATTGAAATCATTTGAAAAACATGTTCATCAGCACAAGATATATTTACGAAGTTATTAATAAACTCCCTATTATCATCATTTAAGACAATTGCGACATGACTTCTCTTCAACGAGAACCATTGTGAACCATAACAATAATATTTTTTTGGTAGACAAGTAAACTTATAAATACTCCCTAGAAATTTATAAAATTTATTTAAACATCTAAAAAAAGGTTTTCTCAAATTACCGTTATCAGAAAACGGTACTTTGATATTTAACCGCCAATATATATCCGGCCTATCCATAATTTCTATACATGCTACATCTCCATATCCATCCCATATATCACTCATTTCCTCAAACGAAATTAGAGGCAAACAATCCCCGCTGATAAGATGGAAGTATTGATTATCTGGATTTGAAAAAGCATGCTCTAAAAGAGTTAGAGTAGCTCTTACTTGACTGAACCCCCCCCAATGCACATCAATCCTTTCTTGTATGAACAATATATTACTAGAGGCTATCTTCAATAATTGATTGTTATCAATAATTGACTTCTTGTCGTAATGTAGATAAAAATTAATCTCTTTAAATCTTTTCGAGAATGAGATGATACTTTCGATGTTATTGTGGGCTTGAATTAAAACTGCAATCTTCTTCAATTTATTTACCCCAAATATCGTTTCTTATTAAATACTTATCTGAATAACCATTATCTATATCGAGCAAGTAAAAAGTATTTAAATAAAATGGCTTAGCCTCTAACTCTAGCTTATTATTATAATTAGGTAGAACATTGCTATAATCACCTATAAATATTGGAAAATAAACCAAAAGGTTTAGTATTACCGTTCTACTAACTATTAGCAATAATATTATTTTTTTAAGGTTTGGAAAACCATTTATTTTAAAAATTGCATAAAAATATAAAAGAGTCACTGCCAATGAGATCCTCTCGAATAATGTAACATAAGATGAGAATAGCAGTGATAATGTACACAGTATTAGTATTAGATTAATACGTGAATCATTATTTCTTTTTCTATCTAGGATGCAGAGTATACCAATGAAAAAAATCAATATAAAATTAAGTATTTTTTTCATTAACGTTGAGATGGTGAAATCTTGAACAGCAAAGCCACTGTCGTATAAATAATACATTAGCCGACTGGTAAATGCGCCACCAATTGAACCCAGTATCCCTTGAGATAAATTTAGAATTATAGGCATAACAAAGGCGAGAACAACAGACATATAAAAAGCAATATCTAAAGCTCTTCCTTTAAACTTCCTGATGTTTGTGATCAAAAATATCAACCATAATAATATAGCTGAAATATGAATTGATATACTAATTGATAAAGTTAAAAGTAGAAAAAATATTTTAAAATTAGGGAATCTATCTTTCAAATAGTAATAGTAAATCAAGAAAACTGAATATGCATAACAGTTCCTGTTTATATCCATAATATCTCTGTAATTTAGACTAAATAATGCCACAATTAACAGATATATGGTTTTATATTTTTCTGAGGTATCGTACTGATAACCTACACATTTAAACCAAGAGTATAAAATCACAAATACATATAAGAAGATAAAATAATAGAAATCTATTGTTATATAGCTTCTCATTTTAACCGCAAACCAATTGTATAAGTTTGGAATTTCCCCATCCATAAGATAATGTACTTTATAAAAGTTGGCAGAAGTGTCGTACATTATTGGTAGGTAAATAAATATTATAGCTAAAGATAATGATAAAAAGAATACACTATTTTTACCCCTTCCCTTTATATAGGATAAAGTAGAATATACATAACAGATAAAAGGATTAATACAAAACAAGATAAATGATATAAAGTTACGAAAATTCAACCTGTAGTCTTTTATCATACCTCACTCCCCCTGATTAAAAAAAGATCATTAGGCGATTTAAGGTATTCTTTTTTATGAGATAATTTGTAGCAACCAATAATTTCAGCATCATTCAATTCAACTAATGATGAACTTTCTAAAACCTCATCCAGTAAAAATCTTTCATTATTTTTTATAAAATTATTATCTATTTTTTCATTAAATGATTTATCGAAGTACTTCGTAGAACCAAATACATAGTCGATCAAGAAGTAGTCAAATAAATAATCCTCTCTTCTCCAGTAACTAAATATCAAATCTCTCATATATTTAATATGAATACTATTTTTAGGTGCGTAGAGGAAATATATAGACCATTTACCTTCCGATATGGAATCTATTTTTGAATTAGTATTTTTGAAACTCGATATCTCTAAAGGATTTATATTTTTTATAAAACCACCATTCCTTATAAATATAGTCGCATCTATCCATAACCCTCCGTATGTATGTAATAACTCTAGCCTCATAATATCACTAAGTTGCGCTTGAGATATGACCCCCTTCTTGTACTTATCTAGTATATTGGAATCGATTTTGATAAACTGCTTAAAGTTTTTTTCACAAATATAGTTTATCTTATAATCACAACCCAATTCCCTTTCCACACTACTAATGCACTGCTTAACTATTTCTGGGGCTCTATCGACCCCCTGTAACCAACATATCCAAATATATTTAGATTCTTTTTTTTCCAAATAGTTAGAGTAATCTAAATTCTTATCATTATATTTATTATAAATACGCCACATCATAATATTATTCGCAAATTTGTTAAGCGTTCTTAACTTAGAAATTTGTGAAATTTTCTTAAGTGTTTTTACAAAAAATCTTGTTATTTTCATCAGTATGCTCCATCCCTTTTAAGAACAACAGAACAAGTCTTAAATAAAATGGCTATGTCATTCCACATCGACCAGTTTTTAACATACCATGCATCAAAATAGACACGAGTTTCATAATCCACATCTGAGCGTCCGCTCACCTGCCATAAGCCAGTCATCCCAGGTTTACTCATCAAATAGTAATCGACTTGGTCATGATATCGTTCAAGCTCTTCATGAATAATCGGCCTAGGGCCCACCAAGCTCATCTCACCTTTTAGTACATTAAATAATTGAGGTAATTCATCCATACTGGTACGACGTAAAAAATTACCAATCTGAGTAATGCGAGGATCATTTTTTAACTTAAAGGTTTCATCCCATTCAGCTTTAGCATCTGGATCTTTAGCTAATAGATCAGCGAGTAGTTCTTTAGAGTTCACTGACATTGAACGGAATTTTAAACACTTAAATGGTACGCCATTTTTCCCAATTCGTTCATGCCCATAAATCGCTGGTCCACCATCTTTCTTCACTTTACGACTTATATAAAGAAGGATTGGCGATAGCATCGCAATAATAAAAATCGATGCTAATATATCAAAGCTACGCTTTAGGATCCTTGATGGCCATTTTGCTAAACTTTGATGAACCCTAAATATCATTACTTCATGACTAAAAATAAACGACATATCAGTACTGTCTACAGGCATACCACGTAAAGTTGGAATAACTGAAACGTAGCGATAACCATTAAGCATTAATTGCTGTAGCCAAGTATTACGTAACTCACTTTCATCGCTTTCTACTGCAATAATAAACTGCATACGTTTATCTATTTTTTTTGTTAGTTCACTTGGTATCTCATGACTAACAGGAATATTACCTATATAGTTAGTATTATCATCAGCACTCCCAATGAATCTTATCGTTCTAAATCCAAGATTCTTTTCACTAGCAATTGCCTTAAATGCCTCTTGAGCGTTGTGGCCAGAACCAATGATAATAGTGTCGCGCTGCCATGCACCAATTTTGTCAAGAATAAACTTAGTAATACATCGCATAACCGGCACAAAAAAAGCAATCAATAACCAGGTTATTACCCCAGTAATTCTCGATAGATACCATTGTGTAAACGCAATGATCGCAATTTCAAAAATTGAAAAAATAATTATAGTTCTGAGTACTTCCTTTAATTCGAACCAAAATGTTTTGCGATAAAAATAGTGGCGTAACCTCATACCATACCAACCGACACAGCATAATGATATTAGCCAATGTAGATGATACCAATTATTAAGATTTTTTGGTGATACTGAATCATCTCCAAAAATCCCTTCAGCCACATATAGGCTAACTAGTAAACTGAATAAATCAGATAAAATTAATCCGCTGCTAGCTAGCAGATTTCGGGATAACCGTGTCATAGATTCCTCACCACAGAGCTGTAGCGACAGTTGTTAAGCCCCCACTTATACGGGGGGCAGGAGAGTTATTTTTTATCGTCGTAGCTATACCCATAATGACTATAGCCATAGCCATAATAGGAACTGGCTTTTTTCACTACACCGTTAAGAATACAACCTTTCACTTCAATTCCGCTCTGTTCGAAGCGTTTAATACTGACTTGCATCTCTTTAGCCGTATTCTCTTCAAAGCGCGCTACGAGTAATGTAGAGCCAACATAGCGACCTATCACTGCCGCATCTGTCACCGCTAATATCGGTGGTGTATCCACTAAAACAATATCGTAATTTTCGCTCGCCCAATTCAAAAGTTGCTGGAAACGACTATGCATCAAGAGCTCAGATGGATTAGGGGGAGTCTTGCCACGAGCGATAAAATCGAAATTAGCTCCGCTAACTGATTTTATCCCCCGCTCGATACTGGATTTACCGGAAAGAATATCGGATAAACCATGCTCTAAGGATTGATTAAAGATCTGATGTGAATAACCTTTACGCATATCAGCATCGATAAACAGTACTTTTTGCTCACCCTGCGCCAATACTACTGCGAGGTTAGTGGTAATAAAGGTTTTACCAGCATTGGGGCTAGCACCAGAAATCATTAAGATATTATTCGATGCTTCCATCATTGCGAAATGTAAACTGGTTCGTAAGCTGCGTATTGCTTCGATAGCGAGGTCAGCAGGATTATCAATGGCGAGAAAACTAAGATTCTCTTTCTGTTTATTCTTTCTGGATTTTATTCCTTTAGGCTGTTGCTTAGCCATCCACTCCGAAACCGGCACACTTGCATAAACATTTATTCCTAACTCTTCCAATTGTTCAGGAGACTCAATTCCTCTACGTAGCAGTACTCTTAATAAAACTAATCCAATTGAAATAGCTCCCCCCAAAATTGCGCCTATAAGAACTATAATTACTTTCTTAGGTTTAACTGGTTTTGGTGCGGTAACTGCATCATCAATGATTCTTACATTTCCGATTGCACTATTTTTAGCGATACTTAACTCTTGCTGGCGATTCAGTAGCTGCATATATACTGCGCGACCGGATTCTACATCACGGCTCAATTTCAGTACCTGCTGCTGAGTGGCAGGCATTGCAGAAACTTGCTTATTTAGCTTAGCTTTTTCCTGCTCTAACGTTTTACGTTTTGCTAATAATGCAATATAGGTTGGATGGTCTTTGGTATAAAGCTGTGAAACCTCTGCCTCACGAAATGTCAATTGATTTAATTGGTTATCAACATTTACAATCTGGTCTAAAGCAGAACGAGCCTGTAAATTAAGATCTACTGAGTCGCTTTGTTTACGATAAGAACTAAACTTATTCTCTGCATCGTCAAGTTGACTACGCACCTGCGGTAATTGACGCTCTAAAAACTCCAAGCTTTTGCTGTCTTGCGCGGCTTGGCGCGCAATATTCTGCGATAAATAATTCTCACTAATACTTTGTAGTTCACTTTGTGCTAACAGGGGATTAGGATCTGTGAGCGTAAGATTAAGCATACCCGTGTCTTTACCTTGGTCAGCTGCTGTAAATATTTGCTGCAGACCATTAATGGCATCAAGGCGAGTGATATAGTTTAGTGTAAACTGTGTTTCAGGTTCTGCATCGATCTTATCAATCTGTAATGAAAGTCCTTTGGCTGATATAGATTGTCCAATTTCTCCTTCGATTTTATAACCACCACCTTCTACTAGGTAATGCAGCTGATCGATTGTTGTAATCGTCAGCACTGGAACTTTACCTTCTTGCTTGGCGACATAAATTCTACTGATAGTGAGCTGGCCTGGTTGCTGCCCAGTTAATCGCGCCCAACCACGGCCAAAAATGGGGAAATATTTTTGCTGCACCTGTGCTTGAAGGGTTAAGTCATCTACCGTCTTACCTAAAATCATTCTCGACTGCAGTAAGGCAATTTCAGGAGCTGACACTGGTTGGCTATTGGGTAGCATCTGACTAAGGTTATTAAGAATCGAATTACCCTGTTTCTGCTCAACCTGAATTAAGGCATCCGCTTGGTAGATCGGCGTGGCAAATAGCGCATAAAAAATCGCTAGAAAGGTAAATAACCCCGTAACGGCAATAATTAATTTCTTATGATCGAGCAGCTCGCCGATTAAACGTCCTAAGTCGATCTCGTCAGAATCGGGGTTAGTGGGTTTATGTTGAATCACTGATGACATAACGCTTCCTATTTAGTACCCAGTTTTGTCGCCCAAGCCTGTGCCGCTTGCTCGATTAATTGATAGACATGCTCGAAAGCTTCTTCGCTTTTACGGTAGGGATCTGGGATCTGCTTATTATTGATCCAGTGAGCAAATAGCATAGTTTTACCTCGTGCTTCCGGTGCAATAGCCGAGACCTCTTCTTGGTGATGTTTCTCCATCACTAGAATCAGATCGTATTGTTGAGCTAGCTGTCGGGTAAACTGCTGACCTTGATGATCGGCCAAGGAGAGGTTATTTTTTTCTGCCACCAAGCATGCGGTAGCGTCGGCGGCATGCCCTTTTAATGCCCCTGTCCCCGCAGAATCGATTTTCTTATTCGGCAGTAATTGGCGTAACAACCGTTCTCCTGTAGGAGAACGGCAAATATTACCGGTACAGACCACAAGAATTGAGTTAAACATAATTATTTCAGGTCCTTGTAATAGTTCACTGTCTCGGTCAGATCGTGTACGCCGGTAATAGTTGGGACAATTTGCGAGATAACACGGTTCCAACGGACCAGCGGTGCGGTAGTGACATAGACGATATCGTAGGGCTGTAACTCAAATTCGGTAGACATCACCATGGTCGAAGCATCTTTCGCATTAAGCTGATAAATATTGGCGATACGACCGTTCTTATCTTTTGGAATTTGACGAATAACAAAAATTCCCGACGCATCAGCATATTGTTGGCTAACGCCCTGTGCACTGCCAAGCGCTTCGGCGAGGGTCATGCCGCTACGATCCATCTTCAGGGTTGATTGCTGGCCGACTTCACCCATCACAAAGACTTTCTGATCGTCATTGCGCGGCACAAACAAAATATCGCCAGGGTACATCAAGCGGTTCTGCTGTAGGTCACCTCGTTGCATTAAGGCCTGCATCGATAACACGGTATCTTTACCGTTATGGGTTAACACGACATGGCGCCAATCGGCATTCTCGGCAAATCCACCGGCAGCATTAATCGCATCGACTACTGTTAAGGGAATATTGGTAATTGGTAGTTGACCCGACTTGCTCACTTCTCCCGTCACATAGGCTTTTTGTGATCGGAAAGCGGCAACCGAAATATCCACCTGCGGGCTCTCAACATACTGTGCTAAACGGGAGGCTATCTGTTGTCTTACCTCGGCTAGGGTCTTACCTGCTACATAGACCTTACCAATATAAGGGTAAAAGATGGTGCCATCGGCGCCGACCCAGTTTCCGGTATCACTAGCAGAGCGATAGGTCCCTGCTGGGTTGGTCAATTCTGGGTGGTCATAGACCGTCACCATCAATACATCGCCTGGGCCAATACGGTATTGATAGTTTTGTAATTGCTTATCCAGCTGTGGATTAGCTTGCGAGATTACCGGCGCTGGGCGCAGCTTATCGATTAATCCAGGCGTCATCGGGTAGACGTTAACCAGTTTGTCCCAATCGTAGTCGCTATCCGGCAATTCAACGGTATTTTTACGTAAGCTATTAAGGCTTTGGCCAGGAACAATGGTACAGCCACTCAGCAGTGCGGTCAGCACTGCGGCTGCAGAGAGTTTAAGTGCTAATTTTTTCATCAGAATATATTCAATAAAGTGGGTAAATCGCTGCCAGAACCGATTCCAGTTAGCTAGCAGCCGTTATTTTATAGTTGGAAAGGGATCTCGATTGCTGCGCTAGCCCCGAGGTCATCACTATCATTATGATTGGCATCGGTATACCAAGTGGCGAGGTTAAGGCGTACCGATTTATAGATATCGCCGCCCCAGCCCAAGGTCACGCCTTTAAGGGTATCGGCGCGCGGGAAGGTGCGGTTTTGCGTTTGGTCATTTGGATTGACCTTCGCCCAGAATAACCGCGCGCTCCAGCGCTGGTTATCTTCGGTCACCAATTCAGTTTTGCCAACCAGCATCCGACCATCACCGCCCAGCGTATCCCCTAAGGCGTAACCTTGTTGGTAATAACCATCGGTATAGATATGGTGTTGGTAGCTGTAGTTTTTATTTTTAAAGTCGGTACGGGTGTCGTGCCCTTCGATATACCAGTTTAGGGCATTTCGGCCAACACTGTGGTGTCCTTCAATCCCCGCAAGATACATATTGGAAGAAGGTAATTTACCCGCTTCATCTTCGCCGACTAGCTGCCCATAAAGGCTAATTGGAATACCTAAGGTTGGTTCGAGTTTTAACTTACCGTCGAAGCCTGCCAGCTGGTTGCCGGGTTCATTAGGATCGTTATAACCAGTATTATCATTACCGGAGAAGGCGTCCCAGAAGTTACCTAGGGACTGTGGACGGCCTTTGCCGCCCCATTGAATAATACGGCTGGCACCCAGCTCTAGGGAGTCGAACGGCGATACCGTTAGGCGCATGCCGATAATTTTGGTGTGCGGCACGGCGCTATATTGTGACTCTTGCGCAGCAGAAATTTGGTACTGCCATGGACCGATCCAGTTAAGCCACCAGGTTTCGGGAGCGGTCTGTTTGGAGCGTGACAGCATAAAACCGGTTAGCGGGCGGGCGTTATCGGAGCGAATTAAGCTGCCTTCGTAGCCAGGTCCCCACCACTGTGGCGTTTCACCGAAAGAGAGCCACTGTCCCCAGAGTTTCACCGCACCGTAGCTGTTATTTAGGTTGGCGTGGGATGGGGATTGGATCTGACGATTTCCCTCGAGATTACCTTGTAGATTAACATCCCACCATTCGCCGCTATTGCTGGCGGTGACAGAAAGTTTGGTATCGGCTGTTGCGGAGTTCGCGAAGCTACGTGGCTGCCCGGTATTGTCGGTAGCGGCATAGGCGTTGACCCGGACATCCGATTTTAAACTTTGTAAGCGCTCCTGCACGCGTTCAACTGCTAACTGTTCGGAGGCGTAAGAAGGATGAGCCTTATCCAACGCATGTTCAATCGCTTCTTGGCTAAGTGGCCAAGTGCTTAAACTTAATTTAATCACGCCGCGATCGGCCAACCAGCTGAGATCCGAGCGTAAATCGCTATCAGGCAAGATCAGGCCAGCGGCAGTGGCGTTCAGGGAAGGATAAAGGGAAAGCCCAATCACTAAGGCTAATAAAGAGTGTCGATTAAAACGTTTACCACCTGACGCTCGCTGCATCTGCTGTTTCTCCGTAACATCCATAAAGTTAGTCCACCACTCAACGTCAAGGCTGAGGGACGGGTGTATCGGGTGACCAAGGTGAAAATATAATTATTTTTAATTTATTATTTTTATTAGCATTGTTATTGCGCTATCGGTGGGGGAGTTTACCTTTTAAATAAGGTAAATTTAACAAAAATTACACTACCGACGAAAATTCTATAGCAAGCGTTTTAGGCACGCTGCCGCCCCTGGCGTGTGGCGACCAGAGTACCTTTACAACATCTTGTTTCAATTAGAGATTTATCCTAACAGTTTCTTGTCGACGTTTGAAAAGCCATTTTACTTTACGTAATGAAAAATATTCATCGATAGTTAATATTAAGTAATATCGATAATTACAGTTAATTACGTAGTGAGTGGATGCCTTTCTGTCAGTAAATCAGTAAATTACCAAAAATTTAACTTGATTTAAGTCAACCTATTCTTCGTTAAAAGGTGACTTTTGTCAAAATTTGTCATGACATTAAAGGGTGTTGGCGGGGATTAATACAGATTAATTCCTAATTTCTAAAAATTTACACTTTTTTTATAAATTTTGGTTATCAATAGACATAAAAAAACCCGCCGAAGCGGGTTTAACAGAGTGGCTCAACGTTAGGGCTTATTTGCTGCCTGGACGAAGAGCTGGGAACAGAATCACATCGCGGATGGTGTGGCTATTGGTGAACAACATCACCATACGGTCGATACCGATACCTAGACCTGCCGTTGGCGGTAAACCGTGTTCCAATGCGGTGACATAATCTTCGTCATAGAACATCGCTTCGTCGTCGCCGGCATCTTTAGCATTAACTTGCTGTAAGAAGCGTTCGGCTTGGTCTTGTGCATCGTTAAGCTCGGAGAAGCCGTTACCGATCTCACGCCCGCCAATAAAGAACTCGAAGCGATCGGTGATTTCTGGATTATCGTCGTTACGACGAGCCAGCGGTGAGACCTCTGCCGGGTATTCGGTGATAAAGGTGGGTTGGATTAGTTGGGCTTCAGCGGTCTCTTCAAAGATTTCGGTGACCACGCGGCCTAAGCCCCAACTTTTCTCAATCTTGATACCGATGGATTGTGCGATGGCGACCGCCTTATCGAAATCATCCAGATCGGCTAGCTCTGTCTCTGGGCGATATTTCTTGATCGCTTCACGCATCGTTAACTTATCGAATGGCTTGCCGAAGTCGAACGTTTGCTCGCCGTACGCTACTTCTGTGGTACCCAATACATCTTGCGCCAAGGTACGGAACAGACTTTCGGTCAGCTCGATCAGATCACGGTAATCGGCATAAGCCATATAGAGTTCCATCATGGTGAACTCTGGGTTATGGCGTGGTGAGATGCCTTCGTTACGGAAGTTACGGTTGATCTCGAAGACGCGGTCAAAGCCGCCCACCACTAAACGCTTCAGATAAAGCTCTGGGGCAATACGCAGATACATATCGATATCGAGCGCATTATGATGTGTGATAAATGGACGCGCAGAAGCCCCCCCCGGGATGACTTGCATCATCGGGGTTTCCACTTCCATAAAGTTACGGTCGACCATAAATTGACGCACGCCAGCCATAATCTTAGAGCGAATCTGGAAGGTATGACGTGACTCTTCGTTGGCAATCAGGTCCAAGTAGCGCTGACGATAGCGGGTCTCTTGGTCTGCCAAGCCATGGAACTTATCAGGGAGCGGACGCAGTGCTTTGGTCAGCAGGCGCAGTTCGCTGCAGTGGATAGAAAGCTCGCCAGTTTTGGTTTTGAATAGCTTGCCACGCGCACCAAGAATATCGCCAAGGTCCCATTTTTTGAATTGTTCGTTATAGTAGCCTTCTGGCAGATCATCGCGGGAAACGTAAAGCTGAATACGCCCCCCAACATCTTGCAGCGTGGCAAAAGAAGCTTTACCCATGATACGGCGCGTCATCATCCGGCCGGCTACCGTCACTTCAATACCGAGATCTTCTAACTCTTCTTGACTCTGCTCGTCATGGCGCTGGTGTAACACATCAGAGCGATCGGTTGGGCGGAAGTCATTCGGGAAAGGGTTTCCTTTCTCACGCAGGGCGTCTAACTTTTCACGGCGTGCGCTCAATTCATTATTCAGTTCGAGGGCGAGATCCGCCGGCGCGGGGGTTTGTTCTGACATAAAGGTTCCTTATAGGCCAGCTTTCAAGCTAGCTTCGATAAATCGGTCTAAATCGCCATCGAGGACGGCCTGCGTATTACGAGTTTCTACACTGGTACGAAGATCTTTAATTCGCGAATCGTCGAGCACGTAAGAACGAATCTGACTGCCCCAGCCGATATCGGATTTGTTATCTTCCATCACCTGTTTCTCAGCATTTTTCTTTTGCATTTCCAGCTCGTACAGCTTCGCTTTCATCTGCTTCATCGCTTGGTCTTTGTTTTTATGCTGAGAGCGATCATTCTGACACTGTGTGACGATACCGCTAGGAAGGTGCGTGATCCGTACCGCGGACTCGGTCCGGTTAACGTGCTGTCCCCCTGCCCCAGAGGCACGATAGACATCGATGCGCAGATCGGCGGGATTGATCTCAATATCGATATCATCATCCACTTCAGGATAGATAAAGGCCGAGCTAAAGGAGGTATGACGACGACCTCCGGAATCGAACGGACTTTTACGGACTAGACGGTGAACGCCTGTTTCGGTTCTTAACCAGCCGAAGGCATAGTCACCGATAATTTTCACCGTTGCGGATTTAATCCCTGCCACATCGCCGTCCGAGACTTCGATGATTTCGGTTTTAAAGCCTTTCGCTTCCGCCCAGCGCAGGTACATCCGTAACAACATGTTTGCCCAATCCTGAGCCTCAGTTCCGCCTGAACCTGCTTGCAGGTCAATATAACAATCGGCACTGTCGTATTCGCCAGAGAACATGCGACGGAACTCTAATTCAGCCAGTTTCTTATCGAGCGCTTCCAGCTCAACGACCGCCTCATTAAAGGTTTCTTCGTCATCGGCCTCGACCGCTAATTCGACTAACCCGCTGACATCGTCAAGTCCTTGAGCAAGCAGGTCGAAGGTTTCGACGATCGCTTCCAAAGAAGAACGCTCTTTTCCTAGCGCTTGCGCGCGATCGGGTTCGTTCCAGACGTCAGATTGTTCAAGTTCAGCGTTAACTTCTTCTAAACGCTCATTTTTTGCATCATAGTCAAAGGTACCCCCGAAGAACATCGCTGCGCTCGGTAAGGTCTTGAATACGATTTTTTATCGGATTGATTTCAAACATGGTTTGTTGTCTTAAGTTGAAGATAAAAAAGTAACACAGAGGGTGGAGATTCTACCCGAAACTCCCCTCGGCGTGTAACCTCTTTTTAGGCTTTCGGCCAGAGGTATTCGACTAATAATTGTGCGCTGCGTTGCCCACGATACTCATTCACATCCAATTTATAGGCTAAGGTTGCCCGTTGAATGCTGGGATCGGGCCATTGGCGTAAATCGACGTTAAAGGCGATGCCATCAATCAGTGGACCACCGTTTACCGGCTCGAGCAGCAGTTTTAAATGCTTTTGCCCGACGAGTCGCTGTTGTAAGAGCTTAAATTCGCCATCAAACATTGGCTCAGGAAAACTTTGTCCCCAAGGCCCTGCGTTTCTCAGCATCTCCGCCGTCTCCACGTTTAGATGCTGCGCGCCGAGCTCGCCATCAGACCAGACCACCCCTTGCAGGGCGTCGTTATCCAGCCACTCTGTGACCAATTGCGCAAAACAGTCACGAAAGCGCGGGAACTGTTCTTCCGCAAGGCTCAAGCCCGCCGCCATCGCATGGCCGCCGAACTTAAGAATGAGTCCCGGATATTGGCTATCCAGACGTTCTAAGACATCGCGCAGATGCAGGCCGGTAATTGAGCGGCCCGACCCTTTTAGGGTGCCATCGCCCGCCGGTGCAAACGCAATCACCGGCCGATGGAAACGCTCTTTTAGGCGTGATGCGACGATCCCCACCACCCCTTGGTGCCACTCTGGATGGTAGAACGCTAGGCCGCTTGGAAGATGTTGCTGCGTTTCCAGCTGCTCGCAGATTAACAGCGCCTCTTGTTGCATCCCCTGTTCGATCTCTTTACGGGTCTGGTTTAAGGCATCGAGTTCATTCGCTAACATCCGCGCTTGTGGCTCGCTCTCGGTCACCAGTAACTCGACGCCGTGGGACATATCGTCGAGTCGCCCCGCCGCGTTGAGTCGTGGACCTAATGCAAAACCGAGATCGCTGGCATTAAGACGATGCCCTTGCCGTTGGCTGACATCGAGTAATGCCCGGATACCGGGACGACATTTCCCGGCACGAATACGTTGCAGCCCCTGCCACACCAAAATTCGGTTATTGGCATCGAGGGGGACCACATCGGCGACCGTACCGAGTGCCACCAGATCCAACAAGTCAGCAAGATTGGGCGGCGACCCGCTAAACCATCCTTGCTGGCGTAAATAAGCCCTGAGTGCGAGCATGACATAAAAGGCCACACCGACCCCAGCCAAGTTCTTCGACGGAAAGGTGGCTTGGGCGAGATTCGGGTTAACTATTGCCGCCGCCGCCGGTAAGACCTCACCAGGAAGATGGTGATCGGTAATAATGACCGGAATGCCTAACTGCGTGGCGTGCTCTACCCCACTCAAGGAGGAGATGCCGTTATCAACGGTAAAAATCAGCTCCGCTTGACGGGCATGAGCCAAGTCGACGACCTCCGGGCTAAGTCCATAGCCTTGCTCAAACCGATTGGGGACCAGATAGCTGACCCGTTGCGCGCCAAACTGTTGCAGTGCTAACACAGAGAGCGCAGTACTGGTGGCGCCGTCCGCATCGAAATCCCCCACCACCATGATATGGCGGTTATCGCACATCGCCTGATGTAATAACTGTACAGCTTGGTCGATGCCGGTTAAGCCCTGTGGCGGCAGTAAATGATTTGCGCCCCGCTCCAATTGCGTGGCATCGGTGATCCCACGCTGTCGATACAGTTGTTGCAGTAAAGGGGGAAGGGTAGCCGAAAGCTCGACGTCAGCGTGCTGCTGACGTCGTTGTAGTTCAGGGATAGCGCGTGAAGACAAAGGATTATCCTGCGTTGATACGATCCAGATACTGTTTTAACTCATTAGGACCTTGATAGCCGGGGATCATTACACCATTTTTAGTGAGGATCGCCGGAGTGCCTTGAATACCGTATAACAGCCCTAGCTGATACTGTTTACCAATATCGATATTACAGCTCGCCGCTGCGGGAGTTTTACCCCCCATCGCCGCATCGAACGCTGCTTTACCATCCTTGGCGCACCATACATTCTTCATCGCTTTCGCTACATCGCCCTGCAACCCTTCACGTGGGAAAGCAAGATAACGGACGGTGATACCCAGAGCGTTATAGTCTGAAATTTGTTGGTGTAACTTATGACAGTAGCCACAAGTAATATCGGTAAACACTGTCACAACGTGCTGCTCTTTCGGCGCTTTATAGACAATCATTTCTGGCGCTAGCGCTTCCACTTTCTTGTCTAGCGTTTGGAAAGTGACGTTTACTGGCGTTTTACCGCTGATATCGTAAAGCGGCCCTTGGATCATTTGTTTACCATCGTCAGTGACGTAGAGCACGCCGTTGTCGGTTAATACCGTGCTGACACCGGATAAGGGTGAAGGCTGGATATCACTGATATTGACGCCTAATTTTGTCAAGGATTGAATAATTGCAGCATTGTTCGCATAGCTGGCGCTGGAAAAGATTGCGCATGACGCGACCATTGAGAGTAATAATTTCTTCAGCATTTCCTTATCCTTATTAACCACCCCGCTAGGCGCGTGGGTGATGCTGTTGATGCAGTTGACGGAGTCTTTCATTGGCAACATGCGTATAAATTTGTGTGGTTGATAGGTCACTGTGACCGAGTAGCATTTGTACGACGCGTAAATCGGCGCCGTGATTGAGCAAGTGCGTCGCAAAGGCATGGCGCAGCACATGGGGCGAGAGCTTAGCGCTATCAATCCCAGCGATAAGGGCGTAGTGTTTGATTCGATGCCAAAATGTTTGTCGAGTCATTTGCTGCCCACGATTACTGGGAAAGACTATATCAATTTTTGCGCCATTAATCAGCCAAGGCCGGCCATGTTCCAGATAATTTTCTAGCCAATGGATCGCCTCTTCCCCCAGCGGGACTAATCGCTCCTTGTTGCCCTTACCTAAAATCCTGACCACGCCTTGGCGTAAACTGAGATCACTGAGGGTCAGCCCCGTTAGCTCTGATACCCGTAATCCCGTCGCATAAAGCAGTTCGATCATCGCTTTATCGCGTAACTCAAGCGGGATTTCGGTGGAAGGCGCCTCAAGTAGGCGAGCAACTTGGGCTTCACTGAGATCTTTTGGCAGCCGCTGCGGTAATTTCGGCGAGGAGAGTAATGCGCTCGGGTCATCAAGTCGCAGCTGTTCCCGATAAAGATATTGAAAGAGCTGGCGCATTGCACTGAGCTGTCGGGCGGAACTGGTTGCTCGATAGCCCCCTTCGAGTTTCTCTGCTAAGAAGCTTTGTAATTCGGGTGCGCTCACAGTAAGCAGCGCTAGATGATGCGCCTCAAGCCACTCCACCAGCTGTTTGAGGTCGCGGCGATAAGCCTCTAAGGTGTTTTCTGCTAAGTTGCGCTCAATCCACAATTGGTCAATAAAGCCTTCGAGAAGGGGATCCATTGACGGAAGTGACGTCGATTTCTTCATTGCTTTGTTTTCCGATTACCTGCGCTAAACGCAGACTATTATGCATCAACTACGCCTCGCTGTATGCTTTCTGATACACTCAACGCAGAGTAGGAACCTAAGAGTCAATCAAGTATGAAAATAGGGTTATTTTACGGTTCAAGCACCTGTTATACCGAGATGGCCGCCGAGAAGATCCAAGAGTTTATCGGCCAAGAGATGGTGACCTTACATAATGTTAAGGATGAGCCGCTCTCTACCATGCACCAGTACGACCTGCTGATTTTGGGTATGCCCACTTGGGACTTTGGTGAACTGCAGGAGGATTGGGAAGCTCAGTGGCAAACGCTGGCTGATCTCGATCTTTCAGGAAAAATCATCGCACTCTATGGGCTGGGCGACCAGGCCGGGTACAGTGAATGGTTTTTAGATGCCCTCGGTATGCTGCACGATTTATTGCTACCAAAAGGCGTCTCTTTCGTCGGCTATTGGCCTATTACCGGTTATGAGTTTATCAGTCAGAAGCCCCTCACTGCCGATGGACAACATTTCGTCGGGTTGGCCTTAGATGATGCGAATCAATTTGAAGAGACGGATGAGCGCATTGCCAACTGGTGTGAACAGATTCTGGGAGAAGTCGCGGATTTGTTGTAATCCCTACTCCCACTGTCGATTACGTCCTTTTAGCCAATAGAAGCGTAGGTTACGCCACGCTTCTTCAGACATGGTGTCTGCCATTAACCAGAAATGCTGGGTTTGTTGTGCCGATCGCCAGCGAATCATTACTCCCCAGGGTAGCCAACAGAGCGGCGCGCTAAGTCGCCACTGTTGCTGCTGCCAAAACCAAGTCTCTTGATCATCCATCGCCAGTAGGCCAATCCGTGAGGCGAGCCTTTTCAGGCTGCGCGACCTTTCAATTATCACCGCAATAATCGCTAAAGGCTTCAGTAAATAAAAAGCCCCAAACCAGGGTGTCGCCACAAGCGCGGCTAGCGTTAATAGCACCCAGCCATTGACCAGGATCACGGCATTACGTGAGGGGCCGATCTCAGTTTGCCACAGGTCCACGCGCACTGTTTCGCGTCCGAATCAGTTCGACCATCCCTTTGAGCTCGTCGCTCGCGGGTTGACCATGCCCCATCAACCAATTGAATAAGTCGGGATCGTCGGCCTTAAGTAGCGCAATAAAGGTCCGCTTTTGCGCGTCAGTTAAGGTGTGATATTCGTGTTCGAAAAAAGGACGTACGGCGATGTCCAGTTCTAACATGCCTCGGCGGCACGCCCAGTGAATACGAGAAGTGTCTTCAATACCTATTTCTGCTAAGTCCACACGCTTTTCCTTAATAATACCCTTAACCAGAGAAGGAGAGTGTACCGCAGAGCCCGGATGAACGGCAGTACAAATCACCACCTCTTCGGCAGCGCTCGCACTTTTGTACTTGCTAATCTCTTTTCAGGCTTTACGCTTTAATGAATAATGAAACCAATTTCGTAAAGCGGCTTAGGTCGCTTTCACCTTCACTGTTGGTCGACAGGAGATGTCATGAATTCTCAACCCACCACTACCGCCTATCACTCAGCGCTGGCTCTTTGCTCGCTTAGCGATTGGGCGCTGGTATCCGCTCAAGGTGCCGATGCCACCGCCTATCTGCAGGGCCAACTTACCGCAGATCTCAGCCAATTAGCCGAGAATGATCACCAACTCGCGGCACATTGCGATGCCAAAGGTAAGATGTGGAGTAATCTGCGTATATTCCATGATGGCGAAGGCTATAGCTATCTATTACGCCGTGACGTGCGTGAGCAACAGCTGACTGAAATAAAAAAATATGCCGTGTTCTCTAAGATTACCTTTACCGCCGATGATAGCCGGGCGCTAGTGGGGGTAATGGGCAGCAAAGCGGCTGAGTGCCTAAGCCAATATTTTTCTCAGCTTCCGGATGCCGATCAACCACGGGTTAAGGTCGGCAATACATTGCTATTGTGGCTGCCCACCCCGCAAGCCCGCTACATCGTCATTACTGAGCCTTCTCAGGCAGAAGTATTACTTAAGGATCACTCCGAGGCGGTATGTGATGCCCAGCACTGGCTGGCCGCCGATATTGCCGCGGGTATTCCGGTGATTGACGCGGCGAATACTGCGCAATTTATTCCACAAGCTACCAACCTTCAGGCATTGAACGCGATAAGCTTTAAAAAAGGGTGCTATAGCGGCCAAGAGATGGTTGCTCGCGCCAAGTATCGCGGGGCAAACAAACGCGCACTCTATTGGTTAGCCGGTACGGCGCAGCAAGCGGTTGAAGCCGGTAGCGCCGTCGCATTACAAATGGGTGAGAATTGGCGTAAAACCGGAACCGTTCTCTGTTCGGTAATGGTTGCCCCGACTACGCTGTGGGTACAAGTCGTGCTGAATAACGATTTGGGGACAGAGGATAGATTTCGTCTTGATGGTGATGAGGCCAGTGCGCTACAGATCCAGCCACTACCTTATTCACTCGACGAAGCTTAATGCCTTAACCCCTACCCCCTCAATTCGAAGCTAAAACGTTGAGGGGGTACTAACGAGAATGTCTATCGGTGGGTCGACTCACCGAATATAGAAGTAGATCGCGCAAAAATGGCAAATTGCGCCGCCTAAGACAAAGGCGTGCCATATCGCGTGGTTGAAAGGTATCCGTCGATTGACGTAAAAAATCACCCCTAATGAGTAGACGATTCCACCAATCGCCAACAGCCATACACTTGCCGCCGAGAGTTTAGTCGCCATTTGGTAGATCACGACTAAGGAGAGCCAGCCCATAAGTAGATAGGTCACCACCGATAACACTTTAAATCGATGAGCGAACACCAGTTTAAAAAGAATCCCCAATAGAGCCAGTGACCATATCACCACCATCAGGCCTTCCGCCAACGGCGAACGCAGCCCGACAAGCAGGAATGGCGTATAAGTCCCGGCAATAAGCAGATAAATCGCACAGTGATCGACTTTCTTCAACCAAGGTTTAGCCTGTTGATTGGGGATAGCATGATAGAGGGTCGAGGCAAGAAACAGCAAAATCATGCTGCCACCATACAGGCTATAGCTGACGAAGGTGATAACGTCGGCATCACGCTCAACTGCTTGAACGAGTAATAGGACTAAGCCGACAACGCCAAAAAGACAACCTAGGCCATGGCTTACACTGTTTGCTATTTCTTCCGCCAATGAGTATCCGGGAGAATGAGTTTGTGTCTTAGCCATAACAGGTGTGTTAACTCCATTATCGTCCGATGAATGAATACGTAGACTAGCTGAGAATAAATTCAGAGTACACTTGTAAGTTTAAATAAAACTGTGAGGAGGTGTAACAGCCCCCTCGCGATAGAGGGCTGTTATAAACGTTATTGATAATCCGTGATCGGTACACAGGAGCAAGATAAATTACGGTCGCCGTAAACATCATCCACTCTCTTGACCGTTGGCCAGTATTTATTCTCGACGCCTTCAGGGAAGACCGCTGTTTCACGGGTGTAGGCATGTTGCCAGTCGCTAACCAGTTCTTGCTGGATATGGGGGGCATTGACCAGAGGGTTATCGTCCAAGGGCCACTTACCTTCTGCGACTTGCTGAATCTCGCGACGGATAGCCAACATCGCATTGACGAATCGATCCAATTCAATCAAGCTTTCTGATTCCGTTGGCTCCACCATTAAGGTCCCGGCGACAGGGAACGACATGGTCGGTGCATGAAAGCCATAGTCGATTAACCGCTTAGCGATATCCATCTCACTGATGCCGGTACGTTCTTTGAGGGGCCGGATATCGAGAATACATTCATGTGCCACACGACCCTCTGGTCCGGTATAGAGAATGTCGTAGTCTGACGATAACCGGCTAGCAATATAGTTAGCATTCAATATCGCGAGGGAGCTAGCTTGCTTCAGGCCCTCGCCTCCCATCATTCTGATATACATCCAACTGATTGGCAGGATCGACGCACTTCCAAAAGGGGCTGCAGTGACTGCGCCTTGCTCGGTGAGTAAGGTCGACTGGACGATACTGTGTCCTGGCACGAACGGCGCGAGATGGGCTTTAACCCCTATCGGTCCCATTCCTGGCCCACCACCGCCGTGGGGAATACAGAATGTTTTATGCAGATTAAGGTGGGAGACATCGGCACCAATATGGCCTGGTGTGGTGATCCCCACTTGTGCATTCATGTTGGCGCCATCCAGATAGACTTGCCCACCGTGCTGATGGACAATTTCGCAGACTTCACGAATGGTCTGCTCGTAAACCCCATGCGTAGAGGGATAGGTCACCATGATGCAGGAGAGATGGTCACCTGCTTGGCTTGCCTTGGTACGGAGGTCTTCAAGATCGATATTACCTTGTTTGTCACAGGCAACCACTACCACGTCCATACCGGCCATTTGCGCGGAGGCAGGGTTAGTGCCATGGGCCGAGGCAGGAATAAGGCAGATGTGGCGTTGTGCTTGATGACGGCTTTCATGGTAACGACGGATAGCTAGCAGCCCCGCATATTCGCCTTGTGCACCCGAGTTAGGCTGCATACAGAGCGCGTCATAACCGGTCAGGGTGATCAGCCATTCAGAAAGCTGTTCAATCATCTGCAAGTATCCCGCGGCTTGATTCGTCGGGCAGAACGGATGAAGATCGGCAAATTCTGGCCAGGTAATAGGTAACATTTCGGCGACGGCATTAAGCTTCATCGTGCAGGAGCCAAGGGGGATCATCGCTTGATTGAGTGCTAAGTCCTTACGTTCAAGTTTGTGAAGATAGCGTAACATCTCCGTTTCGCTGTGATACTGATTAAAGACAGGGTGCGTCAGAATAGCGTCTTCACGGTGTAATGCTGCTGGAATAATGGCTTGTGCGCTGACAAGACTGTCTTCTTGGTCAAGATCAACGGTGATTTTACGTCCAAGCAGCACCTCGATTAAAACGAGAAGATCTTGGCGTTGCGTGGTTTCATCTAGCGTAATCCCCACCGCATGGTGGAGGTCGCTGCGCAGATTAGTCTGCTGCTGCTTTGCGCGCTTAAGCACCTCGGCTTTATCGGGCACCTCAACCGTTAAGGTATCAAACCACTGCGCGTAGCGCAGAGTTAAACCATTATCTTGCACGATTTTTGCGAGGATTTGCGTATAACGATGAATACGCTGGGCGATACGTGTTAATCCTTTAGGACCATGCCACACGGCGTACATACCGGCGATATTCGCCAACAGGACTTGGGAAGTACAGATATTAGAGTTGGCTTTCTCACGGCGGATATGCTGCTCTCGCGTTTGCATCGCCATTCGCAGCGCGATATTGCCTTGGACATCACGTGAAACGCCGATAATCCGGCCCGGCATGGCTCGCTTATACGTCTCTTTGGTGGCAAAGAATGCCGCATGCGGGCCACCGTACCCCATAGGAACGCCAAAACGTTGCGAAGAACCAAAAACGATATCGGCCCCTAATTTCCCCGGTGATTCAAGAAGCACTAGGGCCATAAATTCAGCGGCGACAGCAATGATTACGCCCTGCTCCGTTAACGCTGCAATCAGTTGACGATAGTCGTGCAACTCCCCCTGCGAGCCACAATATTGTAGGCAGACACCAAAGAGATCTTGGTGGTCTAGCGCCTTCTCAGCGCTATCGACCACCAGCTCAAAGCCAAAGGTCTCTGCGCGGGTTTTAATCACATCGAGGGTCTGTGGATGAATATCCTCGGCGACGAAAAACGTGTTGGCATTTTTACGTTTGCTCACCCGCTTAGCCATCGCCATGGCCTCAGCCGCAGCCGTTGCTTCGTCAAGCAGCGAGGCGGAGGCAACGTCCATTCCCGTAAGATCTAGCGTAACCTGTTGGAAATTGAGTAAGGCTTCCAGCCGCCCTTGTGACACTTCCGGTTGATAAGGGGTATAAGCCGTGTACCATCCGGGGTTCTCAAGTAAGTTGCGCAGTATTACCGGTGGAGTTAACACCGCGCTGTAGCCCATACCAATCCAAGATTTATAGCGAGGGTTTTTTGCCGCAATGGCTTTCAACTCTGCCAACGCTTGGTGCTCACTGGCCGAAGGCAGTTGCAGGGGCGAAGAGGATAATTGGATATTTTCGGGTACGATAGACGCAATCAACGTCGGCAAATCCGTTGCGCCAATCTGCTGCAACATCTGTTGTTGTTGATCGATATCCGGGCCAATATGGCGACGAATAAAGGCATCGGGATGTTCTAACTGGCTGAGTGTTTGCGTCATCGTCTTACTCACTTATTGATCAAGGTTTGGTAGGCATCGGCGTCAAGTAATTGGTTAAGCTCGTTTTCGTTAGTGATCTTAATTTTAAATAACCAGCCCGCCTCGTAAGGGGAGGTGTTTACAAGCTCAGGACTGTCATTAAGTTCGTCATTGACTGCGACGATATCGCCGCTGACCGGCGCATAAATATCGGAGGCCGCTTTAACCGATTCGGCAACCGCGCAGTCATCGCCAACGCTGACTTCACGACCGACTTCAGGCAGATCAACAAACACCATGTCGCCAAGTAAACTTTGTGCATGTTCGGTGATTCCCACAGTGACCGAGCCATCCTCTTCTTGACGTACCCATTCGTGGCTATCACGGTATTTTAAGTGTTGCGGTACATTGCTCATTTTATTCTCCATAATTAAATCAATGATTTGCCTGCACGGACAAAGCAGGGTTGAGTAACAGACACTGGCAGTTCACGCTGGCGGATCAATACGACAGCCTTATCCCCTACCGTTGCCGGCACCCGTGCAAGCGCGACACTGCAGCCCAAGGTCGGGGAGAAAGAACCACTGGTGATAACGCCTTGCTGAGGATTTCCATTGATATCGGTAAACGAGACAGGTAAGGCATTGCGAAGGACGCCTTTCTCATGCAGTACCAAACCAACCAGTTTTTCAGTGCCTTGCTCTTGTAAACGTTCGAGCGCCGCTCTGCCGATAAACTCTCGTTCTTCCGGTTGCCAAGCCACCGTCCAAGCCATATTCGCGGCAAGCGGGTTAATCGACTCATCCATCTCTTGCCCATAAAGATTTAATCCCGCTTCGAGGCGCAAGGTATCTCGCGCCCCTAAGCCAGCAGGTTTGACGCCTACCGCAAGTAACGCTTGCCATAGCGATGCAGCCTGCTCGGCAGGGAGTGCGATTTCATAGCCGCGCTCACCGGTATAGCCAGTGGTCGCGATAAACCAGCCGCCGCTTTCCACTGAGAAGAAGGGCTTTAGTTCCGCTACGGCGGCTCGCTGTTCAGCACTCATCACCGATTGGCTTTTCTCTATTGCCTCAGGGCCTTGTATTGCGATAAGCGCTAAGTCTCGTCGCTCCTCAATTTGAATACCATATTCTTTAGACTGTTCTGAGATCCACGCTAAATCGTTTTCGCGTGTTGCAGAGTTGACCACTAATCGGAAGTGTTGCTCGTCGATAAAATAGACAATTAAGTCATCGATAACGCCTGCCGAGGCATTTAGCATGGCGCTATAGAGCGCCTTACCAGGCTGCGTCAATTTAGCCACATCATTGGCTAACAGATAACGTAGAAATTCTCGGGTACGAGCGCCAGCCAGGTCGACAATGGTCATATGGGATACATCAAACATGCCTGCTGCACGGCGCACGGCATGATGCTCATCAAGCTGGGAACCATAATGCTGTGGCATTAGCCATCCGTGGAAGTCGACCATGCGTGCACCACAGGCTTGGTGTTGTGCAAAGAGAGGGGTTTGTTGACTCATAACACTCCTTCTGCCGCGTAACATCGCGGTGAGTTAGCTTGCTTAGGTCGGGCTTTAGGACTAGAAACACAAACGTTATCCTTACTGCACGTTATCATTCATTCCATCGCTTAGCCATAAGGTGAAATAGGGGCAAACCCGTGATGCACCAAAATGGAGCAGATACGCTTAACCAGAGGTGATTGATAAGATAGGGCGGGAATAAGTAGGAAAATGGCGACAAAAGCCGACATCTAGAGAGAATGCTAAGACAGACTCTTAGACTGACTTATCTTAATCCGACTATTTTACTAGCTTTCGGATTAGTTTTTCTAAGGGTAGAAATGGTCAATAATTAGAATAAATCAGCTTTCACAACCTTGGTGCAATTGCTGAGATGTGAGGAAAATCACACCAGCATCTTGCATCGCCAGCTTGGCGCGTTGCAGTGACCCGTCAATATCGATCGCTCGGCAAGCATCCTCTACTACCCAAGTGGCTAATCCCGCTTGAGCTGCGTCTATAGCCGTCCATGCAACACAGAAATCTGTGGCAAGTCCGGTTATCACCACCTGATCGACCCCCTGCGCTTGCAGCCAAGCGAGAAGCCCGGTTGAGGTACTGCGATCGGCCTCTAAAAAGGCAGAGTAGCTGTCGATGGATTGATGGACCCCTTTACGGAGAATCAATCTGGCATGAGGAAGGGATAAATCATTTGATAACTCGGCCCCGACACTCCCCTGTATACAGTGGTCCGGCCATAAGCATTGCGGGCCATAGGGCATATCAATCACTTGGTAATCTTGATACCCCGGATGAGAGGAACTAAAGGAGGAATGGCCAGCAGGATGCCAATCTTGGGTAATAACCACCTGCTGAAATAACGGTGCAATCTGGTTAATGGCCGGGATCACTTCATCTCCCCGAGGCACCGCTAACGCTCCCTGCGGCAGAAAATCGTTTTGAACATCGACGACAAGCAGTGCCGTATTATTGCCTATCGCAATCGAACGATCAGCCATCTCCCCTCCTTCTATTTACGCAGCCACTCGGGTAAATCGTGTTCACCCAAGGCTTGCTTAATTAGCTGTGGTTTAATCCCAGGTAGCTTATCCGCAAGGGTTAAGCCGATATCACGCACCATTTTTTTCAGTGGATGTTGCCCTGCAAAGAGGTCTTGGAAGCTTTGCATACTCGCCAGCATTTTGGCTGCACTGAGCTTTCTTAGGCGTTCATAGCGGCGAAGATAGAGGTGTTGACCAATATCTTTACCCTCTTGCTGTAGACGAAGAAGTTGGCCGATAAGCTCTGCAGCATCCATAAAGCCGAGGTTCACTCCCTGCCCCGCCAGCGGGTGAATGGTATGTGCCGCATCACCCACTAACACAAGTCGATGGCTGGCAAATTGTCGGGCGTAACGCGCCGTTAACGGGAATGTTCTACGTTCACTGTTCAGCGTACAAGGTCCTAACTGCATATCAAATGTGACAGCCAGTTGCTGACAGAATAATGATTCGTCCATTAGGCTCAGCTTTTTCGCGGTTTGCGGCTCTGTGGACCAGACAATTGAACAATGGTGCGGGTCTTCAAAAGGAAGAAAGGCGAGAATGCCTTCGCCGTGGAAAACTTGGCGGGCGACACCTTGGTGAGGCTGTTCGGTACGGATATTCGCGACTAACGCGTGATGCTTGTAATCCCAGAAGGTTAGAGGTATATCGGCTTTTGCTCTGAGCCAAGACTGGGCGCCATCTGCTGCCACCATCAAGCGGGCGGTCATCATGCTGCCATCTTGTAAGCTGACAAAGGTCTCGTTGTCACCGAAGGCGGTCTGGACTAGGGCGGCATTAGGGATAAGCGTAATATGCGACAGTTTTTCTGCCTGACGCCATAGGGCTGCATGCAGTACAGAATTTTCGATGATATACCCTAAGCCGTGGCCACCCAGCTCGCCGTCATCGAAGGCGATATGTCCGAAGCTATCTTTTTCCCAGACTTTCATGCCGTGATAACAGCTGGCACGCATTTGCAGAATATCTTGCCACACCCCCAATTTTTCTAAGAGACGTTGGCTTGCTCGGTTAATTGCCGACACCCGCACCGATAGGGGATCCTGTGGGCTGAAGTGTGGCGCCGCCCCTTGTTCGAGGACCGCAACGCTAAGTCCTGACTCTTTAAGACCACACGCGACTGCGAGGCCGACCATTCCCCCACCAGCAATAATAATATCGTAGCTTTGCATGAATATTCTCTTAATTTAACGTTTAACCCAGCCTAAGGTTCGGCTAGCGAGGTGGTGCTTTAACCCGGTAACGCGTTCCATCGCGAGTAATCCTAGGTTACGGCCAATAATGAGAGGCAGGTTATCATTGGCAAAGAGTCGGACTAAACCATCGGTGATGGCAATGGTTGTTGCACGGTCTTGTGCTCTTCGCTGTTGGTAGCGATTCAATACACTAAACTGCCCCATATCCTGCTGCTGTTTATCAGCTTCTGCTAGGGTTTCGGCCAAACTCATCACATCCCTCAGCCCAAGGTTAAAGCCCTGGCCTGCAATAGGATGAAGAGATTGCGCAGCATTACCAATCACTACGGCGCGGTGTGTGATCAACGACTGCGCTTGATGCAAGCTTAGTGGATAGGATTCACACTGGCCAACTTGTGTAAATTGCCCAAGCCGCCAGCCAAACTCTCGTTGTAATTGCTGCAGGAATGACGACTTATCAGCCGCTAATAGCCTTTCACTGGTCGATGCTGATACGCACCACACCAAGGATAAACGGTTATCTGACATCGGCAGTAGGGCAATAGGCCCATGCTGAGTGAAACGTTCGTACGCTCGGCCATTATGTGGCGTTGAAGTACTCACATTCGCGATAATGGCAACTTGCTGGTAATCATCACGTTGCCAAGTAAAGCCAGCTTGAGTCGCCAAAGCAGATCGACTGCCGCTGGCGATGACTAACGTCTGTGCGTCTAGCGTTTGACCGCTTTCCAGTGTGACCGATACCTGCTGTACCGTACGGGTCATCTCGACCACTTTTTCCGGGCAAAGCAGCGTGACACCGGGTGCCTGTTGTAACTGTTTAAACAGAACTTTCCCTGCCGCTTGCAGTTCGATCACGTTACCCAAGGCAGGTAAATGGTAATCTTCTCGACAGAGTTCGACTTGGCCAAGATGACCGCGGTCAGAGACATGGATGTCGGTAATAGGCGTTGCGTAAGGCTTCAGTGCCGACCAGACACCGATACGCGCAAGTTGCTGGCAGGTTCCCGCCGCCAGCGCTATCGCTCGGCTATCAAACCCGGGGTGGGCGGTATCCTGCGGGGAGCTCCCCTCGATGAGAGTGACCGGAATGTGACCCTGCGATAAGGTGGAAAGCGCAAGCGCAAGCGTTGCCCCAGCCATCCCACCGCCGACAATAATTACGCTCATAGTGGCTTATTTTCACCTTGACGAAGTGCCTGCGCCGATTGCATTAACTGCTCAATGGCATCAGGATCTTTCACGACCTGCTCGGTTAAATTTTCATGCCCGGTTTCGGTGATCACGATATCGTCTTCAATACGAATCCCAATGCCACGATAGCATTCAGGCACCTTGGCATCGGGGGCAATATAAAGACCCGGTTCAACGGTTAATACCATGCCCGGTTCTAGGACTCGGCTACGATCCGCGCCGCCATAATGGCCGACATCATGCACATCCAGACCAAGCCAGTGGCTTAAACCATGCATAAAATAGGGACGATACGCTTTCTCTTCGATCAATTGCGTTATCTCGCCTTCTAAAATCCCTAAGCGCACTAAGCCTTCAACCTTGATACGCACAACCGCTTCTGTCACCTCAGCGATGGTTACGCCAGGACGATACAGGGATAAGGCAGTCGTTAAGGCTTGCAAAACAATCTCGTAGAGTTGGCGTTGTGGTGCGGTAAATTTTCCGTCGACAGGAAATGTTCGGGTGATATCCCCTGCGTAGCCATGTCGCTCGCAGCCCGCATCGATCAGGACTAAGTCACCCTGTTTAAGTTGAGATTCATTTTCAGTGTAATGAAGAATGCAAGCATTATCGCCCCCTCCGACAATCGTATTGTAGGAGGTGAATCGAGACCCGTGTCTAGAGAATTCATGATGGATTTCGCCTTCCAACTGATACTCATGCATGCCGGGCTGACATTGCTGCATTGCGCGCTGGTGGGCGAGCGCACTGATGCGCCCAGCCTCACGTAAGATCGCCAGTTCTTCTTCATCTTTAATCACGCGCATTTCATGGACGATGGGTCGCCAATCGATGACAGTGGTCGGCGCGCTAAGATTTTGCCGCGATCCTTCACGCAAGGTTTTTAATGCAGCGGCAACTTTTTTATCCGCAAAGTCGTATTCGCCACTGGCATGATAAATCGTGGTTAACCCATTAAGCACCTGCGCCAGTTGCTCGTCTATTTCTCCCCATGGGAGCGCACGGTCAACGCCAAGCTTATCGATTGCGGCTTCTTGACCAAGGCGGCGACCAAACCAGATCTCGGCATGGGGATCACGGTAACGGTTAAAGAGAATACTGTGGTTATGCTGTTCGTCACTCTTAATCAGAATGAGTAGTGCCTCAGGCTCGTTAAAGCCGGTGAAGTACCAGAAGTCACTATTTTGGCGAAAGAGATATTCGGTATCTCGACTTCGGGTAACCTCTGGCGCAGCAAAAATTAATGCCGCGCTACCCGGTACCATCTGTTTAAGCAAGGCCTGACGGCGTTGACAGTAATTTTTCTGAGAAATCATACCCTAAGCTCCCTGTTACCCATTTTACCGTGAGAGGATCAATGTAATGTTGGACCCTGTGTGACGGCTGAGGCATCCGATTGAGGTGTATTAAAGGTTTCATGACAGAGTAAAGCAGCGACTCTGACATATTCAATGACTTCCTCCAAAGATTGTGCAAGTTCTTCCGGATTTTCATCTTCGTCGTAGCCTAATTGAGCGATAGTGCGCAGATCGTCGATCGCTTCCCCGGCTTCTCCCTTCACTTTATCTAATTTCGGCTGTGTAACCCCTAAGCCTAGTAGAAAATGGTTTACCCAGCCGGCGAGTGCATCGGCGCGCTCAAAGACGTTATCACCTTGGTCATCCGGTAAATAGAGTTGAAAATTGAATCCGTCTTCCTCTAGCGAGTGCAATGTATTATCGTATACCGCTTGCAAGGATTGATTGAGTTGGACGGAGAAGGCTATACCTTCATTGGTGAGGTCATGAACCAGTGCTTTCCAGCTATGATCTTTAGTCCCACCGCAAAGAATTCCGCTGAGTAAACCATGCATCTCAGCGGCGGTCATACCGACACCTTGTGTCGTGAGTTCGCTATTAAGCGTGTTATAGTTCGGTGAAGTCATAATTATCCATAGTCTTAGGAAAGTGAAGTGAGGTCTATGCTACCATTAGCTCCCTCATCGATTCCAGAAAAGGGGTTGTAACTTCTGCCTCAGGTAGATATAGTGGCGCCCTTCCAGAGCAAGTGACTTTGGGAGCGGACAACGTAATTATCAGGAAGGTAACATGTCTGCGCAACCGGTAGATATTCATATTTTTGGTCGTTCACTGCGAGTGAATTGTCCTCCAGAACAAAAAGAAGCTCTACTTTCCGCGGCTGAAGATCTTGACCAGCGCCTGCAGGATTTAAAACACAGAACACGCGTTACGAATACTGAACAATTAGTGTTCATTGCAGCTTTGAATATTTGTCACGAACTTGCGCAAGAAAAGAACAAGACCCGTGATTATGCGAGCAATATGGAACAACGTATTCGTGTTCTGCAGCAGACTATTGAACAGGCTTTAGTCGAACAAGGGCGTATCAGCGATCGCCCAGAAAGTAAATTCGAATAATAGTTTTAGGGATCCTGTGCTATAATTATCCCTGAACAACGTATTCTCTGAGATGTTTGCAAGCGGGCCAGTCCCCTGAGCCGATATTTAGTACTACTAGAACGTGGCGCCTCATATCTTGTGTGCATGCTCGGTTCGTCCGAGAAGCCTGATAGGTATGACGACATGTTCACCTTGAACCAAGGGTTCAAGGGTTACAGCTCGCAGCGGCATCTCGGAGATCCCCCCTTCTCCCTTTTAGTTTTCCTTTACTGTCTTAATGTATCGCCCTATTATCCTTGAGTGCCCTCACAAGGATGTTATGTCATGGACTCATCTCTAGCTCAACAGCGCCAAGCTTTACGCCAGCATATGCGTCGCCTCAGACGTTCACTGAGTGATACTCAGCAATTCCAAGCCAGCCAGCAACTCGCTGAACACGCTATTCTTTTCTCTCCGATTGAACAGTCACACCGTATTGCGCTGTTTCTCTCAACGGACGGTGAAATTAATACTCGACCGCTTATTGCACGGTTATGGCATTTAGGGAAAAGTGTTTATCTCCCTCGTATCGATCCCACAAGTCCTACTTCCCTGATCTTCCAGCGATATACTCCACACACTAATTTGATAAAGCATCGCTTAGGGATGTTGGAGCCTGAGGAAAATAGCGAGGAGATCTGTGCCTTGACTGAGTTGGATGTGGTAATTGTGCCTTTGGTAGCGTTTGATAGCACTGGCCAGCGTTTAGGGATGGGCGGAGGGTTTTATGATCGCCTACTCGCCGATTGGCAGAAGACATCAGTTTTTCCGATTGGGGTGGCACATGATTGCCAGCTTCAGGAAGCGCTACCTATTGAATCTTGGGACATCCCATTACCTGCAGTGATTACGCCTAATCGGTTATGGCAATGGAACAATAAAGAGGCCTAACGGCCTCTTTGGTCTCAGCATTAGTAGAGAAGTCGAGCACGGATGGTGCCTGGAATTTCCTTCATCAGCTGTAACGCTTTATCTGCCACTTCTTGCTCAGCATCAACATCAATCACGACATAACCTAAGTGAGGCGAGGTCTGTAGGTACTGGCCAACGATATTAATATTTTGATCGCCAAAGATATTGTTAATCGCGGTCAGAATACCTGGGCGGTTCTCGTGAATGTGAAGAATACGACTCGCCGAGGCACTGTGTGTCGGCAGTGAGACTTCAGGGAAGTTGACTGCAGAAAGGGTTGAACCATTGTCTGAGTATTTCGCCAGTTTACCTGCTACCTCAATCCCGATGTTCTCTTGGGCTTCTTGGGTCGAACCACCGATATGTGGGGTTAAGATAACATTATCAAACTTGCAGAGCGGCGAGTCGAACGGATCGCTGTTAGAAGCCGGTTCAACCGGGAATACGTCGATGGCTGCACCACTTAAGTGTTTACTCTCCAAGGCATCACAGAGCGCAGGAATGTCGATAACAGTTCCGCGTGAGGCATTAATTAATAATGCGCCGGGTTTCATCGCTGCCAATTGATCTTTGCTGATCATATCTTGGGTATTCGCGGTTTCTGGAACGTGTAAGCTGACCACATCACTCATCGCCAGTAACTTATCCAGTGATTCAACCTGAGTTGCATTCCCCAGCGGCAGTTTGCTTTCGATATCGTAGAAGTAAACATACATACCCAAGCTTTCTGCTAACACACCCAGTTGCATGCCGATATGGCCGTAACCGATGATACCGAGTTTCTTACCGCGCGCTTCAAAGCTACCTTTAGCATTTTTGTTCCAGATACCACGGTGTGCTTTTGCATTAGCCTCTGGAATACCGCGCATCAGCAGTAATAGTTCACCGATGACTAGCTCGGCAACCGAGCGGGTATTAGAGAACGGGGCGTTAAAAACAGGAATACCGCGCGATGCGGCGGCCTTGAGATCAACTTGGTTGGTGCCGATACAGAAGCAGCCTACCGCAATCAGTTTCTCGGCCTCTGCAAAGATCTCTTCCGTTAACTGCGTGCGCGAACGTAATCCGACGAAGTGAGCATCGCGGATCGATTCCTTGAGTTGCTCTGGACTGAGCGCAGCTTTATGGAATTCGATATTGGTATAACCCGCTGCTTTTAAATTATCGAGGGCAGATTGGTGAACGCCCTCAACCAACAGAAACTTAATCTTGTCTTTTTCCAGTGAAACCTTAGCCATTACCCGACCCTATAAAAGTGATTTTCGTAAAATACCCTTAGCTAACTGCCAACATAAGAAAAAAATAGGCTAAGAGCAACACCCTGAAAAATTTTGAAACGATGGACGCAATCGTTTACCTTTGCGCCATTCAACGCCAAAACACTGTCTATTGCAGATGATTTAGCGTATTAACTCGAGGTGATCGTTATTTGTGATATAAATCACTATTTGTGGGTGGCGACTCTTTTTTCGTGGCCGTCAGGAATAATTTTCTTAACGCCGTTTTCATCGCCGATTAGCGCAATATCAGCGCCACGTTGAGCGAACAATCCAACCGTCACCACCCCTGGTAACGCATTGATGGCGACTTCTAATCTATCCGGATCGTCAATACGCAAATCGTAAACGTCGAGAATGATGTTACCATTATCGGTGACGATATCTTTGCGATACTCCGGGCGGCCACCAAGTTTTACTAACTCGCGTGCGACATAAGCTTGAGCCATGGGGATAACTTCGACCGGTAAAGGAAAGTGGCCTAAACAGTCGACCTGCTTCGATTGGTCTGCAATACAGATAAAGGTCTCGGCGACTGCGGCGATGATTTTTTCCCGGGTGAGCGCTGCGCCACCGCCTTTGATCATTTGTAGATCAGGATTAATTTCATCTGCGCCATCGATATATAGGGAAAGGGAGTCGATTTCATTTAGGTCGAAAACCGGAATACCATACGATTTTAAACGTTCAGTCGAGGCTTCTGAACTGGATACTGTACCAATAATGTCGTGTTTACGGGTGGCTAATGCATCAATAAAATGTGCTGCCGTTGTACCGGTGCCGACACCAACGATCGTATTGGGCTGAACATAGTCTAGCGCCGCCCAGCCTACTGCTTTTTTAAGTTCGTCCTGAGTCATGGTATGTTAAAACCTATACGTGTTGCGGTAGCCGTAGTATAAAACAAGCTTATCTAAAATAGTGATTTTTCATTGGTTGAAGTGTAGTTTTACGCATTCAATCTCAAAACCAACCGATTTTTTTCTTTCAGTCAGGGACTGAGAAAACATGATTAAAAGACCCGATTACCGCAATCTTCAAGCCCTTGATACTGTTATTCGTGAACGCGGATTTGAACGGGCGGCACAAAAACTCTGTATTACTCAATCGGCGGTTTCGCAGCGAATCAAGCAGTTAGAATCACAGTTTGGTCAACCTTTGTTGGTACGTACCGTGCCCCCTCGCCCTACCGAACAGGGCCAGAAGCTACTTGCTCTGCTTCACCAAGTTGAACTTCTTGAAGAGCAGTGGCTGACCGATGAAAAAGGCGGCACGACTCCCCTTCTGCTGTCTATTGCGGTGAACGCTGACAGTTTGGCGACTTGGTTACTGCCTGCCTTACGAGATGTGCTCGACGATTTACCGGTCCGCCTTAATTTACAGGTCGAAGATGAGAGCCGTACACTTGAGCGTCTACGTCGTGGCGAAGTCGTGGGGGCGGTCAGTATACAGCCTCGCGCCTTACCGAGCTGCCACGTTGATACCTTAGGTGCCTTAGACTACTTATTTGTCTCTTCACCGGATTTCGCTAAGCGCTATTTTCCGCAGGGTGTTAATCGTCAAACCTTGCTTAAAGCCCCGGCAGTCTCTTTCGATCACTTGGATGATATGCATCAAGCCTTTTTGCAGGAGAACTTCGATTTACCTCCTGGTAGCTTGCCGTGCCATATCGTTAACTCTTCTGAAGCCTTTGTGCAGTTAGCCAAACAAGGATCGGTCTGCTGTATGATCCCGCATCTGCAGATTGAATCGGAACTAGCAGAAGGCTCCTTGATTGACCTTACGCCAGGCTTATATCAACGCCGCATGCTTTATTGGCACCGATTTGCGCCTGAAAGTCGCGTGATGGGCCGCGTTACGGACTCTTTGGTTGAGTATGGTCGTCAGGTGTTGCGCCAAGAGTGCGAGTGTTAAGGGTAAAGACCACCTCGACGTTATCGGTAAAGTCGAGCTTTTGCTGTTGATAGGTTTGGTCGGGAGTGGTATCAGCGGCCGAAGCTTTTACGCTCATCATTCTTACCATCGGTAGGGTGACGTTACGTTGCGTCTGATAGTTAATGCTCCATACCGATCCCAGCGAGGCATTAAAACCTGATGCCAATCCTTTAGCCTTGGTGATCGCATCGGTAATTGCCGCCTGACGCGCTTGTTGCTGATACTGTTCGGGATGATTAACCCCCATTGATACCGAGCGAATATCGTTAAGCCCCGCGGTAAGCGCACCGTCTAATAAGGCATTAAGCTTGCCGAGCTGATGCAAGGTAACTTCGACACTTCGTGATGCCTGATAACCGGTCAGTTTCGGTTTGCCATGCTGTGAATAGTCATATTCAGCATGAGTGGTGACATTGGCAGCATTAATATCTTTATCGGTTACCCCTTGCTGATGTAAAAAATCGAAGTACCGTGCTACGCGACTGTCCACCTGCTTTTTAGCTTGCGATGCTTGCGCATGGCTAGCATTCACTTCAATAACGATAGTGGCCATGTCTGGCTGAGCTTGGACCTGCCCCTGCCCAGAGATGCTAAGATAAGGCGCGTTAGGTGTTGTTTCAGCCGATACTGATGACATCAAACCAAAACTCGCTCCAAGCAAGGCCATTGCAGTAAGTCGTTTCTTCATCGTTATGCTCCCTTATTCATAGTGCTGCCACATTATCACGCCTTCACTGGCCAGTCTAAACGCGAGTATCAGTAATAAGATGACGACGGTGAGCGAGATCACCTTTTGAATACGTGGCTGCATAAGTTTTGCTGACAATAATAGTGACACTGACGAGAGCAAATAGAACCAAAGGATTGAGGCTGAGATAGCCCCTGCGGCAAAGGTTAAGCGTAATGCTGCGGGAATCTGACTGCCAAGACTGCCAAGCAATACCACGGTGTCCAGATAAACATGGGGGTTTAGCCAGGTCACGGCGGTTAGCGTCATAAGCAGCTGCGGCAGTGAATTAACGCTAGCGCCTGCAACCTCCGGGATAATGGGGTGGCGGAAGGTTTTAAAGAGGCCATAACTGTACCAAAGCAAAAACACCACGCCCAACCATGTCATCCCCAGCATTAACAGTGGATAGCGGTGTAAAAATGCCGCGCCGCCCAATACGCCAGTCGTGATAAGGATCATATCGCTCACCACACAAAAGGTTGCCGCTAAGAAAGCATAGCACCGCAACATACCTTGGCGTAATACGATCGTATTTTGTGGACCGATAGGCAGTATCAACGCAGCACCCAGTGAAAAACCTTGTATAAAAACAGACATTTAAATCCCCCTTGATGACTTAGGGGTCTAGTGTGCGATAAAGCGCTAGGCGAAAGGAAATTAAAAAAAACGGGGGGTAATTAGTAAAATGAATACTCCACAGCCAGCTTGGCTGACTGCGGAGACGAGGTATTAGCTTTCGCTGCTGCGAACGAGGTGCACGTCCATTTGCGGGAATGGAATCCCGATTTGGTGCTTATCTAAGGCTCGTTTAAAGTCTGCCATTAGATCCCAATAGACCTGTTGTAGATCGTCGCTCTTGCTCCAGCAACGTACAATAAAGTTAAGTGATGAAGGGGCCATCTCGTTCAATGCCACGACAATCCCTTTTTCTTTAATGACACGCTTATCTGCCTCGACCACTTCACGCAGTACTTTCATTGTCAGGTCAATATCAGCATCGTAAGCCACGCCAATGATAAATTCATTGCGGCGCTCTGGTTCACGTGAATAGTTGATAATTTTACCTGTAAAGATTGAGCCGTTCGGAATGACCGCAATCTTACCGTCGGAGGTTCTCAGCGTAGTTTGGAAGATTTGTACGTTTAAAACGGTACCCGAACATCCACCAACATCCACGAACTCCCCAACTCGAATAGGTCTGAAGGTAACCAACAACACACCGGCTGCAAAGTTCGAGAGTGAATTTTGTAACGCTAAACCAACGGTTACACCGATGGCACCCAGTACAGCAATGAAGGAGGCGGTTTGTACGCCCACTCGGCTGACTGCAGCAATCAGGGTAAAGGCGATAATCGCGTAGCGGACAATCATCGAGATAAAGTCGGCGACTGTTTGATCGATATGACGCGAGAGTAATACTTTATTGATGGCTCTTGAAACGATTTTCGCAACGGTAAACCCGATAAAGAGAATGACCAGCGCCGCGGCGATATTCACTACATAGCTTAATAAAAGTGACTGGTTCTTTTCAATCCAAGTCCCGGCATTATGTAAGCCGTTTACTACGTTAAGATCTTGCATTAAATCTTCCTGTCGTTAGTTCCCAAAAAAATAGCACTGAGCATCTTTGAAAGACGTCCCATAAAAAGGGTAACTAAAAACCCGCGAATTGCCAACCTCGCCGGGTAACTTCAAGAAATTTACTATGCTAAATGGAGAAAACGCCAGCAGAGCTGGCGTTTGGGAAGGGATTACAGACGGTCGATGGCATTCAGTTCACGGAAGGCTTGCTCTAAGCGAACAACCATTGAACTTTGTGCCGCACGTAACCAGACACGTGGGTCGTAGTATTTTTTGTTTGGCTTATCGTCACCTTCTGGGTTACCCAGTTGGCTTTGGAGGTAGCCTTCGTTCTTTTTGTAGAACTGCAGGATACCGTCCCAGTTTGCCCATTGCGTATCGGTATCGATGTTCATTTTGATAACACCGTACTCGATAGACTCTTTAATCTCTTCTGCTGAAGAACCCGATCCGCCGTGGAAGACAAAGTTCAGGCTGTTGTGAGGAAGGTTATGCTTCTCACTCACGTAGTCTTGCGAATTTCTCAGGATTTTTGGCGTCAGTTGGACGTTACCTGGCTTATAAACCCCGTGTACGTTACCGAATGATGCGGCAATGGTGAAGTTAGGACTGATAGCGCTGAGTTTTTGGTAAGCGTAGTCAACATCTTCAGGCTGAGTATAGAGCGCCGAGTTATCGAGGTGTGAGTTATCCACACCATCTTCTTCCCCGCCTGTGCAGCCTAATTCAATCTCAAGCGTCATTCCCATCTTCGCCATACGCGCAAGGTATTGACCGCTGATTTCGATATTCTCTTCTAGTGACTCTTCGGACAGATCGATCATATGTGAAGAGAACAGTGGCTTACCGGTATTTTTAAAGTGTGCTTCGCCTGCATCCAGCAATCCGTCGATCCATGGCAGTAATTTTTTCGCACAGTGGTCGGTATGAAGAATAACCGGTACACCGTATTGCTCAGCCATCAGATGGACGTGTTGCGCACCCGTGATGGCACCAAGGATAGCCGCTGCTTGTGGCTTATCTGAGGTAAAACCTTTACCTGCTAGGAATGCTGCACCGCCGTTTGAAAACTGAACAATCACCGGCGCTTTAGCTTTGGCTGCAGCTTCTAATACCGCATTGATTGAGTCAGTACCGATGCAGTTGACTGCTGGTAACGCGAATTTATTCTCTTTAGCTACTTGGAAAACTTTTTGTACGTCTTCACCCGTAACGACACCCGGTTTTACGAAATCAAAAATTTTAGACATAAGTGTTGTCCTGTTTCGTTGGTCGTAAGCTGAGATCATCTTTTCAGCGGTAGAAAATAGAGGAGAGATAGCCCTCCTCTGAATTTATTATTGTTTCGCACGCTCTTCTAACATTGCTACAGCTGGGAGCTTTTTGCCTTCCACAAACTCAAGGAATGCACCGCCACCCGTGGAGATGTATGAAATTTTATCTTCAATACCGAATAGGTCGATTGCCGCCAGCGTATCACCGCCACCGGCGACTGAGAACGCATCGCTATCTGCGATAGCATTAGCCACGATTTCAGTTCCTTTACGGAAGTTAGGGAACTCAAATACGCCCACTGGGCCGTTCCACAGAATAGTTTTTGCTTCTTTTAAGATCTTGGCCATTTGCGCTGCAGTTTCATCACCAAAATCCATGATCTCTTCGTCATCTTGAATTTCGTTAACTTTCTTCACGGTAGCAGGAGCCGTTTCGGAGAATTCGGTCCCGACACGTGAGTCAACTGGAACCGGGATCCCATGTTCATCACGGAGCTTTTTCGCAGCTTCAACAAAGTCTGGTTCGTACAGTGACTTACCAACGTTATTCTCGATTGCAACGAAAGTGTTGGCAATGCCGCCTCCGACGATGACGGTATCGGCAATGCCGACTAAAGATTGCAGTACATCAAATTTGGTGGACACTTTAGATCCCCCTACCACTGCAACCATAGGGCGAGCTGGGTTGCTCATCGCTTTACCTAGCGCTTCAAGTTCTGCTGACAGCAGTGGACCGGCACAGGCGATAGGCGCAAATTTACCTACACCATGGGTAGAGGCTTGAGCACGGTGAGCCGTACCGAATGCATCCATGACAAAGACGTCACACAGCGCTGCATATTTTTTCGCTAAGGTTTCGTCATCTTTCTTCTCGCCTTTGTTAAAGCGAACGTTTTCCAGTACCACCAGCTGACCCGCCTCAACGTTTACGCCGTCAAGATAGTCTTTTGCCAGGCTAACATCTGTGCCCGCAAGCTTATCTTTCAGGTAGTTCACAACAGGCAGCAGAGAGAATTCTTCGTTATATTCGCCTTCTGTTGGACGACCTAAGTGAGAGGTCACCATTACTTTCGCGCCTTGCTTCAGGGCTTGTTCAATGGTCGGTAGTGATGCACGGATACGCGCATCTGACGTCACTTTCCCATCCTTGACTGGCACATTAAGATCAGCACGAATCAGAACACGTTTTCCAGCAAGATCCAGATCGGTCATTTTGATTACAGACATGGTGAATCCTCTTATTGATTCTTTAAGTTTATCCCGCCGCTTAGGCGACAGGTTTGAAAGTGTTGTCAGACATCGCTAAACAGGTGTCGATCATTCGGTTTGCGAAGCCCCATTCGTTATCACACCATACTAACGTTTTTACCAGGTGTCCTCCACTGACTCGCGTTTGCGAACCATCCACAATCGCACTGTGGGGATCATGGTTAAAGTCGGCCGAGACCAGGGGTAGCTCGGTATAGTCGACTATACCATGAAAGCAGCCATTGGCAGCTTCCTGCAATAGGTGATTAACCTGCTGCGCCGTCACTTTTTGTTCGAGCGTTACGCTAAGATCGATTGCGGTAACATTGATGGTCGGTACCCGTACCGCAATCGCTTCAAATCGGTCGAGAAACTTTGGAAATATCCGGGTAATACCTGCCGAGAGTCGCGTATCGACGGGAATTATCGACTGGCTTGCCGCGCGGGTTCGGCGCAGATCTGAATGATAAGCGTCAAGAACTTGTTGATCATGCATCGCTGAATGGATGGTGGTAACCGTTCCGGATTCAATACCGAAAGCGTCATCCAAAAGCTTGATCACAGGGATAATACAGTTGGTGGTACAAGAGGCATTGGAAACAAACCGATGTTCAGGCAGGAGCGTGTCATGGTTCACACCATAGACAATCGTTGCATCTAAGTCGGGTTCACCTGGATGGGCAAAAAGAACTTTACGCGCCCCAGCCCGATGGTGCGCTTCACCATCAGCCCGGCTGCCGTAAACGCCGGTACAATCTAGGACCACATCAATATCGAGATCACCCCATGGCAGTTCGTCGATAGATGAATGATGCAGTAGCGTAATCGCATCTCTACCAATAAAGAGTTGCTCGCCTTCTAACTTAACTTCCCATGCGAACTGACCATGGGTGGTATCATATTTTAAAAGATGTGCCATACCACGGCTTTCGGCGACTTCATTTATCGCAACGACGGTAACCTCTAGGTGACGGCCTGTCTCATACAGTGCCCGCACAACAGCCCGACCAATTCTACCAAAACCATTAATCGCAATTCTGAGGCTCATTGCTTATCTATCACCTTGATCAACGTAGGGGCCAGTTGCCCTTTTACTAAGATTATCTTTTGAGGCTACAACGATTTGATAAATTTAGATACCCAATTTTAAGCCGAGCGGTCTCTATCGACTTGAGAATAAATCAACTGCCGAAGCAGCGGAATGATAGAGATCAACAGTCATTTCTAAAATACGATCAAGATCACATCATTACCCGATACGTCACACGTCTGCCGCTAATGCATGCCTCTCAGCGCTCGGTGTCCGCAGAATCATTAAGACTTTAGCAAAAAAAAAGCATGGCAGATGCCATGCTTTATTCTCTTGACGCTGGTGTTACAGAATCGCTTTCGCTTTCGCAACCACGTTGTCAACGGTGAAGCCAAACTCTTCAAACAGTTGCTCTGCAGGCGCAGACTCACCAAAAGTAGTCATGCCTACGATTGCACCGTTTAAGCCAACATATTTGTACCAGTAATCAGCAATACCCGCTTCAACTGCGACACGTGCGGTCACTGCTGCAGGCAGTACTGACTCACGGTAGGCAGCATCTTGCTTATCGAAGTGGTCGGTAGAAGGCATAGAGACGACGCGGACTTTACGCCCTTCTGCGGTCAATTTCTCTGCCGCATCAACCGCTAACTGTACTTCAGAACCAGTGGCGATAAAGATAAGCTCTGGTTGGCCTTCGCTATCTTTCAGCACATAACCACCTTTGCTGATCGCAGCAAGTTGCTCAGCAGTACGCGTTTGTTGCGCGAGGTTTTGACGTGAAAGGATCAGTGCTGAAGGACCGTCTTGACGTTCAATCGCTTCTTTCCACGCGACTGCTGTTTCGACTTGGTCAGCTGGGCGCCATACGCTCATGTTTGGCGTAGTACGTAAGCTTGCGACCTGCTCTACGGGTTGGTGAGTTGGGCCATCTTCGCCTAAACCGATAGAATCATGGGTATAGACTAAGATTTGACGGAGTTTCATCAACGCAGCCATACGCGCAGCATTACGTGCGTATTCCACAAACATCAGGAAGGTTGCGGTATAAGGAATGAAACCTGAGTGTAACGAGATGCCGTTAGCAATCGCCGTCATACCGAATTCACGCACACCGTAATGGATGTAGTTACCTGCAGCGTCATCTTTAATCGACTTAGAGCCCGACCACATAGTCAAGTTGCTTGGCGCCAAGTCTGCAGAGCCACCTAAGTACTCTGGCAGCAATTTACCATAGGCTTCGATCGCGTTCTGTGAAGCTTTACGGCTTGCAATTTTTTGTGGGTTAGCTTGTAAGTCTTCGATGAATTTTTGTGATTCAGCCGCCCAATTGGCAGGAAGTTGATTCTCAGTACGACGTTTAAACTCTGCCGCTAATTCAGGGAAGGCTTTCGCATAGGCGTCGAATTTCTCATTCCATACCTGCTCTTTCTTCGCACCGGCTTCTTTCGCATCCCATGCAGCATAAACATCTGCTGGAATTTCGAATGGTGCGGCATCCCACCCTAGCTCTTTACGAGTCAGTGTGATTTCGTCGTCGCCTAATGGTGCACCGTGTGAATCATGCGTACCCGCTTTATTAGGAGAACCGAATCCGATAACGGTTTTACACATAATCAGCGTTGGGCGCTCAGAAGCACGAGCCTCTTCTACCGCACGACGGATGGATTCGTTGTTGTGGCCATCAACGCCACGGATAACATGCCAGCCGTAAGCTTCGAAGCGTAAACCTGTGTCATCACTAAACCAGCCATCGGTGTGGCCATCGATAGAGATACCGTTGTCGTCATAGAAAGCGATCAGTTTGCCAAGTTGCAGGGTTCCCGCTAAAGAACAAGCTTCGTGCGAGATCCCTTCCATCATACAACCGTCACCCATAAAGGCGTAGGTATAGTGATTGACGATGTCGTGGCCTGGGCGGTTAAACTGCGCAGCCAATGTACGTTCTGCAATCGCAAAACCGACGGCATTCGCAATACCTTGACCTAATGGGCCTGTCGTTGTCTCAACGCCCACGGTATAGCCGTATTCAGGGTGGCCTGGGGTTTTAGAGTGCAGTTGACGGAAGTTTTTCAACTCTTCGATGGGTAAATCGTAACCGCTGAGGTGTAGCAAGCTGTAAATCAGCATTGAGCCGTGGCCGTTGGATAAAATGAAACGGTCACGATCGGCCCATGACGGGTTTTTCGGGTTATGATTTAAGAACTCACGCCATAATACTTCAGCGATATCTGCCATGCCCATCGGTGCACCTGGGTGGCCAGATTTAGCGCGTTGGACCGCATCCATACTGAGTGCACGAATCGCATTAGCAAGTTTTTTTTCAGAAGGCATCTTTCACTCCAGATCGGATGATTTAGTTGTGTTGATTTTTAAACACTTTCAACACAAATTGGAAACTTAGTTATTTCAATGTACATGATGTGCCGAACGAAAGTACATTCGATCCGCACAATTTAACGCTTGAAGATTGAATCCACTAATGAACCCAGATCATTTTGCGCGTTACCACTGGCCTCAGGATGGACTTCACCTTGCGGGGAGATTTTATCAACCAGTTGCGGCAGAATTTCAGATAAGGTGCCTGAGGCGCCTTGTACATCGGTACCAAGCTTATCTGCCAGTGATTGTAAATCTTGCTGGCTAAAAGCGGATTGAATGTCACTATGGCTAACAGATTGGTTGCTACCGTTACTCAGCCATGAAGAGAGGATTTCCCCTAAGCCACCTTGCTGGAATTTTTGGATCAGCACTTCCACGCCACCCTGCTCTTGTACCCAAGACCAGACCGCTTGAAGTTGACTCAGAGAATTTTGTTGCCCTTCTCCACCCGTTAGTGATCCGACAATGCTATCGAGTAATCCCATCTTACACTCCTCGTAATTAAGCTATTTAAATAATGATTAGCGCTGAGCCTGCTTATTAGCAGCCTGTACATGTAGCATATCTAACGCGACCGTTGCAGCCGCAAGAGCGGTAATATCTGCATGGTCATAACCCGGCGCAACCTCGACTAGGTCCATTCCGACGATGTTTAAGCCTTGTAAGCCACGGAGTAATTTTGTCGCTTTGTCGCTGGTCAAGCCACCGACTACTGGCGTACCAGTACCGGGCGCATGAGCAGGGTCAAGACAGTCTATATCGAAGGTCAGGTAGACCGGTAGGTCGCCTACGGTTTGACGAATTTTAGCGAGAGTGTCCTCTACCGCAGTATCGTTAACCCATGCTGCATCCAGAACAGTGAATCCTAAAGAGGGATCGTACTCGGTTCGAATACCAATTTGGACTGAGTGAGCCGGATCGATAAGATCTTCTTGTGGCGCGGTATAGAACATCGTGCCATGGTCGAAGGTCGGGCCATTAGAATAAGTGTCTGTATGGGCATCAAAATGGACTAAGGCCATTTTACCGAAGTGTTTCGCATGCGCGCGCAACAGCGGTAAAGAGATATAGTGGTCGCCACCAAAGGTCAGCATACGCTTGCCGTTGGCTAGTAGCTTCTCTGCGTGTGCCTGTAATTTCGCCGACATGTCTGCAGAGTCACCGAAAGCATAGACCAGATCGCCGCCATCAACGACTTTTAGTTGTTGACGTAAATCGAATTTCCAAGGCCAGCGACAGCCTTCCCACGCTAGATGAGTGGAAACTTGACGAATCGCGTTAGGGCCTAAGCGACTACCGGGCCGACCTGAGGTCGCCGCATCGAAAGGAACACCGGTAATGACCCATTCTGCATCGCTCTCGTAGGGCTGGAAATTGAGCGGAAAACGCAGAAAACCAAAGGCGTTAGACACCAATGAGTTGTCATATTCGTTACCTAAGGTATTGTACATAATTTATTCTTTCCCTTGACAAGGGCGCTGATCGTTCAGCGCCTAGACAATAAATTTATTCATCTTCCAGATAAGTGTAGCCGTATAGGCCGCTCTCGAACTCTGATAAAAACTGATCACGTAACTCTTCAGCGATATCACTGGTTTGAACTTGCTGATAAAACAGGCTGAGTAATTCTTGCGGATTAAGCTGAACATATTCCAACATGTCCGCGACGGTATCCCCTTCATCAGACAGCTCAACATCCACTGCACCATTTTCGTTAACGTATACGTTGACGGCTTCGGTATCACCGAACAGGTTATGCATATTCCCCAGAATTTCTTGATAAGCACCGACCATAAAGAAGCCGAGCATTGGAGGGTTTTCAGCATCGTACTCTGGCATCGGCATCGTTGTGGCGATGCCATCACCATCAATGTAGTGATCAATAGTCCCATCCGAATCGCAGGTAATATCGAGCAATACCGCGCGACGTTCAGGCTGCTTGTTCAGCCCCTCGAGCGGTAAGACAGGGAAGAGCTGGTCGATTCCCCAGGCATCCGGCATTGACTGGAATAACGAGAAATTGACATAAATCTTGTCTGCCATACGTTCTTGTAGCTCATCGATCACCGGGCGGTGAGCACGGTTGCTTGGATCGAGGTGCTGCTGAGTGTAATGACAGATATTTAAGTATAATTGTTCCGCCCAAGCGCGCTGCGTCAGGGTATACATACCGGACGAATAGCCGGTATGAATATCTGATAAATCCACTTGGCTATCATGAAGCCATTCGCGTAGTGAGCGATGCCCCTGCGTTTCGTGCATCTCTTGCCAGGTTTTCCACATACTCAATAAAGGGCGTGGAGAGTCATCCTCTGGCGGATTTGGAGGAGTAAAGCTATTACGTTCAACACCAATAATATTCGACACTAACACGGTATGATGAGCAGTTACCGCGCGCCCTGACTCAGTAATTACGGTCGGATGCTCTAAGCCATGCTCTTCACACGCTTCGCCGATGGCATAAATGACATTATTCGCGTATTCATTTAATCCGTAATTCACTGAGCAGTCAGATTGCGAGCGAGTTCCCTCGTAATCGACACCTAAACCACCACCGACATCAAAACATTTGATCTGCACGCCTAACCGAGCGAGTTCCACATAGAAACGCGCCGATTCACGGACACCGGTATAAATATCGCGGATATTCGCCATCTGCGAACCAAGGTGGAAATGGAGTAACTGTAAGCTTTCCAAGCGCCCAGACTGGCGCATAATATCAACCAACTCTAAGACTTGTGAGGCGGATAGACCAAATTTCGATTTCTCCCCACCACTTGATTGCCATTTGCCAGAGCCTTGCGAGGCTAAGCGCGCCCGGATCCCTAGACGTGGCACGACATTGAGGCGCTCAGCTTCTTCAAGCACTAAACGGATTTCGGTCATCTTTTCAATAACGAGATAGACTTTGTGACCCAGTTTCTCACCAATCAGCGCAAGCCGGATATATTCACGATCTTTATAACCATTACAGACAATTACCGAACGGGTTTGCCCTGCGTGAGCTAATACCGCCATCAGTTCAGCTTTAGAACCCGCTTCCAGTCCTAACGGCTCTCCTGAGTTAATCAGCGACTCAATAACACGTTTGTGTTGGTTAACCTTAATCGGATAGACAAGGAAGTAATCCCCGCGGTAACCAAAAGATTCACGCGCACGCTTAAAAGCGGCATTGATCGAGCGTAAACGATGCTGCAGGATCTGTGGAAAGCAGAATAGCGCGGGCAAACGCTGGCCTTGGGCCTCGCGTTCTTTTACCAGTTTAGCCAGATCGACACGGGCAGAAGGAATGTCCGGATTTGGACAGACACTGATATGACCTAATTCGTTGACGTCATAATAATTATTTCCCCACCATGCAATATTGTAGGTGCGTAACATACGGCTTGCCTCTTGATCGTTCACTGCAACCTCTTGCATAGAACGTAACTCACCGTGTTCGCCAGCGGATGAACCTTGAATATGCTTAATGACGTCGGTCATCTCATGCCTCTATCTTAGATAAAAAACAATTAAGTATTTACCCTAGCGCAACCCGCTAAGCACTGCAAATACTCGTCATAGGTCTACTGCTACCGCCACCTTTACTGCGGATAATTGAGGTTTTACCGAGAAAAATAACACTCGTGATAGCAATTTTAGTGCCGATAACGACAGTGATGGTCGATAACTAAAAGGCGATCTCGTCAGGTAAGCATTCGACAATGGAACACAGGGAAAGCATCTCTAACCGACTGTTATGACTAATTTTAGTTTCTACTATCTCAGCGTGAAACTTATCAATTATAGGTGGCAAGGCGGTTCGCGATTTATACCCCTAAGGGGGTATAAATGCAAAATGTTTGTCTCGGGTCTAGGCTGATATCAGTGTCTATGTGGCTATCGATGCGCTAATTCAGAAAAATCGCTGGAATTATTCAGCCATCCTACCCTAGAATAGACGTCCAGATGGAAAACCATCCGATAACGTTTTCCTCCCAATTCATTATTCAAGGTCGTCGTGTGAGAAGACGGCGATGTTGAGGCAGCACTTATTATCAGTGCACACGAATTAAATCCCTTAAGCAAGGTAACTATATAATGTCTAAACATCTTTTCACCTCAGAGTCAGTCTCTGAAGGGCATCCCGATAAAATCGCCGATCAAATCTCTGATGCCGTTTTAGATGCGATCCTCGAGCAAGATCCCAAAGCACGTGTGGCCTGTGAGACTTATGTAAAAACCGGTATGGTTTTAGTTGGCGGTGAAATTACGACCTCAGCTTGGGTCGATATCGAAGAAATTGCGCGTCAAACCGTTCGCGATATTGGTTACGTTCATTCAGATATGGGCTTCGATGCCAACTCTTGTGCAGTACTGAATGCTATCGGTAAACAATCACCGGATATCAACCAAGGTGTTGATCGTCAAGACCCCCTCGATCAAGGTGCAGGTGACCAAGGTCTGATGTTTGGTTATGCAACCAATGAAACTGATGTGTTGATGCCCGCGCCAGTGACTTATGCTCACCGCTTAGTCCAACGCCAATCAGAAGTCCGTAAAGACGGGACTCTTCCGTGGTTACGCCCAGATGCTAAAAGCCAAGTAACTTTCCAATACGATGGCGATAAAATTGTCGGTATCGATGCGGTTGTCCTTTCTACCCAGCATGCAGAACAAATCGGTCAAAAAGAGCTGCAAGAAGCTGTAATGGAAACCATTATTAAGCCAGTCCTACCAACCGAATGGCTGACCGCCAACACCAAATATTTTATCAACCCAACAGGGCGCTTTGTCATTGGTGGTCCAATGGGTGACTGTGGTCTGACTGGTCGTAAAATTATTGTTGATACCTACGGTGGTATGGCACGTCACGGCGGCGGCGCGTTCTCAGGTAAAGATCCATCAAAAGTTGACCGTTCAGCAGCCTATGCCGCACGCTACGTTGCGAAGAACATTGTTGCGGCAGGCTTAGCAGACCGCTGTGAGATTCAGGTTTCTTATGCGATTGGTGTTGCAGAGCCGACCTCAATCATGGTCGAGACCTTCGGGACTGAAAAGCTGCCAACAGAGCAATTGACCCTGTTGGTCCGCGAATTCTTCGATCTTCGTCCTTACGGCTTAATCCAGATGTTAGATCTGTTACATCCTATTTACCGTGAAACGGCGGCTTATGGTCACTTTGGCCGTGAACACTTCCCATGGGAAAAAACAGACAAAGCTGAAGCCCTGCGTGATGCAGCTAATCTGAAATAGTTTCCCTTACTAGGGGGGAACTCCCCCTAGTCTCTCCCTCTACTCCCTCTTTATTCCCCCGAATAGCCCTATACCAGCCCCGAAGTGATAACGATTACATCGTCTTTATTTAGTCGAAATGTGGTCTATTTCATCAATTGGTAAAAAAAATATGATTTATTCAGAGGTTAAGGCTATAAATACCCGATATTTATGTATAGTTCCGTCAAGAACCAGTGAATGAGGTCTTTACGAAGCGGTTGAATCACATTTAATTAGGCTTAGATGTAATCGATTACATCGCTGTGATCTGGCTCACTGATAGTTGACACATAATTACGTAAAATCGCAAAGATAAGAAATCTAACATCGGAGGCATTCATGCCTGTAAATAACTCAAAACGTAGAACGTCTAATAAAATGATGACGTTTTTCGTCTGCTTTCTCGCTGCACTCGCAGGTTTATTATTTGGTTTGGACATCGGGGTTATTGCAGGGGCACTGCCCTTCATTGCCAAAGAATTCAACGTGACACCTCATCAACAAGAGTGGATTGTTAGCTCAATGATGTTCGGTGCCGCAGTGGGTGCGGTCGGCAGTGGCTGGATGTCCTCGTCTCTTGGCCGTAAAAAAAGCTTAATGGCGGGTGCTATCCTGTTCGTTATTGGCTCGTTATGGTCAGCCTTAGCGACCTCACCGGAAATGCTGATTTCGGCACGGGTACTATTAGGATTGGCTGTAGGGATTGCTTCCTACACTGCTCCGCTTTATCTCTCTGAAATCGCGCCGGAAAAAATTCGCGGCAGTATGATTTCGCTTTACCAACTGATGATCACTATCGGTATTCTGGGTGCGTATCTTTCCGATACCGCGCTAAGCTACAGTGGTGATTGGCGTTGGATGTTAGGGGTTATCACTATCCCTGCAGCCCTATTACTGATTGGTGTTGTCTTCCTACCGAATAGCCCACGTTGGTTAGCGGCTAAGGGACAATTCTATGACGCTCAGAAAGTGCTTGATCGTCTACGTGATACCAGTGAGCAAGCTAAGCGTGAATTGGACGAAATTCGCGAGAGCTTAAAAATCAAACAAACTGGTTGGGCGCTGTTTAAAGGTAATAGCAATTTCCGTCGTGCCGTGTATTTGGGCGTATTACTGCAAGTTGTGCAGCAATTCACTGGTATGAACGTGATTATGTATTATGCACCGAAAATTTTCGAAATTGCGGGTTTCACCAATACCACTGAGCAAATGTGGGGAACCGTAATCGTTGGACTGGTTAACGTTTTAGCGACCTTCATTGCCATTGGCTTAGTAGACCGTTGGGGCCGTAAACCTACCTTGGTCCTCGGCTTTATCGTGATGGCTGCCGGGATGGGTGTATTAGGCACTATGCTGCATTTAGGTATCCATTCAGCCGGTGCGCAATACTTCGCTATCGCTATGCTGTTAATGTTTATCGTCGGTTTCGCAATGAGTGCTGGTCCACTAATCTGGGTACTGTGTTCAGAAATTCAGCCACTGAAAGGTCGGGACTTTGGGATTACCGTCTCTACGGCGACCAACTGGATTGCTAATATGATCGTCGGTGCGACCTTCTTAACGCTACTGACTAATTTAGGCAATGCAGGAACCTTCTGGCTATACGCAGCGCTGAACGTAGTGTTCATCATTCTGACTCTGTGCCTGATTCCAGAAACCAAAAATGTTTCCCTGGAACACATTGAAAGAAATCTGATGCAAGGTAAAAAACTGAAAGATATCGGATCACGCGATTAATTCAGATCAGGGGGTGACAGGTTCACCCCCTTTTTTTTTATGTTATTCTAGCCCCATGAAAAAACATCAACGCCTACCTATCGCTTTACAGCAAGCTATATATCGATCGTTACGTCATCACCTCAGCCTTGCCACTCCCCTTTTCGATCACCTCCTTCCTGAGCCCTCTATCAGCTGGCAACAACGGGGAACGACCGCAGGTAGCGCTTGGCTAAAGGAATGGCAGATCCGCCTTAACCCGATACTCTGTGAAGAGAATCCGTCAGCCTTTGTGGAACAGGTAGTGCCGCATGAACTCGCGCATCTACTGGTATGGAAAAAGTTTGGCCGAGTGGCGCCTCATGGTAAAGAGTGGCGCTGGATGATGGAGGACGTAATGAAGGTAAAAGCCGAGCGCACGCATCGCCTTGTAACGACGTCCGTTGCGGGTAAGACCTTCCCCTACCATTGTCATTGCCAGCAGCATGCCCTGACGGTACGACGCCATAATCGCGTCGTGCGCGGCGAGACGGAATATTGCTGCCGCCATTGCGCTGCACCGCTAAGAATAGGTGAATTTCAGGGGTGAATACGGAAATATCTGGCTAACGCTAGCCTGTGTTTTACGCAACTTTTCGCACTAGAATGAGTTATTATGGCGTATCGATGTCACTTTGATACTTTTCTAGAATATGCGTCTCAAAATCAGTTTTCTCACCTTACTTTTTTCAATCTTCCCAGCTTTTGCTAAAGACTATCAGCAGAATAATTTTCAAGCGGCTAAAAAGGCCTCTATCGAGATCAACCAAGGCGCTAAGGAATTTTATTGTGGCTGTGATATTCATTGGCAGGGAAAAAAAGGTCTTCCGGATTTAGCCTCTTGTGGCTACCAGCCGCGTAAAAATATACAACGAGCCTCTCGTATAGAGTGGGAACATATCGTACCGGCGTGGGTATTTGGCCATCAACGACAATGTTGGCAACAAGGAGGAAGAAAAAATTGTCGCAAGGATAGCGAATATCGACGAATCGAAGCAGATCTCCATAATCTGGAACCCGCCATTGGTGAAGTAAACGGTGACCGTAATAACTTTGCTTACAGCCAATGGAATGGCACCCCCACGCAGTACGGTGCCTGTGAGATGATTAATGATTTTAAAGCTAAACTCACTCAGCCTGCTGCACGGGCAAGAGGTCCGATTGCTCGGATTACGTTATATATGCGTGACCAATACCACCTTTCTCTTTCACGCCAACAGACGCAACTGTTGATGGCGTGGAATAAGCTTTATCCTGTTACCCCTTGGGAATGTCAGCGCGACCGTCGTATTGCTCGAATTCAAGGTAATGCTAATCCTTGGGTCGCCAAGCAGTGTCAAGAGTTAGCCCCTTAATTGCAATTAGTCGACTCAGCGGTCAAGCTATACGGTATAGTCATCAAAGCGATTCATTTTTTTAATTAAGAGATAAGACCATGCGCATTCCCCGCATCTTTCATCCAGAACCCCTTCACAGTCATCAACGTGTTCAGCTCTCTGAGGACGCCGCCAATCATGTTGGCCGAGTATTACGCATGGTCGCCGGACAGCAAGTGCTGTTATTTGATGGCAGTAATCAGGTATTCCTGTCAACGATTGTGGAAGCCAGTAAAAAGCATGTTACCGTTGAGACCTCCGCCGCAGAACTGGATAACCGCGAGTCTCCGCTCGATATTCATTTAGGCCAAGTGTTATCACGGGGCGAGAAAATGGAATTCACCATCCAGAAATCAATTGAATTAGGGGTTAACACTATTACACCTTTAATCTCTGAGCGTTGTGGTGTAAAACTGGATAAAGAGCGTCTTGAAAAGAAACTTTCACAATGGCAAAAAATTGCCATTGCCGCATGCGAACAGTGCGGACGTAATCGCATTCCTGAGATACGCCCTGTTATGACGTTAGCAGAGTGGCTTTCTGAAGACAGTGATGCGCTTAAGCTCAATCTTCATCCGCGCGCCTCACAAAGTATAAATCGCCTTACCCTACCGAATAATAAGGTGAGGTTACTGATCGGGCCAGAAGGTGGATTATCCGCCGCTGAAATTGAACAAGCCAGTACGGATAACTTTACCGATATTTTACTAGGGCCACGGGTATTACGTACCGAAACGACAGCTTTAACGGCTATTACCGCGCTGCAGGTACGATTCGGTGATTTAGGATAAATAACTGTCTGGCATCATCAGTAAAGTGCTCGACCGATCCTTGGGTATACTGAGTTCTTTGTCAGTGAAAACACTAAATTTTGAAGGGGTTGTGAATGATTAAGCTGGGTATTGTGATGGATCCTATTACAACCATCAATATCAAGAAAGACAGCAGTTTTGCGATGTTATTAGAGGCCCAAAAACGTGGTTACGAAATCCATTATATGGAGATGAACGACCTGTCGTTGCGTAAAGGTGTCGCTTCGGCACGTACTCGCGGCCTGACCGTTATGCAAAACGAAGAGAAATGGTTTGAATTCACGAGTGAGCAGACCTTACCTCTGGCCGATCTTGATGTCATCCTTATGCGTAAAGATCCCCCTTTTGATACCGAGTTTGTCTACGCGACCTATATTTTGGAAAGAGCTGAAGAGCAAGGCACGCTTATCGTTAATAAGCCACAAAGTTTACGTGACTGTAATGAGAAACTCTTTACGGCTTGGTTCGCAGACTTAACTCCAGACACCTTAGTTACCCGCAGTCGTGAGACCTTACGTGATTTCTGGCAAGAGCATGGTGATATCATCATGAAACCGCTAGATGGTATGGGGGGCGCATCTATTTTCCGCGTGAAACAAGACGACCCAAACTTCTCGGTCATTTGGGAAACCCTTACCCAGCAAGGTACACAGTTTTGTATGGCACAAAATTTTGTCCCGGAAATTAAACAGGGCGATAAACGCGTTCTGGTCGTCGATGGTGAGCCCGTTCCCTATTGCTTAGCTCGTATTCCCAAATCAGGGGAAACACGTGGTAACTTAGCCGCGGGCGGCCGTGGCGAGCCTCGTCCGCTAAGTGAGAGTGATTGGGCTATCGCCCGCAAAGTGGCCCCCACACTGAAAGAGAAAGGGCTTATTTTTGTTGGCCTAGACATCATTGGCGATAAATTAACAGAAATCAATGTGACAAGTCCTACCTGTATTCGTGAAATTGAAGCCGAATTCCCGGTATCAATTACTGGTATGCTCATGGATGCCATCGAAAAACGTTTAGCTAACGCGTAATTTTGTTCAACCTTTCTGGTAGCCCAGCGGTTACCAGAAACTTAATCACTCGAGACGGTATGAATTTACAGCACCATTTCCTGATTGCCATGCCCACGTTAGAGGACCCGTTATTCAAGCGTTCCGTGGTTTATATCTGCGAACATAACGCTGACGGTGCTATGGGGATTATTATCAACAAACCTCTAGAAAATCTTAATGTCGAAGGCGTATTAGCCAAACTGGATATTGAGCTTTCTGGAGATGGCTGCCAACGACAGCTTGAGCAACCGGTGTTTACCGGAGGCCCGATGTCTGAAGATCGTGGATTTATTCTTCATACCTCGTCCCAAAAATATGCTTCCAGTATCGACGTTTCCCCCGAGACCATGGTCACTACCTCCAAAGATGTACTTGAGGCCCTTACCACTGACCATCATCCCGAGCACGTGCTGGTAGCCCTAGGGTATTGCGCCTGGGAACAACAGCAGCTAGAAAATGAAATTTTGGAGAACGCCTGGTTAACCGTTCCTGCCACCAGCGATATTATCTTCCATTTGCCCGCATCAGAGCGTTGGTCCGCCGCGGCAGCAAAACTCGGTATAACTATACATATGATCGCTAGTGAAGCAGGACATAGTTAATGAGTAATCACACCATTATTGCGTTCGATTTCGGTACTCGCAGTATCGGTATCGCCGTGGGTCAAACCTTAACCGCAACGGCCTCCCCTCTAACTGCCGTAAAAGCCCAAGATGGCGTGCCAGATTGGACGTTAATCGAAAAAGTGGTTAAGGAATGGCAACCCGATTATTTAGTTGTCGGTCTTCCGCTGAATATGGATGGAAGCGAGCAGGAATTGACTCAGCGGGCAAAGAAATTCGCCAACCGTCTACATGGCAGACTGGGAAAAAAGGTCGAGCTACAAGATGAGCGCTTAAGTACCACTGAAGCCCGCGCTCGGCTCTTCGAAAAAGGGGGATTTAAGTCCTTATCGAAAGGACGCGTTGACTCCCAGTCTGCGGTGATTATTTTAGAAAGTTGGTTTGAAAATCTTTATCAGTAGTACTCTGTAGCGAGTAGCCGTCTTCTTGATGGCATTGTGCAGAGGATTGCCGAAACGAAACCATTCCCTCTTGACTGCCTTGTTCCAGTTGCCCTTGTAGCTGATGAAGCTTAGCTTCACGGATCAGATTCCCGACGGCTTTAGTGTTAATGAGTAGCTCATAAAGAGGGAGTACCTTGTCTGCCCGATAGAGAAGTTGCTGCGCCAACACTGCGCGTAAGCTTTGTGCCAAGTGTTGACGTGCAGTATCGCGTTCATGAGGGGGGAAAGCATCCACCAGTCGCTGTAAGGCATGAGTGGTATCTGTACTGTGTAGCGTCGCGAGGACAAGGTGGCCAGTTTCTGCCGCGGTTAGCGCGAGTTTAATGGTTGTTGTATCACGTAGTTCGCCAATCACAATAATATCGGGATCTTGACGTAACGCTGCGACAATCCCGCTAGATAAGTCACTGAGATGTTCACCTATCTCCCGCTGTTGAATCAGACATTGCACAGGGCTGTGACAATATTCGATGGGATCTTCGAGCATCAAAATATGCCGCTGACACTGCTGATTAAGGTGATCGATCACTGCCGTCAGTGTCGTCGACTTACCTGATCCGGTAGCCCCCGTAATAAGAAGTAGTCCATCCTCGCCTTTCACGAGCTGAATAAAGGCGCTGGGTAGCGTTAACTGCTCAACAGTCCTTACCTGTGCGGGAAGTATTCGTAACGAGAGCGAAAAGCCCAGCTGCTGTTTGAATAAGGAGGCTCGGATACGTATCCCTTGTTCACTACAAAACGCGAAATCGCAATGTCCTTGCTGAATAAGATGTTGCTGTAAACGTGCCGTAATGTGCTGGCGAATGAACAGCTCAAACCAAGCAGGACTTAATTTCTCTGTATGAGGGATGATATGGATCCTATTTTCTCTGCGCCAACGGGGAAATTCTCCGCAGCACAGGTGTAGATCACTCGCGTTATGTTTTACACTACGCGCAATTAATTCTGTTAACTCCATAGTGATTTCCGGTTATGACATCCATTTCTCAAAATTTACACTCAGTGGAACAACGGATCGCCGATACTGCTCAGCATTGTGGGCGTAGTTCTCAAGAAATTACTTTACTTGCTGTAAGTAAAACTAAGCCTGAGAGCGATATTGTCGCGGCATACCACGCCGGCCAACGCGGCTTCGGTGAGAATTATGTGCAAGAAGGGGTAAGTAAAATTACAGCCTTGGCTCACTTATCCGATATTGACTGGCACTTTATCGGGCCATTGCAGTCGAATAAGAGTCGTTTAGTGGCGGAGCATTTTGCTTGGTGCCATACCGTTGACCGCTTAAAACTGGCACAACGTCTTTCCGCACAACGTCCTGAACACCTTCCCCCGTTGAATGTTTTGATTCAGGTGAATATCAGTGATGAGTCCAGTAAGTCGGGCATTCAGGTCGAAGAGCTTAACGAATTGGCTGCGGCGATTTATCAGCTTCCCCAGTTAAGGTTACGAGGGATTATGGCGATTCCAGCGCCAGAACCTGACTACCCAAGGCAGTTAGCGGTTTGCCAGCGTATGGCGAAGCTCTACCACGCCTTAGCAGAGCACTATCCTGAGGTCGATACACTCTCCTTAGGTATGAGTGATGACCTTGATGCGGCGATCACCGCAGGCAGTACCCTTGTACGAGTGGGTAGCGCGATTTTTGGTGCCCGTCAGTACCCTACTACTTCAGAATAAGCTAAGGAACTCTATGTATACCTTGACGTTTTTGGTCAAAACTTTTATCGAGCTATATGTGCTCGTACTGCTGTTGCGAATCTGGATGCAGTGGGCGCGTTGTGATTTTTACAACCCACTGGCGCAGTTCGTGGTGAAACTGACTCAGCCGATTATTGGTCCTTTACGTCGCATCGTGCCAGCGATCGGTCCGATAGACGGCGCATCGCTACTCCTCGCGTTTATTTTAACGACACTCAAATATCCTCTACTGGTTGCGATTAATCATGGTGGTTTCTCGCTCTCGCTAAGCTTGTTATTAATTGGGGTACTATCGCTGCTTAAGGCTGCGGGTAACTTGGTCTTCTGGGTTATCTTAATCCGCTCCATTATGAGCTGGGTGAGCCAAGGTCGTAGCCCTGTTGACTACGTACTTTACCAACTTACCGAACCGTTAATGTCGCCCATTAGACGCTGGTTACCGGCGATGGGTGGAATAGACTTCTCGGCGATGATCGTCATTCTTATTCTCTATGCATTAAATTATCTCGGTATGGATCTTTTCCCTAATCTCTGGGTTTGGTTATAAATTATGACGAATCATCTTGCTCGACAAAATGTTGTGCTGGCTACCGGTAATGCCGGTAAAGTGAGCGAACTGGCCGAATTACTACGCGATTTTGGCTTAACGATTACCGCGCAAACCGAACTCGGGGTAGGCTCAGTTGAAGAGACTGGGCTGACCTTTATCGAGAATGCCTTGATTAAGGCCCGCCATGCTGCACGCGTAACCGGCCTACCCGCGATTGCCGATGATTCAGGATTAGCCGTCGATGCGCTACAAGGCGCACCCGGTATTTACTCTGCACGCTATGCGGGCGAAACCGCTAGTGATACCGACAACCTGAATAAGCTATTAACGGCCATGCAGGACGTACCGGATGCACAGCGACAAGCTGCTTTCCATTGTGTCTTGGTCTATTTAGCCCATGCAGACGACCCTACCCCTATCGTTTGCTACGGTCGCTGGCCGGGCATGATTGCTCGCGAACCTAGCGGTCAAGGCGGCTTTGGCTATGACCCAATATTTTATCTCCCTGAGCAACAGAAATCGGCAGCGGAAATGAGTAAGGCAGAGAAATCTGCACTCTCCCATCGTGGCCAAGCTTTGCAGCAACTGATGGAAGCATTACGTAATGGCTAAAGGTTTGCCCCCACTCAGTTTATATATTCATATTCCCTGGTGCGTCCAAAAGTGCCCCTACTGTGATTTCAACTCTCACGCCCTCAAGGGCGAGGTGCCGCATCAGGAATATGTTGAGCATTTACTTAAAGATTTAGATGAGAGTCTACATTTAGTTCAAGGACGGCAACTCTCAACGATCTTTATCGGTGGGGGGACGCCGAGTTTATTAAGTAGCCAAGCCATGCAACTGCTGATGGATGGGGTACGCGAGCGTATCCCTCTCTCCACTGGCTGTGAAGTGACAATGGAGGCCAACCCCGGCACGGTTGAAGCAGAACGTTTCAGTGGCTACCAACAAGCAGGAATTAACCGTATCTCGATTGGCGTACAAAGCTTTGATGCGGAGAAATTAACACGTCTAGGAAGGATCCACGGTCCGCAAGAAGCCGAGCGTGCAGCACAGCTCGCGACGGGCTTAGGGCTACGGAGTTTCAACCTCGACCTTATGCATGGCCTCCCGGATCAGAGTATTGAGCAGGCTTTAGCCGATTTACGCCAAGCGATCGCGCTCAATCCCCCTCACCTTTCGTGGTATCAATTGACGATTGAGCCCAATACGCTATTCGCTTCTCGTCCTCCTAAGCTACCCGATGATGACGATTTATGGGATATTTTCGAGCAAGGGGATCAGCTACTGCGTGAGGCAGGGTATAAGCAGTATGAAACCTCGGCCTATGCTAAGCCCGGTTACCGTTGCGAACATAACCTTAATTACTGGCGGTTTGGGGATTATCTCGGTATTGGCTGTGGGGCGCATGGCAAAATTACGCTAGCGGATGGCAAGATTATGCGTACCGTAAAAACACGTCATCCTAAAGGGTTTATGCGGGGGGAATACCTCGATAAGCAATTTATGGTTGCGGATGAAGATAAAGCCTTCGAATTTTTTATGAATCGTTTCCGCTTATTGGAACCTTGCCCGCGTCAAGATTTCGTCGAGTTAACTGGCTTGGCAGAACAGCAAGTACGGCCTGCACTCGATAACGCTATTCAGGCTGGCTATTTACAAGAAACTGCTGAACATTGGCAAATCACCGCTAAAGGCAAATTGTTTTTAAATTCGTTACTTGAAGCGTTCCTACCGGAAACGGAATAGAAAAAAACGTGCCCCGAGAAAATTTTATTTATCTCTGGGGCACTTCATATCGGCATCATATGCTGTTCTAGGTTTGGAGCTAAGCGCTTTATTAATTCTTGTGCCTCCCCTCATCGTCTAGCAGCCTATCCAACTGCTTGCGGTACGCTTTCTACATGACTTGGCTACAAGGTTAACTGTTATCTGACTAAAAGTGCCTCACTCGAGCAAGGCACTTTAGTGATTCGGATTAACGTTTAATACCGGAAATAACTGCGCTGCGCTTTATCCACTTTATACAGATAACGCCGCGATTCAGCAGCAGGATGTTTACGTACCAAGATACGATAAACTTCCGTCGGTGGCATCGCATTAATAATCGCCACCGCTTTGTTTTTATTACTCGAGAAGACCTTCAATACGCTTCCTGCTCCACCGTTATAAGCGGTAATGACTGCATAGCGTCTCGATTGGGGATCGGTAATTCCCGCCAGATAGTTATTCTGCAAAATAGACAGATAAGCCGTTCCTGCATCGATATTATTTTCTGGATCGAGTAAGTAACTACGGCTCGGTTTACCCCACTTGCCTTTCATTTTAAAGACATCGACGCCAGCGGTATGTTGGACAACCTGCATTAGCCCTAACGCATCAGAATTACTGATTGCATAGGGGTTAAAACTGGACTCCGTTTGCATGATGGCCAATATCAGTGAAACATCCACCCCATATTGATCAGAAGCTTTACGTACCATTGGCAGGTAACGGTGAGCACGTTGGTTTAAGTGGTTGGGTACCATCGGAATGGTCACGGACCAAATAACGTGCATCCCGGAAACCCGACGATGCAATTTATATTTAAGCAGGTAATCGGCGAAGGTTCCCGCCCGTCCTTGCCAACGAATGGGTTGACCGGTGTTATCGAGTACCTGGCCATAAAGTAATGGCTCTTGGCTCAGATTAATATCGTTAGCGTCAGAATAGAGGTCGACATTACCTGGGTTTTCACCGATTAATAGCGTCGTAATGATCGCGTCACGTAAGCTCGCCATCGGGTTAGTACCCGATATCGATTCGATAGTAATTTTACCGCTTTCGAAGTTGATATGGCTGCGTGTGTAGTAGTTGTCGCTATACTTTACGTAGTCTTTTGGACCGGCAATCAGAACCTCGTTTATTCCCCAAATGTTTTCGATGTTATGCGCGAACTGGCCCATAAGGATATCGAAACCATTGGTGTCCTTTACCCAATCTTCGTGAAAAACGCTTTTTTTATCACTCGAGCAAGAGACAAGCAGTGGTGCGATAAGCACTAGGGGAATCAATTTTTTCATAAGGTGACGTTCTGGCTGCTTAGCGTAAGTTTAAATATGAGTTAGTTTGACTGCTCTGGCGGCGTGTAGCCATCAATTTGAACATCCTTCCCTTCGAACAAGAAGCTAACCATCTCCTGCTCAATAATCTTACGATGTTCTGGATTCATCATGTTTAATTTTTGTTCATTGATTAACATGGTTTGCTTGGCCATCCACTGCTGCCATGCTGGCTTAGAAATTTCTTGGAAAATACGTTTACCTAGCTCACCTGGATAAAGTTGAAAGTCTTGGCCTTCAGCATCTTGTTTTAAAAATGTGCAAAAAATTGTACGGCTCATAAGTCAATCCTGTTAATTATTATGCGCTATGGCGAGTTCGTGACTTAACTCGTTCAAAATACGTTGTACCGGTGCGGCTAATCCCACCGATTGCGGCTGCGCTAAGTTATACCAGAGAGTAACAGATTCCTCCATTAAAGCCGTAATAGTAGTCAGCTCAATCATCACCGGAATAATCTGTAAATGGAAATGGCTAAAGGTATGCTTAAAGCCATTCAACTGTTGTGGCGTAGCCGTAATGCCGCGCTGCGATAACCATTGTTCCATCTCTACGCGATCTGAAAATTGAGGAAAACTGTATAACCCGCCCCAAATACCGAGACTGGGCCGTTTTTCCAGCAATACCCTATCGTCATGCTTCATTAACAATAGCCAAGCTTCTCGAGTTGGGAGATCTTTTTTTGGCTTTTTGCCTGGATAATCCTGCCAATTGTGCTGAGCATACGCAATACAGCCATCATTAAGCGGGCAAAGCTCACATTTAGGCCGCGAACGAGTACAAACCATTGCCCCCAAATCCATCATTGCTTGGTTAAACGCTGCCACTTCATGCTTCGGGGTCACTGTTTCGCTTAATGCCCATAATTTACTTTCAACCTCACGCTGCCCTGGCCATCCTGCTACCGCATAATAACGGGCCAATACGCGCTTCACATTTCCGTCTAAAATAGGATGATGTTGACCGAGAGAAAGGGAGAGTATTGCTCCCGCCGTTGAGCGCCCAACCCCTGGCAAGGCAACGACCTGCTCAAAGCGCTCTGGAAACTGGCCTTGGTGTTCACTCATTACTTGGCAGGCTGCTTTGTGAAGATTACGCGCTCGCGCATAGTAGCCGAGGCCTGTCCATAAATGCAGCACCTGGTCAATCGGCGCGGCACTCAGCTCGGCAACCGTTGGAAATTGCGCCATAAAACGTTCAAAATAAGGAATGACCGTAGCCACTTGCGTCTGTTGAAGCATCACTTCAGACAGCCATACCTTGTAGGGCGTTTTTTCTTGCTGCCAAGGCAGCGTTTTTCGGCCAAACTGGTGATACCATGTCAAGACTTGGCTAGCAAAAGATGACGCATCGGTGGTAGTTAACATCGTTTGTACAGAATTCGTGAAGAGAGATAGATAAATTGCAGCATAGACCTAGCATTAAGTAAACCACTGCTTGGTAAAGGCTTGCTAATCATGCTTAACTTTGCATAATCCCCACTTAAAATTGAAACATTTGTAGGCTTAATATGATTAATGACGTCATTACACCAGAATTTGATGAAGATGGGCGTCCATTACGCCGGATAAGAAGTTTTGTTCGACGCCAAGGCCGCCTTACCAAAGGCCAGCAACAAGCCATTGACGAACTTTGGCCAATCAATGGAATTGAATACAGTGCTGAACCTATGGATTTTCAGCAGGTGTTTGGCCGTGAAGCCCCATTAGTGTTGGAAATTGGTTTTGGTATGGGAGCCTCTTTAGTGGAGATGGCCAAAGCCAATCCTCATCAGAATTTTTTGGGTATCGAAGTCCACGCGCCAGGTGTCGGCGCATGTCTAGCCAGTGCGGAAGAGGCTGGTGTCACCAATTTACGTGTCATGTGTCATGATGCAGTAGAAGTCTTGGAAAAGATGATTCCTGATAATTCTTTACGTCTTGCTCAACTTTTCTTCCCTGACCCTTGGCATAAGGCACGCCATAATAAACGCCGTATCGTGCAAATCCCTTTTGCTGAGCTTATCCTCCGCAAATTGAAACTTGGCGGTGTATTCCATATGGCCACAGACTGGGAAAACTATGCAGAGCACATGCTCGACGTTATGCAGTCCATCCCAGGTTATACCAACCAATCGCCGGAAGGGCTTTATGTCCCTCGGCCAGATTCACGCCCACTTACCAAGTTTGAGCAGCGGGGTCACCGCTTAGGACATGGTGTGTGGGATTTAATGTTTGAGAGGATTAAATAATGGCTGTTAATCGTAGTCGTCGTTTACGTAAAAAATTACATCTTGATGAGTTTCAAGAATTTGGCTTTTCTGTCGCTTGGTCGTTCCCAGCGGGTACCGATACGGCCACAATCGATAAGACTGTTGATGACTTCATCAGTGAAGTGATTGAGCCACAGGGGCTGGCTTACGATGGCAGTGGCTACTTACAATGGGAAGGCTTAGTCTGCTTACAGAAAACCGGTAAATGTACTGACGAACACCGCACGGCGGTAAGTCAATGGCTGTCTGCTAAAGGCTTAGAAAACGTCCAAGTCACGGAACTGTTTGATGTTTGGTGGGACTAAGTCAGTATAACCTTAAGACGGATAATGCTGCCTGTATTGTCCGTCAACCTCCTCCCCCTTTCTGGAGAAACTCCATGCTACGCAAAGTTTTACTCGCTACGCTACTTGTTTCAGCCGTACAAGCTCATGCTGCTTATCAGTGTGATTCAATCCCTAAAGATGATATTACCCTGTCACCACAAAGTGTCGCTATCGTCGGAAATGATGGCACCATGGTCATTACCCCTAATGGGGATATTACTTTCAATGGTAAGGCTCTTCAGCCCTCCGCTGCGGTACGTCAGCAAGCCATCAATTATCAAGCTGCTGTGCGTAAAGATATGCCGTGGATTAATCAGGGTGCGCATCAACGACTCGATCAAGCAAAAACCGCTTTAGACCGAATCATTACCGAAAAACTCGGCGCAGAAAGTGGGATTCATCAACGTTTGGATGACTTAAACTCCCAGCTAAAATTACAATTTGCACGAGTTCTCTCGCAGAAAAATGATGTCATGACCTATCATCACAGTGCTATCGATAGCGTTCATCAAGACAGTGAAAAACTCGTACAAAATGCGATGGGTGGCGTACTACAAGATAGCCTGAATGAAATGGGTAATATGAAGAACCTCAGTAGTAACGGTAACCCATTACAAGCATTAGTCGGTAATTTGGGTGGTTTGCAACAAGCGGTTCAGCAAGAGTGGAAACAGCACGAAGACGATTTCCAACAATTTGGCCAACAAGTTTGCCAACGCGTTACCCAACTTGAGACACAGCGTATCGCGCTCTACAAATCTGCAAAATAAAAAGTGGGACCCTCGAGGTCCCTTCTTTTTTCAGTATCTGGGAGAAAAGTTATGACGTTTAACGCTCTTTGGCTTACCGACCCTAAAATCGATAAAAATTCCGCTACGCTTTCCGCCGTCGATGAGACCACTCTCGCCCACCTTCCCGTTACACTTCGCGTCCTTTACTCCTCACTTAATTATAAAGATGCGTTAGCGCTCCGTGCCAAAGCTCCGGTTATCCGCCAGTTTCCACTGATACCCGGCATCGATATGATTGGTGAGGTAATTGCCAGCGAATCAACACAGTGGCCAATCGGGAAACTCGCCGTCGTCACTGGCTGGGGAATTGGTGAACAATATCATGGTGGACTCGCTGAGAAGTTTTCAGCGAAAGCTGAATGGCTGACCGCACTACCGGAGGAGATATCTCCCCTTAATGCGGCGTTAATTGGTACAGCGGGGCTAACCGCTATGCTCGCCGTTTTACAGTTAGAGCAACAAGGAATTACCCCAGAAAAAGGCCCGATTGCCGTCAGTGGAGCCAGTGGTGGAGTAGGTAGTTTTAGTACTTGGATTTTAGCGCAACTGGGTTATGAGGTTATCGCCATTAGCGGCGACCGTGATGCCGAGGAATATCTAATTAAGACCTTAGGTGCTCGTTCAATTCTTTCGAGAAGTGAGCTGTCTGAATCCGGTAAGAAACTCCAGGCCGAACGCTGGGCAGGCGCCATTGATTGTGTTGGAAGCCATACCCTCGCTAACTTACTGGCAGCGACGCAGCGCAATGGAACTGTGGTTGCCTGTGGAATGGCTCAAGGCCTCGAACTCAATACCAGTGTGGCGCCCTTTATCCTCCGCAGTATCCGCTTAGTCGGTGTTGATAGCGTGTACTGCGAAGTCGCGCAGCGTCATGCTGCATGGCAGCGCTTCGCGACATTACTCAAATGTTCGTCACTACCGATCCCCTATCAAACCATCAAGCTGGATCAAGCCATAGAGCTTGCCGACCGTCTTCTTGAAGGAAAGGTTCGTGGGCGCATCGTTGTACTAACCACCTAGACTTACTCTTTAGCATGCCAATAGGCAACGGCTCTGACTAATTCCGGTGAACACTCTCGTTGCTCAATAAAATGGTCGCTGAGAAGTTTCACCGCTTTCCCTTCTCCCGTCAGCCAGATGAAATGATCATCAGCTGGGAAATGTAGCGGGTTACTGAGGCTGATACACTGCTCGATACCTTTAGTATCCATTGTGTGATCTTCTAAACAATGTAAGGTGTAATCGGCAAGTAGCCCCCCTAAGTATTCTTCGACCACTTGGCGCTTGGCAAACGCGATCAGTAGAACGTTGTCTGCTTGCAAGCGACGTAATCGCCGTTTCATCGCGGGTAAGCCCGTCTCATCGAATACATAAAGTTGCTGGGAATAGTCATCTGGGATGACTAGCGACCCACGTGGCCCACCAATCGTTAGCGAATCACCCACATTAACATTCTCCGCCCATTCACTGGCAACGCCTTGCTCATGCCGGTAAAAATCGATAACAAGTGACCCCTTACCATCAAATTCAAGGGGAGTATAATCTCGAGATTCCGGCCGCTGATTATCTGGCCAAACGATACCTTCATCGGTCACCGTTGGGATGACGGGTGCCGTTGCGCTCTTTTCAGGGAAAAAGAGTTTAATATGATCGTCAGTACCTGGTGAGGTAAAGCCCTCCAACGCTTGGGAGTGGAAAGTTATGCGCCAAAATTGTTCTGCAACCAATTGTTTATCGCTGACCGTTAGGGTGCGAAATTTTAGCTCATTACGAACACGATGCGGTGCCTGTTTACCAGAACTCAGGGTTTTAGTCATACTTTCTCCTTAGTAAGAATCTGTCGAAGTCTACCTTTGCACGCTTAACTTTAATAGTAATAATGCTTATTATCATGTTACGACAGATATCGACCTTTACAATCTCGACCAAGAAACCTGTCCACCTCGACCTATTAGGACTTAGATGAAATCTTAGCTTACACTCACTTAAGTCGCCTCATCCCCCTCCAACTATTGTTCATTGTCTATACTTGATCGATATACCCGTTGCTTATAAGCCCATGTGTTAAGGAGGCAATTCTCCATGTCGCGACAACAGAAAGAGCCGATCCCGGATAACCAAAACGATAATTACGATGAGGACGATCTTTACGAGAACGCTCAGGAATTTGAACTGACTGACCATGACGACGATCATGAACCAGAGCCTGAACATATTGCGGGTATGCCGTCTGCAGACGCACTCACCCCCTCAGACCGCTATTTAGAATTATTCGAGGATGTGCAAAACCAGCACATCTTTGAGGACAGCAAAACCTTTGCAGATTGCGCGCCTAAGCACGACCCTGTCGATATTCTGATCTCATATCGTAAACTGGCCCGTCGTAACCAAGATTTTTCGCTACGGCAATTTGTACAGGATAATTTTTACCTGCCGGAAGCGCCTCATAACTATGCTCATGCCGAGCATGAAAAGAGGACGCTCAGCCAGCATATCGATGCACTATGGCCAGTGATGATTAGAAACCCTCAAAGTCATCATCCCAATACGTCGCTACTCCCCTTACCTAAACCCTATATTGTCCCAGGCGGACGTTTTACCGAGGTATATTATTGGGATTCCTACTTTTCAATGCTCGGCTTAGCCGAAAGCGGTAAAGTCGAATTACTAAAAAATATGGCGGATAACTTCGCTTGGTTGATTGAGAAATATGGCCATATCCCCAATGGTAATAGAACCTATTATCTTAGCCGTTCTCAACCGCCCGTCTTCGCGCTAATGGTTGAGTTATGTGAATCAGCTAATATTGGCGGTAGCGAGCACTATTTACCCTATCTAATCTCCGAGTATCACTATTGGATGGATGGTTCTGGCTCTCTGAATCCCAATCAAGCATTTCGTCATGTGGTTAAGATGCCGGATGGGTCAATGCTTAACCGCTATTGGGACGATCGTGATACGCCTCGCGATGAATCGTGGCGTGAGGATATTGAAACAGCCTCATCATCGAAAAGACCCTCTAAGGAAGTCTTCCGTGATTTACGGGCAGGTGCCGCCTCTGGATGGGATTACTCATCACGGTGGCTGAGAGACCCGATGAGATTGGCCAGTATCCGTACTACGCAATACATTCCCATCGACCTTAATGCGTTTCTCTACAAATTAGAGTGCACGATATCCACTATTGCTAAGAAGAATGGCGAAGAACTTACCGCTTTAGCATGGGAGAAGAAGGCTGAAGACCGTTTGAATGCGATTAATCACTGGCTATGGGATGCGAAAAGCGGCGTATTTCGCGATTATGACTGGCGTAGAGAGCAATTCGGACTCTTTAGTGCAGCAACCTCGGTAGCCCTTTTCACCGGACTCGCCACGCCAGTTCAAGCTCAGCGTATCGCTAAACAGATTAACGAACAGCTCTTGGCACCTGGCGGGTTAGTCTCCACCACAATTGAAAGTGGTGAACAATGGGATAAACCTAATGCGTGGGCCCCTTTGCAATGGATGACTATTCAGGGATTAAAAAAATACGGCGAAGATGCGTTAGCAGAGGAGATAGCCGTACGCTGGCTTAAAACAGTCAGTAAACTTTTTAAAGAAAAACACAAACTCGTCGAAAAATATAATGTGGTGGACGGTGATAACGTGTCTGGCGGCGGCGGCGAATACCCGCTACAGGATGGCTTTGGTTGGACAAATGGCGTGACGCAATGCCTACTCAATGAATATGGTCATCTTTTAGAGGAATAAAAAAAGGCCTCCTCATGGAGGCCCTTAACCAAGAGCGTATTAGTTTGTGCTATCGCTGATGGATTTTTTAGCACTCGCGGCAGCGTCTTTAGTCTTCTGCCAAGCGCTGCTAGCGCCTTGCTTAGTGCTATCTACACCTTTAGAGGTGGCTTCTTTTGTTTTGTTCCAACCTTCTTTGGCACCTTCTTTGGTTTTATTCCAACCCTTGGTTGTACCTTCTTTGGTCTTGTTCCAGCTGTGCTGTGCACTTTCTTTGGCTTTAGTGCTGTCGCTGTTGTCGCCTTGTAGACGGTGTTTAGCTTTGTCTACGTTTTCGTTAAGACGATTTTTAGATTCAGTCGTGGTTTCAGATGCACGGTCTTGAGCTTTTTGAGAAGTCTCAGAAGCGCGGTTTTGCAGTTGCTGAGTCTTTTCTTGCAGTTGCTGGGAAGCGGTTGGCGTTGTATCAGCAAAAGCGTGTGAAGCCAAAAGAGTCATTGAAATAGCTGCTGCAGTTAATGTCTTTTTCATCTTGATCAATCCTTGTAAGTTGTAATGCCTGCTAAAAACATAGCAACCAAAGTCAAAACTGACAAGTAATAGGCCCCAAAACGGAATTTTCTTACTTAAAAAGCATTTCACGATCACATAACACGACTGAAGTAATGATTATTTAATCATATAAGTGGAAACATTAAGTATGAAGATAATAAAAATTCCGCTAATAACTAAGAAAACACTTAAAAGGTGAAATATTCAGATTTTATCGAAAAAAAACCAAAATAAAGTAACAATCCTATTTTAAGCGATTTTTAAATTTGTATATGGAAGAGAAAGAGAAAGCCTGACATAATCAACCAAATCTACTTAAATTTAAAAGGATGAAATTAAGAAGAAAATATTAATACCCTTAACTAATCAATAAACATAAACTTAACTTTAACTGTAATGATTATGGTGTTATATGAATAACAAGGAATACGTTCGTTCTATAGCTATCATTGATACGTGCAATTTCACAAAAATTGCAATTGAATCAGTCTGCCAACAAATATCTAAAAATATATTAGTTCTACGATTTAATTCTGTACAAGACCTTATTCAATATCCACAGCGCTCTCAAATTGACCTTGTCTTCTATGATACATTGACCACCAGTAGCGTGATTATCGATCCAGAGTTAGACATTAAAAAAATTAGAGAGAGTATTAATGGAGTAAAAATTTGTATTTTTTCAATATTACATCAATTTATGTCGATAAAAAGTGCAGATTACGAAATTGACAAGAGATTATCGTTAGAAGATTTTAATTTTTTTACACGTGTTCTCTGCCAAGATGATGGTGAACGCTGTAAGAGAAATTACAGTGTTGTCTTTTACGATAGGATCAACCTATCTAAAGAACAAGTATCACTGCTTCGTGGTTATCTATTAAATTTAAACACAAAAAATATCGCTGACATCTTGCAGTGCAATCTCAGAAAAGTATATTTTTACCGTGAGGGTACACTGCGAAAAGGAAAGCTTAGGGAAAACTTCTATAAAGATATAGGTCGTTTGATTAATCCTTAATGCGCTAAAGGCTACGTTGTTATAAAAGCGGAGCCTTTAGCGTTTTAGGTAGAGGGTTCTTAACGTGGAACTTTAATGAACCAACGTAAAGAATTAGAGTATAGCTGGGGGGATTTAATAATTTTCCCCTCTTCAACCAGTTGAAGTAATAGACTCCTTGTAACGTAGATACTAGAATCACACTTATCTGAAATATCACGAGTTTTAGGCCACAACTCTAAATCCGGTAATTGGCCGCGTTGTACCTTCACACTGTTATGCTTCTCGCATAGCTCAGACACAACTTTCAATACTTCATCCTTTTTACTCATTGAGTAATCTCCATTATAAACTCATTCATACTCTGAATATATATTTCTTTATTTTTCTCGATAACCGCTCTTCAACATAAAAACAGAAGTAATAGCTGACTACCCAGGAAAAAAATAAAGATATAAAAAACAGGTTAAATCTTGCTGAAAAAACCCCAAAGACGTCACTTCCAAAAACCCATGTCGATACATCAATGATAGCGAAAATAATAGCCATATGTAGTAGATAGATCGAATAAGATATTCTAGAAGTAAAGACTAGAAAACGTGGAACAGTTTTTTTATCTAAATCAAAAATCTTTATACAAAAAAAGAAAATAAATAAAGCTGGCAGAAACATCCCTCCTATATGAAAATCAGAACAAAAATAAAAAGTCTTCATCTCAAAATACACTAGAGTTAACAAGATAACTATTGTCAATATAAATACTGAAACCCTCACTCTATTAACCAAGTAAACTATTATTTTAAAATAATGTGCAATAAAATACCCTGAGATAAACTCAAAGATAATAGGGTTAGTAGCTAAATTAAACCACGCCATTATCCCTTGGCTGATCTCTTTACCTAAGGATATCAAAATAAACTTAATGATAAAGATAACAACTAACATAGAAATAATTGCTATCTGTCTTTTTTTAACAATTAGAATGCTAATGCCAACGATAAGGTAAAAAAAAACTCATAGTTCAGTGTCCAGCCCACATCCAAAATGGGAGCACCATATGAAGGACTTCCCATACTTGATTGGGGTAAAAAAGCTAGACTCTTGATCAAAGCCCAACTGTCTGGATAGGTAGAGTTAACTATATAGTTTGTGAAAACATAGAGTATTGTGACGATACAATAAGCAGGCCAAATACGTATTACTCTACTACACAGATACTTTACTGAATGAGACAGTGATGGAGTACTTCCCGCAGTTGTATAACATGCTAAAAAACCACTGATGATGAAAAAGATATCAACACCTATATAGCCCTTGCGTAAAAATGTCGACTCTAACGGATGAATAAACCAACTATAATGGTAGAGTACTACAGAGATTACGGCAATCCCACGTAAGGCTTCGATAGCTACTATATTACTTTTTTTATGAATTGACATATTCACCTCATTTCTAATAGAGGGAAACCCCTCTATTAGAATTAAATTAGAAAGTAAAATTCAACCCTGCAGAGTAATAAATATCAGATATTTCATTCCTGACTTTAGGCAAGTCAGCAGCAATGAAAGCTTGAGCTCTATTATTAATATTAAATGCCGTGCCGAGTTTAATATTAATATTAGAACTATCTTTATTTTTTTCTAAAGCATTGAAACTAGTACCTGTAGTTTTTAAACCACCGCTGATAGAACTTTCTTGTTTGTAAAGAGGGTGTATGTAGTTAATCTCGAAAAAAGGATTTATACGTTTATTCCTCGAAGAAAAATGCCAACCAGTGGAAAGATAGCTATCTGAAAAACGATGGCGGCTAAATTTCATCGAACTGCTGGTTGTCGACTGTTCAACAAAACCATTTACTTTTCCCTTTCTATAAAGTACCGAAATATGAGGGCCATGGATCAGCTGCTCGCCAAAGGTGAAGTCATACCCAGCATTGATTGAACCACTTAGGTGGTTCCCTTTAGTAGTCGCCCGTTCTTTTCTTAATGCTTTACCAAGAGGAACAGTACGAGTGATATCATTAAATTTGATATCACCCACACTAATCTGGGTGGTTAACCAGGTTTTTCCGAGTAATAATTGCCCGAAAAGTGACAGCGTTTTATGAGTATAATCGGTTTGTAGAGCCGGACTCAGTTCAAGGTTATTAGCACTACCAATACTAAAAGCACCACCTATCGCAATAGCGTCGTTAGCTCTAATAATGACGCCTAAATTACTACGACCTTCAGGTTGCTTTGATGAGGAATGATGAGCAACTCGCTGCCCTTGATACCCTCCAAAAATTTGGTAGGGACGTGCCGTCAGACTATTTTGACGATATAGGGAGAGTTGTGACATAAGAAAACTATTTTGCCCCAACATCAAGTTTTTTACAGGTTCAGCAAGTTTAGTGACAACTAAAGGAGCATTAATTAAGGAAGTGATATATTGCGCGATAATTTTATGCGCTTCAGGGCTTGGATGAAACCAATCTGAAAAAAGATAGGTTTGGTCATCATGCCATGACGATTGTGAGTTATCACAGAATGGTGCCCCTACCCCAATCTGGCATATAGGTACCAGAATATTATCAAAACCATAATTCAGCGGATTATCAATCATTTCCTGGAAAAGACCATAACTGTCAACGTAAGCGATATTTCCCTTCAACGTTGAAAGGCTTGATTCAAGATCATGATTGAATTGTTGAGTTAAGCGATTCTCCATAGAAAGTAGCGTACGGTAAACGTTTGCGATAAGGTCATGAGGTAATTGCAAGCCATAATTATTAAGCACCTTAGATAATGAGGTGATAATGGCTTCTTGGCGTTGCTCCTCACCGTAGACATTACCCTGCTGGCGTAGTGCGGTATCTTGGATCATATATAAACTAGGAAGGTCCAAGATGTTGCCCCCCAAAAGCATTTGTGAAAAGCTAAATAATGCAGTAGCGGTCCATGGACTGAGTCCAGCATTAGGGAGATTTGGTACGACAACAAGACCAGCGCCTTTTTCCAAAAGCGTTCCAACCTGTCTGGCAACCGCTTGTGGCGCGTCAGAGAGCTGGTAGTTAACACCATCGTTGAAGAGATTTTTGAAATTAAATTTGAGTAAACTCATCTCTACATCGGTAGTAATATCATTGGCACCCGCCCAAAAGATATACAAATCATCTTTGCTCGCCTTACCATCATGTTTACTAAGATAGCTTTCGATTTGCTTTTCGGTTTTGTAAATAAGAAGAGGCGTGTTAGTTGCTGTAGCACCTGATAAAGAGTAGTTGTTCCCCCCTTCTGTGCTGACGACTAAATTTTTATTAGTGAAATTTAAAGAGAGAATCTCATTGTAGAGAAGCGTATCGTGGCCAGAAATATATCTGGTTTTCGAACCAAAAAGCTCCATTGCCCCACCATCACTTAGACTATCTCCAAAGCTGATAACATTATCAAAAGCGATAGTGGGAGAAGTGAATAGAGATAAAAAAATCAGTGGAAAAATTGATTTTTTCATTTAACATCCTTATTAAATAATAAAATTAATTATTGATTAAATCTTTTTACAGCATCGAAATCGTAAAAATTAAAATACTTATTATTTTCTATTTTATATGAGGAAACTTTGACTCCTTCTAGTAGCGCTTCGTTGATGCAAGCCGATAAATAAAATACATTATCTTTCGACCTGGATTTCATGATGGCTGATGTTGCTAGCCTGAAAAAGAGACTCGCTTGTTTAAAATAAAAGAAACTTGCTAATGCTTCATTACTGACCGCATTTTTCTCGACTACCTCAACAATCGCATCAGAACGATCTCTTTTAACGTATGACCATTTAGGGTGAACTGATGGAAAACTAATTAACCCCACAGCCACATCAGATCGCCTATATGAATTGATTATCGCTTGGCAATCTATGTCCAAATATTGATCCGCTGAGGATATAATTAACTCGTCATCATCCTGCCAATGTTCGGCAGCCAGTAAACAAGTACATAGAGCACCGGCAGTCATGTCAGTGACATTAATAAACCTAGCATTTTCACCCACAACTCTTTTTATGATGTTATCTATTTGGTACTGTTTGTTGGCAAAACTTGGTCTAATATAAACATTAATAAACTCTTCATCGATTTTTTTTTGGTATTCCTGAGAATATTCAAATATGGTCTTACCCTCGATTTCATTTAACACTTTCGGAAAAAAATTATCGGGTGTATTTCGATAAAGCTCTTTCCCCATCATAGGAGTAATTATCTTCAGCATAGAGTCCCTTCCAAAGAAGATATTTTGGATATGATATTCGTGTAATTGACTTCTTCAATTTTTCTTACAGTTAACACATGTGCACCACTGGCTATAGCCGCTTTAATTCCATTATCATTATCTTCAACGATTAAACATTCTGAAGGTAATAATTCCAACCTAGAGATAGCCTTAACATAAATATCGGGTGACGGTTTACTCTTCACTACATCCTGATTTGAAAGATAAAAATCGAAATAATCGATAATATTCGCTTTGGAGAGCATTACTTCAATAGTTTTCTTAATCGAATTAGAGGCTACTGCTAGTTTGTAACCGTCTTGCGACAAACGTGAGAGCAAGTATTCGTGTTGAAACTGTGGATGACAACTGGTTTCCACTATTTCAAGTGTATACTTTTGCTTTAATTGATCGATGAATTTGAATAACTTCAATGGAAGATTTTGTTCTTTATGTAAAGTCAGTAGTTTTTCTTTAGTGGGTAAACCGTCAAACCTTCGGAGATGTTGTTCATAATCGATAGGCATACCAAATAATTGCAACGCACGATTTAATGCATGATAATGCCACTCTCTAGCATCGATCAACACACCGTCCATATCAAAAATAACAGCTTTTATTTTATTTTTCATAGAAATAATCAATCACTTTTTCAATTTTATCAGTACAGAGCATTAGTTGTTCGGAGCTAAAGTATTCTTTTGATAGCGACTTTATGCTTTGCCACATTTCATTCTCATCTCTACGATGCAGTTCAGGAGAAACTATGCAGACTTTTTTACCTAACTCTAAATATTTTATTATCTCTCGATTGTCTAAAGCATTAACGCTAAAACTATCTAACCAGATACCTTTCGCATGAGAATAAAGTTGATTTTCAATTTCATATTCGCTACGACGCATAAACACGTTCATATTCTCGTCTAAATATTGAATCGTATCCGGAATGGACATATCGAAACAAAAATAGTTATCAACTTTATAATATTTTAAGAATTCTTTTATATATTTAGCTAAGCCATCAGATTTTATATTTAGAGCTAATGGAAGCCTATGATCATAACGGACAAATAACTCCAAAAAATCCTCAAACCTCATAGCCTCTTTAGAGGGAAGATCATGACTTATCACTAACTCCCCGCAGTAATCCCTTATATCGGTTTCCGTTCCGTAGCCCTGAGAGAATGATCTTTTGAAAGCAATCATTGAATTTTTTTCGGTAGGATTAAGCCAATATCCTCTATGTGATATGGATATCATTTATAAAACTCCATTTATAATTACTCCCTACTTTTCAATTGCATAATGATTCGTCTAAGTGTCCCCCACCTTAATGGAAGATAAAAAAAGAAATAGATTGTTTTGAGGCACACGACTTTATAGAAGAATCTATAGCCGTACACTCTTTTTTTATTATTATAAAATTGATTATTTATTTTCACCCAATCAGAAAACTGATAGATAGAACCTCTACCCTTATTATGATATTTATCACTATACTTAGGCCATACAAAACCCAGTTGCTCACTGCTGAAAGGTATAAAATTATTAATATAATATCGCTCAGACGATGAAGTTAATTCCATTCCCCTAGCATTATTACCAAGGTAATTAAAATCATGAACTCTGTTTTTTATATAGTTAACCCATAAATATTGCTCAGGAACTAAGCGCATTAAACTAAATATGGTTTTATTAAAAATAATTTCAAATAGGTTTTCATCAGCATCAGGTGAACTAAAAAAATTCAATACATCTTCTTTTTTACCAAGCATCATGATATCACCTGGGTGATAGTTAAATGGGCGGTATGAGCGACTGTGCCGGGCAAAAAGGTTGCAATTAATAATTCTCTCAGAGAACAAAGAAAATTTTTTTTCTCTATCAAAACGATTATTAATAATGCTTTTGTGCAGAAATATTTTGTTGATATTCCTATTTATAAAATAGCTATCAGTTCTTAATTTGACAACATATTCCCTTGTCGCGGCTTCCACACCTCTCTTGGTAGAGTTAATCATCCTATTTATGTTTGAAACCCATTGATAGCTCCCCTCTCTATAGACCAGAGGTCCAGGATCTACGCTAAATATGACGTTAACATCTAAATATTTTAGCTTTTCTAGGAGTCGATTTTCCCTCTCTGAACCTAGTGACCATGTAGAGAGTATTATCTCTGATAGTGGATAAAGAACTCTGACACGTTGAATATTTCGAACTATTTCGCTACATTCGTTATCGAAATCTACTTTCCCTTGAAATACAAATGATAATTGGTACATAAGAAATTACTTCTTTCTAATTATCAATTGCACAACATTAACCAGACTTATTATTAAGTTAGTTATGGTAAAACCTATAAAACGCATAGAAAAACATTTTATAATCGCCACTAACTCACCGTAGCGCTGACTCTTTTCATAATGCGTATTAAGATTAAAAAAATTATTTAGCTCATTTTTGTAGTCTTGATTTTTATCTGAAACTATATATATACAGGTAAAGTACTCTTTTCTAGTAAGAATCATCATTTTTATTAAAGTGATCAGATGTTCTCTGTAGATATCGTAAGTCTTGTCATTATGTACCTTCACAAAGATAATATAGCTATCGTGCGTTAAATCTAAATTAAAACTTTTTACCTCTTCTAAATTAAACCCCAGCTTGGTGATGATGGATTTATCACTCTGAATCACATCTATTTCTTTATTATACTCACTACTATTACACCATAAACCATACTCTTCTTCTGTAATACCTTTTATCTCTAGTTTCATCAATTATGTTTTCCAAAGTGTAGTGTCTTTTAAACAATGATATACTTTCTTAAGACTTTGAGGAAAATAGACTCCAGGTATAAAGTACTTAAGGTTTATAGCTGAAATAACATTGCCTAACCAGCTCCAAAATCCTCTTTCGATAAACCAGTCATCGTTTTGCTTGTAAAATGGCGAGGATGAGAAAGAGTGAAATAGCTGATTATTTAAAATAAAGCTCATTACTAAAGTTTTTTTCTTAACCTTAGGACTAGCAGAAGAGAACATAATTCTTATGATATCGTCATATTCATTTGGAGCCATCGACTCACATAAAATATAGAAAGAAAAATCTTTCATAAACGATTCAATTTTATCCAGTTTAACAGTAATATCCCCAATAACTTTCTTGATGATAAGGAATCGGGACAAACCTGTCATACTTGAGCACGATACCAATAATAACGTTTGTTTACTTGCACCATACTTGCTCGCAAAAGTATAGATACGCTGCCGCGCCTCTTCCTTAGATATTCGAAAGAGTGGCTTTCTTTTTATAAACGGAAGGCGTTCTAACACACAACGAGACATCGTGATGCGGCCTTTCAGGTTGTTTGTGGCTACATAACCATAATAGTGAATAACTGATCGAGAGTTCATGCTTTGAGTAATAGCATGTGGATTAATCCGGGAGGGGATGCCATAACTACTCATTCTTATGCCATACTCTATGTCTTCATAGTCATTCCAAAATAAATTTTCATTCTGCGGGTATTTTAACCATAAGCTTTTCTTAGTTAAATATAAACTGCCGGTCAAGTAATCATGACCAAAGCTTGATCTCGCAGGGTGCTGATAACAGTAAAATAATTTACTAATTAGTTTTGTATCTTTTTTATCGACGCTATTAATATCAATTTCTTGCGTTAGGTCTTGAGCTATGGTGTTAAAGTCTGAATATTTTCTAGGTAAAAAATTATGTCTATCTTGAAAATAAAATGATTGAAAAGCTGTTAATGGATAATCATCTCCGAATTCACTCACTGCACTAAAGAAGTTGAGAGGTAAAAGCACACGATCATGTAAAATACATACATTCTCATAGTTAGCACTTTTGACTAATAGATTTTTCTTTTTGGTTAAATGATTTGATTTACCGTCGCCCTCATCATCAATAACCTCAACGTATTGAAAATATTTGAAGTCAGCATGTGGTTTTCCACATAATATAATTTCTTTATGAGGAATATCTAAATCCAGAATCCTTTCTACACAACGGTTTAGAAAGATAGGATCATCACTGCCAACGGGTAGGCAAAAACTCCAATAATTCATACCCTTATCTTTTTCAATTAACAAGGGAGCTATTTTTTTATACTTATAAATTTTACTATCGATAACTTCTATTAGTTCAAAGCTATTACGATAATATTCCTTCTGTAAAAAAGATTCGACCTTTAGATCTTCTTCGATATAGATATAACGATCCAGTTTTAATCGATGCGTGATGTCCCAGAAAATTTGGGCAAAAAAGGGTGAATCACATTGTATATTATGAAGGAATATATCTTCTTCAGTTATATTAGCTAATCGTTTGGTACCATTTATTATAATGCTCTTAGTTTTATTTGATGAGTTGATTTTCGCAAAGGTGATTAATGTTGTATTATCTAACCCTAGATCTTCATAGTATTTATTATCTAGTGTCCTGAATGTTTTTTTTAGCGATAAATTCTTATCATTTTTACAATGTATTATATTCATGGCGTTATCAAAAGTTAGTTGCTTTGACTAAAACCTCAGAAGACTTGAATTTTTCAAGGTCATTAGGAATACCTAGCCCATACATACCTTTAAATTCCTCGCCTATATTATAATGCCCGATTACCGCTGAGTTCTGATTAATAAGATAGTTATATACAGGTGCGACATAGAATTCGCCCATAGAATGATTATTATCCTCTATCATTTTCGCTGCTGCGGCGCAAAAATCTTGTCCTCGTGCAAAATTATATATCCCTACTGAGGCCTCGGATGAAATGACTTCTTTCTCTCTTACTTCCACTACTCTTTCTTTATCATTTAATCTTAGATATGACCATTTATCATCATTGGCTGTCATGGTCATGATCATCCCATCGAGTTGATTACTATCCAGTACATTTAAATAATCATTGATATCGATATCGATCCATTGATCACAATTAGCAATCATTAACTGAGATTCATTATTGATATATTCTTGTGATTTCAGAACGGTTTCGGCTGCTCCACCTGTAACTTTATCAACTTCTAGAATAATACAATTTTGACTTAGATTTTTGAGTACCGTATACAGGGTAGTCTCTTTCAAGTGCTGTGATTGGCAGATAAATATAAATCTATGCTCTCGATTTGGTTTAATATTATTAACTACCAACTCAATCATTTTTTTATTATTAATAGTGATCATTGGTTTGGGATCGAGATACCCTGCATTTTTAAAACGACTTCCTTTGCCAGCCATTGGAATTACAATATTTATCATGATTATTATTCACTTAGATATTTATCATCTTTAATACTAGGGTATTTAACAACCACTGTAGTAACGTTGGTCAGTGCATAGAAGTCAGTCTCTTCGCCAGGTAATATTGTAACGATATCACTTTTGCTAATTTTCTTTTCCTGCATTTTAGCCTCCCCTTCTATTATTACTGTAATTTCGGTCGCAATTTTATGTGTGTGATGTTTTTCATAATCACCGACATTATAATGCTTTACAGCTATTTCAAAATCTTGTGTTGAACATACTGAAGGAAGAAAGTTTCCAACAAACCAACCTTTATACATAGTATCTAATTTATTTATAATCAATCTAACCACCTATTCATTAATATAATCAATTATTCAGAAATATTTAATTAGCGATAAATAAATATTGAACCTAATTTTATTTAAACAACGATATTTGTCTCATAAAAATATCTATATATGGCTAAGTATTCGATTTGAGCGACATAGTATATCGATTTTTATACGCTGTAAAACGAATTTGACAATACTTGAGCTATCTGTAATTTATTATCACGATATTTTACTCTATAAAACTTTATATTCACTACGCGAATATAGCTGTTATATAAATTCTTCAACATCAAAAGATCGTAGTTATAATAAACTGCGATATTTAAAGTTTATTTTTCAAATAAAATATAATAGCTTATTTTTTACAATAATATTTTATAGGTTCAAGTATTAATTTTAATTAGCTAAGTAATAAAAGTATCTCTTAGATTTTAATATTTAATAAATATATTGTTGGAATATTAACGAAAGGAGGGAATTATTTAGAAAATATCATCGGGTGTAATACCGACAATGATTTCGAGTGCACTACGTAAGACAAGTGATTTGTCGAGATCATGGGATAATTCGAGTTGTTTTACTAGGCTGATGATAATTGCCTTGTTACTGATAGCACCCGTCTCCATCAATAATGTTTTCACTGTTCTTCCAAGAACTTTTTTTTCTTTTTCAAAGCGATTATCGATGGTTGAGATAAAATCTACCGCCAAGGTTGTGCGCCCCATCAGACGGTAGTCAGCACTGTCTGTGAGCATGTTGAGTGGCTTAGGAGGCATATCTCCTAGAAAGAAATCAATGTTTAGTGTCATAGCGGTGTAGAGTATTGCTGCTTTCGAATAAGGAGCTTTGATTGCGGAGAAATTGACTTCGTTCTCGGTAATTTTTAGAGATGCTTTGTTTAATTTCGACGATGCCTTGTAGACACGCCTCAGTTCTTTGCTGATTGACGGATATCTCTGCCATATCGGTCAATTGAGTCAGTAGGGATGAGGTCGTTATTGGCCCCCCCGACTCTAACAGTGCGATCACGGCTTCTCCTATGATGTCATCCACACATTTTTGAGTAAAGCCGCTCTCGTTGACCATTAGTTCAATTCTCTTTCAAGTACCATTAACATCAAATCTTGATAACGTTTGATCTCCGCATCACTCTCTGCAAGTTCAATACAATTCATGAGCTTGGCACAGATACTTTTTCGATTAAGGCTTTTGCCCGATTCGAGTAGCTCGACGATGAGTCTCCCCATCAGTTGATCATCAGATAAATTTTCAATCATTGAGAAAGAGTTATTTTGCTTGGCAAGAGAAAATTCATGGTTTTGCTGACGCATTTCTAGCTCCTTGTCTATTCATAGGATCCTAACTATTACCTACAAAATAAACAAATTACACGCACTTGTACAGATAAGATTAGATAAATTGCTGTATTAAGGGATTCTTTACATACTAAGAGGGAGATGTGAGGGGATAAGGGCTTGCCATTGAGGTACAAGCCCTACTAGTTAGGGTTAATCCTCATCGCGAGAAACCACTAGTCGTAAATCAGCTGGCGAACGGAGCGATGCGGACTCTAACTTATCCAGCCATCCAGCACGCTCTGGGGTGAGGCAGCCTAAACCTAGGTAACCCAATAACCAGCGCCTTACTTCATGCATCAGTAGCAAACGGACCTCATCAGTTTCGCTCTCGGCCATCGCTTTAAGTTCGCTAACTAAATTATCCGTGGTGACTTCTTCCCTGTTGAAGATAAGGCGGATGGTAACTTCACCAATCAATTCATTACGCTTTACTTCATCAGAAATATACAAATAAACCTCCTTGCATTGGAGTATGACATAACAACTTACTACACCTCTGAGTATAGCCCAACAATGCGTTAATTCTAGTTTTAAGACCTATCTGAGCGCTTAGTAAAGGCCCTTTGCTCGTGCCCTAAGGTCGAAATTAAGCTAAGTATAGGAGTTTATAAGTAATAATGTAAAGATACTCAAATTAACATGATGATAAATCTCAGGATTTATAGGAACCCAGATTCAAATTTCCCTATAAAACTTATCAATTTTCTTGGTGTACATGAGTATCCTTGCTCGTAGAGATTAGTGGCCAAATAATAACTCTATGATTTATAAGATTTTAAATCTTAACATTTTCTACCCTGTTACTTAACTTCAACCTCTTAACCCTAAAGGTTGAGAATTAATTAAGATCTTTCCTATCTTCAAAGCTGCTTGGCGAGCTGGATAGCACCGTCTAACGCATCACCTTTGGGCTCAACCAACTTCTGACGCAAATTTGTAGAGAGCCAAGGGGTCAATGGTTTAGCCATCCCCCCAAATAATGCAATATCATGCTGTGAGTCTTGCATTAGCGCGTTAAGCATTATTTCGGCCTCAGCGGCGCAGGATTTGACCAGATCCAAGGCATGAGGATCATTTTGTAATGCGTAATCAAAAATACACTTAGCATACTGCGCCCAATCTTTGGGTTGGGCGTGTTGAGTCCATAACAGCATTCTATCTGCGTTATGTTGAAAGGTGCTCATAATATGATGCGTACAGGGGCTTTCGGCCAGGATCTTTTCGTGTGCCAGCAGTGCCAAGCGTAATGCTTTGTGCCCAAGTACGGCCCCTGAGGCAAGATCGGATAGCATAAATCCCCATCCCCCCATCAGTTGAAAACGGTGACCGTCCCAAGTAGCGCCTTGGCTACCCGTCCCACAGATAAATATGGTACCGGGTCGACCTTGGTGGGCACCAATACAGGCAGTTTCTACATCAGAAAGAATTTTGTGTCGTAGGCCAGGAATATGCCACTGCGCGAGCCGTTGAAGAACACTTGGCACATTCGCACCTGCCAGCCCAGCGACTAAAGCACTCTCTTCGTATCGGCTTAGCGGTATGTTTGCGAGGGTGAAAAGTTCAATGATCACTGCCTCAACCTCTGCTAACGCCGACTCAAAGTGACTGTAGACGTTTCCAGTCCCACCACGACACTCGGCAAGGAGGTTACCCTGACTATCGACTAAACGTCCGCGACAATGTGTTCCGCCGCCATCTATACCTATTCTATACGTTGACATCTTCCCTCTCTTTTTCCTCGAGGCGAGGAATGTCCATTATTTATGTGCCAAGACTCTTCGTTGAGCATTAGCTGATAACAGTCACCACTGCGAATCCCAATGCGGTCATCAATAAGGAGCCGATCACATGCACCAGTATTGACCCTATGGCCCACAAATAGTTTCCAACCTGCAGCTGAGAAAACACCTCTACCGAAAATGTTGAGAATGTGGTCATTCCGCCACAGAGTCCGGTTGTAATCAGCACTTTCCAGTAAGGATCGAGTTGTGGTTGACGCAGAAAATAGGCTGTTGCCCCACCGATAATAAAACCACCAAGCAAATTAACCAGTAGGGTTCCGGGCGGTAAATTAGGGAATAGGCTGTTTAACCTCAATGTTAACAACCAACGAATCACGCACCCTAGTGAGCCTCCAATAATGACGGCTAATAATGATTTGAACATCTTATCCTCCAAAGACAAAGCATGAATGCGAGAGAAAGTGTGAGTTGATGGGGCGTTTTTGTATATTGAGGGTGAATCCGTCCTCCAATCGATGTGGGAGACGCGGATAAAGGAAATACTGTACGGAAAAGGTGAGTGGCATAGTTTTTTTCATCACGAGTCCTGACATATAAGCCATTAATATGGGTAACGTTATATATATCAGGCGTCATCATCCAAGAGAATCTTGGCGGTTGGGAAAGGTGGAGCACCATCACCTTAATAGAGAGCATACTGGATAGGGTGATCCTCTGCAAGCTGATGACGAGTCGCCCAGTAGAATGGGATTAGTGCTAGATAAATCAAGAGGATTTGCTGCTTAGGTCGTTGCAGAAATGACAAAGCCCCGCATTTCTGCAGGGCTTCTAAATAGTGGTGCCCGAACTCGGAATCGAACCAAGGACACGGGGATTTTCAATCCCCTGCTCTACCGACTGAGCTATTCGGGCAACGGGGCGCATTAAACCCTATTCACGCTGTCTCGTCAACACTCTTTGTTAAAATTAAATCCGTTTGCTCAACTTTGCGACAACTTGCTGTGTTTACCCTCATCTAGGCTGAGCTATAGCTGGTTTCGGTGTTGCGGTAGTAACCGGTTCGGTGGGCGTCGCCAGGATTGCTCCTGGATGGGCACTTTCTACCGGTAGCATTGCGGGGACACCTTGGCCCGGCGTTAAACTGGCATCCGAGTCATGTGGCAACATGATGTGGTCGAGTATTTTACGCATCACAGGCGCTGCCACTACACCGTCGCTTCCGCCATTTTCCAAAATCAGGGTAACGGCCACTTTCGGGTCATCGAAGGGTGCAAAGGCCGTGTAGAAAATATGATCGCGTAAACGTACGGGGATCATTTTGGCATTATAGACTTGGTTTTGACGCAAGCTAAAGACCTGAGAGGTACCACTCTTCGCCGCAATACCATAGGGGGCGGTATGGAAGTATTTATAACCTGTTCCGTTCGGGGCGTTCGCCATACCGAACATCGCGCGACGCACAAGTCCCCAGTAGGGAGAATCGGCCATTCCCACCTGAGTAAATTGTGCTGGTGCTTTATAAGGCTCGACTTGATCCCCCAACTGCTGCTTCTGTAGCAAGTGAGGGATCATCACTTTACCGTTATTTAACAGCGTAACCAGTGCCTTCTCCATTTGAATTGGCGTAGCAATCCAATACCCTTGTCCAATACCAACGGAGATGGTATCACCTTGGTACCACGCCTTTTTGCGTGCCTTCAGTTTCCATTCACGGCTAGGAAGTAGACCACGATACTCTTCATTAAGATCAATACCTGATAATTTGCCGTAACCGAATTGACTCAACATATGATGTATTCGGTCGATGCCCATCATGTAAGCGACTTGGTAGAAGAAGGTATCGGCTGACTCTTCAATAGCTCGCGTAACATTCAACATACCGTGGCCGGTTTTTTTCCAGTCACGATAGCGACGGTCAGTTCCGGGTAGCGTCCAGGTTGGCGCACCGAAGAAACTTGTCTGCGGCGTAATCACATTATTCAATAGCGCAGACATCGCCATATAAGGTTTAACCGTCGAGGCGGGAGGATAGAGTCCTTGAGTCACTCGGTTAATCAATGGCAAGTCTTTGTCTTGCAGTAACTGTTTGTAAGATTGGTAGCTTATCCCTTTAACAAACGGGTTTGGATCGTAACTCGGGCTTGATACCATCGCGAGGACGGAACCATCATGCGGATCTTCGACCAATACTGCAGCACGTTGGCCCACAAGCTGGCTTTCGACATATTGTTGTAAATGTAAATCTAGGGTCAGCCAGATATTCTTTCCCGCTGTCGGTGGCACTTCGTTCAACACACGTATAATTCGCCCGTGGTTATCTACCTCAACCTCTTGATAGCCGGTTTTACCGTGTAGTGCTGACTCATAATAGCCCTCGATGCCCTGCTTACCGATATTATGGTCGGCAGCATAGTTTTCGCCGACGCCCTCTGCATTCAGGCGTTGCGCATCGCGGTCATTGATTTTCGAGACATAGCCTACGACATGTGCCAAGGAGGCGCCATAAGGGTAAAAACGATCTTGGAACGAGTTAATACTCACCCCTGGAAAACGGTACTCATTGACTGAGAAGCGAGCAATCTCTTCCTCACTCAACTCTTCTTTCACGACAATCGGCTTATAGCGGCTTGTCGATTTCAAGCGTTTTTTGAAATCTGCGATATCTTCTGGCGTAAGATCAATAATGGGTGCCAGTTGATCCAACGTATCCTGCATATTGGTGATGTTGTAAGGCGTCAACTGGAGATCGTATTGCGTCACGTTCTGAACCAGCGGGATCCCATTACGGTCATAAATCATCCCACGCGTAGGCGCAATGGGGATCATTTTGATGTCGTTAGCATTGGATCGTGTCTGGTAATAGGCGTGTTGCTGAATCTGTAAGTGCCAGAGATTAATTCCGAGAATGGTAAAGCATAGGCATACAAAGCCTAACGCCACCAGCGCTCGACGGGTAAATAATTTTTTTTCAGTTTCAAAATTACGCAGATTCATCGACAACAACTATTGGAGGGCCACAAAATTTCAACGCCTATAATAATGGGATTCACTCTTAGGGCCAGTAACATTCGACGCTAAGACTAAATAAAGTGTGTCATTTGATAACAAAGAAGAGCGCCCTAAGCGCTCTTCTACCTAACGATGATACGGATTAACTAACGAATTAGTCACCTAGCAATACAGATTCCAGAGCAATCTTAATCATATCGTTGAAGGTGGTTTGACGCTCTTCAGCGGTCGTTTGCTCATGAGTACGGATATGGTCTGAAACCGTACAAATAGCTAACGCTTTCGCACCAAATTCAGCTGCAACACCATAGATTCCAGCAGCTTCCATTTCCACCCCTAAAATGCCGTATTTTTCCATTACATCAAACATTTCAGGCTGAGGAGAGTAAAAGAGATCGGCAGAGAAGATATTTCCCACTTTTGCTTCTACGCCCAATGCTTTCGCCGCCGTGACCGCATTGTTGACCATATCGAAATCGGCAATCGCAGCAAAGTCGTGATCCTTAAAGCGCATACGGTTCACTTTTGAGTCCGTACTGGCTCCAAGTCCGATCACAACATCACGTAGTTTGATCTGAGGCAGTACTGCACCGCAGGAGCCAACGCGAATAATTTTCTTCACACCAAACTCGGTGATTAACTCTTTCGCATAAATGGAACAAGATGGAATACCCATTCCGTGTCCCATGACTGAAATTTTACGTCCTTTATAGGTACCGGTAAAACCCAGCATACCGCGAACATTGTTAACTTCTACCGCGTTTTCGAGAAAGTTTTCTGCGATAAACTTCGCACGTAACGGATCACCCGGCATCAATACGACGTCAGCGAAATCACCCATTTCTGCATTAATATGTGGAGTTGCCATCTTTATCTTTTCCTTTCACATTGTCGGCAGGGCTTATAAGCCATCCGATCACAATTAAAATAGCGCTTTACCGTATTGCATCGGCTCGAGCTCAAAAAATTTCGCTAAGGTTTGCCCTATGTCGGCAAAGGTCTCGCGCTGACCCAATGAACCAGGCGTCACACCCGGGCCATAGATCAAAATTGGAATATGTTCACGTGTGTGGTCCGTCCCAGACCACGTTGGATCGCAACCATGATCCGCCGTCAGCAGGAGAATATCGCCTTCCTGCACTTGGGCCATTAACTCAGGGAGGCGGCGATCGAATAACTCCAAGCCTCCTGCATAACCTGGCACATCTCGGCGATGGCCCCAACTTGAATCGAAGTCGACAAAGTTAGTAAAGACTATGCTGTTATCTGGCGCCTGCTCCATTTCCTTGATCGTGGCATCGAAGAGAGCATCGAGTCCAGTGGCCTTCACTTTCTTGGTGATCCCCTGTTCGGCATAAATATCTGCAATTTTACCTACGGAGATCACCTCTCCCCCAGCCTGTTTAAGCTTGGCAAGGACGGTAGGTGAAGGAGGTTCCACGGCTAAATCATGTCGATTACCCGTACGCTCGAACTGCCCTGTTTTCTCGCCAATAAACGGACGTGCGATAACCCGCCCAATGTTGTAGCCACCATCGGTCAACAATTTGCGAGCAATTTCGCATAATTGATACAAGCGCTCTAGACCGAAAGTCTCTTCATGGCAAGCAATCTGGAATACAGAGTCGGCAGAGGTATAAAAGATCGGTTTACCTGAGCGCATATGCTCTTCGCCCAACGCATCCAAAATCACGGTGCCGGATGAATGACAGTTGCCCAAGTAGCCCGGTAATTCCGCCTCTTCTACCAACTGCTTGAGTAGCGTTTCTGGAAAGGAGTTCTCTTTCTCTGGAAAGTAGCCCCAATCGAAAAGAACAGGCACACCAGCAATTTCCCAGTGTCCAGAAGGCGTGTCTTTACCTGAGGAGAGCTCTTGCGCGCTGGCATAAGCACCAATAACCTCAACATCGCCGTCCATTCCTGCTGCAATCTTTCCGGTTGAGATCTCTGCAGCTTTCACTAAGCCAAGCGAGGTTAAATTCGGCAGCGTCAGCGGCCCTTTTCGGCCCTGATCGGCTAAGCCTTTTGCACAGGCTTCAGCAATATGACCAAAGGTATCTGACCCTTTGTCGCCAAATTTTTCCGCATCTTGGCTGGCACCAATTCCGAATGAATCAAGAACCATTACAAAGGCACGTTTCATACTCATCTCCTTAATAAGGCCAGTGAGATAAAAAATTATCGATCAGAACAGTATGCACCGATTATCAGTAAGAGTCTCAATATTTCGCTTGCAGGTCTTGCTCGCCTTCACCGCAGGTTGCTAATAAACTACTCAATAGGCCTGATGCACCAAAACGAAAATGTCGCTTATCAGCCCAATCTGGACCTAATACCTCGGCGGCGAGTGCTAAATAAGCCGCGGCATCTTCGGTAGTGCGCACGCCACCCGCCGCTTTGAATCCTACGCTATCCGCTTTGTTTTTATCGCGGATCACTTCTAGCATAATTCGTGCAGCGTCTAATGTAGCGTTGACGGGGACTTTACCGGTTGAGGTCTTAATAAAGTCGGCCCCAGCATCGATAGCAATTTCGCTGGCTTGGCGAATGAGTTCGGCTTGCGTTAACTCACCGCTTTCAATGATAACTTTCAGTAAGACGCCACTCAATGCGCAGACGCTTTTACACTCTTTAACCAGTTTGAAACCGATATCCGCATCACCGGCTTGCAGCGCGCGCCAAGGGAAAACGACATCCACCTCATCAGCACCACTCGCAATGGCCGCACGGGTTTCCGCTACGGCTACGGTGATATCAGCATTACCATGAGGAAAGTTGGTGACGGTTGCGATTTTAATTTCAGGCGTTTCTTGCAATTGTAACGTCTGACGCGCCGTCGCAATAAATTGCGGGTAGATGCATACTGCAGCGGTGTTCCCTAGAGTACTTTTAGCCTGCTGACAAAGTGCTATAACTTTTTGCTCGGTATCATCATCGTTTAGCGTGGTTAAATCCATCAGCCCTAAAGCAAATTTAGCGGTCTGGGTTAAATCAGTCATTATCCGTTACTCAATCTTAATGTTTTGGCAATTATACCAAACTGTTAACAATTTAGTGTGAGCTATTAGCAAGATGTATCATCTCACCTTAATAATTAGGATAATACCGTCGATAATTTTGGGAAAAGACGTAGACTATTTTGCCAAGCACAATCTCGAATCTTCTCAACCGATTCGCCTCTCAATTCCGCCAGTATCTGGCAGACCGTGACGACACGCTCAGGTCGATTGATTTCACCTTGATAACCGTTGAGCGGCATATCCGGTGCGTCGGTCTCTAGCACTAACTGCTCTAGCGGAACTCTCGCCAATGCTTCTCGCGTTTTATTTGCACGTGGATAGCTAATACTGCCCCCCACCCCAAGGTAAAACCCCAAGTCGATAAAACGTTTTGCTTGTTGGTAGCTTCCTGTAAAGCCGTGGATCACTCCCGTCGCCGGCAGTGCAGCATCCTTGAGGACTTTCGATAAGGGATCATGGCTTTTGCGCGAGTGGAGGATAACCGGAAGGTTGTACTCTTTCGCTAATCCTAGTTGAAGCGATAAAATTTCCCATTGCCGTGGCGCTAAAGCTACCAATTCGTCGGTGAAGAAATCGACGCCAATTTCGCCAATGGCTATCACTTCATCATGGTTATCTAACAGCTGTCGTAGTCGGCGTAGGTCTTGATCATGGTGTTGAGCCGTCCACAAAGGGTGTAGGCCTAGCGCGGGGAAAATTTCGGGATTAGAACCGGCAAGGCGTAAAATAGCATCAAAATCTGCTACCTGTGTGGCAGGCGTCACAATCGCTTGAAGCTGGGCTTGCCGAATAAGGTTAAGGCTTTGCGTAAGATCTTGTGCAAAGACAGGAAAATTAAAATGGCAGTGAGTATCAATATAAGGCATAGGGAGTAAAAGTATGTGCCAGCGTCCTTGCTAGCCAGATTCGTCGTACCCGTACTATAACTTCTTGCGTCCAGTAAAGAGACTCACTAAGAATAAAATAATACCCACAACGAAGACAATCTTCGCGGCCCAAGCAGCCGTGCCGGCTAACGAACCAAAGCCGAGTGCGGCAGCGATTAATGCGACAACTAAAAAGATAATTCCCCAACGAAACATAAGCCACTCCTTATTGAATTCACTCTGCTTAACAACAAATGATGGATGTAATTACTCAGCTTTAGACAGACTAGCGTTCTACCTTCAGCTCATTTTTGACTTTTTGAACACCTGAAATTTCGTTAACCAGTTTTTCTGCTTGCTGCTTCTCCGAGTCGGTGGGCACCGCGCCAGTGAGGAAAACTTCACCGTGCCGCGTCGCTACATGGAGATGACGGGTCGTGATCTGTTTATCAACAAAGAGGCGCATGATGGCTTCACTCGTCGTAGCAACATCACTGGCATAAACTTTGACCGAACTCTCATTTGAACGTCGAACGCGCAATTGATTGTCCAAGTTGTCGACGCCAGGTATTTTCTGAACTAATAATCGAACAGCGTTTTTGTCTTTCATCGTCGACACAAAACCACTGACCGTTACCTTTCCTTGTTCAGTATTTACAGATAAAGAAGCGACTTGAATCTTTTTATCGTCCAAGATAGCTGCTTTGACTCTAGCCGTTACCGCAGTATCACTCAGAAAATGGCCAACATGATGGACCGATTGGCTCACTAACGAATGACTCTGTTGGGCGGTAACCTCTAAACTTCCCAGAGCGCTAAGGCCTAACACCACTAGCACAACTGTTTTAATATTTAATTTCACTTTCATAGCATCTTTTTCTCGGAGAGCACTCGTTAGCCGCTCCCTGAGAAAGTCGTATTCTTTCCTTCAATCGGTATTGAAATAAGAATAGTAGAGTTTATTTTTTTTGTGCGGTTTTAAGATTTAACTGACTGGCGAGATTAAAAAAAACCCACCGTAAGGGTGGGTTTATCACTACTAGTGTTCGCGGGTTTTGCGGAAAATAACGTCTGGGTAACGTTCTTGGGTAATATTGAGGTTTACCATCGTCGGTGCGATGTAGGTGAGATTATCACCGCCATCCAATGCGAGGTTAACTTCATTTTTTCGCTGAAACTCGTCGAATTTTTTAACGTCATCGCATTCTACCCAACGCGCCGTCGACACGTTAATCGATTCATAAATAGCTTCAACGTTGTATTCTGATTTCAAGCGTGCAACGACCACATCGAACTGCAGGACACCCACTGCCCCCACGATTAAGTCATTATTACTGATCGGGCGGAAAACCTGTACCGCCCCCTCTTCAGAGAGCTGGACCAGCCCTTTAAGCAGCTGCTTCTGCTTTAACGGATCGCGCAGACGAATACGACGGAATAATTCTGGAGCGAAGTTAGGGATCCCCGTGAACTTCATTTTCTCGCCTTGGGTAAACGAGTCACCAATTTGAATCGTACCGTGGTTATGCAGACCGATAATATCGCCCGGCCAAGCCTCTTCAACATGCGCACGATCACCGGCCATAAAGGTTAGCGCGTCAGAGATGACGACATCTTTCCCGGTACGGACTTGATACATTTTCATGCCTTTCTCATATTTACCAGAGACGATACGCATAAAGGCAACACGGTCACGGTGTTTAGGGTCCATGTTCGCTTGGATTTTAAAGACAAAACCAGAGAACTTATCTTCTCCCGCAATAACTTGTCGTTGGTCTGTAGAACGAGGCATTGGTGACGGTGCCCAGTCGACTAACCCATCTAGCATATGATCGACACCAAAGTTACCGAGAGCGGTACCGAAAAATACTGGGCTAAGTTTGCCTTGTAGAAACAGTTCGCGATCAAATTCATGGGAAGCCCCCTGAACCAGTTCTAGCTCGTCGCGGAGCTGACCTGCCAGTTCGTCGCCAATTGCCGCATCGACCTCTGGGTTATTTAGCCCTTTGATTTTACGGACTTCTTGAATGGTATGACCTTTACCTGACTGATATAAAATCACTTCATCATCATAAAGATGGTAAACGCCTTTAAAAAGCTTCCCGCAGCCAATAGGCCAAGTGATCGGCGCACAGGCTATTTTTAACTCGCTTTCGACTTCATCGAGCAATTCCATTGGATCACGGATATCGCGGTCCAATTTATTCATAAAGGTGAGGATGGGGGTGTCGCGTAAACGGGTAACTTCCATCAATTTACGAGTACGATCCTCTACCCCTTTTGCCGCATCAATAACCATCAGGCAGCAGTCTACCGCCGTTAAGGTGCGATAGGTATCTTCCGAGAAGTCTTCGTGCCCTGGGGTATCGAGAAGGTTGACCAGTTTGTCATGGTAAGGAAACTGCATCACAGAGGTCGTAATCGATATCCCCCGCTGTTTTTCCATTTCCATCCAGTCGGATTTCGCGTGTTGGTTTGAACCGCGTCCTTTAACCGTTCCCGCAGTCTGAATAGCTTGCCCAAATAGCAGAACTTTTTCAGTGATTGTGGTTTTACCTGCATCAGGGTGAGAAATGATAGCGAAAGTGCGCCGAAGGGCGACTTCTTGCAGAAGGCGTTCTGTAGACATGCTTTTAACTTTAATTCCTGATGTTCGCGAGTACTTGAGCACTCTTTAAAGACAATTGCCGTTAGTTTACACGATTTCCCTAGGGTTCGGTATTACCCAATGGCTTAGTCAGAATAAAAATTGCGCCATGGGGCACGACAACCTAGAGGTGGATAATGCGGACTAAGAATGATTAACAATTACATTCAATATCTGAAATGATTTTTATTATTAACTGATTGATTTAAATGGATTTATTTTATGTTCGTACTTTATTTATCCGTAGGCTTAGTGCATAATTATTAACCATAGACAGCCGATTTTACTTTTGGGGATACAACTATGCTGACGCCTGATATGGTTTCTCGCTTAAACGAACAACTTAATCTTGAGTTTTACTCTGCCAACCTTTACCTGCAAATGAGCGCTTGGTGCAGCGATAAAGGTCTTGAAGGTGCCGCGTCTTTTTTACGTACTCATTCGCGTGAAGAGATGGACCACATGCAACGCCTTTTCAACTACCTTAGCGATGCAGGCGCATTACCTGTGCTGGGGACGATTGAAGCCCCGCCGGTCACCTTTGATTCGGTCAGCGATCTGTTCAATTTGACCTACCGTCATGAACAACTGATTACTCAAAAAATTAACGAACTGGCGCATGCTGCGATGACGTCGCAGGACTACTCGACCTTTAACTTCCTGCAGTGGTATGTTGCCGAACAACATGAAGAAGAGAAATTATTCAAAACAGTTCTGGATAAACTAGGAATGCTTGAGAATAGCTCGAATGGATTGTTCTTAATCGATAAAGATTTAGCTGCGATGAATGCCGAGTCACACCCTGGCACCGCGCACAACTAATATCGCTTATTGCGGACCTTAATAAGGTCCGCAACGTCTTTTACGCCCGCGCTTGATACTTAGTGGTGGTCACCGTGATTTCAGAGGGTGGTACCGGGCGGCTAAAATAATAACCTTGATGCACATCACAGCCTAAATTGACCAAGTAAGTCTGCTGTTCTTCACTCTCCACGCCTTCCGCAACAATATTCAAATTCATATTTTTCGCCAGTTCGATAATCATCGAGAGAAGTCGAGGGTCAGTGTCTTTATGACCGATACTGTTGATAAAAGCTCGGTCAATTTTGAGTTCCGTCGCCGGCATATTTTGCAAATAGAGTAAGCTTGAATATCCTGTCCCGAAATCATCGATGGCCACTTGTACGCCAATCGCTTTCAACTCTTCTAGGATCTTAATACTCTCTTGCGGATAACGCATCGCAGTCGTTTCGGTGATCTCTAAAATCAACTTGTCGGGAGCAAGGCAATACTCTTCAAGCGTCCTGGTCACCAAGTAGATCAAGCTTTTCTGCTCAAATTGTTGAGCAGAGAGATTGACTGAAATGGAGAGGTGATCAGCACCTTGTTGGTGCCAAATCGCGAGCTGACGGCAGGCTTCATTTAATACCCACTCACCCAGTAACAAAATCATTCCCGTTTGCTCAGCGATCGGCAGAAACTTATCCGGTGTTTTCAAACCTCGCTCCGGATGCTGCCAACGAACCAGTGCCTCGTAGCCGATGATCTCACCAGACGTAACATTGAGTTTAGGTTGATAGAATAACCGTAGCTCGTTATTGTGAATGGCACGCCATAATTCATTTTTAAGTTGCACCTGGCTGCGGCCAATCGGACTCATCGACGGTTGATATACACTAAAACCATTACGTCCACTGTTCTTGGTGTGATACATCGCCGAATCGGCATTAAACAGCATCTCTCGTGCTTCGATCCCATGCGCAGGGAACATCGCAATACCTATACTTAGCGAAACTCTTAACTCATAGGTTTCAACGGTGAACTCCGGTTCAATCGCGGCAACTAAGGTTTCTGCTAGCCTCGATGCCTCAGCTTCAGAGCTGGCATGTGAAAGTAAAACAAACTCGTCACCCCCAACTCTAGCCAAGATATCGCTCGGATTCACCGCCGCATTAAGACGCTTCGCCACTTCCACCAATAACTTATCGCCGATATCGTGGCCATAAGCATCGTTTACCATTTTAAACCCATCGAGATCCATATACAGCAGACTAAAGCTTGAGGCATTTTGCTTAGCGCGCTGAATATAATCATTAAGTTTATCTTCAAAAAGGGTACGATTCGCTAGTTTGGTTAAAGGATCGTGCAACGCCATCTGACGCAGTTCTTCGTTGGTCTGCTTAAGTTTACTGGCCATCCGAGATACCCTAAGTTGGGACTCTATCATCGCACCAAATAGGTTACTGCCGAGAATGACCAAGGTGAACATAAATACCCAAATGGTCAAACGCTGTGAACCGAGCCCCCCCGGTATGACCTGCATCGTCGTATCGAAGTGGGCGGCATACATTCCGGTATAGTGCATACCGGCAATCGCCGCCCCCATCACTAATGCCGCAATAAAACGCCGGTTTAGTACTCCCGCCTCATTGTTTCGCAGCCGAAATGCCAACCACAATGCGACGGCTGAGGCGGAGTATGCGATCACAATCGAGATAATAACCGGCGTTTTCTGCCAGATAATCGGCTGGTTAATACGCAGACCGGCCATTCCGGTGTAGTGCATCGCGACAACCGAAGTCCCTAAAATTATCGATCCCAAGAGTAGATTCGTTAATGTAAATTGGTTATGTCGGAACACCGCCCATAACGCAATAATAGCCCCGAGAACCGCGACAACAATAGAGAAGACCGTTTCACTCGGGTTATAACGCATCGGCATAGTAAAATGCATCGCCATCATACCGATAAAATGCATCGACCATATGCCAATCCCCATCGCTGCCCCGCCGCCTATTAGCCATAACAGGGCCTTCATTCCGCGGCTATCCGTCACTCTGGCGACGGTGTCTAAAGCTGAGAAAGAGGCGAGGAACGCAATAAATACAGAGGCGATCACTAAGCCACTGTCCCACGTTACATGCATCATATTCATTGTGTCCAACTGGCTCTCCTACTTAGCTCTGCTTAGGCAGCTTAGGCGACTTGCTTACTCGCATAATGATTAACTTATTTAATATTACGTGATTCGACCACCAGTGAACAATTCTTTTAGGAATATGATGATTAAATTAAGGGAAATTTTAGGCTAGTAGCAGAGGAGGAACCTCAGCCTGCTGCTGCAAATCCATCCGACTATAAAGCCGAGCGCTGATAACGCTTAACTAGCCAGCCCAACCATAGCGATCCGACAAACCCGCAAATAGCCGCAAGAGTCAACCATGCCCCAGGCATCGCTTTATCCCCTGTGCTATGAATTAAAAAGCTTGATACCGCCGGAGTAAAACCACCAAACAGCGCGGTGGCTAAGCTATAAGCTAGAGAGAATCCTGAGGCTTTCACGTCAGCCGGCATCACTTCTGCCAGCCAAACTACCATCGCACCGTTATAGCTAGCATAAAGAAAGGACAGCCATAATTCGGTTTCAATGAGGTGAGCAAAGGTGGGGGTGGCGACCAGCCAACGTAATGCTGGCCATGCCGTAAAAATCATTAATAACGTAAATATAATAAGCAATGGACGGCGACCTACTCGATCAGACAACGCCCCCATAAGCGGTAGCCAAAACAGGTTAGAGATACCGACGAAGAGCGTCACTAAAAAGCTTTGCTGATCACTCATATTCAGCACTGCTTTACCAAATGTTGGGGTAAATGCGGTAATCATGTAAAACATAACAGTGGTGGTGACCACCATAAACATCCCTGCGATCACTAATGCCCAGTTCCGTAACACGGAACGTGCAATCTCACGCATACCCGGACGATGTTTTTTCTCTTTAAAAGCTTCAGTCTCTTCCAGTGAACGACGAATATAAAATAAGAAAGGTACTACCATGCAGCCAATAAAGAAGGGAATCCGCCATGCCCAATCGGAAACCGCCTGTTTACCTAGCAGGTGGTTCAGCCCTAATCCTAATAATGCGGCAAATATCACTGAAATTTGTTGGCTACCTGACTGCCAGCTAACAAAAAAGCCACGGCGTCCCGGAGGGGCTATTTCGGAAAGATATACGGATACTCCCCCTAACTCCACGCCGGCAGAGAAGCCTTGGAGTAAGCGACCCACCAGGACTAATATTGGCGCGAATATACCGAGAGTGTGATAACCCGGAACAACAGCAATCGTTAATGTCCCCAAAGCCATTAACCCTAACGTAATTAATAATCCTTTACGCCGCCCATGCTGATCAATATAGGTACCAAGAATTACCGCCCCAAGGGGGCGCATCAAAAACCCTGCGCCAAAGGTCATCAGCGTCAGCATTAATGAGGCAAACGGATTACTGCCCGGAAAGAAAGTGTTGGCGATGGCACTGGCGTAATAGCCAAAGACCATGAAATCGTACATTTCAAGGAAATTACCGCTGGTCACGCGGAAGATCGATTTCGCATTTTGCCAAGCCGAAGGACTGGAGGAAGATTCAGAATAATTCATTCAACATTTCTCACTTTTTTGTTTTTATAACGCTAACCATCCTCCTTTTTAATCTCATTAAACTAACTTTTCATTAAAAAAATTATAACAAATAATAAACAATGCCATTTTGGCAAAAAAAAATCCTCCCGAAGGAGGATTGCTTTATGCTATCGGCTGTTACTTGGGTGCGCTCTCTAGCCCCATCAGCCCTATCTTTAGATAACCCGCGCTACGTAGGTCATCCATAATACTCATCAGTGTGGCGTAATCGATGCTTTTATCTGCTTGGAAAAAGATCGTGGTCTCTTTATTGCCTTGAGTCTGCGCAATAATTTTTTGCACAAGCTCTTCTTTACTCACTGCATCGTTACCGACGAAAAGTTGGTTACCCTCTTTCACACTCAGGTAAACCGGCTTTTCTGGTCTAGGCTGCGGCGTACTGGTCGATGCCGGTAGATTTACGCGGACATCAACGGTTGCTAAAGGCGCCGCTACCATAAAGATGATGAGCAAGACCAACATCACGTCGATAAAAGGCGTGACGTTAATCTCATGCATTTCACCGTCGCCGTCTACTTCATCATTGAGTCGCATTGCCATGACAATTACCCTACACGTAGTTTTTGAGTCGCCGTATTTTGTGTCATTGGCGTATAGCGACTGTTTTGCAGATCCGCGTCACGGCTTTGTAACAGAATAATCTGTGCAGCACTGTCACCGAGAGAGGCTTTATACCCAGCGATCATCCGTGCAAAAACGTTATAAATCACTACTGCTGGAATTGCCGCGACTAACCCTACGGCGGTGGCTAAAAGCGCTTCCGCGATCCCCGGCGCTACAACGGCGAGGTTAGTGGTTTGCGTTTTAGCGATACCGATAAAGCTATTCATGATCCCCCACACCGTACCAAATAGGCCGATAAAGGGTGAGACGGAGCCAATAGTGGCTAAGAAACCGTTATTGCGGCTAGCATGACGGCCAATTCGAGCAACTTGGCGTTCTAAACGAAAGACGGTTCGCTCTTTAATACCCGCTTGGTCATCGCTTTGTGCGGACAATACGCGTTCATCAAGCGCTTCGGCAACCAACAGGGCAGCGTGGCTATTTTTGGCAAATTGCTGAGCAATTTTTCCTGCACCATCAAGCGTACGAGCATCCTTTAAGGCTTGCTGGTCTGCTTTCAAACGACGCTTTGCTGCACTCAGTTCAGTGTATTTCGCAAAGAAAATTGCCCAGGTCGCAACGGAGGCGAGCAGCAAACCTATCATCACAACTTTTACAACGATATCAGCATGTTGGTACATGCCCAATACAGATAAATCTGCCTGCATCAGATTATTGGTCACCACACTCATTTTCTAGCCTCGGGTTGTTGCTTAAAACATTGGGCACTATGATACCAAAAGCAAATTCTATTGATAGTAGTTATCATTACTATTTACATAATGAAAAGAGTCTCACGAATAATATTCGCTAAAAACAGCCAGTTATAATCAGAGATCGGGCTAATTTTTTTATGAGGTGGAGAGTGTACTGTTATGACCGTTTAACCTAAAAAAACCTCCCCTTTTGCAGCAACTCTGCTTACTCTACTCATTATTGAATTTTTTGATTTGGGGATTGTAATGTCCGATAAGCAACATCTTGAAACGACGCTCATTAGTGCGGGCCGCAAACCACGTTACACACAAGGTGCGGTAAACGCGGTTATTCAACGCGCCTCCTCCTTGGTCTTTCCGACAGTCGCAGATAAGAAAATCGCGACGGCAGGCCGAGCGAAGGGTGAACTTTTTTATGGTCGCCGTGGCACCTTGACGCACTTTGCCTTGCAAGATGCGATGACCGAACTCGAGAACGGTGCAGGCTGCGTGCTCTACCCCTGCGGTGCGGCAGCGGTGGCGAATGCTATTTTAGCCTTCGTTGAAGCTGGCGATCATATTCTGGTCAGCGGATCCGTTTATGAACCCACACAGGATTTTTGCTCGACTATCCTGAAAAAACTTGCCGTTGAAACGACCTATTTCCCCGTTCTTTCCGCTGCAGAGATCGCCGAATGGCTCCGGCCGACAACCCGAGTGGTCTTTTTAGAGTCTCCTTCATCAATCACCATGGAAGTGCAAGATATCCCTACCCTTATCGCTACGGTACGTCGCATTGCTCCGCAAGCGGTGATCATCGTCGATAATACTTGGGCCGCCGGCGTTCTGTTCAAAGCCTTAGAGGCAGGAGCCGATATTTCTATTCAGGCTGGCACCAAATACTTAGTTGGCCATTCCGATGCCATGATTGGAACTGCAGTGGCGAACGAACGTTGTTTGGAGCAACTGCGCGAAAACTCTTATTTAATGGGCCAGATGGTAGATGCCGATACCGCATACGTCACATCACGCGGATTACGTACTCTAGCGGTTCGCTTACGGCAGCACGAGGCGGCAAGCCTTGAGATTGCTCACTGGTTGAATCAACGTGATGACGTCTTCCGGGTGAACCATCCAGCCCTTCCCGAGTGTCCGGGGCACGCCTTCTGGCAACGAGACTTTTCAGGGAGTAGCGGTTTATTCTCTTTTATCCTTAACGAGAAACTCGAACCTGCACGACTCGCCCACTACCTCGACCATTTCGAGCACTTTAGTATGGCCTATTCTTGGGGCGGCTTTGAGTCATTGATTTTAGCTAACCAACCCGAAGAGATCGATGCGATTCGTCCCGCCGGACCCGTTGATTTTACGGGAACATTGGTTCGACTTCATGTGGGGCTAGAGCATCCTCAGGATTTAATCGCTGATTTAGAAAGAGGCTTCGCTCGACTCAAAGAGGGGGTGTAAACACTCCGAAAAATAGGATTTCGACCCACAGCGACGCTTTATTGACTACACTTAGGCTCATTATCCATGATCAATTGATCGAGAGAAGGAGCCTATAATGTCTCAGCAACTAGAAGTTACGCTGCACGATGGTCGTACCATGCCTCAACTCGGCTTGGGGGTTTGGCAAGCTTCGATTGAACAAACTCAGGAAGCCGTCACCTATGCCTTAAATACCGGCTATCGTTCTATCGATACCGCAGCCATTTATAAGAACGAAGAGGGTGTAGGTCAGGCATTACAAGCGTCTTCGCTGGCCCGCGACGACCTGTTTATTACCACTAAGTTGTGGAATTCTGATCAGACTGACTGGCAACGTGCCTTAGAGACCAGCCTCGGTAAGCTGCAACTGGATTATGTTGATCTCTACCTGATGCACTGGCCCTGCCCACAACAGGATAACTTTGTTCAAGCGTGGGAAGGCATGATCGATCTGCAACGCCAAGGACTTGTCAAAAGTATTGGTGTATGTAATTTCCAAGAGACTCATCTGGAGCGTATTATTCGCGAAACCGGGGTTACGCCCGTCGTCAACCAAATCGAATTACATCCCCTGTTCCAGCAACGCCAGCAACATACTTGGAATGCTCTGCATAAGATCCATACCGAATCGTGGAGTCCTCTGGCTCAAGGCGGTGAAGGTGTCTTCGATCAAGAGATTATCCAAACCCTGGCGAAAAAATACCAGAAAACCCCTGCGCAAATTGTTATTCGTTGGCATTTAGATAGCGGTCTTATCGTTATCCCTAAATCGGTCACGCCTAAACGTATTGATGAGAACTTCGCCGTGTTTGATTTCAAACTTGAAAAAGAAGAGTTAAAAGCGATTGCCGCCTTAGATAGCGGTAAGCGTCTCGGCCCGGAACCAGAGACTTTCGAGAAGCTTTAAATTGTAAAGCCTCCCTCTTTGGGAGGCTAAATTTAATTAGTAGCTATTCCCTGAGTTAGCAGAAGGTTGAACCCGCAGCTGGCCCACTACGCCTTGATCAAATTGCTCTAATGTTTGGCTACCATAGATAAAAGGGAAATGTGCTGAAGAGGTTTGCGGGAAGGTCACCAGCATCTCGACGCTACCGTCTACCCAAACCGTATCTTTCCATCCCCGATCTTCGACCATTGGCGGCGCGCCGTTGACACTCTTAATCAGGAACATCGCCCCCTGGATGGAGAAGGATTGTGGCAGATCCGCTTCCACCGTCCAACGCTCAAAACTCCCCTGCTGTGCAGTAATATCCACACGCTTCGCGTCCCATGCCCTATCATTTATTCCTGCAGGAGAATCATTTAAGCGAATATGCCGTGTTTGACTGGTTAAGCCAGTCTCCAGCGCAGAGACTAAAGAGGTCGGCACGCTGTCCGTGACCAGAGGCAGCAACCCTGTTGGTCTTAGCGTTAACACTAATGTCGACGTCAGTACCGTTGAAGGTTCGAAAATCCCTCGAATCCTTTCCATAATCGTTGCTTCTGTCCCTGCCGTAATGGAAACATTGTGACCGTCAGAAAGATCAATCAACACTTCACGGCGCTCGCCCGGGGCCAGCGATAATTGAGTGGTGGTCACAGGTGCGGACATAAATCCTTGATCACCGGCAATCACCGTAAAAGGTCGGTTGTCGGAAAGTTGTAATAGGTAACGACGAGCATTCGACGCATTTAATAAGCGGAGGCGAACCCAGCCGCGCGAAGCATTGAAATACGGTTTCTGTGTACCATTAACCAGTAGCGTATCACCCAGAAAAGGCGTTGAGCTCCCTTCATAAACAGGTGTTCCGAAGTTATCCAGCCGTTTATCTTGAATAATTAACGGAATGTCGTCGACGCCATAATGCTTAGGTAATGGTAGCTGCTTGCTGACGTCATCTTCGACTAACCATAATCCAGCCAGTCCACGGTAAACTTGCGAACCGGCGTGCTGTGCAGTGTTGGCATGATACCAAAGGGTCGCGGCAGGTTGACGGATAGGCAGAATCGGCGACCAATCGACTTCCGAGGAGATTAAACGTGGCGCCCCCCCAGATAACGGGCCAGGAACATGCAAGCCGCTCACCATCATCGAGACCGATTCTGTTAGACGGTTACTGTAGATCAACTTGACGTCATCACCGTTCCAGACCTTCACTGTCGGTCCTAAATACATCCCATTAAAACCGATACAGTCAGCTTGATTACGGCCATTGAACGCCCAATGAGCGTCTTGCATCATTAAAAATATAGGCTGCCCGCGGCGTGATTCAATTAACGGCGGAATATAGAGGGGATTACTCCCCTCATTATCTGCAGCAAAGACCGTTTTAGGAAGCAAGGCGGGGCCAACTGCCGCCACCGCCGAACACTGGATAAATTTGCGCCGAGTAAAAGACATTAGCGAACAACCTTCAACAAAAGGGGTATAAGTGAGCCTTGGTATAAGCCGTGATTAATTAACGCGATCAGTTTCACGACGTGCGACTTCAGCGTTTAACTCATCCAATTTTTGCTGCATCACTTCACGACAATAATTGGTCAACTTCCTTGCTGACTGATCCTGAAAGGGTGCTGTATCAATTGGCGGAAGCATTTCGACAATAACTAAACCATTTTTTAAACGGTTAAGGTTAATTTTGTCATGAGTGTCCGACACCACGATCGGAATAATCGGTACTCCTGCCGCTAAGGCAGCGTGAAAAGCGCCGGTTTTAAAAGGCAGTAATCCTCGGCCGCGGCTACGTGTCCCTTCTGGGAACATCCAGAAAGATACTTTGCCATTTTTTAGTTGATCGACAACTTGGTTGATACTGCCGTGTGCTTTAGTCTTGTTATCGCGATCAATCAGTAAATTCCCGGTTAACCAATATAACTGACCGAAAAAAGGGATCCACGCTAAGCTTTTTTTGCCCACGGTTACGGTGGGAGCTTGCACCATATTCGCCGCGGTGGCCATATCGTAGTTATTTTGGTGGTTAGCGATATAAATCGCGTTACCCACGTTTTCAATGCCTGCAGGCTTACGAATATCAAGCGTAATACCAAATACATGGCTCAATTTACCGAACATGTGTGCAAAGGTGGCCACATGTCGTGGATTACGTGGCGAAAATAAACACCAGATACAGCCGACTAAGCAGACCAAAATAGAATACACGACGACAATGATCGCTCGTAAAATTAACAGCATATAACCCTCAAATAAGGAGAATGCGCGCACTCTCCTCTTTTATAGTCTTCATTCTAGGAGGGTATCGCACAAGCCTAAGCCGCTTTATACGATACTCCCTTACCCGAGTTTTTCTATTTCGCAGAGCGATTTCAATTATTCAATATCGACATGATCGATACGTTGTAAACCGCGCGGTAATAATGTCCCTTTACGGCCTCGCTCTGCTTTAAATTTCTGTAACTCTTCACTACGCAGTTTCAGTTTACGCTTACCGACATAGAGTGTAACGCTACTCTGCTCGTTCAATAAAAGCAGCCACAACAGCTTATCTTTCCCCGCCACGAAATCGGCGCTTGGAATGGAAATAATTTTATTTCCCTTTCCTTTTGATAATTGTGGAAGGTCGTTGACGGAGAACATCAGCATCCGCCCCGCTTCGGTAATCACTAGCAGCTGATCCTTGGCAGGATCAATCACTTGTGGCGTCATGACCTTGGCTTGATCAGGTAATGTTAGCAAGGCTTTACCCGACTTGGTACGCGACTGTAAATCTGCAAAAGTACAGATAAAGCCGTAACCTGCATCGGATGCCATGAGTAACTGTGTTTCATCCGGTTCCATCAGCACCTGTTGCACCGTTGCCCCAGGTGGTGGGGTAATCTTACCGGTAATCGGTTCACCCTGTCCGCGTGCTGAAGGGAGCGTAGTCGGATCTAAGGTATAACTACGGCCAGTCGAATCAATCACACTGACTGGTTGATTGCTTTTACCTTTAGCCGAGGCTAAGTAGCTATCTCCAGCCTTGTAACTTAGGCCGGTTGGATCGATATCATGGCCACGCGCAGCACGTATCCATCCCATCTGTGACAGAACGATGGTCACTGGCTCAGAAGGCACTAAGTCTGTTTCGCTGATCGCTTTAGCTTCACTGCGCTCTTGCAGCGGTGAACGACGATCATCACCATAAAGTTTGGCATCCGTTTGCAACTCTTTCTTCAGCAACGTATTCATTTTACGTTCTGACGCTAATAGTGCTTGTAACTCATCACGCTCTTTTTCAAGCTCTTGCTGCTCACCGCGAATCTTTATCTCTTCCAGACGAGCGAGGTGACGTAATTTTAATTCGAGGATCGCTTCTGCCTGTGTCTCACTCAGCCCAAACCGTGCGATCATGGCGGACTTCGGTTCATCCTCATTACGGATTATTTCGATTACTTCATCGATATTCAAGAATGCGACAAGCAGGCCTTCTAAGATATGTAATCGATTTAATACTTTTTCCAAGCGATAAGATAAACGACGACGGACCGTATCGCGCCGATACGTTAGCCACTCACTTAGAATCTCGCGCAGATTTTTGACGGCTGGGCGATTATCCAAGCCAATCATATTTAGGTTTACGCGATAGCTTTTTTCTAAATCGGTGGTGGCAAAGAGGTGATTCATCAAGGCTTCGCTGTCAACACGATTTGATCGCGGCACGATCACAATACGTGTTGGGCTTTGATGGTCAGACTCATCACGAAGATCCTCGACCATCGGCAGCTTCTTATTACGCATTTGCGTCGCAATCTGCTCTAATACCTTGGATCCAGAGGCTTGGTGAGGTAACGCAGTCACTACGATCTCCCCCTCCTCCAATTGCCAGACGGCGCGCTGGCGGATACTGCCACGCCCGGTTTCGTAAATTTTACGAATCTCTTTGCGTGGTGTAATGATTTCAGCTTCGGTCGGAAAATCCGGACCTTGAACAATATCAAGGAGTGCTTCGAGAGAGGTCTCGGGTTTATCAATCAGCGCAATGGTCGCTTGAGCCACTTCGCGCAGGTTATGCGGCGGAATATCGGTGGCCATGCCCACTGCGATACCGGTAGTACCATTTAGTAGGATATTCGGTAAACGCGCAGGCAGCATTTTCGGCTGTTCAAGCGTGCCATCAAAGTTTGGAATAAAATCGACCGTGCCCTGCCCTAATTCAGCTAGCAGGGTTTGCGCATACTTGGAGAGTCGCGACTCGGTGTAACGCATCGCTGCAAAGGACTTCGGATCATCGGGGGCGCCCCAGTTACCTTGTCCATCAATCAGTGGATAGCGATAGGAAAAAGGTTGTGCCATCAGTACCATGGCTTCGTAGCAGGCACTATCACCATGGGGGTGATACTTACCGAGTACATCACCGACAGTCCGCGCCGATTTTTTAAATTTTGCGCTGGCATTGAGGCCCAATTCTGACATCGCATAAATGATACGACGCTGTACCGGCTTAAGACCGTCTCCAATATAAGGCAATGCGCGATCCATAATGACATACATCGAATAATTGAGATAAGAATTCTCAGTAAATTCGTGTAGTGCGCGGCGCTCAACACCGTCCTGCGTGATTACACTCATGAATTATTCCTCACTTCACTCCCGGGATACCTATTTCTGGCGGGATTATTTGCCCGCGATAGTACCTTATTAGACATCGTTAGTCACAATAACTCTGATTTTTGCTCTGTGCAGCTATCGCATAGAGCGTTAATTATCTGCGTGTAAATCGTGGATAATTCTTGGGGACAACTCCCCAAATTTGACATGAGAGAAGACCAATGAGCCATATCCACATTATTGATGGCGGAACGACCTTCGGCCATTCGCAAGGTGAACTCAACCATACCTTGGCTAACACCGCGCAAGAGACACTTGAAGCCTTGGGTCACAAGGTGACAAAAGTATGTGTAACCGATGACTACGATATTGAACAAGAGATTGAACAGTTCGTCGCGGCCGATAGCCTTATCCTGCAGATGCCAGGCTGGTGGATGGGCGAGCCTTGGACCGTGAAAAAATATATCGACGAAGTCTTTACCTTCGGACATGGCCGTCTTTATGCCAATGATGGGCGCAGCCGTGCCGATAGCGAAAAGCATTATGGTTCTGGTGGTCTGCTGCAGGGTAAGAAATACCTACTTTCACTGACCTGGAACGCGCCGCTGCAAGCATTTACCGATAAAGAACAGTTCTTCGAAGGTGTCGGCGTCGACGGGGTTTACCTTCATACGCACAAAGCCTTTCAATTCTTGGGCATGACCGCACACCCTACCTTTATCTGTAACGATGTGATTAAACGTCCTGACGTCCCAACCTATCTTCGCGACTATCAAAAACACCTGACCGATACTTTCGGCCAGGCGTAATCCAGCGGGGGATCAGAGTTCGATCTCGACCTGATCTCCTTGCTCCTGTAACCAATTCCGGCGATCTTCCGAACGCTTCTTCGCCAGCAGCATATCCATAACGCGCAGGGTTTCCGCCTCATCTTCCTCACTGATTGTCAGCTGTACCAAGCGACGCGTATTCGGATCAAGCGTGGTTTCACGAAGTTGTGAAGGGTTCATCTCGCCTAACCCCTTAAAACGTTGTACGCTGATTTTTCCGCGCTTACGACTTAGCTTATCGATGATTATTTCTTTTTCGTCATCATCCAGCGCATAGTGAACCTCTTTACCTAAATCGATACGGTAAAGCGGCGGCATGGCAACATAGACGTGACCGTTACGCACTAGATTCCGGAAATGCTTAACGAATAGCGCGCATAACAATGTGGCGATGTGTAATCCATCGGAGTCAGCATCGGCCAAAATACAGATTTTACCGTAACGTAGTTGGCTTAAATCCTCGCTATCGGGGTCAATACCGATTGCGACCGAGATATCATGCACTTCTTGTGATCCCAACACTTCATCGGAAGAGACCTCCCAAGTATTAAGGATTTTCCCTTTGAGCGGCATGATGGCTTGGAATTCACGTTCGCGAGCTTGTTTTGCGGATCCGCCTGCAGAATCCCCCTCGACCAGAAACAGTTCGGTCCGAGATAAATCCTGCGCCGTACAGTCGGCTAATTTCCCAGGTAACGCCGGGCCGCTTGTGAGCTTTTTACGTACCACTTTTTTTGCTGCGCGCAGGCGTCGCTGGGCGCTAGCAATCGCTAATTCTGCCAGTTTCTCGGCGATCTGTACGTTCTGGTTTAACCATAAACTGAACGCATCTTTCACAACGTTAGCAACGAAACCTGCAGATTGGCGCGAAGATAAACGCTCTTTAGTTTGTCCCGCAAATTGAGGATCCTGCATTTTTACCGATAGCACGTAGGCACAGCGATCCCAGATATCCTCTGCGGAAAGTTTCACTCCGCGCGGCAGAATATTCCGGTACTCGCAGAAGTTACGCATCGCATCCAACAGTCCTTGGCGCAACCCATTAACGTGAGTTCCCCCTTGCATGGTCGGGATCAAATTGACATAACTTTCAGTCAGTAGCTCCCCGCCTTCAGGTAGCCAGAGTAGCGCCCAGTCAACCGCTTCCGTCTCACCTGAAAACGAGCCAACGAAAGGTTCCTCAGGTAACACTGGCAAGCCATTAACCGCTTCACGTAAGTAATCGGTAAGGCCATCCTGATAGCACCAGCGTTGTTCGCTGTCGTTGACCTTATCTTTGAAAACAATCTCAACACCGGGACAAAGTACCGCTTTCGCTTTTAACAGATGGCTTAAACGGCTGACGGAAAATTTTGGCGTATCGAAAAAATGGCTATCAGGCCAGAAATGTACGCGCGTCCCCGTATTACGGCGACCAACGGTACCGGTGACAGTCAGATCTTGTACCTTATCGCCATTTTCGAAGGCCATATCGTACACTTCGCCGCCACGCTTAACCGTGACTTCTACACGCGTAGAAAGGGCGTTAACGACAGAAATTCCTACGCCGTGTAACCCACCGGAGAACTGATAGTTTTTATTGGAGAATTTTCCCCCAGCATGCAGACGGCAAAGAATCAGTTCTACTGCTGGCACGCCCTCTTCGGGGTGGATATCAACAGGCATTCCTCGCCCATCATCGATCACTTCCAGTGATTGATCGGCATGAAGAATGACCTCAACACGCTTAGCATGTCCCGCTAACGCTTCATCGATACTGTTATCGATCACTTCTTGCGCTAAGTGATTCGGACGAACGGTATCGGTATACATACCGGGCCGACGTCGTACTGGCTCAAGTCCGGTGAGAACTTCGATATCGGCAGCATTATAACTTGATTGAGTCATTATCTTCTTTCGTTTATACAATGTGAGTGGTTAACAAGGCGTTAAACCAAGAAATTCGATTATTGATGGAAAGTGACGCTCGACAGAGATAAAAGCATGGTTTCCCCCCTGTTCAATCGTTTGACGGCATGCTGAGTAGTAAGCAACGGCTTGAGTATAATCTAACACCTCATCGCCGGTTTGTTGCAGCAACCAGAGCAATTTAGGCTCAACTAACGGGGTCACTTCAAGCGTCTTTAAATCGTTTATGTGGCGTGACTCTAACACATATTTTTGCCCAGTGTATGGATTCTGGTTATCGCCTAAAAAATTCAATAATAACTCAAAGGGCCTGACTGCTGGATTGATCACAACCGCAGGAACACCATAACGTTGTGATAACCATGTCGCATAATATCCGCCCAAGGATGACCCTACGATCCCGATCGGACGCTGTTCACACTGCGCAAATTGCGCGTCTAAAAACGTTGCGATCGCCTCAGGCGTTGCCGGAAGTTCTGGAACCTTTAATACGATGGTTGGTGCATTTTCTGCCAACCACTTGGCTAATAATGCCGCTTTTTCAGAGCGAGGCGAGCTATTAAAGCCATGGAGATAAAGTAAGGTCGGCATATTAATACCCTTCAGAATGAAAATCGGGCTGAAACTGTGCGTCGATAAGACGTTGAACCTCTGTCACTATCTCTCCGTTTGGGCGTAACTCTAGCCAACGCCAGCCTGGCGACTGATTATCAATAGTAAAGCCGGTACATTGCGGGCGAAACTGCACGCAGGTTGAAGGCGTAGACAATACCCGTCGCCCCTGCCAGAGGTCATCCATCTCTTGATGGATGTGGCCGCATACCACCGTATTAGCGAGGGGATAATCTTGTAACACCTCAGCTAATTCATGCGAATTACGCAGGCTATGGGTATCCAACCAAGTACAACCTGATGGAATAGGATGATGATGCAACAAAATAACGGTATGGCGCTGTGGATGCCGAGCCAAGGCTTCGCGTAGCCATTGCAGCTGATAGTCACTGAGTAGGCCATGGGGAACCCCATGCACTTGGCTATCGAGTAAGAGAAGCTGCCACTGATCGCCAAGTAGTACCGATTTTTGATCACAGATGCCTTCACTTGCCAAGGTTTTGACCATCGCCGGCTGAAAATCGTGGTTACCCGGTAGCCATACACAGGGCTTCTGTAATCGACGAATACCTTTCGCAAAAGCATGATAAGCCTCAGGACTATGATCCTGAGCGAGGTCCCCCGTGGCAATAACCAAATCGATCGGACGCTGTTCAGCGATAACCGCGTCTATCACCGCTTGATAGCTTTGCCAAGTATTGACCCCCAACAGACTCTCTTGTGCAGTTTTAAAGAGATGCATATCAGTGAGTTGAAGGAGCCGAATGCTCCGGTTATCAGCGATCTCTGGCACTAAAGAATTCACTAAAACTCACCTTATATCCGTGTTGAAATCACTATTGTCTCACATCTCAGGCAATGGCGTCGCCATCACACCTTGCACTAGACAATAACGTAGCCATTCAGAAAGAAACTGATTAATTTGATGCTTTTCATCACGTTGATGCAGTTTCCGATTAGGGTAATCATAGCGTGCTTTAAAGCGATAGATCTGTTGTGTCGAACACACTTCTGCAACCATTGCATCATGGTATAACCGCACCGACATTGAGGGTAATTGCCAATAACTCACCACCGGTGCGACTTGTTTTATCAGTACTCGCGTGGTGTAACGCGTAGACTCCTCGATCACCACTTGATAATGGATGCCATTCACTTGGTAGGTCAAGGCGGCGCCCTCCACCTCTTCTCTTGGGATCAATCTCCGTAACTGCGCATAGTTGGTTTCATTTAAGCGCATCATTTCTGGAAAATTGGGGGTGTATTGCTGTTTCATGGAGATAACCACTCATTACGTATTTGCTCATGATGCAGGGCAAGCCATTGGAGGGCGATAATAGAGGCTGCATTATCGATAATTCCCGACTCGACCCACTGATAAGCGAGTTCACGACTCACTACTCTGACCAGAATATCCTCGTTCTCACTCGCTAACCCATGATTCCCTTCTGCCTTGGTCGCGTCGACCTCACCGATAAATATCGCTAGCCTCTCACTGCTACCACCCGGGCTGGATAAATAACTGAGCACAGGTTGAGTTCGTCCAACCTCGACACCCGCCTCTTCTTGTGCCTCACGACGCGCCACCTCCTCATCCGACTCCCCCTCCTCACAAATCCCTGCGACTAATTCAATTAACCAAGGCGTTTTCCCAGCCTCTAATGCAGGAATGCGAATTTGTTCAATTAATACCACTTCATCACGAACCGGGTCATAGGGGAGTAAAACGACGGCTTTTCCACGCTGAAATACTTCACGCACCACAGGCTCGCTCATGCCTCCAGCGTAAAGACGGTGGCGAAAACGATATTTAGTGATTGAAAAGAATCCCTTATACATGGGTTCTTGGTGCAAAATTTCAACATCATCGCGTGTAAATTGGGTGGGAGATTTTGGCTTTTTGCACATATAATAGACCTCGGATGTAGAGTGGTTCCAATGTCCTAGGACGATTTTTACTAGAAAACTGGGCTATTAACTCAATATTTTACGCTAACGCGCCAAGTAAGGCACGTTCAGCCAACTTATTTCATTCTGTCTGTCTGGTACAATTCGATATATTTTTTGACCTGACAACTTTATTTTTGCAATTTCGCTGCAACACAAAGGAACGCAAATGAAAAAATTGCTCCCCGTACTCGTTGGTCTGAGCTTAGCTGGCTTCAGTCAATTAGGCCACGCTGAAAACTTATTACAAGTTTATCAACAAGCACGTGATACCAATCCTGATTTACGTAGTGCAGCGGCAGATCGTGATGCTGCGTTTGAAAAAATCAATGAATCTCGTAGCCCATTACTTCCACAGCTGGGGCTGGGCGGAGATTACACCTTTAACAGCGGTTATCGTGATAGTAGTGGCGTACGTTCCAATGCTTGGGCGGGTTCGTTACAGTTATCACAAACTATTTTTGATATGTCGAAATGGCGCGCGTTGACTCTGCAAGAGAAAACGGCAGGGATCCAAGATGTCACTTACCAAGTCGCGCAACAAGATCTTATTTTAAACACCGCGACCGCCTACTTTAACGTGCTCAATGCGATTGATACGCTCTCTTATGTGGAAGCACAGAAACAATCGATTTACCGCGAACTTGATCAAACCACTCAACGTTTCAACGTTGGACTGGTAGCGATTACCGATGTGCAAAATGCGCGGGCGCAATACGATAGCGTATTAGCGAGTGAAGTGACGGCACGGAACGATATCGATAATAAGATGGAGGCACTACGCCAAGTAACGGGCAACAGTTACTTCTCGTTGTCTTCACTTGATATTGGCCGGTTTAAAACGGAAAGACCTCAACCTATCGATGCCTTGCTGACCAAAGCCGAAAACCATAATTTATCGTTGCTGTCTGCTCGCTTATCAAAAGATTTAGCGCGTGAGCAAATTCGCTATTATGAAACTGGGCATATGCCAACCTTAAGCCTCAATGCATCGACTGGGCTAACGAATACCAAGTATCAAGGCTATCGTGCTCACACCACAAGCACCACCCAAGATTCTATCGCGGGGAATAACCAAGTTGGTGTCAGCTTATCTATCCCATTGTATACCGGTGGCTCGGTAACCTCGCAGGTGAAGCAGGCTGAGTATAGCTTCGTAAGCTCCAGCGAGAAATTAGAAAGCGCACACCGTTCTGCCGTACAAACGGTTCGTTCATCATTTAACAACGTTAATGCATCCATCAGTAGTATCGATGCTTATCGCCAAGCCGTTGTCTCCGCACAAAGCTCATTGGATGCGATGGAAGCCGGTTATCAAGTCGGGACCCGTACGATTGTCGATGTGTTGGATGCGACCACGACGCTGTACAACGCTAAGCAACAACTTTCTGATGCCCGCTACGGTTATCTGATTAATCAAATCAATATCAAATACGCGTTAGGTACGCTTAACGAGCAAGATATTATCGCGTTAAACAGTAGCCTAGGAAAAGAAGTCTCGACCTCTCCTCAAGCCGTTGCACCGGATAATCCAGCACAAGATAACCGCGCCGATGGTGCAGCACCGGTACAGACGCAACAAGCATCATTACACTCAACAGCTCCGGTTACTCATTCATCTACCTCTATAACCAGTACGCCTCGTGCAGGTAATCCGTTTCGCGGATAATTAGATGATAACGTTGGTAAAGTCTTCAGGATTTGCCAACGTTAGTGTGGTCTCTTACTGCACTAAAACACTTGTCATACTAATACTGCCCATATCCATTCCACTTACCGGTACCGTTATTCGCTCATCGGCACGGGCTGCGCCCAAGATATACAACAAAGGGAGAAAGTGTTCAGGGGTCGGATTCGCCAGCAGTGCATCCGGTAACTGCATGTAGTCGATTAACGGATGATGAGTGTCGCCTGTTTGTGAAGTTAAAGCCTCTTGCACCCGTTGATCAAAATTTTCCGCCCAAGGATAGATATCTCCTTCTTTCCCCCAACGTGCCATCGCTAAATTATGTACAGTATTTCCACTCGCCAGTAATAATACGCCTTCGTCGCGTAGCGAAGATAACTGTTGCCCCAACTGGTAGTGCTGCTCTGGGGTTAACGCTGCATCTAAACTTAATTGCACCACAGGAATATCGGCATCAGGGTACATTTTAACTAATACCCCCCAAGTACCGTGATCTAACCCCCATTGATGGTCCAGTGTAACGTTCACTCCAGCAAGCTGTTGCTTAATTTTTTCCGCTAATTGTGGATCCCCCGCTGCCGGGTACTGCACATCGAATAATGCTTGAGGAAACTGACCAAAATCGTGGATCGTTCTGGGGTGACTCATCGCCGTCACGGCTGTCCCTCTGGTCATCCAATGCGCAGAAATCACCAAGATGGCTTTTGGCCGAGGCAATTGTTCCCCGAGTTGACGCCACACTTCTGTATAGCGGTTTTCTTGAATGGCATGCATGGGATTGCCATGGCCAAGGAAGAGTGCTGGCATACGTTGCATCATGATAAACCCCATTTGTTATCGAATTGGCGTTTAGGATACGCTGCTCAATAGAAAACACACCTAGCGCACGGTGATGATCATTTTCAAAAAAATTGAATATTAATTTTTACGTGGCGGCGCGGTAACTCTTTTACTCACACAAGATTGATTTAGAACAATCTTTGAGCGTCGCATGTGAGATCTTTATTGCAAAAGAATCCCGTGTAAAAGAGTAAAAAGGGAGTGTTAATCAAGGAGCGATTATGAAGATTACTAAGAAACCTATTCAGTGGCCCTTGGAGTACTGTTGGCTGTTTTATAGGATTAAGTATAATCGGAGCCGAAGTCGGTGCATTGTTGGGAGAGTCTGCAGGAGATATTTTATATAGTGTAACTGAGAAGACAAATGAACATTTATAAGATAGCAATGGGTGTAGATTTTTTTAAAAACGATAATTTTTCAAATAGTGGATCGAAGAAATGCTTCTATTTATAAGAAATTAGATGAACGATTTTATAGAAAATTTAGAAATTATCCTAATTTCTTTTGGCAAGAAGATTTTCCAAGACGGTATTGGAGTCGTACTCGACCAGATGTTTACGGAAAAATACTTAAAATCAGATCCTACGATGCTACATATTGCTGGCTGAAAACCCTATCTGAAGAGGAGTTTAACTTTATAAAAAAAATCCCCCTAAGTACTCAGAAAAAAATTATCAGTCATATGACGTTTAAAATTTATCTTTTGTATTTCTTCATTATTTTTTTAATTGTGATGGTTTTAGCCGATGGCGGGCTCAACGATTTACTTGAACCAATAATCTATCACACTCCATAACAAGCTATTTTACTGCGCTAACGCATTCCTAAACTGATAGCCGATATTCGCGTAACGGTGTTATCGCGGGTTGTGAACAAGCCTACTGCTACCGACTTACGTTTTGTGGTTTTCTCGACGTCGAGAGCAATAGGCTTACCCAGTATTCTATTTGCTTAGACCGCTTTTTGTTGGTCGTGCTGTTGGCGCCATGCCACTAAATCATCAATGGTCACGACTGGCATATTATGCTGCTTAGCAAACACAATAGCTTCGGGTGCACGCGCCATGGTGCCATCATCATTGGTTAGCTCGCACAGTACGCCTGCTGGCGCATATCCCGCAAGCCTAACCAAATCGATAGTCGCTTCAGTGTGGCCACCACGGGTAAGTACTCCGCCTTCACGCGCACGCAAAGGGAAGACATGACCTGGTCGGTTAAGATCGCCTGGCACAGCGTTATCGGCAATAGCGGCACGTACGGTGGTTAAGCGGTCAGCCGCAGAAACGCCAGTGGTTACCCCTTGAGCCGCTTCAATGGTGACTGTAAATCCGGTACCGTAGGCACTCGAATTATTTTCTACCATCATCGGTAGCGCCAATTGCTCACGACGTTGCTCAGTAATGCATAGGCAGACGATGCCACTACCGTGACGGATAGTCAGCGCCATCTGCTCCACGGTCATACTTTGTGCGGCGAAGATCATATCGGCTTCATTTTCGCGATCTTCGTGATCCAAAACCATAACGCCTCGGTTTTCACGAAGTGCCTGTAAGGCCGACTCTACACGCTGTTCTGGCGTGCCGAATTCAGATAAAAGTGTGTTCTGATTCATGGTAAAAAATCCTATATATATTAATAAAATTACCAGAATCAGGGCATAGGAGTGACGTCGATAGACGTAGTAATACAGCAGAGATCGCAGTGATCGGAACAGTATCTTTTACCCTCTCCCGTCCGGACTATAACCGTCGGCCCCGGATTTACACCGGATCTGCTGACCTTTAGCAAACTCGCTAAAGCGCTCGCGGGCTTTCAGAAAACTGATTTACCGCCGGTGGGGAATTGCGCCCCGCCCTGAGAATAAGCCTCTTCACTATATCGGCAAAATAATCAATACGCAATCAAGCACTCAGCTCAAAATTGGCTTTTCGTGTGCAGAAAATTAGGTTTCGCCTTAGCGCATTAGCGATTACACTTAAGTGACCTAAAGCCTGCACGCCAGAATTCTCAGAGTGACTCCGGCGTTAACCTCGGGAAATAATTATGATTGACGCAAAAAAAATTGAACAAATCGCACGCCAAGTTCAAGACTCCTTACCTCAGGGAATTCGTAATCTTGGTGATGACGTCGAAAAGAAAATTCGCCAAGTGCTTCAAGCTCAGCTCAGCCGTATGGAGTTGGTCAATCGCGATGAGTTTGATGTACAGACTCAAGTTTTAGTGCGGACAAGAGAGAAATTGGCTTTATTAGAAAAGCGCCTTGAAGCGCTTGAGGGCAAACACGCTGCGGGTAGCGAACCGCAAGAAGTCAGCCCAGCTGATGTGTCCAGCGAAACGCCCATCGTACCGGACGTAAAGCACGACTAATTCACGTTGACGTCGCCTATTTAAGGCGACGTCGTATTACCGGCTAATGGTTAGTTATCTTCTTGATAATATTGGTAGTCGATAAGCCTTCTTCGAAATTTAGAATCCGGACTTCGCCGCCATTGGCAATAACCTCTTCGCCACCGGCTACTTCTTCTGGGTGATAATCTCCCCCTTTCACCAGCAAGTCAGGTAACAATTCAGCAATCAAGCGTTGCGGTGTCTCTTCCTCAAACGGGATCACCCAATCAACCGCCCCTAATGCTCCCAACACAATCATACGGTTTTCGAGTTTATTAATAGGACGAGTAGGCCCTTTCAGTCGAGCCGTCGAAGCATCGCTATTTACTGCGACAATTAATCGGTCACCCAATTTACGGGCATGGGTTAAGTAGGAGACATGGCCGGCATGCAGAATGTCGAAACAACCATTGGTCATCACAATTTTCTCACCACGCTTACGTGCGGCATCCAAGGCTTTTTGAAGGGCGGGTTGATCCATAATGCCGAAACCGTCTTCGGGACGAGCATGTAAGGCATTTTCCAGTTCGATCGGGGTCACCGTTGAGGTACCCAGTTTTCCAACCACAATCCCTGCTGCCGTATTCGCCAGGAAACTCGCCTCTTCTAACGTACAGCCATTGGCTAATGAGGCCGCTAACACGCCGATAACGGTATCGCCCGCTCCAGTGACATCAAACACTTCCTGCGCTTGCGTAGGAAGATGAAGTGGCGCCTTATTCGGTTGTAATAGCGTCATGCCCTGCTCAGAGCGTGTGACCAACAGAGCACTTAGCTGGCAACGCTCTAATAGAGCCATGCCTTTTTCGACTAGCTGTTGCTCGCTATGGCATTTTCCGACCACCGCTTCAAATTCTGACAGGTTTGGGGTTAATAATGTTGCCCCGCGGTAACGGGTAAAATCGCTGCCCTTAGGATCGATCAGGACAGGGATTCCTGCCTCTCTCGCTTGCGTAATGAGTGGCTGAATATCCGCTAACGCGCCTTTAGCGTAGTCAGATAAGACCACCGCGCCAACATTATCGAGGGCAAGCGGCATGCGCTCGGCAATTTTCTTGCTTTGCTGCAGGTCGAAGGGTTCTTCAAAATCCAAGCGAATAAGTTGCTGGTTACGGGAGAGTACCCGCAATTTAGTAATGGTTGGATGGGTCGTGAGTGCGACAAATTGGCAATCGACGCCCACTTGCGTCAATGCTGTATTAAGCTGTTCAGCCGCTTCATCTTCACCGGTTAAACCGATGATCCGTGACGCTGCGCCCAATGAAGCAACATTCATTGCAACGTTGGCTGCGCCACCAGGACGCTGTTCCACTTCATCAACTTTGACGACAGGGACTGGGGCTTCCGGGGAAATCCGTTGTGTTGGTCCGTACCAATAGCGATCAAGCATTACATCGCCAATCACCAATACTCCTGCACGATTAAATTCAGGCAGTGAAACCTTCATGCCAGCAACTCCAAGCTCGATTTGTTTAACATTTTCCGCCTATCATACCACAGCCCATTCAGAATGGCGGTGCTCACTGTCACGCCCTACGCTTCCGGCTCTAACCATTGCTGCCAAGCCGATCGCGTCACCGAACGCTGTGGCATAAATGCCTGCTCGTCCACCACGCCATCATCGCCCTGCAGCGCTAGGTGATGTAGCGTGTCGCGCAGGGTGATGTAAGCTTGAGTGAGGGCTTCAGCGCTCTGTTCAGTTAATATCCCCTGCTGAGCTAACATTTCGATGATCCGCACATTATCCGACCAGCGCGTTAGATCGGGGGACTCCGCGGCAAACCTTAGTACCCAATACTGAGCGAGAAATTCAATATCGATAATTCCGCCTTGGTCGGCTTTGATATCCCATTTCGGCAGATGTTTATTGCCCAAATGCTTAAGCATTTTTTCACGCATCTCCGCCACTTCAGTCCTAAGCTGGCCAACCTCTCTGGGACGACAGAGGATACTTTGTCTGATTTGCGCAAATTTCTGTTGTAATCCTTGATCGCCAAAAACCGTACGAGCCCGAACTAAGGCTTGGTGTTCCCATGTCCAGGCTTCCTGGCGTTGATAGTCGGCAAACGCGTCAAAGGTGGTGACCAGCATACCGGCAGCGCCGGACGGCCGTAATCGCGCATCAACGTCGTAGAGAATACCGGAGGCGGTTCGCGTGCTAAAAAGATGGATAATTCTTTGTGCCATCTTCAAATAGAATTGCCGTCCTTCAATACTTCGTTCGCCAGTGGTAACTGTCTCTGCTGGACAATCGTGTAAAAAGACCAAGTCTAAATCAGAGCGATAGCCTAACTCCCAGCCGCCTAGCTTACCGTAGCCGACAACGGCAAAACCTGGCCCTTGATCAGCGGTAAGATGATTGGGGCGTCCATAGCGCTGAACCATTAATTGCCAAGCCTGCCAGACCACAACGTCCAATAATGCTTCGGCCAGCCAAGTTAAGTGGTCACTCACCTTCATTACCGGTAAAGTGCCGGCGATATCTGCCGCGGCAATACGTAATTGTTGAGTAAGTTTAAATTGCCGCAAGGCTTCGACCTGCTGCTCTTCATCCTCTTGCGGGATCCGTAAGAGGTATTCACGCAGCTCCTCTCGATAACTATTATTAGGTGCCGGTTGATAGAGCGTTTGCGGATCTAACAACTCATCGAGCAGTAAGGGGTGGCGGGCAAGCTCAGTCGCGACCATCGGCGATGCCGCGCACAACCTGACAAGATGTTTTAGGGCACCGGGATATTGAATAAATAACTCAAGGTAGGTGCTGCGACTGGCAACGCTGAGCAGCACTTCGGTTAATCGCGAGAAGGTCGCGGCGGCATCCGCACGAGGAGTAACCTCGGCGAGAATTACCGGCATTAACTGGTCAAGCGCTTGACGCCCTCTCGGCCCCACCGTCTTGCGACCGATATCGTGTTGGAAATGTTGGAGCGAAGACAATAATTGCTGTTGCTGCTCAGCCGTTAGCTGGGGCGTCACCTCTTGCAGTTCTTCAAGCTCCGGCGCATCTAACCACCAATGGTGGGAGTAATGTTCTGGAGGACGTTCACTACAAGTCTCTTCTTCACCGATAAGTTCCACGAAAATGGCGTGGATATCCTGCATCACTTGGTCGAGGGTTGAGACCAATAACGACCATTGTTCCATCCCCATCGCCCAAGCAAGACGCTGGCGATTGAGTTCGTCTTCAGGCAGTGTCTGTGTTTGTTGATCACCGATACTTTGCAGGAGGTTTTCGAGACGTCGCAAGAAAAGGTAGCCGGAATGCAGCACTTGGGCTTGCTGTTTGGGGAGTAACTCGAGATCTTCGATTGATTGCAACGCGGTTAAAAACGATCGCGTTTGTAAAGACCGCTCTCTTCCCCCTCGGATCAGCTGGAAGACTTGTACGATAAATTCACACTCACGGATGCCCCCAGCGCCGAGTTTGATATTATTTTTTAGCCCACGACGCCTCACCTCCCGATGAATCTTACCTTTCATCGTGCGCAGCGATTGAATTGCGCTGAAATCGATATAGCGACGGTAGATAAATGGGCGAAGCAGTCGCTGTAGCTCCTCACTGTAAGGAGGCTGTTCTGTCCCCATTAAGCGTGCCTTTACCATCGCATAGCGTTCCCACTCACGTCCTTGCTCTTGGTAATAGTCTTCGAGGGCGGCAAAACTTAGCACTAAAGGGCCGCTGTCGCCAAAGGGCCGCAAGCGCATATCGACGCGGTACACGAATCCATCAATCGTCGGTTGGTCGAGCAACTTAATTAGCCGCTGCCCCATACGCATAAAAAATTGGGCATTATCCAGTTGGCGCCGTCCGCCTACCGTGTGGCCGTTTTCAGGCCAAGCGAAGATGAGGTCGATATCCGATGAGAAATTGAGCTCGCCCCCCCCCAATTTTCCCATCCCTAAAATCAGTAAAGGTTGCGTTTCTCCCTGCGCGTTGGTCGGTGTCCCCATCTCCTGACAACATTGCTGCCAGCACCAATCCCGTGCGGAGGCAATCAGTAACTCGGCTAAATGGCTCAATTGCTGCAGAGTCTGGGTGGTAGTCGCTAGGTTGAGCGTCTGCATCCATGCGATACGTACCAACATTTCACGACGAAATAATCTTAATCGGCGCATGACCTGCGCCTCAGTCTCAGCCGGTACTGACTGCTGCACTAACCACTGCGGGTACTGTTTCCACTCATCGGCGCATGGAGGCTGGTCGACCAAACGCTGTTGCCACTCGGGATGTTGCTGCAGGTTATCTGCTACAAAATCGCTAAAGGCGAGTACAGCCAATAACGGATCGTCTGGGGTAATCTGTCCCTGTACACGATGTTCCGCTTGCTGAAGTAAGGCTAACGGGAGTGGTAACATAATTTTCTCTCTTAGTGATTAAGTGAGTCTTTCGCAGTATTACTCGTCAACCAAAATGGCGATAATGGCCGCGATGGAAGGGGTAAGCGGAGTACCTCTTGACCGCCAGCGATAAGATGTTGTCTGGCGAGTAGCCACGGCGCTAACCAATCATCGACTTGCGCTGATGGATAAGCACTGCTTAATAATCCTATCGCAATCGTTAATTTATCGAGCCTTAATAAGGTGGTACTCGCTTGATTGGGAATAAGTGTTTCTGCTGCAAGATCATGTAATTCTGCGGCACAACGGCTTAACATCACATCACAAAATCGTTTAAACGAGCTTTCTAACCGTTTGAGTTGTCGTGCATTAATGGATTGACGCCATTGCTGTTCAACAATCAGTTCGGTCAGTTTAAGCTGGGCGATGACCCAATCAGTGGAGAAGCAAAGCACTGAAGCTTCCGGTTTTTTCTGCTGTAACGCCTGATCCAACGTAAGTAATTGTTGACGGATCTCACTGCTAACTGAGCGGGGGATAAGCCCTCCGAAAAGCGAGAAGGTTTCACGAATCGCCAGTAGCGTTTGCAGGAGTAACGTTGGCATCTGTTTATCGCCGGCAATCCAGTGCGATTCCAGTAGCTGCCAGCGACCGACCAAGCCACTAAGCAAGGCTGTCAGACCCTGTTCGCAGCTTGCTTTAGGTTTAACGCTTAGCTGTGCCAGGGGTTCTGCAGTGGGTAAACCACTCCCCTGTGCTAATCCATAGCCTCGTGCGGCTTTACTTTGCCACCCTAGACGCACGCCACCGTTGTTCACCAATTCGTTGGCTAAGGCAAAAATATCGGCACGCTTGCCCTGTAGCAGCTCAAGCTCCAGTTCTAATAAAGGTGTACTCTGATCCCCCGCGCTGACGGATCCTTGGTCCAAGGCGACTTCGATCTCACTCTCGCCATAGGTGATGACCCACTTTTCTCGGGTAAAATCAGTACTAAAAAGGGGGGTGAGACGCTGCTGTAGTGCAGCAAGATCGGTGCCCGCTGGCCAGACATCTTCGGGTAATAGGTGAATATCGAGTTGGCTGTCGTTCAGCGCAACATTATATTCCGGTCGTTGATGTAACCCACCGATCTCTTGACCCGCAGTTTTTAACGTCATCTCAAAATGACCATCCTTCCCTCTGACGCGTAATCCCATGTCCCAACGACGCAATTGGTTATCTGCTGTCTCATAATAATGGTTAGCCAGTAGTGTCGGCGACGCGTGACGATGCGGATAGTGCGTCAGCTGCTGTGTGACAACATCAATTTGATTAGGGTCGAGAAGAAACTTTAGTTCGATTTCAATGGTCATAGTTATCCTGTTACTACTCTTTTGGTGCGAGATCTTTCACTGTTATTGCCCTGCAGGGTAATCCACTAAAGACGTGCTGTCTCTGATTTGTTAGGATCCTGCGGTGGGGAGAACAGGAAATTTCTCATTTATAACACAACTTGACGCCTACAGACTGTGGCGACACTTACTATTAGAACTGTCATCCAATGAAAAAAATAATTTTTGCAGGTTGCTTACTGCTTACACTCGGCCAATCGGTCACACTCGCTCACGCAGAAACTACCCGATATATCTCGGATGATCTTTCTACGTGGGTTCGCAGCGGTCCAGGGAATCAATACCGCTTAGTCGGGCAAGTGAATGCAGGGGAAGCAGTCACCCTCCTTAGCACCAACCCAGAGACCCATTATGCGCAGATCCGCGATCAACAAGGCCGCACAACCTGGATCCCTGAAGCACAACTGAGTGATAACCCCAGCTTTAAAGTCCGCGTTCCCCAATTAGAACAACAGGTTAAAACACTTAGCGATAAACTGGCGAATATCGATAATAGCTGGAATCAGCGCACGGCAGAAATGCAACAAAAAGTGGCCGGCAGCGACGGTGCTATCAACCAATTGAAAGATGAAAACCAGCGCTTAAAGAATGCATTAATTGTCGCACAGAAAAAAGTCGATGCCGCGAACGTACAGCTTGACGATAAGCAACGCGCAATTATCATGCAGTGGTTCTTATACGGTGGCGGTGTATTGGGAATCGGCTTAATCTTCGGTCTCTTTTTACCCCACATGATCCCTCGTCGTAAAAATAAAAATCGTTGGATGTAATTAGTGCAAAAATATCTTGTGGGCGGCGCGGTCAGAGACCGATTACTTGGGTTACCGGTGACTGACCGTGATTGGGTGGTGGTTGGCGCGACCCCCGATGCACTGTTAGCACAGGGCTATCAGCAAGCGGGTCGTGATTTTCCGGTATTTCTCCATCCGACCACTCACGAAGAATATGCCCTTGCCCGTACCGAGCGCAAAACCGGTAGCGGTTATACCGGTTTTGATACGCGTTTTACACCGGAAGTCACGCTTGAGGACGATCTGCAGCGCCGCGATCTGACCATCAATGCGATGGCGCAAGACGCCGACGGGACGATTATCGACCCTTGGCACGGCCAGCAAGATTTAGCACAACGTTTACTGAGACATGTCTCGGCAGCCTTTATCGAAGATCCGTTACGCGTTTTAAGAGTCGCTCGGTTTGCCGCGCGATTCGCCCCACTCGGGTTCTCTATTGCTGACGAGACCTTGACGCTTATGCAGCAGATCACTCAGAGCGGTGAGCTGGCCTATTTGACGTATGAGCGAGTCTGGAAAGAGACGGAAAAGGCGCTATCAAGCGACTCCCCCTCGACTTACTTCTCAGTATTACGCCAATGTGGGGCGCTAGCGGTACTCTTTCCTGAGCTCGATGCGCTATTTGGTGTCCCCGCGCCCGCCAAGTGGCATCCAGAAATCGATACAGGGGTGCATAGCCTGATGTCACTGGATATGGCGACGCAATTAACCGATGATCCTGCCCTGCGGTTTTCGGCTTTATTTCATGATGTCGGTAAAGGATTAACCCCTGCTGAATTATGGCCCTCACATCCCGGGCATGGTGCTGCAGGGGTTCCGCTTATCGAGGCCCTATGCCAACGGTTAAAGGTCCCCAACCATTACCGCGATATCGCCCGGCTGGTCACTGAATTCCACGATATTGTCCACAGCGTCGAGAAATATTCCGCAGAGCGTTTAGTGTCGCTATTCGACCAGCTCGATGCATGGCGTAAACCTGAACGTGTCGCGCAACTGGCGCTAGTCAGCGAAGCCGATGTCCGGGGCCGCCTCGGCTGGCAAGAGAGAGCCTACCCTCAGGCTGAGCAGTTACGACAACTTTTTGCTGTAGCCCAAGCAGTCAATGTCGGGCCAATTGTGGCCGCGGGATTCACGGGTAAAGCGGTGCGAGAGGAATTAACCCGACAACGTATTACGGCGGTAGAGGGTTTTAGGGCGAAGAGAGTAAAATGCTAATGCTTTAACTGCCTTGACTTCATTTAAGATAAAAAAGAGCGCTATCCATTTTCTAGAAAGCGCTCTTTCTTCCTTCTATATGTAAACTTTACTTGTTAGTAAAGTCTCCCACCTTTTACATAAACACATACCACACAAGTAATGCCACAAAGAATCGATAGAACGCAAAGGCAATAAAAGAGATACGCTTAATAACGGTCAAGAAAGCTTTTATCGCTAATAAAGCGACTAAGAAGGCGGCAATAAACCCGGTGGCAAACATCGGTAAATCGCTAACGGATAAAAATCCAATACTCTTCACCAAATCAAGGCCGGTCGCGCCAATCATCATAGGAACCGCGAGTAAAAAAGAGAACTCAGAGGCTGCAAAACGGCTAACGCCTACTAGCAATCCGCCACTGATCGTGGAGCCTGAACGAGAAAAACCCGGCCATAACGCTAAGCATTGAAAACAGCCAATAAGAAAGGCTTGTCGATAGGAAATATCATCAATACCTACTGCTTTCGGTTTCGCTGGCTTTAGCCATTCCGCAACGATTAATAAAATACCGCCAGCAATCAGCGAATAGAAGACATTCTGGGGAGTAAATAAGGCTTTGATTTTATCGTGAAGCACTAATCCTAAGACGACAGCAGGCACCATCCCACAAAGTATATGGATCAGCGATAACCGACCTGTTGCAGTCCCCTCATGCGGGAATTTTCCAAAGTGGATACCGATTAATCCAAACAGACGACGCCAGAACATGACGACAACCGCGAGAATCGATCCTAGCTGGATAACGATTTCAAAGGTTTCAGCCTTGTCGCCCTGAAATCCTAAGAGATGCCCTACGATAATTAAATGCCCAGTCGATGAAACCGGAAGAAATTCAGTTAACCCCTCGACGATACCAAGCAGCGTCGCCACACCCAATGGGTGAACGTCTATCATTACCAATTCCTCTTGTCATGACCAAAAATAAAAAATAAATTTTATGAGTAATTTTAATAAGTTGTAGCGATTAAAAAAATATGACCTTCGGTGTGAATAAAAGTTTCTCTCTGATTTATATTTAATTATTGAGAGAAAACACCCCGCGCAATTTTCACGCCTACGCTGCGCGCCTGGGCGACGGCTCCCGGTTTATTAACGGTAATTCGAACACCCGGTGTGGCGAACTCGCGCATCAAAAGCTCGGCAACTTCTTCAGCCACACGTTCGACTAATGCAAAACGCTGGTTTTCAAGATGAGCGAGAACGCGTTGGGCAACCTCTGCATAACTTAGGCAGTCGTTGACATCATCACTCTTCGCTGCGTGGCGATTATCCCAAGCAAGCTCAATGTCGAGAACCAGCTTCTGCGTAATCTGTTGTTCCCACTCGAACGCACCGATCGTGGTAAATACGGTTAACTGCTCAATAAAAACACTATCCATCTCTCAACTCTCTTTGTTTAATGATGCCTCGGTGATACCACTTACCGATAATTATGCGTATTATCTTAGCTATCGCTAACGACTGTACACCTGTTAGGTGGGATTATTATGACAGCTATCGCCGTAGGAATGATTATATTTGCCTACCTTTGTGGATCGATATCAAGCGCTATCGTGATCTGTAAAATCGCACGCTTACCTGATCCTCGTCTTAGCGGCTCTGGTAATCCTGGGGCGACTAACGTATTACGTATAGGGGGCCGCGTTGCCGCGCTTAGCGTGCTTCTGTTTGATATCATCAAAGGCATGCTCCCCGTCTGGCTAGCCTACCACTTACACCTTTCCTCAATGAATCTAGGCTTAGTTGCGATTGCGGCCTGTCTAGGCCATATCTATCCTGTCTTTTTTAACTTCCAAGGGGGAAAAGGTGTCGCGACAGCGTTAGGGGCCATCGCCCCTGTTGGCTTAGATCTTAGTCTTCTATTAATCGGCACGTGGCTATTAACCGTCTTCTTGAGCGGTTATGCTTCTCTGGCTGCAATCCTAAGTGCGTTAGTTGCGCCGTTTTATGTGTGGTGGTTTAAGCCGCAGTTCACCTTTCCGGTTGCCATGCTTTCCTGTCTTATCTTATTGCGTCACCACGAAAATATTCAGCGACTCTGGCGTGGCGATGAAAAGAAATTACTGAAGCGTCGCTGGTTTCGCCTGAACAAAAAATAACCCGGCAAGCCGGGTTGTCACAGTTAAATTGGCGTCAGCTCTGACAATGGCCATCTTGGACGTACGGTAATTCGAGTATCCGCCGTACAGCCTGCCTTTAACCGCACCATGCCTGCATAGGCGATCATTGCACCATTATCGGTACAAAAAGCGGGACGGGCATAAAAGACCTCTCCCCCACGTCCTGTCATCATCGTAGATAATTTTTCGCGCAGATTTTGGTTTGCGCTGACGCCCCCAGCAATGACCAAGTTTTTAAAGCCAGTCTGCTGCAGTGCGCGCTTACATTTAATTAGTAAGGTATCGACGACTGCATCTTCGAAAGCCCGGGCAATATCAGCATGCGTCTGCGCATCGCTAGGATTAGCCCGTATCGTGTTGGCGGCAAAGGTTTTAAGGCCAGAAAAACTGAAATCGAGGCCAGGGCGATCGGTCATTGGTCGTGGAAAGGTAAACCGCCCCACCGTACCGGTTGCCGCCATCTTGGCTAGGCGCGGGCCACCGGGGTAATCCAAGCCCAATAGTTTTGCCGTTTTATCAAAGGCTTCGCCCGCTGCGTCGTCGATAGATTCACCGAGTAATTGATACTCGCCGATCGCCGTAACGCTAATGAGCTGGGTGTGACCGCCCGACACTAAGAGTGCAACAAATGGAAATGAGGGGGGCGTTTCTTCAAGCATCGGTGCCAGTAAATGGCCTTCCATATGATGAACGGCTACCGCAGGAACATTCCAAGCGAACGCCAGTGAGCGCCCAACGGTTGCGCCTACCATTAAGGCTCCCACTAATCCCGGCCCCGCTGTATAAGCGACCGCATCGATATCGTTGTGGGTCAGCTGCGCCTCTTGTAACGCCGCATCGATCAGTGGCAGTAATTTGCGAACGTGGTCGCGGGAAGCCAGTTCGGGGACCACGCCGCCATAATCGGCATGCAACTCCACTTGGCTATAAAGTTGATTGGCGAGCAGTCCCGCTGTTTCATCATAGATGGCAACGCCGGTCTCATCGCAAGATGTTTCTATACCTAATACACGCATGATTTTCCCCTCACTCATTGGCCGCAGTGTAACACAGCCTACCTTTATGCGAAGAATGCAAAGCAGCGCAATTAAATAATTATCGACCTTGCCGGCGAGTTTAGGCTATAATTTGCGCCTTCCTAAAACCGGCATCCACTGCACAGGCATTGTTCCGTTGGTTTGAAATTGTTCATGGTGCTTTACTTTACAGGTCATGCTGAAGTAAAATGCTGCACCATTTTGAAATATGCTGGCGAGACAGCCAGTCGAAATCGAATTTATCGAGGTGAGAGTTACATGCCGGTAATTAAAGTACGTGAAAACGAGCCATTTGACGTAGCACTACGTCGCTTCAAGCGTTCCTGTGAAAAAGCAGGCGTTCTGGCTGAAGTTCGTCGTCGTGAGTTTTATGAAAAACCTACGACTGAGCGTAAGCGCGCTAAAGCGTCTGCAGTTAAGCGTCACGCCAAAAAACTGGCTCGCGAAAACGCACGCCGCACTCGTCTGTACTAAGTAGTATCGGAGAAGTTTTCTTCTCCATTGCGTAATTTACGCAGACCGAGTCAAGTATCAGGCCGTGCTTTCCGAAAGGAAGCGCGGCTTATTGTCGTTTGTAAGCATAAAAAACAGGTGTCATGGCTGGTAGAATACCAAGTAGTTTTATCAATGACTTGTTAGCGCGAACCGACATTGTCGACATCGTCGATGCGCGAGTACGCCTCAAGAAACAAGGTAAAAACTTTCACGCTTGCTGCCCCTTCCATAATGAAAAAACACCCTCTTTTACTGTCAACGGCGACAAGCAGTTTTACCATTGCTTCGGCTGTGGTGCACACGGAAATGCTATCGATTTCTTGATGAACTTTGACCGACTCGACTTTGTCGAAACGATCGAAGAATTAGCCACCTTACATGGCTTAGAGGTTCCTCACGAAACCGGGCAATCCGCGACGCCGATGGAGCGTCATAAACGGCAGAGCCTGTATCAATTACTGGATGGATTAAGCCAGTTTTATCAACAGGCACTCGCCCAATCGACCTCCTCATCGGCTGCAGAGTATCTCGAAAAACGAGGTCTCAGCGCGGCAGTCACCTCGCAATTTGCGATTGGTTATGCTCCCGCTGGATGGGACAATGCGCTTAAACGATTTGGTAAAAATAATGACGATCGGCAATCTTTAGTCGAAGCCGGTATGTTGGTCACCAAAGAGAATGGTCAGCATTATGACCGCTTTCGTGATCGCATTATGTTTCCAATCCGTGATAAACGTGGCCGAGTGATTGGCTTTGGTGGGCGCGTACTTAACGATGAAGTCCCTAAGTATTTAAACTCGCCCGAGACCTCGATTTTCCATAAAAGTCGCCAGCTTTATGGCCTGTATGAAGTAAGCCAGGCCCATAACGCTCTAGCCCATATTCTAGTCGTAGAAGGGTATATGGATGTTGTCGCCTTAGCGCAATATGGTGTTGACTACGCTGTTGCCTCGCTCGGGACCTCAACCACCAGTGAACACATTCAATTACTCTACCGAAATACGGAGAATATTGTCTGCTGCTACGATGGTGACCGAGCGGGACGTGAAGCAGCTTGGCGGGCACTCGAAACAGCCCTGCCCTATCTTAACGATGGGCGGCAATTGAAATTTATGTTTCTGCCGGATGGAGAAGACCCCGACACGCTGATTCGTAAAGAGGGTAAGGCGGCGTTTGAACAACGGATTAACCACGCGACCAGCCTGTCTGATTTCCTGTTTGATACCTTATTACCGCAGGTTGACCTCAGCAGTCGTGAAGGAAGAGCAAGGTTGAGCCATCTTGCTATACCGTTGATTAACCAAGTTCCCGGCGGAACATTACGGATTTACCTGCGGCAAGTGCTGGGACAAAAGCTCGGTATCTTGGACGATCAGCAATTAGAGAAGTTGCTGCCGCAACAGGGAGCGACTCAAGGCTCAACGCCAGCTCCCACGTTGAAGCGTACCACTATGCGAGTGCTGATTGCATTATTACTCCAGCGCCCGAGCTTAGTCAGTGCCGTACCGGTTTTGGATGCACTAAAAGACGTTAATTTACCAGGGTTACCACTGTTTGTTGAACTCGTGACCTTCTGTACGGCACACCCAGGGATCACTACTGGACAAATAGTGGAGCATTATCGTGATAACGAATTGCGCCCAACCCTTGAAACACTGGCAACTTGGCACCATATGATAGTGGATGAAGAAGTTGAGGCCGTATTTATCGACTCTCTTGCCAGTATTTACAATATTGCCCTTGAACAGCGTTTAGAATCGCTGATCGCTCGCGAACGTACCGCGGGATTGAGCAAAACAGAACGACAAGAGTTACAAGCGCTTGTCACCGCATTAGCGAAAAAATAGCCAGAATCTTGGCAAAGATTGTGTCATCACTCTGACATAATTGACAGAGCGGCACTATAATGACAGTTACAGAATTGCGAAAGTACTTATATCCTGCGGCTTAAGTGCCGATTATTGAGGGCTGATGCCCGTTGCTGCGCAAAGGCTGCAGCCCCTTAAACGCCTTTACAGTTTAATTGGTTCTGCCAATTACCTCTTTATACTAACAGAAGTGTGGATACCGTCTTATGGAGCAAAACCCGCAGTCACAGCTCAAGCTACTTGTCACCCGTGGTAAGGAGCAAGGCTATCTGACCTATGCTGAGGTCAATGACCATCTGCCGGAAGATATTGTCGACTCCGATCAGATTGAAGACATCATTCAGATGATCAACGACATGGGTATTCAGGTTGTGGAAGAAGCGCCTGATGCCGATGACTTGATGCTAAATGAAAACAGCACAGATACTGACGAAGATGCTGCAGAAGCGGCTGCTCAGGTGCTGTCCAGTGTTGAATCGGAAATTGGCCGTACCACTGACCCAGTACGCATGTACATGCGTGAGATGGGTACCGTTGAACTGTTAACCCGTGAAGGTGAAATCGATATCGCAAAGCGTATCGAAGATGGGATTAACCAAGTGCAATGTTCGGTTGCTGAATATCCAGAAGCGATTACTTACTTGCTGGAACAGTACGACCGAGTGGAAGCTGAAGAAGCAAGACTCTCCGATATTATTACAGGATTCGTTGATCCTAACGCTGAAGAAGACATCGCCCCTACTGCGACCCATGTCGGCTCTGAGCTGTCTGAAGAAGACCGCGATGATGACGAAGATGAAGACGAAAATGGCGACGACGATAACAGCGAAGACGATAACTCCATCGATCCAGAGCTGGCACGTGAGAAATTCACTGAACTCCGTACCCAATACGAGACAACTCGTGATGTGATCAAAGCTAAAGGACGTAGCCACAAAGACGCTGTTGCAGAAATCAATAATCTTTCTGAAGTCTTTAAGCAGTTCCGTTTAGTGCCAAAACAATTCGATTATCTCGTCAACAACATGCGTCAAATGATGGACCGCGTTCGCCTGCAAGAACGTACTATCATGAAGATCTGTGTTGAACTCAGCAAAATGCCGAAAAAGAACTTCATTACCCTGTTTACGGGTAACGAAACTAGCCCAACCTGGTTTGAAGCCGCACTGGCGATGAAAAAACCTTGGGGCGAAACACTGAAACTGAACGAAGAAGAGATCCAACGTTTTGTACAGAAGTTGGTTCAGATTGAAGCTGAGACAGGCCTGACTATCGAACAAGTGAAAGATATCAACCGTCGTATGTCAATCGGTGAAGCAAAAGCCCGCCGTGCGAAGAAAGAGATGGTCGAAGCAAACTTACGTCTTGTTATCTCTATTGCGAAAAAGTATACCAACCGTGGCTTACAATTCTTGGATCTGATTCAGGAAGGTAACATCGGCTTGATGAAGGCAGTGGACAAATTCGAATACCGTCGCGGCTATAAGTTCTCAACTTACGCAACTTGGTGGATTCGACAAGCGATTACGCGTTCGATCGCTGACCAAGCGCGTACCATTCGTATCCCGGTACATATGATTGAGACCATCAACAAGCTAAACCGTATTTCACGGCAAATGCTGCAAGAGATGGGGCGTGAACCTTCTCCAGAAGAGTTAGCTGAACGCATGCTAATGCCTGAAGATAAGATCCGTAAGGTGTTAAAAATTGCTAAAGAGCCAATCTCCATGGAAACACCGATTGGTGATGATGAAGATTCGCACTTAGGTGATTTCATTGAAGATACCACGCTTGAGCTGCCACTCGATTCGGCAACCTCAGAAAGCTTGCGCTCAGCCACTCACGATGTGTTGGCCGGTCTGACTGCCCGTGAAGCGAAAGTCCTGCGTATGCGTTTTGGTATTGATATGAACACTGACCATACGCTTGAAGAAGTCGGTAAACAGTTTGATGTCACGCGTGAGCGTATTCGTCAGATTGAAGCCAAAGCGTTACGTAAGCTGCGTCATCCAAGCCGCTCAGAAGTCCTGCGCAGCTTCTTAGATGAATAAGCTAACCTAGCGTAATAAAAAGCCCTTCCTAGTGAAGGGCTTTTTTTTCGCCTAGCCTAAGGCTGGCGTCATAACAGTCACTTCGATGGCGGTTGGTGTAAAAGCGGGAACCTGCCCGGCCCTGACCATGATTTGAGGGATATCGACCCGTTGCAGGCCCCACTGCATTAACACTGCTTCGTCTAGCTGGCGCTCATCAATGTCCAGCCGCACGAACTCACCCGTTAGCTGGCTCAAAACGGCTTGTAAAAGCACTGTTAGCCTACTGCTATCGTCGATATAGCAAGGTCCAAGCGAGAATCCTCGGCCGAAGCGGTGACATCCCATAAAGCCCACAATCTCTCCCTGCGAGTCACTCAACACAAAGATACGCTGCTTATGAAGCAAATAGTCGTAGAGCTGCGGCCTAGGCATGCCAGTTGCACGATAAGCCAACTGCTCGACCTGCGAGCGATCTTCAGACGTGGCTAACCTGACCTCAACGCCTTGGGGATAAACCGGTGGCGGGATCAACGCAAGTTGAGGGGTTTGAAACTGTGATAGGGTGCCGCGAGCCGTGAAGCCCAATTTCTCATACAGTATGGCTCCCTGTTGGGTAGCATGCAGTCGCAGTTGCTGGTCGGGAAAGTCAGCCATTAGGGTCTGCATTAATTGCTTTCCAATCCCCTTCCCTTGCCAAGCATTATCCACCACCACGACCCCCACCGAGGCATAATGTTCTCCCCAGCGCCAGGCCATAACTGTCCCGATGACTTGGCCATCATGTTCCATAGCATAGCCTTCGCCCAGTGTTAACAATAACTGCCAATCTACCAAGCGATGGGGCCATCCACATTGTTGCGTGAGACGGAACCCTTTTTCAGCATCAGTATAAGTTAACCTGCGTATTAGCATCGAAAGCGACCTCGATCGTTAATGAAGACAGCACTGCTTAAATTTTTTCCCACTGCCGCAAGGACAAGGCTCGTTACGACCCACTTTAGTCTCGACAATCTTCGGTTGTGGCGCATTTTGCTGTGCCTGAAATGACCAATACTGATACAGGTCGAGTACGGCTGCCGGAAGGGCTTCAATATGCTGTTCAAACTGCTCCGCCGTCAGGGCATTGACTTCCTCAGCCTGCGCTTCGGCGCCATGTAAGGCGATCAATTGGAATGCAGGCGCTAATTGCTCCGAGACAGGCGGCAGCTGCGCGAGACCGATACCACGCATATAGCCGTAGCACCAATCGCCGATAACCGTAAAGCTTTGGCCTTCCAGCTCTTGCTCACCAAAAAGTGGTTCGAATTGTTCAGGGAAATCCACTAGGCGCTCTTCGATATCCGCCATATGTTGGAACGTAAGATCCATAAAGCGATCGCGCTCACGCGTGGTTTTCCATTGTGGGATATGCTTTTCGCCGCCCCATAACGCAACCATCCAAAATTCAGGCTCAATCGCGACCGGAGCAGAAAGAATAGCGGTGAGGTAGCCATCCAGTTCGGAGACATCAATCACTGAATGTTCACTGGCATACTGCTCTAGCGTGTCATCAAGCCATTGCAATTCGTTTTCTGTGAGGGGGCCTTGTTTCATTTTCTCTTCTCCGCAAAAACAACAGGCGCAAGGAGCGCCTGAAAGTTCTATCATAACAGCGAAGCGATAAGCGCGCTAAACTTAGCTGACTTATTCCACGTGGCTGACGGGCAACACTTTAGCCTTAAAAGGGGCCAAACCGGCTTTAGGCAGCACGATATTTAACAGTATCGCGACCAGCCCGCCACTGGTCACTGCACCATGCAGCAAGCTTTGTAAGAAGACGGGTAAACCACGAATAATCTCTGGTTGCGTCTCAATACCCAGCCCTACCCCAAACGCAATTGCGATAATCAGCATACTGCGGTTGTCCAAGGCTTCACGGGTCATAATACGAATCCCGGCGGCAATCACGTTACCGAACATCACCAAGGTCGCCCCCCCCAGTACCGGTTTAGGCAGCTGTTGTAAGAAATGGCTAAACATGGGGAAGAAACTGAGCAGCAGTAAAAGCCCACCTATCCAATACCCAGCGTAGCGGCTGGCCACTTGGGTCATCTGAATCACCCCATTATTCTGCGCAAAGGTCGTATTAGGGAATGAGTTAAACGTTGCCGCAATTAAGCAACTGACGCCGTCGCCAATAATCCCGCCCTTGATACGTTGAGTAAACTCAGGCCCCTCAAGAGGCTGCTGGGCGATCATGCAATTAGCGGTTAAATCGCCGATAGCTTCAATAATTGCAATCAAGGCCACCAATGCGATGGGGATAAACATGCTCCAGCTAAAGGCAAATCCAAAACGAAAAGGAATAGGGAATGTGATCGCCGGGCCATTGAGTGCCAGTTGTGGGTGGAAACTTCCCTGCCAAGCCGCTATTGCGGTACCTAGCACGATGCCACTCACAATAGAGGAGAGACGTAACCAAGGCGATTTACAGCAATTAAGGGCGATAATCACCGCTAAGGTAATCCCCCCAAGGACTAAGTGTGAGGGCGCGCCGAAATCTGTTGCCGTTGCCCCGCCGCCCCAGTCGGTGATGCTCACTTTTACTAGGCTAATCCCTATTAATACAATAACAATACCGGTTACCAGCGGCGTCAGGATCTTAGCAAAAAGATGGATAAAACGGCTGACAATAATCGGGATCAAGGCGGCGACTAAGCTCGAGCCAAAGATCATCGCCAAGATATCTTCAGGTAAAGCCCCTTGCTGTTTCATCGCCAGCCCACCGGAAATGATGACACCTAAAAATGCAAAGCTGGTGCCTTGTAAACAGATCATGCCCGCCCCAACCTTCATAAAGTGGCCGGCTTGCACCATGGTGCCTAAGCCCGAAGCAAACAACGACATACTAATTAAATAAGGTAAGTAGCTATTGAGTCCTAGGGTGGAGCCGATAATTAAAGGAGGCGTAATGACCCCAACAATGCTCGCCAAAATATGTTGGATCGCGGTAAACAGACCCGCCGTAAAAGGCATTTTCTCGTTTAATCCGTAGAGAAGTTGATGTTGGCGAGTTGGCTGTTCCATGGTCTTGGCTCCAATAGTGGCAATGAAATTATTTTTGCAATTTCTAGGCCAAATTCTCGACAACACCTTATTTAAAAAATAATCGATTGAAATATAAGCGTTAATTATGAAACTAAAATATCAGACCGAGCGATACTCCCTCCCGGTAAGTGGAGGGAGTGCACGATGATTATGCATCGCTCACTGCCTATGCACCAAAGCGCGGCAATTTACTGAGACAGCGCGGCAGCATTAATCTCCAGAAATAACGCCTTATACCATTGCATGAGTCGCTTACGCTGCGCCGGAGTTTGTTCATACAGTCGACGAAATTCGACGCCCTCAACGATAATCGCAATCAGTTCAGAACTATCGGCTAAAGCCTCTTCACTGACCTGCGGCAAATGTCGACGGATCATCGTGGTCGCCTCATGTTTCATCTTCTGATCGGCTCGTTGTAAAATCGCCAATAAGCGAGGATTACGAAGAGATTCCGCGTTAATTTCCATCAAGAGCGCATCATCCAGCCGTTGACCGTCGGTAGGTGGTATTGCGCGAGCCAATAGTACCGTTTTTTGTGCTAAGTCGTGATTTTGCGCCAAAAATAGTGCAACCCTTTCACCAAGAGCTTTTACGGGCAATAACACTACGCTTTGATAATAAAACATAAAAAAACCCGGCTTTCGCCGGGTTCTGTCACTCACTGAAGCATTACTTCTTCAGATTTTCTTCGTTGCGTAGACGCTCAACTTCAGCATGCTGCTGACGAACAGTGTCTTTGATCTCTTCGTCGTGATTGGTGTTAACTTTCTTCACTACCACTTCTTCAACGACATGGGCGGTTTTATTTACGACTGGCTTCTCCGCCAATTCATCGACCACGACGCTTTTCTCACTCCAGTCGATGTTCTGACCTGTCACAGGGCGATTGACTGAATTACGCACCACTTCGGCGTGTTGCTCACGAAGGTTAACCTTCTGTGAAACATCTTCAGTCGTTACATAGCGGCGAATGCGGGTAGTACCCTCTTTCACCAAACGCTTGCCCACTTCTAGCTCTTCTTTCGCCAGTTGCAGGATTTCATCTTTCGTTTCATTGCCTGTCAGGTGTGGACGGGTATCACGTGGCGTCGGTGCAACAGGTGCTGCGGCAGTTTCAGTACCGCGTGCTTTCGCTGGGACATCGACCAGTTGATGACGGTTAAGGATAGCTAATGCTTTAGCATGCTCATCTTCACCGTGGGCAACGACTGTTAACACAGCACCATTTTTGTGAAGGGCCTCGCTATACAGCTCTGCATGTTCTTCTTCAACATCGTTTCCAAACAGGCGCTTCCAGATACTCGTATCTTTGAAAACGGTGCTGTCACTATCAAGGTCACGACCATGGATCACACTGATATCGCTTTCTTTAAAGTCAGCTTTAATGAGATTACGTTCAGCCGCTTGTGCGTGTTCAACTGTATCAAATAATGTGACGATTTTTTCGCTAGACATATTTTTACCTCATTTATCGGTGGATATTCTTTTTTGTGAAACGGTCTGATACTTCAGCGTTTCTTCGGATTTAAATTCGTTTACACTCTCATGACTCTCTATTCTAATCTCCTCCTTAAGATATATTTTTTTCACTATTTCTATGTGTTCCTCAAAGATGGGAATAATTTTCACCCCATTCTCTTCACGTATTTGCGGAATATCAGAAATATACTGACCAATAGGGACATGTTTTATTTCTGCCTGCCGACTGATTAACTGTTCGTTAATATCGACTTTCTTGGCTTCCGTTTTTCTTTCAACTTGAAACTGACTTTTAACATACTGTTTCTTTTCAATTTCTACTCTTTCTTCCACCAGAGGAATAATCAACTCCTCTGGCTGTTCGTTGGGAGTGTTCTTTATTTCTGGTTGCTTATCAGAACTCATCACACTTATTCCCCGATAGCTTATTGAGCCGCTTTCACTTGAATCGCGACTCGACGGTTTTGGTCACGACCTTGAGCGGTATCATTGTTCGCCACTACATGATCTGCGCCTTGACCATCAATGGTGATTTTAGAGCCGTCAACGCCATGTTGGGTTAACCAATCTTTAATCGCGTTAGCACGTTGGCCCGAAAGAGGTTGGTTAATTGCCTCAGTACCCGTGCTATCGGTAAAACCACGTACCACGATATTATGATCAGGATGTTGACTAATTAAGGTCGCCACTTGGTTTAAAGACTGCTCATCGGTGACTGACGGTGTCGCGTTACCGGTAGCGAAGCTCACTTGGTCTAAATCAATCCATTGGCTATCGTCGTTTCCTTCACCTGCATAATAATGTTGCAGGGCAGTTAACGCATTATCACTGTCGGCAGCAGGTGCTGCAGGTGGCGTAGAGTTGTCTGTAGCCGCTGGTTGTTCTGCAGGCTGGGACATTGCCGACGGAGAGGATGAAGGTGCTGGGGCAGCATCGTTATTATTTCGCTGGGTACTAAACCAGATAGCAAGAATAATAATGATGATGGCTAAAAGTAACCACCAAATTCCTTTGCCTTTCTTCTGCTTAATAATTTGCTGATCAACGACTGGGTCCACAAATTTCTTGTCAGTTCTTTTGTCCATAAATCACCTCAATTAATTCAACTCATCGTGTAAAGTTAAAAAATAAAAAGTTTCGCATTCCGTAAACTTAACATTAATCCTAGAACAAGCTTGCATTAGATCAAGAAACAAAAATTTCACTTTTAGGTCGTAATATTCATAACTCTATGAAATTAATAATAGCTTTCGGTAAAAGATATTTTAAAAAAAAGTTAAGTTAAGAATTATCTGTAGGGTTGAAATATTAGAATAATTAATTAAAAATGAATGAAATGAGTGAGTTATTCTCTATTAGTGCTCAGCCAGAAGAACTGCTATAGTCTGCGCCTTTTAGCGTTCTCATTGAGGAGTACAGATGGCCCCTTCTAACAAAGCCTCATCACCATCCAGTGCTTGGGGAGCAATGATAATCTGTGGCACCGTTGCCGGTGCAGGCATGTTTACACTCCCAGTGGTGATGGCAGGTGCTTGGTATAGCTGGTCAGTGTTAATGTTGGTGGTGAGTTGGTTCTGTATGCTGTTATCCGGGCTGCTGTTTATGAAAGTGAGCCTCAACTTTCCACTCGGCGCCGGTTACGATACGCTGACCCAAGCACTTACCCCTAAATGGTGGGGAAGGATCAATGGTCTGAGTATTATCTTTGTGTTGGGTATCCTGACCTATGCTTATATTTCAGCGAGCGGCCCTGTATACCAACAATCCTTAAATACGCTGGGTCTTGGACTAAACGGCGCTGAAGCCAAGGGATTGCTCACAGCAGTGGTAGGGCTTGTCGTCTGGCTAGGAACTAAAGGGGTAAGTCGGCTCATCACCCTGTGCTTAGTGGCTAAGCTTTTACTGTTCTTTATGCTATTCGGTGGCCTCATCCATCATGTTGACCTATCACAGCTGCTGACACCACAAGACGCTCTTTCGCATCCTGAAACCTATTGGCCATTTTTATTAGCAGTGGTGCCCTTCTGTCTGGCCTCTTTCGGCTTTCACGGCAATATCACCGGCCTCATCAGCTACTACCAAGGTAATGAGCGCAAAGTTAAACGCGCACTGATTGGCGGAACCTTATTTGCGCTGGTTATCTATCTTTTCTGGTTGACCTGTACCATGGGCAATATCCCGCGGCAAAACTTTCCGGAAATTAGCCGGCAAGGTGGCGATATACACGCGCTGATCCAAGCGATGCATGATCGAATTCCACAAAAATCCCTTGGGCTGCTACTGGATATCTTCTCGCACTTCGCGGTGATTTGTTCTTTCTTAGGAGTGACTGTCGGACTGTTCGATTTTGTCGCCGATAAGCTTGGTTTTACTGACAGTAAAACCGGACGCGCAAAAACCGCGCTGATCACCTTTTGTCCGCCGTTAATCGCCTCGATCCTATTCCCTCAGGGCTTTTTACTGGCCATCGGCTATGCCGGACTGCTGGCGACGTTGTGGGCGCTCTTTACGCCGGCGCTGCTGGCATGGAACGCCCACTCTCGCTTCGCACAGGGCGAACCTCGTCGTCTACGCTATCAGGTCGCGATAACGCTGGTTGTCGCGTTCGGTTTACTCAATATCGTTGCCTGGGTAGGTAGTCAACTGCATCTTATTCCTCTTTTTTAGGGATACGTGCTCACCGCTGAGCAGAGTGATAGACCCGCACTATACTTATTTAAAATCTGTATTGAGGGTCTATCATGTCTGAACGTTCAGTCGCTTCACTGATCATTGAACAGCTTGAAAAAGCCGGTGTGCAACACTGTTACGGCGTTGTCGGCGACACGCTAAATTACATTACCGATGAAATGAGTCGCAGTAGCATAAAGTGGCTGCACGTTCGTCATGAAGAGGTTGCAGGCTTTGCTGCCGGGGCAGAAGCCCTCATGACCGATAGATTAACCGCTTGTGCGGGGTCCTGCGGCCCGGGCGGCTTACATTTTATTAACGGTTTATTTGAAAGCCATCGTAATCGCGCACCGGTCATCCTGCTTGCCAGCCAGATCAGTAGTGAATTGCTCGGTAATGACTTCCCACAAGAGGTCGACTTCCTCTCCGTCTACCAAAGTTGCTCGGTATTTTGCGAACAGATCCTTACTGCTGACCAAGCTCCTGCAGTAATTCGCCGTGCTTGCCAAGCGGCGCTCAATCAGCGTGGGGTCGCCGTTGTTGTCGTCCCGGTGGATATCAGTAAAGCGAAAACGCACGCCGTCACCCAAACAATCTGGCAACCTCAACCTCAATTGATTCCAAACCCTCATGAGCTGCAGACGATTGCTGCGTTACTGAATAAAGGTAAGCGTGTCGCAATTTATGCTGGCGCGGGCTGCGAGGGGGCACATGATGATTTAGTCGCCTTAGCTGACCAGCTCAAGGCGCCGATCGTCAATACCTCTCGGGGTAAAGACTTTATTGAATACGATAACCCCTATTCTGTTGGCATGACGGGGATCTTTGGCTGCGAGGCAGGATTCGAGGCAATCAAACAATGCGACGTCTTATTACTGCTCGGCGCAGACTTCGCGTGGTCACAGTTCTATCCAGATCACGCAACCATTATCCAGATAGACCAACAAGCGACGCATTTAGGCCGCCGCCATCCCATCGCCTTCGGTGCCGTAGGCCGAGTCAGCGATACCCTTAGCGCACTGCTTCCGCTGGTCGACACCCAGAGTAACGATCAGTTTTTTCAGCAGATCGCTAAAGTACGCGATAAATCAGTTAAGCGTCGCCATAAAGAAGAACAACGCGCAACCGGCCACCCTATTCATCCACAATATCTGGTGAGCCTACTTAACCAACATGCAGCCAAAGATGCTCTCTTTACCGCCGATGGCGGGTCAGCAATGGTCTGGCTTTTACGTCATATCGATAGCTTAGGGACCCGCCGGACACTCGCCAGTCTGCTACACGGGACGATGGCCAATGCAATGCCGCAAGCCATTGGTCTACAAGTCGCTTTCCCTGAACGACAAGTGATTGCCCTCTGTGGAGATGGCGGACTGAGTATGCTTCTGGGCGACCTCTTTACGCTGGTCCAAGAAGCATTACCGGTGAAACTGGTGGTGATCAATAATGGGTCATTAAACTTCGTCGAGCTTGAGCAGAAAGTCGAAGGATTACTTGATCATTACACCAAACTAAAAAATGATAACTTTGCCAAAGTCGCCGGAGCCATCGGCCTCTACAGCCAGAAAGTGGTAGAAGCCGAAACCTTGGAAGACGCCATAGCACGTTTTCTGGCTCACCCCGGCCCCGCCCTGTTAGACGTCCATACCCATCCTAATGAGCTGGTGATGCCGCCCGAAATCTCGTTAACACAAGTGGCCGACACGGCACTGTACGCAACCAAGGCGTTATTCCACGGCCGATTAGCCGATGTCGCCAGCTTTGTAGGCAGTGAGATAAGTCAGAAGCTCGGTAAATAACACTTCGATTAATTATTCACCCCCCAATGCGACGCGTTGGGGAGAGTAGTCTATGCTTATAACTTTGATTTCTTCGGGGTCTTAATTGCGTAAGGAAAGCCTATGCTGAAAATTAAACGAAAAAAAGTAAAACCTATTGGCCTGAGTGATGTCACCATTATTGATGACAGCCGACTCAAAAAAGCAATCACTGCCGCCGCCTTAGGTAACGCTATGGAATGGTTTGACTTTGGTGTCTACGGGTATGTCGCCACTGTCTTGGGTAAAGTTTTCTTCCCTCATGCTTCACCGGGTATTCAGATCATCGCCGCACTCGCCACCTTCTCCGTACCCTTTATCGTTCGTCCGATTGGCGGAATGTTTTTCGGCAGACTGGGCGATAAATATGGTCGACAACAAATTCTTGCCATGACCATTATATTGATGACGCTCAGTACCTTCTGTATTGGCCTCATCCCTTCGTACAACACCATCGGTATCTGGGCACCCATCTTGCTGTTGATTGCCAAGATGGTACAAGGATTCTCGGTTGGCGGAGAATATACCGGCGCTTCCATCTTTGTCGCCGAATACTCGCCCGACCGAAAACGCGGATTTATGGGAAGTTGGCTCGACTTCGGTTCGCTAGTCGGTTTTATCTGTGGTGCGGGTGTCGTCGTACTATTAAACGCAATCTTAGGTCAAGAAACGTTCAATGACTGGGGATGGCGTATTCCGTTCTTCATGGCACTGCCACTGGGTTTTATCGGTCTGTACCTGCGCCACGCCTTAGAAGAGACCCCAGCATTCCAAAAACACGTTGAATCACTGGAAGAGGGATCTAAGCAAGGATTAAGCGAGGGGCCTTCCGTTCCATTTAAAGAAGTCGCCCGTAAACACTGGCGTAATCTTATTTCCTGTATCGGTATCGTCATTACCACTAACGTGGCGTACTACATGCTATTGACCTATGTCCCTAGCTACCTCAGCCACGACTTACACTACTCGGAAAACAGTGGTGTATTTATTATCGTCGTGATCATGGTCGCCATGCTTTTTGTGCAACCGATCATGGGGCTGCTGAGTGATAAATTTGGGCGCCGTCCCTTTATCATTATTGGTAGTGTGGCGATGGTATTATTCTCGATTCCTTCCTTTATGCTGATCACGCAGCACAGTTTAGTGGCGCTATTTTTTGGTCTCCTGATCCAAGCCATTATTCTTAACTGTTTGATTGGAGTGATGGCGTCGACGCTACCCGCGATGTTCCCGACCGAGGTTCGCTATAGCGCACTCGCCAGCACCTACAATATCTCGATTCTGATCGCAGGTATCACCCCAACCCTCACCGCTTGGTTAGTCGAAACGACCGGAAATCTTTATATGCCCGGTTGGTATTTAGTGGTGGTCGGTATTATCGGTGCCATTACCGGAGTTACCATGCGCGAGACGGCTAATAAGCCTTTATACGGTGGAACGCCTGCAGCCTCTTCTTTGGAAGAAGCAAAAGAGCTGTTGCAAGAACACCACGATGGTATTGAGCAGCGAATTGAAGATATTGACCAAGAAATAGAAGAGTTAAAACAAAAACGTCGTAACTTAGTCGATCAACATCCAAAGATTAATCACTAATCCCCCCAAACGGCTAAGCTTCAGTAGCCGTTTTTTTTGCATCGCGATGGCGTTCAGTCCAGCCAATGCGCTTGCCACCCAACCATAACATTCAGTTACCAGCAAAAAAATCATGAGTATCCTAGCTCGCTTATTGGTTTTTATTTGTGTTATGTTATAACAAAACATAACTAAGGATCTACCATGGCATTTACACCTCTGAAAAAAGGGCTAGTGTTAGCTCTACTCTGTAGTACCTCCATCTCAGTCTGGGCACATGGCAGTCACAGTCATGTGATGAGCGCAGAAGAGAAAAAGATTTCGCAGGGGGAGTTTAGCGATCAGCAAGTGGCTGAACGCCCTCTCTCTGATTGGGATGGCGTCTGGCAGTCAGGCTATCCTCTATTACAAAAAGGGGCCTTAGCACCAGTGTTTAAAGCGAAAGCCGCCGCTCAGCACAAATCTGAAAACGAGATTGCCCAGTACTATCAGACCGGTTATCAGACCGATATCGACAGTATTGAAATTGAGAATGGTCAGGTCGACTTTATCCAAGGCCAAAATAAAACTACCTGTCACTACCACAGTGCTGGCTATAAGATCCTCACCTATCCTTCCGGGAAGCGTGGGGTAAGGTATCTGTTCGAATGTCATGACCCGGCTTCGAAAGCGCCACGCTATCTACAATTTAGCGATCATCGTATCGCGCCGCACCATTCCGATCACTTCCACATTTTCCTAGGTAATGAGTCACAACAGGCATTATTCAGCGAACTCCATCATTGGCCGACTTACTTCCCGTACCAGATGATGGAGAAAGAGATCATTGAGGATATGATCCACCATTAAGCTTCTAACCATTTGTCTTGGATTAATTGGCGTTGCTGAGCGGTAACGCCATATTCCTGCTCCAGCCACTGCTCAATCGAAGCGTATCGCTGCTTTATCGCCGTCAAGGCTGCGACGAGCCACGCTTTATCGACCGAGAGCAGTTGTCGAAAGTTAGCCTGCGCTTTTTCGCTGACTCCTGCTGGCCAGAGCGCTAACGCCTGCTGGCCAATCTCCTCCAATCGACCATTGGTCGCGAGATAGTCGTCAATAATCACTGACTCTTCACACCCCAAGAGTAAGAGGGTGATCGCACATCCTAGTCCAGTGCGATCTTTACCGACCGCGCAGTGCTGAATAACAGTCTGGGTTTCGGGATGACTGAGGGTGGCGATCAACTGACGCCACGCCGGATTATTAAAAGGTAATTGTTGATAGAGTTGCGTCATAAAGCGATCGACGTCTAATGCTTCAATGGCCTGCGGCGAGAACTCGACCACCTTGGCATCGACGACTAGATCCGGCGGATTCGCCGGAATATTTAGGTAATTGGCTGCAGTAACAATCTGGTCGGGTTTGGCCTGCGCTTCATGAATATCACGATAATCCAGAATGGTAACACCTGCCAACTGAGCTAACTGCTCAGAATCTTGTGCAGTGAGCCGATCCAAAGCGCTACAGCGGAATAGGCAATTTGAGCGAATTTTTCGCCCCTCTTTCGTCAATAAACCGCCCAGTTGACGAAAATTAGCGATACTTTGTAACCTGATAGGTTGAGACATCATGGCGTTTTTTTCCTTTAGACCGCAGCCCATGCTAAATAAAAAATATTGAGGCGAGTCTGCCATCATACTGCTTTATATCTCGCAAAAGATGATCGATATCATAGCTTTACGCGGCGGGTAAGAAAGCCATCCTAAAGATAATTTATTCGATGAAGCAACCATTAATAGAGGTTATCGCAGGTTTGAAAATCAATTATTTCTTGAATTTACGCACAAAATTTTTTGCCATGATATTCAAATTTATTCAATTTCATCACGTAACTATTCCGCTATATGATTGGTTTTTCAACAGGAGATACTGTGATGACACTACTCACTAAATTTAATCATGCTGTGGATCACCCTAATGCAGGCCGCTTACTCCTTAGGGTATTACTGGGTGGTTTGATGCTATTTCACGGATACTTTAAGCTCACGCACGGTGTATCCTGGATCGCTCCGATCCTTGCGGCTCACCACCTTCCGAGCCTGCTGGCCTATGGGGCTTATATTGGAGAAGTGGTCGCACCACTGTGTATTATTTTCGGCCTCTTCACCCGTGTGGCGGCTCTGGTTTATGCCATCAATATGGTGTTTGCTGTCTTACTTATTGCTGGCGCAAACTTCTGGAACACCACCGATGTAGGGGCTTGGGCGCTGGAAACTGAAGCGCTCTATTTAGTTGGCGGCTTAGTCGTGATGTTGCTTGGCGCAGGGAAATACAGTATCTCTAAAGAGTAATTCGCTCAGGGGGAGGAAACTCACTTTCACTCCCCTCACTTCTCGACACACTTCTCTCTCTTGCTTGACATCATTAGGCGCCTATAATTAAGCCAATCCCCTAGCCTATTGGAGTTAATCATGTCGACCAAGCGTCAAGTTCCTGGTATTCATCCCTATAGTGGACCCGCTGGCGGCTGGGGGGCTTTAAAAGCCACGGCGATCGCCGTTAAAACGCAGATGGATACCCTAGTCGCGCCCAAGGCGCTACTGAATACCAATCAGCCAGATGGTTTCGACTGCCCGGGATGTGCATGGCCAGATAAGAATCATCACTCGACTTTCCAGTTTTGTGAGAACGGCGCCAAAGCGGTAACATGGGAAGCGACCTCACGTCGTGTCACCGCTGAGTTTCTAAGTAAAACGCCGGTCAGTACCTTGCTTCAACGCAGTGATTACGAACTGGAGGGGTATGGTCGCTTAACCCAACCGCTACGCTATAACGCTGACACAGATACGCTGCAACCTGTGAGTTGGGAACAGGCATTCAGTCTTATCGGTAAGACCTTGCAGGGTCTATTGCCCAAACAAGTCGAATTCTATACTTCAGGACGAACCTCTAACGAGGCGGCTTACCTCTATCAGTTAATGATCCGCGAATATGGCTGTAACAACTTCCCTGACTGTTCGAATATGTGTCACGAGGCGACCAGCGTTGGATTACCGCACTCTATTGGTATCGGTAAAGGGACAGTGTCCTTAGAGGATTTCGATAAAACAGAACTTATCATCTCAATCGGCCATAATCCCGGTACAAACCACCCACGGATGATGGGGACACTGCATGAAGCTGCTCGTCGCAACGTGCCCATTATTGTGTTTAATCCGATGAAAGAACGTGCCTTAGAGCGCTTCGCCGATCCGCAAAATGCATTAGAGATGGCAACCTATCAGTCGACCGATATTGCCTCGTCCTATTACCAAGTTAAAGCGGGGGGCGATGCCGCGGCACTCAAAGGGATAGCCAAAGCCCTACTGGATGCCGAGGCGATCAGTCATGATATCTTGGATCATACGTTTATCGACGAACATACTCTAGGCTTTGAAGAATTTGCGCAGGATTTGCGCGAAACCTCTTGGCAAGCAATAGAACAGGCAAGTGGCCTAAGCGTCGAACAGCTTACCCGGGTGGCTGAACATTACGCCAACTCCAAGGCCACCATCATCACCTACGGTATGGGAATTACTCAGCATGAGCACGGTACCGAAAACGTACAGTTGATTGCGAGCCTGCTATTGATGCGCGGAAATTTTGGCAAGCCTGGCGCAGGGATCTGCCCACTACGCGGCCACTCAAATGTTCAAGGAAACCGAACGGTGGGGATCTCTGAGAAACCTACCGAGCGTTTTTTGCAGGATCTGGATCATTTCTTCGGTATACGCTCACCGCGCGAACACGGTCACGATGCCGCGGCGGCGATGGAAGCGATGATTCGTGGTGAGTCCAAAGCCCTTATCTGTTTGGGCGGAAACTTTGCCGTCGCCCTCCCCGATCCGCAACACTGTTTCCCAGCACTCAACGCATTGGAACTGAGTGTTCATATCGCCACCAAACTCAATCGCAGTCACCTGCTGGTGGCGAAAGAAACTCTGATCCTACCTTGTTTAGGGCGCACCGAAATTGACAAGCAAGCCACTGGCCGACAATCGATTACGGTCGAAGACAGTATGTCGATGGTGCATGCCTCCGCCGGTAAGTTAAAACCTGCCTCACCCGCGTTATTATCTGAGATCGCAATAGTGGCCGGGATGGCACAAGCCATCTTACCTCACTCCCGAGTCAACTACGCCTATTACATGGAGGATTATGCCCGTATCCGCGATGCTATAGAGGCCACCATCCCTGGATTTGCACAATATAATCAACGCATTGAACAACCGGGAGGATTTCGCATGCCGTTACCGCCCACCCAGCGCCAGTGGCCAACGCCCTCTGGCCGAGCGCATTTTATGGTCTATCCGGGGCTAAATGAAGATCATGCTCTGACCGAGCAGCGAGTCTTTCGCTTAATCACCCTACGCAGTCATGACCAATACAACACCACGCTTTATGGCTTAGACGATCGCTATCGTGGCGTATTTGGGCGTCGAGACGTGCTGTTTATGAATCCAGAGGATATGAGTGAACAAGGACTGGAACACGGTGATATCGTGGATATCGAGACCGCCTTACCTGATTGCCAAGCGAAGATGACGCAGATCACCGTGATCGAATATGCTATCGCCAAAGGTTCGGTAGGGGCCTATTATCCTGAGGCTAACATTCTCATTCCGTTAAGTTACCGTGATCAGCAGAGTGGAACCCCAGCCTATAAGTCCTTACCGGTTAAATTAGTCGCACAGACCACAGAACCCGCCTAGAACGACTTGCGAGGTGCTCGCCACCTCGCCCTCTTTGATAAGAAACTTTATCTAAATTGTTTAGAAATGTTTTTTTTGTGATCTAAATCTTTTTTTTGAGTATTTTTACAAAAAATTACGTTACTCTTTTGTTACGCATAGCGTTCCAATGAATGACTAAAACTAAGAATAACTACGATGAAAGACGAAAAATAATTTTCTGAGTAAGGTCTAACCAAGGACGTCGCCGCCTCTTTGGTCAATCAAGTGGATTAGTCGCCAGCTTCGCTATTGGTAGCGTGCTGACCGGGCAAGCCATTGCCGCGACACCGGAAAAGGCAGCCGTGACTTCTCCTGATCCCGATACTCTCAACCAATTCCTGAAGGTTTCTCGCTTATTAACCGGGCATCACTCGCTTGATACCACCTTAGGCCAGCGTCTATGGGAAGCGCTTAATCAGCATTCGGCGCAATTCTCAGACCAGTATGCGGCCTCAAGCCAGTGGATCGACGAGCATAAACCTGCCGATGTGGAAGCGCTGGATCAGCAACTGCAAGGGCAGCCGCAACATGAGGTGATGATGGCTATCATCCGTGGCTGGTATCTCGGCGTTGTGGACAACAGCCACCATGCACAAGTGCTCTCTTACCCGAATGCGCTGATGTATCAGGTTCCCCGTGACGGCATGGTCATTCCGACCTATGCACATAACGGTCCTGATTACTGGACGGCGGAGCCACCCCCGGTTGATCGTTTATTAACATTCTAATTTTCTGAGCCGATTTTCTCGTTTCAGAAAAAATGTTACCGATAACTAATTCCACCTTTTGGAGTTACTGTGAGAAATTTTTTTCAACTCGCCTCCGCGCGAGTCAACTCGCCCTGAAGATTTCGGCAATCTGCCTTGGATTTGGCAGCCTCGCGGGTGTCGCGCAAGCCGCTGAACAAGTTCCTGTTCAAGCGCCCTCCCCTGAGCAGACTCAGCAGAATTTAATTGCTAAAGGTCAATATTTGGCTATCGCCGCCGACTGTGCAGCGTGCCATACCGATCCTACCACCAAGCAACCTTTTGCCGGCGGTTACGCGATCCACTCACCGATGGGCGTCATCTACTCCACCAATATCACGCCGTCGAAGCAATTTGGCATCGGTTCCTATACCGAGTAACAGTTTGAACAAGCGGTGCGTCACGGCATCCGTGGCGACGCTGCGCATCTCTATCCGGCCATGCCTTATGCTTCTTACTCTGGCTTAACCGATGAGGATATTCATGCGCTTTACACTTACTTTATGCAGAGTGTTGCGCCGGTCGATACCGAGAATAAAACCACGGCCCTGAGCTTCCCGTTTAATATCCTCCAGATGATGATGAGGTGGAACTTACTGTTCCTTAAGTCCGTTGCTTACCAAAACGATGCCTCGCAAAGCGCAGAGTGGAACCGCGGAAAATACCTCGTCGACAATCTTGAGCACTGCGGTGAGTGTCACTCCCCGCGTAACATGATGATGGCACAGAAACAAGGCGCTGATGCGCTGAGCGGTGCGGCTTTAGGTAGCTGGTATGCCCCTAATCTGACCGCCGACAAACTCAGTGGTCTTGGTAGCTGGTCACGGGATCAATTAAAACAGTATCTGCAAACGGGTGATGTTCCAGGTAAAGCGCAGGCAGCCTGTCCGATGGCTGAGGCGGTCACCAATAGCCTACAACATCTGCATGATGCCGATATCGAAGCCATTATCACTTATCTGCAAAGCCTACCGGCCCACGCTCAGTCCCATCAGGCCAAGGCGACAGGTGACTTTGGACAAGCCTCCAATGTCGATACCGAAGTACGAGGTACCGCAGGACTCGGAATCGGGTTACCGCAAGAGATGAGTGGTAAAGCGCTCTACGACAGTGCGTGTGCAAGCTGCCACCAGCCGGATGGACAAGGCACTCCTGACCATTTCTATCCTTCGCTATCACACAACACCGCTACCGGTGGCAATACGCCGAATAACTTGGTCTCCGCCATCTTGTTTGGTGTTCAGCGTGAAGTGAAAGGCAAAGAAGTGTTAATGCCGAGCTTTGGTCCTGATTCACAGGTGCAAGCCCTGAGCGATAAGCAAATTGCCAGCCTCAGTAATTATATTTTCCAACAATACGGTAATCCCGATCTGCAGGTGACTCCTGAACAGGTAACGGCGTTGCGTCAAGGAGGGGAACAACCTCTACTCGCACGCATTGCGGGACCCGCTACCCTCGGTGGAGCGGTCTTGGTGGCATTGATTATCGTATTACTGGTTATCCGCCGTTCGCGTAAAAAGTCTCGTGGATAAACCATTCGAATTCGCAGTGAGAGGGTGTTATGTCAGAACAATATCTGGCTTAGGGAAATGTTCCATGGCCTCGATCATTGCCAAGGCCCCTTTGCCAATCTCTTCGCCCGGCTGGAACACGAGCATTAAGGTTCCCTTCCATAACGCTCGATGTTTAGCGAAGATTTCCGCGGCCCCGATTAACCAGGCAACGTGCATATCATGACCACACATATGGGAGACGGGCGTTGGCGTTCCATCCTCCAGTTTCCCCACCGCTTGACTCGCATAAGGTAGGCCCGTCTTTTCGGGCATCGGCAAGGCATCCATATCGGCCCGTAACATAACGACCGGCCCCTCGCCGTTCTCCAACAGTCCCACGACACCGGTTACCCCCACCTTTTCCGTCACTTGATATCCGCAGTGGTGCAGGTTTTTGGCGACAAGTGAGGCGGTTCTGACTTCTTGCATCGATAGCTCGGGATGCTGGTGAAGATCTTTATACAGCGCGTCAAGTTTAGGAAGGAGTGCTTGAATATCAGGTTGTAATGCTTTTAGGGTCGGATTCATAGTTACCGCGTCGATGAAAAGCCTAAGGTTCTACTCTCACTGGTCGACAAGGATGTGGCAATTTTTGCGTAAAGGTATTGTTGAAGATTAATAAACGGTGATTTAGCACCAAAACCTTAGGGAGGTTAAGAAGGTCGCCGTCCTTAAGCGCACGACGACCCACAGAGATTAGAAAATTGACAATGGATACTGGGCGATGACGCGAATTTCATTCCCGCCAGCATTGTAGTCAGAGGCGTCAGACGAGACACGCAATACTGAGTAACGGATCCCTAACTGTAGATCTTTGGCGAAACCAGAAGGGATCTTATATTGGATCTGGTTGAAGAACTCATGCTCATGACCGTTACTGGAGGCCGAGGTTTTGATGTTATCGCCGCGCACATAAGCCACGTCATAACGCAGTCCTTCTATACCTAACCCTGCGAGATCCACGGAATAAGCGGCTTGCCAAGAGCGCTCGTCCTCACCATTAAAGTCAGACCAGTAGGAGTTCGCTAACCAAATCGTGTTACCGCCATCACCGATTCCGCCTTTGTTACGGTAACCGCCATACATATAACCACTGCTACCGGTATTCTGTTGGTAAGCGACTTTAAACGTATGGATATCGTAGGTATAACTAGCCGCTAGGCTCCAAATGGTATTACTGCGGCCACTATTGATACTGTCGGCATAGGCTTTATCAAGGCGGGAATTATAGCCATTGAAGTCCCAGACCATCTTCTGTTTTTCGTCGAAGGGTTGAGTATAGGTAAAACCTAAATACTGTTTGTTGTCGACATCTTGTACATGAGACGCATAGGCCGAGGCGGTGAACTGGTCATTAAAGACGTATTTCACACCACCAAAGGCGATATTATCTAAGCCAGAATCGTGGCTCTCAGCGCTTTTGCGCTGCTCGGCGGTAAAGTAACCGCCGGTAATATCCAGACCGTCGATCTCTTGAGAATCCAGCATAAAACCGGTGTAGGTTTCAGCTAACAGACGAGAACTGTCCGAGGTCAGAATAGGTAGGGTTGGCTGTTGTGTACCGTAACTAAAAACGGTATTGGAAAAGCGCATTTTCGCTGTCGCGCCAAATTTCGCCAAATCTTTCTTCGCGCGGCCATCACTGTCTTGCGAAAAGTAGTCTATTCCCCCCGCACCACTCCGGCCACGACCACCATCCAGACGGACGGCGTATTGACCGATGGCATCGACACCGAAGCCTACCGCACCTTGGGTAAAGCCGGAGCTATAGGTACCGATAAAGGCCTGACCCCATTCGCGACGTGTGCGTACCCCTTCATCTTTATAATTACGATTGATCATCGCATTTTTAATTAAAAGATTAAGGTGGCTATCTTCGATAAATCCGTTACTTTCCTGTTGAGACGCTGCAAAAGCGGGTTGGGCGACCAACATCGCTAAAAAAGAAAAAGAAAAAACCTTGTTCACTGTGTCTGCCTATTATGTAAATTTATATGAATTTTTATAGGTAAGTTTTACTTACTTTGACAATCTAGCATTGTTAATCCAGTTTTAAAAAGCATTAAAACTCTTTTTTTTATTCTTTTTTCGATAGCTACCACCCTGGAATCGCACCACCTTTGAACAGTCGCTCTGCGGCCTGAGCCACTTCCGGTGACTGATAAGCTTTTACAAACTCCTGCACGTTTTTCGCTTGGCGGTTATCCTCGCGGCTAACAATAATATTGACATAGGGGGAGTGCTTATCTTCGATAAACAAGTTGTCGTGCAACGGGGATAACCCTGTTTGTTGGATATAGGTGGTACTGATAATAGCAATCGCCACTTTAGGATCATCCAATACGTGCGGTAACTGCGCCCCTTCCAACTGCAGAATGGTCAGATGCCGAGGGTTTTGGGTAATATCCAATGTGGTGGGTAAAAGTCCTTTACCCGGCGCCAAGCTGAGTAGCCCCTGCTTTTCTAACAGCAGTAGCGCCCGCCCTAAGTTAGTCGGATCATTGGGTACTGCGACGGTCGCATAATCCTTGAGCTGCGACACAGAATGAATATGACGAGAATAGGCCGCAATCGGGAAAACGAAAGTATTACCTACCGCAACTAAATGATAGCCATGGGCAGCATTATCTTGTGCCAAGAAAGGTCGGTGCTGAAAGACATTGGCATCCAGCTCGCCACGATTCGTTGCATCATTGGGCAGTATCGACCCACTGAAACTGACCAAATCGACTGTTAAACCGTATTTCTGTTTAGCTACCTGCTTGGCCACTTCGGCGACTTGCTCCTCCGCTCCGGTGATCACCCCCACCTTGATATGCGACATATCTTCTGGCGCTTTATCACATGCCGCCAGCAAGCAGCCCGCAAAGAGTAATGACATTAGTTTTAGGTGGCGCATCAGGGTTCCTTAAGATAGTGGTCACGACATAAGTGGAAGTTTAGGCATCTAGACATCCAAATAAATCTAATCAATCTTTGAGGCTGATGCAAGTGAAAGAGCTGAAGGTCTTTTCATGATCAGGCCAAGGATGCCGGAAACCCTTGATGCCTTGCGCTTATATCCATTACGACTAAGCTTTTCGCTTATCGTTTTTTAACAAACCAAACGGTTACTGTTAGGCTCAAACGCTACCCTTTCGATTCGCACTGACGCTAAGGCTGCTAAGATGTCGTTGAACACTGAGGAATTTTCGACCTACCTAACCGATTTTCGCCACGAACTTCATCGTTTTCCGGAGCTTTCGTCACAAGAAGTGGAAACCACTCGCCGTATCCGCCAACAACTTGATGCGCATCAAATACGGGTGCTTGATTTACCGCTTAACACCGGATTGGTGGCTGAAGTGGGACCGGTAGACGGGCCGCTATTCGTGATCCGCTCAGACATTGACGCGTTGCCGATTGAAGAGCAAGCTGATGTCAGTTATCGCTCTGAACACCCCGGCATCATGCATGCCTGTGGTCATGATTTTCACAGTACCGCCGCCTTAGGCGCAGCGATCATCCTGAAGCGACAAGAGGCTCAGCTGTTGGGTCGAGTCCGTATTTTATTTCAAGCCGCTGAAGAGATTGGCGTGGGCGCGCAAGAGATTATTGCTAGCGGTGCATTGGATGAGGCTTTTGCGGTAGTCGGTCTCCATAACGATCCCTCCCTCCCAGCGGGCACTATTGGCTGTAAAAGCGGTCCCTTAACCGCGGCAGTCGACTGTTTTGCTATAAGTGTTCAAGGAGTTGGGAGCCATGCGGCAAAACCTGAGCAGAGTATCGATCCTATCGTTATCGCTAGCCAGCTGGTCGCTAGTCTGCAATCCATTATTAGTCGTAATATTCCGTCGGCGGATAATGCCGTGGTTTCTATTACCCAGTTCCATAGCGGTAGCGCGTGGAATATCATTCCTGATAAGGCATGGCTAGAAGGGACGGTCAGAAGTTTTTCTGCTCAAGCGCGGGAGAGGATTCAACAACGTTTTCAACAGATTATCACCGGCTTTTCTGCCGCGTTTGACGTCAAGATTGATCTCGACTGGCAGGCTGGTCCTCCTTCAGTGGTTAACGATCCGCACTGGGCGGCATTTGCCTTAGCACAGGCAACAAAAAGTGGTTTGATCGCTAAAGAGGTCGATGCCAGTCCAATTGGCGAAGACTTCGCCTATTATTTACAGCGTACCCCCGGTACGTTTGTGATGGTCGGCACCGGAGAGCAACACCCGCTGCACCACCCCGCTTTCAAGATAAACGATCAGGTTCTCCTGCCCACTGCCCAGTATCTGGCCGATTTTGCCATCTCTGGATTGACCGCATACCGTGCAGGGTAATGCCCCCAGAAGGGGGCATTGGGGAGATTAGTGCGAAACATCTGCCCCGAAGTATTTCTGGGAGATTTTCTGATAGGTACCGTCTTTTTTCAGCTCAGCTAAGGCAGTATTAATGGCGGTTTGTAACGACGTATCGTCTTTACGCATTAACACACCCGATGCACTGGCATTATCTTCCGAGGCGACGACTTTCACGGGCGCATTCGCACGGTGCTTTTTAAAGTCGAGATAAGAGAGGTTATCGTTGACCGTTGCATCAGCACGGCCTTGTACAACTAAATCTACCGCTTGATTAAAGCCGTCGGTATTTACCAATTCCGCGCCATAATGGCGAGCAATCTGTGCATAATTACTGGTCAGGGATTGCGCAGATTTCTTCCCTTTTAGATCGGTAAACTGATGGATGCTGTCGTTATCACTTTTAACGACCAGTACCGCTTTGGACGCGATATACGGCGCTGAGAACGCATACTTTTTCTGACGCTCTGGGCTGATACCGACTTCGTTAATGACCACGTCATAACGTTTTGCATCCAAACCGGCGATCAAACCGTCCCACTTACTTTCGACAAAGACCGGCTTCACTTTAAGCTGTTTAGCAATCGCTTCACCAATCTCCACATCAAAACCAGTCAGATCTCCCGAGATAGTATGAAAGGTAAAGGGCGCATAGGTGCCTTCTGTACCGATCTTCAATTGGCCAGACGATTTTACGTTGGCAAGGGTATCTGCCATCGCTGAGCTTGCGAAGGCCAGAGGGACTAACATAGCGGCTAGTGCAAGAGAACTCTTTTTCATAACGACTCCTGGTAAATTAAGTCGGGCTGCCAGCAGGCAAGCCTTCCGTTAACGTGGCAATATACTCTGCCGTGCGTGCTTTTTGCGGGGAATGGAAAAGCGTAGCCGAATCTGCCGTTTCGACAATCTCCCCTGCTTCAAGGAAAATAGTTTGGTTAGCGACCGAGGCAGCTAACCGCAGGTCGTGTGTCGCCATCAGCATCGTCGTCCCTTCATTGGCGAGCTGACGGAGTACCGCCACCACTTCCGCGGCTAATTCTGGATCCAGGGCTGAAGTTGGCTCATCACATAGCAAGACTTGTGGTGAGGGAGCCAGTGCCCGGGCAATGGCGACGCGTTGTTGCTGCCCACCGGATAAGGTTGCTGGCAGCACATCACGTTTGTGCGAGAGGCCGACTTTTTCAAGCAGCGCTTCCGCTCGGGCTATTGCTTCCGCTTTCGACATCCGATGTACGATAATCAACCCTTCCGTAATATTTTCAATCACCGTTTTATGGGGAAACAGGGCAAAGTTTTGAAACACCATCCCCGTCTGGCGACTAATTTTCTGAATATCCCGTGAGCGTGGTGGTTTACGCGTAAACACCAGTTTCTCCTCACCCAGTTGCATTTGACCGGACTGAGGGATCTCAAGCAGATTAGCACAGCGTAGTAATGTACTTTTACCACTGCCTGACGGGCCAATGAGCGCAGTCACCGAGCCTTTCGGTAGTGTCAAGCTAATATCCTTCAGGACATGGTTATCCTGAAAATATTTATTAATTCCCTGTAATGAAATCATCGCGCTAATCTCCTGTCACGGTTTCACGTGAGAAATGCTTTTCGAGCTTATTTTGTGCTGCAGAAAGAATCGTGCTGAAAAATAGATAGATAAGCGCCGCTTCAATATACAAAATCAATGGCTGATACGTTACTGCCGCAATACGCTGTGCGGCCAAAAACATCTCTGGTACAGTGATCACCGAGGCTAAGGAAGTATCTTTGACCAACGAAATAAAGGTATTCGATAGAGGGGGCACCGCTATCCGCGCCGCTTGAGGCAAGATAATGCGTACCAATGCTTGACGCCAACTCATGCCAATCGAGTGCGCCGCTTCCCACTGGCTGACTGGCACCGATTTAATGGTCGCACGAATAATCTCAGAGGAATAAGCGCCAATATTTAGCGTGAAGCCGATCACCGCTGCCGGAAAAGCAGAGATGGTAATCCCGACGCTCGGCAAGGCATAAAAGATTAAGAATAGCTGTACTAACAACGGCGTGCCGCGGAACAACCAGACGTAAAAACGGACAAAATATTGTAGAGGCTTAGGCCCGTACAAGCGGGCAAGCGCCACCAGGAAACCGAGTGATAGACCCAGCACAAAGGCTATCAGCGTTAAGGGTATCGTAAAGGTCAATCCGGCATGTAGCATCGGCCAGAATGATTCCGCGGCGAGATTCAGCCAATCTGGCACAGTCCACCTTCCATAGAAATGAGTTGAAAAATTAACGCTATCGTTATCGATAGCCACTCTCTCTATTTTAGGCAGTAAATGAAAGGAGGGAAATATCATTTCGGTATTGATTTAGAACAAGCCTTAACCCTCTATGCTTTTTGGACCGAAAGTGATGAAGAAATCGCCATATTGGGGAGGGGATCGGCATTACGATAAATCGAGTATGAAGTTATCTCGCCGAGTCTTGTCCAAGATGGCCCCACCGCTCAAACGATGCAAACTGACGGGACCGATTGGACCATTGTCACGACCATCATTCACATTAAGGCCGAGTCTTTTGTCCAATTGCTCGAAAAAATTATTTAGCTTTCATTACAAGACGAGACACTCCCTATCTCGCCTTGTCCCATTTATCGAGAGCGACGCTTAAAGAAGATAATACACCCTAGTAACACGATCACTATTCCGGCAATCCCGATATACACTAGGCGTGACGCATAGTGAATCACCCCATTACAGTTATCCACACCACTGATAGCTTGTTGTACTTGCCGAGCAGAGATCTGTGTTGAGGTATTGCCACCAAACTGCTGCGTAACGTATTCAGCAACTTGGGCTAACTGCGCGGTCGTAAATTGCGTTCTAAACTCAGGCATAAACGCATGCCCCGAAGACGTATTTCGGTCGATCCCTTCTGCGATTGTCATAATAAGGTTGTTCGGCTGGCGGTTGTTTACCGCCGACGCCCCGACTAATGCTGGGTAAAAGTGCTGCGGATCTTGAGTGCCTTTCCCATCACTGCCATGACAGGTTGCACATGCGCCATTATAGAGTTGTGCGCCACTCATCGACTGGGTTTCGGTCAGGCCATGGGGATCCATTTTCACGCCAGTTTCGGTGGAGAGCTGATCTGCACTCTTCCCGTGCTGCACCGTCTGATTTCTGGCCTCTCCTTGTATCGCCGATACGGATTTTATATAGCGAGCAATTGCCACTAAGTCATCATCATTCAGTTTAGAAAATGAGTTTTGTACCGCCGTGCCCATTTCTCCCCCGGCAATTGCCAGCCCGTGAACGGCACCGGTTTGTAAATAAGTCACTAATTGCTGCTCACTCCACTGACCAATACCCGCTTGCCGATCAGGGGTAATATTGGGCGCAATCCATCCAGCCAATTGACTACCTGAAAGAAATACATCCGCTTTTTCAGCCATTAGCGTGTTACGTGGAGTATGACACGTTGAGCAGTGGGTGAGTGTTTTGACTAGGTATCCACCACGCTCAATACTGCCAGCACTGGCGTCACTGCCCGACACCGGCGCCGAATTGAGATATAGCGCATTCCAGACACGCATCACTGGGCGAAAAGAGAATGGAAAGGGTAATTCAGTCTGTGCCACCTGATGATCGACCGGTTTTACGGCCAACATTAAATAAGAATAAAGTGCTTGAAGATCACCATCCGACATTCCGGCAAATGCTGTATAAGGCATAGCGGGATAGAGATAACGCCCTGTTGGAGCGATACCTTGGCGCATCACTGCTTTGAAGTCTGCCAACGAATAACGGCCGATCCCATACTGTAGAGAGGGAGTGATGTTAGAGGCATAAATCACTCCTATTGGCGATTGAATACCATATCCCCCCGCCAGAGGGTGTTCACTTTGCGTATCTCGGTGGCATGCCGCGCAGTCACCTGCTGTGGCCAAATACGCGCCGCGTGAGACTAATTCTGGCAATGCCTCTGTGGCAGTGGTCGAGGCATAAGTTAGCGAGGTTATACTGAAGGTTAATGCCAATCCAGTTAACAATGATTTCAACATCAAATCTCCTTCAGCAGGGTATCAGCCAAGCGTAGTGCTAAAGCGATACCCGTCAGCGTTGGATTCACAGTGGCTGAAGATGGCATGACCCCGGTAGTCGCAAGAAATAGATTAGAGTGATCCCAGCAGCGTAAGTCCTTATCCACGACTGAATCTTCAGCATTGGCCCCCATAAGAGTGGTGCCCATAATATGGTATTGGTTACGCCAGCCGGTGGGAGCCTCAATCACCTCACCATTAAAGGCCTGCAAGAAATTCGCGAAATCAAAATTAGCTTGGTCACGCATACCTCGCACATAGCTGTCGAGGTGATAGTTCACTGTCAACATAGGTAAACCGATAGCATCTTTTCGCGAATAATTAGGAACGACTCTATTAGCGGGATTCGGTAAGGTTTCACTCATAGTGCTGATATTCATAATCCGCGAGGCTCGGTCGCGAATCGCTTCATCGAGCCGTCGTCCCATCATGCCCTGTTTTAATAGTGGGACTGTAATATCCACATTGGGCACTAAATTACGCAGTGAATAACGGATTGCAGAGTACTTCGCTCGGCTGGGTTCATCACGCCGATTAACAATTGACCCGTGTTGGACCGAACCTCTCCCGGTCCACAATGGCTCATCAGCAAGGAACGTCAAGCTTAGCCCAGTGTGGTCCATTAAATTACGCCCGACCTGATCAGAGCTATTAGCTAAGTCATTCATCAACAATAATTTCGGCGTTTCGAGTCCGTGTGCGGCAATGATAAATACCTTCGCCGTCAAACGTGTATCACGACCATCAGGCTTACGGTAATGCAGCGCAGTAATTTTACCATTGCCTGCTTTTTCGAGTTTAAACGCCACGCTCTCCGTACGCAGATCGACACCTAGGGCGACAGCTTTATCAACATGCATATCGCCAGAATACATTGCACCAATCGGACAGATTGGCTCACAATTGTTATTACCTGCACAGGGAGGACGACCGTCGTAAGGTCGTGATACACGGCCGTGTGGCTCATGTACAACTTGATACCCTAATGGCCCCAGTTTTGCCTGCATTCGCTGCACCATATAAGGCTTCGCTTCAGGCGGTAAAGGATATTCTGCAGAGCGCGGGGGGTAATACCCTCTACCTTGACCACTTTGGTCTTCGGCTCCTGTTCCCACCACCCCCACTTCTTGTTCAGCACGAAGGTACCAAGGCTCAAGCTGCTCATAACTGATCGGCCAATCGCGGCCTACGCCATAGACACTTTGCATTTTGAAGTCATTAGGGAGGAGCCGCCAGCAGGCTGAAGCCCAATGACGAGTACTGCCCCCCGCGACGCGTAAGTAGCTTGTAACGTAGTCAAAGTCATCATCACCCGTGGCATTGATATAGCCATCTGTGTAAGAGTTAGGTGCCCATGGTAGGTTCGGGTAAGGTGCGCACCAGTTACGCTTACTAGCAATATTGCGATAATTTTCAACGACCTTCCAACGAGGCACATAAGGCCCCGCCTCGAGCATAATGACTGATTTCCCTGCTTTGGCAAGCTGGTAAGCGGCATTTGCGCCCAATGCGCCGGAACCGACAATCACCACATCCGCATCAAATTGGCTCATAGTTATCTCTTATTTTTATTGTGCTGCGAGCAATGCTTCAGCTTCGGTTAGGGTTTTCGCTTTCCCCTGAACCATCAGCAACCAAGGCGCTCTTGGCGCTGGGATGCTGGAAGCCGGTTTAGGTGCCATTTCCCCCCACTCTCGGATATTGTCGGGCATATCTGGCGCGATCACGCCATCAGGAACCTCAGCCCAATAATCACTTCCCGCTCGCGCATAGCTCGGTCTGATAGTGATATCGTGGGTCGGTTCATACATTAACGCCGATAAAAACGTGACAAATTCCGCATCGTCGGTTGCCTGAGTCGTCGAGGGATGCCCCGTAAAACCGAGGTACCAAGGAGAGATAATGGCCAAAGCCGTTTTAACATCCTGATCGTCTAACTTGCCTACCAAATTTTGACGGTCGCTATCACTTAAGGTATTTAAGTGCGTAAAGAGGCGGGCTAATTGTTGAGGAAATTGCGCATCATGCTTGATTAAAAGCGTCGAAAGCCGGTCCGCTACCGCAATGGGTAGGCCTCTACGACCAGTCAATAGCTCACTGGTCTTTAAGAGTTGCTCGACATAAGAGGAACTCACTGTATTTGCATTGACAGATTGCAAAGGAAAGAGCGCGATGGCTGAAGTGCCCACCATCAATTGTAGAAAATACCGTCTATTCATAGCGCGACTCAGCTAGCCTGCGTCCAAGGCTGCAGCAGCAGCCTTGGACGCTTCACTGTCCACATTTCCGTCAGGCGTACTCACGCCTACAGCCCCGACGATTACCCCGTCTAACGATAATGGCTCACCACCTAGCAGGGGGACCACAGCGGGATTCCCGAGCAACCCGACATTTCCCGCGGCTATTTTTTGCTGAAAAGTCGCGGTCGATACACCAAATGCGGCAGCACTGTGCGCTTTCTTTGGGGCGAGTTCGCTGTTCGCTAGCGTTGCGCCATCCAAGCGTTCGATAATGACCGGTAAGCCAGCATTATCGACGATAGCAATCACACCACCGAGATGGTGTCCCTTAATAATATTTTCCGCTTTATTCGCCACTTGACGGGATTGCGCATAGGTTAGTACGGGTTGGCGAGTCACTGTCGTCGCAGCAAAAACAGAGCTGGACACTATCCCCAAGGAAACGATAACTAATGGTAAATATTTCACGATAAATATTGCCTCATACAGACAGAAGTTGCGTTGACACCAAGCCCTACCGAGGCTTGCTCGATACTTTCTCGGAACAATTAATGAAAACTGTCGGCAGCCGCTTTCGCTATCGCAATTTCATTCGGGTTCGCGGAACCACTCACACCGACCGCACCGATTACAGTATTTTGGTATTTCACTGGGGAACCGCCACCCAAGGGTACAAGCCCTGGTAACGTTGCAATTGCCGGTTCTTTACCATTGGCGCGCTCCATATATTTATCTGTTGGGGTACGATAGAGCGCCGCAGCACGGCCTTTGAGGATCGAAGCGTCGATACAGCCTATTGGTGCGTTATCCATCCGCTTAAACGCTAACAATTGTCCGCCTTGATCGACCACCGCCACACACACCTTCGCATTCAGTGCATTAGCTTTCGCAACGGCCGCATTCACTAATTGGTCGGTATCGCTTACCGCTAAAAGGGTCTGCGTTAATGTGGCATGCGTACTAAGTGAAACCAATGCTCCGGTCACTGCAAAGAGCGCAGATAAATAGATTTTTTTCATAAGAAACCTCACTCATTAATATTTCAAATTCGAGTTTTTTTCTGATGGGAAGAAAAAAACCAATAATCGAGGCTGAAACGTCCAGCGCCCTGTATGACTAAGAGAATAAATCCTGCAGCGCATGAAGCATTTTTCAGCCACACCATAAGATGTTGGTAACTCCACCCCTGATAAAAAAGGATTGCCGCCAAGATAGAAAAAATGGCCATAAAAAATGCGGTAAAACGCGTTAAGAAACCTAATGCAATCGCGAGGCTTCCTCCGACTTCGAGTAAAATAACGAGAGGGAGAAAAAAGGTTGGCACTTGATTGTGCGTCATTAAGGCTAGATTTTCTGAATAGTGAAAAAGCTTATCGATACCCGAAGTAAAAAAAAGTCCTACCGCTAAAATCCTTGCGATAACATAAAACAATGCTGTTGAGCTCTGCATAGAGGCCTCATTTACTTATTATTGTTGTTAATAAATCATCAAGAGAGGTTTTCATGAATGCTGAATTAATAATGGATAGCACTCCTAATTATTTATAATAATAAAATCCCACTCTACGCAACTGATAACTTTACATCGGGCGTTTTAACACACAACACTGGCAATAAAATCCGCTTAATACTTGTTTGATATCACATTTTCTTCAGCAATATTTTACTTACTCATCTGACTACTTTAAAAATAAAACCCACTAAAAATTAATAACATCAGTCAATTACAAGCAAATCATCATATTAATTATGACGAGCCATTCTTAATAAAAACCTCATTCCATTCCTAAATGGAATAGATTGATAAAAAGGAGTCACTATATTGAAAGTTGTAGGCTGCCATAATCGCCTTGGACAGATAATAAGAATATTGACTTCAATAATTAAAATTCCCCTTACTCCGAAAATGTATTTTCTACACGGGAATGAATGTTGAAAACCTTTAAAAACAAAGAAGGATGAAGCAATGCTGATTGTACTGAGTGTTCTAATGTTGCTCTGTTTTGTCGTATGTTTGATGACAAAACGCTTATCAGCGTTAACTGCGTTGATCATCATTCCGACAATTTTTGCTCTATTTGGAGGCTTCTATGCTCAAGCGGGTAAATTCGTTATTGAAGGACTCCGTACGGTTGCCCCTAATGGAATTATGATCATTTTTGCCATGCTTTATTTTATGGTTATGACTGATGCAGGGATGTTCGACCCTCTGGTAAACCGTATCGTAAAAGCGACAAAAGGCGACCCAGTACGGATCTTTATGGGGACGGTATTACTAGCCTTCATTGTGGCCTTAGATGGTGATGGTGCGACAATCTATATCATTGTACTTTCAGCATTTTTACCTATATATAAACGCTTAGGTCTCTCTTTACCTATGGTGTGCTGCTTACTGCTTCAAGTTTCTGGTTTAGGGAATATGGTGCCTTGGGGCGGGCCTACCGCTCGAGCGGCAACCGCGATGCACGCTGAAATTAGTGATTTCTTTGTTCCAATGCTTCCTGCTCTGGCTGCGTGTGTCATTTGGACATTTATCCTCGCATGGATATTTGGTCGCCGTGAACGCGAGCGTCTTGCTAATACCCCCGCCGCCGCACTTTCCGATATTTACCAACAGGGACAAGAAAGAAGTCGTGGGCGTATCACCTTCTATTTTAACTGGGTGCTTACGGTCGGTTTAATCATTGCGCTTTGTACCGAGGTATTACCCCTAAGCTATCTTTTTATGTTGGCAGCCTGTATTGCTTTGATCGTTAACTTTCCTAACATTACCACGCAGAAAGAGCAGATTGAGAAACATGCGCCACCGATTCTGGCAGTCTGCAGCTTAATCTTTGCTGCAGGTGTTTTTACTGGATTATTAACAGGAACTGGCATGGTCGATGCGGTCGGATCAGCGTTATTACAGGTTATTCCAGACTCATTAGGTCCTTTCATGGCCCCAGTTACGGCACTGATCAGTATCCCTATGACTTGGTTGGTCTCTAACGACGTATTCTACTTCGGCGTGTTACCCGTATTAGCCGATACGGCGCAACACCACGGTATTACTGGCTTAGAGATTGCACGAGCATCCTTAGTCGGACAACCTGTTCATATTTTAAGTCCCTTGGTGGCATCGACCTATCTCGTGGTGAGTATGTTGAAATTAGATTATGCAGAGAACCAGAAATATACATTGAAATGGTCACTGGTTAACTGCCTTATTCTATTTGTAGTCAGCCTATTGCTCGGTATTTTTCCTCTCTATAGTGCTTAACCTTCGCCCAGACGCCGCTTTCTCGATGAGGCGTCTGGTTTCACTCCTGATAGACCCAGATTTTACTCGCAAGAGAAACAAACTTTCTGGCAATGGGGGATAACTCACTCAATGAATGATATTGCCAACCAAAAGTCCTAGGCATTACAACGAGAGGCATTGGGATCTCGACTAATCCAACTTGAGCTTTTGTCGCCTCTAAATAGCGCCGAGAAAGGAAGGTTAGGAGATGAGATTGCGCCACGACGGTGCGTAATGTCGCGATAGAATTTACCTCTATTTGGATCTTTGGTGCTTGATAGCCGCCAGAGATCAAGCGCTGCTCAAGCCATTGGCGCGTTGCCACATTCGTCGACGGTAATAACCAATTGTAGCGCGCCAGTGTTTCCGGTGTCGGATGCACACCGACTAACGGATGCTGGCGACTTGCCGCAAGCACAACGGGATCGTCCAATAAAGGGCGGCATGAAAACTCATCATGCTCAGCGGGGAGAAACCCTAAAATCAGATCGAGGCGGTTTTCACGAAGTAGGTTCTGTAAATAGTCATTCATCCCGACCTTAACATCGATGCGTACCTGTGGGGCGATTTTAAATAATTCATTCATTAAACTCGGGAGCATAAATTCTGCGGCAGTCGCCGCCACACCTAGACGAATATAGCCAGCTTTGCCTTCGCACAGAGAATCCATTTCACGATGAGTGTCGTCAAGCGTACGTACTATTTTTTGAGCTCGATCACAAAGCAATAACCCTGCTTCCGTCAGTTTGATACCCCGGCCCACTTTCAATAGTAACGCTGTACCATAGATTTTTTCCAACCTCTGCACACACTTTGATAGAGCTGGCTGGGTAATTCCAAGGTTGACAGCTGCTCGCCCCAAATGGCCAGTTTCTTGTATTGCCAACAAATAGCGCAAATCTTTGAGGTCCATTGATTCCTCACAGGAATTAATAAATAAGCTTGAGAAGTTAATTCTATCTTCTATCAGTGCCAGTATGTAAAAAACAATAGAGGGATGGGATATGGCTTATAAATTTCTAATGACAGCATCAACTCTTGGTGCTGCAGGTCAACAACTGTTAATCGATGCTGGCTGTCATGTCGACTACCTCACTGAGAGTCAAGATGCCAATGAAGTTGAACAGAAAATGGCCGCAACGGCTTACGATGCGGTGATTTCCCGCACCGTTACGCTTTCAGAACACGCTATCTCGGCCTGTCCTAGTTTAAAAGTAATTTGTAAGCATGGTGTCGGCGTCACTAATATTGATGTCAACGCAGCCACCCAACGCGGTATTCCCGTACTGACTACTCCCGCTACTAATGCACAGTCGGTCGCTGAGTTGACGATTGGCCTTATGCTTGCTGCCTCACGACATCTTCACTTTTTCCAACACGAAATTCTACAAAACCGCTGGACGCGAAGCAGTGTTGGAGCGGAACTGTATGGAAAACGTCTCGGTTTGGTGGGCTTCGGCGAAATTGGCCAACGCGTCGCACATATCGCCCAAGCTATCGGCATGACCGTGAGTTTTTTTGATCCGGGACTCCCTGACGATGCTCAGCACCCAAATATTACTCGCCTGCATCAGTTTGAGGACCTACTCCCCGTTAGCGACGTACTTAGCCTGCATTGTCCGGTCAATCATGCCACCCGGAAAATGCTTAATCAGGCAACATTAGCTCGTTTACCTCAACAAGCTGTCGTCATTAATACTTCAAGAGGGGAATTAATCGATGAGAGTGCCTTGATTGCAGCACTTCACAGCGGTGCTGTGGCTGCCGCAGGATTAGATACTTTTGCAGTTGAACCGCTACCCGCTGATCACCCTTTTAGAACCTTTAAGAATCTTATTCTTACTCCACATATCGGAGGTTCGACTCAAGCTGCGTTAGATGCCGTTGCTTGTTCAGCGGCTCAGCAATGCCTGACATATCTCGATCAGCAGACATTTGCCCCTCGCGCTTGTATAAACCCCGATTTCCAAAAAAATAAGGAATTTACTTTATGAGTGATCGTCAAGACTGGCCAGCTGGCTATTATATTGGTTCTCGTCAATCAGTACCTGATGCGTCGATAATTGATGCCTACCGTCAACTTCCTGTACCGAATATTGGCGATTGTATGGGACGTACGGTCGCTGCACGGGGTCTAGTTCCTTACCACAATGATCCTCAACATGTCCTCTGTGGTCCCGCCCTCACGGTAAAGGTTCGCCCCGGTGATAACCTAATGATCCACAAAGCCATAGAAATGGCACAGCCCGGTGATGTGATTGTGGTTGACGGTGCAGGCGATCTGACTCAAGCGTTGATCGGCGGCCTAATGAGAACCTCAGCGTTAACCAAAAAAATTGCAGGCTTTATCATTGATGGCGCTATTAGGGATGTCAATGAGTGGGCAGAAGGCGGTGTGGCGGTCTACGCGCGGGGGAATATTTTACGGGGGCCAAGCAAAGATGGGCCAGGTGAAGTCAATGTGACGATTTCTTGTGCAGGACTTCTTGTTTCCCCGGGGGATCTCATTATTGCCGATGCCGATGGCGTGATTGCAATTCCCTATGAGGAACTTTCTGGACTTTTGCCTCAAGTCCAAGCCCATGCTCAGCGTGAAGAAAAAATTCGTCAAACCAATCTTTCGGGAACAGCTGATCCAGAGCGTTTTAATAGCTTATTACGCGCTAAAGGCTGTCCGGTATAGATACCACGCCATAAGAATGAAAAAGATAGACTAACGTTAAGGTGTCCTTGTTCAACCCTCTGTTCAGTAAGGCTTTTACATTATGATAAGAAAACTCAGTATTTTTACAGCACTCCTTCTCACTTCACATGTTTATGCAACGGATACGCTACCGGTAAAATTACCGACGCAGCAAGATATGCGCCTACAGCAAGTTGCCACCTCAAACCATATCTGGAATGGCGTGACCGTCGCCGCCAATGGCCGAATATTTGCCTCTTTTACTCAAACTGAAGGCAAAGGCTTACAACTTGGTGAAGTCGGGGCTGAAGGGAAAATTACCCCCTACCCCGATCAAGACTGGAATACTCGGCAACAGAATGACCCTGAGCACCACTTCCTTCATGTCAATGCCGTCCGCATTGGGCCAGATGGTAATCTTTGGGTGATGGATGCAGGAAATACTGGCATTGGCACCGGTGCTAAATCCGTTGTCGGCGCAGGTAAGTTAGTTAAAATTGATATCGCAACCAATAAAGTTATCGCGACCTACGTGATCAAACCGCCAGTCCAAAAACCTGAAAGTTATCTAGACGATGTCCGTTTTAATGGTGATTACGCCTATATCACCGATCCTGGAGCTGTCGGACTGGTCGTGCTAAATCTGAAGACTCAACAGGCCCATCGTGTCTTAGATAACCACCCACTATCAATCGATCACCAGCCGATTTATGCTGATGGGAAGAAACTCTACCTTCCTAGCGGTAAAGAAAAACGAGTTGGATTGGATCAACTTGAGGTCTCACCTGATGGTAAATGGCTGTATTATCAAGCAATACCGGGTCCCCTTGCTCGGATCGAAACGCGTTATTTAAATGACGAAAAGCTTTCTACAGCAGAAGTAAACCGCCATGCAGAGAAATTTCTCGATACCTGGAGCACTGGAGGTACTGCTATTGATAGCCGTGGCAACATTTATGCCTCGAATATTAATACTCGATCAATTAATAAGATCAGTCCTGAAGGGAAAGTGACCACAGTGATTAGCGACCCTCGCTTAATCTGGGTGGATGCCATGTGGGTAAGTCATGGCGCATTATGGATGCCTGCAGCCCAAATCAACCGTTCACCCGCTACAACAGGCGGTAAACCCTCGACTGTCGATTATCCAGTAAGGATGTATAAACTTTCACTCCCTATTGAGCCTTCCGCTCGCGATCACCAGTAAGCGCCAAGCCCCTCTCCCCACCATGAGGGGCCTTAACTCAGTTGTTCAAAGCGACTGACTAGGCTATCAATAAAAATACGAGTTCTTGAAGGCATTAAGCGTGTCGCAGGGAATACTATCCATACCGGACGTTTTTTACTCTGCCACTCGGGCAACACTCGGACTAATTCCCCTGATTCAACATAATGCTGTACCGAATGGGCGGCAATCCGAGTGACTCCCGCACCGCGTAGTGCAAGATTAACCAGGATATTGGGTGAGTTTGCCACCGTTTTAGTCGGTAATTCACCCTGCCAATGGCGTTGACCGCTTAATAAGCTCAATGGTGAAGTATCACTGTGCAGACGTAGCAAAGAATGAGCGAGCAGATCGTCCGGCTGACGAATCTTTGCGGCGTGATATAAATAACTCGGTGCCGCGTAGAGTCCTAATTCGAAATGCCCTAATAATCGCGCGGCGAGCGAGGCATCATCAGCTAAGGCCCCAATCCTCAAGGCAAGATCAAAGCCTTCTGCGATTAAATCGACTCGCCGCTGCGAGACGTCAATATCCAAAGTAATCTGCGGATACTCTGCAATAAAGTCGGCCAAAAACGCGCTAATTAACGCTTGGGTAAAATCACCGGGTAAGGAAACCCGTAATTTGCCACTGGGCACGATACTTCGATGTTCGATTAATGCATCGATTGCAGTAATCTCCGCGGCGATCTGTTGAGTATGCCTGAGTATCGCTTGCCCGAAGGGGGTTATTGTCATTTTACGGGTGGTGCGAATAAATAAGCGCTCACCCAGCTGCTGCTCGACTGCGGCGATACGTCGAGAGAGCGTAGAGGCTGGGATATCAAGCCTGTCAGCCGCTTTAGTAAAACTGCCTTCCTCCGCAATCCGCGTAAAGAGCAGCAAATCGTTAGCATCGACGCGCACTTATTATCCCATATTTGAAATTATCTTACTCATTCTAGCCATTTATTCCATCCTCTGCGAGCGCTAAAGTCTGTCGCTAACAACGACCTCCAGCCAAATAATGAGGATTTTTATGCAATATTTCTCCTTTACTCGACAACAACCGAGTGTGCTACTCATCGCCCGAATCTTACTGATGTTACTCTTTGTCATTTTCGGCTATCAAAAACTGATTCACTTCGGCGGCACCGTCGACTATATGAAGGCATTAGGCACTCCCTTGCCGACAGTTGGCGCATTAATTGCGGTAGCCCTCGAATTCTTTGCGGGTTTGGCGATTATGCTGGGCTTTTTTACTCGACCAATCGCGATCATTATGGCGATCTACACCTTGGCTACCGCGATTATCGGTCACCCTTTCTGGTCGATAAGTGGCGCTGCACAGATGGCAGCAGAGATTAATTTCTACAAAAATATCAGTATTATTGGTGGGCTATTACTGCTCTCTGTGACGGGAGCAGGACCTTACTCTCTCGATAAAAAGTAGTTAATTAACACGCCCTTCTTCTGGCGGAGGGCGTGTCGACTTACTCTCCCTGCGTTTGATAAAAGGCGCAGAGCTTATTCCCTGTTGGATCACGCAAGTAGGCCACGCATTTACCGTCTTCACGGATATGGGGCGCCGATTCAGCACTACTCCCGCCATGGCTGATCCCCGCCTGATGCCAAGCATAGACCGCTTCGCAACTTGCTAACTCAAAACCAATAGTCCCGCCATTCGCCGCTGTAGCAGGCTGGCCATTAATCGGAAGAGTAATAATGAAACGCTGTTTTCCCTGCCGATAAAAAGGACGCTCGAATTTGTCTATCCCCTGCTCGTCGAGTGGCATGTGGGAAAAAATCGCGTCATAAAACCGCTGAGCAACGGCAATCTCTTTAGCACCGACCACAACATGACTATACATAACGACCTCTTAATAATAAGTGAGCCGACTTGGCGACCCGATAAGACAATAATTGATATTACATCGCACTGCTCGCTACGGGGCAGTTTATTGACTATGCTATTTTCTGACGGCTGACTTCTGGGTAACCCTTTGCAATATAACGCTAGGGAATCAATTGGCCCAATCATAATCTGTTAACAAGGATTAACTGAATGCCGTGGTTTATTAATCTATTAATCGTTGTCGTCATGGTGCTGGTGATGGAGGTCGTCGCCACCGCAATGCATAAATATGTTATGCATCGCTGGGGCTGGGGATGGCATCAATCTCATCATGAAACACGCCACGGGATCTTCGAAGTTAACGATCTCTATGCGCTAGTATTCGCTGGGATCGCCATCGCACTGATCTTTGCCGGTAGCCATGGGATCTGGCCGCTACAGTGGATCGGCGCGGGAATGACTTTATATGGCGTGATCTACTTTATTCTGCACGATGGCTTGGTCCATCAGCGCTGGCCTTTTCGTTATGTTCCCCATAAAGGTTATCTGCGCCGTCTTTATCTGGCTCATCATTTCCACCATGCGGTCAGAGGCAAAGAAGACTGTGTCTCCTTTGGCTTTATCTACGCCCCGCCGGTGGAAAAAATTCAGGCTCAGCTTAAAGACTATAAAAAGCGCCAACGTGCTATGGCCGCTGCCACAAAGCGGCGGAACGCGGAGTCGTCGCCTGTAAACGACTAACCACCACATCCCCGGCGGCAGCAATTAGCATCAGTAATTTTTCCCACTTAGCTGTCGACAGTCGCTGCTGCCATGCGCCTGCTCCCGCCTTTTTGACTCTCCGCCCAATTTCGCGGTAAACGCGCCGTGCTGTCGCCACTGCCCAAGCTGAACGTAACGGTAAGGCTGACAAGCCTTGGTAGGCAGAGTGGTAATAGGGATCAGCATAGTCCACTAGCCGTGCCGCGACACGGCTCAAGGCTTGACGGTGCTCAGGTGCCGCGAAATTGTCGAGGCTTAATCCTTCCTCCCTTAACCACTGCTCGGGAAGGTAGCAGCGCCCCGCTTCGGCGTCTTCCACGATATCTCGGGCGATATTGGTGAGCTGGAAGGCTAAGCCCAGATCGCAGGCGCTATCGAGTGTGGTCGATGATTTTGCCCCCATAATCTGCGCCATCATCAACCCGACCACCCCCGCGACATGGTAACAATAGGTTAAAGTCTGGTTGAGGGTAACGTAGTGTGTTTGTTCAACATCCATCGCATAACCTTGCAGATGGTCGAATGCAAATTGTTGGCTTAAACCATGTTCATTGATGACCTGCTGTAACGCGGCAAACGCGGGAATCGATTGGGATTCCCCTGCGAAAGCACTGGCGGTTTGGCTACGTAGATCGGCTAAGCGTTCTGCAACCGTGTCGGCAGCGGGCTGCTCAGTACGAAAGCCAAGGACTTGGTCGTCGATAGTATCGTCGCAATAACGACACCAGGCATAGAGCATTAATACGCTGCGTCGTGTCGCCAGATCGAAAAGCGTAGAAGCCGCAGCAAAACTTTTCGATCCAACCTCCATTGTCTGTTTAACATGTTCATCTAAATCGCGATTATCCATGATTATCCTCAATCATTAAGCCAGCCGTCGCCTTTGCTGAACCGAGTACGCCGGGCACCCCTGCACCGGGATGCGTGCCCGCGCCAACGAGATAAAGATTCTCAAGTGTTTTATCGCGATTATGCGGACGGAACCACGCACTTTGCGTCAAGATCGGTTCGATCGAGAAAGCCGATCCTTGAAATGCCTGTAACTGATCCCGAAAATCGAAGGGTGTAAACATTCTATGCACCACTAATTGGCTACGCAGACCAGGCATATAATGCGCTTCGAGGTAAGCAAAGATCTTATCCCGTAACTTAGGTCCCTCTACCTCCCAATCCAACGCCGCGGTGCCGAGATGAGGCACGGGGGCTAAAACGTAATAACTGCCGCAGCCTTCTGGGGCAAGGGACGGATCGGTCACACAGGGGGCATGTAAGTAAAGGGAGAAGTCCTCTGCCAACCCATCGTGGTGAAAGATTTCATCGATCAATTCTCGGTAGCGAGGACCAAAACAGACGGTATGGTGGGCCAGCTGATCATGATGATGGTTAAGCCCAAAATAGAGCACAAATAACGAGTTACTCATGCGTTTTTTGACGAGTTGCTCAGCATATTCCGCCGAAGGCTGATGTTCTCGTAATAGATGGCGGTAGGTATTCACCACATCGGCATTGGAGGCTATCGCGGCGACGCTAAATTCACGACCATCTTCAAGCATTACCTGAGTAATACGCTGCTGGGCACAGGCGATTTGATCCACTTTCGCATTAAGCAGCAACTCTCCTCCCAAATCCTGAAATAATTTCACCAACCCTTGTACTAAGGCGCCCGTTCCACCTCGCGGAAACCAGACGCCCCACTCACGCTCTAAGGCGTGAATTAAGGTATAGATTGATGATGTGGCAAAGGGGTTACCCCCGACCAAGAGTGAGTGGAAGGAAAAGGCCTGCCGCAGATGTTCGTCTTGAATATAGCTCGCGACTTTGCTGTATACGCTTCGCCAAGCTTGTAGCCGCCCCAATTGTGGGGCTGCGCGCAGCATATCTTTAAAAGAGAGAAAGGGGACTGTCCCTAATTTTAAATAGCCCTCTTTAAAAACCGCTTGCGAGTAGGCGAGAAAACGCTGATAGCCTTGTACATCTGCGGGGTTAAACGCCAAAATCTGCCGGTCAAGTTCAGTTTGATCGTTGTCATAATCGAACACTTTACCGTTCTCCCAGCAAAGACGATAAAAAGGCTTCACTGGCAGCAGTTCGACATAGTCTTCAATACGTTTCCCAGCCAATTCAAACAGTTCAAAAAGTGCTGTGGGGTCGGTGATAACCGTCGGCCCCGCATCAAAGGTAAATCCCTGTTCTTGGTAGACGTAAGCACGGCCGCCCGGTTTATCGCGCTGTTCCAATAATAGCGTAGGGATGCCTGCAGCCTGTAAACGAATGGCTAACGCTAATCCACCAAATCCGGCACCGATAACGACTGTTTTTTTCATTCTCTCACTCATTTTATAAGCGGTGTAATAATGGCTTTTATCGCCGCGATCACCGGTACGGGAGGTTTGCCACTGACCAGACGGAGTTTATCCCACAGCGTTAACTGCCCCGCATAAAAGCGAGTGATCAGTGGAGCCTTAAGACGATAGAATCGTTGCATCACTTCCCAACGCTGCGTCGCAGGGCCGGCAAGAAAAAGCATACGATTTAATAGGCGAAAGAAATGCTGCTTTCGCCATGATTGGCGTGAAAATTGGTAAGTCAACGCGCGTAAGCAAGGGCTGGTCATACAAGACATCTTCGCTATTTCATCGGCTAAGGCTACGGCATGTGGCAGTGAATAGCCGGTGGTGGCATGGTAGAGATTTGCCCGTAAGCCACTGGCGGCGAGAGGCTGTCCCGCCCAGAAGCGGCTGAATTTCCCTGCTAAAGTGATCGGTAAATTTCCGCACTCTTCGCGTAAAAGGGTCATCAATTGCCAGCCCTGATCCTTAGCATACTCGCTGATATTGATTCGTCCGCGATCCAAAGAGAGATCGGCATGATCGATATAGTGCGTGTCTTCGATCAACAACTGATCTTCTGTCAGCGGTAAGGTGTAGACAAAGCGGTACCCTTGCTGCTGATCGACCGTGGCATCCATTAAAATTGGCCGAGTCATCCCATGGGGAGCGGCAAGCTGCCAGACTTGCCCGACAAATGCTTGCACACCAATCGCCATCGACTTGTCGGGGCGGAACCCTCGACCGTCAATCACGGCATGCGCAAAAATTTCCCGTCCGTCCTCCAGCTTAACCGAATGCTCGCTCAGCGTTTTCACCGCGGTTCCGGTCATGATTTGTCCGCCTAAGCGGTCGGTCAATTCGGTGGCGAGCTGCTCGGAAGTCAGAGTGTAATAGCCTCCGGCCAGGGTACGGCGTAGCGTTGGAAAGCGGACATCATAGCCAGACCAGCGATAGCGAATATAGGGTGCTAACCATGCAAATTGACTCTCCGTTAAATCATCACCATGAAATGACCAGGTATGATTTCCTAACGGTTGGGCTTCGGCTTCAATAAGCAGTAACGAAAGCTGGGGCTGTTGGGCGTTGAGTCTGAGCGCAATCAGCGTATTGGCTAAGCCTGCACCGACCAAAATCAGATCGTAATCAGCCATGTTCACCTCTGGCAACGACCGGTTGCCCACCGCGCAACGCTTTACTGGCTAATAAGGCGGCCTGAACGCTGCCTCCCGCCTGATCAATCGATTGTTGCAGTCGCAAAAGATTAGCGGCTATCTCTGGCTGCTCATGTAAGTGACTAAGTTGCGATCCCCACGATTTACTGCTCGCAAAACGGGATAACTTCTGCCCTACCCCATGGTGCACGACGCGCGCGGCAACACCGGGTTGGTCAAATGCCAGCGGCATGACCAATAACGGGGTTAAGTGCTGAATACTGTCCAAAACGGTGTTCATTCCCCCATGCGTAATCGTAATATCTGCGGCGGCAATTGCTTGTGGTTGGTCGATAAAATCCACCACCTCGACTCCCGCCGTTTTTGCTAAGGCGGCGCTTTGCCCTGCCGTTAACCCACCACAATGGGCGATCAGTAAATCAGCCTGAGCATGCTGGCAAGCGGCAATAAGCTTCTTAAACACCGAATAACGATGCCCTTGCAAGGTACCTAATGAGGCATACACCTGACAACGCTGAGGATCTGCAGCAGAGAGCGGGACGGTGAGCGCCGTCTTGGCCCGTAAAGGGCCGACACAGTGGAAGTGCTTAGGTAATTGATGTCGCGGAAAATCGAGTTCTGGAATCAACTGGCTTAATTGCGCTAACGGCGAGAAACAGTGATGGAGCTGGGTTATCCCATTTAGGCCAAAGGCTTGGGCATAGTGCGCCACAACGTCATCGTGTTTACGCATCATCCAGTCGTAGATACGCTCACTGGTTTCGTAGCGCTTATAGGCCTGTGCAGTTTGTTGATAAGCGAACGGCATAACCGCCAAAGGTAAGCCCGCTTCGCGATTTAACGGTAGCGCACAAGCGACAGAGATATAAGGCAGATCCAGTTTCTTTGCCACTAGCGCACCTCCCGGCTCCATCTGATCGACAATCAGGCCATCAATCGATAACGCTCGGCAGGCTGCAGGTAATTCGCGACAAAATAATTCGGTGCTTTTCGCCATATCGCCAATCAGACCAAACATCGAGGGTCCAAAAGGCTTCGCTGCCAAAGATAACGTATGGCGTAACGTTCCCGGCGGATGGGTCTGCGCCCCCAACGGATAAAAGTGAATGGCTGGTGAGCGAATCAGGCCACGGACATCGGCTTGCTGAAAAAACGTAATACGGTGGCCTTGTTCAATCAGTGCCAACGATAGCTGTTCAAGCGCATGAATATGGCTAAAGAAAGGTGGAGCAATGACCGCGTAATGACTCATCGACGTTTCCTAGCCTACCGCAGCAAGTTTTTGCGCAAACCACTGTTCGACAAATTGCTGAGTTTGTCGGCTGTGCTGGCAGGCTTGCGAAAAGTGTAGGCTGACATTTCCAAGATGATCGCGCAGTTGCTTTTCACTTTTTCTCGCACCAAACAGGTTAACCCACGTCGATTTTCCAATATCTTGATGAGGGTCTTTACCTGTGAATAGCGAGGCATCCGATAGATCATCGAGCAATTGAAATGCTTGGCCTAGATTAAAGGAGCAGTGGCGCAGCTGTTCACGTGTCGTCTCGCTAGCACCTACCGCGATAGCGGCCATTTGTAACGCAGCACAAAATAGCGTGCTGGTCTTATAGTGATTGGTCAGCGCGATCGCTTCTGGAGTCCGAGCGTTTTCCCCTTCGCTTAAATCTTGATACTGGCCTTCGACCAGCCCCTGTACCCCAATCGCATGGGAAAGCTCCGCAACCGCAAGATTCTTGGCCGAATCGCTGATCCCTTCCGCTTGGCTGATAATCTGAAACGCCTTACTGATCAAGGCCACCACGGCCAACAGCGCCACCGCCTCGCCGAATTTTCGGTGAACGGTCGGTTGGTTACGGCGCAGCTGAGCATTATCCATGCAAGGCATATCATCCATGATCAGTGAGGCGGCATGGACAATTTCGATCGCACAAGCAAAATCGAGTAACCCCTGTTGCGACGATCGGTATCCTAAATCTTGTGCTGTCAACAGCAGCAACAGTGGTCGAATACGTTTGCCGGGCGTTAAGGTCCCCTCGCGCATCGCCAAACTGACTTTTTCGCGCTCAGACGGGTTAGGAAGTAGGTGATCTAATCGCTGTTCTATCGCGCTAAGGGTGAGCGTAATCGGATCAGTCGCCCTTCCTTCGCTCTTTTCAGTACCAATCGACATAGCCGCCCCTTATTACAAACAGGTTAAAAAATAGAGTATTTATCATTACTTAAAGCGTAGCTGACTCAGACTAAAATGTTAGTGAAAAGATGAATTTAAATCACTTTTTACCGCCAGTTGTAGGCGGTCAAGAAGCTGATCAATATTTGCCGCAGAAAAGGGGGCTTGTTGGAAAAAAACAATCTGCCCCTGAGCCGTGGTCGCGATAACGGCGGCACTCTCGGGCTGAAGATGCCACTGGTGAGCCACCACCCCACTGCTATCTAAAACAAAATGGCTTGATGGCGCGTGTTTTTTGCTCTTCAGGATGCTGTGTTCAACAAAGGGCTGGCTACCCCAGATACTGTCGTCGGTATTCACTATGGTCGTTAAGCCAACCTGTTGATTCACCCACGGCGTGCGGGCAAGTCGTGTGACGACAGGATCGAGCTGCTGTTTAGCCGCCAAACGCCCAGCAACATGAACAATCAATTGGGGGCGTGATTGGGGCCACTGGGCCTGCCAGGGCTGACGGGTATCGCCCCCTTTACCGAGCATAATTTCGCCCCCCCGTTGTACGCTAACGGCGGGCACTAAGCTCCCCACGCGTGGCAGCTCGGCACCTGCCATCTGCCCGACAGATAATAGCCCAATGAGCAAGACGATCTTAAGGCCAACTCTCTTCATCACTCAGTCCGCTTTAGCTAGGATCCTAGCGTTAAGCATAGCTTACCCCTATCACTGCGGGGAAGTAATGGATTGCGCAACCGCTGGCTGTCGGCTGATTACCCTTTTTTCAGGCTGTAGGAGTGCCATGGCGCAGAGACTGAATACTGCCAAGCTTCCTGTTGCCCAGAACATAGCATCGTAGCCGTAATACTCCGCCAACGCGCCACACAACATCGGCGAAATAATGGCAGAACTGTTGGCTATCGCTAAGGTCATCCCGCTGTAAGCGCCCACCGACGATGTTGGTGTGACATCAATCACCACTGACCAATAAATATTATTAATTAATGCATTAAAGGCGTTACCCAACGTCATTAAGGCGATCACCGCCGCCGCTGAGCCAACGGAAGGGATTGCAAGGAAGCAGGCTGCCGCCCCGGCCAGACTGACTACCGCGAACAGATTGCGTGCCAAGCGTAAATTTCGATAGCGTTTTAAAAGATAATCACTGATCTTCCCCCCACAGAGTACGGTGATTGCCGCGCCGCTCCACGGGATCATGGCGATATACCACAACGCGTGTAAGTCGTAATGGAAGGTATCTTGCAAATACTTGGGCATCCACGTAACTAAGGTGAAGGTGATATAAAGAAAGCTAAAATATCCCAGTGCATTACAGACTAAAGTCCGGGAGGTAAAAAATTGCCACCACGCGAGCTTTTCGTCGGCGACCTCTTCACCCTTCTGGTTTGTAAGGATATAGCGGTGTTCAGTGGTACTGATCCGAGGATGGTCAGTAGGACGATTATGAAAGCCTTTGGCAAAGATCATCATGACGAGCAGCGAGCAGCATCCCAGTACGATAAACATTGATTGCCAATGTCCGGTTAATAACATCAAGCCTACCGCGATTGGCGCAGTAAGCATTGCACCAATTTGTGTACTAAGTAGGCCTATGGAGAGTGCAGCCCCTCGTTCATGATCCGGCGCCCAATAAGCAATTGTTTTATTCATCAGCGCATACGCAGGCCCTTCACTGACCCCGAACAGTACGCGACATAATGCAAAACCCATTAAGGCAGAGCCACCGAGTAGCGAGATACCGAGTTCCCCCGCCCAAGCAGTCATGATTTCTAAACAGGACCAACAGATGCCGGCAATAAGCCATATTTTACGGGTCCCGTAACGGTCAGCAAGAAATCCGCCACAGAGTGACCCAAGCAGATAGCCAATCCCGAAATAGCCCAGTAATGCACCGAGCGCGACCTTACTGAGGTCATAGTGCTGAGCAATCGCCGAGGCGGCAAAAGAGAGCGCTCCCCGGTCGATATAGTTAACTAAAGCCACTAAAAAAAGCAGTCCATAAATACGGTAACGGTACTGTGACATTAGGCCGACCTCTCTCTTTGCGTAAAAGAGAAAGCTAGCAAGTGGCGTGCCAACACAGCTATACGGTGCCGTTGTGATGCACTGAGCTCTCATCAAGTTTTACTGCGAGAGATATCACAAACTAGGGGAAGTTTATCGCCCGTCCTGCCACTTAAGGTTACTGATACAGAGAGTTTCTCCTATTGATTGCCGATGCGTAGCTTTATGCCGCAAATCAATAACGCGAGGCTAAAAACTCCGTATAGTTTTTCAGCGGTTAATCTTTACTCGCCTTCTTCAAGGAATTGAAAATGATGACGGATATACTCTCCTTTCTCTTGGCAGTTACCCCCCTTGCCCTATTAATTATTCTTATTTTGATGTGTCGCGTCGCGGTGCACTACGCCGTATTGATTACGCTCATCGTCACGTGGTGTATTGCTGGATGGCATTTTGAATTCCCTTTACAAGCCTTGAGCGTAGCGTCGCTCTACGGCGTCACTAAAGGGTTGTGGCCGATTGTGATCGTTATTTTTGCCGCAATTTATGGCTACAACCTTATGCTCGCAAACGGCAGTATGGCGGTGATTAAGCAGGCTCTAGCGGCCATCAGTGATGATAAACGAATACAAGTGTTGATTATCGCTTGGGGGTTCGGCGGATTTCTTGAAGCGGTGGCGGGTTATGGAACCGCTGTCGCCATCCCGGTAGGAATCCTGATCGCTTTAGGCATTGCGCCCCTTAAAGCGGCTGTCGTATCGTTAATCGCTAACTCCGTTCCCACAGCCTTTGGTGCGGTCGGCATCCCTGTGATTATGCTAGCCGAGCAAACCGGCCTAGCCGTACAAACGTTAAGTACGCATATTATCCTGCAGTTAGCCGCCTTTAATATTCTTCTCCCTTTTGTATTGGTGGCGATCATTGGTGGCGGCGTTAAGGCTATTCGTGGTGTATTCTGGATTACACTCTGTTGTGGCGTTGCATCGCTACTTCCTCAATACGTGGTGGCGCGCTACTTGGGTGCAGAATTACCTGCCTTCGCTGGCAGTTTGGGCGGCTTGGTTATTACCATTATTCTCGCTCGCTATCAAAAATCTGATCGCGCCACCGAGGGCGTTGCCTTCCCCACACTGTTTAAGGCCAGCGTCATTTATCTCTTCACCTTTATCTTTATTGTACTCTGCTCGCCGCTCTTTCCAGCGATTAAGCAGAGCTTAGGCGCAGTCTCTAGTCAGATCGCTTTCCCTTTAACGGCCACAGAAACGTTAAGGTTAAAAATCGAATGGCTTATTACCCCTGGCGTACTGATACTGCTCGCCTCATTGATTGGCGGCGCGATTCAGGGGAGCCGACCGCAACAGATGCTTAGACTACTCTTAACCACCCTCGGCCAACTTAAAAAGTCTATCGTTGCGATTGTAGCGATCGTTGCCATGGCGACCGTAATGGATAAAAGTGGCATGATCACGGTAATCGCCACAACCTTAGTTGCGACGACAGGCGTTGGCTATGTCTTTATCTCACCGGTGATCGGGGCATTGGGGACCTTTGTCACTGGCAGTGATACCAATGCGAATGTCTTATTCGGTAAGCTACAGGCAACGGCGGCACAACAGTTAGGTATTGATCCCCACGCCCTCGCCGCGGCGAATACAGCTGGAGCAACTGGGGGTAAGATGATCTCCCCTCAAAGTATCGCGATTGCAGTGTCGGCCAGTAAACTGGAGCATCTCAGCGGTGATATAATGTCCACCACCTTGAAATATTGTTTACTTTATATTTTCTTATTAGGGATAGGTATCGGCTTGTTCTATACAATCTAAGGGAAATTTAAAATCACCGGTTAATTTCCGATACCAATTAATAATAAAGCCAAAACATATCGGCTTTATTATTAATGAAGATACTCTTTTTTATTTTCTAATAAGTGAAAGCACAAACTGCTTATGTCGATGAACTAATTTTATCCTGTCAGTAAGCATTGCGTCTACATCCATCATTTATTATGCTTAAAGTTCTTATCTGGTTAGAGAAAAACACTACTCTTGCATGTAGACTAAGCAAGGTATTCTCTATCATAATGGCAAACACCATAGATTATCCCCATCTATAAAAGATCGCTCTGTAACAGAGAAACAATACCCACTGAGCAAGATGCTATTATTTATCAATGATTTACTTTACTATTCATCTTTATTGAGCATTTTTATATTTAATCTTATCAACAAAAAATCCTCTCACCGCCCGATCATCACAAAAAGTGAGGTGACTCTTCTCTATTTGTTGATGCAACAGCACTGCGCACTGCGTATGATCGTTGGGTATTCTCTGAAAAGGTGACTTAATGCCGAAAATTATCTCAATCGTACCAGAAGTTGAAATTATATTTAGTCTTCCACGCGGAAAAGTAATTGAAAATAAAAGTATTATCTATCTTCTCGCCCAGTACATTGGCACTACTGTGAACTTCGATGATATTACAAAAGCTCAACTATTTTCTCTCGAAGAAAAAATGAATGATTTGGTACTTATCATTAACCATACTGATTTTGTTTTTCTTACTGATAAAGAGTATGAGAAAAAACATATCATTGGCTAGCACACTACTATTTATTAAAATTTTTTTGTTAAATATATAAAAATACAGGTACCTACCTAGATTAACACGAGCTAATCCTTTTTATATTTTAGCGAGAATTATACATTAGGATATTGATGTTATGAGCTAGTGATTGAATTTTTTTCTTTATAAACTAAATATCTATAATTGATTGACGATTCGACAAATCGTATCATTATCTCGCGGTTGACGGCGCTGCGCTGCGCTCCAATCTCGAATCGGTCGATGGTTTTTTAGGGCAATTTCCCTGCTTGTCGTGCTGAGTTTACTTAGTAATGGGGCTACCATCCCTCCGCCAGCAAAAGATTCCTTTTTAAAAACTGGCTCTTGCCCAGAATAATACTGTTGAGGTGTAGTTACCATTACATCAGCATAACGATGGGCTACACTCTGCCAGAATAGAGCAGCATCATAACTTTTTGTGTACCACGAACGGCAATTAAACGGCTTATCTACCTCAACCCTAACATTCTCATCAGTTTTAAATGTTGTTTCCATCCATCTAGCCATTCCTTCCAGATACCACGTCTGTTTAAAAATTGCATAACCATACTGATAGAGGTGGAATAACTCATGCGCAGGCGTTTGTTTAACATGAGGATCGAGCTTATTAGAGATCATGATTCTGAGTCCACACTTCGTAGTACTACCATCAGAAAATGTTTCGAAGGCAGGTTTATCGAAAGCACTTCCATTCAATTTCAAATCAATAATAAAAACATTAATATGTTTTATTTCTTTATAAATTGATTGATTCAATGGGAAGGTTAATTTTACATCTTGCTGATAAAATTGATTAGCGGATTTTAACTGTTTTGCAATATCAATAATTCTGACTGGCGGTGATTTTGATGTAACCCTAGATACATCTGATAATTTATCATCACCTTTAAGTGTGTAGTAGAGGGTAAAAACACCAGATTGATAGTGCTCATCAAGAAAATGATTAGAAAGTTGCTGACCTTTAATACATTTCATTGGTAAGGATACATTCTGTTCATTTTTAGAAAAAGATTTGATAGAGAAAAAAAGTAATAAAATTAGTATCAATCTCATTAATAACATTCCTCATATATTATTCAACTAGTTCAATAAAAATATCACAAAAAAATTTATATTTGTTCATTTATAAAAAGAGATTCAGCCCTTATATCAAATTAAGAGCCTTGGAATCAAGTTAGTGAAACCAACCAACCTTGCCAATTTTTAGCGATATTATTACTCGAAAAACGCTCAGCGCACCGTATTGCACCTTTTTGAAGTAATAGTTGCCGCTCAGGACTGCTAAGAATACTAACCAGTGCATTGGCTAACTCATCTCTATGTCCAGAACTCACAAGAATTCCTGCATCGTGCCCTTCAAGAATATCTCGAGGTCCGTATTTTATTGCTAAACTTACTAACGGAGTTCCAAAAGCCATCGATTCAGTAGCAAATAGTGATTGTCCTTCATGATTTGAACAGAGTACTGAGCAACAAGCTTGCTGATGAACCTCATCAAGCTTATCAGTATAGCCATTTATTTTTATAGCGTGACCAAGACCTCTTTCTTCCACTAAATCTTCTATACTTTTCTTTAACTGACCTAATCCGTAAGTATAAAGTTCAGCATCTGGTACCTCTTGAAGTACCCTCTCGAAAGCATCAATAAGAAGTGAATGTTGTTTTTCTGGTGAATATCTCGCTAAGTAAATAACTCTTTTATTTAATTTTTTAGGTAATCTTTTATCAAAAAGACTCTCATCTAAGTGATTCGGAATAACGTGCATTTTTTCCGGATTAATACCTATAGATAACAAGTCTTGGTATTGCTCTTTAGTTAATACAATAATTTTATCTACAACATCAGGTGATTTAAGAAAATAACTATAAGATGGCTTAAATCGATTGCTTTCAAATAAGTGTGTAGAATGAATAACTGTAGTAATAGAGCAATTAATTCTAGTATGGGGTTTTGATAAAACGAAATCTTTCCAAGCCCTATTCTTATCAACAATAAAATCCCAACTTTTATTTCTAGGTAATTGTTCTTCTAATGCCCAAGATGAGAACTTCTCCTCACTATCAAAAAATCTCCTCCCCCCTTCATTGTTATTCAATTCTATATGATTTAATATGTTCTTATTGTTTTTTATTTGCCAAAATTTACGCAATAGAACATTACCACAACTATCAACAAAATCATCAATAACAAAATTACCTTCTGCAAATTTATAAACGACTTTACCAACTGGGCATATCTCATTTGCAGAAACAACTTTTTTACCCTGAATACCTAATTTATTTAAATATGATATTTTATTTTTTTTGACGAGATTAATCAATTCAAAGTAAATACTATAAACTCGTGTACTTTCATCCAATAATGATTTATTCCTTAGGCTAGAGATAGTTTTTGAAAGTGTTGGATTGTAATGCGATATAACTAAAGAAGGTATTATATTGAGATGATTATTGAACAATTTGGCGCGCCGTAAAGAAGCCACCTCGATACCATTACCAATTTCTCTTATATTTTCAAGTAAAAAAACTGTTATCCTTTCATTAGAGCGGGTGTGATTTTCCTTAACCCTCTCTATTTTTCTACATTCCATATTTTTAGCATAATTTATACATGCTAAAAGGTTACTTTCAATATCATCAATACGAACTCTATAACTATGGTGACGCACAAAAAAACTATTTGTTATCTTTTCTGGTGATGAAAAGAACATAGAAATTTCCGGCCAAAAAAAACCACTCATTAAATATTTAGCTCTAATCCCTAAAGATATACTAAGCCTTTCAACATTAAAATCTTTTAATAAAAACCTAATTTCTTTCAGGCTATTTACCTTACTTACAATCTCTATGGTAGAGGCCAGCAAACCAATTGAATTAGGATAATTAGTTATATCATCCATAATAAAATCTAGATGATCGCATACATTATCTAAGCCAAACTTAAAGTATTTTTCGAGCGGCCGATAAAGTGTTAGTTCGTTTACACAATAGCTAAGCCAATGGTCGTGAAACTGCCAATGCTTATTTTCAATAAAATATTCAAACGCTCGCTCAACACTCTCTATCCAACGGGTATTTGGCGATAATTTATAAAGGCGCATCAATGCGAAGGCCGCTTCCCCATCGTAATAAATGATTCGAAAGGGCTCCTTCACTGATAGATCATGGTTTTCCAAGACGTGGACGAATTTTCCCTGTTCATCCTGCATCAGTAATATTCCTTCCGCTAACGCTTCCATCAGCGGTAGATAGGTCATATCGCCAGTGACTTCAGTGTATTTTGCATAGGCTAAGATACTGACTGCATTACCGCCGAGTTTTATCTCATCGCCGGTATCCACTAAAAATGCCGCCTGCCGACCCTCCGCTAAGGTTTTATATTGGATAAGTTCATCGGTCAGATACGCTAAGGCGCGCTCTATCGCTTGCCGCTGTTGGGGCTGCTGGGTGACCTGCCACCCCTCAATGAGCGCATAGGTGGAGCTGGCATGACGTAGCGCGTTGTAGGATTTAATCTTCCTGTCAAAACAGGGAAACCAACCATAGTGGTACTCGCCCGTCGATTTAATTTGCGAAGCAAGATACTGCGCAGAGTGATTAATAAGGTTCGGTAGATGCGCTTGCCAAGGTTCGGCTATTTTTCTAAATCCAGATGCTTTGCCTTCGCGCTCAATCGTTTTTGCCCCAGAAGCATCGCAGAAAACCGCTTGGGTTTTAAACCGCCAGATCCTCTGTTGGGGATCGGTTGGCCAACTTAGCGAACAGGAAAACCGGCGCTGAGCGTAGTTGTTGAGATTAGTCTCATTAGGGATAGCAACCCCCACCTTACCGTCATAGAGTATGGCATTCGCGGCTAACTCTTGTTCCAGGATGGCATGCGTGAAGTCGGGGTCAAAACTGAGTCCGAAACGGAAATAGTTACGCTTTGTTTTACCCAGCTTATCTTGTAACCCTGCCCAGCTCATCTCTTCGATATGATCGACTCGTTCAACCCGTAACCAACAGATTTGAAGATCGTGTTGTTGCCGATACCGCTGAATAGATTGCGAGCCAGATGTCCAAGCCTGATTAAAAGTCTTCCCGGTCGAAATATGAGTGTATGCGCGCTGTTTTCCATCGCAAAGACTGAAGAATAATATACAAGCAGGATAAGGAGCGGCATGCTCGGGCGCGTTAACGCTCATCATTTCAAAATGCGCCTGTTGTAATAAATCACTTAATGCCATGTTTAGCGTTTCCTTTAAAATGTGGCAAATCGATTAACGTTCGCGCAGGGCTTCTCTTGCTCGGTTGAAAGGCTTGATTAAATAATCCATTACCGTTCTTTCACCGGTTTTAATATCGACGGTAGCGATCATCCCAGGGCTAATCGCAAAATGTTTACCGCGTTTGTTGACCAGTGAATCATGGTCAGTACGAATATAAACACGGTAATAATAAATTTCTGGCTTTTGCTCATCTTGAATCGTATCCGGTGAAATCGTTTCAACTACACCGGGTAGACCGCCATAAATGGCGTAATCATAGGCGGTAATTTTTACCATCGCCTTTTGACCTGGATGGATAAATGCAATATCCCGCGGTGAGATACGGGCTTCAATAAGCAAACGATCATCGACGGGAACGATTTCCATTAATTCGCCATTCGGTGCGATGACCCCGCCAATGGTGGTCACTTTGATATTTTTGACAATCCCCTGTACCGGGGAGCGAATCGTTAACCGACTTACGCTATCGCTACGCCCTCGAACCACCTCCGCTAATGACGCTACGTCCGCATTGGCTTTAGAAAGTTGTTCGCGCGCGTCCACGTAGTAATGGGTTTTTAAATCAGTAATCTTTAACGCAATATCCGATTGCTTTTGCTGCAACCTCAGCACTTCCACACTACTGGCTGCACCGGTTTTCGCCAAGCGCTGAGTGATAGTAAGTTCACGATTAATCAGCGACATCGAGTCTTGTAGCTGCCTCATCGATTGGGTTAACTGATCACGGCGGCTTTGATAGAGGTGCGTCTCTGCGGCTAATAGATCAGGATAAGACTGTAAGCTCGCCGGAAAGACGAGTGGACGATTATTCACTTCCGCATCCAAACGGATGCTCGCAGCTAACGAGGCCCGGTATTTCGCTTCGCTCTCTCCAACGTTAGACTCGCTACGCGTCGGATCCAATCGTGCAACCACCTGCCCCAACTTCACACGCTGACCTTCTTGTACCGGTAACTCTGTGAGCACCCCACCATCCAGTGACTGCAACACTTGCTCGCGTGAGCTGGGGATGACCTTTCCTGTACCGGTCGAGACTTCATCGACTTGGCCAAACCAGGCCCAAACGCCGAAGATAATCACTAACACCGCGAGAATCGCTATGAGATACGCTGACTTGACGATATGCGCTTCGTCCATCTCGCCGCCACTCAATATCTCAGCGGGATCGTAGGGTAAATAGCCTTTATTGGAGGTAGTGGATTGGCTCATAGCGTCGCTCCTTGAGGGCTAGTCTCTTTCCCTTTGGTTTTAAATAGCTCTTCACGTGAGGTGTCCATCGCAATGCGCCCCTCTTTTAAGACAATCACGCGTTCCGTAAGCGATAAGATGGCGGCACGGTGGGTGGCGATAATTAAGGTACGATGACCAATCCATTTTTCAAGCCGTTCGATAAACTGTTTTTCGGACGGCTCATCAAAGGATGCCGTCGGCTCGTCCAAAAGCACGATATTCGGATCGCGTAATAGCGTACGCGATAACAATAACGATTGACGCTGGCCTCCTGAAAGTCCCGTTCCCCCTTCCATAATCGGATGCTCTAACCCTAAAGGAAGTTGTCGAATAAAATCGATGGCCCCCGTCAGTGTTAAGACTTCAAAGATTTCTTCGTCATCACTGGTAGGACGTCCAAGCAGCAGGTTATCGCGGATGGTGCCATGAAATAGGCGAGCTTCTTGCGTCAGTAAGCCAATATTCCTGCGCATGTCGGCCATATCGATATGCTCTAGACTTAAATCGTCAAGCCGTACCTGACCAGAAACCTTCTCCAAGTTTCCACTCAACGCTTGTAGTAGCGTCGATTTTCCGGCCCCCATCCGTCCCAATAAGGCTATTTTTTCCCCTGCGTTAATCGACAGTTTGTTTACTTGCAGCGGGATTGACTCATTCTCTTGTCCATAACTAAAGGTAGCTTGCTGTAGCTCATAGTTACCGTGAAGTAGCGCGCGGTGAACCTTCATCTCATCCGGATGATCTTCAACTGGCAGTGCCATCAGTTGATCAAGGCTATGTTTCGCCACCTTAACTTGTTGCCAACGAGCGAGGACTCCACAAAGCGCTGTCATCGGCGCGATCATTCGTGTCGAGAGCATCGAGGCTGCGACCATGGCACCGGTGGTAATATCCCCACTGATCACTAGCGGTGCACCAACCACCACTACCGCCGCATAGACTAAACTCTGAATGGTGGTGCCCCAGGCAACCAGGCCATGAGTTAATTGACGGGTTTTTACGCCAGACTCTGCGGTGATGCTGATATAACTGTTCCATTGCTGTAGGAAACGGCTCTCGGCCTGCATCAACTTAATATCTTGGATCCCTTGTAAACTCTCTACCAGAATAGCGTTACGTAAGGTCACTTCTTGTAGATTCTGCTGGGCTAAGCGGGCCAGTTTTTTCTGATAAAGCAGCCCAGGCACTAGCATGATAATCACCGCGATAGGCGCAATCCAACTTAACCACGGCGAAACGATCACCAACACCAGTTGAAACAGTAAGAAGAAAGGGAGATCCACCAACACGGAAACGGTACGCGAGGTGACCATCTCACGAATTTGTTCGATCTCACGAACTTGCGCAATAAAACTGCCTGTCGAACGAGGAATGGCGGAATTTTTTAACCGTAGCGCATGGCCAAATACCCGATCTGAGACGCGAATATCGGCACGCTTGGCCAGTAAATCGGTAATATGTCCCCGTGCCAGCTTCAAGATAAACATGAAGACCACGGAGATAATTACCCCACCAAAGAGTACATATAGCGTGGGATAGGATTGTGCGGGAATAACGCGGTCATAGACCTGCATCGAAAATAAGATACCTGAAAGCGCCAACAAGTTGATTACGAACGATGCAACCATCACATGTAAGTAAGGTTTTATGTCTTTGATAATCAGCTTTTTCAGCCAATCAGGCGTATAGGTCGAGAAGTATTGGACGGTACGACTGTCTTTAACCGGCGCAATAGGACGAAAAGCAACCACCCACTCCGTTTGCTCTAGCAGTTCGGTCACACTTATCTGACTGACTAACCCGCCCTCTTCCATAAAACGTACGCCGACACAATCTTGTCCATCGAAGCTTTCGATGACCACAACTGAACCGTTTTTTAAGGTTGCGACCAACGGTAAACGAAGCCCAGAGATTAACTTGTCCGATTGGTCTAACAGGGTAAATTTTAATCCAGCAAGTCGGGAAAGGTGCTGTAACTTAGTTTGCAGGCTTTGTTCCGATAACCAAGGTACGGCGGCATCCAATGCACCGGGGGAAAAGGATTGGCGATAGTGTCTCGCGATTAACGTGATGGCATCGACCCATTCGTCGCGTTGAGTTGTAGTCTCTTTTTTAATCATGGGCGAATATCCACTCCCTGAATGCGGCGGTTATCTAAACGGAATACGGAACGCATCATGCCGGTACTGAACAGGCAATCGAGTTGTAAACTGTTGAGTTGCGCCAATGTTTGCGCTTGGCTAAATTTAGCTTGGAAAATTTCTTGATCGACGTTCAACAGGTCGAGTAAGGGACGTGTGCCTAATTGCAAGTATTGGTCTTGATAAAGCCCCAAGGTTTTCTCACCAAGTGCCTGTTGCCGCTGTTGAATCACCAAGGTTTGCCCCAAGTTAGTGGCTTCATCTTGTGAGGTAGCCAATTTTTGATAGGCCTCTAACTGTGCGGCTTTGATCGCCGCATTGGCCGCCGATAAGGCTTGCTCTGCTGCGTCACGAGAGGCGCTTAATCCCCCACCTTGATAAAGTGGCATTTGCATACGGATGGAGGCGGTATATTGGGTCTTGTCCAACTCGCTACTGCCCGAGTAGTGGTCATTTAAATAATGCGTGACTTCCGGCTCTAGGGAGATGGTCGGCATCATTTGGGCATTGGCATTATCGACGTTAGCTTGAGCTTGATTTGCTCCCGCCCACGCCGCCAATACCGATGGGATTAACTTGTAATCCGGATGCTGCACCGCGCAGGCTCGTGTTAACGTTTCGGGCACATCTTGTGTGACTCGGTTAACCCCTTGTACGCCAATATAGGTCGCGAGGGTCGCCTGCCAGCGTTGTAAAGACGCTTGGTATTGCATCAAGGTTGCTTGGGCTCCCTCAATACGGGTATCGGTTTGTACCACATCGGAGAGTGGACTGGCTCCCTCAGTATTACGCTGCCGGATCAAGTTACCAATTTGTTTTAAGGAGTCGAGCTGTTGAGTGGCCATAGTGACCAGCTGCTGATACCCCTGCACCTGAACCACTGCTGAAGCGGTATCGTGGGCAACTTGGTCGATGGTTAGCATCACTTCGGCCTGTTGCTGAGCGACCGCAGCATTGGCGGCACGCACAGAACTGGAAACCTTACCGAAGTCGTATAACATCTGAGAAAGAGAGATATCGATCGAGGGCGAATAGCCTTTATTGGTGTAAGTGTTGCTGTAGCCATTATTCACCCCAGCATTCACTTGTGGATAATACTTTGCTTTGGCGACATCGACATTCGCCGATTGCTCAAATAACTTACCGACTGCTTGCGTAATGGTAGGGTGCCAGTTAACCGCCATCGCGACCGCATCTGACATATCCAGCGGCTGACCATTATACACCGACCCATTCGGCGTGACGCTATATAAATCTGGAAGATTCTCCTCACCAATCATCTGATGTGCACTGATTATCGACTCATCAGCCAGCGCCGGAACGCTAGTGATAATGCTGATCCCCAACACCCCCCGAACCACTAAATGACTTAAGGTGATCAAGCAAAATTTCTTCATAAAACAACTCTCTTGCGTCGACAGTAAAACTTTTTAATTTATTACAGACGTAAAAAAGCGGGAGTTGCCTCCCGCCTAATCATTACGATGACGGATTGTGGTCAATTAATTCATCAAGCGTGACGTTCACGCCTTCAAGAGTGACCAGTGTGGTTGAGCTGTAAGCACTGCCCGTTCCATCCCTGTCAATCGAAACAACGGTATTGTTGTCAGTGTGGCTGACAGAAATATAATTTCCTAAACTACTCGACTCACTGTGCCAGCCAACCAGTAGCGCCGAAACGTCTATGTGGTCACCATCACTGACGGAGAAGTCAGTCCAGGTATCACTGCCATTACCTCCAGTGTTGTCATCGGCCAGCAATTTATACACCACGGTATCCGCACCACTTCCTGTCGTGAAGGTATCGTCATACGCCGTACTTGTGATGGTATCGGCATTGGCGCTACCCGTAATCACCGGATGCAAATCGATGGTTAAGTTAGCGGTCGATGAGGTGCCATCGCTATCGTTCAATGAATAACTGAATGTCTCCTTAGAGGTAATGGTCGACGTATCGATACCTGCTTTTAAGGTGTAGGTATAAGAACCGTCATCCGATAACACTAAGGTTCCGTATTTACCGTACAACGTGACCGAATCACCACTCACCGCACTGCCGCTCGCATCAGTAATCGATTTATCCCCCCCGCTTACCGTATAGGAGACCGAGGTACCTGAAGCGTTATTACCCGTTATCGTAAAGGATTGATATTCACTCCCGAAGGTATCGGCGACACTATCAGAGTCCGTACCATCTAGGATATTGCCGGTTACGGTTTCAGATTCAGTGTAGTGGTGAGTCGTATCCACCGAGGTTCCAGATAAAGAGCTGGTCACGGTAAGTGCCGTTCCACCAGTGCCTAAGATGGTCAGCGGGGCATTCGACGCACTATAAGTAAAGGTGACCGTATAGTTCCCTTCCGTAAGCTCACTGAGCCCCAAAGAAGAAAGCGATATCGTTTGAGTCGTGCTATATAAATCAGCCAAAGACATAGTGATTTTTGATAGCGTTGTCGACTCCGACTCTCCCGTCGTTTGGTTGAGAATCGTCAATGTTCCAGAGACCGTAGTAGTCGAGTTATTCCCCAGTCCAGTATTCGCTGCACTAAAGGTCAACACTAAGCTTGCACTATCCAACGTGGTACCTGAGGCCACTGTAAAGGACTCTGTTGCGGTGCTAGAGACCGTTGAGTTTTTCCCAACTGCTAAGGCACTGATTAGCGTATTCGTGGTGTAGGTTAAGCTAGTACCCGCCGCCAACGCAGTGTCAGCGCTAACGGATACCGTATCTGCCACTGCCGTAGAATGCGTACCTTCTATCGTCAAGGTTAAGGTTGCCGTTGCCGTCTGCCCTGACGCGTTGGTAATGGTGTAAGTAAAGACATCCGATTTACCGATATCACTCGTCGCACTGGTCGGTTGATAGCTATAGCTACCGTCCGCGGCGATGCTAAGCACACCGTACTCGCCAGTGATAGTGGTCGACCCACTACTTGCCACAGTCACCGCACTAGCACCATCGACACTGTCAGCTACCACACTCGTCACATGAATACTGGTTCCCGTATCCGCAACGTCTCCGGCAGTATCCGAACTCAATACATTACCGCTGGTATCACCGAACACATACTGCACAGAATCGGTAATATCGACGCTCAGTACTGTCCCAACATTCGCGCTCACCAACAAGGACAATAAACGTCCAAGCACCGAAGATGAGTTAGCAGATGACACGGCGACCGTATAGGTTCCAGAGGTCAAGCCCTGGATATAGACCGAACCACTATAGGTCAGGTTAACCAGCCCAGAGTTGATTGTTATAGCGTTAGACAGCGTTTGAACGACTTCACCTGTGCTCGTATCAATGACCGACAGATCTGCACTAAAGCTATTTAACCCTAACAGCGTAAGCAGCGACGTTAATCCTGCAACGGCGCTTAACGCCACACTACCGCTCACATCCAATGTGACGTCTTCCGACGTGTTATCACTCACTGTAAAGTTAAAGGTATTAGACGAGAACAGTGATACATCAACCACACTGAGTGCAGTCAACCCTACCGCCTGAACAATATTTCCTGACGTGCCTGTTAGATTATCTTGAACAGCGGTTACCGTTGCCGTATGCGTATCGGCATTAGCGATAAGTTGGTCATCTGTTCCCGACCCACTATTATCTGAATAAGTAATTGTTCCCTTATCTGATTCATTGTTCGACGAGTCAGTAAGCGTTACTGATAGGTCTTGATTGACTGATAACCCTTCCGGTAGTTTAACCTCAAATGTTCCATCGTCATTGACTGTCCCAGTCGCCACAACATTACCGTTACTGTCGTAGACTTTAACGGTTGTACCTTCCTCACCTTTACCTGATAGCGTTAAAGCAGTGTCATCCATCACGAGATCAGTCGGTTCATTTGGTGCCGTAGTATCTTTGGCCGTTACTGATACCGCTTCTGAAGTATTCCCTGATGTGTCAGAAGCTGCGACGCTGAGTGTCTGTCCATTCGTTTGTGCGGCATCTAACGTGACAGAGAAGGTTCCATCGCTGTCCACTTTACCGGTTCCCAAGGCCTTACCATTGACATTGGTAACTGTAATAATCGATCCGACCTCACCTTTACCTGTAACAGTTACACCATCATCGCTCAATACTACATCAGTCGGCGCAGCAGGCGCAGTCGTATCTGGCGCAGTGACAGACGTTGCAATAGAGGTATTCCCCGCAGTATCAGTCGCCGTCGCGCTTAAGGTTTCACCATTAGTCTGTGCTGTAGTTAGGGTAACGCTAAAGGTGCCGTCACTACCGACTGTTGCACTGCCCAGGGTGTTGCCCTCAGCATCTTTGATGACAACGGTTGAGCCAGCTTCCGCCTTACCAGTGACTGTCGCACCGTCATCACTCACCGCTACATCAGTCGGCGCTGCTGGCGCAGTCGTATCTGGCGCGGTGATTGTTGCCGCTGGGGAGACATTACCTGCCGCATCCGTCGCCGTAACAGTTAGGGTTTGGCCATTCGCTTGTGCTGCAGGCAGTGTCACGCTAAAGGTGCCATCACTACCGACCGTGGCGTTACCGATTGTGTTGCCCTCAGCATCTTTGATGGTAACGGTTGAGCCAGCTTCAGCCTTACCAGTGACCGTATCACCATCGACACTGACCGCTACATCAGTCGGCGCTGCAGGCGCAGTCGTATCTGGCGCAGTGATAGTAGCTGCTGCAGAGGTATTTTTCGCCGCATCCGTCGCCGTCACGCTTAAGGTTTCGCCATTGGTTTGAACTGTAGTTAGGGTAACGCTAAAGGTGCTGTCACTACCGACTGTTGCACTACCGATTGTGTTGCCATCAGTATCCTTGATAGCGACAGTCAATCCTGCTTCCGCCTTACCGGTCACTGTTGAACCGTCATCACTGACCGTAACATCCGTCGGTGCTGTTGGCGCAGTCGTATCTGGCGCGATAGTCGTTGCTTCTGCAGAGGTATTTTTCGCCGCATCCGTCGCTGTGACA
>NZ_JABBFQ010000005.1 GCF_018494055.1 Rosenbergiella epipactidis
CCGAATCGCTTCAGTCCCTGTCACCGCGCTGCGTATCGTGCTTTGCCGTGTCAGTGGATGCGCATTATAGGGAGTTCCGCTCAGAGCGCAAGGGATTATTTAAAAAAAATCATCGGTTGCTGGAGATTCATGCAATCCGCTCAATATTTGTAAGATTTTCGAGCTTTTCAAACCGAAATTGACGTAAAACGGGTAAAAGTAACGCTGATTTATCATCCTCGAGTGTACTGAAAGCGATATTCGAAGATTGCGAAAGGGTGGGAATAGTGAAATCTTTGAGTAAGAATACCGCTCGACGAGCGACTGCGATCCCCGAATCCACGAAAATTGTCTCATTTGGAAAGACCTGCTGAAGCTCTTCCTTTAATAGAGGGAAGTGCGTACACCCTAAAATGATCGTGTCAGGAATCTTGGGTAACCTTAACCAATCCATTACCGCTGCCCTGATTTCGTTCAAGCTCACATCTTGTCGCTGTAGTTTGCGCTCGGCTAATTCCACAAGTGAAGATGCACCTAACATCTCAATCTGACAGTCGGTCGCAAATTGTTTGATTAATTCGTAGGTGTATTCCCTTCGTATTGTCCCCTGCGTCGCTAATAAGCCCACTACCCCATTACGTGTCAGTTGCGCTGCAGGTTTTATTGCTGGCACTACACCTATAACGGGAAAACTGAATGTATCCCGAAGCCGAGGTAAAGTAATAGTGCTGGCCGTGTTACAAGCAATAACCGCAAGATTGATCGGATACCTATCGGCCATCTGCTGCGTAATCTGCACGACCCGTTCGATAATGAATGACTCCTCTTTAGTACCATAAGGAAAGCCTGCGTTATCGAAGACATAGAGATATCGAGCTGTCGGTAATAGTTTCGCTATTTCGTCATAAACCGAAAGCCCGCCGACTCCAGAGTCAATAATTAAGATTGTTGGCGCTTCCTCGCCCTGAGACAAACGCATTTCTGAAGGATATTGAATCGGTATAACCATTATTTTCTCATACGCCTCTGATTATAGTGGCTATGATACCACTCTCGGCGGGGTTAACTTAGCAACGGATCACGATAGTAGCTGGACATCGTGTAGAGAATCCCTACAATTCTCCGCTGATCAGGTTATTCTATAGGTTCAATTTATGACTCCGGAACATCTTCCCATAACACAATACGATTCACAGCTTACTGAAAAGCATCAACGTCTCAGCGAGCTATTATCGTCCTACCACCATCCTGAGATAGAAGTTTTCCGCTCACCTGTGAGTCATTACCGTATGCGTGCAGAATTTCGCCTTTGGCACGAAGGCGACGACTTGTACCATATCATGTTCGACCAAGCGACAAAGTCACGCATACCCGTTACGCAGTTCCCCGCGGCGAGTGAATTAATCAATCAGCTGATGCCAATCATGATTGAGGCACTCAAGCAGGAGCAAGTCCTTCGACACAAAATTTTCCAAATCGATTATCTTACCACCTTAAGTGGTGAAGCTTTGGTCACACTACTCTATCACCGACCCTTAAATGATGAGTGGATCGCCGCCGCTAAAATATTGCGAGATCGGTTACGGCAGATGGGGTTCACCATCGACATCATAGGTCGAGCGACAAAGACAAAAATCGTCCTAGATAAAGACTATATAGAAGAAGCACTCACCGTAAATGGCGATACGCTGGTTTATCGACAAGTTGAGAACAGCTTCACGCAGCCTAATGCAGCAATCAATATTTCCATGCTTGAATGGGCGCAATCTATCACTCAAAACGCGACAGGCGACCTATTAGAACTCTATTGTGGGAATGGTAATTTCTCGATTGCACTAGCGAAAAATTTCGATCAAGTGCTCGCCACAGAGATAGCGAAACCTTCTGTGGAGTCCGCGCAATATAACATTAGCGCCAACAATATCGATAATTTACAGATTATCCGGATGTCTGCAGAAGAGTTTACACAAGCGATGCAAGGCGTTAGAGAGTTTAACCGCCTCAAGGGCATTGATTTGAAGGCTTACAATTGTGAGACCATTTTTGTCGATCCCCCTCGCAGCGGACTCGACGAGCAAACGCTAAAAATGGTACAGCAATATCCGCGTATCCTTTATATATCCTGTAATCCGGAAACACTATGCGAAAATCTGTCAGTCCTTTCTGACACCCACGCGATCTCTCGCGTGGCACTGTTCGACCAATTCCCCTATACCCATCATATGGAATCTGGCGTTCTACTCACATTGCGCTAGCGTTATAGAACCCTATTTACGAATAGGGTTCATCTCTTCATGCCCTTCATTATGTAACGCTAACCGTTCTTGTTCGCGGCGGTACCAATAGTAGGCCCCTTTCGAAATCATCCTAAGTTGTAGCACTAACCGCTCTTCAAGCAGACGCCTATGGGTCAGGTCAATATCCAACGCCTCAGCACCGGCACTAAAAACGATAGTCACCATCGCTTCTGCCTGCGCTTCTGTAAAGCTTCGAGGCATATGATTTTCAAGTTCAAGATAATCTGCCAATTCTGCAATGAAATGCTGAATCTCTCGAGCAACCGCGGCACGAAATGCGGAAGAGGTTCCAGATCGCTCGCGTAATAGAAGCCTGAAGGCATTCGGATTATTGCCGATAAACTCCATAAAGGTCGCAACCGAGGTTCGAATAATACTTCCGCCCTTGGCGATGCGCTGGCGTGCTTGACGCATTAGTTGACGAAGCATCAGACCGCTTTCATCAACCATCGTCAGCCCTAATTCATCCACATCTTTAAAATGTCGATAAAAAGAGGTTGGCGCGATCCCTGCCTCACGAGCGACCTCGCGTAGACTTAAGCTAGCAAAACTTCGTTCAGCACTGAGCTGGCTAAAAGCAGCCTCAACCAGTGCACGTCTTGTACGTTCTTTTTGCTGCGCTCTAACGCCCATGACTTCTGCCTTTTTATCTTTCATGGTAAGACTATACCAAAGTTTGAGCGTACAGCGGGGGAAACATTATTACGCTCTGTTACTTAAATTTTTGTGCAGAAATGCGGAAAATTGGTTTTACCATTTAGCTAATATCGTGAAGATGTTAGAATCAAGTTGTAAAAATGTATAGAGAAATAGGACATATGGGTATGAAACAGTCTTACGATTACGACGCCATTGTCATTGGTTCTGGACCTGGTGGTGAAGGTGCCGCAATGGGCCTCGTTAAACAAGGTGCTCACATTGCTGTTATTGAACGCTATCATAATATCGGTGGTGGTTGTACGCACTGGGGTACGATCCCCTCTAAAGCTTTACGTCACGCAGTTAGCCGTATCATCGAGTTCAATTTGAACCCCCTATACAGCGACCATACTCGCCTACTCCGCTCTTCTTTCGCTGACATTCTCAAACATACTGAGAACGTTATTCAGCAACAAACTAATATGCGCCAAGGGTTTTATGAAAGGAACCATTGCGCGTTATTCCAAGGCGATGCACGCTTTATTGATGCTCACACGCTTGAACTCACAACTCATGATGGCTCTGTAGAAATTTTAACTGCAGAGAAATTCGTCATTGCCTGCGGTTCACGCCCTTACCACCCTGATAATATCGATTTTACACATCCACGTGTCTACGATTCTGATTCCATCTTGGATTTAAAACACGAACCCAGCCACGTCATTATTTATGGTGCTGGAGTAATTGGTTGCGAATATGCGTCGATTTTCCGTGGATTAGGGGTAAAAGTTGATCTCATCAACACCCGTGATCGCCTGCTGGCATTCTTGGACCAAGAAATGTCGGATTCGCTCTCCTACCACTTCTGGAATAATGGCGTAGTGATCCGCCACAATGAAGAGTTCGAGAAAGTCGAAGGCGTTGAGGATGGCGTAATTATGCACCTCAAATCTGGCAAAAAGATGAAAGCCGACTGCTTATTGTTTGCTAATGGTAGGACGGGGAACACCGATTCTCTCTCATTAGAGAATGCAGGTCTCGAAGCCGATGGTCGTGGCTTGTTAAAAGTGAACAATATGTACCAAACCAGCCAACCTCATATCTTTGCAGTGGGCGATGTGATTGGTTATCCAAGTCTAGCTTCTGCAGCCTACGATCAGGGACGTATTGCGGCTCAAGCTATCATTAAAGGCGAGGCGACAGCACATCTGGTCGAAGATATTCCAACGGGTATCTACACCATCCCAGAGATCAGTTCGATTGGGAAAACAGAGCAACAGCTGACGGCAATGAAGGTTCCTTACGAGGTGGGTCGCGCGCAATTTAAACATCTTGCCCGTGCACAAATTGTAGGGATGAATGTCGGTAGCTTAAAAATCCTTTTCCATCGTGAAACGAAGGAAATTTTAGGGATACATTGCTTTGGTGAAAGGGCCGCTGAAATTATTCATATCGGTCAAGCCATTATGGAACAGAAAAATGGTGGCAATACTATCGAGTACTTCGTGAATACCACCTTTAACTATCCAACAATGGCCGAGGCTTATCGCGTGGCCGCGTTAAACGGTTTAAACAGACTGTTTTAGTACATCTGCCGGTAAAGCGTACATATGTGCGCTTATCGCCTCTGCGAGTTGCTCATAGCGGCTACGCAGAGGTGACCCTGGTCGATAAATCAATGCGACTGTCCGTTGCGGCACCGGCGATTCACATCCAATATAACAGACACCATCTCTTTCCCTTTCCGTCGGCACGGATAGCGCAGGCATTAAGGTTACGCCGCTACCCGCTGCAACCATGTTACGTAACGTCTCAAGACTCGTCGCACGGAAATGCGTATCTTCATCAGCTCCCGCTTGGAAACAGAATCCCATCGCTTGATCCCGTAAACAGTGACCGTCTTCTAGCATGAGTAACTTTTCACCGGAAAGATCGCCCATCGGTATGGTTTGTCGCTGGCACCATGGGTGATCACTGTAAACAGCTAACTTCATTGGCTCGTCAAATAAAGGCACTTCAATGAAAGCCTCGGACTCCTTAACCAACGCCATAATGGCACAGTCTAATTTACCACTGTCGAGCTGAGCGAGTAGCTGATGAGTTTGTGCTTCATGGAGGTACATCTCAAGTTTAGGAAAACTTTTATGAAGCATAGGAATTATATGTGGTAATAAATACGGCCCGACCGTGGGGATTAAGCCGATATGTAAAGGGCCCGACATGGTTTCACCCTGTTGGCTCGCCATCTCCTTGAGGATTTTGACTTCCCGCAACACTGTACGCGCCTGGTCAACAAGAAGTAAACCGGCTTGCGTGAAGAGAACTTTACGGCTAGTTCTTTCCAGTAGCATGACGCCCAACTCATCTTCAAGTTTACGTATCTGTCCACTTAAGGTGGGTTGGCTGACATGACAAGCGTCGGCCGCTCGTCTAAAATGACGATGTTCTGCGAGCGAAACAAGATATTCCAGATCACGGATGTTCATTAATCCCCTTCCTTCATGATAGGTCGTAACGATAGGTAGCATAGCAACGAACGATTAGCCCTATCAAGGAATGTCTCATATTATTAACTCATCAAACAGTTAACCTATATCAAATAGTGGAGTAAAACATGCCATTAGAGAATCAAGAAGGTAAAAACGTCCCGCAAGTAACGTTCCATACACGTCAAGGTGACAAATGGGTCGATCTGACCACTGATGATTTATTCAAAAATAAAACTGTCATTGTTTTCTCTTTACCTGGCGCATTCACGCCAACCTGTTCTTCAAGCCATTTACCACGTTACAACGAGCTGCATAGTGTATTCGCAGCACACGGTGTTGATGAGATCTTATGTGTTTCCGTCAACGATACTTTCGTGATGAATGCATGGAAACAAGATCAACACGCCGAGAAAATCACATTCATCCCAGATGGTAATGGTGATTTCAGCCGTGGTATGGGAATGTTGGTCGGTAAGGATGATCTAGGCTTTGGTGAGCGTTCATGGCGTTATTCTATGCTGGTACGCGATGGAAAAATCGAGAAGATGTTCATCGAACCAGACCAACCGGGCGACCCGTTTGAAGTCTCTGACGCTGATACCATGCTGAAATACTTGGCTCCAGATCATAAATTACAAGAGTCTGTGTCGATTATTACTAAGCCAGGTTGCCCTTTCTGTGCAAAAGCGAAACAGCTATTGCAAGATAAAGGTCTACAATATGAAGAGTTAGTCTTGGGCCAAGACGCGACCACGGTTAGCTTACGTGCTATCACGGGCCGTTCTACCGTACCACAAGTCTTCATCGGAGGCCGCCACATCGGGGGTAGCGACGATTTAGAGAAGCACTTCGCTGTATAAAATATTATAAGAATAAAGTGCCACACCAGGGTAGCGGACGAATTTTCGTCCGCTTTTTTTTACGCTAAACGAATGCGTGCTTGTTCAATCGCAAAAGTGACTTGCTCACGGGCTACGCCGCCTTTCGCATTACGCTTATCGAGACAAGACTCAAGCGATAATAATGGATAGACGTCTTCTTCAATCGTATCGCTAAACTGTTTAAAGTGATCCAACGATAACTGCTCAAGAGGGATACCTTGTTTGATGGCCGCTACCACGACTTCCCCCACAATATGGTGCGCCTCACGGAAAGGTACACCCTTAGCAACCAAGTAGTCCGCCAGCTCAGTAGAGTTAGCATAACCTTGTTCTGCCGCTTCTTTGCAGCGTGCGGCGTTAAGTTGAATATCTTCTAAGACTAAGCAGCTCATATGCAAACACTCTAACCAAGTATCTAATGCATCAAATAGCCCTTCTTTGTCTTCTTGCATATCTTTGTTGTAAGCCAGAGGCAATCCTTTAAGCGTCATCATCATACCCGTTAGAGCGCCCTGTACACGGCCGCACTTACCGCGAATGAGCTCTAGCGCATCGGGATTCTTTTTCTGTGGCATTAAGGATGAGCCAGAGGTGACTTTATCGGATAGCTCGATAAAACCCGCTTCACCCGAGTTAAAGAAAATCATATCTTCAGCGAAACGTGATAAGTGCATCATACTTATGGAAGCATGGCTCATTAACTCTAACGCGTGGTCACGGTCAGAGACTGAATCGAGGCTATTACGCGTTGCACTGGCAAAACCTAACCATTCGGCCAATTGTTCACGATCAATAGGGTACGCCGTCCCAGCCAATGCACCACACCCTAGTGGGCTAACGTCGAAACGCTTTAAAGCATCCTCTAAACGGCTTTCATCACGGGCTAACATTTCAGTGTAAGCTAAACACCAGTGGGCAAAGGTGATAGGTTGAGCGCGTTGTAAATGGGTGTAACCTGGCATCACTACGTCTTGATGCGCAGAGGCCGTTTCGACTAGTGCGCGTTGAATTGCGCGGACCGCAGTGATTAATTCATTGACCTGAAACTTACACCATAGTTTTAAATCGGTCGCCACTTGGTCATTACGGCTGCGGCCAGTGTGCAGTTTTTTTCCTAAATCACCGACCTTCTCGATGAGTTTACCTTCGACCCAACTGTGGATATCTTCTGCATCACTTTCCAGAATCTGCATTGGGTTGTCGCGCACTTCAGCCAGCAATTCAGTCAAAGCTTGCTCTAGACGTTGTTGCTCCTCACCAGTCAAAACATTGACGGTGACTAGGGCTTTAGACCACGCTACCGAGCCAGTAATATCTTGCTCAGCCAAACGGTAGTCAAAACGTAATGAGTCGTTGAAATGTTTAAACCGCTGATCGGCTGCCTGAGTGAACCGTCCGCCCCACAATGCCATGGTAACTCTCCTGAAAAATAGATAAGGAGGTGGCCCTACGGCCACCTAAAGACTTATTGTTGTTTTACTGCCCGGATACGAGAAGACAGCGAGTAAAGACGGATAAATCCTTCCGCATGGCTATGATCATAAACTTCATCTTCGCCAAAAGTCGCAAACTCTTCAGAATAGAGGCTATTGTCAGATTTCTTTTTAATTGCCGTGGCGTGCCCTTTATAAAGACGAATAACCACTTCACCATTCAGCTCTTCCGCTAAGGATTCAGCAGAGGCTTGCAGCGCTTTACGGATTGGAGTGAACCAGCGTCCGTCATAGACGACATAAGACATTTCCAAACCAAGCTGCTCGCGCCATTTGAAGCTATCACGGTCTAAAACCAATTGTTCAACGGCACGTAAGGCATTGACCATAATGGTACCGCCTGGGGTTTCATAGCAACCACGTGACTTCATACCGACTAAACGGTTCTCGACGATATCAATTCTTCCCACGCCATGTTTGGCACCCAGAACATTCAGTTTTTCTAACGCTTGGAACGGGCTTAGTCTTTCACCATTAACCGCGACGACTTTGCCTTTCTCAACCGTCAGGGTAACTTCTTCAGGTTGGTCTGGCGCTTCTAATGGATCGACTGTCCAAACCCAGCAATCTTGGTTTGCAGCATTGGTAGGACTTTCTAATACGCCACCTTCAGTGGAGATATGCCACGCATTTTCATCACGGCTATAAATTTTTTCCAAACTGGCAGTAGTAGGGATATCACGCTGTTTAAGGTAATCCAACAGAGCTTCACGAGAACGTAGATCCCACTCACGCCAAGGTGCGATCACTTTCAGTTGCGGTGCTAAGGCCGCGTAAGTGCTCTCAAAACGGACTTGGTCATTACCTTTACCAGTCGCGCCATGGCACAGTGCATCGGCACCTACTTTCAGCGCCACTTCAACCTGAGCCTTGGCGATAATCGGACGCGCCATAGAGGTTCCCAGTAAATATGTCCCTTCATACAGTGCCCCTGTTTGCAGGACTGGATAGACATATTCACGAATGAACTCTTCACGTAAATCGACGACGTGGCACTCGCTGGCACCAGACTGCATCGCCTTTTTCTCTACACCTTCTAAATCCGCAGGATCTTGGCCAACGTTGGCAACAAATGCGACAACTTCACAGCCATAATTTTCTTTTAACCACGGAATAATCGCCGAAGTATCAAGACCACCTGAATACGCTAAAACAATTTTATTAATATTTTGAGTTTGCATTATAGATCCTTGAAAATATTCTTTAAATTACGCAACAATCCGCGTACCAATGGCTAAGCCATTAAATAAGTCTGGCAGTTTTTCAGCATGTCGCCAGCTAGCAATGTCGACCGGTCGGTTTAAGGTCCGCGCAGCATCTAATGCCGCATTCACTTTCACGATCATTCCATCAGTAATAATGCCCTGATCAATCAACGTTTCCGCCATTTGTGCCGACATTTTATCGATTTTTTGTCCTTTACCGTCCAAGATACCACTCACATCGGACAGAAGAATCAAATCTGCACCTAAAGCTGCTGCCAACGCCGTCGCCGCTTGGTCTGCATTAACATTCATCAGCTGCCCCCCATCAGTAATACCGATAGAACTGATAATTGGCAAATATTCAGCCGCTAAAAGTGTATTTAACAGTGCCGGATTTCCAGCAGAGGCCTTACCTACATGGCCAAGAGATTCATCTAATTGCGTGACTTCGGTGATACTGCCATCACCCAGCGATAGCCCAACGGCTGAAATACCGTATTTTTTGGCCCACGCTAACAAAGTCTTATTCGCCGTTCCCGCTAAAGCACCGGTGATGATATCGATCTGATCAGCCGGAGTTACGCGTAATCCATTCTGTTTTTTCACCGGGAGATTCAGCTGACTCATAAGCTCATCGACTAAGCAGCCTCCACCATGAACAATAACCAATGGGCGTTGATGTTGCATACGGTATTGCTGTAGTGCGTCAAAGAGCCTAGACAGGGCTTCTTCGCTGTCTAACAGAACACCACCTAGTTTAATAATTAATGGATTTTCCATAATCAATGACTCTTCTTAAAGTAAGGAAAGGGTGGATGAAAAGTTAAACCGAATATTCAAGCATTGCACTGCTTGGGAAGCCGCCCCTTTCAATAGATTATCTTCAACACTGACCAAAATGAGATGCTGGCCCTCTACGGCAAAGCCGATATCACAATAAGGTAGGCCAACGACCGATTTCAGCGCTGGCACGCCCTCATCATAAATTCTGACTAAAGGCTGACTATCATAAGCTTGATGGAAGATAGCCAAAATCTCTTCGCGAGTGAGAGTTTGCGTTAGCTTACAAGTGATAGTTTCAGAGATGCCCCGAGGGAAATCGCCCAAATGAGGAGTAAAGATAACTTGCGTACCAAGGTGTGTCGCAATCTCAGGTTGGTGCCGATGGGTAAAAATACCATAGGGTTGTAAGCTGACTTCACACAGACTCGTTTTAAGGGAAGCCTTACGTCCAGCACCACTTACACCGCTCGTCGCATTAATGACTGGCCAAAAATCGGTATTTAATAACTGGCGATCTAGTAAAGGTTTTAGCGCTAATTGGGCCGCTGTGGGATAACAGCCGGGGACCGCGATAAGCTGCGCAGTCTGAATTTTTTCAGTCTGCCACTCGGCCAAGCCATAAACCGCCTTCGCTAACCAGTCTGTATGTTGGTGGGTGAATCCGTAATAACGGGTATAAAACTCTGGATCATTAACCCGATAAGCACCGGAAAGATCGAAGACAGTACAACCCGCATTGAGAAAAATAGGGGCTAAATCATGGCTGACTTCGTGGGCGGTAGCTAAAAAGACAACATCATGTTGTTCCGCCAATGCCTGCGGATCGGTCATCCCGTGTAACGCGATATCAAGTCGGCCTTTGAGTTGCGGATAAAGATCTGATAATAATTTACCTGCATCTTCACTTTTCGCAGACACTGCCACAGTGGCAAGGTTAACTTCAGGGTGACGATTCAAGTAGGTTGCCAGTTCCGCACCGGCATATCCGCTAGCGCCAACAATCAATGCATTTAACATGAGTAAAGACCTTTCTGAGCTCTCATAAACAGGTGCGGGTTAAGTTTCTACTTTCCCTTGAATCGTGAATAAATCGTTGTCATCTCGACGGTCAATAATGTATTTTTATTCACATAATTTGCATGATTATTTGTACATCCTAATCAAAGGAGCGTCAACAGTGAATAACAAATTACCGCCATTTATTGAACTTTATCGTCAATTAATTGGTACGCCTTCCATCAGCGGTACAGAATCTGTACTGGATCAGAGCAACGAGCCACTTATTACTTTACTCGCGGGCTGGTTCGAAAATTTAGGCTTTCAGGTGGAACTTCAGCCGGTACCGAATACGCGCAATAAATTCAATTTACTGGCGAAATATGGTCAAGGCTCTGGTGGTCTGCTCTTGGCTGGGCATACTGATACGGTGCCCTACGATGAAGGACGGTGGACACAAGATCCTTTTACCCTAACCGAGCGCGATAACCGTTTATATGGGTTAGGAACCGCAGATATGAAAGGTTTTTTTGCTTTTATTCTCACGGCATTGACTGAAATAGACTTGAGTAAACTCACTAAACCGCTTTACATCCTGGCCACAGCAGATGAAGAGACGACGATGGCCGGAGCGAGTTACTTCGCACAATCAACCTCTATCCGTCCAGATTGTGCCATTATCGGTGAGCCCACTTCACTGCAACCCGTTCGAGCGCATAAAGGCCACCTTTCAAAAGCAATTCGTATCGAGGGTCACTCCGGCCACTCCAGTGATCCAGAAAACGGGATCAACGCGATCGAGCTAATGCATGATTCGATTGCGGAATTACAAGGGTTACGCCGCCAGCTTAAAGAACGCTTCAACCATGATGGATTTGTTATCCCTTATCCAACGATGAACTTCGGAAAAATCTCCGGTGGTGATGCACCGAATAGAATTTGTGCCTGTTGTGAGTTACATATGGATATACGGCCGCTACCAGGACTCTCTCTTCCCGACCTTCACGACTTACTTGCACAAGCACTGGCACCGATCAGCGAGCAGTGGCCGGGACGTTTAACCATCACTGACTTACACCCTCCTATTCCTGGTTATGAATGCCCAGTTCATCATCCCATGGTGGCGTTAATCGAAAAAGTGTTGGGTACTGAAACTGAAATTGTGAATTACTGTACCGAAGCACCTTTTATTCAACAGCTTTGCCCAACATTAGTACTGGGGCCTGGTTCGATTGAGCAGGCACATCAACCTGATGAGTACCTTGACACAAAATTTATCGAGCCGACCGATCAGCTGCTGAAAAAATTAATTCATCATTTTTGCTAAGTGAGAGATCGGGGCACCTCTTCTAGAGATAGATTAAAAATCTTTATGGAGATAGCAAACTCAACACAATTCGCTTTTAAAGCGCTCATTGGGCATCAATACGATATGTTTTGAAGTCACTGCACACTTTTCTGACATTTGACGTTCATTCCGTTACATGGCTAGATAGGTATACAGAAAACCAATAACAATAATTGATGGGCAGACAACAGCTAAGGGGTTAACGCGTCACATGAACGAACAATATTCAGCTATGCGTAGTAACGTGAGTATGCTTGGAAAACTTCTTGGCGATACGATTAAAAACGCCCTAGGCGATGAAATCTTAGAGCGTGTGGAATCCATTAGAAAATTATCGAAAAGTTCACGTTCTGGCAGCGAGGAAGATCGTGAAGCCTTGCTTACCACTTTACAGAATTTGTCGAACGATGAGTTGCTCCCTGTTGCCCGAGCTTTCAGCCAGTTTCTCAACTTAACCAACGTTGCAGAGCAGTATCAAACGGTTTCACACCAATCTCCAGGTGAAAGTCCGCCGGAAGTGCTACAAGCCACCTTCCAGCGCTTGAAAAAAATCGAAAATATTTCTGAAAAAGATATTTGTCAGGCTATTGAAGAACTTTCAATTGAGCTGGTTCTCACAGCGCACCCGACCGAAATTACCCGCCGGACGCTGATTCATAAACTGGTCGAAGTGAACAACTGTCTTGAACGTCTCGACCATAATGACTTAACCGAGTACGAAACGTCGAAAATTATGCGTCGTCTCCGCCAGCTCGTGGAGCAAGCGTGGTACACCGATGAAATACGTAAACAACGGCCAACCCCTATCGATGAAGCAAAATGGGGATTTGCGGTCGTTGAAAATAGTTTATGGGAAGGTGTTCCTGCTTTTTTACGTGAACTCAATGAACAGGTTCATGCCACCTTTGGTATCACACTGCCAGTGGATTTCGTACCGGTAAAATTTACCTCTTGGATGGGGGGGGATCGCGATGGTAACCCTAACGTCACCGCGACAGTCACCCGCCAGGCAATCCGTCTGAGCCGTTGGAAAGCCGCGGATCTCTTCATAAAAGATATGACGGTGCTCATTTCTGAGCTATCTATGTCGAACTGCGACGACGTCGTTAAGGCGATGTGTCAGGACCCAGATATTCAAGAACCTTACCGCTTTGTCCTTAAGCGGTTAAGAACACAACTTATTTCTACTCAAAACTATCTAGAATTACGCTTAAAAGGTGAAGAGACCACCCCGCCCAAAGACATCATCGTCAGTAACGAACAACTTTGGACCCCTCTGTATGCACTCTACGAGTCGCTACAAAAAAGTGGAATGGGGATTATTGCCAATGGCCATCTTCTCGATACCTTACGCCGTGTTAAGTGTTTTGGTGTGCCACTGGTGCGTATTGATTTACGCCAAGAGAGCACTCGCCACACCGAAGCCATCTCCGAAATTACCGGCTACTTAGGGCTGGGAGATTATGAAAGTTGGTCAGAAGCTGATAAACAAGCCTTCTTAATTCGCGAGCTCTCTTCTCCTCGTCCGCTGCTACCTCGTCATTGGCAGCCGAGTGAAGCAACCCAAGAAGTTCTGGATACCTGCCAAGTCGCGGCTGAAGTTCCACAAGGCTCGATTGCGGCCTACGTCATCTCTATGGCGAAAACGCCTTCCGATGTATTAGCCGTACATCTTCTTCTTAAAGAAGCGGGCATCCGTTATGCGCTTCCTGTTGCGCCGTTGTTTGAAACACTGGATGACTTGAATAACGCTGATAGCGTTATGACGCAATTACTCAGTATTGATTGGTATCGTGGCTTTATTCAAGGCAAACAGATGGTCATGATCGGCTATTCCGATTCCGCTAAAGATGCCGGCGTAATGGCTGCCTCTTGGGCACAGTATCAAGCCCAAGATGCACTGATTAAGACCTGTAACAAAGCCGGAATCGCCTTAACTCTGTTCCACGGCCGCGGTGGTTCAATTGGACGTGGTGGCGCACCCGCCCATGCTGCCTTACTGTCACAACCGCCTGGTAGCTTGAAAGGTGGGCTTCGTGTCACCGAACAAGGCGAGATGATCCGCTTCAAATATGGTTTGCCAGAAATCACGATTGCAAGTTTGACTCTCTATACCAGTGCAATTCTGGAAGCGAACCTGCTTCCACCGCCAGAGCCTAAAGCGGAATGGCGCGAGGTGATGAAACAACTCTCGGCAGACTCCTGTGATATGTATCGCGGGTATATCCGTGAAAATAAGGATTTTGTGCCTTATTTCCGCTCCGCTACGCCAGAGCAAGAACTGGGTAAATTACCTTTGGGATCTCGCCCAGCGAAACGCCGTCCGACCGATGGCGTTGAGTCATTACGCGCCATTCCTTGGATTTTTGCCTGGACGCAGAATCGCTTAATGCTCCCTGCATGGTTGGGTGCTGGCGCGGCATTAAACAATGCGATTGATCAGGGTCAACAGAAGAATCTAGAAGAGATGTGTCGTAATTGGCCTTTCTTCTCAACACGTATCGGTATGTTGGAAATGGTATTTGCCAAAGCCGATCTTTGGCTCGCTGAATATTATGACCAACGCTTAGTGGACCCAACCCTTTGGTCCTTAGGAAAGCAGCTGCGCGAACAACTCGCAGAAGATATTAAAACCGTGTTAACTATCGCTAATGATGCACACTTAATGGCTGACCACCCATGGATTGCTGAATCCATTGCGTTACGCAATGTCTATACCGATCCACTTAACGTACTACAGGCCGAATTGTTGCATCGCGCTCGTCAAGCTGAAGCAAACAATCTACCGACAGACCCTAATGTTGAACAAGCATTAATGGTCACTATAGCTGGCGTTGCGGCAGGCATGCGTAACACAGGCTAGATCACCAAGGCCCAAAAAAAGCACCTCATCAGGTGCTTTTTTTTTGACTTAAATTAGCTTGGCTAGTCGATTTAGATCCGAGAGTAGCGCCCCAGCGGTTACATCCCGCCCTGCTCCCGGTCCACGTATCACCAAGGGATTATCCCGATACCATCGGCTCTCAATTGCAAAAACATTATCGCCCGGCAAAAGTGCGGCAAGCGGGTGATCTGGACGCAGTGCTTCTAAACCAACCTTGGCTTTACCCCGCGTATCAAAGCGAGCGACATAGCGTAAGACCAAACCTAGCTCTTGAGCGGCATCGAAACGCTGCTGGATCTGCTCATCTAAGGCTTCGCTATTTTCGAAAAAGTAATCCATCGTATTTTCACGGCAAGCCTCTGGTACTAAGGACTCGACCTTCACTTGGTGAGGCTCAATATCCGACCCCGCTTCTCGCGCAAGGATTACCAATTTACGCATAACATCGATTCCGGAGAGGTCGACTCGTGGATCAGGTTCAGTAAGTCCCTGCTGCCACGCTTGATCGACTAACTCGCTAAAAGGAATCGATCCATCGTACTGTAAAAATAGCCAAGAGAGGGTGCCGGAAAAAATACCACTAATCGACAGAATCTTATCTCCCGAATTACGTAAATCCCTTACCGTATAATTAATAGGTAAGCCTGCGCCGACTGTTGCGTTCGTTAACCAATAACGTCCAGTCTTATCGAACGCATCACGGAGTTGTCGCCAACGCTGGTTGGAGGAGGCCCCAGCCACTTTATTAGCGCTGATCACGTGAAAACCGTAGCTCGCAAAATCTAAATACTGCTCGGCTAGCGCTTCATTAGCGGTGACATCGAGCACAACTAAATCATCGAATGGGTGATCACGCATCCAGAGAAAGAGCGATTCTTCATCTAAAGCTGTCGCATCTCGTTCGAAATTTGCCAAACTCTCTGCGGCATTAAGCCCTTCATAGCTGAGTAGACTTCGTCGACTGTTTGCAATACCGGCTAATACAAAATCCATCGCAGTACGGTCAGAAAGGTTCTCTTGTTCGCGAGAAAAGAGTTCTAACCAGCGAGAGCCAATGTTTCCCTTACCAAACAGTACGATACCTACACGCTTTTCAGCTCTAAACAAGGATTGGTGTAACCCCTGAACTATCGGGGGAAGCGCCGTTTTACGTAACACAGCAACTAAACTCAGCTTCTCATCCGATTGCCAAACAAACTCCACGGGTAGGTCTTTAATCTGTTGCCAAAAACGGTGGCAGTGAAGTGGGTTTTGCGTAACCCCTGCCCCCACCATTGCCACCAGCACCCGCCCTTCTCGTAAGCGTAGGCTAATAGGTAAGCCTGATGCTTGAAGCTGAGAAAGCGCGCTTTCAACTAATTCAGAGGTATAGCAAAGCTGCAGTAATTGGCGGTCACTGTGGACACCACGCGCTAAAGGCCGAAGCTGGGTACGAATTAAGAATTGGTCGACCTCTTTCAATAATTGAGTGAAATCGTGACGTGGTCCAATCTGTATTTCGATCAAGCAGACATCTTCATGACTGGTGACAATCCTCGCACCGGTTCCCGAAGCTAATACTCGTTCAATACGGGTTGAACCCACCTCAGGTTGATAACTGCACCGTAATTGCAGATCAATATGGCTCGTCGCCACAGGCTGTAACGTACGAGTATGCAGTACCGGAGCCGCAAGGCGTGCGAGTTCGGCGGCTTCATCAAGGCGTAATAAAGGTAGTAAGCAAGCATCCGAGACAATTCTTGGGTCGGCGCTAAAGACTCCGGCAACATCGCTCCAAATCGTGACACGCTTAACACCGGCCAACGCGCCTATTTGAGTCGCTGAGTAATCTGATCCATTGCGTCCGAGTAAAACGGTTTCACCTGCGCGGTTCGCAGAGATAAAACCCGTGATAACCAATCGCTTGTGTGGATACTGTGCCAAGATAGTTTGCAATAGCGGATAAGATTCGCCTTCATCCACTTGCGGTTGCCCGGAGCGTTCTGCTCGTAAGAATGTGCGCGCATCAATCCACTGTGCATCGATTCCGGAATGATTAAGCACAGCACTCATCAACCGAGCTGACCAAATCTCCCCGTGCCCGACCACTTTGGCATATAACGCATCGCTGCCCTCTCCATCTAAAAGGATAGATAAATGATCGACATCCGCGATAAATTGCTGAGCAATCGGCTCAGCTAACGCCTCGGGCAGTAAACTCTCCACCAGCTCTAGTTGATAGCGCCGTAAATGCTGTTGGACTTGGAAGGCGGATAGCCGATCAGTTTGACTCAGGCGATACCAATTAATCAGCTGATTCGTTGTACTCCCCGCAGCCGAAACCACCATAATGTCACCCACGTGACTGTATTCGGCCATGATTTCTGCAACGCGTAAGTAACAGCGTCGATCAGCAAGGCTGCTACCCCCAAACTTATGCAGCTGTCGTATCACTTCACTTTTCAGATCTATACCGCCGACCATAATTACTCCTGGGTAAGACGTTGGAACGCTTGGTCAAGATCAGCGATCAGATCGTTATGATCCTCAATTCCTACCGAAACGCGCAGCAAGGTATCAGAAATCCCTGCGGCGGCTCTAGCTTCTGCCGACATTCCAGCATGTGTCATCGTTGCAGTATGTGAAATTAAGCTCTCGACACCGCCTAATGATTCCGCAAGGGTAAAGAGTTTTAGCGATTTAAAGAATTGGCGTACCGTCTGTTCATCCCCAGCCAACTCAAAACTCAGCATGGCACCAAATCCACGTTGCTGGCGGCAAGCAAACTCATGACCTTGATTCTCTGGAAGTGAGGGATGGTAGAGCTTACTCACTAGAGGCTGATTTTTCAGATACTCAACAATTGCCAGCGCATTCTCTTGTGCAGCTTTCGTCCGCAGAGAAAGTGTCCGCATACCTCTTAATAAGAGATAACTATCAAACGCTGAACCGGTTACACCAATATTATTCGCCCACCACGCCAATTCAGTGGCTACTTGAGGGTCTTTAGCAATAACGGTACCGGCCACAATATCTGAGTGTCCATTAAGGTATTTCGTACAAGAGTGTACGACCAAATCAGCGCCGAGTTGAAGAGGGTTTTGCAGTGCCGGGCTTAGAAACGTATTATCGACAACGGTCACTGCGCCAACTGCACGGGCCGCTCGGCATAGCGCTTCAATATCGACTACCCTTAACAGAGGATTACTCGGGCTTTCGATTAAGAAAAGCTTAGGATTTAACGTTAAGGCCTCTTCTACGGCTTGCGGATCGCCTTGATCAATAAACTTCACATTAAAGGCGCCGCGTTTTTGTAAGCTATCAAACAGTCGATAACTTCCCCCATAACAGTCATGCGGTGCAATCAGCCAGTCGCCGGGTTTTAGAAACACGGTGGTCACAAGCATAATGGCTGACATACCGGTATTCGTCATCACCGCACCAGCACCCCCCTCTAATTCCGCTAAGGCTTGTTGGACAACATCCCGCGAGGGATTACCACGACGAGAATAATCGTGCGCCCGAGGTTGATTGTAATCCGTGAAGTTATAGGTGGTCGAAAGATGGATGGGAGGAACGACGCAGCCATATTGGTGATCTTCATTTAATCCACTGCGTACCGCAATTGTTGCCTGCTTGAATTGTGTCATAGGGAAGTAACCAAGAGTCATAAAGTGATCCTTAGCATATCCTTGCAGAAAATAGACGTCAACACATCTAGACATCCAAATAGATTTGCGTGTAGATTGAGCAATAGGTAGATAAGAGGTAAAATCAGACCATAATGTCCGGTCTTAGAAGAGAATAGTTGCTTTTGACGGCCCTTGGACCAATAAATCCAGTTTTATCTGCGATATCTGGCATAATAAGCTGAATTCAAGTAATTAACATTTATTAATAAGGTACCCCATGGCTGAGTGGAATGCCGAATATATCAGCCCTTATGCTGAACATGGCAAAAAAAGTGAGCAAGTAAAGAAAATCACTGTTTCTATCCCGCTAAAAGTATTGAAAATCTTAACGGATGAGAGAACGCGTCGGCAGGTTAATAATTTACGTCACGCGACCAACAGCGAGCTATTGTGCGAAGCTTTTCTACATGCCTTTACTGGCCAGCCTTTGCCAGATGATAACGATTTGCGAAAAGAAAGAAGTGATGAGATCCCTGAAACGGCAAAATTAATTATGCGAGAGATGGGCATTGATCCCGATACTTGGGACTACTAGCGAAACGCTTTTTACCCCCATAAAAAAACCCGGCATTTGCCGGGTTTTTTATACAGCGGGGAAGACCCCCACTGATCAAGAAACTTATTTAGAGCTTGGGATGCTGAAACGCTTGTTGAAGCGATCAACACGACCACCAGTGTCTACAACACGTTGCTTACCGGTGTAGAATGGGTGGCAGTTACCGCATACGTCTAAGTTTAAAGGCTGACGCAGGGTTGAACGCGTTTCGATTACGTTACCGCAAGAGCAAGAAATGGTAACGTTGTTATATTCTGGATGAATACCTTTTTTCATGGGATAACCTCAGTAGAAGGCCGTGTCGCTCTCCGTGCCAAGCTTAGCTTGCACAGCACCACACGCGATTGAACAATAATATAAGTGTATGTCTTCGTCGCGTAATAAGACCGCTGTCTAACGAAGGCCCATATTATACAGAAAATAGACAACAACATGCAAATGACGATTTCAAACACTTCACGATCAGCGGTACACTTGCCGTTTCGGTTCACTGAGTATGAGTAATGCATGACCATCATTAAGGTAGCTTTACCGGTTCCTCTCCCCAAACTGTATGACTACACTGCAGACCCTGCGCAGGTCCCCCAAATAGGGTGTCGTGTCCGCGTAAATTTCGGTCGCCGTAAGATGATAGGAATCGTGGTAACACACAGTGCGAGCAGTGACCTCAGTGCCGAACAACTTAAGCCTATTGATGAAATTCTCGATACCGAGAGCCTTTTTACGCCCAGTCTTTGGGCGTTATTGACTTGGTCAAGCGGTTATTATCATTACCCTCTGGGTGAAATTCTGTTTCACGCTATCCCCTCTCACCTTCGTCAAGGAAAAGAAGCGCGCAAAGCAATTGAGTATGAATGGCGACTCACCGATATGGGGCGCGTTATCGACCCAAGTGAGATTAAGCGTTCGGAGAAACAGCGCCAAGCAGTCATGCTCCTACGACAAGGTGGATTATTACGATCAGCGGTCGCTGACCACGACTTACCAGAAAGTACGTTCCAAGCGCTGCGTAAAAAAGGGTGGAGCGATCTCTATGAGCTTGCTGAATCACTCGACGATTGGCGTCCTCAGTTTCGCGTTCTCGGTGACCGACTTAAATTAACCACCGAGCAAGCCACCGCGGTCGGGGCGATTCATAGTACGACTCAGCAATTTAGCCCATGGCTATTGGCAGGCATTACAGGTTCTGGGAAAACTGAGGTATACCTCAGCGTTATCGAAAATATTCTTGCACAAGGGAAACAAGCCCTCGTCTTAGTCCCAGAAATAGGGCTAACCCCGCAAACTATCGCCCGCTTTCGGGAACGCTTTCAGGCGCCCGTCGAAGTTCTCCACTCTGGGCTGAATGATAGCGAGCGTCTCAGTGTGTGGCTGAAAAGTAAAACGGGTGAAGCAGCAATTATCATTGGTACCCGCTCAGCCATTTTTACGCCCTTAGCCCGACCCGGTGTAATCATTGTCGATGAAGAACACGATAGCTCTTATAAGCAACAAGATGGCTGGCGCTATCATGCTCGTGATCTCGCCGTCTTTCGGGCCAATAAAGAAAAGATACCGGTCATCCTTGGCTCAGCTACGCCTGCCTTGGAAACCTTGCATAATGTCCGCGTCGGCAAGTACCGTCAGCTCAACCTAACTCGGCGAGCGGGTAATGCAACCACCGCTCAGCAGCAGCTTATTGATCTCAAATCGGTAACCCTACAATCGGGGTTATCACCACAACTGATTAGACGCATTCATGCCCATCTTCAAGCCGGTAATCAAGCGCTACTCTTTCTTAACCGACGTGGATACGCGCCAGCATTACTCTGTCACGACTGCGGATGGTTAGCGGAGTGCCAACGTTGTGACCACTACTATACTTACCATCAGCAGCAACGTAGCCTGCGCTGTCACCATTGTGACAGTCAGCGGCCAATCCCCTGGCAATGCCCTGAATGTGGCTCCTCTCATCTTATGCCCGCAGGGTTAGGGACCGAACAACTTGAAGAACACTTACAGCAATTATTTCCTGATACGCCTCTGACCCGTATTGACCGTGATACCACGCGTAGAAAAGGGATGCTTGAACAGCATCTTGAGCAAATTCATCAAGGTGGGCCGCGAATTCTGATTGGGACACAGATGCTCGCCAAAGGCCATCACTTCCCCGATGTGACCTTAGTGGCATTGTTGGATGTCGATGGAGCACTATTTTCCGCAGATTTCCGGGCAACTGAGCATTTCGCACAACTTTATGTGCAAGTGGCTGGCCGAGCTGGGCGCGCGGGTAAACAAGGTGAAGTGTTGCTGCAAACTCATCAACCGGAGCATCCTCTCCTGCAAACCTTACTCAGTAAAGGCTATTTTCAGTTCGCTACTGAAACGCTCGCCCTCCGGCAACAATTACAACTGCCGCCTTATTCTAGCCAAGCTATCTTTCGTGCCGAACATCAAGATAGCGACCAAACGGAGCGTTTCTTACAGCAGTTACGTAACCTCATCGAATCAAGTCCATTAAAAGATGAGGAATGTTGGATTATCGGTCCGGTCCCCGCCCTGCATGCTAAACGTCAAGGACGTTGGCGTTGGCAACTCGTCATTCAAAGCCCCTCGCGGGGACGGTTACAAAAACTCCTTTCGCAGAGCTTGCTGCTGGTGGGTACGTTGGCTGGCGATAAAAAGGTTAAATGGTCTTTGGATATCGACCCAACAGACAGCTAAGCACTAAAGGTTGTGAAGTAACTCTTAAAATTAATCGATGAATAACAATTAGTTAGTTGGCTTTGTTACGCTCTCTTTTATTCGAGGGCTGACATAACACGACTCAGCAACTGATTGACATAGAATCTTATTCATTGAGGCGTTATCCATTGAAAACTACTCCAAATCCCTCCTCAGCAACCATGAAAGCGGTAGCCTTAGCAGCGGGCGTCTCGACCGCAACGGTATCGCGTGTGTTTACTGCACCGGAAAAAGTCTCACCGACCACTCGGCAACGTGTCGAATCCGCTGCGATAACCTTAGGTTATTCAACCGCCCCCCTTTTTCCGCGTGGGATAACCCCTCGTTGGCGTAAGGTTCTAGTGATTATTGCCGATGTCACCGACAGTTTTTACAGCGAGATCATCCGTGGTATCGAGATGCAAGCAAGCCAACAACACTGCTTAATCACTCTGGTCGACTGCGCCCATCAATCGATCAATCGTTGTCTCCCCGAAACGAGAGGCTTACCCGATGACTACGATGGTCTACTCTATGTGGGGCTTTCCCCCTCATCTCTTGACCGTCCCCCTTCACTGCCCAGTGTGGTAATTAATGAATACTCTTCCGATCATGGTGCCCCCACTTTGCACATTGATAATTTAAGCGCCGCCTTCAACGCCGTTAATTATCTTATTCAACGCGGCCACCACCGTATTGCCTGTGTCACCGGACCTGAAGACTTAGCTATTTGCCAATACCGACGACAAGGCTATCTGCAAGCATTACAACGGCATAACCTTACCTTGAATCCCTACTTTATTACTCGGGGTGATTTCACGTTCAAATCAGGGATAGCCGCTGCCGGACACCTTTTGACCCTGACTCCACCGCCCGATGCCATTTTTTGCCACAACGATAGAATGGCGCTCGGGGTGATGTATCGTGCTAAACAACTCGGTATTGTGATACCAAGGCAGCTCTCTGTCATTGGGTTTGATGATATTGAAGAGAGTCAATATGCCGACCCACCGCTCACGACCGTTGCACAACCGAGAGTCGCTCAAGGTGAAGCCGCAATTTCTTTATTAATAACGCTTATGGAAGGAAAACCACTTATTAATCGGTCCTATCTGTTGGAAACTGAACTTATTTTACGGCAGTCTACGCGCTAGGCTCCATTACCGAAAAATTTCACTCCAAATAATAAAAATCTCAACTAGAGTTTACTGGTCAAACTTCATTCGGTTAAGTAACATAGTGGTAATTGTTATTAATCAATTCTTCAGGCAATCTTGCCTTTCAGCTGGCTTAAATAATATCGGTACCGGTGTGGCACAAAAAGACTATGTAGGACGCGGACGTTCATCAACGACGCAACGAAAAAAAAATAATAGCCGACGTAAAAACTCTAAGGCGAATACTGGTATTTCTAAGGTAATTGTTGTTATTGCTGCAGCAGCTTTAGTGCTTTTTATCGGTGTATTAGCACTGCTTGCTCACCATAAGAAACAAGCAGAAAAAGAAGCCGCCCCTCATAAGACAACCACCAATGGACTGCCTCCTAAACCTGAAGAGCGCTGGAAATATATAAAAGAGTTAGAGAACCGCCAAATAACGGTACCTAGCCCAGTCGAACCTAGCGCGGGTGGCGAGGTAAAATCGCCGACACAGCTTACCGATGAGCAGCGCCAGCTATTAGCACAAATGGCTGAAGACATGCGCCAGCAACCTACGCAACTGAGCGAAGTTCCATGGAACCAGCAAACGCCTGAACAGCAACAGCAAACTATTCGCCAGCAGCAGCAAAATGCCGCGCTACAACGTAAGTATCAACAGCAAGAGCAGCAATTTATTTCGCAGCAGCAGCAGCTTAACCAGTCTCACCCCGCTCAAGCTGCCAATAAAGCGCTTCAAGAGCAGAATCGACAAATACAGCTACAACATGAACGCCAACAAAAAGCCTATGCTGAACAGCAAAAAAAGATTGAGCTTGATCGCCAACAACAGGCATACCGCGAACAGCAGAAGCAGCGTCAACAATTAGAGCGTCAAATTCAGCAACAGCAGCACAGTGCACCGATCACCGCGGCTAAGCCAAGTCAGCCGCAACCTGAGAAAGTGGCTCCGGCAACGCCTGCCTCACCTCCCGCCGCAACCGAGGCATCGTCCAAACATTGGTTAATTCAATGTGGATCGTTTAAAGGTGCAACCCAAGCAGAGTCGACGCGCGCGAAGCTCGCATTTGAAGGATTTGAAAGCCGTGTAACCACAGGTGGCGGCTGGAATCGGGTGGTTATTGGCCCTTACACTCAGCGCTCAAAAATCGATTCCGTGGTTAAACAGTTAAAAAATTCTGGACATACAAACTGTATAACTCTCTCTGTAGGGGGTTGAAAGTCATAAACCCACCCCCATATGCTCTGGTAAGTGACTCCGCGCTTTGTCGCGGAGTTTTTATTTCAAGAGATTAAGGGGCAGCCCGTGACAACGATAGTAAGCATACGACGTAACGGTAAAGTCGTCATTGGCGGTGACGGCCAGGCAACGCTCGGTAACACTGTAATGAAAGGCAACGTGAAAAAAGTCCGTCGTCTTTATAACGATAAAGTCATCGCTGGTTTTGCGGGAGGCACCGCAGATGCCTTCACACTTTTTGAACTTTTTGAGCGTAAGCTTGAAATGCACCAAGGCCACTTGGTGAAAGCTGCCGTTGAGCTGGCTAAAGATTGGCGAACGGATCGTATGCTACGTCGTCTAGAAGCGCTTCTCGCTGTCGCGGATGAGAATGCCTCACTGATTATCAGCGGTAATGGCGACGTTATCCAACCAGAAAACGACCTGATTGCTATTGGTTCAGGTGGCCCTTATGCCCAAGCAGCAGCGCGGGCGATGCTCGAAAACACAGAATTAGATGCTCGTGAGATTACCGAAAAAGCGTTAGAAATCGCCGGTGATATCTGTATTTATACCAACCACAATCTCACGATCGAAGAACTCAACTCAGGGGATAAGGAGTAAGTTATGTCTGAAATGACTCCTCGCGAAATCGTCAGTGAACTGAATCGGTTCATTATTGGCCAAGATAATGCTAAACGCGCGGTTTCGATCGCACTCCGTAACCGTTGGCGTCGTATGCAGCTTAACGATGAGCTGCGCCATGAAGTCACACCGAAAAATATCTTAATGATTGGTCCAACGGGTGTGGGTAAAACAGAGATTGCCCGCCGCCTCGCTAAGCTTGCTAATGCACCGTTCATTAAAGTAGAAGCGACGAAATTCACCGAAGTGGGTTACGTCGGTAAAGAAGTCGACTCCATTATCCGCGACTTAACTGAAGCAGCGGTAAAAATGGTACGTTCGCAGGCGATCGAGAAGAACAAAGCGCGTGCAGTTGAACATGCTGAAGACCGTGTTCTCGATGTCCTGATCCCCCCTGCAAAAAATAACTGGGGACAATCTGAAAGTTCTCAAGAAGAGTCATCGACCCGCCAATCTTTCCGTAAAAAACTACGCGAAGGACAGCTGGACGATAAAGAAATCGAGATTGACTTAGCCGCGTCGCCGATGGATGTCGAAATCATGGCACCTCCAGGTATGGAAGAGATGACGAATCAGCTTCAATCTATGTTCCAAAACATGGATAACCAGAAGCAGAAATCGCGCAAGCTGAAAATCAAAGACGCCATGAAATTGCTGATTGAGGAAGAGGCTGCACGCCTCGTCAATCCAGAAGAGCTTAAGCAACAAGCTATCGAGGCGGTCGAGCAGCACGGCATCGTCTTTATCGATGAAATCGATAAAATTTGTAAGCGTGGCGGACAATCTTCAGGTCCAGACGTGTCTCGTGAAGGGGTACAACGTGACCTGCTACCGTTGGTTGAGGGGTGTACGGTTTCGACTAAACACGGTACGGTGAAAACTGACCATATCCTGTTTATCGCATCCGGTGCCTTCCAAGTGGCGAGCCCGTCTGACCTGATCCCTGAATTACAAGGGCGTCTGCCGATTCGTGTCGAATTACAAGCCCTAACGGTGAATGATTTCGAGCGTATTCTGACTGAACCGACAGCCTCCGTAACGGTGCAGTACAAGGCATTGATGGAAACCGAGGGTGTGAATATCGATTTCACCGACGACGGAATCCGACGTATTGCCGAAGCGGCATGGCAGGTCAACGAAACTACCGAAAATATCGGTGCGCGTCGCCTCTATACCGTACTGGAGAAGCTGGTAGAAGATATCTCCTTCGAGGCCAGCGATCGCTCTGGCGAGACCGTTACGATTGATGCGGACTACGTCAGCAAGCACTTAGATGTACTCGTTGCAGATGAAGATCTAAGCCGCTTCATTCTCTAACCCGTCCCGTTACCCAGAGCGATATGCTTTGGGTAACGCCCTGCTTACGCCCGACCCTCCCCAAGAACTTTGCCGCCACACCGAGAAAGAGATATACTTAGTCTACCTCTGGCAACCAGATGAAACGACTATGAAATATGATACTTCCGAACTCTGTGATATCTACCATGAAGAAGTTAACGTGGTTGAACCCCTTTTCTCTAACTTTGGGGGCCGTACCTCGTTTGGTGGACAGATCACAACAGTAAAATGTTTCGAAGATAATGGGCTGCTCTACGATCTGCTTGAAGAAGATGGCTCAGGGAAAGTTTTACTTGTAGATGGTGGTGGCTCAGTAAGACGTGGGTTGGTGGATGCGCAACTTGCTCAGTTAGCAGTGAGTAACCATTGGGAAGGGATTATTCTTTATGGCTCTGTGCGCCAAGTCGATGAACTTGCAGAGTTAGATATCGGTATCCAAGCCATCGCCGCTATTCCAGCAGGTGCCTCAGGAGACGGTATAGGCGAAAGCGATATTCGTGTCAATTTCGGCGGCGTCACCTTTTTCTCCGGTGATTATGTCTATGCCGATAACACTGGGATCATCCTCTCTGATACAGCATTAACCGAAGACGAGTAATGGTCGTAACGGCGGACAGTGATACTGCCCGCCCGTTTTCTTATACTTCTTCCATCTTACCTAGCAGAGCACGTAAACGCTCTTGCCACTGCGTTTGCTCTTCTTTTAGCTGTTGATTTTCACGGGTGAGTGACTCGTGATTACCGACCGCTTGTTGAGCATCTTGCTTAAGCGCACTGTTTTGCTCTTTTAATTCTTCAATTTCCATTTGTAGCAGGGTAATGGTGTCAATCGCCTGCTGTACTTTCGCTTCCAATTTCTCAAACATTTCAAATGACATTGTTACTATCTCCAATTAACGCCAGGCGTTGAAAACCGCATCCTTCAATATATCGCAATGATACATTATAAAGCCGCGCTGATAGTCCGATTGTATGGAGGGCAGCGGTGCAAGTCCAGAGGGGAAACCATTTCAAGAGTAGTCTGCCCATTTTTTTCGCCTTCAAAACGCCAAAAGAAAAAGAGAATATGCGAAAACGCGCATTTTTTTTGACCAAGTACACATATTTAGCGTGCGGTATTTTGCGTTTTTTTTCGTTAACGATAAATTCACAAGAAAAATACATTTGAGTATTTTGTAAAACTCAAATACTGTCTCTCTCTCCGTCAAGGAATACGCTATGAGTAAATCAACCAACACGCTCACTGGTCAGTGTATTGCAGAATTTATAGGTACTGGCTTAATTATCTTTTTTGGCGTCGGTTGTGTCTCTGCGCTGAAATTGGCCGGTGCAAATTTTGGCCAATGGGAAATCAGTATTGTCTGGGGTCTTGCCGTGGCGATGGGTGCTTACGTCAGCGCAGGCGTGTCAGGCGCTCACCTTAACCCGGCGGTCAGCATTGCATTATGTGTGTTTGGCAACTTCGAGGCCCGTAAGCTTTTCCCTTATATCTTCGCACAGACGGCTGGCGCTTTCTGTTCGGCTGCCTTAGTGTACGGTCTATACCAAAGCCTCTTTATTGACTACGAACAAACGCATCATATCGTTCGCGGCACCTTAGATAGCTTACCGATGGCAGGGATCTTCTCAACCTACCCCGATGCACATCTCTCTATTGCCCAAGCGTTCTTAATTGAAATGACGATTACTGCGGTATTAATGGGTGTCATCATGGGCCTGACCGATGACGGTAACGGTATACCTCGCGGACCTTTAGCTCCTCTATTAATCGGTTTACTGGTCGCTGCCATTGGTGCCGCCTTTGGCCCGCTGACCGGTTTTGCCCTAAACCCTGCGCGTGACTTCGGTCCTAAACTGTTTGCCGATTTAGCGGGATGGGGACATTTAGCGCTAACGGGGGGTAAAGATATCCCTTACTTCTTAGTGCCTGTCTTTGCCCCCGTTGTTGGTGCATTGGTCGGCGCATTTTTGTACCGGGCCCTGATTGGCCGCCATCTTCCCTTAGCAGTACAAGTCGAACCTGAGGCAATCTCTGCTGAAAAGACCACTGTACAAGAACGTAAAGTATAAATTTCACGGCGAATAGGAACTCACTATGTCTATCAAAGAAAAAAAATATATCGTCGCGCTCGACCAAGGAACAACTAGCTCTAGAGCCGTTATTCTTGATCACGATGCGAACATCGTCGCCGTTTCACAACGTGAGTTCGAGCAAATATACCCGAAAACCGGCTGGGTAGAACATGACCCAATGGATATTTGGGCGACACAAAGCTCGACGCTGGTCGAAGTCTTAGCCCATGCCGACATTAGTTCAGATGAAGTCGCAGCGATCGGTATCACTAACCAGCGCGAAACTACGATTGTGTGGGACAAAGAAACGGGTAAACCGATTTATAATGCCATCGTCTGGCAGGATCCCCGTACCGCCGATTATTGTTCAGGGTTAAAAGACCAAGGCTACGAAGATTATATCCGTGACACCACTGGCCTCGTCATCAACCCTTACTTCTCAGGGACTAAGGTTAAGTGGATTCTTGATCACGTTGAAGGGTCACGCGAACGAGCGAAACGCGGTGAACTTCTCTTTGGAACCGTCGATACCTGGTTAGTGTGGAAAATGACTCAAGGCCGTGTGCATATTACGGACTATACCAATGCCTCACGTACCATGCTCTTTAACATCCACACCTTAGAGTGGGATCAGAAGATGCTGGATTTACTTGATATCCCGCGTGAAATTTTACCGGAGGTCAAAGCATCTTCAGAGGTATACGGCCAAACCAATATCGGCGGTAAGGGCGGCACGCGTATTCCGATTGCTGGGATAGCGGGCGACCAACAGGCAGCACTTTACGGACAACTTTGTGTTCAACCCGGTATGGCAAAAAATACCTACGGTACCGGCTGCTTTATGCTGATGAATACCGGTAAAGAAGCGATCACCTCGAAAAACGGATTATTAACGACCATCGCGTGTGGCCCGCGGGGTGAAGTGAATTACGCGTTAGAAGGCGCGGTCTTTATCGGAGGGGCATCGATTCAATGGTTACGTGACGAACTTAAACTCTTTAATGATGCCGACGATTCAGAATACTTTGCTAACAAGGTAAAAGATTCTAATGGCGTTTACATGGTGCCCGCCTTTACTGGCTTAGGCGCACCCTATTGGGACCCCTATGCGCGTGGAGCCATCTTTGGCCTCACCCGTGGTGCGAATTCTAACCATATTATTCGGGCGACATTAGAATCGATCGCCTTCCAAACGCGCGATGTGTTGGAAGCGATGCAGCATGATGCGAATACCCGTTTACAAACACTACGCGTCGATGGCGGAGCGGTAGCCAATAATTTCCTCATGCAATTCCAAGCCGATATTTTAGGTGCGCATGTGGAACGTCCTGAAGTTAAAGAAGTTACGGCGTTAGGCGCGGCTTACTTGGCAGGCCTTGCTGTGGGATTCTGGAACGATTTAGAAGAAGTGCGTTCGAAATCAGTTGTGGAGAAAGAATTCCGCCCTTCCATTGAAACGACCGAACGTAATTATCGTTACGCGGGATGGAAAAAAGCGGTCTCACGCGTCAGAGGTTGGGAAAAAGAAGAATAGCACCCAGAGTGCTAAACAATAGCACTCACTGCCTCCTGCACTCTGCAGGGGGCATCCCTCCCCTTTCCTCGCTATGTTACACTGAGTCCCTGTTTTCTCTGACTAACCTAATGACTCAGTATGAAACACACACTCACACAACCCTTCAATTACGTGACCGAAGCTGCAGCAATCGCTGGTTTTCGGTGGCTCGGACGAGGTGATAAAAACCTCGCAGACGGTGCAGCGGTGATCGCGATGCGCCAGCAACTCAATGCTATGCCTATTGACGGAACTATCGTGATTGGCGAAGGCGAAATTGACGATGCCCCCATGCTTTATATCGGCGAAAAAGTTGGGCACGCGTCTGGCCAGCGAATCGATATTGCGGTCGATCCAATAGAAGGCACGAGGATGACGGCCTTTGGTCAAGGGAATGCTTTGTCGGTGATGGCGGTGGCCGAAGCTGGCACGCTGCTCCATGCCCCAGATATGTATATGGAGAAGTTGATTGTTGGCCCTGCAGCAAAAGGGGTTATCGATCTGCATCTCACTCTCGAAGAGAACCTACGACGTATTAGCCAGGCATTGCATAAAAACCTCGCTGACTTAACGGTATCGATCCTCGACAAGCCACGTCATGCGCCGGTTATCGCTGCCCTTTATCAGCTAGGGGTTCGGGTTTTCACCTTTCCCGATGGAGATGTTTCCGCGTCGCTATTAACCTGTTTCCCTGACCAACCTATCGATGTCATGTACGGTATCGGCGGCGCGCCGGAGGGCGTTATTTCTGCCGCGGCCATCCGGGCGCTAGGGGGGGATATGCAGGCTCGCTTACTCACCCGCGAACAGGTCAAAGGCTGTAGCGCTGAAAACAGTCTCGCCAGTCGCGAGGAAACGACCCGTTGCCAAGCGATGGGACTGACACTGGGGCAAGTGCTTCGATTAGACGATCTGGCGAAAAGCGACAATGTATTATTCAGCGCAACGGGAATTACCGATGGCGATCTACTGAAAGGCGTTAAGGCTTCAGAGTCGTCGATAACGACCCATAGTTTACTGATTGACGGTCAACGTCAAAGCCAGCAATGGATTAAAACGGTCAGTAGCTTGACCTGATAATAACGAAAATAGTGACTTACTGGAGGCAATGATGGCGGTTTGGTGTACAGGAAAAATTATTGAGGTCAAGGCGTGGACTGACACCCTTTTTAGTTTAATTGTCGATGCGCCCATCGCGCCTTTTACTGCAGGGCAATTTGCAAAACTTAGCCTAACGCTTGAAGGTGAGACCGTGCAGCGGGCATATTCTTATGTTAATGCCCCCAGCCAAACACCTCTGGAGTTTTATCTTGTCCATGTCCCCGAAGGACGGCTAAGCCCAGCACTGTTATCACTGAAACCCGGTGACGAAGTATTAGTCACCGAAGAGGCCGCCGGGTATTTTGTATTAGATGAGGTCCCCGACGCCAAAGAACTATGGATGATTGCGACTGGCACGGCTATCGGCCCCTATCTTTCTATTTTAGCGCAAGGCGACGACCTAGAGCGCTTCGAGACGATTATTCTGGTTCATGCCGCCCGTTATGCTGCCGACCTAAGTTATGTCCCGTTATTCCACGAACTCCAGCAGCGCTATGGCGATAAATTACGGATACAAACGGTCGTTAGTCGAGAAGACTCTGCGGAGAGTTTACGGGGGCGCGTCCCGGCATTACTGGATGACGGCACATTAGAAGACGCAGTGGGCACGCACATCTCTGCTGAACAGAGCCATGTTATGATCTGTGGTAACCCAGAGATGGTGAGAGAAACTCAAAAGTATCTTAAAGAACAACGTGGGCTGCGTAAGCATCTTCGCAGAAAACCCGGTCATATCACCAGTGAACACTATTGGTAAGGGACTCGCATGCGATACGCCGCTTATTTTTCCCTAATACTCCTTTGCTGCGGGGTGGCCAAGCAGGTCAATGCGCATCCTGTATCGATGCCATTACCCGAAACGGCCCCTTACCTATCGCCTGATGCTCCCACCTTTGAGCTAACGATCACTCAATTTCGCCAGCAATTTAGCCAACAATTCCCCACCACTCCTCTGCAAGAATTTCGGGCGATTAAAACAGGATCAATGCAGAAATTAGTGACTATTGCAGCGACCAAAATCAGTGAAACGGTCTATGCCTCGACCGCGCTAGAAGTGGGAACGGCAAAAATTAAATCGATCCAGCTCACCTGGCTGCCGGTACCAGGAAATCAAGCCACCGTCTCTCGCCAGCAAGCCATGAGCTATATCACCAATATCATTCACTTTTTCTCACCACAACTGACGACTAAGCAGTGCCGTGAATACCTCGAACAACTGTTGACGGTGGGAAAAGGGAAAGCTTATACGCTATCGAATGAAGGCGCGGTACGGTATATTTTGTCTGATAAAGGTGAAGGGGGCATGACCTTTGCTGCAGAACCCGTTAAATTGATACTCAGTGAGACCAAATGATCCACCGGTTTGTGATCCTACGCAAGTTGGGGGCTTCGACACAGTTTATAGTGAACTTAGACGCTATTACCCCTAGGTAATAGCATTTTACTCAAGCGCGTAATGCGGAGGAAAGCATGCGACATCCATTAGTAATGGGGAATTGGAAACTTAATGGTAGTAAACACCTTACAGCAGAGCTAATCAGTGGTCTGCGTTCAGCGCTTGCAGAAGTGCAAGGGTGTAAAGTCGTTATCGCCCCACCGGCCCTGTATTTGGCTCAAGCTGTTGCGGCAGTAGAAGGCAGCGATATCGGTGTTGGTGCGCAAAATATCGATGTAAACCTCTCCGGCGCGTTTACTGGTGAGACCTCTGCAGAAATGCTGAAAGACACCGGCGCACGCTACGTTATCCTCGGCCACTCCGAACGCCGCACCTACCATCATGAAACCGATGAACTGGTTGCTGAGAAATTTGCGATTGTAAAACAGCAAGGCCTTATCCCCGTTTTATGTATCGGAGAAACCGAAGCAGAGAACGAAGCGGGTAAAACAGAAGAAGTCTGTTCACGTCAAATTGATGCCGTCATCAAGGCTCAAGGTGTTGAAGCGTTCACTGGCGCTGTCATTGCCTATGAACCAGTATGGGCCATTGGTACCGGTAAATCAGCAACCCCAGCGCAGGCACAAGCGGTTCACAAATTTATTCGTGATCATATTGCGAAGCAAAGCCGCGAAGTGGCTGAACAAGTCATCATTCAATACGGTGGTTCAGTCAACGATAAAAACGCGGCGGAGCTATTCGGTCAGCCCGATATCGACGGCGCACTGGTCGGTGGAGCTTCCCTAAAAGCCGACGCGTTTAGCGTTATCGTGAAAGCTGCCGCAGCAGCCAAAGCCTAATCATACAGCAGTATCGCAGCCTCGCTGCGATACTGATTTTATACTGCATCGCATTGATGGTCTTGCAGTTCTTCCGCTGAGCCCAGTATCCCCCTCACCCAATCCGTGCGTAAGACCAACACGACCAGTCGCCCATCAGCAAGCATTGTGACAGCAATCCCTTCTCTGCCACTGCTCGGATCGATATCGGGTAATTCAGTAAAGACACGTTGAAATAAAGAGCGAGCGTTAAGTTGCTCAAGCGTCAGTGTACGTACCCAGTAGGGATGGTTAAGCAATGAAAGCCGTTGCCACTGTTCGGTCAACGTCGACTGCTTTTCCGCTAAACGTTGGCGAACATCACCGCGTAAGCAGGATAGATGAATATGTAGCTGATTTTGCGATCGGCCCCATTTCGAATTAATCGCCAAAGAAAGTAGCGTGTTCGGTATAGGCTTTTCCAAGCGCTGGCTTACCCTCGGCATCAATGACCATGCTAATGAGAAATAATTGGGCGTAGTAGGGTCCAAGAGTTTATCGCTCTCAATACCCGAAACCTGAGCCGTCGGAATTAATAAATATTGAGCAATACCGACTTTATCTTTCAGCAGCGCGTAGCCTTGAGAAAGGTTAACTTGTTGGCAAGGGGTTGGCGAATGTTGTTGTTGCTGATGAGGAACACACTGACGGCTCACTATATTCCATAATGCATCGCTGTGGCGATGAAGCGCATAGCCGCGCCACGCGCCATACACCATAATACAAACAATACTGACGATACAGATCCTTTTTACGACTACCCAATTCATCTTCATTATCCCGCCGAGAACCGTAGAACCAGTGTACGACTTCTCGGCGAAATGTCAGCAACTATTGTGGTTTCATAATTTGATCGTAGGTTCCGCCGTCACTGAAATGTGTTTTTTGAGCATTCGCCCAGCCGCCGAACTTCTCATCAACCGTAAACAGATGGAGAGGCTTAAACACGGCTGAATACTGTTTCTCAACCGCTTTATCTCGAGGGCGATAATAGTTTTGCGCAATGATTTGTTGTCCTTGCGGGGAATAGAGGTGTTTCAGATAGGCCTCAGCCACTGGGCGGGTACCTTTCTCATCCACGACTTTATCCACGAGAGAAACCGTCGGCTCGGCAAGAATAGATTCTTTCGGGGTGATAATTTCAAACTGGTCTTTTTTCAGTTTATTCACCGCTAAATAGGCCTCGTTTTCCCAGGCAATAAGTACGTCGCCGATACCGCGTTCAACAAAGGTATTGGTTGCCCCTCGAGCACCGGAGTCCTGCACCTGAACGTTCTTATACAATGCTCGGACAAAAGCTTCAGCTTGTTTAGCATCGCCATGGTGGCTATCTAGCGCATAACCCCAGGCGGCAAGATAGTTCCAGCGTGCTCCGCCAGAGGTTTTGGGATTAGGGGTGATAACATTTACGCCAGGCTTAATCAGATCGTTCCAGTCGTGGATCCCTTTTGGATTCCCTTTACGAACGAGGAAGACGATAGTTGAGGTATAGGGCGCTGAATTATCGGGTAGCCTTTTTTGCCACTGCTTATCAATACGACCCCGCTGCGCAATAGCATCGACGTCAGATTGCAAAGCGAGAGTCACAACATCGGCTCGGATACCGTTAATCACCGAAGTGGCTTGTTTACCTGAACCACCGTGAGACTGACGCACGACCACGTTGTCACCGGTTTGCTGCTTATAGTAAGCCGAGAAAGCTTTATTGTACTGCTCATAAAACTCTCTGGTTGGATCGTAAGAAACATTTAACAGCTGATAGTCCTTGGCTAGCACGCTAGCAGAGACCATCAGCAGTCCTACGCCGAGTTGCCACTTTTTCATAGTCACCCCTTATCGTTTATTAGACGTAGAGTGACATGAGATGTTGCAGAATTTAAAGAATAAAAAGTGTATTTTTATATCTCAAAAGCATATAGCAGCATGGCGTTAATAGAGTCGCTTAGCGGTCGCCATTAAATCACCACGGAAAGGTCTACGCATGTTTTCAATAGCATCGATAATATCGTGGTGGACCATGCGATCATTTTGAACCCCAACGCAACGACCGCCGAAGCCTTGAAGGAGTAGATCGACCGCATAAGCGCCCATTCGCGAGGCAAGGATACGGTCGAAAGCACAGGGCGCTCCCCCCCGCTGGATATGACCTAAGACTGTGGCACGAGTCTCTCTTCCCGTCTCTTTTTCGATATATTGTGCCAGTTCCGCACAGTCGCAAATCAATTCAGTGATGGCCACAATCGCATGTTTTTTACCCTTTTTGAGACCTGCGCGAATTTCCGCTACTAACTCTTCACGGGTATAAGGGATCTCAGGTAACACCACATATTCACATCCTCCCGCAATCGCCGCTGAAAGCGTCAGATCCCCGCAATGGCGTCCCATGACTTCCACAATCGAGATACGTTGATGCGAAGAGGAAGTATCACGCAGACGGTCAATCGCCTCGACCACTGTTTCAAGAGCAGTTTGGTAACCGATGGTGTAATCCGTGCCTGCAACATCATTATCAATGGTGCCGGGTAAACCAATACACGGAAATCCCATCTCCGTTAGGCGCTTCGCCCCCATGTAGGAACCGTCTCCGCCGATAACGACTAAGGCATCTAAACCACGCTTACGCATATTCTCGATAGCGATTTGGCGAACGGCCTCTTCCTTAAACTCAGGGAATCGCGCAGAACCTAAAAATGTGCCGCCACGGTTAATGACATCCGACACACTGTAACGGTCTAAGCTCAACATCCTATCTTCATACAACCCGAGGTAACCGTCGTAAATGCCAAATAATTCTAAACCTTCCGCAAGACCAGCACGCACAACGCCGCGAATCGCAGCATTCATGCCGGGCGCGTCTCCCCCGCTGGTCAATACACCGATTTTTTTGATCATAGCAACCCCTGGATGATGAATAAAAGAAGCAAGGCAAAATGAAAGCATTGGCCCCGGTCCACCTTACGCACCCCGAGGCCAAAGATAATAATATAACATACCCGATAGCTTGAGTTGATATAGGTCATCGAAACTCATAGCCATCGAGTATTCCGACCAGAAGGAGTTGATTAGAAGCTATAACGCAAACCAATGTTAGCCATCAATGACGTACTTTCGATTCCAGCACTGTTTTTGTCCGAACTCGAGATACCCTCATCGCGATCATGGTAACGGCTAGTGCCTTTTTGATTAAAAGTACGCCCCCATGTTCCTTCAAGGTAGAGTATCGTATTATCAGTCAGATAATACCCACCATTTAAAGATAAGGCTGCAAACTTCTGCCTAGTCAGGGACGATTTAAAGGTGGTATTGGCAAGATAATGCTCATCCACGTCTGAAGCTCTTCCCCAAGCACTGTATTTCACTGCGCCACCAACTTCCCATTGTTGATAGCGGTAAGAAGCTAATAATCCAATATAGGGAGTCTTGAAGGTTTGGCGGTATGAGATACCGAGAAGACTATTCGCTAAATCACCCACGTATTGACCATTATTGTAATTATATTGCCCTCCGTAAGCGCTGAAGCGATAACGTGTCTGTTGGTAGCCGCTGACGATACCGACGCGAGCATCGTCATTGGAGAGCAGCCAATATTTCAGGCTAAGATCGAATTGATTGGCATGATTTAACTGACTTTTAGGGTGGTAACTTTTAGACGTCCAACTTTTTTGACTTTCATCTTCCCAGTCATAATCACTCATTACCCCACCACGCTTCGCAACGGTGCTCCATCCTTCAAGTCCTAATGAAAGTTTCGGTAGCACACGCCACTCCAGCGCACCTTTTAAGACCGGCGCGTTGTTTACACGCCAATTTAATTGACTGTCTTTATGACCATTTGTTGGATCATAGACACGCTATTTAGTGGTAGTAGAAAGCACGCCTGCACTTACCTCTACCGATACATCATCCCAAGAAGCGAGGTAGTTATCGCTGGCGTACGCATTAGCGACTAAATTACTCCCAATGAATACCATTACTGCCCGATTAATATTACGCATCATTATCTCATCCATGTTGATATAATTCGATTATATTCAAGCTGTTAATTCGAATAACCTCAACACATTTTGCGAGAGCGTTTACCTTCTATTTAGCTAAATTTATCTTATGAATGTCTTTCCCACCCTTCACTTTCTCCCCTCGCCTGGGTAAAAAATCAGCCATCAATGTCCTTTCACCACAGAGAACAAATCGCTTAATTGCCTAAAATTGCCCCCTTTTTCTCTGCTTTTTTAGACAAAAGACTGCTTCATGAGTAAAGGCTGTGTATAATGGCTCAGATATTGTCCCCGCTCTTTATCTAATCCAAGAAGACTATGGCCCAAGGTACGTTATTTATTGTTTCCGCTCCCAGTGGTGCGGGTAAATCGAGTTTGATCCAAGCGTTGCTGAAAACCCAGCCGTTGTACGACACTCAGGTTTCTGTTTCTCACACCACGCGAAATATCCGTCCAGGCGAAGTGCACGGTGAGCACTATCACTTTGTGACGAAAGAAGAATTTACCGCGATGATCGCGGAAAACGCTTTTTTCGAACATGCACAAGTGTTTGGCAACTATTACGGCACCTCGCGTCATGCCATCGAACAAGTGTTGGCGACGGGTGTGGATGTTTTCTTGGATATTGATTGGCAGGGTGCTCAGCAAGTTCGTCAACAAATGCCCGGCGCGCGGAGTATTTTTATCCTTCCTCCCTCACAAGATGAGCTCGATCGTCGATTACGTGGGCGAGGTCAAGATGACGGTGATGTCATCGCGTCTAGAATGGCAAAAGCGGTTGATGAGATGAGCCACTATGCCGAATACGATTATCTGATCGTCAATGACGATTTCGATCTCGCACTGTCTGACTTAAAGACGATCATCCGCGCAGAACGCTTACGGATGCATCGTCAAAAATCTCGACACAGTGCGCTAATTAGCAAATTATTGGCAGACTGAATTAGCTTCAGTATCATGCCTTATCTATACCCGATCAGTGGAGTAATACCTATATGGCACGCGTAACCGTACAAGATGCAGTAGAACAAGTGGGCAACCGTTTTGACTTAGTGTTAGTTGCTGCACGCCGCGCACGTCAATTACAAACCGGCGGCAAAGACGCACTGGTTCCTGAAGAAAATGATAAGCAAACCGTCATCGCGTTACGCGAAATCGAAGAAGGTTTAATTACCAACAGTATTCTTGATGTGCGTGAACGCCAAGACCAGCACGAGCAAGAAGCGGCAGAACTGCAAGCCGTCAATGCTATCGCTGAAGGCCGTCGTTAATTCTTATAGTGAAGGTAGCCCTTGTATCTGTTTGAAAGCCTTAACCAACTGATTGAAAAGTACCTGCCTGAAGACCAAATTCTACGTCTCAAGCAGGCTTACCTTGTCGCGCGTGATGCTCACGAAGGACAAACTCGTTCGAGTGGTGAGCCCTATATCACCCACCCAGTAGCCGTTGCCTGTATTTTGGCAGGGATGAAGCTGGACCATGAAACACTTATGGCCGCTTTACTGCACGACGTGATTGAAGATACCGCCGTCACGTATCAAGAAATCGAGCAGCTATTTGGTGAAAGCGTCGCCGAGTTGGTTGAGGGCGTTTCTAAACTGGATAAACTTAAATTCCGGGATAAGAAAGAAGCGCAAGCAGAAAACTTTCGCAAAATGATCATGGCGATGGTGCAAGACATCCGCGTGATCTTAATTAAACTGGCTGACCGTACGCACAACATGCGTACGCTCGGCTCGTTGCGTACCGATAAACGTCGTCGTATCGCGCTTGAAACACTCGAAATCTACAGCCCGCTTGCCCATCGACTCGGTATCCATCACCTAAAAACGGAATTGGAAGAACTCGGCTTCGAGGCTTTGTATCCTAACCGTTACCGAGTGATCAAAGAAGTCGTTAAGGCGGCACGCGGTAACCGTAAAGAGATGATTCAACGCATCTTGAGTGAGATAGACGGCCGTTTACAAGAGGCGGGTATCCCTTGTCGCGTCAGCGGACGTGAAAAGCATCTTTATTCGATCTATCGTAAAATGCACCTGAAAGAGCAGCGTTTTCATTCCATTATGGATATTTATGCCTTTCGGGTCATCGTCAAAGATATCGATACCTGTTATCGCGTCCTGGGCCAAATGCACAGCTTATTTAAGCCACGTCCAGGCCGAATGAAAGACTATATCGCTATCCCCAAGGCGAACGGCTATCAATCCTTGCACACCTCGATGATCGGCCCGCACGGCGTTCCCGTTGAAGTCCAAATCCGTACTGAAGATATGGACCAGATGGCTGAAATGGGTGTCGCTGCACACTGGGCCTATAAACAGCAAGGCGAAAGCGTAACGACCGCACAGCTACGCGCCCAACGCTGGTTACAGAGCTTAATTGAACTTCAGCAAAGCTCGGGTAACTCTTTTGAGTTTATTGAGAGCGTGAAGTCCGACCTGTTCCCTGATGAAATCTATGTCTTCACCCCAGAAGGCCGTATCGTTGAACTGCCCGCCGAGGCGACACCGGTCGACTTTGCCTACGCAGTCCATACCGATATTGGTCATGCCTGTGTTGGGGCGAGAGTGGATCGACAACCCTATCCTCTGTCACAACCGTTGACCAGTGGCCAGACGATAGAAATCATTACCGCGCCAGGGGCACGCCCTAACGCAGCCTGGTTAAACTTTGTCGTCAGTTCGAAAGCGCGCGCCAAAATTCGTCAGCTGCTTAAGAATCTTAAACGCGAAGACTCCGTCTTACTGGGTCGGCGCTTACTCAGCCACGCACTGGGTGGCAGTAAAAAACTGGCTGAAGTCCCGCAAGAGAGCATTCAGCACGAGCTCGAGCGTATGAAGCTCGCCAGCTTCGACGATCTACTGGCCGAAATTGGCCTCGGTAACGCGATGAGTGTCGTCGTGGCTAAGAACCTTCTGCCGCAACCTGAAGCGCATGAGACGACAACCAGCGGTAATCCGAAGCGCCACAAGCTTCCTATCAAAGGGGCTGAAGGCGTATTGATTACCTTTGCTAAATGTTGTCGTCCGATTCCTGGCGATCCGATCTTGGCACATATTAGCCCCGGCAAAGGCTTAGTGGTGCATCATGAGTCCTGCCGTAATATCCGCGGCTTCAGCAAAGATGCTGAGAAATTTATGCCAGTCGAGTGGGATACCCATACTGAACAAGACTTTATCGCCGAATTGAAGGTCGATATGTTCAACCATCAAGGGGTATTAGCCAACTTAACGGCAGCGATTAACCAAGCGCGCTCCAATATTCAAAGCTTGAATACCGAGGAGCGCGATGGCCGGGTATATACCGCTTATTTACGGCTTACCGTTCATGATCGTGTCCATCTTGCGAATATCATGCGTAAACTACGTGTGATGTCCGATGTCATCAAAGTCCAACGGAATCGTAACTAAGCTTATGAATTCCCAACGACTTGCTCGAATTCAGGAAATGCTGGCGAGACGCCAGCCCGACCTGACCCTGTGTCTTGAACAAGTCCATAAGCCACACAATATTTCGGCGATTATTCGCACCGCCGATGCGATTGGTATCCATAATATTCATGCCGTGTGGCCTGAAGAACGGATGCGAACGGCTGTCTCCTCTTCAGCGGGCAGCAATAACTGGGTCAATGTCCATACTCATGACAGCATTGAGCAGGCAGTGTCTGTATTCAAGGCGCAAAGTATGCAGGTCCTCGCCACCAACTTGAGCGATAAGGCGGTTGATTTTCGAGCGATCGATTACACCAAACCGACCTGTATTATTGTTGGCCAAGAAAAAACCGGTATCAGTGACCAAGCGCTAGCCCTGGCTGACCACCATATCGTGATCCCCATGCTCGGAATGGTGCAGTCACTCAACGTCTCGGTAGCGGCGGCCTTAATCTTGTACGAAGCCCAGCGCCAACGCCAAGTCGCCGGCTTATATCAGCGCGACTATAGCGATATAGACCCACAAGAGCAGCAACGACTGCTGTTTGAAGGCGGCTATCCTACCCTTGCTCGGGTCGCCAAGCATAAGGGCTTACCTTATCCACATATTGACCACGACGGTAACATTCATGCCGAACAGGCATGGTGGGACAGTATGCAGGCCACGAGAAAACGATGAAAGGTCGCCTGCTTGATGCCATTCCGCTCACTACGCTGACCGGTGTCGGGGCCAGCCAATCCGCCAAGTTAGCGAAAATCGGCCTTCATACGTTACAAGATTTACTGTTACATCTGCCCTTACGCTACGAAGACCGTACGCATCTCACCGCCATCAATGACTTACAAGCCGGTTCACATACTACCGTCTGCGGCGAGGTGTTACACAGCGAGATCACCTTTGGCCGTCGACGCATGCTGGTGTGTCAAATCAGTGATGGAACAGGAACCCTCACGCTACGCTTTTTCAACTTCAATGCCGGGATGAAAAATGGCCTAGCGACTGGCAAAAGAATCATTGCCTGGGGCGAGATCCGACGCGGACAGCGCGGTCCAGAAATTATACACCCTGAATATCGCCAGCAGGATGAGCAACAAGCCATCGCCCTGCAGGAGACTTTAACGCCGGTTTACCCCGCAACCGAGGGCATACGCCAAGCCACGCTGCGTAATTTAACCGATCAAGCACTGGTATTGCTGCAACATAACCCTATTCAGGAGCTATTGCCGCAAGAACTTTGTCGCAGCCTACTGTCACTGACGGAAGCATTACAGCTATTACACCGCCCACCTCCGGAGATGCAGTTAGCCGATGTCGAGTTGGGCCGTCATCCTGCGCAACTACGCCTGATTACCGAAGAGCTATTGGCCCATCAGCTCAGTATGTTACAAGCACGGGCCGGAGCGCAGCAGTATCGTGCCTTATCCTTTAAACCCGATGACCGTTTGTCGGCACAACTGTTAAGCCAGCTCCCCTTTACGCCGACCGGCGCTCAGCAACGGGTCGTCAAGGAGATTGAACAGGATTTGGCGCATCCCTATCCGATGTTGCGACTGGTACAAGGCGATGTGGGATCGGGAAAAACCTTGGTGGCCGCACTGGCCGCATTACAAGTCATTGCCGCCGACCAGCAAGTGGTAATGATGGCTCCTACCGAGCTACTTGCTGAACAACATGCGCATAATTTCCGAACTTGGTTCGAACCCCTTGGCATTCAAGTCGGCTGGTTAGCCGGAAAACAGAAAGGAAAAGCGCGCGCTGCCGAGCAAGAACGTATTGCCCGCGGCGAAGTGCACATGGTCGTCGGCACTCACGCCCTCTTCCAAGAACATATCCAATTCCAACATTTGGCGCTGGTAATCATCGATGAGCAGCACCGTTTTGGTGTTCATCAACGTCTCGCACTATGGGAAAAAGGTCAGCAACAAGGCTTCCATCCGCATCAATTAATCATGACGGCGACCCCTATTCCCCGTACCTTAGCGATGACGGCCTATGCCGATCTCGAGACATCAACCATTGATGAGCTCCCCCCTGGACGTACCCCGGTCACGACCGTCGCCATTCCAGACTCTCGACGTAGTGAGATAATTTCCCGCGTCGAGAAAGCCTGTGCCGAGGGTCGACAAGCTTATTGGGTCTGTACCTTGATTGAAGAATCAGAGCAGCTCGAAGCGCAAGCCGCTGAGAACACGTTACTCGAACTTCAAGTTGCCCTCCCCGCAATGCGCATCGGTTTAGTGCACGGTAGAATGAAACCGGCTGAAAAACAGCAGATCATGCAACAGTTTAAAAGTCATGAACTGGATCTGCTGATTGCGACGACCGTCATTGAAGTGGGCGTGGATGTCCCGAATTCAAGTTTGATGATTATCGATAATGCCGAGCGTCTTGGCTTGGCCCAGCTGCACCAGTTACGCGGACGAGTCGGTCGTGGTGCTGTCGCCTCACACTGTGTCTTATTGTATAAACCGCCTCTTAGTAAAACGGCGCAAAAGCGCCTACAGGTGCTGCGCGATACCAATGATGGATTTGTTATTGCTCAGCATGACTTGGAGATCCGTGGCCCGGGAGAACTGCTCGGGACCAAACAAACCGGAAACGCTGAGTTTAAAGTTGTGGATTTAGTGCGTGATCAACGCTTAATCCCAGAAATACAGCGTATCGCCAGGCATCTCCACCAGCACTACCCCGAACAGTCGAAGGCACTGATTGAACGATGGCTACCGGCCAAAACGCTGTTCAGTAATGTATAAACTATCGCGAGCGGTTTTCGTCAAAGCAATCGTTTGCAATCGTACCCGACTCCTTTAAAATTGCCCCTTTTTATGACTCTGCCAGAGAAAAACTATGTCCGCCGAACGTGTCGAACCGACTGAAAACCCGCCACCCGCTCCGCGTAGTGAGCTCATTTATACGCTGGAAGCTCGTCCTCCGCTTCCACAAGCTGTCTTTGCCGCCTTACAACACCTGCTGGCCATGTTTGTGGCCGTGATTACGCCAGCACTGCTAATCTGCAAGGGCTTAGACTTACCGGCAGAAGATACACGACATATTCTTAGCATGTCGCTCTTTGCCTCTGGCATCGCCTCGCTATTACAGATTAAAACTTGGGGCCCAATTGGATCAGGGCTACTGTCAGTTCAAGGGACGAGCTTTAACTTTGTGTCGCCGCTCATTATGGGGGGCCTTGCCTTAAAACAAGGGGGAGCAGATACCTCTCACATGATGGCGGCACTCTTCGGTACCCTCATGATTGCTTCCTGTACCGAGATGATTATTTCGCGAATACTCCCGTATGTTCAGCGTGTCATCACCCCTCTGGTCTCGGGAATTGTCGTCATGATCATCGGCCTGTCGTTGATTCAGGTCGGCTTAACCTCCGTTGGGGGAGGCTTTAGCGCGATGGCAGACCATAGTTTTGGCTCGCCGACGAATTTACTGTTGGCAGGGGTGGTGCTAGCCACCATCATCCTGCTGAATCGCCAAAAAAACCCTTACTTAAGAATTGCCGCGCTGTTTATTGCCATGCTTATCGGCTACGTCCTAGCCTGGGCGATGGGAGTATTACCGAGTGCGCTGCCAAGCGCCACGCACCCACTGGTGATGTGGCCGCAGCCTTTACGTTATGGGCTTGAGATCGATTGGAATTTATTACTGCCGCTGATGTTGGTATTTATGGTGACCTCGCTGGAAACCATTGGTGATATTACCGCAACGTCAGACGTCTCAGAACAGCCGGTAAAAGGCCCTCTTTATATGCAGCGTCTCAAGGGTGGGGTGCTGGCTAACGGTATCAATAGCTGTGTTTCGGCACTGTTTAATACTTTCCCTAATTCCTGTTTTGGTCAAAACAATGGTGTGATCCAACTGACCGGGGTGGCCAGCCGCTATGTCGGGTTTATTGTCGCGATAATGTTGATGCTGTTGGGGCTTTTTCCTGCGGTCAGTGATATTGTACAGAATATCCCCGAGCCGGTGCTCGGTGGCGCAACCTTAGTGATGTTTGGTACCATTGCCGCTTCTGGCGTACGTATTGTGGCACGGGAAACCCTAAATCGCCGCGCAATCATGGTGATGGCATTATCGTTAGGGATTGGATTAGGGGTGTCGCAACACCCAGAAATCCTTCAGTTTGCGCCTGAGTGGCTGCGCACACTCTTTTCCTCAGGAATCGCCGCCGGTGGCGTAACCGCTATCGTGTTAAACCTGATTTTGCCTCGCGAGGAATAAGTCATATTATCCGACTGATTATTGATCCCGATAGTCAGTCGTCTTGATGCTCCTTGAGCTAACAGTGATTTTGAGGCATAACCAACAGTTCGCTCATCATTAGGAAACGTCGATGAAGTTACTCGTTAAATTACTGCTCTCTCTTGTGCTACTCATCGTGCTCCTACTGAGTCTCGGCTATGCCGTGCTACGTAGCCATTGGGGCATCGCCGCAGCCTGCCGCTGGATCAGTGATGCGACGCCTTATCATTTATCGATTGCACGACTTTCCCATGATTGGTCGCATCCCTTAACCTTTCATATCGATCAGGTCACTTTCGGTGAAGATGGTCAACCTGCGCTGCTGATTGCTGGTAAATTGTCGCTATCCCTCACCGCTCGCCAGCTAATTAGCCCAGCTCATTTCGCGCAGATTACAATTGAACAAGGCACATTGGTCCTCAGTAATTTAACCCCTGAAGCGACACTCCCGATCAGCGCCGATCGCTTAGAGCTTCAGGCGGTTAAATTATTAAACCCGTATCCAACTAACTGCCTCTCAGCAAAACAGCTTAATGGGACGTTAACCCCTTGGACACCGAGTCAACAAGCGGTCTTAGGTAAACGATTCACCTTCAATTTTTCAGCGGAAGACGTGCATGTCGCGCATCGGCAATTCGATAAGTTGATCGCGCAGGGGAGTAAAGATTTTCAGCAGTTAACGATCACCGCATTATCTGGGGCCGTTGAGCGTGGGACTTTTGAGGGAAAACTTTCACGGTCGGCGGATGGCCAGTGGCAAATCCCTAGACTGCAACTCGATAATATCCGTTTTCAAACCGATAAAGGGCTAGCCGATCTCTTCGCTCCAGCGATGCTTCCCCCTGTGACAATTCAGGACCTCACGATCAACCATCTCAGTATCGTTGGCCGAAATTGGGTGATCAACGATGTCTCAGCCAATGGCCAGAACCTTAGCAACATCTCAGGACTCGCAGGTCACTTAGCGCTCAATGCAGAGAGCCTGATGTTGGGCACAGAACAGTGGTCGCAACCTCATTTACGACTCACCGCGGCAGAGGGCAATCTTACTCTCGACCAATTTGATGCCGATTGGGCGAAAGGGACCGTCTCCGCCAAAGGCCAGTGGCTAAGAAAAACCGGCGCGCTGCAGCTAGACAAGCTGGATTTCAGCAATGTTCGCTATACCCTACCCAGCGATTGGCGTCAGTTCCTGCAGTCACCGCTGCCCCAGGCTATTCAGTCGATTACGCTTAATAACCTCAGTGTGGAAAATGGCCTCTTTATTGATATTTCCCCCGACTTTCCTTTCCAGATGACCGCCGCTCATATTACGGGGAGTCAGCTACAGATCGCCCAACAGCACCAGTGGGGGCTTTGGAAGGGCGAGGCAGAATACTATGCCGCCGCCGCAACCTTTAATCGCCAAGATATTCGGGCGCTCTGGTTCAAAGTCAGCGCGACCCCTGACGAATTACGTGTGCAAGATATAAAAGGATTGATACAGGAGGGGCCGATGATCGGCAACTTGGCGATATCCCAATCTCCGACGCACCCTTTTACCCTCTCACTTCAGGGAGAAAGAGTGCCTTACGAGGCTTTCACCCATTGGTTCTGGCCACGTCCTTTGTCCGGGCAAGGTAACTTTAGTGTCAATCTCAAGGGGAATCTGCCTTCGCTCACGGCATCCCCTTCTTCATTACAGGGAACCTTCACAACACCGTCCTTCAGCCAGCAAGTCGGATCGGAATGAGGAGTCGGGTGATAAGCGAGGCTTGCCACCCATCCTAACCTATTAGTGAGGCGCTGAGCCGCCCTGTTCCAAGGGTTTCTCAGCTTCCGCTGGCAACACAAGATAGACCCCTTGAAACACTGCGCCTTGATGATGTTCATCGCTTAAGGTGACGTCTAAACTCACCCTCGCCTTACGGCCACAAGCAAGACGATCTAAATCACCTTTTAGCGACCCCAAATCGGCACTGGCCGTTGGCCGGCCTTGTAAGGGCTGGCTGTAACGAATATGGGCATCTGCCAACACGATGGTCCCGCCCAACTTTCGCTCCCTGAGCAGTAACCAAATCAGTCCCCAGCCGGTCAAGGTGGCCAAGGAAAATTGGCTGCCAGCAAACAGCGTATGGTGGGGATTTTGGTTACCGGTTTCCGGCATGGTCGTCATAAACTTCTGGCCGGTATATTGCTGAATACGCACTCCCATTTTTTCACTTAAGGGGATATGCTGATACCAAGCCTGCTGTAACTGCTCACACCAATCAGCGCGATGAAGAATATCATCCATTGACGCCATCGGCTTAATCATTAAAAAGTGGCGGATCCGAGTGGTTTGCGAAGCGGTTACTCGACCTTGATTGATATAACCCAGCTGAGCAAAAAACTCGACGGCATCTTCCCGCGCGCTGCACGTCACTCGCTTAACCCCTTCTTGTCGCGCAACAGACTCTAAGGTCATGATCAGTAATCGACCCAGTCCCTTACCACGCAGTTCCGGCGAGACTGCAAGAAACCTAATTGACGCTTCGTTATCGCCACTGATAGAGAGCCGCCCAACGCCCACCACTCGATTCTCATCATCAACGAGCATTTGGTGATGCGCCGTGGTATCCCAAGCATCTTGCTCTGAACCCGGCGGCTGGTTTAACGGCTTGCGCAGCATCTGCCAACGAAACTGGAAATACTCGGCAAGATCACTGTCGGTTTCAGGAACGCGTAATTGATACATTTATTCGCTCCCTCCTCAACACTGAAGCCAGAAAGTAACAGGGCCATCATTGGTTAGCGTCACTTGCATGTCTGCAGCAAACTGTCCATTTTCTGTGTGAATACCCAGTTCTCGGCAATAGCCGCTAAAAAAATGGTACAGCTCACGCGCTCTGTCGGGGGAAGCGCCTTTGGAAAAGGAAGGACGCATCCCTTTCTGGGTATCGGCGGCAAGGGTAAACTGTGAAACGACCAACAACTCCCCTTCAGCTTGCTGTAGGTTAAGGTTCATCTTCCCTTGCTCATCGCTAAATACCCGGTAGTTCACTACTTTTTCGGCTAATTTACGCGCCGTCGCCTCATCATCATCCTTCTCGACACCGAGCAGGACAAGAAGGCCGCTCGCGATCTTACCGACCACGCTTCCCTCAACACTGACTTGAGCCGCTGAAACACGTTGAATTAATGCAATCATGAGATATCCGCTTCTTGTTGACGCTGACGACGAAGTTTACGGTAGTGTTCAAGCGAGACAGTAATCTCTGCCCCCAGTAATACGATACACCACGTCCAATAGACCCACAGGAACAGCATAGGAATAACGGCAAGCACACCGTAAATAAGCTGATAAGCAGGAAACATCGTCACGTACAGCGTGAAAACTTTTTTACCAATCTCGAATAATACACCGGCGACTAACGCGCCAATCAGCGCATCCTTACCCGCCACATTACAGGTAGGTACCACACTAAACAGTAGCCAGAAGGCTAGCCACGAAAGAAGTAAGGGAAAACTTCTCAGTACTAACTGAATGATCTCACTAATACCGGGCATATTAAGCCACTGCGGTGAAAGCAAGTAGGAACTCAGCGCAATACTCGCTCCCGCCAGTAATGGCCCCAGAGTCAGGATCATCCAGTACACGGCAAACGAAAAGACTAAGGGCCGCTTACGCGAGCTGCGCCAAATGCTGTTCAACGCGCTATCGATGGAGAACATCAACAGTAATGACGTAAAAATAAGGCCAATCGCGCCAAACACCGTCATACGATGGACATTCACCACAAAGCGGTCGATATACTCTTCAATCACGTTACCCGTGGTGGGAACAAAGTTGCGGAAAATAAAATGTCGGATCTCACCACTGATATCGTTGAAAACCGGGAACGCTGAAAAGATAGCGAAAATTACCGTCACAAAGGGGACTAACCCTAATAATGAAACAAAGGTAAGGTTTCCCGCCTGTACCGTCATGTTATCGTCGTTAATTCGCCGCCAAAGTACGCCCAGCCAGCGAAGGAATGAACGTGTCCTGAGTTTAACCCGCATAGATAATTTGCTTCCCTACGAAAAATTACTAGTACCTTGAATTGCCGCTTCTAACCCTTCAACGTCTTGGTAAAGATGAGTGTTGATCCCTAACTGTATTGCCGCTTCAATATTTTCAAAGAGGTCATCAACAAAGAACGCTTGCTCAGGGGCTACGCCCTCTTCAGCCAGCACATGGTGGAAAATCGCCGTATCCGGTTTACGTAGCCCAATACGATGCGAGAAATAGCATTGGTCGGCTACCGCGAGTAACTCAGGATACTGCTGCGCCAAAAATTCAGTATGAATTTGATTGGTATTAGACAGGAGAACGACGCGATGTCCCTCTGCGCGCAGTTGCTGAATAAGCGTGAGAACGGCTTTATTCACCCCGGTGAAAATCGCTTGCCAGCCGCTCACAAATTGCGGATAGCTGAGGTTGACCTCTAACTCGTCACACAGTGCCTCAGCAAATTGTTCATCCGATATCTCCCCCCTCTCATGGCGCTCAACCTGAGGGCCGAGTTGGAAGTGTTGTTGAACATGCGCAAGCGGAGTACCACTTAGGTTACTCCAGACGCCTAAAGCACGGGTGAAGTCGAGATTAACGATAACGTTTCCCAAATCGAAAATATATAACATGGCCTCTCTCCCGTAAGTTTTACTTATCTACACTATAAAGCCGACCTCCTCATTCTACCAATCGAGTTTTGGAAAATTGATCGCGTTTTGCGCACAGTCTTCAGTTGGCTAGACGCAAGGCAAAAAAAAACCTGAACCAGAAGAGTCTGGTTCAGGTTTAGCTTAATGCTCAGAAAATGAGAATTAAGACTCTTTACCGCCGCGCGATGCACGTTTACGGTCATTTTCAGTTAAATGACGCTTACGGATACGGACAGAAACTGGCGTTACTTCAACTAATTCGTCGTCATCGATGAACTCAAGCGCTTGCTCAAGGCTCATTTTGATCGCTGGAACCAGTGTAGTCGCTTCATCAGTCCCTGACGCACGCATGTTAGTCAGTTTCTTACCGGTTAAGCAGTTAACGGTCAGGTCGTTAGAACGTGAGTGAATACCGATGATTTGGCCTTCATACACTTCCGCACCGTGACCTAAGAATAACTTACCGCGGTCTTGCAGGCTGTACAGAGCAAACGCAACAGCTTTACCTTGACCGTTAGAAATCAATACACCGTTTTGACGTTGGCCAACTTCACCTGGACGCATATCGTCGTAGTGACTGAAGGTTGAGTACAGTAAACCTGTACCTGAAGTCATGGTCATGAATTCGTTACGGAAACCGATCAATCCACGGCTTGGGATAACGTAGTCTAAACGTACGCGGCCTTTACCATCTGGATCCATGTTTTTCATGTCGCCTTTACGCTCACCCATAGCTTGCATCACAGAACCTTGGTGCTGTTCTTCGATATCAAGGGTCACGTTTTCGAATGGCTCTTGTTTACGTCCATCAATTTGACGGAAGATAACTTTAGGACGAGATACTGCCATCTCGAAGCCTTCACGACGCATGTTTTCGATCAGTACCGATAGGTGAAGTTCACCACGGCCTGAAACACGGAACGCATCAGCATCTTCAGTTTCTTCAACGCGTAAAGCAACGTTGTGGACCAGCTCTTTCTTCAGGCGGTCAAGGATTTGACGTGAAGTCACGTACTTACCTTCTTTACCACAGAATGGAGAGGTGTTTACACAGAAGAACATGCTAACAGTAGGCTCATCAACGCTCAGCGCTGGCAGGGCTTCAACTTTCTGAGTATCACAAATCGTGTCAGAAATGTTCAGTTCACCTAAACCAGTGATTGCAATGATATCACCCGCTTCCGCTAAATCAGATTCAATACGCTCAAGACCTAAATGGCCCAGTACTTTACCGACTTTACCGTTACGAGTTTTACCTTCGCTATCGATAACTGTAACCTGTTGGTTAGGTTTGATTTTACCGCGCTTGATACGGCCGATACCGATAACACCTAAGTAGTTGTTGTAATCAAGTTGCGAAATCTGCATTTGCAGCGAGCCATCTTGATCAACATTAGGTGCAGGAACGTGTTTTACGATCGCTTCGTACAGTGGCGTCATATCTTCAGCCATGTCTGCGTGATCGTCGCCCGCAATCCCTTGGATTGCAGAAGCGTAGATAATTGGGAAATCTAATTGCTCATCTGTCGCGTCTAAGTTGACGAACAGATCGAAGACTTGGTCAACCACCCAATCAGGACGTGCGCCCGGACGGTCAATTTTGTTGATAACAACAATTGGTTTTAGACCATGAGCAAACGCTTTCTTAGTCACGAAACGGGTCTGTGGCATAGGACCATCAATCGCATCAACGACTAACAGTACGGAATCGACCATAGACATAACACGTTCAACTTCACCACCGAAGTCGGCGTGTCCCGGGGTATCAACGATGTTGATACGGTAATCATTCCACTTAATAGCGGTGTTTTTTGCGAGGATAGTAATTCCACGCTCTTTCTCCAGGTCATTGGAGTCCATCACACGCTCAGTCGCTTCAGTACGCTCGTCAAAGGTACCGGACTGTTGTAAAAGTTTGTCGACTAGGGTGGTTTTTCCATGGTCAACGTGCGCGATGATGGCGATATTACGCAATTTTTCGATCACAGCTTTGCCTCAGGCATTAGAAATAGCGCGCTATTGTACACGGATTAGGCGAAAGACTGAACACGATCAGACGATTCACAGCCCTTTTATGCAGTTTTTTTTTATGACTCCGCTTTACCGACTTTTTTTGTGCGATTTCAGTGCAAAATGACTACTCCTTATCCATAATGCACCATAATGGATCATTAAAGTTGACGGTATTGCTCTTTATTGGTGCAATGCCCTGTAATACAACAACGGTGAGGGCGGGCCAAACTCGCCTCTACTGGGCCTGTTCGGTGTTTTAGAAAAGTTGGCACGCTTTTCGCTTTAAGAAAAATAAGCGAAAACGATAGCTAAAAAACGTTTTTAGGCGCTTGCCGGATTTCGGGTTAAAGGGTTGAGCCCTCGTAAGCATAATGCTTCCCATTTCCCCCACGATAATAGAGCTTTCAGGAGAGTAGATATGTCCGTTGAACACGTTCTCTCGTTGATGAACGAACATGAAGTCAAGTTTGTTGATCTGCGCTTTACAGACAGTAAAGGTAAAGAACAACACGTTACCATCCCTGCACATCAGGTGAATGAAGACTTCTTTGAAGAAGGTAAAATGTTCGATGGCTCATCCATCGGGGGTTGGAAAGGGATTAACGAATCAGACATGGTACTGATGCCTGACGTGACCACCGCCGTCCTTGACCCATTTTTCGAAGATCCAACGCTAATCATCCGTTGTGATATTCTTGAGCCAGGCACTCTGCAAGGCTACGATCGTGACCCTCGTTCGATCGCCAAACGCGCTGAAGATTTCTTACGTACCTCAGGTATCGCTGATACCGTCCTATTTGGACCAGAACCAGAATTCTTCTTATTCGACGATATCCGTTTCGGTTCTTCTACCTCTGGCTCCCATGTCGCGATTGACGATATCGAAGCTGCATGGAACACCGGTAAAGAGTACGAAGGCGGTAACAAAGGCCACCGTCCTGGTTTAAAAGGCGGCTACTTCCCAGTACCACCGGTCGATTCTGCACAAGACATCCGTTCAGCAATGTGTTTAACCATGGAGCAAATGGGCTTAGTGGTTGAAGCACACCACCATGAAGTGGCGACCGCAGGTCAAAACGAAGTGGCAACTCGCTTTAACACCATGGTGAAAAAAGCGGACGAAATCCAGATCTATAAGTATGTGGTTCATAACGTTGCACACGTATACGGCAAAACCGCGACCTTTATGCCAAAACCAATGTTTGGCGATAACGGTTCGGGTATGCACTGCCACATGTCTTTATCGAAAGATGGTAACAACCTGTTTGCCGGCGATAAGTACGGCGGCCTGTCTGATATCGCCCTTTACTACATTGGCGGTATCATCAAGCACGCTAAAGCGCTTAACGCCTTAACTAACCCAACCACCAACTCTTATAAGCGTTTGGTACCGGGTTATGAAGCTCCGGTTATGCTGGCTTACTCTGCCCGTAACCGTTCTGCCTCAATCCGTATCCCAGTTGTTGCTAGCCCTAAAGCGCGTCGTATTGAAGCACGCTTCCCTGATCCAGCGGCTAACCCATACTTAGCCTTTGCTGCGCTATTGATGGCGGGCCTAGACGGTGTGATTAACAAAATCCACCCAGGTGATGCGATGGATAAAAACCTCTATGATCTGCCTCCGGAAGAAGATGCAGAGATTCCAAAAGTAGCAGGTTCACTGGAAGAAGCGTTGAATGCCCTGAACGAAGACCGCGAGTTCCTGACCCGTGGCGGCGTATTCACCGACGAAGCTATCGATGCTTACATCGAATTACGTAAAGCGGATAACGATCGCGTACGTATGACTCCACACCCGGTTGAATTTGAACTTTACTACAGCGTCTAATTTTCGTTTGTAGTGTGTTGCCGTGAAGTCTTAGCCCATCCTCGGATGGGCTTTTTTCTCGGGTATCTTACCTGCGGGTCACCCCATTCTGGAGAGATGTAATGCTTAGCAATACCGCCTCAGATGCCGTGCAGATCCTCAATTCATTGATCAACTGCGTCCTCGTTGTCGACCATGAATTAGTGATCCATTATGCCAATCCCGCGGCGCAGCAATTACTCGCTCAGAGTTCACGTAAGCTGTTTGGAACCCCGCTTCCAGAGCTCACCGGGTATTTCTCCCTGAATGTTGAAGTGATGCACGAAAGCCTGAGTGTTGGACAAGGCTTTACCGATAGCGAAGTCACGCTTGTCGTAGATGGTCGAGCACATACGCTGGCACTGACTGCCCAGCCGTTACCGGACCAACAGATTCTCCTTGAGATGGCGCCCATGGATAATCAGCGCCGACTAAGCCAAGAACAACTCCAGCATGCCCAGCAAATCGCTGCGCGTGATCTGGTTCGCGGGCTCGCCCACGAAATTAAAAATCCCTTAGGGGGATTGCGCGGAGCAGCTCAACTGCTTTCTAAAGCTCTGCCCGATCCGGCATTAAAAGAATACACTAACGTGATTATCGAACAGGCAGACCGCCTGCGAAATCTCGTTGACCGTTTATTAGGCCCGCAGCAGCCGGGTATGCATGTGATGCAAAATATCCATCAAGTGGCTGAACGCGTGGTGAAGCTGGTATCGATGGAATTACCGGATAATGTCACCTTAGTGCGTGACTACGATCCAAGTCTTCCTGAACTGCAGCATGATCCCGACCAAATCGAACAAGTTTTACTTAATATGGTAAGTAACGCGTTACAGGCGCTAGGCCGCGAGGGGGGGACGATCACATTGCGTACCCGTACCGCCTTTCAGCTAACGCTCCATGGCACACGTTATCGCTTAGTCGCACAAATCGATATTGAAGATGACGGGCCGGGCATTCCGACTCACCTGCATGACACCCTGTTTTACCCCATGGTTAGTGGCCGCGAAAACGGTACTGGATTGGGACTGTCGATTGCGCGTAGCTTGATCGATCAGCACGCGGGCAAAATCGAGTTCAAGAGTTGGCCGGGCCATACCGAATTTTCAATTTTTCTCCCTATTCGTCAGTGAGGTTTCTATGCAACAAGGGATAGTTTGGATCGTCGATGACGACAGTTCCATCCGCTGGGTGCTTGAACGCGCACTGACTGGCGCCGGATTGGTATGTACTGCCTTTGAAAGTAGCCACGACGTCTTAGATGCGTTAGCGACCAAAACGCCAGATGTGTTGTTATCCGACATTCGTATGCCTGGTATGGATGGTTTGGGACTGCTCAAACAGATAAAAAAACGCCACCCCATGCTACCAGTGATCATTATGACCGCGCACTCCGATCTCGATGCCGCCGTCAGCGCTTATCAGCAAGGCGCGTTTGATTACCTACCTAAACCTTTCGATATTGATGAGGCCGTCGCCCTCACCGAACGGGCGATCAGCCATTATCAAGAGCAGCAACAACCGCGCCACCAACAAGAAGATGGTCCGACAACGGATATTATCGGTGAGGCACCTGCTATGCAGGACGTCTTTCGTATCATCGGTCGGCTATCACGCTCGTCCATCAGTGTGTTGATTAACGGTGAATCCGGGGCCGGTAAAGAGTTAGTGGCCCACGCTCTACACCGCCATAGCCCGCGTGTGAAGGCTCCTTTTATTGCCTTAAATATGGCTGCAATCCCTAAAGACTTAATCGAATCGGAATTATTCGGCCACGAAAAAGGGGCGTTTACCGGTGCAGGACAAGTGCGACAAGGCCGCTTTGAACAAGCGGACGGCGGGACACTCTTCCTTGACGAGATTGGTGACATGCCCTTAGACGTGCAGACTCGGCTGTTAAGGGTCTTGGCGGATGGCCAGTTCTATCGCGTTGGCGGTTATGCGCCGGTCAAGGTCGATGTGCGGATTATTGCCGCTACACACCAAAACCTTGAGCTACGAGTCCAAGAAGGTAAGTTTCGCGAAGACTTATTCCACCGACTCAATGTGATCCGTATCCATCTACCGCCGCTGCGTGAGCGCCGCGAAGATATTCCTCGCCTCGCCAACTACTTCCTACAAACGGCGGCACGCGAGCTAGGGGTCGAAACCAAAGTCTTGCACACTGATACCATTAACGCCCTCACCCATATGACATGGCCAGGTAACGTTCGGCAATTAGAAAATACCTGTCGTTGGTTAACCGTGATGGCGGCGGGTCAAGAGGTATTATTACAAGATTTGCCACCCGAGCTTTTTGATAACACTGTCCCGCAGGAAAATAATAGCAGCCCATCGGTCCCTGAAAGTTGGTCTGGACTGCTTGCCCAGTGGGCGGAAAGAGCATTGCGCTCCGGGCATCAAGATTTACTGTCAGAAGCTCAGCCGGAAATGGAGCGGGTGTTACTCAACACCGCACTGCAACATACCCGCGGGCATAAACAAGAAGCCGCGCGCCTACTGGGCTGGGGCCGCAATACGCTGACGCGTAAATTGAAAGAGTTAGGCATGGAGTAGTACTTATCGGGTCTAGGCACGCTTAGGCCCGATTAGATCACTCGTGAAAACGCCTGCTGAACGCTACGGGCTCGCGAGTATTGATCAAAACAGAGACAGATATGGCGAACTAATAACCGACCCTTGGCCGTGACCTGTATCCGCTCCGGGGTAATGATAAGTAAGCCATCCTCCTGCATCGGTGACAATAAGCGCAGTTCTTCGGCAAAATAGTCGGTAAAAGGTTGCGGGATCCTTGCCTCAATCTGGCGAAACTCAAGGGTAAATTGGCACATTAGGGTCGTGATAATGTCACGGCGTAGACAATCTTCTGTACTGAGCGAGAGACCGCGCACTAAAGCATGACCTTCCTCAGCCAAGCGTGACGCCCAGCCGGTAAGCGTCTTTTCATTCTGGCTGTATGTGTCACCCACCATACTGATAGCCGATACCCCAACGCCTAATAAGTCTGTCTGACGTTGCGTAGTGTACCCCTGAAAATTACGTTGCAAACTGCCAGCCCGTTGCGCGCGAGCCAGTTCGTCCTCCGGCAGAGCGAAGTGATCCATACCAATAAATTGATAGCCTCCCGCCTGCAACTGCTGAATGGTCTGGTGCAAAATCTGTAGCTTTTGTGCGGGGCTCGGCAGTTCGTCAGACTTTATTTTCCGCTGGGCGGCGAACAACTCAGGCATATGGGCATAGTTGAACACACTCATTCTGTCAGGACGCAGTGCCAGCACCCTCTCGATAGTGTGCGCAAAACTCTCCGCCGTCTGCTGAGGTAAGCCGTAAATTAAATCGATATTGGTGGAAGTAAACCCCAGCGCCTTCATCGTCGAGAGCAGTTCGACAATCTGCGCCGCATCTTGCTCGCGGTTGACGCGCTGCTGCACCACAGGATCGAAATCCTGAACCCCCATACTTAAACGATTAAAGCCAATACGACGTAGGGCCTGCAACCGTTCGATCGGAAATTGTCGAGGGTCCAGCTCCAAGGAGATCTCGGCAGAAGGGGCTACCTTAAACACGTCAGCTATCACACTCATCACTTCGGCAAGTTGCGTATCGCTAAGAAAGGTCGGGGTGCCGCCGCCAAAATGGATCTGTGTCACCAAGCGTTGGGAAAACAGCGGCGCACGCTGGCGAAGCTCAGCGATTAGCTGCTGTAAATAACGCGCGGCTTTTTCCGGATGACGAGTGACAACTTTATTGCAGCCACAAAAATAACAAAGTTGATGGCAGAACGGGATATGCAGATACAGGGAAAGTGGGCGCGTAGGATAACGTTGTGCGGCCTTACGAAAATCATCGTCAGAAAAGCGAGGGCTAAATTCTAGGGCCGTGGGGTAAGAGGTATAACGGGGGGAGGAAGAATTATATTTTTCAATCAGTGCCTGATCCCATTCGACGTCTTGCAGCAGCATGTTTACCTCTTACATTGGCGTTACCGTCGCGCTTCACTCGCCCATTGCGAGAAAATAAACGTCGGGTCAACACAGATTTCCTGTGCGACAAGCGTAAAAGTTTACTGACACTCCAGACGAGATAACAGGCGAATAATCCGGCAGGAATTGATCCAAGCCAATGCATTATCAATTAATCCTTCTGATGAATGGCAGAGAGATCATCCCCCCTGCCATACAGCATTACTGTCCTTTCAACAAGCGGTACATGTCTTCTTCCGCTTCGTCGTCTTTCTCTTCGTCTTCAATATCGATACCCAACAACACCATTAACTCTTCAATGCGGTCTAAACGCGCTTCGAGCCAAGTTTGGTCTTCGCCGCTTAGGGTATCGCCCGCTTCGAGGCGGTCTAAGAGTTGATCTAAACGTGGGTCATTTTCCAACATCCGTAATTCTTGTTGGCGGGTCATTTTTTCGGGTTCGGCGTGAACGTTCGCTACCGGTGCGGCAGTGACTTTACCTTCAGCAACCAAAGGAACCGGGGTTTTGCTACCAATACGTGGGTCGCTTTTCTTCGGTGCGGCATTGCCTTGTTGCTGAGTCACCTTAGGGTGACTACGGTTACCGGCGACATTGCCTTTAAGCTTACTTTTGCGTTTACGCTCTCGGCCTTCAAGATTCAGTTCGGCACGCGTTTTACGGCGCTCCGTAGACTTGCTTTTGGTCGGTCTGGAAGGTTGCTTCATAATGTCAGTCTCAAGGAGGATTACTTCGATAGGTTCTGGGCGCGAATCTAGCAGAAACTTGGACAATAAAAAAGCGGTAACACTAAGGTTACCGCCCTTTCGTCCTTTTTTCGTAAATCCGTTACGTTGATGTTCACATCCCGGTCCCTGAACAACGTTCCCTGAAGCCCTCCATTAGCGGATTAACTGTAGTTCAAGAAACCAATAAAACAAGGCAACATTAAGAATAAATTTTACCTTTTAATCATCCATTTGTTTTTTATTGGTTTTTACCGAGTATCGACCATAAATCGCAAGACTTGAGCCTAAAAGGACCTTCTTAAGAGGGTTATTAACCCCCTCTGCCACGCATGGCATCAGCCTTGATACGATAACAATGCGCGAAATCTAGGCAAAAGGCAGGTATACTCGCGGTTTATGCTGCTAAAATTATGTGGAGTTTGCTGTGCCGAGCTGGAATTATCACGTCACTCATTTTGTAACTAGTGCCCCAGATGTTCGTCATCTACCGGACGATACCGGCGCGGAAGTCGCCTTTGCTGGCCGCTCTAATGCCGGAAAGTCGAGTGCGTTGAATGCCTTAACCCAACAAAAAAGTCTTGCACGGACCAGTAAGACGCCGGGACGTACGCAACTCATTAACTTATTTGAAGTAGCAGACGGTGTTCGCTTAGTGGATTTACCTGGTTATGGTTATGCCGAGGTACCCGAAGAAGTAAAACGTAAATGGCAAAAATCGCTGGGTGAGTATTTAGAAGTCCGCCAAGCGCTTAAAGGGCTGGTGGTCTTGATGGATATCCGTCACCCCATGAAAGAACTTGATCAACAAATGGTTACTTGGGCGGTCGCAAGCGATATCCCAGTACTCGTACTGCTGACGAAAGCCGATAAATTGGCTTCTGGCGCGCGTAAAAAGCAACTCGCGATGGTACGTGAAGCCAGCCTAGCCTTTATGGGTGATGTACAAGTGGAGCTGTTCTCTTCCCTGAAGAAGATGGGAATCGATAAGTTAAGCCAGAAGTTAGATGATTGGTTTACCGAGTACAGTGAACAGCAGGACGCTGCCGAAGAATAAGCCCTCTATTTCCCTCCCCCTAAACGAAAAAACGCCCCAGCGATAAACGAGATCGCTGGGGCGGCTAATTGCTAGCCTAATCCGATTACGTGAAGTAAAAGGTCTTAAAGATAGAACATCTTACCTCTGTACCCTACAGAGAAAATGTACCCCAATTTTTAGGAGCGGGAAAGCGCTTTTTTGATTCAAAAATAGCCTTTTCAGGCGATTTACGCTGGATAGATCACATAAATACCCCTTATCCCTCGCAATAATGTTAAAAATATGTTTCTCAAATATAAAAAAAGGCGTATGCTCTGCCCCCGATTTTTAAGACTTCTTTTCTGCATCAAATCAGCCTAAGGAGTGCAGCATCACTCACTTGTTGAAGCGATGGCCTTTTTCGTGATCGAAGTCTAAAAGTACAAATATTTAATAAAATTGGCACTAAATTACACGTTATTCTGCGGTAACCTCTTCTGAGCGTTAACACCTTTTTTCGGGATAAAAATAATGAAAATAAAAAATAAATTTTTCTTACGTTCACCTTCCTTCTTTGCGCTGTCCCTGGTCGCGGTGAGCTGTGCGAGCGCGCTACCGGCTGCACAGGCGGCAGAACCGTTCAGTTATGACTCAGCGTGGATGCTGGGTGACTGGAATGGCACGCGCAGCCAATTAAAAGAAGAAGGCGTCGATTTTCAGGTCAATTACACCATGGAAAGTGCGTCTAACTTAGCAGGCGGCTACCACTCTTCAACCACCATGCGCTACTCTGACCAATGGGCATTTGGCGTTGATTTAGACCTTGAGAAACTCTTGGGTTGGAACGATACCGAATTCCAAATGACCATTACTGACCGTAATGGCCGTAACTTATCCGACGATGCCATCAGCCGTAATGGTACCCTCTCTTCCGTTCAGGAAGTGTACGGCCGTGGTCAGACATGGCGTTTAACGCAATTCTGGTTGCGTAAGCATTTCTTCGACAACTTAGTGGATGTTAAAGCGGGTCGCGTCACCGTGGGTGAAGACTTTGATACCATCGACAGCAAGTTCCAAAACTTAGCCTTCGGTGGCGGTCAGGCAGGTAACTGGCGTGGCGATCACTGGTACAACTGGCCAGTCTCTCAATGGGGTGGCCGTGTTGCTGTCAACATTACGCCGGATGTTTTCTTCCAAGTCGGTTTCTATAACCAAACCCCTTACAACTACGACCGTGGCGATGGTTTCCGTTTCGAAGTGAGTCAAACAGAAGGTAACTTGGTTCCAGCCGAAGTCGTTTGGCACCCAACCTTCGGTCCGGATAACTTAAAAGGTAACTACCGTTTAGGCGGTTATTACTCTTCTGTGCGTGACCAAGTCTATGGATCATGGCGCAATGGTAATACCGATACCGCGCATGCTTACGGTGGCTATCTCCTTGCTCAACAACAGCTATTTGCTCAACCAGGCGGTAGCGATCGCGGCCTAACCTTAACGGCTCAAGCGGTCATGAACGACCATAAGACAGCGAAAATCGATAACTACCAATCGCTGACTCTGGTGTGGAAAGGTCTAGCCGATGCGCGTCCAGAAGACGAAATCGGTATTGGTGCTTCCCGTATCCACGTCAACTCAAGCTATTCCACCATGCAGCGTCGTGAAAATCGTTCGAACGGTGCTTACTACAATAGCAACCCAGCTTGGATCCCGATTCAGCACGGTTCAGAGTATGACTATGAAGTGTATTACAATATTCATGCAACCAACTGGCTGCAAGTTCGTCCTAACCTGCAGTACGTTGTCGCACCAGGTGCCGAGAATGGCGTGAAAAATGCCCTAGTCGGTGGTATCAGTGCCAACTTAAGCTTCTAAGACTTCTCTCCGTATCCGAGCGCATCGGGTACGGAGATTCTTCTCTTGCCAGCCACTCCTTGAAGCGTTACCTTTTTTCCTCGACCAAGGAGGCACCATGTCTAGCACCCCCCGTTCAATCACCATCATCCATGAACAGATTCTTTCCGATGATTGGTATTCCCTGAAAAAATATACGGTTGATTACCAGCGGACAGACGGTACTCACCAGACTTTCAGCCGCGAAGTGTACAATAAAGGGGATGGCGTAACCGTCTTTCTCTATAACCGCGCACAACAATCGATTATTTTAACGCGTCAATTTCGTTTACCCCTCAAGATCCAAGGTGATTCTGGCGTACTGATCGAAACTGCCGCGGGCTTACTCGAAGGGGAAGATCCGATCACCCGGATCCGCGCTGAAATAGAGGAAGAAACCGGCTATCGTATACAGCAAGTATCCAAAATATTTGACGCTTGGATGAGCCCAGGAGCCGTGACCGAAAAGCTGCATTTCTTTATCGCCCAATATAGCCATCATGACCGTATCAACGCTGGCGGCGGGATAGTTGAGGAAGGCGAAGATATTGAAGTGCTCGAACTCCCGTTTCAGCATGCTGTAGCAATGATGCAACAGGGCGAGATTAATGATGCAAAAACGATTATGTTATTACAGTATGCAATCATTAATAAACTGCTCGATACCGTAAAATAGCGGGTTATATTCATTCTCTTCTTATCCTAACGTTAAAGAATAAATGATTGCTGTAATGTTAAATAAAAGTTAAGTTCATACTTTTATTATGGAGAGAAGAAAATGTTTAAATCCTTATTAAACTTCGACCAAATGATTACCCCGAAAATTATTACCGTTATTTATTGGCTGGGTATTATTGGTGTGGTATTCGGTGGACTCGCGGCAATTATTACTAGCTTATCCTTTGGCGGAAGCGTGCTCGGTGGATTATTTTCCGGTCTCTGCACGATTATTTTCGGGGTGATTGGGGTACGTATTTCTTGTGAGCTGATCATTCTCTCCTTTAATATTTACGGTAAATTAAGAGAGATTGCAGAGAACACCGCGGTAAAATAAGACGCTTACCGCTAACCATTGGGTAGCCTTAGGGTTAGCGGCTAATCACAATAATGGATATCCTTTGTCTTTTTTCATAGTTACCCTGCTGCAGTAAAGTTGCTATAGATAGCAGTCTTTCCTATGCGCCTAGCCGGAGTACTGATGAAAAAAAAATTTACCACAAGCCTTGTCGTAACAAGCTTATTATTACTACCAACCCTAAGCTTTGCTGAGCAATCCGTCGTCACTATTGGCTATCAAAAAGCCAGCCTCTTCACTATTATTAAATCGCAACATACCCTCGAAAAAAAATTCGCCTCGCAAGGTGTTACCGTTCGCTGGGTTGAATTTCCAGCCGGTCCACAATTACTGGAAGGGTTAAATATTGGTAGCGTCGATATTGGCGCAACCGGTGATGCTCCACCGATATTCGCGCAAGCGGCTAAAGCCGATTTAATTTATTTAGCTCACTCGGTGGCTAACCCAAAAAATGAAGCGATTGTGGTCCCAGCAAATTCTCCTCTCCACAGTGTGGCGGAGTTAAAAGGTAAGCGCGTGGCGCTGAATAAAGGGTCAGATGTTAACTATTTATTGGTCGCCGCACTGCAACATGCCGGACTAAGTTATAAAGACATTCAACCCGTCTATTTACCTCCTGCCGATGCGCGAGCGGCGTTCCAAAAAGGTGCCGTCGATGCCTGGGCTATTTGGGATCCCTACTATGCCGAGGTCAGCCAAGTCACGCATGCACGTACCCTGACCACTGCCGAAGGTTTGGTGCCTCACTATTCCTTTTTCCTCTCTAGCCGTAAATTTGCTGAAGGTTCACCTAAGTTAGCGCTCGAAGTGGTCAACACTTTGAAAGAGAGTGGGCAATGGGCAAATAGCCATAAAGAAGAGACAGCACAGCTCCTTTCAACGGCCACAGGTTTGAGCATCGATTACTGGCACACCACTTTAGCCCGCCTCGACTACACAACCGAGCGTATGACGCCGGCAGTATTTGCCCAGCAGCAGACACTGGCCGATGCGTTCAGCGCTATTCATCTTATTCCCGGCCAAGTTCAGGTCAACCGTGCAACCTGGTCCCAAGACGCGAGCCACTAGCGGTTCACTGCAGAATAAAAACGCCGCTCAAGCTAAGCAAGCTGAGCGGCGTTTTGATAGGGCATTTTAGTTAACTGGCGCTGACCTGACGCGGTAGCTCAGTGTTACCAATAGTTTCGCCATGAGGCCCCTGCCGCACCGCTGCTTCCGCCGTTGAAAAGAGAGGCATAACCCGCTCGGCAAACGACCAAGCTTCTTCAAGATGTGGATAGCCTGATAGAATAAATTTATCGATCCCTATTGCCTGATACTCACGGATTCTGGCCGCTACTTGCTGGGGATCCCCCACTAATGCGGTGCCAGCCCCCCCTCTGACTAAGCCAATCCCTGCCCAGAGATTGGGAGAAATCTCTAAATTATCGCGAGATCCACCATGCAGTTCCCGCATTCTGGCTTGGCCTGTCGAGTCCATCCGCGAGAATATCGCTTGTGCGCGAGCAATGGTGTCATCATCCAAATGGGCAATCAGTTGCTCTGCCGCCTGCCAAGCTTCTTGGTCAGTATCTCGAACAATGACATGGAGACGAATACCGAACTCGACCTCACGACCCTTTTCCGCCGCTTTCGCCCGAACCTTCGCCACCTTTTCCGCGACCTGTGCAGGAGGTTCTCCCCAAGTCAGATAAGTGTCGACATGATCGGCGGCAACCTCGACCGCTGACTCGGAAGAGCCACCAAAATAAATAGGAGGGCCTTGGTCTTGATGGCTAGGAAAGAGCAGCTCGGCATTTTCAACCCGCAACTGCTCGCCGTGATAACTGACTTTTTCACCGGCGAGTAAACGACGGTAGACATGCAAGAATTCGCGCGTGACTTGGTAACGCTGATCGTGACTTAAAAAAATTCCATCTCCTTTATTCTCTTCCGGATCGCCCCCTGTTACCACATTGATCAGTAAACGCCCTTGCGAAAGTCTGTCCAAAGTACTGGTCATCCGTGCCGCGAGTGAAGGTGGCTGTAGGCCAGGGCGAACCGCCACCAGAAATTTTAATTTACGGGTAATAGGCGCTAAGGCGGCTGCCACTAACCACGAGTCTTCACAGCTCTTTCCTGTAGGGATCAAGACACCGCTATAGCCTAAATTATCGGCAGCAAGCGCGATTTGTTGTAAATAGGGAAGGTCGACCGTACGCCCCCCATGTTGAGTCCCAAGAAACCGCCCATCGCCGTGAGTCGGTAAGAACCAAAAGAAATCGGGAGCCTTCGTGGTTTGAGTCATCAATATCACCTTATTCTGTTCAGACTTAAATTGCTTGCCGTGTGGGGGTCACAACCGGCTGATCCGGCTGCATAATAGCGGCCAAAATCTGCCGTTCGAGGGTAGCGACATTGGCTTGCGTGCTTGAGCGCGGATAAGGCATACCCACTTCAACATCAAGTTTGACCTGACCTTTATCGAGCATCACCACACGCTGAGCGGTAGTCACTGCTTCGCTCACATCGTGAGTCACCAGAACCACCGTAAATTTCCAGGTTTGCCATAACTCAATCAGTAACTGCTGCATCTCTAAGCGCGTGAGGGCATCTAGCGCCCCTAAAGGCTCATCAAGTAACAATAATCCCGGACGATGGATAAGGGCGCGGGCAAGCGCTACCCGCTGCTTTTGCCCACCGGATAAGGTTTCAGGCCACTGGTTAGCCTTATCCGCCAAGCCGACGGCAGCTAAAACCGACTTTGCCTCGTCACGCCACTGCCCCGATAAGCCCAACCCGACATTCTCAATCACCGTCTTCCACGGTAACAATCGCGGTTCTTGAAACATTAAGCGGATGGCGGGTGCGGACTTGGCTAGTGGCTGATGGTTAGCGGCCAGATCACCGTGGCTACTCTGTTCTAACCCTGCTAATAAACGAAGTAAGGTGCTTTTTCCGCAGCCGCTTCGCCCGACAACCGCCACAAACTGGCCTGCTGGGATTGCCAGAGTTAAGCCATTTAATACCGACTGCTGACTAAAGTTTTTACTGACCTCATTGAGCTGCAAGGCCAGAGCAGTGGTAGGAGTAATAAGACGAATATTTTTCATACGGGGAGTTCCTCTTTACGCCATTGGATGTGCCAGCGTAATAAGCGCTTTTCTAACGCCACTGTCAGTAAATCGGAGAGCTTGCCGAGTAAGGCATAAAGCAGGATGGCGAAGACGACGATATCGGTTTGTAAGAACTCACGGGCATTCATCGCCAAGTAGCCAATTCCCGCGTTTGCCGAGATGGTTTCCGCCACGATGAGGGTTAGCCACATCAGTCCTAACGAAAATCGGACTCCCACCAGAATAGAGGGCATCGCGCCGGGCAAGATCACCTGCCAAAACAGCGCAATGCCACCTAGACCATAACTGCGTGACATCTCAATTAACTGTTTATCGATATGGCGAATGCCATGGGCAGTATTAAGATAGAGCGGAAAGAAAGTCCCTAGGGCCACCAGGAAAATTTTGGCTCGCTCATCAATACCAAACCATAAAATAACCAGCGGGATCAGGGCGAGATGCGGAATATTGCGGAGCATCTGTAACGTACTATCCAGTAACAGTTCGCCGACCCGGGATAAACCGGTAATTAACCCCATAATCAGGCCGGCACCGGCTCCGATAGCAAACCCAACAACGGCCCGCCATGTACTAATCGATAGGTTGCTCCATAACTCACCACTTTTCATTAATGCCCACGCGGCGGTCAGAACATGGATAGGAGCCGGTAATACGCGATCAGAAATCCAGCCACTGACAGACCCTAGCTGCCAGATAATCAGCAATGCGCTAGGTAACAGCCAAGGCAATACGGTGCGCGTAATACGCGTGGGTTGTTTCATCTTCCACTCCCTAATCCGACAAGAAATCATGAGGGCACAATGCCGACCATAGAAATCAGTTAACCGGAATTACGGCGCGATGAAAAGTAAGGATAAGTACTTATCTAAGCAGAAATTTAGCTTTAGCCAGCACAGAACGGCTGGCTAAGGGAAGACGTAAATTAGTTTACGCGATTCAGTAATTCAAACATGCTGGTGAAAGCACGCTCGGTAACCTGAGGGTTGAATTCCGCTACTCCTGGATTATTGGCGGTTTCATCAGTAAATGAGTGTACGGCATCGTGGTAACTGACCAATTGCCAATCGACATTGACAGTGGTCATCTCATTCACAAAAGCAGGCAGTTGCTCGCGAGGGACTAAAGGATCTTTAGCACCGTCAAGGACTAAAATAGCGGCCTTAATCTGTGTGGCGTCGTAGGCACCACAGGTGTCTAACCCACCGTGGAAAGAGATGGCTGCACGAATATCGGCGCCACTACGCGCTAACTCTAATGCGCAATGGCCGCCAAAGCAGAAACCGAAAGCAGAAATTTTCTGAGCATCGACCGAAACGGCTGTCTGACGTTTTAGCGCGTCGATCGCGGCATTCATCCGGCCCACTTCTTCAGGGGTATTTTTCACGGCCATCATCGCCGCACCCGCTTCGTCGGCATTGGTGGGGCGAGAGGATTCACCGTAAAGGTCGGCCAGCAACACAACATACCCTTGCTCGGCGACTTTTTTCGCCAACTTAGCGGCATTATCGGTCACACCAAACCAGTTCGGTGCCATGACTAACCCAGGCAAAGGGTGAGTCGTTTCGCTCGGGAAAACTAATGTTCCAGCCAATGCCGTCTCACCTGCTTGGTAGCGTACTGTTTGTGTAGTAATCTGACTCATAATTCCTCGATATTTCTGATTAATCTCGTCATGCTACTATAGCCAATATTCACCGGTATTGACTATATCGGTCCTGTAAGCCGGTATGTCGAGCGGATAAAATGACTTAAATAACCTAGGAACACTCACTTATTCAGCGTTTTACTTGGGGATATTTCGGATGGCAACTATCGTAGAAGGCTCGTTACTGGTACCCGCGCTTTTAGTTTACAGTTTAGGGACGCTCACCCCCGGTCCTGCCAATCTTTCGATTGCTAACGTGGCGATGTCTCAGGGACGCCAAGCCGGCTTTATTCTCGCGGCAGGTGTCATAACCGGTTCGCTCTGTTGGGGGATTATGGCCGCCTTAGGCGTATCAACCTTGTTACTTTCTGAACCCCGTTTCTTAATCGTCTTAAAGTTACTCGGTGCGGCCTACCTTTTTTGGTTAGCCTATAAAACAATAAAGTCCTTAGCCAGACCACTCTGCTCCACCGCCGCGCTATCCTCCGAACGCAAAGCATATCGCTACTACTGGCAAGGGGTCAGTCTGCACTTGACCAACCCAAAGGCGATCCTAACGTGGCTGACTGTCACCAGTATTGGTCTTTCGCCACATTCCCCCCCTATAGCCGCTCCTCTGCTGGTTGCCCTCTGCGCCCTGATCGGAATAACGATTTTTAGTTTCTATGCTTTCTGCTTCTCCACCCCTGCCGCCCAACAGATTTTGGTACGTAACCATCGTGCCATGACGATCTTCTGTGCCGGATTTTATAGCTTGGTGGCTGTCGGCTTTCTACTGTCGATTGGCTAACCGGGGCTAGGCGAAAAAAAACCCATGCTCAGCATGGGTTACGAATGATAGCTTAGCTTACCAAGCGCGTATCACATCACCGTGATAGACCGCGTTCGCTTTCGCTTCAACCTCTGGCGATTGGAAAGCCTGCTTCAGCTGCTGCAGTTTCGTCTCATCTTTATCGCCTTCACGCACAACTAAGACATTCAAATAAGGCGAGGCTTTCCCTTCCATAAAGAGTCCATCCCGCGCGGCCGATAATCCAGCTTGCGAAGCAAAGTTATTGTTAATCACCGATAACCAGACTTTCGGATCATCTAAAGAGCGGGTGAGCTGTGGGGTGTCGACTAAGACAAACTTCAGATTTTTAGGGTTTGCCTTAATATCCAATACCGTTGGCAGTAATCCCTTACTTGGGTCGACAGTGATCAGGCCTTGAGCCTGCAGTAACAGTAGACTGCGGCCTAAGGTCGTCGCTTCGTTAGAAATCGTCACCGTTGCACCATTAGGTAATTGGTCTATCTTCTTGATCTTAGAAGAGTAGGCGGCAATCGGGAAAATAAAACTTTTGCCTAAGATAGCAAATTTGTAGCCACGCTCTTTGGCTTGCATCTCCAAGTACGGCACGCTTTGGAAAGCGTTGGCATCAACGTCTTTGTTGGCCAGCGCTTCGTTTGGCTGGACATAATCATTGAAGCTCACAACGTCAACATTTAGCTGATATTTATCTTTGGCAACTTGCTTAACCGTGTCCCATACCGCTTGGTCAGGTCCAGAGTTTATGGCGACTTTAACGGTATGGGCATCTTCCTGTTTACAGCCTACAAGACCTAATGCACAGACAGCCAAAAGAGAAGAGACTAAAATTTTTTTCACCGTATCGACCTCTACGTATCTAATGTTGAATGAGTATATGAGACATTTAGACGTCTGTACATCTAGTAGTTTAGATTAATTCGGGTACCCTAGCCCGATTAAGAGATTTTTGGAAAGAGTCATGTTAAAGCTAAAAGTTATTGTTCCCGTGATGATTGTGTTGTGTACGGCTATCTGGTGGTTGGTGCCTCATTTTACCGATCAAGATAAAGCCTACTACGTCTCGCTTTACTGTTTGCAACCGACGGGATCTGATCAGCAAATCCAAACAAGGATGGAGCAGACCATTGGAAACAATAATCAAGATTACGCACTGAAAAAACGTCATTTTTCGCCTTTACTCGCCAAGCGTATTCAAGATGCCTGGGATCGTCTTACCCCCGATCAACAGCAGCAAGGTCAGCAGCGTGATCAATGCGCCCAGCTGCTCTCAGAAAAACTCAACCTGCCAGCGCCGCTTCCCCGCTAATCTTTTCGCACTGCTTACAGTGCAGTAACAGTCAGGCGGTAAGCAGTCACCTATACTGTTTACCGTTCACTCTGTTCGATAAGGAAATAACGTGCGACTGCTCTCGACTCTCTTCGCTTTCTGTTCGCTTATGGTGATCAGCCATAATGCTTGTGCGCACAGCGCATCATCGCTGCCGATCGTTAAGCCCGTCATGGCCTGTAGCCAGTTAGTAGACCAAGCACTGCCAGGTGTAGAGGCTAAGGTGTCGCTCACTAGCGCAAAAGTCATCACCAGTGGTAATCAGACTTTCTGCCAAGTGAAGGCGGTGCTGTCGCCGGAGATTGGTGTCGAAGTGGCACTGCCCCAGCAGCAGTGGACACAACGTATTTTACAGGTTGGCTGTGGCGGCTTGTGTGGGTCAATCAATCTCTCGTTATCTAACGCAAATGGCTGCGTGCCAGCGATAAGGGGTGAATTTGTGGTGGCAGCCACTAATATGGGCCACGCTGGCAGTATGATGGATGCTTAGTGGGCATTAACTCCGCAAAAGCGAATTGATTTTGCCTACCGTGCCAATCACCTTACGGCACAATTAACCAAAGCGTTAACTCGTGCCTATTATGGCCAGCCTCAAAAATATGCCTATCTTATGGGATGCTCTGACGGTGGCCGTGAAGCGCTAATGGAAGCCCAGCGTTACCCAGATGATTTCAATGGTATCAGTGCGGGCGCTCCTGCAGCCTATTTTACGGTGCAGAATTCGTTCTACCATGGCTGGAATGTCGTCGCGAACCAGCGGGCTGACGGCAGCGCGATCTTACTTAAAAATCGGCTCGCGTTACTGCACCAAATCGTCTTGGCACATTGTCCAACAGCGTCAGGGGTCAACGACGGCGTCTTAGCCAATCCCTTTGCTTGTCACTTCTCAAAAAATTGGCTGAACACCTGCTCGGCCTCTGCTACCGATAAAAGCGCCTGTTTTACCGAGGAAGAGATTGGTGTTATCGATAAGCTTTACCAAGGTGCGCGGGATGCAGCAGGACATCAGTTTGCCGTGGGTGGGCTGATTATCGGCTCTGAGTTACGCTGGCCGTTACCAGAGACTGCACAGGGGGCCTCATCTTCCGCAATGATGGCGCTACCCGCACTGCAATATGTCTTAACGGCCGATGGTAAGAAAAGCGATATTACGTTAGCCCGCTTTGGCTTCGACCAAGCACATTTCCAACAGCTCAAAACACTCGCTCCGCTCTATAATGCGACAGATGCCAACCTTAAACCTTTTGCAGCCGCTGGCGGTAAACTTATCCTCTGGCATGGTCTAGCAGACGACTCTATCAATCCAACCGGAACGCTTGCTTATTATCGCGAGGTTGTACAGCAGCTGGGCGCACAGCGTGCCGCACAAATGAGTAAACTCTTCTTACTGCCGGGAGTGGGTCACTGTGGTGGCGGCGAAGGGAACGATCAAATCGACCTTCTTACGCCATTAATGGCATGGGTGGAGCATCAGCAGGCTCCTCAGCAATTGTTAACCGGGAAAGCCAAGGCCGAAGCGGCACCTCAAGCCTTACCCGCAGCGGAAAAACCGCAAAATGCCGAGCAGGCTGCCTCCGTTCAAATGCACGGTATGCAACGCCCCAGTTCTCCGGTCGCCCCCGCCGTAGAAGCAATGCGTGCCACCCGCCCGGTATATGCCTACCCCTATATCGCGGTCTACAACGGTAAGGGGGATCCCCTGCAGGCAAAAAATTACCATGCCGTTCTGGGTAACTATCCCTCTGTCTTGATGGGAGAGCCAATTCGTCAACTTATTACGTCGAATACCCCCTCGCAAAAGTCCCCTTAACGTTCTATTGCTCCCCAGCTTGCTGCACGTAGCGGGAAAGGGGAGCAACCTGACTGATAAGATGATTCTGCTGTAAAAAGTCACCCATTTTCTGATAACGCTCAGCACTAAAAGCCGCACTCTGTTGGGCAAGTAGTGGAATCGTCGCCTGCCAGGCTTGATGATTTAGGCGGGTATTCATCTCTGGATAACGTCGAATAAAGGCTTGCCACGCTTGTTCTGGGTGCGCTTTCAGCCATGCCGTTCCTTGATCCAATCCGGTTAGGAAAGCTTTTACCCACGATTGTTTCGCTTCATTCTGCTGGGCCAACAGTATCAATTCATCGTAGGCAGGAATGCCAGCCTGCTCTGGACGGAAGACGGTCGGATGCACTCCCTTATCCTGCAAACTCAATAGCTCATAGTTACGATAAATCGTCATCGCGCCATCAATACGGTGTGTAAGGAGTGCCGTGGTAGCGGCCATATTTAAAGTCACTAAGGTGACACTACTCGGGTCAACGCCAGCGTGAGCGAGCATTTGCTTAATGGCGATATCCTCGAAACCGGGGATCGCATACCCAATGGTTTTACCTTTAAAATCGGCTAGGCTATGTATTGCGGGAGATAAGGTGGTTAAGGTATTTAACGGTTGATCAATTAAGCTCCCTACCCGTATAACCGGGACCTTTTTCTCTACCAAGGTGTACAGCTGAGGTTGATAACTGATCGCGATATCCGCTTTACCGGCGGCTAAGAGTAAGGGTACGGAAGCCGAATCAGCGGGCGCAATCAGGTCAACGCTAAGCCCTTGGCGCGCAAACGCCCCGCTATATTGGGCAGCGAATAGCGATGCATGATTGGGGTTCACAAACCAGTCGAGAAGTACCCGTACTTTTTGCGGCGCAGCGCCTGCGCTGACCCACCAACACATCGCGACACAACCAATGAGTAATTTTTTCACACTTTTATCCTTAACCTGTCGGCCATAAAAAATAGCGCCGTAACCCTTGTACGACACCGGAAAGTATTACCGCTAAGCCCATTAAGCAGATCAGTGCCGCAAAACTGGTGGCCGTTTCCATGCGAGCAGTGGATTGCATCATTAAGTAGCCAAGCCCTTGGCTAGCACCTACCCACTCGCCCAAGACAACGCCTATCGGCGCCAAGATCACTGCCATCTGTAAGCCTAAAAAAAAGAAAGGTAATGCCGCAGGCCAGCGCACTTGCCAAAAACAGCGCCAACGCGACGCTTGTAGCGTAGCCGCGAGGTCAAGCCACTGTTGTGGGACTCGAGAGAGGCCATCGAATAAGGTCAAACAGACCGGAAAAAAGAGGATAAGGGCAGCCACCACTACCTTAGATCCGATACCAAACCCTAGCCAAAGCACCAGTAGCGGTGCCAAGGTGAAAACCGGTATAACTTGGCTTGCCATTACTAACGGATAAAATAAACGACGTATCCACGTGTGGCTAACCATGGCCACAGCAATAATCACCCCACCCCCTACGCCAAATAACAATGCTAAGCCCATCTCACTCAAGGTAATCGCCGCCTGCGATAGCAACAAAGCAGGCTGCTGAACGAAAGCTGCACCGACCTGTTGCGGTGTCGGCAGTAAATAGTCCGGTATGCCTTGGTGCGTTAAGATGACCCATAGCGCCATCACACAGCCTAAGAAATAGAACAGGTTACTCAGACGAGATGTCATACGCCTCCAATCGAGTCAGTAATGCGGCCTGTGCAGTAAGCAGCCCTAGGTCGTCGGCTGGGCGAGGGGGCGCCCCTGCAGGGGCGGCTAGCACAGTCACCTCCAGAGGCGAGTGATGGAGCAAGACAATCTCCTCCGCCAGACGGCAGGCTTCAGCAGGATCATGCGTCACCATAATTACCGTTTTTCCTTTTACTAGCTCGCCAGTCAAGGTCTGCAATCGTAGCTTGGTGATGGCATCCAGCATGGCAAAAGGCTCATCCATCAAAATAACCGATCGGTCGGTATAGAGGGTTCGAGCCAACGCGACGCGCTGACGCATTCCGCCCGAAAGCTGGTGAGGCTTTGCCGAGATTCGGTGGGCCAAACCCACTCTTTCCAGTAAATATTCGGCACGATGGCGGTCCGGCGGCTGACCGGTGAGTGTTGATGGCAGTAGCACGTTATCCATCACAGAGAGCCAAGGATAGAGCTGATCTTGCTGCCCCATCCACGCTATCTGTGATCGGTCGACCAGGATCTTGCCCTGCTCGATCGGGTGCAGCCCCGCTAACAGCTGTAAGAGACTGCTTTTCCCAATCCCGCTGGCACCTAAAAGGGCCGTGGTCTTCCCCTCTGCAAAGGTCAGTGAAAAATCATGCAGTAACCGTTGTGCGGGCCAAGAAAAACTCACGCTATCAAAACCCAACATTAAGGTTCTCCTGCCGCAAGCAGAACGATATTCTCTAGCCCGCGCTGGCGTAAAAGGCGTTCGGCGCGGGCGGAGCGCAGCCCCGTACGGCACACCAGAACTAGTCGTTGATAAGCGGGTGCCGTCCAGTGCTCAAGCTTCTGTAACGGGACCCGGATGGCCGTATCCGTTACGCTAGCCGGCGCTTCATCGCGATCCCGTAATTCTAGGATCAGATCGTCGGGTAACAGTTGTCCCCGATCGATGAACTGTAGCGTTTTTTCGATCGGCTCTACAGCTGTGTCAAAGCGAAACTGGCTAAATTGCCAATCAGTAAAGTTACACCTTACCAACGATCCTAATGGAGAAGGCGTGCTCTGTAAGACCCAACTCAGGACCATCTGGGCCTGAATTGCAGCGATACAGGCGACAACGGGGCCCATTACCCCAGCACTCTGACAGTTGCCCGCCGTTTCGGGTAAGTGGGGAAATAAGGCTTTATAACTCGGCGCGCCCCCGCAAAATCCCCCCACATAGCCTTGAGTTCCCAAGGCTGATGCACTGATCAGCGGTAAGCCATGGGTTAGGCAGGCATCCGACAATAAATAGGTCGTAGCAAAATTATCGGCGGCATCGACGACAATATCGATATCCCGTAATGCCTGACGGAGAGTACTGGCCGTAATATGCGTCACTTCCGGCTCGATCAGTACATCACTATTACATTGGCTTAAATGCGCTTGAGCGCATAGCGCTTTGGCTTTACCGATATCTTGTTGTTTAAATAACGTTTGGCGATGCAGGTTATGCAGTGCCACGCGGTCAGCATCATAAAGTCGAATCCGACCGATGCCAGCTCCCACTAACTGCGGAAGCAGCGTCGCACTCAAGCCCCCGGCACCGACTACCAGCACGCTAGCCTGTTGCAGTCGCCGCTGCCCCTGCTCACCGATTTGCGGTAACTGCATTTGTCGTTGATAGCGTTGCATTACTCTCCCCTACATCAGATTCGCCAGCCCCAATAAGGGCGTAGAAGGCTCTGCCATATCCCGTGGCGCCATCAGGCCAGCTTGGTAAGCAGTGTGCCCGGCCGTGATGGCTTGGCCGAACGCTTGCGCCATCGCCACCGGGTCGCGCGCTTTTGCAACCGCAGTATTGAGTAAGATCCCGTCAAACCCCATTTCCATGGCTTGCGTAGCGTGGGATGGCGCGCCGATCCCAGCATCGATGATCATTGGGATCTCAGGAAAAGCGGATCGCAACGCCTGTAATCCGCGTAAGTTATTTAGACCCTGCCCCGATCCAATCGGTGCGCCCCACGGCATAAGGACTTCACACCCTGCCGCTAACAGCTTTTCCCCAACGATGCGGTCCTCGGTGGTATAGGGGAAGACCTGAAAACCGTCAGCGCATAAAATTTTGGCGGCCTCGACCAAGGCGAAAGGGTCCGGTTGTAAGCTATCGGCATGGCCAATCACCTCTAACTTAATCCACCGTGTATTGAAGAGTTCACGCGCCATATAAGCGGTAGTAACCGCCTCTTTCACGCTATGGCAACCTGCGGTATTCGGTAAAATATGCCGAGAGTGTTGGCTAAGCAGTTCGCGAAAGGCCTGACCACCTGCGCCTTCACGCCGTAAACTGACCGTAATCACCTCGGTGCCCGACGCCTCAATCGCCGCACTCAACACCGCGGGCGATGGATAGCCCGCGGTACCCAATAAGCAACGTGAGGTTAAGGAAGTGCCGTAAAACATTGCTTATCCCCCCTGCATCGGTGAAAGGGCTTCAACACGCATGCCCTCTTGAAGTTCCAGTGAGGTATAACCGCTTTTCGCGATAAATTGACCATTAACGGCACATGCCACCACCGTTATATCGATCTGTTGTTCACGTAATAGGCTCGCCAATTCGATGGCTTCTGTCTCGACTGGCTGACCATTAAGTAAGATTTGCATTGCTCTTTTCCTTCGCTAACTGTTCAACAAGTTGCTGCGCGACAATTGGGGCTAATAGAAAGCCGTGACGGTACATACCATTCAGATAAAAACGGTTATTTTGATAGTGGAAACTGGGGATATTATTGGGATAAGCCGGACGTAAGCCACTTGCGGTTTCGATGATTTCCGCCTCCGCCAATGCCGGATGTATCGTGTAAGCGGCACTCAATAATTCCACCGCCGCCCGTGCACTCATCCCGCGAGAGTCATCGCTTTCAACCATTGTCGCGCCCAACATAAATTCCCCGCTGCCGCGTGGGACTAGATAGCAAGGAAAGCGAGGATGTAATAACCGAATGGGTCGTGAAAAATCGAGCTCGTGGCTGCGTAAACGTATCATTTCGCCGCGTACTGCGCGCAGAGGAGGCAGGTCGGAACGCGCCTCAATCCCTCGACAGTCGATAATCTTGCCGTTGGGCTGAGAAGAGTGAAAGAGGACCCCTTGTTGCAGCAGTTGCTGTGCGAGGGAGGCCAAAGCCTGACGAGGATTAAGATGCCCTTCTTCAGCAAAAAAAAGACCGTTTTCGAAACGTGAGCCAAGGTCGGCTTCAAGCTCTTCCGGCTTCACCCACTGGTGGTGCGTTGTTTTACTGGCAAAGACCTTGAGCTCTTGCTGATCTCTGGGCGGAGCGATAACTAAAGTACCCTGTTGTTGCACATTGGGTACGCGTTGTCGCCACCACGCGAGCGCATGCTGCCCGAGGGTCACCACTTCTTGCGGGGCGCTTTCTGCTTCACAATAGGGTGCCAACATGCCCCCGGCGTACCATGACGCGGTGGGCGAATCTGGCTGCTCAATCACCTCGACTTGCTCACCCTGCTCGACGAGGAGTTTTGCTACGCAGAGTCCGCTTACACCGCGGTCGAGAATGCTCCAGCGACTCATGGTCTGACCTGGCTAATAGAGAGAAGAATTAACATGGATGGCCTCTTAGTAAGAGACCCAGGTAAGGCAGAGGGAATGAGGCACTTGCCCTTAATGGGCTATGCCAAGTCGCTCACAGGCGACCCGTCTTCCTACGCCAGTATTAACTGGGTCAGGTTCAAAGGGTCGCTGCACGGCGTCATACGCTTGCAGCCTCTCAGTCTCTTACGCGAGACTCCCCCGACATCATTTAGTTGTAATCGAGCCAAGCTTAGGCGTCAAGTGCCAGTAGGGAGATCCCCTCTACCCGCCTTAACCCACAGCACAGCAGGTTAATTAACGCCCTTTCTTTTGACGCCCCGGTTTGGTGAATTTTTGGCGAGCAGGCGGTTTCTTGGTCGAACGACTCGGCATCACTGGCGGGGCAATATCCGGTCTTTTTAAGGCTTTTTTAACCGGCTTTTTTTCCACCGGTTTATCTTCTGATGAAGAGTCTTCGATCAGATTAAACAGTTCGATTAGCTCGTCATCGGTAAGATCACGCCACTCACCTAACGGAATGCCCGATAGATTCACATTCATAATGCGTGTCCGTTCGAGTTTAGTCACTTCAAAACCGAAGTGAGTACACATCCGACGGATTTGTCGGTTCAACCCTTGAACCAAGATGATACGAAACACATGGCTATCGAGCTTTTTGACTTTACACTTCTTCGTTACGGTCCCCAGCATGGGGACACCGGCACCCATGCCACGAATAAAATCGTCGGTGATCGGTTTATCGACCGTCACGATGTACTCTTTTTCGTGATTATTCCCGGCACGTAAGATTTTATTTACCAAGTCGCCGTGATTGGTTAAAAAGATCAGGCCTTGGGAATCTTTATCGAGTCGACCAATAGGAAAGACACGCTTACTGTGATTGACGAAGTCACCGATATTATCGCGCTCTGTCTCTTCCATAGTGGTAACAATACCCACCGGCTTATTTAATGCGATTAACACCAGATCGTCGTCATTACGCGGTTCAATCAGCTGACCATTAACCATCACAGTATCGCCAGGATAAACCTGAGCCCCAACGGCGGCGCGTCGTCCATTAATTGAGACGTTACCCTGTTCGATATAACGATCGGCATCGCGACGAGAGCAAATACCGCTCTCACTAATATATTTGTTGAGACGTACAGATGTGTTGGTCAGCATGGTTCCTCCGAAAAAACGGACTATACCTGATTTTTTCGATGGTTTCGAAAGAAGAGTGTGAATATCAGGGGAAGAGATTCCCTTCCCCGGCAGGAGATTAGACGGAAAGCGTTTGCAGCGCGCGCGCGATTCGGATCGCGGCCTCATCGGCAGTCTGTTGCGTTAACATGGAGTAAGAGAGGCGCAACGCATTCTTTTCCGGATTATCGGCAAAAAAGACATCGCCTGGGACAAACACAACTTTCTCCGCAATACAGGCTTTCAGTAAACTGCTCGCGTCCATACCCTCTTTCAGGTGGCACCATAAGAACATGCCGCCTTCAGGACGGTTGAAGGTAATCGTGTCACCGAGGTGGCGCTGTAACGCTTCGATTAACCAATCACGACGTTGGCGATACGTCTCTTTTAATAAGGCAATACGCTGATCAATCTGCCCGGAAGCCACATAACGCGCAGCAATATGTTGGTTCAACGTTGAGGTATGCAGATCCAATGCCTGTTTCGCTACGACGATCGCCATAAGGAATTTTTCTGGCAGCGCCAGCCAGCCTAGACGTAAACCCGGGGAGAAAATTTTCGAGAAACTCGACATATAACAGACGTTATGGTCGGCACCGTATAACTGTTGCGCCAAGGTGAAGAAGGTTTCACGGCGTTGCTCGGTAAAAGCTAAGTGCCCATAAGGGTCATCTTCGACAATCACTACCTGATAACGGTGAGCCAATTTCACGATATCGATGCGCTGTTCGTTTTCAATAATGCGGCCGGTAGGGTTAGCAAAGGTGGGGATAAGATAAAGCATCTTGACGCCCCCCGCAGCTAAACGGGTTTCCAGTGCGCCGAGATCGATCTGCTCACCTTGATACGCCAGCTCCTCAATAACAGCCTCGGTATAATCGAATAATTGTAAGGCGGCTAAATACGTCGGGCGCTCCACTAAGACCACATCGTCTTTCTCTAAGAACACACGGTTAAGTAGGTCAATACCTTGCTGGGAGCCATTGGTGATCAGTATCTGCTGTGGATCGAGCGTCAGACCAACATTACGCGTCCAATCGGCCAGACTTTTACGTAATGGCCATTCACCTTCGGTCACCGAATACTGGAAAACATCGCGATGATCTTCAGCGAGTAATTGCTGGAGTACAGCATCGATACCCTCAACGTCGATCATATCCGTGGCAGGGATACCACCCGCTAAGGAAATAAAACCAGGTTCTTTACTAAATTTGAGCAATTCTCTAACCGGTGAAGAATGTATCGCTGCGGATTTCTTGGAAAGCATGCGTTAACCTGTCGCCCTTTACGTGATAAACGTTGATAAGATTTTCTCAACCTTAGCAAAATAACCGCATGGAGTCATGAACAACTCGTGGCACGATAAGATAAAAAAATAGCGGCATTTTAGCCCGCTCATCGGCTTAGGATGTTACTCAGAATAATCCAAACATCACACCATTATATTATATTTAAAAAAACCGAAAGCTATTATTAATTACCTATTAATTAGTCATTAGGAAATTATTAAAAATAAAAGATCAAATTTAATTATTTAAAAAACACACTTTACTTACCGCTAGTTTTCTTTAAATATTTTCGGATTTATGTTATAAATAAATTTCGTAACGGATTATTTACATAGAGATTTCTATGATTACCCATACTGTTATTTTTGCTCCAATTGGAGAAGCAAGTAGAACAGAACAAATCACCCAAAGACTTTCCAATGCTATTATTTCTGGTTTATTAGAAAAAGGTGAGCAACTACCTAACGAATCAGAATTAGCGCGGATGATGGGAGTTTCACATATCACTATTAGGGACGCACTCAATACTCTGCGAAGTAAATCATTAATACATACTATCCGTGGCCGTAATGGTGGAAGTTTCATTAGCGATAATGTCGACAATTACGTTAAATATTTCCATCCTTTTAATAATATTAGCTCAGATTATTTATCCGATCTCGGTGAGATGCAAAGTTCGCTGGTGATACACAGTACCCGCCTTTCGGTACGGCGAATGACTGACCATGATTTAACGACGTTAAACAACCTTATTTTAACGCTTGAGAATGCCGAGACGCCTCAACAGAAAACCCAATCCGATATGCGATGCTTGCTCACACTTGCCGCCAACTCTCACTCTGCAAGGTTAGCGGCCCAAGAGTTGACGGTACTCACTGAATGGGCGCCGCTGATCTCGATCCTTTATCAAGATGAAACATTTCATGCTCAAAGTACTCTTTGCTACCACGAACTCTTTAATGCGTTACAGAATAGAGACGAAACGCTCGCCGTGGCTCAAGCCTATGCTTTGATTGAATTTTTCGTTTCATCTTTAATAGAATATAAAATTAATTTCGTCTAAAACTTAGCTCAATTTCAGGATGAAGTGAGGAAACATGCCATTAGGGAAAATAAAACGCATATCTGAAGAATCATTTTTATTAATTGAAAAAACCACTCAGGAGTTTTCAATTATTATTGAAAAAATGATTTGTGAATCCAAAAAGGTAGTTGATAATAATTTTAAATTAGAGAGCAAAATAAAACAGAAGATATTATTGCTTGCTGATAAAGTTTTAAATCAACAAATGTTATTATCGGGTGCCGGCTTCGCTCTGTATAATGAATCGAAAAATAAATCATGGCAACTCGCATGGTTATATCGATCGCCACATCACCCTCAACGACTTGTAAATAAACTTTGCCTTAATAAAGCCTCTCAACATTTCGTGGACTATCAGACATTTTCTTGGTTTTCCATTGTTCAGGAAACAGAAAAAGGGTATTTACATGGCCCTTACGTCGACTATATCTGTAATTCTACCTATACCCTAACCTATCTCTATCCGGTTTATTTCGAGAAGAAATTGATTGGGGTGGCGGCGACGGACGTAATGGTAGGTCAATTAGAACAGATACTGCGTGACTCACTCGGCGACGATTACCTACCTGTCGTGATGACGACGCCCTCAGGACGTATTCTCTTTTCAAACCTACCGCATTACCGAGTCGGGGAGCTTAAGCCCAATGATGCCTTAACCGCCCACCTTAAAAGCCAATATTTCACGTTATGGGGAGAGGGCAGTGAGCGTGGTGCAATGCCGCCCTAAATCGGGGCAATAAACCATGAACCAGCGGTAGCGATCGCGTGAAAAGCCGTCGCTGCCGGTATGTAACTTTTGGCCCAATAATTGCACAACTGAAACATAAGTTTTTCAGTTACGTTGAAAAGGGCCGCGGCTATGACACACACACTCTCCAAGATACGCCACTCTATCTTTATCCAAGTACTTATCGCGTTGGTCATTGGTACCGCACTGGGATGCCTGTATCCAGCAATTGCCGATTCGCTAAAACCCTTGGGCGATAGCTTTATCAAACTGATTAAAATGGTGACCGCGCCCTTAGTGTTTGTGATCATCGTCCGGGGCATCTCCTCCCATAGCGAACTGAAACAGGTCGGACGTATTGTCGGTAAGACCTTACTTTACTTCGAAATCATCACCTTACTGGCTCTAGTCCTAGGGTTAGTCGGGGCACAGATCACCCATATCGGGCAAGGCATCCATCTTTCAAATATGGCGATGCCGGCAACGGATAAGCTGAGTCACCTTTCATCACTGCAGAGCTTTGGTGATTTCTTCTTAAACCTAATTCCAGATACCTTTATTGGTGCGTTCGCACGCGGGGACACCTTACAAGTATTGCTAATCTCTATTCTATTTGGTGTTTCGCTTAATATTAGTGGTGAAGCAGGTAAGCCAGTAATCACCGTAATTAATAGCCTGAGCCATATTCTCTTCCGGTTGATGGCGATGCTGGTCAAAGTTGCTCCACTCGGAGTACTGGGTGCCGTTGCCTATATGGTCGGACACTATGGTGTCCATTCGTTGACCAGTCTGCTAGGATTCCTTTTGCTTTATACCGCAATCTGCGCCCTATTTGTTATCGTCGTTTTGGGGGGGATTACGCGGCTGACCGGTATTAGCTTTGTCGCGCTACTGCTCTATTTACGCGAAGAGCTTACCATCGTCTTAGGTACCACTGCGTCAGATGTCGTGTTACCTCAGCTGATGAAAAAATTAGAGTGGTTGGGAATCAGTAAATCGACGGTTGGCTTGGTGATCCCAACCGGATACTCCTTTAACCTCGATGGATTTTCCATTTATCTCACCCTCGCAGTCGTTTTTATTGCTAATGCCACAGGGATTCACTTGGGATGGAGCGAAATTGCCCTGATCCTGGGCGTTGCCGTGTTTACCTCAAAAGGCGCCCATGGCGTACCCGGCGCTGCCATTGTGATCTTGGCCGCCACGCTTTCTGCAATCCCATCATTACCGCTAGCTGCCCTAGCTTTCTTACTTCCTATCGATTGGTTGATGGGTATTCCCCGTGCGCTGACAAATGTTTTGGGTAACTGCGTGGCAACCTTGGTCATTGCGAAATGGGAAAATGATTTGGATTTAACCCGCGCTCGTCAGGTTTTAAATCAGGACATTCCCTATAACAACGTAACAAAAGAGCGCCCTTTAGCCGCCGAACAGTAAAAGTTAACTACACTTTTTAAACAATCACCTGTTTAAGGAGTGCCAGTGAAACCTTTATTCCTACTAACCGCTGTATTGATGACAGCGGTTTTTTCATCTCAGAGCAATGCCGCTTCCGAGGTTATCGCTAAAATAAACGCGCCCTACCCTGATTTTTCCGGGATTACGGTCAATCAGCAGAACCGTATATTTTTAGGTTTTCCACGCCACTCCGGCGATCACCAATCGCCAGCGCTGATGGAACTGAAACAGGGAAAACTGACGCCTTATCCGAATAAGGCCTTTGGCTTACCCCAGAAAAATTTGGCGGATTGGCTAGTGTCTCCCCACGGTCTCTTTGTGGATAAAAATGATACGCTATGGGTGTTGGACGATGGCAAAATTCAGGGACAATCCACCATTCCTGTCGGTGCAGCAAAAGTGGTGGCGATAGATACCAAGACGAACAATATTCTAAAAACGATTGTCATTAGGCCGCCAGTACTCAACTCCAGCTCGCACTATAACGATTTACGGGTTGATCTTTCTCACGGTAAAGCCGGTACGATCTATATTGCTAACTCAGGCTTTGCACAACGCTATTCGCTGATTGTGATAGATGTCGCCAGCGGCAAACAGCGAGAAGTCTTAATCAACCATCCCTCGACCTCGCCCGATCCCGGCTTTATGGCCTTTATCGAAAATAAACCCGTCGTGTTTAACGCCGACAATCCGCAATTACCGCAAGGCGGTATCGATGGCGTTGCGTTATCTCCCGACCAAAGTAAGTTCTATTGGACTGCACTTAGTGGACGCAAGCTATTTAGCTTACCGACTGCGCAATTGAGCGATTTTTCTGTTTCTGAGAATGCACTCGAAAAAGCCGTGCATTTCGAAGGCGAACATCCCGCTAATGATGGAATGGCGGAAGATGAAAAAGGGAATCTTTACTTCGGTGCCTTTGAACAACAATCGTTGGTAAAGCGTGATCCTAAAGGCCAATTTTCCTTACTTGATCACAACGTTCACGATTTCGGCTGGCCAGATGGATTGGCATACCGTAATGGTTATCTCTACACCACATTAGGCCAATGGAATCGTACACCAGACTTAAACAACAACCACGACCTCCGTCAACGGCCCTTCTTAGTGATCCGCACGGCAACGGAGTAATAGAACGCGGAGCGTCACGCACGACTCATGCGTTTTTCTAAATTATTTGGAGAAAGTGATGAGTAGTGATGCTGAAATTTTACTCGCATGTATCGCCGCCCTTGCGGCGATAATTTTTTTTGTGGCCTATGCTAAGTTACCGCCCTTCTTAGCCATTTTTATTGGCGCAGTGATGGCGGGTTTGATTGCCCACGTACCGGTCGATCTAATTGCTAAGAGTTTTTCCAAAAGTGCCGGCGGGGTATTGGGAGAAAGTGGCTATGTTATCGCTATGGGTGCCATGCTGGGCAGTGTGATGACTAAAACAGGCGCGGCCGATCGGCTTGCTGAGTTGATTATCTCCCGAACCTCGACGCGTTATTTACCTTGGGTGATGGCGCTTACCGCTATGGTGATTGGTCTGCCACTCTTTTTCGAAGTGGGGTTAGTTCTGATGTTGCCACTAATCGCCACCGTAAGTGCCCGCTACGGAAAATCGCTTTTTAGTTCCATCTAAATCCTTTCACGTTACGTAAAAACAGGTAGTATGATCCGAGTCAGCCAGTCATCAGTTTTCTCTGTGAGGAACGACCCTGTAGCGATAACACCATTCACTGATGCCAATGATTTGGTAAGCTTGGCGAATGCTGATTCACTGAGCGCTAACGATATGTTGCGCCATCTGCTTTCTGAATAATTTCTGCCTTAGTCACTCTTCTGTATCATCTTTTTAGGGTGACGGTTTACCTCTTTCAGTCCTTTGATACGGGACATGAGGGCAGTATCCATGCCACCAAACTTCAATCGCTATTTATAAAAAAATAGCACGGCTAATGCTATACACCCTGCACATTTCAGGAACCGGAGTTACCACTTTATCCTGTTTGAGAAAGATGACTGTTAGTAAAAATCTTACTGATGAACATACCGATTTATCGTAGATTCTCAAAAGTACTTACTTCATTTGAACAAACCCACTAAAGTCAGAACCAGCCCCTTTAGATAAACCAATAACCATAAGGTAATTCCCAGTCTTTTTTACTTTTGAATTCACTTCCCTCGCTTCTCCATCTGCAGGAGCTTCTTTTATAGTAATTCCATCGTAAGTATTGGAAGGATTAATATCACTATCTGAAAGAAAGGATAAATCACCACTACCATATTTAATATTAAAACCAGGTTGATATATCGCTATAGCCGCGGAATGTTCATTATCAGATATTTCGACATATAGTTGCTTTCCTTGTTTTAATGGTAGATACCAGCATTCTTGCGTGTACCTAAGGACACTTCCATGAAAAGCTATCTTTTTCCCATCACCCAGAGGGAGAGTTTTTATGTCAGTACAACTTTTTGCTCTAGGGGGAGTATCTTCCCCTGCAAACACATAGCTTGAAAAAATAGTTATTAAAATAAATACTATAAAATTCTTCATTATTGATTCCTGAGCTTTTTATAATAAACATCAATGCTAGCAACCTTCACGATATTTCTTACCACTTTAAGGGAGGAAAGGGAAGCCATCAACACATCATAATAAATAAAATCGTGAAGTATCCTATTGTAATTTATAAATAACATCAGATAAGCACTCCATTACGGCTGTGCCATTTCCTTTCTTAATTATGTAATGAAAGTAGAGAGTTTAGTTCTTTGATTAAAGAAAATATAAATCTAAAAAATAATAGGTACGAGCATAAAAAATTTTGGGTAATACTCATGACGGAGATGGATATAAATATAGAGGAAGAGGATTTATATAATTTACAGGTAGATATAATTATACTTAGTTAAATAAAATAATTAATCTAGATTTAATATCAAATGCAGATCTTTAATTTAATGATGTCCACTTGGACTTGAAAATATCGGTTATATTTTGGTCGGATAAACACACAAATAACCCAGCTGATAGAGATGATGCAAGATAACTAACATATAGAATTAATGGTGGATGTATTGGATATCAAGATAGGTTAGAGTTTTTAAGAAGAGCCAAAAAGGTTTTTCTTTAGTTACTCCACCTATCAGATTTACACCTAATACTTCGATTTTTAGCAGATTACGCATTGCTGTACCCGTCTTGGCAGGATTAACGGCATTACATGCCTTGGTGCCGCCTCATCCTGGACCGATTATCGCCATCACAACCTTACACGCGGATTTACTACTCGCGTGGGGTGTTGCCGTATTGATTCGCCAAGCAACCGGTTCAGCGACCGTCGCCACGACGACAACGGCTGGCATTATGGCCGCAAGTTTCCACCTATTGCCGCCATTAGAAAGCAGTCTACTTGCCTTGGCGATCGGTGCAGGGTCGGTCTTTTTCTGCCACATCAATGATGCTGCGTATTGGATGATCAAATCGTTCTTCGGTCTAACCCTTAGGCAAACACTATGGATTTGGTCGGTACTGCAGACAATTGTATCGCTTGTCGGCCTTATTACGGCCAGTGCCTTATGGATGATCCTTGTGCCATCCTAAGGCCTATTGATAGTGCTGACCCAATAACGACTCACCGCTAGGAAAATCCGGCCCCAGCTATCTCTTCCACCACGATGAGTCTTCGATGAAGACTCTTTTTTCACGACATGCTACCGAATTATCGTCTGCCGTAGTAAACCACCAGAGAAAAATCCTCTTTACAACTGACCTTCCCATCGCCAAATTAAACAAAAAATAAACAATCAAATACAATTAACAAACAAATATATAAACCTAGTAACAAAATTACCTTATGATTGCGCCCTTTTGAAATTTGGCAACGAAAATGAATATTAGTAGAAGAAAACTTATCCTTGGGGGCGGCGCAATTTGCGCGGCGGGAATTGGCGCCAGTGTCCTCGGCCCCATGTTTCAACGTGAAGGCCGGCTAGTACCGGGCAAACCAAGATATGGTTTCATTAACGGCACCGAAGGTCCCCTCCCTCAACATGCTGATGCCGTTATTATTGGCGCAGGGATCTTAGGGATAATGACGGCTATTGACCTGACTGAAAAAGGGCTATCCGTCGTTATCGTTGAAAAAGGCAACATCGCGGGTGAACAATCATCCCGATTCTATGGCCAATTGATGACCTATAAGATGGAAGGCGAGACCTTTATGCTCCACCATCTTGGAAAAGAACATTGGCGGGGAATGAATAAAAAAGTGGGTATGGATACCAGTTATCGTACACAAGGGCGTGTGGAAGTACCGCTAAGTGACCAAGACCTACAAAATGTCAGAAGTTGGATTGATCAGAAAAAAGAACTCGTCAGCAGTTCAGTACCATTGAATACACGAATTATTCAGGGAGAAGAGCTGAAAAATCGTTTAAAGGGGGCTACATCAAACTGGACGATTGCAGGCTTCGAGGAGGACTCAGGAAGCTTAGACCCAGAAATCGCGGCGTTTAGAATGGCCGAGTACGCGAAGAAAATTGGCGTAAAAATCTATACCCAGTGCGCCGCGAGAGGTATCGAAAAACAAGGGGGCGCGGTATCCGATGTTGTCACAGAAAAAGGGGCGATTAGAACCCCCCGAGCGGTAGTCTGTGGCGGTGCCTGGTCACGGTTGTTTATGCAGAATCTCGACATCGATCTTCAAACGCTACCGGCTTATCAATCCCAACAACTGATTACCGGTGGACCGGGATTACCGGGCGCAAATGTCGCCTTACCTGGGAATATCTTTTTCCGAGAACAAGCGAATGGGACCTATGCAACATCGCCAAGAATAGAAGTGATCCCTATCGTCAAAGACTCTTTTATCTATGGCTATAAGTATTTACCGTTACTGGCTCCAGAAGATGTCTTTATCCATTTCTCGATCAATGAACAACTTCTCAACTCCTTTAAACAAACAACAAAATGGTCTCTCGATAAACAGTCTCCCTTCGAGACAAATCGCGATATGGTTGGCGTGGCCGATGTTAAAGACCTGAATGCGTCGTTAGTCGCCTTGAAAAAAGAGTTCCCTGCCTTTACTAACTCAAAAATTATTGACCAATGGAGCGGTGCAATGGCCGTCGCCCCAGATGAATCACCGATTATTTCTGTGGTCAATGAATGCCCGGGACTGGTGGTCAATACAGCCACCAGTTGGGGAATGACCGAAAGCCCAGTCTCTGCTTCTATCGCAGCAGATTTACTGTTAGGTAACACCCCAGTCCTCAATGCTAGAGCCTTCAGCCTTTATCGTTTTAGCTAAGGCAACAATATTGTCTCCAACAAAGCCCATTTAGAATATGGGCTTTATCTCCCCCCACTTTAACAATACTCCTTTCCCTTATCAGTTAGGCTTATCGCACATGCCCCGAGGATTTCAGGGTAGACACATAATCAGCATCTGAAGCCGTACAGAGAGTATTGCAACCAAGCTAATAAAAGATAATAATTCTCGTTCTTATTATCAATTGAGGGAATTCAGGTTCGGATTCCCTGAGTCACTTGCGCCCTGACTGTTGAGGTAGATAAAAATAATGAAGACGTTATTCCCGCTTAAGCGTCATGCTTTTCTGGTGTCGTTGGCACTTACCGCTCCGCATCTAAGTTATGCCGCAGACAACACTGTTGTTGTTACCGCCGCACCAGAAGATACGGCCGTTTCAGAAACGCACGGTTATACCGCCAAAACGAGTACTGGCGCGAGTAAAACGGACCAGCCGTTGATAACCACTCCCCAGTCTGTCTCGGTTATCACCCGTCAACAGATGATTGACCAAGGCGCAATGACCGTTAATGATGCCTTAAATTATACCGCGGGAGCGTTCACTAATTTTGGTGGTGCAGCCACCCGCTACGATACCGTATCACTGCGTGGATTCCATGGTGGTGACGTCGATAATATCTTCCTCGACGGTATGCGCTTAATGAGCGATCCCAGCAGCTATAACGTGTTGCAAGTCGACCCATGGTTCCTAGAGCGTATCGATGTAATTAAAGGTCCTTCCTCCGCCCTTTACGGCCAAACCGTCCCCGGCGGATTAGTGATGGAAACCTCAAAACGCCCGCAATTTGCGGAGGAAGGTCACTTTAAAACCTATTACGGCAACCATAGCACCAGTGGCGTCGCCATGGACTATACCAATGCGATCAATGACCAATGGGCTTTCCGCTTAACCGGCATCGGCCATCAAAGTCATACACAATTTGACCATACGCGTGAAGAGCATTATGCCATTTCCCCGTCCTTGCTCTGGCAACCGGATAGCGACACCACACTCCTACTGAAAGCTTATCTACAAAAAGATCCATCAGGTGGCTTCCACGGCTCAGAGCCAGGCGATGGCAGCTTATACAGCCATAATGGAAAAAGGCTTAGTACCAGTTTCAGTGATGCCGATCCCTCTCTGGATCAGTTCAAACGCCACGAGCAAATCTATAGCTACGACTTTTCCCATAACTTCAATGATACTTGGTCGGTACATTCGACCGGAAGTTATAGCCACTCCAATGTCGACCTTGATCAGGTCTATCAGATCGGTTGGCAACCGGATAGTGACATCTTAAACCGCTATTATTCAGGATCGCGGTCCTCTCTGTCCGCTGTTGCGACAGATAACCAACTGATTGCTAATGTTAAAACTGGGGAAATTCAGCATAAAGTCGTTATCGGTGCGGAATATCACGAATATACCAACCGGCATAAAGATGCGAGCGGTGTGGCTTCATCAATTAATCCTTTTACGGGTGAAACCTATGGCGAAAATGGTGATTATACTTTCTACGGTACCAAGAATCGCTATTATCAAACCGGTGCGTATTTACAGGACGAGATGCAATGGGACCGCTGGCACCTAGATGTTTCGGGACGTTATGACCGTATCGTCTCGAAAAGCGTGAGTCACGATCTCGGCACCCAGTCGCGTCGCCAAGATGACCATGTGAGTGGCCGAGCAGGCCTTCTTTACGCCTTTGATAATGGCATCTCGCCGTACCTCAGCTACAGCCAAGCGATTACGCCGCAAGCGCTGTCTGATGCTAACGGTAATCTGCTAAAACCGACCACCGCCTCACAATATGAAGCTGGCGTAAAATACCAACCGGTCGGTACCTCCGATCTGTACAGCATCGCGCTCTACGACCTTACACAAAAAGACGTCGCTAACCGAGTCGTCCCTGAAACTTACTATGCTTCCGTCGGAAAAGTGCACTCCCGTGGTATCGAACTTGAGGCCCATAATCAGTTAACTTCACGATTGAGCACAATCGCTACCGCCAGTGTTAACCATGTTCGCTATGAAGATGCTATCGATGGAAATAATGGCAACACGCCGTATGTCACGCCAAACGCGACCGCGTCTGCTTGGGTAAACTATAAGTTCGATTATGGTATTACCACGGGGGTCGGGGTTCGTTATATCGGTAAACAGTGGGCGGACAACGAAAATACGACGCGTGTTCCTTCGGCCACGCTGGTCGATGCTTCAGTCAGAATGGACCTCGGTGCGTGGCGTTCGCGGTGGAAAGGCGCTTATGTACAACTCAATGCAAAAAACTTAGGGGGACGTGATTACGTGGCGTCGTGCTATGGAACAGGTTATTGCTATTGGGGAGCGGAACGTTCGGTGATTGCAACCGTCGGTTACGACTTCTAAGCCTAGGCGCGGCCTTGCGGCCGCGCCCGTTGTTACTCGAGCGTTAGAGCCTGTCGATGTTGCTTCACCCAGCGAACAAACATCACACTCAGCAGTAACCATAAGCCACCACTCGCCAGATTAACCCCAGAGAAGCCCATTAAGCCGTGTTGGAAGTAGCCTTCGCGCGCAAATTCTAAACCGATGGAATACATCAGAATACTCAGCATCCCCATCATCGCCGCAACTTGCCCCTTGGACTCGGTCACCGAAAATAGGGTTAGCCGGTACAGGACCGCCGTGCTTAATCCCGCACCGAACGCATAAAGACTCAAGCCGCTGACTAGAATCGCAATTTGATAGGTATCGCTAACGGTGGCGCAAAGCGCGATCAGTAGCCCGCCGACGAGCGGCCACGCCCCGATAACTAACGGGCGAGTGATCTCAGCATGATGGGTTAATTTGCTCAGTACCACATTACCTAGGATCATCGCCACAAAGACCGGGACTTGCAGTAGCGCATAATCGACCTCAGTCATCTGATGGTCGTGGATTAAGTAGACCGGGGACAGCGCCACCCAGCTGAGGATAGGCACGGCAGATAAACCAAGCGCCAAACAGCCGGCAACGAGCGCCGGTCGTTTGAGTAACGTCCAATAGGCCCCTAATAACCGCTTTGGCGTTAAGCTGAGCTGCCGATTGCCAGCTGTCTCAGGCATACTGAGATATAATCCGATTAGCGCGATCAGCGACATTAACGCGAAAATAATAAATAACATGCGCCAAGTGGTGAACAGCAGTAAGGCACTGCCGGCCAGTGGACCAATCAAAGGCGCTAACAGCGCCACATTCGCCATCCATGCCATAAGTCGAATACTCTTTCGTTCTTCGAAAGCCTCCTGCACCGCAGTATAGCCAACGGCACCGATGAAACAGAGACTGATCCCTTGAACAAAACGTAGCAACATAAACTGCTCGATCGATGTCACCCAGAAGGTTAATCCGCTTGCGATAGCAAACAACAAGGCGCCGGACATCAATATTGGCCGACGCCCCCACTTATCGGAAAGCGGCCCGAGTAACCACTGTAAAACAAGCCCTCCCACAAGATAAGCCGTGAGCGAAAAAGGCACCCACTCGGGACCCACCTGTAAATCTTGAGTCACTTGTAACATGCCCGGTTGCACCATATCGTGGGCAATATAGGTCGTGAACTCAAACAGAACGAGAGAGAAAGGAAATAGCCATGACGTCACGGGGGCGTCAGGGCGTATTGAAGTCGATGTCATAAATAAGACCTAAATAAAGAAAAAAAGACCGGCATTGCCGGTCATTGTAGTGGCTTTATTGACGACCCGTATCATTTTTTGAACTGAGCGATTGGGTTAACCAGCACCCCAGCCAGTTTCAGGGCGCTAGCCGGATCGTCCAAATTCACCATTTGCTGATTATTCGCCAACTGCAGCCGGTTTAAACAAGAATGTGCATACGTTGGGCTAAACAGATCGAACTGCGCAAACTTGTCAGCAAATTGAGGATGATGTTGCTGATAATGTTCAATACTGACGGCAACACGCTGCCAAAATGCACCTTCTTGCATTACCCCGTCTTCATCAAGAATCGCACTGATAAAACGGAAGAAGCAGCTAAAGACATCGACAAAAATCGATAATAACTTCAACTCATCCGGGACCTCAGCTTTAATACGTTTTATCTTGTCCGGTAACTCGCGCGAAGTATCTAGAATCGCAATCTCTTCGCCAATATCCTTCATAAAACAGCCTACCGGTACATCGTCCTCTAACTTAAGAATCAAGTTTTCGCCATGGGGCATAAAGACCAAGTCGTACTGGTAGAAGCAGTGCAAAATAGGACTTAAATAGGCTTGAAGATAACGGTCAATCCACTCGGCGGGCGCTAAACCTGAACGCTTGATAAGTGCTGTTAACAGCGCTTTACCGTCTGCATCGCGGTGAAGTAATCCGGCCATCGTCATTAAACGCTGCCGATCGGTTAAGCCCGTTAACGGGTTTTCCCGCCATAAGGCAGCAAACATCTTCTTGTAGGCCGACTCTTTTTTGATCGCTCTCTCATAGAGACGATGATGGTAGCCAATGGTGGCGACCTCTTGCAGAATTGAGAAGTGACAGTGGCTAAGCCAGTTATCCTCGGCAACAATCTTCGCTAGCCATTGATTCACCGCAGGTGTCGTGGCCATATAGTAAGGCGATAACCCTCGCATAAAGCCCATATTCAGGATCGAAAGCGCGGTTTTAACATAACGTTTGGATGGCTGACTACGATTAAAGAACGTGCGTATTGACTGTTGCGCCTGGTAGGCATCGGCTGCGACGCCTAAATAAATAATATTTTGTCGGGCGATATCGGCGGCAAAGACTGTGACGATTTTATTTTGCCACTGCCAAGGGTGTACGGGCGTAAAGAGGTAGTCCTCCGGTAACACACCCAGCGATCGCAGTGTAGCCTCCCACTCTTTGACCTGCGCCGTGCCTAACTCCTCCTCGATAAGGGTGGCATAATCCAGCCCATCCACCGCAGCAAAATGCCCATTACTGCGATGGACCGCGACCCAAGGCATAAAGATCGATGCCCCCACCTCTGGCGCATACGCCAAGTAGTCTGCGGCATCAAACCCAATACGCCCATTATTGGCAATAAAACAAGGATGCCCCTCGGTCATTGAAGACTCAATGGTCTGGAAATCTGCCGCCGCCAGTTGCTCGCTGCTTGGATTGCCTTTCTGTAACTTAAACTGGCTGCTGCAGAGCGTGCTGGAGACCTCTTCTAAATAAGTGGCTAACATCGACTCCGGTATCGCCAGTTGGTCGGCGAATTCGACGATAAATTCCAGCGCGTCCAGCGGTTTCTCTTGTCCCTTATGGGTTTTCCTTAGGGTCCGCCAGTCGATAGAAAGGTGGTTCAGCGCCCGCCATTTCCCTTCAAACTGATACACATTCTCGCCCGAGCTATCGGTTAAACGCCACCCGCCTTCGGCGACCGCTTCAGGGACTAATAGCCGCTCATGGCTGAATTCAGTAATCGCTTTTTGGATCAATTGTCCATTTACCTGCTGCCAGTGTTTGGCATTAGGCTGGGCGGGAGATAAAACGGACGCTGGCTTTAACATAAGGGCTTTCTCTCGGTAAAAATCTGTGGCCGTACAAAACGCCAACCATGCGCGTTTGTGACCAAGGTCGATTTGCTGGTGATAGCGGAAACCCGCTTGTTGATTAAGTCGATGAATTTTGTGGTTATTGATATCGGGTTCAACCACCACGCGTGACACTTCCGGGCGGCTAAACATATATTCCATTACGGTGGCGAAAATTTGCCGACTTAATCCACTGATGGGCGTACTGACGGGTGCCACGAGCAGGTGCATACCATAATCGCCAGATTGCGCAGGGTAATGCTCGGCCACCTCTTCCTGTAGCGCCTGATAGCACTCGATTAAGAAATAAGGCTCTCCGTCGAGGCTACCGATCAGCACACTGTTGACGTCTTGGGCGACCAGGTTGATATAGAAGTCATTGACCTGCTCAACGCTCTGATCCTGCATTCCCCAGAACTGCGCATGGGGCTGAATCACCCATTGGTGGATCATCGTTTCATCCCCCGCTTGCCAACGGCGTAAGGTGAAATGGCCCAAGGGTTGTTGCAGACTATATATACGTTCACCCATCAACGGCCTCCTTCGGCAGTCCAAAGGTTTGGAAAGCAATTTTTTTCTCGACCGGATACACCTCTCGACCCAGAATACTGCGTAGGATCACCGAGTTGCGGTAACAGGCCATCCCTAAATCAGGTGAGACAAAACCATGGGTGTGCAACTCAGCGTTTTGGACAAAGAGGCTATGGCGACGATCGATACTGTAGTCTCGCCCCACCGCATAACGTTGCTGGCGATCAAACTCGATTAACGGCATCAGGGGCGTTAAGAATTCAGGCGGACGATAGGTATAACCCGTCGACATAATGACGCCATCGGTCGCGAGGCTAAACTCTTCCTGCAGGACTTGGTGAGACAGGGTAAGCGTCAGTCCCTGGTTTTCATTCTTCTCCATGGCAACAAGGCCAGAGTCGGTACACAGGGTCACCGGCAGCGGTCCCTCCAGATCCTTACGATAAAGCAGTTCGTAAATATCGTTAATCAGGCTCTCATTAATCCCCTTATAGAGATTTTTCTGGCTGGCATTCAAGCGGTCACGCTGCGCTTCCGGTAACGCATGGAAATAGTCGACCCACTCTGGCGAAGTCATCTCTAACGTTAGCCGGGTGTATTCCAACGGGAAAAAACGCGGGGCGCGAGTCACCCAATTTAACTGATAGTGATATTGATCAATATCTTGCAGTAAATCGTAGAAAATCTCTGCCGCACTTTGGCCACTGCCCACCACCGTAATCGCCGATTGCTGCTGCAAAGCCTGTTTCTTCGCCAGATAGTGCCCAGAATGCACCACCTGTTCTAATGAGGTATCGATCCAGTCCGGCATCCAGGGCGTTGGTCCGGTGCCTAACACTAGATGGCGAGCAAGCCATTGCTGGCGTTCACCACTGACGGTATTTATCGCGTCAACGCAATAGCAGTCTCGCTGTTCATCGCGCGTCACCCGCTCAACCCGCGTGTTCCACTGTAATGAAGCGAGCTGGTCGCACGCCCACTGACAATATTGGTTGTACTCTTTACGCAGTAGGAAAAAGTCTTCGCGAATATAGAACGAGTAAAGTTTACCCTTCTGTTTCAAATAGTTTAAAACACTAAAACGACTCGTCGGGTCGGCTAAAGTCACTAGATCGGCCATAAAGGGCGTCTGTAAATGGGCAGACTCCAGCATCATGCCTGGATGCCAATTGAAGGTCGGCTTTTGATCGAGATACACCGCATCCATGTCGTCTATCGCATCAGTCAGACAGGCCAAACTCAGGTTAAATGGACCAATCCCCACCCCAAGCAAGTCATAAATTTTCTCAGACATCAGTGGGCCCCTACGGTTTGTTTACGCTGAATACGCTGAGCGGCTAAAGCTTCTCCGTGATGGATTAAGGCTTCGATCACTTGTTGGATCTCGTCTATCGATGTCGCAGGATTGAGTAAGGTAAATTTCAAATACTGCTTCCCCTTTACCTTGGTGGCCGCAATCATTGCTTCACCGCTTCGATTGAGACCTTTACGGATCTGTTGATTAATCTCGTCCACTGCATTGGCGCTCAGTTCGGTGGTCGGGTGGAAACGGAAGACTTGGGTGGTTAATTCTGGCGCATGCAGTACCTCTAGCTGCGGGTAAGCCATTAAGCGACGGTGAGTCTCCACCGTTAAGGCGATGACCTGATCAAACGCGTCACCCAGCGATTCACGACCCAAAATGCGTAAACTAAGCCACATCTTTAAGGCATCGAAACGGCGAGTCGTTTGTAGGCTTTTATCCACTAAATTCGGGGTGCCTTCCTGTTTGGCACTGAGTGGATTGAGGTAATCTGCATGGACGGTGACATGACGCAGATGGCTGGCCTCACGGACAAAAAAGGCACCGCAACTGACGCTTTGGAAGAAAGATTTATGGTAATCCACCGTCACCGAGTCGGCTAACTCGATTCCCGACAGACGCGGGCGGAACTGGGTGGAGGTCAACAGTCCGCAGCCATACGCTGCGTCAACGTGGAACCATGCTTGGTGACGGTGACATAATTCGGCGATCTCCGCTAAGGGGTCAATGCTGCCGAAATCGGTAGTCCCTGCTGTCGCCACGACCGCGATAGGGATTAAGCCTTCTGCAACCGCCTGCGCCATCGCCTGTGCCAGTTGGCGACTGTCCATCTTGTAATCGTCATCGTAATCCACGGCGATGACCGCCTCATAGCCTAGTCCCAGTAAGGCGCAAGACTTCTGAATACTAAAATGGCTTAACGCAGAGGTGAAAATACGCCAGCGCGAGGCTTCGGCTGGTAATCCATGATGCTTTACCAAACGTTCGGGCGTCTCTTTAGCCACTCGACTGTCTCGCGCTAATAACATCGCCATCAAGTTAGACTGGGTGCCGCCGCTGGTAAAAATTCCCTCACTCCCCTGGGGTAAGCCTATTTGCTGTAACGTCCAATCCACCACTTTCTGTTCGATCAAGGTGGCCCCAGCACTCTGATCCCAAGTATCCACTGAGGTATTGACCGCACTTAACAGCTGCTCGGCCAATAACGTGGGTAACGTAATCGGACAGTTTAGATGGGCGATATAGCGGGGATGATGGAACCACACGGCATCTCGCAACCAGAGTTGCGACAGTTCCTGCAGCGCAGCCTCTGTCGAGGCAAGCGGCTGGGTTAAATCGATCTCGGCAAATTCAGCCGCCAGTGCTTGAGGCGTAATGCCACTAAAAGGTTGAGAGGCTCTCACCATATGTTGACGGATAAGATTCGCGGCCAACTGAGTATTACGTTGATAGCCGTCGAGCGTTTTATCGTTGAACAACCACTTCTCGAAAGAATTTTTTTCGCTATTATTTTTAGACACTTACACCACCCTTTCCCTTTACACCATTAGAAAAAAGAAGCACTCCAGTAGTAAAACTGATTATTGTGGAGTGGTTATAAGGTATGAGAATCTAAATGATAATGATTAGTATTAACAATAAGGAATATTCTTAAAGCTGTTTTTCCCTTTAAAAACACGCCCTCAGTTTTCCGTCACAGCTAGCCGCAGAGTCATTGAATGTGTATGATAATTATTATCATTATTTTTATAGGTAAGTGATCGGTATGGCGTCAGGGTATAGAGTGGTCGATCTTCAGTTAAAACGTCGAGAAATGTTGAGTCCTTCGCTATTGCGCTGCGTCTTTACCGGCGAGGATATCGATAAAATTAAACATGAGGCGCCAGACCAACGCATCAAAATTCTGTTGGCGGAACATCAATCCTGCCAAAAACTTGCCGTAACGGAAGATTGGTACGGGACCTTTCTCGCTATCCCCAAAGCAGAGCGCCCGACCATGCGGACCTATACCCTGCGCCACCTTGACGTGTCACAACAAGAGATGTGGGTCGATTTCGTCCTACATGGCGATACTGGGCCAGCCTCACGCTGGGCGCTGCGTGCGCAAGTCGATAGCTCATTACAGATTGTAGTACCCAATGCCGAGGCGGCAGCGACCAGTGGCGGGTTTGAATGGTTTGAAAATCCGACGCTGCAAGAGGTCTTACTGGTTGCCGATGAGACCGCCCTACCCGCTGCGATGGGGATTTTAGAAAATCTTGCCCGCCGACCGACCCCCCCCCGTGTGCAAGCGTTTCTTCATGTGCCCTTAGCCGCGGACAGTCAACCGATTAACTACGACTTTGCCAAGATTCATTGGAGCAGCACTGAGCGTGATGGCGATGCGCAGCAGGCCCTCTTACAGGCCGTTCAATCGCGCTTAACGCTACCGGACTACGCCTGCAGCGCGGACCAATCGTTGGAAGAGAAAAGCCTTAGCGACGATATTTTGTGGGAACGGGCCGAGCCGTGTGAACGCTTTCGCGCTTGGGTGGCCGCCGAGTCCAGTGTCGTCAGAACCTTACGCCGTTATCTGATTCAGGAACGCATGCTGACGCGTGAAACGGCCACCTTTATGGCCTATTGGTCGCAGGGTAAAGTGACAGGTTAAGCGTCCTCTGGCCAAAAAATTAGGATAATGACACTTAGGGCTTAATGTTTTTCTCGTCTACACTGAAATAAAGGAATGATAACAGGAGAGATCATGAGACTACTTATTGCACTACTTTTACCTTGGCTAACGTTCTTCACTATCGGTCGACCGATCGCCGGGATTATCTGCTTAATTTTACAACTGACGCTGATCGGGTGGCTACCTGCTACCATCTGGGCGGTCTATGCCTTAAGCCAATACAATACCGATAAAAAAATTCAGCGCTCAATGCGTTGAGTTCTGTTAGGGCAGGTCTTCAGCCTGCCCATCATCCTTTTATTCGTGTAAGACGGCCAATAATCATCGTTATGCCAATAATGGTTGCCACCGCAGCAACATGCAGGGCGAAATCCATCCGATCTTGTTGCACCGGATGACACAGCGATAACAGGCTGACTGACCATGCCGCCACGCTAATTCCCGCCATTAATAGGCCCTTCTGACTGTACAACCCGCCACTCTGTCGTAACGTCCACAACAAGGTGATTACCATCGGCGTACTGACTACCATCAGAAAAAGGTAGCAAAAGGTACCGTGATCATGGGTCGGTGCGACGGGATGAGCCGGAATACTCATAATATTCAGCAACAACCAGAGTCCACCCGCTAACACAAACCGCACAGTGGGCAGGGTATCGCGCCCAGGAATTAATAAGGTCAGCGCATTCCATGCTGCTGCAATACCGATGATTACCGCGAGCAATAATTGTGCGACGGCTAGCCCGGCACCCGGTTGCGTCCAATCGGTTAATCCGCGATGCACCACAACACTCGACACTATCGCTAAGGGAAGGGCTAGCGCCATCCACTTTAGAATACGGATACTTGTTGGGGCGAGAGGGTTGACGGGCCGCATCTCACTGGAGAGTTTCTTAATAAGTTGTTGATGATCACTCATGTTTCGCTCCGATACGTCGTAAATTGACCAACGCTCGATGTAATAAAGACTTTACGGCCGAGAGAGATAATTGATGGTGCGAGGCGGCTTCCGCAAGACTCTTTTCGTTGAGATGGACGAACTCCACCATTTCTCGTTGCCGTGCCGGTAACTGCTGCAAGTAGTGTCCTAGCTGAGGGTCAGCAGTAAGCGGCTGACTCTCAGCCGTGCTCGATGCTTCACAATAGTCATCGTCCACCACCTCATAACGTCGATACCCTTGGCGACGCAGCGCATCAATACAACGCGCGCGGATAATCGCCTGTAACCATGGCATAAAGGGATAATCACTGTCGTAGGTGTGGCGTACGCGATGCAGCGTCAGTAGCACGTCTTGGACCACATCCTCGACCTGACTACGGTCATAAATTTGTTGACTAACTTGCGCGCGGATCGCCGGCAACAAGGCCCTCAACAACCGTTCATACGCCTGTTGAGAACCACGCTGAGCCTGCACCATCAGCGCTGGCCACTGCTGCTTATCGCGGTCGTTAAGTGCCATTAGCCGCTTTCTGTAGGGCTTGCGTCACAATTTGCGGGGTCAATACCTGTGGCAGAACCACTGGCTTACCGCCATCTGCCGGATAGACGAGATACATGGGTAATCCTCCTTGGCCAAACTCTGCCAACGCATCCTCAACATCGGGATTAAACTTGGTCGAGTCTGCCACCATAAAGTGTGTCCCAGTCGCCGTGATAGCCTGTTTCACCGCCTCAGTCGATAGCGTTGTGCGCTGATTAACCTGACAGGTAATACACCAAGACGCCGTGAAATCGACAAAGATCGGTTTCCCCTTACCCCGTAGCTGCGCCACATTATGAGGCGACCACGTTTCTTCACTGACCGACGCCGCCGCGGAGACTTGGCTCTGCTTAGGCGTAATCCCGACCACTGGCGCAATGACCGCGATCAGTAGCAGAAAGGTCAACGCCGCTAAGCCGCGGTATGAACGCGACATCATGCGCCGACGCTGCACAATACCGTACAACCACGCGGTAAAGCCAAACAGCACCGAGACGGCCAGCAGCATGCCTAAGGCTTGGCTATCCGTTTGTTGAGAAAACACCCAGACTAGCCAAGCGTAAGCCCCGAGCATCGGAAAGGCCAAACCATGCTTTAACGTCTGCATCCACGCACCGGGTTTCGGTAACCAGCGCGATAATGAGGGAAAGAAACAGATCAACGAAAAAGGTGCCGCAAAGCCAAGGGCTAAGAAGAAAAAGACCCATAGTGCGACAAAAGGCGGTTGCACCAACGCATAGCCTATCGCACTGGCCATAAACGGTGCGGCGCACGGCGTCGCCACGATAATCGCCAAGGCCCCGGTAAGCGCAGAGCGCGCGAAGATCCCACGTTTCGTCTGTACTGACCCGACATTTTGTACGGCAAGTCCGACTTCAAACAGCCCAAGTAAATTGAGTGCCGCCGCCAACATCACCAGTGCCAATAGGGCAATCACTAGCGGAGACTGAAGCTGAAATCCCCAGCCCACCGCCGCGCCACCGGCACGTGCCGCCAGCAGGATCCCCGCTAACAGCAGCATGGTCACCACCACACCGACTAAAAAGCCCATCCCTTCTCGTTTAGCGTGACCAGAATCGGATTGATGATTGATAAGACCCAGCGCTTTCAATGAGATCACTGGAAAAACGCAGGGCATTAGATTAAGGATAATGCCGCCCAAAAAGGCGGCGAATAACGCGGTTAGCATCCTGTCACCACTTAGTGTGCGGAGCGATACTGTTGTACAGCATCCAACGCTTTCTGGATATGCTGATCAGGATTTCTATCGGTGTAGCTCATTAAAATTTTGCCTTCAGGGGAGATAACATAAGAGGTCCGCTCTGACATCGCCTTCCCTTTCACTTGTACCGCTGTTTGATACTGCGCCGCCACTTTCGCACCCGGATCAGCTGCCACCGCAAATTTATCGCGGCACTCGAGTTTAGAGAACTGGCTAATTTGGTCAGTATTGCCTGCCGTCACACCAATGACGATCGCGCCTAATTGGCTAAACTTATCGGTGGCTTCGGCGAACTCATGAGCCTCTAAGGTACAGCCTGCAGTAAATGCCGCAGGGAAGAAATAGAGCACGACTGGGCCTTTTTTAAGGGCTTGTTGTAGCGAAAAATCGAGCGGTTTGCCGCCCAGCGCAGCATGCAATTGGAATTGAGGAGCGGCTGCACCTACCGGTAATGCAGCCTGTGCCGTAAAGCTTGAGGCCGCAAAAGCCATTCCTACACCTGCAACAATCTGGGTAATACGACGTTTCAACATAGTCATCTCCATACTCCTGTAGAATTAATATAATAAGTTTAGTTAACTTACTGAGTAATTCGCTCAGCCGAGTAAAAAGTTGCGCAAGGTGATAAAAAAATTTTCGATTATTTTCCCCACAGCCACATGGCCCGCAGCGTGTTGTCTTTTTTCACTGCATGATGATACAGCGCCGCCAAGGTATGTGCCGCGATGAGCCAATAACCGATCTGTGCGAGGTCCATATGCCATGCCATCAGGCTTTTGGCTAACGCCAGATTCGGCATATCGGTAATGGGCATCGCGATCCCTAACCATGACCATTCATGCCCGCGAAAATAACGGGCGGTAAGACTGAGCAGGGGTAAGGTAATAAATAACAGGTATAACAGCCCATGGCCACACTGTGCCAACCGAGATTGCACGCTGGGTTGAGTCGGTTGTCGCGCACCTTTAGCACGTAAAAAGAGGCGCGTTACCATCATGATAAGGACGCTCATTCCCGCGTAGACATGCGTTATCGCCACGACTTTGCGCTGTCCCGGTGTTAAGTCAATCCACGATCGCGACTCAATACTGCCGTAAGCCGCCAACAAAGCGAGTAGCGTTAACCAATGAAGCAGACGAATAACAAAGGAGTAATGGGTAATCACAATTGTCGACCTAGCCTAAATATTTTGCTTAACATCGCTTACCCTTAAGCTAAGGTCAAGTTATCCCTGCATCGTCTGCGCGGCAGCGTTATGGGTGGCAACAGGCGGCAGTTGAGGTCAGCTGTGCCAGCGCTTCCTGTAGGAATGACCAAGCCACCAACTGCTGTTGATACTGCCCCGCTTCACCCTGTAACCTCACACCATAGTGCTGTAAACGGTAGGCCAATACGGCGTAAAAGGCATCGACTGCCGTCGGTTTATCGCCCTGATAGAAAGGGCCTTCGGCACTGGCGAACAGTGTTGTGACCCGCGCGATATCGGCGGTTTGCGCCGGAGAAAATGCGGTTAATGGGCTGACATCGGCCAAGGTGAAGGGCATCGTTTGACGTAATGCGCTGAAGCCCGCGTGCATCTCGGCACAGAGACTGCGCGAGAGTGCGCGTTTCCCCTGATCAGTGGGATAAAGTTTCCCATCACTCAACTCATTAAGGTACTCAAGAATCGCTAGCGAGTCATGGAGGCGCAATGAGCCGTCCTCGAGGAAGGGCACCAACCCTGTCGGGCTGAGAGAGCGAAGTACGCTTTGACAACTCGCGCACTGTAACGAAAATACATGAAGATCGACAGGAAGTTCGGCTATTTTCGCGCCGATCATCGTACGTAACGACCACGTTGAATCTGTCCCCACCGATAACTGCATGACAATGCTCCCAAGCTGATAAGGTTTCAGCCACTTTACACGCAATCTAGTTCCGAGACACCTGTGCAGAAACTATTTGGCCTTGCGTGCCTCGGCGAGGCATTGATGGGGATCGGTAAAAGAAATACGTGGATGGTCAGCATCGAGGTCACGCAGTGGCTCGACTTCGCGTAACGACTGCTGAGAGCGGGTCACCAGTTGATGATACTGCTCGGTACCGGCCCGCTTCCACGCCAACTCCTGACTCGATAACGTTCTCACCACTTTGGCGGGAGCGCCTAAAATTAATTGGTTGGCGGCATAACTTGCCCCCGCTTTCACAAAGGAGGCCGCGCCGACGATACAGTTTTCGCCAATCTCTGCGGCATCCATGATCACCGCATTCATCCCGACCATCGCATTACGGCGGATAACACACCCGTGTAATACAGCACAGTGACCGATATGCCCGTCTTCTTCGACTACCGTATCCTGCTCGGGAAAACCGTGCATCACACAGTTATCTTGAATATTGGCACCACGTTTGACGACAATGCGCCCAAAATCACCCCTTAGGCTGGCATTAGGACCGATATATACGCCGGTCTCAATAATTACATCGCCGATCAACACGGCAGTGGGATGAACATAACTGTCGAGTGACACAACCGGGGTCACCCCATCGATCTGATAACTGGGCATCAGGACGCTCCTAGTCGGCGAGTAAACCGCCGAAACGTTGATAATAACTGCTGGCCGGAAGAGGCAAATCGCCGACAGAGTTTTCACCCTTTTCACTGAGGAACTGTAGCGCGCCAGGTGATGTGCGCTGATAAATATTGATAAAGAGTTGACGAGCCGTTTGGCCAGACCAATGGCTTGGGAGTAATTCTTGCGGCAGCATCGGGTCACGTAACGTGATCCGACGGTAGCAATCCACCACCAGCAATTGCAGATGAAAACAGCGCTCTGCAGTAAGCTCGTCGTCTTTAGCTTCTTTAAGTAAACGCTGTAACGGCCGGAAGGTTTCAATAAAACCTTCTAATCGCTGATTTTTTTCGGTCAGCTGCCAACACTCTTCAACTCGCGCCCGTAACGCCGCCCGCGACAGGGCTAGCGGAGAGGTTGCTTCAAAACAGATAACCTTTTCCGCAACACCGGCTTCAAATAACAGCGCTTGTACCTCGGCGAGATTCTGCGAAGGCGATGCCATTAAACTGGGGGCTAATACACCAAACCCTTGCCAGATCAGCTGCTTTTTGACATCGAGTAAGGTCTTACGCTCTAAGCCTTCAGAAAGTAGCAGTAGCCACTTTCCATCCCATGCCGGTTGTTCAGTACAATAAATTTTATGCTCTGCTCGGCGGGTAATTCGCGCCCCCTTCTCGCTGAGGCGATAAAAACTACGCCGCCCCAAGCGGGTCACGTCTAACCACTCCTCTTTATGCAGACGGAAGAGTGACGTCCGAATAAATCGCTCACCAAAGCCTAGCCCTTCAAAGAGTGCGGTGAGACTAGCAATACTGATCTCCCCCCCTCGATGGGCGAGTGCATCGCCATAAAATGACGAAATCAGTGAGGTGCCGCTAACCGGTAGCGCGGCAACCGCCTGTTGGATAAAGCTCTCTATCTTATTCATAACGTCCGCTTTGTTGAGCCACTCGATATCTGGCCATCATAGCATAGGCGCCATTCAGCCTTAGCCATTCGCCACTAATTTTCGTAAATCAAAGACGCGGCAGGCTTTACCTTCGGACCGTGGAAGGCTACCGCAATTGACGATGACCACTTCAGTGGTGATACCAATCATCGCCTTGATTTGGTGGCAAAGTAATTGCCCGACCCCTAATCGCTGTTCGGGGGAGAGGTGTAGAAATTGCTGCTTAATTTCGACGCGAATGGCCAGCGCGTCCAGATGACCGCGACGATTAATTTCAAGTTGGTAATGCGGTGATAGCGCTTCGACTTTCAAAATTTCCTCCTCAATTTGAGAAGGGAAAACGTTCACGCCCCGGATAATCAGCATATCGTCGCTACGCCCAGTGATCCGGTCCATCCGACGCATGGTTCGAGCCGTTCCCGGCAGCAAACGTGTTAAGTCCCGGGTACGATAACGAATAATTGGTAAGGCTTCTTTGGTTAAACTGGTGAACAACAATTCCCCCAGTTCGCCATCATCCAGCGCACTGCCGTCAAGCGGGTTAACAATTTCAGGAAAGAAGTGGTCTTCCCAGATAGTCGGGCCATCACGCGTTTCCAGACACTCCATCGCCACCCCTGGCCCCATGACTTCCGATAAGCCATAGATGTCTAGGGCCGTGATACCGAGTCGCTGCTCAATCTCGTGGCGCATCGCTAAGGTCCAGGGTTCAGCCCCGAACACCCCCACGCGCAGCGAACAATGCCGAGCATCGCCACCATACTGTTTCTCTAGCTCTTCAATCAGATTTAAGCAGTAAGAGGGAGTGACCATAATCATATCGGGCTGAAAATCACGAATTAACTGCGCCTGCTTCTCGGTTTGCCCCCCAGACATCGGGATAACGGTCGCCCCTAAGCGCTCTGCACCGTAGTGCGCGCCAAGCCCGCCAGTGAATAGTCCATAACCATAGGCGATATGAATTTTATCCTTAGCCGTGCCCCCTGCCGCCCGCAGGGAACGGGCGACGATATCCGCCCAGGTAGTGATATCCCGATGGGTATAACCGACGACCGTGGGTTTGCCAGTCGTACCGGATGAGGCATGGATCCTGACCACCTGTTCCATGGGGACCGCGAAAGTATCGAAGGGGTAGTTATCCCGCAAATCCTGTTTGGTGGTACAAGGGAACTTTTTAATATCCTCAAGCTGGGTAAAGTCATCAGGATGTACGCCGGCCGCATCAAATTTCCGACGATACATCGGGACATTTTGATAAGCATGGGTCAATGTCCATTTCAGCCTTTGGGTTTGTAAGGCTCGTAATTCATCAATGGACGCCGTTTCAATCGCTTCTAGTTGGATTTTCGTTGTCATAATGATTGCTCGCAGGTTGATCCGTTCATACACGCTCAAGAATCAGGGCGATACCCTGACCCACGCCGACACACATGGTGCATAAGGCAAAACGCCCGCCACGACGCTGTAGCTCATACGCCGCCGCTAAGGCAATACGAGTACCGCTCATCCCTAGAGGGTGCCCCAAGGCGATCGCGCCACCATTCGGGTTAACATGGGGCGCATCATCGGCCAGGCCCCATTGACGCAGGACCCCTAAGGCTTGTGCGGCAAAAGCCTCGTTCAGTTCAATCACATCCATGTCGTTCAGGGTTAAGCCCGCCGTATGCAACACTTTCTGCGTCGCCGAGACCGGCCCTAACCCCATCAATCGTGGCTCTACCCCTGCGGTCGCCATGGCGACGACCCGCGCCAGCGGTTGCAGATGTGAGGCAACGGCAGCACGTTCACTGGCAATGATAAGGGCCGCAGCCCCATCATTAATTCCCGACGCATTACCCGCTGTCACACTGCCCCCTTCACGAAAAGGGGCTTTCAAGCCTGCCAACTGCGCGGCGGTCGTATTTCCACGTGGATGTTCATCAACCGAAAAGACCTGAGTCGCCCCTTTTTTGTCGGTAATGTTGACGCCAATAATCTCTTGGGCGAAGTAACCGGCCTGTTGGGCTTGAGCGGTACGTTGTTGGCTGCGTAAGGCGAAGGCATCCTGATCTTGCCGAGAGATAGTTAAAAACTCTGCCACGTTTTCGGCGGTTTCCGGCATGCTCTCGCACCCATACTGCTTCGCCAGTAGCGGATTGATAAACCGCCACCCCATGGTGGTATCAAATAGCTCTTGTTGACGCTGAAACGGCGTGGTCGCTTTTCCCATCACAAAGGGCGCACGCGACATCGACTCCACCCCTCCGGCAATCATCATCTCGCTGTCCCCGGCACGGATCGCGCGCGCGGCAAAACCCAGAGCATCTAAGCCGGAGCCACATAAACGGTTGAGTGTCGTCCCCGAAATCTGTGGCGGGAGATTGGCTAATAATAAGGCCATGCGAGCAACGTTACGGTTATCCTCCCCGGCCTGATTGGCACAGCCAAGAATGACATCATCAATACGGTCGAGATCTAACTGTGGTGCGCGTTGCAGTAAGGCGCGTAACGGGATTGCGGCCAAATCATCGGCCCGCACTGAGGAGAGCGCCCCAGCATAACGGCCAATTGGGGTGCGGATCCCGTCACACAGATACGCTTCAGACATGGCTTACCTCCACAGACTCGGTCACCCGAGGCATCGCATAGTGCGCCAGTAATGCTTTTTGCCGTAGCAGAGGACAGGGGCGATAACGTTCTTCACCGTAGTAATGCTGTAGATTTTCGAGCAGCGTTAACACTCTGCCCCACCCCCATTCAGCCCCCCATGCCAGCGGCCCTTTAGGGTAATTGACGCCCGTTTGCATCGCGATATCGATATCCTCTGCGCTAGCGATACCTTTTTGCAGGGCGTCCAAGGCTTCATTAATAATCATCGCCACCGTACGACTGACTAACAGTCCGGGGTAGTCGGTAATCATCACTACCTTTTTGCCCTGCTGCTGAAAATAGTACACAACGCTTTCGGTTTGCTGACGCGTATTCGTGCTGGAGGCCGCCAAGACGATGGTGCTGCCTAAACTTAAGTCGTAAACCACCACCGGTTGTTGATGACGAACCGCGAGACAGGTCGCCGTCTCGCCCTCGGTCGGTACTACGCTTACCCCATCGATCTCCAGCCTACCGGCTGGGGAGCGATTCACCTTTAGGACGCGCGAAGCTACGGTTTTCTCACCGATCACCTCTGGATGCGGCAGTGACCAATCGTAGACGCCTCGACCCGATTTTTTCCCCAGACGGCCGGCACTCACTAATGATTGCTGCGTAAGGGAGGGAAGGAAGCGCCGGTCTTGCCAAAAACCATGATAAACCGAACAGGTCACCGCGAAATTGACATCTTGGCCAATCAAATCGGTCAAGGCGAGCGGTCCCATGGCAAACCCCCCGGCATCCTTCAGTGCACTATCGATCACTTCCGGCGCTGCGACGCGGTCTTCTAAAGCCCGCCAAGCTTCGCCATAGAATGGCCGAGCCACGCGATTAACGATAAACCCTGGCGTGGAGTGGCAAATAACAGGCTGTTTCCCCCAGCCGCGCACTTCATCAGCCAGCAACTGGATAACGGCCTCGTCGGTTTCGATCCCCCGCACCACTTCCACCAATTTCATTACTGGGGCGGGATTGAAAAAGTGTAACCCGGCAACGCGTTGGGGAGAGGTAAGATGGCGCGCAATCTCCGTTATAGAGAGGGACGAGGTATTACTGGTAAAAATGGCTTTTTCGCTACAGATGGCTTCCAGTTTCGCAAATAATTGCTGTTTTATCTCGCAGTTCTCTGCCGCAGCCTCAATCACCAGATCGGCATCGGACAACTCGCTTAGCTGGTAAGCGGGGACAAGGCAGGCTAGGATCGCCTCACGTTGTGAAGCCGAAATCTTGCCGCGTTGTACGCGTGAATCGAGCCGCTTTGCAATCCCTTCTATCGCCCCCGTCACTGCAGCAGGATTGATATCGTAGAGTTTGACCCGTTTTCCCTGTTGCGCAGCGACTTCTGCGATACCGGCACCCATGGTACCGCCACCGATCACTGCTACGGTATGAAGTGTTATCGTCATCCTATTTCCCCGTGAACTGTGCTGGACGTTTAGCCAGAAATGCACTGACCCCTTCTCGATAATCGCGGCTGCGTCCGGCAAGACGCTGAAAGTCACGTTCAACATCGAGCTGCTGCGCAAGGGTGTTTGTCTCGGCGGCGCGCAACGCTTGCTTAATCAGTCCCAACCCATAGGTCGGTTGCGTGGCCAAATGCTGAGCCAACTGCTCGACGGTGGCCGAGAATTCTGAGTCATCAACCACTTGCCAAATCAGTCCCCACGCTTCAGCTTGCTCAGCGCTAAGCTTTCCCCCTAACAAAGCCAGCCCCGCCGCGCGTGCACGGCCTGCCAGTCGGGGTAATAGCCACGTTCCGCCGCTGTCAGGAACCAACCCTAGGCGGCTAAATGCCATCACGAAACTGGCTTGGCGACTGGCAATCACGATGTCACAGCCTAACGCCAACGTCGCCCCCGCGCCTGCCGCAACCCCATTCACGGCTGCGATAACCGGCTTGCGTAGGGCCGCCAAACGCTTCACTAACGGGTTGTAGAGTGTTTCTACCGACTCCCCCAAATCCGGCGCAGGGCCATTGGGATCGACGTTACGGTCGTTAAGATCTTGCCCGGCACAGAAGCCGCGCCCGGCTCCCGTAATCACCACACAGCGTATACTGTCATCCTGCTCGGCTTGGGTCAGACGCTTGGCCAAAGCTTGATGCAGGGCGACATTAAAACTATTGAGTCGGTCTGGACGATTCAGCGTCAGGGTCATAACCCCACGCGTCACTTCACAAAGTAGCGTCTCCATATTTAGCACCCCCGATAATGCGCGGGACGCTTCTCGAGGAAGGCTGCAATACCCTCTTCTCGATCGGCGGTTGCCGCTAATAAAGTGAATAGCTGACGTTCTTGAATCAGCCCCGCCTGCAGAGGCACTTCTTGTGCCTGCCTTAACGATTGTTTAGCCGCCTGTAACGCTAAGGGGGCGTGGCGAGAAAGGGTTTTAGCCAGTGCGAGGGCATAGTCGACGCAGAGCTCATCCGGATAAATATCGCTGATTAATCCCGCCTGTAACGCCATCTGCGCGCCAATACTCTCACCGCTGAGGATCATACGGCTTGCAAGGGCTTTCCCTACACAGCGAATAAGGCGTTGCGTGCCCCCCGCGCCAGGGATAATGCCGAGTTTAATTTCGGGTAACCCAAACTGCGCATTCTCTCCCGCCACCGCAAGGTCGCAGAGCAGCACGAGTTCACAGCCCGCTCCCAATGCATAGCCATTTACGGCGGCAACCAGCGGCTTAGGAAACGCATTAAGTCGCGCCCATAATTGCGGGCGCAAATCGTTAAAGGTTGCAGGTAAATCTTTCTCTGCCATCTCCCGCAGATCGGCCCCCGCGGCAAAAAAACGCGTATTACCGGTGATCACACACGCCGTAATGGATACGTCATTTGCCGCCGCCTCTAGCGCCTCAGCAAGCTGTTCTAAGGTGGCATTATCTAAGGCGTTACGCGCCTCGGGACGATTAAGGGTAATGAGTAACACCTTGTCGTGCTGAGTAAGAATAAGTTGGCTCATACCATCCCCTTCGCATCAAAATCGATCACAACATCCGGCGTGGTGGGGAGCGCTTGGCAGCTCAGTACGTAGCCTGCCGCAAGTTCATCCGGTTCCAAGCTATAGTTGACCGCCATCTCCACTTGACCGCGTACTACTTTGCATTTGCAGGTGGCACAGACGCCGCCTTTACAGGCGTAGGGTAAGTCGGCCCCTTGACGCAATGCCGCATCGAGTAGACTTTCATCTTCTGCCGTGAGCGTTAGGGTGCGATCACGACCGTCCTGACGCAGGGTAAAGTGATGGTCAGCGCTTTCACTACGGCGCACACGCGGCGTAACAGGCCCTGAGTTAAAGCGTTCGACATGAATCGCCTGTTTTGCCATCCCTAAGGTATGCAACACCATTTCGGCTTCATCCATCATGCTATTAGGGCCGCAGATAAAAGCTTGATCAAATTGGCGAAAATCCAATAACCGCCGGCCAAGCGCCCGCAGTTTTTCACCGTCGATATGCCCTTGTAATAAGTCACTGTCGACGCTTTCTTGGCTAAATATTGATATCCACTGAAAACGCTCGGGGTATGTATCTTTAAGGTCCGCTAAAGCTTGGCGGAACATCATCGTTTGGCTACTCCGATTACCGTAAAGCAGGGTGAATTGGCTGGCAGGTTCCTGTAATAAGGTGGCTGAGATAATCGCCAGCATCGGCGTGATACCGGAACCGGCAGCAATCGCCAAGTAATGCCCCTGCCTGTCGGCTTGAGGTTGGTAGCCGAAGTTACCCTGCGGTATCATCACCTCCATCTCTGAGCCGACCTGAATACCCTCGCGCGCAAAGTTAGAAAACCGTCCGCCCTCTATCGCTTTAACCGCTACGCTGACCTGCGTCGACGAAGCGCCGCGACAAATGGAGTAGCAGCGGCGTAACTCTTCACCGGCGACACGCGCTTTCAGCGTAAGGTGTTGCCCCGGACGAAAATGATAAGCGGCTTCTAGCGCCTCTGGGATGGCAAAGGTAATGGTGACGGCCTCCCGCGTTTCGGGTTCGACGCTAGCGACCTTTAATGAGTGAAATGTCGTCATGGCAGCCTCAGATACATTTGAAATAGTCGAAAGGTTCGCGGCAGCTCTCGCAACGATATAGCGCTTTACAGGCAGTCGAGCCGAATTCGCTAATCAGCGAGGTCTGTTGACTGCCGCAACGAGGACAGCTAACGTCTATCGGCTCGAAGGCATGGCAGCTGTGGCCCACCGGTGGACTAATACCGTAGTGACGTAAGCGTTGGCGAGCTTCCTCGCTCATCCAATCAGTCGTCCAAGCTGGGTCGAGTTGCAACACCACGTGGATCGGCGCAAAGCCATGGTCAGATAACCTGTTCTGTATTGCGCCAATCAGATGCTCCGTCGCCGGGCAACCGGAATAGGTGGGCGAAAAACCAATTACCCAGCCTTCTCCTTGCTGACGGACACTTCTCACCATCCCTAAATCAGTAATACTGAGCACCGGTATCTCAGGATCGGGGATTTGGCTAAGTAAGTGCCAGATTTCTGGGATTTCCGCGGGAAGAATCTGCTGTAAGCGTTGCATTTTCGACTCCTTTACCATTGCTGACCCGGATAAGAGCGCGGCAAGATTTGCATTTCGGCCAGCATCGGCCCGAGATGTTCAGTATGTAGCCCTTGTTTGCCGCCTCGGCGATAAGCTGCCTCTTGGGGTAAAAGTAATCCAGCCTGATAAACCCCGGCTGTCACCTCCTCCCGCCACGGTGCCTCGAGCTGGCGGGGATCAACGCCAATACCTGCCGCAGCCATCGCTTGGTCATGCTCATCGGCTTCGAATAACTCGGCGGTGAAACGCCACAGTTCATTAATCGATCCTTGTACTTTTTCTGCCGACAGTGCAGTGCCTTGCCCTAAGCGCTCAAGCCAACCGCGGCTAAAACGTAAATGGTATTTCACTTCTTTTAGAGCCTTTGCGGCGATTGCCGCAATTTGCGGATCTTGGCTAGTGATCAATCGGCTGTAGAGTGCGACGTGCCAAGCATCAATAAAATATTGTCGGACCAAGGTATCGCCGAAATGCCCGTTGGGCTGCTCGACCAGCAGCAGATTACCGAACTGGCGCTCATCACGTTGAAAGGCGAGGCTATCTTCATCTTGGTCGCCGAGACGTTGCCCGGCATAAGTTAGAAAATTTCTGGCTTGCCCCAAAATATCGAGCCCAATATTGGCCAGAGCGAGGTCGATCTCCAGTTCCGGGGCATGACCACACCATGCGCCTAGCCGTTGAGAGAGCACCAAACCATTGTCGCCGAGACGCAAAACGTAGGTCGTTAAACTGTCCATCAGGGCCTCACATATGTTCGATGCCGTCAGGCAGTTGATAAAAAGTAGGATGGCGATAGATTTTGCTTTCCGCTGGCTCGAAGAACTCGCCGCGGTCTTCCGGTTGTGAGGCCACAATTTCAGCCGCTTTGACGACCCAAATCGAGCAGCCCTCGCTGCGCCGAGTGTAGGTATCGCGCGCATTTTCGAGCGCCATCTGATCGTCGGCAGCATGTAGGCTGCCGACATGGCGATGAGAAAGTCCCTGTTGACTGCGTACAAAGACTTCATATAACGGCCAGTAGTGTTGACGCATAATAAACTCCTTAAGCGACTTCGCGCTGCGCGCGTTTCTCGGCGTGGGCTAAGGCTGCTTCTCTGACCCAAGCCCCGTCCTCCCAAGCTTTACGCTTGGCGGCTAAACGTTCATGGTTACAGAGTCCGCGACCATTAATGACGTCATTGAACTCTTGCCAGTCGATCTCACCGAATTGGTAATGGCCTGTGTTTGTATCGAACCTTAGCGCCTTGTCCGGTACCTGCATTCCCAGCAATTCGACTTGTGGCACGGTGTTATCAACAAAGCGCTGGCGTAATTCGTCATTACCGAAACGTTTAATTTTCCATGCCAAGCTTTGGGCACTGTTGGGGGATTCGTCATCATTCGGCCCAAACATCATCAGGGCTGGCCACCAAAAGCGATTAATCGCATCCTGTAACATCGCCCGCTGTGAGTCACTGCCTTGCGAGAGCGCCATACAGGCTTCAAAGCCTTGGCGTTGGTGAAAGCTTTCTTCTTTACAAATTTTCACCATCGCGCGGGCATAGGGGCCATACGAGGTACGACATAACGCGACTTGGTTGACGATGGCAGCACCATCGACTAGCCAACCAATGACCCCAATATCCGCCCAGTTCAGGGTGGGATAGTTGAAGATGGAAGAGTATTTCATTTTCCCCTCGAGCATCTTCTGGTAGAGGTCTTCACGCGCACAACCTAATGTTTCCGCCGCACTGTAGAGATACAAGCCATGACCGGCCTCATCTTGCACCTTGGCGAGCAGGATAGCTTTGCGTCGTAAGGAGGGCGCGCGCGTTATCCAATTGCCCTCGGGTAACATCCCAACGATCTCCGAGTGGGCATGTTGGCCAATTTGACGGATCAGGGTTTTACGATAGGCCTCTGGCATCCAGTCTTGAGGCTCTATCGCTTTTTCCTCTGCGATGGCGGTAAGAAAGCGTTGTTCATGACTCATATCAGCACCAGTCGATTCGTTAAATGTAATCAAAATAAAATAAGTGAATCATTAAACCAATACCAATAGGTTACATTCATGTTAATAAAAACCCCAATCTTTGTTTAGTTATTCTGTGATCCCTCTCACACCAGCGACTAATAAGCCACTGAAAAATATCACTTTATATTAAAATCCAAATTGAGATGTTAATCACAGGTTAATCAATATTTACGTATCACACTTTAAAATGATTCATAAAAACACTAGATTGTTACTATTCGCGTAACATTTTGGGGTGTGTGATGCAAAAATTATCCAGCTTTGTGTGTAATCAATGGCAGACCGGTCAAGGTGAGGGGCGAGTGATACGTCACGCTATTAGCGACGAAGCCCTGTGGGAGGTGAGTAGTGAGGGCATCGATTTCGCCGCAGCCTGCCACTATGCCAAAACGGTCGGAGCCCCTGCCCTGCAAGCCATGACTTTTATTGAGCGGGCAGCCTTACTCAAGGCCGTGGCGAAGCATTTACTCGCAGAGAAAGCGGCATTTTATGAGATCTCCCGGCAAACCGGGGCAACACGCGCTGACAGTTGGGTCGATATTGAAGGCGGGATTGGTACGCTTTTTACTTATGCAAGCCTCGGTAACCGTGAACTGCCCGATGATATCCTCTGGCCTGAAGACCCCCTAATCCCACTGTCTAAGGAGGGGGGGTTTGCAGCTCGCCATGTATTAACCTCAAAACAAGGAGTCGCCGTCCACATTAACGCCTTCAATTTTCCCTGCTGGGGAATGTTGGAAAAATTAGCGCCGACTTGGCTGGCCGGTATGCCTGCCATTGTTAAGCCTGGCACGGCAACAGCTCAGGTAACACAGGCGATGGTTAAATCGATGGTAGAGAGTGGGATCGTCCCTGATGGCGCGATCAGTCTGATCTGCGGATCCGCCGGTGATCTCCTTGATCAGTTAGATAGCCAAGACGTCGTGACCTTTACCGGATCCGCTACCACAGGCCAACAACTCCGTATACATCCTAACCTCGTTAAACAGTCGATACCTTTTACCATGGAAGCGGACTCGCTAAATTGCTGTGTGCTCGGAGAGTCCGTGACCCCAGACGCTCCTGAATTCGGCTTATTTATTCGAGAGATTGTCCGAGAGATGAGTGCCAAGGCAGGACAGAAGTGTACCGCGATTCGCCGTATTATGGTCCCTGCAACGCAATTGGATGCCGTGCGCCGCGCACTGCTGGAGAAACTGTCAACACTCCCAGTGGGCGATCCCAGCCAAGCGGGCATAAAGATGGGAACCTTAGTCAATCGCGCGCAACAGCAAGATGTTCAGCAGCAAATCGATACCTTATGTCAGGCTGGATGCGAACGTCTACTCGGGGGACATATCGACCCACAACTTCCCGGTGCAGGCTATCCATTAACCTTACTTTACTGTCCGCAGCCGGACGCCACCGCCGCCGTCCATGAGATTGAAGCCTTTGGACCCGTTGCGACGCTGATGGCTTATCGTGATAAAGCGCATGCTGTCACCTTGGCGCGTGCAGGGGGTGGCAGCCTTGTGGCGACCTTCGTCACAAACGATGATCACGCCGCGCGTTACTTTATCGCCGGTGCCGCTCACGCACATGGACGGATACAAATCTTAAATCGCGACGCTGCCGCGGAATCGACGGGCCATGGCTCGCCCCTACCGCAGTTAGTGCATGGTGGCCCTGGTCGCGCGGGGGGCGGCGAAGAGCTAGGGGGGCTACGCGCGGTGAAACATTATCTGCAACGCACCGCGATTCAAGGTAGCCCTTCAATGCTCGCCGCCGTAGGTCAACAATGGGTACGCGGTGCAACAGTCCAGGAGGACACCGTACACCCTTTCCGTAAATATTTTGAAGAGTTACAACCGGGTGACAGTTTGCTGACTCACCGTCGAACACTGACTGAGGCCGATATTGTCAATTTTGCCTGCCTAAGTGGCGATCATTTTTATGCTCATATGGATAAAATTGGTGCCGAGGCCTCTTTCTTTGGCGAACGCGTTGTCCACGGCTATTTTATCGTTGCTGCCGCGGCGGGCCTTTTCGTCGATGCTGGGGTCGGACCAGTCATTGCCAATTATGGCTTGGAAGGACTCCGTTTCCTGCAGCCGGTGAAACCTGGGGATACCATTCAGGCTCGGTTAACCTGCCAACAAAAAACCATCAAACGCCAGCGTAGCGCTGAAGAGCGTGCAACCGGCGTCGTGCAGTGGGCAGTCGATGTAACTAACCAGCATCAGGAAGTGGTCGCGGTCTACTCTATTCTAACCTTGGTCGCGCGCCGAGAGACCGATTTTCCCGCTGATGCTATAGCGGAATAAAGGGATGAGGGCATGAGTTAGCCTAACCGGCTCATGCCCAATGCTCGAGATAACCCATCGCAAAAATTATTCCTTAGGCCGAATACAAAACTGATTGACGCTGTGGTAAGTACTATTGGCGGGAATATCATGATTAACGAAAGCCCCCGCGCCGATTGTCACATTATCGCCGATCACAATATGTTCTGAAATAATGCAGCTGTTCGCCCCAATGTTAACGTTATTACCAATAGTGATGGTATTGCTGTTATCGGACTTCAATCCTATCGTCGTATTTTGCCGTACCGTGAAATTTTCGCCTATTGTGCAGCGTCGCGAGATCACAATCCCTGCCTGATGACCAATGGTCAGACCCGCGCCTATTTGAGTGCCTAACTCAATCTCGGTGTTGTATTTAAAGAACAGATTACGGTTAATTCGCTTAGCTAACTTCTGCCGATATCGACGGTTACTGAGATAAAGAAAATTCGCTAACCGCCACCAGAATACATAGCGTTTCTTCGGCTTTTTGTACGCTGAATGGATAGCCTTTCTCCAAGAAAACGGTCTATTTTCCTGGCCTATCACCTCTCGATGTAAACACTGTTTTAACTCATCAACTGACATATCTGGTTACATCCATTGGGATAACGTTAACGAATGCATTACTATATAGCGATTAGGGTGTTAATTACAGTTTCGGATTCTTTTCAATGCAACAGGCTACGTTTCGTTACGACATAAACGGCTTACGGGCTTATGCCTTATTATTGGTCGTATTTTATCATTTTAATCTGCCGCTTTTTCATGCTGGATTTATCGGTGTCGATATCTTCTTCGTTATTTCCGGTTATTTTATGACGAAGATCATTTTTGATAATTCTCGTAGTAATAAATTTAATATTAAGGACTTTTTTTACGCCAGATTTATTAGGATCGTCCCGCCGTTATTATTCGTTACCCTCATATTCTATTGTGTAAGTTTTTTTATTCTGAACCCAGGCGATTTTCAGTACTATTGTAAGTACATTATTAAGTCTCTTACTTACACCTCGAATATCTCCTTACTCAAAGAGGCCGACGACTATTTCGCGGCTAACAGTGCAAGGAATTTACTGCTGCACACATGGTCCTTGTCGGTAGAGTGGCAATTCTATCTGCTTTACCCTTTTCTGTTTATTTTACTGAATAAAGCGATTAAGCGGCCTAAAGGGTTGATCATTACCCTCAGCCTTTTACTACTTTCTTCATTACTCTTTTCGGTTTATCAATCGACGCTTAATCGCGCCTATGACTTCTATATGCTGACGACGCGTGCATGGGAAATGCTGGCAGGAGGGCTGGTCTATCTCTTTGAATGCAGCAGAACGACGCAACAAAACCGCCCTGCTATTCTTTGTAAGTTAGTAGGGATAGGCCTTCTTGTCGTCTCATTAATCATCATTAATGAAAAAGATCCGTGGCCGGGTTATTTAGCTAGCCTTGCGGTGATCGGTTCGTCGCTGATCATTTTTTCACCGAATAATAGGTTACGGTTTTTTAATAATCGGCTGATTTATACCCTTGGATTAGCCTCTTATTCGATTTATTTATGGCACTGGCCGATTCATTTTTTTGCTAATTACTACTTACCCCACCCCTCTACGCTTACCAATATTTTATTTGTAGCCTTATCGATCCTCATTGGCTATGGAAGTTATCGATTTATTGAAAGCAAGGGGATTGCTTGGGCGAAAAGTAAAGGCCAATTATTCTCCTTTTCTTTTTTCTTATGCATAGCATTGATTTTTATCGGTCTCGCAGACCAGACCCGCAAGCATTCTGGATTCCCTTGGCGAGGGGGTGAAAGTTATCTTTCAGTCGTTAATAAAATCAAAATGCCTAGCCCGGAAAATGGCTGGTGCTTTTACTCTATCGCCACGGATCATCAACTCTCTGTTGGCCTACCTGGCGTCCAATGTCAGATTGGTGACACCACTCATCCACAGGTTAAAGCGTTACTCTTTGGCGACTCTTATGCCGGACAGTACATTCCCTTTTGGCATAAGGTGGGAGAAAAGAATGCAATGCAGATCCAGGCAGTCACCACCAATTGGTGTAATCCCTCTACCGGTAAAGATTTCCTTGGGCCTCGTACTTCACCCGCCTATCAGCAATGTCTGTTTAATCGCCACTATGTTCTCGACCATATTAGCGATTATAACGTCATTATATTAGCCGGATCTTGGACCAAGGCTTTCGCGAATCCCCATGCCGTTGAAGGCCTGCATGAATTAATCAGTAGAATTCAGCAACAGAATATTCCGCTGATTATTATGGAAGAGCCTTACCAATTTGCAGAAAATATCGGGAATCGTTATAAGCAGCAGTTATGGCGACATCACTATTTCGATATTCGGCCTTACACCTCTGTGAAAATCGATAACAAGATTAAAGCCACCAGCCAACAGCTCGACCAGTTGAGCGCTAATTCCGTACAGACGCTACACCTGCGCCGCAGTGATCTCTTCTCACCGACGCATTATGCCGTCGATGATATTCCTTATTCATTGGATGGAGGGCATATCAGTGTGCTGGGCTCGTTAGCCGCTGAGCGCTATTTTATCGCACAAGGTGGCAATGAGAAGCTTCGCCATTTCCTCAAGCAATAAGCTCGTTCATCCCCCAGTACACTGGGGGATGAATAATTATCTACTCAACGATACGAATAGATTTACGGTGCGTGAAGGCTTGGAAGCTAAAGAAACCGTGATATTCTCCCATACCTGAGCCACCCACCCCGCCAAACGGCAGATAAGGGGAAAAGAAGTGGGTCAATGTACCATTAACTTGCGCATCGCCACTCGGTACCGCGCTAATCACTTTTTTACCTGTCGCCGTGTCCTGAGTGAAGACATAAAATGCAAGCGGATTTGGATGACGACGGTTAATCTCCTGCACGACTTGATCAACCTCCTCATAGTTAACGATAGGTAATACCGGCCCGAACAGCTCTTCCTGCATTAACGCATCATCCCACTGTACATCAGATACGACAGTCGCTTGTAGATAGCGATTAGCGGGGTCAGCTTGTCCACCGATATCAACATGTCCACGGGTCTGCGTCAGTAACTCGAGTAAATGCTCAACCTGCCGTTGACTCACGACTTTACCGGTAGAATGCACTTCGGGGAGCTGCTCACGAATGGCTTGCGTTAATCGATCCACTAATGCGGTTTTAAGGCTAGAGGGCACCAGTACATAATCCGGTGCAACACAGGTCTGACCACTGTTGGTGTATTTACCAAACATCAATTGTTGGGTGACTTGGTCGAGGTCAGCATCAGGCAACACTAAGAAAGGCGTTTTACCCCCTAGCTCTAACACCACCGGCGTTAAATGCTTCGCGGCAGCCTCCATCACCACTCGACCCACAGTCGGGCTTCCGGTAAAGAAGATAAAATCGAAAGGTAAGCTGAGCAGTAAGGTATTTTCCTCTCTGGCCCCTTGCACCACGGCCAAATAGTGACTGTCAAAGGCGGTATTGACGATATCCTCAATAACCTTTGCTGTATGCGGGACTTGCTCCGACGGCTTAATTATCGCGGTATTACCGCCTGCGATGGCACCGACGACCGGCCCAAGCGCCAAGGCAACAGGATAGTTAAAAGGACCAATGATGTAGCTAACGCCATAGGCCTCATGCTGATAAGAACAGGTTGAGGGGGCAAGGATGGTCGGCGTTTCGACCTGCTTTTCACTACACCATTCATCGAGATGCGCGAGCGCGAAGTCGATTTCGGAGACGACCTCGCCGATTTCCCCCATATCGACCAACGCTTTATCGCGACCCAAGTCCTCTGCCATCGCAACGTATAATGGCTCTTTGTGTGCCAGTAAACTCTCTTTCAGCCTAGTCAGTGCCTGCTTACGGAAGGCGACATCACGCGTTTTGCCTTGGGCAAAAAAGTCTTTTTGCTGTTGAAAAATCTGTTCGATTTTCTCTTTTGCGGTATATGACATGGTCTCTCCTTTCATTCAATAGAAGGTATTGCCTTTACTTAGGGTTATCTTGTGCATCGTGATGGCTTTCAATTTGAAACGTCCACTGCTTGCCATAGGGTTGTGCCTGCATAATGCTCCAGCCTGCGGTATTGCCCGCACCGGCATTGCCGCCATCACGAATAATTTTTTCGATATCCTGTGCCGTAAACGTGGTTGAACTATGGTTCCCCCAAGCACCGCGTAAATAGTTGATCAGATCAGCCGTCTGTTGTGCACTCAGTCGATCGGCATAGCCTGGCATGCTGACGGTAGACGGTGCCCAGTTGCCGGCGGGGAGCGTCGCCCCCTCACGGATGATTTTGACCAACGAATCCGGTAGCGGCCCGGTAACGATGGCGTTATCGCGTAGCTGCGGGAACATCCGTGCGATCCCTTCTCCTTGTCGGCCATGACATAGTGCGCAGTTATCGTCGTAGAGAGCCTCTCCCGCTGGGTGGGAGGACGGCGGCGTTTGCGCGACCCTATCTTCAGGTTGACGGGCTGGGAGGGTCTTCAGGTATTTCGCGATCGCCTGTAAGTCGGCGTCAGTCAGGTATTGGGTACTCCAACTAATCACGTCTGTCATCGGTCCAAAAGAGGCGGTCCGATCTGTCCGGCCGGTTTTTAAATACGCCACGAGCTCGTCCTCTGACCAATTTCCAAGGCCGTTATAGCGATCCGCGCCAAGATTGGGCACCGACCAGCCATCAATCACTGTGCCGCCTGCTAACCAGTGCTCACCTTGCTGTTCATCTAAGGCTTTTTCTTGCATCGCCATTCCACGGGGGGTGTGGCAAGAGCCGCAGTGTCCCAAGCCTTGCACTAAGTAGCTGCCTCGCGCCACTTGAGGATCAGAGTAAGCCTGAGCGTTAAAGGGCTTGGCCTCCGGTGCGAAAAGTCCACGCCAGATCCGTAATGGCCAACGCATCGACAACGGCCAAGGGATCTCGGTCTCTTTATTGACGGTGGGGTCGGCCTTTATGCCCTGCATAAAGTAGGCATACAATGCATTGACATCGTCATCGCTAAGACGCGAATAACTGGGGTAAGGCATAGCAGGATAGAGTGTTCGACCATCTTTACGAATCCCCTGACGCAACGCATTCGCGAACTCTTCGAGGCTATAGCCACCAATCCCTTGTGCGGGATCCGGCGTAATATTCGTCGAGTAAATGACCCCGATTGGCGATTTAATTGCCAAACCGCCGGTGAAAGGTTTCCCCCCCACCGCGGTATGACAGGCCACGCAGTCCCCCGCTCGGGCCAAATATTCGCCCTGCTTAATTAAACGTGGGTCACTCTGCGCCCCGTAGCTCGCCACACTCGATACCCATAATGCTAACCCGCAGAGAAATGAAATATTTTTCATGGCTATTTCTCCGGCATAAAGTTAGGGCCGATGATGACCTGCCCAGGGACCTGCTGCGGATTTTTTCGTGCATCGACTTCTCTTTGGTAAGTAGCGTTCGCACGCTGGATCAGAAATTGACGAATCGACTCAATTTGCGCCGCAGACATATTTTTCTTAAAACCCACCATACCGTAAGCGGTCAAGGCCCCGTCACCGACAACGCGATAGAAGGCATCGGTATCTCGAATTGCACCAGACCAACGTAGATCCGGTAATACGCCGCCCGATTCGCCGTTATCGCCATGACAGGCGGCACAATAGTCCATGTAGTGGCCATAGCCATTTTTCGCCTGCTCAGGGTCAAATTTTTCCGGTGGCTTGACCGGTAGAAATCCCTTAGTGTTGACCGGTGGTAGGGTTTTATCCCCATCTAAGGAGAAGACGACAATACGCGACTTATTAACGGTCCAGCCTCCGGTTCTTGCCACACCCCCCATCAGCAGAGGATAAATCCCGCCCCAGCCCACTTCGACCACAACATATTGCTTACCTGCCACGGAATAGGTAATCGGTGCAGCCATCACTGCGCTTTGTAAAGAGGTTTGCCAAAGTTGTTGGCCGGTCGTCGCATCGTAAGCATTAAAAAGACCATTAGTCAGGCCTTGGAAAACTAAATTACCGGCAGTAGCCAGTACTCCACCATTCCAAGGACCTTGATGATTTACCGTAAAAGCGGGGGCCTGCTTAACCGGGTCCCATGCAATCAGCCATCCTTTCAGTAACGAACCAAACTGAGTCTTCACTTTAGCGTCATCAGGGGCACCGATTTTCGACATATCCAGACCGAGGTTTAGACCTTGCGGTTTAAGCTTCGCATCTTGGCTCGGTACATAATTAAAGGGGATCTGTTGGGCTGGAAGGTAGACATACCCGGTTTTTGGGCTATACGCCATGGGCTGCCAGTTATGTCCGCCTAAATCGCCTGGCAAACTAAACCAAGGTTTTCCGGTGACTGAGTAAAGGGCATCGGGAACAGTGTTTGGTCGACCGGTTTTCGGATCGACGCCCTTCGCCCAATTGACCTCAACGTAATTTTTCGCCGAGAGAAATTGTCCGGTTTTGGCATCGAGAATATAGAAAAATCCATTTTTAGGGGCATGCATAATCACATGACGGGGCTTGCGGTCCACCAGAATATCCGCGGTCATGATCTGCTGTGTCGAAGTAAAGTCCCATTGGTCCTGCGGGGTTTCTTGGAAATGCCAAACATATTCGCCCGTCTCAGGACGCAGCGCGAGAATGCTGCCGAGGAACAGGTTGTCACCTTTACCGCCTGAGCGCTGTTGGTAATTCCAAGGTGAACCATTGCCGACACCGATATACACTAAATCAGTGACCGGATCGTAGGTAATGGCATCCCAGACCGTTCCGCCACCGCCGGATTTAACCCAGTTTCCCGGTCCCCAGGTTTTGTAAGCTAATTCAGCGAGGGGTTTATCAGAAATAGCATGATCAGGCTTATTATCAGGGGCGGGCACCGTGAAGAAGCGCCATTTTAATTTCCCCGTTTCTGCATCGAATCCAGAGACAAAGCCACGCCCCCCAAATTCAGCGCCTGCATTGCCAATAATCACCACGCCTTTTGCCACACGCGGCGCACCGTCAACAATATAGCTACGCACCTCCCCTAACTGTGCATCGTGGGGAATGGTGTCGGTTTCCCAGACAGGCTTACCGGTTTTCGCATCCAGCGCCACTAAACGTCCATCGAAGGTGCCGAGAATAATCTTCCCGTTCCAGTAAGCCGCTCCACGGTTGACCGTGTCGCAGCAACCTTTTACCGCAGTATTCCCCGGCACTTTGGGATCGTACTGCCAAAGTAGTTGTCCCGTATCCGCCTTATAAGCACGGACTTTACTCCAGTTAGTCGTCGCGTACAGCACCCCTCCAACGACTAAAGGCGTCCCTTCTTGACCACGGTTGGTATCAAAATCTTGGTACCATGCGATCTGTAACTGCTTAACGTTTTTATCGTTAATTTGCGATAACGGTGAATAACGTTGCTCAGAGTAAGTTCTTCCATAAGTGAGCCAGTCCTGTGGCGTTTTATCTGCATTGATAATCGCCGCTCCCGTATCTTGTGCATAACCCTGATGAGTCATGCTGGAGAGTAACGAGAACAGGATAGCTCCAAGGCTAAATTTATAATTATTTTTCATTAGGCATTGCTCCAGTATCACGTCCTTTAAAACATCTGCATCAAACGGAGTTTGATCACGCTTTCCGACTTAAATCCGTTTTCAATACTCGCGTCGCGTCCCCAAGTCCCGAGCAGTTGAGTATGGGAAGGGAACATATAGGCCGCACCAAAGGTGTATTTGTTTTCCGCGGGTTTGCCCTGACTGACACCGTCAACCGAGGAATTACCGCCCCACTCTTTGGTGTATGAGGTACGCAGGTCGAGGGCGGGGGTGATCAAGTAACGTAAGTGCACCTGCCCTTGGTACAAGGTATTTTGTGAGAGTCGGCTCGACTGCACACCATAGTCGTTGTTATCACCGAATTTGGTCGCATCTAGCCCTATATCGAGGAGCAGCTTATCGTAGACGGGGGTACTGAACGCCGCTTGTAACGCGTACTTCCAGCGATTTTCCCCCATATTCAGGCTCCCTTCATGGCGATAACGGCCTGTCGGCGCATAGAGGAAAGGCGTAACCCCAAAATAGGTTTGCGTCGCAGGGTCGTTATAGAGCCAAACCGTAGAAGCCAGAATTAAATCCCCTACCCCTTGAGTGCTCCCCATATCATTCCCGCCTAGCCGTCCCTTTACATGACCGAAAGGAAGCAAAAATTGCGGATCGACGGTGAATCCCCCTATCGTGGTGAAGTGGATTACACGCAATACTGAAACATCTTGATTTAATTTTGTGTCATGTTTCGTTGAGTGGCCTTGTGAGATATAATTCCCACTGTGGGAGTGGGTGTAGTAAAGCAGCCCAAGATTGGTACCTGCCGGCATTGCCGTATAATCACCGGCATCGAAATCGATCGCTAAGGCCGTATTACCCCCCCACCACAGGAGGGAAATCATCATTAATTTCTTATAGTTATACTTTATCATTTGCTCACCCTATCTCGAGAACTTCCTCATCCGTAAGCTGATGATGACTAAAGAGAGTCCATTAAAAGAGTTCTCAACATCACTCACTCAAGAAAGTTACCCAATGATGATACGTATTGCCCCACCCAACTGATAAGGTAGATATGACAACACAACCGATACATATTTCTAACAAATAGATATAAATCAGAATCATTTGATTAGTATTTTTAGTCTGTTTTACACATTAAAAAAATTTAATAAACAGAGGCGCGTCACAATGCTGAGTGACGAGCGTAAAAAAAGCGGAGTAAAAACGAACAGAGTGAAGGCGGTAGACAATGCAGACGGAAACGGCTGCGCGGAAAATGTAAAATCAGCCGTTGCATTATTGAGGGGAGAAAAAGAGGTAATTGAACACTAAGTCATGGCAAAAATAGTGATTACCATGCAGTGGATGGATGCGTTGATAAGGAACGGTAGAGTGGCGATTAACCGGTTTTCTTCAGTATTAACCGGTAATAATCAATGTACACTTAATTTACGCCACCCTCCTTGGCCGACAATTATTCTCTTACGCTTCGCTACAACGAAGCTGTAAAAAGGTCAGATCTAGCCAACGACCAAACTTTGTGCCTACCTCGCGAAGCGTGCCAACCTCAACGAACCCCAGTTTGCTATGCAAGCTGATCGATGCCGTATTCGTCGACTCGATACCGGCAACCATAATGTGTTTGCCCTGTTCAACCGCCAAGGGGATCAGAGATTGCATCAAGCTTTTACCGATACCCTTGCCCCGCATGGCCGGATGAACGTAAACCGAGTGTTCGACCGTATGGCGATAACCGTCCCAAGGTCGCCAATCCCCATAGGTGGCGTAACCCGCGACATTACCTTGCTCATCGATGGCGACTAAGATTGGAAAACCAGCTTGCTGGCGAGCCTGTAACCACTCTTGGCGATTCGCTCTATCTACCGTGTTATCGTTCCAAATTGCTGTAGTGTTAAGGACTGCATCGTTGTAGATCTCGGCGATAGTTTCAGCATCGCTAGCAATAGCATGACGGATTAGCATAGTGGACACCTCGTTCAATATTCACTAAAGTAGACAAATTAAACACTATATTATTTATCCACTATGAAAGATGAAATGTCTAGTAAAGAAGATGAAATTGTTCAGCGTATTGCAGGCAAGGTCAGAGAAGAGAGAGAAAAAAAGCATTGGTCGTTAAGTGATCTCGCCGAGCGTTCAGGCGTATCGCGCGCGATGATCCATAAAATCGAACGGGCGGAAAGCAGCCCAACCGCGACTATTTTGGCCCGTTTATCGGCCGCTTTTGATATGTCGATGTCTCAGTTTCTCGCCGAAACGGATACACGAAGCGGTACGCGAATTAAATTAGCCGAGCAGCCGACGTGGACAGATCCTGAAACGGGATACTTACGTCGACAAGTCTCGTCTTGGCAGCTCCCTGTGGATATCGTGAGTATTGAATTACCCGCACAGTGTTCAGTGACGATACCCACGGTATCTTATCCTGCCCGCCGTCAGCTAATTTGGGTGAGTGAAGGAGAGTTAACCTTTACTGAGGGCGAGCGCACGACGGTATTGTCCGTAGGGGATTGCCTTGAGCTAGGGGAACCGACTGAGTGTACTTTTCACAACGCTACCGAGACCCTCTGTCGCTATACCGTGGTGGTGGTAAAGCCTGCATAACCGAGTCATTGGTAGGTTGAGCAGCCATCGATTTGAAGCCGCCTCACGTCCAAAGGCATTGCTCTATTACGCTGCGCGAATGGTAAAGGCGGTTCGTCATAGCGCTTCCGCTTGATCGATTTTTTCAGCATCATCGAGGTGGTGTATAGCTTAAAGTAAACTTGGCAGGGTAATAGGTTGCTGTTGGGCAAGGAGTTGAAGTACTGTTTGGCCAATGATTTCTTCCAGAAATCCATCATGACTCACGACATTAGTATCCATATTATAACCCCTAGAATTCTCTACAATTTTATATCAATAACTGTAGAACAAGCCTTTAATTAACTCTACTCGTGAGAAACTAAATACGTTAAAAAGTATTTCACTTAATAATTAAAGTTAATTTAAAATTCAATTAAAATCTATATAAATCAACATCATGGTATATTAAATATAGGTTTAAATTTTAATATTTGCGAAAAAAAATAGATAAAATTAAAATTTACCTCATGAGTTTAATGAGGTTATAGATATGTTCACTCTTTTAAAATCCCAATTAGCGCTTCTTCGCCCGAGTGAGCAACCTGATTATATTTTACGCTTTTTAATTTCCCAGGTTGAACAAGGTCATCTTGCCTCTGGGTATAAACTTCCCTCTGTACGGGCGTTGTCTTCTCAACGACAAATTAATTATGCCACCGTTCAAAAAGCCTACCATCAATGTAAATTGGCAGGCGTTATCACCTCGCGTCCCGGAAAAGGCAGTTTTATTAGCCGCCGAGGTATCGTTGAAGCGCTACAGAGCAGCCACGACTTAACGTCGATGAATTCGCCCCTTAGCGAGCACTCTGAGGAGCTGTCGTTAGAATTAAAACAGCAAGCGATCTCCTCAATCTATGACTATGATTTTCGGACTATTTTTCGCTATCACTCGACACTCGATAATCTTGATATCCGTCAAACCGGCCTAGAATGGCTAGGTAAAAAGATCCTGCAGCCCTCGGTGAATCGTATTTTACCTTGCGCGGGGATTCATGAAGGATTGTTGGCGCTATTTATTCTGCATCAGAAAAAAGGGACGATTGCGCTCCCCCAGTATTTCTATTCTGGATTAAAGTCGATCGTCCAGCTACTCACCACCCCGTATGTCACCATACCTTGCGATGAAGAAGGCCCACTTCCCGATGCCTTAGCGCGACGGTGTGAAGAAAACCAGATTAGCGCGCTGTATATCAACCCCAATATTAATAATCCCACCACCGTTACGCTTTCGATTAATCGTCGGCTGGCGTTAGCGGAAGTCGCCAAGCGCTATCACCTATCGATTATCGAAGATGATGCCTACGGCGCCCTCGCCAGTCAGGGGATAGCAACCTTTAGTCAGATCCTGCCAAGTCATACGTGGTATTTACAGGGACTTTCGAAAAGTTTTGCGCCGGGGATGAGAATGGCGTGGGTCTATGGGCCGTCAGAGGGTGATACACATCAACTTTGCCAGGTAATGGCAGCGTTAAAAGTGAGTGATAATCCCCTGACTCATCAGATCGTTAATAAGTGGGTGATGTCTGGCGTCGCCCAGCGCACGGCAGAAGAAACGCTGAAAACGACGCGGGTACGAGTAAAGTTATTTCGTCGCTTATTCCCCGATGATCGCTATCAAATCTCTGACGATGGCTTTCATGTCTGGTTTAGCCTGGGCAAGAAAAATGCCTACGAGATTGCTTTCCTGCTGCAACAGGCGGGTATTTCTGCAACCCCCTCCAACGAGTTTAGTTTTGAAAAAAGCGAAGAGAGCTTTTTACGGATTAGTTTAAGCGGTTACAGCTCGCTTGCCGCATTAGAACTCGCGTTAAAGAAATTTCGCGATGTGTTAAATACCCTCTATTTAAAGCAGACCCAGGTATAAGGTGAACGATATGAGCGCAGTACAAGAGATCTTACAACGCGAACTCACACGGATTAATCTTGAGGAGAAACGCGATGATAAGCTAATTTTCGATCCGCGTTTTGTGTTCGAAAAAAAAGGCCTTTACGCCATTATGCTCGGGATGTTTATCCTGACGTTAGGGCTACTGATCTATTCGGATATTTTTAGTCGTCTCGATGTATGGATATGTGTGGCGATTTTTGTCTTATTAAACGGCTTTTTCTTTTTCCATATCACCCCGTCCTATCATCTCGATGATATCGATAAAATTGCATGGAAAAATTGTTATACCGGTGAGTGGTATCGAGAGGTTCCAGTACGATCCGCCGTTATCGATCAGATCCTTCATTCAGATCGGGTTTCTGATCAGAGTAAGAATGAGATCAAACGCTTACAAGCGTTAGGGGCTGAAATTTTCTTTCGTGATTTGGCGAAAATGCAGTAGTCCGGCGAGTAAGCCTTACCTCTTCCCCCACGCTGAAACACTTCTCGTATTTGGTTACGTCGACAGTGATTACTTTTAAATTGCTAGTCACTGTTTGACGATAAGCTCCCGTAAGCTGTACCGCTCAACGAATTGGAGTCTTATTATGAAAAAGCAGTCTTACTCGGCATTGCTACTCTTACTGGTCTCTTTCGCTTCATTCGCTCAACCCAAGGTACATAGCGAGGGTCACACTCGTCCGTGGTTACATCGATACCCGAATCATTATGCCGATACGGCAGAATCACCCGATGAATTTTTGAGAACGCCTGTACGAGAGCTCAAGCCTTAAGGTAATGACGAGGCATTCATCATCGAATGCCTCTTTTCACCATCAGTAATGTTCAGGAACGACCATATGTGGAGGCACTGGCGTGCGGATATAATCAGGCTTATGCTCCCGAGCGGGCAAGGTGACGCTCGGAGGCTCGACAGCTTCATAAGGAATTTGCGTTAATAGATGGCGAATACAGTTCAATCGCGCTTTCTTTTTATCAACACCCTGTACGACCCACCAAGGGGCATCAGGAAAATGGGTGCGTTCTAGCATATCTTCTTTGGCCTGCGTGTAATCCTCCCATAAACGCCGACTTTCTAAGTCCATTGGGCTAAGTTTCCATTGTTTTAGCGGATCGTGGATACGGCTAAGAAATCGAATTTCCTGTTCTTGATCCGTTATTGAAAACCAATACTTAATAATTTTTATCCCACTCCGGCTTAGCATCTTTTCAAACTCTGGGACGCTACGATAAAACTCTTCAAGCTCTTTCGCGGAACAGAAGCCCATCACACGCTCAACCCCGGCACGGTTATACCAACTGCGGTCAAATAGCACCATTTCACCGGCCGCCGGAAGATGTGCAATATACCGCTGAAAGTACCATTGCGTTTTTTCTCTATCATTCGGTGCCGGCAGTACAGTCACACGACATACACGGGGATTTAAGCGTTGAGTAATACGTTTAATCACACCGCCTTTGCCTGCCGCATCTCTTCCTTCAAACAGGATGATCAACCGATAGCCGGTTCGCTGTACCCACTCCTGCAATTTCACTAATTCACCTTGCAGCCGTAATAACTCGCGAAAATATTCGCGGCGCCACTGTTTTTCTTCATCACTTTGAGGATGATTTTCGCTCTCTAACCGTAACTCATCCAGCTCCATTTCCAGCTCTTCGTCATAGCTGTCGTAGAATTCTTGCAGTAATCGGGCATTAAATTTTATCGATGTATCAAAATGATCATGTAATGACATAATGCCTCCTAAAAGTGAGAAAAAAGCGTAAACAGCAGTGCAGAAAGTAATATTGAGGCGGGCAATGTCAGCACCCATGCCATCACCATATTGCGAAGGATCGTTGTTTGTAATCCACCGCCATTCGCGACCATTGTCCCAGCGACCCCCGATGACAACACATGTGTCGTTGAAACCGGTAATCCGAAAAGATCGGCCGCGCCAATCGTCGCCATCGGGACCGTTTCAGCACTGACGCCTTGCGCATAGGTAAGATGTGTTTTCCCTATACGCTCACCGACCGTTATCACAATACGCTTCCACCCGACCATTGTGCCTAAGCCAAGGGCTAGGGCGACGACGATTTTTACCCACATTGGAATAAAACGAGTGGCATGATCGAGCTCCGTTTTCATCGCATTAAGATTCGGTTGGACTGATTCCGGTAAAGGGATGTTGGCCGCTTTGAAGGCTCTTATCGCCTCTGCCGCGAGGTACATATCATTTCTTACGTTAGGGACGAGATGCGCAGGAATTTTATCCATGGTGCCATACAGTGTCAGCTCCCGATTAATTTCCATGAGTACCGTGCCCAACGCTGGAAGCACCTGCTGTGTCTGGCTAACAGCAGGAGTTTGAATAAAGTTTTTTAACTGATCTCTGGCCAAACTCGGCGCTAAACTTAGCGGGCTTTTAGGAATTAATTGCTGTCCCGTCACCTGAGCCAGCGCGGCAACTCGCGGTACCTCATTGATCGGCATAGACCGATTCAAGGAATAAGCTATCGGCATTGTGCCAACCAGAATCAACATAATAAGCCCCATCCCTTTTTGCCCATCGTTGGCACCATGCGCAAAAGAAACGCCGGAACAGGTAGCGATTAGTAGACTGCGAATCCATAAAGGAGGTGCGCCTTGCGCAGAGGGCGCACCAAAAAGCTTCTGATTACGCATCGTGCGTTTTAGTAGTAGGAGAATAAAAGCCGATAACAGAAAGCCGACCACAGGCGACACGAGTAACGCCGTAAAGACACTTGAGACTTGCGTCCAATTTACGCCACTCCAGCCATTCTGCCCGGCTTGTATCGCATAGGCGACACCTACCCCGATAATTGAACCGATCATCGTATGCGACGAGGAAGATGGCAGGCCAAAGTACCATGTGCCTAAGTTCCAGATAATCGCCGAACATAACAGTGCGAAAATCATCGCAAAACCATGGCCTGAGCTGGCTTGTAAGATTAAATCAACGGGTAGCAGAGAAATAATACCGAACGCAACCATACCGCTGGACAGTAAGACGCCGGCAAAATTACACAGCCCAGACCAAATTACCGCGATATTGGGTGACATCGACCGAGTATAGATAACCGTCGCCACGGCATTGGCTGTATCGTGGAAACCATTTACAAACTCGAAACCAAGCGCAATCACCAGCGCAAGCCCTAGTAAGCTAAATGAGAGTAAACTGGTAAAGCGGTCTCCCGATAGAGCGATATCTTGGAACAGGTTAATCCCAGCGAAAATCAACCCACCTATAGCGAGTACGCTAACAATCCACAAGGTACGGTAGTTCTTAGAACCCTCGATTAGCGAAGGACTAATAGGTCGGGCAGATAAAGGTACAGAGTTCTGACTCATGGGCGGTCTCTCAATAATGATATTGCCCGCATCATAGAAAGTGTACGTGAAGAGATTATGACAATGGCCGCAGCCTTGTCATCGGGGTGTCATGTTACCTGCCTACCGTGGGCGATAGTCGGAATATTGAGAGCCTACCCGCGTGCGAGTGACTTATTTTTCCCCTTTTATCAATTATGCCAACGAAGTTTCCGGAGTGATCCATGGCTATCTGTTTCTACCCAATCAGTTACCCTTGCGGCTGACCGCCGAGCAATTAGTCCTTCATCCTCAGCAGAAACAGCCTAAAGAAGGCTTTATTTGGTTACATATCAACTTACACCATGCCGCAGCCGGCCGCTGGTTACGCCAACACTTTTTACCCGATGATGATTTTCTAAAAGAAATCGCGGCGACCTCCCCTCTGACACGATTATCGTTACAAGATAATGCACTGTTTGCGGTACTGAACGACGTCACCCCAACAGAGGCCTCTAGCCGCAATGCATCATTATGGGCGTGGTACTGCGAAGCGATGATAATTACTGCGCGCTTTGCTCCGGTGACGATGGTCGAAACATTGGTCGCCGAACTTCACCACCTGCCCCTATCCCAACCCGAACATTTATTGATGTGGTTACTCGCTTATCAAGAGGATAACGTCGAGAAAATTATTCGTGAAGCAAGCCGCCACGTCCTCGATATTGAGGAGCGTTTATTCGACCACTCCTTACGGCACAACCGTACCGTACTGAGCCATATTCGCCGTAAATTACTCAGGATTCAGAGTCTTTTAGTCCCCGAACCTGCCGCACTCTTTCGCCTCCTTAACCGTCCACCCGACTGGTTGGCCGCCGATAGCGTGCGTGAACTCCGCGAATTCACAGAAGAATTTAGCTTAGGTATTAACGATATGAGTAATTTATTGGAACGAATTCGATTGCTACAAGAGGAAGCGAGCGCACAAGCCGTAGAGCAAAATAATCGTACCTTGTATTGGTTAACTGTCGTTACGGTCATGGCACTTCCGATTAATATTATTACCGGCCTTTTTGGAATGAATGTAGGGGGTATGCCCTTCGCCAGCGATCCCCATGGGTTTTGGCATTTACTTATCAGTGCAGCCAGCTTTACCTTATTACTTGTCCTGCTGATTTATCGTCGTACACGCTGAATTCAAAATCGCTTTGTTCCGCGATGTCATTCCCTTCAGCGTTACCCGAAATTATTGATTACCGATAAATACGTGGCCTTTCGACTTTTTTAACGAGAAAATAAAATCTGTTTATCTAAAGAAGAAATATCCATGCCTAATCAAAAAAAACTCACTCCCTTTAAGGCGATGATTGCTGCAGTCAGTGGTTACGCAATGGATGGGTTTGACCTGTTAATTCTAGGATTTATATTACCTGCGATCAGTAGCAGTCTCTCTCTTAATTCCGCACAGAGCGGCGCCTTAGTGACTTGGACCCTAATTGGGGCGGTTATTGGCGGAATACTGTTTGGGTTTCTCAGTGATCGGTATGGCCGCGTCAAGATGTTGACCATGACCATTTTAATGTTTGCCGTTTTTACCGGCCTCTGCGCTTTTTCCCAAGGCTATTGGGATTTGCTCACTTACCGTACTTTAGCCGGTGTGGGCTTAGGCGGAGAATTTGGTATTGGGATGGCACTTATCGCCGAGACATGGCCAGCGCAGCAACGTAACCGAGCCTCGGCGTGGGTCGGTATGGGATGGCAACTCGGCGTGCTGCTCGCCGCAATCATTGCCCCTCTCTTACTTACCGTCGTCGGGTGGCGAGGCATTTTTTTAATTGGCTTGCTCCCTGCATTATTCTCCTTTTTCCTGCGCCACGGGCTGGAAGAACCCACCGCTTATCGCCAAGCTCAAACACAGAAACCGCGAATTGGACTGGGAAAAAGCCTGGCGATGCTTTGTCTCGACCGTATAACAACGAAAGCCAGTATCGGGATAGTTATCCTCTGTTCCGTACAAAACTTTGGTTATTACGGATTGATGATCTGGATGCCCACTTACCTTTCTCAGCAATTCGGTTTTTCACTGACAAAATCAGGACTTTGGACCGCGGTTACCGTAGTAGGCATGATGCTTGGCATTGGTCTATTTGGTTTCTTAGCAGACCGTTACGCCCGCTGGAAAATCTTTATCCTTTATCAATTGGGTGCACTGGCGATGGTGATCCTCTATGCACAGCTACAAGACCCAACAGGTATGCTGATTGCCGGCGCGGTGATGGGAATGTTTGTTAATGGTATGGTCGGTGGCTATGGAGCCTTGATTTCAGATACCTATCCCACGGAAATCCGTGCGATGGCTCAAAATATCCTGTTTAACCTTGGTCGAGCGGTGGGTGGCTTTGGCCCTCTGGTGATGGGATTAATCGCTAGCCATGGCTCCTTTATGCTCGCCATTAGCTTACTGGCTATTCTCTATTTGCTTGATGTGATAGCAACATTATTCCTTGTCCCTAAACAGCAGCCGACGACTGAAGACCATTTGGGCGCTATAGGTTAATGTTTTTGCCTCGATAACAATAATCTAAGAGCTTAGCAGCACCTCATCCCACTCACGATGGGGGGCTGTATAGCGGCTACTGTAAACAAGGTCTTCAATCACTATTGAAAATAGACTCTTAAATGATATTATCGAAATAGTGATATTCGCTATAAGTAATAAAATAAAACACGATAAAATTCATAATGTCATCTTAACGAAATTTCTTGTTAATAAATTCACCCGCTTGAATAAATGCTTCCCTCGATACTGATAGCGCCCCTGCCATCTCAGTAAAGCCGTGTATCATCCCTTTCTCTTCAATATATTCAACTTCGACATTCGACTTTTTTAATTTTTCAGTATAAAAATATCCTTCATCTAAAAGAACATCACATTCACCTGTAAAGATCAGCGCAGGAGGGAGCCCTGTAAAGTCTTTCGCCTTTAGAGGGGACAACAACGTATCATTTCTATCGTGATTACCGACAAAAAAATTAAGCATATAATTACATGCTCCAATCGTTAAGGGCGGATAAGCAGCGTTACGATGTCTTGACGAATAATTACCAGCATCAAGTGAGAGATCGGTACTTGGATAAAAAAGCACTTGTGCTTTAAACTTAACCTTATCCTTCAATTGCTGGGTTGTGACTGCAGCGAGGCTACCGCCGGCGCTATCTTCTACAATGGCTAGCTTATCCTTATTTATCCCCAGCCTATCAGGATTATCTACAATCCATTCAACAGCCGATAATACATCTAGAGGACCATTCGGTGCAGGAAATTCTGGTGCTAATCGATAGGCTACCGAGATCACTTTCAGGTTACTGGTGGAAGCTAATCTTCTGCAAATTTTATCGTGCGTGTAAATACTTCCCACACACCATCCGCCACCATGTATATAAATTATCGCGCCGTCAGAAGAAATATTATTCGGCGAATATAGGCGTAAGTGAATTTTACCACCCTTGCCATTATCTTCTATCGTTACCTCTTCAACATGATCGACAGGTAATATTTCGCCCCCTAGTTTCTCCGACATTTGTGCATGGACTTTACGCATGTCGTCCAAGCTTAAAGATTCGAATGGGGGAAAGTTTGATGCTTCAATGATCTCTAAAACATTGAGTGCTTCTGAGCTTAATCTGGTTGGGTCAAGTTTTTCCATTTTCTATTTTCTTAGATCTCACTGTTTACATAAAGCATGATAACTACACTTAGTCTTAATTAAGCCATGATAAGATTTTTCAAATAAAAACCTCAGCATCAATTTAATAGTTATAGTCACTATCCTATAAAAGAACAAGCCATATTATGTGATCAATGTCGTTAATTTAACACTAATTAGAAATAGGGTTGGATACTAACTCATAAAAATTTTAAATTTATTTGAGTGTTATTTATATGGTTTTTAATAAAAGATTAAGTGGGTATTTTACTCCTAGCGTTTCATTTTTTAAGTGAAATTAACTCCCTTTAGTTTTTGACTGAAAAAATTAACACAATTTCTACTACCACTCTACTTATATTGATATTATATAAACCACTTTAAAAATAGTTAAACGCTTATTTATTTTAAGAATATTTATAGCCGATTAAATGAGGATAAGACTAAAGATAGCCAGCATGAGTAAAGGATCAGAGTTCTTTTATAGAAGAGGCGTATTTATCTCTCACTAAGGTTCATTTTATAACGAATCACGGTGCGTGATAGGATGGAAATGTGAAGAAGTTCATTACTATAGCGACAATATCATTATTTATAGTGTTAGCATCGCCTTAATTTGGCCCTATCTAAAAACGGGTTTTACTCACCGCACCTATTATTCTGAACAGGGTAAATGGGAGTGTGGATATTACACGCCTGAGCTTTTAAAGAAGGCTCCTCATCTTTCTGAACCTTCAACCTACGCTATAGAGCCCTATGTCGATACAGAGTAGTCCAACGACTGTACGTTAGGTACCGACTCATCGTTTAATATTTCTTGATACTTACCAACAATTAAAGATTTTATATGTTAGGCTGCTAACTGCGTGGCATCTTTATCGCTGGAGGGTATCAACATCAAGGATATAGACTTAAACATTCCCTTAAGGATCATTGGGCGAACAATCCGCTTGATGGTTGATGGTTGATGGTTGATGGTTGATGGTTGATGGTTGAGAACGATTTGACGATGGGCAAAGAGGATATCGTCGCGCAAATACATACGATGAGTTTAGCAGCCACCGACGCTGAGGAGCTGATCTACTACCGGTTAGCTATCCAAACGGTAACCCAAAAAAGCCACTAAATCACTTTATTAGCCCGCTAGGCCTTGACCCTTCTTAGCGTAGATCTCGCTAAGAGTGATCTCTTCGCTATGCGAATTTTGTATCTGGTGAAGTGATGAAAGGATTGCTTTCAATGCTGAGGCTTCTTCACGACAGGTCTCTTTCGAGAACTTATCTTGGAATGCGTGTAGCAAAGAGTCGAGTGTAATCTTCTCTTTCTTATCAAGTAGAGCTACTGATACTTCACCATATAGACGGTCTATAGTTTCTTCAGGGATTAAAGCCATACAGCGTGGGTTCCTCTCTTTCACTTTACTCGAAGAATTTTACTGAAATTTCGTGATGACTCAAGAGCGGCATTGTTATTTTGTTTTAATCATTTCGAATTGACGTTTTTTATTGGTAGGCTGGTACTTACTAGATTGTTTATAAAGGATTTCACCATTGATAGCCGTTATCTATGTGATAACTGAACAATCTGTCCCCTTAAAAAGAATACTGAAAATGCTAAAGATAAATTTTAACGGCGCCGAAGGTAAGCGAGGTATTTATAGGGGGGTATCCTACTTAAGGCATATTGTTCGACAAGAGAAATATGCCCCATACCCGTTTATCCTTAACCCTAAGCTAAGTCCGGTATGGGGTTTATTCACACTTATCGGCCAACCAGCTTACGGCTTAATAACCGAGGCGAACAATTAAGGATACTTCGTTGAGGCAGTGACCCCGCCATCAATCAGAATATCGCTACCGCTGATATAAGTTCCCTTAGGGCCAAACAGAAATTCGGCGAGATCGCCAATCTCGTCCGGCGTCCCGCCGCGACCAGCTGGAGAGTTACCCAGCATAGTGCGGTAATACTCTCCGCGTTCGGCACTGGTTAATTCGTCATAGGCTAATGGGGGGTAAACAACCCCGGCGCTGATACAGTTGATCCGCGCACCGCGTTTACCCCACTTAACGGCCTCAGAGACGACACGTAGCGCATTGCCCCTTTTCGAGATTTGGTACGCATAGAGACTGTCATCAATTTCTTTGATCCACGGCAGCTCGAGCAGTTCCTCGGGCAGTAGCAGCGCTAGATCATCCGCGTTTTTTTGGGAGAGGGCATCGACGGCTAAGCGATGGCTCGATTGAGAGCCAATCACTACCCCCGATCCACCCGGCGCGATGACTTTACCGAAGGCTTCAAATACCACCGCTGTACCGTAGAGATCGACCCGTAATAAATTTTGCGCAGCGGATTGAGACGGTGATAATCCCGCCGTATGAATAACACCTTTTACCTCGCCCAGCGCCGTCGCGGTGGCCACTAAAGCGTCGATAGACTCACGGGAGGAGACATCCACATGGGTCGTGCTGACCTCAAAGCCCGCTTTTTTCAGGGTCTCTTCGACCCTTTGAGTCGTTTCAATAGCGATATCGGCGAGCAGGATTTTTTTGCCCACACTGACGCGGCGTGCGATAGCTTGAGCAATAGATCCACTCCCGATGACAACAATAACGTCTGACATAAGAAGACCTCGTTAGTCGTGTAGTGTGAATAATGGCATCTGTTGGCGCGACGATTATCGGGTCTGCGACCTCTTCGTAACGGACGTCGCCCGCACCGTGCATCATCGTTGCAAACATTGTTGTCTCCCAGTAAGTGAGTGGTTACTTAGTTTTAGTTTGATGGGTATGATTTGCTGTCGTGAGCGGGGAAAAGAACGTACTGTAGAGCATTACGGCGACACGCTCGGCTGAGCCAGCTCGCGTTTTTTAACAATTACAATCACCGCCAGCCCCTCGATATTCTGGTATCACGAGTTGAAAGCTTTTAGCAAAATCACCAGCCGCCATACCGTTGATAATGGCAACAATAGTGAACACAGACTAGAGGGGAAATGGCGAATAACGTTATCAATCCCATTCATTAATCCCTATCGATCGTCGCAGCATCAGCCGCGAAGAATTAATCGTGGCGCTGGCTAGCAGAACGTAAAAAAATCTTATAAATTACTTAAGTGATAAAGAATCGAGTAGATATAACAATAAAGAATAATAAGACGCGCCACTGTGAAAGTTTGGACTCGATCAGCCCGGCAAACGCCCTGTTTAGCAAGGAACAAAAATGAAGAAAACGTTGATAAGTCTCTTATTCACCGCATCGCTTACCGCGCTCTCGGCACACAGTGCTACGCCACCCAATACCTTAGTGGTCGCGCAATCGCTTGATGATGCGATCAGTTTTGACCCGGCACAGGGTTTCGAAACCTCTACCGTCCAAGCCTTTACCAACTTATACCAACGCCTGCTGCAATCGGATCCTTCTCACCCTGTCGATTTACGCCCCACACTGGCCACACATTGGCAAGCGGGGAGCGATAATCGGAGTTTAACCTTCACGTTACGCGACGGGGCGACTTTCGCCAGCGGCAATCCGATCCGTCCTGAAGATGTCATCTTCTCATTATCACGTGTGATTAAGTTGAATTTAGAACCTTCATTCGTTCTGACGCAACTTGGCTGGAATGCAAAAAATATCGATAGCCAACTGACAAAAACCAGTGCCAATCAGGTCACGCTGCATTGGGATGCCGCGGTCAGCCCAGCCTTTGTGCTGAGCCTGCTTTCTGCACCGGTGGCCTCTATCGTCGATGAGAAAGAAGCGTTAAGTCATCAAGTTAATAACGACTTCGGGCATCAGTGGCTATCCAGTCATTCCGCGGGCAGCGGTCCTTATCAAATCCGTCGCTACGTTCCTCATGAAGTGCTACTGATGACCGCTAACCCACGCTCACCCGCTGGGGCGCCCAAACTCAGCACGCTATTAATTAAAAATGTTCCTGAAGCGGCAACGCGCCGTCTCTTAGTTGAGCAAGGGGATGCGGACATTGCACGTAACTTAGGCAGCGACCAATTCAGTGCATTACAACATAAGCCAGGCGTCACGCCAGTCTCCGTGCCTATCGCCTCGCTTTACTACCTGCTGTTTAATACGAAATCTTCCGCAACGCTTAACAACCCGGCCTTCTGGGAAGCATCGCGCTATCTGTTTGATTACGATGGAATTGCCAATGGCTTATTAAAAGGCCAATTCTCTATTCACCAATCGTTCCTGCCCAGTGGCTATTTAGGTGCCCTTAACGATACCCCTTACAGTTATAACCCGGAGAAAGCGAAAGCAATTTTAGCGAAAGCTGGCCTCTCCACTATCTCCTTCAAGATCGTGGTCAATAACCAACCGCCTTATTTAGATATCGCGCAAGCGCTGCAAGCCAGCTTTGCAAAAGGTGGGGTAAAAATTGAGTTAGTGCCAAGCCTAAGCAGTGAGGTCACCGCTAAGATGGCGAGCCATCAGTTTGATGCGACCGTAACCTCATGGGGACCCGACTATTTCGATCCCAATACCAATGCCGCTGCCTTTGCCACTAACCCAGAAGATGGCAGTAGCACACTGGCCTACCGCGCTGGCTGGCATATCCCTGAGCTGACCGCCGAAACACATAAAGCGGTAGCCTTAACAGATAACGCTCAGCGAGCGGCACTGTATGAGAAATTACAACGCCAAGTTCAGAAAAGCTCGCCTTATGTCATTGGCTTGCAAGCCCACCAGCTGATCGCCCTGCGCAGTAACCTTAAAGGGTATCAGCAAGGGATGAACCCTGACATGGTCTATTACAGCCAGGTAACAAAATAATGGCAGTGTCTGCGTCCTCCTCTGGTCGCAGCATGCCGGTCAGGCGGCTTGTACAGCGCCTGGCGGGTAATCTTTTTTCATTGGTGATTACCCTGCTCGGTTTGTTAGCGTTTACCTTTACTCTCTCCCACCTCTCGCCAGTCGATCCAGTTTTACAACTGGTGGGCGATCACGCCACAGCCTCCACTTATGCGCAGGTTCGCCACCAACTTGGGCTTGATCACTCGCTACCTGTTCAGTTCTGGCATTACCTACAGCAACTCGCCCAAGGCCACCTCGGTGTATCGCAAAGCACAGGCCAACCCGTAGCCGACGATCTGTTACGCACCTTTCCGGCAACCTTTGAGCTGGCGACCTGCGCCCTAATCCTCGGCGCTACCTGCGGTATCGGTCTGGCACTGGTCTCAGTCTGGCACCCTAAAAGTTGGATTGACCATATTACTCGGGTTATCTCCTTATTAGGCTATTCTGTTCCCGTCTTTTGGATCGGTTTACTTGGATTATTACTGTTCTATGCCGGGCTGCATTGGTCAGCAGGGCCGGGGCAGCTCGACGATCTCTACATTTACACGTTAGAACCGAAAACCGGTCTGGTCATTATCGACAGTTGGTTATCCGGTGATCGTCAGATGTTTATCAATGCGTTGCAGCATCTATGGTTACCGGTAGTCATCCTAGGTTTACTGTCGATGGCCTCGATCACACGACTGCTTCGCGCAGCGTTACTAGAAGAAAACAGCAAAGAGTACGTCACCCTCGCAAGGGCCAAAGGGGCCAGCCGCTGGCGAATTGTCTGGCATCATTTGCTGCCGAATACCCGCGGAACCCTGATTACCGTCGTCATGCTCTCCTATGTTTCCTTACTGGAAGGTGCAGTATTAACTGAGAGCGTGTTCGCTTGGCCTGGATTGGGCCGCTATCTGACCAACGCGTTATTTGCATCAGATATGCCTGCCATCTTGGGAGCAACCTTAGTCATAGGAAGTTGCTTTATTATCATCAATGCCCTAACCGATGCGTTAGTTTGGCTTACCGATCCGAGAACACGATGACCGAGACTTCCTTACCGCTTCGCGCGGTCCGACGTGATAAGCGCCGATGGTTACTGATCATCGGCTATAGCCTGTTGGGGTTACTTATCGCCATGGCGCTGTTTGCCCCTTGGGTATCGCCTTACGATCCCAATGCCCAAGTGATGGCCGACCGGTTACTGCCACCCGATAGTCATCACTGGTTTGGCACCGATGGCTTTGGCCGCGACTTACTGTCGCGCGTGATTTATGGCACACGGCCTACGCTCCTATTAGTGGTGTTTATTCTCCTTCTGACCGTACCCGTTGGCATGACAGTAGGCATTGCTGCCGGCTATTTAGGTGGTTGGGTCGAACGTATCTTAATGCGTATCACCGATATCTTTCTCGCTCTGCCAAGCTTAGTGATCGCGCTGGCAATGGTCGCGGTGCTAGGACCCAGTATTTTGAATGGTGCACTGGCTTTGGCGCTGACAAGCTGGCCGCCGTTTGCGCGACAAGCCCGTGCAGAGACACAGCAACTAAGACGTAGCGATTACTTAGCGGCCGCAAAAATGCAGGGAATTAAGGGGTTACCCTTAATGTTTGGCCATCTGCTACCGCTTTGCTTACCTAGCGCGGTGGTCCGTGCGGCCTTAAGTCTTGGTGGCATTATTCTCTCTGCTGCAGGCTTAGGCTTTCTGGGAATGGGCGTGCAGCCCCCGACCGCTGAGTGGGGGTCGATGGTGGCAGAAGGCGGTAAAGTGATTTTTGACCAATGGTGGGTGGCGGCGGCACCGGGCGGAGCGATTCTTCTGGCAAGCTTAACCTTTAATTTCATCGGTGACGGTCTACGAGACCGCTTGGACAGTCGCAATGACAGCTAATACCTCCCCTTTTATCATTGCTGATCGGCTCACTATCGGCCTGCCCGAAGGCCGTCCCTTAGTCGACGGTATCTCGTTTGAAATTGGCAAAGAGCGGGTTGCGTTAGTGGGGGAATCCGGTTCGGGAAAATCGCTGACGGCCCGCAGTCTAATGGGGCTGCTTGCTCCCTCGCTGAGCCTTAACGCCTCGCAACTCTCTCTTGCAGGAAACGATTTACGTCATCTAAAACCGTCGCAATGGCAGTCGCTGCGCGGGGGGAAAGTCGCGATGGTGATGCAAGACCCGAAATATGCCCTAAACCCTTCTAAAACCATCGGTTGGCAGGTCGAAGAGCCGTTAATTCTGCACCGTAAACTCTCCCGCCGTCAGCGCCAAGAGAAAGTGTTAGCGATGCTTGAGGCCGTCGGTTTGGCGAATCCGCATCAGCTGATTAAGCGCTATCCCAATCAGCTTTCTGGTGGAATGGGACAGCGCATTATGCTGGCTATCGCCTTGATCACCGATCCCGAGTTCCTGATTGCCGATGAGCCAACGTCGGCCTTAGACCATGCGATGCGTGATCAAGTGCTGTCGTTGATACAAGACCTCGTGGCACAGCGCGATATGGGATTGTTACTGATTAGTCATGACTTACAACAGGTGGCGGATCACTGCCAACGGGTCATGGTGATGTACCAAGGGAAAATTCTTGACCGCTTAGCGGCCAAGGACCTTCCGCAAGCAACCCATCCTTATACCCAAACGCTTTGGGCATGTCGGCCAAGCCTCGCGACTAAAGGTAAGCGCTTACCCACACTCGACCGCGCAGCGTTGGAGGGATACCCATGAGTACCATCAGGTTAGACAACCTTAATGTCTCGCATCCTCAGGGATATCAGTTACGGCAAGTCGTCCAAGATGTCAGCCTCAGGGTCGAACCAGGCGAGTGTTTCGGGCTGGTCGGGCCTTCCGGCTGTGGAAAATCGTCGCTACTTTGGGTGATGGCAGGTCTTAATCCTCACTGGAGTGGAGATATGGTGTTAGCGGGTACTCACGTACAACCCGGTTCGACGTTTACCGGGCAGCTACGCCGCGATGTGCAAATGGTATTCCAAGATCCTTATGCCTCTTTACATCCTCGTCACCGTTTACGTCGTACCCTTGCAGAACCCTTAAAGCGGCTGGGCGTCGAGAATATTGATGACCGGATAGCCCAAGGCTTCCAGCAAGTCGGCTTAGCCAGTACGCTGATTGACCGCTATCCTCATCAGCTATCAGGCGGGCAACGGCAACGAGTCGCTATTGTGCGGGCACTGCTTCTTGAACCGAAAATAGTGCTACTTGATGAGCCAACCTCCGCGCTGGATATGTCAGTACAGGCGGAAATATTGAATTTACTCAATCAATTAAAAGCCGAGCGGCAGCTGACGATGGTGTTGGTGAGTCATGACCCAGATGTGATCGACCATATGTGTGATAGATCGGTGACGATGCAGGCAGGTCGCATTACCCATCTTAGTTAAAAACCGACTTTAGATATCATTTAAAACGAATATTCAGCGCAGTTGATCGTCCCTATACTCCTAATAACGCATCGTTATTAGGAGGCTTTACGAGTGAAACCCTATCTTCCGTTGTTCTTTGCTACCCTCTTTTCCTCCGCCAGTTATGCGGCAACGCCAGCAAATAGCTTAGTGGTCGCCATTCCACTGGATGGCATCATCAGTTTTGATCCGGCAGAGAGTTTTGAAACGGTGAGTACCAGTAGCTTGGTCAATCTGTATCAAGGTTTAGTCAGTGCTGATCGTAATCATCCGCAACAAATAGTGCCCGCGGCGGCGGCCAGTTGGTCGGCCGCATAGTCTGCGCTTTACCCTAACACCTCATCAAGCCTTTGCCAGCGGGAATCCACTGACTGCCGATGATGTGATTTACTCGTTAAGCCGCGCCGTAAAATTGAATAAAGCACCGGTGTTTATTTTGGGGGAATTCGGGTGGACCCCAGAGAATATCGATGCCTCATTACATAAGATCAGTGACACAGTCGTCGAAATAACCTGGCAAAGCGATATTGGCCAAGATCTTGCCCTGCGTTTACTGTCTGCCCCCATCGCCTCGATTGTTGACCATAAGTTAGTAAGTGAGCACCAACAAGCTGGTGATTACGGGAATAACTGGCTTAAAAATCATTCCGCAGGAAGTGCTGCCTACAGTATTCAACGCTATGTTCCGCAGCAAGCTTTACTGTTAGAAAAAAATCCGCATAGCGCTATCCAGCCAAAAATAGCGCATGTGTTATTAAAAGGGGTGCCAGACGCCAGCGCTCGCCGGTTATTACTGACGCAAGGGGATGCCGATATCGCCTACGGATTAGGTGCCGATCAGTTTGCGGCGCTACGCCATACCGCGGGAGTTAAGGTGGCCAGCTTCCCCTCCAGCCTAATTTATTATCTTGCCTTCAATACTCAGGATAGCCAACAACCGGCTTTAGGCAATCCAGCGTTATGGCAAGCCGCTCGCTGGTTAGTCAATTATGGCTCTCTGTCACAACAATTACTGAAAGGACAGTATCAGGTCCATCAATCCTTCTTGCCGATAGGGTTTGATGGGGCATTAGAGAAAACCCCTTTTAGCTTGGATGTGGCGAAAGCGAAACAGATCCTGAGTAAGGCCGGGATAAAACCCGGAACCACCTTTACGCTCTCTTTTACTAATCAACCCCCCTATAGCGATATCGCGCAAGCACTACAGGCGAGCTTCGCTCAAGCCGATATTCATATAGGGGTCAGTTTGGATATCGAAAATTATTGTACGTTAAGGTGGTTTTTTGTACCTCTGAGCTGTGGTGGAGCACAGGCAGCTTTGAGCGAGGAGCAGACGTACAGACCCATGGTACAAAAGACTATCTGACTGAATAAAATCACCACAAAAAATTGTGTGTCCAGCCAACGAGAAGTAGGCCGCATAATTCAGGTTTCGACCGTGGGACGCAGCAAATATGCGGATTAATGTCCTCTCATGCCATTAGATGGGGCCAAAGATTAATCACTAAGACCTGATATCCGTCAGACCTTAGTAACCCATAAGCTCTCTTTAAGCGCCCAGTTAACACTTACATAAAGATTATACGTGATACTTTCACACCAAAATCAGCATCAGGATTTGTTCTGCTGTCGCCGGCCCGTTCCCGGAATATGGCGGCTGCAAGATCCCTTCTTGTGGCCAGACGGGATACCTCAGCTGATGCCAGAGCTGCGGGTATTTCATCATAATGCAGATCTGTACAATAAACCGGAGAGCCCGGCTGCTGACGCCAGGATTCTGCCAGAATGCCTGCGTCATAGGCATCAAAGCCGGTATCACTGACCAATTTCATAATCAATTCGCGATGTTCCTTGTTATCACCGGCCACAGGTATGGCGATTCGGCTATCTGCGCATGCTGGCTTGCCTTTGGCTGCAAAAGATCCGGAACCAATCGCATTCCAAGCTTTAATAACGGGTCGGCCTAACTGCTCCTCAACCCACTGGCTTTCAACCTGGCCGCCTTCAATAGCGTCAATTCTCTGATCCCGGTGCGGATAATAATTAGACGTGTCAGCCACGATAACGTCAGAAGGCAGACTCAGGACAAGCTGCGAAATCTCAGGTATTCGCATAAGCGGTATTGAAAGTATTAACACATCAACGTCGCTGACGGTTTGTTCAACCTTAACAGGCAGAGCACCTGTTTCAAGTGTTTCGGCCTCAATCGTTTCCGGACCACGCGAGTTAGCGACCTTTACGCTATGTCCTGCGGCAGCTAATTTACGGGCCAGGGTTTTACCTATATGGCCAGTGCCAATGATGCCAATCTTCATAATAATTACCTTGCTTGTAGAGGGTATGGGATGCCACTTATTCAGATGCGGGATGAGACAGATCATTCAGCGTGTCGCGTAGCTGGGCCAGCCCTTCTTCGCTGAGCTGACAGGCGGTTTTGATTTTGTCGGTGATACACCAGAGTTCCTCCCGCAGGGCGTCTCCGGCTTCAGTCAGGGTGATGAGTACCCGACGCTCATCAGAAGTGTCGCGCGTGCGCTTGACCCTACCGGCAGCTTCCAGACGCTTCAGCAGAGGCGTGATGGTTCCAGTATCCATATCGAGTTTTCTCCCTAAATCACCGACTGCCCGTGGTGTGCCACAGAACAATTCAAGCATCACCAGATACTGGGGAAACGTCAGGCCCAGCGGGTAGAGAAATGGTTTATGAAGCCTGTTCATGCGGTTTGCGGCTCCGTACAAGGCAAATGAGAGCTGCTTCCCGGTTTCCATATTTGCTTTAGATTTCATGTTTTAAATACTCTGCCGCTTGATTACCTAGCGCGCTAGATAAAAGATAAACGTTCTTGCGTCGATATGAAAGATTTCAGAATGGGTAATTTGTGCGGTTTTTCAGTGTTAGCCGTTCAGCTAAGTTGTTATGCTTTTACAAAGAGGAATTCATGACCGCCTCCCTATTGCTTACATTGTTATGCCCGCTCCTGGCACATGGCTGCCGAAACAACACAAAGGGACTGCCCTGAGCGTGAAACGGACATTAATTTGAAGAGGAGAATATCGAAGTCAATACGTTGGATGTCAGTACCAGAGTCATCGGTTAGACACTAAGGATGATAAAAAAGCCCGGATATTATCCAGGCTATAGCAAAATCATTAATAAAATACTGCGGTAAGAATTACTCTACGACCACAACTATTTTGCCTACCTGGCCATTGGCCTCCATATAGCGCTGGGCGTCTGCAATCTCGTCGAGCGGGAACGTTTTATCGATGACGGGCTTCAGTGTGCCGACTCGTAAACCTTCTGTGACGAAGGATTTTGCGCGCGCCATTTTTTCAGAGTCCATCGTGATTTCAAACAGCTCATATCCACGCAGAGTGAGATGCTTACCGAGAATATCAAATACAGGCACAAGCATGTCACGGCTATCGAGCGCGCCATACTGAAAGAACATGCCCTGCGGTGCCATTACCTGAGTCAGTTTTGCCACGTCGGGGCCGCCGACAGGATCAAAAACAATATGGGCGCCCGCGCCATCTGTTGCACGATTGATTTCAGCAACCATATCCTGCTCCGCTGTAGCAATGACGGCGGCTGCACCGGCTTTCAGGAGCATTTCGCTTTTTTCTGCGGTGCGCGTAAGCGCGATGGGTTTTGCACCCAACATGTTAGCTATCTGTATGGCAGCCAGACCCACGCTGCTTGATGCTGCGCGGATCACGACATTCTGACCAGCCTGAAGGTTGCCATATTCAACCAGCGCACCATAAGCGGTGACATACATCATCCAGCTTGCGGCGGCTTCCTCGAAGGAAAGGTTTTCAGGATACTTCACGACAGCGTGCACCGGGGCGTTGACCAGTTCGCCGTACATGCCGTATTCATTAAACATAAATGAAGGGATCACACTTATCCGATCTCCACTGGCAAACTCTTCAACATTCTCACCTACGGCCTGAACAACGCCTGCTGCTTCATAACCAAGACGTGCCGGAAATTCCGGCTCAATAACATACTGACCGTTGCGGTACATGATGTCTGCACGGTTGAGACCAATAGCATGTACGCGAATCTGCACTTCACCCGCTGCCGGCGCGGGTACCTGTATATCAACAACTTCCAGCACTTCCGGACCACCGGTGCGGTTAAAGGTAACAACTTTAGACATATTCAGCTCTCGTCAGTTAACGGTACATCTTCAGAATAATGCCGAAGAGGTGCCCGAATTATTTGTGAACAATCTACATTGTTATAAACGCACCAAAAATAGCCGACAGGGAACTTCAGTATTAATTATCCATTAACAATCCACCTGCTTCAGCGGATCTGTGTGGCCATAACGTCAGTGAACCAGTCGATAAAAACCCGTACTTTTGGAGACAGATAGCGCCTGTCCGGATACATCACTGATACGGGCTTCGACACCGAGGGGTATTGCGTCAGAACCTCTTCAAGAGCGCCGGAAGAGAGATGGGGGGCAAGGGCGTCAAAGGTGGCCTGGATAATACCCAGACCGGCCAGACCACAGGAAAGCAGAATATCAGAATTATCAACCAGCATACTGCTCGCAGGGCGCAGCGAAACGACACTCCCGTCCTCGATAAACTTCCATTCCATCACCTCACGACTGTGATCGCTAAAAAAGTTAACTGCCCGATGCTGATCCAGATCCGCAAGTGTTTCCGGCCGACCGTACTCTCGCAGGTAAGACGGGGCTGCGCAGGTAACCATCCTGATGTCACCAAGACGTCTGGAAACAAAACTTGAATCCTGAAGCGTGCCCAGGCGGACAAGGCAATCTACGCCTTCCGTAATCAAATCAGTTTTTTTATCCGATGAAACCAGCACGACTTCAATACCTGGATACAATGCCCGAAAATCTCTGAGATTAGGGATCAAGATGGCATGCGCCAGCGCCAGGGGTACATCAAGTCGCAGGCGTCCTCGCGGTGGAAGAGTCGGTGAAAAACTGGCCATCATGTCATTAACTTCAGCCAGAACATGCCTGGCATGATGATAGAACTCATCCCCTTCAGCAGTAACGCTCAACTTTCGGGTTGTGCGATGAATGAGTTTTACACCCAGATCATTCTCTATCTGCTGTATAGCTTTGCTCACAGTGGGGCGATGGATCTGAAGTACATCAGCTGCTTTTGTGAAGCTACCCTGCTCAACAACCTGTATAAAAATATTAAGGTATTCAATCATGTTGGTATGCACGTGATCACCTGTTTTTTAGGCTATTTAAAACTGGCATTGTAAAGTAAACCATCCCAACGACATTAATTCTTTTCGTTCAGATAAGGACTTCCAGGCTGTCAGTATGTCCGTTCCTGGCACGCAGCGGACTTTCCTTACATAGATGATGCGTCAGGCTGCTAATCACAAAAGTTGTTACAGCGCGAACTATTACGCCATGACTGCAAATAAACACCGTTATTCCAGCCTTTCAGGCAGTTTCATTATTTTTATGAAGCGCTTGTATCCGGCAAACCTGTGAAGCACTGTAGCCTGTAGCATCCGCCGTTTCCCGGATACTCAGTTTCTTTACCTGCCGGTAGTACAGGACTTTCTGATGCCGTTCCTGATCGGCCTGCTTACCCCGGTACTTTCCAATTGTATGAGCCCGTTCGATTCCCTGTTTTTGCCGCTGGCGGCGGCTCAGCCAGTCCTTATGTGACATTGCGGCCATCAGATCGATAAGCATGTTATTGATGGCGGTTATCACGGCGCGGGTGATCGGGTCGGCCTGCGAAGGGGCCTTATCTGACAGTGCCTGCCATGATGTGGGCACATCAAGACTGACAATTCGCAGCTCATGTTGTTCTATCTGTTTTTTTAGCGTCATCCAGTCGCTGTTGCTGAGACGTGTAAGACGGTCTATCTGCTCGACCAGTAAAATATCATTGTGGTGACTGTCCACCAGTAAGCGTCCCAGTTCCGGGCGCTCAAGTTTTGTACCACTGATATTTTCCCGGTAGTAGCTGGCGATTTTAGGGGTCTGAAGCCCAACCGTACGAAAACGTACGATAAGTACGTTTTTTGAGCAATAAAAATCAGTTATGCAGTCTGCCTAGTACGCACCAAGTCCGTAAATGTTGCCACATCCATCAGCCACGTTTGCTGGGCCGGCGTATAGGTCTGATGCAGGCCATGCGGTAAAACGAGTTGCAGGCATTTACTCGCCATTTCGTCCGTCTGGTAGGTGGAAATTGAAGTTTCCAGCGTAAGAAGGTGTTTGTGGTCGATTCTGTCGGCCTCGGCGAGTACCTGTCGCCAGCGATCTTTACAGGTCGATTTCACGCCGAGCATAGTCAGTTTCGATGGATCGTATGCTGGATTATGATAGTCCGACACTCCGGGAAACAAAAAATCCGGTTTAGCCTTGTTTTCTGTTCTTGCTGTGCGTGCATAACGCAAACCATTTTCTACAAACAGCACTTCAAGATGATTCTCTAGGTGTAACGGCTCGCAATCTAAATCCCTCTGACTCGCAATCAGCGCGTATTTCGGCTCACATTAACTGCAAATGAAAAACACCCCCGGCTCGCATTAAATGATAATGGGCTCGAATTTATCCGGCCCGGCTCGCAATCCATTCCACCGGGCTCACAATAACTGCAAATCAACTTCGTCATATTGGCAAACTAACCGCCAGCATTCTGTCGCGTAGTTCGACTGCGCGGGCTGGGTCTATCTAACGAGAAAGCACCGACTCTGACAGTGTGGCGATTATCGGTTTCCCATGTGTTTGGTATCCTGCATCCATTGCCAGCGTCTGGTATAAATGTATTTTCTGGTCCTTAACCAGGCCCGTTATATGCCGGGTTCCGACCTTATGTTACTGGCGTGTCGCTTTGCTGTCATGTTGGTGTCGTATACGGTGCCGGGTTGATGTGCAAGTATTATCACAGGCATTGCAGAGAACGGGAACAATGATGACTGTAGCTGAAAAAGTGAAAACATATCGTCTGACAAAGGCATGGTCGCAGGAACAGCTGGCTGAAGTGGCCTCTCTTTCTGTAAGGACCGTGCAGCGAACTGAAAAAGGCCAGAAACCGAGTCTGGAAACACTCAGTGCGATTGCTTCAGCCTTTGGTGTAAATGTTTCTGATCTCTCGGAAGAGACTTACGTTGCCAGCCAGGCTCTTGATGAACGCATCAGCGAAGCCAAATTTCAGGTAGCGCAGGAAACCCGGTTTTATCGGATTCTGGTTACTGCTGTTCTGGTATGCACAGCATTAATGATAATTAACTATCTGTTTACCCCAGAAAGTTACTGGTCCGTTGTGGTAGCTGTCATATGGGGAGGACTTATCATATTCAGGGGAATACGCGTCTTTATCATGCGAGGGAAAATCGCCTTATGGCAACAACGCAGGTTGCAGAAAATTCTTCGCTCAGGAAATAAAAAATTGGATAACAAAACCACCGAAAATTAATGGTGTGCCGATTCACCTGTACTGAAAAAGATTAACTTTCGTAACTGGGACAACTTATGAATAGTGCACTCTTTTTAAGAGATACCCCCGTCTGGGTATGGATCCTGCTGGCTTTTTTACTGCGACGCGGCTTTGCTGCTCTTTATGACCGGGAGATGACAACCGGACGGTTGTTTTTTCTTCCGGTAATTTTTCTTGTCTGGGGGGCATAGGGTGTTATCACTGAGACAGCACTTGCTGGCGCAAGCCTTACAATGATGGCAGTTGGACTGCTCGCAGGTACCGCTCTTGGATACAGGTTGTGGCGCTCACAGCCACCGCTGAGAAATTCAGATAATCCGGGCATGATTATCAGGGCCGGGACGCCGCTGACCCTGGGGCTGATTGTGATTACTTTTTGCATGAAGTTTATACTTACCTCAGCCATTTATCTGCAGCCGGGATTACGGTCATCCGCAAGTTTTTGTATGTTGTTTGGCGGTGTGACGGGACTTGTTGATGGCGTATTCTGGGGGGGGGCCCTGAGACTTTTCATACCCTGGTACAGCAAAAAATGATTAACCGTAACTGCCTGTAATTGAAGCCCCACCGACCCGCTATCAATTGTTGTTGGCTTACGCCAGATGAAACTGAAATTTTCTCCTGTGGTAAGCGATGGACGTCCAGTTAGAGTATACCCTAACTGGACGTCAGGCCTGATAATGAAAAACTGTCAGAGTAAAGTCACTCTGACTATTTATTGACAGTGATAATTAAAGGTCATGGATTCTTTTCTGACACATTCAGTATTGGAGGCGTATGAAAGGTCAACGTATTGGCTATATCCGGGTAAGTAGCTTTGACCAGAACCCAGAACGGCAACTGGATCAGACTCAGGTGGATAAAGTCTTCGTCGATAAAGCATCCGGTAAAGATACTCAGCGGCCAGAGCTGGATTCACTGTTGTCATTCGTGCGTGATGGAGACATCGTGGTGGTTCATAGTATGGACCGGCTTGCTCGTAACCTGGATGATTTGCGCCGTCTGGTACAAAAGCTTACCCATAAAGGTGTGCGTATCGAATTTGTTAAAGAATGTCTGACATTCACTGACGAAGATTCACCAATGGCAAACCTGATGCTCTCAGTAATGGGGGCTTTTGCCGAGTTCGAGCGTTCTTTAATCCATGAACGTCAGCGTGAAGGCATAGCTTTAGCCAGGCTACGTGGAGCTTACCGTGGACGGAAAAAATCACTGTCCTCAGAACAACAAAATGAAGTTCGACGGCGAGCAATGGATGGTGAGAAAAAAGCCCAGCTTGCTCGCGAGTTTGGTATTAGCCGTGAAACGCTGTATCAATATCTGAAACAGTCTGATTAACATCTCATTTTTATGTATTCGTATATGATCCGTAGCCAGGGAAGCACTTTTGCCAGCAGATTTTTTAAACGCGGAACAACGTGCCAGTTATGGTCAGTTCTCTGGTGAGCCTAATGACATTCAGCTTGCTCGTTTCTTTCTGCTGGACGAAGTGGATATGGATTTCATTAACAACCGGCGCGGAAGGGCAAACCGTCTGGCAGTGGCATTGCTGATTGCCAGCGTTCGATTTCTTGGCACATGGCCTTATGACTTGTCGGCGATCCCGACCAACGTACTGTGGTTTGTTGCCCGACAGTTGGGAATATCCGATACGGGCGTTCTGTCCGACTACTCCAGAAGAGAAACTACGCTGCGTGAACATCAGGCACTGATCCGTCGTCAGTATGGCTATCGTGATTTTTCGTGGCCGTGGACTTTCAGATTGAGCCGGTTACTGTTCACCCGCAGCTGGCTTAGCAACGAACGACCGGGTCTGCTTTTCGATCTGGCTACCAGTTGGCTTCTGCAAAATAAAATACTGTTGCCGGGCGTCACCACGCTGACCCGTCTGATATCGGAAATACGTGAAAAATCAGCAGACAGGCTCTGGTCACGTCTGTCCGGGCTGGCATCAGGCGAGCAGTGCTCATTACTTGAAGAACTGTTACAGGTGCCTGACGGAGTACGTACCTCACGTTTTGATCAGTTAAGAAAAGGTCCTGTTGCCATCAGTGGCCCAGCATTTAATCAGGCCGTTGCGCGCTACCTGAAACTGAAAGCATTTGGCATGCAGGATCTCGACTTCACCGGTATTCCTCCGGTGCGTTTCAATGCACTCGCCCGGTATGCTGATATGATTTCAGTGTACAAAATAGCCCGGATGCCGCCCGCAAGACGAACAGCTATGCTGGTTGCCTTTGTCCGTTCCTGCGAAATATCAGCGCTGGATGACGCGCTGGACGTTCTGGATGGAGTTATCGCTGATATCGGCCGGGAGGCGAAAAAAATTGGGCAAAAAAAACGACTGCGAACACTGAAAGACCTTGATAAATCAGCATTAGAACTGGCAAATATCTGCTCGATGCTTCTGGATGAAAATGTCGACAGTGAGTTGCTCCGCTCGACAATATTTAAAAAATTCCCTCCGGCCAGGCTGGCCGACACCATCACATTTATAAACGCGATTGCCCGGCCTCCTGACGCCAATTTTCACGATGAAATGGTGGAACAGTATGGAAGAGTCCGCCGTTTTCTTCCCTGTTTGCTGGAAAATATTGAATTCAGCGCCGCTCCGGCAGGTGAAACAACGCTGGAGGCTATACGCTACCTTGCGGCGATCCGATCAACCCGGAGGCAGCTTATTGATGATGCGCCAATGGCTGATAATTACCGGCCCCTGGAAGCGACTCTGCTATGGCAAAGACGGTCATTTATCCCGACAGGGCTATACCCTCTGTTTTATGAATAAGTTACAAGACAGCCTGCGGCGACGGGATATTTACGTCGCACGGAGCGAACGTTGGGGAGATCCACGGGCTAAACTTCTCCAGGGTCAGGACTGGCATACCAACAGAGTGCAGGTGTATCGCTCCCTCGGACATCCCCTCAACGCCGGAGAGGCCGTCAATGCGCTGACCCGGCAGCTCGACACGGTGTACCGACAGGTCGCTAAAAATTTTTCTGATAATCAGGCCGTTTCGCTGGATTTCACAGGTAAACGCACGAAGCTGACCATTGCTCATCTGAACGGACTGGATGAGCCGCCGACCCTGAAATTACTCTCAAAACGTATATCTGACCTGCTGCCTGTTGTCGATCTGACCGAACTCCTTCTTGAAATTAACGCGCATACAGGGTTTGCAGATGAATTTACCCATGCAAGCGAAGTGGGCGCGCGTATGGATGACCTGACCGTCAGTATCTGTGCAGTATTGCTGGCTGAAGCCTGTAATATTGGTATGGAGCCCTTTATTCGACCCAATATTCCAGCGCTGACCCGTTATCGTCTCAGCTGGACCAAACAAAATTATCTCAGGGCAGAAACGCTGGTAAAAGCAAACGCCAGACTGGTTGATTATCAGTCTACCCTGACTCTGGCTCAGAAATGGGGCGGTGGTGAGGTGGCCTCTGCGGACGGTATGCGATTTATAGCCCCGGTACGAACGGTCCATGCAGGTCCCAACCGAAAATATTTTGGTTCCAGCCGTGGGATCACCTGGTACAACTTCATTTCAGATCAATACTCCGGATTTCATGGCATTGTCGTTCCTGGCACGTTGCGGGATTCTATATTTGTACTGGAAGGCCTGCTGGAGCAGCAAACCGGACTCAACCCGACAGAGATAATGACAGATACAGCGGGTTCCAGTGACCTGATCTTCGGTCTTTTTTGGTTGCTGGGCTATCAGTTTTCACCCCGTCTGGCCGATGCCGGGGCTTCTGTATTCTGGCGAGTGGATAAAGATGCAGATTATGGCGTACTGAATGACATCGCCCGCAATGCTGCTAATGCCCGGAAGATAGAGCAACACTGGGATGACATGATGCGTATGGCCGGTTCTCTGACGCTGGAGACAATCCGGGCGTCAGTTTTGATTCGTTCGTTGCTGAGCAGCGATCGCCCTTCAGGGTTAACACAGGCAATTATCGAAGCCGGAAAAATAAATAAGACACTGTATCTGCTTAATTATATTGATGATGAAGATTACCGACGTTGCATTCTGACCCAGCTTAACCGGGGAGAAAGCAGACATGCTGTCGCCAGAGCCATTTGTCACGGGCAGAAAGGCGAGATCAGAAAACGCTATCATGACGGGCAGGAGGAGCAACTGGGCGCTCTGGGGTTGGTAACCAATGCTGTTGTGCTCTGGAATACCATTTATATGCAGGCCGCGCTGGCACATTTACGTGACGAGGGCGAAACCCTTAATGAAGACGATGAATCCCGGTTGTCACCACTGCGACATGCGCATATCAATATGCTGGGTCACTACACATTCACTCTGGCAGAGCAGGTAACAAAAGGACAGCTAAGACCACTTAAGCAAGCGGAAGAGAGCGATGAATGGCCTCTATAATTGTCTATTGTCATGGCAATGAAAATACCTAGTTGGTTAAAAAACGTACTTAGCGTACGTTTTCGTACGGTTGGGCTTCAGACCCCGATGTGCAGCGCCTGGCGTTGGTCCGTGACTTCGTGTCACAGGAAATCGGTGAGCGTCATGCCTACCAATTTGCCATTCATAATCCCAAGGCGGCGATTGCCGGCGGCGAACAACCGCATGCCCATATCATGTTCTCAGAGCGTCACTGTGATGGTATTGACCGTGACCCTGAGCAGTATTTCAAACGGGCCAATAGCAAGAATCCTGAGCGCGGCGGGGCAAAAAAGGTACGCTTTGGGGAAACGCCGACCGAGCGTAAAGCCTATCTTACCGAGCAGCGCAGTCGTTGGGCTGATTTACAGAACGCCTATCTTGAGAAGTATCAGCATGATGACCGCGTTGATGCGCGGTCGTATAAAGCGCAAGGCATTGACCGACAACCTGAACGCCATCTTGGACCTTATCAGGTCAGACAGCTCGATATTGCCCAGTTACAAGCCGTCATTGACCGGCGTGAGGCCGAGTTTGTTGCGGTTGAACAAAAAGAAAAGTTACAGGGTGCCATTGATGTGACCAGTTCACTGCACAGTGTGTTACGCGAACGCGATGAGGCACAGCGAACCTCGCCAGTAGTTGAGCGTGAACAGCGCCAGTCAGGTAAGGCAAACCAAGATGAGATTAATAAACTTGTTAATACAGCGATGGGCGATATTCAGCAGGACATTGACCTGCAATCGCTGATTGATTCATCAATGGCTGAGTTTGCCGGTATTCATCAGCAACAACTCAAGCAACAAGAACAACTGAAACAAGCGAAGCTGCAAAAGCAGCGCGAAGTTGAACGCCAAAAACAGGCTGAGAAGCTCAAACAGCAGCAATCTCAGCAACTGAAACCGAAAAGCCGTGGCCCAAGAATGTAACAGGAGACTGTGATGGACGACCAAATTAAGAAAATAGCGGCCTTAATTGGCCATCAGCAACAGCAAGAAACCCGTGTGACGGCGTTAATCGAAGCCTTTGAGAAAGAGTCTACTTTACTGAGAGAGGAAAATGCGAAGCTCGCCGGCGCAATACGTTCGCTGTCACAGGCGACCGGTGATGTGACGGATACCGTTAGACAATCTGTGAGTCGGGGAATTTCACAAGTCTCGGAAGAAGTGAAATCTGTGGCACTTGAAAAGCAGAAGCCGGTTATCAGTGTATTGACTCAGGTGGTTAACGAGGCGCGAGAGTCTGTGAAGTCAATTCGACGTGAAGCTGCGTGGTTTTATTGGAAATCAGCGTTCTGGACTGTATTGTTGGGTTTTACGTTATTAACTGGAATTCTGATTGGATTTACTTACTACCTAAATCATGGATATCAGCGTATCGCCGATATGCAAGCGATGGAAAAGCAGTGGGAAAAGAAGGCGCCGTTAGCTAATATCAGTACATGTGATGATAAGCCTTGTGTTGAAGTGACGGGAACTGAATATTCTAATAAAAATGGAGATCGCTTTTATCTAATTAGACAGGACTTTAAATAGGTGTAACCCTCTATTTAAGTAGTTTACTAAGCTTAATTCATATCATGAAGCTCTAATTTTATTTTATTGACATATCTAAACTACCTCCTAGGGAGTTGGTGATTGAACCTGTAAGGATATAGCACTGAAGAGTGCCAATATTGGAATATCTCTACTTACTCACCACAATTAAAAGGAGAAAAGCCGACATGGTGATTTACAGAATTTCATCACATGTTTACTGGCGTTGTAAATACCACATTGTATGGACCCAAAGTATCGTTTCAGGATCTTGAAGGATAAATGGGAAAAGATCTTTATAGGATAATCTACATTCTTGGCGGAATAAAAGATTGTGAGGTTCTTGAGCTAAATGTTCAGCCAGATCATGTAAATCTTGTTGTTATCATTCCACAGAAAATATCGATATCAACTCTGATGGGGTATTTGAATGGCCGTAGTACACTCAAGTTGTACAATCGTTTCCCACATATAAGAAAGAAAATATGGTTAATAACTTTTGGTCACGTGGCTACTTTGTAGATACTGTTGGGGTAAACGAGGAAATTATCAGACTGTATGTTAGGCATCAGGAGGAAACGGAACAAACACATGAACAGCAGATGGAGTTGCTTGAGTAGTAAGCGGAATGTGATAATAGCCCTCTGTAAGGGGCTATTACTATAAATAAAATATCCATAGCCCTTTTATTTTATGTCAGGGCGTGAATAAACCATATGTGATTTGGTTTATTCCATCAAATAATTATTTAAATCACAGTGATGACTTTAACTCCCTTAAGCTTTCAGGCCAATCACCAGCCCATTCATACTTATCCTTCAATATTCTAGCGCTATATTCTAAGCAAATTCTTATTGGTAGGCCAGGGTAAATTCTATCCATTTCATTTATTACATCTTTACTATTATTAGTTTCTTTTAGTACTTTAAGGAAATCATTTATATAAGTGCGAGTGAAAGATATGGAGGCAGGGCTGAATGATGAGTTAACTCTAGCGTGACCAGGGATGATAATTTTTGCTTTTAATTTTTCTAAATCATCTAAGCTCTTCATCCATTTATTTATTCTTTCAGGTGTTCTCATGTCAGCGATCCAGACGTGCACATCGGAAAAGATAACATCTGAAGCAATTAAAGTACTTATTGATGGGATCCAAAGTGGTGTTATTTCTATGCAATCACCCCCCATCGGGTCTAAAATTATAATTTCCTCCCCCTCTAGCTGTAATGTCTTTTCCTTTATCTCATTTATTTCGAATTTGTTTTTTGCTCCATTTTCTTTTAAAGTATCAATGCCCCAGTATTTTATTTTAAAGTCATATGCTTGATTTATATCATTAGCTATTTCTTTATAAGAAATAACTTTGGCATCAGGGTATTTCGCCTTAATCACCTCTAATCCTAAATAATGATCTGGGTGTAAATGAGTGATGAATATACTTGTTATATTTTTTTTTGACTCAATTATTTCAGCTAGTAATCGATGAGCATTTGAGAGCGTAAATTGTGCATCAACCAAAATAGCATCATTTTCGCCCATAATTAGTGTTGATGTTACTCCGAAACCATTATGCTCATCACTTGCTATGAATGTCTTTGTAGATAAGGTCATATTTAATCCTTTTTTTCTGAAATGGTGAAGTTAACAAATACATCAATATAGATATTTTCCTTTTCCAAAAGATGCTTTTTTTTGAATTTATTTTGTGATTTTTTTAATATGTTTCTTTGTGAGTTTTTCGCATTTTTTTGTTTTGAAAAATACAGGATTTAATATTAAAATCCTGTATTTAAATAATTATTTGTTGTCGAAATAATTGTCAGGAAGTTGGCCTGGAGGTACGCAAATAACTGAGTCGTTATCAATGCCTTCATTTTTCATATAAGTAACTTTTGCAAATTCTGGGATGACTACATAAGGGTATGCAGGCCCTTCATCGCGAAATTTATTCATATCGTCAATGAAATCATTCTGATAGCAAATAGTTTTTTCTGGGTGTTGTCCTTTTCCTGCTATCCATTGAGGGAAGAAAATGGTCCCGTGAATAATTTTACGTTTTAAATCAAATAGCAAACTAACGCATGTCCCTGTTGGCTCATGCCAATCCACTTTGTAAATGCCGGGGGCAAATTGTACTGCATTCATCTTTTGATTAGTTACCCATCTACCGCCGACTAACCCCTGATGAATGCGATAATCACAGGTGTTATCATTTCGTGCATACCATTCATATTTCCATCCATTATCGTATGTATATACAAAATGGGTACCGACAAATTCCGATAAGTCTTTTGATTTATTCATTTTTTTTCCAAAAAACAAGCTGTTGAAGAAAAGTTCATGAATTATCTTATTGCATTATTGAGTTAATTTAAATAGCTAATAGTGCTTAGTATTTAAACATTTACTTCTTAGTGCTTTTTATGAAAAGCAGCTCTATTTTACATAAGAGTGCTGTTGCGCACCGTATGAATAAACCCCAGTGAAAACTGGATTTCTAGCTAGTTTTTTATTTATCACCGTAATAGTAGCGAGCAGCATAGATGATTACTTCACCATTTTCGATGGAGTAAACTAAACGATGGGTCTGGTCTATACGCCGCGAATAGAGGGCTGGATCTTTATGGTGCCTTAATCTTTCAGGCTTTCCTATGCCATTTAAAGGGTCTGATTCTATGTCTTGGAGTAGTTGCCTGACACGCTCAAACTTTTTTTTGTCAGTATCTCGCCAGTAGTTGACATCATCAGCGCTATTTTTAGTGAACTTAATATTCCACTTTGACAAATTCACCGAGCTCCGCCTGTTTCATTGCTTCATTGATATGATCTGCGTTAATTGGATTACTGAATAAATAAATTGTTTCTATTAAGGCTTCGTATTCAGCAGCATCAATCATGACAATATCAGGGGCATCACGGCGCATTACGCGTACTGGTTCTGCATCATCGGTAACGCGCTTCATTGTATCTGCGAAGTGCTTACGAGCATCCGTAAAAGTGATTGCTTGCATATTGAGTGTTCCTCTATGTTTGAAATACAGAATAATACATGTACGTTATCAGGTACAATAATTTACTCATAAACCAGTTTCGTGTGTTTTAGAGAGGCTTATGATGAATGCAACTAGTGCTATTCCATGCTACTTGCATGTTATTATATGCCTCCTTGAATCGTTAATTTATTCGGAGAGTTATGTTGAATTGCACGAATTGTACTAAGCCTCTCAACATCTCTATTAGGAGTGATGACGGTACCTTAAAATCATGCCCAAGATGTTCTCAAACACATGGTTCAATGCATGTTTTTAGGAAGTATCCAGAGAAATTTGATACTAGGGGTCAGTTTGGATATCGAAAATTATTGTACGTTAAGGTGGTTTTTTGTACCTCTGAGCTGTGGTAGAGCACAGGCAGCTTTGAGCGATAAGCAGACATTTGCATTTTCGCTCATGCATCGATAAATGAAATAAGGTTTCCGGATTACATAAAAAGAGCCCGGTGTAATCGGACAATATAATCTGCAGTCGGATTGGATCGTTTATCACCCATTCGCTCCTGAATTGCCTGAACAGCAATATCCCGACGGGCAGGCAGTCGTGATTGTTCCGTTAGGGCAAGTGCAGACTTCATTTCAGCATAAGTGAGATCTGTACAGTAACACGGTGCGCCCGGCTGTTGCCGCCACGACTCCTCAAGCGTACCCGCATCGAAGGCGTCAACTCCTGTTTCACTGACAAGGCGCATTACCACTTTCTTGTGTTCTTCGATATTCCCCGCGACAGGAATTGAAATACGTCCCACCGCACCCTCTGTTGTACCTTTATTCGCAAGGGAATCTGAACCTATTGCATTCCACGCCTTTACCAGAGGACGGTTAAGGAGCTGTGCCACCCACAGGCTTTCGACCTGACCATCTGAAAACGTATCAATGTTGTCGTCGCGATGGGGATAATAGTTCGACGTATCAGCAACGATAACATCCCAGGATAATTTCCGTACCAGAGACGCTATATCCACAAGCTTTGCCATAGGTATGGACAGGATGACAACTTGTGCATCCTGCATGGCACTTGCTGCATCGGCTGCTTCGGCTCCCGTTGCAAGCACGTCGGGGGCTATCGTTTCAGGCCCACGTGAATTTGCGACCTTAACGGAGTGACCAGCAGATGCAAGGCTGCGGGCAAGCGTTTTACCTATATGACCGGTCCCCAAAACAGCAATCCGGTACTTTTCATGATTAATCATAATGTTCCCTTTTTGACTGGGGCCGTTACTGCGCGATTACGTTTGATGATGACATCATGGGTGAGCTGATCGCCTGCGGACATGAACTCTTTGATCAACGCATCTCTGTTCAGTGGTGCGCGGGTTTTATCCGCTGACTGGAGGGCAGCTTCAAGCTCTTCAGCATTTAGTTCTGTGCAATAGGCTGGCGTACCGGGCTGTTGTCGCCATGATTCGCTGAGCGTACCGGCGTCAACTGCATCGAAACCTGTCTGCCTGACCAGTTCCATCACAACAGATTTTGCAGCCGGTGCATCACCTGCAACCGGGATCGCAATACGGGACGGTGAACCGACAGCTAACCCTTTCTCTTTCAGCGTCTCGGCCAGAACGGCGTTCCAGGCTTTTATAAGAGGACGCCTGACAATTTCACTGGCGTAAACACTTTCAGGTTTGCCTTCACGGATTTCACGAATATCTCCGTCGCGGAAGGGGTAGTAATTAGACGTATCAATGACAATCACGTTGTCCGGGATATCGCGCTGGAGTTCAGTAAGTTCAGCATGCTTGTCAAAGGGTATGGAAAGGATGATAACGTCTACATCGCGAACGGCCTCCTGGCGCTCAACTGCCACTGCCCCGACCTTTTGCGCCAGCTCTGCAATTGTTTCCGGGCCTCTTGAGTTCGCCAGTTTGACGGTGTGACCTTGCCCGGAGAGCTTATGTGCCAGCGTTGAACCAATATTTCCTGCGCCAATAATGCCTATTTTCATACCAGTACCTTTTGTCTGAGTGGAAGAGGTTCGATTATCAGCAGGATGAGCAAAGCCATTCAGGGTATCCCTTAACTCCTCGAGCTTTACATCCGATAACTGACAGGCTGATTTGATTCTTTCGGTTACTTGCCACAACTCTTTTTGCAACGCGTGTCCGTTATCCGTAAGGGTAATGAGAACCCGCCTTTCATCGGTACGGTCACGCGTTCGGATTATGCGACCAGCAGATTCAAGCCGTTTGAGAAGGGGTGTAATTGTACCGGTATCCATACCGAGTTTATGACCAATATCCCCCACACTGCGTGGTGTGCCGTTATACAACTCCAGCATGACCAGATACTGCGGAAAAGTGAGCCCCAGTGGGTCCAGGAACGGCTTATGTAACCGGTTCATGCGGTTCGCTGCACCATAGAGTGCAAAAGAAAGCTGTGTCCCTATTTCCTGTCGCGACTGCATATTCGTACTCCAATAATTTATCTTGCTGCTTATTATCTGGCGCGCTAGGTAAAAGCATATAGTAATCTTTTCGTCAGTGAAAGAGTGATGAATAAGAAATTTGTGCGGTTTACAATGCCCACAAATCAGGTAAGAAAAGCCAATACCAGCGTGGTGCTATAGCTCTGTGTAAGTCGAACAGGTTCGCTTTTGGCACAGACCGGCCAATACCAAGCAAAACGGACTTACCAAAGCACTGAGGGAAATTGGCCGTATTGAACGAACGCTGTTTATGCTCGACTGGTTCCGCGATCCGGCACTGCGTCGGCGGGTACAGGCGGGACTGAATAAAGGAGAAGCCCGTAACGCGCTGGCGCGTGCGGTATTCCTGCACCGCCTGGGTGAAATCCGGGACCGGAAACCGGAAAATCAGAGCTATCGCGCCAGTGGACTGACGCTGCTGACGGCAGCTATCTCGCTGTGGAATACCGTCTACATGGAAAGAGCGGTCGAGGCCTTGAAGCGTAAAGGGCTGAAGATCAACGAGCAACTGCTGTCGCATTTGTCGCCGTTGGGCTGGGAGCACATCAATCTGACAGGCGATTATATCTGGAAAAGCAACCGGATACCGGCTTCCGGTAAGTTTCGTCGGCTGAGGCCAGCTAAAGTAGAGAGGTCAAAAAATAGCCTTAACGTACAATAATTTTCGATATCCAAACTGACCCCATATAAAGCTCCAACCGGTGCCTGAAGCCGAGCTTTGGGGAAAAATGCGCAGTCGCCAGTTCCAATCTATTTTCACTTACTGGGGCGCGGATTATATCGATCCCAATACCAATGCCAGCACCTTTGCCTATAACGTGCCGAATGGTCCGAAAACCTTGGCGTGGCGAGTAGGCTGGTCTATTCCACAACTCAGTGAATTGACACAACAGGCCGCGGCGACCAGCGATGCAGGGAAGCGCCGAGCGCTCTATGGGCAGATTCAGACTAGCGTGATGCAAGACTCTCCCTTTGTTGTTGCCTTACAAGGCGCACAACAGGTGGGGTTACGCAGTAATATTGAGGGGGCACAGCAGAGTTTAGGGGTCAGTATGCTCTATTTTGACCAGATCGCTAAATAGCGAAGTGAATAGGGGGTAGCGTCGACCCTACCCCCTTTCAAGCAGTAGCGTTAGCCATTACCTCTGAATTCAGGGTATAAGCTCATGCCGCCATCAATAAAGAGTGTCGAACCGTGAACGTAGTCAGACAGATCACTGGCCAGCCACACCACCGCATTCGCCACATCCTCTGAGGCACCGATACGACCATAAGGAATTAACTCCAGCAGCTTCTTCGCCGCGTCCCCTTCGGTGTTCTCGGCATTAATTGCCGTTGCGATAGCGCCCGGGGCGATCGAGTTCACTCGAATCTGCTCTTCGCCAACCTCTTGCGCGATACTGCGCATCAGTAGATCCACCCCACCTTTTGATGCGGCATAGTTCACATGACCCGCCCACGGGATAAGTTGGTGGACAGAGCTGACATGAATAATTTTGCCGTTCGCACGACTGACCTGGCGCTGACCTTTCTGTTTACGGAACTGTAATAACGCCGCTTGCGCCGTCAAAAATTGGCCGGTGAGGTTAACATCGATGACCTTTTGCCAATCTTGTAGCGTCATATCACCAATTGCTGCGTCTTTTTGCAGCCCTGAGTTTGCCACCAGAATATCCAGTCCACCAAAGTGTTCCACTGCCTGAGCAATTAAGTGGTTAACATCATCTTGCGAGGAGACGTCACCTTGCACCGCAATAGCTTGACTACCTTGTTGGCGAATTTCCTCAGCCAGCTTCTCGGCAGGCTCGGCTTGGCTATTGTAATTAATCACGACACTGGCTCCGGCGGCGGCAAGCCCTTTTGCACAGGCATAGCCTAGACCCGAACTGGCACCGGTTACGAGGGCGACTTGATGAGTTAACGATATTTGCATGGTGACTCCTGAGCGAGTTTCAATAAGAGTGAAGCATGGTATTGAGTATAGGACAGGACGGGAAATTTGATCGGATTCACAAAAAACAGCGATAAAGCGACAGTTCCGCTCGATAAGGAGCGGAACATGACTGGATGATGCTAACTACTGACTCACCTTTTTAAGAGTATCCTGCAGCGAAGCACCGAACATTGCCCCATGGCTCAACCCAGAGTAATGGACGATAGAGATACCCAGACCTTGTTTTTGCCATTGAGCAACCCGTGGTGACAAATCGATGGCAGGCTGAGCCCCCGCTCTCGCCGGCTGTGAGGATCCCACCATCAACGTGAGAGTAGCCGGATTCACCGTTTGCGCTTGAATATCATCGACTAAAAATTGATACCCCTGACCCAACGATGGGCTAGCGGCAAAGTAGTGACTAAATCGGCTGGAGTGCAGATAAGTATCCATGACAAAAAGCCCCCCAAAGGAGTGTCCCCATAATGATCGTTTTGCCTGATCGATCGGTAGAGACGCTTCGCTCTGCGGGATGATTTTCTGTTCGAGTAAGGCGCGGAAAATCGCACTGCCGCCGCCCACTCGTCCACGGCCTAGCATCGAGTTCCCCTCAGTAGTGCTTCGGGCGACAGGGGTATAATCGAATGACCGCGCTTTCAGGTCAAAAGGCAGTGGCGTATCGTAGCCAACAAACACCAGTACCGCTGGGTTTTTCTCGCTGATGCCCTGAAGCTGCGACTCATTGAGACGACTCAGGCTCGAGTTACCGTCCAACAGATACAGAATCGGGTACCCCTGTGCAGGGGCCGGTTTCTTCGGTACCGCGACCCAGATTTTGTGATGCCGCTGGGTATCCACCGACTCAACTTTATAGGTCTTAAAACGGTAGAACGACGATCCCTGTTCGGCAATAGAGGGGCCTAGAGGCGTCATGTCCGGCCTTGAAAAGGCACTCGGTGAATTAACCAACATTAACAACAGTATCACCACCGCTTTTCGATAAAAACCTACCATGACGTCCTCATTTTTTATTCAGCGTAAAGATTAAAAGTGCATACCGACTTCCATATAATATGTCCGACCGGACTCATTATAGGTATTGGCCCCCGCTCCCCAGAGATAGGCACCCGTGGTCGAGTTGCCTGTGGTTTGCGCATTACCCTCACGGAAATGGCGTTTATCAAACAGATTATCGATACCCGCCGTTAAATCAATGTTCTTATTGATAGTGTAGGTTCTACTCATACCGACAATCGCATAAGGAGAGACTTCACGCGTTTCACTGCCTGAGGTTCGCTCACCTTGGTAATTATATTTTTTCGGCTTTTGGCGACCGTACCACGTTAAGGTACCCTCGAAAGATAACTTATTCGTTGCCTGCCAATCTAAGGTCGAATTTATCGTGTATTTAGGGATAACCGATAAATAATCATGAGTGGTCTTATTTTCATTCTTCAGAATATAAGTCAGGTTATTTTTCAGTGTGAGGCTATCGGTGATTGGGAAATTAAGCGTCCCCTCAATCCCTTCCACCACTGCTTTCGGTACGTTTTCCCATTTATAAATGTTGGCAGTACCATTGTTATATTCACTGGTATAACCGGCTTCAATTTTATTATGGTAATCGTTGCGGTACCAGGTCACGCCTGCCTGCACATCATGAGCATTATGGTATTCGATGCCAATTTCTTTATTCACGCTAGCTTCAGCACTGAGATCCTTATTACCTTGCAGGTAACAACTGCCACCGCCGTAACAGCCTTGACCGTTGCTGTATAACAGATAGTTAGGATTGGTTTGATAAAGATTCGGCGCTTTCCACGCACGAGCAATCCCCATTTTCAAGGTAAAATCGCTCCCCAACTCTTGGGAGAGGTTTAAGGATGGGCTCCAGTCTCCACCGGAAATACTTTGGTGGTTAAAGCGAACGCCCGGGACGAGTTTAGTGCTGTCGGTCAGCTGCATATTGTCTTCAGCGAAAATGCCATAGATATCCGCTGAGCTATATTCAGAGCGCCCGGTACTGGAAATACCGTCAACGCTCCCCGCGCTGGCCGTCACCGTATTAGAGGTTGGATCTCGCATCGCTTGGTGATTGAATTCTGCCCCCACCGTGAGCACATGATCGACCCATGCTTGGAAAGGAATACTCACATCGGAGTGCACGTTGGTATCGTAGAGCGTGATGGTTGAGAACCCAGTATTCGTCGTACTGAAGATACCGGATGCGCCACCCGATAGGCCTTCATTTAGCCGCGTATTACGCGTTTTTTCAAACTGAACGTAGTTATTGGTGGACACCCCATTATCCCAAATCCCGGTATATTTGAGCGCCAACGTTTGCCGATAGAGGACGTTAGTTTCGTTACCGTAATTCGCTTTCACCAACGCATTACTATTAGTATTTTGGGTATCTCCTGCATAGATATTCCCCTGCCGACTAAACCCAGTATCGAGTTCGATGTTCTGGTTTGGCATAAACTCCCATCGTAATACAGAATGAATTTCACGATTTAATGACCCTTTGCGGGGTAAGTGCCAGCATAGGTCCCTGTACGGGTTTGTGTGTGGCTTTTATTGATATCTTGGGCATCGGCCTGGGTTTTACTCCAGTTACCGTATAGGCGGAAAGTGAGGTTATCAGCCAATTCACCGCTCAAGCTTGCGTTATAGCGTTGAGTCGCCCCTTCTGCTTTATGTTCAGGTGCATTGAAATAAGAGTTAACGCTGCCATGCCACGCTTTGCTAGTTTGCTTAGTGATAATATTGACCACGCCACCCATTGCGCCGTTGCCATATAACGCCGCCGCTGGTCCACGAATAACGTCAATACGCTCAATCATTTCCGGCGGTACCCAGTTAGTATCACCGCGTGTATCACGCTCATCACTCCAACCATAACGAACAGAGTTACGGCTAGTGACCGGCATACCATCAATCAAGATCAGCGTATTTTCTGGCCCCATTCCCCGAATATCGATCTGCCGGTTATTGCCGCGCTGGCCACTGGTGGAGTTACCCGTTAGATTGACACCCGGTTGAGTACGAATGATTTCGGACAGATCTCGCTGGATAGGGTGTTTCTTTATCGCTTCGCTGGTGATGGTCGATACGCCCGGCGCTTGGAGGGTTTGTTGACGTGCCGTGACGACTAATCGACCTTCAGGTTTGGTGTCGCTGGATAACGTACTGGTGCCGGTATCTTTGGTCTCAACAGTATCGGCAGTGTTACCTTCTGTCGCGGCCATCGCGCTAACCTGTAACCCAACCAGAACCAAAGGAATAACAAGCGGACGTATCACTTTTTTAATAAGCATGAGCGTGTACTAGACAGACAGGATAAGAGTGACAGTAGAGTATCTTAATGAATATTAATGTAAATGATAGTGATTAGCATTTACATTTCCTTAGCACTCTCTTTGCTTTAGACCGTCATTCCCGCAGTAAGGGGTTAGCCAAACTGCTGCTGATGCTGCTTTTTACGCTGTAAATAGTCGTTGTCGGCCCTAAGCTTATCCCATGATTGTTTGAAGATCTTCGCTGCCGCCGCTTTCTCCTCATCGAGTTGATAAGGCAGTATTTTTCGGTTCTTATCGTACTTTTTTCCGCCGGGATGGTTGGCATAGCGCCTTGCACGGGTATATCCCATCTGAATAAATTTACGCGCCATATCCATACCGACAAAATCGTCTTGTTGCCGATAATCCTCGAACAATTGCATAATTTTATTGGCGGAGGCGGTTGCGCTGGCGACATCTTTAAATCGCCAATAGGGAAGAATTTCACTTTTATAAGGTTCGACCATCAACACTCCCTGTTCCCCACGCCCCACTTGATAGCGTTCGGGTTCTTTACGGAAATCAATGGTTGAAAAGTCTTGTTGATAGTTGAACGCTTTCATTAGTTACTCACCTTTTTTCGCTAATAATAAAGTATAGGTGAGAGTGAGGCGCAGGAAGGGTTAATCCTCAAATAGGTGACCCGCTCCTCAAAAAAGTGTCTTAACCGAACGTTGAGAAGAGTGAACGGATAATCGGCTCATCATTATTCTTTATTTTACGTTGAGCCGCTTCTCTATTAGGGTGCTGTTCTATTGCGTAGAATTTGGGTAGATTGAATCATGTAATAACATTGCACCCGCCACGTAAGCATGCGCGCAAAGGAATTACCGGTGGATAAGATTGATTCTTTAAGATTGGAATATCGTAGCTTATGCGATACTGATTGGCCTTTATTTTTGCCGTTACATGTCGATCGCCAAGTGATGACTTTTATTAGTGATCCGCTTGATGAAGAAACGATCCGCCGCCATTATTTTGAGCCACGTTTACGACCTTGGCAGCCAGGCTGTAAACACTGGCTTTGCCTAATCATCAGTGAGAAGACCACAGGTATTCCTATTGGTGTAACCGGCTTTATCGAACGCAGTGACGGTATCGCCGAGGTAGGATTTATACTTAAACCTGAGTTTCAGGGGAAGGGTTATGGCCGTGAGTCATTAAAGGATATTATTCAGTTTGCCTTGACGCATTATCACTATCATAAATTAGTGGCGACGGTAACGTCAGGAAATGAAGCCTCACGTCGAACTTTAATCAGCGCCGGATTTCTGCAGGAGGGAACCTTAAGAAAAAACTATTATTTAAAAGGATCTTGGCAAGATGACTGGTTATTTGGATTATTGAGAGAAGAGACGGGATAGTAATTCTTTAATAATAATGCTTTTATGAATATCGACAAAGACGAAAATACCTTAAGAGCCAATATAATGAAAAAAAGTAAAATTGGTATTTTAGCGGGAATGGGACCGCGCTCCACCGCCCCTTTTCTGGAAAAGATTATCGACGAATGCCAACGTCAATATGGCGCGACCTACGATATGGATTTTCCTGAAATGCATATTCTCTCTCTGCCGACGCCCTTCTATCCTGGAAGACCGATTGATTGCGCTAAGATGCGTGAAGCGCTGCAGAAGGGTATTACCGATTTGGTAAAGAGTGGTGTGAGCTTAATCTCAGTCCCTTGTAATCTTGCGCATTGCTATTTTGACGAAATGATTGAAGCTTCACAGGGTATCCCTCTGCTGCATATTGCTGACTCGCTCTCTCCGTTACTGCCACCCCCGCCATCATCAGTCTGTTTACTGGCGACGCTCCCCACCCACGATGCTGACTTTTATCAGCACAGGCTCGGTAATAAGGGGATTACCCTTATCGATTCTGACGCGTTAAGAGAAAAAACCACCGCTCTACTCCCTATCCTTAAAGCTGAGGGATACCAAAACCGCCAGGTCCACGATTTATGGCAGGAGATTGTCGCCGAGATGAGTCGGTTAGGCGCCGAACAGGTGATTATTGCCTGCACAGACCTCAGCCCCTTAGTGAAAATAAGCGATGGATCGTCACTACACTTTATTGATTCTATGGCAGCTTTAGCCACTGAAACCGTTACTGAGTATTTACGTCAAGTTGAGGGCCAATCATGACATTGCTTAATCACCTACAGACCAAATACCCTAATGCACTGGCTTGGGGCTTTGGCGACAGCGCGGCCATGGCTGATGAGCTTGCTAACCATGTGGTTGAAGGGCGTAAAACGGCTTCTTGCGGTTCACTGAGTGCCTACCTGAATGAGGTATCGCCCCCTACGGTCGGCAGCTACCATATTATCCTCAATGGTCGTGAAGAACCGGTATGCGTCATCCGACTGATCGCTATGCGAATAGTGAGGTTCAATAAGGTGGAGGCTGAATTTGCCTATAAAGAGGGCGAGGGTGACCGTAGCCTAGCGTATTGGCAGCAAGAACATAAAGCCTTCTTCACCCGAGAAGGAAGCTTCAGCGAGACCATGGAACTTGTCGCAGAAGAGTTTGAGTTAGTGGAAGTCGTCTAACATTATTTTAGAAGTAGCTTTAGCCCGAGCAACCCTAATATGCCCGCAGAGAGGCGATCTATCGCGACATTATTGCGGAGATAAACACGTTTTGGTAATGCTTGGCTTAAGATTATCGCGACAAATATAAACCATAAAAAATCGATGAAAAACGTCATTCCCGGTACCGTAAAATAGACTATCGTCGAGACATGATGATCGAGTAATGGGGTAAATAAACTCGCAAACACCATAGCCGTATTAGGATTACTCAGTTGCGTAAACAGTCCCCTAAATAAGGCTTGGGTGAAGGTCAGCGTAGGAGTGGCTAAATCCTTTTCTTTCACCTGCGGTTTTTTGTATAAAATGTTGACTGCGCGCCAGAGTAAGTAACCGCCGCCCAGCAGGTTTAAAACCTGATGCAGTCCAGGAATAATGTTCAACACTGCCTGTAACCCAAACAGGGCTATAAACGCAAAGATCATCGCCCCACTTCCCAAGCCGATCGCTACGCCGAGCGAGGCGGAAAATGGCGAGGAGAGTGCGACGCGAGTGGCGAGCAAAAAACTGGCGCCGGGGCTCATGGCTCCCACCCCTATCGCCATACCGATGGCACAAAGCTGAATGAAATCGCCGTCCACTTCTCCTCCTAATGTTTAGGTTTACTCGAGCAGTAATATTATATCGGCTGGTAGCCCTGCCAGGCTGGGCGGTCAAGCTGACCTTCTGCCATTGGAATTAAATGTAGATAACCGTCGCCAACTTTTTCGAGTAATAAGCAATTATCAACATCTTTGAGATTATCTTTATGCTGTTGCGCAGCACCAGATAATAAACGACTCAATGCCTGTTTTTTTGCCTGCTTCGCGTCTTCGGCGACAAAAAGCCCGAACTCGTGCAGTTCAGCTAAGGTATCTGGCCGATATGCGCCGACATTCACAAAAAAAAGTTTCTGCGCAGCGTCAGAGGGTGTGTCTTGTAAGCTGACACGGTAGCCATCCACCCACGTGATCTGGGTATACCCATCTAGGTGAACCTTATTTTTATCGCCAAACCACGCTTTTTTTAGCGTCGGCCAAGCCTCTTCCGGCGTAGTCGCTGCCACAAATTGAATATCATGAACTTCAATATTTGATTTCCCGGCATTTCCCCCGAGATAAAACATATATAAATTCACTAAAATCTCCCGATATTGACTCGAATCTATCTCGTATTTTCTAAGGCTGCCGCTTAGTATAGAAGCCATAAGACTTCCCTATCACAGCCCGTTAGAAGAGGACCCCATGGCGCAGCCTTCGTACCCAGCTACCCCTCATTCTCAGTATTACCATGAATTTTTACGCGGCGCGACAACGGTGATCCCCGTAATGATAGGCGTGCTCCCCTTCGGTTTACTCTTAGGGGCCCAAGCTGCCCAGAAAGGCTTATCTGTCGGACTATTAAGCTTGATGACCGGGCTAAATTTTGCGGGGGGATCTGAATTCGCTGCGGTTGCGCTCTGGAGTGCAACCCCTCATCTGATCACTATCGTTTTAGTCAGTATGCTGGTAAACAGTCGGCATTTAGTGATGGGCGCATCGCTTGCGCCCTACCTGAATCATCTACCTCGTCGTAAAGCCCTACCCGCCCTATTTTTTATGTGTGATGAAAATTGGGCACTGGCCATGGCAGATGCTACGCGCCGCCGGGCCGCAGGACAGGAGCCTGCTTTCAGCTTGAGCTTCTATTTCGGTTTGGCGGTAACCCTCTGGGCTGTGTGGTTAGCCTCTACTACTGTCGGCGCCTTAATCGGCCCGGTATTAGGCGATATTAGCCGGTGGGGCTTTGATATGGCATTTCCAGCGGTATTCTTGGTTTTACTTAAGGGGATGTGGAAAGGCATGCGCTGCGCAATCCCTTGGTTGGTCAGTCTACTCTGCGCAAGCTTGGCGTATCACTCTTTACCGGGGGCGGCTTATGTCCCGATTGGTGCCATCACCGGTATTATTGCCATCGTGTTAATGGGAGCCAAAGCGTGAATGATTTACCTGTCGCAACCATTTTACTGATGGCACTCAGTACCTATTTCACCCGTACTCTCGGCTATTTGTTATTACGAAATCGTCAACTGAGTCCTCGTATGCAGGCCATAATGGATGCCGCTCCTGGATGCGTATTAATTACGATTATCTCCCCCTATTTTGTCACCGACAGGCCTGCTGATTTACTGGCGTTAGCCATCTCATTATTCGCAGCGTCACGCTGGGGGCTGTTACCCGTAGTGCTGATTAGCGTAGTGAGTACGGCTGTGTTGCGGTTTATGCTGTAGCCAAACTCCCCGATAAACGAAAATAGTTACTCACTCTCACCCTATAGAGTTTTAGTGGCTACTTTCTTTCATGGCTAAAGACAAAATGGTTGTTAAAGAAAGGAAGTACTAACGATTAAGGTGAGGGGGATAGTTCAAATAATACAGACGCGAGATGAAGCATAAGTGGTCTGTTATTCAGGAGTTAGCCTCCGGCTACTTATATGCTGTCATTTTTCCGATTCATTCTGAAAATTGTGATGACAGTATTATCTACATTTAACGGTAGATTTCAGGAAATAAAGGTTCTACACCGAAGGTGACTGTCATGCTTACCTCGGGAAAACAATGATGACCGATTAATAAAAAGAGTCAGATATGAGTAAAGCCTTTTCTTCGCACGGCATTCAAAAAAGCCCAGCATATTTTGCTGGGCTTTTTTTTGATGTGGGAGGACAAAAAAGATCTAAAATCAATCGGCTTGTAGTCCGCATTTTTTGAACCTCATTCGTAGAAGAATGACAAAAAAGATCTAAAACAGCATATTTCTAGCTAAAGTGCCTTTATGTAAAAAAGTGACAAAATAGTTATAAAATAGTCAATAGTATTGATAGCTATCAGATTGTTTAAAATTATTCAGATTCCACTTAGAGATCAAAATTATAAAATGAAAACTATTTATCCTTTTTAAGTATAGCTTTGAGAGCTACAATATTAACTCTCCCGCCTTCTGCCTCTCTTAAACGACGCCGCTGTGCTGTATAGCGGTCAAACTCTAATTTCGCCTTATCATCAGCATCTTTTTTAGCGATGTTTCCCACTCCATTTAATACGTCCCGATCATTAAAACTTAAAAATTGATCTAGTTTGTCGGCCCAGTCCTTTAAGAAAACTTATTACGACGTAGCGCTTGGTCTTCGGCAAAGTCGAGCCACATATTAACAATCAGATGAGACTCTTTGGTTTCACTTTCACATAGGTAGTTCTTGGCAACAATAACATCTGTCTTGAGTACTTCATCACCTTTATAGCTGGTTAAGCCCATATCCGACTTACTGGCATCCACACGGCTGACGATAAGCTCAGCAGCCGTCGTATGCATACTAGTATAATGCAGCTTGTTCTGAATGGTTTGGAAGAGGCGGTGGGTCTCTTGGTTAGATGGCTCGTAATCAGCAGCCATAGTAAAGATTTCTTTCACTCGAAGATAAACTCGACGTTACTAGCGCGGATATCACGAATACGTTCCAGCATTTCATCAAAGTAATCTGGCACAACAGAATGACCAACGACCGGATTTTTTAAGCGCTCCTCATCCATGGCAAATCCCTTAATCAGATATTCTTTCAGGACTTGCGTTGCCCGTTGGCGGAACTGTGTACCACGCTGCGAACGAACTCTGTAACCTACACACAGAATGGCATCGAGATTGTAGTGGTCGATTCGTCGAGAGACTTCGCGAGTACCTTTTAATCGAACCATCCAAAATTTCCGGATGGTTGCTTTTTGTACAAACTCACCTTGGTTGTAGATATTGATTAGGTGCTCATTAACTGTACGGACGTCTTTGTCATAAGGCTCAGCCATTGTAGCCTGAGAAAGCCACAACGTATCAGATTCAGATCAGCATTCGACGCGAATTTGACCATCCGTACTGGTGAAAAGAACAAACTCACCTTGAAGGGCTTGAGAGATGTTACCCGCCATGCAATCAACCTTTTACTTACATACAGGGAAGTCCAAGCTTGTCAAAGAATGCACGATTACGTTCTTTAGCCGCCTTTACTAACTGGTCGAAACTAATTACTTCGATGTAGGCATGGGATGGCTCGTTGTAACCGAAATAACCCATTCTGTCAGATGTAATGCGCAGATTGGCTCGGCGACAGCGACGATGCATAGACTCAGTCAGGTCACAAAGCACATAGCAATACCCAGGGATATCGTTGTTGCCGGGTATTGGACGGCCTGATTTTGTCTTTACTTTTCCCTCTCGAATTCGCTCTAAATAACTAAGAGCCTGATCAATCGGGTCTTTATCTTCACCTTCCCTCATATCGTTCCGCATTGGGCGTTTGATCTCTACCACGGTAATAGATGCTAAGGGAAAGCTCTTTTGATCATTAACCAGTAGTGGGTTATCAAACGCTCTTAAACTGAGTAAATCCGGTTCCTTTGTCGAATTATTGCCAGTAATCGGCATCGCATTCAGAGTTTTGTCGGAAGCCAAATAGTTGTGAAATGCCAAACGTTCATCGATCAGCCAAAGATTACAAGAATCCAGAAAAACCTCACTAGAGTCTTTGCGCATGGGCATGATTAACTCATGAATCATATCCTCACGAGCATACTTACCATCATCCAGTCGCTCGATGGATTTTTGCAGTAAATCAATAATTACCTTTCGATGGGATACGTAATTGGCAAGGTCTGATTTTTTCAGATCTTCAGCTCTTCGCAGATACTGGCTTAGCCGTTCCTTGTATTCCTCTACATGCCCCTCATTTTGAGGCTGCATGATTTCATGCCCCTCACTGACTAATTGTCTCTCGACCTCATACCACTGAGCATGTAGATGTAACTCTAAGTCTTTGTCCGACTTTTCTGGGTCAACAATGAGCTGTTCTTCTGCAACATAGTGAACAATAGGCCGGTATCGGGGTGCATGGCTATTAATAAAATCATCTACGCGTTTACGACCGGCTGAGACATTTTCTGCCAAAACATCTTGTAGATATTCTTTCGTGCGTGCGAGCACTGCATCACGAATATCTTTAAAGCTTACTTCGTTGAGCATGTCCTCTACGTTTTCGGCAATATCAAAAGAGATACGCTCGCTGCGTACACGTTCATCTAAGTAGCCTGAAGACACGTAACAGGTATAGGTAAATTCCCCCGATTCGTCAGATATTTTGCCGTACAAGCCGGAAATTTTTCCTTGAATGGATTCTTCTTTAACCAATCTATTAGCTGCACATAAAGCTAACTGATGCTTTTTATTTACCGATGCACGAAACTTGATATGAGTTAGGTCGAAGGCATAATCGCGTATTTTTATCGTTTCAAGGAATGCACTGGCGTGCATATGTTCTTCGAGTAAGGAGTCCAGTTCGAAAATCTCACCAGAGTCTTCGACTTGTATCTTTGGTGCACTGCCCTGACGAACAAAGTACCAGAGCACATGTTCAAGTAGCTGATTAGCTACTGTTAGCCCCTTGGTTGGTACCTGCTTTCGATAACTTTCATCAAATCCCACCAGTTTGATTTGAGTACCTGGTTGTTGTTCGGTAGCTACCTGAAGATTTTCACTATGAACGCCTAATTTATCGTTAAAGAGAAATACACGCTTTTTTAGATAGCCATCTCCATCGCCAAAATGGCTTTCTACTTCGACAAGATCAAACACCTTCAACCACATCAAGCGACCGACACCTCGGCAGCCTTTGTCAATTTTGTGGTCAGAATCCAGTGTTTCAAATGACTTAAAATTGGTTTCATTAAAACCACAACCATTATCAGTGATGGTGAAACCTACTATATGAGGCAGCGATTTGGTATCGAAATCTAAACTCTCCTGAGTAGCGCGATTGATCCGAAGAATAATCTTACCGTTATCGCTATTACCTTTTTCTTCAATAGAGTGAATAGAGTTTACAACCGCCTCAAAAATAGGCATCAGGCCGTGACTCTTAGGTAAAGAAGTGTTGCGCAAGCGACCTTTGAGATTGGTCTGTAAACTCATATTCGCTCCTTACAGCCCGCCTTTAAAGGCTACATTGAGGATTGATGCTTTTAAGGTGATCAAATCAGAAATCTTTGAATTAACCAATTCCTTTAAAGCTCGATTTTTTTTGCTTAGCAGATTAACTTTACCTACTAGTTCGATCTGCTTCTCTAGCGGTGGCAACGGTATATCTAAGTTAGAAACCATTACTTTTGTTAAAGCTTGGCGCGTTGCTCCGCCAGCACCTTGAAACAATAAAGCAGCTTTAAACTTAGGACTAATCAACAAATAATTTAGGTATGCAGAATTTAACTCTTTATTTGGACGAATGATGCATACGTGTTGGTTCACGCGAGCGGGCAGAAACTCTACAGGAGCAATACAGCACCTAGCGATTGAGGCTCCGGTAATATTCAATAGAACGTCACCTTCTTCAACCACTACATTGCTCAACTTTCCAGCTTGGTCATCATCTATGAAAGCTAGTCCTTCTACCTTAAATTCCGAGTCATACACATTAAGGCTGCGTATCAATGATATCCCTGATTTCTTATAGGCTTTTTGTCCACCTTTTGGTGTTGCTCCGCTTCCTATCTTACTCGCTAGGGCATATAAAGGTTTCATTGAATAATCTAAATAGACTTTATCAAATACCTGATCAAGTGAGCTTGTATACAAAGCATCTGCCAGTGTGACGCTCTGTTGCAAATGCTCAATAACGGAACCGATACGGGCCAGCAGTGCATCGAGCTTTTCCACGATGCGTTTTTGTTCTTCGATGCCCGGAATCGGGATTGGAGCCCTTTTAAGGTTTCCATCAGTAATAGCGGGATATGAAGCACCACCGACATAAGGTTCAATTTGCGCTTGGACGAAATCCGTTATTAAAAAATAAAATAAATAGGCAGATAAAACCTTTTCATTAGCTCTGAAGACACAGAACCCAGTCGATGCCACTGGTGATCTATATTCATCCCGAACTAATGCTATATTTTTCAAGTTTGGTCGTGTCGTGGCAAATATCACGTCGTTTAGCTGTACATGCTTTTTCGCTCGTGATGGAGCATCTTTTCCTAAAATTTCCTTTGGGTCTGTAACCATAAATCGATCACAGTCTACAGAGGATATGTCAATGTACGTCCATAGCTGATCCGCATTTTTTAACGGATTCAAGTTTTCTGTTTTAACAACAACATCTGCTAACTGTTGCCACTCCCAACCATCCGGTAAATTATATAAAACCTGTTCCATGGTTATTTCTCCGCCAATAGATCTTCAATTTCATCCAACAAGGCAGATACCAGCTTTTCTTTGATGCGGATATGTTTGAGGAGATCGCGTGGCGCTAAATGCTTGGCATCTTTCTGTTTGGCAGGGTTTTTGGCTGATAGATCATAATCTTCAGCCAGCTTACTGGCCGACACCGTCCACGAACGTTCAGTAGCTTTACGGCTCCTATACAGCTCAACAAACTCTTTTAGGTGATCATCGGTGATCGGTTTATTTTTGGTAAGTTTTTGCTCTGGTTCGCATTCGTAATACCACACATCGCTAGTACCGCCGCTGCGCTCAAAAAATAGCACATTGGTTTTTACTCCAGAGTAAGGCAAAAACACACCTGCGGGCAGGCTTAAGATGGTGTGCAAGTTAAGGTTTTCTAGTATCTCTTTTTTGACCTGCTTAAAGGCGCTGTTGGTTTGGAACAGTACACCTTCCGGCACTACTATTGCCGCTTTGCCCCCACTTTTTAGCGTTTTCATAAAGTGTTGTAAAAACAGTAATTCAGTTGCATTACTCTGGATAGGGAAGTTTTGCTGAATTTGTGATTTTTCTTTACCACCAAATGGCGGGTTAGCCAGAATAATGTCGTAACGGTCTTTTTCCTGAATATCGCGGATGTTTTGGGTGAGCGTATTACCACGGAACAAGTTGGGTGACTCGATGCCATGCAAAATCATGTTCATCATGCCCATAACGTAAGCCAGCGAGGTTTTTTCGAAACCAAAGAAGGTATCGCGTTGGATAAAGTCCCATTGCTCGGTAGAAAGCGCACTCTTTTTCGCTTTTAAGTGGTCGAAAGCTTCAACTAAGAATCCGCACGAGCCTGCCGCTGCATCGTAAATGGTTTGCCCAGCTTGTGGGTCAATGGCCTTAATCATGGCTCGTACCACGGGGCGCGGCGTATAAAACTCGCCCGCATAACCTCCGGCATCGCCCATATTTTGCAATAAACCTTCATAGACTAGAGACAGTTCAAACATTTCATCACTGGACTGGAAATTCAGTGTATCGATAATATCCAACACTTCACGTAAGGTATGACCAGATGCCACCTTGTTGTCTAAATACTGGAAGATGGCACCAATCTTATAGGCGAAGGATTTAAAGTCTGAACCCGTAACGGCGGCGTTGGCAAAGCTTTTTAAGTAAGGGAATAACTCATTATTAACATAATCAGTTAAATCATCACCCGTGCGAACTTTGTTAATATCTAGCTTGCCCTCAGCGTTTTTCGGGCAGGCCCAATTTGACCAACGATGTGTTTTATCCAGTACGGGTTTATAGCCTTTACCAGATAGTACCGCTTCGTCTTCTTTTTCAGACTCGTAATCATCTAAAAACTTTAAGAACAACACCCAAGAGGTTTGCTCGGTGTAGTGCATAGCACCACTAATGCCATCGTCACGTCGCAGTATGTCGGTAATTCGGTCAATCTTTTGTTGTAGTGACATGGCTTATAGTTTTCCGATAATAAAATTGTACATGTTGGTGATGTCTTCGCTGATTTCTGTAGGCGGAATCAGGTTGATATAGGCTTGGAGCTTGTCAGTATCGAGCCCTATACTCTTGGTATTGATCAGAGGGTCGATGACCTTTTTAGCATTCAATCGCCGGATATCGTCGTTGTCACCTGGGTTGTTTGGTTGTAAATGATTTCTCTGCGCAATATCAGGGTTGTTGATTGCAGCAAGTACTTTGTAATGCGACAGTACTGTATGTGAAAGCAAGTAATTTTTGATTTCTCGGCGTTTCCAAGTCAGCAAATAGCAGTTCATTTTCTCTGGACAAGGCAAACCTAAGTCAAATTTATCAGGGTAATCAACTCCAACAACCTTGACACCTTGTGAGTGAATGTTAGCTTCTGGCAGCTCGTCTCGATCACATATCATGAACACATTAGTTATTTTACGTGGATGAAGAGCTTCATCTTTTCCGTACACTTCAGCTTTGCATACCCTGAGGTATTCCTTCATGTCTCTCAACTCATGTAGCCACTTGATCTTGGAAGCACCAAAGCTGTCCGCCACTGAACTGTAACCAGATGATTTGGCTATAGGATTTATTGCGGACAGAGGCTTCCAGTCAAGCCCTTTCTGCTTAGCTAATAACTCAAAAATTTTCCAATCATTATAATAATCAATCAAGCAAATGTTGTTTAATTTGGAGGCTATTTCTAACTCAACGACTTTACTTTTGGATAAAATTTTTAATCTTTCCAATAACTTTTGAGATTTATGATCATTTTTTATCCGCCCTTTTTCAACCAAAAACAATGATTCGAAGTCATTCTCAGCGATTGAGTCAACTAAATGAGTTGTGGTTATTACCTTACCCTTAATTTTGCTTAGGATGTTCCAAAGGAGCTCAACGTTTTTATAGTGCAAGTGTGAGTCAACTTCATCAAACATGAAAAGAGATGAAGTGCCATCAAATAGATCAATTAGTGATGCTACGAATAGAAACTGATACTCACCATCACTGAGTAATGAAAATTCAATATTATCAAATAGATAAAGCGAAACTTCAGAAGCTGAAAAGAAATATTCGTTGTATGAGCCTTCGATTAGAAATTTTGTGGCATCAATTCTAGAACCATCAAAAATATCAAAAAATTTTTCATTAGTTACTTCTACTTCGGTTGATTTTAAGCCTTTACCTGTTTCTAGTAGAGCATCAAGGTCGGGAAGTGTTTCAATCTTTTCAAGAAAGGCGTCAAGACGCTGATTAAAAGGTCTTTTTCTTATCGATTGGTGTTCATAGTCTTTAGCTTCAGCTATCAGGTCTTGTTGTACATTCTTTATGTAAGTATCAGGAACAGATATTTTCAGTCTCAATTTGACTGAAATTTGATCCTTGAATGCCTTGTGTTTGTTAACAAAATTAAAAACTAAGCCGTTCCTCTTGAATGTGTAGGCGAGAAATGTAAGGAATCGAACATCTTTCTGAGTAAAGAAAAGGCTAGAAAAATCAATATCGCTTATATCTTTCCTTGTTCGTAAAGAAGTTAGTCTTTGTTCAAAAAAGGAAGAGAAGTTTTCATTTTGTCCCGAAGTCGCACAGATCAGCTGAAGCATGTCGCTAGGTTCTGCAACCTGCTTTCTAAAGATTGAATGTAAGATACTGGATTTACCGCTACCATTTTCACCAATCAAGGTCGCTACTTTGTTGATATGTAAGGTCTGTGGCTGATCGTACAGCGGATTAGGTGCTAATGTAAGTTCCATTTCAATTCACATGATAAAGCTGTTGTTGTAATTGTTTAAAAGCCGCCAGCAAATAGGCTGGATTTCCACCGAATGCTGTTGAGGCGTCTTTAATTGTACCCAATCCTGATAGCTCAATGAGAGCAGGCAAGCGCTCGCGTGATAACTCCGTGCTGCCGGTTTGTTCATAACGATTGAGCACAAAGTACAAAAACTGCTGAGCCTTTTCTTGCTGATATTGTTCAAAGAAGGCACTGTTAGTACGTACTTGTTCGGCACGAGCTTTGCGAGTTGACATGGGCTGTTCAAAAGCTAAAAAAGCCAGTAGATCAAAGATATCGCACTCTTCTGCTTCAAACATACGTCGTAGTGTGGCAAGTTGCTCATTATCAAAACCTGCTTTTACAAGTTTATCGAGCAAAGTTTCGCGCTCGTCTGGGTCTGACCATATCTGCCGCAATTCATCAACCGATTTAAATAACCCTGGTAATTGGGTGATTAGACGCTCAACAAATTCTTGTACTGTGAGAGGTTTACCATACTCATCGATATAACGAGTTTCAACGTCAGTCACTTTAAGTTCACGGTGTTTGCCTAGTTTTACTTTTAACCGAGGTCTTGTTGCACCCGGCTCAGGCTCTGAGCCATCTGTTCCTCCGGGTGGTTCTGGTGTGTAAGGTGGTGGAGTTGGCTCACCAGTACCACCTGGCTCTGGCGCTTCAGGTTCACCATCCCAATCGTTGTCGTAAAACTTATTGGTTGCACCGCGAAAATCGACGATGGTGAAATAGTCTTTGCCATCAAAAACACGGGTTCCGCGACCGACAATTTGTTTAAACTCCACCATTGAACCGACGGTTCTATCCAGCACTACGTTACGCACGTTACGGGCATCTACCCCAGTTGTTAACATTTGCGATGAGGTAATTATGGTTGGAATGTCTTTGTCGTTATCTTGGAACTTTTCCAGTAGCTCGCGGCCGACTTTACCCTCATCACTAGTCACGCGCACACAGTAGTGCGGATCGTTCACTTTTTTGTATTTGTTGATCATGTCACGCATGGTCAGTGCATGATTTTGGTTTTCGCAGAAGATGATGGTTTTTTCTAATGGATTGATATTATCCAAAATTACTTTCGCGACCAGTTCAGTACGCTCATCAACAATAATCTTCTTATCGTAATCTTCTACCTGATAGACATCTTGTCCAGACTCACCTTCGACTACTTGATCATCTTTAGTTAGTACAAGTTCGTCTAAGTTAGTGCGTATCCGTTTGACACGATATGGCGTTAAGAAACCATCGTTAATACCATCTTTTAATGAGTATTCAAAAGCGGGGGTACCAAAGTAGTTGTAGGTATCTACGTTAGCTTCACGTTTTGGTGTAGCTGTTAGGCCAACATGCACCGCACTGCCAAAATGGTCGAGTATAGCTCGCCAAGAGCCTGTCTCATTGGCACTGCCACGGTGACACTCATCGATCATTACAAGGTCAAAAAAATCACTTGGATACGCTTTGTAATAGCCTTCAATGTTTTCTCTTTCAGCAATGGCCTGGTAGATAGCAAAAAAGATATGTGCATTAGTGGGCACGACTCCATTCCGCTTGCGAACCTCCTCCCCATTAATTTTAATAAGATCTTTTTCGTAAGGATTAAATGTATTGATAGCTTGATCTGCCAAAATATTACGATCCGCTAAAAACAAGATTCGAGGTCTACGAGTCCCTGGCGACTCTTTGTTCCACCGAAACTGGAACAATTTATGAACAATCTGGAAAGCAATAAAAGTTTTACCTGTACCGGTAGCAAGTGTTAATAGTACTCGTGGTTTGCCTTTACCAATAGCATCTGTGGCAGCATGTACCGCTAATTCTTGGTAATAACGCGGCTGCGTCGCGCCTTCTAAATGAAAAGGAATATTACGAAACTGCTGGCCTAGATTCGAATTAACACCCGCGTAGCGGTTTTCTAGCTCTTGTGGTGTTGGGTAAAATTCGATGTAGTCGCCTTTACCCGTTTCTAAATCGAACTCATAGGTTTGTTTACCGTTACTTGAATATACAAAGCGAACAAGTAGCTTTTTGGCATAGTCTATGGCTTGCTGAAGACCTTTGGTTGGATGCTCTGATTCTTTCTTCGCTTCAACTACAGCAAGGTAACGATTATCTTTGTGAAGCAAATAGTCGACGAAACAACGATGACCACGGACACCGCCAGCTAGCTTACGACCATCGGTAAAGTAGTGTTCCCGAATAATATGGCTAGGAAGCCAGTGGGCGGCACGTAAAGCTGGGTCGATATAGTTCGCCCTAGTATCTGCTTCAGATGCCATCAGGCACCTCCTTGCTCATTTAATTTATGAATTTAAATCAATTAACTATTCGTTGAATCTTTTTATCAAAATTAATGCAAAAAATTTGGTCTAGATACAAACTAACCATACAAATAGTTCCGTCAGTTTTTTTATCATTGTATAATGTATTACTGTTATTTTTCCTTTAATTGGCTCACCAACCTTAATTTTTCTTCTTCATCAAGCCTTTCAAACAGACAAACCAATTCTGCGCTCAACTCATCTTCACAGAAAAAATAACTCACAGGCACGCTAAGTTCTGTTGCTAATTTCCTAAGCATCTCCACATCAGGAAGATGTCGACCTTTTTCATAGTGATTCATTCGACCACTTGCTGAACCTTCATCCATACCCGCTCTTATCCCAAGTTTCTTCTGGGATAATCCTGATTTTTTTCGGGCTTTTTTTAGTCTTTCTGGTAGAGGATTATTGTACAAAACTTTTTCATCTTTTTATGCTCTTTTGCTTAGATTGTCTAAGTTTCTCGCACTACTGTATACTTATAAATCCTAAGTAAAAGGGTTATGAGTCGTATTATGCACCCGAAGAAGATATTCAACATATAGGTTAAATTTTTACAGGTACTCTACCCGTTCACAAAAATTATCTAATGAAACTTGAGCTGATTGATACTGTGAAAATTTGATGGAACTAGATAACGAGAGAGAAAGAGGCTTGATTAATAAGGTAATACATCGATTAAAAATGCAGAGCCGAGTCCACGCTAAAGGATGTAAAGCCGCTCGCTATTGCTGAGTACGCACTAGAAACCTACAAAGAGCTTTTACAAAAAGTCCCATTGAGAAAACAAGCTTCATAAAAAAACCCAGCATACTGCGCTGGGTTTTTTCTCTTTGACACGCTTCTATTCGCCGTACCTTACTCCACCGTCACCGACTTCGCTAAGTTACGAGGTTGATCGACATCGGTCCCTTTAATCAGCGCAATATAATAAGAAAGCAGCTGCAGTGGGATGGTATAGATAATCGGCGCAAGCACCTCTTCGACATGGGATAGTGGAATAATTTTCATATTCGGGCTATCGCTAAAGCCGGCATCTTGGTCGGCGAAGACATAGAGTAAACCGCCGCGAGCGCGTACTTCTTCAATATTGGACTTTAGCTTTTCCAGTAGTTCGTTATTCGGCGCAACAATGATGACTGGCATATCGGCATCGACTAGCGCCAACGGCCCATGTTTTAGCTCGCCCGCCGCATAAGCTTCGGCATGAATATAGGAGATCTCTTTAAGCTTTAACGCCCCTTCCATGGCGATAGGGTACTGATCGCCACGACCTAAGAACAAGGCATGATGCTTATCAGAAAAATCTTCTGCGAGGCTCTCAATATTCTTATCTTGCGATAAAATCTGTTCAATACGCCCCGGTAAAGCTTGTAGCGCATGAATGATCTCGTGTTCCACCGCTTCAGGCTTACCATTTAGGCGAGCCATCTGTGCCACCAGCATCAATAACACGGTTAATTGAGTCGTGAAAGCTTTGGTCGAGGCGACGCCGATCTCAGTACCCGCCTTGGTCATTAAAGCCATATCCGATTCGCGTACCAGAGAGGAGCCATTAACGTTACAAATCGTCAAGGCGCCTAAATAACCGATCTCTTTGGATAAGCGTAGCGCCGCGAGAGTATCAGCCGTTTCGCCAGACTGCGAGAGGGTAATCAGTAGGCTATCTGGACGCACTACCGATTTACGGTAGCGGAATTCTGAGGCTATCTCGACATCACACGGAACACCGGCAATCGCCTCAAACCAGTAACGGGAGACTAAGCCCGAGTTGTAAGAGGTTCCACAGGCGACAATTTGAATATGTTTTGCCCGAGCAAGTAGTGCAAGACCGGATTCACCTAATTCGCTGAGGTCGATTTGTCCATCATGAAAACGCCCCTGCAGGGTATTTTTGATCGCAATAGGCTGCTCATAGATCTCTTTTTGCATGTAATGACGGTAAAGGCCTTTATCACCCGCATCATATTGTGCAGAAGACTCAATGACTGCGCGAGTCACAGGCGTTTCATCACGTTGGAATAAGGTCACGGTGCGACGCGTTACTTCAGCGACATCACCTTCCTCTAAAAAGATAAAACGACGGGTCACGGGTAATAACGCCAGCTGGTCAGAGGCGACAAAATTCTCACCAACTCCCAAACCAATCACCAGTGGGCTACCTGAACGTGCAGCCACCAACACCGAAGGATCATTACTATCCATGATGACCATACCGTAGGCACCGCGTAGTAGTTTGATTACGCGTTGTACCACTTCACGTAAGCTACCACCGTGCATTTTTTGCTGCTGGTGGATTAAGTGAGCAACCACTTCAGTATCGGTTTGTGAGGTAAAAACGTAGCCATCGGCCAACAGTGCTGGGCGTAACTCATCGTGGTTCTCAATGATACCGTTATGCACCAGTACAATGTTGTGAGATACATGTGGGTGAGCATTCACTTCGGAAGGAACACCATGCGTGGCCCAACGTGTATGGGCAATCCCTGTGCCTCCAGTGACCGGCTGCTGCTCAACAGCATCCACCAGCGCCTGCACCTTACCTAAACGACGAACGCGCGTTAAATGACCCTGTTGGTCAGCCACTGCTAAGCCAGAAGAGTCGTAACCGCGATACTCCAAACGGCGTAGTCCTTCTAATAAAATTTCAGCAATATCACGTTGTGCTACCGCACCCACTATTCCACACATAACATTATCCTAAACTGTTTGAATGTAAGCCGTTTTCACGAGTTACTTTTCTTTCTTGAGGGCTGCCAACCGGCTTTGCTTAACTGCTCTTTGGGATTGTAGGCCAACGATGCTGAGGCAATATCACGCATCACCGTGGTACCTGCAGCAATAGTCACGCCGTCACCGACCGTAACCGGTGCAATAAACTGAGTATCTGACCCCACAAAGACATGATCACCAATCACCGTTTGGTACTTATATTTACCATCGTAATTACAGGTAATGGTTCCTGCGCCAATATTGACATCACTGCCAATGGTTGCATCGCCGAGGTAGCTTAAATGGCCAGCTTTCGTCCCTTTACCTAATTGCGATTTTTTTACTTCGACGAAGTTGCCGACATGAACCTCTTCAGCAAGCTCAGCCCCTGGGCGTAACCGTGCAAACGGGCCAACGGTACAAGCGGTTCCAAGCTGAGCACCATCGATCACGCTATAAGGGCTAACTTCTGTGTTATCGCCAATCACGCTATTACGAAGAATACAGCCCGCGCCAATTTTAACGTTATTTCCCAGCACCACGTCACCTTCGATGATGACATTACAGTCAATCTCGACATCACGACCTTGGGTTAAGTTACCGCGAAGATCGAACCGAGAGGCATCCCGTAACATGACACCCGCTAAGAGTAACTGCTCTGCGCGGTCATGTTGATAGATACGTTCTAATTGTGAGAGCTGTAAGCGGTTATTCACCCCTTCGGTTTCACTTTGCTTGGTCGGGTGAACCGCACAGATTACTCGTCCTTCGCGGTGAGCAAGCTCAATAATATCGGTAATGTAATATTCACCCTGAGCATTGTTATTTGTCAGCTGACTCAACCAACGCTTTAGATCTCCGCCGTTGGCTAATAAAATCCCGGTGTTGACTTCATTAATGGTGAGCTGTTCAGCTGAGGCATCTTTCTGCTCAACAATCCCCGTTATCGTGTCGTGGTCACGAAGAATACGGCCATAACCGGTTGGATTATCGGTAATCACCGTCAGTAAGGCGATGCCGCCTTGAGGTTTTGATGCTTGCAAACGGCGTAAGGTATCAGACGCGATAAGCGGTACGTCGCCGTAAAGCATCAAAATATCTTCATCATCACTGAATGCGGGGGCGGCTTGTTGCATTGCATGGCCGGTACCAAGCTGCTCGGCTTGGTATACCCAATGCAAGTCGGGATCGGCTAAATGGCTTTTCAATAATTCGCCACCATGGCCATAAACAAGATGGATCGTTTTCGCTTCAAGGACTTTCGCTGTATCAATGACGTGCTGCACCATCGGTTTACCTGCCAAGTGGTGTAACACTTTTGGAAGGTCTGAATACATCCTTGTACCCTTGCCTGCTGCAAGGATCACCACACTCATCGCTTTACTAGACATACAGATCCTAATTCGTTTGATTCGCTCGAAAAGATAATCACTTTACGACACAGGATACACCATATTTCTCTTACTAAAATCAGATATTGTTAAGAAAAAAAGCTAAAAAAAATGCCAGCCGGTAAGGGCTGGCATGATTCAGAGCACTAGGCCTGATTACATCGCTTTTTTGGTCAGTTCAATGACCCGCAGCTTGGCAATCGCTTTCGCCAGTTCCGCAGAAGCCAAGGCATAATCAACATCAGTGTTGTTTTTGCTAATTGACTCTTCAGCTTGACGCTTCGCTTCAAGCGCCTGCGCTTCATCTAACTCTTCGCCACGAATAGCGGTATCCGCCATTACATTAACGTCGTTAGGCTGAACTTCCAAGATACCGCCAGAGAGGTAAATAACCTCTTCGCTATTATCTTGTTTAACGATACGAACCAAACCAGGCTTAATGGCGGTCAGTAACGGGGTGTGGCCATGGAAAATCCCTAGCTCACCTTCGCTACCTGACACCTGGATATGTTGAACAACGCCAGAGAACATCTCTTTCTCTGCGCTGACAACAGTCAGGTGAAAACTTTTAGCCATAATTATTCTCCTGGAAACTGTTATTACAGTTTCTTCGCACGCTCAACGGCTTCTTCGATGGCACCAACCATGTAGAATGCCTGCTCTGGCAGGTGATCGAATTCACCTTCCATGATGCCTTTAAAGCCACGGATAGTATCTTTCAGAGAAACATACTTACCTGGTGCGCCAGTAAAGACTTCTGCAACGAAGAACGGCTGAGACAGGAAGCGCTGAATTTTACGAGCACGGGAAACCAGTAGCTTGTCGTCTTCAGACAGTTCGTCCATCCCAAGGATAGCGATGATGTCTTTCAATTCTTGGTAACGTTGCAGTAATGACTGAACGCCACGTGCCGTGTCATAGTGATCTTGACCCACGATTAATGGATCCAGCTGACGACTGGTAGAATCCAGTGGGTCAACCGCTGGGTAGATACCCAGAGAAGCAATTTGACGGCTCAGTGTCACTGTTGAATCTAAGTGAGCAAAGGTGGTCGCTGGTGATGGGTCAGTCAAGTCATCCGCAGGAACGTAGACCGCTTGAACAGAGGTGATTGAACCCGCTTTAGTAGAAGTGATACGTTCTTGAAGAACACCCATCTCTTCTGCCAAGGTGGGTTGGTAACCTACTGCTGAAGGCATACGACCTAACAGTGCTGATACTTCGGTACCGGCTAGGGTGTAACGGTAGATGTTGTCAACGAACAACAGTACGTCACGACCTTCGTCACGGAATTTCTCAGCCATAGTCAGACCGGTCAACGCAACGCGCAGACGGTTTCCTGGCGGCTCATTCATCTGACCGTATACTAACGCTACTTTATCGATAACGTTTGAATCAGTCATTTCGTGATAGAAGTCGTTACCTTCACGAGTACGCTCACCGACACCGGCAAACACTGAGTAACCTGAGTGCTCGATCGCGATGTTACGGATCAGTTCCATCATGTTTACGGTTTTACCTACACCCGCACCACCGAACAGACCAACTTTACCGCCTTTTGCAAAAGGACAGATCAAGTCAATTACCTTGATACCTGTTTCCAGAAGCTCAGTGGAGTTCGCTAGCTCTTCGTAGCTTGGTGCAGCGCGGTGGATAGGGTTAACTTCCACAGTGCTACCGTCTTCGTTCGCTAGGTCACCTTTCATATCGATCGGTTCGCCCAGAACGTTCATGATACGTCCAAGGGTTGCTTTACCGACTGGAACCTGAATAGGTTTAGCCAAGTCAGTCACTTGAAGACCACGCTTCAAGCCATCAGAAGTACCCATTGCAATCGTACGAACAACACCGCCACCTAATTGCTGTTGAACTTCCAGCACTAAGCGAGCGTCGCCGTTTTGAACCTCAAGAGCATTGTACACCTGTGGTACTGCATCTTGAGGGAATTCGACGTCAACGACCGCGCCGATAATCTGGACAATCTTTCCAGTTGCCATCTTGAATCCTCTACCTAATTCGTTACCTGGTTAAACCGCGGAGGCCCCCGAGACGATCTCGGTAAGTTCCTGGGTGATGCTGGCCTGACGAGCTTTGTTGTAAACCAACTGGAGCTCTTTGATCAGGTTTCCGCCGTTGTCGGTTGCAGCTTTCATCGCCACCATACGTGCGGCCTGCTCGCTGGCCAGGTTTTCCACAACACCCTGATAAACCTGAGATTCGACATAACGGCGCAGCAAAGTATCCAGCAACGCTTTCGGATCGGGTTCGTACAGGTAGTCCCAAGTTTTCGTCTTCAACTCTGCTTCGCCTTCAGCTGGCGGTAACGGCAGCATCTGGGTAACGGTTGGGGTCTGGGACATCGTGTTGTTAAATTTATTGCTAACGACATAAAGCTTGTCGATACGACCTTCATCGAAGGCTTGTAACATGACTTGGACTGGACCGATGATATCAGCCAGTGCAGGTTTATCGCCTAAGCCACTTGCTTGAGCAACAACGTTACCGCCAACAGCTTTAAAAAATGAGAGCCCTTTCGACCCGATAATGGCCAGATCACTCTGAACACCTTTATCAGACCAAGCTTTCATCTCTGTCATTAATTTTTTGAACAAGTTAGTGTTCAAACCACCACAAAGCCCGCGGTCGGTAGAAACGACCAAATAGCCGACGCGCTTAACGTCACGCTCATCCAGGTAAGGGTGCTTGTATTCCAGATTTCCTAACGCTAAGTGACCGATCACTTTGCGAATAGTTTCTGCATACGGACGGCTGGCTGCCATGCGTTCCTGCGATTTACGCATTTTGGAGGCGGCTACCATTTCCATCGCTTTGGTGATTTTCTGCGTATTTTTTACGCTTCCAATCTTACTACGTATCTCTTTTGCGCCGGCCATGAGCTTCTCCTCAAAGTCAGGCGGCCTGCTTACTCAGCAAGCCGCAAGACATTACCAGGACTGGGTTTTCTTGAACGTTTCGAGGAGAGCTTTGAACTTCTCTTCGATTTCGCCGTTGTAATTACCAGATTGGTTGATTTCCTGCATCAGTTCCGCGTGCTCGCGAGCAGCATAAGCTAACAGAGCCGATTCAAAGCTGCCGATCTTAGACAGTTCTACATCGCCCAGGAAGCCACGCTCAGCAGCAAACAGAACCAGACCCTGTTGAGAAACAGACATTGGCTCGTATTGCTTTTGCTTCAGCAACTCAGTCACTTTCTGACCGTGATCTAATTGCTTACGAGTCGCTTCATCAAGATCTGATGCGAATTGGGAGAATGCTGCCAATTCACGGTACTGTGCTAATGCGGTACGAATACCACCAGACAGCTTCTTGATGATTTTGGTCTGCGCTGCACCACCCACACGAGATACAGAGATCCCTGGGTTAACGGCAGGACGGATACCGGAGTTAAATAGGTTCGATTCTAAGAAGATCTGACCATCGGTAATAGAGATTACGTTAGTCGGAACGAACGCAGAAACGTCACCCGCTTGAGTTTCGATGATTGGCAGCGCGGTTAATGAACCGGTCTTACCTTTCACTGCACCTTTAGTGAAGTTTTCAACATACTCAGCGCTAACACGTGAAGCACGCTCTAGCAGACGAGAGTGGAGATAGAAAACATCACCAGGGAATGCTTCACGTCCTGGTGGACGACGTAGCAGCAGTGAAATTTGACGGTAAGCAACAGCTTGCTTAGACAGATCATCATAAACGATCAGCGCGTCTTCACCACGGTCACGGAAGTATTCACCCATTGCACATCCTGCGTAAGGCGCAAGATATTGCAGTGCAGCAGATTCAGATGCTGAAGCAACAACAACGATAGTGTTAGACAGCGCACCGTGCTCTTCTAATTTACGAACAACGTTCGAAATTGTTGAAGCTTTCTGACCGATAGCAACGTAAACACATTTGATGCCTGAATCGCGTTGGTTGATGATTGCATCGATCGCCATCGCGGTTTTACCGGTCTGACGGTCACCGATGATCAGCTCACGCTGGCCACGGCCGATTGGAATCATCGCATCAACTGCTTTGTAACCTGTTTGTACAGGCTCATCAACAGATTGACGGTCGATAACACCTGGAGCAATCATTTCTACTGGAGAGAAACCGTCGTTTTCAACAGGTCCTTTACCATCGATAGGTGCGCCAAGAGTGTTAACAACACGGCCTAACAGGCCACGTCCAACAGGAACTTCTAAAATACGGCCAGTACACTTCACTTTCATGCCTTCGGCAAGATCAGCGTAAGGACCCATCACTACTGCACCAACAGAGTCGCGCTCTAAGTTCAGTGCGATAGCGTAACGGTTGCCGGGTAGGGCAATCATCTCACCCTGCATAACATCATTGATGCCATGAACACGGATGATCCCGTCACTTACAGAAACAATAGTACCTTCATTGTGAGCTTCGCTCACGACATCGAACTGAGCAATACGCTGCTTGATCAGTTCGCTGATTTCGGTGGAATTCAGTTGCATATGCTCCAGTCCCCTTAAGACTGCAAGACGTCTGCTAGACGATCTAGACGGCCACGGATACTTCCGTCGATGACCGTATCACCCGCACGGATGATGACGCCTGCCATTACAGACTTATCGATTTTGCAATTCAGCTTAACTTTGCGTGATAAACGTTTTTCCATCGCGGCACTGATTTTAGCCAGTTGCGCCTCATTCAATGCGCTTGCAGAGATAACGTCGACTTCCGCCGTTGCTTCATACGCGTCACGTAATTGAATAAAGCTTTCCAGAACAGCAGGAAGCGCGGTCAAACGACCATTTGTAGCCATTACCTTAACCAGGTTCTGACCATGGGCATCAAGTTGATCACCGCACACAGCGTTCACCGTGGCAGCTGCTTTTTCAGAGGCGATAGCGCCTGAAAGTAAATCAGCAAGCTGCGGAGTGCGAACCACTTCTGCGGCAAATGCTAGCATGCTCTGCCAGCGATCAATAGCTTGGTGCTCAACAGCAAAGTCAAAAGCTGCTTTGGCGTAGGGGCGAGCTACAGTAATAAGTTCAGACATCAGCCCCTCCCTCCTTACAGTTCAGCGACCAGTTTATCAACGATGTCGCTGTTAGCAGCTTCATCCACGGAACGCTCGATGATTTTCTCAGCTCCTGCGACAGCCAGTAACGCAACTTGCTTACGTAGCTCTTCACGGGCACGTTTACGCTCAGCATCAATTTCTGCCTGCGCTTGTGCGACGATCATAGTACGTTCAGCATCTGCTTCAGCTTTCGCATCTTCAAGAATCTGTGTACGACGTTTGTTCGCCTGCTCAATAATAACCTGAGCATCTTCTTTGGCTTTTTTCAGCTGGTCGGTCGCATTAGCTTGCGCGATATCCAAGTCTTTCTTTGCTTGTTCTGCAGAAGATAAACTATCAGCAACTTCTTTCTGACGTTTGTCGATAGCAGCCATAATTGGCGGCCATACGTACTTCATACAAAAGGCGACGAACAGGATAAATGCGATGGCCTGGCCGAGGATTGTTGCATTAATATTCACAGCACAATGCCTCTCAATAAGTTAACTTGCTCTGCCGCTTATCATTATAACAAGCGGCAGACTCTGTTCTTTCGTTTGTCAGCTTGCTTAACGCTCGCCAACAACGTTACTAGGCGACGGCAAACATCACATAGAGACCCAGACCTACAGCGATCATAGGAATTGCATCCACCAGACCCATAACAACAAAGAATTGAGTACGCAGCAGAGGAATCAGATCAGGCTGACGAGCAGCGCCTTCCAAGAATTTTCCTCCAAGGATGCCGATACCGATCGCAGCACCGATAGCCGCCAGACCCATCATCACAGCGGCAGCCATGTACAGCAGATCCATATTCACGTTTTCCATGACAGTCTCCAGTTTGTTTCAATCAAATCAATAATGTTGGTGTAAAAATCAATGCTCTTCAGATGCCATCGACAGATAGACGATCGTGAGGACCATGAAAATGAAAGCCTGTAACGAAATAATCAAGATGTGGAAAATGGCCCATGGCACATTCAGAACCCACTGTGACCACCACGGTAACAGACCTGCAATCAGGATAAAGATCAACTCACCCGCATACATGTTACCGAACAGACGCAGACCCAGTGAAACAGGTTTCGACAGTAAGCTAACACCTTCAAGAATCAGGTTGATAGGGATGAAGATCGGATGATTGAAAGGTTGTAAAGTAAGTTCTTTAGTGAACCCGCCTACCCCTTTCATTTTGATGCTGTAGAACAGAATCAAAATAAATACGCCCAGTGCCATAGACAATGTTACGTTCACGTCAGCTGATGGGACAACACGCAGTGCTGGCAGACCTAATGCATGCTCACCTATCCAAGGCAGCAAATCAATGGGTAGCAGATCCATGAAGTTCATCAAGAAGACCCAGACGAAAATTGTCAGTGCCAATGGAGCGATCAGTTTGCTTTTGCCATGGTACATATCACGTACGTTGGCATCGACAAAACCTACAACAAGCTCAATTGCCGCCTGAAGCTTACCTGGCACACCGCTCGTTACGTTTTTAGCAACTTTGCGGAACAGCACCAGAAAGATCAGTCCCAGGACAACAGAAAAGAACATAGAGTCCAGATTCAGTATCCAGAATGTTGCCGGAGCGTCGTGCGCATTCACCAACTGGAAAGTACGAAGGTCAATCTGTAAATGTGTCAGATGGTGACCAATGTATTCCTGTGGGGTTGAGATTTCTCCTGCGGACATGATGCTTCTTACCCTTTTTTGTTAATTACAACCGGTGCGATAACTTGAACTACACACACCGACAACCAGCTTATTGCAAGGGGCCAAAATGCAGCCCCACACACACCTAACGCCACAATAAGCATGATGATGGTTAAAACAACCTTCATCGCTTCACCGAATGCAAAGCTCCAGGCAACACGCCCTTTTGCTGGTGATTGCCCTTGCAGGCGCCAGGCCAGAAACGTAAATAGGATATTTGGCAACCAGGCCGCTATCCCTCCTGCTAGAGCAGAAACTCCATCGTGAGTGCTTTTTAGGGTAAAAAGAAGACCCAGAACAACTAATGTTCCAAGCTGGATAATCAGTACCGCCTTAGCCAATCGCATACTGTAAAAGGCTAGTGACATAACGTGAAAATTCCCCTTTGACCCGGAATGGTATTTCGTGTGCTTAAAAAGCTGCTGTGGCCACTTAAAGAGTGAACAGCAAAAGCCGTGCAAATTATACGGGGAGCACCTGCGATTTCAATCTGTAACTTGCGAAAAGATGAACAATTATTTAAATTTCTTTCAGAAAAGCGTTATTCAGCCGATTATCCTGAAAAAAATCCCGTAAATTAAAGAATAAGCCCGACTCTTCTTCGTTAATAATTAACCAAATTAAAACATTACTGAAACATTTACGACGAGTCACTCAATTAACCTTATAAAGATAAAGGGTAAAATAGTGGTATTTAAGGCGGGAAAAGTGTCGAATTACGGCTGTTTTCACTAAGTTGAAAAGCACAAATATCATCACCTCATATCTCTGCTTTTCATCCTATCTGTTAGCTTTTTTGAGCCGCTTTCTGGCTAGTAATGCTCTTTATATTCTCAACGATATTTTGCACGCCTAGACTAATCCCTGCTATGGCCGTTAACGGCGCAAGTCCCACTGCTGCACCAATGCCTGCACCGATTTCTAAGCCACCCCAGACAAAAGTGGTCCTCAGATTATTAGCCTTGAAGACGCCATCAACCAAAGCCCCTACCGTGAACCCCATCGCTAGACCGATTGGCGTGGTAATTAATCCAAAAATGCCCCCAGACACTTGCTGAGATTGCTGTACGGTTAATTCTCTCATGTTGATTCCTTTCATTACTGCGTAAAGTGAGTTTAGTTATGCACCGTTCACTGTGCGCATGCAGGGTAACTTATGATTTTAACCATTGTAAACAATTGGTTAGATAGGAAATTTGAACGACCTTCTGGAAATATACGGGATAGGTATTAGTTATATTAGATTTTCTTTAGTGTAGAACGATGATGTTCTTCGTTTAGACAACGTATTATCGATACAGACAAAGGTCGACTTTCTCCCCTCCCCCATTTACCGATCCCTTCACCTAAGTTGAAAAGCAGAAATGTCATCGTTTTACACCTCTGCTTTTCAGCCTATCAATTAGCTATTTTGAGCGGCTTTCTGTTGATTGATGCTATTTTTATTTTTCACAATGCTGACGACGCCAAGACCAATACCTAACGCTGCCGTAATCGGGGCAATCCCTACTGCCGCGCCAATTCCCGCCCCAAGCTGTAAGCCAGACCATTTAAAGGAAGTCTTTATATTACTGACTTTATATGCCGCATCGACTACAGATCCGATCGCTAAGCCCATGACTGCACCGATCGGGGTCGTGACAAAGCCAAAAATCCCACCAGAAACTTGTTGAGACTGCTGTATTGTTAACTCTTTCATATTGATTCCTTTCATACCTATTAGTAAATAGCATTAATTATCGCTGAGAGATGCACATGTCAAAGTGCGAACGCAGAGTAACGCATGATTTTAATCTTTGTAAACAGATAGTTAGATAGGATTTTAGTCTTCGAAAGGGAAAAAGGAACCCTAACGGTTCCTTTAATTAGATTTTCTTCAGTATTAATAGATGACGTTCTTCGTCTAACTGCGGGACATCTAATCGATGCGAGGCTTCAAGATGAATGTTTTCTGGTAAAGATTCGCATTCTTCCGCAGGAAATTGCCCCTTCAAGGCATAAAAACGTCCATGCCCTTCTGCCGGAAGATGCTGACACCAATGCAACATATCATGGACAGAAGCAAAAGCTCGGCTTATCACCCCATCGAACGGCGGTGAGTCGGGATATTCTTCGACTCGTGATTGCACTGGGGTAATATTTTGCAGTTTTAGCTCATGTTGGACCTGCTTTAAGAATCTAACGCGCTTTCCTAAGCTATCCAATAAGGTAAATTCAGCCTCAGGCATCACAATTGAAAGGGGAATACCCGGTAACCCTGGTCCCGTCCCAACGTCGATAAAGCGCTTACCCCGTAAATACGGCGCGACGACGATACTGTCCATAATATGGCGGACGATCATCTGTTGTGGATCTCGTACCGACGTTAGATTGTAGGCTTTGTTCCACTTATCGAGTAACTCAACATAAGCGACCAGTTGCTGTTTTTGTTGATCGGTTAGAGAAATCGCCGACTGATTAAGAAGTTTTGAAAGTTGTGTTATCACAGAATTTATTCCGAAAGGGAGAGGAAGTTTTCACTTCCTCTCAACTGACTTAGGCGCTTTTACGTAGCAACCCTTGCTTTTTAAGCCATATCAGCAAAATTGAGATGGCCGCAGGGGTAATACCTGAAATACGAGAGGCTTGACCGATCGATGTCGGTTTGTGGTCATTGAGCTTTGCGACCACTTCGTTCGATAAGCCATTTACATTCTTATAATCGAGGTCGACAGGAAGTAAGGTATTTTCATTACGTAAGTGTCGAGTAATCTCTTCTTGCTGACGAGCGATATACCCCTCGTACTTAACCTGAATTTCAACTTGCTCGGCTGCCAACGGATCGGTGACTGATGGCGTAAACAAGGCTAATTCGGTTAAGGCTTGATAGGTCATTTCAGGGCGACGCAGTAAATCTTCACCGTTCGCCTCTTTAGTCAAGGGTGCACTCAATACTTGATTCAGGTCGTCAACATTTGTCGATTTCGGATGAACCCAGATATCTCGTAAACGTTGACGCTCAAGCTCAATCATTTCCAGTTTTTGGTTAAACGCGGTCCAGCGAACATCGTCAACCAGTCCGAGATCACGGCCGATGGCAGTAAGACGTAAATCAGCGTTATCTTCACGCAGCATCAAACGATATTCTGCCCGAGAGGTGAACATACGGTAGGGTTCTTTGGTCCCTAGCGTGCAGAGATCGTCGACCAGTACGCCGATATACGCTTCATCACGTCTTGGCGTCCACGCCTCTTTATCGGCAGCATAACGTCCGGCATTTAAACCAGCGAGGAGTCCTTGCGCAGCCGCTTCCTCATATCCGGTTGTGCCATTGATCTGTCCAGCAAAGAACAGCCCCTGAATGTGCTTACTTTCCAGTGACGGTTTCAGGTCACGAGGATCAAAGAAATCATATTCAATGGCATAGCCAGGACGGATGATCCGTGCATTTTCCAGACCCTTCATCGAATGAACAATTTGCATTTGGACATCGAAAGGTAAGCTGGTTGAGATGCCGTTGGGGTAAATCTCGTTACTGGTCAGTCCTTCAGGTTCTAAAAAGATCTGGTGGGCGTTACGATCCGCAAAGCGCATAACCTTATCTTCGATCGAAGGGCAATAGCGCGGGCCAATGCCTTCGATAATCCCTGCATACATCGGGCTACGATCCAAATTATTACGGATCACATCATGCGTTTTTTCATTGGTATAAGTGATGTAACACGCCATTTGCTCTGGGTGTTGCGCAGCATTTCCCATAAATGAGAAGACTGGGCTTGGATTATCACCGTGTTGCGGCGCAAGTTGGCTAAAGTCGATAGTGCGTGCATCGATACGCGGGGGCGTGCCGGTCTTTAAACGATCAACTCGCAAAGGCAGTTCACGTAAACGACGAGCGAGTGGGATCGATGGCGGATCCCCCGCACGACCACCACTAAAATTATCCAAGCCGATATGAATTTTACCGTCTAAGAAGGTGCCTACCGTTAGAACCACCGAACGCGCTTTAAATTTCAAGCCCATTTGGGTCACAGCGCCCACTACCTGATCGTTTTCGACGATCAGATCGTCAACAGCTTGTTGGAATATCATCAGGTTAGGCTGGTTTTCAAGAACTGTCCTTACCGCTTGACGGTAAAGCACCCTATCTGCTTGTGCGCGAGTTGCCCGTACCGCTGGGCCTTTGCTGCTGTTTAGTATCCTAAACTGAATACCCGCATGGTCGATCGCCGTGGCCATTAATCCACCTAAGGCGTCCACTTCCTTAACCAGATGGCCTTTACCGATACCGCCGATTGCCGGGTTGCAGGACATCTGTCCCAACGTATCGATATTGTGAGTCAACAATAGCGTTTTTTGGCCCATACGAGCCGCAGCCATTGCCGCTTCCGTGCCAGCATGACCCCCACCAATGACAATGACGTCAAAAGGATCTGGATAAAACATGAAGTGTACCTCGGTTGATGAAATCTGTCGGACTGAATGTCCAGGTGATGAATTCTACTTAAATTATCGAATGGGGGAAAGTGGCACGATCCTTAAGGTTTAAAAGAAAGATCTTTATTCTGTATATGATCTTTCTGTTAGATCTCTTATTAGGATCGACCTTTTCTGTGGATAACCACTATTTCTTTAACAATATCAGGCTATTCAACGGGATCATTTCATGTGAATGATCGGTGATCGTTCTCCGTATAAGCTGGGATCAAGATCGGTAGTTATGCACAGCTCAATAAGTGAACGAAGGTTATTAGGTGGATAACCACGGGTTTTACGCATGATTCCCGCATTGTTATCCACAGAACTTTCATGATCTTTCTGTTAAATACAGAGTAAAAAACTAGGGATCTCGAAAAAAAAACGATCTAACGCGGGGGTTAAATCTTCTCTACCCACTCCACCAGCCACTCTTCAGCCGGATCTTCCGGGATTTCGTGTTCTAGCACATCTATTTCAAGACGATCGCCAATTCGGGTGGCTCCGAGCTGAGTTAATTGCTCATCAAGCGTCTTTATCGCCCCACAGAAGAGATCGTACTCTCGATTACCGAGTCCTATTGCGCCATAGCGAACACCACTAAGATCCGGTTTTTGTTCTGATAAGGCTTCACTAAAGTCGAGCAGATTATCCGGTAACTCGCCAGCACCGTGGGTTGAGGTGACAATGATCCAAATTCCTTCTAACGGGACTTCATCGAGCTCTGCACCATGAAGTAATTCACTGGTATGACCTGCTTCGCTTAATTTATCCGCGAGATGTTCTGCAACATACTCGGCACTCCCCAGTGTGCTACCCGTAATAAAAGTAATTTCAGCCATATACCCTCCTCAATAAAGGCGGCCATTGTACTCGGTGATCAAGCGGTGATCCACCTGTGGATAATAGGGGGATTATTATTTTTTAACTATTTAGGAAAGATTGAGCACTGTGGATCAAAGCACTGATAACTTTATCCACAGTATTGAGGGCGATTACGCTTTGATCGGTCGATCGATGGGGTTTTGTAGAGAGATCAGGGTTTCGGTAGACTGTATTTCATCAATGGTCTGGATCTTATTGACCAGCACATGCTGCAAGGCATCGATAGATCGACACATGACTTTGATAAAGACACTGTAGTGGCCAGTGGTGTACCAAGCCTCGACGACCTCATCGAGTGCTTCAAGCTTTTGTAAAGCTGCGGGGTAATCGCGCGCACTTTTTAAAATGATGCCTATAAAGCAACAGACATCAAACCCGAGTTTACGGGGATCGACCGCAATATGGGTGCCCGTTATCACACCACTTTGGCGCATCTTTTCGACACGAACGTGGATGGTCCCGGCACTCACGCCAAACATCTTGGCCAGTTCGGCGTAGGGCGTTTTTGCCTGTTTAAGCAGAACATTAAGAATATCTCGATCCAGTTCGTCGAGTTGCGAGGCATCAGACATATCACAATCCTTGAAAAAACAAACGCCCTAACGGGCGCTTGTACGCTACGCTCTACGGCGCCAATAGCTTGCTTGCGCCACGGTATATTGATGTTTACGGGCCGTCTCACGGATGACAAACGGAATATCTTCCGCTGGCTGAATTTCCTCAAAATCATCGCGTAATAGTCGCTGCAATGTTTGGTAGGTGGTGACGGCTTCACCGTTCTCACGAATCCCCCCTAACCAATTTTCTTTAGGCGTAAACGCTTCTAACCACGTATAGGGTGAAGAGAGCATTAGCACGCCACCAGGTTTCAATAATGCACTAAGACTTTTAAGGAAGCGTGTTGGCTCGCGTAAGCGATCAATTAAGTTTGAGGCAAAGATAAGATCATACTCGGCGTGTGTCACCTTTAAATTACAGGCATCCCCTTGTTTAAAATCGATCTTTTGCCATTGTTCGGCGGTAATGGCTAATTCGCTGAGGCGAACTTGATGATACTCGACCAGATCGCCTTCGGTAGGCAGTGCATAGCGGAAATCTTCTCCGGTCATCAATTGTAGCGCCACATCAATAAAGCGCGCTGAATAGTCGATACCGGTTACCCGATCAAAGTAGCGACTTAGCTCAAAGCTGGCACGTCCAGTGGCACAGCCGAGATCCAAGGCATGAAGGGTACTGTGACAATGGGGAATCACTTTCTCGACCAAGGCTTTAGCATAATTCTCTACGCAGAAGCGGTTCTCGCCATACTGGAAGTCGAGATATTGAGCGACCATGGTGTCAGTTTCGTAAGGATTTTTTAGCATAGTTTCCTGATGAGTCGATTCTACGTAGCGAAAGCCAGCGTGTTGGAAAAAGTGACGACGAAAAGCATAGCGTGCAGCTTTTAACGCCTCATTACCGGTTGATATCCAGCTCCCGCCTTTGATTAAGTTATGTTTACCGTCGAAGGTCGGGGTCGAAAAGTCGTCGTATAGAGGGTGTACGGTAAAGCCTTGATAACCGCTGATCGGTGTCGTGGTCCATTGCCACACATTACCGACGATATCGAAGAAATCACCCTGCGCAAAATAGGTAACAGGACACGAAGAGGCCCAGCCTTGCAGATTGATATTTCCGATAGGGGTTTGCCAGTCTGGGTGGTCCCCGTCGATCGGCTGGCGTAACCATGCCCACTCTCCTTCACTAGGGAGCTGAATCGGTCGGCCTGATTTCGCTGATTTCCATCGACAGAAAGCAGAGGCTTCCAACTGATTAACCTCGACAGGCCAATCCCACGGAAAATCAATCTCTTCGGCGAGGACCCGAAGCTTAAGCTGATCGGGTGATGCAATATCGCCTACCCAGAATGTCGGCTTATCAGCCTGAGTGTAGGTTCTCCACCCCCAGCCTTCTTCATCCCACCACTCGGCAGTTTGATAGCCGCCATCATCGACAAATTCGTAGAACTCGGCGTGGCTAACTAGCATTTTACTGGCGGCAAAAGGCGCTATTGTTTGCACCTGTTGGCCATATTCATTATCCCAGCCGTAATAATCGTCTTTCTTACCCAGCGTTAATGTTCCTCCTGATTGAGGCACTAACGTATTGTCTGGTACATCTTGACGACTTGATGAGAAATGCGGACAAATAGGCCAAGCCGGTTGCGGGGTAACCCAACTGATAGGGAGTTGTCGGATGAGAACACTTGAGGTTTCGAGATGAATACGCTCATGTTCGATACCCATTAATATCGCCCAAGCCGGATCATTCCAACCGATAGGGAGAGTGAGGGGAAGATGAGTAATTACCTCAATCACTTGTTGGCGAACACGATCGCGATAGTCTTGTACTGCTGCAGGGGTGGGCCAAGCGTAATGATCGTCATTCAGATCGTCCCAACTCATCTCATCGACGCCAATGGCCATCATGGCTTCCATTCGCTCATCGATCCGTTCGGTGAGGTAGCCGCCAGCAATCAATTTATTGATAAAAAAGGTGGCGGTATGCGCGTAATAAAAGATAAGCGGATGGCGAAGCGGAATCGCTTTAGTTGTCCACGCCTGTTCTTCCGTGAGGCAGGTAAACAATTGCTCGTAGGTGTGCCAAGTGGTGTGAAAGTAGTCGAGAAGTTCTCGACGTTTCTGCTCGGGGTCACCGCCTGAGAGCGAGGGGGTAAAAGCTGGTGTTAGCGTTGTAGTTTTCACGATAGTCGCTTTCCTTAATGATTATGTTCAAACTATAGCAGTCCCTTAGTATTTAGCGCCGGACGTAGCGTTTTAACCGGCTTTTTAATCCTGTATCAAAAGGCCAGATAAAATCAAAAATAGAGGTCAACCGAGGCTTTCCATGATCGGACAGCGTAACGGCATGAAAGCGTTGCTGATGCAGCTGTTGCTGCTGGCGAATCTGCTGCTGGATCTCTTCGCTAACGCGTTGTGCAACAAAATCGGAAATCACCACGACATCGGCTTCCTGCCAGCTGTCGGTTTGTAAGAGTTTTACCGCTTCGTGTAGGCAATGGCCGATATCTGTCCCCCCCCGAAAGCGTTGGCTCAAAAAACGGATCAACTGAGGCATGCCGCTCTCGGCGGTTAATTCGTATTGGATGATTTCTTGAGTAAACATCATCACAAAGCAACGTCGGTTTTCTTGAAACGCTATCTTGAGCAGTGCGAGGCAAAACGCTTTTGCGCAGCGTTCATTGAAGCCGCCCATAGAGCCAGAGGTGTCTACGCAGACAATAAACGGACCTTTGGGCTGTTGTTCTTTTTCTTGATAGGTAACCGGCCGTTGTGTTGTCACCAGCTGGTGGTCTTCGCCTTGTAGCTGATAGGTAAGAAGTCGTTTTTCGATAAGCTTGCGATAAAACTCGATTTCAAGTTCGTGCAAACTCAATGAGGCCAGCTCCGGTGGCAGAAGGCGTAATACGTCATCACTCTGATGAACACCTTGGACCTCTTCGGGGAAGGCGCTGGTAATCGATTGTAAATGTTGCTCGACACCAAGTTGAGTGGTGTCTGCAGCAATCGCTTTGGACTCTCGGCTGCGCCCCAGCTTTTGTGCTAGTTCATTGAGTTGCGGCTGGGAGCGTAGAAAATGACTGTATTCGGTTAAACGTTCGCTGTCCGCGGTATGCAGCGATGATTTGCTAAGATCCCATAAACGTCCATGGCTCATCTCTTCATCATCGTTGAGCAGTGGCGCGAGAAAACCGCTCATCGAGAGTTGTTTTTTTAACTCTTCTATTAATTTCTGTTTATGCTGCTCCAGCAGATCGTCATTAAGCGTCAAGGCTTGAAGAGTGAGATTCATTCGCCAACGTTGGATAAATAGACTGTGCTGGGCAGGCGTTAGCGACTCTCCCTCAGTCTGCTTCAGTAAGCTTTGTGCTTCTTCGTAAAACGGGGAGTTGAGTACTTCAAGCTGCTGACAGGTTTGTTGCAGTTGTTGGGTAAATTGATAATAAGTCAGTCCTAGCGTTTGAGTATAGAAGGCGAACTCTTGCGCTAATGCGTCCGGAACAGGGGTTTCTTTAAGTTGCTGCGTAATGGAGGCTTTAATCTGTGGCAACTCGCGTTGTAGCATTTTCTTCAGCTTAGGGCTTTTTTCGAAAAGCAGGACCAATTGTGGCGCCGTGAGCACGGTCGCCAAAAAATCATTCAGATTAATACTGTCATTTAGCGTCAGCAGATTGAGCAATGTATCCAGGGAGATCATCGCTGAGCCTGTTCGATGTGTGCCGCAACCTCTTGGAGGCTAGCCTCGATCTCGGCCAGCCACTCATTATTAATAAAGAGGCATTGCTGTTGCTGGCGGAAGAGCAGGCGTTGTTGCTGGAGACGGTCATGGAGCTGAGCAAACTGTTTAACAATCTCTTCAGGCATATCGCTGCGGATAACATCATCTTCATAGTTTAAGCGTGTTGCTTGTAAACTGATATCTCTCACCACGAGGCAGTCTTGTTCATCGACCGATAAATCGAGAGATTGCGGAAAACCAATACCGTTTAATTTACCCCGTATATCACCGGCTTTTTGTAACCAGTGGTGGAGGGCTTCACGCTCAATAACGATATGCGTGACACGTAAATGATGCAGGGTAAGCGGCTGCTGTAAAAGTAAGGTAAAGGTCTCGCCAGTCAGTGTGCTAGGCAACTGGTAATGCGGCTTACGGCTAAACATTGCACTCTGCTTCGTCAGTTTGAAGGCTTGAGTCAGGCTCTGTTCTTGATGAAGTGTTTGCTTACGCGCTTGGATTTGCTGCAATGCCAATAACATCGGTTGCTGCTGCCAGGCATGCTGGAGTAAGAGTGTGCGAATCTCTTGCTCGATAAGCGTGCGTGAAGCGGCGTTATGCCATAGGCACTCTTTTAATAAGATCAGATCCACAGGCGCTATCGCTTGTCGACCACTGAAAAAGGCGCTGGCCTGTAATAGATGAATTGCTTTTTTCCATCGACGGTCCGAGATATAAGGCGCATCGGCAATCTGCTGAAGCTGTTGGCGCAGTCGATAGATAAGTTCGAAGACCTCTTCGGGCAGTAATACCTTCGGGATGGCTTGCTGCCATTGGAAATATTCTTCGTCGGTAATGGCGAGGTTATCGTCTTCGAGGGTAAAGTGGTTATCTTCTACTTGTAACAGCATGCCGTGAAAGTGGCGCTTTTCATTGACGTTGGTGAGCCATAGGCGGATCAACATCCGATCATAAAGCGCTTCCAAGCCGCTCTCTTCATCCGGTAATTCATTGGAGGCGCTGATCAATAAGCGCATTGGGATCTTCTGCTCATCCTTACCATTACGAAACCGCCGTTCGTTAATCGCGGTTAAGAGGGTATTCAGTATCGCCGGGCCAGCTTTCCAAATCTCATCCAAGAACACCACTTCTGCATCCGGTAAATAGCCTTCGGTGATACGTTGATATCGCCCTTCATCTTTTAAAGCCTGAATAGATAAGGGGCCGAAGACTTCTTCTGGCGTTGAGAAACGCGTCATGAGATATTCGAAGGCAGTAGCCTGTTTAAACGCACACTTAATTCGGCGGGCAATTAAACTCTTCGCTATCCCTGGCGGCCCCATCAGAAACACACTCTCGCCACTGAGTGCAGCGAGTAGACAAAGACGTATGACATCGTGGCGTTCATACAACCCTTTTTCTAATTGATTACTCAGGCGGACAATTCTATCGGCGAGGAGTTGTGCGGGTATCATCAGGCATCCTTAAATCGCAGCTAAGTTCGCTATCTAGCGAGGCGAGCGTAAGTTTTTCTCTTTGCACTGTAAATGATTTTTGTCATTAAGTAATAGCATATGTTAATGCATGATAGGTTTTTTACTAAAACTGTGCATACTGTGCGGACTCCATTAATTATCAAGGTTGTTTAAGACTAATCGATCTAAACAGAAGATTTTTATGAACTCAGAGAATAAACAGTCTACAGCGGCGTTGACACTGGCAGCCATAGGTGTCGTTTACGGGGACATCGGCACAAGTCCCCTTTATACGTTGCGAGAATGCCTTTCTGGCGAATTTGGTTTTGGTATCGAACAACAGTCTGTTTTTGGTTTCCTTTCCTTAATTTTTTGGTTACTGGTGGTGGTCGTCTCGCTGAAATATATCAGCTATGTCATGCGTGCAGATAACGCCGGTGAAGGGGGAATATTAACCCTTATGTCACTGGCTGGCCGAAATACCCATGCTACCGCCACGGCAGTAGTCCTGATTCTGGGATTGATTGGCGGCAGCTTTTTCTTCGGTGAGGTGGTGATCACCCCAGCAATGTCTGTGCTCTCCGCGATAGAAGGCTTGGAAATCGCCGCACCATCCTTGGACGTCTTTATTGTACCGATTTCGATAATGGTACTGACCCTACTTTTTGTCATTCAGAAGCACGGTACTGGACTGGTAGGAAAGCTATTCGCACCGGTAATGCTGCTGTGGTTTATTCTGCTGGCGGTATTTGGGATTAATGGGATCATAAAGAATCCTGAGGTATTGCATGCTTTAAACCCGTGGTATGCCTTGCAATTCTTTCTTCACTATAAAACCATTTCATTCTTTGCGTTAGGCTCAGTGGTGCTGGCCATTACTGGGGTAGAGGCGCTATACGCCGATATGGGACACTTTGGTAAATTACCGATTCGTATTGCTTGGATGCTGGTGGTATTACCTTCTCTGGTTCTTAACTACTTTGGCCAAGGGGCGTTGTTAATGAAACACCCTGAAGCGATTAAAAACCCATTCTTCTTGCTGGCACCCGATTGGGCGCTGATCCCGATGCTGATTTTAGCGACCCTTGCGACGGTTATCGCCTCTCAGGCAGTGATTTCTGGCGTATTTTCATTAACTCGACAAGCGGTGCGCTTAGGCTATCTTCCTCCGATGCGTATCATCCATACTTCGGAAAATGAGTCAGGACAGATTTATATCCCAGTTGTGAACTGGCTACTCTATACCGCAGTGGTGTTGGTGATCGTAAGCTTTAAGCATTCGAGTAATTTGGCGGCCGCCTATGGGATTGCCGTCACCGGAACAATGGTGTTAACCACGTTACTTTCCTGTACGGTGGCGAGAAAAAATTGGCACTGGAGTCTCTTCTCCGTCGTACCACTCTGCATTTTCTTGCTCTGTATCGATGTGCCGTTATTCTCGGCGAACTTAGTGAAGATCCTATCCGGCGGTTGGTTGCCTCTGACACTGGCCTTGGTGATGTTTATCATCATGACCACGTGGAAGAGTGAACGTTTCCGGGCATTAAGAAAGATGCATGAGCACGGTAACTCACTGGAAGCGATGATCTCTTCTCTAGAGAAACATCCTCCTGTGCGAGTCTCGGGGACGGCGGTCTACATGACCAGAGTGAAGAACATCATTCCTTTCGCGTTATTACACAATCTCAAACACAATAAAGTCCTGCATGAGCGTGTCGTCTTGCTGACCTTACGGACTGAGGATGCGCCTTATGTCCATAATGTGCATCGTGTCAGTATTGAGCAGCTCTCACCGACGTTTTGGCGGGTAGTCGCCAGTTATGGTTGGCGAGAAATCCCGAATATGGAAGATATTTTCCATCGCTGTGGTCTGGAGGGCTTGAATTGTCGGATGATGGAAACATCGTTTTTTATGTCTAATGAGTCATTAATTTTAGGTAAACGACCGTGGTATCTGCGCTTACGCGGTAAGCTATTCTTACTGCTGCAACGCAATGCTTTACGAGCGCCTGACCAATTTGAGATCCCGCCTAACCGCGTCATTCAACTCGGTACACAAGTCGAAATTTAATCCGAAATGAACGCATGATGCTGGTCACTCAAGGTGACCAGCTAGTTTTAAGCCGTATAGTGCCTAGGTGCTCACCTAGGCTTACCTCGTTATAAGTTATCGATATTTCCATCATGTCGGGTACGCCAGCTCCAGGTGTCTTTAGCCTGTATTCAAGATGATGAGTGAATCCCTTACAGAACCACGCCGCGATCTGAGTTATTAAATTTTGGCGCGAAAGAGTTAGCCAGAATGTGTGTCTTGGAATTAATGCGTTCACCCGAAATTTCCGCATCCCCATGGAAAATTGGGCATGTTATCAGGCTCTGCAACTGAATTAATTTGCTTTCAGTACCAATATTATTGGCGCGCCGCTGCAGCCGATAAAGAAAGGGTATTCGAGTCGTAAGGATAGACCTCGAACAGCCCTGTTTTGTGATAGTGATTAGAATGTAAATAATGATCTACATCATGCTATCTGATTTGCTTAAGAACGCAACGCAATGAGCAGAGTCTAACCTAATGTTGAATCACAACATCGGTAAGGAGTCTGTATGTACCAGATTGATTATAATAGTTTTCGCTCTGTTAAAGGATTTAATCGACGCGTTCGTTTTCTGGTCTTGCACTATACTGCGCTCAATTTTGATAATGCTATCATTGCATTGACAGGTTCTTCGGTCAGTGCTCATTACCTTGTTCCTGACCCTTCAGATAAATCGTATCTCGATGCTGGTTTTAACAATATGCGCCTCTTTAATCTGGTCGATGAAAACGAACGTGCTTGGCATGCCGGGGCTAGCTCTTGGGCCGGCCGAAATAATCTTAACGACACCTCTATAGGCATTGAGATTGTTAATTTAGCGACTGATAATGACGGGATATATACCTTCCCACCTTATAATCCCGTCCAGATTGATGCAGTCAAGGGATTGGCAATAAATATCCTTCAGCGTTACCCAGATATTACGCCCGTTAACGTTGTGGGTCACAGTGATATTGCTCCCGGAAGGAAAAATGATCCCGGCAGTGCTTTCCCGTGGAAAGCGCTTTATGACGTTGGCGTCGGGGCATGGTTTGATGAGGAAACAAAGAGTCAATATATAGAGCAGTTTAGCCATGTTTTACCGTCGAAAGATGACATGATACTCATGCTGAAACGCTATGGTTACGATACCTCGGGTTCAGAAACCGATATGGGTTATGTTCAGTTAATACGTGCATTTCAGCTACATTTTCGTCCTTGTGATTACAGCGGTAAAGTAGATTTTGAAACTGCTGCGATCCTTTATGCTCTTGTGGAAAAATACAAATAGGGAAATATAGATTATGAATAAATTTATTATGGGTGGTTGGAGTCAGTCTCTGTCCGGAAAACCCCTTCAGGAATTCGACATAATTATGTATGGCATGGTGACCAACTTGGATGGACTGACCACTGGGACAGCGACAAGCCCTGGCTGGAGTCCTGAAAAACAGACTAAACCTGATAATACTTCCGTTTTTAAAGGGAAGACGCTATGGGTTTACGGTGGAGGAGGATGCTCGCCAGAAGGGAAGCCTGCAAATCAGGAAGAAGTTCTAAGGATTGCTGAAGCGACAAAAAGTAGGGGCTGGGATGGTGTAGATTTTGATGATGAATGCAATATGAATACTGACTTGGTGATTGAGGCAATGAAGCAGTTAAAACAATGCAGCAAAGAGACAAGCTTTGGTTTTATTGCCGGATATTCCTACAACCACCCGACCACAGAGAATGGAAAAAAACTGAACGATAAGGTTAAAAAGCTTATCCAGTCGGACCAGTGTGACCGTTTTATCCATTACTGTTATGCGACAGCTATGTGGAGTAAAGGGGATATTATCAGTAACGTTATTCCAGCCTTAAAACGGACGTTAGCACAGGGTGCAGAGAGTAAAAAATGTATTCTGGCCCTGACAACAAGGGGACTGACTGATTGGAATTTAAATTATTTTATCGATCAGGTTCTGGACTTCAATCTTGGCGGACTTTTTATCTGGAAATATGAAGACTTAAAAGATGAACATTATAAAATCATTAAAGAAAGACTAAGAAAATAAAATAAGCGTTTAACGCTGAAGTCAGTGACCGACCTATCGGTCACTGAAATAGCGATACAGAAAGTTAAATTTATCCCTAATTTACAAAATAATCCCAAATCCATTAATAGCCACTCATGCCAGCGTTACATTATCTTGGTAAGAGATAAATAAGGATAAATAGACGATGTTCACCTCCTATGCCGGTTATCCAACGGCAGGCGTAGCAGTCCCATAATAGGTCTGTAGACACTCCAATATTACGCCTAATGCCTTATTTTTATGCTGGCTCTTTACGCTTAGTCACTGCCTGCACTGATCAAAGAAAGTAGATGTTTAATAATGGGTGAGCGGTCCCAACGACGCCATGCTAAGGCTATCTCAGTGGTCAACTGCGGGGCCTGGATTTTCCGATAGGACACACCAGGCATCGCAATGATGGTGAGTGATTCTGGAACGAAGGTAAAACCAAAGCCGCTGGCAACCATCGCAATCGAGGCAGACATCTGCGGCGCTTGGGTCGCTAGCTGGGGCACGACGCCCTGTTCATGGCAAAAATGGATAATCATGTCATAAAGGCTGGGTGCCAGTTCTCTAGGGAATAAAATGAGCGGCGAATTTTTGAGGATCGTCTCGAGAGGGGTGTTAGCCTCTTCCTCGCGGACCACTAGAAACATACTTTCTTGAGTAATAGTTTGCAGATTAAATTCTTGGCTCGTTTGACAAGGTAATCTGACAAACGCAGCGTCTAACGTCCCTTCGCGTAGCGATTGCATCAATTGCGACATATTACTTTCTTCTGAAAGCAAGGTTGCAGAGGGATAGAGAGTATGAAACTTGTTTAAACGCTTAAACACCATGGGGTGAAAGACGCTGGAACAAGCAAACCCTAAGGTTGCTTTACCATTAATCCCGCGCGCAATCCCCCGAGTCTTTTCCAGAGCCTGATCGGTCAACAATAATATCTGTCTCGCTTCTTTGTAAAAAGCTTCCCCTGCCTCGGTCAATTCCACCCCACTTTTTAAACGAAGAAAAAGCGGCGTACCGATTTCCCTCTCTAAACGGAGGATCTGCTGGCTTAATGGAGGTTGGGAAATTGACAGCTTTTCAGCCGCACGAGTGAAGTTGCGCGTTTCCGCGACGGCAACAAAATAACGAAGATAACGCAGTTCCATATCGATAACGTCTTAAAGTCGGGCCTTCCCTATATTGGAACTCGATAGCGTCATAGGTCAACATACTTTCTAAGGTTTTTACTTATAGAGAGGAAAGCATGGCTGATCATCTTATTGATTGCGACTGTGCCTCACAACTCGGACAGATGGTTACATTGGCCCATCAGCAAGGACCTGAAAAAGTGATTTTTCAAACGTCCTTAATGAGCGCCTTACTGAGTGGGGTGTATGACGGTTCGATGACCGTTGCGGATCTGCTCGAAAAAGGCGATTTTGGCTTGGGGACTTTTAACCATTTAGACGGTGAGCTGGTGGCGCTCGATCATCAAATTTACCAACTTAAATCAGATGGTAGCGCACGCCAGGCGCGAGCGGATCAACAAACCCCCTTTGCCGTGATGACCTTCTTCCAACCAGACTACTGTCTCGAGCTGGACCAGCCCACGTCACGGCAAGCGATTCATCGACTGATCGATCAGCACCTTCCTTCAGACAACCTGTTCTGCGCCCTGCGGATAGAGGGGAACTTCCAGCAAGCGCAGACCCGCACAGTGCCGGAACAGTCTCGGCCTTACCGACCCATGCAAGCAGCGATAGCTGAGCAACCTATCTTTACCTTTAATCAGAAAACGGGGGCAGTGATTGGTTTTCGCACACCGCAGTATATGCAGGGAATCAATGTTGCCGGATACCACGAACACTTTATCACCGACGATCGGCAAGGGGGCGGCCATCTTCTGGACTACCAATTACTGTCTGGGACCCTGACGTTTGGTGCAATTCATAAGCTGGTGGTGGATTTACCTACCCATCATGAATTTCTTAATGCCGATTTACACCCAGAAGACCTCGATCAAGCGATACGCGCAGTAGAGAGTTAAGTGGAGATAATAATGCGTAACAAAATTCAAGATAAGCAGTGGCAATCCGGTGCAGACCTGGTGGTGGCACAACTCGAAGCACAAGGCGTAAAGCAGATTTTTGGTATTCCTGGTGCTAAAATTGATCGCGTCTTCGATTCTTTAGTCGATTCATCTATAGAGATGATTCCGGTTCGGCACGAGGCAAACGGGGCCTTTATGGCCGCAGCAATTGGCCGCTTAACCGGCAAAGCAGGGGTAACCTTAGTCACCTCAGGTCCGGGATGTTCCAATATTATTACCGGTGTCGCCACCGCGACCAGTGAGGGTGACCCAGTGGTGGCAATAGGCGGCGCGGTTAAACGCTCCGATAGCGCAAAGCAGGTACACCAGAGTATGGATACGGTAGGGATGTTTCGCCCGATCACCAAATACTCGGTAGAAGTCAATTCAGCGGATGCGATCAGCGAAGTTATCACGAATGCTTTTCGGAAAGCTGAGCTGGGACGGCCCGGCGGCACCTTTGTCAGCCTGCCACAAGATATTATTAATGATCCCGTACGGGGCCATACGCTACCAGTTATCCCCTCAATGAAACAAGGTGCAGCCCCCGTTAATGATATTAAAGCCCTCGCGAAACAGATTGAGCAGGCGAAAAATCCCGTGATCTTGCTGGGGCTGATGGCCAGTCAAACCGAAAATGCTCAGGCGCTCAAGCAGTTATTAGATGTGAGTCATATTCCGGTAACCAGTACCTATCAGGCGGCAGGGGCGATCACCGAAGACCATTTTAGCCGCTTCGCAGGCCGCGTAGGTCTGTTCAATAACCAAGCTGGGGATAAGTTGTTACGCCAAGCGGATTTAGTTATCACCATTGGCTATAGCCCAGTAGAGTACGAACCGGCTATGTGGAGTGATGGCAATGTTGCCTTGGCACATATCGATGTCGTGCCCGCCGAACCAGATAATTATTATATTCCGGATATTGAGCTGATTGGTGATATTGCCCAGACCCTCACGCTATTAACTCAACACATCGCCAGCCCGCTGATTCTTAGCCCAGAGACGAGCCTAGTATTAGAAGATAGACAGTTACAACGGCAAATTCTCTCGACGAAAGCCCATCAGTTAAACCAGTTTGCGATCCACCCCTTACGTATCGTGCGGGCAATGCAAGACATCATTAATAACGATGTGTCGTTAACGGTTGATATGGGGAGTTTCCACATTTGGATCGCTCGGTATCTTTACAGTTTCCGTGCACGGCAAATCATCATCTCTAATGGACAACAAACCATGGGGGTCGCACTACCTTGGGCCATCGGTGCCTGGTTGGTGGACCCTTCACGAAAAGTGGTATCGGTCTCGGGAGATGGTGGATTTATGCAATCCAGTATGGAACTGGAGACAGCGGTAAGACTAAAAGCCAACATTTTGCACATTATCTGGGTGGATGATGAGTACAACATGGTGGCGATGCAAGAACAAAAAAAATACCAACGCGTTTCTGGGGTTAAGTTCGGGGCCATCGACTTCAAGGCCTATGCTGAAGCTTTTGGTGCAGCAGGCTTTGCCGTTGAAAGTACCGATCAGCTTGAACCTATTTTAAAACGCGCAATGGATGTGGAGGGGCCTGCAGTCGTAGCGATTCCTGTCGATTATTCCGATAATCCACGATTAATGGAAGCGCTACATCTAAGTCAAATTATCTAAGAAGGATTACAAGATGAAGCATCGAGTGGCATTAGTGACAGGTGCAGGACAAGGTATAGGTGAAGCGATTGTACTACGGTTATCCCATGATGGGTTCGCTGTCGCCGTAGTTGATCTCGACGCGCAGGCTGCCGCCAGTGTTTGTAATAAAATTGAGCAAGCGGGGGGCAAAGCGTTAGCAATTCAGGCCGATGTAGCCGATCGCGCGCAGGTATTTGCCGCGGTTCAGCAAACCCAGCGTACTTTCGGTGGCTTTGATGTCATCGTCAATAATGCTGGGATTGCCCCGTCAACGCCTATTGAGTCGATCACTGAGGATATTGTCGACAAAGTCTATAACATCAATGTGAAAGGTGTTATTTGGGGGATGCAGGCGGCTATCGAGGCCTTTAAGCAGCTCGGCCACGGGGGAAAAATTATTAATGCATCCTCTCAGGCGGGCCACGTGGGAAATCCAGAACTTGCGGTGTACAGTTCCAGTAAGTTTGCCGTGAGAGGGTTAACCCAAACCGCTGCCCGTGATTTGGCTCCGCTAGGGATTACCGTTAACGCCTACTGCCCAGGCATCGTGAAAACGCCGATGTGGCAACGGATTGATAAAGAAATTTCGGCGGCAGCGGGACAACCCGAAGGCTACGGAACGGAGCAGTTCGCAAAACGTATTACCTTGGGACGCTTATCTGAAGCCGACGATGTCGCGGCCTGTGTTTCCTACCTTGCTGGACCGGACGCTAATTATATGACCGGACAATCGCTATTGATCGACGGTGGAATGGTCTTTAGCTAATCCTTGCCCCCACTGTCTTACCGAGGCAGTGGGGTTTCCTTCCTTACCCTAAGGCTTCAGCTAAAAGCGGATCGCCTAAACATTTATTCGCGTAACGAATTACAGTGTTACATCAATTATTTGGTGTGCATCACTGTTTCAGCGAATCGATTCGATGGTTATCACATTTCTTTTATTACTCGATTGAGCAAGCGATTAGGCTTCGTTCATGCTACTGCCAGCGAAACGTTTCGCTGAGGAGCGAAGTATGAATAAAGGCCACCTATTACATCCCGACATTGCCCATCTTGTCACGCAACTCGGTCATTTTGAGACCCTGACGATTGCCGATGCAGGGCTACCTATCCCGCCAGCGCTTACCCGTATTGATCTGGCGTTGACGCAAGGCGTCCCCAGTTTTCAACAAGTGAGCGAAGTGGTTGCCACCGCCATGCAGATCCAAACGGCACATATTGCCGAAGAGATCGTTGAGCATAATCCGCAGGCACATCAGCAGTTACTGGCATTAATTGATCGCGTGTCAGTCGAGCAGGGACAACAGGTAGAGGTTTTCTATCTCTCACACGACCGGTTTAAATCGCTGACCCACCAGTCGCGTGCCGTTATTCGTACTGGGGAGTGCACCCCTTATGCCAATGTGGTCTTTACGGCGGGAGTCACTTTTTAAGATGGAGACTGAATGCCTATTGTCCCTCTCCCAGATTGAAAAGTCCTTTCCAGGCGTTAAAGCGCTGGATGGTGCTTCGCTGTGCGTCAAGGCCGGACGGGTCATGGCGTTAGTGGGCGAGAATGGCGCCGGAAAATCGACAATGATGAAGATCATGACGGGTATTTATCAAAAAGATGCTGGAACGTGCCAATGGTTGGGAAAAGAGACGGTCTTTTCTGGTCCGAAACAGTCACAAGAAGCCGGTATTGGCATTATCCATCAAGAGCTTAACCTGATTGGTACCCTGACAGTGGCTGAAAATATTTTTCTTGGTCGAGAGCCACGGCTCGCCTTTGGACGTATCGATTGGAAAACACTGTATCGCGAGGCCGATCGGCTGCTTGCCCGCTTGAAACTCCGTTTTTCCAGCAAAGTGTTGGTCGATAGCTTATCAATCGGCGATCAACAGATGGTCGAAATCGCTAAAGTTTTGAGTTACCAGTCTAAGGTAATCGTGATGGACGAGCCGACAGATGCCCTGACCGATACTGAAACTCTCGCCCTTTTCAATGTCATTAATGAATTAACCGCCCAAGGGTGTGGCATCGTCTATATCTCGCATCGTATGAAAGAGATTTTTGATATCTGCGACGATGTCACTGTTTTTCGAGATGGCCGATTTATTGGCGAGTACCCGATCGACGCTATCAATGAAGAGCGCCTCATTGAACTGATGGTGGGTCGAAAGCTTGAGGATCAGTATCCGCATCTTGATAAAGAGCCTGGTGCAATACGCTTAGCGGTCAAGCAGTTAAGCGGGCCGGGCATTGATAATATTAGCTTTACGCTACGCAGCGGCGAGATCCTTGGTATATCAGGATTGATGGGGGCGGGGCGTACTGAGCTAATGAAAATGATCTACGGTGCCTACCCTAAAACCGCAGGCGAACTGGTATTGAACCAACAGCCTATCCAACTACGAACCCCGCAGCAGGCACTGAAACAAGGCATTGTTTACATCTCTGAAGACCGTAAACGGGAAGGGCTGATTTTAGGCATGTCGATTAAGCACAACATGTCACTTACTGCCCTGCCTTATTTCTCGGGACACGGCGGACGATTGAACCACCACGAAGAACGCCTGACTGTCGGGGACTTTATCCGCTTATTCAATATTAAAACCGACTCGATGGATAAGACTATCGGCTTGTTATCGGGTGGCAACCAACAAAAGGTTTCCATTGCGCGAGGGTTAATGACCAAACCGAAAGTCTTAATCCTCGATGAACCGACTCGTGGCGTCGATGTTGGCGCAAAAAAAGAGATTTACCAGCTCATTAACCAGTGTAAAGCACAAGGGTTGAGCATCATCTTGGTCTCTTCGGAAATGCCAGAGGTTTTGGGGATGAGTGACCGTATTCTGGTGATGCACGAAGGGCGTATGAGTGGCGAGTTTACTCGGCAACAAGCGACACAAGAGAAACTTATGGCAGCCGCCGTCGGCAAGCAGCATAGCGAGGAGTTAGTGATATGAATCCCACCACCGCCAACCCGACAGCTAAACGCTCGTTATGGCACGGCATTCGCGAGCAAAAATCCTTTATCGCGCTATTGATACTGATAGCCGTCGTGGCGACGCAAAGTAGTAATTTTTTCACCCTAGCGAACCTCTTCAATATCTTACAGCAGACCTCGGTCAACGCCATTATGGCGGTGGGGATGACCTTAGTGATTCTGGCAGCCGGTATCGATCTATCGGTCGGATCATTATTGGCTTTTACCGGCGCCTTAGTCGCGTCGCTAATCGGCCATGAGGTCAATGCATTGCTAGCCGTTGCTGCCGCCTTAGTGGCCGGAGGCCTTATCGGTGGCGTGACGGGGATAGTGATTGCATGGGGGAAGGTCCAAGCCTTTATCGCAACCTTAGTCATGATGCTATTACTTCGTGGCGCGACCATGGTCTTTACCGATGGCAGCCCGATCAGTACCGGATTTAGCGATAATAGCGATCATTTCAGCCTTATCGGTATTGGTCAGTTATTGGGTGTGCCGGTTCCCGTGTGGATTATGGCGGTTGTCTTTATTGCCGCATGGTATCTACTCAATCATACCCGTTTGGGACGCTACATTTATGCGCTAGGCGGTAATGAGGCCGCTACCCGACTCTCAGGCATCAATGTGACTCGTATAAAAATTACCGTATATGCCCTCTGCGGTGCGTTAGCCGCTTTGGCAGGAAGCATTGAAGTTGCCCGTCTCTCCTCGGCGCAGCCAACCGCAGGAACGGGATACGAATTGGATGCGATTGCTGCAGTCGTATTAGGCGGTTGTAGCTTATCCGGTGGACGAGGGCGTATTACGGGAACCTTGATTGGCGCATTGATCCTAGGGTTCCTCAATAATGGATTAAACCTTATGGGCGTGTCGTCGTATTTCCAAATGATAGTCAAAGCAATTGTTATCCTGCTGGCGGTGCTAGCAGACAATAAAAGTCACCAATAACTGTTCACTTTTTAAGGGTATCTTCGATGAAAAAATTAACGGCGCTTTCACTCTTAATGAGTACGATGATCTGCGGTAATGCATTGGCTAAAGAGACATTAGGCTTAGTGGTCTCGACCTTGAATAACCCCTTCTTTGTTTCATTGAAGCAAGGGGCGCAGCGTGAAGCGGATAAACTCGGCTACGATCTCGTGGTGGTCGATTCTCAGAATAACCCCGCACGGGAGCTTGCTAATATTCAAGACTTAACGGTACGTGGCACTAAACTGTTATTGATCAACCCAACGGATTCCGATGCGGTGGGAAATGGGATTAACATTGCTAATCAGGCAAAAATTCCAGTTATCACGCTTGACCGTGTCGCGACGAAGGGAGAGGTGGTCAGTCATATTGCTTCCGATAATGTCAAAGGTGGCAAGATGGCCGGTGACTTTATCGCGCAAAAATTAGGTGAGGGAGCGAAAGTGATTCAGTTACAAGGTATTGCAGGGACTTCGGCATCGCGTGAGCGAGGAAAAGGGTTCGCTGAAGCCGCACAAGCGCATCACTTTACGCTTTTAGCGCGTCAGCCCGCCGATTTTGACCGTACCAAAGGCTTAAATGTCATGCAGAATTTGTTGCAAGCCCATAGTAATGTTCAAGCCGTGTTTGCCGAAAATGACGAAATGGCCTTAGGTGCATTACGAGCCTTACAGACGGCTGGAAGAAAAGATGTGCTAGTGGTCGGTTTCGATGGGACGGCAGATGGCATAGCGGCAGTGAAACGCGGAAAAATGGCGGCCACCGTTGCACAATTACCTGAGCAAATTGGTATCACCGGCGTTGAGAATGCCGATAAGATTTTAAAAGGTCAGGCAATTCCTAAGGTTATTCCTGTCGATCTCACCTTAGTTACTCCTCAATAACGATAAACACGGTACCCGAATGAGGTACCGCGAACGGACGGCGACAATGCAAGCGAATAAAAAAATGGTGGTGCTTGGCAGTATCAATATCGATCATGTCCTGCAGGTCCCGCACTTCCCTAAGCCGGGAGAGACGTTGTCTGGGACACATTACCAGATGAGCTTTGGCGGAAAGGGGGCGAACCAAGCGGTAGCCGCTGGTCGCAGTGGTGCATCCATCGCCTTTATGGCTTGCGTCGGTGAGGATGAGGTCGGTCAATCGATTCGCGAGCAGCTATTGAAAGATAACATTGATATCTCGGCGATTGAGGTGGCGGAAGGTGAGGCTACCGGTCTTGCGATGATCTACCTCGATGATCAGGGGGAAAATACCATTGGTATTTACCCCGGTGCGAATGCTGCCCTGACAACAGCCTATGTCGAGAAATATCGGCAAGTGATTACCGATTGTGATGGGTTATTACTTCAACTTGAGACGCCCTTAGAAAGTGTATTAGCGGCAGCAAAGCTTGCTCATCAACACGCTATTTTAACTGTTTTAAACCCAGCACCGGCGCAACCGCTAAGTGATGATCTGCTATCTCTGATTGATATCATTACACCCAACGAAACCGAAGCTGAAGCCTTGACGGGAATCTCCGTTCAAACCGATCAGGATGCCGAGCAAGCCGCTCGTTACTTACACCATAAAGGTATCGATACCGTTATGATTACCTTAGGAAATCGCGGGGTTTGGCTAAGTGTCAACGGCCAGGGGCAACGTATTGCGGGTTATGACGTAACGGTGAAAGATACCATTGCTGCGGGGGATACTTTCAATGGCGCTTTTCTCTGTCGCTATCTTGAAACAGCTGATTGGCAGCAAGCAGTAGACTTTGCACAAGCGGCGGCGGCCATTGCCGTTTCCCGCCAAGGGGCACAAACGTCGATACCTTGGCGTGATGAGATTATCGATTTTCTACAATAATAAGGACAGTGTGTTGGCGACGATTAAGGATGTTGCACGCAGAGCGGGGGTATCGACCTCTACGGTTTCACATGTCATTAATCAAAATCGGTTTGTGAGTGATGATATTCAGCAACGGGTTTTGGAGGCTATCGCCAAACTTAACTATACCCCCAGCGCGTTAGCACGAAGCCTTAAGCTCAATCAAACGCGCACCATAGGTATGCTGGTCACCACCAGTAGCAATCCTTTTTATGCAGAGGTCGTTAAAGGGGTAGAAGATAGTTGTTATGCGCGAGGGTATAGCTTAATCCTCTGTAATACAGCGGAGGATGCTCAGCGTATGAGCCGAAGCCTGGAAACGTTAATTCAAAAGCGGGTCGATGGCTTATTACTGATGTGTAATGAGGGGCACGCCGCACTCGCGCCGCTTTTACAACGCTATCCTGCATTACCGATAGTTATGATGGACTGGTCTCCACTGACTGGGTTAAGCGATGTTATTGAAGAGAATGCGTTACTTGGCGGTGAGTTAGCGACCAAACACCTGATTGACCGAGGATATCAGCATATTGCCTGTATTAGCGGCCCACTAGACAAGAGCCCGGCACGACGGCGCGTAGAGGGGTTTAAGCGTGCGCTACTGACGGTGGGGCGTCCTATTAATGAAAAGTATATTGTTCAAGGCGATTTCGAATTCTCTGGCGGAATGTCGAGTATGCAGCAACTCTTAACGCTAACGCCTAGACCGGATGCAGTCTTTGCTTGTAATGATGCGATGGCGGTCGGGGTCTATCAAGCCCTGTTCCGTGCCGGACTGGCCATACCGGATGATGTTGCGGTGATTGGCTATGATGATATCGCGTTATCGGTATACCTTACCCCGCCCCTAACCACGATTCATCAACCGAAAGATACTCTCGGCCAAGTCGCTATCGATTTATTACTTCATCGAATCGAAGAGAAAAAAGGGGGAGCACCGGTTTCTTGGGCACTCACCCCTGAATTGAAGGTTAGAGCATCGACCTAGCTTTTTTTTGCCGGTCTTTTGATAAGGTTTTCGCCATCACTCTTCATTAATAATAAGAAGGTACTGCCAGCGATTACCGTGACAATACCCATGGTAATGAAGGTAGCTTGGAATTGCCCTTCTATTGTTGTTTGGTACTCCTGCCAAAAGCGTAAAACGGCGGCGCTGACACTGACGCCAAAACTAATGGCTAATTGCTGAGTGACCGCGAGTACGCTGTTACCACCGCTGGCATGTTCATCGGTGAGATCTGCTAAGGTGATGGTGTTCATGGACGTGAACTGTGTCGACATCGCCATCCCTATCAAGAATAGGGGCGGCAGTAACCACAGGATAGAGTGTTGCGCAGACTGCAAGGCAAAGCTCATTATCAATAAGCCAATCATGGCGCTAATACCGACTAGCGTTCGGCGATAACCCTGGCGGCGAAGTAACGGAGTGACGGTTGATTTGGCTAAGATAGCCCCTGCTGCAGTGGCTATCATGATAAAGCCAGCGTAAAGCGCGGAATAGCCAAAAGCGACTTGCAGTAATAAAGGAATCAGGAAAGGAATACATCCGGTACCGAGCCGCGAGGCAACGTTACCCGCAATCCCTACGGAGAAGGTACGGATTCTAAACATCGCAAGGTTAATTAAAGGCGTCTTGTACTTAACCGCATGCTTTATATAGAAAGCGAGAAGTAAAACACCGACTACCATTGCCGCTATCGCAACACTTAACGAGACTTGTGCTTCGCCTAACAACTCTACGCCAATTGATAATGCAACGATCGACCCACTAAATAGAAGAAAGCCTAGTGCATCAAATTTCCGCTTTGGTACCGTAAAGTCTGGCATGTATTTACGGGCAAAGAAAATCCCGATCAAGGCAATAGGAATGTTAATCAAGAAAATCCAATGCCAGCTGGCGTAGGTCACAAAGAAGCCACCGAGCACGGGTCCCATGACGGGGCCTAATAAGCCAGGCATGGTGACAAAGTTTAATATAGGCAGGAGTTCATTCCGCGGATAAGCACGAAGTAGCGTAAGTCGTGCAACGGGCATCATCATGGCACCGCCGATTCCCTGAACGACACGAGAGACAACCAATAGTCCCAGTGAGTTTGATAAGGCACAAGCGAGAGACCCTAGGGCAAACAAGGTGACGGCACAAATAAAGACCTTTCTCGTTCCACACCGATCGGCGAGCCAACCACTTACCGGAATTAACATTGCGACGGTTAGCGAATAACTAATGATCGTAGATTGCATGGCGAGGGGTGAACGGTGCAGACTTTCGGCAATAGCAGGCAGTGCAGTATTTAAGATAGTGGCATCTAATGCTTGCATAAAGAAAGCCATCGCCGCAATCCAAGGCAATCCGGTGAGGTCGCTGGTGGAACGAACCATTGAGAGGTCCTTTATTTATTGAATTAGTCTGCTAAGTATACGCATCTTGGGCATAGAGTTGAGGCTTAATTAAAGTCATGCAGCCATTTTATTTATGAAGTGAGGGCGGATTGTTGTAAAAAGCAGCGCTTTTCTTAGGGGTTTGTCTGATATCTGCACGTTTGGTTTGATTTATCACCACTCAGTAAAAAAGTTTAAATAATCCCTTGCGCTCTGAGCGGAACTCCCTATAATGCGCATCCACTGACAC
>NZ_JABBFQ010000006.1 GCF_018494055.1 Rosenbergiella epipactidis
TGGTGGCTACGACGGGAATCGAACCTGTGACCCCAGCATTATGAGTGCTGTGCTCTAACCAGCTGAGCTACGTAGCCATCTTTACTCTTTTGCGCTACCTTTGTCGGCGTTGCGGGGCGCATTATGCTAATTTGCACTGACTCGGTCAACCACTTTTTTAAGCTTTTTATTAAATTAGGTTCTGTTTGGTTGCAGAATACGCAAGCTGGTGGCAACTTAACCAAAAACCTGAATTTAGTTGGCTGTTTTAGCGCATTGCCGTAAAGAGAGAGCGAAAAAAAACCCTCATCAATGAGGGTTTAAACGTACTTAGCAGAGAAGGTTAGTAAGCTGATTGGTGAACGCCTACTGCACGTCCTGATGGATCATCCATTGTTTTAAATGCTTCATCCCATTCAATTGCTTTCGCAGAAGAACAGGCAACGGATGGCCCGCCAGGCACACACTCTGCCGCACTCGCTACAGGGAAAAGTGACTCAAAAATTTCACGGTACAGATACGCTTCTTTCGACGCTGGAGTGTTATAAGGGAAACGGTAGCTTGCCGTCGCCAATTGCTGATCCGTGACTTGCTGCGCGGCGACCTCTTTTAGAGAATCAATCCAGCTATAGCCGACACCATCGGAGAACTGCTCTTTCTGGCGCCAAGCAACGCTTTCTGGTAGGTAGCTGCTAAAGCATTCACGCAGAATGTGTTTCTCCATTTTACCGTTTTGGCCACACATCTTATCTGCCGGGTTGATACGCATTGCGACATCTAAAAACTGTTTATCGAGGAACGGCACCCGCGCTTCAACGCCCCACGCGGACATCGCTTTGTTGGCGCGCGCGCAGTCATACATGTGTAATGCTGCCAATTTACGCACGTTCTCTTCGTGGAACTCTTTCGCATTAGGTGCCTTATGGAAATAGAGGTAGCCGCCGAAAATCTCATCGGCGCCTTCACCAGAGAGAACCATTTTAATTCCCATCGCTTTGATCTTACGAGACATCAAATACATTGGGGTAGAAGCGCGAATAGTCGTCACATCGTAGGTTTCGATGTGATAAATCACATCTTTGATGGCATCAAGACCTTCTTGTACGGTGAAGTTGATCTCATGGTGGACAGTACCTAAGGCATCGGCGACTTCTTTCGCTGCTTTAAGATCCGGTGCACCTTTTAAACCGACGGCGAAAGAGTGCAGTTGTGGCCACCATGCATCGCTTTGGTCAGCATCTTCAACGCGCTTAGCCGCAAAGCGCTTAGTAATAGCGGAAATAATTGATGAATCCAATCCACCAGAGAGTAATACCCCGTAAGGTACGTCAGACATCAGGTGGCTTTTTACCGACTCTTCGAGCGCATCTTTCAGGGCCTCTTTATCGGTGACCGCTTCAGCGACGTTGTCGTACTCCATCCAGTCACGTTGATAATAACGGTGGATCTGATGATCCTCGCTGCTCATGTAGCTGCCAGGAGGGAATTCATTGATCGTCCGACAGACCGGGACTAGGGCCTTCATTTCTGATGCGACGAATAGGTTACCGTGTTCATCATGGCCGTAATAAAGTGGGATGATCCCAATATGGTCACGACCAATCAGCCAGCTTTGTTTGACGGTATCGTAGAGGATAAATGCAAACATGCCTTGCAGGTCATCAAGGAAATCTATCCCTTTCTCTTGGTAGAGAGCCAAGATCACTTCACAATCAGAACCTGTTTGGAAAGCGTATTTATCTTGCAACGCACTGCGTAAGGTATGGTGGTTGTAGATCTCACCGTTCACGGCTAAGACATGCGTTCGATCAGCGTTATAGAGGGGTTGGGCACCATTATTTACATCGACAATCGACAGGCGTTCGTGCGCTAAAATAGCGTGGTCGTCAGCAAAAATACCTGACCAGTCTGGTCCACGATGACGCATTAATCCTGAAAGCTCTAGCGCTTTCTTCCGTAATTCAGTTGTCTCAGTTTGTAAATCCAGTACACCAAAAATCGAACACATATTTCTACTCCTGAACTCATCCAGTGATGATAGCTGTTTTGCGTTTAAGTTATTGATTTGGGCCTTTCCTAGACGCCTTGTATAAGAAAATGCGCTATTTGGTGTAGTGAATGCAAGCAGTTTCACAAAAAATCGTAAAATAGATATAGGGTGCGGGGATTTATTTGTTTTTATCTAATTAATTAGTGTTTAAATTAGATTTTATTCACCGAATGGCGTTTTTTTACAATATTTGTAAAAGAGGGCCTTATAAAAAGGCCCAGTGAAGTTAGCTTAGGTCGGCGAGATCAATACTGGCGACAGAAGGGAAGATGAAATCTGGGCGGAAAGGTACGTTTTCAACGTCTTGTTGTTGTGAGACACCTGACAGGACCAGTGCGGTTTTCAAACCGGCTTGGAAGCCTGCCAGAATATCCGTCCGTAAATTATCACCAATAATGATAGTCTCTTCGGAGTGGGCATGGATACGATTCAGCGCCGCACGAATGATATACGGACTCGGTTTACCCACATAGAAAGGTGAGCGACCAGAAATTTTTTCGATTCCCGCACAAAGCGCTCCACAGCCTGGTACAAATCCTTTGGCGTGGGTATCGGGGTTAGTCGCAATAAAGCGCGCACCGTTGGCAACGAAATAGGCTGCCTTATGCATCATTTCCCAATTATAGGAGCGGGTTTCACCGACGATGACAAAATCAGGATTCACATCGGTAATAGTAAAGCCGGCTTTATACAATTCGTGCACCAGCGCGCCTTCACCAATGACATAGGCTTTTTTGCCAGGTTGTTGACTAAGAAAGTCGGCAGTGGCCATGGCGGAGGTATAAAAGAGAGAGGCGGGGACTTCGATACCCGCGGAATGAAAGCGGTTAGCAAGATCTTGAGCGGTCTGGGAAGGATAGTTGGTTAATAACACAACTGGAACATCGTTATCGATCAGGCGGTGCAGGAAAGCGCCAGCCCCTTCGACCGCTTTGTTATCGTACATCAGTACGCCATCAATATCACAAATCACATTTTTAAGTGTCATCTCTATCTTCCTAATAATCCGAACTAGCTGGAGATTTTCCTCCCATCATCCAAAAGATGCTGGAGTAGTTTACCGTTTAACATAGCACGCTTTACTAATGCAAAAGCGCCTATCGCTGAACGATTACCGAGTTGCGAACTCACGACGGGTAAGTTCTCGCCAAAAGCATTAAGCGTCTGGGTATCAATACAGCGTTGTATGATAGGAAAGAGAATAGCATCTGCCGCGGTAATCTCACCGGCGATAATCACTTTTTGGGGATTAAAGAGATTAATCGATGCGGCAATCACCTTGCCGAGAGTGAGTGCTGCGTGTTTGAGCACTTCCGTCGCCAGCGGATCGCCAAGATTGGCTGCGCGGCAGATATCGTGAATGGTACAGGCTTCAGTGGATAGCCCACTTGGTTGCCCCGCCAGCAGCAACTGCTTAACTTTTTTTTCGATAGCGGGATTAGAGACAACCGTTTCTAGGCACCCGAAGTGGCCACACGCACATTGCTCCCCGAGTGGGTCAACCTGAATATGGCCGATTTCGACGGCATTACCATTGCGCCCTACAAAGATATTTTCGTTAATGATCACCCCAGCACCGGCACCACGGTGAATTCGTACCAACAGGGAGTCTGAACAATCACTGCCTGCGCCGAAGTAGTATTCAGCAAGTGCGAGACTACGGATATCGTGGCCGACAAAGCTGGCTAACTTAAATGCTTTTTGAAGCGCTTCAACTAATGGCCATTGGTCGACCGCGATATGAGGCATATAGCGAACTTTACCGTTTTCCGGGTCAACCAATCCCGGCAAAATAACGGATATCGCAATCAATTCACGGATTACACCCTTATTATCAGCAATAAACTGCTCAATGATGGTGAACAGTTGCTGCTGTAATACCTGCTGAGTTTCTGCCTCAAGAGGATAGCTGTGTTCAACTAAGACCTTACTGCTGAGATCAAATAAGGCGATGGTTGCATCTTTACGCCCTAATCGAATGGCTACCGTATGGAAGGGGCGAGTTTCGGTAACGATGGAGATTGCCCGTCTTCCTCCGGTGGAGGCTTGTTGTTCCACCTCTTTGATTAAACCACGTTCCAATAATTGGCGGGTAATTTTGGTCACGCTGGCCGGAGCCAACTGACTTAATTCTGCGACTTGAATACGAGAGATGGGTCCGTGCTGATCGATGAGGCCATAGACAGCGGCGCCATTGAGTTGCTTAACCAGATCAACATTACCAATTTGTGCAGCACCGCTATTGGGCATACCAATCATTACCTATGATAAACTGTGTCACCATTGACGATGGTTTCGACCACGTCAAAACCGGATGTGAAAATGACGATGTTGGCAATTTTCCCTGCCTGTAACGAGCCTAAAGTCTGCTCGACCTTAATGGCCCTTGCAGGATAGAGGCTTGCCATTCTCAGTGCCTCATCAAGGGGAACGCCTAAATACTCGACGCTATTTCTTACCGCCTCAATCATCGTGAGAGCGGAGCCGCTCAAGGTGCCTTGCTCATCCACACACAGGCCATCTTTGTAATAAATGGTCTTACCTGCGAAGGTGAAATGATCAATTTGAGACCCAGCAGGTGCCGTTGCATCGGTCACCAAAATGGCATGTGTCTGTTTAAGTTTCTGCGCAGCACGTAGACTGGCGAAATGCACGTGATGACCATCGGCAATCATACCACAGTAAACAGATGGCGAGTCGAATACCGCGCCAATCACCCCTGGCGCTCTACCGGCGGGGAGGGGCATCGCATTATAAAGATGTGTAGCGAAACTCATTCCTGAATCAAATCCGGCCATCGCTTGCTCGTATGTGGCATTAGAGTGACCGATAGAGACGATAATTCCGGCGGCGACCAGTTGTTTGATCACTGACTGAGGGACACATTCTGGAGCAAGCGTGATTTTGCTAATCGCCGCGGCATTCTCACACAGATAATTCACTAATTCTGGGGTCGGTTTACGGATTAGCGCCGCATCATGTGTGCCTTTTTTCTCTTTATTTAACCATGGTCCCTCAAGGTGTAAACCCAACGCTTGATGGGCGTGACTTTCTAACCAGCGATGCATAGTGTCCACGGCTTGCATCATCATTTCATCGCTACTGGTGATGAGCGTGGGTAAGAAACTGGTGCAGCCTGAGGCTTCATTGGTACGTTGCATTTGACGTAACGTGTCGACACTTAATGCACTCAGTTGCTCACTGAACTGCACACCACCACAACCATTTAATTGCAGATCGATAAATCCAGGCGCGATCAGCGCACCGGCGACAGAACGACGTTCAATGGCAGGATCAAGGTCGGCTATTGGGCAGATATCGACGATCATCTCTCCATCAATAACGAGCGCATGGTGATCAAATATTTGTGAGCCGCTATAGATACGACCTTCGGTTAATGCATACATTTTTTTACTCCCACGTGGGTAGTACTGGTTACCCGTTGTGTCTACACATTTTTGATATTATCGGCTTCCATCTCTTGGAAGTAGTCTACAGTCTTAACTTTTAGCTCCATAGTGGCGGCTTTATCGCAAATAATCAAAGATTTAGGATGAAGTTGTAGGCAGCTGATAGTCCACATATGGTTAACATTACCTTCGACAGCCGCCTGCAATGCGAGGGCTTTGGCACTGCCTGTGACCAAAATCATCACTTCTTGCGCATCCAGCAACGTCCCGACACCAACGGTCAGGGCGTGCTTAGGCACTGCATTAATGTCATTGTTAAAGAAGCGGGAGTTAGCAAGCCGAGTCTCATGCGTTAACGTCTTTATCCGTGTGCGCGAAGAGAGTGATGAGGCGGGTTCATTGAAAGCAATATGACCATCGTTACCGACTCCGCCCATAAAGAGATGAATTTTACCGTAAGCCTGAATCTTCTCTTCATATCGCTGGCACTCTGCCTCGACGTCCCGTGCATTGCCATCGAGCAGGTTAATATTCTCTTTTCGAATATTGATATGATCGAAGAAGTTTTTATGCATAAAACTATGATAACTTTCAGGATGTTCTTGTGGTAATCCAACATATTCATCCATATTGAACGTGACCACGTGCTCAAAGCTTACTTTACCCGCTTGATAGAGTGCAATTAAGGCTTTATAGGTTTGTAAAGGCGTGCCCCCCGTGGGTAATCCTAATACGAAAGGATTCGCCGCAGTGGGATGATAAGCGTTGATACGCTTAACGATATGATGAGCAGCCCATTGGCCAACTTGTTCCGCATAAGCGAGTGGAATCAATCGCATATTTACCTCGTTGATGCATTAAAGAAAGACTCGGTAACCGGATAATTTCACACCCTGACAATTGACTGACTTCCGGACGCGAGAAATGATATTTTTAATAATAAAATAAGTGGTCAATAAAGGCTACTAATATCCATTTTTAAACAGTGAATTGTTGATGGCTGTCATAAAATTGGTTAGTTTAATTTGCGAAGAAAATTAATTAACTCTTTAATAGGTAATTGATGATTGGCGAAAAAAGGTAGTACGGCAACCCAGTCATTGTCATGATCATAATTCGTACGCAGCTGAGGGGTTCAAGGTGAGTCTATTAAATTATTTACAACGCGTGGGGCGGGCACTGATGGTGCCAGTAGCGACCTTACCCGCCGCGGCAATATTGATGGGGATTGGTTATTGGATTGAGCAAAGTAGTCATCATCCTAATAACGCTATCGCCGCGGTACTCACCACGTCGGGAATGGCCATTCTTGATAATATGCCAGCGCTATTCGCGATAGGTATCGCCTATGGTATGTCCAAGGATAAAGACGGCGCGGCGGCGCTGACCGGCTTTATCGGCTTCTTAGTCGTTACCCAGTTATGCGCCCCCGGTGCCGTCAGTCTGATTCAACAAATTCCCTTGGATCAAGTGCCATTAGCCTTCCAGAAAATTAAAAATCCGTTTATCGGGATTTTGGTCGGTATTTGCTCGGCGGAAGTTTATAACCGTTTTAGCCATGTCGAACTGCCGAAGGCACTCTCATTCTTCAGTGGTCGCCGTTTAGTACCGATTTTGGTCTCGTTCTTGATGATCGTGGTGGCTTTTATTTTGATGTATATCTGGCCGCTAGTGTTTAACGCTCTCGTCGAATTCGGGATCCATATTCAGAAGATGGGGGCGCTTGGGGCAGGAATCTATGCTTTCTTCAACCGTATCTTAATCGCAGTAGGTCTTCATCATGCGCTGAATGCCGTATTCTGGTTTGATGTGGCAGGAATCAATGATATTCCTAACTTCTTAGGTGGGGCGAAATCTATCGCGCAGGGAACGGGTGTTGTCGGCATCACCGGCCGTTATCAAGCAGGTTTCTTCCCCGTCATGATGTTCGGCTTACCGGGCGCAGCGTTAGCATTCTGGCAGTGTGCACGTCCTGAGAATCGCGCCAAAGTCGGAAGTATTATGCTTGCCGCCGCGTTTGCCGCGTTCTTTACCGGTATTACTGAGCCACTTGAATTCTCCTTTATGTTTGTTGCGCCAGTTCTCTTTGTTATCCACGCCGTATTAACAGGGATCTCGGTGTTTATTGCGGCGTCGATGCACTGGATATCAGGTTTTGGTTTCAGTGCGGGCTTGGTCGATATGATTTTGTCTTCGCGTAACCCACTTGCCACGCACTGGTATATGTTGATTCCGCAAGGTCTGGCTTTCTTCGTTATCTATTACGTTGTGTTTCGTTTCACCATTCTTAAATTCGATCTCAAGACCCCCGGTCGTGAGACCGAAGCAGAAATGGCCGAGATGGAAGGGGTGGAAGAGAGTATCAGCCAAGATGAGCAAGGGGAGTCGCGTAATGAATCGCTTGCCCGTCGTTATATTGCCGCGGTGGGAGGATCGAGTAATCTGACCAATATTGATGCGTGTATTACTCGTTTACGTCTCTCCGTGATCGACACCGATAAAGTGAATGATGCCCTTGCGAAGAAATTAGGGGCCTCTGGCGTCTTGCACCTTAATAAACAGAGCGTACAAATAGTCGTGGGGACGCAAGCGGAAACAATCGCTGATGCGATGAAAGCTGTCAGTAAAAAAGGCCCAATTAGCGCAGTGTTACCCACGCAAACTGTTTCATCTAAGGTTGAAGCGGTTGCCGCGCCCGAAATAAAAAACGACACACAGCAGTCAGCACTAGCCACCTTAGTTGCTCCCGTTAGCGGTGAGATTGTCATGCTGGAGCAAGTACCCGATGCGGCATTCTCCTCGAAAGCCGTTGGGGATGGCGTCGCGATTAATCCAACGGGTGAACTGGTGGTCGCACCTTTAGCCGGAACTATCGTTAAGATCTTCGCCACAGATCATGCGTTCTGCCTCGAATCAGAAGAAGGGATAGAAATTATTGTTCACATGGGGATCGATACGGTAGCCCTAGAAGGTAAAGGGTTTGAGCGGTTAGTTGAAGAAGGCGCTGAAGTAGTGCAAGGCCAACCGATTTTAAAAATGGACCTGGCCTATCTCTCTGCACACGCCCCTTCGATGATTAGCCCGATTGTGGTCAGCAACAGCGATGACTATGCGCAACTTACGCTTAAAGCGGAAAAACAGGTGATAGCTGGACAAACACCATTGTTAGCGATTATTAAATAGCCGCTTGACGGTGAATGAGCAAAAGGCAGGGGATAATCCTGCCTTTTTTATCGCTGTTTATTAACTAACGGTTGTTTATCGGTCTAGCTTTATGGATCATAAGGTATAACTGTTAATACAAAGTACCGTTCACCGTAATTGAGGGATTTAAGATGAGTGAGGCTGAAGCCCGCCCAACCAACTTTATTCGTCAGATCATTGATGAAGATCTGGCGAGTGGTAAACATAACCAGGTTCATACTCGTTTCCCCCCTGAACCTAATGGTTACCTCCATATTGGCCATGCGAAGTCTATTTGCTTAAATTTCGGTATCGCTCAAGATTATCAAGGGCAGTGTAATTTACGCTTCGATGATACCAACCCGGTCAAAGAAGACGTGGAATTTATCGAGTCGATTAAGCGCGATGTCGAGTGGTTAGGATTTACCTGGCAAGGTGAGCCGCGCTACTCCTCTGATTACTTCGATCGTCTTTATGGCTACGCGGTAGAACTCATCAATAAAGGATTGGCTTATGTCGATGAGTTAACCCCACAACAAATTCGCGAATATCGCGGGTCGTTGACCTCACCAGGTAAAAACAGTCCATATCGTGATCGCAGTGTCGACGAAAACTTGGCACTGTTCGAAAAGATGCGTGCGGGTGGCTTTGCAGAAGGGACAGCTTGCCTTCGCGCGAAGATCGATATGGCTTCAAACTTTATCGTTATGCGTGATCCCGTGCTGTATCGGATTAAGTTTGCTGAACACCATCAAACCGGTAATAAATGGTGCATCTACCCGATGTATGACTTCACTCACTGTATTTCGGATGCGATCGAAGGCATCACGCACTCGCTTTGTACGCTGGAATTCCAAGATAACCGTCGTCTCTATGATTGGGTTTTGGATAATATCTCCATCGAAGCACGTCCGCGCCAATACGAATTTTCCCGCCTTAATTTGGAATATGCCGTGATGTCTAAGCGAAAGCTGACGCAACTGGTTTCTGAAAAGGTCGTCGAAGGTTGGGACGATCCACGTATGTTAACGGTTTCCGGCCTGCGTCGTCGCGGGTATACCGCCGCGTCATTACGCGAGTTTTGTAAGCGTATCGGTGTGACCAAACAAGATAATATTGTCGAAATGGCATCGTTAGAATCTTGTATTCGTGATGACCTAAATGAAAATGCACCGCGGGCTATGGCAGTGTTAGATCCGATTAAAATGGTGATTGATAATCTTCCTGAAGATTTTCAACAAACGTTAACTGTTTCCGAGCATCCGAACCGTACCGATATGGGATCACGTGAAGTCACCTTTAGTCGTGAGATTTGGATCGATCGCGCTGACTTCCGCGAAGAAGCAAACAAACATTATAAGCGTTTGGTACTAGGTAAAGAAGTTCGTCTACGTAATGCTTATGTGGTGAAGGCTGAGCGTATCGAAAAAGATGAACAAGGTGAAATCACGGTAATTCACTGTACCTGCGATATCGAGACATTAGGTAAAGATCCCGCAGATGGCCGTAAAGTAAAAGGCGTTATTCATTGGGTTTCAGCGGTAACAGGGTTGCCAGCAGAATTTCGGTTATATGACCGCTTATTTAGCGTACCGAATCCTGCGGCGGAAGACGATTTCCTCACGGCAATTAATCCAGAATCCTTAGCGATTCGTCAGGGATTTGTGGAACAAAGTCTCGCGACCGCCCAAGCGAGTAAACCTTATCAGTTTGAGCGTGAAGGCTATTTCTGTGCTGACAGTAAATACTCAACGTCTGAGAGTTTAGTTTTCAACCGTACGGTTGGATTACGCGACACTTGGCAGAAGACAGCGTAATTCTACTACGCAGTAAGACTCTCGGTTGAGTGTCTTACTGCGATATCCTGCCTTTTCACTCCCCCATTCAGTCATTTTATCCTCGTTCTTTTTTCATTATTTTGCGCTTTTTAATCTTATCTTAATCATCCCCGTGTAAAAGAGGGTGTTGAGCTATGGTTTAAGCGTTCATTGCTACAAAGCAATGAGCAGAAATGATCGCACGCCAATAAGCGTTCAGTGGGACGAATGAATAATGATAAAGACTGTATTAGCTGGATTTGAAAAACTATGCCGTTTTAAAGACTTCTACTCTGGCACAAAGCCAGAGTCCCTACAGTTTTATCAATTGGGTGAAGGGTATTTAACCCTCTTTTCCCATCTATATCGTCAGACAACCAATAGCCACTATTTGCACAGACCCGCCAGCGATCCTTTCGCCCATTCGCCTTTGTGCTTGAGTGCTCAACGGATCAGTAATAATGCCCAACGGGGAAAGCAAGCGTTAGCCCAGCAACAGTTATCAGAAGTCTTAAGCGCAGTAGGGCAACAGATCATGTTAGCCACGGCAACAATCGCTTCGAGCGATCAAGGGCTTTATTTAGCCGCGACACTCTACAATAGGGCGGAAAGTTTCGACAGATACCGTACTTTTGTTGAGGATGAACGGTCATTATCTACTGGAATAGACACCTGGTTCGAAAATGCTATCGATCTGACAGCGCTACTGACGGTATGTGAGGTAAAAGCGGCAAATCGCGTTTCAATAAGACAACAGTTTAGCGATTATCAACGCTATCGTTTAGTGATGAATCGGCTGTACGTATTGGTGAATCAAGGTTTTTTCCTGCTTAATCGAGCGACTGTCGACATTATGCCTTTTATCACCGCTCTGCATCAAAGCCACCTCAGCGAGCGTTGGAACCTGACTCAGCAACAGAAAATCAATTACTTCGCACAGCAGCAGCGGGATATTCGAGAGGTTATCTTTGTGGAGGGGGATGAAGGGACGGAGCTTTGTTATCATTTGGAGAGTGGTCTACTTATCGAGTCTCCTAATGCGATCAAACCAGATATCAGCCAAGCCGTGCAGGTTTTTGCTCAACAACTCCACTCCACGGCTTCAGCGCATTCTTTACGGGAAAATGTCAGGAAGAGGGCACTGCTTAAAGGACTGAGTGAACCGGTGACAGCGCTAAAATAAACGATAGATATAAAAAAACCCACGCTATCGTGGGTTTTTTAAATTCGTTAACTTAACGCTCTTCGTGTAGCGTATCGTCTTTACGACAATCGCCATCGGTACAGTGACCGTAAAGATATAAACTATGGTTAGTTAATTTAATACCAAAGCGCTTGGCGATGTCGCGTTGACGAGTCTCAATAAATTCGTCTGAAAACTCAATGACACGACCACAGTCTAAGCAGATCAGATGATCATGATGTTGCTGCTGGGTCAATTCGAAAACTGATTTACCACCTTCGAAATTATGGCGGGTAACGATGCCTGCATCGTCAAACTGGTTTAGTACACGATAAACGGTCGCTAAGCCAATTTCTTCACCCATATCAATAAGCCGCTTATACAAATCTTCCGCACTGACGTGGTGACATTCTGGTTCTTGAAGCACTTCCAAAATTTTTAATCTTGGTAGCGTGACCTTCAGACCAGCTTTTTTCAGTGCAGAGTTGTTATCAGTCATGCAGTATTGTCCTGTTACTTTATTAAAAGGGACATTGAGCAGCCCCTCTTATATTTAAATTCGCCTAATAGACTAACACAATCGGTAGAAAAACCCCATTAAGCATTAAGGATTTCTTTTAACTGCATCTCATCAGAAATTTGCTGCACCCAGCGGGTGACACGTTCATTGGTTAATTCAGGTTGGCGGTCTTCATCGATCGCTAAGCCCAAGAAGTGTTTATCATCCGCAAGCCCTTTAGACTCTTCGAAATGGTAACCCTCGGTTGGCCAATGTCCAACAATGACCGCACCTTTAGGCTCAATAATGTCGCGAAGGGTGCCTAAGGCATCACAAAAATATTCTGAATAATCTTCTTGGTCGCCACAGCCGAATAAGGCGACTAATTTACCCGCAAAATCAATTTCTTCTAGCGTTGGGAAGAAATCGTCCCAATCGCACTGAGCTTCACCGTAATACCAAGTAGGGATACCGAGCAGCATGATATCATAAGCTTCTAAGTCCTCTTTGGCACATTTTGCAATATCGTGAACATCAGCAACATCTTTACCGAGCTGCTTCTGGATCATTTTTGAGATATTTTCAGTATTGCCGGTATCACTACCGAAAAAGATGCCTACGATTGCCATGGGGAGCTTTACCTCTTGAATCTGTGTTCTATATAGGGTGAATAATGATAGCGATGATGATAACAGACCTGAAAATCTTGCGGAACTTGTAAAGTCTACAGATTTATCCGTGAGTGCGAATTAACCCCGGCTTAATGCGAGTTGGGAAGCGATCATCGTCTCAATTAATTCACTTCGGCTCATATTGTGTTGGTCTGCTAGCGTGTTGAGCGCTTCGACAATTTCACTGGGCATTTTCAATTCAACACGCTGTAAGCCTTTGTCTTTATCTCGTCTTAACTGATTACGCTTATTAATACGTAACTGCTCATCGCGTGTCAAAGGACTTGTCTTAGGGCGGCCGGGTCGGCGCTCTTCTGCAAACAAGTCTAGGGTTGTTCGATCAGTGTGTTCTTTTGCCATGATGAGAAAATGAGTACCTGCAGAACGTCTTAGGATTAAGCCTTTGCTGCATCATGAAATAGGTCGTTGATGCCTGCTAAAAATGAGCGCGCAATAATACTCTACCGTATCGCACAGCGCCATCGAAAATCGAGGCTGAATGGCTTTTTATCCGCTAATTGATAAAAAACGTTGCACTGCGCGTTGGACTGCTTGAGGTTTTTCGGCATGAACCCAATGTCCCGCCCCAACGATAACGTAGGCTTTCGCTTGCGGAAATTGCGCGATCAGTGGTGCTTGATAGCACTCATCAAGATAGGCTGAGTTTTTACCACGTATAAAGAGCACAGAACCCTTCCAAGCAGGAAGTGTTTCCCAGCCAGAAATCGTGGCGTAGTGATTCCAAAGCGTCGGAATAGCAAAACGCCACTCACCATGATGAAACGATTTTAAAAGAAACTGAATAACATCAGGTTCATCAAGGGTGCGCTCCATGATGCTTTTTGCGGCGGGGCGTTCCGTTACGCCGGCCTGCGTCACAGCATTCATTGCCGCGAACATACTGTCGTGTCGACGGGTTGTGTAATTGACGGGAGCAATATCAATAATAATAAGTTGCTTAATGCGCGACGGGGAGAGGGCTGTCATCGCCATCGCAATTTTACCGCCCATGGAGTGCCCTATCACAATCACCTCGGTAAGCTGATGGGCGTCGAGGGTGTCAAACATATCCTGTGCCATTGATGCATAATCCATCTGCTCGCTACGCGGTGATAATCCATGGTTGCGTACATCGACCTGCAGCACGGTATGGGTTTGACGCAGTTCCCGCGCTAAGATCCCAAGATTATCTAAACTACCAAATAAGCCATGAATAAGAAGGATTGCAGGGTGTTTGGCGGCAAATTGTGCAGAATGCAGGCGGTTATTTAAAATCATCGTTAAAGATCTTACTGTTAATAGGGTAAGTTAAGGTATCATGAAATTGACCTTTAAGCTTATTTAGCGAATGCTTAAGGTATTATCTGAGTTTTGGCGCAGAACAGTTAAAAATTGTTGGTCAACGCCAGTTTAAATTTATAATCACATCGACTTAACGCTTATGAATTGTTTATCTCATTCGACTAGCTTGAGTCTCAAATTTTTTTTGCACGGACTACAATGAAAACGATTGAAATAGATGACGACCTTTATCGCTTTATCGCCAGCCACACACAGCATATCGGCGAAAGCGCGTCTGAGATTTTACGCAGAATGTTAAAAGTCACTGACCAAGCAATGCAGGAGTCAGACTCCGCAGCCATTGCTCCTGAGGCATTACCTAAGGCAAAAGCGTCAAATGATAAGAAGCCTGCCGATCGTGTTCGTGCCGTGCGTGAATTACTACTCTCCGACGAGTACGCTGAGCAAAAGCGTGCCGTCAATCGGTTTATGTTAATCCTGTCTACGCTTTATCAGCTGGATGCCGAGGCATTTGCTCAAGCAACACAATCTATGCAAGGGCGGACGCGTCTCTATTTTGCAGGCGATGAGTTAACGTTATTACAAAGCGGTAACCATACCAAGCCTAAGCATATTTCTGGCACGCCTTACTGGGTTATCACTAATACTAATACTGGACGTAAGTGCAGTATGGTTGAACATATTATGCAAACGATGAAGTTACCGCAGGAACTGACAGATAAGGTTTGCGGAACGCTCTAATCTTATAACTTGTACCGGAGAAGGACTGATGGCAACTCACCCTAGATCAGGGCAACCCGCTGGGCAAAACGATTTAATTAACGTGGCGCAGTTGACGGCACAATATTATGTATTGACGCCAGATTTAGCTAATGCGGAACACGCGGTAAAGTTTGGAACCTCTGGGCATCGTGGTAGCGCGGCACGTCAGAGCTTCAACGAAGCTCATATCCTAGCTATTGCCCAAGCTATTGCTGAAGAGCGCCAAAAGCAGGGGATCACCGGTCCTTGCTACGTGGGCAAAGATACCCATGCGTTGTCAGAGCCAGCCATGATTTCGGTACTTGAAGTCCTTCTCGCCAATGGCGTTGAAGTGATTATTCAGAGTGATAATGGCTACACGCCAACACCTGCTATCTCTAATGCTCTCTTAGAGCACAATAAAAAATCGGGCCCTCAGGCGGATGGCATTGTCATCACTCCGTCACACAACCCGCCAGAAGACGGTGGTATCAAATATAATCCACCTAACGGTGGGCCTGCAGATACTAATATTACTAAAGTCGTTGAAGACCGTGCGAATGCCTTAATTCAACAAGGATTAGAAGGCGTTAAGCGTCTTTCGGTTACAGACGTTAATGCAAGCCCTCTATTAAAACAGATCGATCTGATCCAACCTTATGTCGAAGGCCTTGCAGAGGTGATCGATTTTGCCGCCATTAAGAAAGCCGGGCTGCATTTAGGTGTCGACCCTCTCGGTGGCAGCGGTATTGAATATTGGAAACGTATTGCTGAGCACTACCAGCTGGATATTACCTTAGTCAACGATCACGTTGATCAGACCTTCCGCTTTATGCATCTTGATAAAGATGGCGCAGTACGTATGGACTGCTCTTCTGAGTGCGCGATGGCCGGATTATTAGCCTACCGCGAGCAATTCGATTTAGCCTTTGGTAACGATCCAGATTATGACCGTCATGGTATCGTCACGCCTGCGGGACTGATGAACCCTAACCATTACCTTGCGGTGGCGATTAATTATTTGTTCCAACATCGTCCACAGTGGGGACAAGAGGTTGCCGTAGGGAAAACCTTAGTCTCAAGCGCAATGATTGACCGTGTTGTGAAAAGTATTGGTCGTAAACTTATTGAAGTGCCTGTTGGCTTTAAATGGTTTGTGGACGGTCTTTACGAGGGAACGCTTGGCTTCGGCGGTGAAGAGAGTGCTGGCGCATCGTTCTTACGCTTTGATGGTACGCCTTGGTCTACGGATAAAGATGGCATCATCATGTGTTTGCTGGCCGCTGAAATTACCGCGGTGACCGGTAAAAATCCACAGCAACATTATGATGAACTGGCTGAACAATTTGGTTCACCCAGTTATAACCGCCTGCAAGCGGCAGCTAGCACAGCTCAGAAGAATGCACTGTCTAAGCTTTCTCCGGAAATGGTGAGTGCGGATACCTTGGCTGGCGATCCGATTATCGCTCGACTGACCCGTGCACCGGGTAACGATGCTGCAATCGGTGGTTTAAAAGTGATGACCGAGAATGGCTGGTTTGCGGCGCGTCCTTCTGGAACAGAAGACGCTTACAAGATCTATTGTGAAAGTTTCCTCGGGGCGGAACATCGTCAGCGGATTGAAAAAGAAGCGGTAGAGATCGTCAGCGAAGTACTGAAAAACGCGTAATGATAGTCTGATGAATAGGGCGCCTAAATGGCGCCTTTTTCATTTGTTAGCTACACTTCTGGGATGTTAATGACTGCTTAAGGGCAAACCTTTAGCCTGTTGATTGAAAAGGATGACAATGAATGAAGCTCACACTCGCCAGATTTTACTGGCCTGCCGATGCCATAGTTGATCCCCTTAATTTTCCAGCTGTTTTCCAGAGCGAAGCGGGGCCAGTGAGCGTCTCTATCGTTGATATCCCACTGACGCATAAAAGTATCGATGAACTCCTTACACCACCTTTTCATTTGGAAAAATGGTTTCAGGGGCAAGGACTGTTCTTGGATACGCTTTGTGGGGTAATTATTGATAACTACTACCCCGCGGATCATCCCGATAGTTCCAAAATCGGTAGGGTCTTTAGCTTACTGTCTGAAGAGCTAGATGTTGTACCGGTGATCAATAAAAATGATCTCGCTGATGTCGCACAGTGGGAGCACTTTGTGGAGCAGATGAGCGTCTTGCACGAGTTTAATCAGTTACTCGGCGATACTCTGTCGACGCACAAACTTATTGAATTTCATACCCGTTATAAAATGCAATTCTTGGCGCACTCACAGCCTGCTTATCGGCAGCTGGGTCCTCTCGTCGCGAATATTAAGCATGAACCCTCATTATATGAGTTCGCACACCAGTATCGTCAGCATTTTATGCGGCTATTGCGCTACCCCGCGACCATACAAAATCATACCAATGTGGTGATGCACCTACAGGGGTACTTTCGTAAAAAAGTCGATGATGAGGCACGTCAACAACTTACCACGCTTATCCACCAATACCGCTTGGGCGAAATCTCCCTAAGTGCGGTAAAGACGACGCTGCGGCGCTTGCAAGCTGCTGCTCCGCATGGGTGGTTAGCGCAGCAACGTTATCTTTACCCTTGGTTTACTGAATACGATCTATAGGCAGAATACTATGTCGCAGCAACATTTAGTTTGGTTTCGTCATGATTTACGTTTGAGGGATAACCCTGCGCTTTCCGCCGCCTGTATGGATAACGAGGCTGAAGTTATTGCGCTGTGGTGTGTTACCCCGGAACAGTGGAAACAGCATAACGTTTCAGCGCGGCAGCTGAACTATCAATATGATGCTTTAGTGATACTCCAACAGGATTTGCAGGAGAGAGGCATCCCGTTGTTGATTATCAACACCCCTAGCTATCAAACTCTTGAAAAAGAGTTCATGCAATTATGTGAAAAGCATAAGATCGATAAGGTATTCTATAACTATCAATACGAAGTGAACGAGCGTAACCGCGATAAGCGCATTGAAGCACTCTGTCACCAACAGGACATCGTGTGCCAAGGGTTTACCGATTCGACGCTCTTCTCCCCGGGATCGGTACTGACGGGCCAAGGCAAGATGTATCATGTATTTACGCCGTTTTCTCGCGCGGTACAGAAAAAGCTAAGTGCCGAGGGGGTAGAGTGCAGCACTTTACCTCATCAACGTAAACACCCGTCAGCCGTGAAAAGCTCGACATTACCCGATTTTTCGACCAAAGTTGGCGAATATGATACGAAAAGATTTCCCGTTGGTCATGATGCCGCGTTAACAAGGCTGCGCGAGTTTTCGAAAAATGCCGTTGAAGGCTATGCTGAACAGCGAGATTTACCCGCCGAAGACGATACGAGTCGTTTATCCGCAGCGTTAGCCATTGGACTCGTTACGGCGAAGCAGTGTGTGAAACGTATCCTCGCTGACCATCCCCATGCCTTAGAACAGGCGGGTGGGGCGGCGACTTGGTTGAACGAATTGATTTGGCGAGACTTCTATCGTCATCTTTTAGTCGCTGAACCCCAGCTCTGTCGCTATCAACCCTTCCAAACCTGGACCGACCATATTCACTGGCAGAATAATAAAAAGCATTTTACTGCCTGGTGCGAAGGGAAGACCGGCTTTCCCATCGTCGATGCGGGGATGCGTCAGCTTAATCAAACTGGCTGGATGCATAACCGTTTACGGATGGTGTGCGCGAGCTTCTTAGTGAAAGATTTACTGATCGATTGGCGTTGGGGGGAGCGATACTTCTCTGAACAACTTATTGACGGTGACTTAGCCGCCAATAATGGTGGCTGGCAATGGGCGGCTTCTACAGGGACTGATGCAGCGCCGTACTTTAGAATTTTTAACCCCACTCGCCAAGGTGAGCGTTTCGATCCCGAAGGTGTATTTATTCGCCAATGGCTTCCTGAACTCAAGGACGTCCCCGAAAAAAATATTCATGAACCTTGGGTATGGGCAGATAAACAGGATAAGAAGCTTGATTACTCCCGACCAATTGTGGAACATCGGCAGGCTCGGGAAGCGACTCTGCAAGCATTTGAGCAGGCGCGAAAACATCGATAATCGTTAGAGTTAGGACAAGCTATGAAAAACACGCTCTTAGAACAGCATATTGACCGTTACTTAAACAGTTCTCAATTCAAAGACTACGCGCCGAATGGCTTGCAGGTAGAGGGACGTGAGACGGTACAAAAAATTGTGACGGGAGTGACTGCTTGCCAAGCGTTGCTGGACCGAGCGGTGGAAGTCGATGCCGACGCGATTATTGTTCACCATGGCTACTTTTGGAAAAATGAGCCAGTGGTGATTAAAAATATGAAGCGTCAGCGGCTTAAAACGCTGTTGACCAATGACATTAACCTCTATGGATGGCATTTACCTTTAGATGCTCACCCGGAAGTGGGCAATAACGTACAGCTGGCAAAACTCCTGGATATCACGGTAAGCGGAGAAATTGACACTTATCTCCTCGAAGGTCACTTTGAGCAGCCGATCAGCGCCGAGCAACTGTCACAACGGTTAGCTGAGCGGTTGCAACGTCACCCACTTTACTGTGGGCCCGATAAGAAAGGCATGATCAAGCGGGTTGCCTGGTGTACGGGGGGTGCCCCCGATTTTATTGAACAAGCCGCCGATGCGGGCGTCGATGCCTTCATTACGGGCGAAGTTTCAGAAAGAACGACCCATATTGCTCGCGAACGCGGGATTCACTTCTTCAGTGCCGGACACCATGCGACCGAGCGGGGAGGAATACAGGCCTTAGGAGAGTGGTTGACGCGCACACATGGCCTTGATGTCACATTTATTGATATTGATAATCCAGTGTAAATAACCTGTTCACTCGTCACTAAAAACAGGCCTGTAATCCCTTACCGCCATCTCGAATAACTGATAAGGTAATCTAACGTTTCATAGACCCATCGTGTTCACCACTAGGGAGTGAGCTTTGTCAGAGATGCGTTATTACATGTTCGGTGAAAGCACATTGGTGATTGAATCACGTCCTCCTGTGTCGCTTGCGGTTCAACAGCGTATTTGGGGATTGGCTCAGCAGCTTGTTCATGAACCGGGGGTGGCAGAAGTGATTCCCGGAATGAATAACCTGACTATTCGATTACAGGCTATCCCTCCTTCACAACAGGACGCGGTTTCCCAGCTCAAAGCATGGTGGCAAGCCGCGGAATCTTTCATCCCCGCGTCGAGAAATATCGATATACCCGTCATTTACGGTAAAGCGGCTGGGCCTGACTTGAGTTCGCTTGCTGAGACGGTCGGCCTGACCCCCAAGCAGGTCGTTGAGGCTCACAGTGCCGAACGCTATACCGTATTTTTTATTGGCTTCCAACCGGGGTTTCCTTATTTCTCTGGATTATCACCGCGCTTAGCCTGCCCACGTCATAAAACTCCCCGCCTCTCTGTTCCCGCGGGCAGTGTTGGGATTGCGGGCAGCCAAACCGGTATTTATCCGTTAACCTCACCGGGAGGATGGCAAATAATTGGCCAGACCTCATCCCTATTATTTGATGAGACACGCGAAGCCCCATTCTTGTTACGCCCCGGGGATACCGTACGTTTTATCCCGCATAAGGATGGACTATGCTGACAGTGGTGAAAGCAGGCTTAGCCAGCTCCCTGCAAGACGGTGGACGCTTTGGATTTGCGCAATATGGCGTCGGCCGTGGTGGGGCATTGGATCGGCCCGCTATGCAAACAGCCAATATGCTGGTAGGCAATGATAAAAATCGAGCGGTAATCGAGATTACCCAAGGTAACGCGAAATTCCGTTTCGAACAATCGTGCTGGTTCGCGCTAACTGGAGCAGGCTGCCAGAGCCTGTTGGCAGGGAAGAGTATCGCGACCGGCTGGCGATACTTTGCACAAGCCGGACAGACACTGCAGCTGCAATCACCGTTAAGAGGAATGCGTAGTTATCTGGCCGTCAGCGGCGGTTTTGATATTCCCACTGTGATGGGATCACAAAGTACCGATCTTATGGCGAGGTTCGGGGGCTTCAATGGCCGCTTTCTGCAAAACGGCGATAGCTTACCCTTAGGCCCAGCTTCACGGCAGTTCGAGCGCTCGGTGGGGGTGAGACAGCTTCTTTGGGGAAACCGAGTGCGAGTCATCCCGGGACCCGAGTTTACGCAGCTCACTGCGGAATCTCAGCAAGCCTTATGGCGTACCGGTTGGACATTGACCCCACAAAGTAACCGTATGGGGCATCGACTACAGGGTAGAGTATTAAAGTTCTCCCATCGGGAAGAGCTATTGTCTCACGGTGTTTTGCCGGGGACCGTTCAACTTCCTCCCAGTGGACAGCCTGTAATTTTACTCGCTGATGCGCAAACCACGGGGGGCTATGCGCGAATAGGCCAAGTGATTGAATGCGACCTGTATCATCTGGCGCAATTACGTCCGCGAGAGCCGCTCCATTTTATCTATTGTACCTTGGCGCAAGCGCGTGAAGCGACGTTCGCTCAGCAGCAGGTATTGAATATGATCGAGTGGGGCGTGACTCGACAGTCGTGAGCATAACTGATTCAGGTAAAATTTTTTTACGTTTTTTCAGCGCGAATTGTAAGCAGTCTCAAGCTGGAGGTTGTTTATGTTGCCGCAGATTGACTACACTCATTTAAACACTTTAGAAAAACCGCACCAAAAAGGTATCGGTTCCATTTTCAAATTGGCAAGGAGCTTCACGTGGCAAAAGACATCAACTTCCTGAGTGATCTAACCGGATCGTTTTCTTCACCTTGCAGCGAAAACCCTACTGTTCGCATGATCGAGGCGGGCTATCAGAAAGAAGGCATGAACGCGCGCTTCATTACCTGCGAAGTCGGCCCAGAGAAGTTAGAGCAATCAATTAAAGGTGCGATTGCCATGGGGTGGAAAGGCTTTAGCTGCTCACTGCCCAACAAGCAAAAAGTGATTCAATATCTCGATGAGTTGGACACCTCCGCAAAAGTGATAGGTGCGGTGAACTGTGTCGTGATCAAAGAGGGCAAGCTCACAGGTTATAACACTGACGGTCAAGGCTTTATCGAAGCACTGAGCGAGATCACCTCGGTAAAAGGTAAGCATATTACGCTGCTCGGTGCGGGCGGTGCAGCGCGCGCGATTGCCGTTGAAGCCGCCTTAGCAGGGGCTAAGCACATCACGCTGATCAACCGTAACGAAGAGCGCGGACAAGATTTAGTTAAGCTGATTGAAGAGAATACGGACGCTAAGGCATCTTTTACGAAATGGACTAAGCAAGTGGCTATTGATAGCCAGACCGAGATTCTGGTTAATGCCACCTCAATCGGTCTGAACGATGCCGATGCCATCCCTGATATCGATCTCGCGTCAATTGAAAAAACGATGATTGTGGCCGATGTCATTCCTAATCCTCCGGAGACAAAATTACTACGCGAGGCGGCTAAGAAGGGATGTACCACCCTCAATGGGTTGAATATGCTAGTCAATCAAGGGGCACAGAACGTTTACAACTGGTTTGGTAAGAAAGTGGATCGTGCGCCGATGAAGGCGTCATTAGAAGAGATTTTTAACGCTAAGTAAGTAAAAAGGGAGAGCGAGGCTCTCCCTTTTTAGTCATCTAAGCCTAGCGCTTGGATTCGAATTTACGCTCGGTATAACCGGTATAGAGTTGGCGCGGACGAGCGATCTTCATTCCCTCTTCGTGCATTTCGATCCAGTGGGAAATCCAGCCGACAGTGCGTGCCATAGCAAAGATCACGGTAAACATTGAGGTAGGAATACCCATCGCTTTTAAGATCAAGCCTGAGTAGAAATCGACATTAGGGTAGAGTTTACGCTCGATGAAGTAAGGGTCGTTTAATGCAATATGTTCAAGTTGCATAGCCACTTCCAGGAGATCATCTTTCATCCCTAATTCTTCTAACACTTCATGACAGGTTTCACGCATCACCGTGGCACGTGGGTCATAATTTTTATAAACCCGGTGACCGAAGCCCATTAGACGGAACGAGTCATTTTTGTCTTTGGCGCGGCGGACAAATTCTGGAATATGCTCAACACTGCTGATCTCTTCGAGCATATGTAACGTTGCTTCGTTAGCGCCACCGTGTGCCGGTCCCCACAATGAAGCAATACCCGCTGCGATACAGGCAAAGGGGTTGGCGCCAGAAGAACCTGCCGTCCTCACGGTTGACGTTGACGCATTTTGTTCATGATCGGCGTGCAGAATAAGGATACGATCCATAGCGCGTTCGAGTACTGGGTTAATTTTGTACTCTTCACATGGCGTTGCAAACATCATATGCAGGAAGTTTCCGGCATAAGAGAGGTCATTACGTGGGTAAACGAAGGGCTGACCGATTGAGTATTTGTAACACATCGCCGCGACGGTAGGCATCTTCGATAGGAGTCGAAAGGCTGCAATTTCACGATGACGAGGATTATTCACGTCCATTGAATCATGATAGAAGGCAGCAAGTGCGCCTGTAACGCCACACATAACGGCCATCGGGTGCGAGTCGCGGCGGAAACCGTGGAATAAGCGGGTGATCTGCTCATGGATCATGGTATGGCGCGTCACTTGCGTTTTGAACTGTTGATACTGTTCTGCTGTTGGAACTTCGCCGTTTAACAGAATGTAGCAAACCTCAAGATAATCAGATTTTGTGGCTAATTCAGCGATCGGAAATCCGCGATGCAGCAGAATACCTTCTTCACCGTCGATATAGGTGATTTTGGATTCGCAAGACGCTGTAGAAGTGAAGCCAGGGTCAAAAGTAAAAAGGCCATGAGATCCTAACGCGCGCACATCGACAACATCTTGGCCTAATGTTCCTTTAAGTACATTCAGGTCGACGGCTGACTCATTTGAGTCGAGCGTAAGTGTCACCTTTTTATCTGTCATTTACTGCCTCCAAAAAGAACGATTGGAACGATATCCAAATACTGATTCGCGAATTTGTTAAAATTATGTCATCAATTTATATCAAAACTGAGTCAAGCAGTATAGCGCTCATCCGCGATAACGTGGTGGAGAATTGTACAGTCAGATGAGCGGTCTGAAGGATGCCGTTGTTTTAAAATAATTTTAGCCACTATGTCACACCCTGAAACTTTCGTAAAAAAAATAAATTTTGTGATTTAGCAGATTGTTTCATAATCTATAGTTATCAAGTAATCGATAAATTATAACATTTAGTGATAACTTGCTTTATTGTATCTAAATGTAAAATAAAGCCTTTATTTGCATCAAATCAGTGGATTAGCGATAAATAAATGTCAGTAATAGTGAGTTAGATCACTGATTTTTTTTAATTTACACAAAGAAATTGTAGAGCAATTGTAATAAGATTGTGATCTCTCTATAATCACTACTAGGTCTCCGGATTTACCTGTTTCAGGAGGCACCCAGCGTTTTTTTTCGTCTAACACTGGATGTGACTGTTCTGTGAGTGAGCTTCACCAGAAGTTGGCAAGCAGCAGGGCCGGAGGAGACATAATAAAAAAGAGCTGTGTGGGCAAAACCGTGAATAAACAAAGACCTGTCAACTTGGATCTCTCGACGATCCGGTTTCCCGTTACTGCAATAGCATCCATTCTCCACCGTGTATCTGGCGTGATAACGTTTGTTGCGTTGGGAATATTACTGTGGCTGCTAGGGCTCTCTCTCTCATCTCCAGAAGGTTTCAACCAAGCTGCTGCCATCATGGGAAGTTTCTTCGTGAAATTTATTCTCTGGGCAATCTTAACAGCGCTGGCTTACCACATTGTCGGGGGAATCCGCCATCTACTCGCGGACTTTGGCTTTATGGAAGAAACCATGGTGGCAGGTAAACGGAGTGCTATGGCCTCCTTTATCATTGCGGCCATACTGTCGATTTTAGCGGGGGTTCTCGTATGGTAAACAATGTTTCCGCACTCGGAAGAAATGGTGTGCATGATTGGTTATTATTGCGCGCCGCCGCGATTCTTATTGCACTCTATGTCGTGTATATCCTGGGCTTTTTTGTCGTCAGTGGCCCGCTAACCTATGATGTGTGGCGCGGTTTCTTTGCCATGCCTTTCACCAAGGTATTTACGCTCCTCACCCTATTATCGATTCTCATTCATGGTTGGATTGGTATGTGGCAGGTATTGACTGATTACGTCAAAAACCTTGCTGTCCGTCTGGTCGTGCAACTGATTATTATTATCGCATTAGCGAGTTATGCGATTTATGGCACATTTGTGGTATGGGGTGCGTAATGAAACTGCCTGTTAGAGAATTCGATGCGATTGTGATTGGTGCGGGTGGCGCGGGAATGCGTGCTGCGCTTCAAATTTCACAGTCTGGTCAAAGTTGTGCGTTATTATCAAAAGTCTTCCCGACACGTTCCCACACAGTTTCCGCGCAAGGGGGCATCACGGTTGCGCTCGGGAATACCCATGAAGATAACTGGGAATGGCATATGTACGACACCGTCAAAGGCTCCGATTATATCGGCGACCAAGACGCGATCGAATATATGTGTAAAACCGGTCCCGAAGCGATTTTAGAATTAGAACATATGGGGCTTCCGTTCTCTCGCTTGGAAGATGGGCGTGTTTATCAACGTCCTTTCGGCGGACAATCGAAGAACTTTGGTGGAGAGCAAGCGGCACGAACGGCCGCCGCCGCCGACCGTACTGGCCATGCCTTACTGCATACCCTGTATCAACAAAATTTAAAAAACCATACCACCATATTTTCCGAGTGGTACGCTTTAGATTTAGTCAAAAATGCCGATGGAGCAGTAGTAGGCTGTACGGCAATTTGTATCGAGACCGGTGAAGTCGTTTATTTCAAAGCACAAGCGACGGTACTGGCAACGGGTGGAGCAGGGCGTATCTACCAATCCACCACCAATGCGCACATTAATACCGGCGATGGTGTGGGCATGGCGTTACGCGCCGGTGTACCGGTACAAGACATGGAAATGTGGCAGTTTCACCCAACCGGTATCGCGGGCGCAGGCGTGCTAGTGACCGAAGGGTGCCGCGGCGAAGGTGGCTATCTGCTGAATAAGCACGGTGAACGTTTCATGGAACGTTACGCGCCTAATGCTAAAGACCTTGCGGGTCGTGATGTAGTCGCGCGTTCAATGATGATTGAAATTCGTGAAGGCCGGGGTTGTGATGGTCCTTGGGGCCCACATCTTAAGCTTAAACTCGATCACTTGGGCAGCGAAGTGTTGGAGTCTCGCTTACCAGGTATATTAGAGTTGTCTCGCACCTTCGCACATGTGGATCCAATCAAAGAACCTATTCCGGTCATCCCAACGTGTCACTACATGATGGGCGGGATCCCGACCAAAGTGTCTGGCCAAGCCTTGACCGTTGATGAACAGGGTAACGATGTTGTCGTGCCTGGACTCTTCGCTGTGGGCGAAATTGCTTGCGTATCGGTCCATGGCGCTAACCGCTTAGGCGGTAACTCCTTACTCGACCTGGTGGTATTTGGCCGTGCAGCGGGCTTACATTTACAAGAATCTATCGCCTCGCAGGGGCAACTGCGTGACGCGACGGAAGAAGAGATTGCGCAAGCGATGAGTCGCTATCAACGTTGGGAAGATAACCGTGAAGGCGAAGACCCAGCTGAGATCCGTAAAGCGCTTCAAACCTGTATGCAACATAACTTCTCGGTATTCCGTGAAGGTGATGCCATGGCTAAAGGTCTAGAAGAGTTAAAATCGATTCGTCAACGTCTGCAAAATGCTCGTCTTGATGACCGTTCACCTGACTTCAATACCCAGCGTATTGAATGTTTGGAGTTGGATAACCTGATGGAAACCGCCTTTGCAACAGCGGTAGCGGCAAACTATCGTACAGAAAGCCGCGGTGCACACAGCCGTTTCGATTACCCAGAGCGGGACGATGAGAAATGGTTATGTCATAGCCTCTATCTGCCACAGAGCGAGAGTATGACCCGACGTGAGGTGAACATGCAGCCTACGCTGCGCGAAGCGTTCCCTCCTAAAGTGCGTACTTATTAACAGGCGGAAAGACTTATGAAAATCGAATTTTCAGTATATCGCTATAACCCAGAAGTTGATGACGCTCCGCGTATGCAAGATTATACGCTGGAGGCGGAGGAAGGGCGCGACATGATGTTATTGGACGCGCTGATTAAGCTGAAAGAGCAAGATCCGACTCTCGCGTTTCGTCGCTCTTGCCGTGAAGGGGTTTGCGGCTCTGACGGCATTAACATGAACGGGAAAAATGGGCTGGCTTGCGTCACACCGGTCTCTGCACTGTCAGGTAAGGGTAAAATTATTATTCGCCCGCTACCGGGATTGCCGGTTATTCGCGACTTAGTGGTCGATATGGCGCAGTTCTACACGCAATACGAGAAGATTAAGCCTTTCTTACTTAACGATAATAAAAATCCACCTGCTCGTGAATTTTTACAATCTCCGGAAGATCGCGCACATCTTGATGGACTGTATGAGTGTATTCTCTGCGCCTGTTGCTCGACCTCCTGCCCGTCGTTCTGGTGGAACCCCGATAAATTTATTGGTCCAGCAGGATTACTCGCGGCTTATCGTTTTCTTATCGATAGCCGTGATACGGAGACTGAGTCGCGGTTGGATAATTTGGACGATGCTTTCAGCGTATTCCGTTGTCATAGCATTATGAACTGTGTCAATGTTTGCCCTAAAGGTCTTAACCCGACCAAGGCGATTGGACACATTAAATCCATGTTATTGAAGCGTGGTGCATAGCAGTATCAAGCGGGGAGGATGACTCCCCGCAGTAACAAAGGTGCCTTTGGCAATTTGATACTTTCACTCATCGAATTGCCAAAGGTTCCCTACGGGGGCAGCACTTATTGCACTCGTATCGCTGAACCGATAGAACAGAGCGGTCATCTGTTTGGGTATCTCCGTTTAACGGTGAATTATATTACGAAAAGCATAGCATTGCTTAAGGGATCACTATGCAGAATAGCGCAATGAAATCCTGGCTAGACTCATCCTGGCTGGCCGGCGCGAACCAGTCTTACATCGAGCAGTTGTATGAGGATTACCTCACCGACCCTGACTCGGTGGATAGTGTCTGGCGTGAAAGGTTCGCACAATTCCCCGCGGACGCACTACGACCTGATCAATATCATTCCACAACGCGAGAATACTTTCGGCGGTTAGCCAAAGATGCCACGCGTTACACCACCTCGGTGAGTGACCCTGAAACCAATTCTAAACAGGTTAAGGTACTGCAGCTCATCAATGCTTTTCGTTTCCGCGGCCATCAAAAAGCGAATCTCGATCCATTAGGGTTGTGGCAGCAAGAAGATGTGCCGGATCTCGATCCTGCCTTTCACGGTTTAAGCGCTAGCGATTTTAACGAGAGCTTTAACGTTGGATCCTTTGCATCAGGCAAAGAGACAATGAAACTCTCCGAAATTTTCGACGCATTGAAGCAGACTTACTGTGGATCAATCGGCGCGGAATACATGCATATTACCAACACTGAAGAGAAACGTTGGATTCAACAACGTATCGAATCAGTCGCGGGCCAAGCAACCTTCAGTGCAGAAGAAAAGAAAAAATTCTTAAAAGAGCTCACTGCTGCCGAAGGGATGGAAAAGTATTTAGGGGCTAAATTCCCAGGTGCTAAACGTTTCTCCCTGGAAGGTGGGGATGCGCTAATCCCAATGCTTCGTGAGATGATCCGTCATGCCGGTAAACAAGGCACGCAAGAAGTGGTGCTAGGCATGGCTCACCGCGGCCGCCTAAACGTGCTGATTAACGTGCTTGGTAAAAAAACACAAGATCTGTTCGATGAATTCGCGGGTAAACATCATGAGCACTTAGGTGCGGGCGATGTGAAATACCATATGGGCTTCTCCTCGGATCTGGAAACAGAAGGGGGCCTAGTGCATTTAGCCTTGGCATTTAACCCTTCTCACTTAGAAATTGTTAGCCCAGTCGTCATGGGGTCGGTACGTGCGCGACTCGACCGCTTGGATGAACCTTCTGCGATCAATAAAGTATTGCCAATTACCATCCATGGCGATGCAGCGGTTATCGGTCAAGGCGTAGTGCAAGAGACGCTGAACATGTCTCAAGCTCGGGGGTATATGGTCGGCGGTACCGTGCGTATCGTGATCAATAACCAAGTCGGTTTCACAACCTCAAATCCTAAAGATGCCCGCTCCACGCCATATTGTACGGATATTGGCAAGATGGTTCAGACGCCAATCTTCCACGTCAATGCTGATGATCCCGAAGCGGTCGCCTTCGTGACACGCTTAGCCTTGGACTACCGTAATAACTTCAAGCGTGACGTCTTTATCGATCTGGTTTGTTATCGCCGCCACGGCCATAACGAAGCCGACGAACCTAGTGCAACACAGCCAGTGATGTACAAAAAAATTAAGCAACATCCGACACCTCGTAAGATTTATGCTGATAAGTTAACCGCCGCGAATGTGGTGAGTGCAGGCGAAGTGACTGAACTGGTTAATCTCTATCGCGATGCGTTGGATGCGGGTGAGTGCGTGGTTGAAGAGTGGCGTCCAATGACACTGAACTCTTGTACTTGGTCACCTTATTTAAACCACGAGTGGGACGAAGACTATCCTGCGACAGTCGACCAAGCTCGTCTTAAACAAATGGCGGTGAATTTAAGCCAGATCCCGGCTGAAATTGAAGCGCAGTCTCGAGTGAAGAAAATTTATAACGACCGTTATGACATGGCGGAAGGGAATAAAGCGTTCGACTGGGGCGGTGCAGAGAACTTAGCCTATGCCACCTTGGTGGATGAAGGCGTCTCGGTACGCTTATCCGGTGAAGACTCCGGACGCGGGACCTTCTTCCATCGTCACGCGGTAATTCATAATCAAAGTAATGGCTCTACGTTCACTCCGCTTCACCACGTCCGTAAAGGTCAAGGCGTATTCAAAGTGTGGGATTCAGTATTATCTGAAGAAGCCGTACTGGCCTTCGAATACGGCTATGCGACGGCCGAGCCGCGTACCCTGACGATATGGGAAGCACAATTTGGTGACTTCGCCAATGGCGCTCAAGTGGTGATTGACCAGTTCATCAGTTCTGGTGAGCAAAAATGGGGACGGATGTGTGGATTGGTGATGTTATTACCTCATGGCTACGAAGGCCAAGGTCCAGAACACTCGTCTGCGCGTCTTGAACGTTACCTCCAGCTTTGTGCTGACCAAAATATGCAGGTCTGTGTGCCATCAACGCCAGCACAGGTATACCACATGTTACGCCGTCAGGCTTTACGGGGTATGCGCCGTCCGCTGGTGGTGATGTCGCCGAAATCGCTGCTGCGCCATCCGTTAGCTATTTCGACAATGGATGAACTGGCACAAGGCGAATTTATGCCTGCCATTCCAGAAATTGATTCGTTAGATGCGCAGAAGGTTAAACGCGTCGTGCTCTGCTCCGGTAAGGTCTATTACGACTTATTAGAGCAACGTCGTAATAATGAACAAGATAACGTTGCGATTATTCGTATTGAGCAGCTATACCCGTTCCCGCACAAAGCGGTTCAACAGGCAATCAGTGCCTATAGCCACGTTACTGATTTTGTTTGGTGCCAAGAAGAGCCGTTAAACCAAGGTGCTTGGTATTGTTGCCAACATAACTTCCATGATGTCGTCCCTGCAGGGGCTAAATTACGCTACGCTGGCCGGGCGGCTTCCGCTTCTCCAGCTGTGGGATACATGTCTGTTCACCAAAAGCAGCAGCAAGAATTAGTTAATGATGCGCTGAACGTTGATTGATAAAAAGGAAAGACAATGAGTAGCTTAGAAATTTTCGTTCCCGATTTACCGGAATCTGTTGCCGATGCTACGGTTGCGACCTGGCACAAACAGCCTGGTGACAGCGTCCAGCGCGATGAAGTGCTGGTAGAAATTGAAACCGATAAAGTGATCTTAGAAGTGCCAGCAGCAGCCGACGGTATTTTAGAGGCCATTATTGAAGCGGAAGGCGCGACAGTCGTTTCTCGTCAATTGCTGGGCCGCCTTAAAGAGGGCAATAGTGCAGGGAAAGAGAGTTCGGCTACGCCTGCTACGGCTCCCGTCGCTACCCCAGATGCCGCACCGACTGAGGAGAGCAGTGACGAGTCCAACGACTTCTTAACGCCTGCCATTCGCCGTCTTATCGCTGAACATACCTTAGACGCGACACAAATCAAAGGTACCGGAGTTGGTGGACGCATTACGCGTGAAGATGTTGAGAAGCATCTGGCTGCGACGAAATCAGCGCCGAAAGCAGAAGCCGCTGCACAATCTGCACCCGCACCGCTTTCTAATCGTAGTGAGAAACGTGTTCCTATGACACGTTTACGTAAACGTGTCGCAGAGCGTTTATTAGAAGCCAAGAACAGCACGGCGATGTTGACCACCTTTAACGAGGTCAATATGAAACCGATCATGGAAATTCGTAAGCAATATGGCGAAGCGTTCGAGAAACGTCATGGTGTTCGTTTAGGTTTCATGTCTTTCTATATTAAAGCAGTGGTTGAAGCCCTTAAGCGCTACCCGGAAGTGAATGCATCCATCGATGGCGATGACGTGGTTTACCACAACTACTTTGATGTCAGCATCGCGGTGTCGACGCCACGTGGCTTAGTAACACCAGTACTTAAAGACGTTGATGCACTAAGCATGGCGGATATTGAGAAGAAAATTAAAGAACTGGCTATTAAAGGGCGCGATGGCAAGTTGACGGTTGAGGAATTGACCGGTGGTAACTTTACTATCACCAATGGCGGGGTATTTGGATCGCTGATGTCAACGCCAATCATCAACCCACCACAAAGCGCGATCTTAGGTATGCACGCTATCAAAGATCGTCCTATGGCGGTGAATGGCCAAGTTGAAATCCTGCCTATGATGTATCTCGCACTTTCTTATGACCACCGTCTGATCGATGGCCGTGAATCAGTGGGCTACCTCGTAGCGATCAAAGACTTACTTGAAGATCCTGCACGTCTGCTGCTGGATGTCTAATTTACTGTGGCGTGTACTCTGCACGCCTATTTTTTGACCTGAATGGATAATACCCTATGAATTTACATGAATATCAGGCGAAACAGCTCTTTGCACGTTATGGCTTACCTGCGCCGTCTGGTTATGCTTGTACTACGCCTCGTGAAGCTGAAGAAGCGGCCTCAAAAATTGGTAGCGGACCTTGGGTAGTAAAATGCCAAGTTCATGCGGGCGGCCGTGGTAAAGCGGGCGGCGTGAAAGTAGTAAAAAGTAAAGAAGAGATCCGTAGCTTTGCTGAAAGCTGGTTAGGTAAGAATTTAGTGACTTACCAAACCGATGCACAAGGTCAGCCGGTTAACCAAATTCTGGTCGAAGCCGCTACCGATATCGATAAAGAGCTTTATCTGGGCGCAGTCGTTGACCGCAGTACCCGCCGAGTCGTGTTTATGGCCTCAACAGAAGGTGGCGTTGAAATTGAGAAAGTGGCTGAAGAGACACCACACTTAATTCATAAAATGGCGCTGGATCCGTTAACTGGCCCAATGCCTTACCAAGGCCGTGAGCTTGCGTTCAAATTAGGGTTGGAAGGGAAACAAGTCAGCCAATTCGCGAAAATCTTTATGGGGTTAGCGAAGCTATTTTTAGAGCGTGATTTGGCACTGGTTGAAATCAACCCATTAGTGATCACCACTGAAGGCGATCTGATCTGCCTAGATGGCAAACTGGGCGCTGATAGCAACGCAATGTTCCGCCAACCTGAACTGCGTGAAATGCATGACCCAAGCCAAGAAGATTCTCGCGAAGCGCATGCTGCACAGTGGGAACTTAACTACGTTGCCTTAGAAGGTAACATCGGTTGTATGGTGAACGGTGCGGGCCTAGCGATGGGAACCATGGATATTGTTAAACACCATGGTGGCCAACCGGCTAACTTCCTTGATGTTGGCGGCGGCGCAACCAAAGAGCGCGTGACCGAAGCCTTTAAAATCATTCTTTCAGACGACGCGGTGAAAGCGGTCCTTGTCAATATCTTTGGTGGGATTGTTCGTTGTGACTTGATTGCCGACGGTATCATTGGGGCAGTTGAAGAAGTTGGTGTGAATGTGCCAGTTGTCGTTCGTCTTGAAGGGAACAATGCTGAATTAGGCGCACAACGTTTAGCTGAAAGTGGTCTAAATATTATCGCAGCTACCAGTTTGACTGACGCTGCCCAGCAAGTTGTCGCTGCGGCGGAGGGTAAATAATGTCTATTTTGATTGATAAGAATACTAAAGTCATTTGCCAAGGCTTCACCGGTGGCCAGGGTACATTCCACTCAGAACAGGCGATCGCATACGGGACGCAAATGGTCGGTGGTGTCACGCCAGGAAAAGGCGGGACGACGCACTTAGGTCTACCTGTATTTAATACCGTGCGTGAAGCTGTTGAAGCGACTGGCGCAACGGCGTCAGTCATCTATGTTCCAGCACCCTTCTGTAAAGATAGTATTTTAGAAGCGATTGATGCAGGGATTAAACTGATCATCACCATCACCGAAGGTATCCCTACGCTGGATATGCTTACTGTTAAGGTGAAACTGGATCAAGCCGGTGTACGCATGATCGGCCCTAACTGCCCAGGTGTGATCACCCCAGGTGAATGTAAGATTGGTATTATGCCCGGTCATATCCACCAACCTGGCCGTGTCGGGATCGTATCACGTTCAGGAACCCTGACTTATGAAGCGGTTAAGCAAACTACCGATATTGGCTACGGTCAATCGACCTGTGTCGGTATTGGTGGTGACCCGATTCCGGGTTCAAGCTTTATCGATATCCTCGAGTTGTTCGAGAAAGATCCGCAAACTGAAGCTATCGTGATGATCGGTGAGATCGGCGGTAGCGCAGAAGAAGAAGCGGCCGCGTACATTAAAGCGCATGTCACCAAACCTGTCGTAAGCTACATTGCCGGTGTAACAGCGCCTAAAGGCAAACGTATGGGTCATGCAGGGGCGATCATTGCAGGGGGTAAAGGGACTGCTGATGAGAAATTCGCTGCTTTAGAAGCTGCTGGGGTCAAAACCGTGCGTAGCCTCGCCGATATCGGTGATGCGGTGAAAGCCGTTCTGCCTGCACGCTAAGTTTAGCTTAATAGTAATTAAGCCATCGACTCGTCGGTGGCTTTTTTTATTCAAAATTAAAACATTAATAGTGATTTAATTTAACAAAGTAAATTTCTAAAAATAAACTTATAAGATTTTAGATCGAGATCAATTAACCCTCTGTTAGTTTCTAGAAATAATTAATCACTAAGATTACATTATCTTCCACTATCACCGTCAGCTCTTCTCGAACTCAATATTCTTTGTTGAGGAAGAAGGCTATCTTAATTAAAGAGATAGATTCGGGCGCCGGCAGATAATAAGCAGCCTAATCATAATTCCTCTCATGACTATTAAGCTGAGTTATTAACATTATCTATTTAGATTTCATTGAGTTTATTGAAATAATTTCCAGTAACTGGTGAAAACTAGAGTGAAACAAGGAGTAAGAATGTTTGATATTGTCGAACTCTCTCGCCTACAGTTTGCTTTAACCGCAATGTACCATTTTCTTTTTGTCCCGCTAACGCTGGGTATGGCCTTTCTGCTGGCGATTATGGAAACGGTCTATGTTTTTACCGGTAAGCAAATCTATAAAGATATGACGAAGTTCTGGGGTAAATTGTTTGGGATCAATTTTGCCCTCGGCGTCGCTACTGGACTGACGATGGAATTCCAGTTTGGCACTAACTGGTCCTATTATTCACATTATGTCGGCGATATTTTTGGCGCACCCTTAGCCATTGAAGGATTAATGGCCTTCTTTTTAGAATCGACCTTCGTGGGGTTATTCTTCTTTGGCTGGGATCGCTTAGGGAAAGTGCAACATTTAGCGGTCACATGGTTAGTTGCACTGGGCTCCAATTTATCTGCGTTATGGATATTAGTTGCAAATGGCTGGATGCAAAATCCGATTGCATCAGAATTTAATTTCGAAACCATGCGAATGGAAATGGTGAGCTTCTCCGAATTAGTGCTCAACCCTGTTGCTCAAGTCAAATTTGTACACACCGTCGCCTCTGGTTATACCACCGGTGCGATTTTCGTTTTGGCGATCAGCGCCTGGTACTTATTGAAAGGGCGCGATATTGCTTTTGCTAAACGCTCTTTTGCTATTGCAGCAAGTTTCGGTATTGCGGCCGTACTCTCTGTCATCATTCTTGGTGACGAATCTGGGTATGAAATGGGCGATGTGCAAAAAACTAAGTTAGCGGCGATTGAAGCGGAGTGGGACACGCAACCTGCGCCTGCTGCGTTTACCCTATTTGGCATACCCGACCAACAGGCCGAGAAAAACCATTATGCGGTTCAAGTACCCTATTTACTGGGATTGATCGCTACCCGGTCGACCGATAAGCCGGTATTGGGATTGAAGGACTTATTGGCTGAGCACGAAATTCGTATCCGTAATGGGATGAAAGCCTATGCGCTGCTAACCGAGTTACGTAATGGCAATCAAGACTTAGCGGTACGTGAAGCCTTCGAAAGTCATAAAAAGGACTTAGGTTACGGGCTACTCTTGAAGCGCTATACCCCGAATGTCAGTGATGCGACTGAAGCACAGATTCAGCAAGCCACCAAAGATTCTATTCCGAGCGTCGCACCCCTCTATTTTTCCTTCCGCATCATGGTGCTGTGTGGGGTGCTGATCTTCTTAGTTATTGCAGCGTCGTTCATTACCGTAATACGTAATCGGATTGGCAAAAATCGCTTTATTTTGAAGGCAGCAGTGTGCGCACTGCCTCTCCCTTGGATAGCGGTCGAATCAGGATGGTTTGTTGCGGAGTATGGTCGTCAACCTTGGGCAATCGGTGAGGTACTGCCCACCGCGGTGGCTAACTCCTCTTTGACTGTGGGTGATTTGCTTTTCTCGATGGGATTAGTGCTAGGGCTTTATACCTTATTCATCATTGCTGAGATGTATTTAATGATTAAGTTCGCTCGTTTAGGGCCATCCAGTCTGAAAACGGGTCGTTACCATCATGAACACTCTGCGGATAACGCTTCAGTTTAACTTATCGAGGACGCATTCATGTTTGATTACGAAGTATTACGCTTTGTGTGGTGGCTGCTCATCGGCATCCTCTTTATCGGCTTCGCGGTGACAGATGGTTTCGATATGGGAGTCGGAATGTTAAGCCGGTTAATCGGCCGTACTGACACAGAACGCCGCATTATGATTAACAGTATTGCCCCCCACTGGGATGGCAACCAAGTCTGGCTGATCACAGCAGGTGGGGCGCTATTTGCAGCATGGCCAATGGTTTATGCTGCCGCCTTCTCAGGATTTTATGTGGCGATGATCTTAGTACTCGCCTCACTCTTCTTCCGTCCAATCGGCTTTGACTACCGTTCTAAACTGGAAAATCCGAAATGGCGGGGGATGTGGGATTGGGGAATTTTTATTGGGAGTTTTGTCCCGCCGTTAGTGATCGGCGTGGCCTTTGGTAACCTATTACAAGGTGTCCCGTTCCACTTTGATAACGATCTCCGCTTATTTTACACCGGTAACTTTTTCCAACTGCTGAATCCCTTTGCATTATTGACGGGTGTGGTGAGCTTAACGATGATCCTCACACAAGGGGCGACTTATCTGATGATGCGTACCGATTCAGTGTTGTTGAAAAGAAGCCAACGTTGTAGCCAAATCAGTAGCGCCGTCATGTTTATCTGTTTTGCATTAGCTGGAGTCTGGCTAGTATATGGAATTGAGGGTTATCAATTAGCCTCTCCGCTCAATCATGCTGCCGAGTCTAACCCTATGGGTAAAGAAGTGGTGACAGGCGAGGGATTATGGCTGGATAATTTTTCAACTGCTCCAAGCTTATGGATTTTCCCTCTCGGTGGACTGATTTTCGCGTTGATTACCTTTCTGATGGCCTCGGCGCAGCGGGCAGGGTGGGCGTTCTTTAGCTCATCATTAACCATTGCGTGTGTCATTATGACGGTGGGGGTGGCAATGTTCCCGTTTATCATGCCTTCCAGTACTGTTATCAATAATAGTCTGACCATGTGGGATGCGACATCGAGCCAACTTACCTTGACTACCATGACCTTCGCAGCAATGATTTTTGTGCCGATCGTCTTGGCATATACCATCTGGTGCTATTACAAGATGTTTGGTCGTATCACGCACCAAGATATAGAAAAGAACACTCATTCATTGTATTAAGAGGTCAATCTTATGTGGTATTTCGCTTGGATATTAGGCACGTTACTTGCCTGTTCTTTTGGTGTAATGACAGCTTTAGCGCTGGAAAATAGTGAAAATAAGAACACATCTGATTCTTAATAACGATGAATTGAATTAGTTTGTTAATCTTTAACCTTAACCCTTCTGTAGAGATGCTGAAGGGTTTTTTTATGGATTTAATTAAATAATTGATAATTAGGTGTATTTAAATATGTTGGGTTGAAGGTTACGGCACCAAAACGTAAAGAAAAATAATTATTTTATCAAGCAGAGTTTGCCCCATTCCCAAGCTCATTGCTCTTGCGTATAGTAGCGGAGTTTAAACCATTATAGGGATGTGGAGTGAGTCAAATGCTGTTTCGTTGGCCAATCAGAGTTTACTATGAAGACACTGATGCCGGAGGCGTGGTGTATCATGCAAGCTATATCGCATTTTATGAACGTGCGAGAACAGAAATGTTACGTGCTAAAGAGATCAATCAGCAATTTCTTCTCGAAAAACAAGTTGGTTTTGTCGTAAGAAAGATGAGTGTTGATTATCGGGCAGCGGCGCGTTTAGACGATATGCTTGAGGTGACGACTGAAATCGTCAAAATGACACGCGCTACCATTACTTTTCTTCAACGTATTGTTAACGCTGAAGGCCAAGTAATTAATGAAGCAGAGGTGTTGATTGCCTGCATTAATTTACACCAGATGAAGCCGATAGCGCTTCCTACGTTTATTGTCGCGGAGTTTACGCAGTGACTGACATGAATATTCTTGATTTGTTCCTTAAGGCAAGCCTTCTGGTCAAATTCATCATGTTGATTCTAATAGCCTTTTCAATTGTTTCTTGGGCTATCATTATTCAACGTACTCGGATTCTCAATGCGGCATCTCGTGAAGTTGTCGAGTTTGAAGAGAAATTTTGGTCTGGTGTTGACCTCTCCAAGTTATACCAAGAAAGCCTCACTCGTCGTGATCAGTTAATGGGTACTGAGCAGATTTTCTACTCGGGCTTTAAAGAATTCGCACGCTTACATAAAATTAATAGTCCAGTTCCTGATGCGGTAGTGGAAGGGGCGACCCGTGCTATGCGTATCTCGACCAACCGTGAACTGGAAACTTTAGAAGCTCATATTCCTTTCTTGGGAACAGTCGGCTCTATCAGTCCTTATATCGGTCTATTTGGAACCGTTTGGGGAATTATGCATGCGTTTATCTCGCTGGGTGCGGTTAAACAAGCAACGTTACAAATGGTTGCTCCGGGTATCGCAGAAGCGCTTATTGCTACCGCTATCGGTCTTTTTGCGGCAATTCCTGCCGTCATGGCTTATAACCGCTTAAATCAGCGCGTGAATAAGCTTGAGCAAGGTTACGACAATTTCGCAGAAGAATTTACTGCCATTTTGCACCGTCAGGCTTATAACAGCGAAGTGACTAAGTAATCAGGGGTTGACTCATGGCTAGATCGCGCGGTCGCGGACGTCGTGACTTAAAATCAGAAATTAATATTGTTCCGCTTTTGGACGTATTACTCGTTTTACTACTGATATTTATGGCTACGGCACCGATTATTACGCAAAGCGTTGAAGTTGACTTGCCTGATGCAACGGACTCTAAAACAGTGTCGAGCGATGATAACCCTCCAGTTATTGTCGAAGTTGCAGGGGTCGGTCAATACAGCATTGTTGTGGATCATAACCGTATGACACAACTGCCTCCTGAACAGGTCGTTAATGAGGCACAACGCCAATTAGCGCAAAACCCTAAAACGGTTTTCCTCATTGGTGGGGCGAAGGAAGTACCGTACGACGAAATTATTAAGGCACTGAACCTCCTGCACCAAGCAGGCGTCAAATCGGTGGGCTTGATGACACAACCCATTTAATAGCGGATCATATCGGGAATCGTGAGTGTCGAAGTTAACGGAACAAAACGATAAGTTGAAAAGAGCGGTAATTATCTCTATAGCATTACACATTGTGTTAATCGCTATACTGATTATCAGCTCAATGAATGAACATATCGAAACAAGCTCTGGTGGCGGTGGCGGCAGTGACATTGACGCTGTGATGGTCGATCCGGGTGCTGTCGTCGAACAATATAACGCGTCTAAGCAGAGTCAGCCCGATACCCAGGCTGAACAAGCGAAGCAGGCTGCTACGCAAGCAAAAGCTCAGGCAGCTGAACAGGCGAAGGAAGCTGCCGAACAGGCTAAACAAGCGGCTGCTAAAGAGAAAGCCGAGGCAGCAGAGCAAGCCAAACAAGACGCTGCTAAAGCGAAAGCTGAGGCAGCAGAGCAGGCTAAACAAGCGGCAGCCCAAGCGAAAGCTGAGTCAGCAGAGCAGGCTAAACAAGCGGCAGCCCAAGCGAAAGCTGAGGCAGCAGAGCAAGCTAAACAAGCGGCCGCCCAAGCAAAAGCTGAGGCAGCAGAGCAAGCTAAGCAAGCGGCAGCCCAAGCAAAAGCTGAGGCAGCAGAGCAGGCTAAGCAAGCGGCAGCCCAAGCGAAAGCTGAGGCGAAGGCAAAAGCTGCGCAGGAGGCGAAAGCTCAAGCGGCAGAAGATGCTAAAGAGGCTAAGGCTCAAGCTGCTGCGGAAGCAAAAGCTAAGGCGGCTCAAGAGGCTAAGGCTCAAGCTGCTGTAGAAGCAAAAGCTAAAGCGGCGCAAGAGGCTAAAGCTAAAGCTGCTGCGGAGGCAAAAGCCAAGGCCGCGCAAGAAGCTAAAGCCAAAGCTGCAGCGGACGCGAAAGCGAAAGCCGCCCAGGAAGCTAAAGATAAGGCTGCTGCGGAAGCGAAGGCCAAGGCTGATGCTAAAGCCAAGGCAGCAGCAGAAGCTAAAGCCGCCAAAGCCAAAGCGGCAAAAAATGATGCCGCGCTGGATGATCTTCTAGGTGGTTTATCCTCCGGGAAAAATGCACCGAAATCAGCAGCAAGTGGTGGCGCTTCGGGGCAGGGTAATCAGAAAAAAGCAGGGGTTTCTGGCGCAGCGATCCAAAGTTACCTTGGCCAAGTGCAAAGTGCGATACAAAGCAAGTTTTACGATGCAGATAACTATGTCGGTAAACAGTGCTCAGTACACATAAAATTAGCACCTGATGGGCTATTAATCTCTGCAACCTCTGCAGGAGGCGATCCTGCGCTTTGCCAAGCTGCATTGACGGCATCGCGTATGGCTCATATTCCGAAACCGCCAAGCCAAGACGTGTGGGCGGCGGTGAAAGACGCGACGATTACCTTTAAACCCGGTCAATAAGCTGGCTGTAACACGACCTGTGGCGATAGGGAACACTGGTGGCTCGCACTAGCGGCCACCAGATATTAGGAAACCACTTATCATGAGCGATTGTTCAGGTATGGGAGATAAAATGAAACAGGCATTACGAATAACGTTGAGCTTTTTTCTGTTGGCGTGGGCAGCAATCGCGCAAGCAGAGGTACATATTGAAATTACCCAAGGGGTAAATACTGCGCGTCCTATTGGTGTTGTGCCTTTCCAATGGGGTGGCGGTGGCTCAGCGCCTGAAGATATCGGTGGTATAGTTGCGGCAGATCTGCGTAATAGTGGTAAGTTCAATCCTCTGGACCGTTCACGTCTTCCACAACAACCCGCGAGCGCTCAAGAGGTCCAACCTGCAGCGTGGTCAGCGCTGGGTATTGATGCTGTCGTGGTCGGGCAAGTAAAAGGTAATGCCGATGGTAGCTATCAAATTAGTTATCAACTGGTTGATACTGCAGGCGCCCCGGGCACCGTGCTCGCGCAGAATTCGTATAAAGTGACCAAACAATGGTTACGTTATGCAGCGCATACTGCCAGTGATGAAGTCTTCCAAAAATTAACCGGAATCAAAGGTGCTTTCCGTACGCGTATCGCGTATGTAGTACAGACTAATGGCGGTCAGTTCCCTTACGAACTGCGTGTATCTGACTACGACGGCTACAATCAAAACGTTGTACATCGTTCGAGCGAACCATTGATGTCACCGGCTTGGTCGCCAGATGGAAGCAAGGTCGCTTACGTGACATTCGAAAGTGGTCGTTCGGCATTGGTGGTACAAACACTCTCGAACAGTAGCATCCGTCAAATTGCTTCATTCCCACGTCACAATGGCGCACCCGCGTTTTCACCGGATGGGACTAAGCTTGCTTTCGCGTTATCGAAAACAGGTAGTTTAAATCTTTATGTGATGGATTTAGGTTCAGGTCAAATTAGTCAAATTACTAATGGCCGTTATAATAGTACTGAACCGACGTGGTTCCCTGATAGTCAGAATATCGCCTATACCTCTGACCAAGGTGGATTACCTCAAATTTACAAATTAAATATCAACGGTGGTGCACCACAGCGTATTACTTGGCAAGGTGGTCAAAACCAAGACGCTGATGTCGCGACCGATGGTAAATCAATGGTGATGGTTAGCACTGCAGGTGGTGCGCAACATATCGCTCGACAAGATCTAGAGACAGGAGCAGTACAAACATTGTCTAGCTCTTATCTGGATGAGACGCCAAGTCTAGCACCTAACGGCACGATGGTGATCTATAGCTCCACTCAGGGTTATGGTTCCGTATTGCAGTTGGTTTCGACCGATGGGCGTTTCAAAGCGCGTCTTCCGACGACTGATGGACAGGTAAAATTCCCTGCCTGGTCGCCGTATATGTGATGCATGTGTAAATATGTATGGCAAACTATAATAGGATTTTCGAAATGCAATTCAATAAAGTGCTGAAAGGTTTACTGCTGGCTCTGCCAGTGTTAGCGGTTGCTGCATGTTCTTCTCACAAGAACAACAATGACCAATCAGGCTCTACCACTGGTGCAGATAGCGCTTACGGTAATGGCATGTCTGGCAATGGCAGCAACGGCAACATGTCTTCAGATGAGCAAGCTCGTCTGCAGATGCAACAACTGCAACAAAACAACATTGTTTACTTTGGTCTGGACAAGTACGACATCCTGCCTGAGTTTGCACAGATGTTAGATCAACACGCTAACTTCTTACGTAGCAACCCATCTTACAAAGTGACTATCGAAGGTCACGCGGATGAGCGCGGTACGCCAGAATACAACATCGCCCTGGGCGAGCGTCGTGCTAACGCGGTTAAAATGTACCTGCAAGGTAAAGGCGTAGGCGAAGACCAAATGTCTATCGTCTCTTACGGTAAAGAGAAACCAGCAGTCTTAGGTCATGACCAAGCTGCATGGGCGAAAAACCGTCGTGCTGTATTGGTATACTAAGAGAAAACTATGATTAGTAACTTCAGACTTCATACATTGAGTCTGTCGTTACTGATTGGCGTAGCGGCCGTTCCGGCCGCTCATGCCCAGGCGTCAATCAGTAGCGCTGGCTCGGGATCTACCGAAGACCGTGTCACCACCCTCGAACGAATCTCCAACGCACAATCTCAACTTCTCCAGCAACTGCAACAGCAGTTGAACGATACCCAAAGTGATATTGATGCGCTGCGTGGTGAGATCCAACAAAATAGCTATCAACTGAATCAAGTGGTTGAACGGCAAAAGCAACTCTACCAACAAATCGATACCCTAAGTAGTAGTGGGGCGGCGGCCTCAGCTACCTCTTCCGGTTCAAGCGATAATAGTCAACAAGCCTCTACAACCAACCAATCTGCTAGCGACGCTGCAGGTCAGGTAGGAACCCAGACTGGCGATGTGAATAAAGATTATAATGCGGCTGTCGATTTGGTATTGAAGCAGAACAAGCCTGATGAGGCGATGGCGGCATTACAAGCTTGGGTTAAAAAATATCCGGACTCCACCTACCAACCTAATGCTAACTATTGGTTAGGACAGCTCTATTACAATAAGGGGCAGAAAGATGATGCCGCTTACTATTTTGCCACGGTAGTGAAAAAATACCCTAAATCTCCAAAATCGGCAGAAGCGTTGTTGAAGATTGGTACCGTAATGAAGGATAAAAATCAGCTGGATAAAGCCAAATCTGTGTGGCAGCAAGTGATTCAGCTCTATCCTAATACGCCTTCGGCAAAAGCGGCGCAAAAAGCCTTAGCGGAGTAATGTTAAGATTTTTTCAGCAGTTTCTGGCTGAATAGTGTCCGTGTCGCTGTAAAGGTAAGCAACTGATGATTTATTTTGAATTAATGGTTGCGCTGTCTCGGTAAATCAGTAATATATGCCGCCGTTGCCGAGACAAACTTAAACAGTGTTTTTGGCAAGGAAAATCGGGTCGTTAGCTCAGTTGGTAGAGCAGTTGACTTTTAATCAATTGGTCGCAGGTTCGAATCCTGCACGACCCACCAAATTTTATAAAAAAGCACCTTATAGGTGCTTTTTTTTCGTCCCAACACTCAATGTTAACTCGTACAGGATGAGAACCTGCAGCAGGTTCGAGTCGAGCGCAGTGAGACAGCGTTGCCAGTGGCAACGACCCGAAGGGCGAGCGTAGCGAGTCATCCTGCACGACCCACCAAATTCTTACTGGAGCCAAGTCTCTCGTCATCACCGCGCCAGTGAATGCTGACGCGGTGTTTTTGTCTCGATAAACTCATCGGTTAAGGGGCATGATGATCGGCGGCGAGGTTACCGATGAAGGGAAGGCGTATTTGCAGCGGTGAAACGTTAATCCCTAGATTCATTCCCAATAAGTTGAATTCAATCCCTTCTTGTTCACCTAGATTAACCCCTAATAGCCCTAATAAGGACAGTTGTATCCCTTTACCTGAAGGGGGACGGCCAATTGGGTCAGTTAAGGAACGATAATCCTTGCCTATCGCATTAGCAGGCATATTGAGTTCCAGCTGAGGAACTTGACGTCCTATATGCGCAATGAAGGTATTACTATTAGGCCCAGGCCATGCATGATAGGTATGAGGGTAGGGATAGCTGTGTACTGCAGCGTTCAGACGCGGGATCAAGGCTTCCGCAGCCTCTCCCCGGTGCTCAACTAAGATATGAGGGCGCGCGCCATACCAATAACCATCAGCAATAGCATAGTCCTTGCGGATCAAATCACTGCTACGCCAGCCAATAACGTCATAACGCGTATAGTGAGTCTCGCCACGGCGCTTGTAGACAAGCCAAGTATGCACGGCAAAGTGCCCACGCCAGCCATAGGTCTTAGCCGCCAATACAGCTACTAGCGCGCTATCCTTTATCGACGCAGGGTCAGCTAAGAGGTGTGCAGAGTCTCGACGCGCGGTAGTCCAGCTATCCCCGGTAACGGGACGATTAGCGGCCCTGTCGGTGAGGTAACTGGCGAGTAAGGCTAATAGCGCGATAATTATATAAGCGAAAAGGCATCGGCGTAGCATAAGAATAGTTACGCTCCTTGAAACGGAAGTAGATAAGATAAAGTGTAGGAAGTCATGATGGAAACACAACTTAACTTGGACGAGTGGGGAAAATTAAGGAAATAAAAGACAAACAGACCGACTTATTGTATGTTGTTTAGTATACTAAACATGAGGTGCGGCGATGAATTTTTTCAGTATCAATACGTTGTTAGTGCATATTCCTTTAGGTAAGCAGGGCTACGATCTCTCATGGATTGAAGCGGTCGGCACCCTTTGTGGGTTACTCTGTATCTGGCTTGCAAGCAAAGAGAAAGTCATCAATTATCTCTTCGGTATTGTTAATGTGCTGTTGTTTGCGGTTATTTTTTATCAAATACAGCTTTACTCCAGCCTCCTACTACAAATTTTCTTCCTACTGGCCAATGTCTACGGCTGGTACGCTTGGACCCGACAAACCTCTTCTCAACAAGTAGAGTTGCAAATACGTTGGCTGGGGACGCGTGCGCGTGCAGTGTGGGGGGCGGTTTCATTGATCGCAATACTCGTCATGACACGCTTTATTGATGCTATTTTTGGGCACTTCGCCCGCCTAACCGTTATGCTTCTCAATCAGTTTGGGCTTAAGGCTCAGCTTCCCGTATTACAACCTGATGCCTATCCTTTCTGGGATGCCTGTATGACTATTCTATCGGTTGTGGCAATGATTTTCATGACACGTAAATGGGTTGAAAACTGGATACTGTGGGTGGTGATTAACATCATCAGCGTCGTAATATTTACGCTACAAGGGGTCTACGCTATGTCGATTGAGTATATGATTCTCACGCTTATCGCGATTAATGGTGTGCGTCTCTGGTCAAGCAAAGCCTCGCAGAATGACGGTCCACACACTTCTTAATTCCCTGAGGGAAAAAGTGGCAATAAGGGTTTGCAGTTTGACAGCGGCACGTTAGAGTATCGCTAGGACAACAGCACACTTATCGTGATGGAATAATAATGAGCTATAAAAACGACGATTTACGGATCACAGAAATTAAAGAACTTTTACCGCCAGTGGCACTGCTAGAGAAATTTCCTGCAACAGACCGTGCCGCTGAAACGGTGGCGAAAAGCCGTCAAGCTATTCAGCAGGTCTTGCAGCAACAAGACGACAGATTGCTTGTCGTGATTGGCCCTTGCTCGATTCATGACACAGATGCCGCGATGGAATACGCGCAACGTCTTGTTGCCTTACGGGATGAGCTGAAAGGTGAGTTAGAAATCGTTATGCGTGTCTACTTTGAGAAACCGCGTACCACCGTGGGTTGGAAAGGGCTGATTAACGATCCGTACATGGACGGCAGTTTTGATATCAATGAGGGATTACGATTAGGTCGTAAGCTTCTTCTGGATATCAACGATCTGGGTATGCCGACGGCGGGAGAGTTTCTTGATATGATCACTCCCCAATATTTAGCTGATCTCATGAGCTGGGGAGCGATTGGTGCCCGTACCACTGAGTCGCAGGTACACCGTGAATTGGCTTCTGGTCTCTCTTGTCCTGTAGGCTTTAAAAATGGTACCGACGGCACGATTAAAGTCGCGATTGATGCCATCAATGCAGCCTCCGCTGGCCACTGCTTCTTATCGGTCACTAAATATGGCCACTCGGCGATCGTTGAGACCGCAGGGAATAAAGATTGTCATATTATTCTTCGTGGTGGCAAAACGCCTAACTACAGCGCGGAAGATGTAGCCGCTGTGAAGGCGGGTCTGACCCAAGCAGGTTTACCGCCGCAAGTGATGATCGATTTCAGCCATGCCAACAGCTCCAAGCAGTATCAAAAGCAGATGGAGGTGGCGACGGATGTTGCTGGTCAGATCGCGCAGGGCGATAACGCGATTATGGGCGTGATGATTGAAAGTCACTTGGTGGAAGGTAACCAGAGTTTAGAGAGCGGACAGCCTCTGACCTACGGTCAAAGCGTCACAGATGCGTGTATTGGTTGGCCTGCTACGGAACAAGTATTAAAACAGTTAGCTGAGGCGGTAAGCGCACGTCGTCAAGCCTAAAAGAAAGGCCGGATTATCCGGCCTTTTTACTTATTTCGCTTTACCTTGGTTAGCGACCGCGGCTGCACGGGCTGCCACTTCCTCGGCATCACCGAGATAGTAGCGTTTCAGTGGTTTGAAGTTCTCATCGAACTCATAAACCAATGGCACACCAGTCGGGATATTCAGCTCTAAGATCTCATCTTCAGAAAGACCTTCAAGATACTTAACCATTGCACGCAGGGAGTTACCGTGTGCGGCGATAATCACTTTCTCACCACTTTTAATGCGTGGCAGAATGGTTTCGTTCCAATAAGGGATTACACGCTCGATGGTGGTGGCTAAGCTTTCGGTTACCGGCAGCTCTTCAGCGCTGAGTGAAGCATAGCGTGGGTCATGTCCCGGGAAACGCTCATCAGAACGCTCTAATTCTGGTGGTGTCACGGCAAAGCCACGACGCCATTGTTTAACTTGCTCGTCACCGTATTTTTCTGCAGTTTCTGCTTTGTTCAAACCTTGCAGCGCACCGTAGTGACGCTCATTAAGACGCCAGCTTTTTTCAACCGGTAGCCAAGCTTGATCAAGTTCATCTAACACAGACCATAGGGTATGAATGGCGCGTTTGAGAACAGAAGTGTAAGCGAAGTCAAAGGTGAACCCCTCTTGCTTGAGAAGTTTGCCCGCAGCTTGCGCTTCTCCACGACCTTTTTCAGAAAGGTCAACGTCATACCAACCGGTGAAACGGTTTTCTTGGTTCCACTGGCTTTCGCCGTGGCGGACCAGTACAAGCTTAGTTACTGCCATCGTAAAGCTCCTTCAATGATTAATCATTCACTTTAAAATTGTTCTCACCGCAACGACTGTTCGGTCAAGAGACACTACTGCCACTACCATAGCGGAAAAGGGCGCGTCGCGTAAGTCTCTGACTACCCTTGCGATGACTTTTTAAGCACTGATAAAATGATAGCCAAAACAAATCTGACGAATTTCTCCTGCTGGCAACCAACAGCCCGCCAGCGGTGTATCATTCGCCGCGTCAGGGCGATAACCCGGTTCTAACGCAACACCTTGATAATTATCATATTCTCCTTCGGGGGCGGGCGTACCGGACAGATAGTTCCCAGTATAAAGCTGTAACGCCGGTTCGCTACTGAACAGATTCATCTGTAATCGGCCATCAGCAGCGCTAAGCGTCGCGACCGGCTGGTCTATCGTATGGGCATCGATGATGAAAGCGTGATCATAACCGCCGGTTATTTGTTGAAAATTGTCCGCTAAAAAATCTTGGGCGAGAGATTTTGGCGAGCGAAAATCAAAAGCAGTGTCTGCAACAGGCAGGCAGTCCCCGTCGGGGAGTCCATCAGCATCGACAGGTTGGAAAGATGAGCCGTGCAGCGCAAGCCGGTGTGCACGGATATCGCCTTGTGTTGCATCGAGATTGAAGTAGGCATGATTGGTCAACGATAACGGGGTAAGGGCATCGGATTGAGCGCTAAAACAGAAATCGAGGCGATTATCGTCACTCAGCGTTAGGGTGAGCTCAATGTCCAGATTACCCGGGAAACCTTGGTCGCCATCGGCAGAGTGTAAACGATAGACTAAGGTCTTATCGGTATGAACCACCTGCTGCCAGCGTCGATGGCTAAATCCCTCTGGCCCGCCATGCAGCTGATGAGGACCTTGATTACGGCTAAGCTGGCAGTCTAGGGCAGTGAGATAGGCTTGGCGAATACGATTCGCGTAACGTCCGACGGTTGCTCCGAGATAGGCCGATTGTTGCAAATAGCGTTCAGGTGAGCCACAGCTTAGGATAGCCTCCCGTAAGTGGCCATCCGCTTGCGGAATTTGTGCACTTATCCACGTTGCGCCCCAGTCCATAAAGCGCACAACCATTCCTTGTGCATTACGCAGTTCGGCGAGGTTAAACGGTTGGCCGTCGGGCGCGAGGGCGGTTGATGTCAGCATGGGCTAGCTCCTTGTGAAGCATGGCAGAGATAATAGGTCTCTTTGATTCCTGTCGCGGTAAAGTAGTGATCGGCCATGGCCGCTTGGACGGCTTCCACTTTATCAGAGGGCAGGAGTGCCACGACGCAGCCACCAAATCCGCCGCCCGTCATGCGTGCGCCGCCTTCCTCACCAATCGCGTCTTGTAATAACGCCACTAAACGGTCGATCTGTGGCACCGTTATCGCGAAGTCATCGCGCATAGAGTTATGGGATTCGGCCATTAACTGCCCCATTCGGGTTAAATCACCTCGGTTCAGTGCTTCCGTTGCCTCTAACGTCCGTTTGTTTTCCGTGAGAATATGGCGGACGCGTTTTGCAACGGTAGGTTCCATTTCTGCTTCGCGGGCGTAAAACGTTTCCAAGGTCACCTCGCGTAATGATTGCTGGCCGAAAAAGGCCGCGCCTTGCTGGCATTGCTCGCGGCGTAGATTATATTCGCTGCCCACTAAGGTCCGTTTGAAATTGGAGTTCACAATCAATACCGCAATATCATTTGGCATCGATACGGCTTTTGTTTCAAGCGATTGGCAATCGAGTAACAAGGCATGATCAGCCTGACCCATTGCCGAAATCATCTGATCCATAATGCCGCAATTACAGCCTACAAACTGGTTCTCCGCTGCTTGGCCGTTGAGCGCGATTTCCACAGGGGTAATCGGCAGTTGCCATAAATGTTTAATGGCGGTTCCGATTGCCACTTCTAAGGAAGCAGAGGAGCTTAACCCAGCACCTTGTGGAACATTACCACTGATCACCATATCCATTCCTTGAAACTGGTCAGTAATCTGGCGTAAATGTTTCACTACGCCACGCAGATAATTTGCCCACATCGCAGACGGGTGAAATTCGATTGGTGCATCTAATGAGAACTCGTCCCGTTGATCGTCGTAATCTGCGGCAATCACGCGAACGCGATTGTCCTGGCGTTTAGCACAGCAGATAACCGTTTGATAATCGATGGCGCAAGGTAAGACGAAGCCCTGGTTATAATCGGTATGTTCACCGATCAAGTTAACCCGTCCCGGTGCTTGGAAGAAATCGGTTGGTGCATAGCCGAAGTGCTGCTGAAAACGCTGTTCACAGCGCTGTTTAAGTTCAGTGATCATTGTGGAGTCTCTCGAAAGTGGCGGTCACTGACGGATCGTAGGCGTTCCGCAGCTTGTTCAGGGGTAAGGTCGCGCTGGACTTCTGCTAACATTTCGTAGCCGACCATAAATTTACGCACAGTTGCCGAGCGCAGTAGTGGGGGATAAAAGTGAGCATGTAGCTGCCAGTGCGCGCACGTTTCATCGGTAAACGGTGCGCCATGCCATCCCATCGAATAGGGGAAAGCGCAATGGAACAGATTATCGTAGCGGCTGGTTAACTGTTTTAAGGCAAGGGCGAGATCATCGCGCTGTGCCTCAGTGAGTTCGGTTAAACGTGCCACTTTGGCTTTAGGCAATAGTAAGGTCTCGAAGGGCCACACCGCCCACCAAGGTACGACGGCGATCCAATGTTCCGTTTCAACCACCAAGCGCTCTTTTTGCTGCAGCTCTTTCTGCGCATAGTCCCATAACAGCGGACGCTGGTGACGTTGATAATAGTCACGTTGCTGGCGATCTTCGGTAGCGATTTGGTTAGGTATGAAGCTATTTGCCCAAACTTGACCATGAGGATGTGGGTTCGAGCAGCCCATTGCCGCCCCTTTATTTTCGAAAATTTGTACCCACGGGTAAGTCTCTCCCAATTCAGTCAGCTGTGCTTGCCATACCTGTATAACTTGGCTAATTGCTGAAAGCGAAAGCTCTGGCAGCGTTTTACTGTGATCGGGGGAAAAACAGATCACTCGACTGATGCCGCGAGCACTCTCTAATTGGAAGAATTCGTCCTCACACTCTGCCGAAGAGGGGGTGTCGGGGAGTAATGCTGAGAAATCATTCGTAAAGACGAAAGGTGCATGGTAATCAGGATTAACCTCGCCGTTGATACGCGTGTTCCTAGGACACAGGTAGCATTCTGGATCATGTTGCGGCAGCTGCTGAGGGCTTACTGTCTCCTCAGCGCCTTGCCATGGCCGTTTGGCACGATGAGAGGACACCAACACCCACTCACCGGTAAGGGGATTGAACCGGCGATGGGGTTGGTCGAGGGGATCGAAGGTTTGCATAGTCATCTCGTCATAATTAAGCCGTAATGACTGAAGCGTAGCATGAATTAAGGTCTATTTTTGTGATCATGCTAATATTTATGGAAGCGTTTACACTGAATTTCAAAGGCTTTGTAAAGACTAATCGAGCTATAACTATCCTTTTGTGTAAACGATTACATTTTAGGAGTAATAAAGCCTAATTCGACACATGCCCTACCATCCTGAACTCAAATGACTAAAGGTATGAGGAATAAGGGGAGGTACCGCAGTAGGTTGGCACTTCTAGAGGAGCTAGTCACTGCTTAACTAGTATCCTTAATAATGGTTACATTTACGTTAAGGCTTTTGGAAATCGTAGCATGGCCGCAAGATTATGGGACAACTGTCCCGGCCAGGTCGTCAAAAAGATCATGGTTTTCGCTTAACATTGCTGAGCACCCACTGCTTTCACAGCGGGTGAGATCAGGCTAAAGACTTTCTTGCAAATAGTCATATCCCCCTTGGTCGTTGGCAACGAAGCGTAATCGGTGGGTGATGCACTGCGGAGCATCTTCTGCATGATGAGAGACAAACAGCAGCTGTGTGGTGCCTTGGTCGATTAGCATCGAAACAAACTGTTTAATCAGCTGACGATTAAGCCCATCCAACCCTTGTAAAGGCTCATCGAGAATCAGTAATTGGGGATGTTTCACTAAGGCTCGCACAATCAGCACCAACCGTTGCTGACCCCACGATAAGCCATGGAAGGGCAGGTGTGCTTGTTCAGCAGAGATTCCGATCAGCGCGAGCCATTGATCAGCCAATGCCTGATGGCGGTCGCCCGGAACCTGGTAAAGGCCAATGGAATCGAAATAGCCAGAGAGAACAACGGTACGCACTGAGGCACTAACGCGGTACTCAAGGTGCAAACTGCTGCTGACGTAGCCGATATGTTTCTTAATATCCCATAAGGTCTCACCACTGCCTCGACGAATGCCGAATAGTGTCAGATCGTTGCTGTAGCCTTGTGGATGGTCGCCGGTGACTAAGCTCAGTAACGTCGACTTCCCCGCACCATTGGGACCGGTAATCTGCCAATGCTCACCGGGATTCACTTGCCAAGTGAGGTTATTAATAATCACATTATCATCCCATGAGACACGTCCCGATACTAAACGGATCAACGGAGTAGAAGAGGGCAGCGCTGGCACGTTGGTAGGCGTATCGCGCTCAGGGAGCTTAACGGCTGATAACTGCTCTAGATGGTGAAGTTGTGCGACAACATTATCAGCTAACACTTGCTCACGCGGTGCTAAAGGCTGTAAGTGACCTTCAATCAGTAAGCCGACTCGGTCAACAAATGGCGGGATATCTTCGAAACGATTGATCACGAAAACCAATGTAAGCCCCTGTTGCTGTAATTCCAGCAAAAGTTGCTGCAAAGCGGCACGAGAATCGACATCCAGCCCATCGAAAGGCTCATCGAGGATTAACAGATCCGGGGTAGACATTAAAGCTTGGCACAATAAGGTCTTTCGCGTCTCGCCGGTTGATAGCACTTTAAATGGCCGATCAAGCAGTGGCACAATGCCGAAACGCTCGGCCAAAGCTTGGCAGCGTGCGGGATCTTGGTAAGCTTCCTGAATAACCTGCCGTGTCAGTTTGCCGTCACTGTTCTCACCTTCGCTAAAGAGATCGCTATTATTGCGCTGCCACTCTTGATCGATAAATGCCGAAAGCTGCTCGAATGAGAGCCGAGTAGGCGAGGTGAAGTGATTGTCGAGGGTCCCCTTAGCGTTTGGGAGATCGCCTTTCAGCGCCAGCGCCAGTGAAGATTTTCCACTGCCATTAGTCCCGACTAAGGCGATGCTCTCTCCTTCTGATAAGTGCAACGAGTCTATCTGCAGAGACCAGTGTTCCCCACGATGAAATGTACATTGCGAAATATGCAATATTTTCATATTCTATACCGTTTTATGCATTTACCTTAGTTTTAGCGAGCTGCCGCTGGCTTGTCAATCCTTGTTGAACAGGGTAAAGGCACAAAAAGCGGTATCCACCTTGCTCCAGTATCGTTAAAATAAGGGTTTTAGACGCCGAAGGGAGAAGACTATGCTGGAACTGCTGAAAAGTTTGCTGATGGCGATCATCATGGTACCTGTACTGATGGCCGTTATTTTGGGTTTAATCTGGGGATTAGGTGAGCTGTTTAACCTCATTTCTGGAACGAAGAACGAAAAGAACTCAGCCTGATGCCACGCCTATGCCTGCCCGGCATAGGCAGAATATTTACAGAAGTGTCGACTCGATAAATTGCGCGATCGATGGTGCGTCATTACTTCCAATCACTACCTGACAGCGATCTTTAATTTCCTGTTTCGCTTCATGCATCGCAACGCCAATTCCCGCACGCTCCAACATACTTAAATCGTTATTGTTATCGCCAAAGGCGACCACTTGATCCATTGACAACTGCTGCGCGCTTACCCATTCGGCAAGTCTTTTACCCTTACTGTTACCCCGTTTAGCAATATCGATTTGGTCGGTCCATGACCACTCACAGACCACCTCTGCGGCAGCCTCTACACGGTCTGCAAAGCGATGCAACTGCGTCGAGTCAGCGTGAGCCAATGCAAATTTCCACAAGGGTTCACCGCTCTCCACCACCGATTTCAGGTCATTGACTTGACGAAATACCGGGCGCAGTTCTGCTCGGTACTGCTCGGCCCAAGCTTGCATACGGATAACATGTGGGGTGGGTTGCTCGTAATACATTGCGTCACCGGCATACAGTAATCCCTTAATATCTGCTTGACGTAAGGCGTCGATCACAATCTCAGTGTCGACAGCAGGCAGCGGATCACTATCAATCACGGCATGTTTTTGGTAATCATAAGAGTAAGTACCATTACAACATATGGCGGGATCCGTTAAGGCGAGGGTCTGATAAATCGGATGAATTGCACTGTGGTGGCGACCTGTGACGATCAAGACGCGATAGCCCGCCGCTTTAGCACGGGTGAGGGCCTCAATGGATTCGGGTAGAACCTGTTTTTGACTGGTTAATAGGGTGCCATCTAAATCTAATGCGATAACTCGGTAATCCATAATAACGCCACCTAATTTTATGATGTAAGAAAAAAGTCTACACCTGAAATAAGCGAAGCAGCAAATCCCGCACAAAATCACTGTTACAATTATAGAATTGGTGCACACTAGATCTAACTAAAGTTAAGGAGAGCGCATGAAACAAGTTATTTATACAGCTAGCCCAGAAAGCGAAGAGATCCATGTATGGCAACTGTCTGAGCAGGGTGATTTGTCGTTACTGCAAACGGTTAACGCGCCTGGGCAACCACAACCGTTAGCCATTAACCCTCGCCATAACGTCCTGTACGCAGGGGTAAAGCCTGAATTCCGTGTGGCGGCGTGGAAAATCGACGCAACAGGCACACTGACTTGGTTAGACGAGGCTGCGCTGCCAGGCAGTGCCACCTATCTTGCTACGGATCGTGAGGGAGAGGCGCTGTATATTGGCTATTACCATGATGGTTTTGTTAGTTATGGTCAACTCGGGGCTGAGGGTCAACCGACCTCACCGTCCCAAGTATTGAAAGGGTTAGACGGTTGTCACTCGGCGAATATTAACGTGGCCAATAACCACCTTTACGTCCCCGCATTAAAACAAGATCGTATTTGTGTCTACCCGCTTCGTGATGACAAGGGTTTAGATGAAGCCAAAGTTTCGCAAATCGACTCTGCGGCAGGGGCTGGCCCACGCCATATGGCTTTCCATCCCCAAGGAAAATTTGCTTACACTATTAACGAGCTTGACAGCACGGTGATGGTTATCGCATTGGGTCAAGGTAACGATAAGGTGGTGCAGACACTGCCTACTCAACCTGACGATTTCACCGGAACCCCTTGGGCTGCAGATATCCATCTCACCCCGGATGGTAAATTCCTCTATACCTGTGATCGTACCAGTAGTTTACTGACTATCTTCGCTGTTTCCGCGCAGGGGGATGCGCTCTCTTTAGTGGGCTTCCACCCGACAGAGACCCAACCACGTGGTTTTACGCTGGATAAAACAGGAAAGTTTTTAATCGCGACCGGTCAGAAATCTCACCATGTCGCGGTCTACCGCATTGATCAACAAAGCGGAACGCTAACCGATTTAGGGCGTTATGCAGCAGGTCAGGGGCCGATGTGGGCGATTGCCCATACCCCAGAATAGGATGTAAAGTGCCACCGAGGTGGCACTTTTTTTGAAGCTTACCTCATCGAAAGTCAACCTAGTAGAGCAACGCTTTGCTCGCTACAGTCTTCGCGTTATCGATTACTGAAACAGTGCGTCTTGCTCTACAGCTGCGGCAATAGCTGACATTAATTGCGTAAGCTGTTGTTCAGTGATCAGATAGGGAGGCATAAGGTAAATCAATTTATCAAATGGCCTTATCCACACACCAGCGTCAACGAAATAAGCTTGAATATCCGCCATCGCTACAGCGCGATGACACTCCACGACACCGATAGCGCCTAATACCCGGACATCTTTAACGTTTCGGTGATCAATTAACGGACCGAGCCCAGCTTTAAGCTGCTCTGCGATGCTGCTCACCTGTTGTTGCCACGCACCTTCGGCTAAAATTCTTAAACTCTCGGTCGCGACTGCACAGGCGAGGGGGTTTCCCATAAAGGTTGGACCATGCATAAAACAGCCAGCAGGACTACGGCTGATGCCATCTGCCACACGGTCAGTTGTAAGGGTTGCGGCAAGCGTCATGGTGCCACCGGTAAGGCCTTTTCCCACACAGAGAATATCCGGTGAGATATTGGCGTGTTCACAAGCGAACATCTTGCCTGTCCGTCCGAAGCCAGTGGCAATTTCATCGGCTATCAGCAGTACATCGTACTGATCACACAACTCTCGTATGCGTTTAAGCAGCTGAGGATGATAGAAGCGCATTCCCCCAGCGCCTTGTACGATTGGCTCCAGGATGACAGCCGCAAGAGTATGATGATGTTCGGCGAAGGCCTCCCTGAGTGCATCCGCTTCACTTTCCTGCCAAGGTTGGTCGAACGTACATTGGGGCACGGGAACGAAGAGGTGTTCGGGCAAGTAACCCTGCCAAAGGGAATGCATGGAGTTTTCAGGATCACAGACTGACATTGCCGCGTAGGTATCGCCATGATACCCCCCGCGTAACGTTAAAAATTTTTGCTTACTCTGCGACGTACCACTCCAATATTGCACCGCCATTTTCATTGCGACTTCTACTGAGACCGATCCCGAATCCGCCAAAAAGACTTTCGTTAACCCAGTCGGGACGATGGCCAATAATTCACGGCCAAGTTCCACCGCGGGGCGGTGAGTCAAACCGCCGAACATCACGTGCGACATGCGAGCAATTTGGTCAGTCATCGCGCGGTTTAACCGTGGGTGGTTATAACCATGAATAGCGGCCCACCACGAAGACATCCCTTCCACCAATTCTTGCCCCGTTTCGAGAGTAATACTGCAGCCTTGAGCCGAAGCAACAGGGTAGCAAGGAAGAGGATCACGCATTGAGGTATAGGGATGCCAAAGGTGTTGACGATCGAATTCACTGTCTTCTGTCGGGAACATAATTGTTGTAAACTGTTTTCGATAAATTTAGTTTACAAGTATAACCACAATAACCGAATGTTTAAAGTTATGGAGCAAGCCATGTCACAACGTTGGACACGTCAGCAAGTTACTGAGCTGTTTGAGATGCCTTTTTTAGAACTGATGTTTAAGGCCCAGCAGATCCACCGTGAAAATTTCGACCCTGCTAAAGTACAAGTCAGTACCTTGCTTTCCATCAAAACGGGGGCGTGCCCTGAAGATTGTAAATATTGCCCGCAAAGTGCGCGCTATAAAACCGGTTTAGAATCTGAAAAATTAATGGAAGTTGAAGAAGTGCTAACCTCAGCCCGTAAAGCGAAAGCCGCGGGATCAGGACGTTTTTGTATGGGCGCAGCATGGAAAAATCCACATGCGCGGGATATGCCTTACCTGAAGAAAATGGTAGAAGGCGTTAAGGCGATGGGCTTAGAGACCTGTATGACGCTTGGCACGCTCTCTCCTGACCAAGCCGACGAGTTAGCCACTGCAGGACTCGATTATTACAACCATAACCTCGATACCTCGCCAGAATTTTACGGCAACATTATCACCACTCGTAGTTATCAAGAACGTCTTGATACGCTGTCACATGTGCGTGGTGCGGGAATCAAGGTCTGTTCGGGTGGGATTGTTGGACTCGGGGAAACGATCGATGACCGCGCTGGCCTCTTGATGCAGTTAGCCAATCTTCCCACCCCGCCAGAAAGCGTCCCCGTCAATATGTTAGTGAAGGTGAAGGGGACGCCGCTGGCCGATAACGATGATGTCGATCCTTTCGACTTTATCCGTACCATTGCCGTTGCACGGGTATTAATGCCGAGTTCGTATGTGCGTCTTTCAGCGGGTCGTGAACAGATGAGTGAACAAACTCAGGCGATGTGTTTTATGGCGGGTGCGAACTCAATTTTCTATGGCTGCAAATTGTTGACCACTGAAAACCCTGAAGAAGACAGCGATGTTCAACTTTTCCGTAAGCTTGGATTAAAACCGGCGCATGCTCACACGGAGCTAGGGGTGGAGTCTGAGTCTGAAATGCTGCATCAGCAAATTAGCCAAGCGGATACCTCACTCTTTTACAACGCGGCTGTCTAATGTCCTGGCAACAACGCATCGAAAACGCTTTACACCAACGCCAGCAGCAAGGATTGCTGCGGCGGCGGTTAGCGGTCACCGTCTCCCCGCCCGCCCGCCTCACTCAGGACGGTCAACACTTCACGCATTTTTCCAGTAACGATTACTTAGGGTTAAGCCATCACCCTGCGGTGATTGATGCATGGTGCAAGGGGGCACAACACTGGGGAACGGGTGCGGGGGCGTCGGGACACGTCACCGGCTACTCACCTTGCCACCAGCAGCTTGAACACACACTAGCCGACTGGCTGGGTTTCCCACGGGCCATACTCTTCAGCTCGGGCTTCGCGGCAAACCAAGCATTAATTTTCGTCCTTGCCGAGTCCAGTGACACACTTATCGCCGATAAATTAATGCATGCCTCGTTACAGGAAGCGGCGGCGCTATCTCCGGCCCGCTACCGCCGTTTCCCTCATAACTCGTTAGACGGCCTTGCACGGCAATTAGCGGCGACCGACACGGAGAATCGTCTAGTTATTACCGAGGGCGTCTTCAGTATGGATGGCGATCAAGCGCCGTTAGCCGCGATCAGAGAAATGTGCCGCGAACAGCAAGCATGGTTAATGGTCGATGATGCGCATGGTATCGGTGTGTTGGGTGAAGAAGGGCGTGGCAGCTGCGCCCAACAGCAGGTTACACCCGACATACTGGTAGTGACCTTTGGTAAAGCGCTTGGGGTGAGCGGTGCGGCCATTCTCTGTTCCGACGCGGTAGCGGCTTACTTGGAACAATCGGCTCGTCATCTCATTTATAGCACGGCATTACCCGCGGCCCAGGCTGCTGCTGTCTTAGCCAGTATCGAAATCGTTCGTCAGCAACCGGAATACCGTGAAAAGCTGAGCCAAAATATCAGCGATTTTCGAACCTCATGTAGTCAGCAGGGAATTCCCCTAACCGATTCATTAACAGCGATCCAGCCAGTGATTATCGGTGATAATCATCGAGCGTTAGCCGTCGCCCAAGGCCTGCAATCTGCAGGGCATTGGGTCCAAGCGATTCGCCCACCGACGGTCCCAGTGGGAAGCGCACGCTTAAGAATTACGCTGAGTGCTGCACACAGTACCGAGCAGATTACCCGTTTGGTTGAGGCCTTGCATCATGTCCTCTAATCCCCCAATCCAGGTCGATAAAAAGGCGCTGGCTCAAGCATTTGGTCGTGCAGCCAAACAGTACGATCATTTTGCTGCGTTTCAACGTATTGTTGGCGAGCAACTCATGGCGCACTGCGACTGGCACAAGCCTGGTTTACTGGTGGATGCTGGAGCAGGTTCAGGCTGGTTTAGTCGTTATTTTCGTGGGCAGGGTCATTGCGTGACAGCTTTTGACCTCTCCAGCGGAATGTTGCAACAGGCCGTTCAACAGCACTCGGCAGATCACTATGTGCGTGGCGACCTTGAAGCGTTCCCTTTCCTTGCGCAAAGTGTTGACTACTTATGGAGTAATCTTGCGCTACAGTGGTGCAGTGATTTCCGACAAACCGTGCAGCAGTTGCAACGCTCGCTGACGGCCCAAGGGAAACTCGCCATCTCAACCCTAGCCGCCGGCTCTTTACCGGAAATTGAACAGGTCTGGCAGCGGTTGGGGCGTTCTGCACCGATCAATCGCTGGTCCAGTGCTGAGTCACTGCTCGCCACGGCGGAGTCTCTGGGGCTGACTGCTTGGCAAGCACCTATTATCTGCCATTTTTCGTCCCCCCTCGATGCTCTCTGGTCGTTAAAAGGTATCGGGGCGTCACACTTGCACGCGGGTCGTCAGGCAGGGCTAGGCGGACGAGCCTTTTTTCATCAATTGGCTGACCACTGGCCTCGAGACGAGCAAGGTTACCGTCTCACCTATCAAATCGTTTTTGGAGTTTCCCGATGAGTCACACGTATTTCTTAACCGGAACCGATACAGATGTCGGCAAAACGCTGGTATCGGCCGCGCTACTGCAAGCCGCTGCGCGCGAGGGCTACACCACCGCAGGGTATAAACCGGTTGCATCAGGCTCTGAATGGACAACGGAAGGCTTACGTAATCGTGATGCGTTGATTTTACAGCGCTACAGTAACCTAGACTTACCCTATGCGTCGGTCAACCCGCTTACCTTCGAGCAACCGACCTCTCCGCATATTGCGAGCCAGCGCGAAGGCCAACCGATCAGCTTCCCACGGCTCGATGAAGGACTATCGGCCTTACAAGCGCAAGCGAATTGGGTGTTAGTGGAAGGGGCAGGGGGCTGGTTTACCCCACTTTCTGCACAGCAACACTATGGTCAATGGGTGAGTGCGCAGGGACTCCCGGTTATCTTAGTGGTAGGAATGAAGCTAGGCTGTATCAATCACGCTTTATTGACCCAAGCGGCTATTCAGCAAGCGGGACTGACGTTAGCAGGTTGGGTGGCTAATAGCCTGAGTCCTGAGCCACACGAATATGCTGCTTATTGTGGCTACCTCACTGACCAGATTAATGCGCCGTTACTGGGCGAAATCCCGTATCTAAGCGATGCGGAGCAATTGGATAATCTTGGGCACTATCTCACATTACCTTCGTCAATGCGTGAGTACTCCACTCCACCGCGCCGCTGAAACGCATTAAATCGGCGGCCGTCCCCGACATGATACTTCGACCATGATGAAGCAGGGTAAAGTTATCGGCGACCCGTTTCACAAAGGGCAAATTCTTGTCCATCAATAACACGCTAATATTATGTTGCTTAGTGAGGGCAGTAATTATCGCAACAAGCTGGTCGGCTTCATGCGCGGTCAAACCTTCCGAAGGTTCATCCAATAAAATTAACTTAGGGTGGCTGATCACGGCCCGGGCCAGCGCCAATTGGTATTGTAATCCTTTCGCTAATGTCCCGCTGCGTTGATGGCGTTCGGTGATCAGGGTTGGGAATAGCTGACTGATTATCGAGGGTAAGGTCGCGGGTAAGCGTCTTTGATGGCCTGCTTTCAGCGCAATGAGTAAATTTTCTTCTACACTCAGTTGCGAGAAAATCGGACTCCCTTGTGGAACATAGGTTATGCCTAATTGCGAACGAAACTGACTAGGAAGCGAAATCAAACTACAAGGCAGCGTATTTTGCGGCTGCCACGTCATCTCGCCACTCATGATGGGCAGAAACCCCAAAATACAATGGAATAAGGTTGTCTTACCGGTGCCTTGTTGCCCGACGATGGCTGAGCAACTATTTTGGTTCACTTCAAGGTTGATATCCCAGAGCGTATGGTGGTCGTCGTAGGCTTGATTGATCTCTCTCAGCTGAAGCATGGTGTCATCTCCCAATCCATTAGCAAGCTATGTAATAGAGTTGTTAAGCAATAAGCGCGCCAGTTTTTGTAAGGGGGGGTAGCGAAGGAGAGAGGGCGGGATGAGTCAATGGACGAAAAGGATGAACGTTAGTGGTGCATAACGAATCATAAAATGGCAATTATTTATCTCAACAAGTATTGACTTTCCCTGTTCAGTTAAGATTTCTGACAATAATTTGCAGCGGAATTGCCGAAGTAAAAAAGTGCCATCATCAAAAAAAAATTTTTTTATTGGTTTGTCATCTTTCTGAAAAATTATACACAGCCCACGGCTACTGGCCTGCCAGCAGTTATCCACCATTCCTGTGGATAACCATGTGTATTACCCTCTGAAAACAGTGGCTAGCCGATGAATGATGCGGGTTGGCATTGGAGTGGTTGTAAACTACACTTATTTTTATATAAATTTAAAATCAATACGTTACGCAAAAGCAATAGCGTGAACGGTCGCCAACACGCGAGGCCGCGAACTTAATGACAAATGCTTGACAAAAATAAATTGTCCACGGCGGACGGTGGATAACCTAAAAAAAGATTGACTGAATGACTTTTATTCGACGCCGAGCATTTTTGGCGATAAGTGTACGAGCGGACTGGATGTTTATCCAGTAAAAATCTGTACTTCTTACCGCTAAGGAGTAAAATTACCCCTCATCCTGATACTGACTAACCGGGACCAATGATTATGAGTAAAGTTTTTACCTTACACTCGGAATTTAAGCCTTCTGGTGATCAGCCTGAAGCGATAAAAAAATTAGAAGAAGGGTTAGACGATGGTCTCGCTCATCAAACGTTACTTGGCGTGACCGGTTCAGGGAAAACCTTTACCATCGCTAACGTTATTGCCGATTCAAACCGTCCCACCATGATCATGGCACCGAATAAGACGCTGGCTGCACAGCTTTATGGGGAGATGAAGGCTTTTTTCCCCGAAAACGCCGTTGAGTATTTCGTGTCTTACTACGATTATTACCAGCCGGAAGCCTATGTACCGAGTTCCGATACCTTTATTGAAAAAGATGCTTCGGTGAATGAACATATTGAGCAAATGCGTCTCTCAGCCACTAAAGCCTTACTCGAGCGCAAGGACGTGATCGTTGTGGCTTCAGTCTCGGCTATCTATGGGCTAGGTGATCCTGATGCCTATTTAAAAATGATGCTGCATTTAACGCGAGGCATGATTATTGACCAGCGTAGCATTCTGCGCCGTCTGTCAGAGCTGCAGTACACACGTAACGATCAAGCTTTTCAGCGAGCGACGTTCCGTGTTCGTGGTGATGTGATTGATATTTTCCCAGCGGAATCAGACGATTTAGCGTTGCGCGTGGAATTATTTGATGAAGAAGTCGAAAGACTCTCCCTCTTTGACCCGCTAACTGGGCAAATCGAGCAATCTGTCGCACGCTTTACTATCTATCCGAAAACTCACTATGTCACCCCTCGTGAGCGGATATTGCAAGCGATGGAGGAGATTAAAGTCGAGCTGGCTGATCGTAAAAAAGTCCTCTTAGACAATAATAAGCTCCTTGAAGAGCAGCGCATCACACAGCGCACGCAATTCGATCTCGAGATGATGAATGAACTGGGCTACTGTTCAGGTATCGAAAACTACTCGCGCTACCTGTCCGGACGGGGCCCAGGTCAGGCACCGCCAACCTTATTTGACTATTTGCCCGCAGACGGCCTGCTGGTGGTGGACGAGTCCCACGTGACTATCCCGCAGATTGGTGGGATGTATAAAGGTGACCGAGCGCGTAAGGAAAACCTGGTTGAGTATGGCTTCCGCTTACCTTCTGCTCTGGATAACCGGCCGATGAAGTTTGAGGAGTTCGAAGCGCTCGCCCCGCAAACGATCTATGTCTCAGCGACCCCAGGTAAATACGAACTGGAAAAATCGGGCGAGGAAGTGATTGATCAAGTGGTGCGTCCAACAGGATTGCTGGATCCAATCTTAGAGATTAGGCCGGTGGCGACCCAAGTGGATGACTTATTGTCTGAAATACGCCAACGCGTTGAAATCAATGAAAGGGTACTGGTCACCGTATTGACTAAGCGTATGGCAGAAGATCTAACCGAATATTTAGAAGAGCATGGTGAGAAGGTCCGCTACCTTCACTCTGATATCGATACAGTTGAACGGATGGAAATTATTCGTGATCTACGCTTAGGGAAGTTTGATGTCTTGGTAGGGATCAACTTACTGCGAGAAGGTCTGGATATGCCAGAAGTCTCGCTGGTGGCGATTTTGGATGCCGATAAAGAAGGCTTCCTGCGCTCCGATCGATCATTGATTCAGACGATTGGACGGGCGGCTCGAAACGTGAGCGGTAAAGCGATTCTTTATGCAGATAAGATTACGCCGTCCATGGCCCGTGCAATTGAGGAGACCGAGCGTCGTCGTGAAAAGCAAGAGGCTTGGAACAAAGAGCACGGTATTACGCCGACCAAATTAAACAAGAAAATTACGGATATTCTTGAAATTGGTGGTGCGTCGGTGTCCGGTAAAAAAGCCAGCCCGTCTAAAGGGGATATTGAACTAAAAGCGGCGGAAACAGCGGCGGAATATTCGCTAATGACTGCGCCGGAGTTACAGAAGAAAATTTCGGAATACGAGCGTACCATGCAGAAACATGCGCAAAACCTCGAATTTGAAGAGGCTGCTCGTTTGCGTGATGAGCTTCATCAGCTCCGAGATTTATTGCTTATCGCTATGTAGGCAACCGCAGCACGACACGGACAGCGTGCCGTGCTGCAAGGATCTTAATGCAAGGCTTGAAAGGCATCCTCTAACGCTTGGCGTAGCAGCTGTCTGTCATGGCGATAACCCACATCGCTAGCATCTAATGGCCGCTGGATGCGCAGTCGTTGGGTAATGCCTTGACTGTCAGCGGTGGGACCCAGAATAACGCCGTCTATCACCCGACGGCCTATTTCACTCTCAATTAAGGTGAGTTTCTCCGCCACTGAAAGATGCCCCGCAGGGCTCAGTTCTGTTCCAAGATTATCGATAAATAACATCTTTGCCGGAGTACGGCGCAACGCTTGGCTAATCGCTTTCACTAAAATGACCGGCATAATACTGGTATACAAACTGCCAGGGCCCAAAATAATCAGGTCGGCATCGAGAATCGCTTCAACCGCTTCGCGGGTGGCTTTTACTGGAGCCGAGAGGGCTAAGCTCGTTGGCCACTCCTTCATTGCATCGATCTCGGTCTCGCCGTGGATTAAGGTCCCGCGAGCATCCGTGGCGACTAAGTCGACAGGCTGTTCCGACATGGGGATTAAAAAGGCATCGACTTTCAATACATTACGTATGAGATTGATTGCCTCTAACGGCCGAACACTCAGGCTATCCAGCGCACGTAACATTAAATTCCCTAAGTTATGCCCCGCTAATTCCCCTTGGCCGGAAAAGCGATATTCAAACATCGCTGACGCGACACTTGGCTGGGTAATGAGCTGATTTAAGCAGTTACGTGTGTCTCCCCACGCAATGCCGCCCTCTGAGCGTCGGATGCGACCTGTCGAGCCGCCATTATCGGTAGTCGTGACAATTCCGGTGAGGCGAGAACCGAGAGAGGAGAGCGAAGACATTACTCGTCCTAAGCCATGGCCGCCACCGATGGCAACGACTCTATCAAGATCTGCTAAGGTGCGGTTCATTTGGGCATCATCCTTAAGGTCGAGTGTTTACAGCAAATACTAGCGCGTATTATCTGCTGTTCTCCACGTATTGCCCAAGACAAATTTGAAAAATATCAGAGAATTGATCAGCCAAACATGACACTTATACCTATTCAAGCTAGGATAATGTCATCACTTCCCCGGTTTTTCATTACACGTGAATTGGCGTGAATGGATATTTTGTTGCATCACCTTTAACGAGGTATTTATTTGTTACCCTTGACCGATACCTATCAGCGCAAATTTTATTACTTACGGCTGTCTATCACGGACGTCTGTAACTTTCGCTGTACGTACTGTTTACCTGATGGCTATCGACCGAGTAAGGACCGAGAGGCGTTCTTATCTGTCGAGGAGATCGCCCGAGTGGCGCAAGCTTTTGGTCAATTGGGGACGACGAAAATACGGTTAACCGGCGGTGAGCCCTCAATGCGCCGTGATTTTAGCGACATCATCGCCGCTATCCGTCAGCAACCGGCGATACAACAGATTGCTATGACAACCAATGGCTACCGCTTAGCGAAAGAGGCGGCAAATTGGCGTGCGGCGGGGCTGACTGCGGTTAACGTCAGTCTAGATAGCCTGGATGCGCGCCAGTTTCATCAAATAACCGGTCAGAATAAATTTACTGACGTTATGGCTGGAATCGATGCCAGCTTGGCAGCCGGTTTTCCCGTGGTCAAAATCAACGTCGTGTTGATGAAACACCTCACTCAACAGCTCCCCGAATTCCTCGCGTGGATAAAGGATCGTCCACTGCAGCTACGTTTTATTGAGTTAATGGAAACGGGAGAGGGTAACGATTACTTTGCTAAGCACCACCTTTCTGGTGAGCATCTACGCCGCCAATTAGTGGATCAAGGTTGGCAAGCCGTCGCCCGAGCCGCTGATGCGGGACCCGCCCAAATTTTTAGTCATCCTGACTATCTTGGACAGATAGGGTTGATCATGCCTTATGACAAAGGTTTCTGTGATAGCTGTAACCGATTACGGGTCTCGGCTATCGGTCAATTACACCTCTGTTTATTTGGTGAGCAAGCCATCGATCTGCGTGATTTACTGCAGGCTGATGGCCAACAATCGTTACTACAAGAACGTATTCAGTCGAGCTTGGCTCAGAAGAAACAGACACATTTTCTCCATCAAGGGATGACGGGCATGGCGCGCAATCTCTCTTATATTGGTGGTTAAGGCGAGGAGCTGAAATGGGTAATCCACAAGGGAACACACCTTCTCTAAATATTGCAGTGTTAACGATCTCGAACCATCGTACCGAGGAAAATGATAGCTCTGGCGATTATCTGCAACAGGCGGTGGAGCATGCCGGACATCGCGTGGTTGAGCGTGCGATTTGTCCCGATAATCGCTATGCAATACGCGCCATCGTGTCACAAGCGATTGCGAGTCCGCATATCCAAGTGGTGTTAATCAATGGCGGAACGGGGTTTCATGAACAGAATACAACGCCTGAGGCGATCGTTCCGTTATTTGATAAAGAGATCACGGGGTTTGGTGAGCTGTTTAGGATGTTCTCGTTTGAACAAATTCAGCAGGCGACCTTACAATCTCGTGCGGTAGCAGGGCTGGCGAATAAAACAGTCATCTTTGCCTTTCCTGGTTCCACCTCGGCGTGTCAATTGGCTTGGGAACAGATTATCGATGCACAGCTCGATATCAACACGACTCCCTGTAATTTCGTCTCACAACTCAAGAAAGTCTCTCCATGAATTCATTATCTCACCTTAATCAAGCGGGCGAGGCGAATATGGTGGATGTCAGCGAAAAAGCGGTGACATTACGCCAAGCGCGCGCCGAAGCCTATCTCTCCCTCAATGCGCATACCCTACAATTAATTACTGAAGGCAAACATCCTAAAGGGGATGTCTTTGCTGTGGCACGTATCGCCGGGATTCAAGCCGCGAAGAAGACGTGGGATCTGATCCCTCTGTGTCACCCGTTAATGCTGACCAAAGTGGAAGTGTTGCTAACCCCGCTACAGGATCCTTGCCGTATTCATATCCAAACGCTCTGCCGCCTAAGCGGGCAAACAGGCGTGGAGATGGAAGCTTTAACGGCAGCCTCAGTTGCGGCGTTGACCTTATACGACATGTGTAAAGCGGTACAGAAAGATATGGTGATTGAGTGTATCCGGCTGGTGGAGAAGCAGGGTGGAAAATCCGGTGACTATCAAGGGAGTTGGCATGATTAAGGTGCTTTTTTTTGCACAAACCCGTGAACTGGTTGAGTGCGATAAGCTCATGCTGCCTGCCGAATTTAACACGGTTGAACAACTCCGTACCGCGCTCGTACAACGCGGTAAACGCTGGCAGTTGGCACTGGCGGATGGGCGCTTATTGGTTGCGGTGAACCAAGAAATTTGCGACGTTTCACAGCCTCTGCAGTCAGGTGATGAGGTGGCCTTCTTCCCACCCGTCACGGGGGGATAACGATGCTTGCGTTGACCCGTATTGAGGTCACTGCCGCGCCTTTCAATGTCGAAAATGAATATCGGCTTGCCGCCAGCCATCATCAAGATGGCGCTATCGTCTTTTTCGTCGGTAAGGTGCGCGACATGAACCAAGGTCAAGCGGTGAGTCAGCTTACCTTGGAGCACTATCCAGGCATGACCGAGCGAGTGTTAAATGGCCTGGCGGATCATGCTAGGGAGCGCTTTGCAGTCAATAACATCACGATTATTCATCGCGTCGGGACGTTTTCGTTAGGAGAAGAGATTGTATTGGTGATCGTCAGTGCAATTCACCGGCATGCCGCCTTCTTGGCAACAGAATTCATTATGGATTTATTGAAAAGCCAAGCGCCTTTTTGGAAACGTGAAAGTACAGCTGAGGGGACAAGGTGGTTATCACCTACCTTACAAGACAGTACCGCCTCAGAGAAATGGAACAATAAGGAATGATCAACGTGACGCGACCGACAGCCCTAAAATTGACGCTATCGGCTATGATGGCATTACTGCTGGCGAGTTGTGCGTCGGAAAAACCCAAAGCGCCAGTACGACCAAAAGTTGCCGTAACCACTCAAGTTAAGCAGCTGCTGCCAAGTTCTGTGTCGAACAAAACTGCCTGGTCGGAGGATATCTACCAAGCGTTTTTACATCAACAGATCGATGCTAATGTTTCTAATCTGTGCGCAGTCATTGCTGTGGCGGGCCAAGAGACCAATTTTAATGCCGACGCGCCGGTTAAAGGTTTACCGCAGATTGCTTGGCAGGAGATTTATCGTCGAGCAGGCTCACTGCATATTCCTGAATTTGTAGTACGTACGGCATTAAAAATTCCGTCGACCAATGGTAAAAGCTACACTGAGCGATTAGATACTGTGCGCAGCGAACGTGAACTGAGTGATATTTTTGACGATTTAATTGATTCTGTTCCCTTAGGCCAACGATTATTTGGTCGCTTTAATCCTATCCATACTGGAGGGCCGATGCAGGTGAGTATCGCCTTTGCGGAACAGCATGCAGAGGATTACCCTTACAAGGTAGAGAAAAGTATTCGTAAAGAAGTCCTTACCCAGCGCGGTGGGGTCTACTTTGGTACACTGCATCTGCTCGGCTACCCCACCCATTATTCGGTGCCTTTATACCGTTTTGCCGACTATAATGCAGGGTGGTATGCCAGTCGTAATGCTGCCTTCCAAGCGGCAGTCTCCTATTTGAGCGGACAAAAATTGGCATTAGATGGCGATTTAATTCAATATCAGAGTGACGCGCCGAGTCACACCGAGTTGGCGATTAGGTCGATTCGCTCTACACTGCAACTGAGCGACTCAGCGATTCACCAACAGTTGTCACTAGGTGAATCACTTGAATTTGAACAAAGCCAATTATGGAAAAAGGTCTTTTCTGCCGCGGATAAAAAGCGAGGGCAGGCTTGGCCACACGAGCGGTTACCAGGGATCACATTAGAAAGCCCAAAAATTACTCGTAATTTGACGACCGCCTGGTTTGCACAACGCGTAAACCAACGTTATCAACACTGTTTACTTCAAGCTAGGGAGGAGTAATGGAAAATTATCAACGTCCTTCATCGTTAGGACACACCTCGTCGGGCAGTCGCGTACAAGCGTATATGACCCAAGTTTATGGTTGGATGACCACTGGCTTATTATTAACGGCGTTTGTCAGCTGGTTTGCCGCAAGAACGCCTGCAGTCATGGAAGCCATATTCTCCAGCCGAATAACCTTCTTTGGGTTAATCATTGCACAACTTGCCGTGGTATTCGTACTGTCAGGTATGGTGCATAAAATGAGCGCAGCACTGGCCACTGGCCTGTTTATGCTGTACTCCGTACTGACCGGGCTGACCATGGCCAGTATTTTTCTTGCCTTCACCTATTCTTCGATTGCCAGTACCTTTGTGGTGACGGCGGCGATGTTTGGTGCGATGACGGTTTATGGTGCGGTAACGAAGCGCGACCTCAGTAAATTGGGAAGCTTACTGTTTATGGCGCTCATCGGCATATTAATCGCTTCGCTGGTTAATTACTGGCTTAAGAGTACCGCATTAATGTGGGCGATTACCTACATCGGTGTAGTGGTATTTGTCGGCTTAACCGCCTACGACACACAAAAACTTCGCCAACTAGGTGAGAATATTGATGCATCGGATAAGGCGAATTTTCGTCGTTATAGTATCGTTGGAGCACTCACCTTATACTTAGATTTCATCAATCTTTTCATGATGTTACTAAGAATTTTTGGTGATAGACGATAACGTAACAGCAGAAGATCGTGAAAAGAGGGGATTAACCCCTCTTTTTTTTGCGCAAAAAAACAGCAGAAATTTCTTAAGTTGAATACACCAAAAAAAGAGGTTTTATTTCAACCTACTGTTTTTAAAGACCATTTATTAATAAAACTCTCCTGCGGATTGTTTTTTGACCAATAAAAAGCCTTTCACTACATTATTCTAAAAATCCTTATTAATAGCTATTTTTACAGTGTTTCATACTAATTAATCACCGGCTTTAAAACAAAATATGATATTTCTACTTATTTGTGGCAGACTGAGGCCGTCTTCTTAAGGAATTATCTGAAGAAATATCGGTCATATCACAATTGCAGTACAGAGTAGTGGTCAACCGAATTAATTCGATTACTCTCGGAAGACAATTACTGGCGTTAGAGTGTTTTGCTTTAATGCGAGTATTACTAGGAGATAACTATGAAATGGTCTAACCGTGTTCAGATTGTCACTGGGCAAACGTGTTTTCATATCGCGATGCACTTAACCATCGTGGCTTCATTAATTTGGGGCTTTAAACACAAGTTGTTAGTTGAAGTCAGTGCCGGATTGGTCGCAAGTTATGTCGTTTTGCTGGTTGCTATGTTAATTACGCAAAATGTCTCGCGCTTACGCGCAGTGGGAGATTATCTAGAAGAAGCCTCTACCACCTACTATTTTGGTGCGGCGATGTTGTCACTCTTCTTATTCTCTCGTGTATTGCACAATCCGCTACTGATTTGTGGATTAGGTGTGGCGATGCTCATTGGGCCCGCACTTTTCTCATTGTTCGCCAAAGGTTCCGGTCAGCAAGTCGAGAAAAAACGCAGCTAATACCTCCAAGGCCAGTCATTTGACTGGCCTTTTTAACATCCTCGCAGTCCTGTCTAAAGTCTGATACACTCCTTGCACTTATCGCATTGTAGTTTGCGTTGATCTCTCTCAATTTAGTGACAATTCCCCCCCTGAAAACTGCACCGTGAATAGACGGTCAGGGTGTCTCTGGAGCAATACCCCATGACTTTCGATTCACTCGGTTTACATGCCGAGATTTTGCGTGCTGTTAACGAACAGGGCTACACCACCCCTACGCCAATCCAACAACAAGCGATTCCTATCGTTTTAGCGGGGGATGACTTATTAGCCAGCGCGCAAACGGGTACGGGTAAAACCGCAGGGTTCACCTTGCCACTGTTACACCGTCTTGCCGCAAGCGAGAAGCCTATTAATGGACGTAGGCCGGTACGAGCACTCATTTTAACGCCTACGCGCGAACTGGCCGCACAAGTCGGGGAGAATGTGCAAAGCTATAGCCGTTACCTTAAATTACGGTCGCTGGTGGTATTCGGCGGCGTCAGCATCAATCCGCAAATGATGAAATTGCGTGGCGGAGTTGACGTACTGGTTGCGACACCGGGTCGATTACTCGATCTCGTGCAGCAGAATGCCGTGCAATTATCGAATATCGAAATTTTAGTGCTGGACGAAGCCGACCGTATGCTAGATATGGGCTTTATCCATGATATCCGTCGTATTTTAGCGAAATTGCCGACGCGTCGTCAGAACTTACTGTTCTCGGCGACCTTCTCTGACGAGATCAAAGCACTGGCGGAAAAGTTACTAGATCATCCAAAATTAGTCGAAGTGGCTCGCCGTAATACCGCTTCCGAACAAGTATCTCAACAGGTGCATTTCGTTGATAAGAAGCGTAAGCGTGAATTGCTTTCTTATTTAATCGGTAAGGAAAATTGGCAGCAGGTATTAGTCTTCACCCGTACCAAGCACGGTGCTAACCACCTTGCAGAGCAGCTAAATAAAGATGGGATTACGGCTGCTGCGATCCACGGTAATAAAAGTCAAGGTGCACGAACGCGTGCGCTTGAGCATTTTAAAACCGGTGAAGTGCGCGTATTAGTCGCGACCGATATTGCGGCACGTGGCATCGATATTGAAGAACTGCCTCACGTCGTGAACTACGAGCTTCCTAATGTGGCGGAGGATTATGTGCACCGTATTGGCCGTACTGGCCGTGCAGCGGCCAGTGGATCTGCACTGTCACTTGTGTGTGTAGATGAACATAAGTTATTACGTGATATCGAAAAGCTCTTGAAAAAAGAAATTCCTCGTCTAGCCATTCCAGGCTACGAGCCGGATCCGTCTATTAAAGCTGAACCGATTCAAAACGGACGCCAAGGCGGACGTGGTGCTGGACGCGGTGGACGCTCTGAGCATAATGGCTCGCGCGGACAGGGCCGTCCTCAAGGACAAAATAGCTCTCGGCCTCGCACGCGTAATGGGGCTTCTGCGTCAACAAAGCCTGCCGCGAAGAAACCGCAGGGTAATCGCTAGTCCAATGCGTGTATTGTTAGCACCGATGGAAGGTGTGCTGGACGCCTTAGTCAGGGAACTCCTGACTAAGGTCAACGACTACGATCTCTGTGTCACGGAGTTTTTAAGAGTCGTTGATCAGTTATTACCCAAGAAATCGTTCTATCGTTTGTGTCCAGAATTAGCGCACCAGAGTCGCACGCCAACAGGGACGCTGGTCAGGATCCAGCTACTGGGTCAGCACCCACAGTGGTTAGCTGAAAATGCGCATCGCGCAGTGGAGCTAGGATCTTGGGGAGTCGATCTGAATTGTGGCTGTCCTTCTAAAACTGTTAATGGTAGTGGTGGCGGGGCATCGTTATTAAAAGACCCAGAACTGATCTACCAGGCGGCGAAAGCAATGCGTCATGCGGTTCCTTCTACGCTTCCCGTTACCGTAAAAGTCCGTTTAGGTTGGGATTCCATCGATCACAGTACCGAAATTGCCGATGCGGTCGAGCAGGCTGGGGCAACGGAAATTGTGATTCACGGGCGAACTAAGCAGGATGGTTATCGCGCAGAGGCCATTAACTGGTCGGCAATAGCCGCGCTTCGAGAGCGACTGACGATCCCGGTGATCGCTAACGGTGAAATTTGGGATTGGGCATCGGCACAAGCGTGTTTGGCGACCACCGGCTGCAGTGACCTGATGGTCGGCCGAGGCGCGCTTCATCTCCCAAACCTCAGTAAGATGATCAAATATAATCATCCGGCGATGCCATGGCCAGAAGTGGTAGCGCTACTGGAGAACTATTGTCATCTTGAAAAGCAGGGTGATACCGGTATGTATCATGTGGCGCGGATTAAACAATGGCTAGGCTACTTACGAAAATCCTACGCTCAGGCTGATGAGCTCTTCAGTCAAATCCGTCCGATGACGCATTCTCGCGCAATTGCCCAAGCCATTAACAAAGAGTTAATAAAATTAACCTAATACCAACCTTGTAACGCAACCTCGACTTATTGATATGCTATGCTGAGGATATTCCTGTTTTTATTTTGGTGTGTATATGCCTCAGCAGAGCGAACCGACGCGCGGTCAACTTAATCAGCGTATCTTGTCGGTAATGATATTTACCTTCTTTTGCTATCTCTCAGTCGGCCTCCCTTTAGCAGTATTGCCAGGTTTTGTGCACCATCAATTAGGCTACTCGCCCTTTATCGCTGGGTTAATTATCAGCCTACAATATTTTTCAACCCTAATCAGTCGCCCACAGAGCGGTAGACTGGCTGACCACTTTGGGCCGAAGAAAGTCGTTATGCTGGGGATGGTACTTTGTGGTCTCAGCGGCGCGATGACGGTAATCGCTGCCTTATCTGCTAGCCACCCAATGAGTAGTCTACTGCTGCTTGCGATAGGTCGAATCTGCTTAGGGATTGGTGAAAGTTTCAGTAGCACTGGTGCGACATTATGGGGAATGAATTTAGTAGGTTCTGTCCATACTGCACGGGTTATCTCGTGGAATGGCGTCGCGACCTATTTTGCGATGGCTGTTGGCGCACCCTTTGGGGTGATGTTGAACCAATGGTTTGGCATCAGTGGCTTCGCGGGGTTGATTACGCTGATGGGCGTGATAGGTTTTTTGATAGCACGTCACAAAGCCAGTATTACTATCTCGCTGACGGCACCACGTCTGCCTTTTCGCCAAGTGTTGGGGGTAGTCAGCCCTTACGGGATGGGGTTAGCGTTAGGCACGCTAGGCTTTGGCGTGATTGCGACCTTTATTACCCTTTATTTCTCCAGTCGTGGGTGGCAGGGCGCAGCCATGACATTAAGCCTTTATAGCTTAGGCTTTGTGTTATCGCGCTTTCTGTTTAGTCATATGATCACGCGTTTCGGAGGGCTGGCCGTCTCTCTCGGCTGTCTCATCACTGAGGCCATCGGATTATTTATGCTCTGGCATGCAGAAAGCGTATTGTGGGCCGATATTGGAGCACTGCTTACCGGTGCAGGCTTTTCATTGGTCTTTCCCGCATTGGGCGTCGAAGCGGTTCGGCGGGTCAGTGAACAGAGTAAAGGGTCTGCACTGGGCACTTATTCCGCTTTCTTAGATCTTGCCTTGGGATTAACTGGACCAGTGGCGGGTTTGCTGATGAATCATAGCGGGATTCGGTCAATCTATCTGGCTGCGGCCGTCATGGTTTGTTTAGGTGCGTTGCTGGTGGGAACGTTACTGGTTAAGAGCCGTCGACTCATCGAAAGTGGGCAGTAGGCTGTATCGGCCACACCGTAGGGTGTGGCCGACGAAAAGATTACTCTTCAACCGGTGGTGGCTGAGTCACTGAATCGCTTGCTCCTTGTGCGGAGAAAGCCGAGTCGGGTGCCTCAGTCGGTTGCGCGTCACTCTGTTCAGAAACAGGCTGTGGCGTGTTCGCATGAGCTTCTGCTACACCATTGACTTTTACTGGCATCCCAGAACGATTTTTCAATACTTGGTTCACGACGTCTTGATTAACGCTGGAATCAGAAAGCACTTTACTGACAGATTGCGTCAAGGTAATCGGCACTACTGCATTACTGGTAAATTGTTCTTCGGTGGTTGACAGAGGATTGTGCACCTCTAGGTAACGTGACCCATCGGCTTCGACGGACGCTTTAACTGGTTGGTTGACGAATTGCACGCGGGTGCCCACCGGGACATGTTCGAACAGCCATTTAATATCGTCACCACGTAGACGAACACAGCCGTGGCTAACACGCAGCCCAATACCGAAATCAGCATTGGTGCCGTGGACGGCGTACATTTTGCCAATATAGAGCGCGTAAAGCCCCATAGGGTTATCCGGACCCGCAGGGAAGATGGTCGGTAGATTTTTACCCTCATCCGCATATTCACTGTGCATTTTCGCCGTCGGGGTCCACGTTGGGTTAGGGCGTTTACTTTCGACCTTAGTGACCCAATTAAGTGGCGTATCTTTGCCTAATTGACCGATACCAATAGGTAGGACGACGACGGTGTGTCCGCCTTTCGGATAGTAGTAAAGACGCATTTCAGCACTGTTGATAACGATCCCTTCGCGCGGGGCATCAGGCAAAATCAATTGCTGTGGGATGATCAGTTTAGATCCAGCCTTCGGTAGATATACATCAATACCCGGGTTAGCTTCTAAAATATTACTCAGCCCCATCTCATATTGTGCTGCAAAAGCTTCCAGCGGTAATCTGCTGTCACTAGGGATAGAAACTTCGAGGTTCTCACCAGTAATACTACTGTTGGCTGCCGGAAGTGGATATACCACCGCCTGTGCAGTCTGAGAAAAGGCTGCAACAGTCATGGCAGCAGAGATCAACGCGCGGATGCTTTTTTTCATAGAATGTATGGCTTAAACCTGATTAACGGTAGTGTGAACAAGGTAATAGGCCGAACCAAATTCAGCCTTATGCTCAGTATATGTGCAGACGAGATGAATGAACATCTGCTTTTGTATTTCAGTGAAAGATTCTGATATTTCTGGTGATCACTGAGCAGAATTTCGGGTTCGTAGCCACTGAATAAGTTTCCAAGCCCCCCAAATCACTAATGCCGCCACCGCCACCCAAAACAGGGGTTCAAGGTAACCTTCGATACGATTTAGCCACGGGGTAATAATCTTGCCGGCATAAAATCCTAGACTTGCAAAGAGTCCCGCCCAGATCGCGGCCCCGATTATGTTGAGTAACACGAATAGCCAAGGATGCAACCCACTGGACCCGATGATGATCGGTCCGATAATTCGAAAGCCGTACATAAATCTCGCCCCGATAACAAATAGGGCAGGGTGTCGGTGAATCAGCGTGTTCGCTTTATCAATTTTACTCTGCTGCTTTTCGAAGCGGGTTAAGAACTTGGTGCCATAGCGCCAACCCAAAAAGAACAGAATCTGGTCGCCGATAATACCGCCCAGCATGGCGGCAGCGATCACCCAATAGAGGTGCAGCAACCCTTCGTGCGCGGCAATCCCCCCCAGCAGAACAAAGGTTTCTCCTTCAGCCATACAGCCGATAACCAGTGCGAGATAACCGTAATGTGAGATCAGAGAATGAATATCGATAGACAAAATAAGGTCCTGAAGTAAGTAAATGATCGTTTTATCATCATGTATACGACTATCCGCATACGAAATAGTGAATTGACAGATTTTTTTACAAATACCCGCCTAAATCAGTAAACAGACTTAGCATTTTCTGACTCGACACGCGTATGATGCTGTCGCCAGCTTTTCTCCGGTTCGGAGGTGGGCAGCCTGTAGCCAATACAGAAAATTGACTTTGACCATATTAGACGAAAAATGCCAGTAAAACGCCATCATTGTATCCTAGCTCTCCTGTTATGTTGTTGTTTTTCCGTGTCAGCGAAAGTGACTCCGGCTAAGTATAGTGCAAGCCAAGAGAATCGATTAGTGCAACCGCCGATCGCTTCTGGCAGCGCCTTGGTCGTCGACCTAGCCAGCAATAAAGTGATCTTTTCACTTCATCCGGACCGAGTAAGGCCGATTGCCTCAATCACTAAACTGATGACAGTGATGGTTGCTTTGGATGCTAAACAGCCGTTAGATGAGCTGCTCCCCGTGCATATTCATCAAACCTCAGAGATGCGTGGTGTATTTTCGCGAGTCAAATTGAACAGTCATATTAGCCGCCGCGACATGATGCTGCTGGCATTGATGTCCTCTGAAAACCGCGCGGCAGCAAGCTTAGCGGCGAACTATAAAGGCGGCTATAACGCGTTTATTCAAGCGATGAATGCGAAGGCGCGTGCGTTAGGGATGAATCATACCCATTATGTTGAACCGACGGGGTTGTCTATCCATAACGTTTCCGATGCCGAGGATTTAGTTAAATTACTTAAGGCGACCCGTGCTTATCCGTTAATAGGGCAATTAAGCACTACGCAGGAAACCACGGCCTCTTTCCAGAATCCGCGTTACAACTTACCTTTCCGTAATACCAATCATCTGGTCTATAACAAAACATGGCAGATTGCGCTAACGAAAACGGGCTATACCGATGAAGCCGGCCACTGTTTAGCGATGCGAACCGTCATTAATGGTCGGCCAGTGGCATTGGTCGTATTGGATGCCTTTGGGAAATATACCCACTTTGCCGACGCTAATCGTATTCGCAGTTGGTTAGAAACTGGAAAGGCGGCTCCCGTTCCGGCCGCAGCCTTAGCCTATAGAGCAGCCGCAAAATAAGCTTTTCAGCCACCTTCTGATAGGCAGATTTTTGACAACTCCCTATACTTATTCATAGCGATAAGGAAGGAATTTAGGAATGTGTATGAGTCGTTTACAAAAAGTCATCTTGACGCTCTGTATGCTCTTTACCTTAGCGGTACCGATGACGTCGGTACTGGCAGAGGACAGTATTGATCAAAGTAGTGACGAGGCAGCTCCCAAGGTCAATGCCGCGGTAGAATTGCCGAAGATGCAAGTTATCCTTGATAAAATTAAAGGACAAGTTTCGAGTGTCTCAGATGAGTCACAACTCGCTCAATTAAATGATATGGCTGTCGAGCTGGGTGAAAATGCTAATACGCTTTCACAAAACTTGGTGCCACAAAGCCAGCAGATCGATGCGCAGTTGGCCGTATTAGGACCAGCCCCGGAGGCGGGCAGTGGTGTAAAAGAGACCTCTGATGTCACCAGTAAGCGTCGCCAGCTTATGGCACAAAAATCACGTTTAGATGATCAGATCAAACAAGCCAACGCGTTACAGAACGGCGCATCAGTTTTGTCGTCGCAGATTTTAAATTACCGACGGGATCGGCTAAAAAATCAAGTCAGTCTTAATATCGGCAGTATTCTAGCCGCTAAATTCTGGCAGCCACTCTACAATAATCCGGTCGATGGGCCGAAGATTGTTGGTTTTGCTCAAGATCTCAAGCAAAGTGTGCAGCTCTCTTTCTCTCCCGGTTACCGTTTGGGGACGGCACTGTGGTTTATTGCAGCCGTACTGGTAATGGTTGCTGGCCGCCGTTATATGGAAGAGTTCCTCGCTTGGGTCAGTATTAATAAACTCTCTGAAGGGCGGCTGCGGCGTAGCTTTCTCGCTTGTGCGATCGCTATAACGACTCTGCTCGCCATCACCCTGTGCTGTAATTTCTTGGCTTTAGCTTTTGCTCGTCATCCCGATGTCGCCGACGATGTACGGGACTTGGTGTCGAGCTTAGGTATTCAGAGCCTGTTAGCGGGGCTAATTGCCGGCCTAGGGCGTGCCTTCCTTTCTACGCGTCGCCCAAGCTGGCGTTTGCCGGTGATCAATGATGAATTAGCGAAAGCCTTAAAGCCTTTCCCTATTATCATCGCGACGCTAGTCTTTATCTTCCAAGGACTCGAAGCTTTTAACCGGGCGATCGAAACCAGCGTGAATACCACTATCTTAGGTAATGGTCTTACCGCGATTCTGACCGGCTTACTCTGCTTACTGATGGTTGTCCGCACACGCCGTATCCGTCGACGCTTAGAACGTGAAGGTCATGAGGTTGAACGTTCGCGCATCGCTGGCCTAGTCGATATTGCTTTAATCCTTACCGGGATTACGATTCTGATCTGCTTGGTCATTGGCTATGTCGGGTTGGCGCGATACTTAAGTTACGAAGTCATCTGGGTCGGGATATTACTCAGTACTTTTTATTTCCTTAATGCCTTAGCGATTGATGGATGCCAAGTCTTATTCTCGACCAATAGTGCGCCGGGTAAATTAGTCACCCGTTCACTTAATCTTAATGAGAAGACGTTACTGCAATTAGGCAGCTTATTCTCTGGCTTACTAAAATCTGCACTCATTATTATGCTGATTTTATTATTGATGAACGGCACTATCTCATCCTCTAGCCCTGGCGAGATCCTGAGTCGCATTATCGATTTCTTTGCTGGACGCGGCCTTGAAAAACTGAATTTAATCCCCTCACACATAGTGATGGCGCTGGTGACTTTGGTTGCCGGTATTTACGTGCTCCGTTCAGTGCGTAACTGGCTGGACAATGATTTTCTCCCCCAAACTTCCATGGACGCAGGAATGCGTGTGTCGCTGGTGACCTTATTCAGTAATATTGGGTTTGTCCTGGTCTTACTGATGACCCTATCGGCGATTGGCGTGCAGTGGAACAAATTAGCATGGATTGTCAGTGCCTTATCCGTCGGTATCGGTTTTGGCTTGCAAGAGATCGTTAAAAACTTTATCTCTGGCTTAATCTTACTTACCGAACGGCCGGTTAAAGTCGGCGATCTCGTGACGATCAGCGGAATTGAAGGCGATATTCGCCGGATAAACGTGCGTGCTACCGAGATCCTCTTAACCGATAAATCGACGGTAATTGTTCCCAATTCACAATTTATCTCGCAAAACGTTCGTAATGCGACCATGGGTAATGCTCAAGGGGTGGTGACCATTCCCTTAACCTTCCCATTAGATATCGACCCAGTACAGGTAAAAGATATTTTACTCGGGGCGTTCAATGACAATGAGAAAATCTTGGATAACCCGGCACCGTCGGTGAGTTTCAAGGATCTCTCCGCGCAAGGGATCCTCTTGAGTGTGACGGGAAATGTGAATTCACAACGGTTAATCTCCGCCACCCGCAGTGAACTTTTATTTGAGGTATTAGTAAGATTACGCGCGGCAGATGTCGCGCTATCTTCGCCTCAAACGATGGTAATTGAACAAAAAGCGTTAGAACAGGCGCAAGCCGTCGACCCGCAATAAGCCTCACTTTGGCACGGCGCATCGCGTCGTGCCATTCATTAATTTACTTTCTCTTTTTTACAATATTCTGACATTATCATCACTCAATCATCTTCTCCCTAAGCGCGTGAGTGGTAGGGATTATCCTAAAGAGAGTTGTTAATGAAATCGATGTGTCCTCAGGCTATTGTCTTACCCTTAGCATTTTTCTGCACTTCCCTCTTTGCCGATCCCGTTTCACCTCAGATACCCAATGAATCTCAGCGTGATCATTTTGTTTCTGCCTTATTAAAGAAAATGACCTTAGACGAAAAAATTGGCCAGCTACGATTGATCAGTGTTGGACCCGACACCCCGAAGTCAACCATTAAGCAGATGATTGAAAAAGGACAGGTGGGCGCGATCTTTAATACCGTTACGCGTCCCGATATCCGTGTTATGCAAGACCAAGTCATGCAGATAAGCCGACTGAAAATTCCCTTATTTTTTGCTTACGATGTCGTGCACGGTCAGCGTACTATCTTCCCGATACCGCTTGGACTTGCGGCAAGTTGGGACACTCAAGCCGTAGCAACGGTTGGCCGTATCTCCGCTCTGGAAGCGGCGCAGGACGGCTTGAATATGACCTGGGCACCTATGGTCGATGTCAGTCATGAACCTCGCTGGGGTCGAAGTTCAGAAGGGTTTGGTGAAGACACCTATTTAACCTCGATTATGGGTAAAACCATGGTTGAAGCGATGCAAGGCAAGAGTCCTGCCGACCGGAATTCGGTGATGACCAGTGTGAAGCATTTTGCTTTATACGGCGCGGTAGAGGGGGGCAGAGAATACAATAGTGTCGATATGAGCCCTCAGCAGATGTTCCAGCATTACCTGCCCCCTTACCAAACGGCATTGCAAGCGGGCAGCGGCGGGGTAATGGTTTCGCTAAATTCCATCAATGGTGTCCCGGCTACGGCCAATCATTGGCTGCTGACCGACCTGCTTCGTCATCAATGGCATTTTAAGGGGATTACCGTCAGTGACCATGGCGCGATTAAAGAGTTAATCAATCATGGGGTCGCGAGCGACCCAGCGGATGCCGTGCGTGTGGCGATTAAAGCTGGTATTGATATGAGCATGAGCGACCAATACTACAGCCAATATTTACCAAGATTAGTGAAAAGCGGCGCGGTAAGCGAGGCAGAAGTGGATAATGCCGCACGGCATGTCCTGAATGTGAAATACGATATGGGTCTATTTCGCGATGCCTACAGTCATTTAGGCCCAGCAGAAAGTGACCCGCAAGATACTAATGCCGAAGATCGTTTACACCGTGTTCAAGCCCGTGAAGTGGCAGCGCAAAGCTTAGTACTGCTTAAAAACTGGCAGCAAATATTACCGCTTAAGAAGCAGGGGACGATTGCCTTAATCGGTCCGTTAGCCGATAGCCAGCGAGATATTATGGGCAGCTGGTCGGCCGCAGGGGTGACTAAGCAGTCAGTGACGTTATTACAGGGAATGCGTGAAGCCGTGGCGAATAACGCCACACTGCTTTATGCCAGAGGCTCAAATATTACCGATAACCCTAAGGTACAGGCTTTTCTCAATCTTTATGAGCCTGCGGTAGAAGTCGATAAACGTAGCCCGCAGCAGCTTCGCGAGGAAGCGATCGCTACTGCGAAAAAAGCCGATATCGTGGTCATGGCGGTAGGAGAGTCTCAAGGCATGGCTCACGAGGCCTCAAGTCGTAGTGATATCCGCCTGCCTAAAGCGCAACGTGACCTTATCACGGCGATTAAGGCCACCGGTAAACCGCTGGTACTGGTGTTGATGAATGGTCGTGCATTGGATATTACGCAGCAAGATCAACAAGCCGAGGTAATTTTAGAGACCTGGTTTAGTGGAACCGAAGGCGGGCATGCGATCAGCGATGTATTATTCGGTGATGTGAACCCCTCTGGGAAATTACCGGTGACATTCCCGCGCTCAGTCGGACAACTGCCGCTCTACTACAACCATCTGCCAACCGGCCGCCCTTACGACTTTACGCATCCGAATAAATATACTTCTCACTACTTTGATATCAATAATAGCCCACTCTACCCTTTTGGATTTGGCTTGAGCTATACCGCGTTTTCCTTGTCACCGATAACACTTTCCGCAACAGGCTCGTCGCAGGGGGTCACCACCGCATCGGTTACGGTCACAAATAGGGGTAAACGGGCAGGGGGCACCATCGTGCAGCTTTACTTACACGATCCCGTCGCTTCGATTAGTAGGCCGGTTAAAGAGTTGAAGGCATTTCAGAAGGTGCAGTTACAACCGGGTGAATCGAAAAAAGTGAGCTTCACTCTCAGCAAACAGGATTTAGGCTTCTGGAATCAACAGATGAAATGGGGGATTGAGCCGGGAAAATTTGAGGTGTTAATCGGCACCGACTCAGTCCATACCGAAACGAAATCATTCAACTACCCTTAAGCATTCGCTGGATAATTGTGCTGCCTTGTTATAAGGCAGTTTTTTTTTAAAATAAGGCTGCTACACTTAGGCTTCTGGCATGTCTAAATGTGGTGAAAGCATGGAAAATATCGAAGTGATACTGGTGGATGAACATGACAATCCACTGGGAAAAATGGAAAAATTAGCCGCCCACCGTCAGGGGCGTCTACATCGTGCCATCACTGTGTACATTTTTAATACCAAGCAGCAACTTATGCTGCAGCAACGGGCATTCAGTAAATACCATTGTGGTGGGCTCTGGAGTAATACCTGTTGCGGTCACCCTTTTCCGAATGAGAGTACGCCGCAGGCCGCAGAACGACGTCTTGAGGAAGAGATGGGGTTAAAGCTACCACTCACTAAGCTGACGCAGACTTATTATAATCTACCGGTAACGGATGGTTTGGTTGAGCATGAGTTTGGGCATATTTTTACGGGGTTGACCGATCAACTTCCTGTACTCAATCCGAATGAAGCCGAAAACTATCGTTTTGCTTCACTCTCCGAGGTTCAGCAAGAGCTAATTACGTCGCCGGAACGGTTTACTCCGTGGTTTAAAACGACTTTTCCGATGCTGGCTAAGCAGTTGCAGGCGGGGGATTAATCGTCCCCCAACGCGAGAGGCTATTTACCGATTACAATCGAATACCCCATTAGCGCCACGCCACCAATTCCCCCTAACGCCATCACTATAAAAAGCGTAATAAAAAAAATTTTTTTGATGTTCATTTACAGAGTCTCAAAGATAGTTTGCGGGGATAATACTCCTAACCCGGAGATCATTAAAGCTGTGTGCCTTATCCGGTATCAATAAGATAATATTATGACGTCTGAAAAAGATGTTCAGGTAAAGTCGTTCCTAAAGGAGGGCCTGATGATTATTACTCGTATAACATCACCCATTAATGACGACGATCTTCAGCAGTTAACGGCATTGATGCAAGAAGCGGTCAGCTTGGATGCTAGCATTGGCTATACCAACGCCACCGAGCAGGTTGATGCAATGTATCGCTTCTGGCAGCGCCAGAGTGAGGCGATTGCACACGATGAAGTCTATTTTTATTGTGCCCGAATTGACCAACATATTGTTGGGGTCATTGGTATAGAGCCCTGCGCAAAGTATAACGGAACCCATCGCGGTGAGATTTTTAAATTGATCGTCAGCCAGGCATGGCGGCGTCAAGGGATCGCGAAAAGACTGATGCAGACGGCCGTCGACAGTGCGACACAACTGGGGCTTAAACTTTTAGTGCTCGATACGCGTACAGAGGATTTCACGGTTGCCCTTTATCAATCTTTAGGCTGGAGAGTGGCGGGAGAAATTCCCTGCTATGCACAGTCGACGTTAGGCGAATACCAAGCGACCACTGTGATGTTTCGCACCCTGACTCATGATTAAAAAAATTCCCCACAATTACTGACGTTGCATGGATACTGTGTAAAAATACAGGCTGTTTCACTCGATAATGGGTTGTTATGGCACTCACTTCAGCAATAAAAGCGCAAATCAGCGATTGGTATAAAAAACTTCAGCGAAACGTTGATGATTTTATCCCTCGGCTGGCACAGCGTCAGATGATGGCGGAAGTAGCCAAAACCTTGGCCGGTGACTCGGGCCGACATTTAGCCATCGAAGCGCCGACCGGGGTAGGGAAAACCCTTTCTTACCTTATCCCCGGTATTGCGGTCAGTCGAGAAGAGAGTAAAACCCTCGTCGTCAGTACGGCTAATGTTGCGTTACAAGATCAAATTTACGGTAAAGATCTGCCGCTACTCAAACGCTTTATCCCCGATCTCACCTATACCACTGCCTTCGGTCGGCGACGTTATGTCTGCCCGCGTAACCTCTATTTTACGGGTGATAATAGCCAGCCGGATCTGCTTTACCTTTTGGATGACGATTCGCTCAGTAGCCAAGCGCCAGGGGCTATCTCGCCGCAGGAACAACAACAATGTGAACAGCTGCAGCAGGGGCTTGATAAGGGCAGTTGGGACGGCGTACGTGACCACTACCCAGAGAACATTAACGATCGTTTATGGGCGCGCTTATCGACGGATAAAGCGCATTGTTTAGCTCACCATTGTCAATGGTATAAAGAGTGTCCTTTCTTTTTGGCACGGCGTGATATTGACAGTGTTGACGTGGTGATCACCAACCATGCTCTAGTGATGGCGGCCTTAGAGAGCGACTCTGTATTACCTCCCGCGAAAGATTTATTGCTGATTATGGATGAAGGACATCATCTTCCCGATGTTGCGCGCGATGCCTTAGAGATCAGCGCGGAGATTACGCCGAGCAGTTTAGGTCTCCAACTCGATCTGTTTGCAAAAACGATTGAGCAGATCTCTGCGCAATTTACGCTGAAATCTCCGCCAGCGCTGGCGAAGCCCGAACGATTGGCGGCCCACCGAGAAACGATTGACGAGTTAGTCATGGCCTTTACACAGGCTTTATTACCTCAGGTTAAGGCTGCGCCGGAGCAGAGTTATCGATTTGTGATGGGGGAACTACCCGACGCGCTTAGGGAGCAATGTGAACAGCTGTATAAACTTTATGACGGATTACGCGCGGCAGCCGAGACGTTATTAAATTTCTTGGGCGAACAAACTGGCAAAGCAGATATGGTGCGGATTCACCGCGGCATGCTGCAGCTCAATCGTTTTTTCGGCCATTTTGAAGCGCAGTCAAAATTATGGCGCCTAGCGGCATTGCGACAACTGTCTGGGGCGCCAGTGTCGAAATGGGCAAGCTTAGAGACAGCGGAGGATAAACTGCAACTATGGTTACATTGTGCGGGCATCCGTGTCAGTACGCAGCTTGAAAATATCCTTTGGTCAAAGGTCCCGCACACTATTTTAACCTCGGCTACTCTGCGCAGCCTCAACACTTTCAATCGCTTTCAGGAACTCTCTGGGTTAAGCGAAAAAGCCACTGACCGCTTTGTCTGCCTAGAGAGTCCTTTCAATCATGCGCAGCAGGGTAAGTTGATCATCCCGCAGATGCAGTATGAGCCTGATTTCCAACACGAAGCATTACACCTTACTGAAATGGCAGGGATTTTCCGCCAGACGCTGGTGGAATCGAATCATAAAGGGATTTTAGTCCTCTTTTCCAGCATGCGTGCATTGCAGCAATTCGTCACCTTGATGAGCGATAAACGCTTAGCGATGTTAGTTCAAGGTGACCAACCGCGCACGCGATTGATCGCACTGCATCGTGAGCGAGTGCTAGCAGGGCAACAAAGTATTCTGATTGGTTTGCAATCTTTTGCGGAAGGACTGGACTTAAAAGGGGATTTACTGACGGCGGTTCACATTCACAAAATTGCGTTTGCTCCCATTGATAGTCCAGTGATCGTAACAGAAGGTGAGTGGCTTAAGAGTAAGCAACGCTATCCTTTCGAAAGTCAGAGTTTACCCACGGCTTCATTCACGTTAATCCAGCAAGTCGGCAGATTAATACGCAGCCATCATTGCCACGGTGAAATTATTATTTATGATCGTCGGCTGATAACACGTCAATATGGAAGCCGACTCTTGGCCTCGCTGCCGGTCTTTCCAATTGAACAGCCAAAATTTGCGCCGAATGATGCTAGCGTAGTACCTTCAGCGTTAAAGCAGAAAACAGCCCGTCGTCGTACATCGCGTAAGTAGAGAACTCATGGATATTAAACAAGTAATTAAAGAGATTGGTCGTGGCAAACTGCATGCTCGCCATCTTGACGAAGAGACTGCGGCGGCGCTTTATGGCGCGATATTAAGGGATGAGGTTGATGATCTCTCTCTCGGGGCGATCTTAATCGCTTTACGGATTAAAGGAGAGGGAGAAGAAGAATTACTGGGTTTCTACCGGGGACTGGAGGCGTTTTTACCACAATGGCCAGCCTTGCCGAATACTTTAATCATCCCGAGCTATAATGGCGCTCGCCGCCAAGCGAATATGACACCCCTTTTAGCGTTGTTACTGCATAAGTGTGGGGTGAATGTCTTTCTACACGGTGTCCATAATGACCCGACGCGTATTACTAGCGCAGCGATCCTTGCGGCAATGGGTATCAACCCGGCAGGTGATATTGCTGAAAGTCATCAACAGCTTTTAAAGACGGGTTTCTCGTTTATGACAATCGATACGCTATGCCGCCCTTTAGCGAAGCAGCTCGACTTAAGGTGGCATCTCGGTCTGCGTAATAGCGCTCATACCTTAGCGAAACTTATTTCACCCTTTGTTGCACAGGCGGGAGTGCGGCTGACTAGCGTGTCACATCCTGAATATCTACCCAAAGTGACGCAATTCTTCCGTGATATTCAGGCTAAGGCACTGGTCTCTAACGGGTGTGAGGGCGAAGTCTATCTTAATCCGCAACGACCTTCGGCAATGCACTATGTCGATACTGATACGAACGAAACCTTAGAAATCCTAGCGCGTGGTGTGCCTGCACAAACGCCGTTGGCTGCGAACAAAGAGATTGCGACCACAATTGCGTGGATGCAGGCCGTGTTAGATAAACATATCGCGATTCCACTGCCACTTCGCGAGCAGATGATCAGCTGCTTAGTCGTTTGCGGACGTTTTGGTTTACAGCGCGATGCGGATTTATGGCTTACGGAGCAAGGTTACTGATGCACCCTAGAAATCGTTATCAAGGCCATTATGATTTAACAGCACTCTTTAGGTTGGAACCTAGCCTCAAAACCTGGTCGACTCTGACGCCCACCGGTAAAGAGAGCCTAAACTTCGGCGAGCCTGAAGCCGTTAAGCTGTTAAATAAAGCGCTGTTAAAACATTGGTATCAAGTAGAGTGGATGTTACCCGATGATCACCTATGCCCACCCATACCGGGTCGAGCCGATTATATCCACCACTTAGCGGATTGTTTGGCCGACGACTTGCCAACCCCATATGGTCCCGATATTTCTGTTTTGGATATTGGTTGTGGCGCGAACTGTATTTATCCGTTAATCGGCAGCGCCGAATACGGTTGGCGATTTACGGGCAGTGATTGTCAGCCTGAGTCGATTCGCGCGGCACAGCAATTGTTAGCCATGAATACCGGGTTGACGCGAGCGATTCGCTTAAGAAGGCAAAGAGACTCACGAAAAATTTTCGACGGTATTATACAGCCGAATGAGTTTTATCATGCGACCTTATGTAACCCTCCGTTCCATACATCGGCGCAGGCCGCGGCACAAGGTACAGCGAGGAAAAACAATCACTTAGGCCTGGCGACTGAGCAGCTCAATTTTGCCGGACGTTACCATGAACTATGGTGTCCGGGCGGAGAGATTGGCTTTATAAGCCAGATGATCGACGAAAGCGTAATTTATAAAAACCAAGTATTGTGGTTTACGACCTTGGTCGCCAAGCAGCAAAGTTTAGGTACGTTAAGAAAAATATTAAGGCAAAAGTCTGTGCCAGTGGTTAAAGAAATAGAGATGGGGCAGGGGAATAAAAAGAGTCGACTGTTGGTGTGGAGTTTTCATACTAAGCGAGAAAGAAAAGCATTGATGAAGCCAGCCTAAGCTGGCTTCGCGAGTAATTACTCGATATTTGCTTCGATAAACCATAAGAACTTATCTAGGTCGCGAGAGGCTGCGGTGAAGATATCGGCAGTATCTTCATCGTTAACATCGCTGATCGCCTTACGTACATCGTTAGCGACCAACGCATAGCGCTCTGCTAAAGCAACTAAGTGATCTTGAACATTGTGGATGTTCAATGGGTAGCTTTTTAATGGTGTTTTGTCATTGACCACTTGGGTGGTACCCAGTGCGACGCCACCTAACTGTACGGCACGTTCGGCCACATTGTCCTGGTGCTCAGTGATAGCAGTGCGGAATCCATCAAGCATCTCATGAACAGCCATAAAGTTAGCACCGCGCATATTCCAGTGCGCTTGCTTAGTGATCAGTGAAAGATCAATCAGTTCAACCACGATTTTGTTTAATACTTGAATCGTTGCGGCTTTATCTTCATCCGACACGTCATTGCGGGTGTAAAGCAGTTCAGTATTATTTTTTTTAACAAGTTTTGCAGTACTCATGAAAAATTCCTTCTTGTTATGAACCTATTGAAATCAACTGAAACTAGTATAGCAGTGCATTGAAAAACTGCAGCAAGGTCTAGCCTATCAGTGAGATAGACTGAATAATTTAACCCTAATGAGAATGATTTTTCTTTTTAATCTTAATGCGTTTGATACGACCAGCCTTAGGTTTCATGGTCAACGCTGACCCTGCCGAAGCCAATACTATTGCCAATAGCCCGACAAGTTGGGTAAGGGTTAAGTGTTCATTGAGAAATAAAAATCCTGAGAAGGCAGCAACAGCCGGTTCCATACTCATTAGCGTGCCAAATACTCTGGCAGGTAAACGCGTTAATGCCATCATTTCCAAGGAATAAGGTATCGCATTTGAAAGTAACGCAACCAATAGCCCGACAGGAATAATGGACCAATGCCAAATACCGGGTTCTGCCATGATGAGTCCGGTGGGTACAAAGACCAACGAGGCGATGAGTGATCCCACCGCTACCGTTGCCGCACCATGTTCCGCCCCGGCTTTTTGACCAAATATAATGTAGATAGCCCAACAGGCACCTGCCGCCAAAGCAAAAAACGCCCCGAGCGGATCAATATTATTCGCGCCACCGTGGACCGGTAGTAACATCCACAGACCGCTGACGGCGATAATGATCCATAAAAAATCGGTGAGTTTGCGAGAATTAGCGAGTGCAAGCGTTAGCGGCCCAACAAATTCCAACGCGACGCCGATTCCTAACGGGATAGTCCGCAAGGCCATATAAAAGAGGAAATTCATCCCACCTAAGGCAAGGCCATAGAAAATTAATGGCCGACGTTGTTCGGGGGAAAACGTTAATCGCCAAGGTTTAAACATCCCCCACAACATTATCGTAGAAAGACCTAAACGTAACGCCGCAACACCTGGGGCACCCACTTCAGAGAATAATGACTTAGCCAAAGAGGCTGCACCTTGTAAGGTAAACATGGCAATGAGCAACAGGCCGATTGGGTAAAATACCGATGCAGCACCTTTTTGCAGAGTGGTCATAGCGAGCTCAAATCTGGTGAATGGTAGGGTAGAATTGTATTGAAACGTGAAAAAATAGCTATAGAGATTCAGAATATGCTTAAAGATTTGTTATTTTACAAAAAAAATAAGGTGCTTTTTTTGAACAATTAAGTCATGTTTATCAGTAAGATAAGTGATAATGTACACGTTATGTTACATGTTGCTCGGGGTTGGACAACAAAATTCGAGCAGAGTTTCTTACTTTTTTTTGTTATATTTCATCTGTTGTCAGTAAAAATAAAAGTAATTTCACATTGAGGTTATTATGAAAAAAATTGCATGTCTTTCAGCTTTAGCTTGTTTACTCGCCGTTTCTGCAGGTTCTGCAATGGCTAAAAGCACCGTTACTGGTGGTTACGCACAAAGCGATTACCAAGGTGTTTTAAACAAAGCTAACGGTTTCAACTTAAAATACCGTTACGAAGATGAGTCTAACCCATTAGGTTGGATCGCATCTTTCACTTACACTGAGAAAGATTCCAACAAAAACGTTAATGACTACCGTAAAGGTCAGTACTACGGCATCACTGCAGGTCCTGCTTACCGTCTGAATGACTGGGCGAGCATCTACGGTGTTGTAGGTATCGGTATCGGTCGCGTTCAAAACAACGCTGAAGGTCACGGTGCTGCAGGTTACAACAGCAAAAGCAACAGCGATGTCGGCGTAGCTTACGGTGCTGGTCTGCAATTCAACCCGTGGGAAAACGTTGCACTTGACGTTGGTTACGAGCAAAGCCGTATCCGTAACGTGGACGTTGGTACTTGGATCGCTGGTGTTGGTTACAGCTTCTAATTGTACAGTTCCAAAAAAACGACCCTTTTGGGTCGTTTTTTTTTACCTATAGAAAATGCGTAGTAGGCGTTTTAAGAGGTAAAGGCGTAATTGAAAAGGAGAGAGTGTCGCGTAGCCGTACCAAGACGACTGGACAGGCGAGGGTTGAGCACGACTCGATGTCTGAGGGTGTTCTTGGTTACAACGCATAGCTCGACCTCCTCAACAATGATGACAGAATAGTCAACGTTAATAATTTATAGCACAGGCTATATTGTTTAGCCAATGCTATGTGAGAAAAGGGTTGAGCTTGACCTCATCTCGTTTAAGATAGTGAGCATGGTCGGCAATGTCGACATTGGCCTTTGTAAGGAATTTCGATGAATCACCCTAACACTCGTGTAAAGCCAACAATTGGCCCAATTAAAGATCTAGAAAACCATGTTGAAGGGTTTAAACAGGTTAGAGAAGCGCATCGACGCGAACTTATTGATGACTACCTTGAGTTAATTTCTGATCTTATTCATGAGTTTGGCGAAGTCCGTCAGGTAGATATGGCTGCACGATTAGGTGTTTCACAACCCACCGTAGCAAAAATGCTGAAACGTTTAGCGGCTGCCGGGCTTATTCAACAAATCCCATATCGTGGGGTATTTTTAACTCAAGAAGGTGAAAGTTTGGCTCAGCAGAGCCGAGAGCGCCATGCAATAGTTGAAGAATTTTTATTAAGTCTAGGTATTTCGCCGGAAGTCGCGCACTGTGATGCCGAAGGGATCGAACACCATGTTAGCGATGAGACCTTAGCCGTTTTCAAAGTATTTATCGCCCAAAAAAAAATTAATCTCTAAAATAAGCCGCGAGAAATCGGTATTTTCCTTATAAAGAGTAGGGGATAATTAGTGATTACGGCTATTATTCCCTCGTCAATTTAACGCTGCTCTTTCGTCGTTATTGTTACCGAACCTCAAGACGTATTATTTTTTTTTCTGAAAATTATGTTAATTAATCAAAATTCTTTTACACTATAAGAGAAAGTAATGAACACAATTTTTGAATGGAATCAGTACCAGAATTATCTGAAACTGGTAGTTACTTAATAAAGTATATTCCAATGTTAGATTAAAAGCGTTTAATGATTTAACAATTTCAAAAGTAATGAATTTGTAATGAAGGTGTCAGATCTCTTTACCTTGAAATAATATTTATTTTTAGAATTAATATTTTCTAATTTTCTATTTATTTTCTAAACTAATTTCGGTAACCTTGGCATTATTGTGATTTTTAAAATTTATAGAAAGGGAAAAAATAATGAGCGACGTTTTTAAACTACTGAACAATATCCGTACACTCCGCGCACAAGCTCGCGAAGTTGAGTTAACTGATCTGGAAGAGATTTTAGAAAAATTAACGACTGTCGTGACCGAACGTCGTGAAGAAATTGAAGCTGAAGAAGAATTAAACCGTGAGAAAGCGGAAAAGCTTTCTAAATACCGCGAATTATTAGCGGCCGAAGGTATCGACCCAAGCGAATTACTAGGCGCAGCAGAGACAAGTAAAAAACGTGCTAAACGTGCACCTCGCCCTGCTAAGTATGCGTATACTGATGAGAATGGTGAGAAGAAATCTTGGACTGGTCAAGGCCGTACTCCAGCTGCTATCAAAAAAGCGCTGGACGAAGGTAAATCACTGGATAGCTTCTTAATCTAAGCCTCAGTGCTCTTGAAGAACCAGCGCTTGCGCTGGTTTTTTTATTGTTTTTCTTTCTGTAACATTCAGAGAATTTTTCCAGATGAGTTATAATTACCTTATCATGTCGTGATTACACAGCGGTAAATTCTGTCAAGTCATACTCCATCATTGCCCAACCCCATTAATTAAAAGGCTTAATCGTGTTAGTAACCAATAACGTAACCATGCAATTTGGTAGTAAACCACTATTTGAAAATATTTCTGTTAAATTTGGCGGAGGTAACCGCTATGGGTTAATTGGCGCAAACGGTAGCGGTAAATCAACCTTTATGAAAATTTTGGGACGTGATTTACAACCAACGGCGGGTAATGTTGCGCAAGATACGAATGAGCGTATTGGTAAGTTACGCCAAGACCAGTTTGCTTTTGAAGCCTTCAGTGTCTTGGATACAGTGATAATGGGCCATGATGAGTTATGGCAAATTAAGCAAGAAAGGGACCGTATTTACGCATTACCGGAAATGAGTGAAGAAGAAGGCTATAAGGTCGCCGATCTCGAAGTCCTCTATGGTGAAATGGATGGTTATAGCGCTGAAGCGCGTGCGGGAGAACTGTTACTGGGTGTTGGAATTGAGGTCGATTTACATTATGGCCCTATGAGCGAAGTCGCTCCTGGCTGGAAGCTACGTGTATTACTTGCCCAAGCACTGTTTTCTAATCCTGATATTCTGCTATTAGATGAACCGACCAACAACTTGGATATCGATACCATCCGCTGGTTAGAACAAACGTTAAATGAGCGTGATAGTACGATGGTTATTATTTCGCATGACCGTCACTTCCTAAATATGGTCTGCACCCATATGGCCGATTTGGATTACGGTGAAATTCGTGTGTATCCAGGTAATTACGATGAATACATGACGGCGGCTACGCAATCTCGTGAGCGCCTACTTTCTGATAATGCTAAGAAGAAAGCACAGATTGCAGAACTGCAATCTTTCGTTAGCCGCTTTAGTGCTAACGCATCGAAGTCACGCCAAGCAACATCGCGTGCGAAACAGATCGATAAAATTAAATTAGATGAAGTCAAAGCATCGAGCCGACAAAATCCCTTTATCCGCTTCGAACAAGATAAAAAACTATTCCGTAATGCTTTAGAAGTTGAAGCGTTAACCAAAGGATTCGATAACGGACCGCTATTTTCAACACTGAGTCTCCTCCTCGAAGTCGGAGAGAAATTAGCGATTATTGGTGCCAACGGTATCGGTAAAACCACGTTACTTAAAACGTTAGTTGGTGATGTCACGCCAGAAAGTGGCAGTGTTAAATGGTCTGAAAATGCTTCAATTGGTTATTATGCTCAGGACCATGAATACGAATTTGCAAACGACTTAACGGTTTTTGACTGGATGAGCCAATGGATGCAAGCGGGTGATGACGAGCAATCAGTAAGAAGTGTGCTGGGTCGTTTGCTGTTTAGCCAAGACGATATTAAAAAGCCGGCTAAAGTGCTATCTGGAGGGGAAAAGGGGCGGATGCTATTCGGTAAATTAATGATGCAAAAACCGAATATCTTAATTATGGATGAGCCAACGAACCACTTAGATATGGAATCCATCGAATCGTTGAATATGGCACTAGAAATGTTCGAAGGGACGCTGATCTTCGTTTCACATGACCGCGAATTTGTCAGCTCCTTAGCCACTCGGGTTCTGGAAATTAAACCCGGTAAAGTCAGCGACTTTACCGGTAATTATGAAGATTATCTTAATTCCCAAGGTATCAACTAGTGACCACTGTGCCTAACGCTTATTGAGGTTAGGCACAAAGCTCACAGTGTGGATTTCGCTTTACCTTTAACGAGGTAAAGCTGAAATTCATCGCATCGTAAAGCAGGTACCGGCCTTGTGTGGTACTGCCATATTGGGTCAAATGCCTAATCGCTTCCATTGCTTGTAAACTCCCGATAATTCCAGTCAGCGGTGCCATCACGCCATTTTCTACACAGCTACCGATAGGTTCGCCAAAAAAATGGCTGAGACACTCGTAGCAAGGCTCGTCCTTCTGCCAAGTAAAGCTGATCACACAACCTTCCATTCGGATAGCTGCGCCTGAAATGAGCGGAGTAGAGGTCGCAAAACAATGACGATTTATCTGCTGGCGGCTCGAAAGCTGGTCGGTACAATCGATAACTATCTGCTGTTCAGCACAGCGTACCTGCCATTCACTGGATTCATCGACAGCTTGCTGCACAACACTGATTCGACACTCTGGATTACGCAAGGCGAGCTGATGTTGTGCCACCTCAACTTTCGCTTTCCCGCAGTCGGTCTCAGTGAAGAGTATCTGTCTAGGAAGGTTAGAGAGGCTGACGGTATCGGGATCAACTAATGTTAGCTGGCCGATGCCGCTTGAGGCTAAATAAGTCGCCACAACGCAGCCTAACCCTCCCATTCCTACAATCATAACGTTTGCTGCGGCGAGCTGTTGCTGCTTATCAATATCAAAATCTTTTAGGGCTATTTGCCGGTCGTAGCGTAATAACGCATTATCAGATAAAGGCATCATGCACCGTCTAAAAATTCGGGGAAGGGCTGGATCATCACTTTCTCACCTTGGGAGAGTGAACCCGACTCACGCGGCAAGCAGATAAAACAGTTGGCATGCGTAAAGGTACTGAACATATGCGAACCCTGTTTATCATCCGCTGTGACGTGGAGTTCACCGTGCTGAGATCGATAATATCCACGCTGAAATTCGGTCCGGCCCGGTTGCTTAGTGATTGGGGCAGTCAAGGTTGCAGTGAAGGAAGTGAAAGGCGCAGCAGTGATCCCTTGTAATCGGAGGATCATCGGGTAGACCAGCTGGCAAAAAGTCACCACAGCTGAAACGGGATTACCGGGTAATCCACAAAACAGGCTTTCGCGTAATCTTCCGAAGGCGAAAGGCTTACCGGGTTTCATCGCTAACTTCCAGAACCTAATGTTCCCGCACGCCAATAGCACATCACGGGTATAGTCAGCAGCCCCTACCGATACGCCACCAGTACTAATGACCAAATCAGCCTGATGATCCGCGCGGTGGAAAGCGTCGGTCAGTGACGGTTTATTATCCGGGATAATGCCTAGGTCGATCACATTACAGCCTAGACGTTGTAGCATTAATGAAATCGCAAAGCGGTTAGTGTCGTATATCTGCCCAGCCGCGAGAGGGGTTCCTGGTAAGACCAGTTCATCTCCGGTCGAAAAAATCGCTACGCGCAGAGGGCGTATGACCTTGACGTTTTGTATACCTAAAGATGCCAATAGAGGAAGATCTTTCACTTTAAGACGGACACCAGCCTCAAGTACGACTTGTCCTTGACGAATATCTTCACCCACTCGTCGAATATTTTGCCCAGCCTTTACGGCTGACTTCAGCTGAATACCTTGTGTCGTCCTGTCGGTCTGCTCTTGCATAATAACGGCTTCACAGCCTTCGGGGATCGGTGCTCCAGTCATAATTTGGACAACGTGACCGGCGGGCAGGGAACCCGGATAGGGATTACCAGCAAACGCCTGACCCGCAATCGGTAAAGTCTCGACGGCGTGGAGATCAGACAGCCGTAAAGCATAGCCATCCATCGCTGAATTATCGAAACTGGGTACATTGAGTGGAGAGATAATCGGCTCGGCCGTCACCCAACCCAAGGCCTCATTAATGTTCAGGGTTTGTGAGGAAATAAGCGGGGAAAGGTCATCGAGTAAAAGTGCTTGGGCGTCTTCGACGGAGAGTAGGTCCGCGGTAAAGGGTTCCATCTTAACCTCGTTCAATGGGGTAATTGACTATAGAGTAACACGTTAGTAACGTTTGCTGGGTGGAGGAGTCTCTTCTTTTCCCGGTGATAATAGGGCTTAGTCTAATCAATCAGCATAGCAATTACGGGGTCGTGCGTCTTAGCGTGCCATGATGAGAGACTCAACGTTGAAAAAAAATTGTAAATCTTTTAACACGACTGTAGATACTGACACTCTGTCAGGATATCCTCGTTTTCAACGAGTTAATTAGGATTGAGTAAAAATAATGCGCCCATTAAAGATGTCGACCCCGCTTCGCCCAGCGTTACTCGCTGTATTGATTATTGCCCCAAGCATTGCTTTTGCTGACCCTCAACCTAATGCTCCGCAGGTTGAGGCTAAAGCATGGGTGCTGATGGACTATGATAGCGGTAAAGTTCTCACCGAATCGCATGCCGATGATCGATTAGATCCTGCTAGTTTAACCAAAATGATGACCAGCTATGTGGTAGGTCAAGCATTGAAAAGTGGAAAAATCAAGTCGACGGATAACGTGATCATTGGTCAAGACGCGTGGGCCACGGGGAATCCAAAACTGCGTGGCTCGTCGGTGATGTTCCTGAAACCCGGTTCACAGGTCTCTGTGGCTGACCTTAATCGCGGGGTCGTTATTCAATCGGGAAATGACGCCTGTATCGCACTTGCTGATTATGTTGCGGGCAGCCAAGATACCTTTATTGGCTTAATGAATAATTACAGTCAAAAGCTTGGCCTTAAGAATACCCACTTCACCACCGTGCATGGCCTCGATGAGCCTGGCCAATACAGTACCGCACGTGATATGGCACTGATTGGTCAAGCCTTAATCCGTGATGTACCGGAAGAATACGCGCTGAATAAAGAGAAAGAGTTTAGCTTCAATAATATTCGTCAACCTAACCGCAACCGTCTATTGTGGAATTCATCGCTGAACGTTGATGGGATTAAAACGGGATACACCTCAGGAGCGGGTAATAATTTAGTGGCTTCTGCGACATCCGGCAATATGCGCCTTATTTCAGTGGTACTGGGTGCAAATACCGACTCTGTCCGTTTTCGTGAAAGCGAAAAATTGTTGAATTGGGGCTTCCAAAACTTCGAAACGTTATCGCCTATTAAAGCTGGCAAACCCTTTGTACAGACTAAAGTCTGGTTTGGCGAGACGAAGCAGGCTGCGCTAGGCGTAATGGATAACGCTTCTGTTACCGTTCCTAAAGGTCAGGTGAATGCGTTAAAGGCCGATTATACCTTAAACCAAAATCAGCTTTCCGCCCCGCTGACTAAAGGGCAGGTGGTCGGCCAAGTGAATTTCCAAATCAACGGGAAAGTTGTCGATCAGAAACCTTTAGTCGTATTGGAAGATGTGAAAGAGGGTGGAATGTTCAGTCGATTAGTTGATTACGTCTGGCTGCATATCTCTGCCCTGTTTGCTAAATGGTTCTAATGAGTACGCAATAGCGACCATAAAAAAGTCAGGATTTTGGAGTCAGTCCATTTCCTGGCTTTTTTGTTTCAAGCAATCATTAATCTTGTGTCCAACCCCAGCGGATCGGTAAGGCAAACAGTTGGCGATACACTTTATGAGCGAAGCTTAAAAGTGCTTGCCCATAAAATCTCCAACCCAGCTCGGCCGATAAACAGCCAATCATTCCCACCAGCAGTCCACCGACCATATCGAGTGGCCAGTGTACACCAAGATAAATACGTGACCACGCGATCAACACGCCAACGGCAAGCAGTGCAATGCCCGACCAGGCGCGATGCCAGAATAGGAAGGCTAAACTGAAGGTAAAGATAAAGGTGCCGTGATCGCTTGGGAAAGAGGTATCTGCAGAGTGATTCAACCAATGATATCCCAAGCCAATCGCGAAGGGCCGAGGGTGTGGGAATATTACACCGATGACGAAGGAGAACACGATAGCGTAGAGTAAAGCGGTTGCTGTCTTAAGTACCAGCTCACGGCGCGAATCTAAGCAATTTTTAGGTGACCAGAGCCATAGACCGACCACGAGTAGCGGAATGATACCGACAACATCTTTAGCCAAAATGGTGGCGAAATTAATCAACCAATGAGGAGAATCTGGAGTCGCATTAAGCCATAAAAAAAGTTGAGTATTCAACTGCTCCATAATATTACTATTCTCCTGAAGGGTGGGTAGCATTAATTGTTAACGTTCAATGTTAATATAATTAATGTTTTGCGACTAGGGTGAAAAGTCTTATCTTTTCACCCTATAGGCTGATGGCTAGCCGCCTGGCCACAACATCACCACAAGTGTCCCAGCAAGGGTCAGAATAACGTTAGCAATCGCATAGGTCCCAGCATACCCTAGCGCGGGAATACTGCTGCGCGCGGTATCGCTAATAATTTCTAGCGCTGGGGCGCAGGTGCGCGCTCCCATCAAGGCACCGAACAGCATCGCTCGGTTCATTCGTAACACATAAGCGCCGAAACAGTAACAGATTACAACAGGTAAAAGACTGACGACGACGCCACACAGCAGCATGGAAAGCCCGTTCTCACCCAGCCCATGGTGTAAGCCACTGCCTGCGCTTAAGCCGACACCGGCCATAAAGACCAGCAATCCAAACTCTTTTACCATGGTCAATGCCCCTTGCGGGATATAACCGAAGGTTGGGTGGTTGGCACGTAAGAAACCGAGCATAATCCCTGCAAAAAGTAGCCCGGCCGCATTACCAATACCAAAACCAAAATTGCTGAATTGAAATGTCACCATACCGATCATCAATCCAACGATAAAGAAGGAACAGAAGGCCAGTAGGTCGGTCATTTGACTGTGAATAGCGACAAAACCAATGCGGTCGGCAATACTCTTGACCCGTCTTGTCTCACCGCTGATCTGTAAGATATCGCCTTTATTTAATAAGATATCGTCATCAATGGGCATTTCGATCTGGTTGCGGATAACACGGTTAAGAAAGCAGCCATGATCGGTTAAGCGAAGTTTCCCTAGACGCTTATTGACCGCATTATGGTTTTTTACCACGATCTCTTCGGTGACAATTCGCATATCCAGTAGGTCACGATCGAACACCTCTTTCCCATGACGGAAACTCGGATCTAATCGCGCATGCGCATCGGGATAACCGACCAAAGAGATATCATCACCTTCTTGTAACACTGCATCGCCGTCTGGACTAGCCAAGATACCGTTACGTCGGATTCGCTCGATGTAGCAACCCGTGTGTCGATAAATCCCCAGTTCGCGTAAGTTTTTACCGCCACTCCACTCGACAAGTTCTTTTCCGACACGGTAGGCACGGATAACCGGTAAAAAAACCTTACGCTGGCTATCGGCATCTAAGCCGCGCTCGCGTGCGATTTGCTGTGCGCTAGTAGGAAGATCCTGGTGTTGTAATCGTGGAAGGTAGCGGGCAGCAAAGATCAAACTGACTAAGCCGACTAAATAGGTTAAGGCATAGCCTAGACTGAGATTATCTTGCAACAGGGCGAGTTGTTGGGGATCACTAATCACTTGCCGGAGTGTGTCTCCGGCCCCGACCAGTACCGGTGTAGAGGTCATCGAGCCTGCCAGTATTCCAGCAGAGAGGCCAATATCCCAGTGAAAAAGTTTGCCCAGACCCAGCACGATCAGTAATGCACTACCAACCATCACCAAAGCGAGCATTAAATAGTTTTTCCCATCACGGAAAAAAATTGAAAAGAAGTTAGGCCCGGCTTCGATACCCACGCAGAAAATAAACAGCATGAAACCTAAGCTCAGCGCATTAGTATTAATAGAGTAATGTTGTTCGCCTAGCAGCAGAGAGACCACCAGTACCCCGATTGAGCTACCGAGCTGGATACTGCCAAGCCGAAGTTTTCCTAAGCAAAGACCGAGAGAGAGCACTACAAAAAGAAGCAAGACATCATTGGCGCTGAGCAAATTTGCAACGTTTATATTCACGAGTCAATTTTCATTAATAAGTCGAAGAGTGATTCCATCAGCCAGCTTTGGGCTTCGGCTGACGGTTCTAAAAAACCGACTCATTCTAATCGTTCACTTGCCTAACTGCTATGACTGTTTGAGAGAAAAAATGATTTTATACAGAGGGATGGCGGGTACTGATGCGTCAGTACCCGAAAAGATTATTGATATAATCCAAGGTGTTGCTTGGCGTAGGCTTCAAACTCGGTAAAGCCGCCAACGTGTGATTCGTCGATGAAGATTTGCGGAACAGTTTCCACCGTCTTCCCTGCGCTTTTCGATAAATCGTCTTTGCTGATCCCTTCAGCGTGAATATCCACATAGCGATAGCTAAAATCGTCACGCTCTTCAGTCAATTTATCCGCTAACTCTTTGGCACGGACACAATAGGGACAAGCAGGACGACCAAAAATTACCACAAACATAACAGCTCCTTTGAAGAATGAACGATTTATCATGCCTTGCTGGCTGAAAGATTGGAAGTCGAGAAGAGGGCTTATCGTCGATTTCGCACAATCGGTGAGTCGGTAGGGATGCTAGACGGTTGAGTAATGGCTACACTTACGCTTTACCCTATTTTTGGAGTGCGTTATGACACCGACCATCGACCTTCTTCGCCAGCACCGTTCTATTCGCCATTTTAGCGACGAACCCATCAGCGCAGAACAACGTGAAGCCATCTTGTTGGCAGCTCAATCAGCGTCTACCTCAAGTTTATTACAATGCGCGTCGGTGGTAAGGATCACGGATAAAGACAAACGCCAGCGTCTGGCTGAACTGGCAGGCGACCAGTCTTGGGTGGTCGAGGCGGCCGAATTTTGGGTCCTGTGTGCCGACTTTAACCGACACAAGCAAATCAGTGAGCATGCGGAGTTAGGCTATGCCGAACAATTGATCTTGGGGTGTGTCGATACGGCACTGTTAGCCCAAAATGCGATGGTGGCGGCGGAATCACTCGGCTTAGGGGGTGTTTTCATTGGCGGCCTTCGAAACCAACCGCAAGCGGTAAGTGAGCTGCTGGATCTGCCTAAATTTGTTTTACCCTTATTTGGACTCTGCCTCGGTTGGCCAACAGATAAACCCGAGCTGAAGCCGCGTATGCCGCTCTCGATGTTTGTGCATGAAAATCACTACCAGCCGATCGAAACTGAGACGCTCGCGGCCTACGACCAACATCTATTGGAATATTATCAACATCGCAGCAGTGCCAACCGCCATGAAACCTGGAGTGAAATGGTGGAAAGGATGATCACGAAAGAAAGCCGCCCCCATATGCTCGCCTTCCTTCAGCAGCAAGGTTGGATTACCCGCTAACCGCTGTTGCGGGGTGAGAGCCATAGGATTTCATCCCGCTTCAATGCTATACTGCCGCGCCCCATTTACTTTCGTCCACAGGTAACCTATGTTTTGCCCTCGCTATGACGCGGGTCAGTGTCGCTCTTGTCAATGGCTCCCCAAAGAATATGTTACGCAACTCGCCGATAAACAGGCGAAGATTGAACAGCTATTAACCGATATACCAGTAACGGAGTGGTACCCCCCTGTACCGTCTGCGCAATCTCGGTTTCGTAACAAGGCAAAAATGGTCGTCAGTGGTTCGGTGGAACGCCCAATTTTGGGAATCGTTAATCCCGAGGGTCAAGGCGTGGACTTGATCGACTGCCCCCTTTATCCGGAAACTTTTGCCCCAGTTTTTCGCCAATTATTACCTTTTATCGCGAAAGCGGGCTTAACCCCTTACCATATCGCTCGGCGCAAAGGCGAACTGAAATACTTACTGTTAACAGAAAGTACGCAGGGCGGGATGATGCTTCGCTTTGTCTTACGGTCGGATAAAAAGTTAGATCAGCTTAAAAAAGTGTTACCGGAACTCCAGCAATGCTTGCCGCAATTAACCGTAATCTCAGTGAATATTCAGCCGGTTCATATGGCGATTATGGAGGGCGAGCAGGAGATTATTTTGAGTGATGCCTCAGCACTAGCGGAGTCATTCAACCGTATTCCTTTATGGATCCGCCCGCAAAGCTTCTTCCAAACCAACCCTGAGGTTGCCGCTAAACTCTATTTAACGGCGCGTGAATGGACGCAAGGGCTTAAGCTCGACACCTTATGGGATCTGTTTTGTGGGGTGGGGGGCTTTGGACTGCATTGTGCCAGGGCCGAAACCCACTTAACGGGGATTGAAATCTCGGCTGAGGCGATTGCCTGTGCAAAAGATTCTGCCCGTAAACTCGGATTAAAGAATACGGAATTCCGTGCCCTAGATGCCACCCGTTACGCCGTTAACGAGGAGAGTCCACCGGATTTACTGCTAGTTAATCCGCCAAGACGGGGAATTGGCCAAGCGCTTTGTGACTTTATCGTCAGTGTTAAGCCTGCGGTGATCCTCTATTCGAGCTGTAATCCAGAAACTCTGGCAAAGGATATTGCGCGACTGCAAGGCTACCGTCTCGAACGCGTTCAGCTATTCGACCTCTTCCCGCATACTGCGCACAGCGAAGTGCTCTCTCTACTGATACGTGAACAATAAGTTGCCAACAGGCAACTTATTCATTAAGCGCGACGCTCAAAGCGGAGGGCATAGGTTTCGATCGCCCTCATCAGTAAGGTCAACAGCCCATTAATACAGAGATAGATAATACCTGCCGCCACAAACACGTTGACGTCGTAAGTGCCGCCATACAGTTGTTGGCTCAACCCCATCACGTCCATCAGGGTGATGGTATAGGCTAACGACGTGCTCTTAAACACCAATACCACTTCGTTAGAGTAGGAAGAGAGTGCACGCTTAAACGCATAAGGGAGTAACACTTTAAGTGTCTCTCCCCGTGTCATCCCCAAAGCATAACAGGATTGCCACTGTCCTGCAGGGATAGCCTTGACCGCGCCATAGAGTAGCTGTGTCGTGTAAGCGGCACTGTTTAACGATAATGCTACCACCGCACAGAAGCCAGGTTGAGAGAGAATCGACCATAGCGTGGGATAGTGCTGCAAGATCGGGAACTGTCCTGGGCCGTAATAGATTAAAAAGATCTGTACCAGTAACGGTGTCCCAGTAAATAGGGTTAAGTAACAGTGGATCACCGCATTGGTTACGCGATGACGTAATGATAGAAGAATGGTGAGGGTTACGGCGATCAGCAGGGCAATAAGTGCTGCACTGACGGTAAGACCCAGGCTGACGGGTAAGCCAGCGCTAAGCTTCAGTAAATAGTCGCCCATCATTATTGCTCCAACTCAAAGCGTGTGACACGGCGCTCAGCAAATTTTAAGATTGCCTGACTCAACAAGGTAATAATTAGATAAATACCCGCCGCAACCAAGTACCACGTGAAGGGCTGCTCGGTGCGCGTCGCGATACCTTTAGTTTGCAACATTAAATCATTCACACTGATGAGGGAGACTAAAGCTGTATCTTTTAACAGCACTAGCCACTGATTTCCCAATCCGGGCAGGGCGTGACGCCACATTTGTGGCATAACGATAGTAAAAAAGACGGTCGATTTACGCATTCCTAAGGCGTAGGCAGACTCTCGCTGTCCTTGAGGCACTGCTCGCAATGCACCGCGCAGGGTTTGCGAGGCATAGGCTGAGTACAACAGCGCAAGCGCAATCACCCCACACAAAAATGGACTGACATCGAAGTTTTCGATGTGGAGTTGTAAGTGTAAGGTAGTGAAGCCCAACGGCAGTGAAAAGCCATCAGACAGGGTAAGCAATAGCTGCGAGGAACCGTAATAGATCCCTAATACGACTAAGATTTCCGGTAAGCCACGAATAAGCATCACCAGTAAACTGCCGATCCACGCTAACGGTTTACAGGAGAGGGATTCCCAACTGGCGAAAATCATCGCCAGCGTTAAGCCGACAACGAGTGCGCAAAGGGCAAGGCCGACGGTCAAGCCGCCGGCATTGAGAAGATAAGGTAATTCATTCATTAGCGATTATTTCTGGAACCACTTGTCGTAAATTTTTTGGTATTCACCGTCGGCTTTGACTTTGGCTAAACCTTGGTTAAATTGCTGTTGTAGCGCGCTGTTTCCTTGGCGGACCGCAATTGCGACACCCGTACTGAAGTAATCTTTATCGGTGACTTTATCACCGACTGGTGCCAGTGATGGGTTATTTTTCAACGATTCATTGATGACAGCAGTATCACCAAAGACCGCATCGATACGACCATTTTTTAAGTCAAGAATCGCATTTTGATAGCTATCATATGGAACAGCCTTAATCTCGCTGTGTTTATCTGCAAGGTATTTCTGGTGAGTGGTGCCATTTTGTACGCCGACTTTCTTACCTTTCAACGCTGCTAGGCTAGCCACTTTGCCTTTTTCTGCGACAAATAGCGCAGAGTTAAGATAGTAAGGGGTACTGAATAATACCTGCTTTTGACGCTCAGGCGTAATATCCATTCCCGCCATCGCCGCGTCGATACGACGGAATTTTAAGCTGGGGATTAAACTGTCGAATGATTGATTGGTAAAGCTACAGCTTGCATTAATTTGCTTACAAACTGCCATCGCTAAATCCACATCAAACCCTTGGATTTTGTTATCACTGCCAACAAATTCGAAGGGAGGATAGGAGGCTTCAGTTCCGAAACGGAGCGTTTCGGCCGCGAATGCTGAGGCTGACAGGCTGGTGAGGAGTGCAGCGATAAGAATTTTTTTCATGGTAACCCTGTCCTTAATGTGAAAGATAGTTCGCAAATTCGCGTGTTTGAGGATGCGTAAAACGATCAGCGTTTCCTTGCTCAACAATACGTCCATTTTCCATATAGACAATATGTGATGCCGTTTTTTTTGCGACCTCAACTTCGTGTGTCACGATAACTTGGGTGATATTGGTCGCCGAGAGTTCATTAATAATCTTTACCACTTGACCGGTGATCTCAGGATCGAGGGCCGCGGTAGGTTCATCGAACAGTAACACCTGAGGTTCCATCATTAACGCTCGCGCAATCGCGACCCGTTGTTGTTGTCCACCCGAAAGATGCAGGGGGTAGCGCTGAGCGTAGTCCGCCAAGCGTAAGCGCTCTAAATATTTCTTGGCGCGGGCTTGGGCCTCGCTACGACTTAAGCCTAATACTTTACACGGCGCCTGAATAAGGTTTTGTTCAACGGTGAGGTGAGGCCATAAATTGTACTGCTGGAAAACCATGCCAACATCTTGACGTAGCGTACGAATCGCCGCAGCGGAGGGGCGTTGCGTGAAATCGAACTGTTGCTGAGCAATGGATAGCTGGCCTGAACGCGGAATTTCTAATAAGTTTAATACACGCAGCAATGAGCTCTTTCCTGCACCGCTCGGGCCGAGCAGCACAAGCGTCTCTCCTTGAGCACAGTTCAAAGTAATATCGTACAGGGCTTGTTGACCACCGTAGAAACAATTTACGCCTTCTAAATGAATGCTCATGCGATAAATCTGACTTTTATAAGAGTGTATTTGCCGAGATAGTAATTCATTATGCATAAGTATGCAATTCTGATGCAGACTTTTTCTCGCCTCATCCTTACCTTGTTTGGTCAATCGCGGGAACAGAGGTAAAGTAAAGTATCACTGGCTAAAGGGGTAAAAAATGAAAAAGAGATTTCTCATTATACTGGCACTGTTATCGGGGTGTCAGGCAACAATGCCTAGTTCATTGACTGTGCCGCAGGCAATTAACACTACCTACGTCGCGCGCAGTCATCAACCAAGAATTAACGCTATTGTGATCCATTACACTGTGGCAGATGAGCAGCGGGCATTAACGCTGCTCACGGGTAAGCAAGTCAGTAGCCATTATCTGATTGCGCAGTATCCAAAAGATCATCAGAGGTCGCCAGAAACCTATCAGCTAGTGCCTGAAGATCAGGCTGCTTGGCACGCCGGGATCAGCGCGTGGCGGGGGACCTATAATCTTAATAAAACGTCGATAGGCATCGAGTTAGTGAACCGAGGCTATCGCCTACCCTCTGGTCAGCATCACGGTCACTGTGAAAGTTATCCGCCGCAGCAGATTGCCGTGCTGAATAAATTGGTCAGAGAGATAGCTGACCGCTATAAGATAGAGCCTGCGAATATCATTGGACATAGCGATATCGCCCCATTAAGAAAAGTGGATCCAGGACCTTGCTTTCCGTGGCAACAGCTGGCTCAACAAGGGATAGGCGCGTGGCCGGATCAGAAGCGAGTCAATAAGTTATTGGCGGGACGAGCACCCGATACACCGGTCGACAATGCGCTGCTGCTTCCCTTGCTGAAACAATATGGTTATACGTTCAGCGCTCATGCTACGCTGCAGGAACAGCGGCAAGTTATTCGCGCATTTCAGATGCATTTTCAGCCAGAGAATAGCAGTGGTCAGGGTGATCAATTAACCCTTGCACGGTTGCAGGCCCTTCTGCTGCAGTATCCTTGGCACCATTAATCATTAGATAATTGTCGCGGCGATCCTGGCAGAGCAGTTTGCCCTGAGCCGTGCTTGAAAGATGAATAATCATGCAGAAGGAACCGTTTGCTCGTTCCTGTTGATCACCGTTACATCGCAATGCGGGAGGTTTCGATGACCACGACTTTTCAACACAGTGATGGACAAAATTTGTGCAATGAAATTGGCGGCGCAGTCCTAACGGTGCTGGGTAACCAGCAACCCCTCACCGTACAGGCGCTGATCGACTGTATGCAACAGGCACAGCGTGACGCTTATGACTACGGCGAATGTCCTGAGCAGGGCATGGCACTGGCAATAGCAATATTGACGAAGTTTATAGAATCGGAATAAGCAGCCCCTTATCAGGGGCTGGCTGAAGTATAGGCTAGCGGAACAGGTTGGTTTTTGCTAAATCGATAATCTCGCTGCCTTGGCCATTGATGATCGCCTTAAGCATATACAGGCTGAAACCTTTGGCTTGTTCAAGTTTTATCTGCGGCGGCATCGCTAACTCATCTTTTGCGGTCGTCACATCAATCAGTACTGGGCCCGGGTGGTCAAACGCCTGTTGTAAGACACCGCTTAATTCTGAGGCCTTCTGTACGCTGAAGCTTTCGATATTACACGCCTTAGCGATGGCGGCAAAATCAGGGTTATCCAATTCGGTACCATTGGTCAGATAGCCCCCGGCTTTCATTTCCATCGCCACAAACCCCAGCACACTGTTATTGAATATCACCAGTTTGACCGGTAATTGGTGCTGAGCAATGGTCAATAAATCACCCATCAACATTGCAAAGCCACCGTCACCACACATCGCGACGACTTGACGCGACCTGTCGACAGATTGTGCGCCCATCGCTTGAGGCATAGCGTTCGCCATCGACCCATGGTTAAACGACCCTAATAAACGTCTTTTACCATTCATGGTGAGATAACGCGCCGCCCAAACTGTTGGCGTGCCAACATCACAGGTAAAAATCGTGTCGTCAGTGGCGAGTCGATCTATTTGTTGGGCTAGATACTGCGGATGAATAGGGCGATCATCGTTTGCTACGGCTAAATCATCTAACTGTTGGCGACTTTTTTTATAATGCTTAACGGATTTCTCAAGGTGAGCGGAATCATGGGAAGCGCTAAGTAAGGGCAGCAACGCCTGAACAGTCGCTTTGATATCGCCAATAAGTGGAAAGTTAACATGGCAGTGCGAACCGATACTCGATGGGTTGATATCAATTTGAATAATCTTCGCCGACTCAGGATAGAATGCGCGGTAAGGGAACTGTGTCCCTAATAACACCAGCGTATCCGCCTCAAGCATGGCGTGATAGCCAGAGGAGAACCCAATCAGTCCAGTCATCCCGACATCATAGGGGTTATCATACTCGATATGTTCTTTACCACGCAGTGCGTGCACAATCGGTGCTTGAAGTTTTTCAGCTAAGGCCACGACGTCATCATGCGCTCCGGCACAGCCGCTGCCGCACATCAGCGTAATATTGTGAGCGCTGTTTAATACGTCAGCCAGTTGTTCCAGTTCCGACGCCACCGGTTTAACCTCAGGTAGTGACGGGGGATACCACTCAAGGCTATCGGGCACCTTAATGCTCTGTAAGGCGATATCGCCAGGCAGGACGATCACCGCAACGCCGCGTTTCACAATCGCCGTACGTAGGGCTATCGCCAAGATTTGCGGGAACTGTTCAGGATTACTCACGAGTTCACAATAGTGACTGCACTCTTTAAACAGTTCTTGCGGGTGGGTTTCCTGAAAGTAGTTACTGCCAATTTCGCTGGAAGGGATATGCGCGGCGATGGCAAGGACCGGTTGATGGTTCCGATGGCAATCAAAGAGGCCATTGATTAAGTGCAAGTTACCTGGCCCACAGGATCCTGCACAGACTGCCAATTCATTGGTAACTTGTGCTTCAGCCCCAGCTGCGAAAGCCGCAGCTTCTTCATGTCGCGTTGACATCCAAGTGATCGCTGACTGTTTATTAAGACTATCGCTAATCCCATTTAGCGAATCACCGGTGACCCCCCATATATGTTTGACGCCTACCTCTGTTAAGGTCTCGACCAGTAATGCCGCGACTGTCTTTTCCATGTACTACTCCCCTTGCCTTGGATAAACGTGATATGGGGTAATTGTAGTTCAACTTTCGCCACTGTTTGCGCAGAAGGGATAAACCTAGAATGCGGTCCAGCAAATAAAAGTCAGGGGATGGCTTGTCATAAGGTTTTTTTTAGATGTATTGTGCCAAAAGGGCTAGACTAAAATTAGGTCGGTTCTGCTAAATGCTAGGGTTCATGATAAACTAACAGTAAAATTTGTGCTTTTCATTCAAGTATTGCTGGGTAATTATGGCTAACACGCATCATGGTTTCGACTTCGAACAACTTTTAGACAGTCATCTCGACGAGGCGCTACAACCGCCGTCTATGTATAGAGTTGTGTTATTGAATGACGATTACACCCCTATGGAGTTTGTCATCGAGGTTTTACAAAAATTCTTCTCACTCGATATTGAGCGTGCAACGCAACTGATGCTTACAGTGCATTATGAAGGGAAGGCGATTTGTGGTGAATTTACCGCCGAAGTGGCTGAAACTAAAGTCATGCAAGTGAATCGTTACGCGAAGGAAAATGAGCATCCGTTGCTATGTATGCTGGAAAAAAGCTAATCAGCCCATATATCTAGGCTGAGACCTAAGCGTTAACCGATCGGAGGTGCCTAATGCTCAATCAGGAACTGGAACTCAGTTTAAATATGGCTTTCGCCAGAGCGCGTGAGCACCATCACGAATTTATGACCGTCGAGCATCTGCTACTCGCGTTGATCAGCAATCCCGCTGCGCGCGAAGCGTTAGAGGCTTGCTCAGTCGACCTCGCTGCGTTGCGTGCAGAACTGGAAACGTTCATTCAAAAAACAACGCCAGTGCTTCCCGAAGCGGATGAAGAGCGAGAAACGCAACCCACATTAAGCTTCCAACGTGTTCTGCAACGTGCGGTCTTCCATGTCCAATCCTCTGGGCGTAGCGAAGTGACCGGCGCTAACGTGCTGGTGGCGATTTTTAGTGAACAAGAGTCACAAGCGGCCTACTTACTGAGAAAATATGAAGTGAGTCGCCTAGACATTGTTAATTATCTTTCCCATGGCACGCGCAAAGATGACAGTGCTGAAGATAAACCGTCCGAAAACAGTGCCTCTTCAGACGATGCTGCAAGCGGCTCCAGTGAAGAACGTATTGACAGCTTTACGACAAATCTTAATCAGCTCGCTCGCGTGGGCGGTATTGATCCGCTTATCGGACGTGAGAAAGAGTTAGAGAGAACCGTTCAAGTCTTCTGCCGTCGTCGTAAAAATAACCCGCTACTGGTGGGTGAGTCGGGTGTTGGCAAAACGGCTATCGCCGAAGGCCTTGCGTGGCGTATTGAGCAAGGCGATGTGCCCGACGTAATGAAAGAGTGTGTGATCTATTCGCTCGATATTGGTTCACTGCTTGCAGGAACAAAATATCGCGGTGATTTTGAAAAGCGCTTCAAAGCGTTGCTAAAACAGCTTGAGCAAGATCAGAACAGCATTCTGTTCATCGATGAGATTCACACTATCATCGGGGCAGGGGCGGCTTCCGGTGGGCAAGTCGACGCTGCTAATTTGATCAAGCCGCTACTTTCCAGTGGTAAAATCCGTGTGATGGGTTCCACCACCTATCAAGAGTACAGCTCAATCTTTGAAAAAGACCGGGCTTTAGCGCGCCGCTTCCAAAAAATTGATATTGTCGAACCGACAATGGATGAGACTGTAAAAATTCTGACCGGCCTCAAACCGAAATACGAGAAGCATCATGATGTGCGCTACACAGCCAAAGCTATCCGCGCTGCAGTAGAGTTAGCCGTCAAATATATCAACGATCGTCATCTTCCTGATAAGGCGATAGATGTGATCGATGAAGCCGGTGCTCGGGCGCGTTTATTACCGAATAGTAAACGTAAAAAAACCATCAATATTCAAGATATTGAGACCGTTTTAGCCCGCATTGCGCGAATCCCTGAAAAAAGCGTATCCGCCACTGACCGCGACACGTTACGCAGTCTCGATGACCGCTTAAAAATGCTGGTATTTGGTCAAGATAAAGCGATTAATGCGTTATCGGAAGCGATCAAAATGAGTCGGGCAGGCCTAGGCAATGAGCACAAACCTGTCGGGTCATTCCTCTTCGCGGGACCAACTGGCGTGGGGAAAACCGAGGTGACGGCTCAGTTGGCCAAAGCGTTAGGTATTGAGTTACTGCGGTTTGATATGTCGGAATACATGGAGCGCCATACGGTCAGCCGTCTGATTGGTGCGCCTCCAGGCTATGTGGGTTATGAACAAGGTGGATTATTAACTGACGCGGTCATCAAACATCCTCACTCTGTAGTGTTACTGGATGAAATTGAGAAAGCGCATCCAGATGTGTTTAATTTACTGCTACAGGTAATGGATAACGGCACCTTGACCGATAATAACGGCCGTAAGGCGGACTTCCGTAATGTGATCTTAGTGATGACTACCAATGCGGGCGTGCGTGAGACAGAACGTAAAACGATCGGCTTGATTCAACAAGACAATAGTACCGATGCTCTGGAAGAGATTAAGAAAATCTTTACTCCAGAATTCCGTAACCGTCTTGATAACATCATCTGGTTTGAGCATCTGTCCACAACCGTTATTCATCAGGTGGTGGATAAATTCATCGTTGAACTGCAAGCTCAGCTTGATCCTAAGGGTGTGTCACTTGAAGTGAGTGATGAAGCTCGCGAATGGCTAGCAGAGAAAGGCTACGATAAAGCGATGGGGGCCCGTCCTATGGCTAGAGCGGTACAAGAAAACTTGAAGAAACCGTTAGCCAATGAGTTGTTGTTTGGTTCATTGGTTGAAGGGGGATCGGTGTCAGTGGGGCTAGATCGTAAGAAAGATCAGCTGACTTACCATTTTGAGAGTGCGGCGAAGCAGAAAGCAGAAGGGACCGTTCACTAGAAAATAAAAAGGCCGGAAAATCCGGCCTTTTTTATGGCAGTCATTAAATGAAAGATTAACGACTACGGAAGACAATGCGACCTTTCGTTAAATCGTAGGGGGTCAGTTCAACGGTGACTTTATCACCGGTAAGAATACGAATGTAGTTTTTACGCATTTTACCTGAGATATGAGCAGTAACAACGTGCCCATTTTCGAGTTCTACACGGAACATGGTGTTGGGTAACGTATCTAATACGGTGCCCTGCATTTCAATATTGTCTTCTTTGGCCATCGAATCCTCTGAATGGACTAACTAAATGTTTACTCGACAGAATAATGCCGAAGTCTTATACCTGTGTAAAGAAAAGGCGACCAATTAGGTCTGTGCTTGGCGTCAAGCGAGCGATCTTTACGTGAATTTGGGTGTTATGTCGTTTGAGGAACAAGTGAGAGTAGGGCAATTTTCGCCATCTACTGACGCGTTATTCCGCAAGGAAAGCGTGGGGTAAAAAGAAAATAGGGTGTTAACTAAACCGCCACCAGCATAACAAGCGCCAGTATTATACTACCTTTTTATCAAAAAAGCCTGTTAAAGATTCACCCTGATTTAAAATAACCGCTTTTTCACCCAGCATTCTGACGGGATAATTCGTTTCTGCAGGTCAGCTAATTGGGTCAGAAACTGTTGGCGGGGAATTTCTCGTGCGCCCAAGGAATGCGTATGCGGATTAAGTATCTGACAATCGATCACCTCACCGCCATATACTGAAAAATGCCGACAGAGTTGCAGCAATGCCAATTTTGATGCGTTGGGCTGGCGACTGAACATCGACTCTCCGCAGAACATCCCGCCTAATGCCATCCCGTAGAGCCCGCCAACCAGTTCATGGCCGCACCACACTTCCAACGAATGGGCTTGGCCGATTGCGGCGAGATCACACCATGCCGCGATGACGTCTTCAGTGATCCACGTCCCCTCAACATGTGTGCTGGCACAGCCTTCTATCACCGCGCGGAAGTTATGATTAAGCGTGACGTGATAAGGGCAGCGGCGTAAAAAGCGTTGCATACTGCGACTGAGATGAAAGCCCTCAACCGGTAGCACGGCACGCGGATCGGGGCTCCACCACAAAATAGGGTCCTCCTCAGAGAACCAAGGGAAAATACCCTGCTTATAGGCTGAGAGTAACCGTTCTGGTCGCAGATCACCACCGTAAGCGAGAAGCCCTTGCGGCGAGGTTAGGGCGCTATCGGTAGACGGAAATGGCGTGTCAGGCCGACCATCTAGGCAGGGGAGGTAGATCGCACTCATCGTCCATTATGGCCTTGCTGGCGTTGGCGAAAAGCGTAATAGCGGGCCTTATCCGCCATCAGCTGTTGGTGCGTTCCTGCTTCAATAATATGGCCTTGGTCCATCACACAGATTTTATCGACAGCTTCAATACCGGTCAGGCGGTGTGTAACCATCAGCACCGTTTTTTCAGCGGTGACCCTAAGAAGAAGTTGCATAATCAGATGTTCGGTCTGGGCATCCAACCCTTCAAGAGGTTCGTCTAATAGCCAAATCGGCGCGTTATGTAACAGTGCCCGGGCTATCGCTAAGCGACGACGTTCGCCACCGGAAAGTGGGCGGCCGCCTTCCCCTAACCAGCTATCTAATCCTGCGCCTTCAAGAAGCGTAGTTAAGCCGACAACCTCCAGGCTTTCGATGAGTTGTGCATCGTCAGCGAGCGGTTGAGCGAGTGTTAAGTTTTCACGTAACGTCTGATTGAAGACGGCCACTCGCTGGCTAACGACCGTGATGGTGGAACGAAGCTGGGGTTCTGAAAAGGCCGTTAAAGGCTGATTATTGATAAGGATTGTACCGGTCAACGGGTCCCAAGCACGGGTAAGCAATTGTAATAACGTTGTTTTCCCGCATCCGGTGCTTCCGAGTAGTGCTACTTTCTGTTTCGCGGCAAGTGTCAACGTTAAGTGCTCTAACACCTTAGGCCCGGTAGGGCTGTAAGCAAAATCCACACCTTCGATAGAGAGTTCAGCAGCACGATCATCGATGGCGACCGATTGAGAGGGAAAGGTCACCACAGGCTGTTGCGTTAACAACTGGTTCAAGCGCTCGGCAGCAATCGATACTTCAGAGAGGTGGAGAAAAGCCGTTGCAACCGGACCAAGCGCTTCAAATGCAGCCAGTACACAGAAAACCAATAATGCATTGTCGGCGGTGGCAATTTGTGCGATCTGATGGCGGGACATAATAACAAAGACTGCGACAATGGTTAAGCCGGTCAGCAAGATGATGATACTTTGTGCCAAGGCATTAAGATTTTGCTGCCTCGCTTGCGTTGCCAACCATTTTTTCTCGGTCTGTTCAAGCTCCTGACGCCAATCCTGTCGTGGTGGGTACAACAAGAGTTCAGACATCGCGCTGAGATGAGTAGTCAGTTGTTGCCGATAAGCACTACTCAAGCTAGCAATCTGTTCACCCGCCGGTTTGCCCACTCGATAGAACAGGGGAGGAAACAGCAGGATAACAATAATCATCACACCCGCTACCATCAGCGCGGCTTGGTGGTTGATATAACTTAACCCCACCCCGACGACAAGTGTTACCAGTAAGGCCCCAATCATCGGTGAGAGAACCCGTAAATATAAATGATCTAGCGTCTCAACGTCGCCGACAAAACGGTTCAGTAAATCGCCCTGACGGAATTGAGAGGTCCCTGCAGGCGCGAGTGGATAAATTTTACTGAAGATAGTAACGCGCAGATGCTTTAATACTTTGAAGGTGGCGTCATGACTGACTAAACGCTCAAGATAACGGGCAACCGTGCGCAGGATTGCCGCCCCTCGAACCCCGGCGGCGGGTAGCATATAGTTAAAAGTATAAATACCGGCGCTGCCGGCCATTGCGGAAGCAGCGAGAAACCAGCCAGACAGACTCAACAGCCCAACACTGGCGAGCAAAGTGAGGGTGGCTAACAATACGCCTAACACTAACTGCCAACGATGCCTACGCCACAGCGTTAAAAAAGGGAACAATGCTTTCATTATTCAATCTCCCCTGAGCGATGGCTTAACAATGTTTGAAACAGTCCCTGCTCAGCGGCAAGCGAACGGAAATCGCCCATCTGCACAATTTTCCCTGCTTCCATAACAATAATAGTGGGCCAGTCGGTCAATTGGTCGAGCTGATGGGTGACCATGATAGTCAGTTGTTGGTGACTCGCCTGTTGCAAACAGTGCATGATCCGTTGCTCATGATGGCGGTCCAAACTGGCAGTAGGTTCATCGAGCAGTAAAAGTTGCGCCTGCTTCGCCAGCGCACGGGCGACCGCAATGCGTTGTGCCTGGCCAACAGATAAATTCTGACTCTCTTCACCGACTTGCGTGGCGAGACCTTGCGGCAAGCGCTCAAGAAACTCATCGATACCGGTTTGTGCCACTAACGTATTCAGTGCTTGTTCGCTGAGTTCGCCTTGCGGAGAAATATTTTCTGCGATAGAGCAAGGGAATAGCCGAGGATGCTGGCCTACCCAACTCACCGATTTCAGCCAGTCTTCGCGTGACACCCTATTAAGTTCATGGCCATTGATCAGTAACGACCCTTGATAAGGCAGAAAGCCTAAGAGCGCATTAAGTAGTGTACTTTTACCCGACCCGCTCGGTCCTACTAATGCCACGCGTTGATCGACATTGAAGCAAAAATTGAGTGGACCAACTAACTGCACACCATCGATTGAGGTGATGACCCAATCGCGGGCCTCAATGGTGAGAGCTTGGGAGGGATCGAGAGTCAGGTCTTCGCGCTGAGCACTAGGGTGCAAAGGGTCCGTTTCCGTAAGGAAACTTTCAATTTCATCGGCGGCCCCGGCGGCTTGGGCTTTGGCATGATAAAAACTGCCTAAATCACGCAGAGGTTGGAAAAATTCTGGAGCTAAAATTAACGCGATAAAGCCAGCGAATAGGGTCACTGCGCCATGATAGCTGCCAAAGTGAAACACACCGAGGTACGAAAAGCCGAAATACACGGCGACGATCGCGATGGAGACTGATGCGAAAAACTCAAGAACGGCTGAAGAGAGGAAGGCGATACGCAGGACTTCCATTGTACGTAAGCGAAACTGCTCTGTACTGTCTGCGATCGCCTGCTCTTCCGCATGGCGTCGATTAAAGAGACGCAAAGTATCAAGGCCGCGCAGGCGATCGAGAAAATCGCCGCTCAGGCGTGCAAGCGCCGCAAAGTTACGGCGATTAGCATCGGCGGCTCCCATCCCGACCATTGCCATAAACAGTGGGATTAACGGGGCCGTCAGGAATAGAATGGTCGCCGCCGCCCAGTTTATGGGAAATAGGGTAATCAGAATAAGCAGCGGGATCACGGCAGCCAAGGTCATTTGCGGCCGATAACGAGCGTAATAGTCGTGCATTTTCTCAATCTGTTCATGCAGCAAGGTGGTCCAACTGCCGACGGGTCGAGAAGCGATCCAAACCGGTCCTAACCTTTCTAAGCGGTTTAACACAAGTTGGCGGATAGCGAGTCGTAATGCCTCGCCTGCTTTGACACCGACTTTTTCGCGGCTGTAGTGCAGCACTGAGCGTAGCGCAAAACAACCGACGAGCAGGGCTAACCAGTGGTAAAGATGCGGAAGGGGTTGATGATCGATTAAGGCGCGTTGCAGAAGTTCTGCCAAACAATAAGCCTGTAAAAGTATCGTGAGTGCGCTGCAGGTGCCCAAAATGACCGAGAGTGTAAGCCAACGTTTAGCATGAATACGCTGCGCTTTGAGCCAGAGGGTAAGCTGTTTTTGTCTTGATTTATCCACGGAAGAGTCTTTGACCTGTTGGAATTGAACATCGACTATCTGAAATTCCTAACAACTCTAGCACGCAGGAGATAAAAAAGGCGACAGATAACCTGTCGCCGGGATTAATCTAGATCATACAATTAACAAATTAGTTATTTTCGCTAACTAATCCATCTAAATAGCGTTCAGCATCGAGGGCTGCCATGCAGCCGGTGCCTGCAGAGGTGATTGCCTGACGGTAGTTATGATCCATCACATCCCCTGCGGCGAACACGCCAGGAATGCTGGTTTGTGTTGCGTTACCGGCTAGGCCTGATTGCACCACGATATAGCCATCTTGAAGAGTCAGCTGCTCTGCGAAAATCGCCGTATTTGGTTTATGGCCAATCGCGATAAACACACCTGCTACCGCTAACTCATCAATACTACCATCATGAGTCGACTTCAGTTTTACGCCGGTTACCCCCATCTCGTTACCGACCACTTCGTCTAAGGTACGGTCGGTATGCAGGATGATGTTGCCGCTGCTCACTTTATCCATCAGCCGGTCAATCAGTATCTTCTCTGCCCGGAAATTATCCCGGCGGTGAATGAGGTGAACTTCTGCAGCGATATTTGATAGATAGAGCGCCTCTTCGACGGCAGTATTCCCGCCACCCACCACCGCAACTTTCTGCTTACGATAGAAGAAACCATCACAGGTCGCACAGGCGGAAACGCCACGCCCTTTAAATGCCTCTTCAGATGGCAAGCCGATATAACGTGCCGAAGCACCTGTCGCGATGATAAGCGCGTCAGCGGTGTACTCTTCGCTGTCGCCAAAAAGACGGAATGGGCGCTGTTGTAAATCGACACGGTTGATGTGATCGAGCACAATTTCGGTATTGAATTTAACGGCATGTTCGTGCATGCGGTCCATGAGGAGAGGACCTGTCAGATCGTTGGCATCCCCCGGCCAGTTTTCGACTTCCGTCGTCGTGGTCAGTTGTCCGCCTTTTTCTACCCCAGTAATCAGAACGGGGTTAAGGTTGGCACGTGCAGCATAGACCGCAGCGGTATAACCCGCAGGACCTGATCCTAGGATTAAGAGTTTGCTGTGTTTGGCCATTTTTATTCCTCAGTGTTAAATCATAATTTTGTTGATTGTAGGGAAACTTCTTCATGAAAAAAAGCATCAGCTAATGTTGTTCTCTATTACTGCAATAGGTAAGCGGTATCTCAGCGGAAAATTCTGATGTAATTGGGGTCAAAACCCGCTAAAACCGGTTTTTTTTTCTAGAATAATCATACCTCACGGATAAAAATAAAAAAAATACCGAATGTTGTACTGAAAAAAGATGTTTTGCTTTGACAATCCGCTATTGTTTTGCGAAAACAGGGGAAGCCGTTAATCGCTTCAGCATAACGGCAATAAGCTACGACACAACATAAGCGGGCCAAACAATCCCCGGGCACAGGGGCGGGCTTTGCATTGAAGCTCGGAATAAAAGAGATAATCAAAAATGGTAGATAACAAAAAGCGTCCTAGTAAGGACCTCGATCGTATCGATCGCAATATACTTAATGAATTACAGAAGGATGGGCGAATTTCTAACGTAGAACTGTCAAAGCGAGTCGGCTTATCGCCTACACCTTGCTTAGAACGCGTTCGTCGTCTGGAGCGTCAAGGTTTCATCTTGGGATATACCGCGCTATTGAACCCGCATTATTTGGATGCTTCTCTACTCGTTTTTGTTGAGATAACTCTGAATCGTGGAGCGCCGGATGTTTTCGAACAGTTCAATGCTGCCGTACAGAAGTTAGAAGAAACCCAAGAGTGTCATTTAGTCTCTGGCGATTTTGATTATCTCCTTAAAACCCGCGTCCCTGATATGTCTGCCTACCGTAAACTGCTTGGCGAAACACTGTTAAGATTACCTGGCGTGAACGACACCAGAACCTACGTTGTCATGGAAGAAGTTAAGCAAAGTAATCGTTTAGTGATCAAAACTCGCTAAATCTGACAGGTGCAAAGGCTGAATTTTTTCGGTACACTCCTGTAAATGCATACAGGAACAGCGTATTAGGCGTTGTTCCTTCCTCCCTAGACAGGCACCTGGAGAGTACTCTTGAGCCAGGAATACATTGAAGATAAAGATATTGCTTTAACCCCTATGAGTAGCGGACGTCGTTTACTGGAAGCGTTATTGATTCTGGTTGCGCTGTTTGCCGTCTATTTGATGATCTCATTAGTGAGTTTTAACCCTTCTGATCCAAGTTGGTCGCAAACGGCTTGGCACGAACCTATCCATAATTTGGGCGGTGGAATCGGTGCCTGGCTGGCGGATACTTTGCTCTTCATCTTTGGGATGATGGCTTATGCTATCCCTGTCGTTATCCTCGGGTTATGTTGGATTGCGCATCGCTACCGCTTTAAAGAGCAGCATTACATCGACTTTTTCGCCATTGGTTTACGTCTGATCGGTGTGTTAAGCCTCGTGGTAACGACCTGTGGTCTAGCCTCGCTCAACGCCGATGATATCTGGTACTTTGCTTCAGGTGGCGTTATCGGGAGTCTCGTAAGCAGTGCTATGTCGCAGTATTTTGCGCCAGCCTTAGGTACGCTGATTCTGCTTTTCATCTGGGCTGCGGGTATTACGCTTTATACTGGCTGGTCTTGGCTAACGATTGCCGAGAAAATCGGTAACACGGTAATGCGTATCGTGACCTTTGCTAGCCATCGCCGCGAAGAAGAGTACTGGGATGAAGAAGAAGAGTTCGAGCAGCCTACTGTCGAAACTCCTGATTCAGCGCAGACTCCAGTCCCAAAAGCCAACCGCAGTGTGTTCCGCCGCTTTGCCAATAAACACGCCTCTACTGCATCGGCTGCCGATCATGACGACCCATTACTGGCTCCTCGTCCGCAGGCCCCAACGGCTGTTGCGCAGGAAGAGTATGATCCGCTATTGGATTATGATCCATTATTAGATTACCAACCGAATACAGTATCGCCTGCGGCTACGCCTGACCCTTTAGCAAGCCAACCGGTGGCGTTTACGCCAGCGGCCATTGACCAGTCTGCCAAGGTAGAGGACGTTGCGGTACTACCCGCCACGGAGATGGCACAGCCAACAATGCCAGTCACCCCAGATACGTCAGGGGTTGACGCTGCCGTCCCTCCGGCGCAGATGCCAGAGCATACGGTTTCTGTTCCAGAACCCTTATCTCAACCGGTATACCACTTTGAGATCCCAGCAGAAAGCCGCGAATATCAGCCTCGCTCGCAACACACCACGCAGAATGAGGCGGTTACGCCGCAGGTCAGTTACCCTGAGCGAGCGCCGACACCACCTTCTTCAACGTCGGCAAGCCCTGTAACGGCTACTGCAGCGACGGCCGCCACAGCAGCAGCGAGCGCTAAACCTTTATCGCCCTTTGCCGCAGCGGCGAGCATGGGAAAATTAACGACACCAGATTTATCCGGTCAGAAACTTAAAGAGTCGGGGAATAACGCTCAGGTTAAGCAGGGGATAGGTCCGGAGTTACCTCGTCCTAATCCTGTGCGTATCCCTACGCGCCGCGAGTTGGCTTCTTATGGCATTAAACTGCCCTCGCAACGACAAGCTGAAGAGGAACTTCGTCAACGCGAAACCGCGACGCATCAGGAAGAGAGTATTGATGATGAGCAGGCCCAGCATAACGCTGAACTTGCCGCACAATTTTCAGCACAGCAAGAGCAACGCTATGCAGAGGTTGAGGCTACCGATATTACTGAGCCAGATCCTGAAGAGCAGGCAGAGCAAGAAGAGCTGGCTCGTCAGTTCCATGCGGCGCAACAACAGCGTTACGAGCAACCTAATACCGTTGATACGGTGCAAAAATCACCGCTCGTCGACCTAGCCGATTTCAGTTTCTCGCCGATGGAAGAGTTAGTCACGGAGTCACCGAGTGAGCCGCTGTTTACTATTACGCCTTCCGAGCCGACAACTCCTGCTCAGCCTGAATCGGCGGCGCCGGTTTACAGTGCTGCGGTTGAGCCAACGCCGACCGCGGAAACCCACGAAGAAGTTGAAAGCCAAAATACGGCAAAAGATAGCTTATTCCACCCATTCTTGGTGAGACATGAGCAGCCTTTAGCCAAACCGACGACACCGCTGCCGACACTGGATTTATTGACCGCTCCGCCAGCTGAAGAAGAGCCCGTCGATATGTTCGCATTAGAGCAAACAGGGCAGCTGGTGGAAGCACGGCTTGCGGATTTCCGTATTAAAGCCGACGTTGTGGGAATTTCACCAGGGCCGGTGATTACGCGCTTCGAGCTAGACCTTGCACCAGGAGTGAAAGCCGCGCGTATTTCTAACCTTTCCCGTGACCTCGCGCGTTCGCTTTCGGCTATCGCAGTGCGGGTGGTCGAAGTTATCCCAGGTAAACCTTATGTTGGCCTTGAACTACCCAACCAGCATCGTCAAACCGTTTATCTTCGCGAAGTCCTCGATTGCCCAGCATTCCGAGACAATCCATCGCCATTGAGTGTGGTACTCGGTAAAGACATCTCGGGGGATCCGGTGGTGGCTGATCTGGGTAAAATGCCGCACTTACTGGTCGCCGGTACGACCGGTTCGGGTAAATCTGTCGGTGTTAACGCAATGATCCTCAGTATCTTGTATAAAGCTACGCCAGACGAAGTGCGCTTTATCATGATCGACCCGAAAATGTTGGAGTTATCGGTCTACGAAGGGATCCCGCATCTGTTAACCGAAGTAGTGACAGACATGAAAGATGCTGCCAACGCCTTGCGTTGGAGCGTGATGGAGATGGAGCGTCGCTATAAATTAATGTCGGCGCTGGGTGTTCGTAACCTAGCGGGCTACAACGAGAAGATTGAACAAGCGGAAGCCATGGGACGACCTATCCCTGATCCATTCTGGAAGCCGGGTGACAGTATGGATACCCAGCCGCCAGTACTGGAGAAACTGCCTTATATCGTCGTGATGGTCGACGAATTTGCCGACCTAATGATGGCAGTGGGTAAAAAAGTTGAAGAGCTCATCGCCCGTCTTGCTCAAAAAGCACGTGCGGCCGGTATACACTTGGTTCTGGCGACACAGCGGCCATCGGTGGATGTCATCACAGGTTTGATTAAGGCCAACATCCCGACACGTATCGCCTTTACGGTGTCGAGCAAGATCGATTCCCGGACTATCCTTGATCAAGGCGGTGCTGAGTCCTTGCTTGGAATGGGGGATATGCTTTATATGCCGCCAAACTCATCCATGCCAGTGCGGGTTCATGGTGCCTTCGTCCGTGACCAAGAAGTGCATGCCGTGGTTCAAGATTGGAAAGCGCGTGGTCGTCCGCAATATATCGACAGTATCACTGCAGGGGATGAGAGTGAAAACGGCGCAGGGGGACTCGACGGTAATGGCGAGGATCTCGATCCGCTGTTTGACCAAGCAGTAGCCTTTGTGGTGGAAAAACGTCGTGCCTCTATCTCAGGCGTTCAGCGTCAATTCCGTATTGGTTATAACCGGGCGGCGCGGATTATCGAGCAGATGGAAGCGCAGGGGATTGTCTCTGAGCCAGGCAATAACGGTAACCGAGAGGTTCTCTCACCCCCTCCTCACGAGAGGTAATCACGCACTCGTGTTAAGAAATAGGCCAGAGTTAACTCTGGCCTATTGTTTATGCAAAGAGTGCCCCCATATCAACTTTACACCCATTCTGCTGTTCGATCGGCTAAGTAGTGGCTACAGTTCTTCAACCTCGAGCAAGAATTTATAAGGAATTATCAATGATGAAAAAGATGATCGTTGCCACAGGATTAATCGCGGGTTTACTTTCTGCACAGGCTTTTGCCGATGATGCTGCGGCGCTGCAATCACGACTTAATAAAGTGAATAGCTTTCATGCAAGCTTTACCCAAACCGTCACCGACGGTTCGGGTGCAAACGTGCAACAAGGACAAGGCGAATTATGGGTGAAGCGTCCCAGTCTTTTTAACTGGCATATGACAGCACCCGATGAAAGCACTATCATCTCCGATGGTAAAACGCTCTGGTTTTATAATCCTTTCGTTGAACAAGTCAGTGCAACCTGGCTAAAAAATGCGACCAGCAATACACCGTTTATGCTTATTGCCCGTAACCAACGTTCCGATTGGAAAAACTATAATGTGACCCAGCAGGGCGACCACTTTGCATTAACGCCTAAAAATGGTGGCGGCAATCTGAAACAATTCAGTATTGATGTGACACCAGAAGGGACAATCAATCAGTTCAGCGCGATCGAACAAGATGGTCAACGCAGTAACTACCAACTGAAAAGCCAAAAAAATGGCGCTATCGATGCAGCTAAATTCCAGTTCACGCCACCGAAAGGTGTGACGGTGGACGATCAACGTCAATAAATAAGTAAGGTTTACCGTGAGTAATTTATCGTTAGATTTTGCGCCTGCTGAATTTCAACCTCTGGCGGCACGAATGCGTCCCACCACGCTTGATGACTATGTGGGACAGCAGCACCTCCTTGCTCCCGGTAAACCCTTAGCGAAAGCTATCAAAGCAGGTCAGCTGCATTCGATGATCCTCTGGGGCCCGCCCGGTACTGGGAAGACTACGCTGGCGGAGATTATGGCGTTTTACGCGCAGGCGCAGGTTTCGCGAGTTTCAGCGGTGACTTCTGGTATCAAGGAAATCCGTGAGGCGATCGAACTCGCCCGTATTAATCGCCAATCCGGCCAGCGTACCATTCTCTTTGTTGACGAGGTCCACCGCTTTAACAAAAGCCAACAGGATGCGTTTCTCCCGCATATTGAAGATGGTACCATCACCTTTATTGGCGCGACCACGGAGAATCCCTCGTTCGAATTAAATTCGGCATTGTTGTCGCGCGCGCGGGTTTATTTACTGAAATCGCTGACGCTTGCAGACGTTGAAGCCATTCTCGATCAAGCGATGGCAGACTCTGAACGTGGCTTGGCGGGACAAAATCTTTACTTGCCTGATGCCACCCGAAAGATGATAGCAGAGCTCGTCAATGGCGATGCGCGTCGCGCACTTAATACCTTAGAGATGATGGCAGATATGGCCGAAGAATCATCGCAAGGTCAGCGACTGCTCACGCCGGAACTCCTCACGGAGATTGCGGGCGAGCGCAGCGCGCGGTTTGATAATAAGGGTGACCGTTTCTATGATCTTATTTCTGCCGTGCATAAGTCCGTGCGCGGATCGTCACCGGACGCAGCGCTGTACTGGTATGCCCGTATCATCACGGCTGGCGGTGACCCGCTTTATGTGGCTCGCCGCCTGTTAGCGATTGCGTCTGAGGATGTCGGTAATGCCGACCCACGTGGGATGCAAGTGGCCATAGCGGCCTGGGATTGTTATACCCGTGTCGGACCCGCCGAAGGGGAAAGGGCAATCGCCCAAGCGCTGGTTTATTTGGCCTGTGCACCGAAAAGTAATGCCGTCTATAACGCCTTTAATCAAGCGATGCACGATGCTCGTCATTCGCCAGACTACGACGTGCCTGACCATCTGCGTAATGCGCCAACGGCGTTAATGAAAGAGATGGGGCTAAAAAAAGAGTATCGTTACGCTCACGATGAACCCCACGCCTACGCGGCAGGTGAGAACTATTTTCCGCCAGAAATGGCAGACAAACGGTACTATCAGCCTACCTCTCGGGGATTAGAAGCGAAAATTGCTGAAAAACTCGCCTGGCTTACTGAACAGGATCATAATAGTCCGACAAAACGCTACCGCAGCAATTAACATTCCGGTAATCTGATACTTATCGTCGTCGTTTACCACGACAAGTTTTTTCCACTTACATAAAACAGGATTAGCATGCTCGATCCCAATCTGTTGCGTAATGAGCCAGACGCAGTTGCAGAAAAACTGGCACGCCGAGGATTTACTTTAGATGTCGAAACGCTACGTGCGCTCGAAGAACGTCGTAAAGTGCTACAAGTTGAAACGGAAACGTTACAAGCCGAGCGTAATGCGCGATCGAAATCGATCGGTCAAGCAAAAGCACGTGGGGAAGATATCGAGCCATTGCGTCAAGAAGTGAACAGATTGGGTGAGAAGCTGGATCAGGCTAAAGCCGATCTGGACACGCTACTCAACGACATTCGTCAACTCGCATTGACCCTACCGAATATCCCAGATGATGTTGTTCCAGACGGTAAAGATGACACTGAAAATCTAGAGGTATTACGCTGGGGCACGCCTAAGCAATACGATTTCAGCGTTAAAGATCACGTCGATCTGGGTGAGCTAAGTGGGGGGATCGACTTCGCTTCTGCAGTGAAATTAACAGGTTCACGCTTTGTGGTGCTGAAGGGACAGATTGCGAAAATGCATCGTGCGTTGGCGCAATTTATGTTGGATCTTCACACTGAACAACATGACTATACTGAACTCTACGTTCCTTACCTTGTTAACCACGACTCGCTGTTTGGTACCGGGCAATTGCCTAAATTTGGTAACGATCTCTTCCACACCCGTCCATTGGATGAAGAAGCTGGCAATAGCCAATATGCGCTTATCCCCACGGCTGAAGTGCCGGTAACGAATCTGGTTCGTGACGAGATCATCGACGAAGATGCCTTACCGCTTAAATATACTGCTCATACGCCATGCTTCCGTTCAGAAGCCGGTTCTTATGGCCGCGACACTCGCGGATTAATTCGTATGCACCAGTTTGATAAAGTCGAAATGGTCCAAGTCGTTGCGCCTGAACAGTCAATGGATGCATTAGAGTCGTTAACGGGTCATGCTGAGAAAGTATTACAGCTATTAGAACTTCCTTATCGTAAAGTACTGCTGTGTACTGGCGATATCGGTTTTAGTGCCTGTAAGACCTATGATTTGGAAGTGTGGTTACCGGCTCAAGAAACGTACCGTGAAATCTCTTCTTGCTCAAACATGGGAGACTTCCAAGCGCGTCGTATGCAAGCCCGTTGTCGCTCAAAGAGCGACCGTAAAACGCGCTTAGTCCATACCCTAAATGGTTCTGGCTTAGCGGTGGGACGTACACTAGTTGCGGTGTTGGAAAACTACCAACTTGCAGACGGTCGAATCCAAGTTCCTGAGGTGTTAAAACCTTATATGAAGGGACTTGAGTTTATCGGCTAACCTGTCGCTGTATAAGAAGCTCCACCCGTTACGGTGGGGCTTTTTTTATGCCGAAACAAAAAGTGCCTTCGACACTTTCCCTCAATTGACTTTGCCGTAATCCCTGCCATTATTCGCTCACTTTTATTCTTCTGAGTTATCCCAACCATCATGTCGGCGCTATCACGTCCAGTTATTCTGCTATTAAGTGGCTTGCTACTTTTAACGGTGTGTATTGCTGTGCTCAATACACAGATCCCGCTTTGGCTCTCCCATGAGTCATGGTCAACCTTGCAAATCGGATTAATCAGCTCAGCTTTTTTTACTGGTAATCTTACTGGGACGCTCTTTGCGGGGAAATTGATCAATCGTTTGGGGTTTAACCGTAGCTACTACTTAGCCACTGCGATTTTCGCGATAGCAACCTTAGTCCTCGTCTTCAGTCACTCTTTCGAGAGCTGGGCATTTTGGCGTTTCATTGCTGGCAATGGCTGTGCCTTGCTCTGGGTGATAGTGGAGAGCGCATTACTCTGCTCTGGTACGCTATCCAACCGTGGGCGTCTGCTTGCCGCGTATATGATTGTCTATTATCTCGGGACGGTACTGGGTCAGCTCTTTATCAGTGCAATGCCACTCTCGGTTACCGCACTGGTTCCAGCATTAGTCACCCTGATGATGCTCGCGATTCTTCCGTTGTTATTTGTCGCGGTGACCGCAGGCGAAGCGGAAGAGGCACTGGAGACACCAAAACAACCGGGTGTCATGAAGATGTTTTTCCGCCGTCAATCTCGTTTAGGGATCAATGGCTGCATTATCTCTGGTGTGGTGTTGGGATCACTTTATGGGCTAATGCCACTCTATCTTTCCCATAAGGGTATGAGCGACAGTAATGTTGGCTACTGGATGGCGCTACTCATCAGTGCTGGGATTATCGCGCAGTGGCCATTAGGGAAATTAGCCGACCGTTACGGACGGTTATTGGTCTTGCGTGTACAAGTATTTGTGGTGATTCTGGCGGCAATTGCCATGTTGATGAATACCTCCTTGGTCGCTGGATTATTTATTCTTGGCAGTGCAGGATTTACCCTGTACCCGGTGGCAATGGCGTGGGCTTGTGAAAAGGTGAGTAAGAGTGAGCTTATTCCGATGAATCAGGCATTACTGCTGAGTTATACCGCGGGCAGTCTCGCGGGCCCGGCAATCACTTCATTACTGATGGAGACGTGGTCAGATAATATCTTGTTTGTGATGATTGCCATCGTCTCATTCGTTTATCTGATGATGCTGCTGCGAAAAACCGATCAGCAAGCGACGCCCATCGCTCACGCATAAAAAAAGGCCTCATTTGAGGCCTTATTCTTTTTAGCGGGTTAGCCTTGCGCGTGTTGGCGTTTGGCGGCTTGTAACTTTTCGTAAGCCGCTAACAATGATTGATGCGCAGGGAACGCCGTCAATGCTGCATCGACAGCTTGTAATCCATAAAACGGCGCTTCACCGCTTACGGCGGCTGAGGCGGCTTCGACGGTTTCTACACCGTACATTTTGTTGAAGGCGTTAAGGTAGTCGACAGCGTGGCGATCATCTTCCAAAGCCAGCAGTAACAGGGTCTGTAGGCAACGATAGTAATTCGCACGTTCAGCACTGAATACCGAACCATTGAATTCGATCGTCCATTCCGCCCAGGTGAGTGCTTGATCAATATCACCGCCAGCTAAAGCTAGCATCGATTTTAATTCGCCCACTCGTAGCGTAGACCAGCCGTTATCTTTACCGGTAGCAATCCCTAACAGTTCACGTACGCGGGTAAAGTCATCTAGACCGTGGTCGTCCAGTGTAGAAATAAGTTCTAAGTACTCTTCCGGTTCCCATTCAGAGCCAGGCAATGACAGGATGATTTGGCGTAAATCGGCACCCATATTATTGTTGGCTAACAACAGGTCTTCGGCAGGGTAGATATCTGACATACCTGGCACGATGATACGGCAGGCATAGACACCCAGGTGCTCGTAGTCGGCGATATACACTTCTTGCTGGACCTGTTGGAAAATCGTCATTAACGTCGAGAATTCTTGCTCGGTCGAACCCGAGAACGACCAATCGACAAACGGATAATCGGCACCATCTTTAAACATATCCCAAGAAATTAAACCACTTGAATCGATAAAGTGGGTTTCGAGGTTAGTATGTTCTGCCACTTCTTCATCATCGAAGGTTGGGGGGGTAAAGACGTCGAGATCTTTTAAGCCTCGGCCTTGTAGCAGCTCGGTCACGGTACGTTCTAAGGCGACACCAAAATCTGGATGTGCACCAAAGGAGGCGAAGCAGGTGCCATTGCTCGGATTGAAGAGTACGACACAGATCACCGGGTATTGACCGCCTAATGATGCATCGTAAGACAGGATTGGAAAGCCTTCCGCCTCGAGACGGGCAATGGCTTCGGTCACGTTAGGATAGCGTGCGAGCACGTCAGCCGGAATTTCAGGCAGGCTAATCGATTCGGCGATAATTTTATTCTTCACATAGCGCTCAAAGACTTCAGATAATCCTTGGACGCGTGCCTCATTGGCGGTGTTACCGGCAGACATACCATTAGAGACATAAAGATTGCCAATAATGTTCATAGGAATATAAACAGTCTGCAGATCAGATTGGCGAGTAAAAGGAAGGGCACAAATACCGCGCTCATGATTGCCGGATTGCAGATCAATCAAGTCTGAACCACTGAGCTCATTTTCAGGATCGTAAAATTCACGCAAGCGAGTATCAAGGATACCCTCCGGTAGCGAATCATCACTGCTTAACGGGAACCACTTTTCATTTGGATAGTGGACAAAAGGACCGTTCGCTACTTCATCACCGAGCCAGAAGTCAGCAAAGAAATAGTTGGTCGATAAACGCTCGAAATACTCGCCTAGCGCAGACGCCAATGCCGCCTTCTTGGTTGCTCCTTTACCGTTGGTAAAGCATAACGCGCAATCTTTATCGCGGACGTGTACTGACCAGACGTTAGGAACAGGGTTAAGCCACGAAGCTTCTTCGATAGTGAAGCCAAGCTGCTGGAGTTTATCTTGAAAACGACTGATTGAATCTTCAAGGGCGGCGTCTTTGCCGGGAATAAAGGTTTGCGTCATGGTGGCGCTCTCTGGTTAATCTACAAATGATAGCGGCTATCATACGTTTTTTCGCCGCGAGCGGCTATCGTTGTGCAGGCTTTTCCAGCAATCTTTGTCCTAGGAGAGATTATCTATTGCAGCAATAATCTGGCAGTGATAAAACCGAAGGCTCAGCACAAATTCTTTGACAGAATAATAAAGGGTGAAGGTCAATGACGCAGGTGTTCAATTTTAGTTCCGGTCCCGCTATGTTACCAAAAGCAGTGTTAGAACAAGTTCAAACAGAACTGCTCGATTGGCAGGGGCTGGGAACCTCAGTAATGGAAATCAGCCACCGCAGTAAAGAATTTATTGCTGTTGCCGAGACAGCAGAACAAGATCTTCGTGACTTACTTTCCATTCCTGCTAACTATAAAGTCTTATTTTGTCAGGGCGGAGCGCGGGCACAATTTGCGGCTATCCCCGCTAATTTGTTAGGTTCAGCCCAACAGGTGGATTATATCGATGGGGGCTATTGGGCGCACAGTGCGATCAATGAAGCTGAGAAATTCTGCACCCCAAATGTTATCGATATCAAAACCACGGAAAATGGTAAGGTCGCCTTACTGCCAATGAGTCAATGGCAGTTATCGGATCAATCAGCCTATGTACACTACTGCCCGAATGAAACTATCGACGGTACCGCAATCGATGAAGAACCCGATTTTGGCGATCGTGTCGTGGTTGCTGACCTCTCATCGACCATTCTTTCTCGTCCTCTCGATATCAGCCGCTATGGCGTTATCTATGCAGGCGCGCAAAAAAATATCGGCCCAGCAGGCTTAACCCTCGTGATTGTGCGTGAAGATCTGTTAGGTAAAACCCTTCAGCAGTTCCCGTCGGTTTTAGACTTTAAAACCTTAGCGGACAACGATTCGATGTTTAATACCCCGCCGACTTTTGCTTGGTATTTATCAGGTCTGGTTTTCAAGTGGCTTAAAGCGCAGGGCGGTATTGAGGCGATGGCCAAGCAAAACCAAGCTAAGGCTGATTTGCTTTATGACACCATTGATCGCAGCGATTTCTACCGTAACAATGTGATTGCGCGTAACCGTTCTAAAATGAACGTGCCTTTCCAATTGGCTGATGCGACGCTCGATAAATTATTCTTAGATGAGTCCCTCGCCGCGGGCTTGCATGCGCTAAAAGGACACCGTGCTGTCGGCGGAATGCGCGCATCGATTTATAATGCAATGCCGCTAGAAGGTGTTCAAGCGTTGACGACCTTTATGCAAGACTTCGCACAGCGCCACGGTTAATTTTCACCATCACACTTTCTTCGCATTAGCGGGGAAAGTGGTTATATGAGTATTTTAATGCAATCTTTGACTTTACAACCTATCTCCCACGTTAGCGGGACAGTAAACCTTCCAGGTTCTAAGAGCGTTTCCAACCGTGCACTGCTATTGGCTGCGATGGCACAGGGCACGACACGGTTAACTAACTTGCTGGACAGTGACGATATCCGTCATATGCTCACGGCTTTAACCGCACTGGGGGTGGAATATCAGCTTTCAGACGATCGAACCGTCTGTACCCTGACGGGCATCGGCGGTCCACTACAAAGTCGTGAACCACTGGAACTGTTTCTAGGTAATGCGGGTACGGCTATTCGTCCTCTGGCTGCAGCGCTTTCTCTCGCCGAAAACGACATAGTGTTAACCGGCGAGCCAAGAATGAAAGAGCGACCTATCGGTCATTTGGTCGATGCCCTGCGGGAAGGCGGCGCGACAATCTCTTATTTAGAAAATGAACACTACCCACCTATCCGCCTGCAGGGCGGTTTCAAGGGCGGTAACCTTAGTGTTGATGGATCGGTATCCAGCCAGTTTCTGACCTCACTTCTTATGGCAGCCCCGTTAACCCAAGGTGAAACGGTGATTACCATCAAGGGGGAGTTGGTCTCCAAACCCTATATTGATATTACGCTCGATTTAATGGCTTCATTCGGTGTAACTGTCGAGAACCAAGATTACCAACGCTTTATCGTACAAGGTCAACAACAGTACCAAGCGCCGGGTGAAATTTTGGTAGAGGGTGATGCCTCTTCGGCCTCCTATTTCTTAGCAGCTGCCGCAATTCGTGGTGGAACGGTCAAAGTTACCGGTATTGGCCGTAACAGTGTGCAGGGTGATGTGAAGTTCGCCGAGGTGCTTGAGAAAATGGGTGCAACCGTCGAATGGGGTGATGACTTTATTGCTTGCACCGGCGCGCCCCTTAAGGCGGTGACGATGGATATGAATCATATCCCCGATGCAGCCATGACAATTGCTACCGCCGCGCTGTTTGCGCAAGGTACCACCACTATGACCAATATCTATAACTGGCGGGTGAAAGAGACTGACCGTTTGTTTGCGATGGCGACAGAATTGCGTAAGGTCGGGGCAGAAGTTATTGAAGGTGAGGATTACATCACTATCACTCCGCCAAGTCAGTTACACCATGCTGAAATCGGGACCTATAACGACCATCGCATGGCAATGTGCTTCTCCTTGGTGGCACTCTCCGATACGCCGGTGACGATTCTCGATCCAGGTTGTACGGCGAAGACATTCCCTGATTATTTTGACCGACTCAAGTCGATCAGCCAGTTCTCATAATTATTCAAGCGAGCGTTTAAGCTCGCTTTTTTTTGCTTACAGGTGATGAGGTTAATGATGCAACGTAAAATGCTCTCTATGTCAATCATGGCACTACTAGGACTGGGTACGCTGACGATGACCGACGCGGCGGTTGTGCCAGCGGGGACGACACTCGCCGATCAGCAACAGATTACACGGGGGAATGGTTCGGATCCTGCGACGCTCGATCCGCAACTGGCTGAGAGCAACGAAGCGTTTAATATTATTCTTGATAGCTTTGCGGGCGTTGTGGCTTTAGACAGCGAAGGGAAGGTGCATCCAGAGTTAGCGGAGAAGTGGGACAATCAAGATAATAAAGTATGGACTTTCCATCTACGCCCAGGGCTTACATGGTCTAATGGTCAACCGATTACCGCCGACGATCTGGTCTATAGCTGGCAGAGACTCGCCGATCCGAAAACGGCTTCACCTTATCAATCTTATATTAGTGCCGTGCACCTGCTGAATGCTGACGCGGTGATGAGTGGTAAGCTTCCCCCTTCAGCATTAGGCGTGAAAGCCATCGACCCGCAGACTTTCCAAGTCACACTTTCTCAGCCCGTGTCGTGGTTTTTACAGGCAGCAGCCTCACCGAGTTTTTTCCCGGTAAATAAAAAGGTTGTTGCCCAATTCGGGGATCAATGGACTCAACCGGCCAACATTGTGGTCAGTGGTGCGTTTAAACCGAATAAGTGGGTGATAAACGAACGCTTCGTCTCTGTCCGAAATCCACACTACTGGAATAATAAGACGACCGTTATTAATCAAGTCACTTACCTGCCTATCGCGGAACCTTCTGCGACCTTGAATCGCTATCAAAGTGGTGAAATTGATATCACCGACACTATTCCCACTGTTAATTTTGCACAGATTAAAAAAGCGATCCCCGAGCAAATCAAACAAACGCCTCTGCTCGGCGTCTACGAATATTGGTTCAATATGAATAAGCCGCCGTTTAACGACCCGCGGGTGCGTATGGCGCTTAATTTAGCCGTCGACAAATCGATCATCACGGATAAAATTTTAGGGATGGGGCAAAAACCGGCGTGGACGCTGATGCCTTTACAGATTGGCGGAGAGACTTATCAACCGACTGAGATTGCAAAATGGACGCCTGCTCAGCGTATCGCCCAAGCGAAGAAATTATTAGCAGAAGCGGGGTTTAGCGCCGAGAAGCCGTTGAAAGCAGAGTTGCTTTATAATACCTCACAAGATCATTTGAAGATTGCGATTGCCTTAAGCTCGATGTGGAAAAAGAATTTGGGCGCGCAAATCACGATGCGTAATCAAGAGTGGAAGACGCTTATCCAGACTCAACACAGCGGCGATTTCCAACTGATCCGTCAATCTTGGCTCGCGGATTATGACGCGCCACCGACATTTTTGAATAACTTTATGACCGGTAACACGCAGAACGATGGCAAATACACTAACGCTGCTTATGATAAGCTCGTTAATGCGGCGGCGGCAGAAATAGATCCCGCTAAAGCTAAGGCAGATTATCAACAAGCGTTAGATATTTTAAGTCACGATGTGCCAGCCGTGCCGTTATATTATTATGTTCAAAATATACTGGTAAAACCTTGGGTAGGCGGAGTGTCGGTGAGTCGTTTAGGTTTCTACAAAACGCAAGACATGTATATCCGTAAGCATTAATAAAAAAGGCCATGGGAGAATATCGCCATGGCCTTACTGTTATTTACTACTTCTTATCTTCGCCAACATAGCGTTCTTTTGCGTCTTCTGCCTCTTGACGAGTACTATGTTGGCTAATCAGAGTGTCAGGGTAGGGGTGGTCCGCTCTTAATTCGTAGTGGCCCACTTTGTCTTCACCTTGACCATCAGATACCTCAATAATCCATGCTTTACGGGGATACGGGGGATGACCTGCCATAACTCGCCTCCTAGATAGCTTATCTCTATGATTATCGTTTGTTTTTCACAACCTTAAGTGTAGACAAGCTTATGCGTTGTGCAAGTCACCCTACTGACAGAGGGTACTGTTTAGCTGATGAATCAGGTATACTGGCGGGATTCATTGCCAAGCAGTAAGGAGTTAGGAATGACAAGCATTCCCGTCATTACCATCGATGGTCCAAGCGGTGCAGGTAAAGGCACACTGAGTAAAGCCTTGGCTGAACAGTTATCCTGGAATCTGCTCGACTCAGGTGCGATCTACCGCGTCTTAGCCTTAGCCGCACTCCATCACCAAGTTGATATTACTCAGGAAGACGCTCTCGTCCCGCTGGCAGCGCATCTTGACGTGAAATTTGTGGTCGAACAGCATCGTAGCCAAGTGATTCTAGAAGGCGAAGAGGTGACCGCCGCGATCCGTACGCAAGAGGTGAGCAATACCGCGTCCAAGGTTGCGGCGTTCCCTCGCGTTAGAGAGGCTTTGCTGCGCAGACAGCGGAATTTCCGCGAATTACCTGGGTTGATTGCAGACGGGCGCGACATGGGAACCGTGGTTTTCCCTGACGCACCCGTGAAAATTTTCTTGGATGCCAGTGCTGAAGAGCGAGCGGAACGCCGCCGTCAGCAGTTGCAGCAAGCAGGCGTAGATGTTAACTTTGAGCGCCTTTTAGCCGAGACGGTTGAGCGTGACGATCGCGACCGAAATCGTGCCGTTGCACCCTTGGTTCCCGCTAGTGATGCATTAGTGATTGATTCCACAGGAATTGATATCGAAAAAGTGACCGCGATGGCCCTTGAATATATTCAAAAAAAATTGCCTAACTTCGGCGCATAATTGTGCTAAAATAAAAAGATTGCTGTAGCTTCATTCCATGGATGGTGTGAAGAATGTTAAACAACCCCATTAGACATGAAGTCCAATGGACGTTAAATTGAAGAATCCTAAGATTATCAATATGACTGAATCTTTTGCTCAACTCTTTGAAGAGTCCCTGAAAGAAATCGAAACCCGCCCGGGTTCCATCGTTCGTGGCGTAGTTGTCTCTATCGACAAAGACGTCGTTCTAGTTGATGCGGGCCTGAAATCTGAATCTGCAATTCCTGCAGAGCAATTCAAAAACGCAGCTGGCGAACTGGAAATCCAGGTAGGCGACGAAGTTGATGTTGCGCTGGACGCAGTAGAAGACGGCTTCGGTGAAACCCTGCTGTCCCGTGAGAAAGCTAAGCGTCACGAAGCTTGGATCACGCTGGAAAAAGCTTACGAAGATGCTGAAACTGTTACCGGTGTTATCAACGGCAAAGTCAAGGGCGGCTTCACTGTTGAGCTAAACGGTATTCGTGCGTTCTTACCAGGTTCACTGGTTGACGTTCGTCCGGTTCGCGACACTCTGCACCTTGAAGGCAAAGAGTTAGAATTTAAAGTCATCAAACTGGATCAGAAGCGTAACAACGTCGTGGTTTCTCGCCGCGCGGTGATCGAGTCTGAGAACAGTGCAGAACGTGATCAATTGCTGGAAAACCTGCAAGAAGGCATGGAAGTTAAAGGTATCGTTAAGAACCTGACTGACTACGGTGCATTCGTTGATCTGGGCGGTGTTGACGGCCTGCTGCACATCACTGATATGGCTTGGAAACGCGTTAAGCACCCAAGCGAGATCGTGAATGTTGGTGACGAAATCAATGTTAAAGTCCTGAAGTTCGACCGTGAGCGTACTCGCGTATCATTAGGTCTGAAACAACTGGGCGAAGATCCATGGGTTGCTATCGCTAAGCGTTACCCAGAAAGCACCAAGCTGACGGGTCGTGTAACTAACCTGACTGATTACGGCTGCTTCGTAGAAATCGAAGAAGGCGTTGAAGGTCTGGTACACGTTTCTGAAATGGATTGGACCAACAAAAACATCCACCCATCTAAAGTTGTAAACGTAGGTGATGTGGTTGAAGTTATGGTTCTGGACATTGACGAAGAGCGTCGTCGTATCTCCCTGGGTCTGAAGCAATGTAAATCTAACCCATGGCAGCACTTCGCAGAAACTCACAACAAAGGCGATCGTGTTGAAGGTAAAATCAAGTCAATCACTGACTTCGGTATCTTCATCGGTCTTGACGGCGGAATCGATGGTCTGGTTCACCTGTCTGACATTTCTTGGAACGCAACTGGCGAAGAAGCCGTTCGTGAATACAAGAAAGGCGACGAAATTGCTGCAGTAGTTCTGCAAGTTGATGCTGAGCGTGAGCGTATCTCTTTAGGCGTGAAACAACTGGCTGAAGATCCATTCAACAACTACGTTGCGCTGAACAAGAAAGGCGTTATCGTTAATGGTAAAGTGACTGCAGTCGACGCTAAAGGCGCAACTGTTGAACTAGCTGACGGTGTTGAAGGTTACTTACGTGCGTCAGAAGCTTCACGTGACCGCGTTGAAGATGCAACTCTGGTTCTGAATGTTGGTGATGACGTTGAAGCGAAATTCACCGGTGTTGACCGTAAAAACCGTGTTGTAACACTGTCTGTACGTGCTAAAGACGAAGCTGATGAGAAAGATGCTGTTGCTGCTGTGAACAATAAGCAACAAGATGAAGGCAACTTCTCTAACGCAATGGCTGAAGCATTCAAAGCAGCTAAAGGCGAGTAATTGCCGACAGGGGGATGGTGACATCCCCCCAACTAGCCAAGGGTGTCCGCACTCTTGGCTTTTTTTAAAACTGTCTTTCTTTACAGGATATTTCCGGAGGATTAATGACTAAATCTGAACTGATTGAACGCCTCGCAGCCCAGCAGACTCAAATTCCTGCAAAAGCTGTTGAAGATGCTGTTAAAGAGATGCTGGAATATATGGCTTCTACCCTCGCGCAGGGAGACCGTATCGAGATTCGTGGTTTTGGTAGCTTCTCTTTACACTACCGTGCCCCACGTGTTGGCCGAAATCCTAAAACTGGTGAGAAAGTGGAGTTGGAAGGTAAGTATGTGCCACACTTTAAACCGGGTAAAGAGCTTCGCGATAGAGCTAATCTTCCAAGCTAAAAAGCAGTTTTAAAAAGACGGTATCGCAAGATATCGTTTTTTATCTCTACTCATTTCACAAATTCACCAATTTTCAGCGCACAGCGCTAAACATTTCTAGATTCCCTTCACAACAAAATTCGTGGCTTATTTCGATTAACGCTTAGCAGTGTAATCTGCCAGTTTTAGGCAGAAATTTCATGCAATTAGTCGTCTATGCGCAACTGTTTATAATAGCTTGTCTGCCCTTGATATTCATGGCGGAGTTACTCGATATACCCCTTATATTAGGGATAGCATTTATTGGCGTGTTACTGGCAAGGCACCGAGCGCTTTATTGGCACTATATCGGCATTACCTTAATTTTTTTTGTCTATAGCCATTGGGTTGCCGTATCAATGGTGTCAAAAATTAATTCATTGAGTGAAAGACCCGTTATAGTCGAAGTGGTGATCACCGAACATCAAAGCTTAACGGGGAGAGTAAAATTCAGTCTACTTAAGGTCGATGGAGTAAGGCAATTTCGTCTTCATTCTGCGTGGGTTAACCACAATATCGAGGGTGACATCTGTATGGGCCAACGTTGGAAAATGAAGCTAGTTTTACGGCCGGTACACAGTTTGCTGAACGAAGGTGGATACGACAGCCAGCGAAATGCACTGGCCAAAGCGACACCTTTTACGGCAAAAATACTCAATCAACAGCTGATTAGTGATAAATGTTCTCTGCGCCATCACTTAGAAATGCTTTTTATAGAGCAGAGTGCAGGCTCACCCTGGCAAGGGATTTCTAGGGCCTTAGTCTTTGGTTTACGCGATCAAATCCCTGTTGAGATCAATCAACGCTTTCGTGAGACTGGCATTGGACATTTAATGGCAATATCCGGTATGCACATTGGCTTAGTTTATCTTTTAGCTCGCCGTGGGATAACATTACTGTTAGCCATATTACCCTTGAGAGTAATGCAAAGTCACTTGGCAGAAAGTGGGGGATGGCTAGCTAGCGCGTTGTATTGTTTCATTTCAGGGGCACAGCCATCCGCACTACGCGCTATGCTGGCCTTAACGTTTTGGTTACTAATAAAAAGATATTCGCTCAATCTTTCCAGTTTCCACATTTTATTATTATGTGTCGCGGGATTACTCGCGATTAATCCAATAATGATTCTATCCGATAGCCTATGGCTGTCGGCATTGGCAGTCTTTTCATTGTTACTCTGGTATAGAGTGTTTCCACTCCCTCCTGCTTACCGCTACCGAAAAAGGTTTGGATTATTACGACTGCTGCATTTGCAATTAGGGATGATGCTTTTATTACTCCCCGTTCAAATTTTTTTCTTCCATGGTATGAGTTTCACCGCATTGACGGCAAATATCATCGCGATACCTATTGTGAGTTTAACGATATTGCCCCTTTCTTTTTTATTTTTGATCTCTCTCCCTAACAGTATTAATGAGGGATTAATTTTTATGCACGATACGCTTTACTCGTTATTATTTTACCTGTTAGCGCCACACGAATCAGGATGGCGTTATTTTCCGGATACGCCCTTGATAGCCCTCGGCGTATGGGGTGCGCTACTCCTTTGGCGGATAAAGCTATGGCGGTATTATCCTTTGAGCATCAGCGCTATTATTTTAAGTGTTGCCAGTGGGCGATTAGCTCCACCAGAGATCTTATGGCGTGTGGATATGCTCGATGTTGGACATGGGTTAGCGGTAGTTATCAGCCAGCAGGGTGAAGGCATTATTTATGATACCGGTAATCGTTGGCTCACCAGTGATGCAGGGGAGAGAATTATCATTCCTTGGCTAATTGACAAACAGATTACGCCCATCTCAGCCATTATTAGTCATCGGCACAGCGATCATGCTGGAGGCTTAGACAGTATCAAAAAAGTATGGCCAAACCTTTTAGTCAGAACAGCCTATCCTTATCCAGGTCGATTAACTTGTCAGCGAGGGGAAAACTGGCAGTGGCGACGCTTAACCCTTCGTATACTATGGCCAGAGAATGACGCAACGGCGGGGCAAAATAACGATTCTTGCGTACTATTGATCAGTGACGGTCATTATCATCTGTTATTAACGGGAGATATTGAGAAACATGTAGAACAGAGATTAGTCACTGCCGAGAAGGGAGGCTTCGCCGTAACCTGGTTACAAGTTCCGCATCATGGTAGCCGAACCTCCTCTAGTGCTTTACTACTGAGGAAGTTCCCTCCGCAGATGGCTCTAGCCTCGGTGGCGAGATATAACGCGTGGCGATTACCGTCCAAAGCTGTAGTGCAACGCTATCAACATAAAGGTATAAAGTGGCTGGATACTGCGCAGTCTGGGCAACTCTCAATACGTGTGAAACGCGACGGCGTTGAGGTTTTACAATTTCGTGATCAAATTTCCCCTCGATGGTACCATCAATGGTTTGGTGTAAAACCTGATTACAGGTAAACTACCCGTCGATGTTAAAAAACGTGAAGAAATAATGCACTTAGACAAAGATCTCTCAACGTGGCAGACGTTTCGTCGTCTCTGGCCAATGATAGCCCCCCATAAAGCAGGATTATTTATTGCTGCGATTGCCTTAATTATTAATGCGGCAGGGGACACTTTGATGTTATCGCTACTTAAACCTTTGCTTGATGACGGGTTTGGCAAAGCGGACAAGTCAGTATTACTGTGGATGCCGCTAGCAGTTATCGGCCTGATGTTGATTCGCGGCGTCACCAGCTATGCCTCTAGCTACTGTATCTCTTGGGTATCGGGCAACGTAGTGATGCGTATGCGCCGCAGTTTATTTGCGCGTATGATGAGCATGCCGGTCTCGTTTTTTGACCAGCAATCCACGGGAACCCTGCTTTCGAGAATCACCTACGACTCTGAACAAGTTGCCTCGTCATCGTCCAGTGCGCTTGTCACCGTGGTGAGAGAGGGTGCCTCGATCATCGGCTTGTTCATCATGATGTTTTACTATAGCTGGCAACTGTCACTCATTTTGATATTGCTTGCGCCGATTGTCTCCTTCACCATCCGCTTGGTCTCTAAACGTTTTCGTAATATCAGTAAGACCATGCAAAATACCATGGGTGAAGTCACGACCAGTGCTGAACAGATGCTTAAGGGCCATAAAGAAGTCTTGATTTTTGGTGGACAAGAGATCGAGACACAACGCTTTGCAGTCGTCAGTAATCGGATGCGTCAACAAGGGATGAAATTAGTCAGTGCTTCATCCATTTCTGACCCGATTATTCAATTGATTGCTTCCTTAGCCTTGGCCTTCATTCTTTATGCTGCAAGCTTCCCAGCCGTAATGGAGACTTTAACGGCAGGGACAATCACCGTCGTGTTCTCTTCGATGATTGCCTTAATGCGCCCGCTGAAATCCTTAACTAACGTTAATGCACAGTTCCAACGTGGGATGGCAGCCTGCCAAACGCTCTTTAGTATTCTCGATGCTGAACAGGAAGTGGATAACGGGCAACGTACGACTGTACGCGCTCAAGGGGATATTGAATTCCGAAACGTCACTTTTACGTATCCCGGACGTGAAACGCCAGCGCTTAAAAATATCAATTTAACGCTACCTGCGGGCAAAACGGTCGCGTTGGTCGGGCGCTCAGGATCGGGGAAATCGACCCTAGCCAGCCTCTTGACGCGATTTTATGACATTCAATCCGGTCAGATTCTATTGGATGGTCACGAAATCACTGACTATAAATTGCAAGCGCTTCGCAACCAAGTCGCCTTAGTGTCACAGAATGTACACCTCTTCAACGATACTATTGCCAACAATATTGCCTATGCACGTGCCGACCAATATAGCCGCGCAGATATCGAAAATGTGGCGAAGATGGCGCATGCAATGGACTTTATCACCCGTATGGATAACGGCTTGGATACCGTGATAGGTGAGAACGGGGTACTACTCTCTGGCGGCCAACGCCAGCGTATTGCCATTGCCCGTGCACTATTACGCGATTGCCCTATCTTAATCTTGGATGAAGCGACTTCAGCCTTGGATACGGAATCAGAGCGCGCTATCCAATCGGCACTGGACGAATTACAGCGTAATCGTACCTCTCTGGTGATTGCACACCGCTTATCAACCATTGAGAAGGCCGATATGATCGTCGTGGTTGAAGACGGTCAGATCATTGAGCGCGGCACGCATCAAGAACTCCTTGAGCAAGCTGGGGCTTACGCGCAACTGCATCGTATCCAGTTCGGACAATGATTGAGCGCTTATGGAGCGGTAAATCGGCAAGTTGGCGGCTGCTCTTGCCGCTATCTTGGCTTTATGGCCTTATCACTGCCGGTCTTCGTTTAGCGTATCGATGCGGGCTTAAGAAAAGCTGGAAAGCACCAGTTCCCGTTGTCGTGGTCGGTAACCTTACGGCTGGGGGGAATGGCAAAACCCCTGTTGTGATCTGGTTAGTCGAGCAACTTCAACAACGCGGTCTTAAGCCCGCGGTCGTTTCTCGCGGATATGGCGGTAAAGCACCGCATTATCCTTTAGTGCTCGATGCACAGACACCTGCTGAGCAAGCGGGTGATGAGCCCGTACTGATTCATCAACGCACCGGGGCGCCTGTGGCAGTCGCACCAAAACGGAGTGAGGCGATTCAAGCTTTACTGCAGGCTGATACAGAAATTTCGGTCATCATTACCGATGATGGGTTACAGCATTACGCTTTGCAACGCGATATTGAAATCGTGGTGATAGACGGTGAACGACGTTTTGGAAATGGTTGGTGGCTTCCTGCAGGGCCGATGCGCGAAAGAGCTTCACGCTTAAGCAAGGTTGATGCTGTCATCACTAACGGTGGCGAAGCGCATGCGGGGGAGATTCCAATGCGTTTAGTGCCGCGTCAGTGGATTAATCTAGCAACCGGTCATACACTTCCCTTAACCGCGTTTGTCGATAAATCCTCAGTGGCCTTTGCCGGGATTGGCTATCCGCCGCGTTTTTTCTCGACATTGCACGCTCAAGGCATTCACCCGCAAAAAGAGGTCGCTTTTGACGACCATCAGGCTTATCGCTTAGAGGATATTGCGGGGTTAGCAAGCCATGAACAGGCGCTGCTGATGACGGAAAAGGATGCGGTAAAATGTCGATCCTTTGCAGTAGAGAGCTGGTGGTATCTTCCTGTGGAAGCGCAATTACCACAACCCGACGCAGACGTATTACTGAATAAAATACTGGCATTGCTACCGACTGCTGATCAAGGATAAACGCCTTAGCAGTTTAATAGATTTTTCAATTTGGAGGTCATATGGATCATCGTTTAGCGGGCATTGTCGCTTGCCCAGTGTGTCACGGTAAGCTCGACTACCATCCTCAAGAACAAGAGTTAATCTGTAAACTTGATGGCTTAGCGTTTCCTATCCAAGACGGGATCCCCGTATTGTTAGAAAATGAAGCCCGTAGTTTGACTGCGGATGAGAGCTAATAATGAGCTTTGTGGTGATCATCCCGGCACGTTATGCCTCGTCACGACTTCCAGGTAAGCCTTTGGCGGATATTCATGGTCAACCGATGATTGTGCATGTCCTAAACCAAGCGCGTGCTGCAGGGGCAGATCGCGTTATTGTCGCCACGGATCATGACGAGGTGGCGGCCGCGGTTGATGCAGCGGGCGGAGAAGTGTGCATGACCCGAGCCGATCATCAATCGGGGACGGAGCGCTTAGCGGAAGTGATCGAAAAATACCGATTCGATGATTCGACGATCATCGTAAACGTCCAAGGCGATGAGCCCTTAATTCCTCCGGTAATTATCAAGCAGGTCGCGACCAATTTAGCGCAAGCTAATTGTGGTATGGCTACGTTATCTGCGCCAATTACCGACGCTCATGAAGCGTTTAATCCCAATGCGGTCAAAGTCGTCACCGATAAACAGGGATATGCCTTGTACTTTTCGAGAGCCACGATCCCTTGGGACCGTGAACGTTTTGCGCAGTCTCAGGCAACCATTGGTGATCAGTTTCAGCGCCACCTCGGTATTTACGCCTACCGCGCAGGATTTATTCGCCAATACATCACTTGGGCGCCTTGTCCGCTTGAGCAATGCGAGTTACTTGAACAGCTACGCGTGCTGTGGAACGGTGAAAAAATTCACGTTGCGACGGCCAAAGCGATTCCCGCAGTCGGCGTGGATACAGCAGAAGATCTCGCAAGAGTACGAGAAGTTCTCGCTTAAAACTAAGGTTAGCCCGAGGGCTAACCTTGCGTTATCCATTGCCAACCTCGGCCTAACCCCTCATACCAAGCGCGTTCACTGTGGCTTAACCAATAAGGTGAGGGGATGGCACGTTCCCAGCCGTTAAGCGGTGAGTGGATAGCTAACTGATTGGCAGGGGCCGGAATAGGTGATAGCTGCTGCGCGGCAAAAAAGTGTAAGGCTCTCGGCAGATGATTGGCCGAGGTCACTAAAATAAAGGGCTTATCACCGAGTAATTGTTTGACGGCGATAGCCTCTTGATGCGTATCGCGTGGTGACTCTAACGCTATCATGTTATCTCTGGGCACGCCGAGCGTCTCAGCGACTTCTTCAGCCACACTCGCGCTACTGCGCGGATTATGCCCTGCGGCGGCGCCGGTAAAAATGAGTTTCGCTGACGGATTCATGCGCCACTGCCTGACCCCTTCTGTGACCCTCGGCAAACTGTTCCCCAATAGGTTGGAACTGGGCGCCCACTGTGGGTTATAAGTGTAACCGCCACCGAGCACAACAATAGCAGCCACCGGTGGGGGATGGTTAAGGGTTGGATACTGGTTCTCAATCGGCGTTAATAAGCGATCAGCGATCGGCTGCAGACTGAGTAACAGCAGAGCTAACCAACCCGTGGTCAGGCAAACTTTGGCTAAGCGTTGGCGCTGGGTAAACCAGAGTAAAAAAAGGCCTACGCCTAACAAGGCTAATAAAAAAGGCAGTGGCAGTAGTAAGCCACCGATTATTTTTTTTAATATAAATAGCATAGTTAACCCGGAATCGAACGAAAAAACAGCACCCAACACAGGATTCTGCAGGCAATAGCTCCATTCCCATCAGAGCTGTGACAAAATAGCATATTTCCTCTGTCGTTTATGCGGAGTATCAGTATGATGGATCGAAATTTCGATGATTTGGCAGAACGTTTTGCTCAAAACATCTATGGCACCCTGAAGGGGCGTATACGACAGATTATTCTTTGGGAAGAGTTAGATCAGCTATTAGCGACCTTCCCCAATGAGCCGTTATCTATTCTTGATGCAGGCGGAGGGATCGGACAAATTTCCTCTGGCTTGGCGCAGCGTGGCCATCAGATAACCTTATGCGATGTTTCTGAACAGATGTTAATCCGTGCCAAGCAGCATGCGCAAGAGCAAGGCGTTGCATCGCAGATGACGTTTATCCAAACCAGTGCGCAACAAGTCGGCACGCAACTGGAAAAACCTGTCGATATCGTTCTCTTCCATGCGGTACTGGAATGGGTGGCTGAGCCGGAAAAAACGCTCGCTGCGTTATTCGACACCCTATCTCCGGGTGGCGTGTTATCATTGATGTTTTACAATCTTCATGGCTTGACGCTGCAAAATTTAACTTTAGGAAATTTCGGTTATTTGAAGGCTCACATGAAGAAGCGAAAGAAAAAGACCCTTTCGCCCGATTACCCGCGCGATCCTGCAGAGGTCGACCAATGGTTAACGAACGTTGGTTTTGACATCGAAAGTAAAGCGGGGATCCGAGTATTTAGTGACTTCATACGCGATCTGCCTCCTTCAGCAAACGGTGAAGAGGGGATTATTGAAATGGAACGGCGTTACAGTCGTCAGGAACCTTTTATGAGTTTAGGGCGTTATATTCACGTCACGGCACGTAAGCCCGCAATAAAGGATGAGCTATGAGTGATTTTACCCAGACCATACCTGAGCTAGTGTCGTGGGCCCGCAAAAGTGATTTTGCAATCTCTCTTCCCGTCGAGCGATTAGCTTTTCTGCTCGCCATCGCCACGCTAAATGGCGAACGTATTGAGGGCGAGCTGACGGAGTCTGAGTTATTAGATGCGTTTAAGCATGTCAGTAATGTATTCGAACAAAGCCCGGAAACGGTTGAGCTGCGGGGAAATAATGCGATTAACGATATGGTTAAACAGCGCATTCTTAACCGATTCACCTCTGAGCAAGCTGAAGGTTACGCTATCTATCGTTTAACACCGTTAGCCATCGGCATTACTGACTATTATGTGCGGCAAAAAGAGTTCTCAACTCTGCGTTTATCGATGCAATTATCCATTGTGGGTAATGAACTTAAGCGCGCAGCAGACGATGCACACCAAGATGGCGACCAATTCCATTGGCACCGCAACGTATTCGCGCCGCTAAAGTATTCGGTCGCTGAAATTTTCGATAGCATCGATTTAACACAGCGCCAAATGGATGAGCAGCAACAGCAAATTAAACAAGAGATTGCTGACTTATTGAATAAAGATTGGCGAGCCGCTATCTCAAGTTGTGAGATCTTGCTGTCAGAAACGTCGGGAATCTTACGTGAATTGCAAGATACGTTGGAAGCGGCAGGCGATAAACTGCAAACCCATCTATTGGTTATTCAAGAATCTATCTATGGTATCCCTGACCTTGCCTATATCGATAAACTGATTTTCGAACTGCAAAATAAATTAGACCGAATTATCAGTTGGGGCCAACAAGCCATCGATTTATGGATAGGGTATGACCGCCATGTGCATAAGTTTATTCGGACGGCGATAGACTTAGATAAGAATCGGGTGTTTGCCCAACGTTTACGGCAATCGGTTCAACACTATTTTGATGCCCCTTGGGCGCTCACCTATAGCAGTGCAGAACGGTTATACGACACGCGTGATGACGAAATGACCCTACGCAACGATGATGTGATGGGTGAGCTGCCACCCGAGCTGGAATTCGAAGAGTTCAATGAAATTCGCGAGCAGTTAGCCGCCATGATTGAACACGCTCTTCAGGCTTACCGTCGTGAAGGTAAGCCGCTTAATCTCGCCGAGGTGATGAAAGGTTATCTCGCACAATACCCTCGGGCACGCCATTTCGACCTCGCACGCATTGTGGTTGACCAAGCGGTGCAACTGGGGGTTTCTGAAGCCGATTTAGCAGGATTACCTGCTGAATGGCACACTATTAATGAATATGGCGCTAAGGTGCAGGCACATGTCATCGACAAATATTGAACAAGTGATGCCAGTTAAATTGGCACAAGCTCTTGCTAACCCATTATTTCCAGCCTTAGATAGCCAATTACGTGCAGGTCGCCATATCAGTCTGGAAGATCTCGATCACCATGCTTTATTGATGGATTTTGAACACGAGCTCGCCGAATTTTACGGTCGTTACCACGTAGAACTTATTCGCGCACCCGAAGGTTTCTTCTATCTTCGTCCACGTTCAACGACGCTTATCGCACGTTCGGTACTATCAGAATTGGATATGATGGTCGGCAAAATACTCTGCTACCTCTATCTCAGCCCAGAACGCTTGGCTAACGAAGGGATTTTCACCTTCCAAGAGCTGTATGACGAACTATTAAGTTTAGCCGATGAGAGTAAATTGCTGCGCTATGTTAACCAGCGGTCCACTGGGTCGGATGTTGACAGGGCGAAGCTACTCGACAAGGTACGTTCTTCCTTAAACCGTTTACGCCGTCTGGGCATGGTATGGTTTATGGCAAACGACAGCAGTAAATTCAGAATTAAAGAGTCAGTCTTTCGTTTCGGTGCAGAAGTGCGCAGTGGCGATGATCCTCGCGAAGCGCAACTTCGCTTAATACGCGATGGCGAAGCGGTTGAAATTGACAGCGGTTCAGGGCTGACAGATGAAGAAAAAGAGCGTGCCGACGATGACGCGGCCGAAGGGCAACAAGAAGGTGATGACGCATGATTGAACGTGGAAAATTTCGTTCGCTTACCCTAATAAACTGGAACGGTTTTTTTGCCCGAACGTTTGACTTAGATGAATTGGTCACGACCCTATCAGGGGGCAACGGTGCCGGTAAATCGACGACCATGGCGGCCTTTATTACCGCGTTAATCCCCGATTTGACCCTATTACACTTTCGTAATACCACTGAAGCGGGTGCGACCACCGGGTCTCGAGATAAAGGTTTACACGGTAAACTGCGCCCAGGTGTTTGTTACGCTGCTTTAGATGTCGTTAACTCTCGTGGACAGCGCTCGCTGGTCGGTGTGCGTCTCCAGCAAGTAGCGGGTCGCGATAAAAAAGTCGATATTAAACCTTTCAGTATTCATGATATTCCCGAAGATACCTTACCGACGGATCTCTTAACCGAGGTCTTAAACAGTCGTCAGGCTAAAGTACGTCCGCTGAACGAAGTGAAAGAGCGGATGGATGCGCAACAGGTCATGACCTTTAAAGCGTACAGTTCGGTGACCGATTATCACAGCATGATGTTTGACCACGGTATCGTTCCCCGTCGTCTACGCAGCCAAAGTGATCGCAGTAAATTCTATCGCCTAATTGAAGCCTCTTTATACGGCGGGATCTCCAGCACCATCACCCGTTCACTGCGCGATTACTTATTACCTGAAAACGGTGGTGTGCGTAAGGCTTTCCAAGATATGGAAGGGGCATTACGCGAAAATAGAATGACGCTTGAAGCGATTCGTGTTACCCAAGCTGACCGCAGTCTGTTTAAGCACCTGATTACCGAAGCCACGCAATATGTTGCTTCGGACTATATGCGCCATGCCAATGATCGCCGAATTAACTTAGACGGCGCCATTGCGCTACGTCAAGAGTTGCATACGGGCCGCCATCAGTTGAAGACTGAACAGTTCCGACATGTGGAGATGGCTCGCGAGCTCTCCGAGCACGTTGGGGCAGAAGGCGACTTGGAGAGCGAGTATCAAGCTGCCAGTGACCACCTCACCATTGTTCAGAATGCGGTGCGTCAGCAAGAAAAAATCGAACGTTACGAAAACGAGATCGAAGAGCTTTCGTATCGTTTAGAAGAGCAGCAAGAAGTGGTGGCTGAAGCGCAAGAGATTAATGAAGCGCACCAAGAGAACGTCGAAGCTTCTGAAATCGAAGTGGATGAGCTCAAAAGCCAGCTCGCCAATTTCCAGCAGGCATTGGATGTTCAACAAACGCGCGCGATTCAATATCAACAAGCGGTAAATGCGCTACAGCGGGCCAAGGATCTCTGTCACCTCGACGATTTATCTGCCGAAAATGCCGCCGAATGGCAGGCACGTTTCCAAGCCCGCGAAGAAGAAGCCACCAATTTACTGCTGAACTTAGAACAGAAGCTTAGCGTTGCGCAGGCAGCCCACAGCCAATTTAACCAAGCGTTAGAACTGGTGCAACAAATCAGTGGCCCAGTCAATCGTGCTGAAGCCTGGCAAGTTGGACGTGAAGCGCTACGTGAAGCGCAACAACAACGCCATATTGCGGATCAACTCCCTGCATTACGTTTACGCTTGTCTGAATTAGAACAGCGTCTTCGCGAGCAGCACGATGCAGAGCGTCTGCTAGCCGAATTTTGTAAACGTCAAGGCCAGCAATATGAAGCCGATGCGCTTGAAGACTTACATCGGGAATATGAAGCGCGTATCGAACAATTAAGCGCCGGCGTTGATGAAGCCAGCGAGCAGCGTTTATTACATCGCCAATCATTGGATCAAATTCGCGAAAAGATCAGCGTACTGACTAATCGCGCGCCTCATTGGTTAGCGGCACAAGAGATCCTGACACAATTAAGCGAGCAGACGGGCCAAGTCTTTACGCAAAGCAGTCAGGTCACAGAATATATGCAGTACCTGCTGGAGCGTGAGCGGGAAACCACAGTTGAACGTGATGAAGTCGCCAGCCGTCGTCGTCAAGTCGAACAACAAATCGAGCGCTTAAGCCAGCCGGGCGGCGCAGAAGATAGTCGCTTAAACCATTTAGCTGAAAAGTTTGGTGGCGTTTTGTTATCCGAAATTTATGATGACGTCACTCTCGAGGATGCACCTTACTTCTCAGCGCTTTATGGGCCTTCTCGTCATGCGATCGTTGTTCCTGAGCTGGCTCCGATCCAAGCGCTGTTGGCTGATCTCGAGGATTGCCCTGAAGACCTCTACTTAATTGAAGGGGACCCCCAATCATTCGATGACAGTGTGTTCAGTGTCGAAGAACTGAACCAAGCAGTGGTGGTCAAGATTGCTGATCGTCAGTGGCGTTATTCGCGTTTCCCGAAGGTCCCTCTCTTTGGCCGTGCCGCCCGTGAAAATCAACTGGAATTGCTCTCGCAGGAGCGTGATAGTTTAAGCGAAAAATATGCCACCCTGTCGTTTGATGTCCAGAAGTCACAGCGTCTGCACCAATCCTTCAGTCGTTTCATCGGCAGCCATCTGGCGATTGCCTTTGAACAGGATCCTGAAGCACAAATCCGCCAACTCTCTTCGCGCCGTACCGATATCGAACGGGCGATGGCTCAACACGAAGCGAATACTCAACAGCAACGTCAGCAATTTGAGACGGCTCGTGAAGGGGTGGCATTACTTAACCGTCTTTTACCTCGGGTCAATTTACTGTTAGACGAAACCTTAGCGGATCGTTGTGAAGAGTTGCGTGAGCAGGTTGAGGAATCGCAGGAAGCGGCACGCTTCTTACATCAGTTCGGACAGAAGCTTGCCAAGCTCGAGCCGATGATCAGTGTGTTGCAAAGCGATCCAGAACAGCATCAACAACTACAGGATGATTATCGTACGGCGCAGCAACAGCAGCGCGATTACCGTCAGCAAGCGTTTGCTCTTACCGAAGTGGTTCAGCGCCGCGCGCACTTTAACTATTCTGAAGCAGAGGGAATGGTTGATGGTAATAGCGATCTCACCCAAAAATTGCGCCAGCAGTTAGCGCAGGCTGAGGGCGAGCGTACCGAACTCCGCGACCGTTTACGTCAGCATCAGCAGCAATTGACACAAAGTAGTCAGTTATTGGCTTCATTGAAAAGTTCATATGATGCGAAGCGCGATATGCTGTCGGAGTTACAGCAAGAGATGCAAGCCTTGGGGGCAAAAGCCGATCCCCATGCAGAGTTACAAGCTAAAGAATTACGTGACTCGCTTTACCATCAGTTAAGCCATAACCGTGCCCGCCGTCATCAATTGGAAAAACAATTGACCTTCTGTGAAGCGGAAATGGAGTCTTTACAGAAACGTTTACGTAAAGTCGAACGGGATTACAGCCAAAGCCGTAACCAAGTGGTCACCGCAAAAGCGGGATGGTGTACCGTCTTGCGTTTAGTGAAAGAGAATGGCTTGGAAAGACGTTTACACCGTCGTGAGTTGGCTTATTTAGGCGGTGATGAACTCCGTTCAATGTCTGATAAAGCACTGGGAGCGTTGCGTTTAGCGGTCGCCGATAACGAACATCTACGCGACGTGTTACGTCTGTCAGAAGAGCCACGTTATCCGGAGCGTAAGATTCGCTTCTTTATTGCCGTCTACCAGCATCTTCGTGAGCGGATCCGTCAAGACATTATCCGTACCGATGATCCGATCGAAGCTATCGAACAGATGGAAATCGAGCTTAATCGCTTAACGGAAGAGTTAACCTCTCGTGAGCAAACGCTAGCGATCAGTTCTCGTAGTGCCGCGAATATTATTCGTAAGACAATTCAGCGAGAGCAGACCCGTATACGCCAATTAAACCAAGGCTTACAAGCGGTCAAATTCGGTCAGGTTAATAGCGTACGTTTGAACGTAAATGTGCGCGAGGCCCACTCGACGCTTCTGGAGACCTTGGCTCAAGATCATGAGCAGCATCAAGACTTATTCAACAGTCAACGACTGACCTTCTCTGAAGCGTTAGCCAAACTGTACCAACGTCTCAATCCGCATATCGACTTAGGCAGCCGTACTCCGCAAGTGATCGGTGAAGAGCTGCTGGATTATCGTAACTACTTGGAGATGGAAGTCGAAGTTAACCGTGGCTCTGACGGTTGGTTACGTGCAGAAAGCGGGGCGCTGTCGACGGGTGAAGCGATCGGGACCGGGATGTCGATATTGGTCATGGTTGTCCAAAGCTGGGAGGATGAATCGCGTCGTCTTAGAGGGAAAGATATTTCTCCCTGTCGCTTATTATTCTTGGACGAAGCCGCACGACTGGATGCGCGTTCGATCGCCACGTTATTTGAGCTGTGTGAGCGATTAGAGATGCAATTAGTCATTGCGGCACCAGAAAATATTAGCCCAGAAAAAGGCACGACTTATAAATTAATGCGTAAAGTGGTTAACGAGATCGAACATGTGCATGTAGTTGGATTAAAAGGTTTTTCACCTGAAGTCACCCCCGCGCAGGAGACCGTTGTATCGAACGCTGATGATAACTAGATAAGCCACAATTATCATTTGCTCCGGATTAAACGACATTTGTTTATAACAAATGTCGTTTTTTCGTTTACACTCAAAGGAAGAAAATAATAAAAAACATTGAACTTTTTGGTGCGTGTCTAAACAAGGTAAGGAGTCAGGGATGTTTCTAAAGTGTTTTCAACTTAAACCGGTATTGCTAGTCGGCGGTATGTCGTTAGCGATCGGTAGTTCAATGGTAGCGCAAGCCGCCCCTGAACTGGCGAGCTCACCTGTTACTCATACTAATACTCCTAGCCAGCGTATTGCGTCGATTTATCAAGCGTTACCTTCCGGTGTTTCCCTTTATTATGGCAGCTTACTCACTTCCATCTATCGTCAGCATCATCAGCAACCGTTATGGACGGATGAAGCGGCGATTCACAGTTTTGAGCAGCAACTCTCTGAGGTGGCGTTATCAGGCGTTCAACCTCAGTTTGCACGCTGGCTCTCAGTATTAAGCCGCAGCGATTTATCCGGTGATGCACGCGATGTCGTGTTATCCGATGCCTTATTGGGTTATCTACAATTTGTGAATGCCGCGCCCGCCCAAGGGGAGACATGGTTCTATGGTCCAAATGGTTTTCGCCTGACAGCACCAAGTTCAGCACTTGTAGGGCGTTGGCTGCAAGCTGTTAATCATGGTACGACCCAGCACTTTATTGAGGGGTTAATGCCTCAGCACCCACAATATCGTCCGATGCAAAAAGCGCTGGTGGTTTTATTGGCAGACAACAAGCCTTGGCCGAAGGTCGATTTAACCCATACTATTCGCCCAGGTGATAGCGATCCGGCCGTTCCGCAATTGCGGCAGTTACTTGTTCGCGCCGGATGGCTCAGTGAAGCGCAAGCACAATCCTCCATTCCTGCTACGCCGCAACCTGAACCATCGCAATCGACACAACCGCAAACTGTCGCAGCGCCAAGTCAGCAAAGAATGTTATCGCCAACACCTACTTCAACCAATGCCGCACCGGCCAGTACAGGGCCAGCTGAAGATATCTATTCTGATGCAATGGTTTCAGCCGTGAAACGATTCCAGCATTGGCAAGGATTAACCGATGACGGGATTATTGGTTATAAAACCCGTGAGTGGCTGAATATTACTCCACATCAACGTGCGACACTGCTTGCGTTGAATATGCAGCGCCTGCGGTTGTTACCTGATGATATGCATAATGGCATCATGGTTAATATCGCCAACTACTCCTTAAATTATTACGTTGATGGCAAAACTATCCTCTCTTCACGCGTTATTGTCGGTCGCCCAGAAAGGAAAACGCCATTAATGCGCAGTGCATTGAACAGTGTAGTGCTTAACCCAACGTGGACAGTACCTAACACGCTAATTCGTGAAGATTTAGTGCCGAAACTGCGTAAGGACCCAAGTTACTTGGCCAAGCATAATTTCACGCTTTATTCGGGGTGGGGGGCGGACGCAACCACGGTAAATCCGTCAAGTGTTAACTGGCAGACCGTATCAGCTTCTGCTTTCCCTTATCGTGTCATGCAAGCGCCGGGACCCCAAAACTCCTTGGGGCGCTATAAGTTTAATATGCCGAGTTCTGATGCGATTTACCTCCATGACACGCCAAATCATGGATTATTCCAGCAAGATATTCGAGCCATTAGCTCTGGTTGTGTGCGGGTTAATAAAGCATCGCAATTGGCTGGCTTACTTCTGAAGGATGTCGGTTGGGATCAAAGCCGTATTTCCGCGACACTTGATAGCCGGACGACACGACCTATTTCTATTCGTCATCGTATCCCCGTCAACCTGTATTACTTAACGGCGTGGGTGAGTGAGGATGGACAGGCGCAATTCCGTACTGACATCTATAATTATGACCAATTAGCGCGTTCAGGCTGGAGCGCAATCAGTAACGCTGAGAAGTTTCTATTATAGATTTATCGTTCAGCGGGTGGATAAGCCAGCTGAATATCTTTCTAAGTGTAATTAAATTGATCGTTCTCATGTCTGCGTCTTGACGAAGGGCAACACTCTGGGTATGGTTCCTCTGTTGTTTTTTTGTCCTTTCGTCTCGCGGATGTCATGCCCATGGAAAAAATTGATTCACATCGTCGTAAACTGCTTTTACTTGGTTCAGCTGCAGCCGGTATTTCTTGCCTACCTCATTTCGCACAAGCCTCATTATCGACCTCGCGACCTAGAATTTTGACGTTAAATAACATCAATACAGGTGAGAGCTTAAAAGCAGAGTTCTTCAATGGTAAAACGTATAATCCGAGTGAACTTGCAAGGCTTAATCATTTTTTCCGTGATTACCGTGCAGAGAAAATTCATGCCATAGACCCACACCTTTTTGACCATATCTACCGCCTTCAAGTGATGTTGGAAACCCGTAAGCCTATTCAGTTAGTTTCTGGCTTCCGTAGCATTGCCACCAACAATCATTTGCGTGGTAGAAGTGCTCACAGCGGTGTTGCCAAGCACAGCTATCATACCTTAGGCCAAGCAATGGATTTCCATATCGAAGGTGTTGCACTCAGCAACGTGCGCAAAGCGGCATTAAAAATGAATGCCGGCGGAGTGGGCTATTACCCTAAGAGTAACTTCGTGCATATCGATACCGGCCCCGTTCGTCATTGGTCCTGAGATGAGTCATTCCATGAGCGCTATAGCGATCACGCAGATCCCCGTCACGGCTTTTGCACAAAATTGTAGCCTAGTCGTCTGCACTCAAACCGGCAGTGCGGCGCTTATAGATCCAGGCGGTGACGCAGAGAAGATTACGGCACTGTTGCACCAACAGGGCATTGAGATCGATAAAATTTTACTGACGCATGGCCATTTAGATCATGTGGGGGCGGCAAAGATATTGGCGCAACAGTTTAATGTCCCGTTAATCGGTCCTCATCGTGATGACCTTTTTCTCTTTGAGAGTTTACCTCAGCAAAGCGCGATGTTTGGTTTCCCGCATTGCGAGGTGTTTTATCCCGATCAATGGTTAGAGGAAGGCGAGTCGGTCAGCGTTGGCACGCTAGATTTCAGTGTCCTCCATTGCCCAGGTCACACGCCTGGACATATCGTGTTTTATCAGGCAGAGCAACACTTGCTGATCTCGGGTGATGTAATATTCAAAGGTGGGGTGGGGCGCAGTGATTTTCCCCGAGGTGATGGACAAAAATTGATTGAGTCAATTGAACAGAAGTTACTGCCGTTAGGAGATGACGTGACATTTATCCCAGGCCATGGTCCCCGCTCAACCCTCGGACACGAACGCCTCACTAATCCTTTTTTACGCTGATAAAAAATGCCCGGTAATGACCGGGCATCTATTTTTATCGCGTTACGCTAATAATTGATTCGCAGAGACGTGACATATTTTCTGGTGTCATCCCGGCAATATTAATCCGACCTGACGCAACCGCGTAAATCGCAAACTCTTCCCGTAACCGTAATACTTGTTCTTTAGTTAGCCCGCTGTAAGAAAACATCCCATTTTGTTTATTAATAAATGAGAAGTCTTGGGTCGCCCCTTTTTCTTGTAACGTTTGTACAAACAGTTGGCGCATACGCTGAATACGCTGGCGGACTTCTAAAAGCTCTTGCTCCCAAATCGCTCTCAGACTGTCATCATTTAAAATCGTTGCTACGACGGCGGCACCATGTGACGGCGGATTGGAGTAATTTGCACGGATCACGGCTTTAACTTGGCTAAATGCATCATTACCGGCTTGAGCTGTAGTGGTTTTCAGCGTGAAAGCACCGGTACGTTCATTATATAAACCGAAGTTTTTAGAGAAAGAGCTACAAACAATGAACTCTTGGTGAGATTGCGCAAATAAACGTAGCCCTTGCGCATCTTCATCCAAACCTTGTCCGAGACCTTGATAGGCAAAATCGAATAGCGGTAGTAACGCTTTACGCAGCAGGAGTTCAGAAAGCTGTTGCCACTGTTCTAAGGTGGGGTCGATACCCGTTGGATTATGGCAACATCCATGAAGGAGTACGACATCACCCGCTTCCGCAGACGCTAATGAGTCGAGCATTGCCGAGAAATCGAGACTATGGGTCTCTGGCTGATAGTAGTTATAAGTCGCGACCTCTAAGCCACTCGCAGCAAAGATATTATGATGGTTTGGCCAGCTTGGGTTACTGACCCAGACACGCTTAGCGCTAGTATGCTGGGCAAGAAAATCTGCAGCGACACGTAAAGCCCCTGTGCCACCCGGCGTTTGCGCCGTGAAGAGGCATTGTGTAGCGAGAATGGGATTGCCCGTGCCGAAAAGCAAGCGTTGGCTTGCCTGGGCATAAGCGCTGTTGCCTTCAATACTGAGATAATTTTTGCTTGTTTCGGTTTCGACTAACTGCTGCTCAGCCTTTTTGACACTGACCATCACAGGGGTGTGACCGGTCTCATCTTTATAGACCCCTATACCTAAATTAATCTTGTTAGGGCGAAGATCGTTCTTATATAAATCCGCTAGCCCTAAAATAGGATCAGCCGGCGCAGCAGGAATTGATTCAAACATAGTAATATCCGAATTGAAGTGTGGTGAGCATTAGGGTAGCGGGATGTCGACGCCCGTACAACGACTAATAAAAATTTTCGGAGGGAAATGACATGAAAAGTGGCTACCCATTAGGTAGCCACAGTTGATACTTAGAATTGGTAGACCAGACCCGTCGCAACGGTGTTATCGTTGTTAAGACCGAGCTTGTTATTGTTGCTTAGCTGATTAATACGGTAATCAACATAAGTCGACATGTTTTTGTTAAAGTAGTAGCTCGCGCCAACATCGATATATTTTACGAGGTCAACATCACCGATCCCTTCAACATCTTTCGCTTTTTGCTGGATAAAGGCTAAGGATGGGCGTAAACCGAAGTCGAACTGATACTGCGCAACGGCTTCGAAGTTCTGCGTTTTATTCGCAAAACCAGATTTAGATACCCCATTAATATCGCTACTAATACGGGTGGCGTTTTGCCCTTCAGCATAAGTGACGGCAACATACACAGGGGCATTATCATATTTCAAGCCTACACCCCAGACGCTGGCGGTGTCGCCACTGCCGTAATCCATATTACGTTGCTTGGTAGTACGGTTTTGTTGTTGGTAAGCACCGGTGATCGCGAAGCTGTAAGGCAGTGCATAACTGGTCGAAACGCCCCAGCCATCGCCATTAGAACGCTGTACATCGTCGCGTTCATTTTTACCTTGATACTGCAGGGCGACATTTAATCCTTCGATTAATCCGAAGAAATTAGCGTTGCGGTAGGTGGCTACGCCGGTGGTACGGCCTGTCATTGAATCAGAGTAACTAAAGTCACCCCCAAATTCTGGCAGCATATCGGTGTAACTTAACGCATCATAAGCGACAGCATAGTTACGACCGTAATCGAAGGAGCCATACTGATTAAAACGCAGACCGGCAAATCCTAGGCGGGTTTTGTTTCCGTTTTGCGCATCGCTGCCTTCGCTGTTATTCGCTTGAATGTTATATTCCCATTGACCGTAACCGGTCATATTCTCATTGATTTGCGTTTCGCCTTTGAAACCAAAACGTACGTATGAGAAATCCCCATCATTACTGTTATCATTCGAGAAGTAATGTAATCCAACTGCCCTGCCATATAAATCTAGCTTGTTACCGTCTTTGTTGTAGATTTCTGCAGCCTGAGCTGAAGAGATAGCCAAAAGACTTGGAACCAGTAGAGAAAGAACTTTGCGCTTCATCATTAATACCCTCATTGGCATTATTGTTAATTATTTTTATGTTTTAGAGATTAAAAGCCCATTGCGGGCTCGTATTGAATAGCATTTTTAGCGCTATTTACAACTGTGTTGAAACGAAATGAAGATGAACATCACATTTATAGCTGTATCAAAAAGTAACATAATGTGACTTGGCACTTTTTGCAATGATCTCTGTCAACGGGCAAAAAAAAATCCGCCGAAGCGGATTTCTATAAGTGAGGCTTATGTTAGAAGTTAGCACTGCGTGGGGTACGCGGGAAAGCGATAACATCCCGTACATTTTGTACACCAGTAACGTAAGAGACAAGACGTTCAAAACCTAAGCCAAAGCCTGAGTGTGGTACGGTGCCGTAGCGACGGAGATCGCGATACCACCAGTAATCCTCTTTATTTAGGCCCATTTCAGCTAGACGTTGGTCTAACACATCTAAACGTTCTTCACGCTCAGAACCCCCGATAATCTCACCAATGCCTGGAGCGAGAACATCCATCGCGGCAACGGTTTTACCATCATCATTTAAGCGCATATAGAAGGCTTTGATGTCCTTCGGATAGTTTTTCACGACAACTGGGGCTGCAAAATGTTTTTCAGCTAAGTAGCGTTCGTGTTCCGAGGAGAGATCGATTCCCCATTCGACTGGGTTTTCGAAGGTTTGGCCAGAGTTGAGCAGGATATCGATCGCATCGGTATAATCGATTTGGGCAAAATCGCTGCTAACAAATTTTTCTAAACGGCTGATCGCTTCTTTATCTACGCGCTCTGCAAAGAAGGCGAGGTCGTCAGCGCGCTCGGTCAACACTGCGTTAAAGCAATATTTCAACATTGCTTCGGCTAACGCTGCGGCATCATCTAAGTGAGCAAACGCAACTTCGGGTTCAACCATCCAAAATTCGGCTAGGTGACGGCTAGTGTTGGAGTTTTCTGCACGAAACGTCGGGCCAAAGGTATAGATTTTGGATAATGCGCTAGCATAAGTCTCACCGTTTAGCTGTCCCGATACGGTAAGGAACGCTTCTTTACCAAAGAAGTCTTGGCTATAGTCGACTTTACCTTGATCGTTGCGAGGCAGATTTTCCATATCGAGTGTTGAGACACGGAACAGTTCGCCAGCGCCTTCGGTATCTGAAGCAGTGATTAACGGCGTCGAGACCCAAAAATAGCCTTGCTCATTAAAGAAGCGGTGAATAGCTTGAGCTAAAGTATTACGCACGCGTGCGACGGCACCAATTAAGTTGGTGCGCGGACGTAAGTGGGCAACCTCACGAAGATATTCGATGCTGTGACGTTTAGCCGCCATTGGATAGCTATCGGGATCCTCGACCCAACCCACGACCTTCACTGCGGTCGCTTGAATTTCGAAAGATTGACCTTGACCAGGAGACGAGACTACCGTGCCGGTGACTTCGACGGAGCAGCCAGTCGTCAGGTGCAAAACTTCATCTTGATAATTATTAAGCGAATTATTTACAACCGCCTGAACAGGATTAAAGCAGGAGCCATCATAAATGGCGATAAAGGAAATACCAGCTTTGGAATCTCTACGGGTACGCACCCAGCCACGCACTGTAACCTCTGACTCTACAGCTACACGACCGTCTAGCACGTCCACGACAGGCACTATGCTCATAATTATCTCTCTGTTAGATGGAATCACTATTGAATAAGGTAGGATATGTTACTCAGGCAGGGTAAGTAAACAAGCAAAATAGATAGAAAAAAAAGGATTAGGCCAGATTATCTCTGGCCTAGGGTTAGCCTGTACAATTTATCTTCGGTAAGTCGAACGCTTTTTCTAGCGCTTTGACAAAAGAAACGTCTTGGCAGATAGTTTTGCCCGGGCTATCCGATAATTTTGCCACGGGTTTGCCATCGCAGCTGGTGAGCTTAATCACAATATTCAGTGGACTTACACCAGGCAAATCGCAAGTCAGGCGTGTACCCACACCGAAAATAATGTTAATGCGCGGATCGAAATGACGGTAGAGTTCAAGCGCCTTATCCAAGGTTAAACTGTCGGAGAAAACCAGGGTCTTCTCGCGAGGGTCAATCCCTAAAGAGAGGTAGTGCTTAATGATTTTCTCACCCCATGCAACGGGATCGCCGGAATCGTGACGAACCCCCTGATAGCGGTTGGCAAAGTTAAAGCCGAAATCACGTAAAAATGCATCCGTGGCAATACAATCAGTCAACGCGATGCCGAGCATATCATTATACTCTTCCAACCAGGCTTGCAGTGCGGCGCGCTGACTGTGTGCTAACTCTGAGCTGATCTGTTGGTGTGCCTGGAACCACTCGTGTGCTTGGGTACCCACAGGCGCTAACTGGTGGCGACGGGCAATATCGTAATTACTGGTGCCGACCAGCCAAGGAACTTCCCTAACCAGTTCCGCCACCACAGATTCTTGCACAGACTGAGAGAAACGTCGGCGCGTGCCAAAGTCCATTAATTTAAAACGCGACATATCAAGGTCAGCTGAGTCAGCTTTGAACTTGGCTAATTTCGTATTGAGCAGCGCTAACGCATCGGCGGCGGTAACGTTAGGGGAACGGTCACGATGCACAATTTCAGAGATCAAGGCCAGTAGTGGCACTTCCCAAAGAATCACTTCGATCCAAGGCCCGGTAATGGTCAGCACTAATTGACCCTGCTGATTGCTCACTGCAACCTGTTGGGGATCAAAGCGAAAAGTCTTGAGCCAATTTAAGTAATCGATGGTGAAGAAAGGTAGGGAAGCTAAATAACGATATTCTTCATCCGTTAAGGCAAGTTGCTGCATTAAATTAATTTGCGAGACAATTTCCTCGGCATAAACGCCGAGTAACTCATCACCTCGACAGCGGAACTCAGCGGTGACGGATAAATGTCGATAGCGATGAAACACCGCTTGCTGCATATGCAATTTATAGGCATCGGTATCAAGCAGCGTGGTCAATATCGGAGAAGCATGTGGTTTCATAGTGCTTATCGGCATCCTTTGGACATTATCACTCTGCAGGCCGGCAGAAAAAGTCGTTATATCAGGCAATAGTATAACTCGTCGCCCTAAAAAGTGAATTGGATCACACCATAGATTATTCGCGAAATCGAGAATAAATTGTGCTAAATGTTAAAATTATGTTCTCAGAAGAGCACGACTTGCTGTCAAGGACTGGAATCTGGTATAGAGAGCACCTAGACTTTGAGTTAACACTCTATCATTGACATGGACATGGCATGACACAGCAACCACAAGTTAAATATCGCAAAGATTACACCGCGCCGGAATTTACCATTACCGATATCGATCTAACGTTTCACCTAGATGAAAAGACCACTAAGGTTGTCGCGGTAAGCCAAGTTAAACGTTGTGATGCGTCTGCAAAAGATCTGCTGTTACAGGGAGAAGGGTTAGTCCTCGTCAGTGTAAAAATAAACGGTGACCTGTGGCAGGACCATGCTATCGAATCCGGTAATTTACGACTGCGTAACGTTCCTGAGCATTTTACGCTAGAGATTGAAAACGAGATCCATCCTGATCAAAACAGTGCATTAGAAGGCCTTTATAAATCCGGTGAAGCACTCTGTACACAGTGTGAAGCCGAAGGCTTCCACCATATTACGTGGTATTTAGATCGCCCAGACGTGTTAGCGCGTTTTAGCACCACGATTTACGCCGATAAACAACGCTATCCTTATTTACTCTCCAACGGTAACCGTATTGATGCCGGTGAACTGGATAATGGTCAGCATTGGATTACTTGGCAAGATCCTTTCCCAAAACCTTGTTACCTTTTCGCGCTAGTCGCCGGTGATTTCGATGTATTACGCGATACTTTTACCACAAAATCTGGGCGTGATGTCGCATTAGAAATCTTCGTCGATCACGGTAATCTCGACCGTGCAGACTGGGCGATGACCTCGCTAAAACAGAGCATGAAGTGGGATGAGGAGCGTTTCAATTTAGAATACGACCTCGATATTTTTATGATAGTCGCCGTCGATTTCTTCAATATGGGCGCAATGGAGAACAAAGGGCTTAATATTTTCAACTCGAAATATGTTCTCGCGAAACCAGAAACCGCAACCGATAAGGATTACCTCGGTATCGAAGCGGTGATCGGTCATGAATATTTCCATAACTGGAGTGGAAACCGTGTCACCTGCCGCGATTGGTTCCAGCTCAGCCTAAAAGAAGGGCTGACCGTTTTCCGCGACCAGGAGTTTAGCTCTGATCTGGGGTCTCGCGCAGTTAACCGTATTGATAATGTTCGCGTGATGCGCGGCGCACAGTTTGCTGAGGATGCCAGCCCGATGGCGCACCCAATCCGTCCTGAGCAAGTGATGGAGATGAACAACTTCTATACCTTAACGGTTTACGAGAAAGGATCGGAAGTCATTCGTATGATCCATACCCTGTTAGGAGAAGAAAAATTCCAAGCCGGTATCGCGCTCTACTTCCAACGTCATGATGGCAGTGCGGCGACGTGCGAAGATTTCGTTAAGGCAATGGAAGATGCTTCCGGGATTGATTTGACACAGTTCCGTCAATGGTACCGTCAGTCAGGGACGCCAGTTGTGACCGTCGAAGACGATTACGATCCGAATAGCGAAACCTACACCTTAACGGTGACCCAAGAAACACCCGCAACAGCGGACCAAGCCGAGAAAAAACCGCTGCATATTCCTTTAGCGATAGAGTTATATGATAACGAAGGGCAGGTCATTCCGCTGCAGTACAAGGGTGAAGCGATCGATTCTGTGCTAAACGTTACGGAAGCAACGCAAATTTTCGTTTTCGACAAGGTCTGGTTCAAACCCACGCCAGCGCTACTCTGCGAGTTTTCTGCCCCTGTAAAATTACACTATCAGTGGAGTGATGCGCAGCTTACGTTCTTAATGCAACATGCGCGAAATGCCTTTACTCGCTGGGACGCGGCACAGAGCTTATTAGCTATCTATCTGAAATTAAACGTTTCGCGTTTCGCTCAACAACAACCGTTGTCAGTGCCTCGCCATGTGGTTGATGCGTTCCGCGCAGTGCTGGTCGATGAATCTATCGATCCGGCCTTAAAAGCGCAGATCTTTACCTTGCCTTCTGAGAACGAGATCGCCGAGTGGTTTGAGATTATCCATCCTACCGCAATCGCGGCAGTGAGAGCTTCGCTGTTACAACTCTTCGCGACAGCATTGGTGAAGGAGCTAAAGGTTGCTTACCAAGACAACCTGTGCGCAAAGTATCGTGTTGAAGAGCAGGACATTGGTAAACGTGCCCTGAAAAATATTGCGCTCTCTTACCTCGTCTTTGCCGATGCCACCTTGGGCGAGGAGCTAGCGGTCAATCAATACCAATCGGCCAATAATATGACCGATGCATTAGCCGCGATAAGCAGTGCGGTTGCGGCGCAACTTCCTGCAGCGGAACAATTGCTGACGCAATGGGACGAGCGTTGGTATCAAGACGGCTTAGTGATGGATAAATGGTTTATCTTACAAGCCACGCGCCCAGGAGACCACGTGGTCGAGAACGTCCGTCAGCTATTAACGCATCGCTCGTTTACTATGAAAAACCCTAACCGCGTGCGTTCGTTAATTGGCGCTTTCTGTTCCGCAAACCCAGCGGCTTTCCATGCTGAGGATGGTTCAGGTTATCAATTCTTAGTGGAAATGCTAACGGATCTCAATCACCGTAACCCGCAGATTGCGGCAAGAATGATTGAACCGTTAATCCGCTTGAAACGCTACGATGAAAATCGTCAGCAACTGATGCGAGCGGCCTTAGAGCAACTCTTGACCTTGGATAATCTTTCTCGGGATCTTTACGAGAAGATCACCAAAGCATTAGCGGCGTAGTTATCTACTATAAAGCTCTAGGTGCAAGGCCTAGAGCTTATTTCTTCTCCCCACGCGAGTTAAATTTACTTTCATCCCAAAAATGCTACCATCCCCCCCTGACTGAAGTCCGTCGCTATCACTATTGTCAGCCTTTGGAGGGGAAATGTTGTATCCATTAATTCGTTCTGCGCTATTCCAGTTTGATGCCGAAAAAATCCATGAACAGACGATTCATGCGTTAAAAAAAGTTAGCGGAACGCCCTTTGAAGCGCTGATTACTCAACGCTTAGCCAATAAGCCGGTCGAATCGATGGGCATTACTTTCCAAAACCCAGTGGGGTTAGCCGCAGGGCTGGATAAAAATGGCGAATGTATTGATGCGTTCGCCGCAATGGGTTTTGGCTTTATTGAAATCGGTACGGTCACGCCTCGTGCTCAAGCTGGAAACGACAAACCTCGGTTATTTCGCTTAGAACAGGCAGAGGGAATTATCAACCGAATGGGATTCAATAATCACGGTGTTGATCAACTGGTTGAGAACGTAAAGGCCTCTCGCTACCGGGGTATTTTGGGTATTAATATCGGGAAAAATAAAGATACACCGGTTGAACAAGGTAGCGATGATTATTTATTCTGTATGGAAAAAGTCTACGCTCACGCCAGTTATATTACCGTCAATATCTCCTCGCCAAACACCCCCGGTTTACGATCCTTACAATACGGTGAAGCGCTGGATGAATTATTGGCGGCAATCAAAACCAAACAACATGATCTCCAACAGCGGCATCTGAAATATGTCCCCGTTGTTGTAAAGATCGCGCCGGATCTTTCTATTGAAGAATTAATTCAAGTTGCCGACAGTTTAGTCCGACATAATATTGATGGGGTCATTGCCACTAACACCACCTTGGATCGCTCTTTGGTTACCGGCTTACCTTATGCAAGTGAAGCGGGTGGATTGAGTGGGCGCCCAGTGCAATTAAAGTCGACCGAAATTATTAGACAACTGCACCACGAGCTAAAGGGTGCCTTACCTATAATAGGGGTGGGCGGCATTGATTCATTAATGGCGGCAAAGGAAAAACGTGCTGCGGGTGCGACATTATTACAAGTTTATTCTGGTTTTATTTACCATGGACCAAAATTAATAAAAAATATTGTGATGGGTATTTAATCAATAATCGACTCGCACAGATAAAGTGGTTTATTTTTTGTGCGATGTCGTTTATATTTCATTCAGATTTGGTAATGAGTAACATTTTTTTTAATAAATTTTTTATTAAAGCTTAAGACTATTTAGGGGTAATTTATGAATTTAAAACCCGATGATTGCTGGCAATGGCATTACGATTCGGAACAAGATTCCGTTATGTTAGATTTTAATGATGGGTCGAGCTTCACTTCTCAATTCTCATCTAAGATGCTCATTCCTGACGCTTTTTCCTCTCATCCCTTCTGCGTAGAAGATGCAACGCTTTTCGAACAATTTGCTGAAAGCTGCCACCAAACGGCGCTGGATGAGGCACAATCTCGACAACTGATTATTAATGGCTTAATTGCGTACCGGTTCCTGAAACCGCAAATGCCAAAAAGTTGGCATTTCGCCTCACGTCGCCAAGCCCTTCAGCCTGAAGTCGGTGAAATGGTTCTCACTGAGCTCACCAGCAACAATGAACAAGCGCTCTTAATGGTTGTGGAAACCAATCAACAAGCTTCCTTATGTGTGGTCGCCCAGCCTGAATTGTTATTAAACAGCGGTAAATCACTTTATCTTGGTGATGCGATCAAGATTATGAATGACCGTCTAGCTGCTTGGCAGCCAGAACAGGCATTAGTGTTAGAAAAAGTCGGTTAATTCAGTTCAAGCTTCAACGGGCCTGCTTCAGGGACACAACAACAGCTTAATAAGTTTGATTCGGACAGCGCGCGGCTATTTAACGCTTTAACCGATCCCGATAATTTGGTGAGCCGACAGCTGCCACAACTGCCCATTCGGCATGAGTAGGGAATAGAGTGTCCTTGTAATTCTAACTGTTCCAGCAAAATCTGTTGGTTATTGCCCGTAAAGCGCTTCCCCGCAAACTCAATCTCTACCGCTTTATCTGTTGGCGCAGCGCAGGGCGCGACGTAGGGCGTTGCCTCGACGACTTTCTCTTTATATAAACGCGGTGGTTTAGTCTGTAGTACGGAAAAGTCGTCACCGATTCGAATTATCCCGCTGTTACGGGCGATTAAATTAAGCCCAAAATCGATATCTCCACTGCCATCTGTGGCCTCACGAAACTGAGTTAAGGTACGCATGGGTTCACCCTGCGGGTGCTTACGGGCATTACGACTGTTAACCGTAGTCAGAATACAGCGGCTGCAGGGTTTGGCTACGTCAAAAATAACCTCCCCAATCCGTACCACAGCCCAATGATCTTCTTGCCATGGCTCGGCCCCGGATACCACAAGGTTTGCTCTAAATTGTTCAATGGCGACACCAGCGGGACAACGATTTTGTAGGTCGTGTAATGACCCTTCATTCACTAATAGGAAAGGGTAACCGTCAGCAAAAGAGAGGGGATGTTCAGGCCGTTTCTTGATCTTGCGTTGAGGAATTTCGCCAATCCAGCGTAATTGTACTGGATGCGGAAAATAGTGACTTAGCCACTGATTGATCGCATCGGGCGCAATTTTTGCCGTAAAGTGATTCCCCCACACTTCGGTTGGATAATTGAGTTGTGAAAAATCGTCGAGTTTAATCCAAGCATGCTGCTGGTCGGGGGCTTGAAGGTAGAGGCCTTGTTGCGTCAAAGTGGGGGTGAACAGTAACATCTCAGGATACTTACGTGCCGTAATAAAGGTGCCATCTTCTAATGTCACCATAAAATGGCGGTCCCAAGTTAAGCCGGTTTCCTGCACCAACGCATGGGAAAGCTGAGTCCCTTGCATCGACTTTATGGGGTAAGTAAACAGTTTGGCGAGGCTAATCATTAAAAGGCGTCTCTTTCGTCGCTAACAATTACAGTAACTTTATGACATAGCGTTGTGATTCGCTATACTAGGCACAAATTTACCGATTTAAAGAACTTATTATGAATTCTCTTTTTGCCAGCACCGGTCGTGGACTGGAAGAACTTTTAAAAACAGAACTTGAGAGCTTTGGTGCTCAAGATATACGACTGGTACCGGGAGGTGTTCACTACAGTGGTAACGATGAGGTGATGTACCGGAGCCTACTCTGGAGCCGTATCGCCTCGCGCATCATGTTACCGCTGGGAGAATTCAACGTTTTCAGTGACCTTGATCTCTATGTGGGGGCCCAATCCATTGCTTGGGATGAGATTTTCGAGCCAGAATCCTCATTCGTGATCAATTTTCAAGGCACTAACGACGAAATCCGTAACAGTCAATTTGGTGCGCTCCGGATCAAAGATGCTATCGTCGATAGCTTTACCCGCAAAAATCTTCCTCGTCCTAATGTTGACCGAGATTATCCGCATATCCGTATTAATGCCTGGTTACATCGCGACAAAGTCAGCATCTCCTTAGATCTCAGTGGCGATGCCTTGCATCAACGTAATTATCGTCATGCCACGGGTCAAGCGCCGCTTAAAGAAACATTAGCTGCCGCGATCATTATGCGTTCGGGCTGGAAACCGGGGACACCGATGGTCGATCCGATGTGTGGATCGGGGACGCTATTAATTGAAGCGGCGATGATCGCGGCCGATCGTGCACCAGGGTTGTTACGCGAGCACTGGGGCTTCTATGCTTGGAAAAAGTTTAACGAGAGCGAGTGGGATAAGATTGTGGCTGAGGCGCAACAGCGCGCGAACTTAGGCATGCAAAGTAAGCAAATCCGTTTCTTTGGTTACGATAAAGACGGTCAAGTGTTAGAGCGGGCGCAAACCAACGCACGTCGTGCGGGCGTTGCGCCCTTTATTAGCTTCAAACGTCAAGATGCGATCCAACTTAAGAATCCGCAGCCTGAAGCGGAAGTCGGCACGGTGATCAGTAACCCCCCTTACGGTGAACGTCTTGAGAACGAGCCTGCATTGATTGCCTTGCATAGCCAATTAGGCCGAATTCTTAAAGCACAGTTTGGTGGTTGGAATCTGTCGCTCTTTAGCGGTTCGCCAGAGCTGCTCGATTGCTTACAATTACGTGCAGACCGTCAATTTAAAGCGAAAAACGGTCCGTTAGATTGCGTTCAGAAAAATTATAAACTGCGTGCCCCCGTAGAGGGACAGGTCGTCGGGGAGTTAGCACCGGACTTTGCCAACCGTCTGCGAAAAAATATTAAGAAGCTGGATAAATGGGCGAAGCAGGAAGGGATAGAGTGTTATCGTATCTACGATGCTGATCTGCCTGACTATAATATCGCCATCGACCGCTATGCTGACTGTGTCGTGGTTCAAGAGTATGCGCCACCGAAAACGGTCGAGCCGCATAAAGCACGTCAACGTTTGTTCGACGTAATTAGCGTAACGTTGCAGGTGTTAGAGTTACCAGCGAATAAATTAGTGCTTAAAACTCGTGAACGCCAAAAAGGCACGCAGCAATATCAGAAATTAGCGACAAAGAATGACTTCTTTGAGGTAAGCGAGTTTAACGCACACTTTTGGGTGAACTTGACGGACTACCTCGATACCGGCCTGTTTATTGACCACCGTCTGGCGCGTAAAATGCTGGGGGAAATGAGTGGTAATAAAGATTTCCTTAATCTTTTTGCCTATACCGGTACCGCCAGTGTTCATGCCGCCTTAGGCGGAGCGAAATCGACCACTACAGTCGATATGTCTCGGACTTACTTAGAGTGGGCGGAGCGTAATTTCCAATTAAACGATATTTCAGGACAATCGCACCGCTTGATTCAAGCCGATTGTCTAAGCTGGATTAGAGAGTCACGAGAAACCTTTGACGTGATCTTTATCGATCCGCCTACTTTCTCCAACTCTAAACGGATGGAAGAGAGCTTTGACGTACAGCGCGATCACCTATCGTTGCTGACCGATCTCCAGTATCTGTTACGGACCGGTGGCACTATTATGTTCTCGAACAATAAACGTGGATTCCGTATGGACCATGAGGGCCTAGCCGCTATCGGTTTACAAGCGCGGGATATTACCGCTAAAACACAATCTCAAGATTTCTCTCGCAATAAACATATCCACAATTGCTGGTTAGTTACGCGTGTAGGTCAGGAATAATAACAATGTCATTAATTAGCATTCATGGGGCTTGGCTGTCCTATAGCGACGCTCCATTACTGGATAACGCTGAATTACATATCGAAGAGAACGAGCGTGTCTGCCTCGTTGGCCGAAATGGTGCGGGAAAATCGACCCTGATGAAAATCATTAATCAGGAAGTTCCTCTCGATGATGGCCGTATCGTTTACGAGCAAGATTTGGTTATTGCTCGCTTACAGCAAGACCCGCCGCGCAATATTGCTGGCTCGGTCTATGATTTTGTTGCCGAAGGGGTCGTTGAGCAAGCGCAGCATCTTAAAGCTTACCACGCGATTTCGCATACCGTAATGCAAGACCCAAGCGAGAAGAATCTTAACGAGATGGCTCGCTTGCAGGCAGTGCTCGACCATCAGAATCTCTGGCAACTTGAAAGTCGAATCAATGATGTATTATTAAAAATTGGTCTCGATGCAGACACTGAGCTTTCTTCATTGTCTGGAGGGTGGCTACGTAAAGCGGCACTTGGCCGCGCACTGGTATCAAATCCTAAGGTTTTGATGCTAGATGAGCCAACGAACCACTTAGATATTGAAACCATTCACTGGTTAGAGAATTTCCTTAAGACCTTCAACGGTAGCATCATCTTTATCTCGCACGACCGTTCTTTTATTCGCAATATGGCGACGCGTATCGTCGACCTCGATCGCGGTAAATTAGTTTCATGGCCGGGTGATTACGATCAATATCTGCTGGGTAAAGAGGAAGCATTGCGGGTTGAAGAGCTGCAAAATGCAGAGTTTGATCGCAAATTAGCGCAAGAAGAAGTGTGGATCCGTCAAGGAATCAAAGCGCGTAGGACCCGTAATGAAGGTCGGGTGAGGGCGCTTAAGGCATTACGCCGCGAGCGTTCTGAGCGCCGAGAAGTGATGGGCAAGGCCAACATGCAGGTTGGTGAAGCAAGCCGTTCCGGTAAGATTGTTTTCGAGCTGGAAGACGTCGTTTACCATGCTGGCGGTAAAACGCTGGTGGATCAGTTCTCTGTACAGGTACAGCGCGGCGATAAAATCGCCCTGATCGGTTCTAACGGCTGTGGTAAGACCACCTTACTGCGTTTAATGCTTGGCCAACTTAAGGCCGAACAAGGTCGTGTACATATTGGGACGAAATTGGAAGTGGCTTACTTCGACCAGCACCGTGCCGAATTAGACCCAGATCGTACTGTTATGGATAACCTCGCCGAAGGTAAGCAAGAAGTCTTGGTTAATGGTAAGCCTCGCCATGTTCTCGGGTACTTGCAGGACTTCTTATTCCACCCGAAACGTGCGATGACCCCAGTAAGGGCGCTGTCAGGCGGTGAAAGAAACCGTTTACTATTGGCTAAATTGTTCCTTAAACCGAGCAATCTGTTAATTCTCGATGAACCGACCAACGATTTAGATGTAGAAACGTTAGAGCTGCTCGAAGAGCTAATCGATGGTTACCAAGGTTCAGTATTACTGGTCAGCCACGATCGTCAATTCGTTGATAACACCGTGACGGAATGCTGGATCTTCGAGGGCGAAGGGGAAATTGGTCGCTATGTCGGTGGCTATCATGATGCACAGCATCAACGTAGCACGTCGCGAGGTTCTCAGCATAAATCTCGCCCAGCGCCGGTAGTGGAGACGCCTGCCGTTGAGCCAAACAAATCATCCGTCGCTAAAAAAGCCCCGGCGAAACTGAGCTATAATCTGACGCGTGAGCTTGAACAGCTTCCGCAGAAGATGGAAAATTTAGAGACTGAGATCGCGCAATTACAGAGCACGATGGCGGACGCCAGCTTCTTTAGTCGTCCCCATGATGAGACTCAGCCGATCATTGATAAATTGGCGACGTTAGAAGACGAGTTCAATACTGCCTTCGAGCGCTGGGAATATTTGGAAAATCTTAAGAATGGTGAATAACGCATTGGTGCAGTATGAGTAACCATTGCCATCAGGATCAGACTCACCGCTGGGTGCTATGCCCCCACTGTGATATGACCACTCAGCTACCCGGCCTTGCGCCGGGTACGCGGGCAACCTGTATGCGCTGTGAAAGCACCTTGGCAACCGCATGGCATGAGCCCCTGCGTCGGCCAATGGTTTACGCATTCTCAGCCTTAGTCATGTTAGCGTTGGCTAATCTTTTCCCCTTTATTAGCATTAGCGTAATGGGAATGACTAACCAAATCACCCTGCTACAAATTCCGCAAGCGATGGTTGATGATCGATATCGCTTCCTTGCAACAATATTTCTGTTGTTTGTGCAGATTATTCCTGCAGCCTGCCTTGCCAGTATATTAATTCTTACCTTAAACCGACGTTTGCCTCGTCAACTCACCATACCCCTTGCCAAAGGCCTGTTCTATATGAAGAACTGGGGAATGGCTGAGATCTTTATGGCGGGGGTGTTGGTCAGTTTTGTCAAATTAATGGCCTACGGTAAAATCGGGCTAGAACTGGGCTTTTGGCCATGGTGCCTGTTTTGCATCGCTCAATTGCGGGCATTTCAGTGTTTAGAGCGTCATGTTATTTGGCAGCGTATTAGTCCAGTGCCTCCTTTACCCAGCGAGCCGACCGCGGGGATTAGCGGAATAAACCAAAATTTACGCAGTTGCCCCTGTTGTACAGCGATAGTGGCGGCCGATGAACCCTATTGTCCGCGTTGCCATCAACGTGGGCATGCGCGTAAACCACAAAGCTTGCAGTGGACGCTCTCGTTACTCGTGACCTCAATCATTTTATATATCCCCGCGAATATCATGCCGATTATGGTGACTGATGCCTTAGGCAGCGCTTCCGGATCCAATATTATGGCGGGGGTTATATTCTTATGGAATGAGGGGTCGTGGCCAATCGCGATGATTATTTTTATCGCCAGTATTCTCGTACCCAGCATGAAAATTCTTGCTATTGGATGGCTGAGTTGGAATGCGGGCGGCTATGGCGCGCGAGACAATCACCGCATGCAGATTATCTATGAAATTGTTGAGGTAGTCGGCCGTTGGTCAATGGTTGACGTCTTTGTTATTGCTGTACTCTCAGCGTTGGTCCGCATGGGTGGATTAATGAACGTCTATCCGGCTGAGGGTGCGTTACTATTTTGCTTAGTCGTTATTTTAACGATGTTCTCAGCACAAGCCTTCGATTCTCGCTTGCTATGGGATCGAGAAAGTATCAAAAAGAGTGAGGAAGAGTCCATTGAGTAATCATCATTTTGGTGAAGCCAAGATTAAACAAATCAAACGCTGGTCACCGGTATGGATAGTACCCATCATCACCATCCTGATAGGATCATGGATTATTTATTACCATTTCTCGCATCAAGGGCCAGAAGTGGTGCTTGTGACCAGTAATGCTGAGGGAATCGTCCCTGGAAAAACGGCGATTAAAAGTCGAAGCGTCGATATCGGGATGGTCGAAAGCGCCAAACTTAGCGATGACTTACAACACGTCGAGATCCGTGCCCGGCTAAATACCGGTATGGAAAAAATGTTGCACCAAGACAGTGTTTTCTGGACGGTTAAGCCACAGATTGGCCGTGAAGGGGTGACTGGCCTCGGCACTTTGCTCTCTGGCTCCTATATAGAACTTCAGGCAGGCAGTAAGGGTGAAGAGTCCGCACAATATAACTTGTTAGATTCACCTCCTCTGGCTTCACCCGATGCTAAAGGCATCCATATCAGCCTGAACAGTGAGCAAGCGGGTCAACTTAATGCAGGTGATCCCGTGCTATTTAGAGGATTCCGCGTCGGATCAGTCGAAAAAAGCCGCTTTGATGCAGAACAGCGCCAAATGGAATACCAACTCTTTATCCAAGCCCCTTACGACAGTCTGGTCACCAGTAATGTTCGTTTCTGGAAAGACAGCGGTATCGCGGTTGATATGTCGGCCTCCGGAATGCGTGTAGAAATGGGCTCGTTAGCGACACTGTTCAGTGGCGGTGTGAGCTTTGATGTACCAGAGGGATGGGATCGCGGTGTGGCAGCAGAGAATAAAGCGCACTATCACCTCTTCAATGATCAGCGGAGTATTACCGACTCGCTTTATACACAGCATACTGACTACCTATTATTCTTTAATGAATCTATTCGGGGTCTACAAGAGGGTGCGCCGGTCGAATTCCGTGGTATTCGATTAGGAACGGTTGCACAGGTGCCTTTCATTATTCCAAGTATGTTGAAGAAACTGAATGGCGATTACCGTATACCGGTATTGATTAAAATCGAACCAGAACGTTTCTCGAAAAAATTAGGCGCCGACTTTAATCTGCAGCAACGCCTTGCCGATGGGTTACAACATGGACTCAGAGCAAGCTTAAAAACGGCGAATCTGATTACCGGTGCGCTGTACGTTGATTTGGACTTTAATAACGATGCTGGGGCTTACAAAGGTCCTACGCAGATAGGTCAATACAACATTATCCCGACAATGAATGGCGGGTTAACGCAGATGCAGCAGAAAGTGATGTCGATTCTCGACAAGTTCGAGAAGCTTCCATTGAACCCATTACTGACTGAAGCGACGGGTTCTTTGAAAGAGAGCCAAAAAACGATGCAACAACTGCAAATCACACTGGATCATGTGAATCAAATTACGAATAGTCCAGCGATGAAAACTCTGCCGCAGGATATGCAGCAAACCCTGCGCGAGTTAAACCAGAGTATGAAGGGATTACAACCAGGCTCGCCGGCTTATAATAAGCTGGTCGGCAACCTACAACGTTTGGATCAAGTTCTTGCAGAACTGCAGCCAGTGCTTCGTACCTTGAATAACAAGAGCAATGCGCTAGTGTTCGAGGCCTCACCGGGTAAAGATCCACAACCTAAAAAGGCTAAAGAGTGAAAAGACTTTTAATAACACTGCTGGCTGTCTGTTTGACCGCTTGCAGTAGTAGCGAATCAACCAAGTATTATCAATTGACGACACCGCAAGGCGGCGCATCGGTAGCGACCTCGACTTCTGCCTTCGGGCAGCAGCCGAAACACCTCTGGGTGCAATCTATCAATGTGCCTGATGCGTTAGCCAGTACAGGAATTGCTTTTCAAACCTCTGACGTGGAATACCGGTTAGCTGAGCAAAATCTGTGGGCTAGCCCTCTTGATCAGCAATTGCAACAAACGTTAGTGACTAACTTGAGTAATCTACTGCCGAATTGGTTAGTCACCAATAGTACGTTGAAGGGAGATAACGACTCATTGGCCGTGACGGTTACCGCCTTCCAAGGGCGCTGGGATGGACATGTACTGGTGAAGGGTTACTGGATCTATCAGCATCAAGATGAAGCGGTACGTCGTTCATTTGAGCAAAGTGTCCCACTTAAGGATGATGGCTATCCTGCCTTGGTACAAGCGCTCTCGCAAGCATGGTATCAGGAAGCCCAACAGGTTGCGTCACAGATTAGTCCTTAAGTATCGTTAGTCACTGAATAGTTTGACTTAGCTCAAAACTTGCAAAGCTGTTCAAAAAATACTCGTTGATCTCATTATGAGAGAGGGGTACAAAGGAGGAGGTGATGAATTTATCACCGCTTCTTTTAACCAACTATCTTTATGAGGGTAAACGGATATGAAGAGACAAAAACGCGATCGTTTGGAACGAGCTTACTCACTGGGGTATAAAACGGGAAAAAGCGGACGATCGAAAGAACTCTGTCCCTATCAAACGTTAGACTCAAGGTCACATTGGTTAGGAGGTTGGCGTAAGGCTATTGAAGAACGTTCAGCTTTCGCATAAAACAGACATAAAAAAAGCAGATTTTACAAAATCTGCTTTTTTTTGTGCGGCTGACTTTAGAAAGATTCAGTATCTTTGAATAGGCCAACTTTTAGGTCTGTAGCGGTATAGATTAATTTACCGTCTACAAAGACTTCCCCATCAGCAACGCCCATCACTAATTTACGGTTGATGACGCGTTTGAAGTGAATTTTATAAGTGACTTTCTTCGCTGTTGGCAGCACTTGTCCAGTGAATTTCACTTCGCCTACGCCTAGCGCGCGGCCTTTACCTTCTGCGCCCAACCAGCCTAAATAAAATCCGACTAACTGCCACATTGCGTCTAAGCCTAAACATCCTGGCATAACCGGATCGTTGACGAAGTGACATTTAAAAAACCAAAGTTCTGGGTTGATGTCGAGTTCAGCTTCGACGAAGCCTTTATCAAAGTGACCACCGTTCTCAGACATGAGAATGACTCGGTCCATCATTAACATGTTGTCTGCAGGAAGAGGTGGTCCATTTTCACCAAACAATTTCCCTTGTCCTGACGCGATGAGGTCATCTTTGCTGTAGGATTCGCGTTTATCTACCATAGTTACATTTAGCCCTTTTCAATTGAAGCCCGAAGAATAGCGTACACTTGTACGCTGAGCAAGAGTTGTTAATCACGCTTTAGCCAGTTAAGCCATCGTGACGGAGAAAAAAATCCTCCCTCAGCTTTCACTGGCTGTTGAGCTTCATCGATCCGTTGTTGGATGATGCCCAAAAGAGACTCGTCATCATTCTCAGTCACCCAAGGTAAGGACATTAACAGTTCAAGCGCTTGATCAACGGTGCTAACTGGCCATAGGTGAAACTGCTGAAGTTTGACTGCCTCAATGACCTCATCAGACAACGAGAGGTGGCAACAATTCCGTTCGGGTAAAATAACACCTTGTTTTCCGGTCAGACCCTGCTGTGAACAGAGAGAGAAGAAGCCTTCAATTTTTTCATTCAAGCCGCCGACAGGCTGAACATTGCCAAATTGATCGACAGACCCTGTCACGGCAAAAGATTGTTGCAGGGGTTTCAGAGAGAGTGCGCTAATCAATACTGCCAATTCAGCGAGGGAAGCACTGTCGCCATCGACCTCAGCGTAGGATTGTTCAAAGACCATCGATGCAGTGAACGGCAGCTGTTGTTCAAGCTCTAATTCGGCTATTAACCAGGCCTCGATAATCATCATCCCTTTAGCATGAATATTGCCAGACAACTCAGCCTTACGTTCGACATCATTAATCTCACCGTCACCATAATGCACGAGGCAACTGATGCGCGCAGGTTCACCCCACGGGCGTGGGTGACCCGGCAGGTCGAGGACGGATAGACCATTAATCTGTCCAATCCTTTTGCCGTCTGTTTCCAATAAGCTGTGTGGGGCGGCAAGATCACGTTGTAAGGTGTCGGGCAAATAACTCTCACGCCATTCTTGCTGTGCAAGTGCCTCGCTGAGGCTATTTTCTGTCAGATTTTGCCCCGCAGCATAGGCGGCACCCAGTTGCTTATGTAGCCATGTTGGATTAATCGGGAACCGCTGTTGCTCATTCGTGTAGCGTGAAGCTTCGCGTGTTAGGCGCAGCATAAAGCCTACATCCGGTGGGGGAAGCGCCAAAGCCTGTGCTTGTGAGGCAACCCAACTCGCCCAATCCATAAACTGCTGATCAGTCGTGATTTCGGCAGTGTCTTCTATTTCGGTATAGATTGCATTGGCGTGCAATACGGGCTCATTCTCACTGAATTCAGCCAAACTTTCTCGGCTCCCGACTAATACTAATTTTACAGATAGGGGGTAGTCCGGAATATGGATAGGAATAGGGCGACGAGGATCTGGAGAATACCAGGCTATCCGATGTTCGCTTATAAAATTTTTTAACCGCAACCACATCAAGGGTTGCGAAAGAAGACAGTGAACAGAAAGAATTAATGTTCCCCCATTCGCTTTATGCAATAGGCCTAATTCCGGCGTCCAGCTACCTTGCTGTTCAGTGAGGTAACCAAATAATTGATCTGATTCAATCCAATCCGCATAATAAACTGTAGAGCGAGTCTCATGACTGGCTAATTTTTCTAATTGGAATTGGTTTGTAGCGGGCGAATGATAAGCCCACTGGTCAACAGTTTTAACTGGCAATCTCTGCTCGACAATTTGAGCGAGCGCTTTCACATTAGTGGGATGCTCCTCAAGCTTAATCAACAGTAATGGCTGAACAGGATTAAGGTCAAGTTGATCGATAGCGTTGAGCAACCGTGGCTGCAACGATTCTACGCCAGACGCACTGGATGATAAGCCCTGAGAAAAAAGCGGAGCTAAATACTGGGCGTCGGGGATAAGTTCTTGCCATGAAAGTGTTGAGCTAGTCAAAGTAATCTTATTTTGCCTTGGACATAAAACAGCAATTATACCGTAGTTCGGCAGTAGACACCATGTAACCAAGACGGGACGAATGCGGGGTTAAAATTGTCTGCAGAAAAGCCCAAAGCTGGTATTCTAGTATTAAGTGATTAATTTTAAGGAACCTGATGAAATATTTACAGCTAGAGAATCTCGAGTCAGGCTGGAAATGGAAATATCTCCTAAAAAAACACCGAGAAGGGGAATTGATCACGCGTCATATCGAGCAATCGGCGGCAGACGAGGCAGTAAGATTGCTGATAGATTACGAGCATCAACCTGAAAATATCTTGCGGTGGATTAACGAGCATATGAACGCTGATCTGTCTGTGAGAATGAGCCAGACGATTCGGGCAAGGCGTAAGCGTCACTTTAATGCTGAACAACAACATACCCGTAAAAAATCTATCGATCTAGAATATTTAGTATGGCAGCGTTTAGCGGGCTTGGCTCAACGACGAAGCAGTACGCTCTCCGATACAATTGTACAGTTAATCGAAGATGCAGAGCGAAAAGAGAAATATGCCTCTCAGATGAGTTCCCTTAAAGAAGATTTAGCCTCGATTTTAGGGACAAAAAAAGGATAAAAAAAAACCCCGCCTAAGCGGGGTTTTTTACAATGTTATCTTAGCCTTGTGGCTGAGAAACAACATCTTTAACGCCTTTAACTTCGATTTCTACGCGACGGTCTGGACCTAAGCAGTCGATCAGAGCAGCACGTTTCTTAACGTTGTCACAGGTGTTACCAGTTACTGGGTTAGATTCACCCATACCGCGTGCAGAGATCTTGTTAGAAGGGATACCTTTAGATACTAAGTAATCCACAACTGATTGAGCACGTTTCTCAGACAGGTTTTGGTTGTAGCTGTCAGAACCGATACGGTCAGTGAAGCCCAGAACAACAACAGAACCGTCTTTAGGATCTAAGTTGCTTAACTGAGAGTACAGTTGGTCAAGAGCTGATTGACCAGAAGTTTTCAGCGTAGCTTTGTTGAAGTTGAACAGCACGTCTGATTTCAGAGTGAAGTGCTTAGTTTCAACAACTGGAGCTGGTGCTGGAGCTGGAGCTGGTGCTGGAGCAGCATCATCTTGACCGAAACGGTAAGATAAGCCCAGGCTCAGCATGCCGTTATCAGGACGTGCGCCAGTGGTGTTACGGTCACCGATGTTGTTAACCCATTGGTACTCTAAACGAGTTGCCCAGTTTTTGTTCAGAGCGTACTCTAAACCAGCTGCAGCTAATGGAGAAACACCAGTGTCGATGTTGCGATGACCTTGGTAATCTTTAGCGTCTACACGCCATAACATTCCACCTAAACGAGAGTAGATGTCTAAGTCATCAGTGATTGGGTAGCTGAGTTTAGCAGCAAGTTGAACACCTTGACCGATGAATGCGCCGTGGTTTTGACCAGTATATTTCATACGGCCTAACCAGTCATAACCCATTTCGAAACCTAAGTATGGGTTTGCTTGATAACCAACGAATGCACCAGCACCCAGTTGGTTGTCACGCGCTTCATTAGTCACTTGGTAGTGGTTACCAGAGAAACCGGTGTCGTGGTATTGGGACCAACCTAATTTACCACCAACGTACCAAGTGTCGTCTTTTGGTGCAGCTTGAGCAACAGTAGTTGCTAAACCTGCTAGTGCCACTGCAATTGCGATAGCTGTTTTTTTCATTTTGCGCCTCGTTATCATCCAAAATTGGCAATGAGCATAAAATTTGCTCTGGGTTGCAATTCTTCGCTGGGTCTTTTTCGCTCGTTTTATACTCAGCTAAAACTGGAGGTTTTTGAGCACCCTAGCGAGTTAAAGTCTACAACGTGTTTAAAAACTTACAAGTAAGATATAACGATGTACAGTAAAAAACAGCATTTTATACACATTTAGTTACATTTAAAACTGAACTTCATGCACTATAAAAAACTGAATAAGCCTTGGAAACGTTGTCCTGCCTGAAAGTGGTAAATAATTAGGCATAAATAAATTCTGATAAATATTTTCTTCAGATAAATCTCAATAAAGCTAAAGAAATGCAAAAGTGGGAATTTTTTGATGACTCATCTGTCTGGTCGAACGGTTATGTGGTGAGTTTTTGTGCAAAATGAAGACGACGGTATCCGATTCTTTGGCTAAAAAATCGAGACTATTTTGCTGTTCCGCTGATAGAGTACTGTCTAACCATACAGTAATGACACTATAATTACCGGACTTTAGGGCCTGAGTCATGGAATCCCTCTTTTGATCATCGTCAAGCATAGGGATTTGTACTGATTTGCTCAATGAAATACCGGAATGCTCTAACCACGAACGGTCTAGCTTATTTTCAGGAGTTAACCACAACATCCATTTCGCCTGTTGCCCCAGCTGCTTTATTGCTGGTAATAGCAATAAATTGAGTAGGGTGGGTGAAGCATTATCGTAGCAAATTTGATTAATACCGCCGATTGACGTGGTGACCTCAGGAATTGCATGCATTTGCTGAGAGAAATCATTAACAGAATGGGGTGTGATCATGGTTAGCTCCTGTTTACTGTATGGATATACAGTAATTCTACTTTAGCTAAAGATCAATCATTTCTTGCATCCAAAAATAGATTTGGAATGCGTCACGAGCATTTTATATTTATTAATTGAACAACTAATTTAAATTATTTAAGGTGAATAAAATGATAAGGATATTTATATCAATAGGTTAGCTTGTTCGTGATCAGGAGGATCGAAATGAATAGTTCTCAACAGTGTATTGTTCTGTATCAAAAAAAAGTTCTCCACCTCGGGGCCATTGTCGCTAAAACCCAGTTTGGAGGCTATTCACTGTCATTAGGTGATGTGGTGTTTGCGCTCGTTAAGCAGGGTACCCTTTACTTACGTGGAAGTGAGGCGATGTCCCACTATCTCGTTAATCACCCACTTACTCCGTTTATTTTCTGTAAACGAGGCAGCGCCATTTCACTTAATTATTTTAAGGTTGACGAAATGTTGTGGCAGGACGAGGTAAGTCTTTTAAAATTATCTCGAGAGGCATGGCGAGACGCGCAAAATTGTCGTTCCTATAAGCAGGCGCACCGCCGATTAAAAGATCTGCCTAATCTAGGAATACGTTTTGAAACGTTATTACGTGAAGTCGGTATTCATACCGAAGAGCAATTGCGGCAAACGGGTGTTGAGCAATCTTGGACGTTGATGCATGAACGCAATAAACATTTAGGCTTGCCTACACTCTTCTATTTGCAAGGGGCCGTTATGGGGCTACACCATGCTGTGCTACCCCTCTCCATTCGCGAAGAATTAACGGCTTGGCATAAAGAGTTCACCAGCCGTTGTACTAATAAGACAAGTCACAACCTTAGGTTAATAAGAGCGGCGGTTTAATCTTATTTATTTCACTTAAGGTGTGGATAATTAATGAAACTTGTTGAATGATGAGCGCTTTTTGAGGTTCATCATCAATCTCGACTGATTCTGCCAGTAAAGTTAACGTCTTAAGTGATTGCTCGACCTCGTTGTGATTGAACTGCTGATAGCCTTCTACACAATCAGTCAGCCCGTATAGTAGATTGAGGAGTTGAGCATTGTGCGTATGCTGTCGATGTGAGCCCAATGCCGCGATGTAGCTCAATAGACTGTGGTTGGTACAGAGGATTGAGAATGAAGCTTCTTTAGCTTCTGCAGAAGACCAGGCTTTATTTTCTGCTAAGGCGATGACAGAGGCTAATTCAGCATCGGCATTATGGGCCTCCCGACGCGCGATACGATAGGACACACGATTATCTTTACCGTCTTGGTATTGCTGGGTGACAGCCTTTAAATAGCGCACGTTTGCCCTATAGGCTTTGTTAATCACCGTTGAAAACTGTCGGTAATGCCAATCGGGGAAGATAAAGGTTACCGCAAGCCATGCTAATCCGCAGCCGACCAGTGTATCGATAATACGGGGTAACGCAACGTTGAAACCTTCACCCAAAAGGTTGAAGCAAAATAGGACCATCAATGTGATAAACAAGGTGGCCTGGGCGTACTGGACTTGCCTGAACAAAAAGAACAATACGCCAAAAAGTACAATGGCGACTAACTGTCCTGGTAAAGAGGGGATAAGCCAGAGTAGGGGGAGTCCAATCAATATTCCTGCTAAGGTTCCAATAACCCTCAATGCTAAGCGTCGCTTGGTGGCGGAGTAGTTCGGTTGACAGACAAAGAGTGAGGTAAGCAGTATCCAATAACCGCGCTCTAAACTTATCGATTGTATAAATAGGTAACCTAAGCAGAGGACTAGACTTACGCGAACAGCATGTCTAAATAGCGGCGACTTTGGTGATAGATGGCTTTTAAAACGTGATTTGATATCTTGCCAGCCCTGAATACCTTCAAAAGAAAGCTCGGTATCGATCTTTTGCCAATCAGTATTCGATAGCTGATCTGAGGCGACAGAAGCCAATTGTTGATCGACTGCGCGTAAATTTTTTAGTAGCCAACGTAACCGTTCACAGGTCTCCTTTTCTGCAACAAGGGAGACTCGTTCCAATGCAACGTCTGCATTGGTAAGTGCGCGCTCAAAATAACGACTGTGATGGTAGTCTTGCTTGGTTTGCAGACTTTCTGCTATCTCTCGACAAGCCATTGCTTGATATCGCAGTAAACGCTCGCAACGGAACATTAATTCGTTAAAGTGCCAATTATCTTGCAAGCGGAGATGGTCGATATGCGATGAACTTGCCCGTTCATGGATCTCTTGCGCGACAAAGTAATAAAGCAATGCCCTTCGGCTAGTGCTACTTGCCCGATCACCGCGTAGGCGACTCTGGATAGCTGTTTTCACAATATTGAGTTGCTGTACTAACTGGCTATTCGCCATCGACAATTTATAGAGAGGGCGTTCGCCATGGGCTATACCATCCGGGTCAAACAGTGCGGCTTTGGCTTCTAAATACTTTGCGAGCGAGTTGTATGTATTAATTAATTGTGCGTCAACCGGACGGGCGGGGAAGAGGAGATGGTTAATGAGTGTGAAAAGGTAATACACCCCAGCGCCCGCTAAAAGGAACAGGGGTTGAATATACCATTTGGGGAAAAGTCCAATCCCCAACATCGTATAGATGGCAATTAAAATAGCACCAAAGGCAATCGTAGCGTAGCGTTGACCCAAGGCACCCAGCATGATGAATATCCAGCTCGAAAGCCCTAATCCCAAGACAAAGAGTAGGGGATGGGGAAAGAGCAGTTCAACACTAATGGTGGCGATAGCAAAACAGACGAGCGTGATCACAATATTTTTAAGTCGGCCCGTTAACCGATCGTCGATATCAGTTAACGCCGCTGCGACTATCCCTAAAATCAGAGGGATAGTCCAAATCACCGTATGATGACGCCATGCAAAAAGCGCGACACAGCTCATCGCAACAAAAATTCGGACCGGCTCTTGCCACAAACGGTTCAGAATATAGTATTGCCAGTGTTTGTGAAGCGCGCTACGACTGGCCATGATTAGTTTCCGTATTGCAGGCGTGCAGCATTCTCACGCGCGATTTGGGCTTCCTCAACGCTGACCACTCTGCGTCCTACCGGCCATAATGCGATAACGGCGATTTTAAAATGTGCTATCCCGGTCGGGATGCCAATCAGGGTTAAGCACTGCGCAATTCCAATTGAAATATGGGAAAGACAGAGCCACCAACCGAACAGGATGAGCCACACAACATTCAATAATGTCCCACCTGAATTCATCAGCTTGCTTTTATTTTCGGGTCTGAGTAAGTCGACGTGAATAGCCTCGTTACCGAAGGGCACGAATGAAAGCTTAGTGATCTCCCAGCATGAGCGGGTGAGAGGAAGCGTAAAAATAAAGACGATAGTCAGTAAAGTGACCAACAGCCACGAAAAGCTCGTAATGAAACCGCCTAGGAAGAAATTTAAAATATTCAGCACACTTCGCATGCAATGATTATCCCTTTTTAACAATGTATCGAGGTAGATTTAGCTGGAGGCCCAGCCTATTGGCAGTTAAAATCGAAAACTGAGATAGTGTAAAACAATGGCCAGGTGCATGGAACTAAAAGCAACGTCAATCGGAAAGAAGCTCGCACAACACCCCTATCATCGGGTTCGAATGCTTACTGCAGGTGTTGAAGTTTCTGGTGATCATCATGAATATATCATTCCTTTTAATCAATTGATTGGCGTGCGCTGTAAGCGCGGGGTGGTGTGGGGAGAGCTAGAGTTTCAATTAGCGGATGATAAGGTTGTGCGGCTACACGGCACTGAATGGTCTGAAACGCAGCAATTTTGGCAATATCTGATGAAGTCATGGCAATCTTGGACACAGCAAATGGTCGTGATCAGTGACCAAGTGCTTTCTGAGCTGCAGCAGTTTATTCTCGATACCGTGCAAAAAGATCATTGGCTTACTCAAGATGCGTTGCAAGGGCTACAAACGCATATTCAAGACGCACTGACCGCTCTACCGTTACCCAGCGAACGCCTGCAAGCATTTGCTGACAGTTACGCGCGTTGGCAATTTTGCCATGCATGGCTTACCGCGCCCGAATCACAGCGACAATTACGTAATCGCCAATGGATGACCCAACTTGAGTCGCGCTACACTGAATTCTTTGCGACCGTTGAAAGCTCACCTTTGAATACCTCTCAGCGTCAAGCTGTGATGAATGATGAAAAATCAGTGCTGGTCTTGGCGGGTGCCGGGAGTGGTAAAACCTCGGTATTAGTCGCAAAAACGGCTTGGCTAATAATGCGTAAGCAGGCGCAAGCAGAACAGATCCTCATCCTAGCCTTTGGGCGGAAAGCCGCCGAAGAACTCAACCAGCGGATAACCCTACGTACCGGCGAATCAGCGGTGACGGCGAAAACATTTCATGGATTAGCCTTGGCGATAATCCAGCAAGTGACTAACAAAACGCCCACCATTACGGATCTAGAAAATAATACCGCTGAGCGACATAAGTTATTACTGGATCAGTGGGTTGAGCAATGTAGCCAGAAAAAAGCTGCGGCGAACCAGTGGCGACAGTGCCTAGAAGACGATCTTGGTTGGACATTGACTGAAAACGCTTTTTGGCAGCAGCCCGAAATTCAGAAAAAGATCCCCCTTATACTCGATAAGTGGTTGGGACTTGTCAGAATGCACGGCGGTACTCAAGCTCAAATGATTGAGCAAGTGAAAGAAGAAGATCGCCCGCTTTTCTCAAAGCGTATTAAATTGATGGCACCGATGGTCAAAGCGTGGAAAGCAGCGTTAAAAGCGGAGGGGGCTGTAGATTTTTCGAGCTTAATCGAACAAGCCTGCGGCCTAATTGAGAAAGGGCGCTTTATCAGCCCCTGGAAATATCTATTAATTGATGAATTTCAGGATATTTCCCCGCAGCGAGCCAGATTAATTAAATTACTTCGCCAGCAGAATAAACACAGCCACCTCTATGTGGTGGGCGACGATTGGCAAGCCATCTATCGCTTCGCTGGTGCACAGCTCGATTTAACCACTAAATTTTCTCACTTCTTTGGTGAAGGCGCTGTGTGCCATCTGGACACGACTTACCGTTTTGATCAGCGGCAAAGCGATATAGCGGCACGATTTATTCAACAGAATCCCGCACAGATCAGTAAATCGATTACCAGTACGCGTCAAGGAAATAAGAAGTCGGTCACCTTACTGGTGGAAACGCAACTCGAGGCGTTGTTTGATAAGCTCAGTGGTTTTGTTACGCAGCAAGAGACTATTTTAGTACTGGGTCGGTATCACTACCTTAGACCTAAGGCGCTCGATAAAGCGGCGACCCGTTGGCCAAACCTTACTATCGACTTTATGACTATTCATGCCAGCAAAGGACGTGAAGCGGATTATGTCATTCTCTGTGGGCTTAATGCGGGAAAAGAAGGGTTCCCAGCGGAATCACAAGAGACCATTATCGAGCAGGGACTGCTCGTCGAACAAGAATCTTACCCTTATGCAGAAGAGCGCAGACTGGCTTACGTTGCCATGACAAGGGCAAAACAGAGGCTATGGCTGCTGTTTGATCCGAAGAATGCCTCTCCCTTCGTTGAAGAATTAAAGCAGTCCGGTGTAGCTGTTGCGAAAAAACCTTAAGCCCCGATGGGGCTTAATGACGAAGCAGGGGAGAGGTGATTTTTGAGCGAACGCGCTCGGCGATATCATCCAGTTCAGGATTATCAAGATGCTCGCTAGAGATTTCACCTGTTAATTGCGATTCAGCCACATAGGTCTGGACCGTCTCGCCGCCTTCATCTTCCATCACCACATAATACCAAGGGAGGACTAACAGCCCTTCATGGATGATAAGAGTGGTCGGTGTCGGCGTTTGTAACGCATAGGCCGGGTCCATATCGACAATCACCCCCAAAGCGCCCGTCAATTGATGACGGACTTGCTGACCAATTCCAAATTTACACTTGATCATAATAGTCTCCAATCCTGTATTGATAGGAGATCTGGGGGCGATAAATCATTTTTCAAGTCAGTAGACTTGGCAAACAAAGCCTTTTAAGTACAAACCTTCCGGATAGGCGCTACTTACCGGGTGGTCGGCGGCTTGGCGGAACTGCTCAATAAATTGCGCAGTTTTCCCTGCATCGACGGCGGCATCGGCAACAATTTTTTGAAACAGCTCAGTCGTCATCAGGCCTGAACACGAGAAGGTCAGTAGGAAACCGCCTGGACGCAATAGCTGCATGGCAAGCATATTGATGTCTTTATAGCCGCGACAAGCGCCCATCAGTTGATTTTTATTTTCAACAAATTTTGGGGGGTCCATCACGATAACGTCGAAACGCTGGCCTTCATCGCGATAACGGCGTAATAACTTAAACACGTCATCTCGTAGGAACTCAGCTTTTGATAAATCGAGTCGGTTAAGCTCGATATTTTGACGCGCAATATCGAGGGCTTCTTGCGATGTATCGACGCTCGTGACTTTCTTACATCCACCTATTAAAGCAGAGACTGCAAATCCCCCGGTATAGGAGAAGCAGTTCAAGACCTCGGCATCTTGTGCATAACGACGTAAGCCAAAGCGGCTGTCACGTTGATCGAGGTAATAACCGGTTTTATGGCCTTTTTGGATATCGACCAACAGCTTCATACCGTGCTCGGTAATGGGTAACAGCGCCGGTGGCGTATCGCCGGAAATAACGCCCTGAACTTGTTCTAAACCTTCTTTCTTCCTGACGGCAACGTCGGAGCGTTCATATAAATGGCAATCGGGGAAAAGTTGCTGCAGCGCCGTCGTCAGGGCCGGGCGTTGGTATTCAGCGCCCGCTGACAAGAGCTGTAGCACGAGAAATTGACCGAATTTATCAATAGTGATCCCTGGCAAGCCATCGGACTCTCCGGCGATTAAGCGATAGCTGTCCAGATCATCTTTTGCAGCAAGCCAAGTGCGTAATTTCAGGGCTTGCTCCAACTTACGAGCAAAAAAAGCAATATCGATAGATTCCGCTGGATCGAAGCTCCATACTCGTGCACGAATTTGGGAGGAAGGCGAGAACGCGGCTTTCGCTAACCAGCGGCCGTTGGCATCGCAGACATCAACCGTTTCGCCCGATGTGGCTTTGCCTTCCATTTTATTAATTGCCCCAGAAAAGATCCAAGGGTGCTTGCGAAGCAGTGATTTTTCGCGTCCTTTTGCAAGGATAATTCGTGCAGTCATAGTCTTCTTTACGTTAAAAGTCATATAAGGGTGTGCGGTCAATAAGCACGTTTAGTGGTCTAACGAAGGAGTGTGTTACAAGCACTTAGCGGGCTTTGGTAATCCCGCGATTTTGGTCGCTTGTTTTGCCGGTCCATCGGGAAAAAGGCGAAATAAATAACGGCTATTTCCTTTCTCTTCGCCGAACGTCTTCGCCATCGCTTTCACCAGCATTCGAATGGCGGGTGAGGTATTGAATTCAGTATAAAAATCTCTGACGAATAGGATCACTTGCCAATGTTCTGGCGTTAGCGTGATCTGTTCCTGCGCGGCGATGACTTCTGCCAATGCTTCACTCCAGTCACTGCTCGTCTTAAGGTAACCTTGGTTATCTGTTTCTATTTCTTTATTGTCGAAAATCATCGTTAACATCTCATAAAACCCTAAACAGAATGGTATCAAGGTTTTTACCCAAAAAAATAGCCTTTATTTCTAAAGGCTAGATTCTTGTCTGTGATGGCTTGGATTAATCGTTGCGAGAAGCAAATCCTAGCAGGCTTAGTAAGCTCAAAAAGATATTGTAAATCGAGACATATAAGCTGACGGTGGCGCGAATATAATTCGTTTCACCACCCTGCACGATATTACTGGTCTCCCACAGAATCGCAGCGGAAGAAAACAGGATAAACAGGACACTAATTGTCATTTGTAGAGCAGGGAGTTGCAGAAAAAGATTGGCGATGACAGCGACCAGCAGTACCACAAAGCCGGTCATTAACATACCATTTAAAAATGACATATCACGGCGTGTCGTCAGCACATAGGCCGAACAGCAGAAAAAGACCAAGGCGGTGCCGGCTAACGCGAAGGCTATGGTCTCGCCCATACCGGTACTTAAATACCGACTCAGGATAGGTCCTAAGCAATAGCCTAGAAATCCAGTAAAGGCGAAAGCGGCCAAAATACCGATGGGCCGATCAGCGAGACGATGAGTCAGAAACATTAAGCCGTAAAACCCTACCAAGGTCAGAATGAAGCCGGGGGCTGGTAGGCTGAAAACAATACTGGCGGTGGCGGTCATAGCAGAGAAGGCGAGGGTTAACCCCAATAAGAAGTAGGTATTTCGTAAAACCTGATGTGAGGCCAATACTTGGCTTTGGCTGCGAGCAGTAATGATTTTTTCCATGATGATCCCTTTTATTATTTTTTACTCGCACAAATTAATCTACACGCCGCGAGGATTGAAGGGGGTTTACCCATCTTTACCTCCCCTCTACGGGGTTAAAAGCGGTTTTTTGCCTGTTTTATCGTCATAAAAATAGTTTTTGTTTGTTTTTCAAGCGAACGGTGCATTTCACTATTTACAATGTATAGGGGAGTGTTTATAGTGCGCCTCATTGCGGAGGGGTGGCCGAGCGGCTGAAGGCAGCGGTCTTGAAAACCGCCGATGGGCAACCATCCGAGAGTTCGAATCTCTCCTCCTCCGCCACTCTTTAAGAAACCAGCCTACGGCTGGTTTTTTGCATTTCTGCTGTAGCCTATATTCTTCTCTACCTCTATCTGCCCGCTAACCACTGATACTGATGGAATAGGTCAGATCCACGGCAGGCCCTTTTTCTAGAGGGTATTTCAATTTGTTGTCTTTACTGTAAAAGGAGAGTCTGTGAAATCGCCTGTTGCGTTGAAGGTATCTCGGCAAGAAGCCACGTTAATCCTGATTACTATGTTATGGGGTGCGACATTTCTTATTGTCCATCACGCCATGCAAATCGCCAGTCCCTTCTTTTTTGTTGGCGTGCGTTTTGCTGTTGCCGCACTACTGTTATCAGCGTTTTTTTGGCGAAGTCTAGCGGGTATTACGGTAAAAGACCTGCAAGCCGGGGCGCTGATTGGCTTATGCATCGCGATAGGCTATAGCTTCCAAACGTGGGGTATGCAGACCATTTCCAGTAGCCAATCGGCCTTTATGACCGCGATGTATGTTCCTTTGGTTCCTTTATTACAATGGGCCTTTCTCAAGCAGCCCCCACGGCTGATGTCTTGGTGTGGCATTATCTTAGCGTTCGTTGGCTTATTGTTATTGTCCGGTAACACCGGAGAGAGCAGCCAAGGGGTGGGAATTGGTGAGTACGTGACATTGCTCAGTACCTTAGCCATCGCTGGGGAGATTATTTTGATCAGTGGTTATGCTGGTCAGGTCGATACCAAACGGGTCACCATCATCCAGTTAGCTGCTGCCTCGTTATTCTCATTTTTATTTATGGTACCCGCGGGAGAAACAGTGAGTCATTTCTCACCAACGGTAATTCTTAGCGCAGCGGGATTAGGCTTGATGAGTGCCATTATCCAATTAACCATGAATTGGGCGCAACAAAGCATCTCACCGACGCGAGCAACGGTAATTTATGCGGGTGAACCGGTATGGGCTGGTATTGTGGGGCGAATTGCGGGCGAAATTTTACCGAGTTTAGCCTTACTCGGCGGGGTATTAATTGTGGCTGGGGTATTGGTCAGTGAGTTGAAAATTAAACGTCGATCTCAGCAAACCTGATGGAAAAAGACGGGCCGTTCAGCCCGTCTCCTGATGTCTTACGACTGAATCGATTTACGTTTGAAAAACCAACCAATGGCTAGCAATACAAACCACAGCGGTGTAACACTTAACGCTTGACGTGTATCAGGCTGCAAGGTTAATAGCACGATGATAAAAGCGAAAAAGGCGAGTACTACCCAGCACATGACCACGCCACCAGGCATTTTAAACGACGAATGCTGATGCTTCTCTGGGAACTTTTTGCGGTAGGCAAGATAAGAGCAGAGAATAATTGACCAAACGAACATGAAGAGGATGGCGGAAACAGTTGTGACCAGTGTGAAAACAGTCATTACGTTCGGGATAAGATAGATTAACGCCACGCCTAAAAATAGACATAAACACGAGAACAATAATCCATTCACTGGTACCGAACGCTTAGAGAGTTTGCCAAACATATTCGATGCCACGCCCTGCTCTGATAAGCCGAACAGCATACGACTGGTTGAGAAAATACCACTGTTGGCGGAAGAGGCTGCCGAAGTGAGTACCACAAAGTTGACGATGCCTGCGGCGGCTGGCAGACCAATTAATACGAACATTGCAACAAAGGGACTGCGCGCGGGATCAATTTCATTCCATGGCGTTACAGCCATGATCACACAGAGCGCTAATACGTAAAACATAATGATGCGCAGTGGGATGGAGTTGATAGCCTTAGGCAATACTTTTGCCGGGTTATGGGTTTCCGCGGCGGCTGTCCCCACCAATTCGATCCCCACAAAGGCAAAGACGGCAATTTGGAAACCGGCGAAGAAGCCAGACAGCCCCTTAGGAAACATGCCACCGTGAGACCAAATGTTGTTGAGTGACGCATAGGTGCCATTAGGCAGCGCATAATGCGACGCGACCAGCACAATACCGACCACAATTAAACTGACAATGGCGACGATTTTAATAATCGCGAACCAGAACTCCATCTCACCGAATAATTTAACGGTGGCAATGTTGAGTATCAGGAAAGTGGCGACGCAGAGTATCGCGCTGAGCCACACCGAGAACTCTGGAAACCAAAATTGGAAGTAGGCGCTGATGGCCACAATATCGGCGACACCGGTTACCACCCAACAGAACCAGTAAGTCCAGCCGGTAAAGTAGCCAGCCCATGGACCGAGGAGATCCGCTGCGAAATCGCTAAACGATTTATATTCCAAGTTAGCGAGTAATAATTCACCCATTGCGCGCATAACAAAAAAGAGCATAAAGCCGATCAGCATATAAACAAAAATGATCGATGGGCCGGCAAGGCTAATCGTTTTGCCTGACCCCATAAACAAGCCGGTTCCAATGGCCCCGCCAATGGCAATTAATTGAATATGCCGGTTGTGTAAACTGCGCTTAAGTGAACCCTCACCCGTATTGGGGTGCTGAGGATCGGAGAGATTCGTCATGAAAAATTTCCTGTGATGATGATGGTCAATCGTTGTTGTTATTTTTAGAGCGTACTAAGGGTTTGTAACATACTCTACTTCGTTTTGAGAATAGGGGGGTGGGGGATTTGGTTCATATCAAGCTAAATAAATGAACAGCGGTGAAAATACCTCCTGAAACAGGAGGTCATCGTCGATTAGGCAAGGTAAGCCGTTTTGATTTGTTGCAGGGTTGCAGAGAACTGAGCTTTATCTTCGCCGTCTTCTAAGGTCGCAAGTTGGCGTTCCATACGAAGAATTGCTTTACCTGCATCAACCTGCCCCATGGACTTGAGCATACAAGCCAATAACATTTTCATACAGGTGACTTCTTTCGACAAATTTTCAACATCTTGAGCAGTTGTGATTGCTTGGCTCATTATGTTTTCTCCAATAGATGAAATAAATTGGGCTGAGTGTACCACAATAACTTTATTTCTATATAGCAGCGTACCTAGCTGATAGTGGTTATCTGCGCCATAATAAGGAACAGTGCGGCAAGGTAGAGGCAACATCCAGCCATAATAGATAAATAGTAGACTTAGGACGGCGGCGTGACTGAACGATTTGATGCAAAAGAATTTTTAAAACATGTAACGCACCAACCTGGCGTATACCGAATGTACGATGCCAAAGAACAGGTGATTTACGTTGGTAAAGCGAAAGACCTCAGAAAACGACTGAGCAGCTACTTTCGTCAAAATGTTGGCAGTCGTAAAACAGAAGCTTTAGTGGCGAATATCGCCCAGATTGATGTCACCGTAACCCATACCGAAACCGAAGCCTTATTGCTTGAGCATAACTATATCAAGCTTTATCAACCTCGCTATAACGTATTACTACGGGATGATAAATCCTATCCCTTTATCTTCCTAAGTGGGGACAAACATCCTCGTTTGGCGATGCACCGTGGCGCAAAACAGGCGAAGGGCGATTATTACGGCCCTTTTCCTAATGGTTATGCCGTTAAAGAAACGTTAATTTTATTACAGAAAATATTTCCTATACGTCAATGTGAAAACAGTGTGTACCGTAACCGTACACGCCCTTGTTTACAGTATCAGATAGGGCGTTGCCTAGGCCCCTGCGTAGAGGGCTTGGTCAGCGAGGAAGAATATGCGCTGCAGACAGACTATGTGCGTCTGTTCCTCTCTGGGAAAGATGATCAGGTCCTACGTCAGTTAGTCTCAAGAATGGAGCAAGCGAGCCACGACTTAAAATTCGAAGAAGCGGGAAGACTACGAGATCAAATTCAAGCGGTGCGCCGCGTTACCGAGAAACAGTTTGTCTCCAATCAAGGGGACGATCTGGATGCTATCAGCGTGGCCTACGATGCGGGATTAGCCTGCGTGCATGTGCTTTTTATCCGTCAAGGCAAAGTCTTAGGTAGCCGCAGCTATTTCCCTAAGGTGCCTGCCGATACCGAGCTTACCGAAGTTGTCCAAACCTTCGTCGGCCAATTTTATCTTCAGGGCAGTGAGTCTCGGTCGTTACCGACGCAAATTCTTGTCGATTTTCCGTTACCGGAAAAAGAGGTACTTAGTGAATCGTTGACTGAATTAGCGGGCCGGAAGATCCAACTGCAGACTCAACCCCGTGGCGATCGGGCTCGCTACCTGAAACTAGCGCGGACCAATGCCACATCGGCATTGGTGGCAAAACGGTCGCAATACTCAACCCTCTCCCAACGTTTTAAGGCACTGACAGAGTACCTTCAGTTGCCGACACTGCAACGTATGGAGTGTTTCGATATTAGCCACACGATGGGCGAACAAACTATCGCTTCCTGTGTGGTCTTCGATCCACAAGGGCCGGTACGTGCTGAGTATAGACGGTTCAATATTGAAGGCATTACACCGGGCGATGACTACGCCGCTATGCGCCAAGTCTTACGCCGCCGTTATGGCAAGCCTTTAGAACCCGAGAAAATTCCTGACCTGATTATTATTGACGGCGGAAAAGGACAGCTAGCCCAAGCGATTGAGGTATTTGCTGAACTCGATGTCCCGTGGGATAAGACCAAACCGTTACTACTCGGGGTAGCAAAAGGTAGCGACCGTAAAGCAGGTCTTGAAACCTTATTTAAATTACCGGTCGGCGAGGGGATGTCCTTACCTGCGGATGATCCAGCGCTACACCTTATCCAACATATACGCGATGAGTCACACAATCATGCGATTGCCGGACACCGCAAAAAACGCGCTAAGGTTAAATCGACCAGTTCGTTGGAAGATATAGAGGGTATCGGGCCAAAACGTCGCCAGCAGCTGTTGAAATATATGGGCGGGTTACAGCCGCTGAAAAACGCCTCAATTGAAGAAATAGCCAGCGTTCCAGGTATTTCTCCGAGTCTGGCTGAAAAAATATTCTATTCACTCAAACACTAGCATTGAAACAGGGTGCACAATGTAGGAACATAAGGCTTCGCTCTCACTGCTAGGCCTTTGTTGCATATGCAATTTACAATACCGACGTATCTCACGTTTTTTCGCGTAATCTTGATCCCATTCTTCGTGCTTGCGTTTTATCTTCCTTTTAGTTGGGGGCCAACAGCGACGGCGCTTCTTTTTGTTATTGCTGCGGTAACAGATTGGTTCGACGGTTTTCTTGCTCGCCGCTTAAAACAAACAACTGCCTTCGGTGCCTTCCTGGATCCGGTTGCCGATAAGGTATTGGTGGCTATAGCCCTTGTTCTCGTGACAGAGCATTTTCATAGTTGGTGGATTACCTTACCCGCAGCAACCATGATTGCCCGCGAGATTATCATCTCAGCATTACGCGAATGGATGGCAGAAATTGGTAAACGCAGTAGTGTAGCGGTGTCGTGGATTGGCAAATTTAAAACCAGCGCACAGATGTTTGCATTGCTTGCACTGCTCTGGCGGCCAAGCGAGGCCTTCACTATCGTCGGGATCATTGCATTATACGTTGCAGCCATCCTTACGTTCTGGTCGATGTTTCAGTATTTAAAAGCTTCCAGCAACGATCTAATGAATTCTTAAGCAGTTTTTGTTTATCAATACGTCATTATGATGTTTTTTCAGTCGGTCGCGACTGAAATACCAAAAAAAGTGGCTATGGCTATTGCCAACCCCAAGAAGACAGTCCATAATAGCCACCATTCCGAACAGGGATATGAATTAACGCTTTGAAAAACAAGAAGTTAATTCGAGTTAAAGCAGTTTACTTGCAAAAGCAAGTATCAGAATTAAGGCGCGTTGGCAGAGTGGCTATGCAGCGGATTGCAAATCCGTGTACCTCGGTTCGACTCCGGGACGCGCCTCCAAATTCTGCCCAGGTGGTGAAATCGGTAGACACAAGGGATTTAAAATCCCTCGGCTGTAAGGCTGTGCGGGTTCAAGTCCCGC
>NZ_JABBFQ010000007.1 GCF_018494055.1 Rosenbergiella epipactidis
CGTATCGTGCTTTGCCGTGTCAGTGGATGCGCATTATAGGGAGTTCCGCTCAGAGCGCAAGGGATTATTTAAAAAAATTTCTCGTTCGTTTCTTTTCTAACCGAACCACTCAATTTGCCAGCAATTTGCTCTTTTTCTCAGCGATTTTCAGGGCAAATTCTCGAACCTTTTCCCATTGCGTGTATTCAACCTCTTTAGTCTTATCCGTTTCTCCCCCGGTCATCTTCATAATTAACCCGATCATAAAGCGATCAAACCAACGATAACGGGGATAGCGCAACGCGCCAGCGAAAACGGCGACCTCATCCGGTACCCAGGAAGAAGCGCTTAAAAACTTATGCGTATAGACATTGGTATCGGGCGAGGCTTTGTCAGGTTTCCGTGCCGTAAGGTTTACCGAATAGAATGCACTGTAGCGCTGAGCTAACTCGTCGAGATGTGCATCGACAAACTCTGCCAACTGTGGGGCAAAGCGCCCGTAGCGAATCGACGCACCGATAATCACTTTATCGTATAGCGACCAATCGATAGGAGGTAACGCCGTTAAATCATAAAGGTCGACCTGTTGCGGAACCATATCCAGCTGGATAGCTTGCGCAATCTTATGAGTCTGGCCATCACGCGTGGAATAAAGAAGAAGAGTTTTCATTCATATACCTTATTGACGCCAGAAGGTTGGCGTGAAAAGAACGAGTAGCGTAAAAACTTCTAAACGCCCAAACAGCATAGTCGAAATCAGTATCCATTTCGCGGTGTCATTCATCGACGCAAAGTTATCTGCTACTACGCCAAGTCCAGGGCCCAAGTTGTTAAGGGTTGCAGCCACCGCGGCAAATGCAGAAAAGTTATCTACACCCGTTGCAATGATTGCCATCATGCTGACTAAAAAGACCAAAGCATAAGCTGAGAAGAATCCCCATACCGCTTCAATGATTCGCTCAGGTAGAGGACGATCCCCCAATTTAATGGTATAGACTGCGTTAGGGTGTACTAAGCGTTTTAGCTCACGGTTACCTTGCTTAAAGAGTAAAAGGATACGGATAACTTTAAGCCCGCCACCTGTCGAACCTGCACACCCACCAATAAACGCGGTACATAATAGAAGGACAGGCAAGAATAATGGCCAATGAGCAATACTGTCTGTAGTGAATCCAGCCGTCGTTGCCATCGAAACAACTTGGAAAAAGGCTTGATCTAATGTCGCCCAAAAGCCGTGATAGACGTGGTGCGTCATAAGGATCAGCGTGGCGATGACCACTAAACTTAACTGCACACCAATAAAGACGCGGAACTCTGGATCACGCCAATACACTTTAAGGCTTCTGCCCGAAAGCAGCGAGAAGTGGAGACCATAGTTACAGCCAGAAATGAGAAGGAAGATTGCAATAATACTGTTGATCAGTGGGCTGTTGAAATAACCGACACTCGAGTCATGGGTAGAAAAGCCACCGATCGATATGGTTGAGAAGCTATGACCAATCGCGTCAAATAACGGCATACCGGCAAACCAGAGTGCTAATGCGCACGCTATCGTCAGCAATACATAAATTAACCATAAGGTTTTAGCCGTTTCAGCAATCCTTGGGCGCATTTTATTATCTTTTAAGGGGCCCGGCATTTCTGCGCGGTAAAGCTGCATCCCCCCTACCCCTAATATTGGTAGGATGGCTACGGCTAAGACGATAATTCCCATCCCCCCTAACCACTGCAACATTTGCCGATAAAATAGGATTGCCTTAGGTAAGGTATCAAGACCGATTAGCGTTGTCGCACCGGTAGTGGTGAGACCAGAGAATGACTCGAAAAAAGCGTCCGTAACAGAAAGATGTGGGCGCTCGGCAAACATAAAAGGCAATGCTCCGACGCTACCTAGCACTATCCAAAATAGGACTACGATAAAAAAACCTTCGCGAGGTTTCAGCTCTCGTCGATGCTTACGGTTAGGCCACCAGAGTAGCGATCCAATCACTAATGCAGTGAGAAAGGTTTGGCTAAACGCTCTTCCTGCCCCATCTCGGTAGATCAGTGCTACAAGCCCCGGCAACATCATGGTGCCTGAGAAGATAATAATTAAAAGACCTACAATACGGGTAAGGGCTCGGAATTGCATGCTGCCTGTCCTATTCGACCTGATTCAGGATTATTTATTGCTGCTGTAAATGGAGTTCACCACGGCTAAATTGACTCAATGCCTCATTGCACTCTGCTAAAAATGCTTCAGGTAAGGCAATGTTAACCGTAACGTGTTCGGTGAAACGCGTATCGAGAAGTTCACCTTGGTGACGCTGCACGATACGTTCGATTTCTGCTAACTGGCCATACTGACATTGGAGCCAGTAGGCCTGTTTGGGAATTTTAACCTGACGCTCGACGTGCTTAAGGGCTAGCTGCACCCCACCACCGTAGGCTTTCACTAATCCCCCGGTTCCGAGCATGACGCCACCATAGTAACGCACCACGACAGCGGTGACTTCGCCCAACCCACTTCCCATCAACTGCGCTAACATAGGCTTACCTGCCGTGCCCGAAGGTTCACCATCATCCGAGAAGCCCAGTTGTTGCGAGTCATTAGGCGCTCCCGCAACAAAAGCCCAGCAATGGTGGCGAGCTGTAGGATGTTGTTCTCGAATAACTTGAACAACATTTTTCGCGGCGTCAACGCCAACGGTATGCACAATGTAGGTAATGAAACGACTCTTCTTTATCGTCTCTTCAACCATTGTTTCTGCTTGAACAGGGATTGGATAGCTATGCATTAGGGTAGCTGTAAATCACGCGTCATGTTCTCGACTCGGTCTGGCCACATAATGACATTATCTTCGATACGAATCCCACCATAAGCTTTTAAATCGTCTATTACATTCCAATTAAAGTGTTGGCTGTACGAACTATTGCGCCATGGTGCGAGGAGAGAATCAATAAAGTACAAACCCGGTTCGATTGTTAGCACCATACGAGGTTCAATCATCCGCGTACAACGTAGCCATGGGTATTCAGCCGGGGCAGCAAGGTGTGTTCCTTGGTCATCTTGCATAAAACCCGCAACATCATGAACTTGCAAGCCGAGTGAATGCCCTACCCCGTGTGGCATAAAGGTCGAAGTGATATTTTCACTGACCAGAGCCTCTTCGCTAATACCTTTCATAATACCGGTTTCGCAGAGAATAGAGGCAATACGCTGATTCATTTGCAGATGATAATCGCTGTAACGCTGTCCCACTGTTAGCGTATCAATTAACGCCAGTTCATGTTGATTCACCGCCGCCACCAGTTCGGCATATAACGTGTTCGGTGATGCTGCATAAGAACGTGTTAAATCAGCGGCATAACCGTTAAACTCGCTGCCCGCATCTAACAAGAAACTCCGAGGAGTTTTCGGCCGGTGGTGATCGAGATGCGTATAGTGTAAGACAGAGGCATGTTCATTGATTGCCACAATATTCCCATAAGGCACATTGGTATCACGTTGTCCTGTCGCCGCGAGATAATCATTATTGATTTGAAATTCACTTTCTCCCGCAAAAAAACTCTCGCGTGCGGCCAGATGCCCTTTCACCGCACTCTTCTGCGCTTCACGCATGCAATACAGCTCATAATCCGTTTTAAAACTACGGTTATAGTGAAGATAGTCGATAATCTGTTGCGGGTTATGCTGCGAGACAGGGATCCCAAGCTCTGTTGCGCGATGCGTCGCCGATCCAAGGTAAGCAACATTGCTGCGATCGGTCGGCAGTAAGGTTGCGATATCGTTGGCCTGTTTTAATGCCACAATGGTAAATTCTTGGCTCCAGTATGTGTCAGGCAGCGGATCGACTTTGTGCCAATAGTCGGTAGGTGAATAGAAATAGAGTGTCGGGCGTGCCTGACCATCAATCCATAACCAACAATTTGCGGTTTCAATAATGGGCAGCCAGGCTTTGAATAAGGGGTTAACTTTAAATGGATACGCATGGTCATCTTGGAACGCCGTGATGAGCTCTCCAGAATGAATCAATAGTGCATCGCGCTGTGATCGCGCCAGAATAATGCGTGCATGAGCGATCAAACTTTCAATATGAGCACGATAGAGTGCGGGTAACGAATTCATTCTGCCTTCTCCAAACGGTTCAAAATCAGCGCATATGGTAGCACAGCTTTTTACTGGAGTGCGCAATGGCTGCTCAGCGGTACGGGGCAAAATGGCGTAGGGTAAAAAGCATCGAATACTAGAAAGAATACCTGTTAAATAAAAAGGCCGATAACGGTGAGTTAATCGGCCTTTGAATACAGAGTCCGCGGCTTATAAGAAAGCGAACGCATCCCCGTAGATATTTTCAGCTTGCGCACCGGCTTCGGCACAGAAACGCTCGCGAGCAATTTTGGCCATTTCGAAGCGGCCGGCAATATAAATATCGTGCTCTGCCAGCGAGACGTGATCGTTAAGCACCGCAGGAAGAACCGTTCCCGTACGCCCTTGCCATTGCGTATCGGGTTGCTCGACTACAGGAATAATTTTGAGCGAAGGGTGACGTACAGCCAAGGCCTCCAGCTCAGTTAAATCATAAAGGTGTTGAGGCTCACGCCCGCCCCAATAGAGCTCAATCTCACGGTCTGGGTTTTCGGCTAAGGCGGTGAGCAGGATTGAACGGGCATAAGAGAACCCGGTGCCCCCAGCAATGAGAATCATCGGTCGTTGACCACCTTCACGTAACCACGCATCACCATGAGGCATATCGACTTGAATAGTTTTCTGCTCACGGATTTTATCCATAACTGCCATGGCATAAAGGTTCATATCCGAAGCGCCAATATGTAATTCAATAATATCTTTTTCCATTGGCGTTGAGGCCACAGAGAATGGACGTTTGTCTTGCTCATCCATTACCACCATTAAGTATTGGCCCGCGCGAAAAGTAAATTCGGTTTCAGGAACAATCCTCACCCGATAAACGGTCTCAGTAATGGTTTCTACAGAAATTACGTTACAGCTTAAAATAGTCATTCGTTACCTCTGTCAGGCATTGACAAGTTTATTGTAATGTTGGCCTTTATTGCTTCGGAAAAATCGCTAAGTCATCCCACAAAGCGTCCACTCGAGCGGTGACATCGGGGTCTTTGACGATGGGGCGTCCCCACTCACGGTCTGTCTCACCCGGCCATTTATTGGTTGCATCCATGCCCATTTTGGAACCTAATCCTGAAACTGGCGAGGCAAAATCCAGATAGTCTATGGGCGTATTCTCGACCAGAACCGTATCACGTGCGGGATCCATTCGTGTGGTGATAGCCCAAATAACGTCGTTCCAATCGCGAGCATTGACGTCATCGTCACACACTATCACGAATTTGGTATACATAAACTGGCGTAAGAAAGACCACACGCCAAACATAACGCGCTTTGCATGCCCTGCATACTGTTTCTTGATGGTCACCACGGCTAAGCGATAGGAACAGCCTTCCGGCGGTAAATAGAAATCGACAATTTCCGGAAACTGTTTGATCAGAATAGGAACCAATACTTCATTCAAGGCGACACCGAGTACAGCAGGCTCATCTGGCGGGCGGCCAGTATAAGTCGAATGATAGATAGGCTTATCACGATGGGTAACATGCGTCACGGTGAAGACGGGAAAATCATCCACTTCATTATAGTAGCCAGTATGGTCACCATAAGGGCCTTCGGGCGCTAAATCCCCGGGTTCGATATAACCTTCCAACACAATTTCCGCGCTGGCTGGTACTTCGAGTTCAGAAGAGAGGCATTTTACGACTTCAGTTTTGGTCCCTCTTAATAACCCCGCAAAGGCATACTCTGACAGGCCATCGGGTACCGGCGTAACCGCGCCTAAAATTGTGGCAGGGTCCGCCCCCAAGGCAACACTGACAGGGAAACGTTCTCCCGGATGAGCTTTACACCACTCCTGGAAATCGAGTGCGCCGCCGCGATGAGACAACCAGCGCATAATCAGCCTATTTTTACCGATGACTTGTAAGCGATAGATACCCAGATTTTGTCGCTCTTTATGCGGTCCACGCGTCACCACTAATCCCCAGGTAATCAGGGGGGCGGCATCTTCTGGCCAGCAGCGCATAACAGGGATTTTATGCAAGTCGACGTCGTCACCTTGTGCGACGTGTTGTTGACAAGGCGCTGAACGCAGCCTTTTCGTTGGCATATTTAAGACATTTTTGAAACGCGGGAGTTTATCAAAGAGATCACGAAAGCCACGAGGAGGCTCAGGCTCTTTCAGGAATGCCAGGAGTTCGCCTACTTCACGTAGCGCGCTCACCTCTTCCCGCCCCATACCAAGGGCGACACGACGCGGTGTACCGAACAGGTTACACAATACCGGCATATCGTAACCTTTGGGGTTTTCGAAGAGTAACGCCGGGCCCCCTGCCCTCAAGGTCCGGTCAGCAATTTCAGTCATTTCAAGATTCGGATCGATCGGGAGTGTGATACGTTTTAACTCACCGATGGCTTCCAACTGCTGGATAAAGTCTCTTAAGTCCTGATATTTCATAACGGGTGATATCTACGATTATGATGAGCAATAATGCCATTATATGTATGAATAGCGTCGGGCGCTGCGATTTATTTGGGTAAATTCCAGAATTTACTGAGATCGCTTAGGCTTAACCCACAAGTAAACTATACCAATAAATATCTCTTTGTTATTATTTACCGTTATCTTTGGAGAGATTATGGCCGGTTGGTATTTACTGTATTGCAAGCGTGGTCAGATGGCCCGCGCACAAGAACATTTAGAGAGACAGCAAGTCACCTGTTTTGTCCCGATGATTGAGACGGAAAAGTTGGTGCGGGCAAAGGTGAAAAAAGTCTGTGAGCCACTCTTCCCAAACTATCTCTTTTTGCAGTTCGACCCTGAGGTGATTCACACCACTACCATCAGCGCCACACGTGGTGTCAGCCACTTCGTTCGTTTTGGCTCAACACCTGCCTTAGTCCCAGAACAGGTCATCGCCGGGTTACAAACCAGCCCTTCAGACAGTGCTTTCTGCCCCGCCTTACCGCAAGCCGGTGAGAGTGTCATGATCACTGGGGGGATTTTTGAAGGGATGAGCGCTATTTACCAAGAAACCGACGGCGAAACACGCTCAATCTTATTACTCAATCTGTTAAACAAGACAGTGGCACGCAGCGTAGAGAACGATGCGTTTACCAAACACTCACTATAAACCGCTAAGGCCGAATAACCGGCGGGCATTACTGTCAGTTTGTACTGCTAGAGTTTGCGGATCTTCGCCACGCCACGCCGCGACCTGATGGACAATATGCGGAAGATAACAAGGTTCATTACGCCTTGAAGGGGGTCGAGGTCGCATATCTCTCGGAAGCAGATAAGGCGCATCGGTTTCGAGTAATAGACGGTCAGCGGGGATTAGAGGTAAAAGCTCTCGTACTTCAATCCCACGTCGTTCATCACACACCCATCCGGTAATACCCATCATCATGCCTTGTGCAAGATAGTCCTCAAGCTCCTTACGCGTGCCGGTAAAACAGTGCACGACCACCGCGGGAAGCTTATCTAACCATGGCGTGAGAATCGCCATAAAACGATCGTGTGCTTCACGACAATGAAGAAAGACTGGCATGGATAATTCGGCCGCTAATTCAAGCTGCGCGTTGAACGCGTACTCTTGTTGCTCGGGCATTGAGATATTGCGATTGTAGTCCAGACCACACTCACCAATCGCGACCACCTGGGGTTGACTCGCTAACCGGCGAAGCGTGCCAGCGGTTTCTTGTGACCATTCACTCGCGTGATGTGGGTGCACGCCGGCAGTAGACCAACAATAGCCCGGGTGCTGAGTAGCGAGAAATTGTGCTTGCTGACTTTCGAGTGCATTCGTGCCAGTAATGAGAATGCCAGTAATGCCTGCTTGCTGGGCACGCGTGACGATCTGTTTTCTATCTTTGGCAAACTGCGTACTTGTTAGGTTAACACCAATATCAAACATCTTATTTTCCAACGCGAGGCCACCCTAAGGTGGCCTGGTTCAACGTTGTTCCGCAGCGTATTCCGCAGAACCTGAGAGTGGGACCTCAGGATTCGCTATCCTGTTCCTTATCCCAACGTCCTTTTCCTACATAATAACGGGAGAAGAATACGCCGACTTCGAATAGGCAGTACATCGGAATAGCGAGTAAAGTTTGAGAAAAAACGTCAGGAGGTGTTAACAGCATTCCCACCACAAACGCACCGACCAAGATATAAGGCCGTTTTTTACGCAGATCGTCCGGCGTAGTTAAACCGGTCCAGCACAACAGGACGATTGCTATAGGTACCTCAAATGCCACACCAAAGGCGAGGAAAATAGCCATAACGAAATCGAGATAGTTACTAATATCCGTAGCAATCTGTACGCCTTGCGGAGCCGTCTTGGCGAAGAAACCGAACGCCAGCGGGAAAACAATAAAATAAGCAAACGCCACCCCGACATAGAACAGCAGGGTACTTGAGAAAAGTAATGGCATTACCAGTTTACGTTCATGGCGATAGAGTGCTGGCGCGATAAATGCCCAGACTTGATAAAGAATGACTGGAACCGCCAAAAACACTGAAACGATGATGGTGAGTTTGATAGGGGTAAAAAAAGGTGATGCGACATCTGTCGCAATCATACTGGCCCCAACAGGCATTTGCCGGATCAGCGGTGCAGCAATCAGTTGATAAATATCATTCGCGAAATAGATTAACGCGAGGAAAATAATAAACACAGCAATAATGCAGTTAAGCAGCCGCTTACGTAGCTCAATTAAGTGGCTGATAAGCGGTTGAGTATCTTCGACTTCCATTAACTTTTATCTTCGCTAGGAGTAGAGGTGGCTTCTTTGACGACACCCTGAGCCGGCTCAACCGCTGGGGTTGGCTTGGCGGTAGTCGCCGCCTTTTCGTCTTCTGGGGTCACTAAACGCGAGGAAGTTGCTGTCGGCTTAGGCGCTTCGCTGGCTGCCTGACTCGACGTCGAGGCTTTCGCCTTTTCGACTGAATCAGTATGAGAGGCTAAATCCTCATCCCGCTCAGTTTCAATCGATTCATGGTAGGTTTGCTTTACAGAATCAGCGGTTTTACGTAACTCTTCGATCGACTCTTTTAGCTCAGGAGAGAGCATGCCCTTACCGGCTTCTTCCACCTTTTTAACGCTATCCTGCAGTTCTTGTAGCTTTAATTCTTGCGCCAGTTCATGCTGCACATTCGCAGCCAAAGAACGGATAGCACGGATCCAACCGACGACCGTTTTTACCGCGACAGGCAGTCGCTCTGGGCCGAGTACCACAAGCCCTATCACGAAAACCAACAGTAATTCGCTAAATCCAATATCGAACACGAGTTATACCTGATCTTTGTCTTTGTGCTTAACTTCAGATTGCGAAGCGTTTTCAGAATCAGAAAGGGATTTTGTTGAGAAATCGGCATCCTGATCTTTCTTCGTTTCGTCGTCGCTCATTGCTTTTTTGAAACCTTTGATCGATGAGCCTAAATCGGAGCCTAAATTACGTAGCTTTTTCGTTCCGAAGAATAGGATAACAATAACGGCAATGATGAGGAGTTTGGTAATACTGATCCCAGCCATGATGACCTCAAAATGATAATAGCTTGTTAATTAAAATTAATCATACCAGATGTTCCACAGCAATGCTGTGCTCTGCCATGACTCTTTACGTAGTTTTTCGCCAGCCCACTATCCAGCTAATTAAGGCTCCTGCCAGTAATCCTCCCGACATCCATTTCAATTCCGGGTGAACGAGCATTACGGCCGTGCTGCTGAGCAAGCAAATTGCTCCCATTCCCCACAAATATCGCACTTGAGTATGACGGTTATGCTGTTGGTTAAGCTGATCCGCGAGTTTATCGACGCTGTGCTTTAACAATTTATGATGATGGAGGGTATCAAAAACCAGTTCCGGTAGCTCAGGCAGACGCTCTGCCCACATCGGGGCTTTGGTTTTCACCGTACGCCACAGCGCAGGCAGCCCCACTTGATCCTTAATCCAGTCCTCAAGGAACGGCTTCGCCGTTTTCCATAAGTCCAGTTGCGGATAAAGTTGGCGACCAATTCCTTCAATATAAAGCAAGGTTTTCTGTAATAACACCAATTGCGGCTGAACTTCCATGTTGAAGCGACGCGCGGTGTTAAAAAGATTCAGTAACACATGACCAAAGGAGATTTCAGCCAAAGGCTTTTCAAAAATCGGTTCACATACCGTTCTGATTGAAAACTCAAAATCCTCGACATTGGTGTCAGGTGGTACCCATCCAGAATCGACGTGGAGCTCAGCGACTCGCCGATAATCACGATTGAAAAAGGCGATGAAGTTTTCTGCGAGATAGCGCTTGTCGTTTTTATTTAACGAGCCAACAATTCCGCAGTCGATAGCGATATATTGCGGGTCATCAGGATGGTCATGACTCACAAAAATATTCCCTGGGTGCATATCCGCATGGAAGAAGCTGTCACGAAATACTTGGGTAAAGAAGACCTGCACGCCACGCTCGGCGAGGAGTTGCATATTAATGCCCCGCTCTACCAGTGTCTGCGTGTCAGAGATCGGAATACCGTAGATACGTTCCATCACTAACATTGTTTCACTGCCATAATCGGAGTAAACCTCCGGGACATACAGCAGGTTATTGCCTTCAAAATTGCGACGTAACTGAATAGCGTTGGCCCCTTCACGTAGAAGGTTTAGCTCATCAATTAACGTTTTTTCGTAATCTTTAACAACTTCAATCGGGCGAAGACGACGACCATCCGGTAAGATCCGCGGTAACCAGCTTGCTAACCGATAAATCAGTCGCATATCGGCTTTGATAACAGGCAGAATATCCGGACGAATCACCTTAATCACGACATGCTTCTGATTCTCTTTGAGAATAGCCGTGTGGACCTGTGCAATCGATGCCGAAGCTAATGGGTTGATATCAAAATCATCAAAATAGGTTTCAACTGGCCCCCCTAACGATTTTTCAATCTGAGCTTTCGCACGGACGCCGTCAAAAGGTGGAACACGGTCTTGCAGCGATGCTAACTGATCGGCAATTTCAGGAGGGAAAAGGTCGCGTCGCGTCGACAACATTTGCCCCAGCTTAATCCAGACCGGACCTAACTGCTCAAGGGCAAGACGCAGACGTAAACCTATCGCCTTATCTTGGTGCTTATTCGGTATCCAAAACACACCCTTACGCCAAAGCCTAAGCGGTAAGGCTAAACGCGTTCGAGGAATTAACTCATCTAATCCGTAAGTTAAAAATATACGAATAATAAAATAGAGCCGACGCAATTCACCAAACGTCATAGAGTCTCCAATTTCGATAAACGATCTTCTAACGCATCACACTGCCGTGCGACCGCTTGTGCTTCTTCACAAAACCACGCTTGTTCTAAAGCACCGGGAACTACGCGCCACTCTTCGATCAGCGTATCACCGACTTGAGATTGCCGTCTAAGCAAGGTTCGCTGGACGAAGTGGGCAATATTTTTCCCCGTCTGGCTCACCGATTGGGCGACTAAGTCGCCGACCCAAGGCGCAAGATACTCGGCAGGATCGAACTCGGCTAAATCGATCAAGGTTGAAAAGAGTTGGATAACTTGAAGATCACCCTCAACGTCAACTTGGCTCGACTTGATCAACGATGTCAGGTTTTTACGATCCTGAAGCTGAGGTAAAACCGTTATACTGAGCGTTACAGTACAATCACTGTCTGGCGTTGCCGTATTCAACACGTCGATCTGCTGATCGCTAAAGTACAGTACCAGCGGCTGTCCCAGCTCACGAATATTAAGGGTAAGAATTTTCCCTTTTAGACGCTGCCGAGTACTTTTCGCCCCGCGATCCTGCCAGAGCGTTCGGTTAAGCCCTTGCTCAAGAAGCGCCGTGATCATTGGCATGGTTGGCATTAAAATTTATACCCGCGATGCAGCGCAACGATCCCACCGGTGAGGTTGTAATAGGTGCTATTTTCAAACCCAACGTCTTCCATCATCTGTTTTAAGGTCTCTTGATCCGGATGCATACGAATAGATTCCGCCAGATAGCGATAGCTTTCAGCGTCGTTCGCCACCAGCTGCCCAATGCGGGGAAGAATATGGAAAGAGTAAGCATCGTAGACTTTGCTAAGTGGCTCTAGCAGCGGTTTCGAGAACTCTAGAACTAATAGGCGACCGCCCGGCTTCAAGACACGAAACATCGAGGCTAACGCTTTATCTTTATCGGTAACGTTACGCAGGCCAAAAGAGATAGTAATACAGTCAAAATAATTATCCGGAAAAGGGAGCGCTTCAGCATTCGCTTGTACGTAACTCACATTCCCTGCAATGCCGAGGTTGCGCAGTTTTTCGCGTCCCATTTTTAGCATTGAGCTATTGATATCCGCTAGGACGACTTCACCGGTCTCGCCCACTAAACGAGAAAATTTTGCCGTTAAATCGCCGGTCCCACCCGCAAGGTCGAGAACGCGTTGACCACGACGCACACCACTGCAATCTATGGTGAAGCGTTTCCACACTCGGTGAATGCCCATCGACATGAGATCATTCATCAGGTCGTATTTTGCTGCGACGGAATGGAATACATCGGCTACTTTGCCGGCCTTTTCATCTTTAGCTACGGTTTGAAAGCCAAAGTGGGTGGTGTCCTTGGAATTATCTGCCATCTGTATTTACCTGCTTAGTCAATGCGTCTGTATCAAGTGTATCAGAGTCCGGCTCATCTGACATGGCTTGTTCGGTTAATTGCTTGTCTATAGGACGTTTTACCTCAACCCCTAACTGTCGGAAGGCTTCGGTTTGTGCCAGCATATTACCACGTCCATGGGTGAGCTTTTTCATCGCTTGATGATAACTGGATTGTGCCTTATCCAAGGTCCCTCCCAACATCGTCATATCCTCTATAAAGAGGCGCATTTTGTCGTAGAGTTTTGCCGCACGTTCAGCGATTTTTTGTGCGTTCTGACTTTGATGCTCGTAGCGCCAGAGGTTATTAATCGTGCGTAACGCCACCAACAGCGTGGTGGGACTGACCAACATAATATTATGGGATAGCGCTTCATTGATCAGTTCGGGTTCCCGGTCCAAGGCCAACAGAAAAGCCGGTTCTACGGGGATAAACATTAAAACGTAATCAAGACTGCGCAATCCCGGTAAGCCTTGATAATCTTTACGACCCAACCCACGGATATGCTGTCGTACTGCCAAAATATGTTCTTGAGCGGCTTGCTGGCGAGCCACATCATCCGTGGCATTAAAGTAGCGTTCATAAGCAACCAAAGTCATTTTAGCATCGATAACCACATCTTTCTCTTGAGGTAATCGCACGATGATATCGGGTTGATAGCGCTTTTGTTCACTCTGGATACTGACTTGGGTCTGGTATTCGTAGCCCTCACGTAACCCGGAAGCTTCTAATACGCGTGCTAAGACAACTTCTCCCCAGTTCCCCTGAATTTTGTTATCTCCCTTCAGGGCATTTGTCAGGTTAAGCGCTTCTTGTGCCATTTGGCTATTGAGTTGTTGTAACTGTTTTATTTCATGCGTAAGCGTATGTCTTTCGCGAGCCTCTTGACTAAAGCTCTCACTCACGTGGCGACGAAACCCATCCAGTTGTTCGCGAAGAGGGGATAGTAATCCAGTGAGACTTTGACGATTCTGTTCGTCGACCCGGCGATGGCTCTGTTCGAAAATTCGGCTGGCAAGGTTTTCGAACTGCGTGGTAAGACGCTTTTCACTGTCGGTTAATAGCTGATGCTTCTCTTCCATCGCACGTTGCGACTCTTGCCAACGCGTAGTGACTTCTCTTAGCTCTGCCTCTTGCGCACGATTAAGGTCAAATTGGTGACGTAATTCCTGATTAAGCTGCTCAGTCTGTTGCTGCCAGTAGTCCAGTTGTTGAAGCTTTTCCTGTGCGGCGGCGGCTTTTGCATGCCACTCACTTTGCCGTTGCTGTAATACCTCTAGCTGCTGTTGCAGCGCTTGTTCACGCTGCTCGCTAAGCTGTAAGTTTTGTGAAAGGTGGCCGAATTCTGCCTCCCGTACCGCCGTACTCCGCCCTGTGCGTAAGATAGCAATTAGCCACCCCACAACAATGCCGCACAATACCAACGCCGCATAGATTACGCTCTGAAAATCCAAGGTCACCCTCTTAATATTTTAATGTATTAGCGCGAACTGAACGCGAGTTTTGCTGCAAACAATACAAATACGCCTGCCGTAACACGGTTCATCCACTGAATGATTTTCGGCTGCTGTAAATACCCTGACGCTTTGGCGGCGATATTGATCAGTACCGTTGACCATAAGGTCCCGATCGCGACATGAATAGAGACCAATAAAAAGGTCCATATCACCGGTGATTGCCCTGCCGGGATAAATTGCGGCAGGAAACTGACGTAAAAAATACCAATTTTGGGGTTTAATACATTCCCTAAACAGCCACGCAAAAACCAATTCGTCGTTTTAGGTTGCTGGCTTGCCGAGGCGATCGTTAAGGGTTGGGGGCGGGCAAGAATAAGCTGTATCGCTAACCAGAGTAGGTAAGCGGCGCCGATCCATTTTAAACAGTCGTAGGCAACTTGCGAGGCAGCAAGCAGCGCCCCCAGCCCTAGCGCCACAATTGTCCCCCAGATATAGCATCCCGCATTAATCCCTAATGCCGCTTTAAAGCCGTTTTTGCGACCTTCGGCGATAGAGGTTCTGAGTATAAGGGCGGTGTCGAGTCCAGGGGTCAAGGTTAGCAGTATTGCTGCAAGGCTAAACGTTAACAGTGTCGCTATCATTACAATCCACCTCATGCGTTAATTGAGCTAATAGCAACACTATACGTTTTCTACCTAATAAAGCGAGAGCGGTTTATAGCAAGCGACGCGCCGCCTCGACGACAATACGTACGGCCATACTTTCCGTATTCTGCATCGTGCTTTCGTCAGGGATCTCTTGCTGTGTCCGGTTTACAATTACACCTGCGATCATCCCTGCCCGTAGGCCTTGGCTTGCACACTGAGTGAATAGCGTCGCGGATTCCATTTCGTAGTTAAGTACCCCCATCAGTTGCCATTCTTGTAGGCTCCCTTGAAAAGCACTGACCACTCGGCCGGAATAGGTATCGTAGCGCTCTTGGCCTGAGTAGAAGGTATCGGAAGAGGCCGTAATACCAATATGGGTCGAGGCCCCTAAGGCTTTCGCCGCGTCGACTAAAGCGGTGGTACAGCTAAAGTCGGCCACCGCCGGGAACTCTATTGGGGCAAAATGGCGGCTTGCGCCGTCAAGTCGGACCGCCCCGGTGGTGACTAATACATCACCCACTTGAATATCGGGTTGAATCGCGCCCGTTGTACCAATACGTAAAAAAGTACGGATGCCCAATTGTGCTAACTCTTCCACCGCAATAGAGGTAGAAGGCCCGCCAATGCCGGTCGAGCAGACGATCACCGCCTGTCCGTCGATTTCTGCCCGCCAAGAGGTGAACTCACGATGCGAAGCCAGCGGCTGTGGATTATCCATTAATTCGGCAATTTTTCTGACCCTTTCAGGCGCCCCAGGAACAATGGCTAGTGTCGCGCCCTGTAGATCGGCTTTTGTTAGACCAAGGTGAAAAACTTCTGCTTTCGACATACGACCCTCACTTGTGCTGGATATTAATGGCGTTAATCTTATGACACCCTAGCGGAAGGCCAACGAGTGTGACTAGAAAAATCGATAACGTTCTCAAAATTAGTTTTTTACTGACTCGCTTTATCGCCTAACTGGTCACGGAGTGTCCATTCCGTTAAGACGCGGCGAGCCCCAGCAAAGTGCTGTTGCCAGAATGGCGCATCAAGCTGACTTATCCGAATCGCTAAGCCGGTGCGCGGCGCTTCAATAAATTGGTGGTTACCTAAATAAACGCCTACGTGGTCGGGAGTGGTTTGTCGATGAATCGTGAAAAACAGTAGATCCCCTCTGCGTAATCGTCCTGGGGTAACGGCGCGCATCCGTTTATCGCTAAACAACGTACTGGCCGTTCGTGGAAGTGGCCAGTTAACATAGTTTCGGAACGCAAACCAGACTAACCCGCTGCAATCAAATCCTTGGTTAGGGGTTTGCCCTCCCCAACGATAAGGAAGTCCTATCTGGGCCTGCAAGGTATCGATCACCTTTTCAAGCGTGGCTAATAATTTCGGCGATCCGGTTTCTCGTAGTAACTCATCGGGGGATAATAGTGCCCACCCCAAGCCACTGTCCCCTGGGATAATTCCTCGATTTAACAGCCAAAGTGAGTGCTGCCGACGCCGTTTTTTATCTTCTCCCGCGTCAGACGCAGTCGCGGTGGTATGCATTGCCTGATGATGCGTTGCCTGCTGCCACAAACGTAGCCGATTCCTTTCGCGCTGTTGCTTGTCGGCGCTATGCTGAGGGATACTCGCGGGCATCTCGGCATAAGCCTGGGGGATGACAAGCATTATTATTACGATTAATAAATTACGCACTGCCCACTCATTACTCGTGCGCTGACGATGTCGGAATGGCATGCGTAGCAGGCATAGCAAAGGATTTCTCCCAAGCAGATAGCCCCGCCGCGGAGAGAATAATAAATTCTATACGGCGGTTTATCGCATTGGTCGGCTGCTGCGGATCCAGCAGTTTCTGATCGGCCACCCCCGAAATCTGGATGATCTTATCGCTTTCAATCCCGGCGCGTATTAGTACCTGCCGTGCAGACTGCGCACGGTTAACGGATAAACTCCAATTATCGTAAAATGGATTTTGCTGATACGGGGTCGCATCTGTATGGCCGATAATCATGAGATGAGACCCGCTCTGCTTCAATGCTGGCACCAGGCTTGCCAACAGCTGTTGGAAATAGGTCGTCACCTTTGCGCTGCCGCGCTCAAACATCATACGGTGCTGGTCGTCATTCACCACGACTCGAATACCTTGGGCGAGACGTTCAATTCGCATATTACTCTGCGCTTGCTTACCTATCATCAGGCTTTGCAGCGCTTGCTGTAAGTGTCGTTGGTCTGCATCCGCTTGCTTAACCGAATCGGTTACCGTACTGGCTGTAGGTTGTGGTGAGACACTGGCGTTACCCACCGCGCTTGGCGTCACTTCTGGCGCATTGGCGGGCGCCGGATCGTGAGCAGAAAACGATATGGGGCTGAAGGAGTGGCTATCGAAGATCGATTGATTATTTAAGGTGTACATAATCGCTTTGCGATCTTTCTCTGAGACCTGCCCCATAATCCACATCACCATGAACAGAGACATTAACGCTAGCATAAAGTCAGCAAAAGCAACTTTCCATGCCCCGCCATGTCCACCTGTATGGGTACGGCGGGCACTGCGTTTAATGATTGTCGTGTGGCCTTTCTGACGTCCACTCATGCCGCTTGTGCATCCTGACGTGTATCGACCCAGCCTTCCAGCTGCGTGAAAGACGGTTTACTCTCTACAGGCAACATTTTACGCCCCGCATCCACAGCGAGTAGCGGTGGCTTACCCGCCACTTGATTGACCATGATGGTGCGTAAACATTCGAAAGAGGTCATCTTCTTCTTCACCAATTGTTCCATCGCATTGGCTAAGGGATCGATCAGGCAATAACAGATAAATACGCCGAGGAAGGTCCCAATTAAGGCAGCCGCCACTTTTACGCCAATCACGGCAATCGACCCATCAATCGATTGCATTGTGATAACGATACCGAGTACCGCGGCACAGATCCCAAAGCCGGGCATTGCTTCGCCCATTCGTTGTAAGGATCGCGAGGCTTGCAACAGGTTCTCTTCGACCGAGTTAAGCTCTTGCTCTAACAACCCCTCTAGCTCATGTTCATTAATTTTTCCCATCGCCATCATGCGAAAGTTATCCGCAATAAAGGTACAGAGTTCGGGGTCGCTGGCAATAAGGGGATAACGTTGAAACAGTTCGCTATCGGAAGGGTTTTCGATATGGTTATCTAGGCTTCTTAGCCCACCATTTTGCACGCTGTCCAGTAGCTCATACATCAGCATTAAGAGTTGTTGCGAATACACCTCGTTGTAACGGCTCTTACGCATAACCTCTTTAAGTTGTGCGAGGATCTGTTTAAGTACTGAGCCAGAATTGGCCAGCACTAAGGTGCCGATTCCACAGCCCATGATGATCACGATCTCTCCCGGCTGCCAAAAGGCGACGAGGCGACCACCAGAGTGGAGGTATCCCCAAATTAAACAGATAAATACAATAAGTATCCCGCCTATCTTTAACATACCGACTCACTTTGCTTTATATGGGCGACCAACTTATCGTTTAATCGCTTGTTTAATTGACAGACACGCGCTTCACTGATTTCCAATACCAAGGCGATCTCTTTTAAATTCATTTCATGATGGTAATAAAGCGTCAGGATTAACTGTTCCCGTGGGTCCAAAATCGCTATCGCCTGCGAGAGTTGTTGCTGTCTGGCATAAAAACGTTCAGGGTTATCACGGTGCGTACCGAACTGCGCATCGCCCTCCCCCTCCATCACCGCATCGAGGCTCTCTACGCTGGCTAAATACTCGCTTTGAAGATAGTCATGATAGGTTTCTGCATCCAAGGCCAACGCCTGTTGCAGATCGGCAAAATCAGGTTCTCGTCCCAGCTTTTGGGTTATTTGCTGAATTTGATGCGAAAGTTGATGGGTTTTCTGCCTCAGCGTTCGGGGCCGCCAGTCGGCCTGACGTAACTCATCAAGAATTGCGCCACGGATCCGGTATTTGGCATAGCCTGGAAATTCCGCATCGGGAATGCCATATCGCCGTAGGGCGGTTAACAGCCCCACTAAGGCAATTTGCTGTAAATCGTGGCTATCGATGACTGCATTGGCGTGATAACTCAGCTGCCGTAAAATTTTATTCACTAAGGGCAGATACTGCTGAATATAACCGGCCTCCTGCTGTGCCGTGAGCGCATCAGTTTGCGAATAGCCATTGACTGACATGCTGTCCACTTACTGGAAAACCATCTTACTGATCATGATGTCGTCGAAGGGGAGCGCCTGAAAGCCAAGGTGCGCCGCTTCGTCTTGATAGCGCTTAAGTAATTGATCGTGCAGCGCCAAAAGCGTGCGCGATCGCACCTCATCGAAAGGCTGATTATTTAACAGCGCGACCGTCGCGCTTCTTACCGCCGGTTCGAAGGCCTGAGATTGCGTCGACTGCTCTTCCCCTCGAACCACCAACACAACATCGAGCAACAGATAACGTGGGCGGTTCTCTTCCGCCTGCAACGTGATCACTAAGTCTTTTATTTCGATAAAACTGGCTTGAGGGGGCTTACTCTTAAACCAACTGCCCATCCCCTGTGACGCTTTATTTTCCGTTTTATGATCGGCCATTATCCACCATCCCCCTACTCCCATCACGGCAAGGAGGAGAACGATTACGATAATGATCAGGGATTTCTTCATGGTGGACTCTTATAGCGTAATTAAAATGGAGTGGTCGGTCGCCGATGCCTGAGTATCGGTCACGCTAAGGTGATTAGCGGAAATGACCTCGAAATGCTGTGGCTGAGGGGTCTGACGGCGTTGTTGATGGCCTTGCGACGAGACATCGACGGCGACTTGACCACCTTGGCTCAGGGTTAGACTCTCTTTTAAGTCATTCGCCGTTTGTTGTAACAGTTGCTGGGTTTCAGGTACCTCTGCGTGGATATGCAGTTGTAACGCACTGGCATTCATATGCAGCGTAATCGTCATCGCCCCGAGTTCAGCGGGGTGCAATTGCAGCTCGACACTCTGCTGTTGTTGAGAAAGCTGCCAAGTGATATGACCACTGAGCGCGGTGACTAAGGGTTGCGCATACCCCGTTTGATCGCGGCTCAACGTCAGCGGTAAGGTTAACGCGTCCTGTCCGGCGGTTTTCAGCGAAGGAGTGTGTGCGGTGTACGCCGTTGCCGAGGACGGTACAGCCGTTGAGACCTCGGCTGGCGTATGCTCAACGACCAGAGCGGATGGCATACCGTCTGCGCTAGGTAATGGCTGTGAGGTATGCTCACTTTGGCCGGTTACCGAGTGTTCAGCCGGTTGCGGGAAAAAGTAGAGGGTCGGTACAGCGATTTCGTCTAGCGGTTCAGACGTAAGGGCAGCCTCAGTGGTGGTTGAATTATCCCTTGTCACCGGCTCGTCACTCACTCGACGTTTCACTGTATTTAAGGGAAGGTCCAACACTGGCAAGCTGGCTAGCGGTTGCATCTCTGTGTCCGACGCTAAGCGGTCGGTGCTTTGCCTTGGGCTGTTCGCCTCGCGGTAAGCAAATTGCGCCTGTAAACTGTCCAATAGCGGTTGCGCTTTTTCGGCACTCAGGCCGTTTTCCGTAACAGGGCCAGCCGTATCGCGAGGAAGCGAATCTGCCACTGCTGTAGAGAGTAAAAAGGATCCCGCTGACGACTCAGCTTGTGCCGAGCCCTCGGAGATCGAGACTACCGGAGCCGAGGGCGATATCAAGGTTGCAGACGCTAGCGGAGTTATGTTCATGCAGCTATCCCGAGAAACTCTCGTTGTCCCCGAAACAGGCGTATGCTGCCATCGCTTCGCGGTCATCCAGCGTTTTTTGAATTTTCTGCCATAAGGTATCGGCGTGACGTTGGCATTCGGCCAAGCCGATACGATAGAAATGCTGGAGTTGCTGGCGTTGCCGCTCCGTCACGCCCTCAGCCTGTAAGCTCGAGGCGAGCCGTTGGTTCGCACGGGACAAGGCATCCCAGTCTTGTAAGCGGATAGCCTCGTTTATCGCGAGAACTAACTGTTTCAAGCGCTGTTCATCCAACATGTTATACCGCCATCTCGCGCCAACCGGCCTCGATCTCCGCCAATAACGCCTCTACCTCGGCAATTTTTTCAATCGAGAGTTGATGGCTAGCCTCATAGAGGCAACGGACAGCGTAGTCGTATAGGCTGGCCAACGACTTAGCTAATTCGCCCCCCTGTTCAAGATCCAGCGCGCTACTCAGCGCATTAAGGATATCGATGCAGCGATTAATACTGTGCGCTTTCTGTTCATAGCGTTTCGCGTGAATATGGCTTTTTGCTCTGACTAGCTCATCCATCAGTCCGCTAAACATAATTAGCACGAGCTGATGAGGGGTTGCCGTGGCGACTTGACGTTCCAAATCGGCAGAAAGGTAGTCATAACCATCAAGGGTGTCATTACTGTACATAGTCTGTCTCGTTAACCTAATAAGCTGCTCAGGGTATTGTTCATATCCTGCATCGCGCTCTTTAATTTGGTGAACTGCGTTAAGTAGCGGTTATAGGCATCGTTATAGCGAGTGGTAATTTTCGTTTGCCGATCGGTGACCTCACTCTGCTGCCGATCAAGAACCTCTTGCCGGCTTTGTAAAACGCCGTGGCTGGTGCTGAGGTAGTTATTCATCGATTTATCAATGGTCGAGAGCAGGCCTTGGCTATTAAAAAATTGATTGATCGATTGCGGACTTTTACTCAATTGCGTTTTTAAGGTATCGCTGTTCAGTGTCAGCTTGCCGTCTTTATCTGACGTTACGCCAAAGCGGGTCATATCAAAGCCATTGGCCGTACCGCGAATCACGCTGTTTAACTCAGTATTTAGTGAGGAGACTAAGCCGTCGTTCCCCCCTGTGGCCGAACCTTGACTATCTAATACCGTACGTAAACTGTTATAAGCGTCGACGAAACTCTGCAGATTTTTTTGCGTCGTGCTGGTGTCCGTGCCCACGGTAATGGTTAAAGGGGTATCTTTTGCGGTAACCGCTTGTAGATTGATCGTGACACCTTCGATCAGCGAGTCCAATTTATTAGAACTACTACTTAATGCAAGCGAGCCAATACTCACTTTCGCATCCTTCGCCGCAGAGATCTCTACGCCTTGGTTAAGCGCCGCCGCCGTTTGGCTATCTAACTGCCCGGTGGTTAAGGTTAGCGCATTAGCGACACCACTTTCGTCGCTACTCAGCATCAGTTGGACCTTGCCGTCGGTTTTAATTAATGAGGCAGTCACACCAGGGTTATCGGTTGCTTGATTGACGGCATCGGCAAAATCAGCTAACGAGGTTAACTTGCCCATATCAATTGAGATACTTTTATCTTGAATCGCGAGCGTCAAGGATCCACTCGCCTGTTTGACCATCTCATCGGTTAAGCCGGTATACGCCGTCTGTTGGGCAGAAGCTAGCTGGCTAACGGTCAGTGAGTAGGTCCCGCGATTGGCTTGCGAGGTGGTCGTGACTGTCGCCACGGTTGATTGGCTTAACGTCGCCGTATTCGCCAACATTCCCTGCGTTGTACTGTTCAAGCTAGCCATACTGCTACGAAAAGTGGTGAGTGCCGTTTTTAATTTGCTGAGGTTATTACTCTGCGTGGTCAGTGACGTTTGCTGCTTAGTCACGGCACTTTGCGACGCTTGAGTATCGTAACCGGCCATTTGCGTCGCGAGGGTTTGCGGATCAAGGGAACTGATATCGGTCATGGTGGTTATACCCGCTTGGAAAACTGATCAACACGCCGTGGCATCGGCTTCACAAGAACTTGATAAGCAACAATCATGCCAACTTACCAAGCACCGCACCATGGCTGTTAAGAAACGACAAAGCGGAAGACGATCTTCCGCTTTATTGACGAAGAGGAAAGCCGAGGGTCACTCCCTCTTACTAGGCTGCTTAGCCTAAGATACTCATCACTAGGCTCGACATGCTGTTCGACTGCTTAAGCATTGAAGTACTGGTTTGTGCCAGCATTTGGCTACGGGTCATTTTCGAGGCTTCCGACGCGAAGTCAGCATCTTGAATGTTACCCAGCGCTTGATCGGTGTTATCTTTCATATTGGTTAAGTTCGCAGCCGCATGGCTTAGACCATTGATTGACGCACCGAAAGAAGAACGTAGGCTAGAGACGTTATCTAATGCCGTATTCAAGGTATCAATCATCGCATTAGCGTTGGCAGTACCCGAAACAGCTGGTTTATTGTTTGTCGCATCGGCTGCGGTATCTTGTACGGAAGCCGTCGATAACGTATCAATGCTACTAAACACATTTTTGAGTTGTGCTGAGACATCGACTTTAGTGGTTTCACCGCTTTCCGAACCGGTTTGGAAGATCATTGCATCGCCCATTTTCGCTTTGCTAGTTACCGTTCCAGTTGCGTCTTTAGTGTCGCTGAATAACTTATTGCCCGCGTAAGAGGTATTGCCCATGATGCTGCTAAGCTCTGTTTTTAGGCTATCCATCTCAGTGTCAATCGCTTTACGGCTATCTGCAGTATTGGTGTCAGTTGCGCCTTGCGTCGCCAGATCTTTCATGCGGTACATGATATTACTGACTTCATCCATCGCCCCTTCACCGGTCTGCAGCATGGTGGAGGCATCGGCGATATTACGCTGAGCAACCGCCATACCATTGGTTTGACCTTGCAGGCGGGTGGCGACTTGCAGGCCTGCCGCATCGTCAGACGCCTTAGTAATACGTTTACCGGTGCCTAAATGCTCCATTGCGGTGGCCAATGTGGTGTTGGCTTTTTGTAATGCGTTGCTGGCAGACATTGCGGATGAGTTAGTAAAAAGTGTAATAGCCATCTGACGGCTCCTTCAAAAGTGGACGATAAGTAGTAACAAAAGTTAATAACGACTGGCGTCTCACAAAAATAAAGGGCTAGGCTAAATATTTTCTATTCACCGACAATTAATTGATACACCACAGCGGTCGGCAGATTTGCTTGGCATTGTAAGGCTTGGTTTAAACCTCGAAATTCCCCGTGGCATGCCGAGAGTTGCTGACGGATAAGCTTTGCCATGCGTAAGGCTTGCTGGCCTTCTACCGGGAGATCGCGTTGCGCCAGCTGTTGATCGACTTGTTGGCGTTGCCGCAGTAGTTTTTGCCTTTCCTGCTGTAAGTGTCGAACCGCTTGTTCAGCGTTTAATCCGACCGCAGTCGTTTCATTGGTCAGGAGCTGGTGTAGCTGCTGTTCGAAACAGGGGATGGGTTGTGGGCGTAATACGGTCAAACTGTCGGCGGCGAAACAGACACCGCCGCCTCGAACTGTCCAAGTCGCCATGGATAACCACTGGCTTTCGGGCAGCGTAAACAATAAACGCTGGGTCGGCAGATCGTAATAACACCAGATCCTAAACTGACCCAACGCACGATTCAGCGCGAAAAGTCGTTGTCCTAACGACATTTCTGGCGTGATCAGCAGTGATGCCCAGCGCCGGAATGTCCCTTCACCCAAGGCAAAAGTAATGATTTCTCGTTGCTCAGTCACCAATAAAGGGTCTAACGCTTCGCACTGAAAAATGATCTGTGCCGGACGGTCTAGGCAGGCGGTAAAATTGCGGTCTACCGTCCCACCGGATTGCTGCACGCGGCGTTCAACCCATTGACGAGCGTGGCGCAGCTGTCGCTGTCGCTTTTCTCGACTCATCGTCTGTGCCAAGCCCCTCAGCGATAGCTCCGCTTCGTTTAAATAGTCGCTGGCGCGCTGTACCGCGGTAATTTGTAGATTTAACTGCGTATTAAAGCGCTGAGGGTCACGACTGATCAGCAATTCATCCGGAAACCGTAGCCCCTGTCGTGATGAAGCGACCCGCTCAAGGACCTCGTGGGTCGTCGGGACAGCGGAAGGTTGGGAGCGCGTCGCCCCTTCACTACTAAGGGGGCGATTGAAGGTTCCAGAAGAGAGTGGTGATAACATGGTTAAATCACATCAAAGAGAGAAAACTGATTCATTAGACCATACGCCTTACTGCTGTATTCGACCGTCTTCATCCAAGACTGTAATTGTAGCGTCGTTTCAGCGGTGTCCGTACTTTGCAGATGGTTTAGGACTTCACTGTTCGCTGCGCTCAGATCGGTATACATATCTGAAAGCTGCGTAAGCTGATTTTGCCTGCTACCGATCGATGCTCTGGCGCTGCTGACCTTATCCGCTGCATCGCTACTCTGTTGAATTAAGGCTGAAAGCGTTGAACTATCGGCTAAAGACGGGTTCGACGACTGCGTCAGTTTACCGATCTGATTCAATAAGCTCAGCGGGTCGCTACCCGCAGAAAATAGCGAACTCACCGCGGTACCGGCGCTAATACGTTGCTGTTGCCCCACCTGTACGTTGGCAGCTTCATCGTTCCCCTGCCATTGGTATTCACCCTCCACCTTGACCACCGGCGGTTGGGTATTGTTGGTGCCAGCAAAAATATAATGCCCCTGCGCATCTTGGCTATTGAGCAGATTAACGATCCCTTCACGTAAACTGGAGAGTTGAGCCGTATAACCCGCCGTCTGAGTCGTGGATTGCGTTGAGTTATTCATACTGCGCAGCTGATCTTGTAAAGACAGCACCAGATCGCTCATGCTACTGAGTAACGTATCTTGGCGCGTCAAGGCATCGTTCGCTGAGGTGATATTCTGCTGATATTGCGCAGTCATCGCCTGTTGTTGCGTCACCGCAGCCGTACGGGCAGCATTGAGTGGATCCTCCGAGGGGAGCGTTTGCTTTTGCTGCGTAGCCAACTGATCCTGTAACTTCTGTATCTGGGTATTACCCGCTTCTAGGGTTGCCAACATTCTTTGTGGCTGACTAAGACTGCTAATACGCATAATGATTGCCTTCGCTAGCTAAACAGCGTTAAGAGTTCGCTGAATAGCTGGTTGCCTACTGACATAACCTTCATATTGGCTTGGTAAGATTGTAGGTAGGTTTGCAGGTTTACGGCTTCTTCGTCTTTATTCACCGCACTTAAATTGTCACGTTGCTGCTGCCACTGCTGGTTGACGGCAGTGGCCACCGCGAGTTGATTACTGCTCTGGCTATTTGCCAAGGCTAAGTGGCTGGTGATCGCCGTGGCCTGCTCCGTAACGCCGCTTGTCGTTTGCAACCCGCTTAACGTTGTAAGATTACCGCCGTTCGCGGGCGTGGTTTTATCAAGCGATAGTCCCAACTGTGCGGGAGTTAAGTCGGTGGTCGCAAGTCGGGCCACCCCTGCGCTATCTGTTGAGACAGTGAACAACGCCTTACCCTGATCACCTTGTAAGTCATAGCCGCTAGCCAAGGTATTATTAACCTGCTCACTCACCGAGTGCATCAAGCCCGTCACCTGCGTTTGTAACGGTGAAAGCACCTGCTGTTGATAGTCATACAAGGCCCCCAGCTGTCCACCCATGGCCGTGGATAAGGTTGATGACGTTTGCCCCATACGGCTCTGTAATTGCGCGTTCCCTTGCGTATCCGTACTGGAAGACAGCACCGCCGCTTGGTTTCCCTCAACCAATGTCGCCCCTTGAGTGGTTAAGGTATAGCTGCCGGTTTCGCTTTTCTCGACCGATATCGCAATCAATCCACTCAGTGTCTTAACCTGTTGGTCACGCTGGTCCTGTAAACTATTGCTCTCGGCACCGGCCCCCAAACGCGAAATCTGCTGGTTAAGGTCCGCAATTTGTGAGGAGAGTTGATTGACTTGCACAAGCGTAGACTGCTGTTGTTGGCCTATACTGGTCTGCTGATCGGCAAGATTCTGACTGGTTTGCGATAAACCATTGGCTAAACTGGTCGCGCTACTGATCAGTTGCTGCCGATACGCCGTCGAGTCGGGCTGAGTGGTGAGTGCACTGACCGAGTTAAAAAAGCTGGTTAGCAGCGTCGACGGCTGTGTTGTGCTAGAAGAGATAACCTTTTCTAATGAGGTTCCCCAGCTGTTTAACGACTGGTAATACCCCACCGCACTCTGGGTATGCCATAAGGCTTGATTGAGTGTTTGATCCGTAATACGGCTAGCATCGCTCGTCTTTACCCCATTGCCAAGATTGCCCACCACCGATGCTGTTTGCGTGATCACTTGACGGGAATAGCCTGCCGTTTGCTGATTAGCAATATTTCCGGCGCTGACTGAGAGCTGGCTCTGCGCGGCCTGCGCACCTTGGGCGGCAATAGTAAAAAGGTTCATCATCAGCGTTGATCCCTAAATTTCTGTTCTACCGAGTCAGAACGACCGCTGGGGTCGATTTCTGAAGGGGTCGTCTTAGGAGAAAGCTGTTTGACGATCATTTCAGCTAAGCCAGTAGAGTGGGTCGCCGCCAGATTGGCACTCAATTGGTCATCGTAAAAGTCACGCCATAAAGCCTGCTGCTTACTGTCCACTGGCGAGTCTTTCACTAATGCATCCGTTGCATGACGCATCTCTTTAATCATCTGTCTAAGAAATTGATTTTCGAACTGCTCAGCCGCTTGCGATAAGTTGTGCGGCTTTTGCTGGGTACCGATATCGCCAGGTAGCAGAGCTTCACCCAGGCCAAGTGATCCGGTTAATGAAATTGTCATATCACCACCAATTCCGCGTCTAACGCACCAGCTTCATGCAAGGCTTGAAGAATCGACATAATATCGTCCGGTGTTGCACCCAGACCATTTAAGGCATTGACAATACTGCGTAGCGTGGTCGCGGTCGGGATCACCACACTATGACCATTGCCTTGGTTAACCCTGAGTTCACTTTGCGGCGTAACTGCCGTGCGACCGTTACTCAATGGCCCCGGTTGGCTGACGGCGTTTGACTCGCGGATGGTCACCGTTAAGCTGCCATGGGAGACCGCCGCAGCGTGGACCACCACATTCTCGCCAATGACGACCGTACCGGTACGCGAGTTAAACACGACACGCGGCGACATTTTGCCTGGCGTCACCTCTATATCTTCCAAAGCAGACATAAAGGCGACTCGGCTGCCCGGACTAAGCGGGGCCTTGACGGCGATACGCGTTGCACTCTCAGCTGTCGCGGTGCCATAGCCGAAGTTTTGATTCAGCGCGGTAGCGATATTGTTGGCGGTCTTAAACTCGGGACGATGGAGGTTAAGATAGACCTGATCATTACTCTGAAAGTCCGTCGCGATTTCTCGCTCGACGGTCGCCCCATTGGGAATCAACCCGGCGGTCGGTGTATTAATGGTGATACTTGAGCCGCTATTGCCTTGAGCTTGCATCCCGCCGACCACCACACTTCCTTGGGCCAGCGCATAGATTTCGCCATCGGCTCCTCGAAGTTGCGCTAAGAGCAACGTGCCACCGCGTAAGCTTTTCGCATCGCCGATCGATGAGACGGTCACATCAATCGATTGACCTCGACTGTAACCGGGTGGTAACACCGCACTGACGGCCACTGCCGCGACATTCTTAACCTTAGGATCAATTTTGGCGGGTAACTGTACCCCAAATTGACGCAGCATATTCGTCACGGATTGGTTGGTAAAGCGGACCTGGTTTTTATCCCCCGTTCCATCCAGCCCCACCACTAAACTGTAACCAATAAGCTGGTTGCCGCGGATACCTTCAACATCAACCAGATCGCCTAGACGCGCAGCGAAGACGCAGGTGGGAAAGAGTAACGATAGCCAGAGCCAGCATGGAAGTCGATAACGCACTAAAAACCCCTTACATTGGGAAAAGTGGATGATTAAAGAAGCGCGTAAGCCACCCGGCGCTGTTGGCATCGCTCAATGCCCCACGTCCGGCATAGGAGATGCGTGCGTTGGCAATACGTTGCGAATTCACTGAGTTATCACGGTCGATATCATCTGCGCGAACCAAGCCGGTGATGCGGATATATTCATCCCCTTGATTGAGGGTCAACCACTTCTCCCCACGTATCACCAACACACCGTTAGCCAGTACTCGGTAAACGGCCACCGAAATAAAGCCCTTCAAGCTATTTTGTTGTTGTGAGCTACCATTGCCATTGAAGGTCCGATCGCCGTCCACGGAGGCAGAAAGACTGTTTACCGAGTGACCGAATACATTCGGGATACCGAAAGTTGTATCATTTTTCTTATCGAAGCCGGTCTTCGCCTGCTTGCTGGCTTGCGTCGCTTCATCCAATCTAACCGTCAGAATATCGCCAACGCGATAGGCGCGTCTGTCTTGCGTCAATGACCAATTAAAGCCAGTGGTAAATACGCCACCCCCATGATTGGTGGGCGTCGGCGCTAAAATTTCATCCGGTGGTGCGTAGGCTTCATCATCTTTTTTAACTAAATAGGGCGAGCTTTCGCATCCTGAGAGTAAAAAAGCCATAGCGATCATCACGAGTAACGGGTAGCGCATTGTCTTTCCTATAGCGTTTGAGTGACAAATTTCAGCATATCGTCCGCTGCGGAGACCATTTTGGCGTTCATCTCGTAGGCACGCTGTACCGTGATCATATCCACCATCTCTTCCACCACTTGCACGTTAGATCCCTCCAGCGCGCCTTGCTCCAACTGCCCTAAGCCATCTTCGCCGGGTGTTCCTTCTGTCGGTTCGCCGCTGGCCGCGGTCTGCTGATAGAGGTTATCGCCCTGCGCCGCTAGCCCGGCGGGATTCATAAAGTTAACCAGCGTCAGCTGTCCTAACTCTTCGGGATCGGTTTGACCGGCAACCGTCGCACGCACCGTGCCATCTTTTCCAATCTGGATATCCGTGGTATTAGCGGGAATATCAATTTGCGGTTGCAGGGGCAATCCTTGCGACGTGGTGAGTACCCCATCTTGATTACGCTGGAAATTTCCCGCGCGGGTATAACCGATATCGCCATTGGCCAGTTGTACTTGAAAAAAACCCTCGCCGGTAATGGCGACATCTAATTTTTGTCCGGTATTTTGGATATTCCCGACACTGAATTCTTTTTGCGTGCCAATAATTTTTACGCCTGTTCCGTATTGCGTACCGATGGGGGTATTGTCTTGCTGATCGAGTGGGCTACCCGGGGCGCGTTGGTTTTGATAGAACAGATCCGCGAATAAGGTACGGTCTTTTTTAAACGCCGTAGTATTCACGTTGGCTAAGTTGTTGGAAATAGAGGTCAGACGCGCATCTTGAGCGCTGAGGCCGGTTTTACTTATCCATAATGCTGGATTCATTCTTTACGCTCGCTTAACTATTTCTCAGTAGCTGATTGCCCGCTGACGCTAAGTCGTCGGCGGTCTTCATCATTTTGATCTGTGCTTCGAATTGACGGTTGATCGCCATGCTCGCCAGCATTTCACCGATTGCCGAGACATTCGATCCTTCCAGGTGTCCGGATGCGAGGCTTATTGTTTCATCCACTGGATTCGTGCGATTACGGCTTACCAGCAGACCTTGCTCGTTTTTCGAAAGGCTCGCCGCCGCCGGGCTGGCTAACTTGATGCGATCAACCTCGATTGGCGTGGTATTACCACTCTCTTGCGGCACAATTGAAATAATCCCGTCCGCACCGATACTGACCGAAGAAAAAGGGGGTAAAACAATAGGGCCGTTATCACCGGCGACCGGATAGCCATGTGCAAACATTTGCCCTTGTTGGTCGACCATTAGCTGGCCATCACGCGTATAGGCTTCACCCTTCGGGGTAATCAGCGTGAGATAACCATGGCCTTGAATGGCCACATCGAGATTGCGCCCTGTTGACTGGATTGCCCCCGAGGTCAAATCCACCCCAGAAGGCTGCTCTGCGCTCAATATGCGAGTTTCGTTCTCTCGCTGTGACAACGCTTGCTGCTGAGCCAAGGCGAAATCTGCGCGAAATCCTTCGGTGTTGACGTTGGCCAAGTTATTGGCGTGGATTTGCTGCTGCTGCTGCGCCACATTCGCCCCGCTGAGCGCGGTATAAAGTAATCTGTCCATTAGATAGCTTGGAACAGGGCAGTAAACATGCTGCTGTCGGTACTAATCACTTTGGTATTGGCTTGGTAATTACGCTGCGCACTCATCAAGTTCACCAGTTCACTGGTTAAATCGACGTTCGAGGATTCGAGAGAGCCGTTATGTAAGCTGCCCAGTACGCCCGTCTGGGCCACTCCAAATTGTGCCGCACCTGAACCTTCGGTAGCTCGCCATAAGGTACCGTCCTCAGGCTCCAACTGGTCCATATTGGCAAAGCTGGCAAGTGCGACTTGACCTACCGTGGCCGTCTCACCGTTGCTATAGGTCGCCTGAACATTGCCTTTTTCATCGAGATTAACGTCACTTAAGGTGCCATTATTACGAGTTGAAGGAATCATTATGGACGAGACGGCACCGGTAGTGGTTTCCGCTGGGTAGCCTTGATATTGCAGTCCCGCGTTATTGACTAAGTAGCCGTCTTTATCCACTTGTACATACCCCGCGCGGCTAAATTTTTGGCTACCATTGGTATCTTGTAAGGCAAAAAAGCCTTTGCCACTGATGGCTAAATCCAAACCACTGGAACCACTGATGACCGATCCGTTAGTATTTAAGCTTTGCTGAACACCTTGATCCAGCACGCCATTCCCTTTGCCGTTGACGTATAATGCCGAAAAATTTTCGCGACCAGACTTATAGCCCACCGTGTCAGCATTAGCGATATTGTTTGAGATGGTATCTAGCTGAGCACTGACCGCATTCAGCCCACGAATCGCAATATTAAAACTCATCTTTAATGTCCTTAAACGAAATCGAAGGCTATGCCATCGTAAATTGGGTAATAGTGCTGTAATTAACGTCGCCAATTCCCTGCAAACTCAAGACTGGATCACTGCCAGAAAGCGGAAAACGTACCGCTTTCACCGTCCCTAGAAGCTCGGTAGAGAGGTTAGTTTGATTATTATCAGTCGTGGCACTCAGGCTATAAGCGCCCGCTGGAAGCCCCATTGCCTGTGGATCGACAGTAAAACTCATATCACCCGCCGACGCTGCGCCGAGGGAAAGGGGGTAGCTATTACCGGCCGAATCTTTCAGCGTTAAGGTGACCTGCGATGCGGCATGAGCCAGCGTTAGCCGACCTGTGACTGCGGTTGTGCCATCCGTCGATAATTGGTCTGTCGCCACCATCACTTTTTGTCCGGTTAACGCGCCGATGCTCTGTTTTTGTAACGAGCTGACTTGCCGAGAAGTGCTGGTCATCAGGCTTGAAATGCTATCCATGGACTGTACTTGGCTTAATTGTGCCAATTGGCTGACATACTCTTTGCCGTCCGTAGGATTAGTCGGGTCTTGGTTTTTTATCTGCGCCACCAGAAGCTGTAAAAACATATCGCTAATTTGACTGTTACCGCTGGTCGAGGTGGTCGTGCCACTGGTGCTGGCAGTGGCGGTCGTCGTTGCGCTATTACTGATATTCATTAGGTCACCTCGCCGAGGCGTAATAAGCTTTGCTGCATACTTTTAACGTTAGTCAGCACATCAACATTGGTTTCGAAGCTACGGCTGGCTGACATCATATCCGCCATCTGATCGACCGTATTGATTGCCGGATAATAGACATAGCCTTGCTCATCCGCTAAAGGATGATTCGGTTCGAAGCGGGCGACAGAACCAGGCTGCTGGCGGATTGCCGTGACAGCAACACTCTCTCCTGCACTCACCTCTGATGAGGCTTGGCTCATTACCGCGCTAAAAACAGGAACGCGCGCCTGATAGACACTGTCTGCCGACGAGGCTGGCGTATCAGCGTTCGCCAAATTACTGGCAACAGTATTTAAGCGAATCATTTGTGCATTCATTGCCGAACCGGCAATTTGATAAATCGCATTAAATCCCATCATCACTCCTCTTCATCAGCTTTTCCCTTCGATGGCCTTTTGCAGGCTCGCTAACTGCATCGAAAGGAACGATAAACTCACCTGAAAACTCTGGCTATTACTGGCAAAGGCCGCTTGCTCGGTATGCAATTCGACCGTGTTACCGTCCGCCCCGATTTGCTGAGGGACGCGGTACAGCACCTGCGCCGGTTGAGAGGTCATCTCTGTACGCTGTCGTTGCATTTCAGCCGAAAAATCAATATCTTTGGCTTGATAATTTGGCGTATCCGTATTCGCTAAATTGCTGCTTAAAATTTCAGACCGTTGTAATCGTAAGTCGATGGCCTGCACGCTATTGCCTAACGCACGGCTGAAAGATATGCTCATTAAAAGAAGCCCTATTCTTAATCCCTGAAACCGTTAAGCAATTTCTATGCCAATAAATAAATTATTTTTTTGGTTTATATTTCAGGGAGTTAAATCTATGCCGATCATAATGAGGAAACGCGACTTCCGCTTTCGCCGCCTCGCCATGTTGACGTTCTGCACAAGTCTTATCGGGACCTGGGCTAACCTTGCCTGCGCAGCGCTGCCGATTGAGAAGCAAGCGACGCAATGGATCGATCAGCAGATCCAACAAGTAGGGCTACAGCAAGGGTGGCAATCAGTGAGCAGTAGCGCCAGCGTACAACTGTTCAATGCCAATCACCACGTATCCCCCTGTAGCACTCCTCTCGTCTTCACGGCGCCGTTACTCCCTCAGTCGCCGACCCGCTTCCCGCTGGTTATCAGCTGTCAATCGACCAATGGTCCGTGGAAAATAAGGGCGCAGGCTAATGTTGAAATACATCTGGCTGCCGTGGTGGCAGTCAGCGCGTTACCCGCCGGGACGACCTTATCGGCCGCTGATGTGCAGGTCATGCCGGTGGTGCTCAAACCCGGGGCACGGGTTAGCGTGATAACGCAAATCGAGGCGGCGCAACAGATGACGCTTAAGCGAGCCGTAACCGCAGGGCAACCCTTGACCGCCCTGCTCCTTAGCTCGCCTACACTCATCCATCGCAATCAAGCGGTTACCCTGGTTATCCAGCAAGAGGGGCTTGAGTTAACGACAGGTGGGGTCGCCTTACAGAATGGCAGCAAAGGCGAGACGATTCGCGTCAAAAATAGTGGCAGCGGCCGAATCATCAGCGGAACGGTGAGGGATGCTCAACAGGTACTGATCCGTATAATTGAATAAAAATGATGAGATGACTTAATTTCTCCGCTCCACGAGTCGTTGTAAGTCATAAATGGAGATTTTTTTATGATAAAACTAACCCCAACCTTGTCCAATGACCGAGTCAGCATCGCTTCGACTCAGCCGGTGAAAACCGAGAGCCGTGACAACGTTGCGCCGTCGAAAATATCTTCGCCCTCGACCGAACAGACGCTCACGCAGGCGCGTGACCAGTTGGCACAACTGCCTGAGGTAGATCTCGATAAGGTTGCCGAAGTCAAAGCGGCCTTGAGCCGAGGTGAAATTGGACTCGATAGCGAGGCTCTCGCTCACTCTATGCTCGCGTTCTTTCAGAGGTCGGAATGAAACGGATCGATATTGTTCGCCAGCTCGTGGCCGATTTGCTGGATGATCACCAACATTTTCAGCGGATCGAAACCCTGCTCTCCGCGCAGCGCCAAGCCATTATCAGCTTTACGCCTTCACAGCTTGAAAGCCACACTGAACAGCTGATGGAACATTATCGACACATTCACCAACACGCTCAGCAACGTATTCGGGGCTTACAACAGCTATCTTTAAGTGCCGATCAGCATGGCATGCGCCAGCTACTCGAAAGCCTTGCGCCTGCGGCACAGCAGCATTTGCTCACGATCTGGCGCGATCTCCCCACGCAATTACAGCGTTGCCAGCACGCGAATAATGCTAATCAACAACTTCTCGAGATGCAGCACAGCCTCTTTACCGAATGGTTGCCTGAAACTGACCCCGCCGCTTGGCTTTATCATCCCGATAGCCTAGGCTAAGCTTTTCGACCAAAACGCAACGCTGCGACGTCGTCATTCACCTTTTGGTCCTGCTGCTGCTGTTGCTTCTCCCGAGTCTCGGTTACCCCTTGGCAGTACTGCTCAAGTTGTTTTTCTTGACGATGGCTGGCGATAAGCTGGGCTTGTCGTCGCGCTAATTCCTGCTCCGCAGACTGACATTGTTGCTGTTGCCACTGATATAACCGCCGCAGTTCTTGCACATAATTCTCGTGGTTTCGTAATGCAAGACCACTGCTCATCGAAGGGATGGGGGAATCGATAAAGTGCTGTAAGGTGTTCAACTTATTACGCATCTGTTGTACGTGGTGAAGCTGTGCGTTGACCTGTTGTTGGCACCTTGTTCGACGCTGCAGCCTTAAGCGCTCTAGCGCCTTGAGCTGGGCTGGGAGGGGAGTACTCATCGATCACCCTGCATAACCGTGGTGAGTTCCTGCAAACTCTGGCTAAGCGGGCTTAACTGTTGATCCGCTTGCTGCAAGAATTGCGTGATCGCCGGGGCGAATTGCATCGCCCGGTCAACGTCGGGATCGGCGCCCGCAACATATCCCCCTAGGGCAATCATCGGCTTGATCTCCTGATAACGACTGTAATGCTGCTTAAATCCTCGCGCTAAATCACGATGCTCCGCAGTGGTCACTAATCCCATGCAACGGCTTACGGATTGAGCAATGTCGATAGCCGGAAAATGCCCCATTTCCGCTAAGGTTCGCGACAAGACAATATGCCCGTCCAAGACAGCTCGAGCGGCATCGACGATAGGATCTTGCTGATCATCCCCCTCTGCCAATACCGTGTAAATCGCCGTTAAGCTCCCCTCGCTATCACTATTGCCAGCTGTTTCCACTAAGCGTGGGATCAACGAGAAGACGGACGCTGGATAGCCCTTAGTTGCCGGCGCTTCACCAAGAGAGAGGGCGATCTCGCGCTGTGCCATGGCATAGCGGGTGAGCGAGTCGATCATCAATAATACGTGATAACCTTGATCGCGAAAAAAGGCGGCGATGGCATGACAAAGCTCCGTCGCTTTTAAGCGCATCAAGGGGCTTTCATCGGCGGGAGCGGCCACCACAACGGCCTTTTTTAACCCCTCTTCCCCAAGTGTGTGCAACAGGAACTCATTAACTTCTCGACCGCGCTCACCAATTAGTCCAACGACGACTATTTGTGCATCCGTGGCGCGAGCCATCATACCGAGTAACACGCTTTTGCCCACACCGCTTCCGGCCATTAGGCCTACCCGTTGACCCCGCCCTAAGGTTAACAAACCATTAATCGCGCGAATCCCGACATCTAGGGGAGCGGAGATGGGGCGACGTCGTAACGCCGAGATGGACGGTAAATGGCGAGGAAGCGTCGCACTGCCGGTGACAGGGCCTTTCTCATCAATAGGTTCCCCTAATCCATTGACCACACGCCCCAACCACGCCAGCCCTAGGCTTAACCTTGGATGCTGAGTAGAGGGCAGCACCCTCGCCCCACTCCTTAATCCTGTCAGACTATGAAGCGGCATTAAATACGTGAGTTCACGGTTGAAGCCAACCACTTCAGCGATCACCCTTTTTTTATCGACGGTTTCGACTTCACAGCGCTCGCCAATCGCTAGCGGGCAGCCGCTGACTTCCATTAATAACCCAGTGACCCGACATAATTTGCCAAAATCTTGGCTTAACGGAATGGCCCCGAGTGAAGAGAGGGCGCGTTCGAGTCCCTTCATTCTTCGTTACTCGTGGGGGTGAGACTCTGTTCAAGCGTGGCTAAACAACTCTCAAGCCGTTGCTGACAGCCCAGATCAAAATGCTGCTCCGCCGTATCAATAACACACTCTCCACGAGGAAGATCCGACTGGGGTTGCAGCTTCCATAGGTCGATTTTCTCTGGGGCCAACCGTTGTAAGGCGTGATAATCCGCCTCAGCCACTCTCACGGTAAAGGTTGCGGCAACCAACTGCTCCTCAGCCACTTTTTCCTCGATCCATGTCAGTAATAGCTCAGGTTGCGTCGCCATCTCGTGTTGGATGACCAGCCCTGCTATACGGGTCACTAAGGCTAAGGTCGCCTCTTTTTGCTGCTGTTCGGCGTGAAGGGTGAAATGGTTGAGTGCCTCAACCAGGTTGGTTATCGGTGAGCTGGCTTGCTCGAATAACGCCTTACTGCTCGCCATACCTGACGCGTAGCCTTGCTCGTAGCCTTGCTGTGTGCCTTGTTCAAGTCCCTGCGCAACGCCTTGCGCATGCCCTTCTGCCAAACCTTGCTGGAAGCCGGCCTGCTTCGCTTCGTCGATCAGTGAATGACTCGCGACGGTTTCACTCGCCTTATCGGGCTCTTCGACCGAAAACGCCTCATCAGTGTGTAACGCGGGAAACCGGTAAGGGATTGGGGTTTTACTCATCGTCTATCCACTATTCGACCGTACGCTCGGCGTACATTTGAAGGGTAATTTCACCCTCTTCCGCTAGTTGGCGGAGTGTCGCCATAATATCCCGTCGTACCTGTTCAATTCGGCTGATAGGGATCGGCCCTAATCGCGTAGAGGTTTGTTCCAATTGCCCCACTTGGCGTTTAGGCATGATGCTGAACAATGCATCACGCAGCACCGGCTCGGCACCTTTCAATGCGATGGCCCACTCTTCAAGCGAAACCTCGTCGAACAGACGCTGTAAGGTCTCTTCGCTTTGACGGCTCAAGATGAAGAATTCATACATTTGGTCTTCGAGTGCCTTGAATAAGTCAGCATCGTGCTGTTTCATCTGCTCGAGTAATTGATTCTGCTGAGCCGGCAGACGATTAATGATATTTGCCGCATGGCGTGCGCCGGTAATGCGTGAGCCATGTTCGGAGATCGTGGTAATCCCGCGTTCGATCAACCGATCCAGTTCGGCAATCACATCGCGGTTAATGTCGTCTAGCCGCGCAATCTTGAACAGGATGTTATCTTGCTGCGCGTGGGGTTGCATCGCGAGAACCTCAGCCGCCACATCGGGGGGAAGAAAGGCTAAAAAGATCGCTTGCAGTTGAACATGTTCTTGGCTAATTAAGGCTGACAGCTGTGAGGTATCCACCCACTGTAACCGTGCCATACGGTAGCGTATCGCATCGCCGTAAATATGGTTCATCACGCTGGTCGCGATCTCTTGGCCCAGTGACTTTTGCAAAATAGTCTGTAAATAAGCGCGCGATCCGCCATGGATACCACTTTGCTGACGGTAATCATCGAAGAAGTGATTAAGCGCCTGATGGGCCTGCGACACTTTGACACCCTGTAGTCGTGCCATCGTTTCACTCAATACAATCACCTCCTCTCGGGAGAGCTTTTGCATCACCTGCGAAGCGGCATCCTCGCCAATACTGAGCAGAAGGATAGCGGCCTGCTCGACACTGTTACGTTGTCGGGTAAGCAAGGAGACGTTAGACGTTGTCGCGGGATCGGTCATTGCTGTTTATCCACTGTTTGATCACTTCAGCCACGCGGTCAGTTTCATTCGCCGCCAGCTGTTGTAAATAACTTACTTTATCTTCGATGCCCGACGCACGAGGGGGCAGGTCGGCTTCATTGTCAAACTGATGTTTTTCACCCCCCGCCGCCGCCGTTTGGTCGGCATTAACGACATTATCCTTGGCTAAGGCCCCCGATCGCGCGCCCATAACACTTTTCATCGCCGGACGTAGAACAAAGAGGATCATCAGAATCACGACTGCTCCGACCCCTCCCCAAATCGCCCAAAATTGGATATCCGGTTGTTGCCACCAGCTTAGGGTGGGAACGGACAGGGGGGCAGGAACGACAAAAGCAAGCTTATCAAGGGTTAAGGTATCGCCCCGCTTAGCGTCCAATCCGGCGGCATTTTCAAGCAAGCTTTTAAGCTGATCCAGCTGACTTTCCGACATTTTAGCTACCGTATCGGTGCCCGTATTCAACGCCACCGCAATCTGTAATCTGGCCAATTGTTGAACCGGATAGTTAATATGTTTGATTTGGTGGTCGTAGGCGTATTTACGTTGCGTTTGGCTAACGGAACGTTGGGATTTCTGCGGTTCTGCGCTATTTGATGTCTCAGTAGTGGGGCGATTGCTCAAGGTGCCTGGTACGCCAGTTGCCGCCGCTTGATCGCTGCTATCATTGTTGACTTGCTCTTCGAGTACCTTGGGATCGCCTTGATAGGTCTCTTGGGTTTCTTCGGTACGACGAAAATCGATCTCTGGCATCACCGTGACACGGTAATTCTTTTGCCCGACGGCTGAATCAAGCAGTTGCGTTAAGTTCTGAGTAATAGGTTGGCTGATGCTACGAATACTATCCGGTGAGATACTGGCGGTATCTTGCGTGGCTTCATTCAGTAGTGCACCAGTTTGGTCGACAATATGAATATTACTCGCCGTTAATCCTGGAACACTGCCGGCCACCAGCTGCGTTATCGCCCGAACTTGCTGGCCGGTTAAACGAATACCGGGTGCCAAGGTCACCAATACTGAGGCACTGCTTGCCGGTTGAGTGGACAGTACAAAACCGCTTTCGGCTTGAATCCCCAGATGTACCCGAGCCTCCTCAACCCCTTGCAGTGACATAATACTGCGTGCCAACTCCCCCTCTAACCCACGTTGATAGCGGATATTTTGGATATATTGGCTGGCCCCCAGAACTTCATCTTTATCCATTAGCTCGAAACCGGGCGCGACGATCGGCTGGATATTCTTACTCGCCAAGACCATCCTAGCTCGAGCTAACAGTTTATCGGCAACTAAGACTTGGCCATTATCAGGATTAATACGAAAATCGATCTGTTCCGCGGCTAATGCACTGGCAACAGCATCATTGGGGACGCGCTGATGGGCGCCGTACAACGGCACATAATCTACCTGGCCACGCCATAATGTCGCGACGATAATCAGGGTTAACACCCCCCCAGCGGTGGCAAGTACCCACGGTTTTTTTAATAACTCTGGGGTGAGATTGCGTTTTGCAAACCACGCGCTAAATGAATCAAACATGATGGCTCCGCATCAGAGAGGGGTATTTAAGATGTCGTCTAGCGCACTCGTCAACTTGTTGCGCACTTGCAGTAACGCACTAAAGCTAATATTCGCTTGTTGGCTGGCGACCATTGCCCCCGCCAAATCGTCACTTTGACCGGCGTTGATTGCTTGCTGCTGTTCACTTGCCGCGACCTGCAATTGATTCACCTGTCCAATCGCGTCAGCCAGTACCGACTGAAAACTTTCGTTAGTATGATTTGCTGGCATAACAGGGGTTTGCGGGAAACGTTCTCCCCCCTGAAGGGCGGGGGAAAATAGTGAAAAGGTGGGATCAATACTCATTTATCCATTCCTCCAAGGGAATTAACGACATAAACCGGCTTGACGCATTGAGCTAAGGCGGTAACGTAACGCTCGCGGCGTAATGCCAAGCTTTTCGGCGGTCAACGTTTTGTTGCCGTTAAACTGTTTGAGGACGTCCAACACATATTGTTGTTCCACCTGCTTACCTAAGTCTCTAATTGCCGGAATACTGTCGACCCCGCTGGTCGATATTGTTTGCGGTGGGCATGTCTCAGGTAGTCCAAGATCTTCACTGGTCAGGCTAGCGCCCTGGCAGAGGATCAGACCGCGCTGCACTTTATTTTCCAGTTCTCGAACATTACCGGGCCAGTCATAGCGCAGTAATGCCTGTTTAACCGAGGCAGGAACCGTAATCTCTGATGAGGTAAACGCCCGATACTTCTGCATAAAATGATTCACTAAAGGCAGAATATCTTCAGGGCGTTCGCGTAACGGCGCAATGGTAATGGGTAAAACGGCGAGTCGATAGAAAAGATCTTGCCGAAACCGCCCTTCTTTCACCGCGAGCGGAATATCTTGGTGTGTCGCTGCAATCACTCTGACGTTAAGCTTAATACGCCGAGTGCTTCCCAGCCGCTCGACTTCCTGCTCTTGCAAGACTCGCAGTAGCTTAACTTGCAGTGCTAATGGCATATCCCCAATTTCATCGAGGAGTAAGGTTCCACCGTTCGCTTGTTCGAATTTGCCGGGCATGGTTTGAACAGCCCCCGTAAAGGCACCCTTCTCATAACCAAACAAGGTAGCCTCTAATAAACTTTCGGGGATAGCCGCGCAGTTAACGCCGATATAGGGTGCGGAGGCCGCTGCGCCGAATTGTTGTCGATGGATGTAACGAGCAATACACTCTTTGCCGGTGCCCGATTCACCGTAAATCAGCACAGGCACACTCACCTTGGCTATTTTTTCAGCTAGGCGTAAAGTGTCGATACTCTTTGCAGCGCATGAAATAAGATCAGCATCAGCAGTATTTATCCCAGAAGAATAAGTACTCATTGATATTTCCCAAGTGTAAAGTAAATGTTTTGCTAATTTTTATTTATATTTAAAATTAACAATGACAAATTTATCTGTTCGATTTATAGGCAAACCTCTACGTAAGAGGACACTTTTCTTGTTTATAATTTATTATTATTGGCGATAATTTATTCATAAACAGGTCTTCTTGCCGGATATCGCCGGATTTCTGACCGAAAATCGATGTTTTTTAGATCAATTTTCCGGAATCTTCTGATACAAATCTAAACAAAACCCTTGCAAGCCGCAACCAATATCTCATAATATTATTAATAATTCCTTATGAAATGCTTAGTATTGCTTATCAGATACAGCATCAGAACGCCGGACAGAACATGGTTTTCGCTAAAGATACACTGAAAAAACTAAACATTGACGGCGAGGATAACGTGCTACCTCTGGCGGTCAGTCAGCTTGGTAAGCCTTGGCATAAGCTCGCAGAACATATTAATAAAAATTATGATAATTTCGATGCGAGCGTCAGTCGTTATTTTTTAAATAAATTCAGAATTAATACTTCGCTAGCTAATATTATTTTTTCTATCGAAGAAAATAAGAAATGCCACCAACTTTATTCCTGCTCTGCTGGAAAAATAGCCTTCGAAATAGACCGACCTTTATTACTGACATTATTAAATGACTTTTATGGCGTCACCGATAGCGCTGACCTGAACGAGACGAATGAGATCACTCAGACAGAGTTACGGTTGCAAGAGCGGCTTGGAGATGAGATCAGTCAAATATTTTTGACGCCCGAGGTGGTTGGGTTACCTATTCGCTTACAGCCCCATCATAACCAGCAACACAGCCATTGGGCTTGGTCTCTCTCCTTTCAACTTCGCAGCTACCCACAAGGTGTCATCACGTTACATTTTGATCATCAACTGATTGATCAGATGTTAAGTGGTTTACGCCAAGAGAATGAACAGCCTGTGCACACGACTCTATCCGGCGACCAGTTGGAACGTCAATTGCGGCGGGTTCCCTTTACCTTAACGGCCCAGCTGGCGAGTGTTGAAACAACGCTGGAACGCCTGCTGTCCTTACAGGTTGAAGAGGTTTTGCCTATTTTTCTGAATGAGTCAGTGCCGGTTATTTTAGGCGATGAAGTCCTCTTCCAAGCTAAAGTTTCTGAGCATCAAGGTCAGCTCGTCTTGTCAGATTTTATTGATCATTACAGCAGGTAACGCAGTATGAACTACGATAATAATACGACGCCGTCCGCGTTTAATTTGGACGATATTCACTTGGATGATCTTAGCCCGCAAGTGACAGATACCGGCTCACCTACCGACTACGCACAACAAAAAGCCGATGAGCGTAAACGGCAGCTTTTTAACCGAATTCCCCTTACCTTAACGCTTGAAGTGGCCTCGGTGAATGTCTCCCTCGCCGAGTTATTGGCGATCGATAACAGTTCAGTCATTGAATTAAATAAGATGGCAGGAGAGCCGCTTGATTTAAAAGTTAACGGCGTGCTGTTTGGTAAAGCCGAGGTCGTGGTGGTAAATGATAAGTATGGCTTACGTATTATCGAGTTTACTGGACAATCGTTGAGTGATCTAACGTCATGAAGCTGACTGCCAACGCTGGTTGCTTTCTGGCCAGTATCGGGCTGTTAGCCTCTGCCCCACTCTTTGCCGCCGAACCAGGATTAACCCTGTTCAGTACACAAGCGGCCAATGGTTCACAGCAATTTAGTGTCAATATTGAAGTGCTGGTGCTGATGACCCTGCTCGGTTTATTGCCGATCATGGTATTGATGATGACCAGTTTTACCCGCTTTATTATCGTGTTAGCGATTTTGCGCCAAGCATTAGGGTTACAGCAAACGCCGCCGAACAAAGTTCTCACGGGTATCGCACTATGTCTTACTTTGTTGGTGATGCGCCCCGTTTGGACCACCATCAATCAACAGGCTTTTCAGCCTTATCAAGCACAACAGATTTCATTAACCGATGCCCTGCAGCGCGCCAGTGACCCTTTGAAGAAATTTATGCTCGCGCAAACCAGTAAACCAGCGCTCGCGCAGATTATGAGTATCGCGAAAGTCAGCGGTAATCCCGAAGATCAGGATCTTACGATCATCACCCCCGCTTATCTGCTGAGTGAGCTAAAAACCGCCTTCCAGATTGGCTTTATGATCTATCTGCCTTTCTTGGTTATCGACCTGATCGTCTCGAGTATTTTGATGGCGATGGGGATGATGATGCTATCGCCTATGGTCGTCTCCTTACCCTTTAAACTGCTGCTGTTTGTTTTATGTGATGGGTGGACATTAATTACCGGTACGCTTACACACAGTATTCAGGGGTTTTAAGATGTTTACGCTGGATAGTATTAGCGATCAGATGGGAGGTGCCATTCAACTGGTCCTGCTCATTTCAGCCGTCATTATCTTGCCCGGTCTCGTCGTCGGCCTTTGTGTCAGTATCTTCCAAGCGGCGACACAAATTAACGAACAGACGCTCAGTTTTCTACCGCGATTAGTGGTGACACTCCTGGTATTAATCGTCGCGGGGAAGTGGATATTGATCAAATTGATCGATTTTACGGAGTTATTGTTCCATCAAGCGGGTTCCCTGACTGGGTAGCAGCATGTTGGACTTAACGGGCTTCTACAGTCATCTCCTTACCCTATTATTGCCTTGGGTGCGCATACTCGCCTTTCTACAGTTCAGCCCCCTCGCCGAAAGCGCACTGATCTCGCGAAAAGTTCGGTTACTCCTCTCTCTTGTGCTCACCGCGCTTATTGGCCCATTACTCACGCTCCCGCCCTTACCCCCGCTACTCTCGACCACTCTGTTGATACTTGTCGCAGAACAGATCGGCTGGGGGGCGATTTTTGGTCAACTGCTTCAGTTCGCCTTCTCGTCGTTACAAACGGCAGGGCAAATTATTGCGATGAATATGGGCTTATCGATGGCAGTTCAGAACGATCCGGTGAATGGCACAAGTAATACCTTGGTGGCACAACTGTTCAACTTAACGGCGATCCTGATTTTCTTTGCGGCAAACGGGCACTTACTGCTGATCACTATCTTATACAAAGGCTTTATCTATTGGCCTATCGGCGCTGCCTTAAGTTGGCCCAGCTTACAGGTGCTGATCAGTAGTTTTGGCTGGATTATCTCTGCAGCGGTAATTATTGCACTGCCTTCGACGATCATTATGTTGCTCATTCAAGGCGTATTTGGCTTACTCAATAAGGTTTCGCCAAGCCTTAATTTATTCTCGCTGGGCTTTCCGCTCGCAACCTTGGCCGGTATTGTCAGTATTGCTTTATTGATCCCGTCCTTGTCTGAACATTACCTATCGTTGACTAACCAAATTATTCACCAGTTCGATCTGTTGCGAGGGGCCAATGTCTCAAGCCAGCGATAAAACGGAAAAAGCGACCCCGAGTAAACTCAAAAAGGCTCGTGAAAAAGGGGATACTGGCCGTGCGAAAGAGCTCTCCTCTGCGGCGTCCTTAGCGGTCGCCTTCGCCACCTTAATAGTGTTAACGCCATGGTATTGGCATCTGATTGCTGAATTATTTCAGCGCCTCCCTCAGTACCGGGTCGCCCCGTATTCAAACGAGGAACTACTCTCCTTAGTGGGCAGCGGCCTGCATACCGTACTGATGATAGTGCTCAGTTTTTGTATCGTGCCCTTGGCCGGAAGCGTAGTCGCACTCTTTAGCGGCGGGTGGATCTTTAGCCTGCCTAAGCTACTGCCCGATATTAAACGCCTCAATCCCCTCACGGGAATTGCACGCCTTGTCGCCTTAGATAACCTGATCGAGTTAAGTAAGGTGATGGTGAAGAGCATCATCATCTTGGTGATGTTAGTCATCCTGCTGCGCCATGCCCTACCTGAGATCATGTTGCTGTCTCGCCTAAGCTGGCCAACAGTGCTCTCCACAGGACTGCTGTTAGCAGTGAAGCTTTTTGGTTATTTTGTGGTACTGATGGTGGGCTTTGCGCTGGTTGAGTGGCCATTAAGCCGCTACCAATTCCAGCGTAAGATGCGCATGAGCCGCCAAGAAGTCAAAGACGAATTTAAAAATACAGAAGGTAACCCGCAGATTAAAGGGCGTTTACGACAGCTACAGCGGCAGATAGCCCAAGGTCAATTACGTCAAAGCGTCCCACAAGCCAATGTGATTATTACGAACCCTACTCATTATGCTGTGGCGTTAAAATACGATCCGCAAGCTGCCGCCGCCCCCTATGTCGTCGCGAAAGGTATCGATGATCTCGCGCTGTTTATCCGGCAGTTGGGGCAAGAGCATGCGATTGAGGTGGTCGAGTTTCCACCATTGGCCCGTGCGGTATACGCCTCAACGCGAGTAAATCAACAAATCCCCCATCAGCTGTATCAGGCCATCGCCCATGTCTTGACCTATGTCATGCAGTTACGCCGTTGGCGGGAAGATCACACATTACAAAAACCAAAAATAAATAAAACCTTAACGCTGCCAGCCGAAGGACAATTTAGTGAATAAATTCCAACTCACGCCATGGATAAACGCTGCCAAAAAGTTTCCACTCGGCCTACCGATCCTGCTTTTATCGGTACTGTCGATGGTGATTTTGCCTTTAAGTCCCTTGGTTCTCGATTGCCTATTTACCTTCAACATCGTGTTGGCCATCCTGATACTGCTCGTGTCAGTCAATGCGCAACGGCCACTTGATTTTAGTATCTTCCCGACCTTACTGCTTATCACTACCTTGCTACGGCTATCATTGAACGTTGCCTCAACTCGGGTAGTCTTACTGCATGGGCATGAGGGGGAAGGTGCAGCAGGTAAAGTGATCGAAGCCTTCGGCCAAGTGGTGATCGGCGGCGATTTTGTGGTCGGTTTAGTAGTTTTCATTATTCTGATGATTGTTAACTTTGTGGTTATCACCAAGGGGGCTGAACGGATTTCTGAGGTATCGGCTCGTTTTACCCTCGATGCCATGCCCGGAAAACAGATGGCTATCGATGCCGAGTTGAATGCCGGAGCCATCACCCAAACACAGGCACGCGAGCGACGCGCGGAAGTAACCCGAGAGGCTGACTTTTACGGTTCGATGGACGGCGCATCGAAGTTTGTCCGCGGTGACGCCATAGCAGGGATGTTAATACTGCTGATTAATATGGTCGGCGGGATCACGATTGGGATGGTGAAATATCATCTCGATGCCAGCCAAGCGTTCCAACAATACGTGTTACTGACCATCGGTGATGGCCTGGTTGCACAGCTTCCTTCGCTACTTCTCTCGACGGCGGCTGCAATCATCGTTACCCGTGTGAGTGATGGGCAAGATATTCGCCATGAAGTTCGCGAGCAGCTACTCGCCCAACCCACTGTTCTTTATACGGTAGCCGGCATCATGTTTGTTATGGCCCTAGTGCCCGGCATGCCGCATATCGCTTTTTTAAGTTTCACCCTCTTATTGGTCTTTACCGCATGGCGTCAGTCGAAACGTATCGCAGCGGCGAAGGTCATACCCACCGCCGAGATCGACCGTCATCTTGAGGTTCAGCCTCCGTCAGTCGATTGGGAAAGCCTTACCCAGACCGAGGCGCTCGGCCTGAACTTGGGGTATAAGCTAGTGACGCTGATTGATCCGGCACAGGGCAGCTTGCTCTCGCAACGTATTACCGGGGTACGGCAGATTCTGTCTGAAAACAGTGGCATGTTGCTGCCTGAAATTCAGGTAAGAGAAAACTTCCGCTTAAAACCCACCCAATACAGCATTACGGTGCAAGGCATCCAGGCTGCGATGGGGGAAGTCTATGCCGATAAGCTAATGGCGCTGGCCAGTAATGAAATTTACGGTGAGCTTGACGGCATTCTAGGCACCGATCCCGCTTATGGGATGTCCGCTGTCTGGATTGACCCGACACAAAAAAGCCAAGCCTTACGCTTTGGCTATCAAGTGGTTGACTGTGCCAGTGTCATTGCTACCCATGTCAACAAAGTGGCGAAACTTCACCTGCCAGAACTGTTTCAATATGACGATATTACTCAACTGCATAAACGTTTAGCCGCACAAGCCCCTCGTTTAAGCGATGACCTGCAGCAAGCCCTTAGCTATGCGCAACAACTCCGTATTTACCGTACGCTGCTTCTTGATGGTGTGAGTTTAAAAGATATTGTGACCATCGCCACAGCGCTGTTACTGGGCCATCAAGTCACCAAAGACCCGCTCCTTCTCGCTGCCGATGTGCGTTATGCATTGCGTCGACAGATTATGCAAGGGATCAACAAAAATCGACCACAACTCGCGGTATTCACGCTCAGTGATGAGCTGGAGAATCTCCTATTAAGGGCGCAGCAAGCCGCGGGAAATAAAGAGTTAGATAACATTCCTCTCGATCCGCATTTGTTATCACAGCTACAAACCAATATGCCGTTGATTACTCAGCAAATGAAGGCTGAAAACTTACCCCCTGTATTGATCGTACCGCCAGCATTGCGTCCCCTGCTCGCCCGCTATGCGCGTTCTTTCTCAACCGAACTGTTTGTCCTGTCCTATAATGAAGTGCCTGAAGACCGAGAAGTCACGATACGTGGACACTTAACGTAAAATGTCCTTTTACCGCGATGAGCCGCTCTTTCGGAGTTAGGCGCAAAGCCCCCAAGTGATTATCGGCGTACACTCTTTTCACTTACCCTCAGGGAGTCAGTCTTTGAGGGCACTATATTGAATGAGAGGGCCTATGAAAGTATTAATTCCTGCCACTCTGGCAGCATTGGCGTTAACCCTGTCGGGCTGTAGCACTTACCATCGATTTGTGGATTATTTTTCGTCATCCTCGCCAGCTACCCCTTATGCACAGCAAGCGGAACTCGACCAACATATTAAGGGCTGTGAGTCTCAACAGGAGGAAGCCTGTTTGGCCGCGGGAACGATGTATGAACTACGCGGCAGCGACTATTACTCGCAAGCTCTGCGTTACTACCAGTTAGGAACGGGTTTAAAACAGCCTGCTGCCTACAGCGCACTGGGGCACATGTTTGAAAACGGTTATGCGGTCCCGCAAGATCTCACGCGTGCGCGCGAGCTGTATCAACAAGGGGCTGACCTGGGCGATGCAACCTCTTATCTTTACTTGTCGAACCTTTATCGGTATGGGCGTGGGGTAGATAAAAATCTGCCTAAAGCGCGCCAGTACGCCTCACTCGCCTGTAAGAAAGGAAATGTCATGGCATGCAGCTCTCGCCGCTAGAGTGACTTATCCTCGCTAACAGGGATGCCCCGCATAACGCTAAGGCGGGGTATTACAGTACCTTGTCCAACCGATCGGCCATCCAATCGATATCGGCGAGACACGACCCGTGGATATCATACACACTGGGACCTATCTCATTAGGGTACTCGTACTCTTCAAAGGACTCGAGCTGTTCGAGGTCATCATGGGCCACGTGGGGCGAGACTACCGGAATCAACTTGGCGAGGGCATTACCTTCCAACCGCGTCGCGTTATGATTCAGCTTAAAGCTATCCGCCGCCCACATAAGATAGGTTTCCCACTCCAAGTGATGGGCTCGTGCGGCCTGACCGAGTAAGACATCATTCTTTTTCATCGTGCAGTCACTGCTCCTTCGTTCTGATTACCCTGCTGAGGTCCTGTCGAAGCGCCCTTCCCAGCATCCTTATTGATACACTCATTAAAATCTATGTAATCAATGACTCAACGTCAAGGTCAGTGAGACCTTCGGCCATGGAATTCTACGCAGCCACGCCAAGTCGCCATCCATTTATTAGGTGATGAAAAAAATGCGTGATCAAATTGAAGAAAAATAACGTAGATGTTTAGCCATCCAGATGTTTACACGCCTGATAATAATCAGTACATTACCTGCTAGATAAATAAAGTGATGATTTCTACCCTTAAGGCACACCATGATTGAGATTAAGCATCTGAAAACACTGCAGGCATTGAAGCAGACGGGGTCATTAGCCGCCGCAGCCGCTCATTTGCATCAAACTCAGTCAGCCCTCTCCCATCAATTTAGTGATATTGAGCAGCGTTTAGGCTTTAAGCTTTTTATACGTAAGAGTCAGCCGCTACGCTTTACGCGTCAGGGCGAAGTATTATTACAACTGGCGGATAGCGTGCTACCGCAGGTGCACCAGGCGCTACAAGCGTGCCAAGCCCCACAGCAAACGACGTTACGCATTGCGATAGAGTGTCACAGCTGTATTCAATGGATGACGCCAGCGTTAAACAGCTTTCGCGAACAGTGGCCACAGGTCTCCGTCGAATTCGCATCAGGGGTGACTTTCGATCCACAACCGGCTTTACAGCAAGGCGAATTAGACTTGGTATTAACCTCCGATATTTTGCCGAAGAGTGGACTACACTACACCCCGCTCTTTGATTTTGAGGTAAGACTGGTCGTTGCCGTGGGTCATCCTTTAGCGACCAAAGCGGTGATATTACCGGAAGATTTGACCGATGAGACGCTACTTATCTATCCCGTACAGCGCCAGCGTATGGATATCTGGCGGCATTTTCTGCAACCGGCTGGCGTGAGTCCATCCTTAAAAACTGTCGACAATACCCTACTCCTGATCCAGATGGTTTCTGCCAATATGGGGATTGCGGCCTTACCGCACTGGGTGGTCGAAAATGTTGAGCGGCAAAAGTTAGTGGTGACACGAACGCTGGACAACGGTATCTGGAGCCGTCTGTATGCAGCAACGCGGGAAGGTGAAAATCGCCAACCGATGTTGGATGCCTTTATTACCCATGCCCAACAACACGCTCGACAATTACCTTTCGTGAGGGACGCCTCGGGCGCCTTGGTCACCGCCTAGTCCTCCAGTACAATTATTTAAATATTTTGTAACATTTGTGTGATAGGTCAAAGTTACTGCCCCCAATAATCGTTACCCTTGCGGCCTGCACACACGGAAGCCTGACTTTCGTGTCCATCCGATTAGGGAGAAGACGATGTTTAATCTATTTAAACCGGCTGCACATGCCGCACCACTCGCTGATAAGCTTATCGACCCCACCTATCGCCGACTACGTTGGCAGATTTTTATCGGCATTTTCTTCGGTTATGCCGCTTATTATTTAGTTAGAAAAAATTTCGCTTTGGCTATCCCCTCGCTGGTTGAACAAGGCTTCAGCCGCGGCGACCTAGGCTTTGCCCTCTCTGGCATCTCTATCGCCTACGGTTTCTCCAAATTTATTATGGGCTCGGTCTCTGACCGTTCGAATCCGCGCTATTTCCTGCCGGCGGGGCTAATCTTAGCCGCACTGGTGATGCTAATGATGGGCTTTATCCCTTGGGCCACTTCAAGCATTATGGTGATGTTTTTCTTACTGTTTTTATGTGGTTGGTTCCAAGGTATGGGCTGGCCGCCTTGTGGCAGGACCATGGTGCACTGGTGGTCACAAAAAGAGCGTGGCGGTATCGTTTCGGTATGGAACTGTGCGCATAACGTCGGGGGCGGTATTCCCCCCTTACTCTTCTTGTTAGGCATGATGTGGTTCGGTGATTGGAAAGCCGCGTTTTATATGCCGGCTTTCTTGGCGATCATTATTGCCCTGATCGCCTTCGCTCTGATGCGAGATACCCCACAATCCTGTGGGTTACCCCCCATTGAAGCCTATAAAAATGACTACCCTGCCAACTACAGTGCTGAGAGTGAAACTGAATTAACCACCAAACAGATTTTTAGCCAATATATCCTGCCTAATAAGCTTCTATGGTACATCGCGTTAGCGAACGTTTTCGTCTATTTGCTGCGTTACGGTATTCTCGATTGGTCACCCACTTACCTGAAAGAGGTCAAACATTTCACCTTAGATAAGTCGTCTTGGGCCTACTTCTTTTATGAGTATGCTGGTATTCCGGGAACGCTATTGTGTGGATGGGTTTCCGATAAAGTCTTTAAGGGGAATAGAGGGATAACCGGCGTTATCTTTATGAGTTTGGTCACCCTAGCCACCATCGTTTACTGGCTTAATCCCGCAGGTAATCCGAGCGTAGACATGGCGTGTATGACCGTAATTGGCTTCCTCATCTACGGCCCAGTGATGCTAATCGGTTTACATGCGCTGGAACTGGCACCGAAGAAAGCCGCGGGCACCGCTGCAGGATTTACCGGCCTGTTCGGCTACTTAGGGGGCTCCGTTGCTGCCAGCGCTATCGTCGGCTATACCGTTGATTACTTTGGCTGGGACGGTGGCTTCCTTGTCATGATAGTCGGGTCAGTGTTAGCCGTGCTCCTGCTTCTACTGACAACGATCAGTGAAAAGAAACATAAACGCACCCTGCTGCAGAATGACTAGGAGAAGATAATGAAATATTTATTAACTGGACTGGCATTATTTACCTGCAGCGTCATGGCGCATGCCAGCGAAGATAAACTGGTCATTGCGCATCGCGGAGCAAGCGGCTATCTCCCCGAACACACGCTACCGGCTAAAGCGATGGCTTACGCGCAAGGTGCCGATTATCTTGAACAAGATGTGGTGATGACACGCGATGACCAACTCGTCGTCCTGCACGACCACTTTTTAGATCGCGTCACCGATGTCGATCAGCAGTTCCCAAACCGCCATCGAGCAGATGGCCGTTATTACGCTATCGACTTTACTCTCGCGGAAATCAGGCAGTTGCACTTTACCGAAGGTTTTCATCTCGAAGGTAAAAAACAGGTTCAGAATTACCCTGGCCGCTTTCCGATGAATCGCTCGGAATTCCGCGTCCATACCCTGGCAGAAGAGCTGGAATTTATTCAAGGCCTTAACCACTCCACAGGTAAAAATATTGGTATCTATACCGAGATAAAATCACCATGGTTTCATCGAAAAGAGGGAAAAGATATCAGTAAAGCCGTGCTAATCACCCTAAAACAGTATGGTTATACTAAACCAACGGATAAAGCGTGGTTGCAGTGTTTTGATTATGATGAGCTTCAGCGGATAAAACAGACGCTGGAGCCGCAACTGGGCATGGATCTCAAACGGGTACAGTTAATCGCTTACACCAAGGATAACGAGACACAGACCTTACAAAATGGTCACTGGCGTAATTACGATTACGATTGGATGATGACTCCTGAAGGGATCGAGAAGTTATCGAAAACAGTGGATGGCATTGGCCCTGATTATCATATGCTTATCGATGCACAGTCGACACCAGGCCATATCCGCTTAACCCCGATGGTTACCGCAGCGCATCGCTACAAGCTCCCCATCCATCCTTATACCGTTCGCGCGGATCAGCTGCCGAGCTATGTCAGCAACGTCGACGAGTTATACCAAATTCTTTACCAACAAGCCGATGTTCCGGGGTTATTCACAGACTTCCCCGATAAAGCCGTCTCATGGTTAGCCCGTCATCCACAGGCTGAGTAACCCTAGCAGGCTGCTGATCCCTCAGCAGCCTTTACCCGATTACTCCGTAACAGCAAACAGTTCACGAAGATAATGTGGCACAGCATCTTGGCCATTAGTGCCGATAACGGCGAGCTCCGGTAATAGGTCTTTCAGTCGCTGTTGACCGTTTTCCATGATACAGCCTTTACCCGCCATACTGAGCATCTCTTTATCGTTCATGCCATCACCAAAGGCGATGCAGTCTTCAAGGCGGTAACCTAAGCGGCGCGAGACACTGTCTAGCGCATGACCTTTCGACACCCCACCGGCCATTACTTCTAGGCATATTGGCAATGAGAAACTGACGTTAACGCGATCGCCAAAACGGGAGACTAGCGCCTCTTCAAGTTGAACGAGATGCTGGTGGTCATTACAGGTGAAGAAAACTTTACTGACGCCCTCGACAGAGAAATCCGCTGGGTTGTAGAGCTGATAGCGGAAGTCTGATTCCATAAAGAATGAGGCCTCATCGCGGCTTTCCCGAGCGATAAACCACTCATCATCTCGATAAATTTGTGTGAGGATCTCAGGATCGTTATAACAGAGCGAGATTAACTCTTCGGCGATCGCGGTTTCAAGATTGTGTGCAAACACGAGGTTGCCTTCCATATCGTGGACACGTGCGCCATTTGACGTGATCATATAAGCCTCTATCCCGAGTTTCTCACGGATTTGTCCCACATCCACATGGTGGCGGCCGGTCGCAAAGACGAAGGAAACGCCTTTTTCGGTCACGCGTTGTAATGTTTTAGCGGCAAAATCAGTCAGGGAGTGCTCTGGTGAGAGCAACGTCCCATCAAGATCAGAAGCAACGATTTGGTACATGATGACCTCTCAAGGGGACAGGTTGAAAACCCTTTCAAACCTGTAAAATTAACGACTAAAGGTTGAAAAATATTCCGTGATCTTCTGTAAGGCTTCGGCACGGATCTCATCTTTTTCAAATAAAATTTCATGGCGGGCCCCTTCCATCACTTGTGGATGATCGCCATAGCAGGGGAAGCCCGCTAAGTTTCTCGCAAGCGAAAATCGGTCCTGAGCTTGGTTATCAACCACTTGATCCTCGCTGGCTTGCAATAGCAATACAGGGTGGTGTAACTCTGGGGCAATGCTCTCGATATATCGGCCGGTTAAGATTGCCTCACGCACCCAGTGCGTGGTCGGCCCACCCAGTTGTAATTCTGGCTGATCGGCATAACACCGTAGACTACGTTGGTAACGCACTCGGCTGTGAGTCAGCGTATTTATACCGAACGGCGTCGCATGCCAGCGCCCCGTCCCAAAGGCAAAACCTTCCCGCAGATGCGGTCGTGTGGCGGTCCAATTTAGGATCCGCTCAACCACCCATTCGGGCATCGGCAGGACAATACCGAACATTGGGGCAACCAGCGCCGTTGCGGTGAACAGGGAAGGATGACGCTGAGATAACAGGGTCGCAATAGCCCCGCCCATGGAGTGGGCGAGCGCAAAGGTCTGCTGATAACGCCCCCCTGACAACTCCAACTCACATAACTTTTCTAAATCGTCTACATAATCCGAGAACTGTGCCACATGCCCTAGCTGTGGGTCGTCCAACAGTCTTCCCGATAGGCCTTGTCCACGATGGTCCATCACAAAAATATCGTAGCCACAATTGAACAGGTCCCATACCACTTCTGGGTATTTGCTATAGCTTTCCGAGCGGCCCGGTACAATAAAGATCGCCTTCTTGTGCGAGGCGGCAGTCATGCGCATATAGCGGATAACCACCCCGTATTTACCGACGAATTGGCGCTCTTGTCGCTGACGCCAAAACGACAATAAGGGACCGGTAACGAACGCAGAGAAAGATTTCTCTCGATGCGTCCACTGTGACGGGTGCTTTTTCATTTTTATCGTGAAAAGATCAGGTGTAAGCCAAAGGCGACAAATAACGTTCCTGCGATACCATCAATCCATTTCGCCAGTTTCTGATATTTTGCCTTGACCCAAGGAAGTGAGAAGAGTGTGGCAACCAAGCTAAACCAAATCAATGTTTCCGCCACGATTAGGATAAAGATTGCGGTACGGGTCGCGCTGCTCACATCATCGCCGACAATTAACGAGAAGATACTACCAAAATAGATAATCGCCTTCGGATTAGAGAGGTTGGTTAATAAGCCTCGAAGAAAGATATTTTTCTTACGCGATGGGGTGACCGAGGTAACTTCTGCGCCGGCAGGTTGCGGTTGACGCGCTGACTTAATCATTTGAATGCCCATCCACATCAAGTAAGCCCCTCCAGCCAGCAGGATCAATTGATGTAACCAAGCCATCTGTTTCAGAATGAGGTTCAAGCCGAGCAGAGCGACCGCCGCCCAAATCGCGACGGCAAGCGTAATACCGATCACGCCTTTAAACGCATCACGCCGTGATTGGCTCGCCGCCGTCTGTGAAATAAAGAAAAAGTCAGGACCGGGACTGGCCAGAGCCACGATCTGGACAACGGCAACGGTAACAAAAAGGGATATCATGAAAACTCCTTGTTTAGGCCTCGCGGCAGAATGAATTACTCATCGTCTAAATGTTGCTTAATCAACTGCATAAAAGGACGTCCAAAACGTTCCAATTTACGTTGCCCAATACCATTTATCCCTAACATTTCAGAGGGCGATATCGGTTGAATCTCCGATAACTCAATCAGTGTTGCATCGTTGAACACCACGTAAGGAGGAATATTCTCCTCATCGGCAATCGCCTTACGTAACTTGCGTAGTTTAGCGAAGAGCTTTTTATCGTATTGGCTTCCCGACAAACGGCTCACCACCGGACGAGTCTTGGTGACGATGATGCGAGGCACCGCCAATTGTAAGGGTGACTCACTGCGTAATACCGGTCGAGCACTCTCTGTGAGTTGCAGTGCGGAATGCTGACTAATATTTTGCGTCACTAATCCAAGGTGAATCAGTTGTCGTAATACGTTAACCCAATGTTCATGACTCTGGTCGCGGCCAATCGCATAGACCGGCAATTTATCGTGCCCGAACTCTTTTATCCGCTGATTGGCGGCGCCTCTCAGCACTTCGACAATATAGCCCATACCGAAGCGTTGGCCTACGCGGTAAATGGTAGAGAGCGCTTTTTGTGCATCGACTAAACCGTCGTAGCGACGAGGCGGATCCAAACAAATATCGCAGTTACCGCAGGCTGCTTGACGATTTTCGCCAAAGTAATTGAGAAGCACTAGGCGTCGACAGGTTTGGGCTTCGGCAAAGGCCCCCATAGCATTGAGCTTATGGCGCTCAATATCTTGGCTTAATCCGGGGCTTTTCTCAACCAGGCAGCGACGCAACCAGCCCATGTCTGCGGGATCGTACAACATCATCGCCTCCGCAGGTAATCCGTCGCGACCCGCCCTTCCCGTCTCCTGATAATAGGATTCGATATTACGCGGGATATCGAGATGGAAAACAAAGCGGACATTCGGTTTGTTAATTCCCATACCAAAGGCAACGGTCGCCACAACGATTTGCAGATCATCGCGTTGGAAGGCTTCTTGTACCCGTGCTCGCTCATCTGCTTCAAGGCCTGCATGATAGGCGCCGACACTCCATCCGCGACTCTGTAATCGGGCGGTGATATCTTCCACTTTTGCACGGCTGTTGCAGTAAATAATCCCACACTTACCTCGCTGGTCGCGTAAGTAAGTGAGTAACTGGTCCGTGGGTTTGTACTTATCGACCAGCGTATAGCGAATGTTAGGGCGGTCGAAACTACTTACCTGAATGAAGGGTTCATGGAGCTGAAGACGCTGCAAGATATCTTGGCGAGTGGTACTGTCTGCCGTTGCCGTTAAGGCCATGATCGGCAGTGTGGGAAATCTTTCTCGTAGGCGGCCTATTGCGCCATATTCGGGACGAAAATCATGTCCCCACTGCGAAATACAGTGTGCCTCGTCGACTGCAATCAGTGCGGGATGCCAGCTGCTCAAGGTGTCGAGAAAGCTCTCCATCATCAAACGCTCTGGCGCGACGTATAAAAGCTTAACCTTACCTTCTCGACAGGCTTGATAAATCTGCTGCTGAATCTCTCTCGGTTGACTTGAATTCAGGCTCTCGGCGCTGACACCGTTCGCGCGCAGCTGGTCGACCTGATCTTTCATCAGGGAAATCAGAGGGGAAACCACCAGCGTTAGTCCGTTACGCACTAACGCGGGTATTTGGTAACACAGTGACTTACCACCGCCAGTAGGCATTACCACAAGACAGTCTTGTCCAGAGATCGCCGCTTGTATAATACTGTCTTGACCGGGACGGAACTGCTGGTAACCGAACGTTTCCTGCAGTACCTGAATGGCGTCAGCCTCCCGGTCCGCTTCTAGCACTGTTGCCACACGCTACCTGTTTTAATCAGAGAACATCATTAAGAGTTAGACCAATACCAACCCGCGTTTGACGGTGATTATAGTCGATCAACGATTCGCCATAACCACTGTAGACTTGGGTGTAAAATCTGACGTTATGAGTGATTGGATAACTCCAGCCGAGTTGAGCGCCACCGTAACCGGAATTCCAGTTATATTGCCCTTCAACGCTGAAGACGCTTTCGCCCCATTTGTAGCCTAATTTAGCACGATAATGCCCCATATATTTGATGATATCTGGGTTATCGTCGTCACCACCGCCCGTATCAAGATGCACCCAAGGCTTGATTTCGGCTGTCATGTTACCATTTTCTGCCATTAAACGCAGGTAGCCACGGTTCCAACTACGGGAAGTCGGATCGCTGCGCCCATTGGATTCATGGTTAAAACCGGTCTCGACATCGCGTAAGGTCCAGTCACCGAGCGAGTAATCGGTCGCCCAGCCAACGAAGAGTTGTGGTTCATAATTGGTTTCGCGGAAGGGTGAAGACTCTTTGCTGTTCGAGATTTGCCACCAAGAACGCTGAGTATAAGATGCCGCTAAGACTGAGTTATCACCCAAGATACCGCGCCAGATTGGGAAGGCTAAGCTTAATTGGAATTTTAGCTCGTCCTTGCGGGCATTATGACCCCAGTTATAGCTCTCAATCGCGCCCTTGTTGATATTACTGGTGTAGGTATACAACACATAGTTACTTTCGTAAGGATAGAGAACGAAAGCGCTATCATGGGGTTGTAATAGATTGGAGATGATGCTGCCATGAACTGGCGGGTTATTTTGAACGCCCACATCATACCCACTACTTTCTGCATTAGCCCCTAGAGGTAACGCCAGCGCTGCCGCCAATACCAAACACTTTCGTTGCATAGTTGTCCCTATCACCCGTAATTGATCAAATTCGTCAAATGTGACTAAAAAAAATTCCGATTAAGGGCGTAATTTTGACCTGAAATGGCTTTTTATGACAGCAGAATATGATGATAAAAGAGAACTTCTCTGTGCTAAGTGGAATTGGGACTTATTTAGGCAGAAACCGGAGGCAAGCGGGAAAGCTGACGGGGTAGAATAAAGTATTATAGTGGAGGATGAAAAGCTATATCACCCCCCAAAACGCTTGATTAATTCTTACGGCCTAATCCTGAAACATCTTGGATATTGTGTAACACAGCCGTCATTCTGACGAAGTTACCAGAGCTTGCACCGGTAATGGTGTAATCAGCATCGTGGTTATCGGCAATCTTCATAATTTTATTTTCAGCGCCTTGTAACGAGATATCAGTTACGGAGAGACTTTTTGCAAAAGAAGCAGCCGGTAGTGCCAGTAAAGCGAGCATAGCGATAGTTGTTTTTTTCATAATTAGACTCCCTTGGTGTGAGCCCTAAAGGTACATCTTTAGTCGTAATTAAGCGTTTCATTTTGTAAAAAACTGAATTAAATATTATCAATTATGAATAAGATTTTTGACAATATGTGGATTAAATCACATTAAAAACCGACTTTTACGCTAGAAAGTTGATTTACGCCAATAAGTTAAACACTTTATGATTAATTGTATTTGTGTAAACAAGGCGATGTATTGCGCCAGTGTCACACCAGTTGGCGAAGACCCATAAAAACGGCGCCTTGGGCGCCGTAGTGAAGGTTATAACCAGTTTTTACGTTTAAAGTATAGATAAGGTGCCAAACCTGCCAATATCATCAATAGGATAGCGCCGGGATAACCAAAGCTCCACTTCAGTTCTGGCATAAACTCAAAGTTCATCCCATAGCTGGATGCCACCAGTGTTGGCGGCAGGAAGACGACTGAGACGACCGAGAATATTTTGATGATACGGTTTTGCTCAATACTGATAAAACCCATCGCCGCTTGCATCAAAAAGTTAACTTTTTGAAAAAGTGATTCGTTGTGTGGCAATAATGAATCGATATCGCGCAGGACCTCACGGGCTTGTTCTAATTGATTGGCCGGTAAGCGAGCTTTACGGATCAAGAAGTTTAAGGCGCGTTGAGTATCCATCAAACAGAGACGGACTTTCCAACCGATATCTTCTAACTCTGCCAGACGAGAGAGCGCGGCATCATACTCTTCCCCCTGCTGCCCTTCCATGATCACGCGGCTTAATTTTTCTAAGGCGCTGTAAATGTTCTCGATTTCGTCGGCGAGCTGCTCGATTTTGGTCTCGAACAGGTCCAATAACACTTCGAAAACATTCCCATCGATTAAGGTTTGGCTGCGGGCACGCATCCGGTATAAGCGAAAAGCGGGAAGCTCACGTTCGCGTAAGGTGAAAAGACGTCCATCACGGATAGTAAACGCGACTGTCGCATTCCCCGCGTGATCGTCAGCATCTTCATAAAAGAAGAATGAGTGGATATGTAGCCCGTCTTCGTCTTCGAAAAAACGTGCCGAGGCTTCGATATCTTCAAGTTCAGGCCGTGTTGCCAAACCTTGACCGAGGGTTTGTTGCACCAGATCGCGTTCATCTTCTTCTGGTTCGATTAAATCGACCCAAACGGCATTTGAGAGTGCAACATTGCTCTCTTCAGGTTCCATCCGGCTTAAGCGATTTTCTTCGAGTTTGAAAGCACTCAACATAGCAGTATGACTCCCCTTGCTTTATCGGCAGGGACAAGACAAAGCCATTCCTCACTTATCTTAGTGAGTAAAGTAGCGTTACTTGAACACGGGGCTCACAGATTGTGAAAATATCAGTGCTGACGATCATGATGACGGGAAATAATCACCGGTAAACAGCTAAGTTCACCGGCCAAAGAACGGTAACCTTAGCAGTTTTTCCTAATCAGTAGGAAATTGATCCAGCATCGACTGGGTGTGTCCAAGGTCATTGTCCTCTAAGAATTATAGTGCGCGCATGGTACGACGAGACGAAAATATCGTCAAGAACCCTAACCATTAAACTGTTTCTAAACGTGCATAAGCCGCAACAAGCCATTTCACGCCTTGTCCTTGAAATGCGATTTGTAAGCGACAATGTTCGCCACTGCCTTCAAGATTGATAATAGTCCCTTCCCCAAACTTGCTATGACGCACTCGCTGCCCTAACGACCAGCCGCTGTCATTGACTACCACTGGCGCGCCCATTCGCTTGGTGTCGACCGGGCGCGTGATATTCGCGCGAGATCTCACCTCTTCAACGCACTCTTCCGGTAACTCACCAATGAACCGTGACGGACGATGGCTGACTTCCTTACCATATAACCGTCGGCTTTCGGCAAATGTTAGCGTCAGTTTTTTCATCGCTCGAGTGACCCCCACATAAGCCAAGCGACGCTCTTCCTCCAAGCGGCCACTCTCTTCAATAGACATCTGGCTCGGGAACATCCCCTCTTCCATCCCGACAATAAAGACTTGGCTAAATTCTAAGCCTTTCGCCGAGTGCAGAGTCATCAGTTGGACCGCATCTTGCCATTTATCCGCTTGCCCTTCGCCGGCTTCCAGCGCAGCATGAGAGAGGAAAGCTTGCAGTGGCATTAAGTCTTCATTTTCGTCTTGATAACTGAATTGACGCGTTGCGGTGACGAGTTCTTCTAAGTTCTCTATCCGGGCTTGACCTTTTTCCCCTTTCTCCTGCTCGTACATTATCCATAGTCCGGAATCTTTAATGACCCGATCGGTCTGGACGTGCAGCGGCATTTCTCCAGTTTCGTAGACTAAGGACTCAATAAGTTCGATAAAGCGTTGTAAGGCAGATGCCGCGCGACCCGCCAACACTCTTTCTTGCAGCAGTTCACGGGCACTTTGCCAAAGGGTCATTTGGCGGTCGCGTGCGAATTGGCGAACAACATCCAGCGTCCGGTCGCCAATGCCCCGCGTAGGGGTATTAACGACACGTTCAAACGCCGCATCGTCATTACGGTTGGCCATCAATCGTAGATAGGCTAAGGCATCTTTAATTTCTTGTCGCTCGAAGAAGCGCATCCCGCCATAAATACGGTAAGGCAAGGTGCTTTGTAGCAAGGCTTCTTCCAGTACCCGTGACTGAGCATTGCTGCGATAAAGTATGGCGCAATCGGCCAGTGCACCGCCCTGCTCATGCCATTGACGAATACGGTTAACGACAAAACGAGCCTCGTCCAACTCGTTAAAGGCACAATACAGCGAAATCGGCTCACCGGAATCATCTTCCGTCCAAAGCTCTTTACCGAGTCGTCCCGAGTTATTAGCGATCAGAATATTTGCGGCTTGTAAGATATTACGCGTGGATCGATAGTTTTGTTCCAAGCGAATGGTCTTTGCACCAGGAAAATCGCTAAGAAAGCGTTGGATATTTTCTACTTGCGCACCGCGCCATCCATAAATCGATTGGTCATCATCGCCGACAATCATTACTTTGCTACTGTCACCCGCTAACATGCGGATCCAAGCGTATTGGATATTGTTAGTATCTTGGAATTCGTCGACTAAGAGATTCGTGAAGCGTTCACGGTAATGATTCAGTAAATGAGGTTTGTTAAGCCATAACTCATGGGCGCGCAGCAGCAGTTCAGCAAAATCCACCAGCCCTGCCCGATCACAGGCTTCTTGGTAGGCTTGGTAGATGGATAACCAGGTTTTCTCGACCGGATTGCCATAACTATCGATATGCTTTGGCCGTAAACCTTCATCTTTTTTGCCATTGATGTACCACATGGCCTGCCGCGCTGGCCACTGCTTATCATCGAGGTTTAATGCTTTGATCAAGCGTTTTAGAAGACGTAACTGATCTTCACTGTCGAGAATTTGGAAGTCGGCGGGTAGGCCAGCGTCAAGCGGGTGTGCACGCAGTAGACGATGCGCCAAGCCATGGAACGTGCCGATCCACATCCCGCCTTGGCTGGTTCCCACCACTTCCTCGATCCGATGACGCATCTCCGCAGCGGCTTTATTGGTAAAGGTTACCGCCATGATGGAATACGGAGAACAGCGCTCAACCGTGAGTAGCCAAGCGATGCGATGGACTAGTACTCGGGTTTTACCACTGCCTGCGCCAGCTAAAACCAATAAGTTACTCCGCGGGGCGGCTACCGCCTCGCGCTGTTTGTCATTTAAGCCGTCGAGCAGTTCAGAAACGTCCATAAGCACCGTTGCATTAGTAAGAGGAGGCTGTATATATCCACAGCCATTATAGCAAGCTGGTCAGTGAATCCAACCGCGAAATTTCGAGATGAGGGAGAAGCCGCGCCGAGCTAGCAGAGATCAGGTTCTGTTGACGATCATTGATCCAGCAGGCTTGAAATCCTGCCACCAGCGCACCTTGTACATCAGTAATCAGATCATCGCCGACATGTAGAACGGTATTGGGCGCGAGAGAGAGATGCGCTGCGGCAACCTGATAGAGGTCACCGTAAGGCTTTGCTTTACCGTCAGGCCCCGCCCGTAGCACTAAGGTAAAATAGTGGGCGATACCCAGCTGCTCAGCATCGGCATTACCATTAGTGATGGCGACTAACGGGATTTTCGCCGCTAATTCTGCCAACACTCGGTGGGTCATTTCGGGAATGTGCGCCGCACTGCGCCACTGATGAAAGACAGTCATTACCTCTGCGGCACCCGCTTGGGCCTGTTCGAGGGGTAACCCTACGCTCTGGATAAGGCTCACTAAGGTTGCGTGGCGCCACGCTGTGACATCATGAACAATCTCTGGATATTGCTGCTCAACCGATAGCCGTACGCGGTCATAATCTTGGGGCGTAATCGTCGCCAAGCGAGGATGCCACGCTTGCAGTGCCTGATGGGTTTTTTCAACTGTAGTAAGGATGACTTGGCGATTATCATAAAGCGTATCATCCAAGTCGAATGTCATCGCCTGCGGACGGTTAATCGGTCGATAGAAGCGCATTAGGGTTTACCTCGTTTAGCACGGGGGTGGGCGGCATCATAGACCGAGGCAAGATGCTGAAAGTCTAAGTGCGTATAGATCTGCGTTGTCGAGAGATTCGCATGACCTAAAAGCTCTTGCACGGCGCGTAAATCTCCGCTCGATTCTAACATATGCGTGGCAAAAGAGTGGCGCAGCTTATGCGGATGGACATGCGTCGTGATGCCTTGCAACACGCCCCACTGGGCAAACCGTTTTTGAACGTTACGCGTCGAGATACGCTTCCCCTGTTGCGAGACAAAGACCGCCTGATCTTCTGGCAGAAAGAGTTCACGCATCGCCAGCCAGCGCTCCAGCCACTCTATCGCCGTGCGGCCAATGGGTAGGCGTCGTTCTTTACTCCCTTTGCCCATCACCCATACTTCGCCCGACTCTAACTCGAGGTGCTGACAGTCTAAGTTCACTAATTCGGAAAGACGCAGTCCTCCGCCATACATCACCTCAAGCATGGTGCGGTCGCGAACCGATAGCGGATCATTGAGATCGATTGACAGTAACTGATTGACGGAATCGACATCAATATTCTTGGGTAACGGCCGGCCCGCTCGAGGCGTCGCGATCCCTTTAGCGGGATTCGCCACTAACAAGCCCTGTGAGACTTGCCAATCAAGAAAACTCCGTAATGATGAGAGCCGAAGAGCAAGACTCGAGGCTTTTAACCCTTCTCGCCGCGATGCCGCCGCCATAGAACGAATATGGACTGGGGTAAGCTGCGACCAATCATTTAAGGAGGCTGCCGTAAAGAAATCGCAGATGACCTGTAACTGCCGCTGATAATTGGAAATGGTCAAGGGACTGAGCTGGCGCTCGACCCGTAAATAACGTAAATAGGCTTCACAGCGTTGAAACAATACGTTGGCTTCGCCCGTCATGATCGACTAATCCAACGCGTCAGTAAATGGGGAAGAAAGCCTGCGATGCAATCCAATAATTCTGTTCCCATGCCTGGGTGATAGTGATCTTTATTACGGCTACTAAAGATCAAAACGCCGACATCTCGCCCTTTGTCCGTCAGTAAGGAGAGTGCCACCGAACCAATCGCTTTCGCTTCAGGGATCAATAACAGCAGTTCTGGGCCCTGTAAGCGTCCAAGATAGTGGCTGTCTTGCGTAAAGCGCTGCAACTGTAATGGCGTGAAAGCGTTGCGATCTAGTCCCAAATGGTGGAATCCAGACGGGGCGGCCAACTGCCAGCTGTCATTGAATAAACGAAAGGTTGCCCCCGCTAAACCCAGTCCCCTCGCCCAATAGTGTAAACGGCTTTGTAATTCGGCGAGATCGCTGGCGGTAGCAAGGTGCGATTGTAAATGGAGTAGCTGGCCAAACAGATGCTGATTCGCTTGCGCTTGCTCCATTAACAGCGTGATCTCTTGCTCTAGATTCACTATTTGTTGGCGTTGACGGGTCAACTGCCATTCGACCAAAGACACACTGCCTTTTACCGGATGAGGAATAATCATCTGTTCGACTTGACGCGCATTATGAATAAAAAAATCAGGGTGCTCGCGAAGGTACTCGCTCACCCGCTCATCATCTAGCGGTTGACTCGGTAAGGCCGTCTGTTCTTGGTGAGTGGTCATAAGTGAATAAATCCATCATAAACGTGAGTGGCTGGCCCGGTCATAAACAGCGGCGTTCCCGGTCCCTGCCAGGCAATATGCAGGGTCCCACCCGGTAGATCAACCCGAACATTCTGACTCAGCAATCCTTGTTGAATTCCGCTCGCTACCGCCGCACACGCGCCACTGCCACAGGCTTGTGTCTCACCCGCGCCACGTTCATAGACGCGTAACCGAATATGTTCGCGGTTGACCACTTCCATAAAACCGACGTTGACCCGTTCCGGAAAGCGGTCATGGCTTTCGAGAATAGGTCCGAGGACTTCGACTTCTGCGGTCGCGGTCGCTTGAACTTGGATCACGCAGTGGGGGTTACCCATCGAGACCGCGCCAAACATCACGGTTCTCTCTTCAACACGTAACAGGTAGAGACTTTCTGCCTTATTGGCTCTAAACGGCACCTCTGACGGTTCAAACTTGGGTTCCCCCATGTTGACCTGCACCAACTCGTCGCGGTTAACGGTTAGCACCATCTGTCCAGCTTGCGTACTGACCCGAATACTGTTCTTGTTGGTCAATCCTTTTAGCCGGACAAAACGGGCAAAACAGCGCGCCCCATTTCCACACTGCGCCACTTCACTGCCATCCGCATTATAAATGCGGTAGTGGAAATCGAGGTCTGGGTCATAGGGTGGCTCTACCACCAATAATTGATCGAAACCAATCCCTAAATGGCGATCAGCTAAGCGTCGTATCAGTTCTGGAGAAAAAAACACATTCTGAGTAACGGCATCAACCACCATGAAATCGTTACCTAGGCCATGCATTTTAGAAAACTGCATGCTTCACCCCATTGCCAAGTTGGCTAACTATAAGTTGTCGGATTTTTTATTCGATTTTTTGAAAACACCTTGGTCGTAACCGGTATTTTGGCCCTGTTGCTTACCCGAACTATCTTTAGGGAAATAGAGAGGGCCTTTTAATCCACAGCCTGTTAACGCAATAACGGCAATAAACAGAGTATATTTAGCCACAGCATTCTTCATTGTTATTTACTCACTTAACTTTCTATTCTACGTATCATCGCAGTTGAAACGGGAAAAGCAACAGAAAATCGTGGAATTGACGGATGAACCCCTCTACGCGCTAAAACTCAGATGACCCATTGTTAAGCAATCGTTATACTAGTCAAAAAGAGGAGCGAGCATGAACGACAGCGAATTTCATCAACAAGCAGACCAACTGTTATTAACTATCGAAGAACGCTTAGACGAGCACGATGGGGATACCGATATTGATTACGAAACCCATGGCAATGTGATGACCCTGAGCTTCGAGAATGGCACTAAAATTATCATCAATCGCCAAGAGCCATTACATCAAGTCTGGTTAGCGACTAAAGCAGGCGGCTATCATTTTTCTTTCAATGATGGGAAATGGGTGTGTGATCGCACTGGCAACGAATTTTGGGCGTTACTTGCCGAAGCCTGTACGGTACAAGCGGGTGAGTCTGTTTCGTTCTAACTCTAAGGACGATAAGGCGACCGCGGAAGGATATTTTGGCCGAGTTGCGGGGACACTCTCTCCGTAACTTCATCTTGGCTTGGCGAGTGGAAGTTAATGATCGTTGAGCGTCCTTGTTGTTCCACGACCTGATAAAATTGCGGTAAATTGAAATTAATCGATGACGTCCCGAAGGTTAACCGATCGTGAGACGACGAGTAAAATCGGCACACGTCACGCATCAGTTCTTCTTTGCTTCCTTCACAGTGCTGATAAACCTCGGCGTGATTCTGTTCATCAAGGACATAGATACTAAAGCTTTGCGCAGGGGCATGGTCTTCGAAGAAAAACTGGATAATGCCTTCACTGGCATAATTTTTGACTACCGTGGGAAGACTCGCCTGTTTCGAGTCCATCTGGATCGACAAGCCTTGTAATTTATTATTTGAAATCGCCCCATAAAACTCGACCGCGTTTTTGAGTTTCTGCACGGAGACCCCCATCCGCTCAAAGAAGAGTCCCCAAGTATCACTCGCCAATTTCAATGCTTTAAAACGCCCGGTTTCTTGCCGATTACTGGAAAGGCGTAAATCGATGCACTCTGAGACCAGCTGCAACACTCGAGTCCGAATAAGCGCACGTAAATGCGGGCTGTAACAGAATACTTCGACCGCCTCCGGAGGCAGGGCTTCCTGATGCATTTTGCCTAAGATAGTCTTCAACGCTTCAATCATCGCCGATTCACCTTCAAAATGCAGCGTCCTTACCTCATTCCACGAGTTACGGTAGAGAAGATCGACACTGCCAATCAGGCACTGCTGCTGCTGACCGAAGCTGAAAACGTCCATTTTACGAAAATCAAACAACACCACTTGATCACGCAATGCCTGAGTCGGATCAGACTCTACGTTCACCATCAATGCCAGATGCCGTATTTCACAAGGACTGTAAAGCGCTTTGGGCGTTGGAGCGGGGAGACGTATCGGAAAATGCGTTGCGATATCGTGAACCAGTTCTTGTAGACGAGACAGATCGCACAGACTTGTCCCTTTGATATGGAGATGCGTCTTTTCCGTCAGTAAGCCATTAAACCACGCCCATGCCACCAGCTTATTTAAATAGCGGTTATATTCGAGCGGTTGATGGCTAATGATCGCATTCATCTCAGGAGCCTGATTATACAGATACCATCCACGGCGGTTAGCGCGCCCTTCGGCCACATAAATAAACGTGAGATGGTCTTCTGAAAGGTCGGGAGAGATTTGCGGGTTAAGCAGCGCCACCTTACCGGGTAAGGCCTCAAATGCCGCATAAAGCTTACGTGTAAGGACGCCAATATCTTGAGGGCTAGCACTCACGCTAAGATTGTTACGGCGAGCAAAACGAATCAGGTTTCGATAGCTTTGCATCATCGCATCAAGTAACTCGTTATGGGCGACACGAACTTGTTCAATTTTCCAGTGCGCCCGTCCATCAAGTTGGGTGAGGAGATCGCTCCCCCATCCCCAGCGCGTCACAAACTGTGCCAAAATTTCCCGTCGCCAAGGAGAAAGCTCATCGTGGCTCCCTGACGTCAACTTTTCAGAGACTTTCAAATAAAAACAGCGACGGACTAAATCCAGCCGAGCGGTATCATTGATGGCTTCTAAATAGGCAGTCACGCGTTCCAGCATCATACAATAAGGGTCGAGACCAAAATGAATAATCTCCCCATCGTGTAAACACTGCTTAATTTCTGTCGCTAACAGGCGTGTATTTGGGTACTCCCAGCTATAAGCTTCCAATAAGACGGTTTTCAACACGGCCTTATAGGGGGAGTCGATGCTTTTATACAGCTGCCACAAGCTGGCCCCAAAATACTCTTCCGCAGACAGGGTCCCTAAACCGCCAAGGTCGATCCATTCGTTTGGTACCAGTGCCCCTTTGGCGTAAAGCTCCATTACGTACTCATCGTAATGTGCCTCATGCTCACTGGGGACCAAATTCCAAAGAATGCGCTTACCCGCCAAGCGAACCGCACTGCGATAAAACTCATCCAGCAGCAGGATATGTTGAGTACTGCCACAATCCTCTTTGCCCAGCGCACCGCTCTCGTTCATCCGAAAACGGTTTTCGTGAATGAGAAAGAAGCTGATCTCAACGCCCTGCTTTTTACACCATAGCTGGAGTTGATGGCATTTATTCTGTAGTGCCTGGCGTTCCGCACTATCCAACCAGGATTGGTGACAGACCCAGATATCGAGATCAGAGTCACTGCTCTGACCGATTGAAGAGGTACTGCCCATGGAATAAAGTCCCAGAATGGGGGCATTCTCCGGCGGGGGCGTTAGTGTATAGGTACTCTCAGGAAAAAGTGTTGCGAGCAGCGACTGTTGGGTCTCATCCGGCGTGAAGAAACTAATACCATGCGGGGTGTTATGAGAAAGGTAACCCGGCATATCAGGGTGATGGTAATGCAAGAGCACAGGCAGCAAACTATAGATGTGACGAAACGCCGCGCCCATCGCCGCGGTGGCACGATCAGTGCGTAACTGATTAATCGCATCCAATCGTTGTTTCAGTGTCTCTATATAAAGGTACAAGGCATCACACCCGAACTCATGACAAGAAGTTGATAAAGGTTCCACGCGGCGGTGCTGCATTCTCTACCGCGGTCGGTCAATCTAACACTGCCACCCCATCCGGTAAAGCGTGTTAGTGCCTTCACCCTAGCATGTCTGCGTGGTCAACATTGAACAATCTATGTGTTGTGATTAAAAAATAATCGACAGGGGTTTTCGTTGGTGGAAAGTGCCACATCCTAAGTTTAAATGTTAGGATAATAGATAAATGTAAAAGCATGGTTACGAGTATGACTGACAAAACAATCCGAATTGCCACCCGTAAAAGCCCGCTCGCCCTATGGCAGGCGGAATATGTGCAGCAACAATTAATCGCTCATCATCCAGGTTTACGTGTTGAGTTGGTCACCATGGTGACAAAAGGCGACATATTGCTGGATAGCCCGCTATCAAAAGTGGGCGGGAAAGGATTGTTTGTCAAAGAACTCGAATCGGCGATGTTGGAAGGTCGTGCTGACTTGGCGGTCCACTCGATGAAAGATGTTCCCGTCGCATTTCCTGAAAAGTTGGGGCTTGTGGCCATCTGCCCACGTGAAAATCCTTTGGATGCCTTTGTCTCGAATCACTACGACTGCATTGATGCACTGCCACAAGGCGCTATCGTTGGCACCTCCAGCCTACGACGTCAATGCCAGATAAGCGCACTGCGCCCCGATCTGGTGATTCGTTCATTGCGTGGTAACGTGGGAACTCGCCTATCTAAGCTGGATGCAGGGGAATACGATGCGATCATCCTCGCCTCAGCCGGTCTTATCCGTTTAGGATTAACTTCCCGGATCCGTTACTCACTGCCTCCAGAAGTTTCTCTTCCGGCGGTCGGCCAAGGTGCGGTAGGCATTGAGTGCCGCAATGATGATACGGCGTTACATCAATTACTCGCGCCGCTTAACGACCCGGCGACGGCAGTGCGTGTTATGGCAGAACGCGCAATGAATACTCGCCTAGAAGGCGGATGTCAGGTTCCGATTGCAAGCTATGCACTGCTTGAAGACGGTAAGTTATGGCTTAGAGGGCTAGTCGGCACTCCCGAGGGTGACGTCATCATCGCCGGTGAACGTCACGGTACGGCTGAAGAGGCTGAAGCGCTAGGTATCTCACTGGCCGATGAGCTATTGGCGCGCGGGGCTGGCGATATCCTTCGTAAAGTTTACCAAGGACAGTAATACGATGAGTATTCTGGTCACTCGGCCTGCCCCTGAAGGACAACAGCTCGTTGAACGGTTACGCTTGACTGGACGTCAGGCGTGGCACCTGCCCCTTATCGAGTTTCTCCCAGGCCGCCAGTTATCAGAGTTCTGCTCATCTCTCGCCACACTCACCCCCGATGATCGGATCATCGCGGTATCGGCACGGGCCCTCACCTATGTCGGCCCTTTTTTGCAGGCAGCGGATACCTCTTGGCCCACCGAGGTACACTATTTCGCTATCGGTAAAAACAGTGCCTTAGCGTTACACCGCTATTGTCAGCAACGGGTTGAATTTCCAGAAAATTCAATTAGTGAAGCGTTGTTGGACCTGCCCTTATTAGAGAATATCGCCGGTAAAAACTGTGTCATATTGCGGGGAAATACTGGCCGAGAACACCTCGGAGAAACCTTGCAATCTCGCGGTGCTAAGGTGACCTATTTCGAATGTTATCAACGAGTCGCTATAAATTATCATGGCGCAGAGCAGGCTTTTCGCTGGCGACAAAAGGGGATCTCAACCATAATTGTGACAAGTGGTGAGATGTTAAACCTACTCTATGAATTGATTCCCGCTCTCGATCGGAACGAATGGTTACTCCACTGTCGGCTAGTTGTCGTCAGTAAACGCTTGGCAACGCTTGCCACCGACTTTGGTTGGCGAGATATTATTGTTGCTGATGGTGCGGATAACGATGCGTTATTGCGCGCATTACGCTGAAATTAAACTTATGGGATAAGCCTCTATGACGGAACACAAAGCCCCCTCCGCCATGCCGGAAGAAGTGAAAGAAGATAACACTGCAACACCTTCTCCGAAGCCGATTCGCACGGCTGGCAATGGTAAAGCACTGGCGAGCCTCGCAATCGTTATTGCGTTAGCGTCAGGCCTAGGTAGCGCCTGGTATATCACGCATACTCATCACGCACAATTGAGTTCAAATCAAGCGTTACGCGACCAACTTGCGCAAGCTCAGCAACAAAACGGCAAGGATCAGCAGCAGCTGGTTCAACAGCTGTCTACTACCGAACAAGCGTTAAAAGATTCACAGTCCCAGCTGCAAGAGACTGAAAAAGATCTACAGGGCCTGCGCGATAAAGTAAATTCCCTGACCGGGAATGATGCCAGTGTCTGGTTAGTCTCCCAAGCCGATTACCTGGTGAAGCTGGCGGGAAGAAAGTTATGGAGCGATCAAGACGTCACCACAGCACTGGCCTTACTGAAAAGTGCTGACCGTAGTCTGGCGCAGATGGATGACCCCAGTATCATCAATGTACGCCGTGCGTTAAACCAAGATATCTCTACCCTAGCCAATATCAATCAAGTTGATTATGACGGCATTATCTTACAAGTGAGCCAACTGGCGAATAATGTTGATAATCTGCGGTTAGCCGACGATAGCGACAACGACTCGCCAATGGATAAAGATAGCAACGATATTTCAGGCTCCTTATCCGAGTGGCGCCATAACTTAGTGGCGAGCTGGCACGACTTTATGGATAACTTTATAACGGTTCGTCGTCGGGATAACAGCGCACAGCCATTATTGGCCCCTAATCAAGATATCTATTTACGCGAAAATATCCGCTCGCGCCTGCTTATTGCCTCGCAAGCTATCCCTCGCCATCAAGAAGATATCTATAAACAATCCCTCGAAGCGGTATCGACTTGGGTACGGGCTTGGTACAACACGGATGACCCAACGACTAAAGCTTTCTTAGCGCAGATAGATCAACTGTCACAAACCCCTATTGCGATGGATCTTCCTGAGTCGCTCTCTAGCCAAGGGTTGATCGATAAATTAATGCAGAATCGCGTCCGTGGCTTAATGAGTAGCCCAAGCAATAACGATCCACAGCCTGCGCCAACGCCGGCTACTGCACCGCAACAAGGAGGTTAAGGTGATTAAAGTCTTAGCACTCTTTATTTTACTGATTGCCGGAATCGTTCTAGGCCCGGTTTTCGCAGGTAAGCAAGGCTACGTACTGATCCAAACCTCTCAATGGAATATCGAAACCTCCGTGACAGGGTTGGTGATCATCCTGCTGGTCGCCCTGATCGTTATTCTCCTCATCGAGTGGGTAATACGTCGTCTGTTTAGAACCGGCTCACGCGCTCGTCGCTGGTTTGCTGGCCGAAAACACCGCTTAGCGCAGAAACATACCAATACAGCATTGATTAAGTTAGCAGAGGGCGACTATCAGCAAGTTGAAAAGCTGATGACCAAGAATGCTGACCATGCTGATACGCCTGTCGCGAACTACTTACTCGCGGCAGAAGCGGCCCAACAACGGGGTGATGAAATCCGCGCAAATCAACACCTTGAGCGCGCATCAGAGCTGAGTACAGACAACCAAATCCCTGTGGAAATTGCACGTGCACGGATCCTCTTAGCCCGTGAAGAGAATCATGCTGCCCGCCACACGATCGACCGTTTACTGGATGTTGCTCCGCGTCACCCAGAAGTGCTGCGTTTGGCACAAACGGCGTATCTCCGCACGGGTGCCTGGTCGGCGTTACTGGATATCTTGCCTTCGCTTGAGAAAGACCAAGTCGTCAGCAAAGAGGAAGCAGAAACGCTCACGCAGAAAGCGTGGTTAGGCCAAATGGAACAAGCTATGGCATCTGGCGGTAGCGAGAGCTTAAAACAATGGTGGGGCCATCAAGCCCGTAAAACACGCCAAGACTCACGTTTACAGGCCGCAATGGTGACACACTTGATCGAGTGTGACGATCATGAGATGGCACAGGTCATCGCGATGGAGGGGCTTAAACGCCACTACAACGAAAGTTTAGTGCTCTCTATTCCAAAGATTAAGACGGCAAACAGTGATGATTCCGAGAAGTTAGTCCGTCAGCTGATCAAACAGCATGGATCAACGCCGCTTTTAGAAAGTACCTTGGGGCAATTGCTGATGCGTCGGGGCGAATGGCAGCAGGCTGCAGACGCGTTTAAGGCAGCCCTAGCACAACGCCCAGACAGTTTTGATTACGCTTGGTTAGCGGACGTTTACGATAAAATGCGTCGTCCAGAAGAAGCGGCGAAAATGCGCCGTGAAGGACTCCATCTCACGCTAACAAAATATCCTGACCAGTAATCTCTCCTACCTTTAGGCGGCTGTTCGCAGCCGCCCTCTCCTAATACTTATTGCTAAGAACGCCAAACCATGATGTTATCAGGGATCCCCACCCCTTAGGCGTTAACGTTATGAAATCGCGTTTTGAACAGATCAATGTCTTTGCTACCCATTCCTTGAAAGGTAATCCTTTGGCCGTTGTCCATTGCCAAGAAGGTGACTACTCCACAGAGACTATGCAGGCGTTAGCACGCTGGACCCAGCTCAGTGAGACCGTCTTTATTACGCCAGCAACAGAGGCTGCTGCAGACTATAAGGTGCGTATTTTCACGCCCGTCGAAGAACTTCCTTTTGCTGGACATCCCACATTAGGATCCTGCCACAGTTGGTTAGATGGGCGTAAGCAGGCCGTAGTCCATCAGCAATCTGCGATTGGAATTGTTGAGATCCGCCAAGAGAACAATCTCTTATTTTTTGAAGCGCCCCCCTTAGTGGTACAACGCCCTTTCTCCGCACAAGAACAACAGCAGCTTATCGCCTCCACAGGGCTGCTTGCCGAAACAATCACCGCTACCCAAGTGTTGAGTAATGGTCCGGTATGGCACTGCGTTCGAGTAGATTCAGTGGAAACGTTACTCCGTATCACGCCAGATTATTCCGCGATGGGCGATCTTAAGTTAGGACTCTGTAGCCTTAATCCGGAGGGAGAGGGTTTGGTGGTCCGTGCCCTGATGGGCTTAGAAGCCACTGAAGACCCGGTGACAGGAAGCTTACAAGCTGTGTTGGCGCAATGGCTGATTGAAACAGGTGAGTTACCCGAGCATTACCGTGCTCAACAGGGAATGTGTGTGGGTGCTGAAGGGGAAGTCACGATAAAAAGAATAGACGGCAAGATCTTTGTCGGCGGACAGTCAACCACGGTAATAAGCGGTGACATCACACTGCCAACGGCGTAAAGACGACAAAAACAAAAAACCCCGCCGAAGCGGGGTTTCTTTAAATTTGGTCGGCGAGAGAGGATTCGAACCTCCGACCCACTGGTCCCAAACCAGTTGCGCTACCAAGCTGCGCTACTCGCCGAAATACTGCGGTACTACTTTACTTTTTTATCTGGTGCGAGGGGGGGGACTTGAACCCCCACGTCCGTTAGGACACTAACACCTGAAGCTAGCGCGTCTACCAATTCCGCCACCGTCGCTCATCAGATAAAAATTGGGGTGGCTAATGGGACTCGAACCCACGACAACTGGAATCACAATCCAGGGCTCTACCAACTGAGCTATAGCCACCACCCCTAACTTCTTACTACCACTGATGTTAACACATCAGCCTAACGCGGTAAAACACCACCGCAGCTCGACACCTAAAAAACTGGTGCGCCCGACAGGATTCGAACCTGAGACCTCTGCCTCCGGAGGGCAGCGCTCTATCCAGCTGAGCTACGGGCGCTTAGCGCCGTTGCGGATGCGGATATTACGGTAGTGTTGCCTAGCTGTCTAGTGGTTTTTTTAATTAAATTATCGTTTGATTACGCTTTGTTCACTTTGCGTGAAGTTTCGGCGATTTAGCCTCTTTAGGGGCCTTATAGCTCACCGCGCCAGTGGTAACCTTGATACTTGAGTAACTTTAGTTGGCGCTTTAATCGAGAAGGTTGCTTAATCAGTCGATACAGCCACTCAAGCCCAAGTTTCTGCCACAGTAATGGTGCACGCTTCACTTTACCAATAAAGACGTCGTACGTGCCGCCTACCCCCATATATAGCGCATCGGGGTATTGCTCATAACATCGCTGAATAAAAAGCTCCTGTCGTGGCGATCCCATTGCCACAGTAACCACCTTCGCCTGGCTCGCTTTAATCCGTTGGATCAGCGACTCGACCTCAGCTTCCGTAAAGTAACCATCTTGTTGGCCCACAACCGGCACCTGCCATTGTTGCTTAAGTTTATGGGTGGTCTGTGCCAATACATCGGGCTGACTTCCAACCAAATAAACGGGAACAGATAATGCGCCAGCACGTTGCATTAATGACTGCCATAAATCCGCCCCCGCAATGCGCGTGACTTGGCTGTCGGGATACTTTTTACGGATCGAACGGACGATACTAATGCCATCAGGATAGTTAATTCCGCCGCTGGTCAGGATTTGGTGCAATAGCGCATTATGTTCTGCCGTTAAAATCTTTTCAGCGTTCAACGCAATCAGACGCCCAGTGTGTACCTGCAGCGCATCAGGCAGCAGGAAATCGGTAAACGCTTGCATTGAAGGAAAGCCATATACCGGAATCTGGCGAATAGTAAAACTTGGCAGCGTTATCGAACGGTTACTCACAGATATCCTTTTGTTTTGAGTAGAAGGGAGTGACGGAAGGCACTGATGTTGCCCCTACCCGTGGTTTGACGAGCCCTGCGCGTTGTAAGAACCAAAATAAGAGTTTAGTCACCAGCAGACACAGCAGAAAAATAATCGCGAAAAAAACCACTCGCGAGCCGAAAGCGTCGAGTCCTTCACGCGCTAAGACAATCATGTTAAACACTGCCCCGAAACAAAAACTATTGATTAAGGCTGCGGTATAACGGTTTGGCTCTTGGCGAGCGCGATAATAGAGGCTATCGAATCCTTTAATGATCAGGCCGACTAACAAGGCGCCAGGCACCAAAGCCCCTACCCCACCCATGACGAGCAGCGAACCGATTAGCGTCGGAGATATCGCTAACCCTGAATGGTTATCCAAAATCTGCCAAGTAAAATAATTTGCGCTATTCAAGATGGTAGAAGGACGTTCTGGCCATAACCAACTTGGAATGAAGACATAAAAGTCTCGCCACATCGGGGCGGGACCTTGGAAGTCGAGCTGCGAATAATGGCTGAAAATCAAACCCAGATTTTCCCAAGGCGAAAACGTATCGCGAGTCAGATAGAGAAAGGTATACCAAGCCTCTGGACCCGTCACATTCAGATTATAGCGCCGCAACGCTAACCAAAACATTCCCACGATCGACATCGCACCAGCGCCAAGTAACATCGATAACGTAATCCAGCCACGACTAATACCAATAAATAAAAATAGCGCAAACGCGATGATGATATTGGCGCGTGTTCCCCCCACGACCATGTAAGTAATCAGGCCAAAAGTCACCGTCACCACAAGAAATAGGCACCACTGCCGTAACGTGGGTTTAAGGAAATACACCACCAACATGCCAGGGATAAAAAAGTAAAAGAAACGTTTTAAAGCAACACCGGAAACCTGACTGGAAAAAATTTGGCTATAGGAGGTCAGTCGAAAGAGTAATAGCCCATTGCGCGCAAAGAAGATCCCTAGGCTCACCAGCGCAACCAGGACTAACAATCCTAAAAAGAGATGAGTCTCTAAGCGAGTCATGGTAAAAAAGCCGCTCACCGGTGCCACGGGTTTACGGGTTAATCGAACCTTATACGTCACATAATAGATGGCATAAAATCCTGTAGCCGATAATAAGGCTTGTAACAGATAGAGAGGATCAACCACCGGTTCTTGGAAACCAAAGACTAATATCGAGGTTAACGGAAAACCAAAATAGAACGTCAGTACAAAGAGTAAGGAAAAGAACAGATGAAAAGTAAAGCGCTCACGACGGAACTCTTTCACCATTACCGTTAAGATAAAGCAAAGCGAAAGCACATATACCAAGGCCAAGCCTGTAAACTGCCCACCCGTCATGATCACTCCATCCCTTCCAATCGCTGTAACATATCACGCCAGCCTTGCAGATAGCCGGGTGAGAAAAACTCAATAGTCGCTTTATCGTGGTGGACTAATTGCTGGCGAGCGCGCTGAATAATCTCTCTATCCAGTTCGTCTTCATCAAATAAGACAGGCAAGTGTTGTTCGGCCAGATCGCGCCAAAACGGATTTTTTCGGCTAATCACAAACGGAATATTTTTATCAATCAGTATACTGAGCGTGCCAATACCTTGTTGCCGAGCAAAGATAAAGTAGCCCAGATGACAACGATCAATCACCTTCAAATAGGTATCAAAGTTGAGCTTTTCGGTAACTATCTCGACCTGTCCGGAGCTAAAGAGCTGTGAGGCATGTGCACTGACCTTGGCAATATACTCTTGATTATTATCAGGATAGCCCATAGGCACGATCACCTTGACCGCTTGGCCAAAGCGGTGCGCGATGTGTGTTAACGCCTGACAGTGTCGATTAGAGGGATCGCCTGAATTCCCCACCAATAGAGTCAAGGGTTGGTTTGCAGGCTCCCCTACCGTAGTTTGCGGAGTCGTCGCCATTTTGGTCGGGAAATAAAGCTTATGCCCGGGGACCTTCGGGTATTTTTGCTGATAAACACTGAGGTCACCCAAGGTGGCATAGACCGCCGCAACGCGTCTTTGTGCGCGACGTCTTAGCGTATAAAAAAGCCGAAATTTCAGCGACCGTGATGCCTCATATAAATCAGCCCCCCAGATATGCCAATGTAACTGGTGCCTTCTTATCCGGCCACTGAGTAAGGCTAACCATAAAAGAGGATTAAATTGACCATGACAGAAAAATAAAGTTTGTCGATTTTTGGCCAATTCGATAACTACTTGCGCTAATTGCTTCTTCGACGCTACACAGTCGATTGATAGGTTCGGAAACTGCTCAGCGAGTGCCATATCCTGAGTGACCACAATAAACTTCCTCGCTTGTGAGCTGGGAACCTCTGTGGTCAATACCTCATTAAAAAAGGCTAATAACGTCTTGTTGTGGTGAGGGATATCGGCCCCCAGTACATGAATAATCGCCATTATTTTCGATACCAATAAAAAAATGCTGCAACAACCAACAGTAAATAACAGACGTAGGTGATGCAATACGCTTGTACTGCCCCTACTACACCGTGCTCAGCAATAAGCCAATGGCTGGTGGCTAGCAGTAAACAAAATTGTGTGATTTCCGTTAGGACATAGGCACGCAGACTTCCGCGAGCAATCACCAGATAACCAAACACATAAGCAGCTACTTTGCAGATATCACCCGGAAGTTGCCAAGCAAAGAGGTCTCGCATTGCGGTAAATTGGTGAGAAAAAAGCAGCGCGATAACCTGATCGCGCAATAACCATACGCCGAAACTCAAGACAGCCACAGCGGGGATAACGCGCAGCAGTGTCCGTCGGATCTCTTCCGCAATCGCCTTCTTTTCCTGCAACCGACTCAATGCGGGCAGTAACCACACACTAAAGGTCGCCGTAATAAACTGTAAGTAAGCATCAGAAACGCTGGCCACGCCCTGCCACAGACCCACCGCTTGCCAATCATTATAATCTGCTAGCTGATGACGCATCACGACCCAAGCAAGGGGCAGTGTGACCGCGGTAATCCCGGTCATTAACGTATACTTGAGTAAGCGACGGGCCATTTCGCTATCCCAGCCGAAACGTAGCGGCCCCAATCGCTCCGATGTCGAGCGTTGATAGAAATAGGCCGCGGGCAATAGCGCGATCGCCGGTACCACTGCCAACCCCACCAAAGCACCTGTAAAGCCCCCTATCGCCCAGCACGCTAAGTAACCTGGCACAGCGAGCAGACATCCGGCTATGATAATCAGGGCGTTACTCCGCGCGTCCTTAATGCCCTTCAGTTTTGCCTGTAAGAGATTTGCCCAACCGATTCCACACTGTAAGAAGGCGAGATAGCGAATCACCGGGGCATAATCAGAGTGGCCAAAAAGCCCTTGGCTGATAGGGTCTGCACACAGTAAAAAAATGAGGGCTATCAGCATCCCCGCACCCAATACTAGGGTCGAGGCAGTGGCAGAGAGCTGCCGCAACTGGTGGGAATCGTCTTGGTATTCCGCCACGTACCGCGTGACACCGTTGAAGATACCGGCCCCCGCCATCACACTGAGGACAGTAATTAATTGCCGATAATTACTTGCCAGCCCGATACCTTCGGGCCCGTAAGTGACTGCCAGCAATTTAATAATCACCAAGCCGCACAGGATCTTGGTGAGGGTTGAACTCGCGGTCCAGACAGAGGCTCGAGCAAATGACATTAGGAGAAGAAACTCAGTAGCGACCCTATAACAATTTTTTGCTGGTTATCAGTCAAATTGTAATACATAGGCAACCGAACTAAACGCTCGCTCTCAACGGTGGTATAGCGATCCTCGCCATTGAACTCACCGAACTGCAAACCTGCGGGTGAGCTATGCAGAGGGATGTAGTGGAAAACGCTGAGGATCTCGGCTTCTTTTAACCAGGAAATCAGTTGGTCGCGGTCCTGTTGATCACGCAATTTAAGATAAAACATATGCGCATTATGCTGACAGTCCGTCGGGATCGTCGGTAGAGTGATCCGCCCCTGAGCGGCAAAAGGCTGTAATGCCTGATAATAATTTTGCCATAACGCCAAGCGTCGCTGATTAATCTGGTCGGCATTTTCTAGTTGCGCCCAGAGATAGGCGGCTTGAAGATCAGACATCAGGTAACTGGATCCCAAATCACGCCAAGTATACTTATCGACTTGCCCACGGAAAAATTGGCTGCGATTCGTCCCTTTCTCGCGAATAATCTCCGCCCGCTCGATCAAGGTAGGATCATTGATAAGTGTCGCCCCCCCTTCACCGCCTGCCGTATAGTTTTTGGTTTCATGGAAACTAAAGCAGCCGATATGACCAATCGAACCCAGCGCGCGTCCCTTCCAGTGACTCATGACACCTTGCGCGGCATCTTCAATCACATAAAGCTTATATTTCTCCGCTAGCGCCATGATTTTATCCATATCACAGGCAACCCCGGCGTAATGCACCGGCACGATGGCACGTGTTTTCTCGGTAATCGCCGCTTCGATTAATGTTTCGTCGATATTCATGGTATCTGGACGAATATCAACGAAGATAATTTTCGCGCCACGCAACACAAAGGCATTAGCCGTCGACACAAAGGTATAGCTTGGCATAATGACTTCATCGCCCAGCTGAATATTGATCAGCAAGGCCGCCATTTCGAGTGAAGCGGTACAGGAAGGGGTGAGTAAGACCTTGGGCACATGACAACGTTGCTCAAACCATTGCTGCACGCGACGGGTAAAGCCCCCATCACCACATAGTTTGCCGCTTGCCATGGCTGAGTGCATGTAATCGGCTTCACTTCCCGTTACCGGAGGAGCATTAAACGGAATCATCGCTTTTCCTATAGAGCCAATAACTCGTAGACGTTAAACGTGCGCCGTGACGCAAGTAGAGACGCATCGCGGAGACATTACTGAGTTGGGTCGTGATATGCAGTGCCGACAGGCCTTTGCTCCGCGCCCAATCGGTCGCGGCAAGCAATAGCTGCTGACCGAGCCCTGCCCCTTGGTGAGGGGTCGCCACCCCTAATAGACCAATACGAGCAATGTCCGCGGAGTGTCTTAAGCTCACAAAGCCCGACACGCCACCCTGCTCATCGAGGGTGAGTAAACATTGATCGTCGAAGGTACCTTGAACTGCGTTTTCAATCCACTGCGCATAAAACTGTTGAGTAAGAGAGTGATCAAACCATGGCGCGCGAAAACGGCTTCCGGTAAATATGCTCCCTGCGAGATGACGTAAGGCATCGATATGGGCCGGACGCGCAATACGTATCCCTGGTTGTCGCGTTGTCTCAGTGATAGGGATAACCAGTTCAGCTTCCCCTTCCACTAACGCAAAGCCTTTGTCAGTCAAGGTATCTAGAGATTGATAGTCGGTGCTGGATACCTTGGCCTGAACCATATCCCAGTCATCACACTCCTCCACGCTCAAGCGATCGAGCTCAGCGAGATCGACCTTACCCACTCGCTGAGAGAAAAAAGCACTTTCCCATGCTAAAAGGTCAATCGTCATATCAGTTACGCCAAGCGCCACGAGTGTCGATCACAAAGTCGGTGGTTAACTGTGACTTATCCAGTGCTTTAAACACCTTATGGTCGGTTAGCAGCACGACAATCTCTGCCGATTGCAAGGCTTCATCCACACTGACTAAAGTGGCTTTACCCGTGAATGTCTGAGGCAACTGGCGAATATGCGGCTCGACTAATAACGTCTCGCCTTGATGCCATTCACTAATCAGCTTCGCCACCTGCATTGCTGGGCTTTCTCGAAGATCATCAATATCCGGTTTGAAGGCCAAACCAAAGCAGGCAATTTTTATCGCCGAGGCGGTCTTACCGTTCGCCATTAAGCAATCTGCGACCGCTTGTTTTACTTGGTCGAGTACCCAGAAGGGTTTGCTGTCGTTCACCTCACGGGCCGTACGGATTAAACGGGCAAGCTCCGGCGTCTGCGACACGATAAACCACGGATCGACCGCAATGCAGTGCCCACCCACTCCTGGACCAGGTTGTAAGATGTTCACGCGAGGATGGTGGTTGGCGAGCTGAATCAGCTCCCACACATCGATATCCAGTGCATGACAGATTAAAGAGAGTTCATTGGCGAACGCAATGTTCACATCACGAAAGCTGTTCTCGGTGAGCTTACACATTTCTGCGGTACGCGCGTTAGTTGTCACGCACTCGCCCTGTAAGAATAGCTGATAAAGCTCACTTGCTCGCAGCGAACAGTCAGGCGTAATCCCACCGACTACCCGGTCATTGCTGACTAATTCGGCCATCACTTTGCCAGGTAGCACGCGCTCAGGGCAGTATGCGATAGCAATATTAGGCTGGTCGCTGTGTCCAGGAACTTGCAGCTCTGGTCTCAGTTCAGCAATCCAAGCAGCCACTTGTTCGGTTGCCCCGACAGGTGAAGTGGATTCTAAAATAACTAAGTCTCCCGCTTTCAGCTGTGACGCGATAGCGAGCGTGGCACTCTTGACATAGCTAAGGTCTGGCTGATGATCCGCCTCAAATGGGGTCGGTACCGTAATGAGAAAGGCGTCAGCCGGCTCTGGGGTTAACGTCGCCCTTAATCGCCCTGCCGCGACATTACGCGCCACCACATTGGCCAATTCGGGTTCAATAATATGGATTTCACCCCGATTAATGGTCTCGACTGCCACTGGATTGACATCAACACCTATGACTTGGCATCCCGCATCAGCCAAAATCGCGGCGGTAGGTAATCCTATATATCCAAGACCAAAAATGGAGACTGTTTTACTGTGCATGCTCAACCCATGAGTGTTTAATAAATTCGATAATTTTCTGACAACTTTGACCGGTGCCGTAAGGATTTTTGACCTGACTCATTGCTTGCCACGCTTGCTCATCATCCAGCAGTCGCGCCGCCTCCTTAACAATGGTGTCGCTCTCAGTGCCGACTAAGCGTACGCTTCCCGCTTCCACGGCCTCGGGGCGCTCAGTGGTCTCGCGCATCACCAACACTGGCTTACCGAGTGAAGGAGCCTCCTCTTGGATGCCACCTGAATCGGTAAGGACTAAGTAAGCACGATTCATCAACCATACAAAAGGTAAATACTCTTTCGGCTGAATAAGATGAATATTTTCAACGCCCTGTAATAAGCGCTCCACTGGCTCACGGACATTAGGGTTCATGTGCACAGGGTAAACAATATCGACGTGTGGATAACGTTTTGCCAATGCCACCAGTGCCTGACAGATACGCTCAAATCCACCGCCAAAACTCTCCCGACGATGTCCCGTCACGAGGATCATTCGGCGCCCATGCATTAAATAGGGGAATTCTGCGGCAAGACGCTGCTCTAACGCCTGATCGTCGACGATTTTATCGCGTACCCATAACAAGGCATCGATAACGGTGTTTCCGGTAACAGTAATAGCGCTTTCGCGGATGTTCTCCGCAAGCAGGTTACGTTTTGCGTGGTCGGTTGGTGCAAAGTGCCAGTGAGCTAAGTGCGTGGCAACTTTGCGGTTTCCCTCTTCAGGCCAAGGGGAAAATAGGTTACCGGTACGTAAGCCAGCTTCAATGTGGCCAACTTTTATCTGATGATAATACGCGGCTAAGCTCACAGCCAAGGTCGTGGTGGTATCACCATGGACCAGGACCAAGTCGGGTTGGTAATCGTTGAAAATATCAGCCATCCCCACCAAGATACGACTGGTAATATCACTGAGCGATTGACCGGGCTGCATAATATTTAAATCGAAATCAGGAACCAGCTGAAAGACATGTAGCACTTGGTCAAGCATTTCACGATGTTGTGCGGTAACACAGAGTCGAGACTCGATTTCCGTGGTGTTCTGTAACGCTTGCACCAAAGGCGCCATCTTAATTGCTTCAGGTCGAGTACCAAAGACTGTTAATACCTTCACGCTTTCCTATTCCTTTTTCTTTACACACTGGGTGAGGGCAACACCTGCACCAATAAGGATACCCACTAGGCCCCACATCACCATCAGTAGCGGTAAACGCGGACTTTGTCGGCTGATAGGTGGCTCGGGTGATTGCAACATTGTCCAGCTTGTGAAAGGTTTAAGAGAAGCTGGGCCGCTTTGGAGTGCGGCGAGTCGAGCTTGATCATGCAGTAAGTTATCGGAAGCCACGGGACCGGTTTGCTCAATCACATTAATAGCGGTTTTGGTTTGATTATCGTCGGACTGTGCCGCTTCGTTTTTAAGCTGCTTAACCTGTTGGTCATAAGCCGCCTGCGCGACCGATTTTTCAAAAGCAATTTGCTGGGCGATCTTCGTCATTTCAGATTGCCACGCTGCGGATAATTGCTGTTGGACTTGAGCCATCACCTGCTGGTCAGTGAAGGTAAGATAACGCTTAAGCAATTGGCTACTGGTCGCTGCACTTTCTGCGCTCAAGCTTAAGGTATCAACCGTTCCATGCAGCTTATCACCCGCAGCGAATTGAATACTGGCGACTCTTCGGTCCAACAGTGTTCGCGTCAGAGACGTTCCTTTATCAGCCTTTTCTTGCTCCAACCAGAACCGACGGCGATTATCGACAGAAGCCAGCTGTTGTAAGAAAGTTTGGTACACCGCATCTAATACGGTGTCTACATCGGCGTTATCGGTTGTCGACGCTGGATCAGAATAGGTACTGAGCTGGTTTAATTTTGAGAGTTCTTGGTAATAACGCGTTACCTTCGATAAATCGGGACGGGTAAATTGTGCCACGGCAACCCACTTTTGCGTGGCAAACATCGTGTAAGCCCATGCAAGCAGAATCCCTAAGATCAGGCCTAGACCGATCCATTTTTTACCGCGCCATAAACGCTGCACACAGCTTTCGACATCGAGCTCATTATCAATAGAAGAATGCATGATTTAATCCTGTGTTTGTCCATCACGTGCTTTACGGCGTAACTGCCATGCGCGTTTATTACGACGAATACGTCGAGCCACACGCCAGGCGTGCTTTAAACAGTATCCATAAACGAAGAAGGCCATGAGAAACAGTACCATCATGAACCACTCTGGAATAAAGCTAAAAAATTCGCCCAACATCCCAATTCCCGCCAAGATCGCTGCCGCGAGGGTGATCAGGACAAAGGCTTGGCGAGAGGTGAAGCCAGCTCGCATAATCAAGTGATGAATATGCTGGCGATCGGCGGTGAAAGGACTTTGCCCTTTACGTAATCGACGATACATGATGGCGACCATATCCATTAGCGGAATAGCAATCAACCATAGTGCTGTCACGGGACGTAACGGGTGATATTCCCCTTGGCTTGCATCCAGTAATACCCAAATTACGGTAAAACCAATCATGGTACTGCCTGCATCACCCATAAAGACTTTATAGCGCCGTCCGAGCATGCCGAGATTGAGTAAAATATAGGGGATGATTGCCGCTATCATCGCAAAACACCAGAAGGCCAGACTTGGCTGACCTTGGTTATAAAGAATGAGTCCTAGCGCGCCAAAGGTGACACAAGAGAGGCCGCCCAATAGCCCGTCGATACCATCGACCATATTGAAGGCATTAATCGCCGCCCATACCGCAAACAGTGTAATGGCATAGCCAAAGGGCCCGACGCGAAGTTCGATGGGGCCAATGATAAACCCTAATGAGTGCAGATACAGGTTCGCAACAGCCATCATGATGATCGCAATGGCCGCTTGCACCGCAGCGCGGATTTTAACGCTTATATCGAATTTGTCATCGATTACCCCGACCAGCACCAATACCCCAGCACATGAGAGGTATAACATATCATTGGGTTGATAATAATTGGTGATCAAGAAAGCAAAGCAAACCCCCGCAAACACGGAGATGCCCCCCACGAGTGGTACTGTTCCCTGATGGCGTTTTCGAAAATTAGGCTTATCAACTAATCCCACTTTTTTAGCCATTTTGCGGGCCAAGAAAAGAAAGGTTAGGGAAAAGAGAAATGTCAGTCCTAATTCAACACTCATATTGAGCATATTCACATTCAAGCTCTCTATCGTAACACTTGCGGAGTAAATCCATTTCAGATTGTTAATGCTATATGCATTAAAAAAAAAACGCCACGTAAACACGTGACGTTTCTTAACTTTACAATAAATCTGACCTTAACGCGCGGTTAAGCTTCTCAGAATTAGGAACGTTTCATCATATCGAAGAATTCATCGTTGGTTTTGGTCATCGCCAACTTATTGATGAGGAATTCCATCGCATCAATTTCACCCATCGGATGGATGATTTTACGCAGGATCCACATCTTTTGAAGTTCTTCAGAAGAGGTGAGCAGTTCTTCTTTACGTGTACCAGAACGATTGTAATCAATCGCAGGGAATACACGCTTCTCTGCGATTTTACGCGAGAGATGTAATTCCATGTTGCCGGTACCTTTAAACTCTTCGTAGATAACTTCATCCATCTTAGAGCCGGTATCGACCAGAGCGGTAGCAATAATCGTTAAGCTACCACCCTCTTCAACGTTACGCGCCGCACCAAAGAAACGCTTAGGACGATGTAATGCGTTAGCATCTACCCCCCCTGTTAGCACTTTACCGGATGCAGGCACAACGGTGTTGTACGCACGGGCTAAACGGGTGATGGAATCGAGCAGGATGATAACGTCTTTTTTATGCTCGACCAGACGTTTCGCTTTTTCAATAACCATTTCAGCGACCTGAACGTGGCGAGAAGCTGGCTCATCAAAGGTAGAAGCAATGACTTCACCTTTCACCAAACGTTGCATTTCGGTCACTTCTTCAGGACGCTCATCAATCAGCAGCACCATTAAGACACAGTCAGGGTGATTGTAAGCAATGCTCTGCGCGATATTTTGTAACAGCATCGTTTTACCCGCTTTAGGCGGTGCAACGATTAGGCCACGCTGGCCACGCCCAATTGGCGACGCAAGATCTAAAACACGTGCGGTTAAGTCTTCGGTCGAACCATTTCCCCGCTCCATACGTAAACGACTGTTTGCATGCAGAGGCGTAAGGTTTTCAAAGAGGATTTTATTACGGGCGTTTTCAGGTTTATCGAAGTTAACTTCGTTGACTTTCAACAGGGCAAAATAGCGCTCACCTTCTTTAGGTGGACGAATTTTACCGGCGATGGTATCACCTGTTCTTAAGTTGAAACGTCGAATTTGGCTTGGAGAAACGTAGATATCATCGGGACCGGCGAGGTAGGAACTGTCTGCAGAGCGGAGGAAACCAAATCCATCCTGCAGTATCTCCAGCACACCATCACCGAAGATGTCTTCGCCACTTTTCGCATGCTGTTTCAAGATTGCGAAAATAATATCTTGTTTGCGCATGCGCGCGAGGTTTTCTAACCCCATATTTTCACCCAGTGAAATTAATTCAGACACTGGAGTATTTTTTAATTCGGTAAGATTCATAGTGATGGGTTCTTGACTTGGGGTACTTCTTGAAATGTTAGTCATGAGTGGTCGGAAACGTCCCACGCCTGTTATAGATAATATCGTTTAGGTATCAGCCCTAGTCATTCATAGGAAGAAATGAGGCTGCGTAATTTATTAATTAAAGTGGAGATTCCACTGATGTTACCAAACCTGTTAATTGGGTGGTGATGGACAACAAGTTCGATTAGAAATCTAGATTCTGACTACAGGTAAGATCGTAATGCAGTGTTTATAACTTAGCACGCCACTTATGAGACGTCCAGTGATAGCGCAAAAATAAACCATCACTGGCATCTCGAAGAGTATTAACCGAGGTTAGCGTTTAAAAACTCTTTTAGTTGGCCCTTAGACAGTGCACCAACTTTCGTTGCAACCACTTCGCCTGCTTTAAACAGTAGTAACGTTGGGATGCCACGGATACCGTATTTCGGTGCAGTTTCTGGGTTATCGTCAATGTTTAGTTTGGCGATAGTCAGTTTGCCTTCGTATTCATCCGCGATTTCATCAAGAATCGGGGCAATCATTTTACAAGGGCCACACCACTCTGCCCAGAAATCGACCAGGGTAACGCCTTCAGCTTTAAGTACATCAGTATCAAAGCTACTGTCGGTTAGGTGAACAATTTTTTCGCTGCTCATAGTTGGCTCCACAAATTTATGCCTGGTGATTCGGCTTCTATTAAATCAATATAGTTAACTTTATTTCAATTTATACGCTTTCGTAAAGCGCCAATAAGCTGATATTCTACCACACTATGAGCAAAACACACTTAACAGAAAAGAAGTTTTCCGACTTCGCCCTGCACCCTACGGTGATTAAAGCCCTTGATACCAAAGGCTTTACGCAATGTACGCCTATCCAGGCGTTAACATTGCCTTATGCTCTTGCTGGGCATGACATCGCAGGTCAGGCGCAAACCGGTACCGGAAAAACGATGGCGTTCCTAACGTCAACGTTTCATTATCTCTTATCTCGACCTGCTGCCGAAGGGCGTCAAGTCAACCAACCTCGCGCCTTGATCATGGCCCCTACGCGTGAATTAGCGGTACAAATTCACGCCGATGCGGAACCATTAGCGCAGGAAACAGGTTTAAAAATCGGTCTCGCTTACGGTGGCGACGGCTACGACAAACAATTGAAAGTGCTGGCCCAAGGCGTTGATATCCTGATCGGCACCACTGGCCGTATCATTGATTACGTCAAACAAAACCACGTCGACCTCGGCGCTTTACAAGTATTAGTCCTTGATGAAGCTGACCGTATGTTTGACCTCGGCTTTATCAAAGATATTCGCTGGCTGATCCGTAAAATGCCACCGGCGACAGAACGCCTAAGCATGTTGTTCTCTGCAACCTTATCTTACCGTGTGCGTGAACTGGCTTTTGAACATATGAACAATGCTGAGTATGTCGAAGTCGAACCTGAGCAAAAGACCGGACATCGCATTAAAGAAGAGCTGTTCTACCCTTCTAATGAAGAAAAGATGCGTCTGCTTCAGACCTTGATTGAAGAAGAGTGGCCTGATCGTGCGGTAATCTTTGCTAACACTAAATATCGTTGTGAAGATATTTGGGGCCATTTAGTCGCTGATGGTCATCGCGTTGGGCTACTGACCGGTGATGTCCCGCAGAAAAAACGTCTGCGTATTTTGGAAGACTTCACTCAAGGTAATATCGATATTCTGGTTGCAACGGACGTTGCCGCACGAGGGTTACATATCCCGGAAGTTACCCACGTCTTCAACTATGACTTGCCTGATGACCGTGAAGATTATGTGCACCGTATTGGCCGTACAGGCCGTGCTGGCGCGAGCGGACACTCTATCAGCTTAGCTTGCGAAGAGTACTCGCTAAATCTTCCCGGCATCGAAGAGTATATTGGCCACAGCATTCCTGTGAGTAAATATAATAGCGATGCATTGATGACAGACTTACCGGTGCCAAAACGTTTCTCACGCCCTCGTTCACAAAATAACCAGCGCCGTGGAAACAATAATAATCGCCGTGGCAATCAACCACGTAATAACAACCGTAACAAACGTACAGGTTAACCACCATGCGAAGCGCATCATCACTCCATGCTGCCATTGATTTGGGTTCAAACAGTTTCCACCTGTTGGTGGTGCGCGAGATTTCAGGGTCGCTGCAGACAGTGGCCAGAATAAAAAGTAAGGTACGTTTGGCCGCAGGGTTAAATGCGGATAATCAGCTCTCTGAAGAGGCGATGCAGCGTGGCCTTAACTGCCTAGCACTCTTCGCTGAGCAGCTGGAGCACATCCCCCTGTCACAAATTCGGGCTGTCGCAACCGCGACACTGCGTATTGCCACCAATGCCGATGCCTTCCTTTGCCGTGCTCACGAGGTGTTAGGACTTCCTATCGAGGTGATCTCCGGTGAGGAAGAGGCAACGTTGATCTATCAAGGGGTGGCACAAACCACCAGCGGATCAGATCAGCGTTTAGTGGTGGATATTGGCGGAGGGAGTACAGAGTTAGTGACCGGTATCGGCACCGACGCTACCGCTCTCTTCAGCCTGTCCATGGGCTGTGTGACTTGGTTAGAGCGTTATTTTACCGACCGTTATCTTACTCGGGAAAATTTTGACCGTGCTGAAGCCGCTGCCCGCGCTGAAATCAGTAAAGTGAAAGCGACCTTACTGGCTAAAGGCTGGCAGATCTGTGTCGGGGCCTCAGGAACGGTGCAAGCGTTACAAGAGATTATGGTTGCTCAAGGAATGGACGAGCAAATCACCCTCGCCAAACTTGAACAGCTTAAACAGCGGGCGATTCAATGTGGCAAACTCGAAGAGTTGGAAATTGAGGGGTTAACCCTTGAACGCGCCCTGGTTTTTCCTAGCGGCCTTTCGATTCTGCTCGCGATCTTCCACGAGCTGTCCATTACCCGTATGAGCTTGGCTGGGGGTGCATTACGCGAAGGCCTTATCTATGGCATGATCACCCTTCCGGTGGATAAAGACATCCGTAAAAGAACGCTAGAAACGACTCAACAGCGTTTTGCCGTCGATCTCGAACAAGCCGAACGCGTCAAAGCCACCTGCGCTGTCCTTGTTCAACAGGTCAACGACAGTTGGGGATTAAGTGAATATTGCCAACAGCTACTGTCTAGTGCGGCGGCTTTACATGAGCTAGGGTTGGCGATCAATTATCGCCATGGTGCAGAAAACAGTGCCTATTTGATTAGGCAGCTGGAGTTACCTGGATTTACTCCCGCTCAGAAACAGCTGGTCGCGGCAATCGTGATGAATCAGAAAGGGAACATCGATCTGCCAAGCTTAAGCCAGCAGAGTGCGCTGCCGTTGCAACAAGCCGAACAGCTCTGTCGACTTTTCCGCTTAGCCGTGATCCTTTGTAGCACGCGTTCACCGAGTGAAATGGCATCCTTTCACCTCTCGGCAAAAGGGAACCAACTGGCGTTACAGATTGATAAGCAGTGGGCAATCCACCACCCTTATCGCTTAGAGTTACTGCAACAAGAAGAACATCTGCAAAGTTATGTTCACTGGGGATTTACACTGAGTTATTAAGAAGACTTAGCGCGATTTAACATATCTCTTAGCCCTGCGACACGACTCTGACTGTTCACCATTCGCTGCTCGCTGCTCATCGCTTTTTTCTGGTCTTCGTACTGTAAGTCGTCCTGTGGCAGTTCTAATAAGAAACGGCTGGGTTCAGGGCGATTAATCTCACCATACTGCCGACGTTCACGGCATAAGGTAAAGGTGAGTTCTTTCTGAGCGCGCGTAATCCCGACATAAGCTAATCGGCGCTCTTCATCGATATTATTTTCATCAATACTACTTTGGTGCGGAAGTAACCCCTCTTCCATCCCCACTAAATAGACGTAAGGAAATTCCAATCCTTTCGAGGCATGTAAGGTCATCAGCTGAACCTGGTCAAGCTCTTCCTCACTCTCCCCTCGCTCCATCATATCGCGCAGAGTGAAGCGGGTGACCACTTGGGTTAAGGTCATTGGCTCATCTAACTCAGAACCTGAAAGCATTTCCGTCATCCACTGAAACAGGGTATTGACGTTTTTCATCCGCATTTCGGCCGCTTTGGTGCTGGCTGAGCTTTCGTATAACCAACTCTCGTAATCGATACCGCGGATTAAATCTCGGACCGCATCAATCGGTTCGCGCTCGCTTAGGGTAATCAGCGAGGCAAACCATTCGGTGAAGCCTTGTAAGCTTTTCAGCCCTCGTCCCGAGAGCGTTTCGGCTAGACCGAGATCAAAACTGGCTCGAAATAAGCTCTTATTGCGTAAGTTCGCCCATTCTCCGAGTTTCTGTAGCGTTGCTGAGCCAATTTCACGCCGTGGCGTATTGACGATACGCAAGAAGGCGCTGTCATCGTCGACATTGGTCATCAGCCGTAAATAGGACAAAATGTCTTTGATTTCTGGACGGGAGAAAAAGGAATTTCCGCCGGAGATTCGATAAGGAATACGATTTTGCATTAACAGCTTTTCGAAAACCCGCGATTGATGGTTACCACGATATAAGATCGCATAGTCCCGATAAGCCGTCTTATTAATAAAATGGTGTGCGATCAACTCTCCGGCAACACGCTCGGCTTCGTGATCCTCATTATTGGTATGGATCACTTTCAATTTATCGCCTTCTCCTAGCTGAGAAAAAAGTTTCTTCTCAAATACGTGGGGGTTATTGGCGATAAGTATATTCGCGGCACGCAAGATGCGTTGTGAGGAACGATAATTCTGCTCGAGCTTAATCACTTCCAATTGTGGAAAGTCTTCTTTGAGTAAGACCAGATTTTGCGGTCTCGCTCCCCGCCAAGAATAAATGGATTGGTCATCATCACCGACCACGGTAAAGCGCGCTCGGGCACCCACCAATAACTTAACCAGTTGGTATTGACTGGTGTTGGTATCCTGATATTCATCAACTAATAAGTAGCGTATACGCTGCTGCCAACGCTCACGTACCTCAGCGTTATCCCGCAGCAATAACGTCGGTTTTAGAATGAGGTCATCGAAATCCAACACATTACAGGCTCGTAAATGTTTCTCATACAGCTGGTAGCATTTCGCAAAAATTTGATCGCGCTCAGATCGTGCCACGGCAGTCGCTTGCACTGGGTCAATCAGGTCGTTTTTCCAGTTTGAGATAGTCGAGGTGAGTTGCTGCAACAGGTCCTTATCTTCTTGTAACCACGGTTGGGTCAGCTCTTTCAATAAGGCGAGCTGGTCCTGATCGTCAAAGAGCGAGAAGTTCGCTTTCATCCCTAACGCACTGACTTCACGCTTGATAATCTCTAGCCCTAACGTATGAAAGGTAGAGATTTGTAGCCCTCGCGCCTCTTTACGGCCAAGCGTCTGTGCAACACGCTCTTTCATCTCACGAGCGGCTTTATTGGTAAAGGTCACTGCAGCGATATGTCGAGCTTGGTAACCACTCTGTCTGATCAACCAAGCAATTTTATTAGTGATCACACGCGTTTTACCGGAGCCTGCGCCGGCTAAAACTAAACAAGGGCCGGTGACGGCTTCTACCGCGTGCTGCTGGCTGGGATTAAGACGCATAAAAAATCGCTCAGTGAACTGTGAAGAAAGTGGTATATAAGGCAGCAAGTATACACTCACGACGCTTAGGAAAAAATGTTATGGCGAAAACAGCAGCGGCCTTGCACATTTTAGTCAAACAGAAGGCACAAGCCGAAAAAGTATTAGCGGACTTGGAGAAAGGCGCGCATTTTCAGACGCTGGCAAAGAAATATTCTACCTGCCCTTCAGGGAAACAGGGTGGCGATCTCGGCGAGTTTCGTCGTGGACAGATGGTACCCGCTTTTGATAAGGCAGCCTTTAGCTGTCCGCTGTTAACGCCTTACGGACCGGTAAAAACTGCCTTTGGCTACCACATTATCAAGGTATTATGGCGTAATTAATGACTCTCTGACGAGGGAGCGAGGGCGGTATCGCTCGCGCCCTCTTCACCCTCGGTAATCAAATCATTATATTGCGCTTGTAATTGCTCAACGCTAGGTCCTTGCGTCGTCTCTGGATGCAGTAAGACAAAACTAGCGGGTTGAGAGAGCTGCTGGCGTAACTCATGATTTACGGCATCAAGCGTTAGGTTAGCTAAAAACTCTTGGCGTAGCTTCTGATATTGTTCAGGCGCAATATCGACCATCCCATTTTGCTGAGAACGTAAGCGCTGAATCATTAACATCTCTGTTGGGGTACGCGCATAGGTCGCGAACAGGCCACTCAGTTCAGTGGTTTTTTTCGTCAGCAATTGATCGAATTCACTTTGGGTTAATCCTTGATCCCGTAGTCGAACAATCTCATTCGCTACCGAGGTCAACTGTTTTGTTAACGCCTCACCTTGCGCATCAATTTTCAAACCACATTGCGCACGAGAAAATAACACTTGGCATTGTAGATCCACTGGCTCTAGGGCGGCTTGTTTTGAATCAGCCCCGGATTGCAGGTGCCAATATAAGGCTTCTCGCGTTAAGTCAGAAAGCCAGTAATGCTCAAGGCTTTGTGAGTCTTGGATGGGTAACCACATCGCGTCCCAGTTCATCACTAAACGTGGGGTGTGTAAGCTATTATCCACTACGTTGGTAGGTTGAGTTGGCAAAGGCGACAGGACGGGTACCGGCGTTGGCAACTTACGTTTACCCTTAAGCGTACTGAACGTTTTAGTAATCTGCTCGATGATGGCACGGTTCTCGACATTACCAACGACGTAGAGTGTCATCGCATCCGGCGTATACCACTGATGATAATACTGTGCGAGAGGCTGAGGATTGGTCATCGCCGTCGGCTGCTCACTGGGATCGTGATTTAACAGTGCCGAATTCTGTAAGCGATAACGCCACAATTGATCCTGGGTGTTATCCGGCCAGGTTGCCGTCGGATCCGTCGCTTTCAGTGCGGTCGCAATAGTCGTTGGCGTGACTTGCATATCGCCCGCCGTTGCCGCTAACCACTCCAGCGCCGACTTGACCAATTCTGGCCGATTGATAGGCAGACTCAGATTATATTGCGTGTAATCGTATGACGTAATAACCGGCGGTAAAGCGCCGGACTTTGACATATCCGCATGCCAAAGCGTTCGTTGTTGTTCAGGCGTCAGCGCAAGATTATGTACCATGGCTAAACGAGCGATAAGGTGGCTGAAACCTTTCTGTGCCGGCGCTTCACTTAACGACCCTGTCTTGACAACAAGTCGTAATTCAACGCGATCGGAGGGGCGCTGAGGCGTCGTCAGCACTTGCCAACCAAAACCATTACTCAACTGACCTTGTTGCCAAGCCGGATCAGGATGTAAAGGTTCTGCTTTGACCGTTAGGCTGAGTGTTGAAAAAAACACTCCACCAACCCAAAGCAGTGATTTAATGCCCGGCATGAAGACCTCTGAAAATAGTAGTGAAATTAGGAATAGATAATGCTTAAGACCACAGAAAACGCCAAATATTCACCGGCGAATAAGAATAGTGTGTGTCTTTCGCCATTATCCCAATCTCAGCCATGAGGGCAAGCCTCATGCGTCGCAATAAACATCTTTTAACGAAAAAACTGTAAAAGCGGATAAAAAAACGTCTATTCCCAACTTTCGGACATCAGGATAACCAATGTTGCGTAAATTCAGCTTCCGGAAGCGCAGGAGAATAGAGATATCCCTGTGCGATACGAATACCACGCTCGAGTAACCAATCGCGTTGTGCTTCCGTTTCTACCCCTTCAGCGACGACATCAACGTGGATAATGTCTGATATGGCGGCAATCACACGTACCATTTTATCGTCAACCGGCAGTTCCGAAACAAAGCTGCGATCCAGTTTAATCCGACGCACGGGTAACGATCGGAATTGGTGGAGGTAATGCAGATTTGAGTAACCCATTCCAAAATCGTCGAGTACCATCGATACCCCTGCTTGCTCAATCGGACGCAATACTTTCATCACCCAAGCGGTGTTGGTAATCTGTGCCGTTTCCGTCAGTTCAAGCACTAAGGTCCCTGGTTGGATACGGTATTCCGTCAGGAGTTGCTTTAAAAATTCGACCGTGGAGCTATCTCGTAGCTGCGCTGCAGAAAGGTTAACGCTTAACGGAAGAGTAATCCCTTTTGCTTGCCAACTGGCCAACATACGGCAGGCTTCTTGGAAGACCCAGCGTCCGATCTCCGGCATCACCCCAATCTCTTCGGCGGTAGTGATAAAGTTTTCAGGAAGTGAGTAACGGCCATCGTCGCGACAAACGCGTAATAAGGCTTCGGCACCACTGAGTTTACCGGTTTGCATATCAATTTGTGGCTGAAGAAACAGCGCATATTGCTTCTGCTGAATCCCCTTCAAAATCTCTTTAATCTGTACCAAGCGTTTGTGTGAATTCTCGGTCATTTCCTGATCAAAAAAGAGTGCCTGATTAGCCCCTTTCGCGACCGCGCTTTGCATGGTTGCCACGCCGGACTCTAGTAACGACTCTGCGCTCATCTCCTCGGGTGTTGTGTAAGCAATACCGATATGAGCCTGCGCCTGTAAATAAAGATTTTCAATATGAAAGGGTTCAATGAGTGCTTCAATATAAGCCTCGGCATACCCCATCAAGGCGATGGGCGTTGGGGCATATTTGAAAAAAAGGATGAACTGATTATCCGCGAGTTGGCCAACCAAAATATCGTCGTGGACCAGTTGGCCAATTTTCTTGGCGAAGAGCCGTTTTACTTCACGTTGGTGTTCCGATCCCAACAGACTATCCAGTGGCGCAACTTTTACAGCCATCAATGCCACATGGCTTGATTGCGAAGCCATATGTTGTTCCATGATACCTAATAACAAGGCCTGAGAGGGTAGCTTAGTTAACGCATCGTGCGTGGTCGCCTGTTCTAGCTTCTCATAGATTGTGCCGCTCATCCGCTGGCGATGGTTAATACCGCGAACCAGCACACCAATTTCATCACCTCGGTGCCCTTCTGGCAGGGGAACTTCGACATCCGCCCCGCAATAAGGCAGGCTTTGCAAAGAACGCGCAACATGACGTAATGGATAGACCACCAAGCGGTTAATAAACCAACTAATCGATATAGAGAGCACGAGTGCCAGCAACAGATAGGTCACCACCATTGTGCCAATCGTTGAACGAATAAACTGATAGACCCGAGTCGAGTCAGCTTCAAGCACTAAGGAAGCCAGAGATTTAGGCATCCCGGTATGCTCAGGGGAGTAGAGCGGCAGCGAAATAATTACCGGCAGATTAAAAAGCCGCGCAATCACTTCGGGGACAGTATCGTAATCGGTAAAATCGACCTGCAGCGCCTGAAAGCCATCGGGAAGTGTAATTTCGGCTTTTCCCAAGACGCCCGCTGGTTTAAGCGAGTTTAATAAGCGTTGGGCATCTTCGATATTTCCACGCAAGACAGCATCCGACAAAGGTTGACGAATTGTATGTGCAATATTTTCCATTTGTTGTGCGTATTCAATACGACGCTGGCCAACAAAATGAAAGAGCTGAATAAGGGTAAAAATACAGACAACCACAATGACAACAGAGGAAACTGTCGCCATTTGTTTAATTGTCAGTGAGCGATGCACGCGCAATGGATAGCCATCCTTCTCAAATGCAGAAATTTTTTCGATATTGAGTATATCTCAGCCTTTTACCTTAATTGTCAGGAATTATCCATTAATCTGGATATTTTGATTAAATTTTTTTTGAAAGATAAGCGATGAGATTACGTGCCCCTTTAAGTGAATACCATCTTACTGAGGGGGCAACTATCGAGTATATCTCTTTAACAGCCTGAATTTAGGTAATAATGGTTATTACTTAATTTAAAATCGATTTTGAGCTAATATTTCAGACAAAAAAAAACCTGAACAGAATGTTCAGGTTTCTTAAATTTGGTCGGCGAGAGAGGATTCGAACCTCCGACCCACTGGTCCCAAACCAGTTGCGCTACCAAGCTGCGCTACTCGCCGATGGGGGCGCATATTACTGCGCTCCCCGCTCAGCGTCAACCGCTTTTTGAGCTTCTCGGTTGCGAGTGCCTAAAAACCCAGCAAGCCTTAATGCTGTGCAGTCGCAGCCTTAATCGCCGCATCGGAGGTTGCACGGTCACACCAATTATTTTTTGCTTTAATCCCACCATCGTCAGAGTGGTAGCCTAGGCACCCCATTAACGAGTCGAAGATTTCAGTGTGTTTATGCATAACACCGGCTTTCGCCTGCTGTTGTAGCAAGCTAAAGCGCTGTTTGTTATCGCTATCTGCCAAGAACGGTGTAGAGGCCCAGACAATCATCGGCACGCGGAATTGCTCGGGAGGAGCCATCTCTCGGGGCGTACCATGGAAATGCATATTGTCACTGATCGACTCACCATGGTCCGCCACATAAAATACTATCGCTTTCTTATCGCGCAGCTGATCGTAAATCGCCGCCAGAGTGTGGTCGACATATCTCACGGAGTTATCATACGCGTTGATCAATTGGTCTTTAGAGCAGAAATCGTTACTGCCAATGCACTCTGGAGTGTATTTAGCAAAACTTCTCGGATAACGCTGCGAATATAAATAATGAGACCCTTTAGTATGGAGGATGATCAGGTGCTTTCCTTTCGGAAAATGACTGACTGATTGGGCAACTTTAGGGACCAGCAACATGTCATCCACAGTTTTACCGCGGTTTTCAGGTTCTGAGCCAATTTGTTCACGGAACTCAATATTGTTGGCATCAGTCTTACTGTAGAACCAGACTTCACCCTGCATCGCATACAGCTCTGAGGTAAACCCTAGCTCGCGAAGGACTGAGAAGACATTCTCCTCTTTAAGGGTACGGCCTGGGTCATTGGCTGCCCCGCCCTCACGTACAAACATACAACGTAACGATAACTTCGTTGCTGTATCGCAAGACTCCCCTCTAAACGCCGCTAAATTAGGCTCTTTTGCTAAATTTGGCGTGGTATCACGGCCGTAACCAAAAATCCCCATATGGTCCCAGCGAGTTGTCTCGCCGATGACGAACACAACGTAGGTATCATCAAGACTTTTCGGTGCGGTGTAATGAAAACGCTCAGCGGGGTCGAGAAGCTCCTCAGAAAACACATCTTCGTTTAATCGTGACCACGCAAAAATACCCAATGAAGATAACCAGTTTGCAGGCAAATAGGTATGTGCGACAGTGCCTCCATAACTTGGCATATCACGATTCGTTTGATGTTCTTGCGCTTTATAGGCTTTATCGAGAGTTCGGATGGGTAACCAGGCTAACGCCACCGCTAAGCATAACATTCCCCAACTTAATAGGGCTGATTTCACCTGACGTGATTGTACCGCCAAACTTGCACGACACTGGTTTACCCAGATTAAGAACAGTGGCGGTAAGCCTAAGAGAATCAACCAAAGATAAAACCATACGCCGACAACTTCAGTTGTTAAGTCTGTATCAGTGGTGGTGAGTACCGAAGCGATAATCCCGTAACCAATAATGACATTGAACATAAACATGTAGTAGGCACTGGCAACAGAGACCAGGACAATGATGGAGGAGAGTATTTTAAAACACCACCTTCCTCCCAACGAGGTCAAACGTAAGACCAGAAAAGTCGCGAAGAAAGTCGCCAGCAGCTCGGCGAGAATGGAACACCAAGTCAGCACAGAGGGTTGCTGAAACGCTAATTTGATATGTCTGTAAAAAATTACACTGTTTAAAAACCATCCCACATATATCGCGAGAAAGAGAGATACTTGAGTTTGACTCAACGTACGAACTTTTATCATTACACCCAACTTGTAAAAAATATGCCATCTATCAGGACAAGACTGAGAGTATTAGAATAAAAATGAGTTCGAAAAAAAAGGAAAAAGCACAATAAATTAAGAAAAAGTCGCAAATTAAGATTAAGTGACTACTATTTTCTTAGGTTAGCTGGCAATACGTTGACGCAACCTTAGGTCTACACCTCATCTTTATCCCCTACTTTTTAGCGTAATTTTCATATTGCCCCGTTGGCGTTGGACGCTGTTTGCTCTATTCTACTGATCACGCGCTTGAGATATCTCATAGGCTGCAAACCGATTTAATACAGGAGTTGTAATCAATGGCATCAGGACTTTCACAAATGATGAAAAAAGTAGGTGGGTTAATTGCGTTACTGATGGTGATGTGTCAACTCACTGCGTGTGGCGATAAAGATGCGGACCAACGTAAAGCATTTGGTGATTTCTTACAAAATACGGTTATGCGTAGCGGAACGCAATTACCAGCACTCAGCGAGAACCAAAAGAAATCGTTCGGTAATTATGTTGGCGACTATGCCATCCTTTATGGGTTCTCACAACAGCTTACTCGCGCGTTAAACGATGGTATTCGTCCAGTCACTGATCAACTTTCGGCAATTCATACGCCTCAGGATTACTTAGCCCAGCGTGATGCATTACGTCAGGCAGGGGGGGCGCTCAATGTCGTCTCTCAACAAGTACAAAATGCGCGTAACTTAGCCGACAGCAGCAAAAGCTCGTTAAAACTGCCAGAAGATCTGCAAAAAGTGTATGAAGACGCGTATAAAAAGACGGTAACAACCCCAGCGGATAACTTACAGCCGATTTTACCGGAGCTGCAAGCATTAACTCAGGCGGTATTGGACACTGCTGACTTTTTACAAGCACAAGACTCTCGTCTGAGCTTCAATAACAATGCAGTGCAATTCCCTACCCAAGATCAAGTCAATCAATACAACACCTTAGTTGGCAATATTAGCAGCCATGCTAACTCTTTAAGCCAAGCTAAAGGGTTACTGTAGTAATAAAGCGTTCTTCGTAGGTGGATTCTGCTCCACCTACGCTGCTCCCACCACATTTTTCGTGTATCCTATCTCTAAGCAGAAAGGAGCCCAATTATGAAAGACCCCATCAAGGCTGAAATTAAACGTCTCAGCGATCAACTCGATAGTATCAACCACAAATCACAGCCTCTATTAGAAAGCGGTAATGTGGAAAAGCTCGGCGAGTTAATGAAAGAAAAAGTCACGATTGAAGAAGAACTTCAACGTCTTCGTGAAGCGCATACCGCCAGTTTGAGTAAAGAAGCGCAGAAACTACAGAAACTCGGTTTTCAGCGGGCAATTACCAAGAAAGAGCAAGCGGATATGGGGGCACTGAAGAAACGTGTTCGCGGGATTATCGTTGTTCACCCGATGACAGCACTAGGCCGTGAAATGGGCTTAGAAGCTGTAACAGGCTTTGCACGCGAGAAGTTTTAATGCATTAAAGAGGAGATCGTCGCTCGCCGACGTCTCCTCATGCATAGTTATAGGGCTTTTTGATCGATCTGCTGCTGTAAATCATCTAAGAGTTGATAACGTCTACGGTATTCAGCCCGCTTTTTACTCGCAATATCTTCAATATTTTTTCTCGGCTGAGTTAAAGGCAATAAAAACAGTTTGTTTGCTTGCTCTTCCCCACCTAAGGTTGTCCAAAACTCGTTATATCGCGCATGTATCAATTCCCGCTTACTGAAGCGGTAGCGTAACTCTTTAACGAAGATATGAGATTCATCGCCCACTGCGCAGATTTGAGTAAGATGACAAGCCTTTGCTATCAACATCAGCGTTTCGATAAGTAAACGCTTTGGAAAAATGCCTTCGCAAGCTTTGGTCGCGTCCCGAATAATATTCTGGTCAAGATGGCGCCCTGGCCCCTGCAGGCCAGCAATGATAATACTTGGCTTATTCTGGTAATCGGCTAAGGAGAAACTGAGACTCGTAATGGCTTCGTTGCGGAAGTGAAATATGAGTGTCAGTTCGCCCTCACGATCGAATATTGCTGGCACGCAATAGATAGTAATCGGTTCATCGTTTTTGCCTAACCAGCTTAAGAGAGGGATTTCACGCCGTTGCCCTGATAAAAAGGCACTCAATTCACTCGGGTGAAGCTGTTCAATACGCTGATAGTGAGAAACAATTTTTTCCGCTCGTTGTGACGCTTTCAATCCGCCAATTAAATAGGGGCGGTGAATTTTCGCTGGCACAATGCCGTGAGTGTCTAAAATAAGCGGTAAATTCTTTAATCGCGTTAATGCGGAAAAATAGCGGTAGCTCACAAGGGGAGCGCAAGCGCTACGAAAAATAAACTTGTTATAAAAGCGCCCACGTTTCCAAGCTCGGTGCGGCTTGTATTTACGCTTCAGCAAATCAACGAGTAGTTGCTTATGAGTCAAAGACTCGTTCGAAGAGATCGAAGTAGACATAGGTCTCTCTGGGCTAAATAATGTGTGTTGAGTCGATTTTATGTCTTATTAAATAAACTTGTACTAAATAAAATGCGATAACAACTAAAAATACAAAACCTCATGCAAATCTCTCAATCTGCATGAGGTTGAATCAAACCTTACCGTTATTTTGCGTTAGCAAAACGGGTTGCAGCTTCGTCCCAGTTCACAACATTCCAGAATGCTTTGATGTAGTCAGGGCGTTTATTTTGATATTTCAGGTAGTAAGCGTGCTCCCACACATCTAAGCCAACAATTGGGGTGCCAGATGCGCCAGAGATTGCTTCACCCATTAATGGGCTGTCTTGGTTAGCCGTAGAAACTACCGCTAATTTGTCACCTTTTTTAACCAGCCACGCCCAGCCAGAACCGAAGCGAGTCGCCGCAGCTTTTTCGAATTCTTCTTGGAATTTTTCGACGCTACCGAAATCTTTTTCGATCGCTGCTTTTAATTCGCCTTGCAGAGTGGTGCCGGTTTTCAGGCCTTTCCAGAAGAAACTATGGTTAGCGTGACCGCCTGCGTTGTTACGTAAAACAACCTTTTTATCAGCAGGAACTTTGTCTAATTGAGTGATCAGCTCTTCAACAGGCAGATCCGCAAATGGCGTCCCTTCGAGGGCAGCATTAGCGTTATTTACATAAGTCTGGTGATGTTTAGTATGATGAATTTCCATTGTTTCTTTATCGAAATGTGGTTCTAACGCATCATAAGCATACGGCAGGGATGGCAGTGAATAACTCATGTTCAACCTCTCCAATTAAGTGTTTATCATACAGCGTCAATTGAGTGACACTGTTCAGACTGTCTTTTCATTATAGTTAAATAATTGATCTGGAAAAGAAGAAACAATGCCCTACCTAGAATAGGGTCTTTGTGGGTTTCCGAGTAGTTAGCTAATATTGACCGATATTAATGCTATTTCACTGCAAATAGAGACCTGCTACCGCGCTAATCTCTTTTTTTGACTAAGCTTATCGTGGTTAATCGTCGGACTGACTGATTACTCTCTGAGCATGGGTATAAATGATTGCTCGATGTCCTCGACTGAAGCCCACTAGGGTTAAGCCCTGTGCCTGCGCCAGATCGACGGCCCGCTGCGTCGCCGCAGAAGCCGCGCACAGCACTTCAACGCCACAGCTAATTGCCTTCTGTACAATTTCGTAACTGGCTCGACTGGAGATCAGCACGCATCCCTCTTCCCCCCACTCGGCTTTGGACCGAGCACCCAACAATTTATCCAGTGCGACGTGACGGCCAATATCTTCATAGCCTGCGCAGACTCGGCCTTGGCCGTCAACCCAAGCCGCAATATGGGTGCAAGCGGTCTGCTGGCCAATGGGTTGCATCGCATTGAGTTGGTCCAATGCCGAGGCGAGGTGGGATAACGCAAACTGCTGGGTAAAGGGGAGAGGCCGCAGGGGATGCTCAACCATTGCCAACTGCTCTGTTCCACATAGGCCACACCCAGTACGCCCTACCATGGCGCGGCGACGCTGTTTTAGAGCCATAAAGCAGCCACTGGCTAATTCGATATGCACCTCTATCCCCAAGGCTTGTGGGCAGAGCGTAATACCATAAATCTGTTCGGCTCGTTCGATTATCCCTTCTGACAATGAAAACCCCCGCGCAAAGTCCTCTAAGTTCTGCGGGGTACACATCATGACGACATGAGAGATACCGTTATAGACTAAGGCCACCGCCACTTCTTCGGCGAGGGTATCGTCATGATGCTTCACCCCCTGTGCAGACCATTCGACGACGGAAAAGCGTTTCACTGTCATGCTGTTACCCTATTAAAAAAAAAGCCCGAAGAGTTTCTCCGGGCTTTATTGATAGACGTCTAATGCCTATTGAAGCAGTGAAATATCCGCGACTTGTAGGAACAACTCACGTAATTTGACTAACAGTGTAAGACGGTTAACCCGTACTGCCTGGTCTTCCGCATTGACCATCACTTGCTCGAAGAAGTTATCGACGGCTTCACGAAGTTGTGCCAGTTCGATTAGCGCTTCTTGGTAGCGGCCTTGCTCGAAATAAGGCTGTAACTTACTGTTCAACGCGCTGACGTAGGTAGCGAGTTTAATTTCAGCATTCTCTTTTAATAGAGAGGCTTGAACTGCCGTATCAACCTCAACATCCGACTTAGCAAGGATATTGGAAACACGTTTGTTTGCTGCCGCTAAGCTTTCCGCCTCAGGCAAGGTACGGAAGTGAGAAACTGCCTTCATTCGCGCATCAAAATCCGCAGGTCGGGTAGGACGACGCGCTAATACGGCTTGGATGGTATCAACGCTATGACCCTCTTCCAGATACCAGCTTCTAAAACGTCCTAGCATGAAGTCAACCACATCCGTGGTAACCGCGGTATTGGTCAGTTTATCGCCATAGAGTTTCACGGCTTCTTCGGTCAGCGACTGCAGATCTAAGTTCAGATCTTTCTCGACGATAATCCGTAATATACCCAGCGCCGCGCGACGCAATGCGAAGGGATCTTTATCCCCTTTTGGATGCTGACCAATACCGAAAATTCCCGCTAACGTATCCATTTTATCAGCGATAGCTAACGCACACGCGACGAGGCTAGAAGGTAAGGCATCGCCAGCGAAACGCGGTTGATACTGTTCATTCAACGCGACGGCCACGTCTTCGGCTTCACCGTCGTGACGGGCATAGTGCATCCCCATGATGCCTTGCGTATCCGTAAACTCGCACACCATGTTCGTCATCAAATCACACTTAGAGAGCAAGCCTGCTCGCGTCGCATGGCTGACGTCGGCACCAATTTGCCCTGCAATCCAGCCCGCCAGTGCTTGAATCCGGTCAGTTTTATCCCGTAATGTCCCCAATTGTTTTTGGAACAGCACAGTTTCGAGACGTGGAAGTTGGTCTTCTAAGCGTAGCTTACGGTCAGCATTAAAGAAAAACTCAGCATCGGCCAAGCGTGGACGCACCACTTTCTCATTACCAGAGATAATTTGCTGCGGATCGCTAGACTCAATGTTGGTGACGAATATAAAGTGAGATAAAAGCTCGCCCTGTGCAGAATAGACCGGGAAGTATTTCTGATCGCCTTTCATCGTATAGACCAAGGCTTCTTTCGGCACCGTAAGGAATTTTTCTTCAAATTGTGCCGTCAGAACAATTGGCCACTCGACAAGCGAGGTAACTTCTTCCAATAGGCTATCGCTCAGGTCCGCAATACCTCCAACTTGTAAGGCAGCCGCCTTAGCATCGGCCTCGATCTTCGCTTTACGCTCAGCGTAATTAGCCATGACCTTACCACGTTCGGCAAGAATGGTTGGGTACTCATCGGCATGGGCAATGTCGAAAGTGCTCTCGCCCATAAAGCGGTGGCCGCGTAGCGTTCGTCCAGACGCCACGCCAAGAATGGTCGCAGGTAAGATATCTGCCCCTAGCAGTAGGGTGACGGTATGCACTGGGCGAACAAATTGCTCGCTGCTCGCTCCCCAACGCATGAGTTTCGGCACCGGTAATTTAGCTAAAACTTTAGCAACCATATCCGGTAATAGCGCGGCCGCGGATTCACCCGACACCTGCGCACGGTAAACTAGCCACTCGCCTTTGTCGGTCGCCAAGCGCTCGGCTTGATCAACAGTGATCCCGTTGCCACGCGCCCACCCCTCAGCGGCCTTGGTCGGCTGACCTTCGCTGTCGTAGGCCGCTGCGATAGCGGGACCACGCTTTTCAACGACACGGTCTGCTTGTTTTTCACTGAGACTCAGCACTTTGACGGCTAAACGACGAGGGGTCGCATACCACTCTACGGCTTGATATGAAAGTCCAGCTTGGTCAATCTCTTGCGTTAATTGATCTGCAAAGGCCTGCGCGAGTTGGCGCAACGCTTTAGGTGGTAACTCTTCAGTTCCAATTTCCACCAGAAAAGTATTTTCGCTCATCCCCATCCCTTATTTGGTTTTATGACACATTGGGAAGCCCAAGGCTTCACGAGAAGCGTAATACGCTTCAGCAACTGCTTTTGTCAGGGTACGGATACGCAGAATGTAGCGTTGACGCTCTGTCACCGAAATCGCCTTACGGGCGTCTAACAAGTTAAAGCAGTGTGCGGCTTTCAGGATCCGCTCATAGGCAGGGAGAGGTAACGGCGTTTCTAACGCCAGAAGCTGTTGCGCTTCTTTCTCGTGTTGCTCAAAGCAGGTGAACAGAAAGTCAACGTCGGCATACTCGAAGTTGTACGTCGATTGCTCCACTTCGTTTTGGTGGAAGACATCCCCATAGGTGGTTTTACCCAGCGGGCCGTCACTCCAAACCAGGTCGTAAACACTGTCAACGCCTTGAATATACATAGCCAGACGTTCTAAACCGTAAGTAATTTCACCGGTAACAGGCTTACATTCGAGTCCACCCACTTGTTGGAAATAGGTAAACTGCGTGACTTCCATTCCGTTTAACCAGATTTCCCAGCCTAAGCCCCACGCGCCGAGCGTTGGGTTTTCCCAGTTATCTTCAACAAAACGGATATCGTGCACGGTAGGGTCCAGACCGAGTGCTTTTAACGATCCTAAGTAGAGTTCTTGGATGTTTTCAGGCGACGGTTTGATGACCACTTGGAATTGGTAATAGTGTTGCAGGCGGTTAGGGTTTTCACCGTAGCGGCCGTCAGTCGGACGACGAGAGGGTTGCACATAGGCAGACGCCATAGGCTCTGGCCCTAACGCGCGCAGACAAGTCATTGGATGAGAGGTGCCGGCACCGACTTCCATATCCAAAGGCTGGATAATAGTACAGCCCTGGTTTGCCCAGTAGTCCTGCAATGTCAGGATCAGTCCTTGAAAGGTTTTGGTATCAAACTTTTGCATTATGAGTTCCGCACGCGATACGCTAAAAAAAGTGAAGGCTAGTATACCCTTTGGCTGTCAGATATGCAGCCGTAAATCCTTAGCAAATACGTGCGAAACTCAACAATAAGGCAACCTTGGGTCAGTTATTATGCCTTACTGTACAATGCGCAAAGCTTATTACCGAACGGATCGCGCAGATAGGCAAGGTAAAGCTCACGCTCACCCACGGTTCTTATACCAGGAGGGGATTCAATTGCCGTTCCCCCTGCTTGCGCACCGGCTTGATGCCATTGATTAACCGCTTCTTCGTTGGGCAGCGCCCAGCCGATCGTGCCACCGTTCGCTCCACTGGCGGCTTCACCATTGATGGGACGCGTCACCAAGAACATTTGCTGTCCTTTGATGTAATAGAGACGTCCCTTATCATCGATACCTTGTGCGTCAGCACCAATCACGGTGAATAACGCGTCATAAAATTTTTGCGATACAGCGATATCATCAGAACCTAGCATAACGTGACTGAACATTTTATCCTCTCTCTGCATAATGAAGGCGTGTCGACACACGCCTTTTGGGGCTACCCCTTTATCGCGCATCCTTGGCATTTACCATTCTGGATGTTTTGGAAGAAATCATTACCTTTATCGTCAACTAAAATAAAAGCAGGGAAATCGGTGACCTCAATCTTCCAGATTGCTTCCATACCTAACTCAGGATAGGCGACACACTCTAATTTGGTAATACTTTGTTGAGCAAGTACTGCGGCCGGTCCACCAATACTTCCCAAATAGAACCCGCCGTGTTGATGGCACGCATCCGTCACTTGTTGGCTTCGGTTCCCCTTCGCTAACATAATCATACTGCCGCCATTCGCTTGCAGCTGATCGACATAGGAGTCCATACGACCGGCGGTGGTCGGTCCTAGTGAGCCTGAGGCATACCCTTCCGGGGTTTTAGCGGGTCCTGCATAATAAATCGGATGGTCTTTGACATATTGCGGCAACGGTTCACCACTATCCAATAACTCTTTTAATTTGGCATGCGCGATATCACGGGCAACGATGATGGTGCCGGATAAGGATAGGCGAGTAGAGACCGGATAGTGCGAGAGCTGTGCTAAGATATCGGTCATCGGACGATTCAGATCGATACTGACCACATCCCCTTCGCCCTGTTGACGCATCGCTTCAGGAATGTAGCGGCCAGGATTGGCTTCAAGCTTCTCAATCCAAATCCCTTTACGGTTTATTTTCGCTTTGATATTGCGGTCGGCCGAGCACGAGACGCCCATGCCGATAGGACAGGATGCGCCGTGGCGGGGTAAACGAATAACGCGAATATCATGCGCAAAATATTTACCGCCAAATTGCGCGCCAATACCTAAATTCTGTGCCGCGTCTAACAGCTCCTGCTCTAATTGATGATCACGGAAAGCTTGTCCATGCTCGTTACCACTCGACGGTAAGTTATCGTAATAATGGGCTGATGCCAGTTTCACCGTTTTGAGTGTCGCTTCCGCTGACGTTCCCCCAATCACAAAGGCAATATGATAAGGCGGGCACGCAGAGGTGCCTAAGCTGCGCATCTTCTCGACTAAATACTCTTTAAGTTTTCCCGGCGAGAGTAAAGCTTTGGTTTCTTGAAAGAGGTAGGTTTTATTGGCTGAGCCTCCGCCTTTCGCCATACAGAGAAACTTATACTCGTCTCCCTCTACGCTGTATAAATCAATCTGAGCGGGAAGGTTGGTGCCGGTGTTGACCTCTTTGTACATATCCAATGGCGCATTCTGCGAGTAACGTAAGTTATCTTCGGTATAAGTGTTGTAGACGCCTTGTGCGAGCGCCGCTTCATCCCCGCCCCCGGTCCACACTGCTTGCCCTTTTTTCCCAACAATGATCGCCGTTCCCGTATCTTGACAGGTTGGCAGGATGCCACGCGCCGCAATTTCAGAGTTACGTAGGAATTGAAGCGCCACGTAGCGATCGTTTTCACTGGCATCGGGATCATCGAGGATCGCAGCAACTTGTCGCTGGTGTGAGGCGCGTAATAAAAATGACGCATCGTGAAAAGCGTGTTGGGCGAGTAACGTTAGCGCAGCAGGATCAACCTTTAGTACCGATTGTCCTTCAAACTCAGTGACAGAAACATGGTCAGTGCTCAGTAAGTAATATTCAGTTTTATCTTCAGATAGGGGGAAAGGTTCTTGGAAAAAAAACGGTTTATTCGACATTCTTCAGCTCACTTGACTTATTATTAGGACAGCCCGTTGCGCTCCTTATCATTGAGACGTTAGGGCAAACTTACTGGGAAAACATTTATGGAGTGATTATTAACATATTTATTACAAATGTCATCCCTGCTCTCATCTCACTTAATCATACTCCTCACCCCCGAGTCGTGATCTCCGTCGATAAAAACAGCGATTAGCCAGAGTCTGATCAGGGTAATGCTATTCAACAAAGCGATACCCGATACCATTTTCGGTAATGAAGTGTTGCGGCCGTCGCGGATCGGGTTCGAGTTTTTTACGTAGATGGCCAATATAGACTCGCAGGTATTGGCTATCCTCTGCATTGGGCCCCCATAACGACGATAAGATAAAATGTTGTGTAAGGACTTTTCCAGCATGATGAACCAGTAGTTCCATCAGTTTATATTCCATCGCGGTAAGGTGAACGATCTCTCCTGCCCGCTTCACCGTATGGGCTTCGATGTCCAATTCTATCTCGCCAAAGCGTTTAACCTTATCGGTATTGGGTCCACGACGGCGCAATGCGACCCTGACCCATGCCTGCAGTTCACCGACACCAAAAGGCTTGGTGAGGTAATCATCCGCGCCTCGGTCCAGTGCCATGATTTTGACTGACTCTTCATGGCGTGCCGACAGTACGATGATCGGTTTATCACTCCAAGTGCGAAACTGCTGAATAAAGTCCAGCCCTTCCCCGTCTGGTAAGCCTAAGTCGAGCAGGACTAAGTCAGGAGGCCGCGCCGCCGCTAACGCTAAGCCACGCTGTAGGGTCTCTGCATGCAGGATTTTTATATGCTCCGCCGCTAAGATGCGTTTTAGATAGCGACTGATCTGCGCTTCATCTTCAATAATTAAAAACGTGGTCATAAGCAATCACCCTGTGGGAAGCTCGCCGGTAAAATAAGGGTAAAGCAGGCGCCACCTTGAGGGCGATTTTCCGCGTAAATATGGCCGCCATGTAATTCGGTAATGGTTTTACAGATTGCTAGCCCCATCCCCACCCCGGGGATAGTCGACTCGCTTTTACCACGACTGAATTTGGTAAATAGCGTCACCGTCTCCTCCGTGGGTAAGCCTGGACCCTGATCACAAATACTCACCGTAACCTGCTGCGTATCGGGTTGGATCATGACACTGATCGGTGCTTCGCGTTCTCGGCCATATTTGACGGCATTCTCACAAAGATTAACAAATACCCGTTCCAGTAACGGCCCATCTCCGCGAATCAACACCACCTGTTCGGGGCAAAGGTACGCTATCTGTACCTCAGGATAAAGGCGTTCAATCGATGCGCTGGCGCTTTGGATAATCTCTTCCAGGCTTAACCAATCCGCGGTTAAGCGGAATCCTTCAGCTTCGATCCTGGCCATATCGAGAATATTGCTGACTAAACGGATCATCCCCAATGCTTGCTCACGTAATTCGCCTAGCTGCTCCGTGACCTCGTCGGCCTGCTGGCCCAGTTCTAGCGTCAGCATCTCGACCTGAGCAAATAAAACCGTTAACGGCGTACGCAGGTCATGAGAGAGTGCTGACAGGAGGGAGTTACGTAACTCCTCTCGCTCGATGGCGACCCGTGACTGCTGCGCACGCTGCGTGAGCGTAACCCGTTGTTGCGCACCAGCCAGCAATAGCACAAAGGTTTCCAATAACCGCTGCTGTTCAGGAGTGATTGAAAAGTGGGGGTCATGTGTGGCCAGTACCATCACCCCATAGCGTTGCTGGCCGCTCTCGAGAGGGATGACCCGATAAGGGACCCCCGCCAGCGTATCCGTACCGGCCCCGGCAATCTGACCTTTTTCAAAGCACCATCGTAAAATCGCCGGGTCTGGCTGTAGTGAACTGATTACCCCGGGGAGGGGACGAAGGTCATGTTGGGCGGTCGGTAACCAGATTTCACACTCCGTCGTAAAGGCCCGACCCACGGCTTTTTGTCCCGCTAGCGCAATATCATCGGCCGCGCCCTGCTGCGTCAGTTCACGGGCGAGCTCATACAGCTGGGTGCTACGCTTCTCGCGGGAACGGGCCACATGCGCTTGATAGCGTAAGCCAGCCGTGAGATGGCCAATTAATAAGCCAACACCAATAACGGCGTAATCAAGATATAGAGCGCCACCATTTTCATTTCGCTCGGCACAATTTTCTTGCCCAGATATTCGGGGGTACGGCCGATCATCAATTCGGCAATAAAGACGGCGAGCATCACATTAATGATCATGCCGTAGAGGCCGGATCCGACACCTCAGAAAATAACTTCACCAATTTGCATTAACCAAAGCGGCACCAAGCCCCCCATGGCGGTCAGCGAATCGTGCATCGCTACTACTGCCCCACAGGAGGCGGCTGTCGTCACGACGGTATAGAGTGATGAGGCCAGTAACCCAAAGCGGCTCTCTTTCCCCTCCCAATTCATTACACTGTCGCCTCCGGCGAGGGCGAAATGCGGATTTCCGTTAACCTCGGCGACCATCACGGCGATCACGGCAAAGATAAAAATAAGGCTCATCGTCCATAACAATGCTCGCGCATGCCGGGAGTGGTTGGTTACCTCACCGAAAGCAAAACAGAGCGCCGCAGGGATCAAGAAAATCAATACCATTTGCACGAAGTTCGTTAACGCAGTGGGATTTTCAAACGGGTGAGCCGAGTTGGCATTGAAAAATCCACCGCCATTGGTGCCGAGTAACTTGATCGATTCCAGTGAGGCGACCGGACCGAGAGGGAGTGTTTGCGTCACACCTTCCAACGAGGTCACAGGCAAGTAACCCTGCAGTGTCTGAATGACGCCTTGGCTGATAAAAAATAGCGCCATCAGCAAGGCTATTGGCAGTAAGATAAAGAGCGTAATACGTAATAGGTCGCGCCATGCATTACCCAAGTATGCAGTGTTGTGCCAAATAAAGCCTCTTATCAACGCAAAGAGTACTGCCATGCCGGTCGCCGCCGAGAGAAAATTTTGAACCGTCAGACCCACCATACTGCTGAAATAACTGATGGTGGTTTCCCCTGCATAGGCTTGCCAATTGGTGTTGGTCACAAAGCTGATTGCAGTATTAAACGCGAGGTCCCATGACAGCCCGGGAAAATGTTGCGGATTTAACGGTAGCCTTTGTTGGAAAACCAGTACAGCCATTAACACCCCAAACCCTAAGGCATTAAATAGCCCAATGGCCAACAGATAATGGCGAAAAGTCATGCCCACTCGACGAATTCCACAGAGTGAGAACAGGCCTTTTTCTATTCCGCGACAGCCAGGTAAGGCCTGATCGCGAATGAGGTAAGCCAACATTTTTCCTAACGGCTTGGCACAGATCAGTACCGTGAGTAAAAAGGCGGCAATCAGTAATGCGGCTTGCCCGGTCATTAGAAATCCTCCGCATGGAAGAGGCTGTAAAAGAGGTAGCTCAGTATTACGATAACGAGCAAGGTCCCAATGATAAAAAACAGCGACATACTGTTGACTCCAGTTAATTTAACTAACTGAATAGTAAGATTTTTAAGATAAATTTTTCGTAAAAAAAAAGCGCGGGATATAAAAAAATATAAAATTTGAGCGGTTTTTTGGGTTCACTGTCGGTTGAATTTTGCATTCTAAAAAAATTCAACGTATAAAGTGCTGATAGCTATTTAGATGTCTAAACGTTTAGAAGGTCGTATGCAACCAGAAGCAGAACAGAGCGGAACCTTACACCGCACAATGAAAGCCCGCCATTTGGTTATGCTTTCATTAGGGGGTGTGATCGGCACAGGATTATTTTTCAACACCGGTTATATTATCTCCACGACCGGTGCCGCAGGAACACTACTTGCCTACCTAATCGGCGCCTTGGTGGTGTGGTTAGTGATGCAAAGCCTAGGCGAGCTTTCCGTCGCAATGCCTGAAACAGGAGCCTTCCATGTCTATGCCTCGCGCTATTTGGGGCCGGCAACCGGCTATACCGTAGCTTGGCTATACTGGCTCACTTGGACGGTAGCCTTAGGATCTAGCTTTACCGCCGCCGGATTTTGTATGCAGTATTGGTTCCCGCAGGTCCCTATCTGGCAATGGTGTCTGCTTTTCTGCGTGATCATTTTTGGATTGAATATTATTTCGACCCGCTTTTTCGCGGAGGGTGAGTTTTGGTTTTCTCTCGTTAAAGTTATCACCATTCTGGTCTTTATCATCCTGGGAGCTGCCGCCATCTTCGGGATTCTGCCGATGCACGACGGCACCCCTGCCCCATTCTTACACAACCTCACCGTTGAAGGCTGGTTCCCTCACGGCACCTTACCCATCTTGATGACTATGGTTGCCGTCAATTTTGCGTTTTCAGGTACTGAGCTGATTGGCATCGCGGCGGGCGAAACAGAGAATCCAGAGAAGGTCATCCCGGTCGCGATTCGTACCACAATTGCCCGCTTAATTATCTTTTTCTTAGGTACCGTCTTTGTCTTAGCCGCACTCATTCCGATGCAGCAGGCGGGTGTGGAAAAGAGTCCTTTTGTACTGGTGTTCGAGAAAATCGGCATCCCCTATGCCGCCGATATCTTTAATTTCGTGATTTTGACGGCCATTCTGTCGGCAGCCAATTCCGGACTTTATGCTTCGGGTCGGATGCTATGGTCATTGGCAAATCAGCGTACCTTACCTCGCGCCTTTGCACGGGTGAATCGGCGGGGGATACCGGTCTTTGCGATCAGCATCAGTATGCTGGGTGGCATTTTAGCGCTCTTCACCAGTATTATCGCCCCGGATACGGTGTTTGTGGCACTCTCTGCTATCTCTGGCTTTGCCGTTGTAGCCGTATGGCTCAGTATTTGTGCCTCACACTACCGCTTCCGCCGTCGTTATGTGGCCTCGGGACAATCGGTCGAGGCGCTGGCTTACCGCGCCCCATGGTTCCCCGTACTGCCTGTTTTAGGGTTTATTTTGTGCCTTATCGCCTGCTTAGGCCTCGCTTTTGACCCTAGCCAAAGAATCGCGTTATGGTGTGGTATTCCCTTTGTTGCGTGTTGTTATGCGGCCTACTATTTAACTTCTGCAAAAAAATCTAAGGACGTGAAGCATGTCTCTGACTAATCCACTTACTTCGTTACTGGAACAGTCTCCCTTTATCGTACTGGACGGGGCCTTAGCCACCGAGCTTGAAACACGCGGCTGCCAGATCACCGACAGTCTTTGGTCAGCGAATGTCTTGATTAATCAACCCGACATTATCCGCCAAGTTCATCTCGACTATTTTCGGGCCGGTGCACAGTGTGCCATTACCGCCAGTTATCAGGCTTCATTGGCTGGCTTTGCACAACGAGGGTTGGATCGCGAAGAAGCCGAAGCGCTCATCGCGCGCAGCGTAGCTCTGGCCGTCGACGCCCGCACGCAATTTCTCGCCGAGTCACCGAGTTCGCCTCGCCCATTAGTCGCAGGTTCTGTAGGCCCCTACGGCGCTTACTTGGCCGATGGTTCAGAATATCGTGGCGATTATTCGCTAAGCCGTGAGGCCTTTATTGATTTCCATCGCCCACGCATTACGCAGCTTCTGGCCGCAGGTGCCGATATCTTGGCGTGCGAGACCCAGCCCTCTTTCGCTGAAATCCAAGCCTTATGCGAGCTGATCCAAACGTTTCCTGAGGCAAGCGCATGGTTTAGCGTAACGCTTAAAGATGTGTATCATCTAAGTGATGGTACGCCATTGACCACGGTAGTGAGTTACCTAACCGCTCAGCCACAAGTCGTCGCCCTAGGCATTAACTGTATCGCCTTGACGGAGACGACCGCGGCATTGAACCATCTGCATACCCTTACCGCGTTACCGTTAGTGGTGTACCCTAACTCCGGTGAGACCTACGATGCGCAGAGTAAAACCTGGCACCAAGGTGGCGATCACTGCCAACAATTAACGGATTATCTTCCTGATTGGCTTGCCGCCGGCGCCAAGCTTATCGGAGGCTGTTGCCGGACATCGCCAAAAGATATCCAAGCATTGGCTTCACAGCAGCATGCGCACTCTAGCGACTGATAAAGCGTTGACGCCAAGGTTTCAAGACCGCTATTGCTAATAATGCGGTCAGAATATCAAGGCCAATCGCTAAACTAAACACGGGGACCCAACCGTGGCTTGCTTGATAGAGCAGCGCTGCGAGGGGGCCTCCTAGTATTGAACCCACCCCTTGTGACATATACAACCAGCCATAGTTACTGGCGGCGTGTTGGCTACCAAAGGTATCGGTCAACGTGGCCGGAAAAAGAGAGAATATCTCGCCCCATCCTAAGAAAACCACGCCCGAAAGGAGAATAAATAACAACGGATCATGGCGGAACGTTAGCCATAGGCTCATCGCACCCGCTTCGAGGATAAAGGCGACAAACATCGTATTTTCACGGCCAATCCGGTCGGAAACCCAACCAAATAATGGCCGCGTTAAGCCATTGGTTAAGCGGTCAAGACTCATCGCCAAGGGTAATGCTGCCATGCCCCAAATCAGAACTTGCCCCACCCCGACATCTGCGGCAAAGCTTGCCAGCTGGGAAGTGACCATAAGCCCTGAGGTAGACATACAGGCCATCATAAAAAACAGTAGCCAGAACAGTGGTTGCTTGAGCATTTGCGACGAGGCGTAGTGGCGTTCAACGCACGCTTGATGACTGATCACAGGACTGACACTGGGTGCATCGCGTAACCCTCGGCTGGCCAGTCCACCAAGTGCGGCAAAGCCCACGCCAAAGATCAGTAGGGTTGAAGTGAGTCCATAATGGCTAAGCGATACTGAAATCGGTAGCGTCGTCACAATAGCGCCCATTCCATACCCTGCTGCAACCATACCGGCCGCAAAGCCGCGTTGCGCCGGAAACCAGCGTACGACTTGCCCCACTATCCCGATATACACAATACCGGTACCAATTCCGCCAACGACGCCATACAGCATATAGAGTGACCACAGGGAGTGACTGTAAGCGGCACCCACCCAGCTCGCCCCAGTAAACAGTGTTCCAAAACCGATCAAGCGCCGTGCACCAAAGCGGTCAATCAACTTGCCCTGCAATGGTGACAAGAAGGTTTGAAAGATGATCAGCAAGGAAAAGGTCACTTGTAACAGCGGTAAGTGAACGTCAAGACGATCGAGAAACGGCTTAGTTAACAGCGTCCAGACGTACTGCGGGCTAGATATGGAAGCCATACAGAGTAACCCTAAGGCTAACTGTTGCCATTTTTGTGCGGAGCGGATATGAATTGAGTTAAGGCTGACGTCGGTCTGTACGCTCATTGGCTATTCTCCCCTGGTGTCGAACCTTAATCGAAGCAAACTTTGTGCCAGCCTCAATTGGTAAAAATAACTTAAGCGTCTTGGTACCAGACATATCTTTTTTATGTGGCTCACGGCATAATGTGTGCCCAACCTCTCGATACGTAATCTATGAAAAAACAACGTATTACCTTAAATGACATCGCGGTACTTGCGGGTGTGACCAAAATGACGGTAAGCCGTTTTCTGCGCACGCCCGAAAAAGTGAAAGCCGATACGGCCGAACGAATCGCCAGTGTTATTAAGGAGGTGGGTTTTGAACCCGATTCTGATAATCCGCAGATCACTAGCCAATCGATCCCGCGGATTGGCGTACTTATTCCCTCATTTAATAATCAGATATTTAGCGAGTTATTAGCGGGGATTGAGGCCGTCACGGAAGCTCAGGGCTACCAAACGCTAGTGGTCACCTACGACTATTCTCTTCAAAAAGAAGAGGAACAGATTGCGGCGTTACTTGCCTTCAATATTAAAGCGTTGATACTGACCGACACCGCCCATAGCCTTAGAGCCGAAAAATATTTACACGCTGCGAAAGTCCCTATTGCCGAAGTCATGGGCATTGCCACACAGCCTGAGCGTATTAATGTCGGCTTTGATAACTTCCGTGCAGGCTACGAGGCGACACAAGCCTTGATCGAAGCGGGTCGAAAGCATATCGCTTACTTCGGTTCGATGTCTGATTTACGCGATCAACAACGCTACCAAGGCTACTGCGATGCGCTCAGTGCCGCTGGCTTAGCGACAACCCACATTAGTCCCCAAAAAGTGTCGTCCATCGAAACCGGAGCGACAATGATGCAGGAAGCATTAGATAACGTGCCGAATCTTGACGCCATTTTTTGCACCAATGATGATTTGGCGATCGGCGTGTTACGGGCTTGCCAAGCCGCTAATATTGATATTCCACAGCGTATCGCGATAGTGGGATTCCATGGCTTGGAGATAGGGCAAATCACGACGCCCCGCCTCACCAGTATCAAAACCCCTCGCTATGAGGTCGGTAAACAGGCCACTGAGCTATTGTTGCAACGCGTTCAGGGGCATGAGACCGTCAGTCAGGTCATCCATGAGACGCATTTTCTTATTGGCGATACTTTCCCACTTTCCTGATGACTTGGGAAAACACCCGCCGGATCACGTTATCCGTAACATCATTGGTTAACACGATTCATCGTGATACAACTCGCAAAAACATTTGTAAAAACATTGTTTCATAGTCGTCACAAAATAACCGTCCTTTTACCGAAGATAATGACTATGCTTATAAACTGAGAAAGTAAAAGATGACGATAATGGAATATTTTTCATGGAAGATAAGCGAAGATTTATTTCAGGAAACTGTTTTCTGAAGGGAGGAGTACTATGAGTCATAATGTTCCACGGACCCGCTGGTATCGAATAATTGTCCCCATACTGATTGCTTGTATTATCTCATTTATGGATCGGGTAAACATCAGCTTTGCCTTACCGGGGGGGATGGATCAAGAGTTAGGGATCACCAGCCAAATGGCTGGAGTGGTGAGTGGGATCTTCTTTATTGGCTATCTCTTCTTACAAATACCTGGTGGGCGCATCGCCGTCCACGGTAGCGGTAAGAAATTTATTGCCGCCTCGCTAACGGCTTGGGCGGTTATCTCTGTCGCCACGGGCTTTGTCACTCACGAGTATCAACTGCTAATTTTACGTTTCTTGCTCGGTATCGCCGAGGGGGGAATGCTGCCTGTGGTGTTAACCATGGTCAGCAACTGGTTTCCTGAAAAAGAATTAGGCCGTGCAAACGCCATTGTCATGATGTTTGCCCCACTGGGCGGTATTTTCACCGCGCCAGTCTCTGGCGCCATCATCTCTGCGCTGGATTGGCGCTGGCTGTTCTTTATTGAAGGGATCCTCTCCGCCATCGTGATGATGTTATGGTGGGCGCTTATCAGCGACCGCCCAGAAGAAGCGCGTTGGTTGCCTGAAAAAGAACGTGAATACTTACTAACACAACTTAAAGCGGAACGTGAAGCCCGTGAAGAAAAAGTTAAAGTGAGTAATGCACCGTTACGCGATGTCTTCAAAAACCGTGGGCTAGTGACGCTTATTTTCCTCAACTTCTTTTACCAAACTGGCGATTATGGTTACACCCTATGGCTACCTGCCATTCTGAAAAATTTGACGGGTGGCAATATGGCCGATGTCGGCGGACTGGCGATTCTTCCCTTTGTCGCCATGGCAGCGGGTATCTATGTTATCTCGCTCTTCAGCGATCGATCAGGTAAGCGTCGCTTATGGGTTTGCGTGTCACTGCTTTGCTTTGCCGCCTCGTTGGTTGCCTCGGTGGTTCTGCGCCACCACGTGGTTGCGGCCTATATCGCCTTAGTGGTCTGTGGATTCTTCTTGAAAGCTGCCACCAGCCCATTCTGGAGTATTCCAGGACGCATCGCGTCGGCAGAGGCCGCAGGGGCCGCACGAGGAGTAATTAACGGATTAGGTAATTTGGGTGGGTTCTGTGGACCCTACTTAGTCGGCGTGATGATTAACTTCTACGGCCATAACGTTGCCATCTATGCGCTGTCTGTCTCACTCCTGATTGCAGCGGTCTTATCGGTCACGCTACCTAAACAGTGTGATATCCAGCCTGATGATGAGGCGGTCAACCACCCGGGAAAGGGGGTCGCCGCGTCTAATCGTTAAGAGTTTTGCGGTAGGGAAGACTTACCGCACTTCAACCGATAGCGACTCCCTGCTATCGGTTCTTTTTAACGAATTATGTGTGATAAGCGGCCAATCTGACTGATTTCGACAGCGACATCATCGCCAGGGAACATAAACAGTTGAGGTGTTCGGGATTTACCGACACCGCCTGGCGATCCGGTAATAATGACATCACCCGGTGACAGAGGCGTGAAGTGCGTAACATAGGCGATGATCGCCGCAACGCTGTGGACCATATTTTGGGTGGAGTCTTTTTGAACCTGTACGCCGTTTAAGAACGTTTTTAATTCAAGTTGTTGCGGATCAGGGATTTCATCGTGAGTCGTCATCCAAGGTCCAAATCCCCCGGTGGCTGGCCAGTTCTTGCCCGCGGTAAACCACGTAAACTGCATGTCACGCACCGTGGCGTCCATAAAGCAGCTGTATCCCGCAACGTAATCTAAGGCTTCATCTTCAGTTACTTGGTGAGCCGGTTTACCGATCACTACGGCCAGCTCGCCTTCATAGTCAAATTGCTCACTACTCACCGGTTTTTGGATCGGCTGGAGATGCGCGGTAAGGCTATCTGCAAAGCGGATAAATAGGGTCGGTGCTGGATTGGTTTCACCAAATTCGATGCGTTTTTCTGAGTAATTCATCCCCACACACAAAATTTTATTAGGGGTCTTAATCACTGGCAGAAAACTAATCTCATGAAACGCGTAGTCTGCAGAGCGCGCAGCGAGAGGCTGTAATGCGGCAAGGCCATCATCTTCCAGTAGGTGTTTCAAATCGCGATAGTCGAGCAGTTTTCCTGCATCAATTACACCTTGTTCACAGACCAGACCAAAGGATTCATGGCCACTACTATTAATAATAAAGCTACATACCTGCATAAAATTCGGCTTTCGTTGATGTCTATGAGAAAATCGTCATCTCCCTGCATGCGAATTCTTGATGTCAATGAGCATTGCGGTGGTGACGCCGTGAGCGGCTGATTCTAACAGCCCGATGATCCGGCAGCTAATCTTTTCACCACCCTTTTACTAAAAATACCCTCTTTATTGACGCGACTTAGCGAATTTCAAGCGGTTCGGCTGACTCAGGGGCAGGATAATAGCGCGTGAGTTGCGCGCAATCTTGCTCGCTGATCTCAAGTTGTAGGGCACGTGCGTTGTCTTCAACATGCTGAACACAGCCGGATTCAGGTATCGCCAAAATCTTGTTCTGCCGGATCACCCAAGCGAGTAATAAGGCTGCAGGCGTCACCTGATAGTGAGCAGCAAGCGTTTTGACTTCCTCCAGTTCGAGCAAGTGTGATCCCGCGCCACCGAGCGGACAGTACGCCATCGTGGTAATGTCATGCTCTGCGCACCACGGAGCCAGATCGTATTCAATACCTCGACCCGCAAGGTTGTAGAAGACTTGGTTAACCGCACAATGCTTCCCACCGTCGACCTGTAATAGGGATTGCATCGCGGGTAAGTCGAAGTTAGAAACGCCCCAAGCGTTAATCTTTCCTTTCTGCTTCATCGCTTCCATAAGAGTCACCACCTCTTGTAGATCATTACCGGACTGCCAGTGTAAGAGGTAGAGATCGAGGTTATCTGTGCGTAGCCGACGAAGGGAGGCATCGAGACTGGCTTCAAGCTGGCCCCCCGTGGCGTTCCAAGGGTAGACTTTTGAAACCAGATAGGTCTGGTCGCGACGGTCCTCGATCGCTTTACCGATCAACGTCTCAGATTTCCCGTCACCGTACATTTCAGCGGTATCAATAACCCGTAACCCAAGGTCTAACCCGCGGTGTAGGGCGAAGATTTCTTGCTGTTCACTGTAACGGCCTTGCCCTAACCGCCAACTCCCCATACCTAATGAAGGAAGTGTATGGCCTGCTATCTGTAGCGTTGCATGATGCGTCATCGATCGCTCCTAAATATGGACGGCAAATAGTAAGCGTAGTTCATCATTGCGCCTGACGCAGAGGTCTCCTAAGGGAATAGAGGAACTTAGCTAGGTCATTCAGTGCTGATATCGCAGTGAGCGTCTGGTATTTACGGGAGGGAATAAGCTGATGGCTGATTGCCATCGGCAAGATATGAAGCGCCCCACGACTGGGGCGCTTCTCGTACAAAGAACGCTTTTAGTTTAATGCATAGGCAATAACGTAATCACCCCGGTCTGGTGATTGACGCGCGCCACCCGCTGAAATCAAGATGTACTGCTTACCTGTTTTCGGGGAGACATAACTGATTGGGCCACCTTGACTACCGACCGGTAGTCGAGCTTTCCAAACTTCCTTGCCGGTTGAGCTGTCAAAAGCTCGCAAGTAGTAGTCTTGAGTCCCTGCAATAAAGACCAAACCACCCTGTGTGGCGAGGCTACCACCGAGTGAAGGCATACCGATTGGCATTTTCATGCCCATCTTAATCCCCATCGGTCCAGTATCCTGAACGGTACCCAGTGGAACCTGCCACAGAATTTTTTGTGTGGTCATGTCGATAGCAGAAAGCGTGCCGAAGGGCGGCGCTTGGCAAGGGATACCCAGTGGCGACATAAAGCGATTTTTATTCACCGAATACGGTGCGCCTTTCATTGGTACGGCACCCATCCCGGTATTCACCGCCTCTCCGCCTGTATTCGCGGCTGTCGACGCATTAGGATCAGCCTTAATCAGCTGCTGCCATAAGCCTAAGCGCATATCGTTGACGAAAATCAGATGGTTATTCGGATCGGTTGAGAGGCTTCCCCAGTTCATCCCACCCAGAGAGCCTGGGAAACTTAACGACTTATCGGTCCCCGGCGCGGTGTAAAGGCCCTCGTAACGCATCGATTTGAAGTTAACACGGCAGATCAGCTGATCGAACGGCGTGGCTCCCCACATATCCGACTCTTTTAACGTCTGAGCGCCAATCTGTGGCATACCCACTGAACGCGGCTGGGTATCACTGTATTGCTCGCCCGGAATATTACCGCGCTTCACTTTTACATTGTCGACTTTGGTTAACGGTTGTCCCGTCAAACGGTCTAAAACGTAAATCTGCCCCGCTTTCGTGCCGACGACTACCGCAGGACGGTTTTCACCCGTGGGTGTTTTGAAATCGATAAGGCTCGGTTGCATAGGAATATCAAAGTCCCAGAGATCATTATGGACCGTTTGATATACCCACTTCTCTTTACCGGTATTCGCATCGACCGCCAGTATTGAAGCACCGTATTTATGGTCTAACGGCGTGCGGTTCGCACCCCAGATATCGACAGAAGAACTCCCCATCGGCATAAAGACGGTATTGGATTGCGGATCGTAAGACATTGGCGCCCACGAGTTCGGGGTGCTGCGAACATAGTGCTGTCCCGGTTGCAGCGTTGCATTCGGGTTTGGGTTACCAGGATCGAACGCCCAGCGTAATGCGCCGGTCAGTACATCAAAGCCCCGCAGCACGCCACCAGGCATATCAGTACTGACATTATCCGAGATACGCCCGCCAACGACCACAGTGGTGCCCGCAAGGGTCGGCGCGGAGGTCAATACATACTGTGGATCGGGAGCATTGCCCATTCCGGTTAATAAATTCACCGTTCCATGATTGCCAAATCCTTCACAGAACTGACCATTATCGGCATTTAACGCAATCAGACGTCCATCAATGGTATTCATCAGAATACGACGTGGACAATTCGCAATGTCGGCATTGTTGACGGCGAGAGGCTGACTGCTGCCTGGTAGCTCAGGATGTGGCAGAGACTGCGTTGCATCAAAATAGGCTAGCCCACGGCAGCGCATCCAGACCGATGACTTCGCATTGATTTCGGCTTTCCACAGCGCCTTACCACTGTCAGCATCCACAGCGATAACATTGTTATGCGGCGTACAGAGGAAGATTTTGTCACCAACCTGCAGCGGAGTCTGTTGATCTTCGGCGCCATTACCGTCTGGACTCAGCGGGATATCGCCCGTATGGAAGGTCCATACCGGTTTTAAGTGTTGGACATTATCACGAGTAATCTGGTCTGCCGCGACGAATCGGCTTCCCCCCGGGGTGTTACCATAATTGTCCCAGTTGGTGAGTGGCGCTTGCTTTGAGACTGGCACTAATGGCTTAGGCTCGCCTTGGAACGCAACGGGATCATGAGGTTGAAACATGCCTGCAAACGCCGCGATGAACCCTACGGTCGTTACTAAGGCAAGAAGATAGCTGGCGATACTTATTCGCCGCGTTGCCTGGGGTTGGCGCAGTGAAGGTAATAGCAGGAACGCAACAATTGCTAAACCTGCAGGGAACATAAGACGTGAAATCAGCGGCCAGAAAACGAGGCCAACTTCCATCACCGCCCACACCAGTGTTCCCAGTGCGAACAGAAGGTAGAGCACCGCACCTGACGCTTTTAAACGAAAGAGTTGAAGACTACTCACTAACAGGACGATGCCTGAAATGAAGAAGTACCCGCTGCCGCCTAAACTCAATAATTTCCCGCCCTCAATAATAAAGAAGAGTGCGGTTAACAACAGTATTAGGCCAAATAAGCGGGTAGCAATCTTTAGCCACAATGGCTTTAGACGTGTATTTCCCATGGAATTTTCCTGCCAAATATCTACAAAGAGCCGTTATAATACTGTTGCAATCGATAACTTCAACGTTTCATTACAATAACTTCTCTTCAGGCTCTTTATTAATTGGTTTACTTTCTCGTAAGCAGGGTGCGAAAAATAGCTTGCCACTCCATGCTCCCCGAGTCGTTTTCATCATCACCAGTGCCCATATTCCACTTAAAAAAACAAGTAGCGCTATCGCAAGGATCGAGAAAAAAGGGAATGCGGTCAGCTGAGCGAGCTTAAACGTTGCTAAAGTGAATACCCCCAATGGAAAGGTGTAGCCCCACCAGCCCAAATTAAAAGGGATTCCCTGTTTTACGTAATGGCCAGTGATACCCAGCGCGAGCAGTAACCACCATGCACCAAATCCCCATAATAGTATCCCCATTATCCAGCCAAACCCTGAAATAACCTGACTAAAAGGCTCGAAGATTGGATTACTGGCGAGCAGCGTGCTCTGTTGGCTCAGTAAAAACATCCCCAATGATCCGGTTCCTATAGGCCCCAATGCCAGCCAAGTGGTGGCAGATAAGGCGACGGGGGGAAGCTTATGTAGCGCCATACGTAAGAGTAAAATAGCGAGCAAAGATAAGGCGACTGGCACAGAGAATGCCCACAACACCATACTAAAAATAACCATCGTCTGTTGTTGCGCTGGGTCGGACAAATGTGGTGCAACAATCCAGCCACTTGCCGCGGCAACTTCTGCGGCAACGATCGGTAATAACCACAAACCTGTCATCGACGAAAGTTGATGAGATTGTCGCGTAAACATAAACAGCGGTAATCCAATGCCGCAGGCTATGGCGAGAAACGCATCGATGCGCCATAACTGATGAGCAATATCGACCGCGAGACTTCCGAAGAGAGGGGGACCGAAGCTGATAAAGCCGTTAATAATCGTCGCTAGCCCCATAGGAATAGTACCGAGAAACATCGACATTTGAGGGTGTTCGAAAATTTTATACGCCTCTTGCGGGTAGAGGAGCCAGCGCCCAAGATACAGCAGCGTAAACACGCTAAAGAGAGCAATATTGATCGCCCAAAGTAGCCGAGCGAGTGTCATTACGAAGCTATCGGGTGTGGCAACTTGTGCGAGGACTAAGGCAAGGACGCCAGTCCCCATCGTCACCGCAAACCAATTTGGCGTAAAAAATCGCACGACCTCGTGGAATGAGGCCAAATGGGTTAAAGGCTTGTTGAAATTTTTTATTGTTAGCGACATAAGCTCCTCCTATAGAGAAGTACTATAAACCTCCCCCACCAATATCAAAAACGGGTAAATATTGTTATACCTACCCAATAAAGTGGTAAGAGGAGTGAGCGCCAACATTATTCGAGGGGTTGAAGAAAGCTTACTCCTTGAGCGGGGCCAAGGTTTTTGCCAGTTCCAACCAAGCCATCGCCGCGGGAGGGAGTTGCGTTCCCGTACGCCAAGCTAGGGCTATACGCCAGTCAGTATACGGTTCATTGAGGGGTACTAATGAGATACCGGGATGACGGTGCTTAGTAGCCAGCATCCTCGGTAAAAATGCAACCCCCAATCCCGCTGTCACCAGATCGACGATAAAATCGATTTGCCCACTTCGAGCCGTTATCCGAGGACTCACCTTTCGCCGTTCACAAGCGGCCAATATTAATTGGTTCAGAGTGAAACCTTCTTCAAACAGAATAAAGGGCTCAGCATGTAAATCCTTAAAATTGAGTTGACGATAGCCTGCTAAGGGGTGATCTGCCTGTAAGACCACAACGAGTGGCTCATTCCGCACATCTTGATAGGCAATGGCATCGTCTTTCGATACCAGCAATGCGGCGATATCTATCGCTCCGGCCTCTAAAAACTCACGTAATCTATTACCGCCATGTTCAATTAATTCAATATCCACTTGCGGGTAACGACGTCGATACTCTGTAAACATCTTAGCAAATAACACCCCACAGCCCACCGGCGGCAAGCCTATGCGAAGCGTGCCCCCCTTAAGTTCCTGTAACGCATCGATCTCTGCGAGGAGGTGATTTTTCTCGGTAAGGAGGACGAGCGCGCGTCGATAAACGATTTCTCCTGCAGCCGTTAATTCCGTTTTATGGCCAATACGGTTCAGCAAAGGAACACCCAGTTCAACTTCTAGCGCTTTCACCGCTTTGCTGACCGACGATTGGGTCAACGACACGACATCTGCGGCTTGGGTAAAGCCTCCTTGACGGACAACTTCGACAAAAACGCGTAACGTTCTAAGGTTCATAACTATTCTTTTTTTGACTTATTTTCAGTTGAAAAAGTTGTTTTTATCATAATTAAAAATACCTTATTTTAGCTTCTATTCAAGCCGCCCTTTTAGGGGCGAATAGAGCCAATACAGGAACGATGACTATGATTATCTCATCCGCATCAGATTACCGAGAAGCCGCGCGACGCAAGTTACCCAGATTCTTATTTGATTACATCGATGGCGGCGCCTATACCGAGCATACTTTACGAGCTAATAGTGCCGATTTAGCGACGATTAGTTTACGCCAACGTATTTTACGAAATGTTGAAAATCTTAGCCTTAAAACAACACTCTTCGGCCAGCAGCACGACCTTCCCGTCATTCTTAGCCCTGTCGGATTAACGGGAATGTATGCGCGACGAGGTGAGGTACAAGCAGCAAACGCCGCGGCAGCCAAAGGGATCCCTTTCTGTTTATCAACCGTCTCAGTGTGTTCAATTGAAGAGGTCGCCGCCCAAAGTGCACAACCGCTCTGGTTTCAACTCTACGTACTCAAAGATCGTGGATTTATGCGTAACGCGCTAGAGCGAGCACAGGCTGCGGGGATTACCACACTTGTTTTCACCGTGGATATGCCAACACCAGGCGCTCGCTATCGAGATGCACATTCCGGTATGTCGGGCCCCTTTGCAGCCTCTCGTCGGATCTTACAAGCCTGTACGCGGCCGGAGTGGGCATTGAACGTGGGTCTGCGGGGCCGCCCTCACGATTTGGGCAATATCTCAAAATACTTAGGTAAAGCCACGACGTTGGAAGATTACGTTGGCTGGCTAGGGAATAATTTCGATCCCTCAATCAGTTGGAAAGATCTCGAATGGATTCGGGAGTTTTGGAAAGGGCCGATGATTATAAAAGGCATACTGGACCCGCAAGATGCTCAAGATGCCGTTAACTTTGGGGCGGATGGCATCGTGGTATCGAACCATGGTGGTCGGCAACTTGATGGCGTTTTATCGACGGCAAAAGCATTACCGACCATTGCCGATAAAATCGGTGATGACCTCACTGTGTTAGTCGATTCAGGCATTCGTTCCGGACTGGATGTTGTGCGTATGCTGGCATTAGGGGCCAAGGCCTGCCTAATAGGACGCCCAATGGCCTATGCCCTCGCGGCAGATGGCCAACGCGGTGTTGAAAATTTATTGGAGATATTCTCTCAGGAGATGCGCGTTGCGATGACCCTTACGGGTGTGACGTCGGTCAATCAGATTGATCGCAGCGCCTTAGTGCTACCGGAGTAAGTGATGCCTATCATGGTACAGTGAAAATAATGCATTGCGACCCCGCGGCTGCGGCCTGATTATCGTCTGTACCATGACAACTTCGGTTTCTGGGTCAGGGGAATAGACAGCTCCACGTAAGCGTTGGACTGCTGTTATCGACCTGAATTATTTGCTAACGCCTGCGCGCAAGCCCAAGCTGAACTCCACGCCCATTGGAAGTTATACCCGCCCAGCCAGCCCGTGACGTCTACCACTTCACCAATAAAGTAAAGGCCGGGCACGTCGCGCGCCTCGAAAGTTTGCGAGGATAAATGCTGGGTGTCGACGCCGCCTAAAGTCACCTCGGCGGTACGGTAGCCTTCGGTACCATTCGGATAAACCGCCCACGCCGTGAGTTGTTCGACGAGTTGCTGTTGTTGACGGGAATTCAGCTGTTTGAGCGTGACTTCAGGTAACAGAGAAAGCTCGACTAAACTGTCCACTAATCGCTTTGGTAACAAACGGGCTAAACTGTTCTTCAGGGAAAGGTTAGGATGTTCTCTGCGCTGAGCCTCAATAAAATGATTCACATCAGTATCAGGAACAAGGTTGATCGTCACCGCTTGCCCCGGACGCCAGTAACTGGAAATTTGCAGCACTGCCGGCCCCGATAGCCCACGATGGGTAAAGAGCATCGACTCTTTAAAACGGGTGCCATCTGTCGCATCGATGGTAATGGGTACCGCGACGCCCGAAATCTGTTGCAGGGTATCCAGTATTGGCTTGTGCAAGGTAAAAGGCACTAATGCAGCACTGACGGGACGAACCGATAAGCCAAACTGCTCCGCGACTTTGTAGCCAAAGGGCGTTGCCCCTAAGCCCGGCATCGACAGTCCGCCTGAAGCGACGACAAGTTTGCGAGTACTTACATTAGTTCCATTCAGCTTTAATAGGTACTCACCTGAATCATCTCTCTGCAGGTCAAGGATTTCGCTGCGTAGACGTATCGTAACCTTGCCTAACTCGCATTCCGCCAGCAATAACTCAACAATCTGCTGAGCTGAGTCATCGCAAAATAATTGGCCTAAGGTTTTTTCATGCCAATTAATATTGTATTTCCCAACCAAGTCAATGAAATCCCACTGTGTATAGCGAGCAAGTGCTGACTTACAAAAATGAGGGTTAGCAGAGAGATAGGCTGAGGGCTCAATGTATAAGTTAGTAAAGTTGCAGCGCCCACCACCAGACATCAATATCTTGCGGCCGACTTTTTTACCGTTATCCACCACCAGGACATTCAGTCCTTGCTGGCCCGCTTGCCCGGCACAGAATAACCCGGCAGCCCCTGCACCAATCACTACTACATCAAATTTTTCCACGCTACCCCCCTCTAAAAGGCCAGATTGTAGTGACCTGATAGGCTGGTGGCTAGTCAGAAAAAAAAAACTTAAACAATTATTAAATAACCTACTCTTTTTTATAAGAAAATTGATTAACCGTTACGTAAAAATGGCAGGTTAAGGTAAAAAAGTGTGATATTTTGCTTTCCTGCGAGGACCTAACTCGCCGATAATGCCTCGGGTATGTCCCTTAAAATGGCGTAACATTATGTTCCATCTGTTTACCGGTCTTGATTTAAGTACCAGTCTATTCTTAGTTCTGGCACTTCTGTTTGTTCTGTTTTACGAAGCAATCAATGGCTTCCATGACACGGCGAATGCGGTTGCTACCGTTATCTATACCCGTGCCATGCGTGCGCAACTAGCTGTAATGATGGCTGGTTTATTCAATTTCCTCGGCGTCTTACTCGGCGGGCTAAGTGTTGCCTATGCAATAGTGCACATACTGCCTACTGATCTGCTGCTGAATGTTGGCTCCTCCCATGGGCTGGCAATGATATTCTCGATATTGCTTGCAGCAATTATTTGGAATTTAGGGACTTGGTATTTTGGTTTGCCTGCATCAAGCTCGCATACGTTAATCGGTGCCATTATTGGTATTGCGGTAACGAACGCCTTGGTGACGGGTGGCTCGCTAGTCGAAGCGCTTAACCTACCGAAAGTAATCAATATTTTTCTCTCATTGATTCTATCGCCTATTGTCGGGATGGTAATTGCCGGTTTTCTTATCTTCCTACTCCGTAAGTATTGGAGTGGTACCAAGAAACGCCGCCGTAATCATATGACGCCAGCTGAGCGCGAGAAAAAAGATGGTAAGAAGAAGCCACCTTTTTGGACGCGTATTGCCTTAATCGTTTCAGCGATTGGCGTGAGCTATTCCCATGGTGCGAACGATGGCCAAAAAGGCATCGGGCTAGTGATGTTAGTACTGATTGGTGTTGCACCGGCCGGATTTGTGGTGAATATGAATGCCTCAGGGTATGACATCACCCGAACCCGTGATGCGGTCAATCACCTTGAGCAATACTATCAACAACATAACCCACAAGTTTCAACGCTGATTGCCCCTCCTGGCATTAAGAGCACGGCGATTGACCCTAATGAGCCTTTCCACTGTAGCAGTGAGAATGGCTTGGTGACGGTTCACCATGCGCAAGATTTGCTGAATAACCTGTCAAGCTACGATCAGTTGAGCGTCGAAAACCGCTCTCAAGTCCGTCGCTTGTTATTATGCATGTCGGATACCGCCGATAAGATTGCTAAGCTACCTGAAACCTCATCTGACGATAAACGTTTCTTAGGGAACCTGAAAAGCGACCTTAACGATACAATCGAGTATGCACCGATTTGGATTATTTTAGCGGTAGCACTGGCTCTGTCTCTCGGGACCATGGTTGGTTGGCGTCGTGTTGCGACCACTATCGGCGAAAAAATCGGTAAGAATGGCATGACTTACGCACAAGGTATGTCTGCCCAAATTACTGCCGCCGTGTCGATTGGCTTAGCGAGTTATACGGGAATGCCCGTGTCGACCACGCATATCCTCTCGTCTTCCGTTGCCGGTACCATGATTGTTGATGGCGGTGGTGTACAGTCGAAAACGATTCGTAGTATCGCGTTAGCTTGGGTATTGACCCTTCCGGTCTCCATCCTGCTGTCGGGTGCGCTGTACTGGATAGCGCTACAACTGCTTTAAGCCTATTAAGACACAGGTCATTGATCTGTGTCTTACTTTTCCCTCTGATTCACTGCTCTCCTTGCCAAGTCAGGCTATACTTCTCCTAAGTGTATTCAATCGTTTCATCATGACAGCCCCTGCGCTTAACGCTATGATTGGGGCTTCACAGAAACATCAATAAGAGCGAACCGCCGTGTCGTGACTATTGCGCCAATAAGGAGTTTATCATGTCATATCATCATGTTTTGGTGGCCGTCGATCTCTCACCAGAAAGCGAAGAATTAGTCCAGAAAGCGGTTTCTTTAGCGAAACCTTACAATGCCAAAGTCTCGATTATTCATGTGGATGTTAACTATTCCGATCTCTACACCGGTCTGATCGATGTGAACTTAGGCGATATGCAAAAACGTATCTCCCAAGAGACCTCGCAAGCCTTGACGACGTTAGCGAACCAAGCGGGCTATCCTTTCAGCGAAATTTTGAGCGGAACAGGCGAGTTAGCGCAAGTGTTAGTCGACGCGATTAATAAGTACGAGATCGATTTAGTGATTTGCGGCCATCATCAAGACTTCTGGAGCAAATTGATGTCCTCAGCGCGACAACTGATCAATAACGTTCATGTCGATATGTTGATTGTGCCATTTCGTGACGAAGAGTAGTCAGTGAAGGTCTCCCGGTCGTTGTGATCGGGAGCGTTCCTTAAGGCGTTTCAGGATTAAGCGAAGGGTAAATATCGAAGCGATGGCTTTTCGTGACCACTGCGGAACTGGTCTCTACACCATTTAACGGCGGCGCATAATCTGGACGCTTCACCACAATTCGGCGTTTCGCTAAGGCCCTAGCGGGATCCAATAGCCTGTCAGCATCGTTATCCGCACCGACCAAGGATTGAAATATCCTCATCTCTTTTTTGACCAATGCGCTTTTCTGCCGATGCGGATACATTGGATCGAGATAGACGACATCGGGACGCGGGCTTAATGTACTGAGTTGTTGTGCGCTCGGACCATAGATCAGGGTCAGTCGCTGCTGTAGCCACTCACCGATCTCGGGGTCGCGATATCCGCGTTGCAGCCCATTTTCAAGCAGTGCCGCCACCACAGGGTGTCTTTCAATCATACGAACTCGGCAACCGAGCGATGCCAATACGAAGGCATCTCGGCCTAAGCCTGCTGTCGCGTCGACAACATCGGGCAGATAGGTGCCTTTAATTCCAACGGCTTTCGCTACCGCTTCGCCGCGTCCGCCGCCAAATTTACGGCGGTGCGCCATGGCACCCGAGACAAAGTCGACAAAAACGCCACCGAGTTTAGGCTCATCACGTTTACGCAGTTCTAATTGCTCGTCGGTTAACACTAAAGCCAATGGCGCATTCTCATCGTGCGCTAAGCCCCAACGGTCGGCAATCTCAGTTAAGGCACCCGATTGGGTGCCTGTTTCATCAAGTAAGTAAATATTCACTTACTAGCCTTCGATACCGTATTGCTTAAGCATGGCATCGATTTGCGGCTCACGTCCGCGGAAACGCTTAAACAGCGCCATTGGCGCTTCAGAACCGCCACGGCTTAAGACGTTATCAAGGAATGATTGTCCGGTTTCACGGTTAAAGATCCCCTCTTCCTCAAAACGCGACCAAGCGTCTGCCGCCAATACGTCAGCCCAGAGGTAGCTGTAGTAGCCCGCTGCATAGCCGCCAGCAAAGATGTGGCTGAAAGCATGTGGGAAACGTCCCCACGCTGGAGAAGGCATCACGGCAACTTTTTTCTTCACATCTTGCAGGATATCGAGGACTCGTGCCCCTTTTTCCGGTTGATATTCGGCATGCAGACGGAAGTCGAAGAGTCCGAACTCAAGCTGACGGAGAATAAACATGGCGGCATTGTAATTTTTCGCTGCCAACATTTTTTCCAGTAAGGCCTGAGGTAGTGGCTCGCCGGTCTCGTAGTGACCGGAGATAAAGGCAAGCGCCTCTGGCTCCCAGCACCAGTTTTCCATAAATTGGCTAGGAAGCTCGACAGCATCCCATGGTACGCCATTGATACCGGAAACACCTGCCGTATCGATTTGCGTCAACATATGGTGCAGGCCGTGACCGAACTCATGGAACAGCGTTACCACTTCATCGTGGGTAAAGAGTGCTGGCTTATCGCCGACAGGACGGTTGAAGTTACAGGTGAGGTAAGCCACCGGTTTTTGTAATGAGCCATCGGCTTTTTTCATCCGCCCGACACAGTCGTCCATCCAAGCCCCACCACGCTTATGTTCGCGCGCATAGAGGTCGAGATAGAAGCTCCCCACCAGCTGATCATCACCATCAAACAGGTCAAAGAAGCGTACTTCTGGATGCCATACATCGACATCGTGACGTTCTGCTGCACGCAGTCCATAGACTCGACGAATCACCTCGAACAGGCCGCTTAATGCGCGTTGCTCAGGGAAGTAAGGACGTAATTGCTCGTCGCTGATGGTATAGAGATGCTGTTTCTGCTTTTCGGCATACCATGTGATATCCCAAGGCTGTAAATCACTCACCCCATAGTGCTGCTGAGCAAACTCGCGCAGCTGGGCAAGTTCACGCTGGCCTTGCGGTTGAGCGCGATCGGCAAGGTCGTTAAGGAAGCCGATAACTTGATCCGATGATTCTGCCATTTTGGTGGCTAACGACTTTTCTGCGAAAGAACCGAAACCGAGTAACTGCGCAATTTCATGACGTAATGCCAGTTCTTCTTCAATCAGCGGGCCATTATCCCATTTTCCAGCATTCGGCCCCTGGTCTGAGGCGCGAGTGCTGTAAGCACGATACATTTCTTCGCGTAGTGCTTGGTTGTCACAGTAGGTCATGACCGGCAGGTAGCTGGGAATATCGAGGGTTAATAACCATCCTTGCTGCTGCTTCGCTTCGGCTTGTGCCTGCGCGGCAGCAAGAGCGCTTTCTGGCATACCCGCCAGTTCGCTTTCGTCTGTGATCAGCTTGCTCCAGCCCATGGTCGCGTCTAATACGTTATTGCTGTAAGCCGCGCCAATCTCTGACAGGCGCGCAGAGATTTCACCGTAGCGTTTTTGTTTATCACTCGGTAAGCCAATTCCTGAGAGTTCAAAGTCACGTAATGCGTTATCCACCGCTTTCTGCTCTGCTAAGGATAATGCGGCAAACTCAGGACTCTCCTTTAAGCTGCGGTAGGCTTGGTAAAGCCCAGCATGTTGTCCGACCCATGTTCCATACTCTGACAAGAGGGGTAATACCCCTTCATAGGCTTCACGTAGCTCGGGGCTGTTTTTGACCGAATTAAGGTGACTGACGGGTGAAAAAATACGTCCCAAATGGTCATCCGCTTCTGCCAAAGGCTGGCAAAGATTCTGCCACGTGAAGGGGCCTGGCTGGGCGACCACGCGTTCAACCGTTGCACGGCACTCGTCTAGCGCCGCCGTGACCGCTGGCACAACATGCTCGGGCTTTATTGCTGAGAAAGGTGGCAAGCTGAAAGGCGTGAGTAGTGGATTTGTCATAGCACCATCCTATAAAATTTGAATTGAACGCTGATCGTATTAATACGATATGGGGACGATTAGAAAAATATCAATCATCCCCCCCACTGATCTTGCGTAATGCTACTGCCGTAGAGCGCAATTTGTTATACTTATCCCTCATAGACAGCTGTGCCTGTCTCGTTTTTGTCGTGTTCTGTTATAAAGGAAATCACATGCTGAGCTATCGCCACAGCTTCCACGCGGGTAACCATGCCGACGTTTTAAAGCACACCGTGCAAAGCCTTATTATTTCGGCATTAAAAGAGAAGGATAAACCTTTTCTCTATTTGGATACTCATGCAGGGGCTGGCCGTTATCTTCTTAACAGCGAACAAGCTGAGCGGACTGGCGAATATATGGAAGGTATCGCACGTATCTGGCAGCAAAATGGCACGCCAGCTGAACTCGCGCCCTATCTTCAAGCAGTACGCGATTTAAACCCTTCAGGACAACTCAAATACTACCCTGGCTCACCATTGATCGCTCGCCACTTACTGCGCGAGCAAGATCAGTTACAACTGACAGAGTTACATCCTAGTGACTATCCGTTGCTACGCGGGGAGTTCCAAAAAGATCTGCGTGCAGTTGTCGCTCGGGGAGATGGATATCAGCAACTGAAAGCCAAGCTGCCGCCACCTTCTCGTCGTGGTCTGATCCTTATCGATCCCCCTTACGAGATCAAAACGGACTATCAAGCGGTAGTACAAGGGATCGCTGAAGGCTATAAACGCTTTTCCACTGGCGTCTATGCCTTATGGTATCCCGTCGTATTACGCCAACAGATCAAACGGATGATTGCCGATCTGAAAGATACCGGTATTCGTCGGATCCTACAGATCGAGCTTGCCGTTAAGCCAGATAGCGACCAACGGGGCATGACCGCGTCCGGTATGATTGTGATTAATCCACCATGGAAGTTGGAACAACAGATGCGTTCAGTACTGCCATGGTTGCATGAGCAGTTAGTCCCACAAGGTATCGGGCATACGTTAGTGGAGTGGATTGTTCCAGAATAATGACTCGCGAGCGCTATCTTGTGTAGCGCTCTGAGAATGGTTAGGCACAAGCCTTCCACCGATTAAAGATTCACCACCATAAAGTCGTAAGCTAAATCGGTATTCGCAAATTCTGCTCGGCATTCTGCCAGCAGTCGCGGCATATCTTGTTGACGGTAACGTGAACTAAAATGTGTCGCGATCAATTTACCCACCTCTGCCTGCTGCGCAATCGAAGCCGCTTGCGCTGTCGTCGAGTGCCCCCTGCCATTCGCTTTCTCTGCCATCGCCGCTTCGAGGGTGGCCTCGTGCACTAAAATATCTGCCTGTTTTGCCAAAACGACCGCGTTATCACAAGGGGCGGTATCGCCGAGTATAGTGATAACCTTTCCTTTTTTGCTCGGTCCAAGATAACGTTCTGCGATGATTTCACGCCCATCGGGTAAGCAAACATTTTTTCCTTTTTTAAGCTGCTGTAGCCAAGCCCCCGCAGGAATATCATCGTCCTTTAATCGCTGTGGGTCCAATCTTCCGGGACGATCTCGCTGCTCGATGCGGTAGCCAAAACACGGGATAACGTGGTTCAACGGCTGGGCGATAACCCGATACTCGTCGTTCTCTACAACAATACCCTGCTCGACTTCAACAATCTCAAGCGGAAAATCTACCCATGATCCACTCACCGTCAGCGCCGTATCGATAAAGGTTTTCAAGCCTTTCGGGCCATAAATAGTCAGAGGTGTTGCGATGCTGCTCATCGAGCGACTGGTCAAGATGCCGGGAAGACCAAAAATATGATCCCCATGAAGGTGAGTGATAAAAATTTTTTCTAAACGCCCCGGCTTCAAGTCCGTTCGCATAAACTGGTGCTGTGTCGCTTCACCGCAATCAAATAACCATGTCTCGCCCTTAGGAGAGAAGCTGAGTGCTATACTGGTGACATTACGTTGTATACTGGGTGCGCCCGCACAGGTACCAAGAAAAGTTAAATACATCGCTGCATCCCATTAGGTTTTATTTCATGATCTAAGCCTATCACAGCTATAGAAGCAAACTTTGCATAGTTTTTCTGCCGCAGGTTACACTGTACTGAGAAATTTATTCATTTATCGACCTCAACTAAGATGGAAGGAACGATGACGAAACATTATGACTATCTCGCTATTGGTGGCGGGAGTGGCGGTATCGCCTCGATCAATCGCGCAGCCATGCACGGTAAAAAATGTGCCTTAGTCGAAGCTAAAGCGCTAGGCGGCACCTGTGTTAACGTAGGCTGTGTCCCCAAAAAAGTCATGTGGCACGCCGCGCAAATCGCAGAAGCGATTCATATGTATGGCCCAGATTATGGCTTCGATACCACAGTGAATAAGTTTGATTGGAAAACGCTGATCAAAAATCGCTCTGCGTACATCGACCGTATTCATCACTCCTACGATAACGTGTTGGGAAAAAATAATGTCGACGTCATCCGCGGTTTTGCGACCTTTGTCGACGCCCATACTGTCGAAGTGAATGGTGAAACCTATACAGCCGACCATATTTTGATTGCCACAGGCGGTCATCCTGTCCTGCCTAGCATCCCAGGGGCAGAATACGGGATTGATTCCGATGGTTTCTTCGAATTGGATGAACTTCCTGCACGCGTTGCGGTGATTGGTGCGGGCTATATTGCCGTGGAAGTGGCGGGCGTATTAAATTCGTTGGGCGCAGAAACCGACCTTTTCCTACGTAAAGATAAGCCGTTACGGGGCTTTGACCCACTGCTTTCCGACACCCTTGTTGAGGTGATGGAAAAAGAGGGGCCTCACCTGCATAAAGAGTGTGAAGCAGAACGTATTGAGAAGAACAGCGATGGCAGCTTAACCATTCATTTCACCAACGGTAAAGAACATAATACCGATTGCCTGATCTGGGCAATTGGCCGTGCGCCATCAACCGATAGCATCAATCTTTCGGTCACGGGTGTTGAACTGAACGATAAAGGCTACATTACTGTCGATAAGTTCCAAAACACCTCTGTCTCAGGGATTTATGCGGTAGGCGATAATACTGGTGCGGTGGAATTGACCCCTGTCGCGGTCGCTGCGGGACGTCGTCTGTCTGAGCGTTTATTCAATAATAAACCCGACGAGCATTTAGACTACTCTAATATCGCCACCGTCGTGTTTAGCCATCCACCGATTGGTACTGTTGGTCTTAGCGAGCCTGATGCGCGTAAACAATTCGGCGATGAGCAAGTGAAGGTTTATACCTCTTCATTTACCGCGATGTATACGGCCGTCACGCAATACCGCCAACCTTGCCGGATGAAGTTAGTCTGTGTCGGTAAAGAAGAAAAAATCGTCGGTATCCATGGGATTGGCTACGGCATGGATGAGATGCTACAGGGCTTCGCCGTGGCATTAAAGATGGGCGCAACCAAGCGTGACTTCGATAATACGGTAGCGATTCACCCGACTTCTGCGGAAGAATTTGTGACCATGCGTTAAGTCACTTAAACGAAAAAAACCACCTTCGGGTGGTTTTTTTATGCGGGTTACGCCGAGCATCCTTGCTCAGCGTCTACGTCTACTATTGGCCTTGGGGATCACTTTCACCGAGGAAGAAATACCAGAGCGGGATCGACATTAGACCGGTGAAGACGCTGGTATAAATGATGATCATCATCCCTTGCATGGCATACATACCACCAGACCATTCGGCAAAGGGAAGGTGGTACTCATCGATCACACCGCCGATAATAGCCCGACTCATCACTGTACAGGTGATTAACCAAATAACGACAACGCCACGGATAAAGTTACGCTTCTTCTTCCGCTGTTGATGCTGTGCTGCTGTTGTCTGGGATGACTCGCTTATCGATGTATGTTGCATGGTTAACGCCCTCTTCCAGCGATAGATATCAATTAAAATAAAGAGTACAAGACTCACTCCAAGCACAGGTAAGGCATAACTTATCAGCGCAGCAAAGACGAGCACTAGACTGCGCGTGACAATCGGACAATTTCGCCACGCCTCACTTAAGGTCTGTGCGGGTGAGTGATTGGCCGGTTGAGGCCGACGTCGCCACCACTGACGATACCCCATGATAATTAGCGCGCAGAGCCCCAGTGCGAACAGGGCAAGTATTAACTGATTTACCCAGCCAAAAAGGAGTCCCATATGTGCATCAACTCCCCAGCGGGTTAATTTTGCCAGAAGGGGATAGTCACGAAACTCGACGTGATCAATAACAGCGAGAGTTTTAGGGTCCAAGGCGACAGCATCGACCTGCACCGGCCAACGATGGTCAATTTCAGTGACGGTCCAAGTATGGTGGCTATCCTTAGGGGGACGGATTTCAATTTTCGCGGCATGTATTCCATTTTGTCGTGCCTCGGACAGTGCGCGATCCCAGTCGTTATCCGCCACATTATAAGTCGGTGTAGGGGTTGGCGAGGGTTGGCTCATATCCATACCGGGCATACTGCCCATGTCCATGGCCTGATGCTCTGCATGCGCATTTTTCGGGGCGGGCTCGGTGACGCCCCCGATAACTGCGGTCACTTGCGGGGTCAACCATCCAAAGGCATGTCGCAGTTGATTAACGTTGTCGCCCGCCCACTGTGACCAGGTAATTCCCGTCGCGGACAGAAACACCATCCCTAACAGTAATACACTACCCAACCGACGGTGCCAACGCTTACTAAAACTCGTCTTACGGGGACGTTGTGTAGCAGCTCGAGCAGCACCTATCCAAAGAATGATTCCGCCCAGTGCAGCGATCCACATCCACGACGCGGCAAGTTCACTGTAAGCGCGTCCCACATTCCCTAATAGCAGGCTTTGATGGAGATGATCCAGTGTGGTTCTAAACGGCAATATTCCTGATGTGCCATAGACGGTGTAATCACCTGTTACCGTAAGACGATAAGGATCAATAAAGAGTGCCCGCGTCTCCGAAGGGCCGAGTCCCGCCTGGGAGAATTGAACACGAGTGGTATCCGTCGCGCTCGGCGCAGGACGCACCGCGGCAAGCGTGGCAGGTTGATGAATCGCACGCTTCGCGGCGGCGACTTGCGCGGCAAGGGGCTGAGCCGTGCCATGCGGAACCACCTTAAGCGTCGAGGCATATAGCCCACTCTCCACACTAGGAGTGATGGCATAGAGCATTCCTGTTAGGGATGCGGTGAAAATAAACGGCCCGATAAATAGGCCAATATAGAAATGTAAACGACGTAGCAATAGCATAAAAGCATGGTTGCTGTTCGACGTCGCTTTTACAGACTGAGTCATAGCGATCTCGCGGGTCAAAAAGAAAGTCAACGCACTGTATTCAGTGCACTATTGATTCACTTCAGGCCCGCGGAGGTCCCCTCGAAAGTTGAGGCGGATAGCAAGGGGTTAAGATAATGGTGCGATAAGGTATCGATGGAGGCGTTAACGATAAAGCGCTCAGAAGCCAAAGGATCGCCGCAGCAATCCACGCGAAAAAGGGGAAGTGAACCAGTAACTCACAGTAGCCACAGACCATCCCCGATGCGGGAAGTGCGGCATGGTCACTTTTTTCAGCCGACATACTGTGTGACATCATCGCGTCAGACATCTCCCCACTGCCCATCGTCTCGTCATTACAACGTTGTTCAGTCTGGGAGGAGCGCGAAGCGTGGGCGAGATACAGTGACTGCGAGATTAACGGCGCAATAAACAGCAGTAAAATCGACAGTACGGCAAGTACTGCTGCAAGTCGATATTTTACGGGTGTCAGGAACATGAGCGCTGTCTATTTTATCAAGCCTTGGGACGAGAGTATAAACTGCCCCAAGGCCTAGGCGTTAATGATTAGTGTGCTGATTTGTCATGACGGGAAAGTTTATCCAAATAGCCCATCACAAATGCAGAGAAAACAAAGGTAACGTGTAGCACGACATACCAAAGGATTTTGGTGTTATCGATGGTGCGCACTTCCATAAATACACGCAGGAGATGAATTGACGAGATGGCAACAATTGACGCTGCGACCTTATTTTTCAGCGACCCGGCATCCATTTTGCCTAACCAACTCAACTTTTCTTTGCTTTCATCGATATCAAGACGGGAGATAAAGTTCTCATACCCAGACAGCATCACCATAATCAGTAGTCCGCCCACCAGCGACATATCAATCAGCGATAGCAGTAATAGGATGAGGTCATTTTCACTTACCGTAAATAGCTCAGGAAGAACGTGAATGACTTCTTGGAAAAATTTCACCGTTAACGCCAGTAGCCCAATTGATAGGCCGAAATAGACAGGCGCTAAAATCCAGCGGGTGGCATACATTAAATTTTCTACAAAACGTTCCATAATAATCCGAGCAAGAAAAAGACGTGTGGGCCAGTATAGCAAACCGTGCAGGCAAACTGACCCACAAATCTTCACCAATCACTCATCGACGCCGACAAATCCGCCGGTCTGACGCTGCCACAACCGGGCATAAATACCTTGGTGTGCCAATAATTGTTGATGAGTCCCCTGTTCCGCGATTCGTCCTTGATGTAACACAATAAGGCGATCCATACGTGCGATAGTCGAGAGACGATGTGCAATAGCGATAACGGTTTTCCCGCTCATTAACGACTCTAGGCTCTCTTGTATCGCCGCTTCAACCTCGGAATCCAAGGCTGATGTCGCCTCATCCATAATCAAGATGGGTGCATTTTTTAATAGCACACGGGCAATTGCAATCCGTTGGCGCTGACCACCGGATAATTTAACCCCGCGCTCCCCGACTTGAGCATCAAGCCCGACGCGCCCTTCATTATCGGAGAGTTGAGGAATAAACTCGTCGGCCCGTGCACCAACAATTGCCGTAGCAAGCTCTTCCTCTGTCGCATCGGGACGGCCATATAACAGGTTATCCTTGATAGAGCGATGCAGGAGTGAGGTATCTTGGGTAATCATCCCGATTTGACTGCGTAAGCTATCTTGAGTGACCTGTGCAATATCCTGATGATCGATACTGATTTTGCCTTGCTCGACATCGTACATCCGCAATAATAGGCTCACTAAGGTCGACTTACCCGCCCCGGAGGAGCCGATTAAGCCAATTTTTTCACCGGGTTGGATAGTTAATGTGAGGTCATCAATAATGGTCCGTTCTCTCGAATAGCCAAAACGCACATGGTCGAACACGATCTCACCTTGTGTCACGGTCAGCTGTTTGGCCTGTGGCGCGTCTTGCACACTGAGGGGTTGAGAGACGGTTTTCATCCCATCTTGGACGGTACCAATATTATCGAAAATACCGTTAACGACCCACATAATCCATCCAGACATATTAACCAGACGAATAACCAGCCCAGTCGCGAGCGCGATGGCCCCGACGGAGATCAGCGATTGGCTCCACAGCCATAATGCTAATCCAGTAGTGGTGACGATTAATGCGCCATTCATGGTTGAAAGCGTCACGTCCATTGCCGTAATCATTCTACCGGCTAACTGCGTTTTTTCTGTCTGGTCTTGCAGGGTCTCGCGGGCGTTTTGCTCTTCGAGCGCACTGTGCGCAAACAGCTTTAAGGTAGCAATATTGGTGTAACCATCAACAATAAATCCCATTAATTTAGAGCGGGCTTCCGAAGAGACCACTGAGCGTTGCTTGACGCGTGGGACGAAGTAGCGCAATGCCGCAATGTAGATCACCATCCACACAATTAACGGGATCATCAATTTCCAATCGGTTTCGGCAAAAAGTACTAGGGAGGTCACGGCATAGATCACAACGTGCCAGATCGCATCGACAAGCTGTACCGCAGAGTCTCGTACCGAGTTACCGGTTTGCATAATACGTTGTGCAATGCGCCCAGCAAAATCGCCTTGGAAGAAGGATAGGCTTTGGCGTAAAACATACCGATGGTTTTGCCAGCGGATCATGCTGGTCATTCGCGGGTTAATCGTTTGGTGAATGAGTAAATCGTGCAACCAAATCATTACCGGGCGGATCACCAATGCGACTGCCCCCATCCACAAGAGAATCGGCCAATGCTCATGGAATATTGTTGCTGGCCGACTGTGGTTTACGAGGTCAATGATGGTACTTAAATAGCTGAAAAGCGCGACTTCAATGAGCGCACCAAGAAATCCCACCACCAGCAAGCCCGCAAAGCAAGGCCACACTTGCCGTAAATAAAAAAGATAGAAAGCGCCAATCGCTTTCGGTGGCTCGGCGCTCGGCGCCTCGCGAAAAATATCAATCAATCGTTCAAAACGCTCAGAAATCATAACTATACCGACTCTATGCAGTGCATGAACCCATAAGTTTACTGTAAAAACGATGGAACTGCCGCCTTCAGTAACGATTATTCGGGCCGTAGTCTGTACGAGGGAGGAATCCGTGGCAGGAAGAAAAGAGAAGATAGACTTATAATTTTATTCACGATCAGGCTGTCCCAGTAAGGGAAGCAGCCTCATGCAGAGTGACTTACTTGATCACCACAGGTACCGTTTTTTCTTGCCACGATGTTTTATCGAAAGCGCGACCGTAGATCAGCTGTAAGTGAACCGTCCCTGCTTGCTGAGCAAGGAAAGTGAAGGTTTGTTTACCTGAGCAGCCTACCGCACCTTTAGGGCAATCTTTATTTTGTTGATAATCACTTGAGACAAAAATTAAGGCTTGGGGCAATTTACTAATCATCCACTGATAACCGGTGGTGGGGTTACTCTCGACGGCTAACCGAACGATTTTCCCCTGCACAGCTTCAATTTTCGGCAGGGTATCTGCGGCGAATGCGGGTAACGACGAAAGCATCATCGCGCCCGTAAGCAGTGGAGTGATCATTTTCATACCGTTTTCCTCAAGTGTCAGCCGTAATAAGCGTTAGTTTAGTAAGCCGAGGTGTTCAATCAGAATCGATGTACCAATACCTATCAGCACGATACCCCCTAAAATTTCCGCCCATTTTCCTAAAACTGGACCGATAAATCGTCCGATGAGCATACCGGTGGTCGCCATAATGGTGGTGCTAATGCCAATGGTCAGTGCGGTCAGTACAATATTGACCTGCAGAAACGCTAGCCCAACACCGACAGCGAGTGCATCTAAGCTTGTCGCCACCGCCGTTAAGGCCAATACCATAAATCCATGGCGCTCAGGGGGAGTGACCTCCTCATCATTACGATGTCGTAATCCACCAATAACCATACGACCGCCGAGAACCGTAAGTAATACAAAGGCGATCCAGTGGTCCCAAGCCATCACATATTTACTGGCTGCTATACCGAGGGCCCACCCCAACAAGGGAGTCAATGTTTCAATCACCCCGAAAATCAGTCCTGTGCGTAAGGCTTCTTTAAGGGTGACCTGTTTGAGTACAGCGCCCTTACCTAAGGCTGCGGCAAAAGCATCCATCGACATGCCTAAAGCAAGAATAAGTGTAGTCAGTATGTTCATAATAATCTGAGTAGCTATACAAAGTAACAGTGATATTCCCTGTTCGGGAAGTCGTCATGCAGAGGAGTCTATCACGCAAAGCATAAAATAAAAAATCAATAAAATCATGCAGTTAAGTATAGCAAAGGCTATAACTTTTACCCTACTACATAAACGGGGCGCAAGCCGAGGATATTCTTGGTAAAATTAGTTTTTGTTTAAGAGTCAGTTGACATCACGCTCAACCTGAAGAAAAAACGAGTGCCCTATGAAAAATCCGCTTGAAACGCTCTTTATCCCCGCTGGAATCTTATTGCTGGGCTTTCTTTCGGCACTGTTGCTGCCTGCCCCGACGTTCGGTATTAGCGTGGCCAAATCCATCATGCAATGGTTCCATCTTATGGACCTTAATCAGCTCTATACCATTGTTTTTGCCTTGTGGTTTCTCTTTCTCGGGACGCTCGAGTACTTACTGATACGGTTTATTTGGCGGCGTTTTATCTCCAACGCATCGTGATCAATACGTGTTAAATTTAACAGTTAATTAACCGATATGTGACATAAATCACATTCACGATAAGACGATAATTATAATGATAATTATCATTAGCTTATGGAATAAAAGAGTAATTATTAGCAACACATATAATAATAATGCCGAGCGTGCCAATAATAAGAGAATAAATGAATAATTTATTGATTTATCGTTTAAAAATTTACAGAGAATTCTAGTTTTTTAGCGAAAATGACTGCGGCCGTTTTTCGAAAAATACTTCAAATCCGATGTTTAAATTAGACAGGGAAATGTTATATTTATCGGTATCTTACCGAGAGCTTCATTTACTGTCACCACGCTGTAAGCGGATCGGCGTCTTACAGAAGAGGATATTGCCTCATGTCGAAATCACCATTACACCTCTCCCTCTCAATGAGTGCGAGCCACGCTATGACTGCTAATGTACCCGACTCAGCTCCCCTCGATATGTTATTGATTGGCGCGGGGATCATGAGCGCCACACTGGGTACTTTTCTGCAAGAAGTTGAACCGACTTGGCGTCTTGAGATAGTAGAACGCCTGCCTGGCGTTGCCGAAGAGTCCTCAAATGGTTGGAATAATGCTGGGACTGGCCACTCGGCGTTGGCTGAGTTGAACTATACGCCGCAACGCGCAGATGGCTCGATTGATATCACTAAAGCGATTTCAATTAACGAAGCGTTTATGGTTTCTCGTCAATTCTGGGCGTCGTTAGTCGAACAAGGGCGCTTAGGCCAACCGAGCAGTTTTATTAACACCACGCCACATATGAGCTTTGTGTGGGGAGACGACAATGTCAATTTCCTCAGAAAGCGCGCAGAGAGTTTACGTAACAGTTGCTTATTCCGTGGCATGGCCTTTTCTGATGAAGCCGAAACGATCCAACAGTGGGCACCATTGATTATGAAAGGGCGTCGACCGGGAGAGAAAGTGGCGGCGACCCACTCGCCTTTCGGTACGGATGTTAATTTCGGTGAGTTAACCAAACAACTTATTGATAGCTTAGGTCAACGCGATAATTTCACCTTATCCCTACGCCAAGAAGTCCGCACTATTACGCGCTTAGAGAATGGCTTGTGGCAAGTCACGCTGCAAAACCTGATGAATAACACCTCGCGTACGGTGACCGCGAAACACATCTTTATTGGCGCGGGCGGGGGTGCGCTCCCTCTTTTGCAAAAAACTGGAATTGAGGAAGCGAAAAAGTTCGCCGGTTTCCCAGTCGGTGGCTCCTTCTTAGTGACCGAAAATCAAGCGTTAGTCCAGCAGCACTTAGCTAAGGTTTACGGTAAAGCCAGTGTCGGAGCACCGCCTATGTCGGTTCCCCATGTCGACACTCGCGTCCTTGACGGTAAACAGGTACTGCTGTTTGGGCCTTTCGCCACGTTCTCTACCAAGTTCCTAAAACAAGGCTCTTTACTCGATATGTTTGGCTCGATGACGCCAAATAATATTGTCCCGATGATGCAAGTCGGGGCGCGTAATTTCAGCCTAGTGAAGTATCTTATCGGGCAAGTGCTGCTTACCGATAAAGATCGCCTTGATGCGCTACGTGAATATGTTCCTCACGCGAAGGCGGAAGATTGGCGTTTAGTCGTTGCCGGTCAACGTGTTCAAGTGATTGAAAACGATGGAAGTAAAGGAGGTACCTTAAAACTGGGGACCGAAATTATTACCTCGCAAGATGGAACAATTTCAGCACTACTCGGAGCGTCGCCGGGTGCGTCAACCGCCGCGCAAGCGATGCTTGAGGTGATGGGGAGAATCTTTAAGGATGAGATCGCGTCAGAAAGCTGGCAACAGAAGATCAAGCAATTGATCCCATACTGGAAAACTGCGCTTAACGATGATGAAAAGGCTACTGAGCAGGTCTTGAAGCATACAAGCGAAGTGTTAGCACTTGATTATCCGACTCCGGAGAGTGTGCAAGCGACTGTTACGCTTAGCCCTTTACCTATCACCGAAGGTGAACCTCTTTCAGTGTGATAGAAAACGGCCTGCTTAGGCAGGCCGTCTATATTATGCCATGATCACTTCTACCAGCATCCAACTTGCTGTCATGACCAGCGTCAACGCCATCACGCTATTAAAGACCCAGCGTTTACTGGCATCTTGCAGTAAGCCACTCATCTTATCGCCCAGCATCGCCCAGATAATCACGCAAGGCAGCGTCATCAAGCCGTAGCTAAGTAACATCCAACTCAACGGAATGTCGGCCGCGTAGACCAGGGCAACGTTCAAACACATTAGCCATGCTTTAGGGTTTACTGCCTGAAACAAGACGGCCCCAAAAAAACTCATCGGTGTCGAAGCTTGGGTCAGTTCGGGCGCAGCAGAACGGAAAATTTTCCATGCGAGCCAGAATAAATATCCACTGCCTGCTAGCGTCAGCGGTATACGGATCATCGCCATCCAATGGAGGAGTTGCTCAAAGGCTAAAATGGAAAAGAGCAGTTGCACCAGACACCCAGCAATAATCCCTAGTACCATGGGTAAGGTCTTCTTCAAACCATAATTAACCCCAGAGGTCGCCAACATCACATTATTCGGGCCAGGTGTGACCGACATAACGACAACATAACTAATGTAAGAGGGATCAAGCATGATGAGTGTCCTGCAAATAAAGAGTGGGGCTATGCTACCTCAGCGATAAAAAGGGTAACAGAGACAAAAAAGACTTATTGTAATGAGTACAATTTCAGTTAAAGTGAATTGTACCCATTAAACTGACGACAAGGTGTATCCATGACAGAGGTCACGACTCGCTATCAGCAGCTTGCCGACGAATTCGCCACCTTAATTCACCAAGGAAAGATCAAGGCAGGACAGAGGCTACCCGCCATTAGACGTGTTGCTGAAACCCATCAAGTGAGTGTCAATACTGTGCTTGCGGCATGGCAGCGCCTAGAGAATCGAGGGTTGGTTGAAGCTAGGCCTCAGTCAGGATTTTACGTACGCAGTGTACTCGCAGAGGTTGCTACTTCCGCACCCAGGCAGCTAAAGCCTCGCGAACTCGGACGGGAAAAGATGGCGTTAATCGAGGCGGCATTCGCCGCTCAGCGTAATCCGGCTTACACCAATATTTCCCTCGCCTGCCCTCAGCATGAAGACTTTTTCCCCACCGCTAAGCTGACAAAAATTGCCGCCTCGCTATTACGCAGACGGCCTGACATCATTTCTAAATATGCACTGCCTAATAATGGTGAACCGCTACGCGAACAAATCGCCAAGCGCGCCCTCTATTCGGGCTTATCGCTGTCCGCCGAGGAGATCATTATTACTCACGGCTGTTCAGAAGCGATTCAATTAGCCTTGCGGGTCGTCACCTCTCCCGGTGACTGTATTGGCGTTGAAAGCCCGACCTACTTCTTCCTTTTTCCTTTACTGGCAGAACTGGGATTGAAAGCCGTCGAGATCCCAACGGATCCTCGAAAAGGGATCAAAATGGATGTGCTCGAATTGATGTTGAAAGAGAAACGGATCTCCGCGCTAATCACCATCCCGACGGTCCACAACCCATTAGGCTTTACCTCCTCTGTCGCAGATAAAAAAAGGTTGGCGCAGTTAGCACAACATTATCAATTACCGATAATCGAAGACGGTATTTATAGCGAGTTACAATTTCACACTCCGGAATCACCGGCGGTGAAAAGCTTTGATAAAGAAGGTTGGGTCATTTACTGCACCAGCTTTACCAAAACCCTCGCGCCGGATTTTCGTATTGGCTGGATGATGGCGGGCCGTTTTCACGATGCAATCTCTCGCCTAAAAGGCTTGAGCACATTAGGCGAGTCGGCTCTCTTAACCTCTACCTTAGCCGAATTTATCGCTAATGGCGGCTATGACCACCACTTACGCTCACTGCGCAGGCGCTATGCCAGCAATATGGATAAGGTCAGAGATATGATTTCGCGCTATTTCCCGGAAGGGACGCAGGCGACTCGACCAACAGGTGGATTCGTTTTCTGGGCAGAGCTGCCCGGAAAAATTAATACCGTTGATTTGTTCGAACAGTTATTGAATGAACGTATCTGTGTTACCCCTGGCTCGCTCTATTCCCTCAGCGACCACTATCACCATGCGCTACGCTTATCCTGCTGCTATCCTTTTGATGAGCGCTACCGTTATGCATTGCGCCGTACTGGTGAACTGGCCTGCGAAATGACGGGGATCCCCCCGCAAGATTTTCAGATGACGGCAGCATTACCTCTCGGCGAAGGCAACAGCGAAGCATAAGCTATACTGTAATAAAAAGACCTTTAACGCCCAAACCACAATGATGGAATTTTTATGGTTGAGACAAAAAATAATTCAAAGCAGGATAACGAAGACCACGAAGCATCGGTGATCCCAATTAAAACGGGGAATACCTCGGTGGATCACTCCATTAAGCAGGCTTCACGCTTCTATATTTGGTTTACTTCCCTTAAACCCGTGGACCACTTTTTACGGGCGATTGAGCGCTTTAATGATCGCTTAGGAAGCCAATTCGGTGCCGCAATCACCTACTTTTCCTTTCTATCATTAATTCCTATCTTAATGGTTTCCTTTGCGGCGCTCGGCTTTGTGTTGGCTTCAAACCAAGCGTTGCTTTCAGAGTTAATTGATAAAATCGTCAATAGTATTAGTGATCCAACCCTGACCTCAACATTAAAAAATACTGTTAATACGGCTATTCAACAGCGTACCACTGTGGGGATAACCGGATTATTGCTGGCCCTCTATTCAGGGATCAGCTGGGTAGGAAATCTTCGCGAAGCCATTCGTGCCCAGTCCCGCGACGTGTGGGAACGCGCGCCGAAGGATCAGGAGAAAATGTGGCATAAGTATTTACGCGATTTCATCTCGCTAACTGGCTTAGTGATAGCGTTGGTGATTTCCGTTTCACTCAACTCCATTGCCGGTTCTGCACAATCAACAATCATCAGTGCATTAGGATTAGATCATATCAGCTGGTTACGCCCTCTGATCACGGTGAGCGCGTTGTGTATATCAATAGGATGTAACTACTTAATATTTCTCTGGATTTTCTGGATACTCCCTCGCCATAAGCCCCATAAAAAAGCCCTTTTCCGTGGCACTTTATTAGCGGCAATAGGTTTCGAGCTGATTAAGTTTATTATGACCTTTACCTTACCTAAATTAGCCTCCTCACCGTCGGGCGCGGCATTCGGTTCAGTATTAGGGTTAATGGCTTTCTTTTATTTCTTTGCCCGCTTAACGCTATTCTGCGCGGCATGGATAGCGACAGCCAATCCTCCTGCTGCTGAAACAAAAGAAGATAACGCGCCAACAACGCATTAATCTGACGATAGGCTAAATTAAATAAACTATTTTTTTTAGCCTATTTTTAGCGTATCCCACCAGCTTATTCTCTATTCCCAGATAACTTCGTTTGTCTAATGCCCTGTCACTACGATTATTCGCTATAGAGCCTGTGCGGCGGCGTGTCAGTTAATTGAACCATGCGGCATGCCTGCGTAATATGATTTTCCGATGTAACAAAAATAAGAAAATGGAATTATGCAAACTTCAGAAACTCTGGCAGAAGCTGCTCAGCAGGCTCCCCCCATCAATTCACGCAATAAAGTGATCATCGCGTCTTTAGTCGGTACGGCAATTGAATTCTTCGATTTTTATATTTATGCCACGGCAGCGGTTATCGTTTTTCCGCATATCTTTTTTCCGCAGGGTGATCCGACCGTTGCAACGTTACAGTCGTTAGCGACTTTCGCTATTGCCTTCATTGCCCGCCCGATTGGCTCAGCACTCTTTGGCCATTTCGGCGATAAAGTCGGCCGTAAGGCAACCTTGGTCGCATCATTAGTCACCATGGGTGTCTCTACGGTGGTTATCGGCTTACTCCCTAGCTATCAAACCATTGGTGTGGTTGCACCACTGCTTTTGGCATTGGCTCGATTTGGCCAAGGACTAGGGCTTGGTGGCGAATGGGGGGGAGCGGCATTACTCGCAACAGAGAACGCGCCAGCAAAAAAAAGAGCATTGTATGGCTCTTTCCCACAACTGGGCGCACCGATCGGCTTTTTCTTTGCTAATGGCACCTTTTTATTGCTCTCTTGGTTGCTGACCGACCAACAGTTTATGCAGTGGGGATGGCGCGTACCCTTTATCCTGTCAGCAGTCCTCGTCATTGTTGGGCTTTATGTGCGGGTATCGTTACACGAAAGCCCGGTGTTTACTCAAGCTAAACAGTCACAGCAGCACGTTAGCCTGCCTATCGGTACATTGTTTAGTAAACACTTTAGGGCAATGGTATTAGGCACATTTATCATGTTGGCGACCTATACCCTATTTTATATCATGACGGTTTATTCCATGAGCTATGGCACGGCCCCTGCACCGCAAGGACTGGGCTTTTCCCGGAATAGTTTTTTATGGATGTTAATGGTGGCGGTGATCGGATTTGGTGTCGCGATCCCTATTGCCGGGATCTTGGCGGATCGCTTCGGTCGTCGCTCTACGATGATCGCGATTACCCTATTGATCATTGTTTTCGCTTTACTGTTTCCCTCTATTTTGGCCAGCGGGTCACAGTGGTTGGTAATGCTATTCCTGACGCTTGGGTTAACAATTATGGGCTTAACTTTCGGTCCAATGGGGGCTTTGTTACCCGAACTTTTTCCCACCGAGGTTCGCTACACTGGAGCATCCTTCTCCTATAACTTGGCATCAATACTGGGTGCTTCTGTGGCGCCTTATATTGCGACGTGGCTAAATGCCAAATGGGGACTGTTCGCGGTCGGCCTTTACCTTGCATCAATGGCTGTGCTGACATTGATCGCGCTAATGATGAGCAAAGAGACGCGACACACGACACTTTACCGGCAGCGTTCTTAACTCCCTCCCTGCTGTTCAGGAGAAGTATTTCTGATATTTCGATAATAAAGGGTCACCCTCACAGAGGGTGCTTATGAGAGTGGATCCTTTTAAGGAGAGTGAACAATACCTGTATCAACTTTCGCTTTCCTATCTCTGTAACGTTATACGCATGGTGGTTCGACGAAGAGGGTGAGGATATTATGGTTCGAGTTGACGGTCATTTTTCATGTGCTTGATGCTACCATTTCGGGGTATGGACTGGCTTATGTTCCTGAAGAAATCGCACTACCCTACATAGAAAATGGAGGGATCTGGTACGCGTACTTTGAAAATAGTCGCCACTTTGGAAATGGTTTTTATCGTTATTCCCCCAGCCGACATCACGACTCGCCCCTTCACAGCACCTATTGAATATTTTGGTTGATAAAAGGCCTGTGGTATTAAGTTGCTAACCTTGTGGCGTTTCGACCGGCTGGTAGGAATGTGTTACCTCTGTCCAGAAGTATTTCCCGACAATCAGTATTGTCACACAGTAGCTTTATTGTAGACGCTCAGCATTCCAATAACCGCTTCTCGTGGAGTGGACTGATAAAGAATGGTTTACCGTAGTATGTAAGACAATAGCCGATTATGCTTCAACTATCGCTATCTTGATGGTGAAAAGGCAATGGGTGCATCACTGTTCAGGGCAACGTACAAAATCTTAGTGCAAAGCATTTCCATCGAGTAATGACTCTATCAAACCTGACGACAATGAATTCATATTTCCAAGTGAGTATTGCCGGTTTTTATCTTTTGGCCGCACACGCGCATTGACCCAATTTCTCTCACCACAACTGCCCGTAATTACAAATTTTAACAGTACACCATTATTTCTATTGAAATTAATAATTTTAACTTAGCTATTTGATTCAAATAAAATATCCGAGTTAATGTGATAGGCTCCTCGTTTTTTGATAGCGCTGCGCTAGACACAAGGTGCTTGCCAACAATATCATAAATACACATAATCGTAACATATTGTTATCAAGACAGTTAATCTGAGGATAAAATATTTATCAACATCCTCTGATTTGGAGATATGAAGAGGCTGATTTAAGCTATGGGATTAATACTTTATGAACCAGTGTGATTAACCTTGAGCAAAAAAAACAACAAAGTAAAGTGAAAAAATCAACCGTAGACAACCCAGTAGCGCTGGCTGGAGTATCCTCGGTAATGTAGGCGATTCGACAAATGCGGCACTGATAGTACAACGGTATGATTGAGATTAAGCATACAATGTCGTGGTTACCTACCTGCGTGATACGCCGTCTAGATAGCGAATGGATGTGCTGGTTTGCAAGAATGATGCACTGGCTTTTGATGCCATGCAGGCAATACGTGATAATAATGAGTAATTACAGTTCGGCTTGGTGGTATTAATGATATTGATGAAGCACAGACTTCGACTTGGAAGCTTATTGGCTGGAATCAGCTTACTGAAGCGATTAATTGGTTATTCGATAGTGTTGCCAATAAAAGGGGAGACTGACGTAACGATGAATTTTGGATCAAACGGTCTCACCTAAAGGTTAGCTAATGTATTACGCTGTCATTGACTACTATGACGGTATTTTATTGAAGAGAAATGTCAGTCACTTTGTCTCTTCACGCTTCTACTCAGAATCTAAAACAACACTGTCTATTAGATAAACTCGTATAATTCATTTTAAGTGAGCGTGTTTTCATGTAGTCGGTGACTCTACTCCTATGGAGCATCGTATGGAACGTCGATATTTTATTAAAACCGGGATGGTTCTTGCCATGACAGGGACCGCTGCATCTATATTTAAACCCGCAGGGGCCGCAGACAATGTATTGTCGGGAGGTAAACTCTGGCGTGCTAAGCAAACCCCCCCTCCAACTCCCGCCGATCCTACTCGAAGACTATTTTTCACCGAGCGTGAATCTCAGTTAGTAACATCGATTTTCGATCGCCTGATCCCTGCAGATGAACTCAGTATTAGTGCCTCTCAAGCAGGCTGTGTGGTATTTATCGATAACCAACTCGCAGGCGCCTACGGCCGAGCTAACTGGCGATACAATGTGGGTCCTTTTGAAAATGGCACTGCTTCTCAGGGGAATCAATCACCTTTGACCCCTGCAGAGATATATCGCAAGGGGTTGGCTGAATTAGATGTCCATTGTCAGAAGCTGTTAGGGAAATCATTTACTGAATTAGATGACGAGGCTAAAGACAGCTATCTGGAAAAAATGGAAGCTGGCCAGTTCACTTATGCAACGCTTTCTGCCAAAGGCTTTTTTAGTCAATTACTCAGCAATGTTCAGGAGGGCTTTCTCGCTGATCCAATTTATGGTGGTAACCGTAACATGGTGGGTTGGAAAATGATTGGTTTCCCTGGTGCACGCTACGATTATCGCGACTATGTACGATTGAAAGGACAGAAACTCAATATTGAACCTATCAGTATTATCGACCTCCTGAAAGCTTAATTAAAAAAGGTTAAATATGAATTACACCAGACCTAAAGCTGATGCTGTTATTGTCGGCCTTGGTTGGGCCGGTTCTCTTATGGCAGAAGAACTGACTCGTGCCGGATTAAATGTTGTCGCGATTGAACGTGGTCCTTGGGAACAAACTCAGACTAATTTCTCCCCAGCGATTGCCGCTGACGAACTCCGTTATGGGGTCCGTCGTGAGATTTTAAAACCCCCGAGCGTCGAGACCCTGACGTTTCGTAATGATAGCAGTCAGAAAGCGCTACCCGCACGCGACTGGAATGCCTTTCAGATGGGCTTCAGCGTGGGGGGTGCCGGTAAGCACTGGGCAGCGAATGCCTGGCGTTTTAATCCATCTGATTTTGAAATGGCCACGCGCCTACGTGATCGTTACAATAACATGCCACTGGCCGATGGCCTGATTGTTCAGGATTGGGGGGTTAGCTATACGGAACTAGAACCGTTCTACGATCGCATCGAGAAAATTGCCGGTATTTCCGGGAAGGCCGGCGTACTGAACGGAGAGAAACAGGCGGGTGGTAATCCGTTTGAAGGCAGTCGCAGTAGCGAATATCCAACTCCACCGCTGGTACGTTCCCATTGGAACGATAAGTTTCATCAGATCACAGAAAAAATGGGTTACCATCCTTTCCCAATACCGGCTGGTACGATCGGGGCTGCCTATACTAATCCGCTTGGTATTAACCTTGCGCCCTGTACCTACTGTGGCTATTGCGGCTTCTATGGTTGTGGTAACTGGTCGAAATCATCCCCCAACATTTGTGTTATACCCGCGCTGATGGATCGCACCAATTTCACCTTGCTGACGGAATGTACTGCCTTACATATTGATAAAGCGGAAGATGGAAAAACGGTGACTGGTGTGACCTTCCTTGATTCTGATGGCAATACTGGTTTTCAGCCAGCGGATATCGTCTGTCTTTCGGCATACCAGTTAGATAATGTGCGTTTGCTGTTGCTGTCTAAAATTGGTCAAGCCTACGATCACGCTACCGGAGAAGGGACATTGGGTCGTGCCTACAACTATCAGACCATGTCGATGGGCTATCTCTACTATGAAAATGAGCAGATGAATCCGTTTATCTCGACCGGTGCGCTTTCTACCCAAATTGACGATTTTAACGGCGATAATTTTGACCATTCTGGCTTAGGTTTCCTCGGCGGTGCCGGGATTCAGGCGCTCTCTGACCAAGGCACACCACTGAGTATGACTGACCGTTTGCCACCTAATAGCAAAATGTGGGGCTCAGAATGGAAAAAGGCTTTTCAAAAAAGCTACCAAAACTACGCCAAGATCCAAGGGCAGGGCACATCCTATTCCCATCGTGACTCTTACCTCTCTCTAGATCCAAATTATAATGATGCCAATGGTCAGCCGCTACTACGGCTTACATTCGACTATAACCAGAATGACCGTTTAATGGCGCGCTATATCCGCGATCGTATTGAAGATATTTGTAAAGTCTCTGGTGCCAGTAGTTGGGAAACGGAAGCCTTCCCGGATAAGCACAATTCTCCGTTCCGAGCCTACGATAGCTCGCATACTATCGGTGGTGCGGTCATGGGTAAAGATCCTGCTACATCGGTACTGAATCGTTATCAGCAGCATTGGGACGCGCACAACTTGTTCGTGCTGGGCGCCTCATCATTCCCGAACAACGGTGGCTATAATCCGACTATTACACTCAGTGCGCTAACGTTATGGACGGCACATGCCATCGTTAACGATTACATAAAAAACCCAGGCCCACTGGTCAGTTAAGGAGAACGTGATGGCGAATAAATTACGACGTATTGCACTCGCGGTTGGCGCAGTAGTCTTGGTAGGAGGAATAGGTTATACCGGACTGGTTCAATACGGATTACACAAACGCTACCCTCAAACCGTAAGGATCGAAGAGGGTGCTGGCCTTAAGGACCAGATAGCACGGGGAGAGTATATCGCGCGCTTATCTGACTGTACCGCCTGTCACACCAAAGATGGTGGGCAACCTTTTGCGGGGGGCTATAAATTGGAGACACCCTTTGGTGCCATCCTGTCCTCGAATATTACCTCAGATAAAGAAACCGGCATTGGTGGCTGGACTCAAGAGCAATTTGATCGTGCAGTGCGTCATGGTGTTGGTTCATACGGTAACCTATATGCGGCGATGCCTTACAATGCTTACGCCAAATTGACTGATCAGGACCTAACAGACCTGTGGGCCTATATTCGGACTATACCTGCAGTAAGTAATAAGGTGGTGGAAAACCAACTCCCTTTCCCATTTAATCAACGCTGGATACTCGCGGGCTGGAACCTACTATTTTTCAAGGATCAGGTATTCCAGGAAAACACGCAAGTGAGCCCAGAGGTCAATCGTGGCGCATATCTGGTTGAGGGTGCAGGTCACTGTGCGTCTTGCCATACGGCAAAAAACCTCCTAGGGGGTGATTCTTCCGCTTATTTGCAGGGAGGGACTTTACAGGGCTGGTTTGCACCGGATCTTACCCCAAATCCCCATACAGGTCTGGGTCACTGGAGTCGCGAAGATATCGTCAACTATTTGCGCGCTGGGACTAATAGCAAAACTGCCTCATCAGGCCCGATGACTGAAGCGATTGAAAATTCAACTCAATATATGAGTGAGAGCGATCTGCACGCTATCGCGCAATATCTGCACTCACTGCCCGCATCGCAGAGCACCATCCCTGCCGCGATTGATAGCCAACAGAACGCGATGTTGGTGGGTAAAAAAATATATGAATCACAGTGTAATGCCTGCCATCTCTCGGATGGGTCAGGGGTTAGAAACATGATTCCATCGCTCGCCGGTAATGCGCAGGTGAACTCAGCTGATGCATCCAGCCTGCTTAACGTTGTGCTAAATGGCAGTCAAGGACCATTCACCCATGCTAATCCGACGGCTGCAGGTATGCCGGCGTTTGCCTGGAAACTTTCTGATAGCAATATTGCAGATGTGATGACCTATATACGCAATAGATGGGGGAACGCTGCTCAACACGTATCCAGTGAACAGGTTGAGAAAGCCCGCCAATCTACTCATGCTTCAGAATGGCTGGGTGCGGATAAAAATTAAGCTGTAGATTCGCTACGTAAGGATATTATGCGCAATACTAACCTGTAAATCTCAGCATCATAGCGGCAGGTTCTCACGAATTTTGGTGCGACGTATGAGTGAAATAGTAAGCTAATGCGAATCTAAAACTTGAATGATTAAGAGGCCAATAGAGACATTTTTCTATTAGGCCTCTTAATTTTTACCGCATGCGAATTACTCTAGATTGAAAAGCAAGCGTAACGATAACCTATCCTAATAACCTCATTATGACGAGGAGTAGAGCGATTGTTGGCCAGAGCCACGGTACAAAGGCCTCGATGCCGATCGTTAGCTAGCAATGACCTTCTGCATAAATAGTGTCAGTATCACAATACGTTCGCCTACATTTTCAAGGATAAATCACCCGAATAGTGCTGAGCGAGTTAAATTGTTGCAACAAGGAAATGAAGTACTCTTTATTGTAATAACACCCTTGCCAGTGCTGTTAGATTCATTAGTTCTGTTAGCTCTGCTTGCACTGGTTCGAGTACTTAGAAAACGCTAAAGCATTTCCTCCCCTTCTGATTGCTTAGGGGAAGTATTTATAACTCTCTCAAAATACCCTATCCATTTAACCTTAACGTTTAAGCCAGCTTACACAGTTTCGTGCTTATATTACGCTAAAGATATGACCCTCCTCTCAAGATTAAATAAATTTTTTGTTTTTTTTAGAAATGAAACTTATTTTCTATAAAAGGCAAAAATTATAGGACGAGATATGAAAACGCTTCGCTTAACGATGGCCCAAGCTTTAGTTCGATTTTTAAATAATCAATACATTGATATTGATGGCCGCTGTGAACGCTTTGTTGAAGGGGTCTTCACTATTTTTGGGCACGGCAATGTTTTAGGCTTAGGGCAGGCATTAGAGGAAGACCCAGGTCACCTTAAAGTTTGGCAGGGCCGTAATGAACAAGGGATGGCACATGCCGCCATAGGTTTTGCACGTCAGCATTTACGGCAAAAAATTATTGCCTGTAGCGCCTCTGTCGGCCCTGGTTCAGCAAACATGTTGACTGCAGCTGGGACGGCTACAGCTAATCGTATCCCTCTTTTGCTTTTACCAGGAGATGTGTTTGCCAGCCGCCAACCGGACCCCGTTCTTCAGCAAATAGAACAACCTCATGACCTTTCCCTTTCAACAAATGATGCATTTAAGCCATTGAGTAAATATTGGGATCGTATTGTGCGCCCAGAACAGTTGATGTCAGCCTGTATCAATGCCATGCGTGTCTTGACGGACCCTGCTGAAACGGGAACTGTTACACTATGCCTGCCACAAGATGTACAAGGCGAAGCCTACGAGTATCCTGAAAGTTTCTTCACGAAACGCGTACATACTCCTGGCCGTCGACTACCGAGCGAACAAGAACTTGAACAAGCCATAAGCCTCCTTACTGCTAGCCGCACCCCCTTAATTGTCTGCGGCGGAGGGGTAAAGTATGGGCAAGCTAATAAGGCTTTACTTAAATTTGCGGAGCAGTTTTCAATTCCCTTTGTGGAAACGCAAGCAGGAAAAGGCGCTATCCCATCGGCACATCCGCTAAATATGGGGGGAGTAGGTGAAACAGGCTCCTTAGCAGGAAACCTATTAGCGCAAGAGGCTGACCTAGTGATTGGGATGGGTACCCGTTATACGGACTTCACCACCTCATCAAAATGGATATTTCAACACCCGGAAGTTAAATTCTTAAACATTAACGTTTCTCGATTTGATAGCTACAAACTGGATGGTATCCAAGTGGTAGCGGATGCAAAGGTCGTATTAGAAAGATTATCAGAAAAAATCACAACCTTTACGCACTCTTGGCAGACTACTCCTGTAGAGGCAAAAAAACGTTTCACTGATGAACTCCAACGACTCTATCATCCTCATACTGACAAAGACATACCGCAACCAGAAGTCAAAGACAGTATGGATACTGATACACTCTTCAAGGAGGTTCAGAAGATTCATGGTACAACGCTATTGCAGACCCATGCACTAGGTATCATTAATCAGTGTATTCCGCAAAAAAACGTCGTAGTGGCTGCCGCGGGAAGCCTACCCGGTGACTTACAACGACTTTGGCAAAGCCCAGGGAATAATAGTTACCATGTTGAATACGGCTATTCATGCATGGGATATGAGGTCAATGCGGCACTTGGCGTTAAACTGGCAGAGCCCGACCATGAGGTATACGCCTTACTCGGCGATGGCTCCTTTATGATGCTACATTCTGAGCTAGTCACTTCGCTACAAATGGGCAAAAAAATCAATGTGCTCTTGTTTGATAATATGGCCAATGGTTGTATCAACAACTTACAGATGGGCCAAGGCATGGGAAGCTTCTGTACAGAATTTCGCTATCATCATGAACCCTCGGTCTTCCCGCAAGGCGAATTGATCCCCATAAATTATGCAAAAATAGCCGAGGGCTACGGCTGTAAAGTTTACGAAGTAAAAAATGAACAGGAGTTGATTGAGGCATTAAAAGATGCGGAAAACCAAACGCGTTCAACCTTGATTGACATCAAAGTCCTACCGAAAACAATGGCCCATGGTTATATGAGTTGGTGGCATGTTGGTACAGCACGTGTCTCGTCCAACCCCGCTATTCAAGAAGCAGCCGTAAAGCTTGAACAGCAGTTAACACGCGCTAGACCCTACTAAATCGCCATAGTGACAGTTTGAGCCTAACGAGTTAGTCCGTTACACTACCGATATAAAATAGAACAATAATTTCATTTTATGTCGGTTATTCTCTCATTTTGAAATCAGGGGAAGCATTGTGTCGGTTCAGAAAACCCAATTATCAATTTTACAGGATGATATACGCAGTCGGTACGACTCGCTAAGTAAGCGGCTCAAGCAAGTCGCTCGGTATTTACTCGATAACAGTAATAATGTCGCTTTCGATACGGTAGCTTCTATTGCCCAGAATGCCGAGGTTCCCCCCTCAACGCTTATCCGTTTCGCCAACGCTTTTGGTTTCAAAGGTTTCAATGATATGAAACAAGTCTTCCGTCAACATTTGATGGAAGAAACGGCTAGCTATACAGAAAGAGCAAGAATATCCCGTAATAGAATTAATATCGGTAATGAAAGTCCTCCCGAAAAACCGAAAGAAATTTTAGATATGTTTGCGCTTGTTAATAGTCAGGCCTTACAGCAGTTATCAACACATATCGATGAACAGCAACTGTGCCAGGCTATTTCCATACTTGACCAAGCAGAAAATATTTATGTCATTGGTCTTAGACGGTCGTTTAGTGTCGCGAGCTATTTAATTTATGCTTTACGCCACCTTGAACGTCGAGCTTTCCTGATCGATGGATTGGGAGGCATGTTCACTGAACAACTCAGCATGGTCAGCCCTAAAGACGTCGTTGTCGCGATTAGCTATTCACCATATTCTAATGAGGTCCTCGAACTGGTTGAACTAGGGGCCAAGCGAGGCGCACGCCAAATTGCTATTACCGACAGTATGGTCAGCCCCTTAGCGGCGTTCAGTGACGTGTGTTTTGCCGTAAGAGAGGCTCAACTTGATGGCTTTCGCTCTCAAGTCGCTTCGATGAGCCTTGCGCAAACTCTTGCTGTGTCCTTAGCTTTGCGCAGTGCAGATACTTAATTCTCTTAATACATAGTATAAAAACAGCCCCAACCATGGGGCCTAGGTCGTTAGCTAAGCGTAAAGGCATCTCGAAAGCGGTTCAATGCAATGGCCGTTGTCTGTGAGGGGAAAGCTTCCAATCCAATGACTCCATCATACCCTAATGTCCCGAGTACTTTGGCAATGGCGGGGTAGTTAATTTCACCGGTACCGGGTTCTTGGCGACCAGGTACATCCGCAACTTGGATCTCGCCAAGATAAGGTAATGATTTTCGACACAATTCAATCAGTTGACCTTCACCAATTTGCGCATGATATAAGTCAAGATTCATTTTCAACCAAGGGCTATCGACTGCAGAGACTAATGTGAAGGTATCAATAGCTCGGGCAAAAGGCGTCCCCTTATGGTCCACTGCTGTATTAAGATTTTCTAAGATAAATAATTGCTGATAACGCTCGCCCAGCGCGGCTAGTTGGCATAACGTTTTGTACGCACGTATCCACATTTCACCGCAAACCGTTTCTAAGGGTACAACCGGTATTCCCCCCTCACCGAGCCCCGTTCCATGGAGGTTTAATGCGCGACAATTGATCTTTTTAGCCGCATGGATAGAAAGCTCGGCCGTATCAAGCAGCGTTTTAATTCCTTGAGGCTCGAGGAGATTACCCTCGATATAGCCTGTCATCGATGTGAAGGTTGCCCCACTCTCTGCTAATGAGGAGAGATCTTTTTGCGTCCAATCCCACAGTTCGACACAAAAACCTTCTTGCGTTAACTGGTTAACACGCTGTTCAAAAGGTAACTCGGTGTACAACATCTCTGCACACGCTGCCAGTTTGAAGGGGCTATTGTTTAGAGTATTGGTATAATTGTCTTGCATAATCTCTTTCCTTGCCTAAATCCCTGCATGTTGACGAAGGTAATCACGAGCTTTTATTGCATACTCCAATGGATTGGCCAGCGCAGGATCTTGCTCTGCTTCGACCACCATCCAACCTCGATAACTACTGTGATCAATCGCAGTGAATAAAGGCCTAAAATCAATAATGCCATCGCCGGGCACGGTAAATATGCCCGCTTTGACGGCCGCCAGAAATGAGCGATTGTCGGCTTTAACTTGAGCAATGATTTGAGGACGACAATCTTTAAGATGAATATGTGCCACGCGAGGTAATGTTTTCCTTAACACGTCTTCTACTGCTTGCTGACTGCCTTCTGAGGCAAAAATGTGCCCGGAGTCAAAGAGCAATGAGACACTATCCGGTGTTGCATCGAGAAAACGATCGATTTCCGCAGGTGTTTGTACTCCAGTGCCCATATGATGATGTAAACAAACTCTCATTCCATGGTCTTCCGCAATCAGTGCCAACTGACGATAACCCTCGGTAATTTTTCTCCATTGCTGGCTATTCCACTGCGGTCGCTGTCCATACATCGGCGTTGTACATCCTTGAGTACTGCCACTCTGTTCAGAACAGCCAATCACTTTTGCACCAAGACACTGTAAGAAACGCAGATAAGGGAGGTAAGTATCAACCGTTGTTTTGAGCGGAGCATCTGCGAACCACGTACTAAACCATGAATTACAAATTTGTAAGTTCCGCAGATCGAGCGCTTTGCGCAGAACCTCTACATCCTTTGGATATTGTCCGCCTATTTCACAGCCCTGATACCCCGCTAAAGCCATTTCGCTCAAGCATTGTTGCCACGTATTCTCGCTCCCTAGATCTGGCAGGTCATCGTTGGTCCAGCCAATAGGGGCTATACCCAGCTGAATATGGTCTTTTTTCATAATATCGCATCTCGGGCGTCTAACAGATGTTGAAGGCCACTGATAGCTAAAATATGGTCCTGCTCTGAAGGTAAACCACTGAGTGTGACCGCCCCTAACACTGCGCCAGATTCATGAAGGATGGGGAAACTCCCGCCGTGGTCGCAATATTCGGCTTGATCGATATAAGATTTGTTCTCCATCGGCTGACCAGCCTGTGCATAAGTTAACCCCATAAATAAGGATGAGTGTCCAGTACGTAAGACAGTATTACGCTTTCTCTTCATCCACTCGATATTATCAATCACTGAGCCTGACAGCGCGCTGAAAAAGAGAGGCTGTCCAAATGCCCACACTTCAATCGCTACAGGCAAATGTTCCACCTGCGCTTTATTACGTATGAATACGCCAATTTGCCAAGCATCTTCAAAGGTCAGATGCTTTAATCGATACTTTTGCTCTTGCTGTGAGACAGCCTCTATTGTTAATGACGCCATAAATCCCCCGAAGAAAAAGAAAGTCACTAGCAAGACCAGTGACTTTTAGCGTAGCCCGACAATAACGCTAGCGATTATGAATAGTGTTCAGTGTTTATCCATGCGTGGTCTTTTTCCCAAGTAAATAACCACTTACGAACAGGTCCAGCCATTACATTAAGGTAATAACTGTTATATCCCGCTAGAGTTGCGACAGGGTGATAGCCACGAGGTACTTTCACCACGTCGCGGTCGTAAACCGCCATGCACTCATCTAACTCGCGGTCATCGGTATAAACCCGTTGTAAGCAAAACCCTTGCGGGGGATCTATCCGGTGATAATAAGTCTCTTCCAAATAGGTCTCTTGTCCATCAATAGGCGTGTCGTGTTTATGGCTGGGGTATGAGCTGGTATCCCCTTCTTGCGTATAAACTTCAACCACCAACAAACTATCAGCTGGCCGATTTTCCGGAAGAATATTGTGAACTAATCGCTGATTACGCCCCTTTCCTCGATGCTCCACTTGCACATCAGTCTCTGCAATCACTCTAGCGGGGAGATCGCCAAATCCCGGTGCTTGACACACTGCAATTTCTAATTCACTCAGCGCAACAATCTGCGTTTCTGTATGATGAGGGAGATACACTGACCACGGTGGGATACGTTCAAATGGAGTCATCCGCTTTCCAATACGAGGGAAAAACTCATTTGGCGTCTTAACACTTGCCAACCCTGCTACCAATACAACACAGCGTTCTTGATCATCTGCGGGAAGAGTAATCATCTCACCTTCAGAAAGATGCCAGACATCAAACCCTACATACTCCCACCCTGCATTTTCCGGAGTGATATGATGAAGATGTTTGGATTCTTTTGAATTCGCTTTACTCAAGAGCTTTGCCATAAATACCTCGACAGTAAATTAGCCTAGCGTCGGCATACTGAATTCTGCAGCCCCTTGCTGCCCTTCTGGCCAACGCGTGGTAACAGTCTTCATTCTGGTATAGAACCGCACGCCATCAGGACCATGTACATTCAATGCGCCGAACACTGACCGCTTCCATCCACCAAATGAATGGAAGGCTACCGGAACAGGAACAGGAATATTTACTCCCACCATACCTGCTTCAACACGTTGACTAAATTCTCGGGCGTAATAACCACTACGGGTGAAAATGGCGCTGCCATTACCGAACTCATGTTCATTAATTAGTCTTAATGCTGTCTCAAAATCAGGCGCTCTCACGATGCCTAATACCGGACCAAATATTTCTTCTTTGTAGATCGTCATCTCTGCGGATACGTGGTCGAAAAGTGTCCCGCCGACGTAAAAACCATCACTATGCCCCGCTACAGAATAATCCCTTCCATCCACTACCAACTGAGCACCTTCAGCAACCCCTGTATCAATATATCCTAAGACTTTCTGTTGATGCTGTTTGCTGATTACAGGCCCCATATCGTTTTCTTTTCCCGTCGAACACACCCCGGGACCAATACGTAGAGCTTGAATTTGTGGAACTAATGCTTCCACTAAGGCATCAGCAACCTGATCGCCAACAGCCACTACGATAGGTAGTGCCATGCAACGTTCTCCTGCGGAGCCAAATGCTCCTCCCATAATGGCACTGACGGCGGTCTTAAGATCCGCATCAGGCATCACAATAGCGTGATTTTTGGCTGCACCAAATGCTTGAACCCGTTTGCCGTGGGCGCTCGCCGTTGAATAAACGTGTTGTGCCACCGCAGAAGATCCTACGAAACTCACCGCTTTGATTCTTGGATCTGTCGTCAATAACTGTGTGACATCATTACCGCAATGGATCACATTAAACACACCATCGGGAAGGCCTGCTTGCGTTAGAAGCTCGGCTAGACGTATGGCTACAGAAGGAGCCGGAGCAGGTGGTTTCAAAATAAAAGTGTTGCCACACGCTAGCGCAACAGGAAACATCCACATCGGAACCATTGCTGGAAAGTTAAAGGGTGTAATACCAGCAACGACGCCTAGGGGCTGCATTAAGGAATAGCTATCAACACCACTGCCAACCGTCGCCGAATGTTCGCCTTTAAGTAAATGCGGAATACCACACGCAAACTCAACGACTTCGAGGCCGCGTGTAATTTCACCTTGAGCGTCTGAGAGTACTTTCCCATGTTCTTCACTGATTAACGCCGCTATCGCGTCCCGATTCTCTTCTAAGAGATGCTTAAAATTAAAGAGTATCCGTGCACGCCGAAGGGGAGAGGTAGTAGACCAACTAGGGAAAGCACGGTGGGCGCTCTCTATCGTGGCCAGCATTTCATCTTGAGAGCTTTGTACCACCTTACGGACCACACTTCCCGTAGCAGGATTAAATATTGGCAGGCTTTCTTGGCTCTGGCTTTGATGACACTGTCCTTGAATATAGTTTTGAACAATCTCCATCTTTTTTTCCTTCGAGTAAGTCATAGAAAAACGCCATTAGCGAAGATAGGCGTCGATGATCATGAGTATGGCTGGGAATAAAATTAACCGTACAGTTAAGGTTTAAAGATTTCAATTGATAATATTTGAAATTTTTATTTCTGTGATCGATGACATTTTTCTAATCCAACACACAGGAAAACACGACCCTGCCGGTATATATTGAATCGTAAATTATCCAGTCTGCGTCACAGTTATGTCGGTTTGATGAAACGAAACGATAATTTTCTTTCATCAAGTCGCCTAAAAGAGAGTTTCCTCTTACATATACTTTGGCGTTATCTACCTATTGAATTGGCGAGTGAGAGAAATATCATGCAAGAAACATCCATTGCTGTTGGGATCATTGGGTTTGGCTTTTCAGGAAAACATATCCATCGCCCATTAATCGACGCAGAACCCCATCTACGACTACAAGCCGTTTGCCAAAGATCCCTTCAAGAGAATGCACAAAATTCATACCGTGTAGAGACCGAGTCTCAAGCAATCATCGAAGCGGAAGATATCGATCTCATCGTGATAGCGACTCCTAATGAGAGCCATTTTTCGTTAGCAAAGGCCGCACTTCTAGCAGGTAAGCATGTCGTGATTGATAAGCCTTTTACGGTAACGCTTGAAGAAGCCCAGCAATTGGTCACATTATCCCAACAGCAAAATCGACTACTCTGTGCCTTTCAGAATCGTCGTTGGGATGCCGATTTCCTCACCGTTCAACAGCTGATTCGCGAAAAACGTCTGGGAGAATTACGCTATTTCGAATCTAACTACACATTCAATCGTCCGACCATCGAGGCGGGATGGCGTGAAAAGGCAGTATCAGGGGGCGGGGCATGGTACGATTTGGGCGCTCATCTCGTCGATCAGATGGTTATGTTATTCGGTCAGCCTGAATATGGTGCAGTGAATCTCGGGTTTCAACGTGACCATGCAAAGAATGTCGATTTTTTTCAGGCAACTTATCAATACCCTCACCTGCAAGTCAGCTTACAAGGCAGCCTGTTAGCAACCTCTTCCCCGCCCAGATTTCGCCTACAAGGGACACAAGGCAGTTATGTAAAATTCGGCCAAGACAAGCAAGAAGAACAGCTAGTGAAGGGTATGCAGCCCGGCCACGACGATTGGGGACTAGACCCTGAATTGGGAGTGTGGTTCACCGGTGGGGAAAATCAAGTTGATAAGAGACCGCTGCCGAACTTACGAGGTGGTTACGACGCATACTACCGCAGTATCTCTAGCGCAATACGTCTCCAGACGCCTTCTCCGATTCCACTCACTCAAAGTCTTATGACGATGCAATTAATCGAACAAACGCCACATCTTCCTAAGTTATTAGCAGCAACTTTGTGACAGATTAGCATCGAGGGAGTCAATCCCTCACCTATTTTACTCGTTCCATATTTAGAATAAATATTTACATAGCTCACAATTGGAAAAGAAAAAAGACCTATCTTCATTAAAAACAGGATTTTAATCATGATGTTGCATAGGTTTCACTTTACACCAAAGAGACAATTATTCGGGAAGTGTAGGTAAAATCACATAAATGAAAATAATAATTCATTATTTTCATTACCGAATCTTAATTTCAATTGATGGCATTTTTGGAATACCGGTTCATCTTTTCAACAAGGTTTCTAGGAATGTACGAACGTAATAGATGAGGTAAGAGAATGGATAAGCCTAAAAGGCACTACAATTTAGTCTATTTAATGCTCTGTTGTACCGTAGCCGCATTTGGCGGCTTACTCATGGGCTACGATAGTTCAATCATTTCCGGTGCGATTGAACCTCTAAGCGAATATTTTCAATTAACACCCGCGGAAACGGGATGGGCTGTATCCAATATTCAAATTGCCAGTCTGGTGGGCTGTTTTGTTGCACCTAAAGCTAGCGATAAGCTAGGACGTAAGAAATCTCTAATGATTACCGCCATATTATTTGCGGCATCGGTAGTTGGGACATCACTCGCTCCAAATTTTTTCTTTTTTATTTTATTTAGAATGGTCGCAGGGCTGGCAATTGGACTAGCATCGGTTATCTCGCCCATTTATTTAGCTGAGTTAGCCCCTTCCAAGTACAGGGGAAGAACCACGGCCCTATATTCTATTTGTTGTGTCGGCGGACAAAGTGTAGTGCTCCTCACTAACTATTTTATTACCAATGCTATAGACCACCCACAAATGGTCGAGAGCGGATGGCGCCTTATCCTCTCTTCAGCTATAGTTCCTTGCGTATTGTTCTTGATTTTCGTCGCTTTTATCCCCGAGTCACCACGTTGGAGCGTCTTCCGTGGTGCAGATAGTGAGGCACTTAAAACACTAACGCGAATTTCTAACGCGGATCATGCACGCTCTGTATATAATGAAATCAAGGAATCCTTAAATTCCACTGATTCCTGTAAAAAAATTAGTTTTACATTAAATAGACGGACTGTCCCTCTTTTAATTATTGGTATCGGATTAGCGGTAGGGAATCAATTAAGTGGAATAAATGTGATTCAGTATTTTGGCCCAACATTATTAAAAAGCGTTACTGGCTCGAACAGTAATGCCCTGTTTATTACCTTCTTACTCTCCATATCTCAGTTTGTCGGCGTCGTCATCGGTATGATGTTACTAGACCGTATTGGTCGCCGTAAATTATTACTCTTAGGTGCATTAGCCTCAACTCTTTTTTTAGCCTATTCCTTCTTTGCCTTTTATTTGCAATTTACTGGACCTGCGGCAGTGATCGGCTTATTTGGGTTTATGCTATTTTTTGGAATTACTTGGGGGCAAATAGTGTGGACCGTACTAGGGGAAATATTTCCTACCGATATTCGCGCCATTTGCGTCGGTATTTCAATATGTATGATGTCATTCTCTAACTTTGCTATCAGTAGTGTATTCCCAGTCCTTAATAGTAACACCTACTTGTTAGACATTTTCCATGGCGGCTTCCCGCTACTCCTTTTCTCTATTTCATCATTAGGTATGTTTTTCTTCACATGGCGTTATGTGCCAGAGACAGCAGGTGTATCGTTAGAGAAAATCGAAGATATCGTTATGCAGCGTTTTTATGGTGATAAGAATATTCACTCACAGACTTCAGCACGACCCCCTAAAGACAACATTAACTCGCTCTGATTACGGAATGAAATATTAGGCCTAGTCACTAGGCCTTTTTTTTAGTGTAAAGAGAATTATGTGATCGCTATCCTATACCTAATGAAATATTTATTCCATAGTTATGGATATTGAAATAAAAACTTTTAAATAACGACCAGTGAGGAATGGAGAATGAATCATCGATCTAAAGCTGCTTTAGATGTTATCTGTCTTGGGCGTATTGGCGTCGATCTATATGGCCAACAAATCGGCGCTAGACTGGAAGACGTCAGTTCATTCGCGAAATATCTTGGTGGCTCATCTGGAAATGTTGCTTATGGCACAGCAATTCAAGGTTTACGCTCAGGTATGCTTGCACGCGTTGGCGATGAACATATGGGCCGTTTTTTACGTGAAGAGCTTGAAAGAGTCGGTGTTGACACTCAATACCTTATTACTGACTCGCAAAGACTTACCGCACTGGTACTGCTAGGTATCAAAGATCAGGACACTTTCCCACTAATATTTTACCGTGATAATTGCGCCGATATGGCACTCACTCCCGAAGATATTCATGAAGATTATATCGCATCTGCTCGGGCGCTAGCCATAACAGGGACTCATCTTTCACACCCTAATACGCGTGCAGCAGTACTTACTGCTTTAAACTATGCAAAAAAAAATCAATTACGCCGAGTTCTTGATATAGATTACCGCCCAGTATTATGGGGATTGACCTCTTTGGGAGACGGTGAGACACGGTTTATTTCTAATAATGTGGTTACTGCTCAGTTACAAGAAGTACTACACCACTTCGACCTAATTGTCGGGACAGAAGAAGAGTTTCATATCGCCGGTGGTAGCACTGATACACTTGAAGCCCTTAAACGTGTTCGCCAATTAACTCAAGCAACTTTAGTCTGTAAACGTGGCCCCCTCGGATGTTCTGTCTTTGAAGATATAGTGCCGAATAGTTGGGAAGATATCCCTCTACACACTGGTTTTAAAGTAGAGGTACTAAACGTACTGGGGGCAGGAGACGCATTCATGTCGGGCCTACTTCGTGGCTATTTAAATAATGAAAGCTGGGAGCAGTCTTGTCGTTATGCTAATGCCTGTGGCGCACTGGTCGTATCTCGCCATGGCTGCGCCCCGGCAATGCCAACTGCTCGTGAGCTAGATAATTACCTCGAGAGAGCTGAGTCGGTCCATCGTCCAGACAATGACTCCGGATTAAATCATCTCCATAGAGTTACGACCCGCAAACAACAGTGGCCGGACCTTTGTGTCTTTGCTTTTGACCATCGTAAGCAGTTGGAAGATATGGCACAGGAATCGGGAACTGATTTATCGAGAATTCCTCAACTTAAAGCGTTACTCCTCAAGGCGGCACAAAAAGCGGCTAAAGAGACGGGTTTACAAGGAAATAGTGGTATTTTGGCGGATACAACATATGGCCAAGCTGCACTCAATACAATAACAGGTCAAGGTTGGTGGATAGGTAGACCTATTGAGCAACCGTCATCCTACCCATTACGTCTTGAACACGGCAATATTGGTAGCCAATTAATCAGTTGGCCAAAAGATCATGTTGTGAAATGCTTAGTTTTTTGCCATCCCGATGATCCTACCGATATTGCAACACATCAATACGAACTCGTTGATCAGGTATGGCAGGCATGCTGCCTTTCCGGCCATGAATTGCTCCTCGAAGTGATCTTACCCAATCATGCTGACCAAGATGAAAACCATTACGCTACTCTTCTGACCTCTTTCTATCAACGCGGTATTAAGCCGGATTGGTGGAAGTTACCGGCTCAATCTACTGAAAGCTGGGAGCGCCTAAGTCTCATCATCGATGAGAACGATCCGGATTGCCGTGGAATCGTCATTCTTGGATTAGATGCTCCTGAAGAGCAGATTAAAGCAAGTTTTACTACAGCAGCTCCTCACAAGAAAATCAAAGGTTTTGCAGTGGGAAGAACCATTTTCGGAGAGCCATCGAGGTTGTGGCTTGAAAATCGTTACACTGATGATGAATTAATTGAGGACGTCACTCAACGGTTTAAAAATTTGATTTATTGTTGGCGTCAAGTTAGACCGATGAATCAATTAGAATATTAAATTATTTAGCGACTCTCTATCAATTACTCATAGTGATACGAGGGTCGCATCAAAATTTAGTATTCGTAGTCGTTCTTCCTCTACTGAGCCAGCTTGAAAAATATTAATTATGTTCACGATATTTCAAATTAAATAATTGTTCCCTTTCTAACAATCTTTCGCTCCCATAAATATTCAAAAACAGGTAATACTCTTAATTTTTTTGTATTGAAGCATAATCAGGCTTTTGAAGTTGTCTCATAGCGAGCTTTACTGTTCATTGCCCCCACTGTCAAGCTAGTCAAGTTTACCGGCTGGGTCAAAACCATAATGGGCATGACCGTTCACGCTGCCGTGATTGCCATCGCGCGTTTCGACTCCACTTGTAAAGCTCGTAAAGACCACATTACCGAGATGATTTTTAATGGCTGACGAAATTTTAATTCCTACTACCCCTTATGTTTTTATTCTTTATCCATAGGGTATCGCCGATAAATAGGAAGTTTGAGAAGCGCGGCAGACTTCTTTACAGTGCAATCGGCTTCAACAGACTTCAGAACGTCGATTAACTGGTATTAGGCGAATCGTGCTTTACGCATAGCGATATCCTCATCGTGATAGTTTTAGTATGCAGGAAGTTCTCTAAAAGTGAATGGTTCGTTTCGCAGGGATACTTACACGCCCCTAATACTTTAGGAACGATTCAAGGTGTTAGTGCAACAGATAGGTCATAAGTTATATATTGTAGAAATTAAAAAGCCCCTATAGTGTTAAACAATATAGGGGCTTGGAAGAGATATCCGGTGCTACTGGCGATTAACCTGCTACGACAATGCTCTTCATATCGGTCATGTAACCGCGTAGTTTACGGCCCACTTCTTCAATTGGGTGATGACGAACGGCTTCGTTCACTTCACGTAATTGTGCATTATCGACGTTATTATCTGTTGTCGCAGGTTTACCTAAGTCACCAGGCTTCAAGTTAGCCATAAAGTCTTTTAATAATGGTACGGCTGCAAAGCTAAATAGGTAGTTACCGTATTCTGCGGTATCTGAGATTACAACGTTCATTTCATACAGACGCTTACGTGCAATGGTGTTGGCAATCAGTGGTAATTCGTGAAGAGATTCGTAATATGCTGACTCTTCAATGATGCCCGCATCAACCATAGTTTCGAAGGCTAATTCAACGCCTGCTTTAACCATTGCGACCATCACCACACCTTGATCGTAGTATTCTTGCTCGGCAATTTTACCTTCGAACTGTGCCGCATTTTCGAAAGCGGTTTTGCCCGTCTCTTCACGCCAAGTCAGAAGATCTTTATCATCGTTGGCCCAATCGGCCATCATACCGGATGAGAATTCACCAGAGATGATATCGTCCATATGTTTTTGGAATAATGGTGCCATCAGCGTCTTCAGTTGCTCTGAAAGCGCATAAGCTCGTAATTTGGCTGGGTTTGATAAACGATCCATCATCAGAGTGATACCACCAAACTTCAGTGATTCGGTGATGGTTTCCCAACCAAACTGAATTAATTTTTCAGCGTAAGCCGCATCAGTGCCTTCAGCCACTAATTTATCGAAGCATAGAATTGAACCTGCTTGCAGCATACCGCAAAGGATAGTTTGCTCGCCCATCAAGTCAGATTTTACTTCTGCAACGAAAGAAGATTCTAATACACCCGCACGGTGGCCGCCTGTGGCTGCTGCCCAGGCTTTAGCAATCGCTAATCCCTCTTTTTGCGGATCATTTTCTGGGTGCACCGCTAATAAAGTTGGTACACCGAAACCGCGTTTGTATTCTTCACGCACTTCGGTACCTGGGCACTTCGGTGCAACCATGACGACGGTGATATCTTTGCGGATGGTTTCGCCGACTTCTACGATGTTGAAACCGTGAGAATAGCCTAATGCTGCACCTTCTTTCATCAGAGGTTGAACCGCTTGCACCACTGCTGAGTGTTGTTTGTCTGGAGTCAGGTTAATGACTAAGTCAGCTTCAGGGACTAACTCTTCATACGTGCCAACGGTAAATCCATTATCTGAAGCTTTACGCCATGATGCGCGTTTCTCATCGATAGCTTCTTGACGCAGTGCATACGCAACATTCAGGCCAGAGTCACGCATATTCAACCCTTGGTTTAAGCCTTGTGCACCACAGCCTACGATAACTACTTTCTTGCCTTTCAGATAGTTAGCTTCATCAGCAAACTCTTCACGAGACATAAAACGACATTTACCTAATTGCGCCAGCTGATTACGTAAGTTCAGCGTATTAAAATAGTTAGCCATGAATACTCCAGATAATGTTGTGCATATTTTGTGTAATTATTGAAACGTCTTTCGTTTCATTATGACCCCATCATATGACAGGAAATGCATTGCTTAAATTGATATATTAACAATATTACATTGCAGTTAACGCAACATTAAAAGGCATGATGATGATGGATTTACGCGATTTAAAATTGTTTCTCCATTTGGCTGAGTCTTGCCATTTCGGGCAGACATCCCGGGCAATGCATGTCAGCCCCTCTACGCTCTCTCGACAGATTCAACGCTTAGAAGATGAGCTAGGTTATCCCTTATTTCTGCGGGATAATCGCTCAGTCTCCCTCACTGAGGCGGGTGAGCAGTTAAAAGTTTTTGCCCAGCAAACGTTATTACAATATCAACAGTTAAAGCATGCGATGGCGGTAGACAGCCCCTCTTTGAGTGGGGAATTGAAAATTTTCTGTTCGGTCACTGCGGCTTATAGCCATTTACCGCCAATACTTGATCGATTTAGGGTCGTCCATCCGCAAGTGGAAATTAAATTATTCACGGGTGACCCTGCTGATGCGGTCGAGATTGTTAGCTCCGGTCATGCCGATGTGTCGATTGCAGGCAAGCCTCTTTCTCTGCCTGCCGGAATTGATTTTACGCCTCTCGCAACATTACCACTGGTGATGATCGCCCCCGCTCTACCTTGCCCTGTACGACAGTTAGCGATGAATCACGAAGCACGTAACTGGCAGGAGATCCCTTTTATTATCCCTGAGCAGGGACCGGTGAGACGCAGTATCGATCTGTGGTTCCGCCGACAACGTATGCCTAATCCGATCATCTACGCTACCGTTGCAGGGCATGAGGCGATTGTTTCGATGGTGGCATTAGGCTGTGGCGTAGCGCTACTTCCAGCGGTAGTGATTGAAAATAGTCCCGAGATGGTCCGTAACCGGATTATGATGTTAGAGGGTGAAGATTTAGGTGCGCCGTTAGAATTAGGGATTTGTGTACAAAAACAGCGGCTACGAGAGCCGCTGATTGATGCTTTTTGGAATCTTCTCTAGCTATTTCCCTGCCAAGAAAAATTTAAATGCAGGATTTTCAGTTTCATCATGATACGCATACCCTAAGGCATCGAGGTGGGGTTCGAAATCCGTTTCTCGCGGATTTTGTTCGAACCCAGCTAAGACTCGCCCATAATCGGTGCCATGGCTGCGATAGTGAAACAATGAGATATTCCAATGAGTGCCAAGAGTCTGCAAAAACTTGAGTAATGCACCGGGTGACTCAGGGAATTCAAAACTAAAGAGACGTTCCTCTAAAGCTTTACTTGGACGCCCACCTACCATGTAGCGTAAATGCAACTTGGCCATTTCATCATCCGAAAGATCAACGACTTGATAGCCATGATTCTGCAGCTGAGTAACGATCTCTTTACGCTCTTCATCGCCTCGCGTCAGTCTGACACCTACGAAAATACAGGCTTTCCCTTCATCGGCATAACGGTAGTTGAATTCAGTGATTGAGCGGCCACCCAATGTTTGGCAAAAGGTCAGGAAACTCCCTTGCTGCTCTGGAATCGTCACCGCTAAGAGGGCTTCACGTTGTTCGCCTAATTCACAGCGTTCAGAAACATAGCGTAGGCCATGGAAATTAACATTCGCCCCAGAGAGGACATGGGCTAAGCGCTCCCCCTCAATTCCATGCTGTTGAATGTACTTTTTCATTCCTGCTAACGCTAAGGCGCCAGAAGGCTCTGCCACCGCTCGCACATCTTCAAACAGATCTTTCATTGCAGCACAGATGCCGTCACTGTCGACCGTGACAATGTCGTCGATATATTGCTGACATAAACGGAAGGTTTCGCTACCAATACGTTTGACTGCCACCCCTTCAGCAAACAGGCCTACACGTGGTAGTTCGATAGGCTGTCCGGCTTCCAGTGCAGCGGCTAAACAAGCGGAATCACTGGCTTCAACGGCAATTACTTTTATTTCAGGCATTAGCTGTTTGATTAAGACAGCGACCCCTGCAGCCAAGCCTCCTCCGCCCACCGGCACGAAAATACGGTCTAAATGTGCATCCTGCTGAAGAAGTTCCATCCCTAAAGTGCCCTGTCCAGCGATGACTGAAGGGTGGTCGAAGGGAGGAATAAAGGTCAGGCCGTGATCTGCTGCAAGCTCGATCGCTTTGGCTTTCGCCTCATCGAAGTTAGCGCCATGTAAAAGCGCTTCTCCGCCAAAAGCACGAACCGCATCCACTTTGATATCCGCTGTTGCCAGCGGCATCACTATCTTCGCCTTAATCCCTAGTTTCGCGGCAGAAAGTGCCACACCTTGCGCATGGTTTCCTGCGGAGGCGGTTACCACACCACGAGATTTCTGCTCTTCGCTGAGTCCCGCGATCATGGCATAAGCACCGCGCAGTTTGAAACTATGCACGGCCTGCCGGTCTTCACGCTTGACCAAGATGGTGTTACCTAAGCGTTCTGAAAGCTTATTCATCACTTGGAGCGGAGTGACCTGTGCAACATCGTACACAGGAGACCGCAGGATGGCGTGAAGATATTCGCCTGCTGACGGCTCAGCAGGCAAGGGTTTAACTGTCGCCATCGACTTATCCCCCAAGTTTACTCTTATCACGCACCGCACCTTGGTCAGCACTGGTGGCTAAAGATGCGTAGGCTCGTAATGCAAACGAGACTTCACGCTCACGATTATTTGGCGTGTAAGCTTGCTCACCACGCTGAACTTGTGCGGCTTGGCGCTCGGCAAGTTCTGCATCGCTGATATCTAAGGTGATCCCACGCTGCGGAATATTTATCGAGATCATATCCCCTTCTTCCACCAGCGCGATAATACCGCCACTTGCCGCTTCAGGTGAGACGTGACCGATTGAGAGTCCAGAGGTGCCGCCAGAGAAACGACCATCAGTGATTAATGCACATTGTTTGCCCAATCCCATAGATTTTAAGTAGGTGGTTGGATAGAGCATTTCTTGCATGCCCGGACCGCCCTTTGGACCTTCGTAGCGGATAACAACCACATCGCCGGCAACAACTTTACCGCCGAGTATCGCCTCAACTGCATCATCTTGGCTTTCGTAAACTTTAGCTGGGCCACGGAAGGTTAGAATTTCTTCATCTACACCCGCGGTTTTAACGATACAGCCTTTCTCAGCCAAGTTACCGTAAAGTACCGCCAGTCCACCATCTTGAGAGAAGGCATATTGGCGCTCACGGATACAGCCATTTTGGCGATCATCGTCAAGCGTATCCCAACGGCATGATTGCGAAAACGCTTTGGTGGTACGGATCCCCGCAGGCCCTGCACGGTACATGGTTTTAATCGCTTCGTCTTGAGTCAACATGATGTCGTACTGCGCTAAGGTCTCTTTCAGTGTTGAGCCCAATACATTAGGGACATCGGTATTTAATAACCCGGCACGATCAAGCTCACTGAGGATACCGATAACCCCTCCAGCACGGTGCACATCTTCCATATGGTATTTTTGGGTACTTGGCGCGACTTTACACAGGTGCGGAACTTGACGAGATAAACGATCAATATCGGAAATATCGAAATCAATATCCCCTTCCTGTGCCGCAGCCAGTAAGTGTAACACGGTGTTCGTTGAGCCACCCATCGCGATGTCTAACGTCATCGCATTTTCAAATGCTGCTTTTGAAGCAATATTGCGAGGTAAAGCACTGGTGTCATCTTGTTCGTAATAACGCTTAGTCAGGCTAACAATACGTTTACCTGCATTGATAAATAATTGCTTACGATCGGCATGAGTCGCCAGAAGTGATCCATTACCGGGTTGTGAAAGACCTAAGGCCTCAGTCAAACAGTTCATTGAGTTGGCGGTGAACATTCCTGAGCATGAACCACAGGTTGGGCACGCTGAGCGCTCGATCTGTTCACTGTCGGCATCACTCACATTAGGGTTAGCACCTTGGATCATCGCATCAACCAAGTCGAGCTTGATGATTTGATCGGATAGCTTCGTTTTACCGGCTTCCATTGGGCCACCCGAGACAAAAATAACAGGAATATTTAGGCGCATTGAGGCCATTAACATCCCTGGGGTGATTTTGTCACAGTTTGAAATACAGACCATGGCATCCGCACAGTGAGCATTCACCATGTATTCAACAGAGTCAGCGATAAGTTCACGAGAAGGTAAGGAATAGAGCATTCCTCCATGACCCATGGCGATCCCATCATCGACGGCGATGGTATTAAATTCTTTCGCTACACCGCCCGCCGCTTCAATCTGTTCCGCGACCAGTTTACCGAGATCCCGTAAATGAACATGACCGGGGACGAATTGAGTGAAGGAGTTAACAACGGCAATGATAGGTTTACCAAAATCATCGTCGGTCATTCCAGTTGCGCGCCATAAGGCACGAGCGCCAGCCATATTTCGGCCATGGGTGGTGGTTGCAGAACGGTACTTAGGCATGCTCAATCTACTCCAAATAACAGCAAAACGGGCATATCATGCCCGTTATAAAATGAATAAGGTTACGCGTTGACCGGATCTAACCAGCCCCATTTATCTTCTGTCTCACCGGTGAATAACCCGAAGAAAGCTTGTTGGATGCGCTCAGTCACTGGTCCACGTTTACCTGCGCCGACAGTGATACCATCCACACTTCTCACCGGCGTAATCTCTGCGGCCGTACCAGACATAAAGACTTCATCAGCTAAGTAAAGTGACTCGCGAGAAAGCACTTGCTCACGCACCTCAATGCCCAGTGATTTTGCTAGAGTAATAATAGCGTCGCGAGTGATACCCGGTAACGCTGAAGAGGTGAAAGGTGGGGTAAATAAGACACTATCTTTAACTTCGAATAGGTTTTCACCTGCCCCTTCAGAAATATAACCTTGGGTGTCTAGAGCGATACCCTCTTGATAACCATGACGACGGGCTTCACTCCCTACGAGTAATGAGGATAGATAGTTCCCACCCGCTTTCGCTGCAGTAGGCAGAGTATTGGGTGCAACACGGTTCCAAGAAGACACCATCGCATCGATACCTTGCTCTAAGGCTTCTGCACCTAAGTAAGCGCCCCATGGGAAGGCTGCGATGATCACATCCATACTGAACCCTTCAGGCGGGTTTACACCCAAGCCAACATCACCAACAAATGCTAGGGGACGAATATAAGCGCTTTTTAGATCATTTTTACGGAGTACCTCACGGCATGCCGTCATTAATTCGTCGACAGACTGCGTGATAGGAAAACGATAAATTTTGGCGGAATCGTGTAGGCGCTGCATATGTTCACGGTGGCGGAAAACCACTGGGCCTTTGTGCGAATCGTAGCAACGGACGCCTTCGAATACTGAAGTGCCGTAATGCAGGGCGTGAGACATAACGCTAATTTTAGCGTCTTCCCATTTAACCATTTCGCCATTGAACCAAATGAATTCTGCTTTTTTTGTACTCATTGTCTGTCCCTTACGATTATGCACGTATTTGTTGTGTTTTATTTTGTATGACGTTCACGCTGTTCACGTCGATTAATTTAGTCAGCTGTGTCGAAAGTAACTCAATACCCCGGTGGCTGGCGACTGTCATTTCGATATTAATCTGCTCCGGCCCCAGAGTTTGTGCCATTTGCATGGTTTTAATTTCAAATCCGCGATGGCGTACCACCCGTAAGATGCGTTCTAATACTTCAGGACGATGACTCGCGGCGATAGTGAGTTGATGCTGATTCATGCGCTTTTCTCCATCATATTAGTGTTACTCGCACCCGGTGGGACGAGAGGCCAAACATTTTCGTTTTCATCAATCTGAATATGTAAAAAATAAGCGGTCGGTGCATTTAAGAATTCATCCAGTGCAGCGTCGATCTCATCTTTTTTACTAATACTTTTGCCAGGGATATCAAAAGCACGAGCAAGCATTAGAAAGTCAGGGTTATCGGTCAGCAACGTTTCGCTATAACGCTCTTCAAAGAACAGTTCTTGCCACTGACGGACCATGCCCAGTCGCTGGTTATCTAACAGAAGAATTTTTACCGGTAACTGCTTGCGCTTTATCGTCCCCAGCTCTTGAATATTCATCATGATCGACCCATCACCGGACACACAGATCACGGTATCTTCTGGGCGAGCCACTTGGGCGCCAATCGCTGCAGGTAAGCCGAACCCCATTGTGCCGAGCCCACTCGATGTAATGAAATTTTCCGGCTGATTGAAGAACATATGTTGTGCCGCCCACATTTGGTGTTGGCCAACATCGGTCGTTACTACGGTACTGTGTGGCATTTTTTCAGCCAGCTTTTTGAGTAACGCGGGCGCAAAAATAGGTGCACCTGGGTGATCGTAATTAGGCGCAGTGGTCTTTTTCAGATCGGCTAGATGCTCAACCCAAGGAGTAATCGATACGGTTGTTGCCAACTGAGGTAATATCGCTGCAATGCTTCCCTGTAGGGCTACATGCGCTCGACGTAATTTATTTAATTCTGCTGGGTCAATATCGATATGAATAACCGCAGCATGAGGGGCAAAGGTATCAAGCTTTCCAGTAACGCGATCGTCAAAACGCGCACCAATAGCAATCAGTAAGTCGCTTTCCTGTACCGCTAAGTTTGCCGCTTTACTACCATGCATACCCAGCATGCCTAGGTAGGTCGGCTCATCATGAGGTACAGTTCCCAATCCCTTCAACGTACAAACGGAAGGCAGGGAGGTAGTTGATAAAAAGGCTCTCAGTTCATCAACCGCACCAGCCATACCGACTCCACCGCCGACATAGACAATCGGTTTTTGTACCTTATGAAGTAACGCTTTCGCGGCGTCGAGCGAACCTGAGAAAGAGACGTTATCGTGGGCTACAGCGCTAAGGACAGGTTGAAAATCGGCAGCGCCCATTTGGATATCTTTGGGAATATCAACTAAGACAGGACCGGGACGGCCTGATTGAGCTATGGCAAAGGCATCGGCCAGAACTTGCGGTAACTCTTCAGCGCTTTGCACCATAAAGCTGTGCTTAGTACAAGCCAGAGAAAGCCCTAGTACATCAATTTCTTGGAAGGCGTCAGTACCAATCACCGCCGAAGAGACTTGGCCTGTGATGGCGACAATTGGGACTGAATCCATCATGGCATCAGCTAGACCTGTAATAAGATTGGTCGCCCCCGGCCCCGACGTTGCGATACAGACACCTGTTTTCCCTGTCGCACGGGCATAACCGATTGCTGCGACGACTGCCCCTTGCTCGTGTCGGCATAATAAATGTTCAACACCGCCGTCGTATAACGCATCGTACACTGGCATGATTGCGCCACCAGGGTACCCAAATACCGTCTTAATTCCTTGCCCTTTCAGAGCATGAACTACCCACTGCGCTCCAGTCATCACTAAACCTCTGCCTTTTTTGGGTTATACAGAATTTTATGCTGAAAACTCTGTTACCTCAGATTTTATTATTTTGTTGTGTTTGGACCAAAAAAAAACCCCCGAACTTTTAAGTGCGGGGGTTTTCTTTAGATTACGACTTGATTTCTAAGCCTTTTCTCTTCCGAACGTAGCCCCGCAGGATGGGAGAATAATCACCACCACGCTAATGAGAATAAGGCTAATCACTCGTAAAAGGGCTTTCATAATCAGTTCAGATATTCGTCTTAATCGAATCAATACCTACAGAGTTATCATAGTTTTTAGATATGATGCAATGTTTTTTTGTCTTGGTGTAGAACAAGACTTTTTGCGTATTCAGGTAACCTCATGATTACTATTAATTAAAAGACAGATCTCGAAAAGAAATAAATACTTTGAAATTGTTACTTAATTTATCGATGCGTCGCTCAATAAAGAATCTGAATGTGAGAAGAACCTTCTATTTTTAAGCATACTTCAGTGAGGAGGAGACGATCATGCCACTTGCAGAAGTTCGCACTCGTTATATCGTGGGTATAAACACCACACCGATCACGGTTGAGGTTGATATCAGCCAAGGTCTACCCGGATTTATCTTGATTGGGCTTTCAGATAGCACCGCACGTGGTATTAGGGCGCGTGTGCGGAGTGCGATGCTGAACAGTGGTTACCATTTCCCCGCGAAGAAAATAACGCTAAGCCTAACCCCTGGCCCTCATCTCGGTGATACAGCTGGCTACGACTTACCCATAGCGCTTGCAATCCTTATCGCTTCAGGGCAGGTCCAGTTAAAGCGTCATGGTCACGTAGAGTTTTATGCCGGATTATCACTCAATGGCTCGCTGACCGGTTGTAAAGGAGCGATTTCAGCTATGCTTGCGGCTGCCAATGCGAAACATCAAATTGTTGTCGCTCAACAACTCTTCTCACCGGAGTTAATTTTTGCTACCGAAACCGTTTATTATGCCGAGAACCTCCGACAAGTATGCGGCTATCTTCAAGGTGAACCTATTGCAACGACGAGCACACTCAATAAACAAACTGTTTGTCCTGAATCTCCTTTTGTCGATATACAGTCTATCGTTGGGCTGTATCATGCTAAACGCGCCTTAGAAATCGCTGCCGCTGGCGGACACAGTCTATTAATGGTTGGCCCTCCTGGGAGCGGGAAAACGACTCTAGCGCGTTGCTTACCAAGCCTATTGCCCGAGCTAACACCTGAAGAAAAGATCGCTGTAGCACAAGTGAGAAATTTGTTTAAAAGCCACCTTGTACAGCCGTTATCACGCCCTTTCCGAAACCCACACCATAGCATTACCGCGGCAGGGTTGATTGGCAGCACTCACCCCGAAGCCCCCGGTGAGATTACACTCGCCCATCGGGGAGTCCTTTTTCTGGATGAATTATTAGAATTCGATAAGAAAACTTTAGATGCTTTAAGAACTCCGTTAGAACAAGGCTATGTTCTCCTATCACGGGCTAGGGCAAAGATTATTTATCCCGCCAGTTTTCAATTAGTCGCAGCAACCAATCTTCCTTACGGCTATGCGCTATCAGAATTTAAGGCCAAGAATGCTCGAAGTGCTTTAGGGAAAAGTATTGAGATACTTTCTGCCGCGCTCATAGACCGGTTTCAACTCTCTATAGCGGTTTCAGCCTCATTAGACGGTTCGACATCACTGCATCATGAATCGAGCCTAGCGATTAAGTCACGAATTTGTACAGCGAGAGCGCTTCAGAATAAACGACAAGGAAAAGAAAATGCGCGGCTCAATTCCCGCGAGATAAGTCTTTATTGCCAGCTAACATTAGAGGATTGGGATTGGTTGAAAGAGAGTCTTCAGCAACTATCGCTATCTCATAGGGCTTTTCACCATATATTACGAGTCGCGCGAACGATCGCCGACCTAAACGGAGAAGATGAGATAACCAAGGTAGCATTACAGGAAGCATTAAGTTATCGATATACTGATCGTATTGTTAAACACCTCACTCAACTATACCAATAAAAAAAGGCCCACCTCGGTGAGCCCTTCTATTAATCGTCGCTATCGCTGTAATCTTCAACTGCATCCATTTGTGGCTTGCCGCCGGACAAAGTATGAAAACGTTTAGGCCGCTTAATACGAGCCATATACTTAGACCAAACCTTCTCTGCTTCAGTCTCTGCAGGACGCTGTCCACGACATACTTCTACAAACTGTTTTTCTTCTTCATTAGATGGCTCACGCTTAGCGAGATCGAGCTCATTCATCGCAAAACCGTAACGTTCTAAAAATTGGGCTTCTTTAATCGTAAAATCTCCATGGCGGGAGAATCCACGTGGGTAGTGCTTATTATCAAAAAAACGGTGGGTAGTTACAAAGCTTTCCGCCATATAACACGCTCCTGCTTCTATTAATAGCTGTGTGGTTCATGCCGCGGAGTATTAGTTAGGCTTGACAAAGTGTAAAACAAAAGATTTAAATTGATACGATAAATTTTTTTGGAGATGTACTTTGGACACCGAATTACTGAAAACTTTCTTGGAAGTCAGTCGTACGCGACACTTTGGTCGTGCTGCTGAAGCGCTCTATCTCACACAATCGGCGGTGAGTTTTCGAATTAGGCAGCTTGAAAATCAGCTAGGAGTCAGCTTATTCACCCGTCATCGCAATAATATCAGATTAACGACCGCAGGCGAGAAGCTAAGGCCTTACGCCGATGCACTGATGTCAACCTGGGCTCAGGCGAAGAAAGACGTCGCATTGGCCTTACAACATCATGAGCTGTCTGTAGGGGCCAGCACAGCCTTATGGGAGGGTTATCTAACGAATTGGCTTAAATCCCTCTATTCAGAGTATGAAGAACTGCATATCGAAGCTAGGGTCGCACAGCGCCACTTACTCGTGAAACAGATACATGAGCGCCAATTAGACTTACTCATCACCACAGAAGCGCCGAAAATGGACGAATTGGCCAGTCAGCCTATCGGTTCCTTAAATTTAGCGTTATTCCGTTCAAAGAATAGTATTGAAGGTGAAAAAAGTCGCTATATCAAAGTCGAATGGGGTGCCGACTTCCAATACCATGATGAGTATCTTGCCGAAATCGATGATTCATATCTTTTGACCACGACCTCTGCGAATATTGCGCGAGACTTACTTAGCTCGACTAATAGCTGTGCTTTTCTGCCTGACTACTGGGATGAACTTTACCCCGACCTTGTCAAAGTTGAAAATTCCCCATTAATCCCGAGAACGCTTTACGCAGTGTGGTTACAAAATAGTGACCATCTCCAAGAATTAAAGCAATTAATTGATATACCTGTCAGTAATAGTTAGGAACTAGGTGTTAGACGTCGAAAGGCGGATAACACCTTTTTGACTAAGATGAAGTGGAACGTAAATTTTAAGCAAAAAAAAATCCTTTACATAAGTAAAGGATTCTACTTTCTGGCAGGGGCGGAGGGACTCGAACCCCCAACACCCGGTTTTGGAGACCGGTGCTCTACCAATTGAACTACGCCCCTAAAAAGGTGGCGGAACGGACGGGGCTCGAACCCGCGACCCCCTGCGTGACAGGCAGGTATTCTAACCAACTGAACTACCGCTC
>NZ_JABBFQ010000008.1 GCF_018494055.1 Rosenbergiella epipactidis
CATCCGTAGCTCAGCTGGATAGAGTACTCGGCTACGAACCGAGCGGTCGGAGGTTCGAATCCTCCCGGATGCACCATTACTCGTGTAGTTCCCCAGGCTATAACTCGCATTACCCCCATACTCTGCATCCGTAGCTCAGCTGGATAGAGTACTCGGCTACGAACCGAGCGGTCGGAGGTTCGAATCCTCCCGGATGCACCATTCGCTTTTCTTCCCTAAATGCATAATCTTTATTAAATAATTCAATTGTTCTGCGCTAAGATAGCTTTTTACTGCCATAGCATCTAAGGTTTACTCATGTCCGCGACAACTTGCCGACAATCGGCTAGAGTATTGTCTGACTAATGATTGAATTAAAAAGACTTTCACCATGGGAGGTGTCAGTGTTACCTGACGTTACTAACGCGTTACGCTGGCTACAACAACAGCCACAGCTCTTAACCGGGATTGGACGAGGCATTGAGCGGGAATCGCTGCGTGTTCGGGCTGACGGCTCATTATCAGAACAAGGCCATCCTAAAGCGCTTGGATCAGCACTGACCCACGATTGGATAATTACTGATTTTGCCGAATCATTAATGGAATTTGTTACACCTGTCGATCGCGATATCCCTCATCTACTGACCTTTTTGCGTGACTTGCATAGACATGTGGCGAAGAATATTGGCGACGAGCGGTTATGGCCATTTAGTATTCCAGGCACCATCACTGATACGGAAACTATTGCCTTAGCCAATTACGGCTCCTCAAATCTCGGTAAAATGAAGCACATCTACCGCCAAGGTCTTAAACACCGCTACGGCTCGTTGATGCAGGTCATCTCCGGTATTCATTATAATTTCTCCTTACCCGTTGCTTTCTGGGAAGCGAGAGCGCTTGCCAACAATGACACTCGACCAGTACAAGCGATCGCTTCTGAAGGCTATCTTCGCATTATTCGTAACTACTACCGTTTCGGCTGGATAATCCCTTACCTGTTTGGCGCTTCGCCAGCGGTTTGCGAAAGCTTTTTGGGTGATAATCCTGTATTGAACACCATGGAAAGCGATGGACAAGGGTCTCGTTGGTTCCCTTATGCAACATCGCTACGGCTTAGCGACTTGGGGTATACCAATAAATCGCAAAGCGGATTAGAAATCTCTTTTAACTCTTTAGAGGAATACGTGGCCGGTCTTAAAAAAGCGATAGCCACGCCTTCAGAATCTTACGAGAAAATGGGATTGTTCGATGATCAGCAGCGTCGTATTCAACTGAATACTAATGTCTTACAGATTGAGAACGAACTCTACGCGCCTATCCGCCCTAAACGTGTCATTCGTCGTGGTGAAGCCCCTTCGGATGCATTAAAGCGTGGGGGGATTGAGTATATTGAAGTGCGTTCGTTGGATATCAATCCTTTCTCTGCCACCGGCATTAGCGAAGAGCAGGTACGTTTTCTCGATCTATTCTTGATCTGGTGTGCCTTGATTGATTCACCTGAGATGGATCAAGCTCAGCTTAGCTTTGTTAAGGGCAATTGGAACACTGTTATTTTAGAAGGGCGTAAACCAGGCCTCACACTAAAAGCAGAGTGTGGACAGCAGGACTTCTCGCTGCAAGAGGCTGGATTAGCCCTATTTGATGGATTAGCCTCGATTGCGAAGATTCTGGATCAGGGAACAGAGACGGCTTATCAGACGACTTGCCAGACATTACGTGGCATGATTACCGATCCTGAGACGACTTATTCAGGTAAAATATTAAGTATCATTAAGCAAGAAGGGTTTATTGGTAGTGGGATAACCTTGGCAGAGAATTACCGTCAAGCATTACTACAGGAACCTTTGGAAATCCTGAACGACGATATTTTTGCCGAAAAGGCCGCTGAGTCGATTATTGAGCAGCAGAATATTGAAGCGAGCGATACGCTCTCGTTTGAGGAATATCTTGCTTCTCGCAAGGGATAGGCGAATAGCAGACAAGAAAAAGGCCACTTCATTGTGGCCGAATAACATCTTAGTTGTCAGGATGATGATAACAAATGCGCGTCTTTCATAGATTAAGACGTCGTGTGATGTAAAAAGTTCATCAAATCGAAAATTTTTTTTAGCGAGGTGAAATATGCCGTTATTGGATAGCTTTACAGTAGACCACACCCGTATGGCTGCGCCTGCAGTACGTGTGGCCAAGACCATGAATACCCCACATGGCGATACCATCACCGTATTCGACCTCCGTTTCTGTATTCCTAATAAAGAAGTGATGCCTGAGCGCGGTATCCATACCTTAGAACACCTCTTTGCCGGCTTTATGCGTAACCACTTAAACGGTGACGGTGTGGAAATCATCGACATTTCGCCTATGGGATGCCGTACAGGCTTCTATATGAGCCTAATCGGTACGCCAGCGGAGCAACGCGTGGCCACGGCATGGAAAGCGGCGATGGAAGACGTATTGAAAGTTCAGGACCAAAAGAAAATTCCTGAGTTGAACGAATACCAATGCGGGACCTACGAAATGCACTCCCTCAGCGAAGCGCAAGATATTGCTCGTCATATCATCTCTCATGATGTAAGAGTCAATCACAATCAAGAACTAGAGCTTCCTCCAGAAACGCTAAAAGAACTGGAAATCTAATCGTCTTCACCTGATGCTTAGTAAGCGAACCGCGATCGGAACTTAACCGACTCGCGGTTTTTTTTTATAATGGCGATCACAAATGGGGTAAAAGATTTTAATAGTGTCTGTGCTTAGCCTGCTTAATATGCTTTATAGATAACATTGTGCAAGGAATGCACAAATTATCGGTGTCATGTACACCCCAGGAGCGCAAGGATGCCCGTAGAACCTCGAATCACCCGCCTATTACCTGTTTTTTACACTATTGTCGTTATCTCTCTAATGAGTTTCTGCTCCGTTGCCCGGGCGACAGAAGCCCAGTGCGCAGAGATAAGGTTCAGCTTAAGCCAACAAGCTTCTTTCGAGCGCCAAGCGTTTGACGCCCGACTGACCTTACATAATGCCAGTCCACTCCCCCTGACCGACGTGAAGGTCGATTTACAGTTCTTAGACAGCCAACTGCAGCCCGTTCAGGCTTCAACACTCAGCTTATCGAGTCAGGCGAGCTTCTTTTATCAGTTACTTGAACCAAAGCCTGAACCCTCCACCGTTACCGCTCAGCAGAGCACTACGCTTCATTGGCAAATCATTCCAACGCGCGGCGCGGCATTGCGTACCTACACTCAGTACCATCTAGCGGCGAAAGTCAGCTATACCCAAGGTGATCGTCGGGAAGAACTCGACGTCAAGCCCGTGATGATTACCGTGAAACCCCTGCCCGAACTGAGCGTTGATTATTTCCTGCCTCACGAGGTCTACGGAGACGACCCTTTCACCGACGAAATTGAGCCTCCCGTTCCCTTTATGCTTGGTGTACGGGTAATAAACACTGGGGCCAGCCCTTCTGTCGCGACGACCATTGAATCGGCGCAACCGATTATTCGAGAAAATAAACAGCACCTCCTCACGCAGTGGAAACTCTTAGCCACCCAGGTTGGCACCCAGCCAGCTGAACGGCGTATGCAGTTAAATTTGGGTGATATCGAACCCGATAAGGCTCGTGTCGGCCGTTGGTTGATGACCTCCCAGCTCTCCGGAAAATTTACTGATTTTATTGCCACTATTCGCCATGGTGAGGCACTTGGCGGCGAGCTCACCTCATTAATCAAGCAGACCCGTCACTGGGCGCTGTTGCACGATGTACAGGATACGCGCGCAGGGCGAGACGATATTCTCGATTTTCTGGTGATTAAAGGGGATGGACTGCATCTCTTTGCGTCGGAAGGGGGCGATGCAGCGGTCAGCGATGTATCGCTCGCCACGACAACGCGGCGTAACGACCAGTATCTCACCCTCTCTCTGCCCGCGAGTTCCCAGTTTCGTTACGTAAAAATAACTGACCCTTGGAAGGGGAAAAAAGCGTTATTTACCGCTTATCGTGGCGATGGCGAGATCTTACCTAGGGCGAATGTCTGGTTATCAAAAACGCGCAATGAACAGCGGCAATGGCAGCACAGTATTAACCTCTTCTTGGCCCCCGGTGGCCAAGAGAAGATTATTATCCAACTTTCTTCGCCACCACCAGCGAACAGCGCCAGTCTTACCGGCAAAGTTTTTTACGACACAAATACTAATGGATTGGTGGATAAAGGGGAGCGTGGTGTGGCGCAGCTACCGATCACATTGGAGGGTATTGATAGTCAGGGGCGGCAATGGCAACAACGGATGAAAACCGATAGGGCTGGGCAGTTTAGTTTCGATAAATTACTCTCAGGGACTTGGCGCGTTCACACCGGGTATCTTAACGGCTTTGTCGACGGAAAATCGTCGCCAGGCAGCGCCAGCGGCCATGCCGTGGCAGGTGAGATTCGCGATATCGCGTTATCAGCGGGTGAAAAAGTCACGCAATTATTATTCGCCAAACAGGCCGCGGATCAACCAGACCTTGGGCGAGCTGATCTTGAGGCGAAATGGCTCTTTCCTCCCATTATGGCACAGAGCTATCAGCCTTGGGTCGCCATGCTAGTAGTGAGTAATCGCTCCTCACAACCCGCCACAGATGTGCGCGTTCACCTACCTTGGCCGACACGCAGTATCACGCCGCAAAAAAGCCGAAGCTGGTCGATCACTCAGGGCGTACTTGCCGCGGAGTCGAGCCGCTGGCAGAGGGGCGAATGGCACATTGGTGATATGGCGGCTACTAGCCAAAGGGTACTGGTGGTAGAAGGCATTATGCGCCTTAGCGCTCGACCGCAAAGCGTCAACTTCTTCGCTCAGGTCGGTAGTCAGAGTCTCGACGATAATCTTAACAATAATGTTGCCCAGCGTTTAATCGTGGTCAGCGAACGTCAACCGAATAGTCCTCTTAACTTCGATATGAATCAATGGATTGAACAGCAGTTAGCGGAGCTAACCCGCAAAGGCTAGCGCAAAATCGTAATATTCAGGAAGAACATTATGCATAGAGTAGCAGGAAGGACGAGGGCGATTGGTGTTTGCTTACATCGTTTGGCGGTAGCGTGGGTGTTATACGGGGCACTCGGGGTAGCTCCGGCGTTTTCTGTCGTGAAATCTGTGGAATTTGGCAACTACAATGCTGTCGCTAATATCCCAATCGGCTTTAATTTTAGCTATTACGGAAAATCCTTAGATAGGGTTGTAATCAACCGCTACGGCGTCTTAAGTATAGAATCCAATCAGTATGCGCACGAATACAATAATTATCCGCTTCCTTATCGCTATAGCGGACTGTACGTTTTTTGGGATTACCTACGGGCTTCTCAGGGTATTCCTAAGGGTGGAGTCTATTATGAAACGCAAGGTGTCGCCCCTCACCGTCAATTTATCGTGCAGTTGAGCCATTTCAATGCGGGACTAGGTGCTCGGCCTATCGGGGATTTCCAAGTTATTCTGGATGAGCAGTCGAACAGCATTAAGTACCAATACCGTAATCCGCAGGGCAGTGCGACGGTCGGTCGTGATGCAACGATTGGTATTCAAGGCCCGAACCAACAATTTATTCAGATTGGCTATCACGACGAGTACGTGGTGGACGATCAGCAAGCCATACTCTTTACCCCGATACGCGATACGCTTGACTACCGCGTCGATAAACAGGCTGACTTCTCCTTTATCGATCTGACTCTCGCGGCCCCGCCGACGGGGCATTTTCTTCTCCCTCAAGGGAAGGAAGTAGTGGGGGATCAGGTTGCGATTGAAGTTGAAACAGAGACCGATGACCTGCAACAGATTGTCTCGGTAGACTTTTTTATCAATGAACAATGGCTTGCACGGCAGTCAGCCGCCCCGTGGCGAACAACCTGGTCGACCACCACCTACCGACAAGGCCAGCACTCGCTCACAGCGGTGATAACCAATCGTGATAACCGCACCACAACACTGACCAAAGCGGTACAGTTAACCAAAGTCATACCGAACAATAGGCCATCCTACTTCGCAGAGATCACTGGCCTATCACCATCAGTCGCCTGGCAATCCGGTCAGTCGATCACTATAGAAGGAAGGGCAAGGACGGTAGATGGCAAGCTACCCGCCAAACAGCAGCCCTTAATTTTGCATCTTCGTCGTAACGAGCAGACACGTTCGTTTCCTCTAACCAGTGATGCCGTAGGGAATTTTCACACTTCATTTGTCCCTAAGTTCAGTGATTACGGAGAGTGGCAGGTAGCGGTCACGCATCCCGATGATAAGGCGGTCCGCTTTCAGCCAGGAAAAGCATTTCGTGTTGAACCCCTATTACTAAGTTCAATAGAGCAAGACGTGACGGTCAGTGATAGCGAACCGTTGGTTATCACCAGTGAAGTGACCGCTGCGACAGCGGTTAAAGGGTTACGTTGGGTGCTGCGGGCTGAAGATCAACCGAGTGAGCGATTACCTAGCGGGGTGAGCTTAGGCAAAACGTCAGCCATCGATATCGCGGCGGGCAAGCAGGCTGCGCTGACTACCGAACTGACGATTTTGCCCTCGGCAGGGCGTCGAGGGCAGGTTACCCTCACGGCACTAAGTCCGTTATCTGCAAGCCACTCTCGTGGCCAACTACGAATCAACTGGCAGCGGGTGCCGGATAAAGCCCAATTAGGCTTTACACCCCAACGCCTAGCAATCGGGCTAAAGAGGGGTAGCCTTCATACCGAGACCCTGCAGTTAACAAACCTCGGCAGTCGACCTGCCGAGCAGCTAGGGTTGGCTTTAGTGGATGAACAGGGGCAACCGGCACCCGACTGGATTTTTTTCTCATCGCCGACCGCTCTGGGCGCTCTAGCCCAAGGGCAAAGTCGGTTAGTGGAGTTAACGGCGCAACCCCCGATGTCCGTTAATGAGGGCGATTATCGATTTCGCGTACTGGTCAAGGGCGAGCAACAAGTCGAGATCTCCCTCCCCGTTCAGCTGGCGATAAGTCAGCAAGGGCAGTCGCAATTATCCTTTCATCTTAGCGACATCTATACCGCCACGCGGGATGAAGGTGGGAAAGTTATCTCCGGTATCAATGGGGCAGCGATCGTCTTACAAAATGAGGCCGTGCTAAGTCAAATATGGACACTAACGAGTAACGAACAGGGAGAGGCCACCGTTAAGGGGCTACCGCCGGGCACTTACCTTTGGCGGATCAGTGCCGATCGGCATCAAAGCCGTCAGGGCAGAATAGTCGTGGCACCCGGGGAGAACCAACAGTCTGTTTTCCTCGATTACCAAACGATCACGGTGGATTTTGAGGTGAAACCGACGACGATAAAGGATCGTTATGATATCGAGCTAAACACGACCTTTCGCACCGATGTACCGGCCCCGGTGGTTATTATCAGTCCCGCGGCCATAAACTTAGCGGGATTAGCCCCCGGTTCAGAACAACGTGGCCAGCTTACCCTTTCCAATCACGGCCTGATAGCGGCCGAGAATATTCAGATAAAACTGCCAACCTCTGATGCTCGCTTCAGCTACCACTTTACGCAGACGCTACCCAAGACGCTGTCACCCGGTGAGCAACTCACCTTGGATTATCAGGTTATCGCTCGACCGCTCCAGCTCTTTAGAACTCAGCCGCTACCACGAAGCCAGACATTGGGCAGCGCATCCTGCGCCGGCTATCAGGCACCAGTGGCAGTGGGGTGGCAGAGTCTCTGCGCAAGCGGCCAAACGGTGGCGCAACAAAGCCATGCACTGTTTTATGCCCTAACCGGAACAGATTGCCACCTGGGTGCTCGGGAGCTATTTGGGGCAGGTGGGGGAAATTATCTCGGCTGGTTACCTGCTGGTAGCACTATTTTGACTTCGGGGTGCGCAGCGGACTGTGACTCTACCTGTTGTCACCCACAAGGAAAGATGGCTGGGGATAGGTAATCCTCGAACGGCTCTTACGCCCACGGCGAATGCAAGGATGCATACATGTTAACAAATTTTAGAATTACCCTCGCTCGCAGCATATTCCGCACACTTATCCTGTTGTGGGGGATGATATTCACGCCCGGGGTGAGTGCCAATAGCCCGATCTTACAAGGGTTCGCTTCACGGGTAGCGGCGCAAGTCACCCTACCCAACACCGAGTACCAAGAAGCTACGGTCGACCTAAGCGTTAAAATCTTGGGCGGAGAGCTGGTACTGACGCGGGCTTGGGTAAACAGCCAATGGATCATCAATCCAAGTTGGGCAGCACTACGCATTCAGGGGCGTGGTCATGACCAACAACCGCTACAGATCATCCGTGCAGGCACCGTCTATCGCTTAGATCCGCAAGCTAAGCAGTACGGTGCAGGAAGCTCGACCCTGCGTCGCAGTGAGAAAGGTTGGCAATGGCAAGATCGCCAAGGCAACTGGATTGACTACGATACCGCTGGTCGTATCACTCAGTATGGTAATAAACACCTGACCTTGGCTACGTTCCAATTCGATGATAGCGGCCGGCGGATAGCCGTTCAAGATAATCATGGTCAGGTTATTTATCGCTTTCAGTACGATGAGCAAGAACAGTTAGTCGCGGTCAGTGATCTGACGGGTCGCACCGTCGGCTATCAGTGGCAGGGCAACCAACTGCGCAGTGTTACGGATGTCGAAGGGCACCTTTGGCGTTACCAATACGACGACAACGGCCAGCTCAGCAAGCGTATCGATCCCGATGGCGGTGTGATGACGCTGCACTATGACAATAGGGCTATTGCGCCAAGAACGGCGATGCTCAGCGGTCAGGAAACCACCGGAAAGATTGAATCCTTATCGCCAAGTAAGCGGATATTATCCTCGCGCGCACACATCAGCAAAGTTATCGATAAATCCGGTGCGATCACCACTTGGCAGCGCCATGCGTTACAGGCTAACGGCGGCTGGCGAGTCGAGAAAATGGGACCGGACGGTGCCGTTGAACGCCAGGATTTCGACCGCCAAGGGCGCTTAACTGAAGTAACGCTTAACGGTCAGGTCATCACCCGTTTGGCTCGCCTGGATAATTTTACGCAAGAGATCACCGATGAAGGCGGAGAGATCACACGGCTGCGTTACGATAGCGCTCAACGTATTCAGCAGATTATCTCGCCAGAAGGTAAAACCGCTTCATTTACTTATGACCCGAGTCATGGTCGCCTGAATCGCTATCGAGACAACGCAGGGATTGCGACCGAGTTTAGTTACGATGACCAGGGTAATCTGCTCACGATGACCCTCGCGGCGGGCACGCCAGAGCGCTATCGCCTCGCCTGGCGTTACGACGCCTACGGTCAGCCAATCGGGATCCTGGAGGGGGAGGGAGACTCGCTTCGCCAATCGGTCATCACCTATGATCGCCAAGGCAATCCACTTACCCTAACCCAACAAGGTAAGCGTCAATACCAGTTCGACTACAACGTCGAGGGGCGGGTCACCGCCATGATCGATCCACTGGGCCAGCGTTGGCTCTATCGTTACAGTGCTGGTGGGCAGCTGCTACAGGCCACCGATCCGTTACAACAACATACCCGCTATCACTATGACGCGCTCAGTCGAGTCACCGCTATCGTCGATCCCTTAGGGCATCAATCGACCTACCTTTGGCAGCGCTCACCGCAAGGTTACCGTCTGCAGCTGACCGACGAAAAGAATCAGGCATGGCGTTACGAGTTCGATGCGCTCGAGAGACTGGTTAAGAGCGTCTCGCCGCAAGGTAACGAAACGACTCAAGACTTCACTCTTAACGGGCAACTGAGTCGACTCACCGAACCGAGCGGTGATACCCATACCTTTGAATATGGTGCAGGCAGCCCTGATCAAGGACGTTTAATCCGCTACACCAGCCCGGTCAATCAAGAGCAGTACCACTATACCGCAAGCGGGCTACCTTCAAGCATCACCCTATTGCCCCGCTTGGTGCAGCGTATTCATTATACCGCGCAAGACTTACCGGGGATTATTGAGGATACCGCAGGGCGTAAAGCGATACACGAATACAACGCCCTTGGGGCGCTGACCCGCTATATCGACCATCTGGGTGCTGAGACCCGTTATCGTTATCAGCCTCACGGCGAGCTGGCTAACGTTACGACGCCAGCGGGGCAGCAGTTTACCTTCGAGCATGATGCTTTCGGTGATCTGCTAACAGAAAGCCGACCTTCAGGGAACCATTATCAGTATCAGTACGACCTCGCCGGACAGCTCACTGCGCAACAAGATAAGCTGGGTAATCGAATCACCTATCGTTACGACGCTGCGGGACAATTAATTGCCGCGCACTATTTTGCGCCGCATCAGGTTAAGCCAGAACAGACGATTGATTATGGCTACGATGCAGCGGGTAACTTGATAGAGGTTAAACAACGCGGTAAGACCGAAAGCCACTACGTTTTTACCTACGATGCACGCGGACAACTCCTCACTGAAACCCTGCATTATGGTAATGAACACCATGCAGTGCGCACCCAATTACAGTACCGATATACAGCAGATGGGCGGCGCCAGTCGTTAACCTATCCGGATAACAGCGTACTGGCGTTTCGCTGGCAAAACGACCGATTGGCCGAGGTGATTTTACCTAATGGCCAGCACGAACGCCGCAAGGTATGGCAGTGGTACCAGCCGACCGCAATCCAGCGGCCGGGCAGCGAACAGGCGCTAAGCTTCGATGCGCTGATGCGACCGCAGATAATTACGCTAAGCGTTAATAATCAGGTCGTCGAGCGCCAGCAGTATCGGTACGACGATGCCGGGAATATTACCCAGCAAATTCGTAATGACCAGGCAACCCGCTACCAATACGATGCCGAGGACAGGCTGACCTCGATGCGCCATGCGCGGGGTGCGGTGCAGCGCTATGACTACGATGCACAGGGAAATCGTACCGTCCTCAGCGACGAGTCAGGCGCGTGGCGCTATAACGATAAACAGCAGCTAGTCAAACGGGGCAGCGGTCCCACCGAAGTCACCTATCGTTGGGGCGTAACGGGGGAACTGTTAGAAGAAACTCGCCCCCAAGCCACAACGACCTATCAATACAATGCGGCCAATCAATTAGTCACCGTCAGCCGTAATCACCAAGTTCTTGCTGAATATCACTATGATGCGTTTGGTCGGCGGATCGGTAAGTGGGTCGGTGGTGCTCAACAATGGTTTGTCTACAGTCCAGAGGGGCTTTTAGCCCAACTTGACGGCCATGGCCAGATGCAACAGGCATGGGGCTGGGAGCCGGATACGGTTTACGGCAGCAAACCGCTATGGCAGGCCGATCTTGGGCCGAAGGCCACCCTTAACACCGCGAAGATTGCTTGGCTACACACCGATAACACCGGTACGCCACTGATCGCCCTCGATGATCAGGGGAATAGAGTATGGCAGGGAACCCGCGATCCCTTTGCCGCTGTCATCCCTAGCGCTGAGAGTAAGATAACGGTGAATTTGCGCTACGCTGGGCAATATGCCGATGCCGAAACCGGGCTTTACTATAATGGTTCGCGCTATTATGACCCACTCACCGGACGATACCTACAACCCGATCCCTTAGGGCTTAGCGGCGGCCTAAACAGCTATACCTATGCCCTTAATAACCCCTTAAGTTATATCGACCCTGAGGGGCAGTTCCCGATCCTAGCATTGGCTGGGCCGATAGCTCGAACAATCGGCAGCTTGGCTATAGGGATGGCTGTAGATCATTTGATCTCTTATCTTCCCGATAACGATTGTGATCCGTGGTTAAGCCCAAGAAACTGGGCGCGGGGAATTAATTATGCCATCTCAGCCGGCGCTACGGCAAAAGGGATTTGGTCAGGCTATAAAGTATGGAAGGGGTGGGGGAAAAGACCATCAAAATATGGATGGACTAAGTGGGATGAATTACTTATACCCGTTCCAAAGAGTGTTGGAGCAAAAGGTAGGAAACCTGTAGTTTTACAAACAGGAGGAAGAACGATTGAACAACGTACGGCTAATGAGCTAAACAAATATTTCGGAAGAAATATAAATAGAAGAGAGTGGGGAAGAGCTTTAGAATCGCTTAAAAGAAGGAATAATCTCAGAAATGATGACCATGGTCGTATACTGGACAATGGTGATTATATTGGGATCCAGGGAAATATTATTGATAACATTGAGGACTACTTACATTGAGCAGTTTAAAAGGGCGGAGAACTGAAATTTCAAGCGATTATCCTAGTTGTAAGGAGTGTTATGCGACGCTTGTAATCTATCCCAGACTACTTCATCCAGAAGTTATTAGCGAAATATTGGGTATTACTCCGACCCGACAAAATGTTCTCGGTGAAAAAATCACTAACAGCCAAGGTAGAACAAGAGAAATAGAAAAATCTGGTTGGTTCCTTTCAACAGAGAATATCGTTTTTTCTAAGGATCTGCGCGATCATTTAGACTGGTTACTAAATAAAATTGAACCCTCATGTAATGTCATAGAAAAACTACAGTGTGGAAATGAAGCGATAATGGCTATAAGTTGTGTTTGGCACTCGCTGGTAGGTCATGGTGGCCCAGTTTTATGGCCAGAGCAAATGAAAAGAATGAGTGATTTAAACATGGAGTTTGGCTTAGACTTATTATTCTTTGAAGATTAAACTTTTGCATTTCTACGTGATTGATTTTTTAAATTTAAATTCAAATTTATTAAAATATTTTTTAGTTGTATTTAATTTAAAATCTAGATTATTGAGGTAGAGATAAATGGAAATGGAAGATTGGGTAAAAGCGCTGTTATTATTTAAAGAAGAGAAAGGCTTGACTCCCGAGAGCCTTGGGGAAATAAAAGATAATGGAGAGTATATTGATGATAATGGTTTTAATATGGGGAGTATCGAGGATTTCTTATAATGAAATATACAGAAACCTATAGAACACCGGTGAATAAAAATTATAGTAGTTGTTACGAATGTTACGCAATTCTTTTAATTTACCCCGCAGATATTCATCCAGATGAAATAACTAAATTACTGGATCAAAAACCAACTTTATGCTTGGTTTTTGGCGATGAATTTACTAATGTTAGAGGTATGATTCGGAAGGTTAAGTGTTCTATATGGGAATTATCTTCAAATGATTTTATGGAATCTAGGGATATACGCGATCACATAGATTGGCTCTTGGATAAAATTGAGCCAAGAAGTAAAGAGTTAAAAGAGTTACAAGAAAATCCAGACTTAACTATGTGTATTTATTGCACTTGGAGAGCGAAAAGAGGGTACGGTGGGCCAGTGTTATGGCCATCGCAAATGAAACGGATGAGTGATTTGAATCTAGAATGTAGCTTTGACGCGTATTTTTTCACAGAGGATTGATGATATTAATCTTTTATCCTTTATATACTAATTATGGCTAGGCCAGTATGCCGAAACCGGGCTCTATTATAACGGTTCGCGCTATTACGACCCAGTCACCGGACGATACCTACAACCCGATCCCTTAGGGCTTAGCGGCGGATTAAATAGTTACGTCTACGCTCTCAATAATCCCTTAAGCTATATCGACCCCGAAGGGCAGTTCCCGTTGATAGCGGTACAGTCCAAGCCGATGGCTTATTTAGTCGGCGGCTGGGCAGCTGGCGAGGCCATAGATTATTTAATCTCTTATCTGCCGGATAACGAGTGCAATCCGTTATTAAGCCCGCAACGCTGGGCAAATGCGATGACTTATGCCGTGGGGATTGACGTAACGCATAAAGGGATTAGGTCAGGATATAAGGTATGGAAGTTATCTTTTAGTAAAATAAGGATTATGATTAAATCAGCTAAATTACCCTATAAAAATACTACCACCGTCGGGCATGCTTAATCGAAGCATTCAGGACGGTATCCTGAGACCTGGGGTAAAATGCATGAACTATTCAACTTTGGGATGCTCAGGGAATGACGCATCTAAGAGATATTATCCGTGCGCCGGGATATTTTAAGAGAATTAAAACGCAGAAAGGGGTTTTATTTATAGAGAAAAGACTACCTGATGGGCGTGGGGGCAGGTTGAATATGGATGGCACTTTCAAGGGTTTTATAGATTAAGGAATGAAGTATGAATGAAATGTATGAATTATTATTTGAAGGTGTAGATAAAACCGATCTTTTTCCAATGTTAGAGTTCATTTTATCTAAAACAAAGAGCCATAGTGAGTTTACAACAATGGGCTTCCCTGTTGACGTTTATCATGAGAAAACAGATAAGGAAGTAGTGGAATTCATAACTAAACTTGAAGGTGGGTGCATATTTATAAAGCGATTAACTGATTTGAGAGTTAGCGATACATCAACAATAAGTAATCTAGCATTAAGGATAGTTAAATATCAGGATTTATTCGATATTGATATGGTTTTTAATTACTCTGATATTAGTGTTGGTTTATATTGCTCAGAAAATGAGCGTGTTGAGTGGTTAATGTATAATCTCCAGGGCTTCTCCTATAACATATCAAAAAGATTTAATTTGAAATTATATTGTGCGGGGGTTGAGCCAACTTGTGATGAAGAAATGCGTTATTTCACTAATGAAAAAATCGGGCCTATGATGGCTAGATAACATTAAACAGTACTCCCCTACGCTGGAGGTTAGCGCTTTTAAATTACTGCCGTTATTTCTAACAAATAAGCTTCTCCAATAAAACCCTATTTCTTTAGCACAAAATTATTAAAACTCTAGTCTTTGTAGCTACTATTTTTTTAATTTTTTTTATTTTGATCAGTAAATCCTGTACTATACTTTTTTGAGTGTTCGAAATAATCCCTTTAATAACGAGGACTCTCAAATGGTAACTAAAGCTCAAATCCTAGATCATGCAGAAGTAGTTGATAAGAATGGCGACTTTGTGGGCGTTGTCGACCATTTTGAAAGTGAAGACCAAATCAAGCTGGTTAAAAAAGCACCCAATGCAGACGGCAGCCACCACTTGATCCCGCTAGCATGGGTGACAAGCGTTGACGATAACAAAGTTATCTTGTCTAAAACGCTACAAGAAGTCGAACAAGAGTGGAAAGCAGTCTAAAGATATCTGCTACCCGCCTCGGCGGGTAGCACCCTTTCTAACAGCCAGACAGCGGCTGATTTCCTAGTGCTTGTGCCGCACAAATCAATGCTAAATGACTTAATCCCTGCGGAAGATTTCCTCGCCATTCTCCAGTACGAATATCAAACATCTCATTGAAGGTCTCGACATTGCCTCTGTCACACAGAGTCTCAAGAATCGTTTGCATATTTTGCTCGGCCAGAGCGTTTTCATCTAGCGCAGCGAGCGCCTCGACCATCCAAAATGAGCAGGCGACAAAAGTACTCTCCTCTTTCTCGACATGGCTGTAACGGTAAAGATGCGGTCCACCATGACCCAGCTCGTCAATCATGGCGCGGTAGGTTGCAAGCATGCGCGATTTGTTAATGCGCTGACCGTATCGATAGACCAGGGTTAAGGCTGCATCCAATTCATCATTATCATCAGAATAGAATCGGTAAGCCTGACGGGTTTCCGACCAGCAGTGCTGTTCCACCCATTGCGCGATACTGTCGCGCTCTGCTGCCCAGCGATCGCGCCATGTGGGCTCAAGGTGCCCCGCGTCGGCTAATTCCACTGCAGCATCTAAAGCGAGCCAGCATGCCATCTTAGAATGGGTGTAGTGCTGCAGGTCCGGTAGCTCCCACATACCAGAATCCTTTAATCGCCAGCGGTCGGCACATTGGTTGGCCAAACGGCATAACAGTCGTGAAGTCTCTAAATCAAGAATATGGCCAGATTGTACGAATAACTGTCCGACCGCTAACATATCCCCATACATACTGAGTTGACGCTGGTCGCGAGCATTATTTCCTTTCCGTACAGGCTGCGAGTCTTGGTAACCCTGTAGCGCTAGGTAGGTTTCAGCGGGAACCTCTCCTCCCTCCAAGGTGTAACAGGTAAGCAGTTCCTCACCGTGACGCATAATGGTTTTCGACAGCCAAGAGTAGGCGGCTTGGCAATCTTCCAGCGCACCTAAATAAACGAAAGATTTAATGATTAAGCAAGCATCGCGGATCCAAGCATAACGATAATCATAATTCTTCTCACCGCCGATACCTTCAGGGAGTGATGTCGTGGCGGCGGCGGCAAGCGCACCTGTCGGAGAAAACCAGAGAAACTTCAATGCGAGCGCGGAGCGGGTGACATGCTGTGGGTAGCTCCCTTGATAACTCAAGTTTTCTACCCAGTTTTGCCACGCAAGATGACTGGTTTCGATACGCTTATCAATTGCGTCGATTGTCGGAACGGCTAAGGGTTCAGCGTGAGAGACTAATAGGGCGCAGAGCGATGAGGAAGAGGGTTGGCTGGTTAACTGTGCGATGACCTGATTGTTTTCACAGGTCTTGATCTCAACATCATCGCTGCAGCGTAGCATCACCATCAAGTCACCGATATGGAAAATATTGCCTTGTGCGGTAGTGTCGAGCCAAGGTGAGCGAGTCTCCACTTGTGTGCCAAACCGAATGGTGAGTTGAAAAGTGATATTGCCCTCTTTACCTTCGATTCTTCTGGCTAATTCATTCCAAGGGAGAGGGCCAGCTAAATTACTATTGATTGATTCGGTAAGTAACGCCCGGCCGGAGGCGGTAATAAACTCAGTTTCTAAGATATTACTGTCTTCGCGATAACGTCGCTGAACGCTATATTCTTCCATAGGGGTCAGACTAAAGTAGCCACCAATATCGTTATCCAGTATGCGATCGAATAGGGCAGGGGAGTCCATATGCGGAACGCACCACCAGTCGATACCGCCATCGGGTGCAATCAATGCGACTGAACGGCCTTCGCCAATCGCGGCGTAATCACCAAGACCAACAGTGCCTTGTTGACGAACAGGGGAATGGTATTGACTATTCTTCAAGAGTGTCTCCTTGTGACGCGCGAACGAACTAAGTGAAATCTGATTTTCAGTAAGTTAATTAAGCATGGCACAGAAAGTCGTTTTGTCTTGAAAACAGCTGGGGATTGCTCGATAAATAAAAAACGCGACGGGGCGTCGCGTTATGAGAAGGGAGATTAACTCTGTTTAAGAGGCTTATTAGGGACGACTCGAACCTGCTTGACCATATTATCTTGCACATCAAGAATATCGATAGCAAAGGTGCCCAGTTTCACTTTAGTGTTTGTCTCTGGAATTTCTTCAAGGAACTCAAGCAGCATACCGTTAATTGTGCGCGCACCATCTTCTGGTAGGTCCCAGTTAAAGGCTTTATTAATTTCACGAACATTAGCACTGCCATCAATTAGCACTGATCCATCGTTTTGTGGCATCACTTCTTCGGCTAAAGAAGGAGACATTGAGGTGGTAAAATCCCCTACAATCTCTTCTAATATATCTTCGATAGTCACTAATCCCTTAATATCGCCGTACTCATCGATGACCAGACCCGTTTTTTTCTTATTCCGTTGGAACTTGACGAGCTGTTGATTAAGGGCAGTTCCTTCTGGAATAAAATAGATTTCATCTGCCGCCCGCAATAAATTCTCTTTAGTGAACTCACGCTTATCGTTCATGGTACGCCAAGCTTCACGTACACGTAGCATGCCGACGCAATCCTCAAGGGTATCGCGATAGAGTACTAAACGACCATGAGGCGAATGCGTCAGCTGACGGCTTAATGTTTTCCAATCGTCGTTGACGTTTATCCCAACGATTTCGTTACGCGGGATCATAATATCGTCTACGGTGACCTTCTCTAGGTCTAGCACGGAAAGCAACATATCTTGATTACGGCGCGACATCAGATTACGCGACTCATACACAATGGTTCTTAGCTCTTCTTTGCTCAATGCCGAGCTCATCGATGTCTCGGTTTTAATCCCGACCAAGCGCATTAAAAAACGGGTGATAGTATTTAATAACCAAACGATGGGTAACATGACTGTTTGAATCGGGCCGAGTAAAAGGCTACTTGGGTAGGCGACCTTTTCCGGATAGAGTGCGGCGATGGTCTTAGGTAAAACCTCAGCAAAAATTAAGACGACGAAGGTCAATACCCCGGTGGCAATGGCGACACCCGCGTTACCGTACAGGCGCATCCCGACGATTGTCGCCAGTGAGGAGGCTAAAATATTGACTAGATTATTACCGATAAGCACTAGGCTTATCAGTAGGTCAGGGCGCTTCAGCAGTTTCTCAACACGTTTTGCTGCACGGTTTCCTTGCTTTGCATGATGCCGTAACTTATAGCGGTTAAGCGTCATCATGCCGGTTTCAGAACCGGCGAACCAAGCAGAAACTAAAACCATAACAACTAAAATAATAATCAACGACGTGGTCGAGACAGAGTCCACTGAAACAATCCTTAATGAGTGAGTAATTGCTGGAGTATGCGGCTACCGAAGTAAGCCATCGTGAGCAGAAAGGCGCCACTACAATTGAACCAGACGATACGACGTCCTCGCCAACCTTTTTGGTAGTGTCCCCAAAGTAAAATGAGATAAACAAACCAGGCTAAGAAAGAAAGGATAGCCTTATCCATGTTCTCAGCGCTAAAAAAATTCTGTAAGTAAAAAATACCACTGGCCAAGACTAAGGTCAGTAAGACGAATCCCACTAGGGTGATATGGAACATTTTACGTTCTAACACCATCAGTGGTGGCATTTCATGATTAAAAGAGAGCTTCTTATTCTTAAGCTGATAATCAATCCAGACCAGTTGCAGGGCATAGAGTGCCGCAATGATCAGCGTTGCATAGGCAAAAAGCGCTAACCCAATGTGCACTAACATACCTGGAGTCGCTTCCAAATGGGTGAGAAACGCATTCGGTACAAAGGTTGCAAACGCAAGATTGATCAGGGCAAAGGTGTAGACAAAGGGCAGTAAAAGCCAGCCCCGATTACGCGAGGCGACGATGGTCATGACCGCGCAGATGATGAGGCTGATTACCGAGCCGATATTGAGCAGGCTAAAGTTTTGGCTGCTTTCGAGAGTGAAGATCCGTTGCTCAATGGCGACACCGTGGCAAATAAGCGCCACAATCGCAGAAAGCATCGCCATCATCCGCCAGCCATTACTGCGAGTCAGCAGGCTAGGTATGATTAGCGCAAGACTTAGGGAATAGGCGAATAACGCCACTATCGCAAACAAAGACATAGATGATGGATTCGTTTAAATATTGCCAGTAAACATCCAGTATAACGTTACCTGCTGCCTGCGCCAAACGATCTCAGTACAATTGCAGAGATCTCTGTAACTTCATGCTATGATAGGCACAATATGTCTCACAGGCGGCTTCGCCAGCCTACATCTGAGTAGTGGATAATGTTTGATAACTTAACAGATCGATTGTCGCAAACACTGCGCAATATCAGCGGTCGCGGCAGGCTGACCGAAGAAAATATTAAAGAAACGTTGCGTGAAGTCCGCATGGCTTTACTAGAAGCCGATGTGGCGCTCCCGGTTGTACGTGATTTTATCGCCCGGGTAAAAGAAAGTGCCGTCGGCCATGACGTGAATAAAAGCCTCACGCCGGGTCAAGAGTTCATCAAAATTGTGCGTGATGAACTAGTCGCGGCGATGGGCGCTGAAAATAATGCCTTGAACCTCGCGGCACAGCCTCCAGCGGTCATCTTAATGGCTGGCTTGCAAGGTGCGGGTAAAACCACCAGCGTCGGTAAGCTTGGTAAATTCCTGCGCGAAAAGCAGAAGAAAAAAGTATTAGTGGTCTCCGCCGACGTATACCGTCCAGCGGCGATTCGCCAGCTTGAAACGTTAGCCGAGCAAGTGAATATCGATTTCTTCCCTTCTGATGTCAGTCAGAAGCCTGTTGATATCGTTAACCAAGCACTGAAAGAAGCGAAGTTAAAATTCTTTGATGTGCTAATCGTCGATACCGCAGGGCGTTTGCACGTCGACGAAGCGATGATGGACGAAATTAAAGATGTCCACGCAGCGCTTAACCCAGTCGAAACACTGTTTGTCGTCGATGCCATGACCGGACAAGATGCGGCGAACACGGCAAAAGCGTTTAACGAAGCACTGCCGCTAACCGGCGTCGTATTAACCAAAGTTGATGGTGATGCGCGCGGGGGTGCGGCACTGTCAATTCGTCATATCACGGGTAAACCGATTAAATTTATGGGTGTCGGTGAAAAGACCGAAGCCCTAGACCCGTTCTATCCAGATCGTATTGCCTCGCGAATTTTAGGCATGGGCGACATGCTTTCTCTTATCGAAGATATTGAAAGCAAAGTTGACCATAAAGAAGCCGAAAAACTGGCGAAGAAGCTTAAGAGCGGCGATGGTTTCGATTTAGATGACTTCCTGCAGCAATTAAAGCAGATGCGTAACATGGGTGGACTGACTAGCCTGATGGGCAAATTGCCAGGCATGGGCCAGCTGCCAGATAACATGAAATCGCAAATGGACGATAAGGTGTTGGTCCGTATGGAAGCCATCATCAACTCCATGACGCGCCAAGAACGTGCTAAGCCTGAGATTATCAAGGGATCACGTAAACGCCGTATTGCGACGGGCTGTGGGTTACAAGTTCAGGATGTGAATCGTCTGCTTAAGCAATTCGACGATATGCAGCGCATGATGAAGAAAATGAAGAAGGGTGGTATGGCCAAGATGATGCGTGGCATGAAAGGTATGATGCCACCTGGATTCCCTGGGCGCTAAGCCCAAAACGAAAAGACTCGAGCGATTTTACATTATCGGTTGCTTTTTACGCCAAAATAAGTAAAATTTTCGGGCTTTTATATTGCACCTGGGCCCCGTTCCTCGATGGGGCCCAGTTGTTTTATTAACTCAAGAGGATGTTATGGTAACAATTCGTTTAGCACGTCACGGCGCAAAAAAGCGTCCGTTCTACCAAGTGGTTGTCACTGATAGCCGCAATGCACGTAACGGTCGTTTTATCGAGCGTGTTGGTTTCTTCAACCCGGTTGCTTCTGGCCAGGCTGAAGGTCTGCGTCTTGATTTAGATCGCATTGAACACTGGGTTGGTCAGGGTGCAACTCTGTCTGATCGTGTGAATGCACTAGTCAAAGAAGCAAAAAAAGCAGCTTAATCTGTCACGGTGGTGAGCATGACCAAAACTAACTCCGCACAGCCTCCTGCTAACCCACTTATTTTGGGGAAGTTGGGTGCGCCCTACGGGATTCGCGGTTGGCTCAAAGTGTTTTCCTCCACCGAAAATGCTGAAAGTATTTTTGACTATCAACCTTGGTTTATTCAACACGCCGGTAAATGGCAGTTGATCGAACTGGAGAGTTGGCGTCATCACAATCAGGATCTGATCATCAAGGTCAAAGGTATTGATGATCGTGATGCAGCAGCCCAATTGACGAATGCCGAGATATCGGTTAACGCTGCTGACTTGCCTGCGTTGGATAATGGTGATTACTACTGGAAAGACCTAATGGGTTGCAAGGTGGTTAACCTCCAAGGCTACGAGATGGGGAAAGTCATTGATTTGATGGAAACCGGATCGAACGACGTTTTAGTCGTTAAGGCAAACCTGAAAGATGCTTTTGGTGCGAAGGAGCGGTTAATTCCGTTTCTTGATGAACAGGTTATCAGAAAAGTCGATCTCGACACTTCTACCATTGAAGTGGATTGGGATCCTGGTTTTTGATCTCCGGATATCACGGTAACTGAGCGACGAAATATGTGGATTGGTGTTATCACCCTGTTTCCTGAAATGTTTCGAGCGATTACCGAGTACGGGGTAACTGGCCGAGCGGTCAAAAATGGCCTGCTAAACATTCAATGCTGGAGTCCTCGTGATTTCACGCATGACAAGCATCGCACCGTGGACGACCGTCCTTATGGTGGGGGGCCTGGAATGTTAATGATGGTTCAACCTTTACGGGATGCCATTCATGCAGCACGTGCCGCAGCGGGTGATAACGCGAAAGTGATTTATCTCTCGCCTCAAGGTCGCAAACTCGATCAACAAGGGGTTTGCGAATTAGCGACACAGCACAAATTAATTTTTGTCTGTGGCCGTTATGAAGGGATTGATGAGCGTGTAATCAATGCTGAAGTTGATGAAGAATGGTCAATTGGCGATTACGTGTTAAGTGGTGGGGAGCTCCCCGCTATGACGATGATTGACTCAGTTTCTCGGTTTATTCCCGGAGTCTTGGGCAAACAAGCGTCAGCAGATGAGGATTCTTTCTCTGAAGGTCTACTCGACTGCCCACATTATACCCGGCCTGAGGTGTTAGAAGGTGAAGAGGTCCCAGCAGTTTTGCTGTCGGGAAATCACGCTGAGATAAAACGCTGGCGCATGAAACAGTCGCTAGGACGTACTTGGTTAAGAAGACCTGAACTTCTGGAAAACCTGGCTCTGACTGAAGAGCAAGTAAAATTGTTGAATACGTTCCGCAAGGAATATCAACAACAACATGATGATGAGGAAGTCTGACTTCCCTTAATATCAGTTTACCCAGGATAAGAGATACAATTATGAGCAACATTATTAAACAAATTGAACAAGAGCAGATGAAACAGGACGTACCTTCCTTCCGTCCAGGTGACAACGTGGAAGTGAAAGTATGGGTCGTTGAAGGTTCTAAAAAACGTCTGCAGGCATTCGAGGGCGTGGTTATCGCTATCCGTAACCGCGGTCTGCACTCTGCATTCACTGTTCGTAAGATTTCAAACGGCGAAGGTGTTGAGCGTGTTTTCCAAACTCACTCACCTGTTATTGACAGCATTACTGTCAAACGTCGTGGTGCTGTACGTCAAGCTAAACTGTACTACCTGCGTGAGCGTACTGGTAAGTCAGCTCGTATCAAAGAGCGTCTTAACTAAGGTCTCGCTAACGCGACATCGAAAAGTTAATAATGAACAAGGGGTTGGCCAGTGGCCAGCCCCTTTTTTATGGATAAACCATTCTTCTTACCAAGCCATTATCTAGGTTAATATCTTTTTTTAGCATAATCTTCTTAATAAAGGTGATTAAGCAAAACTCTAAACTTTCGCTACACTCCCTCTTCTGTTTAATGGCCTGCACAGTTTCAGAACCTCAAGGAGATATCATGGGCGATCGTAAAACCCTCCGTACCGCACAGGGCGAGCATGTGCTCCACCCTCAGACGCTAATGACCAGTTATGGCTACGACCCCATGTTGTCGGAGGGAGCAGTCAAACCGCCGATATTTTTATCCTCGACCTTTATCTTTCGTACTGCAGAAGAAGGAAAAGCATTTTTTAACGTCACCAGTGGTCGTACACCTGCACCGGAGGGGCAAAGAGAAGGTCTGGTCTATTCACGCTTCAATCATCCCAATAGTGAGATTGTCGAAGACCGTCTAGCGTTATATGAAGGGGCTGAGCGAGGAGTGCTGTTCTCTTCAGGGATGTCAGCCATCACCACAGTCTTGATGGCGCTGTGTCAATCAGGGGAGACTATTTTAACGTCTCAACCCTTATACGGAGGGACTGAAACGTTATTTAATAAGACGCTATCCCGTTTTGGTATTCAACCTTTTCCCCTCCAAGACACAAGTGATCTTTCCGTATTACGACAGGATGCTAATCAAGCCACGCAGCGGGGCCCAATTACCGCAATTTTTGCCGAAACGCCCGCCAATCCCACTAATGCTATGACAGATATCAGCTTACTTGCTCAATTAGCCGATGAGCTGGAGCAGCAACAGGGAACTAGGCCCTATATTATCTGTGACAACACATTATTAGGGCCTATTTTCCAGAAACCTTTGGCGTTGGGGGCCGATATAACCGTCTATTCATTGACTAAATATGTCGGTGGCCACTCTGATCTCGTGGCAGGGGCCGCACTGGGGAGTCACATGCTGATTACAAAGATTAAACAGATGCGTAGCGCCATTGGGACACAGTTAGATCCCCACACCAGTTGGATGTTAGGGCGTTCTTTAGAAACACTACAGTTACGTATGGAGAAAGCGGCAGATAATGCGCAGCATGTCGCTCGTTATCTTCAGCAGCATGCGAAAATATCAGCCGTTACCTATCCACCTCTTTTCACACTAGGAAGCCAATTAAGCGCGCTTTACGATAAACAGTGTACCGGCGGAGGGTCTACCTTTTCGTTTGAGGTAGGGCAGGATGAAGCTGAAGCTTTTCGTTTCCTTAATGCACTGAAAATATTCAAATTAGCAGTAAGTTTAGGCGGAACGGAGTCACTTATCAGCCATCCTGCGTCAACGACTCACTCAGGGGTAGCCAAAGCTGTTCGTGAAAAATTTTCCATCTTTGATACCACCATCCGTATCTCGATAGGGATAGAGTTTGCTGACGATTTGATTGCCGATTTAAGGCAGGCGCTTGAAGCGTTATAAGTTGTGCCACTCATCAAATAAGCCATAAAAACTTAACTATTCTTCGGCTAATATTTGATCTGAATCAATTTACATAAAGGGCAAAGGCGTAGAGTGGCGGTGGATTGTTAATCACTTTTACTGAGAGGTACGAGATGAAAGCCGCTATAGTCACTCACGATCATCGAGTCAGTATTGAAGACAAACATCTAAGGCCCTTAGAGCATGGTGAAGCATTACTCACTATGGAATGCTGTGGTGTGTGCCATACCGATTTACACGTCAAAAACGGCGACTTTGGCGATAAAACAGGAGTCGTACTGGGTCATGAAGGGATTGGTATTGTTAGCCAACTGGGGCCTGGCGTAACCGCATTAAAGCTCGGCGATCGCGCTAGTGTGGCTTGGTTCTATCAAGGCTGTGGACATTGTGAATACTGTAATTCAGGGAGGGAAACGCTGTGTCGTTCGGTGAAAAATGCCGGATATAGCGTTGACGGTGGAATGGCTGAGCAATGTATTGTCCACGCCGATTATGCGGTCAAAGTGCCGGAAGGGCTGGACTCCGCGGCGGCCAGCAGCATTTCCTGTGCCGGGGTTACAACCTATAAAGGGCTTAAGGTCAGCGATATTCGTCCAGGTGAGTGGATAGCAATTTTCGGCCTAGGGGGACTGGGCAACCTTGCTTTGCAGTATGCTAAAAACGTGTTTAATGCCAAAGTTATTGCGGTGGATATTAACGAGCAACAATTGGCTTTGGCCTCCTCGATGGGGGCGGAGGTTGTGATTAATTCACGCGATCACGATGCGGCCGCAATAATTCAAGAGAAATGCGGCGGTGCTCATGCCGCACTGGTGACCGCCGTAGCGAAGTCTGCATTTCAGTCAGCGGTCTTTAGCGTTAGAGCTGGAGCGAAAGTGGTCGCGATTGGCTTACCCCCAGAATCGATGGCGCTCGATATTCCACGTGTAGTCCTGGATGGAATACACATTGTCGGCTCTTTAGTGGGCACGCGCACCGATTTGGCGGAAGCCTTTCAGTTTGCGGCAGAAGGCAAAGTCACGCCGAAAGTGACACTACACCCGATTGAAGCGATCAACACAATTTTTGACGAAATGCACGCTGGTAAGATTTCAGGTCGCGTGGTGATCGACTTTAAAAATAATACCTCCCCTCGATGAGGTTGAAGATTCGCTAATCACTTCTATACTGAATGAAACATACTTTCACTAGGAGTGGTTATGACGATTCTGAAAAGTGGTTCAGCGCATTGGGAAGGTCCAATTAAAGAAGGTAAAGGCACAGTCAGCACTGAAAGTGGTGCACTCAGCGAACAGCCTTACGGATTTAACACCCGCTTTGAAGGTAAGACAGGTACCAATCCTGAAGAATTACTTGGCGGTGCCCATGCTGCATGTTTCTCCATGGCACTGTCCCTGATGCTTGGTAATGCAGGGCATACCCCGAAAAGTATTGATACCACGGCGACAGTCTCGCTAGATAAAGCGGGCGAAGGCTTCAAAATTACTAAAGTTTCACTAAAGAGCAACGTCGAGCTTCCGGGCATTGATGAACAAGAGTTCGACAAAATCATCAATCAAGCCAAAGAGGGCTGTCCAGTATCACAACTGTTCGACGCTGAAATCACTCTCGACTATACGCTCAACGCATAGTGCCATCAGTGACGCTTCGGCGTCACTCTTCTTCCCGTCCCTGCAACTTAACCTCCCTCAATCGTGCCACCGTCGCGGTAGTCGATGCCGACGTCTTGGGCCGCTTCACAACTTTACTCGGGTCCGCTGAGATATAGTCTAATGTTGGTGAACAATAGAAGGGTAGCCAGCCGCCATAACTGTTTTCCCACTCCCAGTGAACAGGGCAGGGCCATAATAGCCCCTCTTCAAGTAAATAATAAACCCAATGACCCGTGGGTCGACGTGGGCGACGAGCCACAGCTCTCACGTTAGGGTTATCCGTGCGTTGTAACGAATCATCAACCATGATTAATCGGGATGGTCTCGGTGGACTTCACCACACAGTAATACAACATTAGGTCTTACCTTGTGAACGCGCGCTTCCATTTGTTGACACATTACGAGAGTGGGGTAAATAGTCTCTGTTACGGGTAAGGCATCGCAAGCATCGTTTCCACAAGCGCTCACCAGTAATACAAATCCTATTAGCATACCTGACTCCTGTGTGGGTTTAGGGAAGGCCCATTGTCATTTAATGAGATTATCTAATTTTCACTGCCACTATTCTGCCAGAAAAGCGTCAACTGAGTTACACTATCCTTGCCATTACGTTTAAGAAAATAAGGTTAATTATGTCGGAATTACCCCCACGTCCCTTGGATAATGAAAATATCGCTCATCCAGACAAGCATCCTAAGCAAGCCGCCCTACAACTCGTCGTCGAATTAGTACGAGCAGGAAAGTTAAGCCCCCTGCAAGGCGATGCCAGTAATATGTTGTCGATTTACGAGCAGTTCAAAAAACACTTTGAACAGGATCGTCATAATTAATCCTCTACTCGGGAGCTAAGGCGATCTGACTGCGAGCTCCCGATTGATAGAGTGTTCTATGAGGCTTTTATGAAACGTTTCACGCTACTGCCCTCTCTACTATTGTGCTCGCTACTCTCTGCTTGCAGCCATTCCGACCAAGCCGCGCATCCGAAGTATCTACCGGATGACGATATGTGTAGTGCCTCTCAATTTCAGAATTATGTCGGAAAGCCGCTGACGGCAGTTGATGATTTACAACTCGAACAACCTGTCAGGGCGATACCTGCTTATGCATCCGTCACCATGGACTTTGTCCTACGGAGAATAAATTTTCTTGCCGATGATAAGGGCATTATCACCCGGGTGTATTGCGGTTGATCCGTTAAGAGTGCAAGCATTTAATCAACCGAGTGTAGGGGTTGAGTAAAGCTCGGTTATTAAGTATTAACCCCATTCAGTTGCAGATTTTTCTGGTTGGTTCTCGAGATAGAATTCAATCTCTGAGAAAAAGAAGGATGTGCAGATGAAAATATTAATTAAAATTGTATCGGTGCTGGCACTCACCGCAAGCTTAAGCGGCTGCATTTTACCCCCTTGGGGAGGCCCAGATGGTGGCGGCGGTGGCGGCCCAGGTGGTCCTCATTTTGGCTATAGCCAATCACGTTAATTACCAAATAGTTTCTTCGAACCCTCATAAATTCGGTGTATTCTGTTAAATAATTCTACAGAGTATCTGTGAATTACACTATTGACTCATAAGGAGAAGTAGAATGAAACAGATGTTAATGACGCTTGCCTTAGCAACGACTTTAGTCGCAGGTTATGCTTCAGCAGCTGAAAAAACCGCTCAGCAACAAAAGATGACGGTATGTAATCAGCAGGCGAGCTCACAAAGCTTAAAAGGCGATAGCCGCAAGAGCTTTATGAGTAATTGTTTGAAGAAAGACAATAAAGCGTCTGGCTTAACTGCCCAGCAGCAAAAAATGAAGACTTGTAATGCTACTGCTAAAGATAAGAAATTAGCCGGTACAGAGCGCAAGTCATTTATGAGTAGCTGCCTGAAGAAATCTTAAAAATTTAATCACCCAATATCGGGGATACCGTATTGGGTGATTCTTTCTATCAATACTTGCCTAAGCTGTGCTTCAAGGCCCTGAACCTCTTACTGTTCCTCCGCTATTTCTTGCTTAAGGCATCCGACTTTGCGATACAAGCTTGCATGGCTTGCATAATCGACGAGCGAAAGCCGGTTTCTTCCAGCATGGCCACGGCTTCAATAGTGGTACCGCCGGGTGAGCACACATTATCTTTCAATTCGCCAGGATGTTTACCGCTCTCTAACACCATTTCTGCCGAACCTTTCACTGCTTGTGCAGCAAATTGGTAAGCTTTTGCACGAGGCATGCCCGCTAAGACTGCAGCATCCGCCATGGCTTCAATTAAGATATAAATATACGCAGGGGCTGAACCACTGACACCAACTACTGCATGGATCAGACTTTCGCTGACGACTTCGGCTTTACCGAATTGGCTAAACAGTGTTACCACCGTCTCAGTTTCTTGTTCCGTGACATGACTGTTAGGGGTGATAGAGCTCATGCCTTCTCCCACCAGACAAGGCGTGTTCGGCATGACACGGATAATTTTTTGCGCTTCTGGCAGCGCTGAAGCTAAAGCCTCTAACGTCACACCTGCCGCGACCGATACGATCACTGTTTCTTTACGCAGATCAGCAGAGAGCTTATCAAGTGTTGCCAGCAAGGCATTGGGTTTCACGGCAGCAACCAGGTAGTCCGCTTTTTCGGCGAGTTGATTAGCGCTATCCATCGCGGTCACGCCAAATTGGTCGTGAAGATCGCTATTCGTTTTAGGTTTACGGTCAAAGACGAGAATATTTTCAGCGGGTATTGCCTGACTTTTGATTAAGCCGCTAATCATTGCGCTGGCCATATTGCCACACCCTAAAAAGCCTATCTTTACGTTTTTCATATCGCTGTTAAACCTTATCTATGACAAATCCATGAGAAGTTATTACTATACACAATTATCTTTCACCATAAGTATAGATGGAGAATAAACATGATATGGGTTGATGCCGATGCCTGCCCGGTGGTCATTAAGGAAGTGCTCTACCGCGCAGCGGAAAGAACCCAGACGGTAGTGACGTTCGTCGCGAATCAGTCTTTACGCGTTCCCTCGTCAGACTATCTCCGTACGCTGCGGGTTGCAGCCGGATTCGATGTAGCCGATAACGAAATTGTAAAGCGTGTGGGGCCGGGTGAGTTGGTCATTACGAGTGATATTCCGCTGGCAGCAGAAGTGTTGGAGAAGGGGGGAGAGGCGCTTAATCCGCGTGGCGAACGTTATTCTCGTGAAACAATTAAACAACGCTTAGTGATGCGTGACTTTATGGAAACGCTGCGTTCCAGCGGGATACCCTCTGGCGGGCCCGCAGCGTTGAGTCAAAAAGATCGTCAGCTATTTGCTAACGAACTTGATAAGTGGTTCCGAGCGCGATAAGCCTTAATGTGATGCTTATAGGAAGCTGTCGTCGTCGTCGCCAAAGCTGCTATCCCCAAAGAAACTGCTGTTATCGTCGTTCTGTGGTGACTCCCAGTCATTATTGAAATCACTGGAATCTGCTTGTTGATTGAAAGTATCTAGATTTGAATCGTAATTCGGTTGTTCGAGCGGTGGCTCATTGATGATATTGACGATCTCTTCAGGCTGAGAATGGTGGAACATGCTCGTTAGCATATCCGCCATTACTACCCCTCCAGCAACCCCTACTGCGGTTTGCAAGGCGCCGCCTAAGAAGCCAGTACCACGCGCCGCAGGCTGTTGCGGGGCACTATTATAACCTTGTTGTGGGGCGGTATTTTGTGCATTGCCACCCCAGCCGCTATTTTGTTGTGGCGCGTTTTGTGGACGGCTGTTGCCACCGCCAAATAGGCCGGAAAGGAAACCACCACTACTTTGTTTAGGCTGCTCAGCGGCCTGACGCTCAAGTTGCGCCACCCGATCATTCAGCTTCTTCAATGCAGCCTCTTGGATAATAATGGCTTGAGCCATGTAATAAGGGGCATCGGGTTGGGACTGTAAATGCTGTTTAATCCGCTGTTCCGCGCCGCTATCACGTGCGCTGGATTGCGTTTCTGCCTGTTGCAGGCGACCAAACAGGTCATCGATGAGTTTTTGTTCTTCAGTTTGCATCAGAAACCTCTCTTTTCTTATAAGCAACAAGATACCTGGGCACTCCTGCGATAGGCTGGAACGCTCTACTTAGCTGATGATATGGGGTTAGTTACTGCAAAGGAAAGGGGTTAGCCGTAAATAAATATGTTTTCTTAGCCTAAGCGGGATAGCCGTCTACCCGTAATCCAGTTATGATGCCTACAGATCACTTACTATGGAGACGTCCGCCAGGCGGCGGTAGAGGATGTTCTGATTATGTCATTTCCGGTATACCTAATCGGTGCCCGAGGCTGTGGAAAAACGACAGTAGGCAAATTACTCGCTCGTCAACTCAGCTATCATTTTTGCGATACAGATCAACAGCTACAACAACAACTCGCCCAAAGTATCGCAGACTATGTCGCACAGCACGGTTGGGACACTTTTCGCCAACAAGAACATCATGCACTGCTTACTGTGACGTCAGAGAATACCGTCGTCGCCACGGGTGGAGGGATTATTCTCCGTGAGGATAATCGTCGACATATGCGTGAGGCCGGAACGGTGATTTGGTTAAGTGTTGATCACCACGTACTGGTCAATCGGCTGACTGCCGATCCCGAAATAGGGCAACGTCCAACCCTGACAGGTCGGCCGATTACAGAAGAGCTTTATGACGTGCTTCAACAACGTCTTCCGCTGTATCAGCAGGCGGCTCATCACACGATCGATGCCGACCAACCGCCGGAAAAAATCGTGATAGATATTTTAACGGCATTAAGCCGGGACTCATTAACGGCCTAATGTCTCGCACTCCCTGAAGGTCATTCATCACTCACCCATATTTCTAAAAAGGAAATAGTATGCTTAAAGCGAACGAGTATTTTGAAGGTAAAGTAAGATCGATTGGATTTGCAAATAGCCTCGCGGGCGAAGCCAGTGTGGGGGTTATGGCGACGGGTGAATACACGTTCGGCACAGCAAAAGCGGAAGAGATGACGGTGATCAGTGGGGCATTGAAAGTATTGTTAACGGGTGAAACTGAGTGGCAGTGGTTCGAAGCGGGCACGGCCTTTAATGTCCCGGCGCACAGCGAATTTCATCTACAGGTTGCGGAGCCTACGGCTTACCTTTGCCGCTATCTGTAAAGGAAAACAGGCTGCCGTTTTCAGGCAGCCATCTTGGCACAGTTAATGTTCTGACTCACCACCAAGACTCTCGGTAAGCGAATCGATAAAGGCCGCTAACTCACCGGTCATCAGCACAAAATCTGCATCAAACCGTAAATCGGCTTCTTCACGGCTAATATCATCATTTTGCTCACGAAGCGTATCGCTAAACTTGATTCGTTTGATCGATGCATCGTCATTGAGTAAGCACTGTACGCGCTCTTGCCAATCAATGCCCAGTTTAGTGACACGTTTACCCGACTCAATATGGTGGGCGATCTCGTCACAGACTAACTCTTGTTTTTTACAGCGAATCACGCCGCCTTCTTCCAAGGTCGCTTTCAATTCGGCCTCGTCCAGCAGTGTAAACCCAGCACTTGGCGTGCCAGAACGTACCCATTCAGTCAGCGTAATTTCCACGGGGGTCTGAAGCGTTAGCGGAACGACCGGTAAAGAGCCGAGGCTTTTGCGTAACAATGCCAACACATCTTCGGCTTTTTTAGCACTCCCGCTGTCGACGATTACGCGCTGATGTTGCACATCGATCCAAATCCATGTCTGACTATAGCGGCTAAAGGCACGCGGCAGCAGACTATGGATGACTTCATCTTTCAGAGAGTCTTTTTCCGTCTTCTTTAAACGGCGCTGTTGCTCTGTTTCAAGCTTCAACACTTTGGCTTCAAGCGCCTGCTTGATCACGGTCGCCGGTAGCATTTTCTCTTCTTTGCGGGCACAAAGCAGAAGCTGGCCTTGGCTAGCATGCACCAAGGTCTTCCCCTGCGGACCAAGGGGAGATACCCAGCCCATAGCCAGTTTATCTTGGCTTCCACAAGGCGTGAATTGGCTGGACGCTAATTGCGTTTCAATCTCTTCAGCAACTAGAGGGATCTCTCGGGTTAATCGGTAGACCATCATATTTTTAAACCACAACATTTGCTTTCCTCTGTTTGCTTTTCGCTGCGTGTATCATACTGAATTTACCAGAGGGTTTCAGCCACTATAGCACGCGATTACTGACGGATGACTAAGGAAGAAAAGCCTAAGCCATTCACTTTTTTAACGTTAATTTGTACCGGAATACGATCTTTCATTGCCTCCACATGGCTGATCACGCCGATCATTTTCCCTGAGGCATTAAGCGTATCCAGCGCATCCAGCGCGGTATCCAAGGTGGCAGCATCAAGCGTACCAAAGCCTTCATCCAAGAAGAGGGAATCGATATGATTCTTTTCACTCATCAAGTCGGAGAGCGCTAAGGCGAGCGCAAGGCTGACCAAGAAGCTCTCTCCCCCAGAGAGGGTTTTGGTATCACGGCACTCGTCAGCTTGCCACTGATCGACCACTTGTAATTCGAGTAAGTCTCGATCTGTCCGCTGTAAGCGATAGCGACCATGTAAGCGTTCGAGCTGTTGGTTTGCGAGCCAAACCAAGTTTTCCAGTGTGAGCCCTTGAGCGAAACGGCGGAATTTGTCACCGCTGGCCGATCCAATCAGATCATTAAGGTGATCCCAATTGGCCAAGTGAGCTTGTCGTTCGGTGATCATCGCGATAAGCGAAGATTGCTGCTGAGTCAGCGTATCGTCTGCTTGAAGCTGCTGGGCCACTTCACCTTGCTGAACTAATACCTGCTGGTAGCGCTCCTGTTGCTGGTGGCGTTGTGCAGCCAGCGTCTCGCCAGTCTCATCTGCGAGGGGAGGAGGGGTTTGGCTATGCTGCGTCACCGCCTGTTCAGATTGCTGAAGTCGCGTTTTAGCACGATCAATCTGCTGCGCCGCTTGATCGATTTTATGCTGGTAGTCCTTAACAACCGATTCAGGCAGGAGAGCTGACAAGAACTGTTGTTGGTCGCTAAAGCGTGAGGCCTGTAATGCTTCGGCGAACTGTTGCTCAGTGTGTTGATGCTGGGCCACCAGACTCTCGAGCTGCGTGATAATCTGGTGCATCTCGCCATGAGTCTGTTGTTGTTGATCTTTACAACTCTGCCAGAGCTGCCGATGCTGTTGTTCGTCGAGACGATATTGCGCAGCACGCTCTTCAAGTGCTTGGCGTAACGCGCTGACTGACTGCTCACCGACCAATGCCTGACGCTCTGCTCGGCATTGCTGAAGAGCCGACTCACCAGCAAGCAACTGTTGCTGACGCTGGTGGATTTCCGTTTCCCGCTGAGTCTGTTCGCGCTGTAAGGATGCCAGTCGTTCTGTCAATGTATGCAGAGCAGTTTCCCCCGCGAGCCGTTCTTTCTGGCGTGCTTGGTATTCTCGCCAAATCTGTTGGTACTCCGTCAAGGTCTCAGCCAGTTGTGCTAGGGGCAGCGGGGATAATTGATGCTGTGCCAAATGCTGTAAGAGGACCTTTAAAGCCTGTTGTAGCGCCTCTTGAGCAGTTTGTGCCTGCTGGGTTAGGGTGTCCAGTTGTTGTTGCTCTGACCGAGAGTGCTGATCGGTTAACGCCGCGGCCTGCTGTTGCTGTTGTAGGTCTTGTTGATGTTGATGAACTCTTTTCTCGAGTTGAGCACACTCCGCATGACGACGCTGCTGCTGTTCCAGCGCCTGCTGGTAACGCTGCTGAAAATCCTGTTGCTGAGTATAAGCCTGTTCCAGTCCCTCACGGTCCTCAAGACTCAAGGAAATGCCCTGTTGCGCGGTTTCGTGTTGCCATGTCGAGCGCAGGTCGGAAATACGCGCCTCCACTTGATCGAGTAGCTGGCGTTGCTGCTGTGCCTCGCGCTGACTATTGTGGCAGTCAGCCTCCAAACGAGTGAGCGCTTGCCTAAGCCTATCGACCGCTTCCCGCTGCTGATCGCGGGCAGGGAAATGGTTGGATGTCTGGACAGTCGCCGATCTTTCAGGATGACCCGGGTGGGACGTTGAACCGCACACCGCACAAGGCTCCCCTTGCTGCAAACTTTCGCGCAGACGTTGCAAATCGGCGACCTGCTGCTCTAGCACACAGAGTTTCTCTAAGGCATTGAGGTGCGCGGTTTCAGTTTCCAGCTGCTGTGCATGCCGGTTCTGCTGCTGTTGCAAGGAGATCAACTGTTGTTCGCTGCGGGTAAGTGCTTGTTGCGCCTGCTCAGCCGCGACTCTCTGCGTTTGCCATTGATCTGAATAGCGTATTAATTGTTGATAGCAGGGGGTTAATTGCCCCTGCTGTTGGTGCCATTGCGTTAGGGCCGCAAAAGCCGATGCTTCCTCTTGTGCTAGAGGATGTTGTAGAAAAGCGGTTAAGGCCGATTCGCTTTCCGTAACCAGACGTTGCGCGTTATCAATCTGTTGTTGTTGGCCTGACCGTGTACGGCTTAGCGAATGCAATGTGCTTTTCCGTTGTTCAAGCTGCTTTACCATGGCCTGATGAGCATTTTCCTCTCGCAACAGCTGCGCGGCTGTGTGCTGCCAGCCCCCCAGTTCCGGTCCCCACTCGCTCAGTGTCGGATAGCGCTGTTGCCAATCTTCAATCACTCGAAGACGTTGCTGCTGAGTGTCCGCTTGTTGGGTTAACAGACTTAACTGCTGGGCTGTCTGCTGATAGGCCTGTTGCAAGGGACGTTGCTGCTGCGCGAGCTCTTGTTGTTGCTGAGTTAACTGTTTAATACGTTCATCAAGGGGAATAATCTGTTCCACCAGCAATTGCTGTTGCTGCTGCTGATGGACGTGGAATTGCTGTTCCGCTTGAACGGTGTTTTGCCACGCTTGATAGCGGCTCTGTATTTGCTGTTCGGTATGTTCAACCTGTTGTTGTAAGGTCGATTGCTGAGCGCGTGTCGCCGCTAGGCGATGAGTCGACTGCTCTAAGGCTTGCCAAAAGGGTAACAGTTGCGCTGCGGGTTGGTCGGCAGCAAGCTGCTCCCGTAGCGGGGCGACGGTCTCTGCTTGCTGTTGAGTCGTGACCAACGCCTGCTGGCTATCGGTGACCTGTTGAACAAGCTGTAGATGGTAGTGCTGCCAATTCAGTGCATTGTGCAACTGTTCAAGCTGTTGCTGTAAGGCATCACGTTCTTGGGCTAACTCTTTACGTTGTTGAAACAGCGCGTCACGCTGCGAATCGTTAAGCAGCGTGACGCCAGAGAGCTTGGCCTGTAACTGGTCGAGCTCGATCTTATACTGCTTATGCCGCTCGTAGACCTGCTGTGATAGACGCCCATAGATATCGGTACCCGTCAGTTCTTCAAGTAATTCGGCCCGCTCCGACACGGGAGCGTTCAGGAACGCAGCGAACTGCCCCTGCGACAGCATCATTGAACGAGTAAAACGTTGGAAATTTAGACCAGAAAGCGTTTCGATAGTCTTAAGTTTATCCGAAACCTTATCGGCGAAAATTTTGTTATCGGCACAGCGAGCCAGTTCGACTTTCGGCGGCTGTAACTTACCTCGATGATCGTTCCTTGCGCGGTTCTGGCTCCAGAAGGCTCGCCAAGTCTCCCCTTTAATTTCAAATTCAACCTCGGCCATACAATCACTGGTGCCACGGGTCATTAGCTGATTTTGCGTCGGCGAGATCGCCCCTAAACGTGGCGTCTGATGATAAAGCGCGAGGCATATTGCATCTAATAGTGTGGTTTTCCCTGCGCCGGTTTCTCCGGTGATGGCAAATAAGCCATTATCGCTAAAGGGGGATAACCTAAAGTCGATAAACCACTCCCCGCGTAGGGAGTTTAAATTTTTAAGGCGTAACGTGACTATTTTCATCGCTTATTCTTCTGCCTCATCAAGTTGTGCGGAGACTTCTCGGAACAGTTGCAGCAGGGTGTGAGTCTGGTCATCCTCCAAGGGCTCTTGGGCTAATCGCCGCCGAAACACCTCTTCAGGCGTTAATTCGCTTAAGGTCTCTTTAACATTGGTGGAGAGGGCGAGGGGGGACTGAAGCCGTTTACGCCGCAGTAAGAGAATTTCCACGGACAGGCCCTCGGCCATTTTTTCTACCCGTTGTTGCAAATCGCTGAGATATTCCTCGTGGTGGATCTCGATATCCAGCCAGATTTTCTGTCCAGGTGTCGGTGGGGCTAGGGCTGCTAGCTGAACAGCTAGCTCACTTAAGTTCCCTTTCAAGCTGCGCATCGGTTGAAAACACGGAATATCGATCGCTTGCCACTGTAATGGCTGGTCGGCACTCAGGGTGATAAGAGTAATACTCTTCGACGACCCCAGCTCATCAAAGCTTAACGGAATCGGTGAACCGGAATAGCGAATTGGTTTATCGCCGCTAACATTTTGTGGGCGATGGATATGCCCCAGCGCGATATAGTCAGCCGGTGGAAAGGCACTTGCAGGAAAAGCTTCTAACGAACCGATATAAATATCGCGGACAGAATCACTCTTGGTTACGCCTAGCGCGGTAAGGTGCCCGGTTGCAATAATGGGCAGAGTATCGCCCTGATACTGTTGCTGGACGTGACGCGCTTGCTGAAAAATATCCTGATAATAGCCAGTGATAGCCTGTAACAGGTCTTGTTGCTTCTCTCTTGCCGACAGTCCGGCTTGACTCAGCTGAATATCTCGCGGGCGCAAATATGGGATCGCGCAGAGGATTGCGGCAACGTTACCTTGCCTATCTTTTAACGGAAAAATCGGTGAGTCGCCTTGCTCCGTCGGGCCAGTAATAATATGGGTATTGAGGCAGGCGACCAGTTCTCTCGATTCATTTAGCGTTGCCACCGAATCATGGTTACCCGCCAGCAGGTAGAGCTGACAGCCCGTTTCTTGTAGCGACACAATGAATTGGTTTAATAGCTCGCGGGCATAACTGGCCGGGGTAGCAGTATCAAAAATATCCCCAGCCACGATGATGGCCTCGACCTCTTGCTCAATGACTAACGCCTTCAACCACTGAAAAAAAGCCTGATGCTCCGCCGCACGGCTTCGCGCATAAAAAAACTGGCCTAAGTGCCAATCTGAGGTATGAACTATTTTCATCAGGCTTCACTTCTAAAGTTATAAAGGCAGGAGTATAGCCTTTACCGATTGGGCACAAAACACCTCGGGGCAAACTTGCAATCGTTAAGGGAAGATGATTAGTTACTACCGTTATTCATAAAACTGTAATAAAAGTGACAGATAATGGCGCCTATGCCTATATAAGGGGTTAATTTTGGAGATAAAATGGCCAAGCGGATCTTAGTAGTAGAAGATGAAGCCCCCATTCGTGAAATGATTTGTTTTGTACTCGAACAGAATGGTTATGACGTAATCGAAGCAGAAGACTATGATCGTGCTCTCCGACAATTAATTGAGCCTTGGCCAGATTTAATCTTACTGGATTGGATGCTGCCCGGCGGCAGTGGTATTCAGTATATCCGGCATTTAAAGAAAGAGGCCTTTACCCGCGATATTCCGGTGCTGATGCTGACCGCGAAAGGGGAAGAGGAAGATCGGGTGCGCGGGCTTGACGCCGGGGCCGACGATTACATGCTTAAGCCTTTTTCACCGAAAGAATTGATCGCGAGGATTAAAGCAATCCTTAGACGTATCTCCCCGATGCCAGAAGATGAACTCATTGATATCCAAGGGCTTGTGCTCGATCCCAGCTCGCACCGAGTGATGGCGGGGGAGACTCCGGTAGATATGGGGCCGACAGAATACCGCTTACTGCACTTTTTTATGTCACATCCCGAAAAAGTCTATACTCGTGAACACTTACTGAATCAGGTCTGGGGCACTAACGTTTACGTGGAAGATCGCACCGTGGACGTCCATATTCGACGCTTACGTAAAGCATTAGAACCCTCAGGTTATGAAAAAATGATTCAGACCGTTCGTGGCGCAGGTTACCGTTTCTCAGTACGCTATTAGGGAGCGATACGGTGCTGGATAAATTATCGCTTAAAACACTTCTGCTTGAGTTGTGTGTTGTCCTTATTGTAGCCTCGGTCATCGGATTTTTTTTTCATCAATCGGCTATCGCTATCATTCTTGGACTCTTGCTGCTGATAGGCTGGCACTTCAAACAGCTCTTGCGTCTCTCTCATTGGCTATGGATCGATCGGAGCATGACCCCGCCTTCAGGACGGGGCAGTTGGGAGCCACTCTTCTACGGTTTACTGCTGATGCAACAGCGCAACAAGCGTCGGCGCAGTGAATTACGCTCATTAATTCAACGGTTTCGCAGTGGGGCAGAATCACTGCCAGATGCCTTAGTGATGGTCACGGAAGAGGGCAATATCTTCTGGTGTAACGGCTTAGCGCAAGATTTGCTTGGGTTGCGTTGGCCGGAGGATAATGGTCAAAATATACAAAATCTTCTGCGTTACCCCGAGTTCTCGCGTTATCTGCAGCAACGACAATTTACTCAGCCCTTGGTGCAAGGACTGAACAATAGGCAGCAGATGGAATTTCGAGTGATGCCTTACAGCGATCAACAATGGTTGATCGTCGGTAGGGATGTCAGTCAACTCCATCAGCTCGAAAATATGCGTCGTAATTTTTTTGCCAATGTGAGCCATGAGCTGCGCACACCACTTACCGTTCTGCAAGGCTATCTCGAGATGCTGGAAGAGGGGGAGATGCCGCCCGCGAGCCAGCAAAAGGCGCTCGCATCGATGCAATCTCAAACGCAGCGTATGGCAGAACTGGTCAAACAACTTCTCACGCTTTCTAAAATCGAAGCAACCCCAGCCTATGAGATGCGACAGCATATCGACGTTCCGCGACTTCTGGAGCAAATTTACCTTGATGCGACCACATTAAGCGATGGCCGACATCAGGTAGTTTGCGATATTGATCAACGCTTAACGGTGCGGGGAAATGAGGAGCAATTACGCAGCGCGCTGTCGAACCTAGTGTTTAATGCGGTCAATCACACGCCGAATGGCACGACAATTACCCTTAGCTGGCAGAGAATCGCCAGTGGCGCAGAATTTAAGGTGATCGATAATGGACCGGGGATAGCGCCTGAGCACTTATCCAGACTGACGGAGCGCTTCTACCGGGTGGATGGTGCACGCTCACGCCATTCTGGCGGTAGCGGCTTAGGGTTAGCGATTGTTAAACATGCACTCAGTCATCATGGCAGCAAATTGCGCATTGAAAGCCAGCCTTATCTCCAAACTGTTTTTAGTTTTCAATTGGCCAAATCCTTTATCGTTTCTGAAGGTTCGTCATCAGCTGTGCTGAAGGAATAAAATCAAGGGGACTGCGGTCCCCATCGATAAGCAGAAAAGGGGGACAGGTTAGGTTCGTTTTTAGGCTATTGCGTTAGGCTGGACAAAAAACACTCATATCATTTTCTAAATGTTTCACTCTATACTTAGCATAATTACTGCTTTAATCCTCTTTTTTAGAATATCCTCCTGCATTGCGCTTGCTCTGTTGCCTTTGTTTGTTATAAAAGATTTACTTATGACCTTGACGGAGCTTGTGGCACAACGCCATCTCACTTTTTAATCCCTCTGGCCCAGGCTTTTAGAAGGGGAAGTGATCGTCAATAAACTATAACTTTTATAAACGACAGGGCGACATAGAGTATTTATGATGAAACGTTTAACAACTAGGGACATTTTTGCGCTGGGGTTTATGACTTTTGCGCTGTTTGTCGGTGCCGGTAACATTATTTTCCCACCGATGGTCGGTATTCAATCCGGCGAACATGTTTGGGTTTCCGCTATTGGCTTCTTAATTACTGCGGTAGGCTTACCCGTTGCAACGGTCATCGCGCTGGCGCGCGTCGGCGGGGGTGTGGATAGCCTGAGCACGCCAGTCGGTAAAGCGGCAGGTATCGTGTTAGCGATGGTCTGCTATTTGGCTGTTGGCCCGCTCTTCGCTACGCCGCGTACGGCAACGGTCTCTTTTGAAGTTGGAATTGGCCCTCTTGTGGGTGAAAACTCCTTAGCGCTGGCCATCTATAGCGCAATCTACTTCTTATTAGTCATCGTGATCTCGCTGTTTCCTGGAAAACTTCTGGATACCGTTGGTCACTTCCTTGCACCGGTTAAAATTGTCGCGCTCGCGATTCTGGGTATTGCCGCGTTGATGTGGCCTGCAGGCAATAATCTGCCGGCGACAGAAGTTTATCAGCACGCAGCATTTTCCAATGGCTTCGTGAATGGTTACCTGACCATGGATACGTTAGGGGCGTTGGTATTCGGTATTGTCATTGTCAATGCTGCGCGTTCGCGGGGTATCGAGAATCCAACATTACTGACTCGCTATACTATACTCGCCGGATTAATTGCTGGGGTGGGTCTGACGCTGGTTTACCTGTCTCTGTTCAAACTCGGTTCCGACAGCGGCAGTTTAATTAGCCAATCCGCTAACGGTGCAGCGATTCTCCATGCGTATGTGCAACATACCTTTGGTGCGGGTGGCAGCCTATTCTTAGGTATACTTATTTTTATCGCCTGTATGGTAACGGCGATTGGCCTGACCTGTGCCTGTGCGGAGTTCTTTGCTCAATATATCCCACTCTCTTATAAGACGTTGGTGGTGATCCTTGGCGTGTTTGCGATGATTATCTCAAATCTCGGCTTAACGCACCTGATCGCGATTTCTGTGCCAGTGCTGACTGCGATTTACCCACCTTGTATCGTATTGGTACTGTTAAGCTTTACCCTAAATTGGTGGCAAGAAGCGGGGCGTATCATCAAACCTGCGATGGCGGTTAGCTTGGTATTCGGCATTATCGATGGATTAAAGGCCAGTGATTTCAGTTCAGTCGTTCCAGCAAGCTTGCAACATTTGCCTCTCTCTGAACAAAATTTATCGTGGTTACCCCCAGTGTTAGTCGTTATTATTGTGGCGGCTATCATTGATAGAATGAAGGGCAAGACTGTTAGCGTGAAAACCACGCAGTAAACCAGTATTGACGTGAACAACCACGGGCTAAGGCTCGTGGTTTTTATTTGTGGGATCGGAAAATGAAGCAACAAAAAAATACCCTAAAGCGGGGATTGAGTATCCGGCATATCCGTTTTATGGCATTAGGTTCGGCGATTGGAACGGGCTTATTTTACGGATCGGCAGATGCGATTCGTATGGCTGGGCCAAGTGTGCTGTTAGCCTATATTATCGGCGGGTTAGTGGCTTACATTATTATGCGCGCCCTCGGCGAAATGTCGGTTAATAACCCTTCAGCCAGTTCGTTTTCACGTTATGCCAATGATTACTTGGGGCCTTGGGCAGGGTATTTGACTGGCTGGACCTACTGTTTTGAAATATTGATCGTCGGTATCGCCGATGTGACAGCGTTCGGTGTCTACATGGGGGTCTGGTTCCCAGAAGTCCCGCATTGGATTTGGGTACTGAGTGTCGTATTCATTATTGGCGCAATTAATATGATGAGCGTCAAAACCTTCGGCGAAGTCGAGTTCTGGTTCTCATTCTTTAAAATTGCCACCATTACGCTAATGATTATCGCTGGCTTCGGCATGATTATTTGGGGTATTGGCAATGGTGGGCAGCCCACCGGTATCTCTAACTTATGGACACATGGCGGATTCTTTGCCCATGGGTTAGTCGGTATGTTGCTTTCATTGCAAATGGTCATGTTCGCGTATGGCGGCATCGAGATTATTGGGATCACCGCTGGAGAAGCCGAAAATCCAGAAAAATCGATTCCGAAAGCGATCAACTCCGTCCCTTGGCGTATTCTTGTGTTCTATGTCGCGACGCTGTTCGTGATTATGGCAATCTATCCTTGGAACCAGGTTGGTACCCAAGGCAGCCCGTTTGTACTCACCTTTCAGCATTTAGGGATTGCCGCCGCCGCCTCTATCCTGAACTTTGTAGTCATTACCGCCTCACTCTCTGCGATCAATAGCGATATTTTTGGGGTGGGTCGTATGCTGCACGGATTGGCTGAGCAGGGGCAAGCGCCCGCCATTTTCCGTAAGGTTTCCTCACGCGGCGCACCGGCTGTGACGGTGATCGTTATGATGGTGGCACTGTTGGTTGCGGTACTGCTTAACTATCTGATGCCGGAAAAAGTCTTCTTAGTAATCGCTTCACTAGCGACCTTTGCGACGGTATGGGTATGGATTATGATCCTGCTCTCGCAAATTGCTTCACGGATCAAAATGGGTAAGGAGGCGGCAAAATCACTGAAATTTGCGCTGCCTGGCGGTGTCGTATTGTCGAGTATCGCGGTGATCTTCCTAGTCTTTATCATTGCCTTGATTGGCTATTTCCCTGAGACACGCCTGTCATTGTACGCTGGCGCAGTCTGGGTGGTATTGCTGATGTTAGGCTATCCGTTGACCCGTCGTAAGCGATAGACGGTGAAAGTGTCGCTGCCGATGACTCGGCAGCGATTTTTTTTTAGGCAGGAATACGCAGAGATTGACCCGGGTAGATCTTATCTGGATGCGATAGCATCGGCTTATTCGCTTCAAAAATTTTATTGTATTGGTTAGCGTCACCATAGACTTGCTTAGCAATTCCACTGAGCGTGTCGCCTGACTTAACGGTGTAGAACTTGCTCTCGGACGCGGTATCCGTCGTTTTCACGTTATCTTCGACATTACTAATGCCGGCAACGTTACCGATAGCCACCAAGATTTTCTCTTTCAGTTCTTGGCTAATCCCATCACCGCTGACAGTGGCTTTATCACCCTCTACATTAACTTGTACTTTATCAGCCCCCGGAATCCCCAGTTTTTTTAGGTGATCCTGAATTTTAGTTGCCGCATCGTCATGTGAGGTGACTGAATCCCAAATTTTTTCACCTGCTTCTTTAACAAAATCAAATAAGCCCATTACAAACTCCTGTTTTAGGTCGTGAAAATAGTCAGTATTTCATCGTAAAGCATAGACTATTTCTTTCACAATGAGAGATATCTGGCTGTAGTGAATAAATTTAATGCTAGGCGTTTCTGTCAACAGGGGTTCGCGCTACACTAGTTGACCCTACTGCCTCAGTTTAGGAGACACCATGTATTGCCCTTTTTGTAACGCTGTCGATACCAAAGTCATTGATTCTCGTTTAGTCAGTGAAGGGTCGTCAGTGCGTCGCCGTAGGCAGTGTTTACTCTGTAGTGAACGGTTTACCACTTTCGAAATCGCCGAATTGGTGATGCCACGTGTCATCAAAAGCGATGAGGTCAGAGAGCCTTTTGATGAAGAAAAAATGATGCGTGGGTTGATGAAGGCTTTAGAAAAGCGTCCAGTCAGTGCCGATGCTCTGGACAACGCCGTGCACAGAATTAAAGCACGATTACGCGCGACCGGAGAACGCGAGCTGCCAAGCAAGGTGGTAGGGAATTACGTGATGGATGAATTGAAATTATTGGATAAAGTCGCCTACATCCGCTTTGCCTCAGTATATCGTAGTTTTGAGGATGTTCGTGAGTTCGGTGAGGAAATCGCCAAGCTGGGGAGCGAGTAATGTCAGATCACGTGTTTATGCAACAGGCCTTAGACCTCGCTAAAAGGGGACGTTTTACTACCAGCCCTAATCCGAATGTCGGCTGTGTGATCGTTCAGGACGGCGAAGTGGTCGGTCAAGGCTGGCATAAAAAAGCAGGCGAAGGGCATGCTGAAGTGAATGCGCTGCGTGAGGCCGGTGATAAAGCACGAGGCGCGACAGCCTATGTCACGCTCGAGCCTTGTAGCCATCATGGTCGGACACCGCCTTGTTGTGACGCGCTTATTGCAGCAGGGATCTCACGGGTTATCGTGGCAATGCAAGACCCTAACCCACAGGTTGCGGGCAGAGGCTTGCACCGATTACGCCAAGCCGGGATCGACGTCGAGTTCGGCCTATTGGCGGCAGAGGCTGAAGCCATAAATCGAGGCTTCCTAAAACGGATGCGAACAGGCTTCCCTTGGGTACAACTAAAAATGGCCGCATCGTTGGATGGACGCACAGCCATGGCGAATGGGGAGAGTAAGTGGATCACCTCTTCTGCAGCACGACAAGACGTACAGGCTTTTCGCGCCGAAGCTTCAGCTATTCTCACCACCAGTAAAACTGTGCTCGCCGATAATCCCAGCATGAATGTACGCTGGTCGGAGTTAAGCCCTGCAGCCCAAGCGTCTATTGGGGGAGAGGAGCTGTTACGTCAACCGATTCGTGTGGTGCTGGATCGTCACCGTCAAGTGAACGATGAACAGACTCTGTTCACGGTGACGGAGGCACAGACATGGCGAGTCGTGACTCAGCCGGGGGAAGGCTCCTCGTGCTGGGCTAAAACCTTAGTCGTTCCGGAGCACCAAGAAAATATCGATTTGGTCGCATTAATGATGGTGTTGGGCAAACAAGAGATTAATTCTGTGTGGGTTGAAGCGGGGGCCAGCTTAGCAGGACAGTTATTGCAAGCAGGTGTCGTCGACGAATTAATTCTGTATATGGCCCCGACCTTAATGGGGACCGATGCTCGGGGGCTTTGTGTGCTACCGGGCCTTGAGCACCTTGCACAAGCCTTACGATTTGAGATACAAGATATTCAACAAGTTGGCCCCGATATTCGTATTATCTTACAGCCAACCTCAGTGTCTGCGTAAAAGCCTAAGCAGTTCGTTAAACATTATGCTAGAATTCGCGCCCTGTTGGGCGTCTAACTCTTAACCTGAAGGATATTTATGAAAATTATCGAAGCGCCGGTTGCTACGCCAGAAGCAAATATTGCGATTGTTATCGCTCGTTTCAACAACTTCATTAACGATAGCTTGCTTCAAGGTGCAGTCGATGCGTTAAAACGCATTGGTCAGGTCAAAGACGAAAACATTACCGTGGTGTGGGTACCAGGCGCTTATGAACTGCCACTCGCCGCACGGACCTTAACACAGACTAAAAAATATGACGCTGTCATTGCACTAGGCACCGTAATTCGTGGCGGTACTGCACATTTTGAATTTGTGGCAGGCGAAGCGAGTTCAGGAATTGCGAATGTTGCGATGAATAGTGACATCCCAGTATCTTTTGGTGTATTGACGACCGAAAATATCGAGCAGGCTATTGAGCGTGCTGGAACTAAAGCGGGTAACAAAGGAGCAGAAGCTGCTTTGACCGCACTCGAAATGATTAACGTATTAAAAGCGATTAACGTCTGATTCTGAGGGGATTTTTGTGAAACCTGCTGCTCGCCGCCGCGCCCGAGAGTGTGCTCTTCAAGCACTTTACTCTTGGCAATTATCGAATAACGACATTGCTGATGTTGAATATCAGTTCCTTGCTGAAAACGACGTCAAAGACGTTGATGTGCTGTACTTTCGGGAGATCCTGACAGGCGTAGCGAACAACAGTGATTATCTTGATAAGCTAATGCAACCCCACCTGAGCCGTCGCCTTGACGAGCTGGGCGAAGTTGAGAAAGCCGCATTACGTATCTCGCTTTACGAACTCAGTAAGCGTGATGATGTGCCTTACAAAGTTGCGATTAACGAAGGGATTGAACTGGCCAAAACATTTGGTGCAGAAGATAGCCATAAGTTCGTCAACGGCGTATTGGACAAGGTTGCTCCACAAATTAGACCTCGCCGTAAATAATGCTATGAGGCCGGATATTCCGGCCTTTTTTTATGGCTCAGCAAGACAAAAAGGTAAGCGTGATGGCTGGCGGAGAATTTGAGATTATTAGTCGTTACTTTAATCGTAAAACGACTTATAGACGAGATGTAGAAACAGGGATTGGTGATGACTGCGCATTATTAAATCTTGCTCCCAATCAGACATTAGCCATTAGTGTTGACACATTAGTGGAAGGCACCCATTTTTATCACGATATCGCCCCGGACGACCTTGCCTATAAGGCATTGGCTGTCAACTTGAGTGATCTGGCTGCAATGGGCGCAGACCCGGCTTGGTTAACGTTAGCGATCAGCCTACCCGCGATTGACCACCCATGGCTACAAGCCTTCAGTGATGCCCTATTCGAACAACTCGATTATTACCATATGCAATTAATCGGTGGGGATACCACGCGCGGTCCGCTGTCGATGACACTTGGGATCCACGGACTGGTACCTGCCGGGAAAGCGTTGAAACGAAGCGGCGCACAACATGGGGATTGGATTTTTGTCACGGGAACCCTAGGTGATAGTGCAGCGGGACTTGCTCTGTTACAAGAGAAGTTATCGACGGCAACCGCTGAACAGCGAAATTATTTATTAAAACGTCACTTGCGCCCAACGCCGCGTATTTTACAAGGCCAAGCGCTGCGCGATTTAGCTTCTTCCGCGATTGATGTGTCAGATGGATTACTCTCAGACCTCGGGCATATCCTGCAAGCCAGTGGCGTTGGGGCGAAGATAGATCAGGATCATCTGCCGCTGTCGGCGACTCTTCAAGAAGTGGTGTCACGGGAAGAGGCGATAGCCTTTGCCTTGAATGGAGGAGAAGACTATGAACTTTGCTTCACAGTGCCTGAAGTCAACCGCGAGGCCATCATAGTGGCCTTGGCGAATTTAGGCGTTGAAGGGCACTGTATTGGTCAAATTTTACCGGCTTCCGAGGGGATTACCCTCTTTGATAACGGTAAGAAGCTGCCTTACCAACCGAAGGGGTTTGACCACTTCACCGGATAAATAAAAAGCGCCGTCGGGCGCTTTTTATTTAGGCTGACCACTGCTGGTAGCTGGCGATAATCCCTTGGCTGTCTAAGCCTAGCAATGCTCTGACCTCTTCCTGCGTGCCCTGCGCGATAAATTCGTCGGGCAAGCCTAGATTGAGGACCGGGCGCATCAGTCGATGCGCCATCAGAAGTTCGTTGACCGCGCTGCCTGCACCACCTTTGATTGCCCCTTCTTCTAGGGTAATAAAGGTCTCGTGGCTTTGGGCAAGGGTAAGGACTAATGCTTCATCGAGTGGTTTAACAAAACGCATATCCACTAACGTTGCACCTAACTGCTCGGCCGCGTGTTTGGCTTCTTCAAGCAGTGTCCCGAAGTTTAAGATCGCGACTTGTGACCCTTCACGCACCACATACCCTTTACCCATCGGCAGGGCGGCTAATGGGCGCTCTGTTAAGCCGATACCGTTACCGCGAGGATAGCGCACGGCGCTAGGCCCTTGACGGTATTGGTAGCCGGTATAGAGCATTTGACGGCACTCGTCTTCGTTGCTTGGCGTCATGATGACGAGGTCTGGCACACAGCGTAAGAAAGCGATATCAAACGCACCTTGGTGGGTTTGACCATCGGCACCCACAATCCCACCGCGGTCGATGGCGAATAAGACAGGTAACTTCTGAATAGCGACATCATGAATCAGCTGATCATAAGCACGCTGTAAGAATGTTGAGTAAATGGCCACAACGGGATGATAACCCCCGATCGCTAACCCTGCTGCGAAGGTTACCGCGTGTTGCTCGGCGATTGCCACATCGAAATATTGCTGTGGAAATTCACGAGAAAAGCGAACCATCCCCGATCCTTCACGCATCGCTGGGGTGACTGCCATCAGTTTCGGATCTTGTGCCGCGACTTCGCATAGCCAGTCACCGAATACTTTCGAGTAGGTAGGGGCAATGCTAGGTTTACTAGCAGGTAATACACCGCTTGCGGGATCAAATTTTGGCACAGCATGCCAGCTAATCGGATCTTTTTCCGCCGGCGCATAGCCTTTGCCTTTCTGCGTAATAATATGCAGGAATTGTGGGCCTTTCAGCTGGCGCATATTACATAAGGTGCTCACCAGCGTCAGGACGTCGTGGCCATCCACCGGGCCGATATAGTTAAAGCCGAGTTCTTCGAATAAGGTCCCAGGGGATACCATCCCTTTTAGGTGCTCTTCCGTGCGTTTAAGCAGCTCTTTAATCGGTGGGAAGTTATCGAAGGCGCGTTTACCGCTCTCGCGCAATTTAGAATAAGTTCTTCCGGAGAGAAGTTGTGCGACACGGTTATTCAATGCCCCAACATTCTCGGAGATAGACATATCATTATCATTAAGGATAACTAACATATCAGGTTTTATGTCACCGGCATGGTTCATCGCCTCGAATGCCATTCCCGCAGTGATGGCACCATCACCGATGATACAGGCGACTTTACGATCTTTTTGTTCTTTCTGCGCGGCGACGGCCAGACCTAAACCTGCGCTGATAGAGGTTGATGAGTGTCCGACGCTTAATACATCGTGTTCACTTTCCGCACGCCACGGAAACGGATGCAGCCCATCTTTTTGACGAATAGTTCCGATGCGATCACGGCGACCTGTCAAAATTTTATGCGGGTAGGCTTGATGGCCGACATCCCAGATTAAGTGGTCGAAGGGGGTATCATAGACATAGTGCAATGCAACGGTAAGTTCAACGACACCAAGGCCAGAGGCAAAGTGCCCACTCGATTGACTCACACTATTGAGCAAATACGCGCGTAATTCTTCGCAGAGTTGTGGCAACTTCTCTTTAGGAAGTTGGCGTAATTGCTGAACGGTCTCAGCCAAGGCCAGAGTGGGATAAAGGGTATTGTCAAAACTCATCAGAGACTCATCATAGAATTTATTTATTGCGCTCAACGATATAACTCGCTAACGCCTGTAATTGCTGAGTAGAAAAGCCATGCTGTTCAAGCTGTGCCAGCGCATTGATGGCTTCTTGGTAAAGCTCTTGGGCTTTCGCTTTTGCTTGGTCAAGGCCTAATAATCCAGGATAGGTACTTTTGCCATGGGCAACATCCATCCCTTGTTGTTTACCCGTTACTTGACTGTCGCCGGTAACATCTAAAATATCGTCTTGCACCTGGAAGGCAAGGCCAATCGCTTCCGCGTAGCGGTCAAGAATCGGAAGGTATTGACGGCTCTCTTCTCCGGCACTTAAGGCCCCTAGGCGAATTGCAGCACGAATCAGTGCCCCCGTTTTATGGCGGTGGATAGTTTCTAAGGCGGCCAAATCGAGCGTTTTACCTTCTGCCTGTAAATCCAAGGCTTGGCCAAGCACCATACCGGCTGCACCACTGGCTTGGGCTAATTCGCTGACCATTGCAAGCCGCATCTTGTCCGAAACGCCTTGCATTGGGTTATCACTTAAAATCGAAAATGCCTGCGTCAGTAAGCCATCGCCCGCTAGGATTGCCGTGTCTTCACCAAAGGCAATATGACAGGTTGGCTGTCCTCGACGGAGGCTGTCATCATCCATGGCCGGTAAGTCGTCATGAATAAGAGAATAAGCGTGAATAAACTCGATTGCCGATGCTGGCACATCTAAAACGTCAGGGGAGACACCAAACATTTCACCGGTGGCGTAGACCAGAAACGGACGCATTCTCTTTCCACCTAATAATACGCCATGATGCATGGCTTTATATAAGGGAATAGACTGAAAAGTAAGATTCTCTAAACATTCTTCGAGTACACGGTCAATACGGGTACGGTAATGCGTTAAGGTTGTGGAGAGATCCATGATCACTTTTCCGGTGTGAACGTTGATAATTCAGCCTGCTCGTCTTGGGCAAGCAGAATTTGTATCCGTTGCTCGGCTTGCTGTAGTTGCTGTTGGCCTTGGCGTGCTAGGGTCACCCCTTTTTCGAATTCGTTGAGGGCATCCTCTAGCGGTAATTGACCGCTTTCTAAGCGTTGGACAATAGCTTCCAATTCAGAAAGTGATTGTTCAAAGCTGATCGTCGACGCAGGTTTTTTTGGCATATACAGTACCGGCTTGGTGAGTGAACGATAGTTGAGATATATGTTAGCTGACTAGAGGGTTTTCGCAAAACACTCTGTACCGCACGACTAAAACAAGCTAATACACCCTAATGGTGATATACTACGCGCGCTTAAATCAGAGGGTAACCCTGAAAACTATTTTAACATATAAACGATTAATAATTAACGTTTATTCCCACGTAAGTTAGTGCCATTATGAAGTTTATCGTAAAATTATTTCCAGAAATAACGATTAAAAGCCAATCTGTACGACTGCGCTTTATCAAAATTTTATCCAGTAATATACGAAACGTGCTGAAAAGCGTTGATGAAGATATTGCGGTAGTCCGTTTGTGGGACCACATTACGGTTCGTACGCGAAAGCCGGAGCTTAGCACGGCGGTGGCAGAAGCACTGACGCGGATTCCGGGAATTCATCACGTGCTCGCTGTTGAAGATCGTAGCTTTACCAGCTTACACGACATCTTTGAGCAAACCTTGGCTATGTACCAAACACAACTTGAAGGGAAAACCTTCTGTGTGCGTGCCAAACGCCGTGGTAAACATGAGTTCACTTCACACGAAGTTGAGCGGTATGTTGGCGGAGGATTGAATCAACATATTGCGTCAGCCTCGGTCAAACTGCAAAATCCAGATACGACAGTGCATTTAGAGATCGACCAAGATCGCCTATTACTGATCACTAATCGTTATGAAGGGCTCGGTGGTTTCCCAATAGGAACTCAAGAAGACGTGATCTCATTGATCTCGGGTGGCTTCGACTCAGGTGTATCGAGTTATATGCTGATGCGCCGCGGTAGCCGTGTTCACTACTGCTTCTTTAATCTTGGCGGTGCCGCTCACGAAATCGGTGTACGCCAAGTCGCGCATTATCTTTGGAACACCTTTGGTCGTTCTCACCGCGTACGATTCATCGCTATCGATTTCGAGCCAGTGGTTGGCGAGATTTTAGAGAAAGTTGATGATGGTCAGATGGGGGTTGTACTGAAGCGAATGATGGTCCGCGCCGCCTCTCATATTGCCGAGCGTTATGGCGTTCAGGCGTTGGTGACCGGTGAAGCACTTGGCCAAGTTTCAAGTCAAACCCTCACCAATCTTCGTCTTATCGATAACGTCTCAGATACCCTTATTCTGCGTCCGCTGATCTCCCATGATAAAGAACATATCATCAAAGTGGCCCGTCAAATCGGCACAGAAGATTTTGCGAAAACCATGCCTGAATATTGTGGTGTGATCTCGAAGAGTCCCACCGTGAAAGCGGTCAAGGCGAAGATCGAAGAAGAAGAGAATAATTTCGATTTCACCATCTTAGACCGGGTCGTTTCTGAGGCACGTAACATCGATATTCGTGAAATTGCCGTTGAGACTACCGCTGAAGTGGCAGAAATTGAATCGGTCAGCGAGTTTACGGCTCAAGATGCAATTCTGGATATTCGTTCAATCGATGAACAAGAGGATCATCCCCTCGACATCAGTGGTGTAGAAATCAAATCGATACCGTTCTACAAGCTGAGTACGCAATTCGGGGACTTGGACCGTTCACGTACCTGGTTACTCTACTGCCAGCGGGGGGTAATGAGCCGACTACAAGCCTTGTACCTGCATGAGCAAGGGTTCACTAACGTTAAAGTGTACCGACCTTAATGCTAAGGCCTCAATGATGAGGCCTTTTTTTTACTCTTGATAATTGTAAATCCCAATCGGGATAGCGAGATCATGAGTAATGGCATGAGCATCTTCCTTTCCCTTCAGCAGCTCGATAATTTTCAGCGCCATATCGGTTGCACACAACGGTCCTTGGCCGCTTAATAGATGATAGCGTGGGTCGACCACAACACGTCGTTCTTGCCATTGTGTATGCTGTAATAAAGCTTTCTGTTGTGGGAGGCAGGTTACATTCGCCCCGCGAAAACGATCGACCTTATCGATTAGTCCTGGCACAACATGGCTCATGGCCGCAACGTAGCGTTGGCTCGCCGTGAATTGAGCGATGGATTCAATCACCAAGTCGCTCTCGACGTAAGTCTGACTACTCTCTCTTCCTCCGAGGAGCAATAAGACATCGTGGGCGTTATCGACTGCCTGACAAAGGGGGCGGTCGGCCTGAAAGGTAAGCCCCTCTGCGCTTCGAACGGCGAGGGTGCTATCACCCTCAACACTGGCGACGGTAACCTGAATACCGGCGCGCGGCAGTAAACTTAAAAAGGTAGTGATCTCAATGGCATCATTACCATGAGCGAGGCAGAGTAGCACTGAGGGCGTCGCCGACATACTCGGATTCCTTTTGTTTAATCCATTGATAAAGCGCCGAATGCTGAGGCAACGTTAACCCGTAGCAGCGCGCACGTTTAAGGAGATAGCCAGTGATATAGTCGATTTCAGTTAAGCGCTTTGCGTGGATATCTTGACGCATAGAACTACTGTTCTCGGCGGTGAGGCTAATCACATTGACGACCTGATCGGTTAATTGAATGGTGTCGGTATGGATACCTTCACGCTTCATCACGGTTGCCAGCTCACTGCACAATGCCTTAACCTCGTCTAACACCGCCATTAGCTCGCCATTTTGGCAGTCATATTTAACCGTTAAAGGGTTAATTACCGCATTAACCGCTAATTTCTTCCACCCTGATATTTTTATCTCATCATACCAAGCAACATCTGGCAGAGCTTGGTGGAGAATATCAGCGACATGGCTTACCGACTGCGCTGCTGCGTTTAACGGTCCGATTTGTGTTAATCCCCACGCTTTATGCAGCGTCGCTGCCGCGGTACGGTAAGCCGCTTGCGTGGTCACGGCATGACAGAGTGGCTGGGTGATTGCAGGCAGATCATCAATGACCCCCAGTCCATTATGCATTAAGACGATAGAGCATGTTGCAGGCAGAAGCGGCAAAAGCGGCATTAATGCCGATTGCAGTTGCTGGGCCTTCAACGTCACCAGCAATAATTCACATTGTTGCAGAAGGTGAGTATCATTAACGGTGAACCTATGCTGATAGGAGTCTTGTTCAGGGGTGAAGACCTGTATAGCGAGCTGCGGTTGTGGCACTTTGAGCCACCCTTGTACATCATGGCCTGCTCTGAACAGAGCCGACAGCCATATCTGACCTAGGGCACCACAGCCTAATACTGTTATTCTCATAATATTTCCTCGCAATCCATTGCCAATTTTTGCTGAACAGTTGTGTCGTCATTACAGATCGGTATTATGCATGTCAACGATTTAAGAGGAGAAGAAAATATGCCATCTTTCGATATAGTTTCAGAAGTTGAAATGCCAGAAGTGAAAAATGCTGTTGAAAATACCAACCGCGAACTCTCAACCCGTTTCGATTTTCGCAATGTGACGGCAGAAGTGACATTGAATGAAAAGAATGAAGTGATCACTGTGAGCAGTGAGTCTGACTTCCAAGTGCGTCAAATTGTCGACATCCTGCGTGAAAAAATGTTGAAGCGTGGCATTGAAGGGGCAGTGCTGGATGTACCCGAAGAGATTACCCACAGTGGTAAGAGCTGGAGCCTAGACATCAAAATGAAAAAAGGGATTGAGTCAGACATTGCCAAGAAAATTGTCAAAGTCATCAAAGATGCCAAGCTGAAAGTACAAACGCAGATTCAGGGTGAATCGTTGCGCGTGACAGGTAAATCGCGTGATGATTTACAATCCTCAATGGCAACCGTTAAGGCGGCTAATTTGGGGCAGCCGTTCCAATTTAAAAACTTCCGCGATTAAGATGACTTACCACTTACCTGAGCAACGGATCAGGTAAGTGGTCGAGAGGGGAGGGGGTTAATTCGCTGCAATCAGCGCTTCGATTTCTTGACGGTTGGTCGTTTTGCTGTCGATTTTAATATAAGCCGCCCGCTCTTCAGGAATAATTAAGACGTTACTCACGCCCGGAGCTTGGCGTAAGCGCTGTTCAAGCGACTGAGCATTATCAGTGCGGTCGATCACCACGCGAAGACTACTGACGTAAGGAGGCTCTTGCATGGTTAAACTGACCAGCAACCACACAATGGCAATTCCTGCGCCAAGTAAAAAGACAGCTTGCGCATCGACATGTTGGAAAACCCATCCGCCTACACTGCCGCCGATAGCAACACCCAAGAATTGACTGGTCGAGTAAATCCCCATTGCCGTCCCTTTATAGCCAGCAGGCGACTCTTTACTGATCAGTGAAGGTAAGATGGCTTCCATCAAATTAAAGGCGAAAAAGAAAAGCTGAACGCCCACGACCAAAGTCCAGAAGTGAGCACCAGCTTGCCACAATACCAGCTCTGCTATCAGTAATAGCGCCACGCAGCTCACAAACACCAGCTTCATCTTACGCTTCACTTCAGCAATGATAATAAACGGCACAACGCCTACAAAGGCGATCAGCATGGTCACCAGATAGACTTTCCAGTGCTCCGAGGCGGGGAAACCGGCTTGTTCAAACTCTCCGGGTAGCGCGACGAAGCTCGACATCAATAAGATATGCAGGAATAAAATACCGGCATTGAGTTTAAGCAGTTTGGGATTCGCAAGTACCTTGCTAAAGCTACCTTTAACCATACCCGACTCACGGTTAAGGACATGCTCGGAGGTAGAGGGGACAACTAATAAGGTGATGATGATCCCGAGGCTAGCGAGTACAGCAATCATCCAGAACAGGGCGTGTAAGCCGAGGAGATGCGTCACTATCGGGCCTATCACCATTGCAATGGCGAAGGTCACCCCAAAACTTACCCCAATAAAGGCCATCGCTTTGGTACGATTTTGCTCTCGCGTCAAATCGGATAATAGCGCCATTACCGCCGCGGCAATGGCACCGGAACCTTGCAAGGCACGTCCTAAAATAATCCCCCAAATTGAGGTCGTCGTTGCCGCAACAATACTGCCCAATACAAATACTAATAATCCGCCGACAATTAGAGGCTTACGACCTACGCGGTCAGAGAGTAGGCCAAAGGGGATTTGGAAGATGGCTTGTGCGAGGCCGTAGATACCAATAGCGAGTCCAATCAATCCCTCTGTCGCGCCCTGCAACGCCATACCATAGGTGGTTAATACAGGTAAGACCATAAACATGCCGAGCATGCGTAAAGAAAATACCGTCCCCAATCCCCAGGTTGCGCGCAACTCGAGTGGGGTCATTTTATTATCGTTCATGACAACCTCTAATTTAATTCTGTTTATAGTCTAAGGAGTTGTGTAGGTTGGGTAAATGAATAGATCTTAAGCTTACGTAACAAAAAGAAAAGGCGCGAAATTCGCGCCTTAGAAGCATAGCGTGGAATTAACGCACGTAGGTCAGTAGCTCTGGCGAGCCAGGGCCCATAAAGTCGACAGACATCATCACGCTTAACGCGGTAATGGCGACAATAGAGAAGACAAACAGCTTACGTGCCCAGACACGGTCATCGTTTTCAGATTTGTAACCTGATAATGCCATGCCCAACCACCACAGACTAACCGCGGCGGCAACCACTAAATATTTATAACCAGCATAGCCCCCTAAGGAGAGCATTAATGTCGCTACCATAAACGCGATGATATACAGCGTAATGTGGTTTTTAGCGACGGAGATACCTTTCACGACAGGTAACACCGGAATATTTGCCGCTTGATAATCTTTAAAACGGAAAATCGCTATGGCATAGGAGTGAGGCATTTGCCATAGGCTAAAAATAGCTAATAAAATCAATGCACCGGCATCGAAATTGCCCGTGACGGCACAATAGCCGATCACGGGAGGTGCGGCGCCCGACAAGCTTCCAATCAGCGTTCCGTAAACGGAATTACGCTTCATATAGAGGCTGTAGACACCGACATAAACCACGAAACCCATGACCGCTAGCCACATGGCTAACGGATTAGCACCAAAGTAAAGTACCGCGAATCCAGCAATACCTAACAAGGTGGCGTAGGCCAAGCTCACTTTTGTTGAGATGAGCCCCTTCACCAGAACTCGGTTTTTCGTTCTTTCCATCTTGTGGTCAATATCGCGGTCAATCACGTTGTTATAAACACAACCTGATGCGACGACGAGAGAGACGCCAATCAGTGAGACGAAAAATAAGCGGAAGTCGATGCTGCCTTTAGAAGCCAGCAGAAAACCCCCGATCACAGAAATTAAATTTCCGAAAATAATTCCTGGTTTTGTCACTTGTAGGTATTGCTTAATCATTACGGTTAACTCAGTTAGTGGGGCATCATGTTGTAGTTAAGGTTCCACATGATCCACAGTGAGCCGACCACAACAATCAAAATGATGATTGCTGAGAAGACAATGGCTACTAGGTTCCAACCGCCCTCAGACTTACTGTCGAGGTGGAGGAAATAGACCAGATGGACAATAACCTGAACTACGGCACAGATCACCACTACCGCTAAGGTAGTGGAGTGTGCAGAACTTCCATCCATTACCATCCAGAAAGGAATTCCCGTCAGGATGATAGAGAGGATGAAGCCAATCATGTACGACTTCACGCTACCATGCGATGCGCCATGTTCGGTTGCTGAGTGACTCATTACATGACCCCCATCAGATAGACAATGGTAAACACACAGATCCACACCACATCCAAGAAGTGCCAGAACAAGCTCAGACACATGATACGGGTGCGGTTAGTCGCGGTCAGACCACGTGTTGCGATCTGGAACATCAGGACCAGCATCCAAATCAGACCACAGGTTACGTGAAGTCCGTGGGTACCGACCAAGGTAAAGAACGCAGACAGGAAGCCACTACGCTGAGGACCGAAGCCTTCAGAGATCAGGTGATGGAATTCGTTGATTTCCATACCGATGAATCCTAGACCGCAGAGGAAAGTTAAGACTAACCAAGCATTAACCGTTCCTTTATTACCTTTGTTCATCGCAATCACTGCCATGCCGTAGGTAATAGAACTCAGGAGGAGTAGGGCGGTTTCACCAAGAACATATGGCAGTTCAAAGATGTCACGTCCTGCAGGACCGCCTGCGGTGCTATTCATCATTACTGCATAGGTTGCAAACAAGGTTGCAAAGATAATGCAGTCACTCATCAGGTAGATCCAGAAGCCGAAAATCTTATTGGCTCCTGCATCGTGATGCCCATGCTCTCCATGGGCGTCGTGGTGTTTAGATAGAGAAGACATTATTTCACACCTGCTTTGCTAAGTTCTTCAAAGTGTTTGTTCTCAATCTGTTCGATTTCTTTAACGGTAACGTAGTAATCCACGTCTTCGTCAAAGCTCTTGATGATCCAGCTCGCCAAGATTCCAACAAAAGAGACAACCGCCAACCACCAGATGTACCAGATCATTGCGAAACCGAAGATAGTTGCGAAGGCAGCGATAACGACTGCAGCACCACTATTTTTTGGCATATGAATTTCTTCATAATGCGCGGGTTTCTTATAGGCTTCACCTTTTTGCTTCATTTCCCAGAAAGAGTCACGCTCATTGATTTCTGGAATTACCGCAAAGTTGTAGAACGGAGGTGGAGAAGAGGTTGCCCACTCAAGAGAACGACCACCCCATGGATCCCCAGTCAGGTCACGATTCAGTTCACGGTCACGGATAGAGACATAGAACATAATCAGCTGGCAAAGGATACCCAGTGCGATCAGGCCTGCACCACAAGCTGCAACAACTAACAGCGGGTGGAATTGTGGATCGATGTTTTGACTTAAACGACGGGTCATCCCCATGAAGCCTAATGCGTACAGCGGCATAAAGGCAACGAAGAAGCCGATGATCCAGAACCAGAAAGAGCGTTTGCCCCATTTCTCGTCAAGCTTGAAGCCGAAGGCTTTCGGGAACCAGTAGGTCACACCCGCCATACAACCGAAGACAACACCACCGATAATAACGTTATGGAAGTGCGCAATCAGGAACAGGCTGTTGTGTAATACGAAGTCAGCACCAGGAACCGCTAACAGAACACCCGTCATACCGCCGACCGAGAAGGTCACGATAAAGCCGATGGTCCATAACATAGGCGCAGACATTTCGATACGACCTTGATACAGCGTAAACAACCAGTTGAAGATCTTAACCCCTGTTGGGATTGCGATAATCATTGTCATGATACCGAAGAAGGCATTGACGTTGGCACCGGATCCCATAGTGAAGAAGTGGTGTAACCAAACGATAAATGACAGAACGGTGATCGCAACTGTTGCCCACACCATTGAGGTGTAACCAAACATGCGTTTTTTAGCGAATGTTGCAGTAACTTCAGAGAAGACACCGAACACAGGAAGCACAAGGATATAAACTTCTGGATGTCCCCAAACCCAAATTAGGTTCACGTACATCATCATGTTACCGCCCATTTCATTAGTAAAGAAATGGAAGCCAAGGTAACGATCCAAAGTCAGCAGTGCTAAGGTTACCGTCAGTACTGGGAACGCAGCGATAATCAGGACGTTAGTACACAGCGCGGTCCAGGTAAAGATTGGCATTTTGAACATAGTCATGCCTGGGGCACGCATTTTCAAAATAGTGACGAAGAAGTTAATCCCGGTCAGTGTTGTACCAATACCTGATAGTTGTAGACTCCAAATCCAGTAGTCAACCCCTACGCCTGGGCTGTATTCAGCACCCGACAGAGGAGGGTAGGCCAGCCAACCGGTTTGCGCGAATTCGCCCACACCCAGAGACAGGTTTACCAAGATGACACCGATAGCCGTAAACCAGAAGCTTAAGTTGTTCAGGAATGGGAAGGCAACGTCACGGGCACCGATTTGTAACGGGACAGCGATGTTCATCAAACCAACAACGAAAGGCATCGCTACGAAGAAAATCATAATCACGCCGTGCGCGGTAAAGATTTGATCGTAGTGGTGCGGCGGAAGGAAGCCAGCTTCACCCGCAGAGGCAAGAACCTGTTGGCTCCGCATCATGATGGCATCGGCAAAACCACGGAGCAACATCACGAAAGCCATGATGCAGTACATGATACCGAGTTTTTTGTGGTCAATAGAGGTAAACCACTCTGTCCACAGATACTTCCACTTACCGTAGTAAGTGATGGCGGCAACGAGTGCCAGACCAATAAGGATAATAGCGGAGATGGTCACCATGACGATTGGTACGTCTAGGGGAACCGCCGCTAATGTTAATTTTCCTAACATGATTATTCCTCTGCTCCGGCTGAAGCGGTGTGATTCATGTCCATACCAGCGTGAGCAGGCATGTTCATTTTTCCGTGGCTAGACATAAACTTGTCAACAACTTGTGTAAACAGTTCAGGGTTAGCATTTGAGAAATATTCTACTGGATTGTTTTCGCTTGGCGCAGCCAACTTCTCAAACTGATCCATGGTAGTCAGTGTATTAGGTGCAGTCTTGACCTTGTCTACCCACTGCTGGAATTCAGCATTAGTGTTGGTGGCAATGGCTTTAAACTTCATACCAGAGAACCCGCGACCACTGTAGTTAGACGAAATACCATCAAAAATCCCTGCTTCGTTGGCAATCAGGTTCAATTGCGTTCTCATTCCAGCCATCGCATAGATTTGGCTTCCCAGAGTAGGGATAAAGAACGAGTTCATCACAGAGTTAGAGGTGATATTGAAATGCACCGGAGTGTTAGCTGGGAAAGCGATCTCATTAACTGTTGCAATACCTTGCTCAGGGTAAATAAACAGCCATTTCCAGTCTAAAGCAACGACATCAATTTCGACAGGTTTTACATCAGAAACGAGAGGTTTGCTAGGTTCTAGAGAGTGAGTACTTTTCCAAGTCAGCACGCTTAAGAAGACAATAATTAGGATAGGAACTGTCCAAACTACTGCTTCCACTTTATTAGAGTGTGACCAGTTAGGTGAGTATTTAGCATTTGTATTCGATGCCCGATACTTCCAGGCGAATGCAATTGCCATGAAGACTGCTGGAATGACGACAATCAACATCAAGCCGAAGGCTGTCAGTATTAGTGAACGTTGCTCCAGTGCAATCTGACCTTTAGGATTTAAAAGTGCACTATCACAACCACTCATGAGCAGAGTGGCTGAAATTAATGACAAAATCCCCAAACTATTTTTGTATTTCTTGAGTCTCATTTAACGACCTCAATGACAAAGGGCTGTATTGTCGTTTAAGTGTATCTGTATTTTACGGTAACGTTGGAGTAGTGTAAACCTGCTTGAGGTTCTGTCAGTAAAGTGTAGATGGTTATTTGAGACATTTAACAAATTTTATTCACGCAATGAAATTATCAACACCATCAATTAGTTGGCTTTAATATAACAAAAGCCTATTGATCTATGACTCACCTATTTGTTTCGAGCTATAACCACGAACTCTGTGCATCATTTATTTAACATAAAAGACCATATATCGTATCATTTATTCATATTCTATTATCTCAATGGTCGCCGACCTGCGGCGAAACCTTGAATTAATAATTAGTTCGATAAATTGAATTTTTCCTAATAATAAAAAAAATAGCATTTTATGCTGCTTTTTCCCTCGAAAGGATATCCAGCATCACCCCTACCACGGTGGCGAGAGCCGCGACGAGTAAGCCATAACGAATGAGTGGCTGTGTGAGGGCGAGCGCCACGGTATCGAATAAGTAGGTGATCAACATCATAAACAACCCTAGCGTTGCCATCAGTGCTCCCAGTAAAAACCCTTTGGTAGTCAGCGAGTAGGCGAAAGCGTAGTGGCGTCGGGGCGCAAAATCAGTCGTATCAGCCAATCCAAGCAGAGACGTTTTCGCAGCACGAAGCAGTAGAAGGCCCGGTAATGACGCGATGACCGTAAAGGCATAAAATCCTGACCAGTGCCAAGACTCAACCAGCCAGCCAGCAATAGGCCCAACATAAACGCGGCCCATCGCACTGAGGGCAGAGAGTAGGGCGAATTGTGTGGCAGAAAAACGGCGGTTACAGAGCGACATTAATAATGCGACAGCCGCTGCGGTCCCCATCCCGCCACATAAATTCTCGATGAAAACGGCACTCCCCATCGACCATAAATGGCTAGGGATCACGGTCAGCACCCAATAAGCCAAATTACTGAGTGCTTGTGCAATCCCGAAAATCATCAACGCTCGGTATAAGCTCCACTTTCGCATGAGCGCGCCACCATATAAGGCGCCGATGATGGTCGCGACCAGGCCAAGGGATTTGTTTACCAGCCCAACATCACCGGCACTGAATCCAAGACCCCTAATCAGAAAAGAGGTACTGAGCGCCCCCGCAAAGGCATCACCTAATTTGTAGAAAATGATGAGGGTAATCATTAGCCAAGTATTACTGCGCGTGAAAAAGTCTTTGAGCGGATCGACGACCGCATGGCGTAAGGATAACGGTGGGGCGACAGATTGTTCCGGCTCCTTGGCAAGCAGCGTTCCAATCAGGCCAAGCAGCATCAGCCCTGCCATCAGGAAATAGATATTATGCCAACCGAGATAGCGGTCAGCCAACCAGAGCGCCACTCCGCCGGACACTAACATGGCGAGGCGATAACCGAGAACCGTCAAGGCTGCCCCGTTACCGCGTTCTTCTGCAGAGAGTACATCGGTTTTCCATGCATCAAACACAATATCTTGTGACGCAGAACAAAATGCGACCGCGACGGCAAAGATAGCCAGTAGCAGTAATCCCGAATTCGGGTTAACGGTACCCATTAGGGCAATTAATAGGATAAGTAAAAGTTGGCAAACGGCTAACCAACCACGTCGCCGCCCGGTAAACGGCAGCGAGTAACGATCCATCATCGGGGCCCAAAGGAATTTGAAGACGTAGGCTTGGCCAACCATGGAAAAGAAACCAATGGTTTTCAGGTCGATATTCTCAACCGTCATCCATGCTTGCAGGGTGCCTGACGTCAGCGCTAAGGGAAGCCCTGATGAGAATCCTAAGAGTAACAGGACCCATGTCGTACGAGAGAATGTGATGAATCGTAAAGGTGAGGTCATGATGAATGGCTGCATGAAGAAAACATACAGCCATACTATCAGTTAGTGAGCGTTTTGTTTAATAAACTCGTGGATCGAGGTGTCATCGGCCATATCGCTAATCACATCGGTTAATGCGCTGTTCACAGCGGAAGTGATTTTAGCGTTGGTCGCGGTGAATGGCCCTTGAATGCTGTTACTTTGACGATAGGTTTTCACCTGCTTATTACCATTTTTTGCGGTAGCAATAATAGAAATGTCAGCTTGGGTTGTAATGCTGTAACGCACGTTACCCTGAGTCACATCGGCATAAAGCTTATTCACAATGATCTGCAGATCGACTGCTCCAGACGGGCCGACCATGTATCCGCGTGCTGTCATCTGCTTTTCTAACACTTCTTGAAGCAGGAAACGCAGGTCGCGTGACGGCGTCAAGGTGACTAATTGACCGTCTCGATTCACTTTTGCCAGTGCTTGGTCGGTACGCTGGTCGGCACCATTAATACTGATAGTGACCCCCATCAAGCTTGGATCTTGCTGAGGTAGGCGAATTTGGGGAGTTACATCAATGGTGTTGCTTGGCGCTGCGCAACCTGCCAAGAGAAATAAGGCTAGCAACGGGAAACCAAACTTTTTCAAAAGAGCCATGAATTTGCCACTCGATAGTTCATAAAGGAATTAAACCGCTTGTGCGGAACCGTCACTAAAATAGCACGTTTTTTTTTCGCAAAAGTAGTATGTAACAAGAAATAAACGCTACAATTTATTTAAGGTCATTGGATGCCTTATTAGCGAGGGACTTATTATGATACGTCAGACGATTGAAGAAAAATTAATTCAGGCTTTTTCACCTTCTCACCTTGATGTGCAGAATGAGAGTTATCGCCACAATGTGCCAGCAGGTGCGGAAAGTCATTTCAAAGTGATTATCGTGTCTGAACAATTCACCGATCAACGCTTTCTCGCGCGTCACCGCTCTATTTACAGCATTTTAGGCGCTGAGCTATCGGGTGGCGTTCATGCTTTAGCGCTACACACTTATACGCCGAAAGAGTGGGCGGGATTACAAGACACAGTATTGTCTTCACCGGACTGCCGTGGCGCAGGAATGATCGCTTAAAAAGAAGACAGTTTGAATAATTATTTTCTGATTTGTCTCAAAATGTCCCCTTAATGGATAAAATTTTCGCAGAATCTCCCCTCGAAACCCTGCCAAATCTCGACTCATATCGTTGATGCCGCTATAATGCGGCGTCTATTTTTCCAGAATGTCTTCGTGACGCTTCTGGTAACAGGGATGTTGTGCAAACCGTATCAACATATTCTGTTGTCGAACAGTGAGTCGTCTTGCTGTTCTCTATGAAGCCAATCGAGCACGTGATTTTTTGAGGTAACAAGATGCAAGTTTCAGTTGAAACAACTCAGGGCCTAGGCCGTCGCATTACCATGACTATCCCTGCCGACAACATCGAAGGTGCGGTGAAGAAAGAACTGGTTGATATCGCTAAAAAAGCGCGTATTGATGGTTTCCGTAAAGGCAAAGTGCCAATGACCATCATCGAAAAGCGTTACGGTGCTTCTGCTCGTCAGGATGTTCTGGGCGAACTTATGTCTCGTCATTTTATCGATGCGATCATTAAAGAGAAGATTAATCCAGCGGGCGCACCAAACTACGTTCCAGGTGAATACAAGTTAGGTGAAGATTTCACTTACTCAGTAGAATTCGAAGTTTACCCAGAAGTTGAATTAAAAGGGTTAGAGAACATCGAAATTGAGAAGCCTGTAGTCGATGTCAACGATGAAGACGTTGATGCCATGCTAGACACTCTGCGTAAGCAACAAGCAGATTGGAAAGAAACTGATAAAGCGGCGACTGCTGAAGATCGCGTAACCATCGATTTCTCTGGTTCCGTTGACGGTGAAGAGTTCGAAGGTGGCAAATCTTCTGACTTCGTTCTGGCGATGGGTCAAGGTCGTATGATCCCAGGCTTCGAAGAAGGCGTAGTCGGTCACAAAGCAGGTGAAGAATTTACTATCGATGTTAAATTCCCTGAAGAGTACCACGCTGAAACCCTGAAAGGGAAAGACGCTAAGTTCGATATCGTTCTGAAGAAAGTTGAAGAGCGTGAACTGCCAGAATTAACTGAAGAGTTCGTTAAGCGTTTCGGCGTTGCAGACGGTTCTGTTGATGGCCTGCGTGCAGAAATCAGCAAAAATATGCAACGTGAGCTGAAAGGCGCAGTGCGTAACCGCATTAAGACCCAAGCTATCGACGGTCTACTGGCGCAAAACGAGATTGACGTTCCTGCTGCACTGATTGACGGTGAGATCGACGTTTTACGTCGTCAAGCAGCTCAACGCTTTGGTGGTAACGAGCAACAAGCGTTAGAACTGCCACGCGAGCTGTTTGAAGAGCAAGCGAAACGTCGCGTTATGGTTGGATTACTGTTAGGTGAAGTGATCAACACTAACGAGCTGAAAGCTGACGAAGAACGTGTTAACACCATGATCGCTGATATGGCTGCAGCGTACGAAGATCCACAAGAAGTGATCGAGTACTACAGCAAAAATAAAGAGATGATGGACAACATGCGTAACGTTGCGTTAGAAGAGCAGGCTGTTGATTTCATTCTTGAAAAAGCTAAAGTTACTGATAAAGCGACTAAGTTCCAAGAACTGATGAACCAACAAGCTTAAGACGTAATAGTGTAGCTATTGAATTAGGCTCGTGATTTTAGGTCACGGGCCTTTTTTATCGTCCCCCCTTGAAAAGAATTTTCTGAACCGCAGTAATCTACTTCGCGTATTAATCAAAACCTTGTTATGCTTGAATGAATGTAAAATTACACTGCATCAGTGGCTGCTGTTACTAAAGGCGACAAGCGTTGCTCAAGAAATTTACCCAGGAGATGGTTTATGTCATACAGTAATCAACCCGAAATGACGCCAGCCCAAATGGCACTGGTTCCCATGGTTGTCGAGCAAACCTCGCGCGGCGAACGTTCTTACGATATCTATTCACGCTTATTAAAAGAACGCGTTATTTTTATGACCGGTCAGGTTGAAGACCATATGGCAAACCTGATTGTTGCGCAGATGCTGTTTCTTGAAGCAGAAAACCCAGAAAAAGATATCTATCTTTATATCAACTCACCGGGTGGGGTGATTACCGCTGGTATGTCTATCTACGACACCATGCAATTCATCAAACCGGATGTCAGCACTATCTGTATGGGGCAAGCTTGCTCCATGGGCGCGTTCTTATTAACCGCTGGCGCAGAGGGTAAGCGTTTCTGCCTACCTAACTCCCGTGTGATGATTCACCAGCCATTAGGCGGTTATCAGGGGCAAGCGAGCGATATCGAAATTCATGCCAAAGAGATCTTGAAGGTCAAACAGCGTATGAATGAACTGATGGCTAAGCACACTGGTAAAACCTTAGAAGAAATCGAGCGTGATACTGAGCGGGATCGTTTCCTCTCTGCAGCAGAAGCCGTAGACTATGGATTGGTCGACTCCATCCTGACTCACCGCAAGTAAAAGCGCTAAGCAAATTGCACACCTAAACGTCGAGTATTATCACAAAAGATAATGCTGGCATTGATAACACTGAGAAGAGGCTAACTGATGACTGATAAGCGCAAAGAGGGTTCAGGTAAATTGCTGTACTGCTCTTTCTGCGGCAAGAGCCAGCATGAAGTGCGTAAGCTAATTGCCGGACCGTCAGTGTATATCTGCGACGAATGTGTTGATTTATGTAATGACATTATTCGTGAAGAGATAAAAGAAGTTGCTCCACATCGCGAGCGCAATGCACTGCCGACGCCGCGTGAGATCCGCACGCATCTCGATGATTATGTGATTGGTCAAGAAAAGGCGAAGAAAGTCCTTTCTGTCGCAGTCTATAACCACTATAAGCGCCTACGTAATGGCGATACATCGAACGGTGTTGAATTAGGTAAAAGTAACATTTTACTTATCGGCCCTACCGGAAGTGGTAAAACCTTACTTGCTGAAACCCTAGCACGTTTGCTGGATGTGCCGTTCACTATGGCGGATGCCACGACCCTGACAGAAGCGGGTTATGTCGGTGAAGATGTTGAAAACATCATCCAGAAGTTACTCCAAAAATGTGACTACGATGTTGAGAAAGCGCAACGTGGTATCGTTTATATCGATGAGATCGATAAAATTTCACGTAAGTCAGATAACCCTTCCATCACCCGTGATGTCTCGGGCGAAGGTGTTCAACAAGCCTTACTGAAACTGATTGAAGGGACAGTGGCAGCCGTTCCTCCACAAGGTGGCCGTAAACACCCACAACAAGAGTTTTTGCAAGTTGATACTTCAAAAATTCTCTTTATCTGTGGGGGCGCTTTTGCTGGATTAGATAAAGTGATCGCTCAGCGTGTCGAAACGGGTTCAGGTATCGGTTTTGGCGCAACGGTAAAAGATCCGTCTAAGAAAGCGGCTGAAGGAGAGCTTTTAGCCCAAGCAGAGCCTGAAGATTTGATTAAATTTGGCTTGATCCCTGAGTTCATCGGCCGTCTTCCTGTGGTCGCGACCCTGAGCGAACTGAGTGAAGAAGCGTTGATTCAAATTTTACGCGAACCTAAAAATGCGTTAACGAAGCAATACCAAGCGTTATTCAGCCTTGAAGGCGCAGAGCTAGAGTTCCGTGAAGAAGCACTTGTGGCGATTGCAGAGAAAGCAATGAGCCGTAAGACCGGCGCACGCGGACTCCGTTCTATCGTTGAAGCGGCATTGCTTGAAACCATGTATGAACTGCCTTCAATTGAGGGCGTTGAAAAAGTGGTTATCGACGAAAATGTGATTGCGGGAACCTCTGAACCGATGCTTATTTATGGTAAGCAAGAAGCGCAAGCCTCTGGTGAGTAAATAACCGAGTCGTTAGAGTAATACGTTAATAAAGGGGAAATTAAATTTCCCCTTTATTTTTCTTACGTATAGACCGTTGAATATCATAATATCATCCCCATATGTTAATCATCTAGACGTGGTAAGTCACAGAGTTAGGCCTATCACACCCAGCGGAAATTAAACTAAGAGAGAGCTCTATGACTTCTGAGCGTTCCGAACACATTGATATTCCCGTGTTACCTTTACGCGATGTGGTGGTTTATCCGCACATGGTGATACCGTTATTCGTGGGTCGCGAAAAATCTATCCGCTGCTTAGAGTCAGCGATGGATAACGATAAAAAAATTCTGCTGGTGGCGCAGAAAGAAGCGACTACTGATGAGCCGAGTATTGACGATTTATTTACTGTCGGAACGGTGGCTTCGGTCCTACAGATGCTAAAACTGCCAGACGGTACGGTTAAAGTATTGGTCGAAGGGGTACAGCGTGCAACATTGACCTCGCTTGATGATAGCCAAGAGTTTTTCACGGCGCAGATTGAGTATATCGAAAGCCCTGACATTGATGACAGCGAGCAAGAGGTGCTGATCCGCGCGGCGGTCAGTCAATTCGAAGGCTACATCAAACTCAACAAAAAGATCCCACCGGAAGTGTTGACCTCTTTAAACAATCTTGAGGATGCAGCACGCCTAGCAGATACCATTGCCGCGCATATGCCACTTAAATTGGCAGACAAGCAATCAGTACTGGAAATGTCAGACGTTAATGAACGTCTGGAGTACTTGATGGCCATGATGGAATCAGAAATTGATCTGCTACAGGTCGAAAAACGTATTCGTAATCGTGTCAAGAAGCAGATGGAGAAGAGCCAGCGCGAGTATTATCTGAACGAGCAAATGAAAGCGATTCAGAAAGAACTCGGCGAAATGGACGATGTACCTGATGAATTCGAAGCATTGAAACGCAAGATCGATGAAGCGAAGATGCCTGCGGAAGCGAAAGAGAAAGCTGAAGCTGAGCTACAGAAGCTGAAAATGATGTCACCGATGTCTGCTGAAGCGACAGTCGTACGCGGCTATATCGACTGGATGGTTCAGGTTCCTTGGGTGGGGCGTAGCAAAGTTAAGAAAGACCTGCGTAAAGCACAAGAAACGCTTGATAAAGACCACTTCGGTTTAGATCGCGTTAAAGACCGCATTCTTGAATACCTCGCGGTACAAAGCCGTGTGAATAAGATCCGGGGTCCTATTCTTTGCTTAGTGGGGCCTCCTGGTGTTGGGAAAACCTCTTTAGGTCAATCTATCGCTAAGGCGACAGGACGCAAGTACATCCGTATGGCGTTGGGTGGCGTGCGCGATGAAGCGGAAATTCGTGGACACCGCCGGACTTATATCGGTTCTATGCCGGGTAAATTGATTCAAAAGATGGCGAAAGTTGGGGTTCGTAACCCGCTATTCCTACTTGATGAAATCGATAAGATGTCCGCAGATATGCGGGGCGATCCCGCTTCAGCGCTGTTAGAGGTGTTAGATCCAGAGCAAAACAATGCGTTCAATGATCACTATTTAGAAGTGGATTATGATCTGTCTGATGTGATGTTCGTTGCGACGTCTAACTCAATGAACATCCCAGGGCCGTTACTGGACCGGATGGAAGTGATTCGTCTTTCTGGGTATACCGAAGATGAGAAGCTCAATATCGCTAAAGACCACCTGTTACCCAAACAGATGGAACGTAATGCGCTTAAATCGGGTGAATTAACGGTCGAAGATAGCGCCATCATGGGCATCATCCGTTTTTACACGCGTGAAGCGGGCGTGCGTAGCTTGGAAAGGGAACTCTCTAAACTTTGCCGTAAAGCCGTTAAAGCGCTTCTGCTTGATAAGAAGTTGAAACATATCACGATTAATGCTGAAAACCTCAGCGAATATCTTGGTGTTCAACGCTTTGATTATGGCCGTGCAGACGAGAAAAATCGTATCGGTGAAGTGACTGGACTGGCGTGGACCGAGGTAGGTGGCGACCTGTTGACCATTGAAACCGCGAGTGTTCCAGGTAAAGGTAAACTCTCGTACACCGGTTCTCTGGGCGAAGTGATGCAGGAATCTATTCAGGCGGCGATGACAGTGGTACGTTCTCGTGCAGAATCATTAGGTATCAATAATGATTTCTACGAAAAACGAGATATTCACGTTCACGTTCCTGAAGGTGCGACACCGAAAGATGGCCCAAGCGCAGGGATTGCAATGTGTACGGCTTTAGTCTCAAGTCTTACTGGAAACCCGGTTAAAGCTGAAGTGGCGATGACGGGAGAAATCACTTTACGCGGACAAGTGTTACCTATAGGTGGCTTAAAAGAGAAGCTGTTAGCCGCTCACCGTGGTGGCATAAAAACCGTGTTGATTCCTTTCGAGAATAAGCGCGATTTAGAGGAAATCCCTCAAAATGTTATCGCTGATCTCAGTATCCATCCGGTGAAAAACATTGAAGAAGTTTTAAAATTAGCCCTTGAACGTGCGCCAGAAGGGATTGAAGTAATTACCCCATCGGCATAACATGGCGAACTTGTCGAATACCTATAGTGGGTATTCGACATCATTAAGTTGATTTTTGTGGACCATTCGGAGCATTTACGTTGTTTCGAGCGTCGATGCCTGCTATAACAAGCAGCTCATAAGTGAGAGGGGATACTCTCTGCGACATGAAATAATAAAGGGGATGTTAACGTGAATAAATCACAATTGGTTGATAAAATTGCTGCTGATGCAGATATTTCCAAAGCAGCTGCAGGACGTGTTTTAGACGCATTTATTGGTGCGGTAACTGAATCATTAAAAGCTGGTGATGACGTTGCTCTGGTCGGTTTTGGAACTTTCGCGGTTAAAGAGCGTGCTGAACGTACTGGCCGCAACCCGCAAACAGGTAAAGAGATTACTATCCCTGCAGGTAAAGTCCCTGGCTTCCGTGCAGGTAAAGGGTTAAAAGACTCAGTTAACTAACTCTTACTCACCGTGAAACAATTTCTTTCATGGAATGAGGACGCGATAACGCTTCTCATGTAACATAGAGGCACATCAATCGATGTGCCTTTTTTTCTGGTAAGTCATACGGGTTGCCTTAGGCCACATCGGCCAGCGTTAAATTTCTACCACAGTGGAGTGTTGCCAAATCATGATGGACAATTTACGCTCAGCGTCTAACCACGTTGTGCTTAAAATCATACTGGGAATAATCATTATTTCTTTCGTACTGACCGGTGTCAGTAACTATTTGATCGGCGGAAATCATGATTATGCTGCAAAAATCAACGGTGAAACAATAAGCCGAGCTCAATTCGAAAATGCCTATAACAATGAGCGCGCACGCCAGCAACAACAATTGGGCGACCAATACGCACAATTAGCGGGCAATGAGCAATTTATGCAGCAGCTTCGTCAACAAGCGCTTTCCCAACTTGTGGACCAAACACTTCTACAACAATATGTTCATTCACTCCACCTTGCGGTGACAGATGAACAAATTAAGCAGGCTATTTTTGCCGTCCCGCAATTCCAAACCAATGGACATTTCGATAACGCGCTTTATAACTCTGTGTTAAGCAGCGTGAACTATACGCCAGATAGCTATGCAGCATCTTTACGTAAAAGCCTAGCAAATCAGCAATTAGCCCAAGCAGTGGGTAATACCGATTTCGTGCTTAATAGCGAAGCAAACCGCATTGCCGATCTTGTTTCTCAACAACGTAAAATTCGTCAAGCAACCTTAAATATCGATAGCTTAGCTGCCCAGCAAAAAGTGACGGATGATGAAATTAAGGGTTATTACGACACGCATCAAGACGCATTCAAATTACCTGAGCAATTCAAAGTCAGTTATATCAAACTGGATGCTAAGGCGATGCAAAAAGCGCCGACCGAGCAAGCAATTCAGGAATGGTATGACAGCCATAAAGCGGACTACACTCAACAGGCTCGCCAGCGCTATAGCGTTATTCAGGTAAAGACTCAGCAACAAGCAGACGATTTACTTAAGCAACTGCAGCAAGGCGCTAACTTCGCGGAGATTGCGCGTCAACATTCTGAAGATTCCGTATCCGCCAAGCAGGGTGGGGATCTCGGCTGGATGGAGTACGATTCTGTTCCCGATGAAATCACTTCGGCGAAACTGACCGAGAAAGGCACACTGTCTGGCGTTATCAAAAGTTCTGTAGGCTACCTGATTGTCCGTTTAGACGATGTCCAACCGGAACAGCAACAGTCGCTTGCTACGGTTCATCAAGCTGTTGCGGATAAAGTGCAACAAGAGGCCGCCATTAGCCAGTTCTACGCACTGCAGCAAAAAGTCAATGATGCAGCGAGTAACGATAATGACTCTTTGGCTGCTGCTGAACAAGTTGCAGGGACAAAAGCGGTTCAAACTTCATGGTTTAGCCAACAGTCAGTGCCTGATGTGCTGAATTTTGACCAAGTGAAAGAAGTGATCTTCAACGGTAGCTTACTCGGTGAGCAAGGCACGCCTGGCAGTAACTCGAGTATCATCACGGTCGATGGTGATCGCGCATTTGTCGTCCGTATTTCGGCACATGAACCGGCTAAAGTGAAACCTCAATCTGAAGTGACGGCAGATATTACTGCTGACATTAAGCATGATAAAGCGGTTGCTGCAGCTAAAGCTCAAGCTGAGTCAATAGTCACCGAATTACGTCAAGGTAAACAAACACGCTTTGCGCAAGCTGGACTGCAGTTTGGTGCTGCGCAAACCTTGCAACGTAACCAACAATCGTCTTTATCAGAGACGGTATTTGGGTTAACGCCACCGCAAGGTACAACGCCTAACTATGGCTTTACTCAAGATAATAACGGCAACGTTGTCATCATTGCGTTGGACAAAGTGATCACCGGTGAAATGCCAGCTGCCCAGAAAGCGCAGATGGTGAAAGGGATTGCGGATAATAATGCCCAACTGGCCTTTACTGCACTGCTTGAGCAATTACGCCAGGAAGCGAAAATTAAGTACGGCGATGCAGTGCAATTGCAATAATACTCACAAATAATCATTGTTGTAATGATAATAAAAAGGTCGCTTATGCGGCCTTTTCCATTTCTCAACGCTCTCAATTGGCAAGCTTCCGCCATCGACATAGCCTATAGCTTCACTTAATAGGAGAACATCTATGTCACGACAACAACTTACCCTTTTAATCTTCTTATTCGCTACACTGAGTCCCCTCACACAAGCTGCCACGCCGAAAAAGGGTGATAAAAATAGCGAAGTGGTACAACAACTGGCCGTTGATAAGGTGAATCTTAATACCGCAGATGCCGCAACCTTGTCCGCAAAACTCAATGGTGTCGGACTGAAAAAAGCCCAAGCGATTATTGAGTACAGAGAAAAATATGGCTTATTTACGGATGTGAAGCAGCTGATAGAAGTGCCTGGTTTTGGCGAGAGCCTGGTTAGCCGTGTTATCGCAAAATTAACGCTATAGGGAGTAAGGGGTTACCGATGTAACCCCTGTGGTTAGCTAAGGTGATTTTTCGACTTCAATTCTTTCATCGTTTCGTCTGGTGCGTTAAGGTACTGCTCAAGACCTTTAGCACGAAGGTGACAGGCTGCACACTCTCCGCAGCCTGAACCGGCGATACCGTTATAACAGGTTAGGGTATGGTCCTTGATTAGCGGTAACTGTCCCCAATAATCGGCAAGTGCCCAAGTTTCTGCTTTGTTCAGCCACATCAAAGGCGTTTCAAAACGCACGTCTTTAGCCATTCCGAGTACCACTGCTTGATTCAGGGCTTTAACAAATTCGTCACGACAATCGGGATAGCCTGAAAAATCGGTCTCACAGACACCGGTGATCACTGCTTCCGCTTCAACTTGGTAGGCATAGATCGAGGCTAAAGTAAGAAAGAGAATATTTCGGCCGGGAACAAAAGTACTGGGGAGTTCTGTGGCATTAGGTTGATAGCCGGGCACGGGAATATTGTCACGTGTCAGACTACTTATGGCTAATTCATTGAGTAAGGTCACGTCCATCACTTTATGCGCCGCTACGCCTAATCGCTGAGTCAGTTGCTGAGCAATAGCGATCTCTTGTTGGTGGCGTTGCCCATAATCAAATGTAATACAGTGCACCTCATCATAGTGCTGAATGGCCTGCACTAAACAGGTGGTTGAGTCTTGACCACCACTAAATACGACAACTGCTTTTTTCATCTTTAGGGTCTCTAAGGAAAATTTTGACTATTTTACCTCGAGAAGAGGAGTCGCCGCAAAATTAGCAGTATGATAGTGCTGATTTTGGCTCAACGATAGGCATGTCTATGATAGATAAAATTGATCGCAAGCTACTCGCCTTACTCCAAGAAGATTGCAGTCTCTCTTTACAGGCGTTAGCTGATGCCGTAAACCTCACGGCCACGCCTTGTTGGAAGCGTTTAAAAAAGCTAGAAGAAGAGGGGATTATTCGCGCCCAAGTGGCGTTATTGAATCCAGACAAGTTAGGGCTTACCCTCACGGCATTTATGTTTCTAAAAACTTTGCATCATAATCGTGAATGGTATATCGATTTTGTTCAACAGATCAAAACCATGCCAGAGGTCTTGGCGTGTCATCGACTCACGGGTGAATATGATTATTTATTACGCGTTCAAGTTAAAGATATGAAATGTTACGACAACTTCTATAAAACGCTGGTCAATAGTATAGACGGCTTAAGCGTCGTGACATCCAGCTTTTCGATGGAAGAAATAAAGTATACAACAGCCCTACCGTTATAGCTTTGCACTGAAATGGCGCTGACTCAGTGCGGCGCGCACCGATATAGTGCAATGCTTCCTCTGCGTGGTAACTCACTCATCTTTGATCGTCCCATTCTGAATGCTCGCAAAGATTCATAATGTGGCACGCTTATTGCTTCCTCAAAAGAAATATTGGCAGGCTGTCTGGGGAATATAAATGAAACTAGTAACGGTAGTGATCAAACCTTTTAAACTCGAAGACGTGCGTGAAGCGTTATCGTCCATCGGAATTCAAGGTCTAACAGTTACGGAAGTGAAAGGTTTTGGTCGCCAAAAGGGGCATGCAGAGCTCTATCGCGGTGCAGAATATAGCGTCAACTTCCTGCCGAAAGTCAAAATTGATATTGCGATTGCTGAGGACCAATTAGAAGAAGTTATCGAGGTCATTACTAAAGCAGCTTATACCGGTAAAATTGGAGACGGTAAAATTTTCGTCTCTAATCTGGAGCGGGTTATTCGTATTCGTACGGGCGAAATCGATGAGTCGGCACTGTAATTTTATGCAGCGATTGGGGAATAATATGAAAAAAATAGTCTCACTGCTAAGTTTGTTTGCTGCGTTAGGGCTGCCAAGTTTAGCCTTTGCCGCACCGGAGCCTACCGCCAGCGGCGCAGATAATGGCTTTATGATGATTTGTACGGCGCTCGTATTGTTTATGACCGTTCCTGGCGTGGCGCTGTTTTACGGTGGTTTAATTCGTGGTAAAAACGTTTTATCGTTGATGACCCAAGTCTTAGTCACCTTTGCCTTAGTCTGTGTGGTATGGGTTGTCTACGGCTACTCCCTGACATTCAGTGAAGGCAACAACTTTTTTGGTGGTTTCCAATGGACGCTGCTAAAAGGGATTGAACTGAAAGCAGTCATGGGCAGTATTTACCAATATATTCATGTTGCTTATCAAGCCTCCTTTGCGTGCATCACGGTAGCCTTAGTGGTCGGCGCACTTGCTGAACGCGTTCGTTTTTCTGCGGTATTAATCTTCTCGCTGCTATGGGTCACCTTCTCTTACTTCCCTATTGCTCACATGGTCTGGGCCAATGGCCTGTTAGCGAAAGATGGTGCGCTGGACTTTGCTGGTGGCACGGTTGTGCATATCAACGCAGCCATCGGCGGCCTAGTGGGAGCCTGGGTACTGGGTAAACGGAGTGGATTTGGCAAAGAAGCTTTCAAACCCCATAACCTGCCAATGGTCTTCACCGGTACAGCGATTCTTTATATCGGTTGGTTTGGATTCAATGCAGGGTCTGCAGCATCAGCTAATGAAATTGCGGCGCTTGCTTTTGTGAATACCATTGTTGCCACGGCGGGTGCGATATTATCATGGACGTTTGGTGAATGGGCAATCCGCGGCAAACCTTCACTCCTTGGTGCATGTTCGGGTTTCATCGCCGGATTAGTGGCTATCACCCCAGCTTGTGGCTATGTAGGCGTCGGTGGGGCGCTGGTTATCGGGGTTGTCGGTGGGTTAGCAGGTATTTGGGGCGTGACTGGGTTAAAACGTTTCCTTCGCGTGGACGATCCTTGTGATGTCTTCGGCGTGCACGGCGTCTGTGGTATCGTTGGCTGCCTCTTAACAGGTGTCTTTGCATCCTCTTCTTTAGGTGGCGTAGGCTACGCAGAAGGTGTGACGATGGGACATCAAGTGTGGATTCAATTACTCAGTTGTCTTGTCACCATTGTATGGTCTGGCGTTGTCGCGTTCATAAGTTTCAAGATTGCGGATATGACGGTCGGACTCAGAGTAAGCGAAGATTTAGAGCGTGAAGGCCTTGATGTGAATAGTCATGGTGAAAATGCCTACAACCAATAAAGCTCACTAAGAAAACCTCAATACAGCCTGGCTCAAGTCCAGGCTGTATAATTTAGGCCTTATCAAGATGTTGTCGAATAACCCCTTCCTGAGCCGTCGAGGCAATTAATGTGCCTTGGTTATCGTAAAACGCACCTCGTACGAACCCACGACTATTTTGTGCTGAAGGGCTTTCTATATCATAGAGCAGCCAATCATTGATGTTGATGGGGCGATGGAACCACATGGAGTGGTCAACCGTAGCTACTTGCATATCTTCTTCTAAAAACCCTTTCCCATGGGGTTGTAAGGCGACAGGAAGAAAATTGAGATCGGCTGCATATCCTAACAGCGCACTGTGGAGGAAAGAGTGCTCGTCGAGCTGGCCATTCGCTTTCAGCCATAACTGACGTTCCCCCGCACTGACATGACCTTTTAAAGGGTTATAAGGTTGAACGGGACGGATCTCTAGCGCACGCTCGGCACTGAAGGCATTTACAAAACGTTTGTTTATGGCGGTCGGTGAGAGTTGGCGTACCAGCTCCTGTTCAGTGGCTAAGGAGAACGGGGCAGGGGCCTGAGGCATGTCGGTTTGATGCGAGAAGCCTGGCTCATTCGAATGGAATGAGGCTGTCATGGTGAAAATAAGTTGTTCATTTTGCGAAGCCACTATGCGTCGCGCGCTCAGGCTTCTTCCGTCGCGCAATATCTCAACGTCGTAATGGATCGGTAAAGCGCTATCACCTGGACGTAAGAAGTAACTGTGGCAAGAGTGGATGAGTCGATCAGCAAGCGTTGTTTGTTGCGCCGCACTGATGGCTTGAGCAATAACTTGGCCGCCAAATACTTGGCGAAGCCCTAAGTTTTCACATTGACCCACAAAGTGTAGGGGGCCGATTTTTGTGAGGCTCAGTAATTCGGTTAACGCGTTAAGTGCTTGACTCATTGATCTATCCTCATGATGAATCATCTGACTTTATATTAATTAAAATCAAAAAATAGCGGATTTAACAGGCATATTTTCGATTATGTGCCACAATTATTTTGTTACGATAGCTACCCTATTGGCAAAATTAAAACAATATTGTGGTTAGATTGGTTCACAAGGAGAAGACATCAATGAAAACAAAACACGTATTGGGCGGATTACTTATCTCATTAGCAGTCACATCCTGCGCGAGCCATAGCGGTTCACCTGTGCCAATTGCTAACGATCCAACAACTAAAGCGGTCGCACCGTTCTCACTCAGCGGTTCAGTCTTTGTTCGTCAACGTATGGCAATCCCAGCCAATGCTGCACTGACCGTGACCCTATCGGATGCTTCAGGCGGTCCAGGACAGACGAAAGTGCTTGCTCAGCAAGTACAGACGCTATCGGGTAAACAATCACCCTTCAATTACGTATTGCCACTACAAGGTGTACAACTTGGCGCTCATAGCCAAGCCTTGTTAACCGCTGCAATCACGCTGAACGGTAAAGTGATTTTTGCCTCTGACCAATTGCAATCTATCACTAGCGTGGCGAGCCAGAAAAAAGACATCAACTTAGTGGCTGTTCCACAAGTTGCCCTTCCTGTCGCCGCACAATAGTGCTTTGCTAATTATCGTTGGTGGGCTACGGCCGCCAACGATATCTCTTCATATTAACGCTTCCCGCGTCACTGACCTCAATCCCTTCCTGACGTAAAATATCGCTTTGCAGGATACCCCTTTCTCCAGATAGAGAAATTTTCCCTTGCTGAGAAATAACCCGATGCCAAGGTAACTGAGAGTGTTGAGGGAGATGCTTAAGAATTCTGCCCACTTGTCGGGCGGCACGAGGATGACCTGCCAATAGGGCGACATCGCCATAGCTGCTAACGCTGCCGCGGGGAATGGCATCAATCACTAACCAAACACGTTGTTCGAACGACGGTTCTTGAGTAGACATAAAGACAATTGATTCCTTGAGTGAGTCGGAGTGCTTAATAAAACAACGGTTGGCGCTATCAAGCTTGCATTTCTAACGCCCATCTACCATAATCTCACTCGCTCTTAGGAGCAACTCAATGGGGACCTTGTTGGTTCTCCCGCAATGTTAACCTGTTAACCCGGTCAGGTCCGGAAGGAAGCAGCCGCAGCAGGTAACACATGTGCCGGGATGTCGCTGGCAAGGGCCCCACCCAATTCGTCGCCACCTTTATTTACTCGCACTTTAGGCATCCTTGCCTTCCTTCCTAAAGAAAACTTTTCCCTAGCGAACGTATTTCCAGACGGTTGCAGGAACCTTATCGTATAGCTTGTTCATGGTTAACTCAGCGAGACGATGGTCGGCAGCTGAATAGAAAACCACCAACTCATCATCTGATAACTCATATTTATTCTTCTCAATCACTCTTTCTAGCGTTTCAATAGAGCGGCAACGTCTAAGACGCATTAAATAGTCATTCTTAGTTAAGGGTAAGGTGTTGGTGTTCATTATTATTGGTTACTCATACTTATTTATTGTTTTATTAAAAATAGTGAAAAAGCGTATCGGATAATTGTTTCCAATCTTTGATTTCTTTCGGTGTGACTCCATAGTTTCCTAATAATTGAGAACTATGGTCTAAAAATTGGTCAAGCGCTTCAATTAGAGCCGTATCTTGTGAGTATTTGATCCTGTAATTGATTCCTATGTTAGCGATATGTTCAATAAAGTCGTTCAATAACAGAGATTCGGTAGCGGTAGGGTCATTCACAGCAAATTGACTCGTTTCGTTTAATAACAATTCACATTCGCTGTAGAGTTTTTCACAAAGATATTTTAGTTGCGCAATATCGAAATACTTTGGCGTATATTCATCCATCATTCACCTCTTCATCTTCAGATTGAAAAGTGATCGCTTAGTCGACACCAAATTGAGTCAGTCGTTTAGTTTTCAGTCACTGCAGGATAACGCTCGAACAGATCCTATCCTTGCTGGTGATAAGATTATTGATATTATAATAGTAATTAACCCAATAATAGATAGCTTTTAACTATCAACGATAACAGGTTTATTATAAACCACTTAGCCAAAATCAAAAAGCGTCGGTCGTAAATAGCGGTTAAAAATGTAAGCATATCATTACATTACGTGGACAATAAAAAAGGGCTGCCGGAGCAGCCCTATATCTTAAGGGAAGGGGGTAGGGATTACTGCTTCTTCTCTTTTTGTCCACCGAAGCGACGGCGAACGACAACAAAGAAGACAGGAACTAAGAAGATAGCTAAACAGGTAGCTGTCACCATCCCCCCGATAACCCCTGTCCCGACAGCATTCTGTGCACCGGAACCGGCACCAGAGCTAATCGCTAAGGGAAGTACACCCAACATGAAGGCCATTGAGGTCATCAAGATAGGACGCAAACGCATACGTACCGCATCCAGAGTCGCCTCCATTAGTCCTTTACCTTCCTTCATCAAGTCCACGGCGAATTCAACAATCAAGATGGCATTCTTCGCGGATATCCCGACGGTGGTTAACAGTCCAACGACAAAGTAGACGTCGTTACTCATTCCACGCATGGTTGTGAAGGCGAGCGCACCGATAACCCCTAGTGGTACCACTAACATTACTGCGAACGGTATCGACCAGCTTTCATACAGTGCGGCAAGACAGAGGAATACCACAATTAAGGAGATCGCATATAATGCGGGTGCCTGGTTTCCTGACATACGCTCTTGGTATGACATGCCGGTCCACTGGTAACCTATTCCTTGTGGTAGCTTGGAAGCCAATTGCTCCATCAGGTTCATGGCTTCACCGGAGCTTTTACCCGGAGCTGCTTGCCCCAAGATTTCCAATGAAGGCAATCCGTTATAACGCTCCAAACGAGGTGAACCATACTGCCATTTTGCACTGGTAAAGGCTGAGAAAGGTACCATTTCGCCGTCACTGTTACGGACGTACCACTTGTTGATATCGCTAGGTAACATGCGGGAATCCGCTTCACCCATCACGTAAACTTTCTTCACCCGTCCACGGTCAATAAAGTCGTTGACGTAGTTACCGCCCCAACTCGCACTGAGCGTCGTATTGATATCGGAAATTGATACACCCAGCGCACGGGCTTTTTCTTGGTCGATAATCAGCTTGTACTGCGGTGTATCTTCCAAACCGTTTGGACGCATACCCACTAATACATCAGGATGTTGCGCAGCCATACCCAGTAATTGGTTACGGGCTTGCATCAGCTTGTCATGACCTAAGTTGGCATTATCCACCAGCTCAAAGTCGAAACCTGTTGCGTTACCTAACTCGATAATGGCTGGTAAGTTAAACGGAATGACGATGGCATCTTTAATTTTACCTAAAGCGACCATTGCGCGGCTGGCGATGGCATCGACTTTATCGGCCGCTGCCGTCCGGTCTTCCCAAGGTTTTAAGCTTAAGAAGGCGATACCGGTATTCTGGCCACGTCCGGCAAAACCAAATCCGTTCACGGTAAAGACAGATTTAACTGTGTCTTTCTCATGTGTCAGGAAGTAATCCGTTACCTGATCAAGAACCTTCTCAGTACGCTGTTGTGTCGCGCCTGCGGGGAGCTGCGCCTGAACCACTAACAACCCTTGGTCTTCTTCCGGTAAGAAGGAAGTGGGGAGCTTCATAAACAACCACACCATGCCAGCGAAAATCACCACGTAGATGATCAGGTAGCGACCAGTACGGCGGATAATATGACTGACACTGTTGACATAGTGGTTGGTGCTCTTATCAAACATTCTATTAAACCAACCAAAGAAACCTTTTTCTTTATGGTCGTTGTTATCATGTTTTTTAAGCAAAGTCGCACAAAGGGCAGGGGTCAGAATCATCGCAACCAGTACCGATAGCACCATTGCAGACACAATAGTAATCGAGAACTGACGGTAGATAACCCCGGTAGAGCCACCAAAGAATGCCATTGGAATAAAGACCGCTGACAATACTAGGGCAATACCGACTAGCGCACCTTGGATTTGTTCCATCGAGCGCTTAGTCGCCTCTTTAGGATCCAAACCTTCCTCTTCCATCACCCGTTCGACGTTTTCGACGACCACGATGGCATCATCGACTAAGAGTCCTATCGCAAGGACCAGCCCGAACATGGTGAGGGTATTTATCGAATACCCAAAGGCGCTGATTATTCCAAATGTCCCTAAAAGGACGACCGGCACCGCGATGGTAGGAATAAGCGTGGCGCGGAAGCTTTGCAGGAACATATACATCACTAAGAAAACCAACACGATGGCTTCGAAGAGTGTTTTGACAACCTCAAAAATCGAAATTTTTACGAAGGGAGTCGTATCGTACGGGTAAACTAACTTCATACCATGCGGGAAAAAAGGCTCCATTTCTTTCAGGCGCGCTTTCACTGCGTTGGCGGTATCCAGTGCGTTTGCACCGGTAGCGAGTTTAATCCCTAATCCCGATGCGGGGTGACCATTAAAGCGTGCGATAACTTCATAGTTCTCACCACCTAGCTTAATGGTTGCCACATCACGCAGACGAACGGTTGATCCATCGGTATTCGTTTTTAATAAAATTTTACCGAACTCTTCAGGGCTCGTTAGTCGAGTCTGCGCGATAATCGAGGAGTTCAGTTGTTGATCAGCAACAGCCGGTGCGCCCCCTAACTGACCCGCAGAGACTTGGGAGTTTTGAGCCTTGATCGCGGTGATGATATCACCTGGAGTAAGGTTATAATTGACCAGCTTTGCAGGGTCCATCCAAATCCGCATCGCGTATTGCGCACCGAAGAGTTGGGTGTCACCGACACCTGTCGTCCGGCTGATCGGGTCTTTAACGTTAGAGGAGATATAATCGGCAAGGTCGTTCATATCCATACTGCCGTCTTCGCTGACAAACCCTGCAACCATCAAGAAGCTACTGGAGGATTTTTGAACGTTAATCCCCTGTTGTTGCACCTCTTGTGGCAGCAATGGCATTGCCAACTGCAGTTTGTTCTGAACCTGAACCTGCGCAATATCCGCATCGGTGCCTGACGCGAAGGTCAGGGTTAACTGCAAGTTACCAGAAGAGTCACTGTTAGAGGACATATAAAGCAGTCCATCTAAGCCATTCATATTCTGTTCAATAACCTGAGTCACAGAGTCTTGCAATGTTTTTGCATCCGCCCCTGGATAGGCTGCACGGATTTGCACCGCTGGGGGGGCAACTTCGGGATACTGCTCGATCGGAAGTTTCATGATCGAGAGCGCCCCGACCATCATAATAACGATGGCGAGTACCCAGGCAAATATGGGGCGATCTATAAAGAACTTAGCCATATGTCAGTGGCTCCTGTTAACGCATAAATTATTCAGACTGCGTCGATGCAGCATCATCTTTCTGGTCGGCGCTGACTTCTTTCGGCGACACTTTCGCACCTTGTGCGGCACGTTGTACCCCTACAGAAATCACACGGTCGCCCGCTTTAAGGCCAGACGTCACCAGCCACTTATCACCAATTGCTTCTTGAGCGGTGACTTGGCGAACATCAACTTTATCCTCGTCATTGACGACCATAGCAGTTGCTTGACCTGTCGGCGTACGAGCAATGGCTTGTTGTGGCACCAGTAGCGCGTTTTGGTTAACGCCTTCTTCTACCCGCGCACGCACAAACATGCCTGGCAGTAAGCTATGGTCAGGATTCGGCACGATGGCGCGCAAAGTGATCGATCCCGTCGTTTGATCGACTGTTACGTCAGAAAACTCCAGCGTTCCTTTTTGTTTCAAGGTGGTGCCATCGTTTAAGACGATAGTGACAGGCGCTTTACCTTTACCTTGAGTCAGTTCACCGGACGATAACTGATTACGTAAACGCATAAAGTCGTCACTGGATTGCGTCAGGTCGACATAGAGCGGATCAAGTTGCTGTACGGTGGCCAGGGCGGTGGTTTGACCATTCTGAACCAAAGCACCTTCGGTGACGGCTGTCTTACCAATACGGCCTGAAATCGGTGACGAGACCTTGGTATATGCGAGGTTAATGCGGGCATTTTCCACCGCCGCTTGGGCTGAGCGAACTGCTGCATTATTCTGCGCTAAGGTCGCCGCCGCCGTATCGTAGTCTTGTTGGCTAATATATTTTGTGCCTAACAGAGGTTTATAACGGTTCAGAGTCACTTGTGCGATACGCGCATTAGCTTGGGCTTTAGCAAGATCCCCGACAGCGCTGTTGTAAGTGGCTTGATAAGGTGCGGGATCAATTTGGTAGAGGGATTCACCCGCTTTGATATCGGTTCCCTCTACAAAATTGCGCTTCAAAATGATGCCTGAAACTTGAGGACGGACTTCGGCTACACGATAAGCAGAGGTTCTTCCCGGTAGTTCAGTCGTCATGTTTACAGGAGCGGCTTTCAATGTGACAACACCGACTTCAGGCGCAGATTTTTGTGCAGACTGCTGTGATTTGTCATCACAACCACTTAGCACTACTGCCCCTGATAACATCAGAATTGCTGCCAGAGGTGTCAATCCTCTGTTCATTTTCATAATAAAACCTCTACTCGTCCGGTATTAGGACCCGACAATAAATGGTGTCGAGAAATGTGTGTAAAGATAAAGCGTGTTATAGTACATATATACATGAATGTATGTAAGCATTAGTGCAACAATTATTCTAACAATAACGCAGAATTTAAAGCTAAATTATTCACTATGGCACGAAAAACCAAAGCTCAAGCGCAAGAAACCAAATCATTACTGATTGAAGCGGCGATCGATTGCTTTGCAAGTCGAGGCGTTTCTGCAACATCGTTGTCGGAAATCGCCGAACATGCGGGCATGACGCGTGGTGCTATTTATTGGCATTTCAAAAACAAGACAGAACTCTTTAAAGAAATCTGGGTGAACAGCGATCAAGAAATCGACCTTTTATATCTCGAGTTCGCCTCTCTCTATCCTAACGATCCGCTGGGTCAATTAAAGCACTTTTTAATCTCCTTTTTGCAATCTTTAGTCGTGGATGAGCGTCGACGCAAAATTATGGAAATTATTTATCACAAGTGTGAGTTCGTTGGGGAGATGCAATCTATGAACCAACTCGACCAAAAGTTAATTTTAGAAGATTACCCAAAGATTACCGAGAAACTGTCGCTTTGTATTCAAGCCAAGCAGTTGCCGCCGACATTGGATACGCAGCGTTCAGCCGTAGTGTGTAGAGCCTACATTACCGGGGTGATTGAAAACTGGCTATTTTCTCCCACCAGCTTCGATATGCAGGCGCTAGCCCCCACCTTAGTGCAGACGATGATCGATCTGTTGCAATATAGCCCGTCTTTACGCAGCGAGTCTCATTGTTAATCGTCAGCGGGTTTTTCTTGGGCTAATTTTAGCTGAAAGTCTCTCTCGACGATTTTCAGCGCGTTCAACACAAGTTGTGTTGGAAGATTATGATTTTCCAATAGCATAATCAGATCGATGGCGAGTTGAGTTTCCAGCGGAGCGGACTGTAACGACATAAGCAAATTGCCTGCAATAAAGAAAGGGAGAAGTGCATAGCTGCCGATATCGTCCGGCTTACTACGTCACACTTTTCTTCCAAGAATAGTCTTTTTGCGCCATTTGACAACGCTCAAGACGTTGTTGAGTGATCGCTAATCGTGAGAGTAACTGTTGTTGTTGTTGAAAACCGGTCGCTGTCGCCACTTGATGCTCAAGATCGGCGACCATTTGTAATAATCTACGCTCATAGCCCGCAAGCTCATCTTGAGGCGTGACGGCCTGTTTTTTTTTGGTTGGCAAGGTGTGAATCACTTTCTGAATCGCCTGACATTGCTCAAGTAAATGTTCCAATTGCCATGGGGTAGAAGGCATATTCACGGAGTTAAGCTCAAGTGTGTTAAGCGTATCGTTACATTCACCGAGATAATCGCCAAGCGTCGAATGATGATTTTTAAAGAGTTTTCGTTCAAAGCCGAGTGTTTTTAAGCGAGGGTTGCCTAGCTCCTTAACCTGGCGGGTAAGATGTTCTAACAGTTTACGCAACTGGTTAATGACGACTTTCTGGTTCATAGAGTTGCATTTATCCTTTACTTTGCTTAAATTTGACGGTTTTGATGCGTAGGCGGCAATCTTTACATCGCATTTATCCTGTTATTACAGGGCGCCTCACACTTCACTTGTCACCAGGCACACTATCATGACCACTACAGACCACGCTCAACTCGCACTGATCAAAGACAGTATTTGCAGTGTACCCGACTACCCAAAGCCAGGCATACTCTTTCGCGATGTCACCAGCTTATTGGAGAATCCACAGGCTTATGCCGCCACGATTTCATTGATTGCTGAACGTTACCGCGCTGCAGGGATCACTAAAGTCATTGGCACTGAAGCGCGAGGATTCCTCTTTGGCGCACCGGTCGCTCTAGCGTTAGGCGTAGGGTTTGTTCCTGTTCGTAAACCGGGTAAGCTGCCCCGTGCAGTGTGGCAGGAAAGTTATATCCTCGAGTACGGCACAGACGCCTTGGAAATTCACCAAGATGCGCTGACCGAAAATGACAAAGTCTTAGTCGTCGACGATTTACTGGCCACTGGCGGAACGATTGAAGCAACGGTGAAACTGATTCGTCGCGCTGGGGCTCAAGTGGAAGATGCTGCGTTTGTGATCAATCTTTTTGATCTTGAAGGTGAACACAGATTGAATCAGCTCGGCCTTAACTGCTTTAGTGTTGTTGACTTCCCTGGTCACTAATTTCCCCTACGCGCGGACCCTAAAATAGATGGGCAAGGCGCGATCAGACTGCTAAACTGAGTGCATTACGCAACGGTAAGCATCGTCATGTGACGGCCGCGCCAAGTCGCGCGGTTGTCGATATTTAACTCCTATCAAGTGATACGATCTCCATGAGTTATCAGGTTCTCGCTCGAAAATGGCGACCACAAATTTTTTCTGATGTTGTGGGTCAGGAACATGTATTAACCGCGTTAGCTAACGGTCTAAACCTTGGCAGACTGCATCACGCTTACCTTTTTTCGGGTACTCGCGGTGTGGGGAAAACCAGTATTGCTCGCCTCTTTGCCAAAGGGCTAAATTGCGAAACGGGTATCACGGCCACGCCTTGTGGAAAATGCGATAACTGTGTTGAGATCGAGCAGGGGCGTTTTATCGATTTAATTGAAATCGATGCCGCGTCCCGTACACGTGTAGAAGACACTCGTGAGCTATTAGATAACGTGCAATATGCGCCAGTGCGTGGTCGCTTCAAAGTCTATCTTATTGACGAAGTGCATATGCTGTCCCGGCACAGTTTTAATGCGTTGCTGAAAACGCTTGAAGAGCCGCCTGAGCATGTAAAATTTTTACTCGCCACCACCGATCCGCAAAAACTGCCTGTGACTATTCTGTCGCGTTGTCTGCAGTTCCACTTGAAAGCGTTAGACACCGACCAGATCCAGCAGCAACTGTCGCATATCCTGAACAGTGACCAGATTTCTTTTGAGCCCCGTGCGCTGCAATATCTCGCCCGCTCGGCACAAGGTAGCCTGCGTGACGCCCTCAGCTTACTTGATCAAGCCATTGCCGCCGGCGATGGACAGGTTACTGATCACGATGTAATGCAGATGCTCGGTACGCTTGATGATGAACAACCACTCAGATTAGTGGATGCGATTATTAAAGGGAATGGAGAATCTGCTCTCTCGCTGGTGGCTGAAGCCGCGAGTCGCGCGACAGAATGGGATGCCTTACTGGCAGAAATGCTAAGAATTTTCCATACTATTGCGATGTTACAACTCCTTCCCGATTCGTTAAACGACGCTTATCGGCAGCATGAGACCCAACTACGTGAACTGGCGCGTCGGGTCCCACCGGAAGATCTTCAGCTCTATTACCAAATAGTCTTAACCGGTCGTAAAGAGTTACCCTTGGCGCCCGACGCGCGGATGGGAATAGAGATGACGCTACTGCGGGCCTTAGCCTTCCACCCATTGAAGGTTGACGCACCAAAGGCCGTTTCCGCCCCACAACCGCAAGCAGTCGACCCAGAAAAACCGGCCGTGCCTACGCGCACTGAGTCGCCCGCGCCAAAGCCGGCGGTGGGCAATGATGCAACGAGCCAACTATTACAGGCCAGAACGGCATTGATGCGGCAAGGAGCCTCCCAAGCAAAAAAGAGTGAGCCGGTTGCGTCGAGTCCGCGACCGGCACACTCAGCGCTCGAGCGATTAGCGACGCTTACTGAGCGTAAAGTACCTGCAGCAGGACAGTCCGCCAGCGAAAAGGCGGTTAAGAAAAAAGAGAGCTACCGGTGGACCTCGCAACGTATTGAGGAGACGACGGTACTCCCTGTCGCAACGCCTAAGGCCCTGCGGACAGCATTAGAGCACGAGAAAAATCCGGAACTGATGCAGCAATTGATTACTGAAACTTGCCAACGGGATCCGTGGGCCGCGCAAATTGCGAGCATGTCACTGCCCAAACTGGTGCAGCAATTAGCCCTCAATAGCTGGAAACAGCAGGTTGAGCAACAGGTTGTGATCAAGTTACGCAGTCATCAGAAACATTTAAATTCGAGCTCGGCGCAGCAAGTATTAACCAACGCCTTCCATCAGTTACTGGGAGAAACGGTTGAACTCAGCATTGAGTCCGATGATAATCCTGAACACCTAACGCCACTCGAATGGCGTCAGGTCATTTATGAAGAGCGTTTATCACAGGCAAAAGAAGCTGTTTTAAATGATTCGCATATTCAGACTCTGCGTAAGATGTTTGATGCAGAGGTGGATGAAGAAAGTATACGTCCCGTTTAACACCGCTACAGGTCATCATTGGATGGCTGTGGCCTTAGCAGAGAGAGAGCGATATGTTTGGTAAAGGTGGTCTGGGTAATTTGATGAAGCAAGCCCAGCAAATGCAAGACAAAATGTCACAAGTTCAGGAAGAGATCGCTGCGTTAGAAGTAACGGGTGAATCCGGGGCCGGCTTAGTAAAAGTGACCATTAATGGTGCACACAATTGTCGTCGCGTCGAAATCGATCCTAGCCTATTAGAAGACGATAAAGATATGCTGGAAGATTTAGTGGCCGCAGCATTTAATGATGCGGCACGTCGTATCGAGGAGACCCAAAAAGAGAAGATGGCTTCCGTCTCTAGCGGTATGCAATTGCCTCCTGGCTTTAAGATGCCATTCTAATGCAATCCAGCCCATTACTGGAAACATTGATGGAGTCCCTACGCTGCTTACCGGGCGTAGGGCCTAAATCTGCACAGCGAATGGCGTTTCATCTCCTACAGCGTGATCGCAGTGGGGGCATGCGTCTGGCTCAAGCATTAACCAATGCGATGTCGGAAATCGGTCACTGCCAGCAGTGCAGAACCTTCACCGAAAAAGAGGTCTGCGCGATCTGTACCAACAGTCGCCGCCAAGAAAACGGAATAATTTGTATTGTCGAGAGTCCTGCCGATATTCAAGCGGTCGAACAAACGGGGCAATTTGCCGGGCGTTATTTTGTTCTGATGGGGCATCTTTCTCCGTTAGACGGCATTGGCCCTGACGACATTGGCTTAGATATTCTCGAGCAACGACTACAAACCGAAACGTTAACTGAAGTGATCCTCGCGACCAATCCCACTGTTGAAGGTGAGGCAACGGCAAACTTTATTGCCTCCCTCTGTCGCCAATATGGGGTAGAAGCGACGCGTATCGCCCATGGCGTCCCTGTTGGGGGAGAATTGGAGTTAGTCGATGGCACGACGTTATCTCACTCACTTGCTGGCCGCCAAAAGTTTAAATATTAATTAGTTCAGCAGCCAATAACGCCCCGATTACTACGTATCAGTAGATTCGTCCTTTCAGTTGTATTTGTATACTATTGGGGGCCCCACAAGCTACCGCCGGAATTTTAGCGCTTTGGGGACTTATCCCATGATTCTAAAGAGCATATGTATCTAAAAGCGTCTAATGAAGGTGGGAATCAAACTCACTGTATTCAAGGACTCGACGATCACTTGCCCTGGGGATTACTGGCCAAGATAGAGACGAACCGCTGGCGATAATCGTCAAGTGTCGGGCACCTCAATCTACGTCGGCATCAAGAGATAGAGATTATTTCTAAACTCTTTGAACAACATGGCGAAGCGATTGGCCGTTATCTGATCTAACCTCCCGCAACGATGCGAAGTCGTTATCGAGATCCGTGAGTCGTTTTGCTGAAGAATTTTTACGCTATCGACCCATAAAAACCCTCCAAATAATGACTGACCAGCTATACATCGATTTGTAGGATATTCTAGGCAATGCCTAATCAGTCAACTCACGTAACACGGTAATAAATTTTTGGGTGAGGGATTGGTCGTCTCGATGACGACCGTCTCGTATTACCCAGCGGCCTCCGGTCATTACGTGCTGAATAGGGTTCGCCGCACAGGCAAAAAGCCAGCGGTTTAGACGCATACTGTCGTCTGCTGTCGCAATAAAAGGATCGTCGCTATTTAATACCAGTAAATCGGCACGATACCCAACCTCGATGCGGCCGACTCGCTGGCCCAGAGCCTGAGCACCACCTTGAAGCGCGCCCTGATAAAGAACGTCCCCCACAAAAGGATTTTCTGCGCTGGTTATACGGTTGCGTCGCTGTAGATGTAGCCGCTGTCCATATTCAAACCAGCGTAAATCCTCGCTGACACTGACACTAATATGGCTGTCTGAGCCAATCCCCCATATCCCGCCCCGAGCCACGTATCTTTGGCCAGGGAAGATACCGTCCCCGAGGTTAGCCTCGGTGGTTAGACAAAGCCCCGCGACGGCTTGGGAGTGGGCGATAATATCGGTTTCGTGGTCGGTGAGGTGAGTGGCATGCACTAAACACCAATTACGATCGACCTGTACGTTATTATACAGCCACTCTACTGGCCGCTGGCCGCTCCAGTTCAAACAGTCATCAACCTCCTTCTTCTGCTCCGCGATATGGATATGCACGGGCTGTGGATGGGAAGATGCCGAGAGAACTTCTGTGATTTGCTCTGGCGTTACAGCACGTAGCGAATGGAAGCATAGCCCTGTACGCTGCATCGGGACCTTGGAGAGGTGTTGGCTTAACCTATCGTGGAGTGATAAGTAACCTTCGGTATCGTGTATAAATCGTCGCTGCCCCGCAGAGGGGGACTGGCCGCCGAATCCGGCATGGCTATAGAGGACGGGGAGAAGCGTCAGGCCTATCCCAGCCTGGTGGGCAGCATTTGAGATACACAGCGCCATTTCTTCGTGGTGTGGGTAACGATTACCTTGGGGATCATGATGAAGATAGTGGAACTCTGCCACAGAGGTGTAACCCGCCTTAAGCATCTCGATATATAAGTAATGCGCGATGGTTTCCAGCTGCTGAGGCGTGATTTTTGCTACCAGACGATACATCAAATCACGCCAACTCCAAAAACTGTCAGCTGGATTTAATGCGACTTCAGTGAGACCCGCCATAGCTCTCTGAAAAGAGTGAGAGTGAAGGTTAGGCATGCCGGGTACTACAATAGCTCCGAGTCGGCTTCCTTGCGGCACGGAGTCTGGGGTGACCGAAGTAATATCGCCATCGCTCGAGATTTCGATTCTAACATTTGTTGCCCATCCCTGCGGGAGTAATACTTTTTCTGCAAACCAGACAGCCATCTCAACCACCCTCACTTATTTGTATATACATGATTATATATATACATCCAAAAACCCTTAGAGTAAACTTCGGTCGTCATTACATTGAGGATTGATGAATGGGAAAATCATACCAAGATAAAGCGCTGCAACTGGATGAACAATCGGCAATCCCCGCTCCGTTTTATGAGCGGGTTAAGGTTATGATTAAGACCAAGATCCATAGCGGTAAGTGGCCGGTTAACTTTCGAGTACCTTCTGAGAGTGAGCTAGTAAGTCTATTTGGCTACAGCCGGATGACTATCAATCGAGCATTACGCGAACTTACCTCCGAAGGCCTCTTAGTCCGGATACAAGGCGTTGGAACCTTTGTCGCCGAAATTCGTGGCCAGTCGGCGCTTCTGGATATTAATAATATTGCGGATGAGATTGCGAGTCGGGGTCATCGCCATCACTCCAGAGTCCTCCATCTGGCTGAAATTATCGCCGACACCCAGCAGGCACTAAATTTCGAAATACAGAAGGGTAGCCGCCTATATCACTCTTTGATCTGTCACTATGAAAACGGCGTTCCAGTGATGCTCGAGGATCGGCTCGTTAACAGTCAGGTTGTGCCTGACTATTTACAGCAGGACTTCACCCGTATCACCCCTAACGCTTATCTTTCGTCGATTGCCCCAATTGTTGAGGGTGAGCATGTCATCGAGGCGATAAATGTCAGCCGAGCAGAGAGCACTTATCTTGAGATAGACGAAATAACGCCTTGCCTGCTGGTTAATCGTCGCACTTGGACCGGGCATCGAGAGAAAAAAATTGTCACAAGCGTCAGACTTGTGTATCCAGGCCCGCGTTATCGGCTACAAGGAAGCATGCGAAAATGACCCGCCTACTATGTTTTCGTGACGCGACGGTTATGCCCTGGAAGAATGGTCAGGGCGAAACCAGAGAAATCTGGAAGCAAGGTGACTCGATAGAAGATTATGATTGGCGAATTTCTGTGGCAACAATCCATCAATCTGGCCGATTCTCCCGCTTTGATCACTATCTGCGGAATATAAGTGTTTTGGAGGGGGGAGGGATGCATCTTGATATTGATGATCAACCCGGCGCGCTCATCCTTCCCTTCCAAGCGGTAGAGTTTGACGGCTCATCGCACGTCTATTGCCGGGTGAACGAAGGGCCACTACTGGATTTTAATGTCATTTATCGTGCCGGTTGTTTCAAGGTAACAGTTGACTGGAATGATGGGGCCGATTGGCACTACGAAGGTGGGACTCGGTTATTATTGAATGCCAGTGCTAAGGCAACCGTACGTAGCGGCAAAGAACAGTTCTTACTAGACCGCTACGACTGCCTACTGACTGACGATAAAGATATATTATCGCTTAGCGACTCCCCTGACGCATCCTTCGCCAGGGTGACACTGTTAGCAATCGGTAGTTAGCAGCAGGCGTTTCTATTGGCTACTTAGGGTGGTGAGTAGCCTGCTCAGCGTGCCCTGACGAATAAGAAAACGTACAGCCTGCATATCTGGATAGAGTGCTGAATCCTGAGCACGGAACGGTACCTGCTCCCTGATCAATGCCAGGGTTGCCTCGCTACCCATCGAGGCCTTGAGTGGGCGGTGGAATTCCAACGCCTGACAACCACAAAGCAATTCGATACCAATAATATCCTCTGCATTCTCAACCGCTTTTAATGCCTTTCTTGCCGCCGAGACCCCCATACTAATATGATCCTCCTGACCGGCACAGGTAGAAACGGTATGGATGCTGGCGGGGACAGCGAGACTACGATTATCGCCGGCCAATGCCGCGGCAACGTAAGGCGGGATCATCATTCCCGAGATGCCGCTGCCTGGTGGGGCAAGAAAAGCGGGTAATCCACTAAGGTGAGTATTAGTTATCCTGTCCGAGCGAGCCTGTGAAGCCGTACTGACTTGGGCGATAGCGATAGCCAGCGCATCAAGAGCTAAAGCAACGGGAGCACCGTGCCCGTTACCGCCAGGTAAGGTAACGAGTTGCTCATCTTCGATCACGAATACGGGGTTATCAGTAACACTATTCAGTTCCCGAGTCAGTATCCGTGCGCAGTTTTCAAGCTGCTCGCGTACCGCGCCGTGGATCTGCGGTATACAGCGCAAGCTTAGTGCATCTTGTACCCGATGATTCTTCCACTTTTCGAGAATTTCACTGTTACGCAATAAGGCACGCATTATTCTCGCGGTTTCTACCTGCCCCGGATGCGGACGCAATCGATGAAGTCTCTCATCGTAGCCTCGAGTGTTGCCCCCTAGTGCTTCCAGACAAATCCCGCCTGCCATATCCGCCACCGGTAATAATCGCCTAAAATCGGCGATCGCTAGACAACCGAGTGCGGTAATTTCATAGGTACCGCCAATCAGAGCGTGCCCTTCACGAGGACCAGGTTGACTTACCGACATTCCGGACTGTTGTAAGGCTTGCGTGGAAGAAAGTAATTGCCCTTGGTACCAGCATTTACCTTCACCAAATACCGACAAACCGATGTGTGCCGTCGCAATGAGATAACCGACTGAACCCGCAGAAGGCGACCAGGGAATAACGTGACGATTAAGCATTTCCGCTAGCCGGATTGCCAGAGACGAACTAACCCCGCTGTATCCTTGCAGTAACGATTTTAGCGTGACCGCCATCATGGCTCGCGTCTCGCGTATCGAGAGATCGGCTCCAGTGCCACAGGCATGGCTACGTAGCATATTCATTTGCGAGTCGCCGATTTGCTCGGCTGTAAGCCGGGTACTGACCAGAGAACCGACACCAGTCGTTAGGCCATAGATCACTTCACCTTGGTCGATCGCGCGACGGACATAGCCGTGTACCTTATCCATATTTTGTAAGGCCTCGGCATCCAGAGCAACGTGCGCACCGTCGGCGATCTGGATGATGTCATCAATCGACGACTCAGCGCTCCCTAATGTGACAGCTGTTGTAGAAGTTATCCTCATAGCCGTTAGCCTTTAGTCATACCATGTTTTACCAACCACTGGTGGGCGACGTCATCAATACTGGTGAACTCAGCGAGTTGTTGGTTCATATCAATTAGATCGTCGGTGGTGAGTTTGGCTGAAACTTCATTTAGCGTGGCTTGCGCAGGACCGTCGATCGCTGAGATGGCCACAATCGTGACTATGTTTTGGGCAGCAAATAGATGCTTAGGATCATCAAGTACCACTAAATGATTCTTTTTGATATCAGGCGACGTCGAGAGGATATCGGCTGCTTGAATCTGATTATTTTTCAGTGCGTTCAGAGTCAGAGGGCCGCCGACATCGAGCACTTTAAAATTTTTGAATTTAAGCTGATAAACGTCCTGTAGGCCAGGTAGCCCTTCGTGACGGGTCTTCCACTCAGCCGGCCCCCCTAGCACGAGTTGTTCGGCAATAGGTGTTAAATCGCTGATAGATTTTAGATGATATTTTTCAGCCGTTTTCTGGGTAACCGCCAGCACGTCACGGTCTTCTGCGGGTGAAATCTTCAGCATTTTCAAACCAGCGGGGAGTTTTGCGCTGAGCGCTGTCGCCACGTCGTCGCGACTGTGAGCGGTATTTTTGGTATCAAGATATCCCAATAACGCGCCGCTATATTCTGGAATAACGTTAATAGAGCCGTCGCGTAGTGCTGGAATATAGACTTCGCGGCTGCCAATATTTAATTTAGTCTCCACCGGGATATTGTGGGCTTTTAGTGCGCCGGCATAGATAGTGCCCAATAATTGGCTTTCCGGGAAATCGGCCGAGCCGATAATCACTTTAGATGCCGCCCAAGTACCGCTGGTCGCCGATAACAGTAGCGTAGAGAGGAGCGTCAGGGCACTGTGTTTTATCTTCATATTGATATCCTTTAGCGCACTCAGCGCGGTTAGTGAGTTTTCAGGCGGCGGGTGATTCCGGGAGAGACTACATATTTTTCCCCCAGAGCAAATAATGCATCGATGAATAAAGCGAGTAGAGCAATTAATAGTGCGCCAGCGACCATCTGGTTAAAATCGTTAGCGGCGCGGCCGTCGATGATGAGCCTTCCTAGCCCTCCTAACGAGACATAAGCCGCAATTGTGGCAGTAGAGATGATTTGTAGGGTAGCGCTGCGAATACCGGAAAGTATCAGTGGAAGCGCACAGGGTAGCTCCACTTGTAGCAGTATTTGACGAGAGGTCAAGCCGATGCCTATGGCTGCATCCCTGACACTTGGATCGACTGCTCGGATCCCCGCATGAACCCCGAGAGCTACCGCGGGCAGCGCGAGTACGACCAATACCAGAACACAGGGCACTACGAAGGCCATGTCAGATTCAAATGCACCAGACAGCACGATAACCAGTAAAATAATAAGCCCGAAAGAGGGGAGCGAACGCAGGGCATTGGTCGAACCGATGAGTAAAGCCTCACCCTTCCCAGTATGACCCGTATAGCATCCCACTGGGAAAGCGATCATCACCGCGATGAGCAATGAGATCACGCTATAGCCGATATGCTGGGCCAGTAGTGGTAAAATACCGTCGTCGCCGATCCAGTGAGCAGAATCTAAAAACCAATCGATCATAATTATCCTCTCTGCGGCTGCCAGTGACTGAGCCGGCGAGTGGCGAACACCACCAACCGATCTAGAAGAAGAGCCAGTAAAATACTCAGGACGATACCTGCAATAATCGGGGTAAGGAATTGCAGCTGGAATCCTTGCGTAAACAGTGAACCCAGCTGTGGAGTACCGATCAGTGCGGCGACCGCGACGATACTGACGTTGGAAACGATGGCGACACGCATACCGGCACCGATGACTGGCACTGACAGCGGTAAGTTAACCTGAAAAAACTGCTGTGCTGGCGTATAGCCAATCGCTGATGCTGCCTGACGCGTTTCGGGTGATACGGAGTCCAGTCCATCACTGACAATTCTTACTAGCAACGCAAAACTGTAAACCGTCAGCGCAACCAGAACGTTAACGGGGTCTAGAATTTGTGTGCCCAAAAGTGGAGGCAATAATACGAACAGGGCTAACGAGGGAATGGTATATAACAACCCGAAGATATTGGTAATGAAAGACTTCAATGATGAAAGGCGGTTGACGCACCAGCCTACAGGAATAGCCAGTGCTAGTCCCACTAGTACAGGAACCACGGACAGATAGCTATGCCAGAGGAGGAGTTGTAGGATGGTGTCATGTTGACTCCACAGCCAGTCGAACCTCATACCACCTCCGCCGGAATATTCTTACAACGATTCAGTACCTCATCGAGGGCAATGCTGCCGAGAGGCTGTTGCCGATCGTTGACTAAGACTGCGCGGTGGCAGGGGGAGCTGAGCGCGGCATCCAGCAGGTGGCGAAGTGAGCCTGAAATGGGGCAGAAGGTTGCCCCCAAGTTGATGTGTTGCGCGCTAGCGTGGTCAACGTGCTGCCGAGTATCTAACCAGCCGAGTGCTTTACCTTCTTGGGTCACCAACACCCAAGGGTCTGCCGCTGTTCGGCGGGCCTGCTGCAGGCTACTACCGAGTTCGACCAAGGGTTCGTCTTTTAGCGGTAGACGGTGATCAACCTCGCAGAAGCTAAGCTTACGGTAACCCCGATCTCGGCCAATAAAGTCGGCGACAAAAGGGTTTTGTGGAGTATTCAGTAATTCTCCTGGCGTGGCTATCTGAGCCAATCGCCCACCGGGGCGTAATACTGCTACTTGATCCCCAAGCTTCATGGCTTCATCGATATCATGGGTTACCATAATAATGGTTTTACTCACTGCCCGTTGAATCCTTAAAAACTCGTCTTGTAACTGCTCGCGAACCACCGGATCAACAGCGCTGAAGGGCTCGTCCATCAGCATAAACTCTGGGTCAGCCGCCAATGCTCTCGCGACACCCACCCGCTGTTGTTGGCCACCAGACAGTTGCCAAGGGTAGCGCTTAGACATTGCGCTATCTAGACTCACGACTTCAAGGAGTTCACCTGCTCGCTGTCGAGCCTTGGCTTTACTCGCCCCACATAAGATGGCTGTCGTGGCAATATTATCGAGGATATTTTTGTGAGGAAACAGCCCTGCGTTCTGGATGACGTAGCCGATACGACGGCGTAGTTGTACGATATCCATTTGTTCAGTCGCCTCACCATTAAGGAGAATCTGTCCTGTAGACGGCTCAACCAGACGGTTGATCATCCGCAATGAGGTGGTCTTACCACAGCCGCTCGGGCCAACTAAAACGGTAATTTTCCCGCCTTGAGCTTCAAGGTTCAGCCCGTCGACGACAACTGTTCCACTACCATAGTATTTCGTAATATTTTTGAAGGTAATCATTTTAATATCCAATGGTGTCGGTAAATAATTCGCTGCAACACTACAGCCGCTGATTACTGTCGATGTATATCCTTGTATGTACAATTAGCAATTTCGATGCCATTTAGACATTTCCGTAGGGCTTGCGTATCTATCTTATTGTTTATAAATGAAAATATTAAAATTTATATTTTTCTGAGGTGCTGTCTCTTATATTTATTAAGCATATTCTCGGATTTGATAGTGATAACGCTGTAGTGACTACGACTCTTGGCACGAAAATAGTGCACTTCTCTATTTTATTGCACTGAAATAGACCTTAATTAGAATTAATTTACTCTCCCTCTCCTAATGATTCGCGTAATTACCTTTTCAACATACTGATTAATAATGATCTTTAGGGATTTTGATAAACTGGCATCGATTATGCTTATCATGTCTATACAAGATGAGGTGCAGTATATATTTCTCCCTGCCCATCCCCGCAGGCAATATTAAGAAGGTAAGGTACATGACTAAGCAAACAACCGATTTTCGTGATGTTGAGATCCGCTCTCCCCGTGGTAATACGTTGAATGCCAAAAGCTGGCTAACTGAAGCACCACTACGTATGTTGATGAACAATCTCGATCCAGAAGTTGCTGAAAACCCCAAGGAGTTAGTGGTTTACGGTGGAATAGGCCGCGCTGCAAGGAATTGGGAATGTTACGACAAGATAGTTTCCACGCTTAAACAGCTTGAAGACGACGAAACGTTACTGGTGCAGTCGGGCAAACCGGTGGGAGTATTCAAGACACATAGCAACGCCCCACGTGTGTTGATTGCTAACTCTAACTTGGTGCCGCATTGGGCGACATGGGAGCATTTCAACGAACTGGATGCTAAAGGGCTTGCGATGTATGGGCAAATGACTGCCGGTTCGTGGATTTATATCGGTAGCCAAGGAATTGTACAGGGAACTTACGAAACCTTCGTCGAAGCGGGTCGTCAGCACTACGAGGGCTCTCTACGCGGCCGCTGGATCCTCACCGCCGGGCTAGGAGGCATGGGAGGAGCGCAGCCTTTAGCCGCTACACTTGCTGGCGCTTGTTCGCTGAATATTGAGTGTCAGCAGTCACGTATCGATTTTCGACTGCGCACGGGATACGTTGATGAGCAGGCCACTTCGCTGGACGATGCGTTGGAGCGCCTAAAAAATTATACCGCTAAAGGTGAGGCGATCTCTATCGCGCTACAGGGTAATGCGGCAGAGATCCTCCCCGAAATGGTTCGCCGGGGTGTTCGCCCAGATATGGTAACCGACCAAACGAGTGCTCACGACCCGCTAAACGGCTACCTACCTGTGGGCTGGGATTGGGAGACTTACCGTGCGAAGGCCAAAACAGAGCCTGCGGCTGTGACCCTCGCAGCTAAAAACTCTATGGCTCAGCATGTTATGGCAATGCTCGATTTTCAGAAGCAGGGTATTCCAGTGTTTGATTACGGAAACAATATCCGTCAGATGGCGTTGGAAACGGGGGTAGCTGACGCCTTCAATTTCCCTGGATTTGTCCCAGCCTATATTCGTCCACTTTTTTGCCGAGGGATTGGACCTTTCCGCTGGGCGGCATTATCCGGCTCCCCAGAAGATATTTATCGTACCGATGCCAAGGTGAAAGAGCTGATTCCCGACGACGAGCATTTGCATCGTTGGCTGGATATGGCTCGCGAGCGTATCAGCTTTCAAGGGCTACCTGCTCGAATCTGCTGGGTGGGTTTAGGTCAGCGAGCGCGCCTTGGGTTGGCTTTTAACGAAATGGTACGCAGTGGTGAGCTGTCGGCACCCATTGTCATTGGTCGAGACCATCTGGACTCTGGGTCGGTCTCCAGTCCAAACCGCGAAACCGAATCGATGAAAGACGGATCCGATGCGGTATCGGATTGGCCGTTACTTAACGCCCTGTTGAACACTGCTAGCGGCGCGACGTGGGTATCCTTGCACCACGGAGGGGGAGTGGGTATGGGCTTCTCCCAGCACTCTGGAATGGTTATTGTGTGCGACGGGACCGATGAAGCCGCAGAGCGTATAGCGAGAGTGCTAAGTAATGATCCCGCAACAGGTGTTATGCGCCATGCCGATGCCGGCTATGATATTGCTATCGAATGCGCCCGTGAACAGGGCCTGAATCTCCCTATGATTACTGGCTAATCCGAATAATTCAGCGGAGTGAATAATAGTCAGCACCACATTTATCGTGCGACACTGGTCGCACGTTTATTGGCTACGGGAGATCACGATGAGCCAAAACAGTTTCACTGAAACTCGTTCTATTGAACCTATACCCGATAATGAGCGTCACGGTAGTCTCTTTAGCCAGTTCACCCTATGGCTAGGGGCAAATCTACAAATTACTGCTGTTATCACCGGCGCTCTGGCTATTGTATTTGGCGGGGATGTTTTCTGGTCTTTGATTGGCCTGGCAATTGGCCAAGTAGCGGGCGGCGTCGTCATGGCGTTACACGCGGCCCAAGGGCCTAAACTAGGGATCCCGCAGATGATAAGTAGCCGCGTACAGTTTGGGGTGTATGGGGCTTGCCTACCTATACTGTTGGTCTGTCTCATGTATCTCGGTTTCATTGCGACTGGCGCAGTCCTCTCCGGGCAGGCCATCTCAGCTATTTTCGGTATATCCGAAACGAGTGGTATCGTGATTTTTGCAATGCTGACCCTACTCGTCGCGTACAGTGGTTATCGGTTAATTCATCTGATGGGCAAACTCGCTAGCCTGATTGGGATTATTGCGTTTTTCTGGTTATTTTACCGAGTAGGCACTCTTCATTCGTTGCGCACTCTAGTAACCGTTCAACCATTCCATTGGGCGACGTTACTGACCGCGGTCGGGCTGTCTGCCTCATGGCAGATAACGTTCGGTCCTTACGTGGCTGACTATTCGAGATACCTTCCTGCAAGGACCTCTTCACGTAAAGTATTCTTTGCCGTGAGTAGTGGCTCGGTTATCGGTGCTCAGGTAGCAATGACCATGGGGGTCTTTGCGGCGGCGTTGTCGCAGGGAAAATTATTAGGTCGTGAAGTCGAATATATCGTTAGTCTAGGGGGGAGCGGCGGGGTAGCTATCCCACTCTATTTAAGCATCGCTTTTGGTAAGCTGACGATTAACACGCTAAATGCCTACGGTAGCATGATGTGCCTAGCGACCGTCTATAGCTGTCGTGGACGGGTCGTACAGCTCAGTCGGCTGGCGCGATTTTCTATTCTGGCAACGGTAATCATTATCGCCACAGGGGTTGCAATGTTGGGCCAGCACTCCTTTCTAAGCGCATTTAAATCTTTTCTATTATTTCTGTTGACCTTTTTTACTCCGTGGAGTGCCGTCAACCTAGTGGACTACTACTTTTTTAACCATCAGCCAATCGATATTAAGGCGTTAAACAATCCAGCGGGTAAATACCGAGCATGGAATGCCGTTGGGCTTGGAACTTATTTTTCGGGGTGGTAATACAAACTCCCTTTATCGACAGCGGGTTTTACAGTGGTCCGATGGTTAAGGTACTAGGAGGGATTGATATCTCGTGGGGGGGCGGGTTGCTGTTTCCCGCAATGGTATATTACTGGCTGTGTAAACGCCGGACAATACGCGACTAGAAGAGGTTTGTTATGTATACACTTTGGCATCATTGCCGAGCGGTCACCATGGGCAGTGGGAAATATAATTTACTCTCTAACGCAGCATTGCTGACGCACGGTGCGGTAATTTTTTGGGTCGGTGAATATGATGAGCTTCCTGACGCACTGATAACGCACCGGATCGATCTTGGGGGACGGCTAGTGACGCCTGGACTCGTCGATTGCCATACTCATGCAGTGTTTGGAGGCAACCGTGCAGCAGAATTTGAACAGCGTCTACAAGGTGTTAGCTATGCAGAGATTGCCGCTGCAGGGGGAGGTATCGCGAGTACTGTTCGCGATACCCGCGCCGCTAGTGAGCAGCTCCTGTTAAAGCAGGCCACCCAGCGTATTCAGGCGCTCAGGCAGGAAGGGGTAACCACACTAGAAATAAAGTCTGGATATGGTTTGGATCTAGAAAGCGAGCGGAAAATGCTGCGAGTGATAAGACAGCTCGGCCGGGAACTTTCCATAGCCATTCGTAGTACCTGCCTGGCCGCCCATGCAGTCCCGTCAGAATATCAGGGGCGTTCCGACGACTGGATTGATCATATCTGCAATCAGCTACTACCCGAACTGTACCATGAGGGATTGGTCGACGCGGTAGATGCTTTTTGCGAGCATCTGGCCTTCTCACCCACCCAAGTCGAGAGAGTCTTTCAGGTTGCAACCGAACTGGGTCTACCGGTAAAACTGCACGCGGAACAACTCTCTTTACAGCATGGTGCGGCTTTAGCTGCACGCTTTCACGCGCTATCCGCTGACCATTTGGAATATCTGTGCGAACCCGATATCGCGGCGATGGCACAGCAAGGTACCGTAGCGGTGTTATTGCCGGGAGCCTATTATTTCCTACGAGAAACTCAGCAACCGCCAGTCGATTTGCTCCGCCAATATGGCGTCCCGATGGCGATTTCGAGTGATATGAATCCTGGCACCTCGCCAATGCTCTCACTGAGACTCGTAATGAACATGGCCTGTACGCTATTTCGAATGACGCCTGAAGAGGCGCTAGCAGGTGTGACGCTTTACGCCGCTCGGGCGTTGGGGATAGAAGATCGTTGCGGCACGTTAGAGCCAGGTAAAGAGGCTAACTTCGTCGCTTGGGATATAGAACATCCTGCAGAGCTCAGCTATTGGCTAGGTGGTACGTTATCAAAACACGTTATCTTTCAGGGAGAAGAAGTTTATTATGACTAAATCATTCGAATTGACACGCGGTACCTTACCGCTATTAATCAGCATGCCGCATCCTGGTACCGCGCTGACCGAAAGCATTGCGGCCGGGCTGACTTCTCGCGGACATCGATTAGAAGACACGGACTGGCATATCCCCAAACTTTATCAGAATATTAGAGAATTAGGCGCGAGTACGCTGGTGGCGGGTTATTCACGCTACGTGGTCGATCTAAACCGTCCAGTCGATGATAAACCCCTATACAATACGGCAACGACTGGATTATTTACCGATATCTTCTTTGACGGAGAGCCACTCTTTATTCCGGAAGGCCAGCCGAATCAAACCGAGAAAACGCAGATCCTCTCTTCAGTCTGGAAACCCTATCATGATGCTCTAGCCGCCGAATTGAAAAGATTGCGGGACAAATTTGGCTATGTATTACTCTGGGATGCCCACTCAATACGCTCTGTTGTTCCTCGGTTATTCGAAGGGCGTTTGCCGGATCTTAACTTTGGTACTGCTGACGGGAGTAGTTGTGATCCCGGACTGGGCCAAGTATTGCTACAGTGCTGTGAACATCCTCCGGAGGAGGTACCGCAGTATAGCCATGTGCTGAATGGTAGATTTAAAGGGGGCTATATTACAAGGCACTACGGGAACCCTGAGCAGAATATTCATGCCATTCAGCTGGAAATTGCGCAGTGTATTTATATGGATGAAGAGACATTCGTCTGGCAGTCCGACGACGCTGCAAAAGTTCAGCGTCTATTGCAGGCGTTGGTGACGACAGCGTTGGGCTGGGGAAAACACCATTATCAGTAGCCAACTTTCTCGCTTGGTCAAGGTCATGGCGGGAATTAAAAAATAGGTTTCCGTTATAATGTTGGAGCGATGCTTATCCATCTAATAATACCAATGTATATTTTTAATTGAGGCTAACAGGCTTTCATAAAATTAGCCTCTACGTCCAGATTTCCAATTCATTACCCGGTGAGAATTATACTCTCTTATTTTTCTATTTCCCGTAGGGAGATTCTACGCCTGGAAAGCATAGCTGTTATCGCCAACAAAAGATCAATGTAATGGATATTATTTATTGACAAACATCCGAATAATGCTTGGTTATCTACGGATAACTTGCTGTCAGCCAATTGGCAATCGGAGTATTAGCTACAATCTAGCCATCCTGTAAAGATTATCCCGCTATCATTTCTATCAATTATTTGAATATTTTTAGGAGCGTAAAGATAAATGTCATCGTTACTATTCCATAAAAGTTGTTAGTATTTTTTATTATTTGTTATAGCCTCTAGTTGTTAGACACTGAATAAGGAAAAGCTTAATTTCCGATTTTGAAAATGAATTTAATGGATCGGTGAGGATTTATCTTGGTCAGCTTAATTAATAAATATAATGTCCCACTCCAGCTTAGCATTGCCCTCTTCAGCGGCGCAGCCATTTTTAGCTCCATGGCTTTTGCTGACGATATGCTTAAAGAGGGTTTCACCCCAGCTACCGACGTCAGTCAAATTCCAGCCACCGCCAAACTACGCAAAGATACCATCGTGGCGGGAATTTCCGAACCACAGGGTATCTTCAACCCATACTTCTTTGTTAATGGTTGGGATGAAAACGTTACTAATGTTATTTTTTCGCGCTTAATCGATTGGGATAGCCATGGCAATTTGGTACCAGGATTAGCGGAAAGCTGGACCGTGAGTCCAGATAAAAAAGTCTATACCATTAAGCTGCGCCACGATCTTACCTTTAGCGACGGTTCACCGTTGACTGCGAAGGATGTCGCCTTTACCCTGACGCTGTTATTCGACCCGAAATACGACGGCGATACCGATATCACTCTGGCTAATATCGTAGGGGGCGCTGAGTATAAGGCAGGGAAAGCCGATAGTGTGAGCGGTCTGAAAGTCTTGGACCCACTGACGCTGCAGGTGACTACCAGTCAACCCGGTGCGACAACATTGGCTAGAATTGGTGGCCCGGTACTGTCTGAGGCCTATTACGGTAAGGGCTATCAGCGCGGTAATCTCGATTACGTGCGCTCTTTACACGGTAAGCCCCTCGGTAACGGCCCCTATGTCTATGAGAAATATCTCCCCGAGCAGGAGATCCGTTTTCATGCCAATACTCACTTTTACCGAGGTACGCCACCGACACCACGCTTTATTTATCGTATTACCAATCCTTCGACTAACTTTCAGTTGTTTCAGACCGGTGAGACCGATTACGACGCGTTTACCTCGCGACCAGACGATATCGAACAGTTGAAAATGCTCGGCTTTGCCAATATCAATCTCTATGGCTCCAGTGATTACAGTAAAGTGGAATTCAATCTCCACCATGCTGTATTACAGGATGCTAAGGTCCGACAAGCGTTAATTTATGGGCTCGACCGTCAGAAGCTAGTCGATGTGGTATATCAAGGGTATGGCAAGGTTGCCATCGAGCCTATTGCACCCATCTCTTGGGCCTATAATCCCGAGGGGATAAATCCCTACCACTACGATCCCGCTCAGGCTAAAAAGTTACTTGACGACGCGGGATGGAAACCCGGCCCAGATGGTATTCGAGTTAAAAACGGCCAACGTCTAGAACTGACTCTACTGGCAAGTAAAAAAGTCCTCAACGACGCGCTCATTCCAATCGCCCAACAGGACTGGAAACAGATCGGTGTGTTACTTAAACCACAGATCGTCGACTTCAACGCCTTAATGGCCCAGCGTAAAGCCGGTAATTACGACTTAGCCTCCTTTAGTACCAGCACGTTGAACGATCCTCATGACGGGGTATGGGATTACTACAGTACCGAGGCTAAGGTCTCTGGTTATAGCAATCCACAGGTCGATAAGCTGATTAATCAAGGTAACGCGGTATTGGACGTTGCGCAGCGTAAACCTATTTATCACCAGTTGTACAAAGTGCTGGCGGATGACCCTCCGGTTATTCTACTGGGGTATCGCCAAGTTCTCACCGCCAGTAGCGCACGAGTCGTCGGTTTCAAGCCGGATATTTACAATGGTCTTACCGGCAGTCTTCCCAACGTCAAGATCGTTAAGTAACCTTGCCATCACTCAGCCGTTGGGTTGCCAGCGGCTGGTATGAGAACGCCATGAAAAATTTTATCCTCAGAAGACTGCTCCATACTTTGCCCATGCTGCTGTTCGCTTCGTTTATTATTTTTATGTTATTTGCCAAAACGCCGGGTGACTTTATTGATGGGAACGTATCACTGACCGCCGCCCGGGCGGCAGAGCTGAAAGCAATTTATGGCTTAGATCAGCCACTACTCACTCGCTACTTGCACTGGTTGAGTCAGTTATTACGCGGTAACTTAGGGTTCTCGCTACAATACCAAATCCCCGTCACACAGTTGCTTAATCAATATATTTGGAATTCTTTCCTACTGGCGAGCGTAGCGCTGGTGTTTTACTGGGGAATTGGTTTGTCTGTCGGTATCGCCTCGGCGATTAGGGCTAATTCGTGGTTCGATCATCTGATTAGCATACTGGTATTTGCCGCAATGTCTTTTCCGACATTTTTCCTCTGTTTATTGTTAATTAAATGGTTTGCGGTAGATCTGCACTGGTTACCGGTCGGCGGAATGAGTAATACCGGTAGCGACGACACGGGGTGGGCCTACATCATGCAGGTCGCCGCACACCTTGTATTACCGGTATTGGCGTTAATCATGCTACAGGCGGGGAGCCTGACTCGTTATTTTCGCGCCAGCATGCTTGATGTGATCAAAATGGATTTTATCCGCACGGCGAGGGCAAAAGGTTTGCGTGAGCGTACGGTCATCATGAAACACGCACTACGCAATGCGCTACTCCCGATTATCACCCTGCTTGGCTTTGAACTGCCGGGACTCTTCTCAGGGGCTATCATCACCGAAAAAGTCTTTAACTGGCCTGGGGCAGGGCATATCCATATCGACTCACTTGCTGCGCGTGACTACCCTGTACTGATGGGCTTTACGCTCTTTCTGGCGGTCTTAACCATTCTGGGTAATTTACTGGCCGACGTCCTTTATGCGTGGGCCGATCCCCGTGTTCGAGTAAGCTCGTCATGATCCACTTCTTCTATTCCAGACATCGCCGATTATCTAAGGCCGTTACCACAGCACTGGCACAGGTAACTCCCTCTTTATGGCATCAAGCTTGGCAGACGTTACGGCGTAATCGATTGGCGATACTATGCCTCGTTTTACTTATTATCATGGTACTTGGCTGCGTAGTGGGGCCGCTCTGGTCGCCTTGGCAGGGCGAGGGGATGGATGCGCTGAGCGTTAATCAGCCGCCAAGCGCGCGGCATTGGTTGGGGACCGATTTCTTAGGGCGGGACGTCTATACCCGATTACTCCTCGCTGGGCGGATTTCCCTCTCTATCGGTTTATTGACGATGCTATTGTCAGTGACCTTGGGTTATCTACTGGGTGCCGTAGCAGGTTACGCGGGGGGACTCACCGATAAACTTATTATGCGTGTAGCCGATGTGGTGATGACCATACCTAGCCTGCCTTTATTAATTGTAGCGGGCGCGATGTTATCGGAATTCGATTTCTCATCGGACGCGCGAATCTATATGGTCATTATCATGTTGAGCCTACTAGAATGTCCTAAACTGGCTCGGCTAGTTCGTGGCCAGATCCTGTCGCTGCGTGAGCGCGATTTTATGCTGGCGACACAAGTTCTAGGCCTCTCCACCTATCGTCGCCTATTTGGTCATCTACTGCCGAATACCATCCCGATTTTGGTCGTCATGGCGACGATGGCTGTCGCGAACGCCATACTCAGCGAGTCTGCACTGAGTTATCTCGGTGTTGGCATCGTGCCGCCCACTCCCTCGTGGGGGAATATGATGGATGCGGCCAATAGCCTGATAGATTTTCAGCGCCGTCCATGGTTATGGATACCGCCGGGTACCGCTATTTTTATTACTGTGGTCGCGATTAACGTGCTCGGTGATGGATTGCGCGATGCCCTCGATCCCCACCTAAAACGGAGCCTAAAATGAGCCAGCCGCTGATTACTTTCGAACGGTTATCGGTCTCCTTTGCCGCTGAAGAAGGTCGCGCGCGCGCCGTGCAAGAGGTCTCTTTTACCCTTGAGGCTGGACAAACCATGGGTATCGTCGGGGAGTCAGGTTGTGGTAAGAGCGTTACAGCCATGTCGTTAATGGGATTGTTACCGGCCAAGGTGGCGAGTATTGATAGCGGCTCGATCTATTTTCAGGGGCAGGATCTGCTTGATCTTCCTCCCACCCAGATGGCCGACTTGCGGGGTAACCAGATAGCGATGATTTTTCAGGAGCCGATGAGTGCTCTAAACCCAGTGTTAACCATTGGTGAGCAGCTTTGTGAACCACTCATCCATCATCGCAGTCAATCGCCCAAGGCGGCTTGGCAACAAGCGATAGCGTTGATCGAGCGTGTTGGGCTCGCTCGGGCGGAGAGTTTGATGAAGAGCTATCCGCATCAACTCTCCGGAGGCATGCTACAGCGTATCATGATTGCAATGGCCCTCAGCTGTCAGCCGAAGCTACTGATTGCCGATGAACCTACCACGGCGCTGGATGTGACGGTACAGGCCCAAATTTTACTGTTATTGCGCGAACAAGCCCGCGCGAACCAGATGGCCCTCTTATTGATTACTCATGATCTAGGGGTTATCGCCCAGATGACGGAGCAAGTCGTGGTGATGTATGCCGGACGGGTTGTTGAACAAGGACCTACGGCGGAGATTCTGCATAATCCGAGTCATCCTTATACTAAAGGATTGATTGCGTCGCGGCCGGTGCCTGGGGAGCGGCGGCGGCGACTTTATTCTATTCCGGGTCAGGTTCCCGATCTGGCCGCGCTACCGAATTTCTGTGCTTTTTATGAGCGCTGCGAGCGTGCCACTGAAAGATGTCGCCAGGGGATCCCACCCCTTGTTGGGCAAACGCGGCGGGTCGCTTGTTATCACTGTGAAACCGTAGAACCCTTATTATGAATGATGAATATTTGATTGAAGTGGAAGGACTAAAACAGTATTTTCCACTGCGTGATGGTCTATTTGGACAACAAACCGGGCAGGTGCGGGCGGTGGATGATGTTAGCTTCGGGATCCGCCCAGGTACCATTTTTGGCTTGGTGGGCGAGTCGGGCAGTGGTAAAACAACCGTGGGTCGAACCCTACTGGGGCTATATTCTGCCACCGCAGGGAGTATTACGTACCGAGGACAGCGACTCGCCGGCTTGACGGCAAGGCAGAGACAAGCATTACGCCCTACCATGCAGCTGGTGTTTCAAGACCCCTATAGTTCGCTTAATCCACGGATGCGGGTCGGAGACGCTATTGGCGAGGCACTGTTACACCATAAACTCTGCACAAAAGCCGAACTGTATGACAAAGTGATCGCCGTGATGAAAATTTGCGGACTGTCTGCACAACATTACCCGCGTTTTCCGCACGAATTTTCTGGCGGGCAGCGTCAGCGTATTGGTATTGCCCGTGCATTGATCCTTAATCCAGATTTTATTGTCGCCGACGAACCCATTTCAGCGCTGGATGTCTCTATTCAGGCGCAGATTATCAACTTATTCTCCGATCTCCGTGACGAACACGGCGTAACCTTCCTATTTATTTCTCACGATCTCGGTGTAGTGGAACATCTCTGTGATGATATCGCGGTAATGTACCTTGGGCAGCTGGTAGAGACCGCCAGTCGGGATACTCTCTTTAGTCAGCCCTTACATCCCTATACTCAGGCACTCCTCTCCGCCGTCCCTACACTTGATCCAAGTGCCGAGCCGGTTGCGGCGATCCAGGGGGAAATTCCTGACCCATCGAACCCGCCTTCCGGTTGCCGCTTTTCTTCGCGCTGCCCACGAGCGGAAACACAGTGTTATCAGGACGCGCCGAGGCTACGAGAAGTATCGCCGGGGCACCGCGTTGCCTGTCACTTGATTTCCCCTCATCAGGGACTCCAACAATAGGGGATGACTCCTCATTTGCGACGCAGTGCCGACTTACTCGCCAGGGATGAGGGTGTTTCTTAAAACAGGGAGATGAGAGGATGCACGACGAAGAAGCTGTTTATTTTCTCGCCTAGTATGTTAGCCAGTACGTGCTGCGTAAAAGTGGGTAATAGGCTTGAAGGGGATATCGATAAGCGCTCATTTTATTGATAAAAACTCGCTATATACCTCTCTTAGCCAAACCCTCAGGTCGAATACTGAAACGAGTTTATGGTCGTAAGTCGGAACATCGATGATACACTCTTCCGAGCGTCCAGCACCGCATGCTGTCGACATTCCGTCAATCAGTAGAACGAAAAGCGCCCCAATTTTGTCGGTTAACGATCAATACACGAGAGCTTCCTTCGCGAACAATCGGTGAAGGTAGTACATACTACGATCAAGGCGACTAACCCTGAGAGTGGGGGAGAAAGCATATGACTATCTGTTGGCAGACTAATGGTCACTAATTTATAACAGGGTCACTCGTTGTTAACTGCCCATTATCACGCTAGGCTATAAGAATGAATAAAAAAACAACCACTCCCCCAGTCAGGGGACCTTCAGAGCATACGATCCGCGACCAAGTGGTTGCTGCGGCAACAGAATATTTTGGTTATTTTGGCTACGAAAAAACGACCGTTTCAGACTTAGCGAAAGCGATTGGATTCTCCAAGGCATACATCTATAAATTTTTCGACTCGAAACAGGCGATCGGCGAGCAGATTTGTTCTAATTGTCTGATGAGTATCATGGATATCGTTAATGCCGCCGTTGCTAATGCGCCGACGGCTTCGGAAAAAATAAGGCAACTCTTTAGCGTACTAACGCAATCTGGGAGCGATCTCTTCTTTCACGACCGTAAGCTCTATAACATCGCGGCGGTCGCTGCTCGGGATAAATGGCCATCGGTTGCCCTATACGAAGCCCGCCTTATGAAGCTTATCGAGAGTATATTAATTGAAGGGCGTGATTGCGGAGAATTCGAACAGCAAACCCCTCTCGATGAGGCAACAAAAGCCGTATTTCTTGTGATGGAACCTTTTATAAGCCCTGTTCAACTTCAGTATAATCTCGATACGGCAGAGTCCGCAGCGGCCCTTCTTTCGTCACTGATCTTAAGGAGTCTCGCCCCTTGATTTAGTGACCATTGACAAATTTGGTCACAAGTATAAGATTACGGTTACTTTCCCTACGCCACTCCGGTAACCTATGCTTAAAATTTACCCCATTATCTGCCTGTTGCCGTTAGCCTTAGTGGCTTGCGGCGATAAATCCGCTACCGACGATCCTCGCACATTGCCTCCTCTGGTCAGGGCTGTAAAGGTGTCTGACACCCATAATGCTATTCGTTCCTTCACCGGTGTCGTGGTAGCAAAAATACAAAGCGACCTAGGTTTTAGGGTGTCAGGCAAAATTTTGGAACGCTTCGTGGAGACTGGCCAGACGGTGAGGCGCGGGCAACCACTGATGCGTCTTGATCCAAGCGATCTTGGCCTCCAAGCTCAGGCTTCACAGCAGGCGGTTAATGCGGCTCGCGCTCGCGCGAGGCAAGCCTCACTCGATGAAGCGCGCTATCGAAGCTTAGTTACGACAGGTACCGTTTCGGTATCAACCTATGACCAGTATAAAGCTGCCGCGGATTCCGCGAGAGCTGACTTGAGTGCGGCGCAATCGCAGGCCAATGTGGCACGGAATGCCCAGAGTTATGCCGTCCTGGTTGCAGATAGCGATGGGGTGGTGATGGAGAGACTCGCCGAGCCGGGTCAGGTGGTTAGCGCAGGTCAACCCGTTATCAGATTAGCGCGTGCCGGGCAGCGGGAGGCATTAGTTCAATTACCTGAAACGCTAAGACCAGCGATTGGTAGCCAAGCTGAAGCAACGTTGTATGGCGATAGAAATCAGCCTGTCGAGGCTCGGCTCCGTGTTCTCTCCGATGCAGCCGACCCTTTAACGCGGACCTTTGAAGCACGCTATGTCTTGGCCGGTCCATTAGCCAATGCCCCATTAGGGGCTACCGTCACCCTGCATATCGCTGAGGGAAAAGCGGCCGTTACCGTCGCGCAAGTGCCTATTACCTCGCTCTTCGACCCAGGTAACGGTCCGGGAGTGTGGGTGATTACCGGTCGTCCCACTCGGGTAGCCTGGCGGGCGGTACAGGTTGCCGGTCTGAGCGACGATATGGCCACTGTCACCCGCGGAGTGGGTAGTGATGATGAGGTTGTCGCGTTAGGGGCTAACTTACTGCACGAAGGGGAGACAGTACGTGTGGCCCATCAAGGTGATGGCAGCATAGCGGGGGGGACAGCCCCATGAGTAACTCCCGCTTCAATCTTTCTTCGCTCGCTGTTCGCGAGCGCTCGATCACCTTGTTTCTAATTATTCTCGTAACGGTCGCCGGTACGCTCTCTTTTTTCAAGCTAGGTCGAGCGGAAGATCCGCCCTTTACCGTCAAGCAGATGACAATCATTACCGCATGGCCAGGGGCAACTGCTCAAGAAATGCAAGATCAAGTCGCTGAACCGCTAGAAAAACGCTTGCAGGAGCTGAAGTGGTACGACCGCACAGAAACTTATACCCGTCCCGGAATGGCTTTTACTACGCTATCGCTTCAAGACAGTACACCACCTTCGCAGGTACAAGAAGAGTTTTATCAGGCGCGAAAGAAAATAAGTGATGAGACTAAAAATCTCCCGCCAGGCGTTGTGGGACCGATGGTCAATGATGAGTTTTCCGATGTGACCTTTGCGCTTTTTGCCCTGAAAGCTAAGGGCGAGCCACAGCGTTTACTGGCGCGTGATGCCGAATCACTACGTCAGCGTCTGCTTCACGTACCGGGCGTAAAGAAAGTCGATATAATTGGTGAGCAGTCCGAGCGTATCTTTGTCTCTTTTTCCCATGATAAGTTAGCTACTCTCGGGGTCTCGCCCCAAGATATCTTTTCAGCCCTAAACAGCCAAAATATGCTCACGCCAGCAGGATCGATTGATACTCATGGCCCGCAGGTTTTTATCCGCCTAGAAGGCGCTTTTAATAAGCTTACGCAAATTCGTCAAACACCCGTCGTGGTTAACGGCAAAACTCTACTATTGTCCGATATTGCTACCGTCGAACGGGGCTACGAAGATCCTGCAACATTTATCCTCCGTAACCAAGGTGAACCCGCATTGTTACTGGGTGTAGTTATGCGAGAAGGGTGGAATGGGCTGACGCTAGGAAAGTCCCTAGATACCGAAGCCGCCAGCATAAACGCCTCGATGCCGTTAGGGATGTCGCTAACAAAAGTCACTGATCAGTCTGTTAATATTCGCTCTGCCGTTGATGAATTTATGGTCAAATTCTTCGTCGCGCTGCTGGTCGTCATGGTGGTCTGTTTTGTCAGTATGGGCTGGCGCGTCGGCATCGTTGTCGCTGCGGCAGTCCCCTTGACACTGGCCGCCGTTTTTATGGTCATGGAAGCCACGGGTAAAAATTTCGACCGCATTACCCTCGGATCCCTCATTCTGGCGCTAGGGCTTTTGGTGGACGACGCTATTATTGCGATCGAGATGATGGTCGTAAAAATGGAGGAAGGCTACGATCGTATTAAGGCGTCTGCCTATGCATGGAGCCATACTGCGGCGCCGATGTTAGCCGGGACATTGGTGACGGTAGTGGGCTTTATGCCCAACGGTTTTGCACATTCTACGGCGGGTGAATACACCAGTAATATGTTTTGGATTGTAGGCATTGCCCTTATCGCCTCCTGGATAGTGGCGGTTGTCTTTACGCCTTATCTCGGAGTGAAGATGTTGCCAGAGATTAAAACGGCGTCCGGAGGACATACGGCAGTTTATGATACACCGCGCTATAACCGCTTTCGTCGCTTATTGACTCAAGTGATCGCTAGAAAATGGCTGGTCGCTGGTGCGGTGGTTATCGTCTTTACGTTGGCCATCGTCGGGATGGCGGGAGTTAAGAAACAATTTTTCCCAACCTCTGACCGTCCAGTGGTACTGGTTGAGATTCAGATGCCTTACGGTACCTCGATTGAACAGACCGATGCCGCTGCCGCGAAAATAGAAAACTGGCTGAAAAAGCAAAAAGAAGCGAAGGTCGTTACCTCTTATATCGGTCAGGGGCCTCCCCGTTTCTACCTCGCGATGACACCTGAGTTACCTGATCCGTCTTTTGCTAAAATTGTAGTACTCACCGACAGTCAAGAGGCCCGCGATAAGCTTAAGTCTCGGTTACGACGTGTCGCGGCTGATGGACTTGCTCCGCAAGCACGTATACGCGTTACCCAGCTCGTTTTCGGTCCTTATTCACCCTATCCCGTGGCCTATCGTGTGATGGGACCCGATCCAGATAAGCTGCGCGTCATCGCGGGGAAAGTCGAAGCGGTAATGCTGGCCAGCCCTTTAATGAGAACCGTCAATACAGACTGGGGCCAGCGCGTCCCAACGCTTCACTTTTCGCTCAATCAGGATCGGCTTCAGGCGGTAGGTCTTACCTCAAATAGCGTCGCCGAGCAACTTCAGTTCCTCCTCTCTGGCGTGGCGATAACAGCCGTGCGCGAGGATATTCGCTCCGTACAGGTCATGGGGCGTGCAGCAGGCGATAGTCGGCTTGATCCCGCTAAAATAGCTGCATTCACGTTGGTGGGGGCTTCAGGTCAGCGAGTACCGCTCTCTCAGGTCGGTGATATCGAGGTAAGAATGGAGGACCCCTTACTACGACGCCGAGATCGTACCCCGACTATCACGGTAAGAAGCGATATTGCGGACTCCTTGCAGCCACCGGATGTCTCCACGGCGATCCTAAAACAGTTACAACCGATTATTACTAAACTCCCTGCGGGATACCGTATTGAGCAAGGAGGGCCTATCGAGGAGTCGGATAAAGCGACGCAAGCGATGATTCCACTCTTCCCGATAATGATCGCCATCACGCTGCTCATTATTATCTTGCAGGTAAGATCGATGTCAGCGATGGTGATGGTATTTTTAACCTCACCATTAGGGTTAATTGGAGTGGTCCCGACGTTGCTACTATTCAACCAACCCTTCGGCATTAACGCATTAGTGGGATTGATCGCCTTATCGGGAATTCTAATGCGTAACACATTAATCCTTATCGGGCAGATTCATCATAACGAGAGTGAAGGGCTATCTCCTTTTGAGTCAGTAGTTGAGGCAACGGTTCAGCGCGCTAGGCCCGTATTACTGACGGCAATGGCGGCCATTTTGGCTTTTATTCCGCTCACGCATTCGGTCTTTTGGGGGACGCTGGCTTATACGCTGATCGGCGGAACCTTCGCGGGGACGATTATCACCCTCGTATTTCTACCCGCCATGTATGCGATCTGGTTCAAAATCCAGCGGAAAAATGAGTAAGATTATCCCGTAGCGTTTTTACGAAAGTCCTTCATAGACTACTCGCGCCGATGCAGGCTCGCTTACCGCCGGACTTGAAGGTGGAAGCGAGGAACAAAGGGGGGTTGGGCTTGCGATAGCTCAACCACCTATGCTGGCGGATAAAGTATATCAACACGTAGGCTATATTATTTCGTGATATAGCCAGCTCTCCGCTACCGAAAGGGGACGCCCGAACACTCCCAATAACAGCCTATAAATCCTTCACACCCGGTCAATATAGAGAAATAGCAGTGGGAATTACCCTGTCCCTTCTTATTGGGAGAATAGGGATAGTTAAATAGTGACGTTAATTTAAATAATATCAAACGAGAGCCTATAAGCTATTACAAGAGCAATGTTTGCCCAGTTGTTAACCACTTTTTTATCTCATCCTAGGGCTAATTAAATTAATCGACGATTACTCAGTAGGGAACTTCTTAGAAATTTTATAAGAATCGTCTTGAAAACTATCACCAGTGAGCCTAACTCTATCTTTTGCCGTGAGCACAGTGATCCACGGAAAAGGCTAAGGTCTTCGTGTATAGACTGCTGACCACCAACGAGACTAGTATTAGCCTCTCGGCCGCCACTGACCTATACAATTCGGTTTATTACTGTTAACTTCCTCGCGTTATGAGTTATAAAAATCCAACTTTAGTGAACTTGATGGTAGGTTATAATTGTGGTCAATCGTAATATCTCTTTAGCGAGGGAATCGATGAATAGAACGGTTAGTAAAAAATCGACGATAATGAAAAACCCTCCTATCTCGACACACTACCTTTTGCTCCAAAAAAAAAACGTGCCCGTTATTGATGCTATTAGTGTTTTTTCCCTCTATTTCCTTCAGTGCAGGTAGCTGGATAGACGTCCGTGACGGCTATGAGACCGCATATAATCGTCACGAACTTTCCTTTAGGGGGGGCTATAATTTCGATAATACGGCCGGTATTATGTTTACGAGTGCCTATAATTTAGAAGCAATGAACCAGTTCGACTATAGTTGGCGTGAGTTGGAGGGATGGTATCCATTAGTTAACTATAATAAATTTTGGGTTACTGGTGGGGCTCTATTCAATGGTAATACCGATGGAAGTGGCGGGGCGGGTTATTTCGATTTTAAGTCTATGCTAAGGGAAGATTTGACGGTTACTTTACGTACTCGATACAATTATCGCAACTACGACTCAGACAACATATATAGTAGAAGAAAACCCGCAAACACTCTAGAGTCCCATCTTGGGGTAAGCTATAACATAAATAATGATTGGAATTACTATTTCGAGCCTGCCTACTTCAAACATTTGAATAACTTTCGTTCAGCAAATAATAAAAGTTATCATATTGAGGTCGATAATATGTTGACCTACTTGGGCTTCAAGCATATCCAGCCGTCGATAGAGTTGGCCTATCTCGATCGCTCTGCACAGCGCAATCGCAATAACTATCGTATACGAGTGGGTCTGCGCTACAATTTCTGAGAATAAGGGAATTGATTAATCTCGTCGTTGAAATGAGGATCTCTATTATCTCAGTAATCACGACATAGGTAGTAGTATTACGGGTTTCCTTTAAAAATGGGTCACTACGTTGATAGCTAGCAAAGCGCAGGCTTTAGCGAAAATCATTAATTACTACAGCGCCTAATCGTGATGTCGAATGACTCTATTGAGAGAGGGATGAAACAGCTTAGGGTTGATACCAACCAAGGAATTGCGGTGAATGATTAAGGCTAGCGCCACTTTCTGATTTTTCTCCAGAACAATGCTGAGAAATAATAAGCAGTGATAATCTATAGAGGTAGAAATTTATCACTGCCTTATCGAATTATATCGAATGGTTAATAGGTTTTATAGCACCGTCATCATCAAAGCATAATATCTTTTTCTGTAGCTCACGATGATACCCCGACTCATCGTTCCAGAGCTGGCCATCCTGCAACGAAAATTGATGGTAAAATAGATAGAACTCGTCGGAATTGGGCTTATTAATGACATCACAATGGCCCGTTGCTAATATATTTAGCGCTTCGCACTTTTCTAAAACAACATTGTCTTTCGGTATTATCAGAGGGTCTTCTATCGAGAAGTTATAACCGTATCTCAGACGGTAATCAGGATGTCTCGTATCGTTTTCAGACCATATATAATAATACCTATCTTTTCTGTAGAATACCGAGACAGCTTCTCTGAATGATCCGTCATTGGGTGTGATATAGGCGATGCTCTCTTCTTTTATGCTGACCATATCAGAATTTAATTCTGCGCGGGCGAGATACATATTTCCCCAGAATAAATAGTAGGAATCATTTTTCTTGTCATGGAAAACATAGGGATCGATCTCTTGCCCAGTATCTATCGAGGGATCCCGATATTTATCTGTAATTAATGGCGTACCTTTATCCTTAAACCCAGAGAAGGGTGACGTAGAGGTTGCCACCCCAATTTTTTGCTCAGCACAGAAGTAGAAAAAATAATGGTACTCATTATCTATCTTTTTCTCTATAGCACTGGGTGCCCACGCCTTATCGATAGCCCAAGAGACGTCTTTGGTGAGATCTAGGATGATGCCTTTTTTTTCCCAATCGATTAGGTCTTTGGATGAAAAACACTCGAAGTAAGTACCTTGCCAATTTAACTTTCCATCCGTAGTGGGGTAAAGATAGAAACAGTTATCTTTTTCGGAGAAAATTAGATCAGGATCGGCGTAAAAACCGTCGATTACCGCGCTATCGTTGTCTTTCACTGTTGAACTCCATATATTATTTTTACTTCATTTTTCTTTGCTAAAAGAAAGAAAGAGATGAGAGTAAAGGCTAACACTGCCACACTAAGATATATATAGGTTGCCCCGAAGCCTTTCTCTAAATAGGAGTAACCGACAATAGGGGAAATTATCGCGATACTCACCTGACTTACCGCTTGATAGCCAATGAGATACACACTCGAATTAACCGATTTATCGAATACTTCAGAAATATACTTGAATGTGGAAACCAAAAGCAGGCTAATCTCTATACCATAGATAGGTTTTAGAATGGATATCACGATATAACTATCGGTTAGGCCTGTAAACAGCATTCTGGTCGTGACGATCAACCCAACAAGTAGTAGCCCATTTCTTGCCCCGATTTTATTAACAAATTTTGGTAGGAGAAAGAACATAAAAAATTCTATTACGCATTGTAGGGTGCTTAAATAACCAAAAATAGAGGCACCTACCTCTCTTGTCGAAAAGAAGGTAACGAAATAGCGTGAAAACTGTTGTTCAGCGACCGCCATTATGCAGACTATTCCAATGACATAAAAGCAGAAATGGATAAAGTCCCGAGAGAGCAATGTCTCTTTAATCAATACTTTTTTTACCACATCTTTATCAATAACGATCGCTTCGGTTGTGGTTTTTAATCGAATGTTAATATTGTAGATTAGAGGAATGGTCAACATTGAAACGACACTCCCGAGTATAAAATTATAATAGGGAGAAAGATTAAACAGAACACCAGAGAAAAGAGAGCCAGCCGCCCATCCTAACGATCCCCACATCCGGATGCTACCGAATTCTTTATTGATTGTGTCACTGAATTTATCCATATAGGATTCAAATGCTGCAATCCCTGCGGCCCATCCCAACCCGATATAGACTCCGCCGAGAATTATCGCCGTATAAAGATGGTCAACTATCATGGGTGCATAGACAAACTTAAAGAAGGGATACATGAGTATTGATATGAGTGCCACTATATAGAGTATATGTTTTTTTAGTCCGTAACGATCCATTACCCTTCCGTAGATAGGTTGGATAATAATCGCGCAGATAGCGTTTACCCCAAATATCAGTCCTATTTTACTGTCATTTATTTTGACAACTCTATCCAGCCATAGCGCGAGTAATCCGATACATCCAGACCAAGAAAATACATATAGAAAAATCAGTAAGCTTATGTTTAGGTATTGTTTTTTAAGAATATCCAAGAGTATACCCTTTACGGTTAAATAGGCTTCTTAATTATTTCTATAACCGTTCGGCTAGAAATAGACGTCTCTTACATGATTTTCATTCGAAATATTAATGATTAATAACAAAGTAATGTTAAGCTAATGTAAATACAATGTAATTATTATGGAGTATGAGGTTTGTCACAATTTATCTTCATCCCTGTAGGACTACTGGGATTATCTTATTGATTTTTCTATTGGTATTGTTGAGCGTGAAGAGTGGGGAGCAGGCGCGGAGGATTCTATAGGCGGCGACATAACCGATAACAGTTTAGGGTAATCTTACTGAGCTTCGGCTTAGAATTGTCGCCATAGTAATCCGTCTTGGTACCTTGGTTAGGTCCGAACATCGCCTTTATCTAAACAGCCTGGTAATGCGCTACAGACGTTCGGCCTGCAACCTAACACGAGGGTAAAGTTAATACGCCCCTTAAGGTAGCACTCCAAGGAAATACGTCTTACCTTCTGCCTTACTATCTTCGTCTTGATAAAAAATAAAAGGAGAGATATACGCTTACCTTACTCAACGTTATTCAGCGAAGCTTATGCAGGATTATCCGCTACGAAGAAGTCTCTCGATAAAAGTACTCTCGGTAGGTCTCTAGTTGAATTATTTATTCAAGGGTCTCGCAAAGTAATGGATGTTCTTTTTGTGTAGAGATGCATGCTAAATCTTTGCGTTCGTTGGATGTCTATCTGGAAAAAATTGACGCTGTCGCCGGGTAGCGTGTCAGTAAGCGTTTTAGCGAGAAAGAGAGAGCTGCATTCAATGGGGGTGAGTCGTTATATTGCCAAGACTTATGCCAGTGGTGAAGATTATGACTTGTTGAAGGGGCACTTTAGTAACGTAGAAATCTCGGACCTCACTTTTGCGGTCGCGACCATGTCTGCATTGAATCGGCTGGCGATAGGTATGCGTCAATAAGTCTCAGACATGAATATGTCCTTGCCCCGTAGCGAGTATTTATACGCTACGGGGAGGCGAGACTATTGGCGTTAGTACAGACAGTAAATCCCTCAGTATACCTACTATAACAGCTTATATCAGCCGCATTGAAGGACCCGTACCCTCACTTATTCTCAAAAAAATCGGTAGGGAGTTGTCCAGGCGCAACGCAAATGACCGAATCGTTATCGGCACCTTCATTTTTCATATAGGTGACTTTCGCAAATTCAGGGATGACGACGTAAGGATAAGCCGGGCCTTCATCTCTAAACTTATACATATCCTCTATAAACTCATTCTGATAACAAATGGTTTTTTCAGGATGTTGGTTATCGCCACCTATCCATTGCGGGAAAAATATGGTGCCATGGACGATCTCTCTGTTGATATCAAATAGCAAACTGACGCATGTACCGGTGGGTTCATGCCAGTCTACTTTGTAGATACCCGGAGCGAATTGGACGGCACTCATTTTTTGGTGCGTGACCCATCGGCCCCCAACTAAGCCGTGATGGATCCGATAATCACAGGTATTATCGTTACGTGCATACCACTCATACTTCCAGCCATTGTCGTAGGTATAGACAAAATGGGTACCAATAAAGCCTGATAAGTCTTGAGATTCGTTCATATTTTCTCCTTTTCTCAGCGAGTAGAATTGTCTTTCTGTAAAAAATAGCCTTCTAGTGTTGTACAAAGAATCTATAAATCATCTCCTTGCGTTCAATGTTAAAAAAGGCATACATTTATAAGTTTAGCAGTAAAATTTTCGTGCAGCGAATAAAGGACAGATATTAGGTTTTCGTCGCGATTAAGGATTAGTGTAGCGCTAACTGTCTCCACTAAAGCTATCTGATATCGTTCGGTGGCTGTTTGTTACCGCGACAAAGTTAAATCGCTGGCTTCAACAGCGGCACTCAACGATGTTATTTATTATCTCCGCTTGAAAAGCCCAAAACTGTCCCCATCTCCTTAAACAACAATAATTAACCCGTCATTTTGTTGAGGATGAATAAAAAATGAAAGGACAAGAAACCCGTGGCTTCCAGTCAGAAGTAAAACAACTTCTGCACCTGATGATCCATTCTCTCTACTCAAATAAAGAAATTTTCCTCCGTGAACTGATCTCCAATGCGTCAGATGCTGCCGATAAATTGCGATTTAAAGCACTTTCTGATGCTAACCTCTATCAAGGTGATGGCGATTTACGCGTCCGCTTATCCGTAGACAAAGATGCCCGTACGCTAACATTAAGCGATAACGGTATCGGTATGACCCGCGAAGAGGTGATTGAGAACCTGGGAACTATCGCCAAATCAGGGACGAAAGCGTTTCTGGAATCAATGGGGTCAGACCAAGTTAAAGATAGCCAGTTAATTGGACAGTTTGGTGTTGGCTTCTACTCTGCGTTTATCGTCGCCGATAAAGTTACCGTTCGTACGCGTGCCGCTGGGGCGGCAGAAGACCAAGCGGTTTACTGGGAATCAGCGGGCGAGGGCGAGTATACGCTGGCCGATATTGAAAAAGCCGATCGCGGTACCGAAATTACACTGCATCTCCGTGAAGGCGAAGACGAATTCTTAGATACCTGGCGGGTAAAAAACATCGTTGGAAAATATTCCGACCACATCGCGCTGCCGGTAGAAATCGAAGAGAAAGACGAAGAAGCGGATACTACGACGTGGGAAAAGATTAATAAAGCCCAAGCGCTGTGGACCCGTAATAAATCAGAAATCAGCGAAGATGAATATAAAGAATTCTATAAGCATGTCTCGCATGACTTTGCCGATCCACTGATCTGGAGCCACAACCGTGTTGAAGGGAAGCAGGAATATACCAGTCTGCTATACATCCCGGCGCAAGCACCGTGGGATATGTGGAACCGCGATCATAAGCATGGCCTAAAACTCTACGTCCAACGCGTATTTATTATGGACGATGCTGAGCAGTTTATGCCGACTTACCTGCGTTTTGTACGCGGACTGATCGACTCCAACGACCTACCGCTTAACGTTTCCCGTGAGATCTTGCAAGATAGCCGTGTCACGCAAAGCCTGCGTACAGCACTGACTAAGCGTACGCTGCAAATGCTTGAAAAGCTGGCGAAGGACGATAGCGAGAAATACCTGACGTTCTGGAAAGCATTCGGTATGGCACTGAAAGAAGGCCCTGCTGAAGACTCTGCTAACTTGCCGACGATTGCTAAGTTACTGCGCTTTGCCTCGACCAAAAACGATAGCGCAGAGCAAACGGTCACGCTGGAAGACTACGTCGCACGTATGGCTGAAGGCCAAGAGAAAATCTACTTTATCACCGCAGACAGCTATGCCGCGGCGAAGAATAGCCCACACTTAGAGCTATTCCGTAAGAAAGGGATTGAGGTATTACTGCTTTCCGATCGTATCGATGAGTGGATGATGTCCTATCTGACTGAATTCGACGGTAAGGTATTCCAATCGGTCAGTAAAGCGGATGATTCATTAGAAAAATTGGCAGATGAAGAGACTGACGAACAAAAAGAGAATGAAAAAGCGCTAGAGCCATTCGTTGAGCGCGTAAAAACCTTACTGGGTGATCGCGTTAAAGAAGTGCGCTTAACACATCGTCTTACCGATACGCCTGCAATCGTTGTCACCGGTGCAGATGAAATCAGTACGCAAATGGCAAAACTCTTTGCGGCAGCAGGTCAAGAGGCCCCTGAGGTGAAGTATATCTTCGAGATCAACCCTGAACACCGTTTAGTCAAACAGGCTGCGCAAACGCAAGATGATGCGCACTTTGCCGACTGGATTGAACTTCTCCTCGACCAAGCGCTGTTCGCTGAGCGTGGAACCTTAGAAGATCCGAACCAATTTATTCGTAGAATGAATCAGTTACTCCTCGCGTAGTCCCCTTCCAAGGCGTCGTGAAAGCGACGCCTTATCTTGTGGTCAATGCAACATAGTGTTATTTTTGCCACTTCATAAGTTTATAGCAATTCGCAAGAGGTATTACGCAATGCGTATTATTTTGCTCGGAGCTCCGGGCGCAGGTAAAGGTACTCAGGCGCAGTTCATCATGGAGAACTACGGCATCCCACAAATTTCAACGGGTGATATGCTGCGTGCAGCAGTGAAAGCAGGGTCTCCATTGGGCCAGCAAGCTAAAGCACTGATGGATGCTGGAAAGCTAGTGACCGATGAACTGGTTATCGCCTTAGTCAAAGAACGCATTGCCCAAGAAGATTGCCAAAAAGGGTTTTTACTGGATGGTTTCCCACGGACAATCCCGCAAGCGGATGCAATGAAAGAAGCGAATATCGCGATTGATATTGTTTTAGAATTTGCCGTTCCTGACGAAGTTATCATCGGCCGTATTGCTGGCCGTCGTGTCCACGCGCCTTCTGGACGCGTTTACCATATCGAGTATAACCCGCCGAAAGCAGCCGATAAAGACGATGTAACCGGTGAGCCGCTCACTATCCGTAAAGATGATGAAGAAGCCACGGTTCGTCATCGTCTGGTTGAATATCATCAAATGACCGCACCGCTGATTAACTACTATACTCAAGCGGCGGCAAACGGTGAGACACGCTATGAAAAAATCGACGGTACGCAACCCGTCGCGCAAGTAAGTGCCCAACTGAAGTCATTACTCGACTAGTCATCTGTGCCGAACCGTTAGTAACTGTTCGGCATCTCACCACTGTTTGCCTTAACTGATTCGCTTTTTTTAAACCAGGAAAAGTATATGACCGTAGATAAACCGGGCGTGTTATTAGTTAATCTTGGCACGCCTGATGCCCCGACGACTGCCGCGGTAAAGCGTTATTTAAAACAGTTTTTAAGTGATAAACGGGTTGTCGACGTTCCCGACCTGTTTTGGCAACCTATTCTGCGGGGAGCTATCCTACCGTTCCGTTCGCCAAGAGTGGCCAAACTCTATGCTTCGGTCTGGATGGAAGGCGGTTCTCCACTGCTAGTGTTTAGTCAGCAACAACGTGACGCCTTGGCGGAAAAAACGGATATGCCGGTCGCGCTGGGCATGAGTTATGGTAATCCCTCTTTACAACATGCTGTCGATAGCTTGCTTGATCAGGGGGTGACGCGTTTGATTGTATTACCCCTCTATCCACAGTTTTCATCGTCGACGGTTTCTGCGGTCTGGGACGGTCTTTACAACACGTTCCGTAAACGTCGCACCATGCCAGCAATTAAGTTTATCCGTGATTATGCCACGCATCCTCTCTATATTGAGGCACTGAAAGATTCCGTAGAGCGTAGCTTTGCTGAACAGGGTAAACCCGATTTATTATTACTGTCGTTTCACGGTATCCCGCAACGTTTTGCTGATCAAGGCGATGATTACCCGAAACGCTGTGAACAGACTTACCATGCTTTAGCAGACGCCCTAGGGTTATCGTCTGAACAGATTATGATGACTTATCAATCTCGTTTTGGTCGTGAGCCATGGTTGATGCCTTATACCGATGAAACGATTAAGACACTACCGGATAAAGGTATTCGTCATATTCAAGTGATGTCTCCAGGCTTCTCAGCGGATTGTTTAGAAACACTTGAAGAGATTAATGAGCAAAACCGGGAATTTTTCATGCATGCGGGCGGCGAGAGTTTCCACTATATTCCCGCTCTTAATGCAGACCCTTTGCATATCGATATGATGTTAGACTTGGTAAATCAATTCAAATAATCTCAACCTAACGAGATAACTGAGTAATGAACAGGGGAATTATGCTACTATTCTGTGCCTATTTCCCTGATTACTCTGTACTATGAAATTTCCTGGTAAACGCAAATCAAAGCACTATTTCCCTGTTAACGCTCGCGACCCATTATTGATCTCAGTGCCGGTTGAGGCCGACTCGATGGGATGGTTGGTCGGTATCGATCAAACCATGGTGGATATCGAGGCAAAGGTCGATGATGACTTTCTTAGCCGTTATGGGTTAACCGGAGGATATTCTTTTATCCTTGAGGACGACGTCTCCGAGGCGCTTTATCAAGAACTTCGACAACGTGATCTTCTGTCGCACCAATTTGCAGGGGGAACGGTAGGTAATACTCTGCATAATTACTCCATGTTGGCGGACGACCGATCGATTCTTCTGGGGGTTATTTGCAATAACATCCATATTGGTGACTATGCCTATCGGTATCTCTGTAACACTTCCAGTCGGATGGACCTTAACCATATGCAAGGAGTGGATGGGGCAATTGGTCGCTGTTACACCTTGATTAACTCGGCAGGGGAACGCACCTTTGCCATTAACCCTGGTGATATTAATCAACTGTGGCCTGAAAGTATTCCTGAAGAGGTCATCGCCGGCGCTTCTGCCTTGCTGCTGACCTCCTACCTTCTTCGTGCTAAGCCCGGCGAACCAATGCCTGATGCGGCCATGCAGGCTATTGAGTATGCGAAAAAACACCAGGTTCCCGTCGTATTGACCCTGGGTACACGCCATATCATTGCCGACGATCCGCAGTTCTGGCGTGACTTTTTACGGGATCATGTTTCCATCTTAGCGATGAACGAAGAAGAGGCGCTAGAGCTGACGGGGGAAAACGATCCGCTGTTAGCCACAGATAAAGCGCTTGAGTGGGTGGATCTTGTGCTGTGTACGGCAGGACCTGCAGGCTTGTATATGGGCGGTTTTACTGAGGAAGCCAGTAAGCGTAAAACAAATCTGCCACTGCTTCCGGGGGCGATTGCTGAATTTAATCAGTATGAATTTAGCCGGGCAATGCGGGCGAGCGATTGCGAACAGCCGCTAAAGGTCTATTCACATATCGCACCCTATATGGGGGGACCTGAGAAGATCATGAATACCAATGGCGCAGGTGACGGGGCACTGGCGGCTTTACTGCATGACCTGTCGGCCAATATTTATCATCGCCAGAAAGTGCCTAACTCGAATAAACATCAGCACCATTACCTTACCTACTCGTCGTTATCGCAAGTCTGTAAGTATGCTAATCGCGTGAGTTATCAAGTACTCAATCAACATTCACCACGATTAAGCCGTGGCTTACCGGAGCGTGAAGACAGCCTTGAAGAGGCTTATTGGGATCGCTGAACCACAGCCCCCATGCTAGGGGGCAATAGCTAATTGAGCGGGCAAAAGGCGCTCTGTTGTTGAGGCAGCGTGCGTTGTACCGCTTGTTGGAGTCCATAAGCAATTTCCCTTTCTCCCATCACGATATGATCACAGCCGTGGGCGTGTAGATAGTCGACCTCATCATCATGGTGAGCTCGAGCAAAAATAGCTAAATCAGGACGTTGCTCACGAGCAGTTGCGGCGATTTCTCCCGACTCATAGCCATTAGGTATAGTGAGCAGTAGCCATTGCGCGCAGTCGAGTCGCATCAACGCCATCACTTCAGGTCTCGCGGCATTCCCGTAAATGGTCAAAATACCTTTTTCTCGCATTTCTTCAATTCGGCTGCGACTGTTTTCGACCACCACTACGGTGAGGCCTTCAGCGATAAGTTGTTCATAAAGCAGTCGCCCAACTCGGCCATAGCCGACAATTAAGGCATGGTGGCAAAGCGTCAGTGGAACTTGGGGAAGCTCTTCCACCAGTTCTGCTCCTTTTTCTTCCTTGGTTTCGTGTTTTTCTCGCTTCATCCAGCGCTCAGTTAGGGTAAAGAGAATCGGGTTAAGCATGATGGAGAGAATTGCGGCGGCTAAGACCAGATTTTGGCCCTCTTTACTCAGCAGATTGAGCGTGATCCCGAGGCCCGCGAGGATAAAAGAGAACTCGCCAATTTGTGCAAGGCTGACAGCGATAGTCATGGCGGTACGGGTAGAGTGCCCTAACACTTTTACTAGTAGCCACGCGGCCAGCGACTTACCGAACAGAATAATCACCAGCGCACCAATGATGGCGAACGGGCGCTCCAACAGAATATGCGGGTCGAACAGCATACCGACAGAGACGAAAAACAGTACCGCGAAGGCATCGCGCAAAGGGAGGGTATCGTGTGCGGCGCGATGACTGAGTTCTGATTCGTTTAATACCATTCCAGCAAAAAAAGCGCCAAGCGCGAAAGAAACATCAAAAAGTTCGACAGCACCAAAGGCGATACCTAATGCGAGGGCGAGGACAGAGAGAGTGAAGAGCTCACGTGAACCGGTTGCCGCGCTGCGAGATAAGATCCAAGGGATAAGCCGTCGGCCAACGATCATCATTAACAGCATAAAGGCGACAACTTTACCTAAGGTGAGTAACAGGTCCCAAGCGAGGAGGGAAAAATTGGCTTCCCCTTTTTCTAATACACCCGCCATCGCAGGGAGCAGAACCAAGGCTAAAACCATGACTAAATCTTCAACGATTAACCAACCGATGGCGATGCGCCCGCGTTGACTATCTAACAGCTGACGTTCTTCTAACGCTCGTAGCAACACCACGGTACTGGCGGTGGATAAGCAGAGGCCAAAGACGAGCCCGCTGATCAAGGGCCAGCCAAGCAATGAAGAGAGCCCCATTCCGAGCAAGGTGGCAACAATAATTTGGGCAATGGCCCCTGGAATTGCTATCGATTTTACCGACATCAAATCCTTCAATGAGAAATGTAAGCCAACGCCAAACATCAACAAAATAACGCCTAACTCGGCGAGTTCTGGGGCGAGATTCGTGTCGGCCACGAAGCCGGGAGTGAAGGGGCCGGCTAACACACCGGCTAAAAGATAACCGACTAACGGCGAGATACGTAGACGGTTGGCGAGCATTCCCAGCAGAAAAGCAAGCACCAATCCGCCTACAAGAGTCGTAATTAAGGGGGTAGTTGAATGCATCTGCCTCTCCATTTTGCAGGGAATAATGTCTTACCTTAGCAAAAAAAAGGATCGAGCAGGGGAATCCGTGAGTAAGTATAAGTAAAGGTTACAAAGTGTGACTTTTATACGAACTTATTGATCAGTGAGTTAGCGGCTCGTAACAACTTTACGTTTTAAATAATGGTTTACTAGACTATCCCATACCCAGTTATAAAGATAAGTGTAAGGGAGATAGAAAAATAGCAGCCCAATATCCATGGTAAAGGCGTCTTGAAGCGACATATTCATACACCAAGCCGTCAGGGGTAAGGCCATGCTCAATAAGCCCCCTTCGAAACCAATCGCTTGCAGTGAACGCACATAAAAGTTGCGGGGCGCACGGGGCGGATAGACGCGATCGAATAGGCTGTTAAACACCATATTCCAAGCCATTGCCAGCAAAGCAATGGCGATAACCGTTACGCCAATATGCCCAATAGGGCGTTGTAAAAGGAGGGCAGCAACCGGGATAGTGATGAGTAGCGCAGTAACTTCATACCCCACGGCGTGGAAAACTCTCTCTTTAAGCGATTTGTGACTCATTGTTCCTCCAAGTTGATTAGGGCTATATTTTCAACGGCGAGGGTGTATAGTGCAAACTAGCTAGTATCGTAAAAAACGATAGGTAAATATGTATTACTCACCCGAATCTCTCGAAGCCTTTGTGCAATCTGTGGCAAGCGGATCCTTTTCAGCTGCTGCGCGCGCATTAGGGAAAAGTCAGTCGACCATCAGCGTGGCGGTCTCTAGCCTTGAAGATCATCTAGGTTTTGCAGTGTTTGAACGCACCTCAAGGCACTTGATGCTGACGGAGGAGGGACGGCGTGTGTTGGCCCAAGCCAGAGAGATCTTAGCGGCAAACCAACGCCTCGACGATGTGGCTTTGCGTTTGGCTCAAGGTATCGAACCGCGAGTCACCTTGGCGATCTCCGACCACTGGCCTGCAGGCCACCATGATCGATTACTAAGCCAATTTGCCGAAAAGTTTTCGGAAGTAGAATTTGAATGCCTCATCGCTGAAAACGAAGATGTTATCGAATTATTGAAAAGTGGCCGTGCGCAACTTGGCTTAATCACTAAACAACCCCACCTTCCAACTGAACTGGTCAGCCGAAGCTTAGCGATTTCTGGTCATACTGGTATCTATCTGGCGAAAGACCATCCGCTGTGCCAACAGGCAACGCTGACGCTTGATGATCTAAAAGGTATCCGCCAACTGCAGCTTAATACTTGGAGTCGTGCAGGGATTCAACGTAGCGAAGGACTGGTATGGTCAGCCTCTTCTTACATTCTTTTGCTGGATATGGCGCAACAAGGGTTTGGCTGGGCAAAGTTACCCTGTTGGATGGTAGACTATTTTGGTAACGAGAGTCTAGCTCAGCTTCCCTTAGCTGGCTGGCCGCAACAAATTAACTTAGAGATTATTTGGTCTGCACGTCACAGCGTTGGCCCAGCCTGCTTATGGATGATTGATCAACTGACGGCCGCTAAGGATTAGTGGTCGCGCGCTATCTCGACAAACTGTGCACCCAGTTGAGTGGCGAGATCTTGTGGTGAGAGACTAATATCGAGTCCGCGTTTGCCACCGGAAATATAGATTTTGGATTGATGTTCAGCACTGCGATCTATCACTGTCGGTAATCGCTTCTTTTGGCCGAGAGGGCTTATCCCACCCACTTTGTAGCCCGTCGTCCTTTCCGCGATGGTGGGATCAGCCATATCCACTTTTTTACACTTTAAGGCCTTTGCCACTTTTTTTAGGTCAAGTTGTGTCGACACCGGGGTTACGGCTACCGCTAACTGCTTATTATCCCCGTTAATCGCGACCAGCAAGGTTTTGAACACGCTCGAGGCGACTAGACCTAACTTCTCAACGGCCTCATCACCAAAATGAGTATTAGTAGGATCGTGATCGTAGTGATGCTGTTGGTAAGCGATCTGCGCTTTCTCAAGTTGTAAAATGGCAGGGGTCATCGTGACTTTTCCTGTGCAGGTGAAGTGATAAGGCCAATCACATTATCGGGACCGCTCAAATGTAGAGCGCCCACAGCCACTAAATATCGGCCGGGGGGGAGAGCGAGTAATTGTCTCGCCCACTGTTTATTACGCTCGGTGATAAAAGTCTGCTGTAAATCGTCACCGAAACTACGCGATAGCTTAGGCAGTGGAGAGTGGGAGGATTGTTTTTTGGATAACCACCAATCAATCATCTTTTGTAACTGTCGCGCATTACTGCGCCAATGCACCAAGCTATCAAGTAATAAATCTAGGCCTTGATGGGGCAAGTTTGTCAGGAGTTGGAGTTGTTGTTGTGGGCTTTCCAGAGCAATTACCGGTTGATTCGCCTGGTGGGCAAGGTTTAATAGTTGATGGTCCACCCCAAATTCGGGGCGTAGTCCCAGCATATGGGCTTGTTTCTGTTGTAATGTCAGGCCAATCTGCCACGCAGGAAACTGAGCAAGCATTAAGGGATCGAGGTGACACTCTTGGCAGGCCGCTTCAAACTGTTGCCACTGCTCGGGTGTTAACTGTTGCTGTAGCGTGGGGACCTGAGCTGAAGAGTCAATTTCAGGGACTTGGCTTTGCGTAATATCAGCTTCAACAACTAAAGCGTGACAGTCACGCAGTCTGTTACGTAGCTCGCTCGGTAGGGGAGCCATCGCAGGCACGCCCATATGAATACTGCCAACAAGAATAAACTCTCGCTCTCCTCGTGGACAGGTATACGAGAGCCATTCTTGGTTCGGCCTAAGCCACTGACGAATTTTGGTTAGAAACGAAGTATTAGTCATCGAGATGAGCGTGATAGCCTTCGTCACTGATCACATCGATTAACACCTCTGGTGCTGCCGTACTGACGACGGTGGCATGGTCAATCGTCACCTGTGCTGAGGTGACATCAGAGCGTTGTTCGAGTATCTTTTTAACTTGTGAGACACAATGATTACAAGATAGACCGCTGAGAGTGAATTGTAATGTGCTAGACATAGTCGCTCCTAATTCAGAGGGTGTAAAACAGTAGTGTAGACCTTACCCTTAGGGGGAGGTCAAGCCTTGCGCACGAATCGAGGAGTAAAAGATGAATATTAGCCAAGCCGCACAGCGGACAGGACTCACCAGTAAAGCAATTCGTTTTTACGAAGACAGAGGGCTATTCACCCCGCCGCCTCGATCCCTTAATGGCTATCGAGACTACCATGATCAGCATATCGAGGAATTGACCCTTATTAAGCAAGCGAAAGCTGCAGGATTTTCTTTGGATGAGTGTCGGGAATTCGTCGAACTGTATCGTGATCCGCAGCGCCGAAGCGCAGATATAAAAGCGCGAACTCTAGAGAAAATTGAGCAGTTAACTCGTCAGCTGGATGAAATTACCCAAATACGGCAGCGATTAATAAGCTTGGCGGCGAATTGCCCCGGCGATGATAATGCAGAGTGTCCGATAATTGCCGGATGGACTCAGGGCTGTCATCAAAACAGCCCAGAGTCCTAAGATCTTAGTAGAGCAGGGAGTAGAGCTGGCGACGATAACGTGTAGCCAGTGCATCACCAGTCCCTAAGGCCGCAAGAATTTCCTGGAACGTTTTTCTCACTTGCCCTTCGCCACAACTGAGGTCTTTACGCAGCAAGGTGAAGAGTAGCTCCAACGCTTCTTCATGACGACCCACTTGCTGTAATTGGATCGCCAGATGGTTGGCAACGCTTGCATTGTTCGGATCGTCGGCGAGCTCTGCTTGTAACTGCTGGATTTGCGGTGAATCCGCCGCTTGCTTGAGTAAATCGATCTGCGCCAATAATCCCTGATAACGGCTATCTTGATCCTGTAAGGGTACGGCTTTTAATACGTCTTCGGCTTCTTCACTGCGGTTTAGGTCGAGTAGGGTTTGTGCATAGAGAAAGCCGATTTCACTACTCTTTTCACTCAGTTGCCAAGCATCACGCAGCAGAGGGAGGGCCTCTAGCGGTTTATCTTCGGCCAGCAAGGCTTGCGCCTGTTGCACTTTTAGATCTTCTTCGCGGGGCAACACTTTGGCCAGCAATTCACGAATAGCCGCTTCAGGTTGTGGCCCTTGGAATCCATCGACGGGTTGACCATTTTGAAAGAGATAGACAGTCGGAATAGCGCGCAGACCAAATTGACTCGCGATATGCTGCTGTTGGTCACAATCGAGGCGAGCGAGGATAAATTGTCCGGCGTACTCATTCGCCAACTTTTCTAATACTGGGTTAAGCTCAAGACAATGCTGACTACGCTCTGACCAGAAGTAAAAGACCACGGGGATCTGAGCCGACTGCTGTAATACCTGTTGAAGGTTACTCTCGTCGATCTCAATAATCGACGCCTGGGGTGACATCATAATATTCCTCATCTATTAACTCTTCGCTTAACGCTAAACATGGGGATCTTTTCGCTCAGCTTCAAGCGGTATTCACGATTTCTTACTGGGATTATTGAGAATACTGTCCATCAGCCAGCTTGGTAGCAGGCGCTTTGCGATAGCCATCGCGTAAGTGACTAGGGTGACAGGATAGCGGCGTAGAGGGTAACGGCTTTCTAGCGCATGACGTATTTTCGGGAGCAGCGCTTCAGGGGGCAGGGCGAAGCGAGCGGCTATTCCTGGGTTTTCGATAGGATTAGCGTGATCCCCTTGCTGAACGTTAGTCGAAAACGCCGTGGTGATCGGCCCAGGCTCAAGCAAGCTCACCGAAATAGGCTCCTTGGAAAGCTCCATTCGCAGCGTATCGGTCCAAGCCTCTAAGGCATATTTACTGGCAGCATAGGCACCGCGCCCAGGGGTGGCAATAAACCCCATTACCGAACTGGTATTGAGAATTCGCGCATGGCCATTTGCTCGCAGCAGCGGCAACAATCCTAAGGTTAACTGATGTACGCCAAAGAAATTGGTTGAGAACTGACGTTCCATTTGTTGCCGGCTAATGGTCGTTAAGGGACCATACTGACCGTAACCTGCATTATTGAATAGGGCAAAGAGCTTTCCGCCAGTAAGGGATTTAACGCTTTCGATGGCCTGTTCAACCGAGGTAGGATCATCCATATCGATCAGTATGGCCGTCAGTCCTAACGCATTCAATCGGCTTAAATCGTCGGGTTTACGACAGCCTGCAATAACACGGTATCCACGCTGGTGAAGGTCGAGGGCGCTAATCAGGCCGATGCCACTTGAGCAGCCAGTAATAAGGACATTTTTTTGCACAGGTTAAGGCTCAGGAGAGTGAGAATACTTCTACGCTAGCATAGAGAGAGGGCAAAGTGCCAGTTTTGCTGGGGGGATCCCCCAGCAAGGATTATTATTGATTTTTCGCCCAGGCGAGCGCGGGGGCATATTCGGCAGGCAGTAAGTGAGAGAGCTGAGATAAGCTCTGCTGCAAGGCAGTCGACTCTGTGCTACAGAGAGTCAAGTGGCCCACTTTTCGGCCGGGCCGCACGGCTTTGTCGTACCAGTGTAGATGGATAAGCGGATCGGCTAGCCAGCGGTAATCAAGCTCACAACCAATCAGGTTAATCATTACCGCGGTTGATTCAACAACCGGACGCGGCAGCGGTAAATCGCAAAGGGCGCGAAGATGCAGTTCAAATTGGCTAATTGATGCGCCGTTTTGTGTCCAGTGTCCGCTGTTGTGAACTCGTGGGGCTAACTCGTTGATTAATAAACCCTCGGGTGTGACAAAGCACTCCATTGCCATCACACCGACATAGTTTAATTCCGTCAGAATGGCGGTCAACATCGCTTCTGCTTGCTGTTGATGCGCAGGGCTAGGTTGTGGGTGCGCGACACTGGCAAACAGAATCCCCTGCTGATGCAGATTATGTGTTACCGGGTAAAACACGATTTCTCCGGCGGCATTTCTGGCCCCGACCAGCGAAAGTTCGCCAGTGAAATTTATCGCTTGTTCAACGATGCATTCGCCGTAGCATTCATTCGGTAATTCTTCGGTGGTCTGGGAGGTGAGTCGCCATTGCCCTCGACCATCATAGCCACCGGTGCGGCGCTTAATAATCGCCAGCTCACCGTAGGTTGCAAAAATAGTTGGCCATTGCTCAGCAGAACGGAGTAATTGCCACGGGGCGGTGGCAAGACCCAGTTGGTCCAGTAACTGTTTCTGAGGCAATCGGTCGGCTAATCGAGGGAAAATATCCCGATTGATAAATGCGTCATGAGAAGCTAATTGGCGGGTAAGGGGGGTCTCTGGCCAACGTTCGATTTCAGCGGTAATGATACTTTGCTTAATCGGCAGTTCATCAGGATTCGCATCAATCCCTACCGGATGCACCGCTATGCCTAAGGGTTCGCCCGCTTGGCGCAACATTCTACCTAATTGACCATTCCCGAGCACGCAGACTGACTTCATGCATCCTCCCGCGGATCGGGGTGTTGCAGCACGGCATCGGTCTGCTTAACACGCCATTCAGCCAAACGCGAAGCAATTAGGGAGTCATGCAGGGCAAGGATTTGTGCCGCTAATAACGCCGCATTGGCCGCACCCGCTTTACCGATCGCCAGGGTACCAACCGGAATACCCTTAGGCATTTGTACAATAGAGTAAAGGCTGTCAACACCACTTAAGGCTGCGCTTTGCACAGGTACGCCTAACACTGGGACCAGGGTTTTTGCCGCGAGCATTCCGGGCAGGTGTGCTGCACCGCCCGCGCCCGCGATGATGACATCGAAACCCTGCTGTTGAGCGTTTTCGGCGAAGCTAAAGAGTTTATCGGGGGTACGGTGGGCGGAAACGACTTCCACATGATGGGCAATGCCTAACTCGGTTAATACGTCAGCGGCAGACTGCATCGTAACCCAGTCACTTTTTGAACCCATGACTATGGCGACTTTAGCGGGGGCAGAACTTAACGACATGAACTCAACTCCTCGTTCCTAAAACGTACACAAGCTTCTCTGACTCACGATAATTAGGCCGCAAGAATAGCATGTCAATGCTGTTAGGAAAACGGTTGCGTCGTATTATTACCAAGGAAAATGGCTAAGGGTTAAGCCTTGTTCGGTCCATTCGATCATCCACCCTTCATGGTGCCACGCGCCTAGCACGGCTCGTTGAGCTAAGGCTGAAATCTCAGGGATGGGGTGGATCGCCGGTTGGTGGGTATGGCCATGCACCAGTAAGGTCGCCTGATGCCGCTGCAGTACTTCAATCACGGCTTGTGGGTTGACGTCCATCACGGCCATGGTTTTATGCTGATTAGCCTGTTGACTGCTTTGTCGCATTTTACGGGCGATATTAAGACGTAATGCGAGCGGTAGACGTAAGAAAAGCCATTGGATCCATGGTGTGTGGACTTTCTTACGAAAGGCCAGGTAGCCGATATCATCGGTACAGAGTGTGTCGCCATGCATAATGACCAGTCGTTGACCAAAACGTTCAAGGACAACCTCTTCAGCAAGTCGTTGCATACCGGCTTGTTGTGCAAAGCGTTTACCCACTAAAAAATCCCGGTTGCCATGAATAAAATAGACTGGGATAGGCAGCGCAGCGAGAGCTTGTGCGATTTGCTGATGGAGTGGGGAGGGGTCATCATCGCCAATCCACGCTTCAAATAGGTCGCCTAAAATATAGAGTTCGCTACAGGTTAACGCTTGATTGGCGAGAAAATGCAGAAAACCGGCAGTAATTGCCGGTTCTTCCTGACACAGATGAAGATCTGCGATAAACAGGATTCGTGACATTACTCGGTCACGATCGCTTTTTGAATCACAACATCTTCTTTAGGCACATCTTGGTGCATACCACTGCGGCCCGTTGATACTGCCTTGATTTTTTCAACTACGTCCATGCCTTCAACCACTTCAGCAAAGACACAGTAGCCCCAGCCTTGAACGCTTTCGTCACGGAAGTTCAGAAAGTCGTTATCAGCAACGTTGATAAAGAATTGTGCCGTTGCAGAGTGAGGCGCAGAGGTACGGGCCATCGCTAGCGTACCACGGGTGTTTTTTAGGCCATTGTTAGCTTCATTACGAATTTCTGCTTTGGTATTTTTTTGCTGCATACCAGGTTCAAATCCGCCGCCTTGGATCATAAAACCATTGATCACACGGTGGAAAATAGTGTTGTCGTAAAAACCTTCGCTACAGTAGCTTAAAAAGTTTTTTACTGTTTCTGGTGCTTGCTCATCAAAAGTTTTGATGACGATATCGCCAAAATTCGTTTGGAAGGTGACCATAATGATTTCCTGTCAGGGTTAAAATAACTATTCGCTGGTTTTCACCGGCAGTTTGTGCCGCCGGAGGTTCTATTTTATAACATAAATTGATGCATTACGTCAGTATTGTCCAAGACGCGGTGACAGGGCTTGCATTCATTCGCTTGAGGAATAAAAATACGGCACACTACGCAAAAAAGTCGCGACACATCATTACGGAAGAGTTACATGCTGAAAATTTTTAACACGCTAAGTCGACAAAAAGAAACTTTCACGCCAATTCATGCGGGAAAAGTTGGAATGTATGTCTGTGGCATTACGGTGTATGACCTCTGTCATATTGGGCATGGTCGGACTTTTGTGGCGTTTGATGTAATTTCACGTTATTTGCGTTATAGCGGCTACCAGCTTAATTATGTACGCAACATCACTGACGTTGATGACAAGATTATCAAACGTGCCAATGAGAATAATGAAAGGATTGAGCAGCTGACTGACCGGATGATTGCGGAGATGCACAAAGATTTCGCCGCACTGAATATTCTACCGCCCGATAGCGAGCCTCGTGCGACTAAACATATCGGCGACATTATCAGCCTAACCGAAAAACTCTTGGCGCGCGGCCACGCCTATGTGGCAGATAACGGCGATGTGATGTTTGATGTGATGACCAATAAACAGTATGGCATTCTCTCTCGTCAAGATCTGGAGCAGTTACAAGCAGGGGCTCGGGTCGAGGTCGCTGAAGTCAAAAAGAATCCGATGGATTTTGTGCTGTGGAAAATGGCTAAGCCGAACGAACCGGGTTGGGCTTCTCCGTGGGGCGTTGGGCGTCCAGGTTGGCATATCGAATGTTCTGCGATGAATTGCCAGCAACTGGGTATGCACTTTGATATTCATGGCGGAGGATCGGATTTAATGTTCCCTCACCATGAAAACGAGATCGCGCAATCCACCTGTGCCCACGATGGTCCTTACGTTAATTACTGGATGCACTCTGGTATGGTGATGGTTGACCGAGAAAAGATGTCCAAATCCTTGGGTAACTTCTTCACCGTTCGCGATGTACTGCGCCATTTCGATGCCGAGACGGTGCGTTACTTCCTGATGTCAGGGCATTACCGTAGCCAGTTAAATTATGGTCAGGAGAATCTGGAGCAAGCGCGAGCAAGTTTAGAGCGCCTCTATACTGCCTTACGTGGAACGGATCCGTATGCCACATCCATGGCCGATGCAGGCTATGAGCAGCGTTTCCGTGAAGCGATGGATGACGATTTCAATACGCCTGAAGCCTATTCAGTGCTATTCGATTTAGCGCGGGAAGTGAATCGTTTAAAAAATGAGGATATGGCCCTAGCCAATGCGGCGGCGGCGAAACTCAGGGAATTGGGAAGCGTCCTCGGCATTTTACAACAATCACCTGAAGCCTTTTTACAGCATGGTACGCAGGATGAAGAAGTTGCGGAGATCGAAGGGCTGATTGCGATGCGTAATCATGCGCGCCAAACTAAAGACTGGGCTCAAGCCGATATTGCGCGAGATAGATTAAATGCGTTAGGTATCGTTCTCGAAGACGGCCCACAAGGCACGACTTGGCGTCGTAAATAATCGTTGAAGCCATTCAAGAGAAAGTGTACTTGAATGGCTTCTGTTTCCTTTTGCACTTCTCCATCGCGCCACACTGGTTATTTCCCCCATACTTTTCGATCAGTTATGCATGTCCATCAATACAAATTGTTATAGATGATGTTAATTTATGTCCTAGACCATTTCGAACATATTAATTGCCGGAATAATCTTATACCCTGCAGGGGTTTTATTTCTTATTTCGTTATTTTTCTGTCGGCATACCCTTCAAGACTATGCTGCTTTTTACAGGATTCTCTATGAATATGAATCAGTCTGCCTCCCCCAAATTTAGCTGGAAAGCACTGGGGATAGCACTGCTCTATTTTTGGTTTTTCTCAACGTTTTTACAGGTTGTGATTGTCGCGAGTGGCTATAGTGGAACAAATGGATTACGGGATTCGCTCTTATTCAGCTCGTTATGGCTGATCCCAATTTTACTTTTCCCGCGATTAACTAAAGTCTTGGCGGGACTTATCGGTGTGGTGCTGTGGGCGGCATCCGTTGCGGCACTTGGCTATTATGTTATTTATGGGCAGGAGTTTTCACAAAGCGTTCTTTTCGTCATGTTCGAAACTAATGCTAACGAAGCAAGTGAGTACCTAAGCCAATACTTCAGCCTGAAAATGATCGCCGTGGTGGTGGTCTACACCCTTATCGCCCTGTTTTTATGGAGTCGTTTACGCCCAGTCTATCTGCCGAAAATTTGGCGCTGGGGAGTAAGCTTTGGTTTGCTTTATGGTCTGATTATCAATCCTATCGTTGTCGATACCGGCATCAATCATAAGCCGCTTGATAACACCTTGAATAACTTGGCCTCACGCATGGAACCGGCTGCACCGTGGCAGTTTGTGACGGGGTACTATCAGTATCGTCAACAGTTAGCGGAGATGGATAAGCTACTGAGTAAAAATAACCAGCTGCCGCCATTAGCTAACCTAACAGACAGTTCTGGTCAGGCGCCGCGTACTTTAGTGCTGGTAATCGGTGAATCCACGCAACGTGGAAGAATGAGCTTGTATGGTTATCCGCGAGAGACCACACCGGGTTTAGACGAATTACATAAGACAGATCCTCGTTTGACTGTCTTTGATAATGTCGTGACGTCTCGTCCTTATACCATTGAGATATTACAACAAGCCCTGACCTTTGCCGATGAACAACATCCTGATCTCTATCTGACTCAGCCGTCATTGATGAATATGATGAAGCAGGCGGGGTATAAGACCTTTTGGATAACCAATCAGCAAACGATGACAGAACGTAATACTATGCTGACGGTTTTTTCAAAACAGACCGACCAGCAATATTATATGAATCAGCAACGGACGCAGAGTGCACGGGAATATGATACGAATGTACTGGGTCCTTTCCAAAAAGTACTGAACGATCCGGCACCGAAGAAGTTTATCATTATTCATTTGCTCGGTACTCACATTAAATATAAGTTCCGTTACCCAGAGAACGAAGGTGTCTTTGATGGGAATACTCAGCATCTTCCTGCAGGCTTAACGCCGGAACAGGTGGCAACCTATAATGATTATGACAGTGCTCAACACTTCAACGACAAAGTTGTCACCCAAATAATCAAAGATTATCGTGCAACCGACCCGAACGGTTTCTTGTTGTACTTCTCTGATCATGGTGAAGAGGTTTACGATACGCCCCCTCACCAGACCCAAGGTCGTAACGAAGAAACCCCGACCCGGCATATGTACACAATTCCTTTCCTCGTGTGGACCTCGACGTCTTGGCAAGCTGCGCACCCACGTGACTTCTCCACAGATATCCATCGTCAGTACAGCAGCTCGCAGTTGATTCACACTTGGTCTGACCTCGCGGGGCTTAGCTATCAAGGTTATGATGCTACGCGCTCTGTTGTCAGCCCTGAGTTTGTGAGAGTTACGCGTTGGATCGGCAACCCTTATAAAAAGAATGGGCTAAAAGATTACGACGCTTTACCTTTTGCAGATCAAGTCGGTAACCAATAATCCTCTTCTCCCCCCCATACGGGGGGGAATCATTCACAAAAAATGCAGTAAGTTCCCCAACGTCCAAGACTTCGCACTTAATGTGTAACGAAGATTGTTTCATTTTTTACACTGTCATTTATAAGATAAATCTGTCTATTCGGTGTTGATTATGAAACTGATTGAATCGCCACTGGCCCTTTCTGACGCGTTATTAATCGCTAAAGGTCGCCATCGCGCCTGTTACCAACATCCCAAGCATCCTGAACTCTGTATAAAGGTCCACCTAGATCCTTATGACGATTTAGAGACGATCAGAGAGGTGCGCTATTTCAAATGGTTACATAGACGTAAAGTCAATTTGAAGGGGATTGCTGACTATCGTGGGAAATACCCGACGACCTTAGGGATGGGCTATGTTTACGAGTTAGTACGCGACTACGACGGTCAAGTCTCGAAAACCTTGGATCACTATTTAAAAAACTTTGAGCTGACTGAACCGCGAATTAATGCACTGACTTCGGCTTATCAAGAGTTTAAGCAAACCTTTCAACGTCATTATATTTCGATGATGAATTTAAAGGCCTATAACATTGTTTATAAACGTGAGAGTGAAAGTTATGGCCGTTTCTACCTGATTGATAATTTAGGCTCGGCTAATCTCCTGCCACTCAGTTATTTTTTTAAATCGATCGCGACGCGTATGTTCCAGCGGAAATTTATGCGTTTCGAATCTTTGGTTCGAGAGCGCTATCATTTTTCAATTAATTCATGATGCTTAGGGAGCATGCTCCCTATCACTGTAAAATTCATCGTAGAGGTTGATCGGCCTAATTCACGGTCTGATACTAAAATTGATAATTCTTGAGAAATTTCATTCTTTCAATATATGCTTTTATTAAGCATGCATTTTTATCAGTGTAAAAGGCAAAACTTTCTATTTCATCTAAATAAGCTTGGGCCAAGCACTCTTGATCGATAAATTTTTGCCAATGTCTTTCTGATGCCGCCATAGCGTTTATAAAAAGAGTGTAGTTGTGGAACTGATCTTTTCGTTTCCAAGCAGTCTCTAATAGGAGGTGATATTGTTTATCGTATTCTTGTTTTTTTTTATCAGATAGGTAAATCATGCAATTTTGCACAGCAGCTGACATCTTCTTCTGATAGCAACCCTCTAGTGTTTCGTCTTTGAAATAATCGCCATCCTTTTTTGCAGCGTAAGTGTTTAAGGAAAAAAACAGGGCGAGTAACAGTAATAAATTTTTTTTCATTTTATGGCGTTCTCTAAGAAACGGACTCTTTGTCGTCCACCTTCGTCAGAAGAAAGCTTGGTGCGATGAAGTATGAGGTTTATCACTCTATCAATCTCATTTTTTCCAAAAATGGGTATCATCGAGATTGCTAACCGACCTTGATATGTCATATCAATTAACACTTCTTTAAGTGGAGGTTTTAAGTTTTCCCACGTCACGCAATGAGGGCTTTTATATCGATGATAAAACCTTTGTGAATCATTGCTGTAATGAAGGTAAGTTTTTTCGAAAAGCCGTATTTTTTGAATTTCTGTTATTGCCTCAATAGCATCTCTATTTTTCTTCACAAATTCGTGTGCTGAGCAATAACTTTTTTTAACTCCTTTTGCTATTTTTTTTGCTTTCTCTACGCTGATACCTGAAGAGGTTAAGTCACTTATTACTTCAAGCTCAGTACGATATGTTAAGTCATAGCCTCTGCCTAAGGTGACTCCGGAACCAAACTTCGAACATTGTGCGGCGTTATCAGGCCAGTGAATTTTTCTTGAGTAATACTTGCTGTGGGGGATGTTATCTCCCTCAGCCATATAGGTAAGCATTCTTTTCTTTGGTTTCATTGCAACGGTCTTCCTTGATAATAATGGTTCATCCCCTTGTTCCATTTTTCGAGTGGAAGAGTTTTTGCCTGTATAGGTTATTTTATCGCGCTACCCCAATGGTGCACTGGGTTAACGCGATATCGCGGTAATTGCTTAATTCGAGAATAATATTAGCGTAAATATTGATCGAGCAGACTGACTGATCCTTGACCAAAATCAATCTTTATCCTGGTGCCTAGCGGCAAGGTGAGCATGGGGTGGGTATGGCAACAATCGAAGCCATTTACGATTGGCAGTTTTTGATCGCCAAGGACTTCTCTAAGTACATCGATAGGCTGTCGACCACTGCCTGCTGCATCAAAGCGTTCATGCTTCCCTAAGATAATCGCACTGACCTTATCGAAAATACCGCTGAGCTTAAGGTGGGAGAACGAACGTTCGACGGTAGCAATATTCAATAAGCTATCTTCAATAAATAGAATATCGCCCTGAACAATATCCGGCATCCAAGGTGTGCCAAAAATACCCGCTAAGGTATTTAAGTTCCCCCCGATGATTCGTCCTTGCACAACACCACTGCCCATAAAATCGCACTGATTTTTATAAAGCGCCTTACCTCGCTCTGCGTCGATACGATCCCAATTTAACCGCTCGTCAGTCCAGTATTCTGGTAGTGCATAGCGATAGGGCAGGCTGGGTTGACTAAGACAAAGCGTGTGGAAACTTTGGTAAGTATGTTCCACCAGTGGCGCGAGCTCACCGAAGGAGGCCACTAACGCCGGGCCATAAAAAGTGATTAGGCCAGTCTTAGCATAGATGCCCGCTAAGAGGGCGGTGACATCTGAATAGCCGATAATGATTTTGGGATCTTGGCGCAATGCATCGTAGTCAATATAGGGGAGCAGGGCGTTGCTATTATTGCCGCCGATGGTAGACATGATACAGCGTACGTTGGGATCACGAATAAGCTGATTTAACTCGTCGGCACGGTCTTGAATGGTTCCGGATCGATAAAAATCTGCTTGTTCCGTAAGCCTGCCTGCCTGTAACACAAAGCCTTTCTGCTGCAAAAAACTTTTGGCGCGTTTAAAACGCTCCGGCGCGGTCACGGTCACAGGAGAAGAGGGTGAAAAAAAACCGATAGTCTCGCCTAACGCTAATCGCGGTGCGAGTAATGGAGAGGGAACAGACACAGTTAACTCCTCGACGCCATCTAATGGTAGGTTTACCCTATAGTAGGTCGGGATGGCTGTAAATATTTGATTTTGGTAAGAGAAGGTTTTCCGAGGTGGGTAATGATTCGACAATGATCGTGCTACTCCTCGGTTTATTATACACTAGCCTTCAGCATGGATTTTTCACCCTAGGATTTTGTATGTCTTTGAATAAGCTTTTGCATTCACCCTTAGCGGCTGGGGTTTTACTGATAATCACCTCGTTTGCCGCCATTATTCTCTGTAATACAGGCGGCGAAGAAATTTACGCTTCCTTCGTTCACAGCTCGGTTGCCGGCGTGCCGGTTGAAAAATTCGTTAACGATGTCTTGATGAGCTTATTCTTTTTGATGGTGGGCCTAGAGATCAAACGCGAGTTTTTAACCGGACAACTTGCCGAATGGTCGCAGCGTATCCTGCCGGGTGCGGCAGCGGTGGGCGGTATGATTGTTCCCGCCGCAATTTATTTATTAATTAACCGCGAAAATCATCAAACATTATCCGGGTGGGCCATCCCATCGGCGACTGATATCGCTTTCTCTTTAGGGATATTATCGTTACTGGGCAGTAAGGTGCCGACCTCCTTAAAGGTCTTCTTAGCTGCACTTGCCATTATCGATGATTTAGGGGCAGTGATCATTATCGCGTTGTTTTATACCGCTGGGATAAATATCGAAATGCTGAGCGGTGCGCTTATCACCACTATCGTGTTGATAGTGCTTAATCGCCGTGGTGTGATTGCCTTACCCGCCTATTTAGCGTTGGGCGTCGTATTATGGTATTTCATCTATCAGTCCGGTATTCATGCAACGGTTGCAGGCGTGATTCTGGCACTCTGTATTCCGCACTCAGGACATAAACTGGGCCAAGCGTCACCCCTGCTGAAAGTTGAGCATCGGCTTGCACCTTGGGTGAGTTTCTTGATTATCCCGATTTTTGGTTTCGTTAATGCCGGTGTCAGTTTCGTCCATGCTACCGCTGATCAACTCTTCAGTGCCGTGCCTTTAGGCATAATGCTTGGCTTATTTATCGGTAAGCAGGTGGGTATTGGGCTTATTTCATTCTTGCTGATCCGTTTTGGTGTTGCTCAGTTACCGAAAGGGGCAACAAACCTCCAGTTCTACGGAGTCGCGATGCTGTGCGGAATTGGCTTTACGATGAGCTTGTTTATTGGCGGTCTTGCTTTCCCGAATGATCCCTTACTACTGGATGAAGTGAAAATCGGGGTACTGGGCGGGTCGTTATTATCGGCACTGTTTGGTGTAGGACTGCTTAAAATGGCTTACCGACGTAAAGAAACGGCTTAACATGCAGGGGGCTGATAGTGATTGGCCCCTTTTTTTAGCCGCTAATGCTGTGATTTACACCACAACCCGCAGGCACGACAAAGGAGGATGATATCGTCAGAAGGTGAGATATCCGTCACCATGGCATGTTTAAAAGTCGGTATTCCCAACAGCTGTTCAATATTTCTCATCATGGTGTCAGCCAGAGGGAAAATTGCACGAATAAAACCGCTGGAAAGTTTACCGTGATGAGAATGCGTGAAATCACTCGTTTTGAATAACGAGTTTAACCTTCTCGCCCCACAGGCAGTGACTTTTTTACTCTTACACAGCTGACATGTTTGCATCATAGTTACCCCTGCCGATAACCATAGTTGATTAAAAAATTATTACCAGATTTATGCAATCTAAATTTGATTGTCAGCACGGATCCTCAAAAGAGGAGGTGTTTGCTGCATTTTATAGGGGAAAGAGGCGCTGTTTAAGGCAATACAAGGCCGTTGATAACGACCTTATGTAAGTAAATCAATACTCGTTTTTCTCACCAGGAGCTGGGACAGACAACGGTGTTGCTGAGGTTCCTGCGTATGTCAGAACCAACACGGTATCTTGCTTCGGATCGGTAGCAATACCTCGGTGATACTGATCGACGGATTCTGCGAAAGCTTGACCTTGTTTATAGACTTTCTTTTCACCGGTCTTTTGGTCTTCCAGTGTCAATTGGCCTTGTGCCACGTAGCCGGTATTAGGCGCAACATGTTTATGCCAAGGTAATGCATGACCTTTTTCGATATGAAGTTTGATCACAGTCAGCTGCGGAGTACCTTGTGGATAAGATTTATATAATGTTCCGTTCCATGAATGATCGGATTGAACTAAAACCTCTTTTTCACCTGATTCGACGGGATATTTTTGGCTATCATTCTGGGCAGCGTTAACCACCCAAGGCGCAAATAACCATAATACCAGTAGGCTGTTAAGTGATTTTCTCATGTCTAACTCCATGCGGTATACGTAACAATAAAGATAGGCAAAAATTAGAAGTAATCGAGTGAAATTAATTGATAATTTATCGTTAATAACTTCATAAAAAATGAAGTATGATCTGTTTTGGATATCGTAATTACTTCCAAGTGAATAAAAGTGATGATAATGAGCATTAAGATAAGTATTTGTAAATAATCGCTCGATCATGCTACTGAATCCGTAATGGTCGGTAATAAGTCCTTTTCAACTTAGAGCGTGACACAACTATCGAGCTATTCATCTCCGGAAATTATTTTAACAACTCCTTTCGATTCAAGTTACATCAAGGTATCTTTCCTATAAATCTTATTATCTGGAAAAGCCATGCGGAACGTGAAAAATAAGCAACTTTCCTTAAGTCGTCGAATACGAAGACGTCAGCGGATAATGCATCGCCTATTAACTCGAGATACCGCATCCCTTAAAATTCTACTCCTGTCGGCGATCGTGGGAAGTTTGGTGGGGGGATTAGGCGTAGGGTTTGCCAAGACGGTAGATTTTATCACCTTTCACCGAGAGCAATTTTTAGCAATGAAGAGTGGCGAACCCTGGCAGTGGGTGTTGTTCGCCTTCGGGCTCTCTTTTGTAATGGGCGGAATTGGCTACTTTTTGGTTAAGAAGTTTGCTCCAGAAGCTTCAGGCTCGGGAATCCCGGAAATTGAGGGCGCACTCGAAGAATTAAGACCTGTGCGCTGGTGGCGAGTCTTACCGGTCAAATTTTTTGGCGGTTTGATGACCTTAAGTTCAGGGATGGTGTTAGGCAGAGAAGGGCCGACGATTCAAATGGGCGGTAACCTTGGGCAAATGGTGTTTGACCTCTTTAAGATGAAGGATAAAGAGACGCGCCACAGTTTACTGGCTGTGGGCGCTGCATCGGGGCTTACCGCAGCGTTTAATGCTCCACTGGCTGGAATTCTGTTTATTATCGAGGAGATGCGGGCGCAGTTTCGCTACAACTTAATCTCAATAAAGGCCGTCTTTATTGGGGTGATTTGCGCGACGATTATGTATCGACTGTTTGATAGCGATCAGCCAATTCTTGATTTAGGTAAACTCGGGCAAGCCAGTACGGCGAGCTTATGGTTATTCCTTCTACTGGGTTTAGTGGTCGGTGGGATAGGTTACTTATTCAATAAACTGATCTTTATTATCCAGGACGCATTTCGCGCACTCTGTGGGCAGCGACTCGTATTAAGCGTTTCGATAGGTGCAGTGATCGCAGGTCTGTGCGGAGTCACCGCGCTCTTTTTTCCCGCCGTAGTGGGAGGCGGACATATGTTGATCCCCCAAGCCGCGCTCGGTTTACTCTCCCTCCAGTCGCTACTGCTGATTTTTGTGCTTAGGATTTTCACCACCATCATTTGCTTTTCGTCCGGTGCGCCCGGCGGTATTTTTGCACCCATGTTAGCGTTAGGGACCTTGATAGGCAGCGCTTTCGGCATGGTTGCCCTCCATTATTTTCCATTTTACCACCTACAAATCTCAGTGTTTGCGATTGCAGGAATGGGCGCACTTTTAGCGGCCTCAGTTCGTGCCCCGCTTACTGGTATCGTCTTGGTCCTCGAGATGACCGATAATTATCAAATCATTTTAGCGATGATCATTACGTGTTTAGGCGCGACGCTGATGGCGCAGTTGCTAGGCGGCAAACCGCTCTATTCTGCAATTTTAGCCAGAACCTTAGCCAATGCCGAAGCCGCCGCAGAAAAAGTGAGTCACCCATCAGTGAGCTAGAGGCTACAAGCGATTTTTTATCTGATCCTATCAATCTGCTGAGAGGGAACTTGGCAGATGAGTGGATCATGTCGGTGGGGGATCTTTCTCGATAACAACGCTATTTTAAAGGCTGCAGTGCGGCTATTTAATGGGGTGTCAGTCAGCATCCCCTTGGCCTTCTACTCCCGCTCAATACGACACGAAAAACACCCCTGCTTTGCGTTGTGCGCGAGGATAAATGCAACCTTATCATTGCTTAATAGTGACAAAATCTGCTCTTTCGCCTCGCCTGGCTGTGCAAGAGTGGCTTCGATAAGCATGTCTCGACTGTCGAATCCCCGCAGCGAGAGTATCCTGTTCTTCATGACTTCGGGCAGGACATTTTGATAAACCCCCGCCTGCCATTGACCTTCCCAGATAAAAATAGCATGTGAGCCTTTATAGGGCGATTGGGTATCAAGATAAGTGTGGTTAAGTAATAACGCAGTCTCACCGATAGGGATATCGCGTAACGTGATGCGATCTGGGAAGCTTGGGTAGTGGTCAACGCTAACTCTTATCGCACCCTGATTATGGAGTTCATCGTCAGTCAGCCCATAGAGATGGCTGAATGGATGGCCACTTAAGCCTGTTATAATAAATGACATCGCTCACTCCTGCGCTTTAAAAAGTAGTTATAGTAGCCATCTCGAAGGACGTAAAAAAATCCGTTTCTTAATATCTTCACGGTGATGATGAAAGGGAGGGGACTCTGCTCTAATCTTGGCCTCACAGCATTAATCAGGTCATCAAGCTTCGGCTGTTTGCGGTGTTAATTTTAGCTATATAGAGAATATGGGGATTTATTTTTATTAAGGAGTATATTTGCTCAACACCCCCTAAATCTACCCATATGCCAATGGATTACAATGGATATTACTGGACGTTAGTAGACAAGGGATTGGCTATGATGCTTGATGTTACTGGGATAAGTAGAGGTTACCGGAGGGGGGGGTGAAATGGTACGCCCTATAGGATTCGAACCTATGACCTACGGCTTAGAAGGCCGGTGCTCTATCCAACTGAGCTAAGGGCGCCCTGATTTCAGTCACGGATTATACGGCTGAAGGGTCATGAGTCAATCACTTTAGGCGTAGAATCAGTTTATTGCTGAAGCTTTGAGCATAATTCGTAAATCTTAACCTGACAGCCTTGTCTGCTTCTGACAAAATACAGAGATTCCCCCTAATAGCTTAAAAGTGGATTTTATCCGGATGTCAGCGAAAATTATTGATGGTAAAACGATTGCGCAGCAAGTTCGTGCTGAAGTTGCTGCTGGAGTTCAACAACGTCTTTCTGCAGGTAAGCGCGCGCCTGGCCTTGCCGTTATCTTAGTCGGCAGCGATCCTGCTTCCGAGATTTATGTCGGTAGTAAGCGTAAAGCCTGTGAGGAAGTGGGCTTTATTTCCCGTTCTTACGATTTACCGGCGACCACCAGTGAGCAAGCGCTACTCGAACTTATTGACCAACTGAACGAAGACCAAGCAATCGACGGTATTTTGGTTCAACTTCCTTTACCGGAAGGCATCGACAACGTAAAAGTTCTGGAACGTATTGCACCGAGTAAAGATGTCGATGGGTTTCATCCCTACAATGTGGGCAGACTCTGCCAACGTGCGCCCATTTTACGTCCCTGTACGCCACGGGGAATCATCACATTATTAGAGCGTAACAATGTCGATACCTTCGGCTTAAATGCGGTTATCGTCGGGGCGTCTAATATTGTTGGGCGTCCTATGGCGCTGGAGCTACTGCTTGCAGGATGCACCACAACAGTCACACACCGTTTTACCAAAGATCTCCGTTCCCATATTGAACGAGCAGACTTACTGGTGGTTGCGGTAGGTAAAGCACACTTTATCCCGGGCGATTGGATTAAACCGGGGGCGATTGTGATTGATGTAGGGATCAACCGTTTAGAAAGTGGAAAAGTGACTGGAGATGTGGACTTTGATGCGGCCTGCGAACGCGCCTCACTGATTACACCGGTACCGGGGGGCGTTGGTCCAATGACCGTTGCGACACTGATTCAAAATACCTTAGAAGCATGTGAAAAATACCACAGTGGGAGCGACCAATAATGCAGCAATTTTCATTAGGAAAACATCCCCATGTCGATCTTTGTGACCTGTTAAAACTGGAAGGGCTAACAGAGAGCGGGGCGCAGGCAAAGATCGTGATCGATGCCGGAGAAGTGACCGTAGATGGGAAAATTGAAACCCGTAAACGCTGTAAAATCCATGCACAACAAGTGGTGAGTTTCGCCGGTCAATCAATACAAGTGATTGCGTAATCCCACCTCAACTACCGGTAGGTACCCACTTACCGGTAGTTGGATCAGACTGTCCCGATTTCTCTCAGTTATCCGCTGCTATTCCTACTCTGCGCTATCCTAAGTAAACAGTATTGTTATAAGATTGTTTAATAATTTTACTTGGAGTCGGATAATTAAATGAAAAAGCTTCTCTCTTCTTTGCTGGTAATTGCCGCCGCGGGCAGCAGTGCTTGGGCAAACGCTGCACCTTTTACCTTAACTTCACCCGACTTCTCATCCGGTAAGCTATTACCTGCCGCTGCGGGGGGAAAACCGGGTAATGATCCGGCGTGCCATGGGCAAAATATTTCCCCTTTACTGGCGTGGCAGAATGCGCCAGCGAATACCAAGAGTTTCGCGTTAATAATTCAAGATCCTCAAGGTAAAAACGGTTTGGGAGTGACCCACCTTGTCGCCTACGGAATTCCGGCTACCACACAGCGCTTTGAACGCACTGCATTAAGCAATGGCAAAGGTTTTGTTGGCGGATTGAACAGCAAAGGTAGCGAAGCCTATGTAGGGCCTTGTCCCCCTCCGACACTCGATTTGCATTACTATACCTTCACGTTAATTGCCACCGACCTGCCGGCAACTGCATTACCCGCTGGGTTGTTACGAGAAGAGCTACTGCATCGCCTTGAAGGCCATGCGCTGGCCTCTGCAGGCATGGTCGCAGGTTACCAAGCTAAAACCGCCCAATGATCATTAAATGAGACCGCGTTTGTGCTAATTCTCTTAACGCTATTAAGCAGCCTATTATTATTACTCACTCTCGCACCGCTTACGCACTGTCGCTATTGGTGGGTGAGGGTATGGGATTTCCCGCGGGTCCAGTTGTTAACGATCGCTTTGTTACTCGCGTTCGCCGCAAGCTATTATGAGTTTGATGCGCCGCTCTGGGTGAGCTGCTTGCAAGTTATCACCCTCGGCTGCGCGGCCTATCAACTATTCTGGATTTATCCCTATACCGCGCTAGCCCGCAAACAGGTTGAAGATGCGCAGCCCGATTGGACAGGCCCCACGTTAAAAATCATGGTGTCGAATGTGCTGACGCCTAACCGTCAAGCAGGCAAGTTGTTGGCGTTAGTGGAACAGGAGAAACCTGACGTATTGGTTGCCGTAGAAACTGACCAGTGGTGGGAAGATCACCTCAAGCCCCTCGAACAGGACTATCCTTGGGTGATCCGCTGCCCGCAAGATAATCTCTATGGGATGCATGTCTATTCACGGGTTGAAGTGCGGGATGCGAAAATTCAATTTTTGGTCGATGAAACGATTCCCTCTGCGCATCTGCTGCTCGTTACCGCAGAGGGGCTAGAAGTTAGCCTGCACTGCTTGCATCCTATGCCACCTAGCCCGACAGAGAGCGATGATTCAATCGATCGTGATGCGGAACTGGTGATGGTGGGTAAAAGTGTTGAGCAACGCGATATCCCCGTTATTGTGACCGGGGATATGAATGATGTGGCATGGTCGCGCAGTACGCGTCTGTTTTTAAAAGTGAGTGGATTGATGGACCCACGGCGGGGCAGAGGCATGTTTTCGACTTTTCATGCCAGTTATCCTTTTTTGCGTTGGCCACTGGATCATGTTTTCCATAGCAAAGCTTTTGTCTTAAAGGATTTAAGACGTCTACCCAGTATCGGGTCAGACCATTATCCTTTCTACGTCGAGCTGCTTTATCATCCACAACAGGGCGCTCAACAGCAAAAACTAGCCTGTACGCAGGACGATGAAAAACTGGCTAAAGAGGTATTGAGTCAAGTTGGCGGCCATGAACAGCATGTTCACCGTCCAGGTGAATAAAAAAATTTACGATAACCAGTGATGACGGGAATGGGTTCGGTTCCATAAAAAGCCATTTTTGATGGGTGAATATCAACCAATTGTACAAAAAAACGATATTTATCACTTTTTCATCAGATCTTACTGGACAAATGGCTCCGCAATTGGTGTACTAGATACCGACACAGATTTAGTGTCTTTTTTAATGTAAAGGTAATATAGATGTCTAAGATTAAAGGTAACGTTAAGTGGTTTAATGAATCCAAAGGATTCGGTTTCATTACTCCTGAAGATGGCAGCAAAGATGTATTCGTACACTTCTCTGCTATCCAGAGCAATGGCTTCAAAACTCTTGCTGAAGGTCAACGCGTAGAGTTTGAAATTACTGACGGCGCTAAAGGCCCATCTGCTGCTAACGTTATCAGCCTGTAAGTTAACAGCCAGAATTTCAAAAACCCGCCGCTTTGGCGGGTTTTTTTTGCCTTTACGTTAAGTAGATGTTAATACGCAATCTGTTACAGATCATAATTGTGTTATAATCCTGCTCTATCATGATAGACAGCGTGTTCTGCTAGGTATTGAGGTTAAAAGAGAGTTATGGAAGGTATTAGCTTAGCCAAGTTGTTAATCATCGGCGCATTAATCGTTTTATTGTTTGGGACTAATAAGTTACGTTCTCTTGGGGGCGACCTAGGCAGTGCGATTAAAGGCTTCAAAAAAGCGATGAAAGATGACGATAGTGCGGCAAAAAATTCGACGGCTGAAGAGGTCACCGCTGACCGCGTCACGCATAAAGAGTAGTCCGTCGATTATTTACGGCATAATGTAAGTAAATATAAAAAAAAAGCCAGTGCTCTAAGAGGACTGGCTTTTGTATTACTGAAAGCGGATTATTTGATCTCGATACCCTGTGCCTGCATATCGGCATGGTAGGAAGAGCGTACAAATGGACCACAGGCGGCATGAGTGAAGCCCATTTCCATCGCAGCCTCTTTCATCTCATCAAATTCAGCAGGGCTCACATAGCGCTGTACAGGAAGATGGTGGCGGCTAGGTTGCAAATATTGTCCTAACGTCAGCATTGTTACGCCGTGGCGACGCAAGTCGCGCATAACTTCAATAATCTCTTCGTTCGTTTCACCTAGTCCAACCATCAGCCCTGATTTTGTGGGGATATCCGGATGTGCCTGCTTAAACTTCTCTAACAGGGTCAATGACCATTGGTAGTTCGCCCCTGGGCGCACTTGACGGTAGAGACGCGGCACATTTTCTAAGTTGTGGTTGAACACATCCGGTGGTGTGGCTGAGAGAATTTCCAAGGCTTTATCCATCCGGCCACGAAAATCGGGTACCAGTGTTTCAATCTTAATGTTAGGGCTTTTCTCACGAATAGCGGTAATACAGTCGGCAAAATGCTGTGCGCCACCGTCACGCAAATCATCACGGTCTACTGACGTAATCACTACATAGCGTAATGCCATATCCGCGATAGTTTGACCGAGCTTAACTGGCTCATTGGTATCAGGTGCGACAGGACGACCATGGGCAACGTCACAGAAAGGGCAGCGTCGGGTACAGATTGCCCCGAGGATCATAAAGGTTGCCGTGCCGTGGTTAAAGCATTCTGCGAGGTTAGGGCAGGAGGCTTCTTCACAGACAGAATGCAGGCCATTTTTGCGCATGGCAGCCTTAATGCCTTGAATACGAGTTGAATCAGCCGGTAGCTTGATTTTCATCCATTCAGGTTTACGCAATATTTCTTGGCGTTCGGTTACCACGGTCTTCACTGGAATTAATGCCATTTTATCGGCATCGCGATATTTGACACCGCGTTCCATCTGTATTGGTTTGCTCATAAGGTATTCCGCGTCACTGTCAGAAGAATCATGTTCGATACACCATGGATTCAACTTTTCTGATAAATTTGCAAAAGTATATCACTCGGCTGCTGCTTAGACAGCCTTAAGCGCACAAAAGTTACAAAGTTGTAAAGTAAAGCGGGTGCTCACGGGGTAGCGGGGTATCGTTTACCACCTGCTGACATTGAACGTGATGGGTAAAGTGTTTTGCCAGAGCCTGTGACACCTGCTCCAAGCTACGCTGACTGCCTTGATCTTTCAATTGTGTCATCGTTAAGTCAGCATAACCACAAGGGTTGATGCGTGTAAACGGCGAGAGATCCATATCGACGTTCAATGCTAAGCCGTGGAAAGAGCAGCCATGACGAATACGCAGTCCGAGTGAACAAATTTTCTGACCCGCAACGTATACGCCAGGCGCGTCGGCGCGGGCGTAGGCCTGTAACCCTTCTTCAGCTAGGGTATCGATAACCGTATTTTCTAATGCGGTGACTAGCTCTCTTACCCCGATTTTACGACGGCGGATATCTATCAAAACATACATAATTTGCTGACCCGGCCCGTGATAGGTCACTTGGCCTCCCCGATCACTCTGCATGACAGGAATATCGCCCGGCGCTAATAAGTGCTCTGCTTTACCGGCCTGACCTTGCGTAAAGACAGCAGGGTGTTCAACCAACCAGACTTCGTCCGCACTATGCTCAGTACGGCTATCAGTGAAACGGTGCATCGCCTCGGAAATTGTCTGCCACGGTTGCTGACCAAGATGGCGAACAATCAGGGGCGGCAGTTCCGTAACAGAAGTTGGTTGATCGTGACGCATTACATCACCATACGTACAATTTCGATATTGCCTAATTCTTCGTACAGGGTTTCAACTTGATCGATATGGGTTGCGGTGATCGTGATAGAGACCGAATGGTAGTTACCCTTACTGCTTGGCGTGATAGTAGGAGAGTATTCGCCCGGCGCGTGGCGTTGTACCACTTCGATCACTTGATCCACCAATTCAGGTTGTGCCAGGCCCATCACTTTATAGGTAAAAGGGGTAGGGAACTCTAACAGTTCGTTTAATTTGGTTTTCATAGTCACTCCGAATGAAAAAAGACTCCCGCAAGCGCGGGAGTATATATTACTTATTATGTGGGGCCGATGAGCAAGAAATCAAGGCCGCTAGCCGAACCAATGGTGGAACATTAGTTTGATATGATCGACGATTTTGCTGAAGAAACCGCCTTCAGGCACGGCGTTAAGCACCACCAATGGACGTTTATCAATAATTTTCCCATCAAGTTGGAAATTGATGGTCCCAACGACCTGATTTTTTTGAAGCGGTGCGTGAAGCTCACCTGAGTCAAGGACATAGCTGGCTTTAAGATCTTTCATACGACCGCGCGGTACCGTGATATAAACATCTTTATTCACACCCAGCTCGGCTTTATCGGTATCACCGAACCATACGGGTTCGGAGGCAAAATCTTTTCCTGCTTTGATTGGAGAGATAGTTTCGAAGAAGCGAAAGCCCCACGTCAGTAATTTCTTGCTTTCCGTTTCACGACCTTTGTAGGTGTGGCCACCCATGACTGCCGAAATCAGACGCATTTGACCTTCGGTCGCCGAGGCGACTAAGTTAAATCCTGCAGAATCGGTGTGTCCGGTTTTAATACCATCGACATTCATGCTGGTGTCCCACAGCAATCCATTACGGTTCATCTGGCGGATATTATTGAAGGTAAATTCTTTTTCGTGATAAATCGCGTATTCGTCTGGAACATCTCTAATCAGAGCTTGACCAATCAGCGCCATATCCCGTGCTGAACTATATTGCCCGTCAGCATCCAATCCGTGAACGGTTTGGAAGTGGGTATTTTTGAGCCCCAAGGATTTCACATAATTGTTCATTAGCCCGACGAAGGTCTCTTGGCTACCGGCAACATAATCCGCCATGGCAACACAGGCATCATTACCTGATTGCAGAACTATGCCGCGAGTCAGTTGAGAGACAGGTACACGGTCACCCGGTTTGAGGAACATGAGCGACGACCCCTTAAATACAGGGTTTCCGGTGGCCCACGCATCCTGTCCAACTGTTACCATATCGTCTTGACGAATCTTTCCGGCTTTAACGGCCTGACCAATAACATAACTGGTCATCATTTTAGTGAGACTGGCGGGATCACGGCGGGCGTCAGCGTTTTTTTCAGCAAGCACTTTTCCCGAGTTATAATCCATGACGATATACGCTTCGGCATCAATATTGGGTACGCCCGGGATCATGGTCTGAACGATATTATCGTCCGCCATCGCAGAATGGCCGACCAGCACTGCCATAAGGGGAAGTAGGGTGAGACGCTTTAACATTTTTGGCGCGAGAGTCTTGTTCATTGTAACGTTCTCATTCAGAAGCAGTCCAAAATCCCCGCCATAAAAGAGCTAACGGGGAACCTTGTGAGTCTTAATTATTATTTGAAGTGATAAAAGAATTCACATTATCTTGAGCGAGACGCTGCTGCAGTGCAGTCGCTTCACTGCGGCTACCGTATCCACCGAGTTGAACGCGATAAACATTGCCATTCACTGCTTCAACATGTCCCGCCACACCATAATGTTGGGCTAACTTCTGCTGCAGCGCGTTCGCGCGCTCAGCGTTGTTTACTGCAGCAACTTGCACAACAAATCCTTTGCCATTACCGTGGCTCGCCGCTGTAGATCTGGTCACAGGCGGATTGACTGCAGGCGTAGCATGCGGGGTTGACGCCGCTACGGCTGTCGCTTTGGTGGCTGTCGCGGCAGGGGCTTGCGTCGTGACTACGGGTTGTTGTTCTTCATCACTCTCTAATACACCACTGCGCAGCGGTTGCGGGGCACCTTGCAGACCGTTGCTATGCACCGGTGCACCCATCTCGCCATTACTCTGCAACTCGCTATTATCCACAGCACGAACATTAGTATCAGTCGGTGTTGTAGACGTAGTCACAGGAGGAAGCGCGGTGCTACCCGATGCGGCTTCTCCAGAAGTCATCCCACCGTCAAGATTGGGGCGTGCGGGAAGATCATAACTCTGTTTTGCGACACGAGTACCAATTGTCCCGGGACCGGATAGGGTGCCATCTGCCGCCACGTTGATCACATCAATACGCACCCGACTATTATTCGAGGTATTCAAGCGAGTAGCCGCTGCAGGGGAGAGATCAATAATCCGACCAGGAATAAAAGGGCCACGGTCATTGATACGGACCACGATCTGGCGATTGTTCGCGAGGTTTGTGACGCGAACGTATGATGGGATTGGCAAGGTAGGATGCGCTGCAGTGAAAGCATCTGAATCGAACGCTTCGCCTGATGCGGTGCGGTTGCCTTGGGCATCGGCACCATAGATCGAGGCTAAACCAATTTGGCTAAAGTTCTGTGTGTCCGTAGCAATTTTATAACGAATACCATTGACGCTGTAGTCGTTATTGGCAGTTGTATTGCGAGGCTCGTATTTCGGTTCAATACCGGGTATCTCCACCACCGGTCCATTATAGGCAGGCAGTGGGGGGGCGGTATAATTTTGCGGTGACTGTTCTGACGAACAGGCCGCTAAGATTAATGATGCCAAGCTGATTCCAAGCCATTCCTTTCGCATGTCTGCCTCTTATACGCTTTTAGATAACATTTTTCGATGAGTATGAATTGACATAACAATGCCAAAACCTGCCATGAGGACCACCAGTGCTGAACCACCATAGCTCACTAAGGGTAAGGGAACTCCAACAACCGGAAGAATACCACTCACCATACCAATATTGACGAATACATAGACAAATAAGATTAGCATTAATCCTCCGGCCATCACACGACCAAAGGTGGTCTGCGCACGGGCCGCAATGATTAAGCCACGAACAATTAACAGTAGATAGAGGGCGAGTAGGCCGAGAACACCGATAAGCCCTAACTCTTCGGCGAGTACGGCAAAAATAAAGTCAGTATGGCGTTCGGGCAGAAACTCAAGCTGAGATTGGGTACCGTGTAACCAGCCTTTACCACGTAAGCCTCCAGAGCCGATAGCAATTTTCGATTGGATTATATGATAGCCAGCCCCTAAGGGATCACTTTCTGGATTTAACAGCATCATTACCCGATCACGCTGATAATCATGCATCAAAAAGAACCATAAAATAGGGATAAAAGCCGCGAGCAGCAGTACGGCAATACCGATCAATCGCCAGCTCATTCCCGAAAGGAACAGAACGAAAATACCGGAGGCGGCGATTAAGATAGCTGTTCCTAAATCTGGCTGAGCAGCCACTAATAGTGTAGGCACGGCTATCAACACCAGCGCAATCCCAGTATTTTTAAGCGAAGGTGGACAGACATCACGGTTGATAAATCGAGCAACCATCAGCGGCACGGCTATTTTAGCAATCTCTGACGGTTGGAAGCGCACAATACCCAGATCCAACCAACGTTGTGCACCTTTACTGATATGGCCAAATGCATCCACGGCAATCAGCAATACAACGCTTAAAATATACAGATAAGGCGCCCAGCTTTCATATACCCGTGGCGGAATTTGAGCTAGCGTTAACATTAAGGCTAGGCCCATACCAATTTGGCCTATTTTACGCTCCATCATCCCTGGATCTTGGCCACTGGCGCTCCAGATAATAAATCCGCTATAGGTTAGCAGCGTGAGAATGATGATCATAAAAATGGGATCAACGTGGATGCGGGTCCAGATTGATTGTTTCTGTGGGTGGTCGCTCATGGGCATTACTCGTCACCTTCATAGCCAGAAGGCAGCGGAGCCTCGGGCGATAATTGGGTATTGTTGTCACCTAACATAATATGATCCAAAATTTGGCGCATAATGGTACCGACGGCTGCGCCGGAGCCACCATTCTCTAAAATCATCGTAATGGCGACGCGTGGGTTGTCATAGGGAGCGAAGGCGGTCATCAATTTATGATCACGCAAACGTTCTGAAATTTTATGTGCATTGTAGGTCTCGTTAGCTTTCAGCCCAAAAACTTGAGCAGTACCCGATTTCGCGGCAATTTTATACGGGGCACTGACGAAACTCTTATGCGCCGTCCCATTAGGACGATTAGCAACGCCATACATTCCATCTTTAGCAATTTCCCAATAGCCAGAATGCACATCCCCAATCACCTCAGAAACGGGAGGCTGGTAGGGGTAACGGCTACCGGCCCGATTTGCTGACAATAATAAATGAGGGACTTTCAGTACTCCATCATTGATTAACACCATTAATGCTTTGTTCATTTGCAACGGCGTAGCGGTCCAATAGCCTTGACCAATACCAACCGGGATAGTGTCACCCTGATACCAGGGCTTTTTGAAGCGGTTAACCTTCCATTCCCGTGTTGGCATATTCCCCGCGCTCTCTTGGGGCAGATCGATGCCTGTACGTTGGCCATAGCCAAATTTCGTCATCCACTCAGAGAGCCGATCAATGCCCAGATCAAAGGCGACTTGATAGAAAAAAGTGTCTGCAGACTCTTCAAGAGACTTGGTCACATTCAATCGACCATGCCCCCATTTTTTCCAGTCGCGGAAGCGCTTCTCACTACCGGGTAACTGCCACCAACCCGGGTCAAATAAACTGGTGTTTTTGGTTATTACGCCAGCACTTAATGCCGACACTGCAACGAAAGGCTTTACAGTCGAGGCTGGCGGGTAGGCCGCTTGAATGGCACGGTTGTACAATGGACGGTCAGGATTGGTCAATAATTCTTTATAATCTTTACTTGAAATGCCTTCGACAAACAAGTTGGGGTCGTAACTGGGCATGGAGACCATGGCGAGAATTTCGCCATTACGAGGATCGCTAACCACAACCGCCGCACGGCTACCGGCCAGTAAAGTCTCAATATATTGCTGTAACCCCAAGTCCAAGGTTAATGTAATGTCTTCACCGGCTTGCGGAGTGACCTCATTAAGCTGCCTGACAACGCGACCACGGTTATTGACCTCAACCTCCTCATACCCGGTGTTACCGTGTAGAAGATCTTCATAATAGGCTTCGACGCCAAGCTTGCCGATATCGTGGCTAGCACTGTAATTGCCCGCCTTTTGCTCACGGTTTAATCGTGCCATATCGCGGTCATTGATCTTTGAAACATAACCGACAATATGGGTGAGGCTAGGGCCATAGGGGTAATAGCGGCGTTGATAGCCCTTGATTTCCACACCGGGGAAACGATATTGGTTGACGGCAAACCGAGCGATTTGCTCGTCGTTTAATTCATTTTTAATGACTACAGGGGCAAAGCGTCGGGCTAGCTTACGCTCTTTTTCGAAGGTCACCAACTCTTCGTCGGTCAAGGATAAGACGGGTTGTAACGCTGCGAGTGTCTGTTTCAAGTTACCGACTTTTGCCGGCAGGATTTCAGCTTGGTAGATGGTGCGATTCAACGCGAGTGCGGTGCCATTACGGTCGTAAATCATGCCGCGACTGGGGGCAATCGGCACGAGTTTGATACGGTTCTGATTAGATCGTGTGCGGTAATCATCATACTTAACAATCTGTAGATGGCACATGTTAACGATAAGAATCGAGAGTAATAGAAAAACACCCACAAGTGCGATGGCGGCCCGTTTCACAAATAATTTTTGTTCGGCGCTATAATCACGAAAAGCGTAGGCGGTCAATTTCATGCAAGTGTTTTCTACTTATTCAAAGGTCGTGAGTTTATTCGCGATGGTAAGGATGGTTAGTCGTAATACTCCATGCACGATAGAGGCTTTCAGCAACTAATACTCTGACTAATGGATGGGGTAAGGTCAATGGCGAGAGTGACCAACTTTGATCTGCCGCAGCTTTACACGCGGGGGCAAGACCTTCAGGCCCACCAATCAGTAGGCTGACATCCCGGCCATCTTGCTTCCAACGATCAAGTTGTTGTGCAAGCACGGGTGTTTCCCAAGGCGTACCAGGGATGTCTAAGGTCACAATACGGTTACCTTTTCCCACTACAGCTAACATCGCCTCACCTTCTTTTTCTAGGATCCGCTTAATATCGGCATTCTTACCGCGTTTACCTGCAGGGATTTCGATAAGCTCAAAAGGCATATCGCGCGGAAAACGACGTAAGTAATCCATAAAGCCGGTTTGCACCCAATCGGGCATTTTAGTGCCTACGGCGATGAGCTGTAATTTCACTCATTAACTCCAGAGTTTCTCAAGCTCATAAAGCTGACGAGCTTCTTCTTCCATGATGTGGACGATGACTTCACCTAAATCGACGACCACCCAATCACCGGAAACTTTACCTTCTGTCCCCATTGGCTGTAAGCCTGCGAGTTTTGCTTCTTGCTTGAGATGGTCTGCGATAGACATAACATGACGCGATGAGGTACCGGTGCAGATCACCATACAATCAGTGATACTGGATTTACCGTGAACATCAATGGAAATTATATTTTGTGCTTTAAGATCGTCAACTTTGTCGACAACGAAAGCTTGGAGTGCTTGGCCTTGCAAAAGCTTCACCTTCAGTAATGATGGTTAAAAAATAAAATCCCTAGCCGCCAAAAACTGCGTTTGCTAGGGGTTGAGGCTCATTGTAACACGCTGTCAACGGGGGCGATATAAGCCAGTTTCAGCGATATACTCGATGACTGCATCGGGAAGCAAGTCCTGACACGAAAGGCCGTGGTGTAAGCGTCGGCGAATATCCGTTGCAGAGATCGTGTACAGCGAGGTATCGGCAAGGAATATTCCGCCATAGGGCTTATGCTGTAAGCTGGCCGCGTCAGTCAGATGACGAGTGATCCACGATTGGACTTTATGATCGGCATGCTGGCTGGAATAACCAGGTCGCTGAGCAACGACTAAATGGCAATATTCCAGTATCTCTTGCCATCTTTCCCATTGGTTAATACTGAGTAGCGAATCCTGACCAATAATAAAAGCTAGGGGCGCCTCTGCACCGACTTCTTCACGCAGGAGCGTTAGGGTTTCGATGGTCCATGATGGGGTGTCGCGCTCAAGCTCACGACTATCAATCGAAAAGAGTGGATCATTCTCTATCGCCCGTTTCAGTATTTCCACGCGCTGTGCTGCACTGGCTTCTGGCTGAGGCCGATGGGGCGGCACGTTGTTAGGAAGTAGGGTGACGTTTTCGAGATCGAGCAGCGAGGCAATTTCACGCGCACAATGTAAATGACCGTTATGGATGGGGTCAAAGGTTCCCCCAAACCACGCAGAGAGCTTAGACATGGTAAAGTCCTGTAGGAAACTGAGGTTGACAAATAAGCACGCTGAGCGCGTTTAATGCGGGCCAACACTCGGTAGAGAAATCTTTTTTCACAGCGATCTCTAGTGAGGCTAAATGATGAACGATATGACGTAGACGTACTCGATCCAGTCGCTGTAAAGCACCGGTATAAAGTTGACGTCTATTTTGCCAGACGCGGAGTTTGTCCATTGCCGCGCGACGCGCATCCATCGGGATAGCGGAAACTTCAAGTAAGATCATGACCTCACGTTGCAGCGTTCTCAGCAAGATGATCGGTTCCTGATCTTCTGACTGCAGCTGTTTTAACACGTGCAAAGCGCGTTTACTTTTCCCTGCCAGCAAAGCATCGATCCAATGATAAGGGGTGAAAACAGCGGCATCATAGACGGCTTCTTCTACTCGCGGCAGGGTAAGTACCCCATCAGGCCATAGCAATGACAGGCGCTCTAATGCTTGTGATAACGCTAATAAATTTCCTTCGTAATAATAACAAAGGAGACGTAACGCTGGCTCATCGATTGCTAATGACATAGCCCGACAGCGCTGCTGCACCCAACGAGGCAGTTGTTGATGATCGGGTGTATGGCAGGTCACCAATAATCCACCGTCAACTAACGCCTTATACCATCCACTGTTTTCTTGAGCTTTGGTAATTTTTGCAGCATGTATGATCAGTAATAAATCGTCATGCATTAACGAAATGAGCTGTACCAACTGACTGGCTTGGGTAGCGTTAGGACCATTTTCGGCGAGCTGCAAGATAAACACTTGTCGCTGGCTAAAAAGACTCATCGCTTGGCACTCACTAAAGAGTAAGTCCCAATCGGTATGTTGATCGATAGCGTAGGTGTGATGCTCTTCGAAGGCCTGTGCCCGAGCGGCAGCCAAAATTGTGTGCTGACTCTCTTGGTGCAGAAGGGGGTCGCTACCGACTAATAAATAGTAACGACGCAACCCATGGTTAAGTTGCGCCGTTAGTTGTTCCGGGAACACTCTGGTCATTAGTTACCGAGCGCTACACCGGCGTTACTGCTTTGTTCTGAAGTACTGGTAATCACCTCAGGTTGCCCTAATGCTGCGGATGGGGCGACAGGCGCAGTACCATTAATTTGCTGCTCAGCAGCATGAACAGCCAGTAACTGACGGACTAACTGTTCAGACGCTCTTTCACGCATTTCTTGGCTAATCATGTCTTGTTCTGAGTCTGCGGCAAGGGGGTTGCCGGAGTTATCAAAGTAAGAACGATAAACCGTGGTATGCAGTGGGAAAATACCTTTACCTGGGATGAGGATTTGGCCTGTTATGGTCATCACCAATTGGTACTCCGCACGACTACCGTCTAAGAATACAGAGGCCGTATCACGGTGATTATTTTCGCCTGCTAGGCGTAAAGTTGGCACATTCACACGCTGCGTGGCAGAGTCTTCAACCAATTTTATACCGCTTAACCGTAATTGCTGGCGTACAGCACGCGCGAGTGGGCCATAAGGATCATCGCTGGTTAAAATCATTGTTTTCATCCCTTGAGGAATTTTAGTATTCCCACGAGTATGAAAACCACAACCGGCGGTGCTAAGCACCGCGGTTGCCATCATTAAGCAGAGTAGAAAATGTCGCACATTACCTCCGGAGTTACCCAATCACTAGGTTTAACAGCTTGCCAGGGACGAAAATGGCTTTACGAATGGTCGCACCGTCTAAATATTTCGCCACTAAATGGTCTTCGGCAGCAAGGGCTTGAACTTGCTCTTGCGTAGCCTCAGCAGCAACGTTAATTTTGGCACGTACTTTACCATTAATCTGAATCACCATAACCACACTCTCTTCGACCATAGCTTGCTGATCGGCGACTGGCCATTCTGCTTCATCAATCGTCGTGGTCTGGCCTAAGGCTTCCCATAACACAAAGCAGGCATGTGGGGTAAATGGATAGAGTAGGCGTACCACGGCATTCAAGGCTTCATCCATTAGCGCACGGTCTTGCTCACTCTCTTGCGGCGCACGCGTTAGCTTATTCATTAACTCCATCACCGCCGCAATCGCTGTATTGAAGGTTTGGCGACGACCGACGTCATCAGAGACTTTGGCGATGGTTTTGTGTACTTCACGACGCAATGACTTTTGTGCATCATCGAGCGCATCAACGTCCAATGGTGCGACAGTACCTTTGCTGGTGTGCTCATGCACTAAACGCCAAACACGCTTAAGGAAGCGGTTAGCGCCTTCAACGCCAGATTCTTGCCATTCCAACGTCATCTCTGCCGGTGAGGCGAACATCATGAACAGACGAACGGTATCCGCACCGTAGCGTTCTACCATTAATTGTGGGTCGATACCGTTATTTTTGGACTTCGACATCTTACTCATACCCGCGTAGACCACTTCGCGGCCAGTATTATCAGTCGCTTTGATAACACGTCCTTTGTCATCGCGCTCGACCGTTACGTCGACAGGGGAAACCCAGTTACGCTCACCGTTTGCACCGACATAATAATAAGCATCGGCCAGCACCATGCCTTGGCAAAGTAGACGTTTCGCTGGCTCATTGGAGTTCACCAAGCCTGCGTCACGTAATAACTTGTGGAAGAAGCGGAAATACATCAAGTGCATGATGGCATGTTCGATTCCCCCAATGTATTGGTCCACCGGTAACCAGTAGTTGGCTGCTGCGGGGTCGAGCATCCCTTGGTCGTAGTGGGTGCAGGTATAACGCGCGTAATACCATGACGATTCCATAAAGGTATCAAAAGTATCCGTTTCGCGTAAGGCAGGCTGTCCGTTGACGGTGCTTTTTGCCCACTCAGGATCGGCTTTAATTGGACTGGTGATACCGTCCATCACCACATCTTCAGGCAGCAAGACGGGTAGTTGATCTTCCGGTGTCGGAACGACGGTGCCATCTTCCAGCGTCACCATTGGGATAGGCGCACCCCAGTAACGTTGGCGAGAAACGCCCCAGTCACGCAGACGGTAGTTCACTTTACGCACGCCAACACCTTTTGCGGCAAGCGCATCGGCAATCGCATTGAAGCCTGCAGCATGGTCCAGTCCATCAAACTCACCAGAGTTAACTAACTGGCCTTTAAAGGTCATGGCTTCGCGGCTGACATCAGGAACATTGCCTTCTTCGTCGCAGACTACTGGCTTAATGGTTAATTGGTATTTGCTCGCGAATTCCCAGTCACGTTGGTCGTGTGCGGGAACGGCCATCACTGCACCGGTACCGTATTCCATAAGGACAAAGTTAGCGACCCATAAAGGCAGTTTCTCACCGGTCAGCGGATGGATGACATGGAAGTGAGTCGCATGACCTTTTTTCTCCATGGTAGCCATCTCGGCCTCAGCAACCTTGGTATTACGACACTCTTCGATAAATGCAGCCAAAGCAGGATCGTGTGCCGCCGCTTCTTGAGCTAATGGGTGCCCAGCCGCAACAGCGACATAGGTTGCCCCCATAAAGGTGTCAGGGCGAGTGGTATAGACGGTCAAGGTATCACTGCGATCAGCCACCGCAAAGGTGATTTCCACCCCTTCGGAACGGCCAATCCAGTTACGTTGCATGGTTTTGACCTGCTCAGGCCATCCTTCTAAGGTATCAAGATCGTTAAGCAGCTCTTCTGCATAATCGGTGATTTTGATAAACCATTGTGGGATCTCTTTACGCTCGACTTTGCTGTCACAGCGCCAGCAGCATCCATCTACCACTTGCTCATTCGCTAAAACGGTTTGGTCATTCGGACACCAGTTAACCGCAGAGGTTTTTTTGTAAACTAAGCCTTTCTCATAAAGCTTGGTGAAGAACCATTGTTCCCAACGGTAATACTCTGGCTGACAAGTCGCTAACTCGCGGCTCCAATCGTAACCAAAGCCCAGTAATTTTAACTGGTTCTTCATGTAATCGATATTTTCATAAGTCCAAGGTGCGGGCGCTGTATTGTTTTTCACCGCAGCCCCTTCAGCCGGTAGGCCGAAAGCATCCCAACCAATAGGTTGAAGGACGTTTTTACCTTGAAGACGTTGGTAACGCGCGATCACATCACCAATGGTGTAGTTACGCACGTGCCCCATGTGGAGTCGGCCAGAAGGATAGGGAAGCATCGATAGGCAGTAATATTTTTCTTTACCTTCTTGTTCTGTCACTTTGAAGGTTTCTTTTTCATCCCAATGGGCTTGAACGTGTGATTCTATCTCTTCCGGGCGGTATTGCTCTTGCATGGCGGCCAGTGATCCTTATTAATAAGCGCGGGGCTTGATACAATGACTTTACTTAGATCCGCATAGCATACCCATAAGGCTGCCGCGCAACAACTGCCAATTCTTGTAAGTCATCATTTGTCGAGGAGAGAGCCTCCGAAGAGGCTCGAATTAGTGGGGCATTTTACGCCGTCTAAGGGCGACGATAGCACTCAGCAGGCTGATAATCCAAATTGTGATATCACCGGTCAACGCATAAGGCGTCGCGCCACGTGTAGGTGTAATCTCTGCAGTCAGCACATCAGGCTGGAATTGAGGGAGTTGTTTCACCACAGTGCCATCGGCCGCGATCACGGCGGTAATACCATTGTTGGTATCACGTAACAGTGGTTTACCTAACTCAAGCGCTCTCATCCTTGCCATCTGGAAATGCTGCCAAGGGCCGATGGAGTGGCCAAACCAGGCATCATTAGACACGGTCAACAGGAAATCAGTATCCGGACGTAGGTTGTCGCGTACCTGCTGACCCAAGACGATTTCATAGCAGATCGCGGTGGTGAGCTGATATCCCCCAAGATAAAGCGGAGATTGCGAATAGGCGCCTCGACTAAAACCTGACATTGGTAAATCGAAGAATGGGGCTAAGGGCCGTAACAGCGAGGCTAACGGAACGAATTCACCAAATGGAACCAGATGGTTCTTCTGATAGCGATCCGGGCTATAGTAGCTGTACGGGGACTGATTGCCTAAGGTAATGACGGTATTGAAGTCGTGATAGCGGTTATTGGACATTAAGCGTGAATCCACGATCCCCGTTGCCAACAAGCTCCCCCCTTGGCGCAGCTCATTATCAAGTTGATGAAGAAAGACTTGTTGATTGGTTTCTAAATCGCTGATAGCCGACTCAGGCCAGATAATCAGTTTGGCATGACCAATTTGTGGTGCAGTTAAGCGAGTATAAGTCTGTAAGCTACGGGAAAGCTGCTGTGGATCCCATTTCATACTCTGCGCAATATTACCTTGGACGAGCGCAACGGTAGTTTTTCGTTCGGGCTGTTCGTGATACCAATGGAGATAGCGTAGCGGCCAACAAACGAGTAATACGCCTACCGCCGCAATAAGATAACGGATGCGACGTTGTTGGAGTGCGAGGACCAGTGCACCAGCCATCACCATCAACAGGAAGTTGATGGTTTCAACCCCAGCGATGGGGGCAATACCTTTAAGTGGACCATCAATTTGACTATAGCCAAATTGCAGCCAAGGGAAGCCCGTCAATACCCAGCCGCGTAAAAACTCGGTCACTTGCCATAACGCCGGTGCTGCAAGCAGTAGGCGGGCAGTGCTCGCCCTCGGCCAGAAACGGTTCAAGACTAAAGCAAAGAGTAACGTAAATAGCGATAGCCAAGCGGCCAGCAGTATCACTAATAAGACATTAACGGGGCCTGGCATGCCCCCGAAGGTGGCGATACTGACGTACACCCAGTTGATTCCACTACCAAATAATCCCATGCCCCAGCAATAGCCAATTGCGGCAGCTTGCCCGGTTTTACGGTGAGTGGTCAGCCATTGCAACCCCATTAAGGAAACGAGAGCGGCAGGCCAGAAATCGAATGGGGAAAAAGCAAGGGTGCCAACGGCACCCATAATCAGAGCAAGGAGAAGGCGAATCGATTGTCGATCGATAAATTTACTGACTGCCATAAGCTTTAGTCGTCGCTAAGAGTGATAGGGGAGGCATCCTCAGGAATGCGGACATGCACTTGAATGATACGACGACGATCGGCCACGGCGACTTTGAATTGGTAGCCGTCAATCGTGATACTTTCACCGCGAGCCGGAAGGTGCCCAAAGCTTTGCATCACTAGCCCGCCAACGGTATCGACTTCATCATCGCTAAAGTTGGTATCAAATTGCTGGTTGAAATCGTCGATGGACATCAGGGCCCTGACCGTATAAGTATGACGGTTGAGCTGACGGACATCGGCATCTTCGACATCATCGTATTCATCTTCGATCTCGCCGACGATAAGCTCAAGGATATCCTCAATCGTCACGAGACCTGCAACACCGCCAAATTCATCAATCACGATAGCCATATGGTAGCGTTGTGAGCGGAACTCTTTCAACATGCGGTCAACACGTTTACTCTCCGGGACAACCACCACAGGACGTAGCACCTTTTCGATGCTAAAGGCTTCGGCATCGCTACGCATAAAGGGCAACAGATCTTTGGCCATTAAGATGCCTTCAACGTGGTCTTTATCCTCGCTGATGACAGGAAAACGAGAGTGTGCGGTATCAACAATGATATCTAGGCAGCTATCAAGTGTTTGATCACGTTTTAGCGTGACCATTTGTGAGCGAGGGATCATGATATCCCGAACCCGTTGTTGCGCAATATCCATTACGCCTTCGATCATGTCACGGGTATCTTCATCAATCAGATCTTTTTGTTCAGAATCTCGGATCAGTTCCAAGAGTTCATCACGGTTTTTGGGTTCACCGTGAAAAAGCTGGTTGAGAAGTAATGAGAAAAATCCTTTTTTATTACTAGGGGTATCATTATTTTGAGAATGGTCGTCGCTCATGGCGGTTTTATTTAGATCTCTCGTTAAGTAAACGTTGGTGGTAAGGACAACGACACTTACCACCCCTTGCAGCTATTAGGCTTCTTTTTCAGAAATGTACGGGTCAGTATAACCCAGCGCAAGCATTATCTCAGTTTCTAAGGCTTCCATTTCTTCCGCCTCTTCATCGATAATATGGTCGTAACCTAGCAGATGTAGGCTACCATGGATCACCATATGTGCCCAATGCGCTTCCAGCGTTTTGTGCTGTTCTACCGCTTCTTGTTCAACCACTTGACGGCAGATGATCAAATCACCTAGCAGCGGAAAGTCTTCAATGCCGGGTGGGGCCTCAAAAGGAAAGGATAGCACATTAGTCGGTTTATCCTTACCTCGCCAAGTATGGTTCAATTCATGGCTTTCTGCCTCATCCACTAAGCGAATAGTGACTTCACTCACTGGCTGAAACGGGCTGACTGCGGCAGTCAACCAGCGATGAAATTGTGCTTCAGTCGGTAAACCTTCTGCTGAGGCGCACACATTTTGTAAATCTAAAATAACGTCTTGTTCCATTAGTTTTCCTGGGCAGGGGCTTGTGCTTCACGCTTTCGTTCTTCTGCGCGTTCAGCACGGCGTTGCTGATCCGCTTCTTCCCATGCTTCATAGGCGGTGACGATACGTGCGACAACGGGATGCCGTACAACATCTTCGCTGTGGAAAAAGTTAAAACTCAGTTCTTTGACCTCTGACAGCACTTCGATAGCATGTTTTAAACCAGACTTTGCATTACGAGGGAGGTCAATCTGAGTAATATCCCCAGTGATCACCGCTTTAGAATTGAAGCCTATCCGCGTTAGGAACATTTTCATCTGTTCAATCGTGGTGTTTTGACTCTCATCTAAAATAATAAATGCATCGTTTAGCGTACGTCCGCGCATATAGGCGAGGGGAGCGACTTCGATCACATTACGTTCGATTAACTTCTCGACACGTTCGAAGCCAAGCATTTCGAAGAGTGCATCATACAGAGGACGTAAGTAAGGATCGACCTTTTGGCTAAGATCTCCCGGTAAAAATCCGAGTTTCTCTCCCGCTTCGACCGCTGGGCGAGTCAGCAGAATACGTCGGATTTCTTGCTTTTCTAACGCATCGACAGCTGCGGCAACGGCTAGATAGGTTTTCCCCGTCCCGGCAGGACCAATACCAAAGGTGATATCGTGGCCAAAAATATTGGCAATATACTGGGCTTGGTTTGGCGTGCGCGGTTTAATTACGCCACGTCGCGTCTGGATATTAATGGCTTTACCGAAGTTAGGGACGCTGTCGGCAGTCTGTTCCAGCACGCCACTCTCTTTGATCGCTAGATGAATATTTTCAGGCAAAATATCTTGGGTCTGACCACGAACCGGTGCGGTATCGACATAGAGATCTTTTAAGATATTTTCTGCTGCCGCGACAATTTGCGCGCGACCGGCGAGTTTGAATTGGTGATCGCGACGAGTAATCTCCAGTCCTAGGCGGCGCTCAAGGTGTTTGAGGTTGTCATCAAAAGGGCCACAAAGGCTGAGTAAGCGCTGATTGTCGGCAGGTTCAAGTGTGATTTCACGGGTTTCAATAGTCAAATTTTTCCTCTTTTATCACTTGGGTCGATCGATTACCGACGGTTGAAGAAAGCATAATGAGTCAGATTATTTACGCTGTGTGCAGGGTATGCAAGCTATCTCCCAGATGTTGGGGCGCAATCTGTAAAAACAAGGCGCGCTTCACTGATGAAGTCCCCTGCGGCAGCGACCACGCTGAGCAGGGCACAAATTCACCCTATCGATAGAGCACTGGTTCCTTAATTTCCCCGATAGGTCGAATAGCCGTATTGGCTTAATAACAGCGGGATATGGAGCTTTTCATTTTCTTGCGAGACGCTAAAAATAACCGGAATTTCAGGGAAGAAACTCGCTTGTTTCTGCTGTGCAAAGTAGTCGCCGGTCTCAAATGTGACTTTATAGACCCCTTTAGCCATTGCAGAATCCTGTGGGTAGAGGGATTTGATGCGGCCATTGCTATCGGTTTTACCGGTCGCTAATGTCTGCCAACCCTTGTCGGTCTTTTTTTCTAGGACGACGGTAACCTCTGCAGAGGGTTTACCCGTTTGCTGGTTAAGAATATGCACGCTTAATGTTCCTTCAGGCGCGGCCATGGCGGCAGGTAACCCAGCTAAACAGAGTACAGGGATGAGTGATGCAGCAACTTTCATACGGGCCTCGTAGAGTAAAATAGGATTTCCCTTTTAGCATAGTCACGAAACGCTGCGCTGTGGGGCGTAGCTTGCGATTTCGTGACACATTCATCATTACGCTTTTTTCGGCGCCAAGTTAGGGGATGTTCCGCTGAAGTATCAAGAGGGATGCTTAACCGCTTTGAGTCGAGATTTAAATGAGTCAACGCCAGGATAAGCCACTGCGCCACGTCGGCTGTAGAACAAGAACTGCTCTAGGGTGTAGTGAGGATCACCGCTTGTGCAGCAATAGATATCGGCGTTATAAAAAAAGCCCTGTATCACACAGGGCTTTGTAGAGACGAGCGAGTAACAGGTTCTGTTTTGGACAGTAGACCCTGTATTTAAGCGAAGGACTAAGGCTGAAAAACGCCCACACCCAGCTCGTTCTCTTTACGAGTACGGGCAATAACCGAGGCTGGACTTTCAACGACTCGCAGTCCCATCTCATCTTCTGTACGCACCACTTTGCCACGCAATGAGTTAGGTAGCACGTCGGTGACCTCGATATCGACAAACTTACCGACCATATCTGGCGTTCCTTCGAAGTTCACCACACGGTTATTTTCGGTACGTCCTGACAGTTCCATTACATTTTTACGTGATGTACCTTCCACCAACACGCGTTGCTCAGTGCCTAACATACGACGGCTCCAAGCCTGCGCTTGCTGATTGATACGATCTTGCAGAATGTAGAGACGCTGTTTTTTCTCTTCATCGCTGACATCGTCAGGCAAATCTGCGGCGGGAGTGCCTGGACGAGCAGAATAGATAAAGCTAAAGCTCATATCGAAATTAACATCGGCAATCAGCTTCATCGTCTGTTCGAAGTCTTCTTGGGTTTCGCCCGGGAAGCCGATAATAAAATCAGAACTGATCTGAATCGTTGGGCGAGCAGCACGAAGCTTACGAATGATAGCCTTAAACTCTAGGCCTGTATGCGCGCGTTTCATTAACATCAGAATACGATCCGCACCGCTTTGTACTGGCAGGTGTAGGAAGCTGACCAATTCTGGCGTATCGCGATAGACCTCAATGATGTCGTCAGTAAACTCAATAGGATGGCTGGTGGTGAAACGGATCCGGTCAATGCCATCGATGGCGGCCACTAAACGAATCAGTTCAGCGAAAGTACAGATTGCACCATCGTAATGTTCACCGCGATAGGCGTTAACGTTTTGTCCCAGAAGATTGACTTCACGGACGCCTTGCGCGGCCAGCTGAGCAATCTCAAACAAAATATCATCGCAAGGGCGGCTAACTTCTTCACCCCGGGTATAGGGGACGACACAGAAGGTACAATATTTATTACAGCCTTCCATGATCGACACAAAGGCCGTAGGCCCTTCAGCACGAGGCTCTGGCAGGCGGTCAAACTTCTCGATTTCTGGGAAGCTAATATCGACGACTGGGCTTTTATTGCCTCGTACACTGTTGATCATCTCTGGTAAGCGATGCAGGGTTTGTGGACCAAAAACGATATCAACATAGTGCGCACGCTGACGAATATGATCACCTTCTTGTGAGGCGACACAGCCGCCTACCCCGATAATCAGTTCAGGATTACGCTCTTTTAAGGCTCTCCAGCGACCAAGTTGGTGGAAAACCTTTTCTTGTGCTTTTTCACGGATAGAACAGGTGTTGAGAAGTAACACATCGGCTTCGTCGGCATTCTCGGTTAAAGAATAGCCGTGAGTGCTGTTGAGGAGATCTGCCATTTTAGATGAATCGTATTCGTTCATCTGGCAGCCCCAAGTCTTAATATGTAATTTTTTCGTCATCGAATGGGCCATTGATTTAGTGCAAGGATCGGCTAGCCGCATATTGTAATGCTTTGCTGCTGTTGTGACCAGTATAACGGATAATCTGTTTACTACGAAAATTACGGTACACTATATAGATTATCTTAATTTCACGAAGCACAGACTAAGTGTTTCGTCGCAGAGGATGTGCTATGCAGACAGAGCATTTTGACGTGGTAATCAATGGGGGAGGCATGGTCGGTGCGGCCTTGGCCTGTGGCTTAAGGCAACAAAATTTTCGTGTAGCGGTGATTGAGCGCCGAGAGCCTGAACCCTATGTACCGTCCTCTCTGCCTGACGTGAGAATTTCTGCTATCAGCCGTACCTCTGTCGCGTTATTAGAGGAAATCGGGGCTTGGTCAGAGATTTTGGCAAGGCGCTGCGCGCCATACCGTCAATTGGAAACCTGGGAATGGCAAAGTGCGAAAACGGAATTTAGCGCTGCACTGCTTAACTTACCGGAATTGGGCTTTATGGTAGAGAATCAAGTGTTACAGCGTGTACTGTGGGAGCGGATGCAAGCCTTATCGGTGACGTTATTTTGTCCCGCGACGCTCGATACTATGACCTATCTGCCTGAACAGGAAAAGTGGGCGGTGGTCTTAGATCAAGGTACTGCAATAACCTGTTCATTATTAGTTGGAGCGGATGGCGCACATTCTCAAGTTAGACAAGGCGCAGGTATTGGTATTCAAGGGTGGGATTATCAGCAATCTTGCATGTTGATTTCAGTGGAGTGCGAACAAGAACCTGGAGATACCACGTGGCAACAGTTCACGTCGCACGGCCCTCGGGCCTTTTTACCCCTCTATGATCGCTACGCCTCATTAGTATGGTACGACAGTGCTGCACGCATAGAACAATTGAAAAAACTGACTCCGACACAGTTAGATGAAGCGATCGTCCAGCATTTCCCCGCGCGTGTAGGCAAAGTGAAGACTTTACGCAGTGGTGCTTTCCCCTTAACCCGTCGGCATGCAACCGCCTATGTTAAACCTGGTATCGCGTTAGTCGGCGATGCAGCGCATACGATTAACCCTTTGGCGGGGCAGGGCGTCAACCTCGGCTATCGCGACGTCGATGCGCTTATCGATGTATTGGTCAGCGCGCGTCGAACGACAATGCCTTGGTGGCGGCTTGAGACATTAAAACGTTATCAGCGTAAACGCCATGCTGACAATTTGATCATGCAAACGGGGATGGATGTATTCTATTTTGCGTTCAGTAATCAGCATGCTCCGTTGGAAATCCTAAGAAATGTCGGATTGATGGCGGCGCAACGAGGTGGATGGCTAAAACGAAAAGCATTGAGTTATGCATTAGGGTTGTAGAAATGAATAGACGTCAGCGAGAGTTGGCGTTTTTTTTGGCTGGGATACCTGGATTCGAACCAGGGAATGCCGGTATCAAAAACCGGTGCCTTACCGCTTGGCGATATCCCAATTGAATTCATTACAACTATTGGTATTTAAATGGTGCGGAAGGCGAGACTTGAACTCGCACACCTTGCGGCGCCAGAACCTAAATCTGGTGCGTCTACCAATTTC
>NZ_JABBFQ010000009.1 GCF_018494055.1 Rosenbergiella epipactidis
GTGAAACGCCGTAGCGCCGATGGTAGTGTGGGGTCTCCCCATGCGAGAGTAGGGAACTGCCAGGCATCCAATAAGTCAAAAAGGCCATCCTAACGGATGGCCTTTTTGCATTGGGTCTTTTTTATTTTAACGATGCTTCATCATTAAAATTAGCAAATAACGGAAGTTCTTCATTAAACTCCAATGTCCGTCCGTGGCGAGTAAAAAAATCAGTCACCTTCCGCTTTTCCTCTTGGTAAAGAAAATCGTGCAACATTCCCCTTAAGTCTCGATGAATTAGGCAGAAAAGAGGATGATCTCGACCATTTTGTCGTACCCAAGTGAGGGGCAAGTTATGGCGTAGAGTGAATTCGTAGAGTCGTTGCACATAATCATTGGGAAACAATGGACTGTCACAAGGGGCAACGGCAAGCCATTCTGTTTCTATTGCCTCTAGTCCCACCTCGATACCCGCTAAGGGACCAAGAAGAGTTTGCGCCTTATCTTGAATGACAGGATATCCTCTCTGTTGATAGATCGAAATATGTCGGTTGGCATTAATGGTCAAGTGGCTAACTTGTGGCGCTAAATGCTCGATTACATGGTCAATTAATGCTTTCTCGTGCCACTGCACGAGTCCCTTATCTTTCCCATTCATGCGTCGTCCCGCACCGCCTGCCAAAATAATGCCACTGATCACAGTTAACCCTTATCAATTAATCGCTCAAATAATCAGACTGCCAAGCAGGGTTGATGGTATCCTGCTGTTCAGTTTTTTACATTATTACAGAGATTATGATCCAACCGAGCTTCGATTTCCAAACACTTGATCCCGAAACCGTATTAGACGCGTTATGGAATACGGGGATACGCGTTGACTCGGGGTTAACCCCGCTCAATAGCTATGAAAACCGTGTCTGGCAATTTAGCGATGAAGACCGAAAACGTTATGTGGCTAAATTCTACCGCCCACAGCGTTGGTCGCTTGAGCAGTTACATGAAGAACATCAGTTCACGCAAGAACTCGCCGAGGCTAATCTCGCGGTCGCCGCGCCACTCAGATTTCACGGAACCACTGTACAGCAAACAGAAGGTATTGCGTTTGCCATCTTCCCCAGTTTGGGCGGGCGACAATATGAAATTGATAATTACGACCATCTTGAACAAGCGGCCCAAACGTTAGCGCGTATCCATCACGTTGGCCGGCAATATCAATTCCGTCATCGACCGTCGTTGGGTCTTGATGAGTATTTTCATCAACCCTTGGCTTTACTAAAAGAAACATCACTCATCCCTGCAGCTTTAAAAGCGGATTTCATCACCGCACTCAGCGAATTAGGAACGCAGTTAACTCGTCTGTGGCATACAGACTGGGATGTTTTACGCTTACATGGCGATTGTCATCCCGGTAATATCTTGTGGCGTGATGGACCGCTATTTGTCGATTTGGATGACGCGCGTAATGGTCCGGCCGTACAAGATCTCTGGATGTTAGTCAGCGGTGACCTGAATGAACAACGAGTGCAATGGGATATTCTGCTAGAATGTTATACAGAGCTAACCGAGTTCAACATTAATGAATTGTCACTGATTGAACCTTTACGTGCGATGCGCATGGTTTATTATCTAGCGTGGGTAGTCAGACGTTGGCAAGATCCTGCTTTTCCTAAAGCTTTTCCTTGGTTTGAAGAGGCTGATTTCTGGAGACGACAGATTGCAGAAATTCACGCGCAGACTGTGTTGTTACAATCGCCTCCCTCACTGATGATGCCTCAATTTTGAATGATAATTTGGAGATAAGTAAAAAATGAAAAAAGTATTATTTGCTCTCTTTGGGGCAATGCTTGCCTTTGGTGCTTCTGCAGCAACCTTCACAGAAGGTAAGCAGTACCAGGCGATTGAAAAGCCAGTAAATGGTGCGCCAAAAGTTGTCGAATTTTTCTCATTTTTCTGCCCACACTGCTACGACTTTGAACGGACTTATAAAATCAACCAAGCGGTTGAACAGGGGCTTCCTGCAAATGTGAAATTAACACGTTACCATGTTGATTTCTTAGGCGGCGACTACGGTCCAATCCTGACCCATGCTTGGGCAGTGGCTATGGCACTAGGTGTAGAAGATAAAGTCATGGATCCTATCTTCGATGGCCTGCAGAAGTCTCAAACCATTAAAGATCAACAAAGCTTAAAAGATGTCTTTGTCAAAGCTGCGGGGATTACTCCGGAAGCTTATGACTCGGCATGGAATAGCTTTGCTGTAAAAGCACTAGTTAGCCAGCAAGAAAAAGCCGCGACTGATTTTAATATCAATGGTGTCCCTGCACTGTTCATCAATGGGAAATACCAAATCAACAATGCTGGGCTTGATACGAGTTCACTGCCTAACTTCTCAGCGGATTATGTCAACGTCACGAAGTTTTTGCTGAATAAATAAGCGTATTACCTCTGAATACTCAGGTGTTCAGGGGTTTGCCCTGTTCCGAACAAGAAACTCGATCCTTTTATTCACAGAAGTGTAACCCGGTAATTATGTAAGGAAACATCGAAGATCTAATTTAACATTATGTTTTAAATGATTTTTATCTAGATCGATTGTATGTTTTGGTCAATTTGTAATTAACGTAATAAATAGATCCACAGAGTTATCCACAGGATCTTAGACCTGATTTTCTTTTATGTGATCATGCCAGTCACTGACATGGTCAACATTTATTCTATTCTGTGGCATGCTAACGCTTATCCACGGCCCAACTCAGAAATTAATACCTATGGCTCAAATCGCACCAAACCCGCTGATCCTAATAGATGGTTCTTCTTATCTCTACCGAGCGTTCCATGCTTTCCCGCCGCTCACTAATGCTGCGGGGGAACCGACAGGGGCCATGTATGGCGTGCTAAATATGCTGCGTAGCTTATTACTGCAATACCAGCCTAGCCATGTTGCTGTCGTATTCGATGCCAAAGGGAAAACCTTTCGTGATGAGCTGTTCGCTGAATATAAATCGCACCGCCCTCCTATGCCGGACGATTTACGCTCGCAAATCGAACCTTTGCACCAGATGGTTAAAGCGATAGGCTTACCGTTACTCGCTGTATCTGGCGTTGAAGCCGATGACGTTATCGGTACACTGGCCCGTCAAGCGGAGCAAGAAGGGCGGGATGTATTGATCAGTACTGGCGATAAAGATATGGCACAACTGGTTAGCCCCCATATCACTCTTATCAACACTATGAACAATACTGTTCTTGGCCCAGAAGAAGTTAACGAGAAATACGGTATTCCTCCAGAGCTGATAATTGATTATTTGGCATTAATGGGTGACTCGTCCGATAACATTCCTGGTGTACCCGGTGTAGGTGAAAAGACCGCTCAGGCGTTATTACAAGGATTGGGAAGTTTAAATACCATCTATGCCGATCTCGATAAAGTGGCTAGCTTAAGTTTTCGCGGAGCGAAAACCATGGGTAAAAAATTGGCCGAAAATCAAGAAATGGCCATGCTCTCCTACCAACTTGCCACAATCAAAACCGATGTTGAGTTAGCGCTCACCTGTGAGCAACTGAAGATCGGCCCGTTGGATCAAACACTTTTGCTCGACCTATTTGCCCGCTATGAATTTAAACGTTGGCTAGGGGATGTGGAAAACAATCGCTGGTTAAGTGGTAAGTCGACCTCAAAGGCCACAAATACTGCACCGGTAGAAGCGGCCCCTGTACCCGAAATCAGTTTATCTTCCGATAACTACCAAACGATTTTTGATCAGACGTTACTGGATGAGTGGCTTGTTAAGCTGAAAAATAGTGAGCTGTTTTCTTTTGATTTAGAAACGACCTCTCTGGATTCTTACTCTGCTGAAATAGTCGGTCTTTCTTTCGCCACCGCTGCAGGCGAGGCGGCTTATCTACCTGTGGCCCACGACTACTTGGATGCCCCTGAGCAACTCAACCGCGATGATGTTTTGGCTCAGTTTACGCCATTATTAGAAGACGAGAATGTGGCAAAAGTTGGTCAGAATCTAAAGTATGACCGTGGCGTACTGCTTAACTATGGCATTGAATTAAAAGGTATCCGTTTCGATACCATGCTGGAGTCTTACCTCTATAACAGTGTGGCCGGTAAACACGATATGGATAGCCTCTCACAACGTTGGTTAGGCCATAAGACGATTACCTTTGAAGAGATTGCTGGTAAAGGCAAAAAACAGCTAACGTTTAATCAAATAGCCCTGGAGCAAGCCGCTCAGTATGCAGCAGAAGATGCCGATGTTACGCTACAGCTGCATCAGAAAATTTGGCCTTTATTAGAAAATGAAGCGGGCCCTAAAAAAGTCTTCGACGAAATCGAGATGCCACTCGTGCCTGTGATCTCGAAAATCGAGCGCAATGGCGTATTAATTGAGCCGCTCATTCTTTCGGCACACTCTCAAGAGTTGGCGCAGCGCCTCGAAGAGCTAGAGAAGAAAGCGCACGAGCTGGCAGGGGAAAGCTTTAATCTCTCATCGCCTAAACAGTTACAGACGATCCTTTTTGAAAAACAGGGTATTAAGCCGACGAAAAAAACCCCGGGCGGTGCGCCGTCAACCAGTGAAGAAGTCCTGGCCGAGCTAGCGCTTGATCACCCGTTACCTAAAGTGATTCTTGAGCACCGTGGTCTCTCGAAACTGAAATCGACCTATACCGATAAGCTGCCTCTTATGATTAGCCCGATTACGGGTCGCTTACATACTTCTTATCATCAGGCTGTTACCGCAACAGGACGCCTCTCGTCGACCGATCCAAATCTTCAGAATATACCGGTGCGTAACGATGAAGGTCGGCGTATTCGCCAAGCGTTTATTGCCGCTCCTAGCCATAAAATTCTGGCAGCGGACTACTCGCAAATTGAATTACGGATTATGGCACACCTTTCACAAGATAAAGGCTTGTTAGAAGCCTTTGCCCAAGGTGAAGATATCCACCGAGCCACGGCTTCAGAAGTCTTCGGTACCCCACTGGATAAGGTGACGGGCGAACAACGCCGTAGTGCTAAAGCGATTAACTTTGGACTGATTTATGGCATGAGCTCGTTCGGACTATCGCGCCAATTAGGGATTGCCCCGGGTGAAGCGAAGAAGTATATGGACCTCTACTTCGAGCGTTACCCAGGTGTCTTGACCTATATGGAAACTACACGTCAAAGTGCGGCGGAAAAAGGGTATGTTGAAACCCTCGAAGGACGTCGGCTCTATTTACCTGACATCAAGTCGAGCAATGCGATTCGCCGCAAAGCAGCGGAGCGGGCGGCGATCAATGCGCCAATGCAGGGTACCGCAGCCGATATTATCAAACGTGCGATGATCGGGGTTGATCACTGGTTGGCGACCCAAGATCCGGACCGTATCAAGATGATCATGCAAGTACACGATGAATTGGTATTTGAAGTGCATGAAGACTTGGTCGATAGTGCGACGCAAAAAGTACGTGAAATTATGGAAAACTGCGTCACGCTAGCGGTACCTCTACAAGTGGATACCGGTCTAGGTGATAACTGGGATCAGGCGCATTAAGCGAGAAAGTGAAATAATGTTAATCGATAATTACCCGAAAATAGAGCTGGTTGGTGCGCCGACCCCCATTGAGTACCTACCGCGCCTATCCGATTATGCGGAACGCGATATTTACATTAAACGCGATGATCTGACCCCCCTAGGATTAGGGGGGAACAAGCTCCGTAAACTCGAGTTCCTCGCCGCACAAGCGCTGCAAGAAGGCGCGGATGTTTTGCTCACCGCTGGTGCGATCCAGTCTAATCATGTTAGGCAGACGGCGGCAGTGGCGGCGAAACTGGGCCTAAAATGTATGGCGATTTTAGAGAATCCTCTAGAGGACGCGCCGGAAGGTTATCAGCACAATGGCAATCGCTTATTACTCGACTTATTAGGCGTCAATGTTTTACCTGCACAGGTTGGACCCTCTCTCGCCGAACAGCTGAGCACGCAAGCCGAATTACTGCAAGCACAAGGATTCCGTCCTTATGTTGTACCGGTAGGTGGCTCGAATACTTTGGGCAGTTTGGGATACGTTGGATGTGCGCAAGAAATTATGCATCAAGTGGCGGACATTCCTGACCTTGCTGCGGTCGTCGTCGCATCAGGTAGCGGAGGCACACATGCCGGCCTGTCAGTGGGTCTGGAACACTATCTTCCACAGGTTTCCTTGGTGGGGGTGACAGTTTCGCGCAGCCAGGCGCAGCAGCAGCCGATTGTTGACGCGCTACGTCAATCTTTAGCCGAGACGCTGAACGTCAGTGTGAAACAGCCACTCGAGTTGTGGGATGACTTCTACGCACCGGGCTACGGCTATACCAATGATAGCGGTAACGATGCGCTGAATTTACTGGCCCAGCTGGAAGGGATCTTCCTTGACCCCGTTTATACAGCGAAAGCAATGGCAGGAATGTTATCGGGAATTAACAGCCACCGTTTTGCTGGTAGTGGCCCGTTACTATTTATCCACACTGGCGGTTCACCAGCGCTTTTCGCCTACTCCTGATCGGTCCACAGTAATTGGTCGATAGCAAATCCCGCCTGCTTGGCTTTCACTAACAGCGTTTGACGCGATGTAGCGGTTAAGTGAGGCTGGCGGGAGAGGATCCAGAGATAACTTCTGTCGGGCCCGCAGACTAAGGCCGTTTGGTAATCCTCGTCCAAGGCAATCACGTTATAGCTGGCATAGAAAGGCCCAAAAAATGACACTTTCAATGCTGCGCGATCATGACTTCCGGTGAAGCGGGCCTTGCCGATACTCTCAGACCACTGTCCTTTTTTAGGGTTAAAACCACGGTTTATAACGGTGATAGTGCCATCCTTTTGTAAACGGTATGTCGCGGTAACGTGGGTGAGGCCTTTTTCAAACCGATTCTCAAGCCTTGCGACCTCATACCACTTACCTTGGTACTTCTCGACATCAAATGGCGTGACGGGCTTAACCCCCGAAGGCGGCGTCATCGTTTGACAGGCCGATAAGAGTGCGAGAGAACCCAAGCCAATAAGGGGTAACAGCAGTTTATATTTCATCTCTATTGCCTTATTTTTCTGTCGTTAAATGATCGCTTTCGTTCCATTATAGAGGTGTAGGACCAACTCGCTTTTCCAAAACTCGCCGAGAAAAACATCCTCTACGGCTAAGGATTTCTCCTTAAGCTTCGCGGTGAGCCACTCCTCATCCTTTTCAATGATTTCTAAGCCGTGTTGGCGAATTTCACCGGTTTTAATCACCAATACCGAAAACATTGTCGCTTCTTTAGTGATCACGCTGAGTTGGCCGCTAGGCTCAACCTGGGCGTAACGAACCTCTTCGAACGAATTTATTCCCAAAGAGTGAAGTTGTGAGGTAAGGCTAACGATATCGAGCTTATTTCGACTTTTAAGTACGTTTTCAAGGATAAAGTTACCGTTCTTCATGATAGGAATCGGATCACCTATCGTGATGGTACGTATCGACGAGATATGCTTGCTGGCGAAATTTAACGCGCTAATTAATAACACCCCGAGCAGGAGTAAAATAACATACTGCTGCAGAGGGATCGTGTCGCTATAAATTACCCCGCCAATAATGCCCCCCAATACAAAGTTGCCGATAAAATCGATCGGGGTCATCTGTGAGAGTTGGGTCTTACCGGTGAGATTGAGGTGAGCGATGAGAACGCAGAAGCCAATCAGTAATTTGAGGAAAGTAAATTCGTAATATCCCACAAATTATCCTTACTAATTTAATCAATGGATGACACTAAGGATAATACAAATTGTCGGGTAGAGAGAAATAAGGGAGAAATTGTTCCCAATAAAAATCTTACTGGGAACGAGAAGGGGATTACTTAGCGTAGGCTTCCGTCGAAATGTTCAGGCTAATGGCATCGCTTACCGCAGGAACATACTTATCAATACCGAACGCTGAACGCTGTAACGTGCCGCTGGCATCAAACCCAACCGCTTGCTTTTTCACCATTGCGTGTTCACCGATTTTATTGAGGGTGGCATGCAGGGTAACGGGCTTAGTGACCCCTTTCAGTGTGAGATTTCCCTCAACGTCGTACTTATGTTCGCCGCGTGGGATCACCTTGGTACTCGTAAAGGTGGCTGTGGCATATTTAGTGGTATCGAAGTATTCGCTACCTTGGAACTCTTTAGTTAAGGCCGGTACATGGGTATCGATATTACTGACTGGAATCGTCACTTGTACCGATGAGGTGGCAGGGTGCTGTGGATCGAACTTAATGACCCCCGTTGCGCCTGGAATCTCCGCGGTAGGATGTGAAAAACCAAAATGGTCCCAACTGACAACGATAGAGGTGTGCGCAGCATCTAATTGGTAGTCCACTGCTGCCGCTTGTGAGGCCGCACTATACAGCGTAGTGGCGGCAACAATAGGTAAGAGAAGCGTACTGATTTTCATTATTTTTCTATCCTGTGTAGGGTGAATAATATAAGTATGGCTTATTTATCAGATAACGGATAGTTAATAGTTTTGTTCTCTTTATTCAAATAAATTGTTCAAAATTATGACAGTGGTAACAAAATAGAGCCAGAAGAGGGGTGCCTAGGCAGGCACCCGAAAGCGTTAGAAATCGTATTGCAAGGCAACGCGGTTCTGCCAAAAATCTTTCTTGTAGAGAGGGGAAGTTTGAACGCCGACAAAATCGGTCAAGCTCAGACCCTTGAGCGCTCCCCCGAAGCTATAAATACCATAAACAAGGTACTCAGACTGGCGTAAACTGCCATGACTATTGGCCGGTTTAAGATCCATCCATGAGTAGCGAGTCCCCACAGTCACTTGCTCAGTTGCGCTGTAATTCAAGCTGGTGGCCCAAGCGTTTCCATTCCCGAGATCTTGAGTACTGGTGAAGAAGGGTTGAGCGAAATAAGGGGTCACAAGAGGGTATTGATGACCGCTGGCATTATTCGCCAAGTAGTCGTAGCCAACTTTCCAATTCAGGTTACTCAGCGGGAATAAAGACCGACCATGAAAAGCTGATACCAAAGCGAAAGGGAATAGGCAACGCGGGAAGGAGGCCTGAGCTAAAATGCGGGTGAAATTTACCTAAAAGTGTGGCGAGAAGGCTGCCTGCAACAATTCCAACGATAATACTAGAGAGCTTGCACTAAGGACGACGGCTACAGTTCATCAGCACAATGATCAGGAGGGTAAAAAGCCCTAGCCCAAGATTATGTGGCGCGGCAAAGTCCGTCGCACCAAATCCGCCACCCCAATCGGTAATACTGACTTTAATCAGACTGATACCGATCAAGACAATAACGATACCGGTGACCAGTGGCGTCAATACGCGAGAAAAGGTATGGATAAATTGGCTGACAATCAGCGGAATAATTGCCGAGACTAAGGTACAGCCAAAAATCATTGCCAGAATTTGCTCCGGTGTCGCCCCCTGCTGCTTTAGCAGTAACCCCCCAGCAATAATCACGCCCAAGAAGGCAAAGCTAGTGCCTTGCAGGCAAATCATCCCCGCCCCGATATTACGAAAACGTACTGCTTGAATGACTGTTCCAACACCTGAAGCAAATAATGACATGCTGATTAAATAAGGAAGAAACTGCGTGAGGCCAAGGGAACTGCCAATAATTAAGGGGGGTGTCACAATCCCAACAATACTCGCCAACATATGCTGGACGGCGGTACAGACTGCAGGTATGAAAGGTAAACGATCGTTTAGACCATAAAGTAGCGGTTCATCATTTGTTTTTTGCATTGGCTCGCATCCACTGTTTTTTTACTTATCTCAGCAAAAACTATTCCAGTTATTTAATTGATGCGGATTAAGGGCAAAACAGGGCGTTGCGGCTGATTGCGAGGATAAGAACACTTTTAGGTAAGTAATTTTTGATTCAGTTTATTACTTTTTGAGGCTTATTAGGTCAATACGCACCATTTTGGTGCTTAAAATTTAAGACTATTCCAAGAAATTCATATTTTTGTCATAAAGCGTAAGGATAATCACCTTGCTCGATTATTGCAGTGTTTAATTACAGGATAATTATATTAATGAAAACGCGTTTATTTTCGCCCTCGATCTTGGCGTTGTGTTTACTGGGACTCCCCGCTGTCAGCCAAGCAGAAATTACTCTCTTAAAACAAGATCCTCAGGCGACTGATCCACTCAGCCGCTTAAATGTCAAAGTGGGTGGAAGTATCCGTCCTCAGTTCAATCACCAGACCGGTGGCAAAGATAAATCATACAAACGCAACGGTTTTGATGGTGGCACACGTTTTCGTTTCAGTGTGGATTACGCACTGACCCAAGATATCAACTGGGTTAACTACTACGAAGTTGGTGTTAATATTCCTAAAGTCTTTAACTGGGATAATCATCACGCTTCTGGTGCGACCAATACCACCCGCCGCCAATGGTTTACCGGCTTAAAGAGCCAGCAATATGGCCAACTGACCTTCGGACAACAGAATAGCGTTTATTACGATGCGGTCGGGGAAAAAACCGATATTTGGGATGACGATATGTTAGCTCAAGCACCGGGTAACGGGGTAAACGGTGATTATGATGGATCATACCGTTCGCGTAAGATGCTGAAATATAAAGGCCGAGTAGGGGATTTTGATGTCTATGCCTCATACCTCTTTGGCGACGATCCGTTACTGACCAGCGACAAAATGCGCTACAAACGTAAAGGCGGCGGTTCTGTCGGTATCGATTATCACATTACCAAAGACCTCTCGTGGGGAACGGCCTGGAACTACACCAAAGCCACCGTTTATGACCATGCGCATGGCCAGAGTAAAGATTATAACCAAAATATCGTCGGGACGTCCTTGGGCTGGACACCGGGTAACTGGACCATTGCCGCAGGCGGGGGATACTATCAAAACTTCCTGAAAACCAAGCTGAAAAATGCAAATAACTACTTTGCTGGTGATGCATGGGGCGTCGAATATTTTGCCGGTTATAAGTTCCCAGTTCAGCAAATGGGTGTGAAGGCGGTAATGCCTTATGTTATGGGTGACCGTCTTGAATACGTCAATGGTCGTAATTACAAGCGTATCGATAATGGCGTAGGGGTTGCATTATTTGCCTATTACGGCTTCCGTGTCGATTATGAGCACGTCTTTGCGTCAACCACCGATAAAGAAGGGGATATGAACCTCGTACGCTTCCGCTACGACTTCTAATCGCTCACCCACGCCTTCATCCTCAGCATGAAGGCGTTTCGTATTATGGACCTTTCGGCTTATCGCCTAAAATGGTGGCTCGATGCATTACCCGCCGTTGGGGGTGATAGTCATCACAGGCGTAATGTTGAGTAATACGATTATCCCAAAATACCACGTCATTCGCCTGCCAATGCCAACGAACCGAAAACTCCGGTCGCGTGCTGTGAGCGAAGAGAAGCTCCAGCAAAGCACGACTTTCTAATGCACTTAGCCCAATAATCCGCCGCGTAAATCCAGGCGTCACAAAAAGCCCTTTTTTACCGGTATCGGGATGCACACGCACCACGGGATGAATAACCGGCGGATGATCTTGACGAGCCTTTGCGACCTGTTGTTGAGCTTCCGCAGTTGTACTAAAACGCTCATCGGGAAAAGACAGTTGAATATCATGTTCGGCATCGAGACCGTCTATCAGCTGTTGAATGGGCGGTGACAGCGCATCATAGGCTGCACTGCTACTCGCCCATAATGTATCACCACCGTATTCAGGGACTTGGATGGCATTAAGGATGGAACCTAGGGGAGGCGTTTCGATAAAGGTTACATCGGTGTGCCAAAGTGCGTTATCCCGTAAATCATTGAGCGCCGTATCGAGAATTAAAATTTCGGGTTGCTGCTCGACTTTCGGGTAAATGGGGTGGATATGTAAGCGACCAAATCGCTCAGCGAGGCTAGCCTGATCGGCGGGCGTCAGGTGTTGACCACGAAAGAAAAGCACTTGGTATTTAAGGAGTAATGAATAGACCGTGCGCTGATCATCAGCGGTCAGTTGGGTCAAATCAATACCGTCAATCTTTGCGCCAAGTGCAGGGGTAAGTGGGGTCGCGTTAATCGTCATACAGGCTCCAACGGGCGAATCTTTTCTGTAATTGTCTAAGCAGGAGTTCGATAACGAGTGCTACCGCTGCAATGAGGAGGATCCCGGCCACCACCACATCGGTTGATAAAAACTGTGCGGCAGACTGCACCATAAAGCCTAAGCCACGGTTAGCGGCGATAAGCTCTGCGGCCACTAAGGTCGACCAGCCGACGCCTAAGGCAATCCTTATTCCCGTCAGCAGTTCAGGAAGAATGCTGGGTAGAATGACCCACTTCATTACCTGCCACGACGATGCACCTAAGCAGCGCACGGCTTGAACTCGGTGTGGCTCAATACGTCTTACCGCTTCCGCTGTACTGATAGTCAAAGGGGCGAAAATCGCCAAGAAGATGAGGAGGATTTTCGAGACTTCACCGATCCCTAACCAAATAACGATAAGGGGTAAATAAGCCAGTGGCGGGATAGGGCGATAAAAATCCAAGATAGGGGTGAAAACAGCCCGTACCACCGGAGTCAGCCCCATAGCAATGCCAAGAGGGATAGCGGTTACTAAGGCGATCGCTAAGGCAACCAATACCCGAAGCAGGCTGGCGGTAATATGCTGACCCAAGCTAATGTCGAGGTAACCTTGTTGCCATAATTGTTTAAATGCCAGAAACAACGCCTTGGGCGACGGAAAGAAAAGGGTATTAACCCAACCGTAGTGAGAAGCGGTAAACCATGCTGCCACGATCACCAGAACCGTAAAACTGGAGATTAGCGATAAATAACGGCTGGATGGAGATCGAGAATAGGAGGCACCACGTAGAGACTTCATGCGACCTCCAGTAATTGATCCAGTAAGGATTGTCGGTCATGAGTGAAGCGGCTATCAGCCTTGAGCGATCTGACTGTCTCACCGTCTAGAAAACGACGGGCAAAGGGGGGCTGCTGATGTGTGATAATTTGCGTAGGAGGTCCTTGTAGCAGGTATAAATCTGTAGCCAATAATAGGGCCTCATCCACACTATGGGTGATTAACAGAAAGCCCACACCCGTCTCTTTCCAAATCGTCAGTAGGAGCGCTTGCATCTTTTCTCGTGTCAGCGCATCCAGGGCCCCAAATGGCTCATCCAATAAAAGAAAGTCAGGCTTAATCGCAAGGGCGCGAGCTAGCCCCAGACGTTGTCGTTGTCCCCCAGAGAGTTGTTGAATCGGCTGCTTAGCCTGGGCAGCTAATCCGACCAACTCGAGATAGTCATGAGCAATTTTTTGACGCTGTGCCTTGGCAACACCTTGGATCTTAAGACCGATTTCGACATTGTGTTCGGTATTCAACCAAGGTAATAAGGCATCATCTTGAAAAACCACCGCCCGCTGTCCCGAAGGTCCACTAAGAGATTGATGATTGAGCGTAACCTGCCCCTCGTCTAAGGGTTGAAAGCCGGCAAATACGTTTAGTAGGGTAGATTTACCGCATCCAGAGGGGCCAAGCAGCACAACACTTTCCCCTTTATTTATCGACATCGATATCTTATCGAAGATAGGTTGCTGCGCTTCGCCGTGAGTGAAGGTTAAATGCCCTTGAATAATCTGTAGCTGGCTCATGGTTGACGACTCAACTTGACGAATTTATCGCTGATAAACGGGCGATAATCAGGTAATACGGCAGGGATACGATGCTGTTCAACCAAGAATTCGGCAGTCGCTTTGGTGGCTATTGCGCTGCCACCCTCCAGAAATGATGAGCTAAGTTGTTGCGTATAGGTGGGATAAACACTACCAGAGAGCAGGCCAGGAATATCTTGGGCGGATACCCCGACTAATTTAGCGATTTTCTGCGCATTTTCGCTGGTGGCACGGTATTGCTCAGGATGTTGAGCATAGTGATCGAAACTTTCTAATACGACATGTGCGTACTTCGCTAAGACTTCTGGGTGCTGCTCTGCGAAGTCTTTGCGCGTAACCCATACTTCAAACGTGGGGTTACCCCATTCACCCACCTGTTTTGCGTCAGTCAGTACTTTGCCATCTTTTTCTATTTGGCTGAGAGCGGGTGACCAAACAAAGGCGCCATCAATATCCCCTCTTTTCCAGGCCGCGGCGATTTCCGGAGGGTTGAGATTAACAATCTTCACGTCACCGGGTTTGTAGCCCCAGTGCTTCAATGCCGCCAGTAAGCTGTAGTGCGACGTCGAGACAAAAGGTGTGGCCAAGGTCTTACCTTTCAAATCCTGATAACTATTGATATGGCTGGCATTGCGGACAACCAAGGCTTCGGCACCGTGAATTTGAGTCGATACTAGGAAAGCGACAATCGGCAGGTTCCGCGAGGTCGCGGCAGCAAATGGGCTAGAGCCTAAATTACCGATTTGAATAGAACCGGAGGCTAATGCGGCGACAACCTCCGGTCCGCTATTGAAGCGACGCCAATCGAGTGGTTGACCAATTGTTTTTTCAAAAACACCATCGGCTTGAGCGAATTTTGACGGGTCAACGCCAGTTTGGTAGCCAATCACGATGGGAGCGGCGAGAGTGGTAAAGGGGAAGGTTGCAGCGATCAGTAAACTAGCGAGTAGGCCTTTCATAGATATTCCTTATTCGTTTTTTAGAAATCTAATCGAATAAGGGGGGGCGCCAAACTACATATTAGGCATTTAGAAAGACTAAAATTAGCTAAAGCCCCTCAGGCAGAATACCTGAGGGGTGGGGAATTATGGATGCATACCGTTAAGGGTAATTGAGGTGATGATCCCCGTGGTTGCTGCGACCAGTAGGTAATTACCGTCTACATAAGCCCAATGCTGGCCATGTGGAGGGGACGGTAGTCCACGGTCACGCCAATCATCCACGCGATAGTCAGGGCCGCGAAAATCATCGGGTACTGGGCGGCCACGATCAAAATCATGACCACGATATGAAAAATGACGTGGGCCATCATCGTGACGACGATACTCTCCATGAGAAGGGCCTCCGTCGTAGCGATCATCCGGTCCTCTGCCTGGGCCATCTGCTAAGACAGACTGGCTCACCATTAATGCTGAAAGTGATAGCAGAGAAAGTGTTTTCCAGTTAGCGAATAATTTCATAATGACTCCAAAGTAATCCTAAGCGGATTGATAACGTCAATGATGCCGAACTTCAATTGATGTTGCCTAGTGTAGGGGATGTCATGTCAGGCGATTTAGAAAAACTGATAGGATTGCTACAAAGAGTATGACAAAGCATGTCAATCTTAACGATTTCTAGGAAGATGAGAAGAAACGACACATTTTGTTGTAGAAACCTCAGGTAGAGCGTGAAAGAGCGATTACGCTTAAGAGTAAGAAAACTCACTACTCAGAGGTTAGGATGATATTAACATCAATTCAAAAAGGCGACCCACAGCAGCCCCCCTTAGTCTTTATGCATTATCTTGGCGGGTCTGCAAAGACTTGGCTGCCTGTTATTGATGCCCTCTCACAGCACTTTTATTGTATTTCATTGGATATGCCGGGTTTCGGTGACTCTGCCCACCTTTCACCAGCATCCATCGCAACGCAAGCTGAGGCTGTTAGGGCGACCTTGAAAGAATTAGGGGTAAGTCAGCCATGGCTTATCGGCCATTCCATGACCGGAAAGCTGGTTGCGGCGATGGCGCTTGAAGCGCCGACGGAGGTGGCAGGTATTATATTGACGGCTCCCTCGCCCTTATGCCCGCAACCCATGACCGATCAGCAATTTGCAATGCAATATGAGTGGCAGGCAACTCGTGAGCATGCCAGTAAATTTGTGGCAGGTTCTCACCATAAACCGTTATCACCTGAACTTGAGCAGCGTACCCTTGACGATGTATTAAGGGCGAATCCTGCAGCGTTTCCCTACTGGGCGAAAACGGCTAGCCAAGAGGATTTTACTCAACGCTTTGAAGATATAACGCTTCCAGCGCTATTACTGTTAGGCGAGGACGATGATAATGTTCCACGGCTAGAGCAGCAGCTATCCTCGACGCTTCACCCGTTTTCCCCCCACGAGTATCAGATTATGGAGGGCTGCGGCCATTTACTGCCGCTCGAGGCAACAGAACAACTGGTGGCGATAATGAGTGCATTTATTAATAAATACGCTTAATAAATGATGGCCTCCCGCAGGGGTGTTTACTGCGGGGGGAACGATATAAAGGATGAAGGTTGATATTATTAAAAATAATAAATAGGACTATTTTTGTTTTTTATTTTTTACAGCGATTATTCTTGTTCTGGGATGTGTAGGAGAAGGTTATACTCTTTTTACTGATAAAATAGGATGTGATTTTATTGGATAAAAAATGGTTAAAATCAGAAAGAGTATCGTGAAGGTGAGAAAAATAATTTATTTTTTAGTTTATTTCCTATTATTCCTTATCGGTTTTTATCTGCTCAAGTTTTCACATGTTTTTGAGATAGATAAATCAATATCAATCCTCGAATCAGCATCAAAATTTATAATAATGATCATCACTCTTGTGGCATTAACTCGATGGGGAATGAAGCTGTATAAATTTTTTATAGAATGAATAGATTACTACACTGAGGGGTTATGAAGATAATTAGCCAATTTTTTATATGGCTGGAGGTTATCTAGGTGCTAAAACGAGTGGTACCGTAATAGCTACTCTTTACGATTATATGGAAATATAAATGATGAAAGCGGCGATAATAATTTTAACTATATTACCTTTAGTCTGTCTTATGATAAGTGCTATTTTATATATCAAAAACCGTTCCAGATATCAAAAGTTAATCGATAATTTCCAGAAAGAATATGATTTTACTAATCCTTATTTATTATATTCTACTATGGGGTTCTTAGGGGCTCCATTGATTGTATATTTTTTGTTAATTTGTTGGGGAATAAAAAGATTTTCTTTCTAGATAGAGGAGATAAAGCATATAATTTCCCCCATCGAGATGGGAGTCTACAATTAATAACCGCTATTAAGCCAATTCTCTCCGTTTTTTTAATGGGTTTTTTATTCTGCCTTTTACTTGGATTTTTAGCAATCGGTATTATGCTCCGTGTCATTTGAACGTAATGTGGCATTAATATTATTCACTTCTGCACTCAAGAATTCCAATTAATGATGTATTTTATAACATTTAATTTTATATAAATTATCCTATTAATGATATTTTCTCATTTCATATTTACCATTTTCTTTTATACGATAAATCCCATTATCTCCCCAAAACTCTAGGCCCGTGTATTTTTCTTTTTTTACAAATAAGAGAGAATCCTTATCAATACAATTTTTAGGGAGATCGACATCGTTGAAACAGAGTCTATCGTAGCCATCTGTCTCTTTATACCCCTCACCAAAATTCCAAAATATTATTGTGAAAGCCCCCTCTCTATCAGGCCGAGGAATACCATACTTTTGTTTCAGAAAGTATTGGTTATTTATCCACCATTTTATTTTATTTTTATCAGAAAAGGGAAAGTTTTTAACAAGTACTGAATGAAAGTCGTGATCGTTGTGTACTGCAATGATCTCCACAGGTCGTAATATAATGGAAAAATAGTAAGTTAAAATAGCGACAAATGGAAAGAAAATTAAAATCATTATTTTCATTTTTGACATTGAAAAAATCTCTAAAATTTAAATTTACGGTTAATTAATTAGTTATCATTGTTTCGTATTCATTTAGGGTATATTCCCCACTGTCTACACTAATTATTTGTTTTCCTGTGGGTGAGTTCCATATTGTCATAATTATATTTTTCTCGATGCAGTTTAATGGCGTCTTACGACCGTCAAAACATCTTCTATCGTATTTACCTTGCTCCTTATAACCTTCTGCGAAGTCCCAAAAAACGATGGAGGAAAACGTCTTTTGATAAGGCTGGGGTAAATTATACTTTTCTTGTAATGTATTGCTGTTTTTGAGCCACCAGCTAATTTTTCCGCTATCGGTAAGTGGGAAATTATTTACTAAGATAGAGATAAAATCACCTTCTTTATACACAGCAACAACTTCTACCTTACGCAGTGAGATCCATAGGGTGAAAATAAGCAATACACTGATAGCTAAGGTGAGAAAAATAATTGCTGTTTTATTTCTTTTCCTCATGTCAACTTCCCACTAATTTCTATACTGGCTTCCATATTGGTCATAAATGGCTTGAAGCCAAATTCAGTGTATCGTTGAAGTACAAACCAAAGACGGAATAACTGAAACTGCTTGAACTGCGTTTTGAGTATATCATCGCTATCCAAACCAAAATGGTCCTGAACGTTATAATGAATAATTGCCCGGTAATGACTATTATTAATCTGCAGTGATTTCAGTGTGATATGAGTAGCCCAAGTATCATGAACACTGATCCCCATACCGTTAATACTATCTTGCAGTCTATCAAACTTAGGTAATTTTTCTTGCAGAATAACTATTCTAAGCAGATACGAAATTTCTTCGGGTATAACGCTATGGATTCTATTTTTGATAGCTTCTTCTAATCTAATACGAGTACTATTTCTCGTGTTATCCCTCAATATTTGTTCTTCTAACGCTTTATTTAGGGCACTATCACTAAAAGGCGTGCCATCACCGTGTTGCATATGCGTAATCATTTTTTCGATAAGATATTTGTAAGGCCCGTAAAAAGAAAATGCCCGGGATAACCAGCGGAATTATCGAACAGCAAAGAGATAGCATGCTGGCGGCTAACCTTTTCGCTTCGACCATATAGCTGACAGCAGAACATCGATTGTGGTTGATCCACCATCGCCCTTCGACTGAGTGAATAAGGATCGACTTTGTTAGAGACGTAATGGAGCCCGTATTGTGTAATCAACTGTTCAGCAGTTAGGTCACCATAGTGCATATCCTTAGCGCTATAGTCATCCATCCTATTCTTTGTTTGGAAAATCAGTATTGGGAAAGAGATTGAAGACATGTAGAACCATCCATAGTTCGAAAATTAAAATGTCAGTTTAACGATAATAAATACTTTAATGAGCTAAAGAGTTTAGTTGATCATAAAAATGAAAATTTCAGATTATGGATTGCTCAGTATTCTTAATAAAATTGGCAAGGTTTTTTAGCGGTCTTTTGATTTTTTGATACTAAATTAATAAGTCACTCATATCTGTCTGTTTTTATTGATATTAATGTCATGCGCGTAGAACTTCCTCGGCTTCACTTTTTTTTCGTAAGTATTTTAGTTCATAATCTCGGTGCATTTGCAGGTAGGGCTGTACCAGTACTCGCCTGAAGCATTATGGCTGCTGATGTTGCAATAATTAGTTTTAATACAGTCAACAGGTTTAATACTATCGACCGTTCGGAGGAAAAATATGGTGAATAACTATAGCGACGAGGGGATTAGAGAATTCCTCCTTGAACATCTACCAAAAGTGACAAGCTTTTTTAAAAAAGTGAATATTTCTGATGATGAAGCGTTACAGGATATTTTTGAAAGTGAAGACTTGGCAGCGCTGGTCAATGATTTATCATCTGAACTGAATATTGATTGTGAAAAGTTCAACATGCTTAGGTATTTTCCGTGGAACTCCGAATCTATTTTCGACAGGCATCCAGACAATACAGGTAAAGCACCACTATCACTCAGAATGTTTGTTGAATCGGCTAAAGCAGGTCGATGGCTTTACGATTAAGCGCCAAAAAGCACAGTGCTTTCATAAAATTACTAGCCTATTTTTTATGGTACTTATTTTATGAGACGGGACCTACGGGCTTACCCCACTTGCGGATCTGTGTGTCTGTTAATTTGGGTTTTTACGAAAACCGGAATATTGAAGAAGAGGACGTACGCAAAGAGTTATCTTTAAGTACCATCGGGCATGCCTTTGAGTACACAGTATTTATGTTTTTTATTACGTCTTTATGATGCTGGTGATAATAATAAACCGCGACAGTGCGCGGCTTATAGGGATTTAATTCGGGTGGGTGATTCTTTGTGGGGGCTTACTCAATATTCTGAATCTATGCATGGTTTTTATTTTTATGCGTATTATTTATAAGTTATTTTTTTTGGGTGGAACAGGCATTGGTACATGGGGTTTTAATAATGCTTATTTATGCTTATTCTGAAACCATGCTAGCGAAGAAAATCCTTCTCAATATGCAATTTTTTTAAAAAAGTATTTTAGCTATACTGATTACGGTTTAGGATAGATGATCACAGGAGTTTAAGTATACTTATAACATATTTTTTCTAAAAATTATTTAAGTTGATTTTTTTACCCTCAAAAAATACCAAATTGATCAATCTCCAATTGATAAGATTGAATGGAGTTTTATAATAAAGCCCATTAATCATGGGCTTAAGGATACTTGAAAGGTATAAATATTAATAATTATTAAAGTATTCCATATTTTTTCTCTCGGTTTGAAAATGCTATGTGACCACCTTCAAGTATTGAGCAAATCTGATGCCTTATCCCTATTTGCTCTTTAATATTACCGTCTTCAATTGCACCTGCTTCGTATTCAATCAGTTGACCATCATTTTTTGCTACAATGATCTGTTCAGAATCACTATTAATAACAAGGTTGGCATTATGAGTCACAATTATGACCTGTCTATATTTTTTTATCGCTCTAAATAAAGGTACTAATTGCTTCATGATAAAGTCATTGTCTAAGTCATCTTCAGGTTGGTCAAATACAAAAGGACTTCCAAAGGGGTCAGTAGCTAGTTTTAAGCTTACGTAAAATGTTCCCCTTTGCCCTACTGATAACTTGTCAATTGTCCTCCCCTTATAAGTAAACACAGCATTAACGTTCAAATATTCATTCATTTTATTAGGTGAGAAAAGATAATGCATTAAATCGTATCTTCCACCTTGATTGAAGTACTCTTGTTTCCAAAGAAATGACTCAATATTAATTCTTTCTTCAGAACCTTCAATTTTTATGAGGTCTACACCTCTTAATAATTCGAAAAAGCTGAAATCGTTTTCAATGTTGAATGTTTCTTTTAATCTTTCGCGGGTCGACTTCTCTGAAGTACTTCTAAATTTTCCTCTATTCAGGCAAGACTCTAAGCCATTATAGAATCTTTCGATATTAAAAAAAATTTCTCCCTTTATATCTATTTCAGAAAGAATATCCTGAACGATTGAATTTTGTTCTTGATTCCAGTCTGGGTTATTGTTCTTTAAAAAATCAAAAGAATTATTTATTTTTTGTTTTTCTTCCTTTAGGAAATCTTTATATTTTAGGGGTAAATTGCTTCGTTCGGAGACATAAGTATAGTAGCTATTAGTTTTGGAATGAATAGTAGCCAAACTCTCTTTTGCGTTATCAATATTAAGTTGATACTCTTTTATTTTTTGAAATAACGATGATACATCTTGATTGATACCTTGATTATTGAAATCCTCCTTAATCTTTTCATTCTCATTTTTGCAGGTGGTTATTGATTTGTTAAGGGCTTCAATATTTGACAACAGAGGAGGTGTGAAGGAATCAGTATTAATAATAAATGACTTACTTTCAAGCCCATCTAAGTGATTATATTCCTTGATTTTACTATTTATCTCATCGAAGTTTCTTATGAGGTATGATACTAGCTCTCTTGTTTTCTCATGCAATATTTGTAATTTATTTAATTTTTCTGTGTTCTTTTGATAAAGTTCAATTGAGCTTTTATTTTTGGGATTGGTAAGTGTGTCAATAAGCTTCTGATTTGTATCAATTATTTTTTCTTGATATTTTGGGGTATTTATTGAATTGTTCGAAGAGTCTTTCTGTTGCCAGTAATCTATAAATTGACGATATCTGGCGAGATTCTCTGCTATTTCTTCGGAAGTAATAGTGTCAAATGGTTTGTTTTTTAACCCAAGCATTTCCTTGATCTCATCACTCAATCTTACAGGATCTAGGGTGGCATTCATTATATCACCTTGTGAAACATGCAGATAATTATAAGGCGATTCGTTTCTCTCATCAAAAAAAAGTTCTGTCTCTTCGTCGAAACCCTTGTTTAAACTGATGGAAATCTCACTGCAATTTAGTTTTTTCAATTGGCTAGATGTAGGATCAGGCAATAATTTTATTTTAATGGCATCCAAGAAAATACTTTTCCCTGTGCCTCGGCCACCAATTATAGAAACCATGTTTTTATTTAATGGGATGACTTGTTCTTTAAATTTTAGCCCGCCATCTATAAAAATATCCCCACATATATTTATCTTACTAAAATATGGTCTTATGAGTGAATTTTCGATAAAGTCCTCACTCTGTTGAACCCTCTCAGCCGGTTCGAATAAGGTCTGCCTTAACCCTTGAAAATTAGGGTTTGCCTTGACCCAAGTATATTTACTACCCACAGTTTTAAGATCATGAGCGTCTGAACAAACGAAAACAGGTTTTAGTGGCGCATTTTCAAATCGGTCACCACGTAGAAAGAAATCGCGATCGCGTTCTCTGCCTAAAACTATATGGCCGAGTTTATCTATTTCCTTAGCAACTGCGACCGACCTACCCTCTTTACTTTCAGGTTGGAACCCACCATAGCCGTTTGGGCAAATAGCAACAAAATAATCTTTTCCTATGTTGAATGTCTGATTTAGACCATCAATTAAAGTTTTAAAATCTATGTAGGCATCATGAAGTTTTATTTTAGATTCGACTATTGATGTTTTACTGCACCAAATGGTTTTACCTTCATCAGTTTTATTAGATAACTCTATTTTTTCCAGTGCCTTATTGATTCGTTCTGTTCTTATTCTCTCGGAGAATATGATGTGAATGTTAATCCACTCACCAGATTTATTTGGTTGAGAAATTCTAAATTCGACATTTCCTAAAATAGTAATAGGGTATTCTTTTTCTCTAAACTTATCCCTTAATATTTCAAGCTCATTTTCTGCAAAAAACCAGTAATTTGTTATACCTAGAAGACTTAGATTGTTTTTAATGACTTCATCAACAAAGTTGTCTAGATGCGGATCTTTAAATTGATCATTTAAATTAGTCATGGGTGAGTGAATATGTAAATCCCACTTGTTCCAAACAGAACCAATCATTCCCTATCTCCTTCAGTTTGGGCTGAATAAAAATTATTCTAATCTTACTTAAGCGTTAAGAAGCCATCGTGGACGTTTCTAAGCTCGGAGATATAAGTTGCCTTAAAAGGTACGCAAATGCCTAATTTATGGTAATGATAAAGATGGATTTTGGAAACTACTATCAATGATAACGTTAAATTTTCATTGATAGGCTTACATTTATATGTTTTTCGAAGGTATTGAGGCAAGAAATGGGTTTATTTGGCCTTCGAATTTCATGTATTTCCTGATGCTTAACACTTCTGTTAATCACCTCAGCACGCGCTCGTTCCCCCGACACAGCTGACCTGATCTGCCGTTCCTAGGACTTGAACTAGGCTTTTATCTGCATGTCTGTTAACTTTCCCATTCGGCCTGTTTGTACTAAACCGATAACGGTAAAAGGATAATTAGTACATCAGATAGTATAAAAAAAGCGCAAAGTTTTGTGAGAAGTAATGATTTTAATTAGACAATAAAACCCGTAAGTAACGGGTTTACTATTGTTAAGACACGATGTGAAATTAAGTGAGAATTTACTCGATATTCTGAATCTGCTCACGCATCTGTTCGATCAACACTTTTAACTCAATCGCCGAAGTGGTAATGGTGGCATTGATCGATTTGGACGCAAGCGTATTCGACTCACGGTTGAACTCTTGCATCATAAAATCCAAACGGCGGCCGACGGCTTCCTTTTTCTTCAGAATATTGTAGGTTTCCTTGATGTGTGCGTCGAGACGGTCCAGCTCCTCGGCAACATCGATACGCTGTGCCAACATGATCAACTCTTGCTCCAGCCGTTGTGTATCGACCTGAATCGCAGCATCGTCCAGTTTACTGACCAGTCGCTCACGCTGCCAAACGAGCACAGCAGGCATCTCTATTCTGACGGTAGCGACTTCGTGACTGACTGCCGCTAGCCGCTGTTCGATCAGTTGCTTTAGTGCGGCACCTTCCGTTTCTCTTGCCTCAACAAATGCATTCAATGCTTGGTCAAGTCCTGCTATAAGCTGTTGATTAATGGCGTCTAAATCTTGCTCGCCCGCGCTCATCACACCTGGCCAACGGAGGATATCGACAGGATTAATCGAGCCTTCATCGGTTTGACATTTTACCCAGTTTGCGGCGTTGATCACTTGCTGCGCTAATGTTTGGTTTAAGGTTAATTCGCCTTGCGCGCCGGGGTTCGGTTCAAAACGAAGCTGGCATTCGACCTTACCTCGGGTTAAACGCTGGCGAATACGATCGCGGATAACCGGCTCCAAACTACGAAATTGCTCAGGAAGGCGAATATAGGTTTCAAGGTAACGTTGGTTAACTGAGCGTAGCTCCCAGCTGGCGTTGCCCCATTCTCCTTTCATATCGTGGCGTGCAAAAGCGGTCATACTGCGGATCATAGTGATTACTCATTTTGGTCAATTTAACGGTGAGTATAGCCGCCCAGGCGCTGTGAAAACAGCGCAGTCTGTAAGTCGATGGCTATACGGCTCATTACCCCTTAGGATAGGCGCTCGCGTATCAGAGAAGGAACAAAGATGAAAATCTCAGTCTATTCATTATTATTGACCAGTGGATTACTCCTCGCAGGCTGCCAGTCGCGACAACCGGATAGTGCATCTTGTCAGGTGGGAAGCGCCATGCAACAAACTCAGCTCTGGTTTGGTCTCAGCAAACCAGATGGACAGTCCATTTCAACGCAACAGTGGCAACACTTTGTTGACCAAGTGATCACTCCCGCTTTTCCACAGGGATTATCAGTATTGGAGGCAAGAGGGCAGTGGCTAAGAAACGACGGTGTGCGTGTCAGCGAAAATAGTCGTGGAGTATTACTGATTTATCCCGCAAGCAAAGAGAAGTCACACGCGATCGACCTTATTCGAACCCGCTATCAACAACTTTTTGCTCAAGAGTCGGTCATGCGCATCGACCAACCTGTATGTGTTGCCTTCTAGATGTTGGGCGCAACCCGTGCGCCCGCTTTAGCTTAAAGGAACAGGCTTGCGAAGGCGGCTGACAGAAGGCTCACTAATGTCGAGCTGTACACCAGCTTCCAGCCATAACGCGACACGATATTCCCCTGCTTTTCATTAAGCCCTTTCACGGCTCCAGCAACGATACCGATTGACGCAAAGTTCGCAAACGAGACTAAGAAGATCGACAGAACCCCGAGACCCTTGGTCGTAAATTCTCCAGCCATCTTCTGTAGATCAATCATTGCCACAAATTCATTCGAGACCAGTTTGGTCGCCATAATACTTCCTGCTCTTAATGCATCCTGCTTAGGGATACCGACTAACCAAGCAAGAGGAGAAAACAGGTAGCCTAGCAGCTGTTGGAAACTGTAACCGAATAGCACGGAGAATAAGGCGTTGATTGCACTAATCAAGGCGATAAAGCCAATAAGCATCGCGAGAATGATCATCGCGACTTTGAAACCAGCCAGAATATATTCCCCTAACATTTCGAAAAAGCTCTGTTTTTCGTGAAGCTTTTCTAGCGAAATCGGTGCATCGTCTTGGTGGCGCGTCGGATTAATGATCGACAAGATGATGAAGGTACTAAACATATTCAGGAGTAATGCGGTAACGACATAGCGCGCATCAATCATCGACATATAGGCGCCAACAATCGAGAGTGATACCGTCGACATGGCGGTCGCCGCCATGGTGTAGAGGCGTTTCGGTGGGATATCAGCCAGGATACCTTTATAGGCGATAAAGTTCTCAGACTGCCCCAAAATTAAGGTACTCACAGCATTAAAGGATTCAAGTTTTCCCATCCCATTCACTTTAGACAGTAAGGTACCGATAACCCGTATTAATAGTGGTAAAATCTTCCAATGCTGCAAAATACCAATCAATGCTGAAATAAAGATAATCGGGCACAACACGCCGAGGAAAACGAACGCCAGCCCTTGTTGATGAAGACCGCCAAAGACAAAATCCGTACCTTGGGCGGCAAAGCCGAGTAAGGCTTCAAAGAATCCACTCACGCCACCGACTAACGCTAATCCCGCCGATGAATGTAAGCAAAACCAGCCAATAGCGCCCTCAATGATCAGTAGTTGTAAGAGGAAGCGTATTCGAATCTGTTGACGATCATGGCTGACGAGAAACGCCAGTAGTCCAATCACGGCAAGGGCGAGGATAAAATGTAGTAAGGTCAACATAGCTCGGTTTCATTGGCGAAAGAGTAATATTTAGCCATAGCGAGTAAATTTTTTCATCTGTAATCTCGGCAATTCTTCCCACTAACAAGACACTGAGTGGTGAAATCCGTATACTGTGCAGCGTTATCCACCGTAGTCGGAGAGAATTTATGCGTCCAGCAGGCCGTAGTGCACAGCAAGTCCGTCCAGTCACGCTCACGCGTCATTACACTAAACATGCCGAAGGGTCGGTACTCGTCGAGTTCGGAGAAACGAAAGTTCTCTGTAACGCCACTGTCGAAGAAGGCGTCCCTCGCTTCTTAAAAGGACAAGGCCAAGGGTGGGTGACTGCAGAGTACGGAATGTTACCGCGCTCGACGCATAGCCGCATGCCGCGTGAAGCGGCCAAAGGTAAACAAGGTGGGCGTACGCTAGAAATTCAACGTCTTATTGCGCGCTCTCTTCGTGCCGCTGTGGACTTAAAGGCGCTAGGCGAATATACCATCACCCTCGATTGTGACGTTATCCAAGCAGATGGCGGCACGCGTACTGCTTCTATCACCGGTGCTTGCGTGGCCCTAGCAGATGCCTTAAATGCTTTAGTTGCTAAAGGTAAACTGGCTAAAAACCCAATGAAAGGGATGGTCGCGGCCATTTCTGTTGGCGTCGTAGAGGGGGAAGCCCGCTGCGATCTCGAGTATGTCGAGGATTCTGCAGCCGATACCGATATGAATGTCGTTATGCTGGAAGACGGCCGAATGATCGAAGTGCAAGGGACGGCAGAAGGTGAGCCCTTTAGCCATGAAGAGCTGCTTGCATTATTGGCGTTAGCCAAAGAGGGCATTAACGAGTTAGTGGCTGCACAGAAAGCCGCACTGGCTCAATAATATCAATCAAGCGACCCAAGAGGTCGCTTTTTTATGGGGAAAAGATAATGAAAGCGTGGCAACGTGAATTCATCGAGTTTGCTATCAGTAAGCAAGTACTGAAGTTCGGTGAGTTCACTTTAAAATCCGGACGTAAAAGCCCATACTTTTTTAACGCCGGTCTTTTTAATACTGGGCGTGATTTAGCGCAGCTTGGACGTTTCTACGCACAGGCGTTAGTCGATTCAGGAATTGATTTCGATTTACTGTTCGGACCGGCTTATAAAGGGATACCGATTGCCACCACCACTGCAGTGGCATTGGCTGACCATCACCAACGCGACTTACCTTATTGCTTCAATCGTAAGGAAGCGAAAGACCATGGCGAAGGGGGATTACTGGTAGGTAGCCCGCTCGAAGGCCGAGTGATGTTAGTCGATGATGTGATCACGGCAGGGACGGCGATTCGGGAGTCAATGGAGATCATCACGGCACACCATGCTACGTTGGCGGGTGTTTTGATCTCATTAGATCGTCAAGAACGCGGGCGTGAAGCGATTTCGGCGATTCAAGAAGTGGAGCGTGATTACCAGTGCCGAGTCATTTCGATCATTACGCTGAAAGATCTGATTAGCTATCTTGAAGAGCAACCTTCTATGGCGGAAGCCTTGGACGCGGTGAAAGCTTATCGCGAGCAGTACGGTATTTAATAGCGATAGCGGGGCGATCCCCCGCTATCCTTGTTGCGCTACTGGAGCTGCGTAGCCAATAAAGGCCAACGCTGATCGAAATTCGCAGTGGGTTTAAAGCGAAATTCTGAGCGCACATAACGAGAAAGTAGCCCTTCACAGAAAGCAATTACTTGGCTGGCGAGTAGCGTTTCATCACACTGAAAACCTTCGCCATCGCGCATTTTCTTCTCTTTCATCACTTGGCGTAATTGGACTTCAATACGTTCGAAAAGCTGGTTGATTCTACCTTGCAGACGATCTTGTTCGAACATCAATGCATGACCGGTCATGATACGTGTCAGGCCAGGATTTCTTTCCCCGAATCCCAGAATAAGCTGAACGATCAGTTTGAGGCGTAGCAAGGTGTCTTTCTCATCATTGAGAATCGAGTTGATTCGGGTAATAAGGCTATCTTCAATAAACTCGATGAGACTATCGAACATCTTAGTTTTACTAGGAAAGTGTCGATAAAGTGCAGCTTCTGATACCCCTACATTCGCGGCTAATTTCGCGGTGGTGATGCGTTGACTGCCATCACCTGACTCTAACATATGAGCCAATGCTTGTAAGATCTCTTCACGCCGGTTGCCCCGCGCGTTTTTTTTCTCTGCCATGCCTTTAACCATCCTAAAAATCCTAATGAATAACCCCAACGCTGGGGTCATCTCAGAAATAAGTTATCTAAAGGGGCTATATTACTGACGACCAGAGTGCCCGAATCCGCCTTCACCACGTTCAGTCTGTGTGAATTCTTCAACAAGAGAAAATTCAGCTTGAACCACGGGCACAAAGACTAATTGTGCAATGCGATCACCGGCCTCGATCACGAAAGGCTGCTCACTACGGTTCCATACAGACACCATCAGTTGGCCTTGATAATCAGAATCGATCAAGCCGACGAGGTTCCCTAAAACGATACCGTGTTTATGTCCTAAACCAGAGCGCGGCAAAATAACGGCCGCCAACTGTGGGTCCGCAACATGTATCGCCAGACCGGTAGGGATGAGTGTGGTACTGCCAGCATCAAGGGTTATCGATCCATCAGTACAGGCTCGTAAATCGAGACCAGCTGAGCCAGGGGTCGCGTAGGCAGGTAAAGGAAATTCTTTACCTACACGTGGGTCAAGAATCTTAATGTCGATCTTTTTCATAGAGGTTGACTATCTCGTCTAATAATTGCTGGCCAAGGAGTTGCTTGTTACACAGTGGTAACTGTTTCTCTCCCTCCTGCCAGAAAAGGTGAAGGGCATTATTATCACTATCGAAACCTTGAGTTGTCCCCGAGACATTATTGGCACAAATCAAGTCGAGGTTTTTACGTTCTCTTTTTTGTCGGGCGTATTCTTCCACATTCTGGGTTTCTGCCGCAAATCCAACCACGTAAGGTTTGGGGGTAGGGAGTGCAGCAACCCCTGCAACAATGTCAGGATTTTTAACGAGTTGCAGTGTAATTTCATCCGTATCAGCGGTCTTTTTTATTTTTTCTGCTGCAATATTGACCGCACGGTAGTCGGCGACTGCCGCACAGCCAATAAAAATATGTTGTTCGGTTATCTCTGACATTACAGCACTGTGCATCTCTTCAGCAGAGACAACGTCTCGACGCACGGCACCCGGCGGGGTCGCTAATTCAACAGGCCCACTAATAAGCGTCACTTTGGCGCCACGTGCCGCGGCAGCTCGGGCGATAGCAAAGCCCATTTTCCCTGAGCTTTTGTTACTGATATAGCGGACTGGGTCCAAAGCCTCTCGGGTCGGGCCAGCAGTAATCATAATATTAAGATGGGCGAGGTCTTGTTGCGATTGCTGCCAAGCCACTGCATGCTCAACGATGACCAAGGGATCTAACATGCGACCTGGGCCAACATCGCCACAGGCTTGGTGACCATGATCAGGCCCCCATACCATAAAATGATGCTCGTGGAGTTTAGCCAAATTATGGGAGGTCAGTGTTGAGCGATACATTTGCTGGTTCATGGCCGGAACAATAGCGATGGGTGCTGCTGTGGCCAGACAGGCGGTGGTCACAATATCGTTCGCCATCCCTTGGGCAATCCGCGCAATAAGGTCCGCGGAAGCCGGAGCGATAATAACTAAATCGGCCCATTTAGCCAGCTCGATATGTCCCATTGCGGCTTCAGCATGCGGGTCGAGTAAATCAGTCGAGACCGGATAACCACTGACTGCTTGTAGGCTTAATGCGGTAATAAAGGCTTCGGCCGCCTGGGTCATCATCACCCGTACCTCAGCACCTTGTTCACGTAACCGACGTACTAAGTCCGGTGTTTTGTAGGCGGCTATCCCTCCACTGACACCAAGAAGGATACGTTTATTCGTCAGGTTACTCATAGGGTGTTGTCCCATCGTATAAGGTCAAACGGTCAGAAAAGAAAGGGTTTGTATCATACCATAAAGCATGACCATCCCAATGTTACAGACTATCTACTTGATTATAATCAATTTATTTTTAATAAACCGATCGATGGTCAAACACTGAGAGACCGCTCTAAAATCATGATTCTACCACTGTGATTATGAACAGTAATTACCTAAATTAGCAATGATTAGGTGAGCGGAGGACGAGTCATGATTGAAAAACCGAGGGAAAAACTTTTATCAAGCGGCGCAGCAACGTTAACCAATAGCGAGTTATTGGCAATATTCTTGCGTACGGGGGGCTCAGGAATGCCTGTGCTTGAGTTTGCACATTACCTCTTATCACATTTTGGTAGCTTACAAGCGGTGATGAGTGCTAGCCAAGACCAATATGCCGCGATAAAAGGAATAGGACAGTCGAAATTAAGTCAGATATACGCTATCGCAGAACTCGGTAAACGGTTTTACCAAGAACAACTTCTCTGTAAAGAGAGTATTTCAGACCCGAGTGAGGCTTATTATTACTTGGTGAGTCAGCTTGCCCATCTAGAGCGTGAAGTGTTTCAAGTGCTTTTTTTGGATAATCGCCACCGTGTCCTTGAGGCGCAGACCATGTTTCAAGGAACGATTAATAGCGTTGAGGTGCATCCGAGAGAAGTGGTCAAGGAGGCACTACGCTATAATGCCGCGGCAATTATCTTGGCGCATAATCACCCTTCCGGTGTAGCGAAACCGAGTGAGGCCGATAAAAAAATTACTCAGCAAATTCAAAAAGCCTGTCAACTATTCAATATCTCGGTGCTCGATCACTTTATTATTGGACGAGGTGAATTTTTTTCATTTGCGCAGCATGGATGGCTATAACCTTGAAAAACCGGTTAAAAAAAAGACAATTAACCGAAAAAGTGTACTTTTTCATCGATCCTAAGAGATCTTTATCTGTTCGGGTCTTGAGCACTAGGCCGACAGGGCGTATACTACGCCACCTTTGAGAATCTCGGGTTTGGCGTTTAGGCCTGCTCAGCGGGTTCACATTGAACTCGCCTGGATAGGTTAAAAGCCTGACGAGGCGGCCAAAACCTAAGTGAAAAGCTCGAGCTGATTTTGATTTTTGGAGATATGACATGTCACGAGTCTGCCAAGTAACTGGCAAGCGTCCGGTAACGGGTAACAACCGTTCCCACGCAATGAACGCGACGAAACGCCGTTTTCTTCCGAACTTACACTCACACCGTTTCTGGGTTGAGAGTGAGAAGCGTTTTGTTACTTTGCGTGTATCTGCTAAAGGTATGCGTGTAATCGATAAGAAGGGTATTGATGCTGTGTTAGCAGACATGCGTACCCGCGGTGAGAAGTACTAAGGAACTGAATCATGGCTAAAGGTATTCGTGAGAAGATCAAGCTAGTTTCCTCTGCTGGTACAGGTCACTTCTATACCACTACGAAGAACAAGCGCACTAAGCCAGAAAAACTGGAACTTAAGAAGTTTGATCCAGTTGTTCGTGAGCACGTGCTATATAAAGAAGCTAAAATCAAATAATTTTAGTATTCTTATAAAAACCCGGCCCTATGGTCGGGTTTTTTGCTTTTAACGGGGAGTACTTATGCCTGAATTACCTGAAGTCGAAACCACTAAACGGGGTATAGCACCGCATATCGTGGGTGAGACCTTGTTACATGCTGTCGTAAGGCATCCGCAGCTTCGTTGGCCAGTGTCTGAAGAAATCTATCAGCTCAGTGATGAGACGGTCTTAAGCATAGCGCGACGGGCCAAGTACCTACTGCTTGAACTGAAGCATGGTTGGATCATCATCCATCTCGGTATGTCAGGCCGTTTGCGTATTCTAAGTGAAGAGACTCCCCCTGAAAAACATGACCATATTGATTTAGTTTTCAGTAATGGCAAAACCTTACGTTATACCGACCCTCGCCGTTTTGGCGCATGGCTATGGGAAACTGACCTTAGCCAGAGCCGGGTTCTACACCATCTTGGACCGGAACCGCTTAGCGAAGCCTTTAATGCTGAGTGGTTAATACAAAAATCGGCCACCAAAAAAACCGCGATTAAACCTTGGTTAATGGATAACAAATTGGTCGTTGGGGTCGGTAACATCTATGCCAGTGAATCGCTTTTCCAAGCCGGTATTCATCCTGATCGCCCAGCAAATGGATTAACGCATCTCGAAAGTGAAAGGTTAGTCGCGTCGATTAAGGCGGTACTACAGCGTTCGATCGAACAAGGTGGAACCACCTTGCGTGATTTTTTACAGAGTGATGGTAAACCGGGTTATTTTGCCCAACAGCTCAATGTTTATGGGCGTGCGGGCGAACCGTGTCTGCACTGTGGTACCCCGATAATGTCTGGTCGGCATGCTCAACGTAGCACCTATTGGTGCCCGAGCTGTCAGCACTAACTCGCGTTAAATTTAGCCAGTACCGCGTGTTGGATCTCTGCGCTAACAAAGTTCTCGATATTCCCTTGATGGCGCGCCACTTCTTTAACGATAGTGGAAGAGAGGAAGGCGTACTGCTCGTTCGGCGTCATGAAAATCGTTTCGAGCTGTGGGTTGAGCTGTTGGTTGGCCTGAGCTAATTGACGCTCGTAATCGAAATCGGACACTGACCGAACACCGCGAATTAAGACGGTGGCACGGTGTTGTGCGGCGAGCTGGGCTAACAAGCTATTAAATCCAATTACTTCGACATTGGGTAGGTTAGCCGTCGCCTGTTTCGCAAGTGCTACGCGTTCCTCAAGGCTGAATAACGGTTTTTTACTTGGATTTAAGGCAATGGCAACTATCAGCCGCTCAAACAGCCCTGCACTGCGCTGAATGATATCTAAATGGCCAAGCGTGAGTGGGTCAAACGTTCCTGGATAAATGGCCACAACCGACATATTCACTCCTAATGAGATTGCGCGTTAAGATAGGGTTCGACGATATGCAGTAATTGTTGAAGAGCGCCTTGATTTTGATGCAAGACATCCACTGCATGCAAGCCATAATATTTACGTAAATCACTGTCTGCGAGAAGTTGTGTCATCTCTTGGAATAATGCCGCGTGATCGGCGACAGTGATTAATCCTTGAGCTTGTTCAAGTCGTCCGCAAATATCCTTAAAGTTCCAGATATGTGGACCCATGATCACCGGAATGGCATGGGCTGAAGGTTCTAAAGGATTATGTCCGCCACGCTCCACCAAGCTGCCTCCGACAAAGGCCACATCAGCAATCCCATAAAGTAACATCAGTTCGCCCATGGTATCGCCAATCAATACCTGCGTTGTCGCACTAGGCGTTTGATTGTCACTGCGCATTAGCGGTTCAAAAGCCAATTTTTCCGCAAGTTCTTTCACCGATTGAAAACGCTCTGGATGACGAGGCACTAAAATCAGCAAAAGAGTCGGGAATTGAGAGAGTAGCTGGCGATGTGTCTCCAAAATAATACGTTCTTCGCCTTCATGGGTACTTGCCGCGATCCATACTGGGCGATGGGCGGCCCATTGTCGGCGGAGAGCGACCGCCTTAGCGGCCAGTTCAGGCGTAACGGAAATATCGAATTTCAAACTGCCCGTCACGGTGACTCGCTCGGATTTAGCCCCTAAAGCAATAAATCGCTTACCATCCTCACTATTTTGTGCCGCAATACAGCTAATTTTTTGCAAAAGCTCGGCGAGTTCTCTTCCTAGCTTTTGATAGCGTTTAGCCGAGCGTTCGGATAAACGCGCATTAGCAATGATTAAGGGGATTTGGCGACGATGTAAGGTATGGATAATATTTGGCCAAAGCTCGGTTTCCATAATGATGACTAAACGCGGCGCGGCTGTATCTAAAAAGCGATTGATCGCTGTGGGCAGATCATAGGGAAGATAAACATGCGAAACATTTTTACCAAAAGCCGACTGTGCTCGCTCTGAGCCGGTTGGCGTCATCGTCGTTACAGTAATAGGGATAGTGGGATACTGATATTGCAGGGCCCTGACTAAAGGGATTGCGGCGAGTGTCTCACCGACCGACACGGAATGCAGGACGATACCTCCAGGCACCACTTTACCTTTGCAATAACCATAACGTTCTTTCCAGCGTAGGCGGTATCCTGGCAGTTTTTTACCACGGTGCCAAAGTCTAATCCAAATCAACGGTTGGACGAGATAAAGTAAAAGGGTATAAACGGCAGTCAGCATTGTGTTATCGGTTGGCCTGAAAGATGAAATTAAGGCGTCGATATTACCAGAAAAAAAGGGTTCTCACATTATCCCTACACCTTCAGACTTATCTGTTTACGTGACTCACTCACCGCCGTACTTGACCCGTACCATCGCTCGAATAGCGCCCACTCATCGTCTTAATTAGTGTAAACTTGGCAATATTGACTGAGCTGCTTATCCATTTTCGTTCGTTTCGCGGCCAATGGGATAATCCAACATTGCGGTGACCTTCACCTTATCGGCCCTAGCCTCTCAATTAATGATATGAGGCAGCGCTTCAACGAATGAAATCGCCTATTATCAAGGCCCCTTAGTGAGGACGTTTACGTGAAAATAGCCTTTTGCTTACATAAATACTTCCCTTACGGTGGGCAGCAACGAGATTTTAAGCGTATTGCGTTAGCTTGCCAGCAACGTGGTCATCAAGTCGTTGTTTACACCTTTGAATGGCAAGGAGAAAAGTGTCCAGGATTTGAGGTGGTTTTGGTACCGAAACAAGGATCCTCTAACCATGCTCGAAATCACTTTTTTAGTCGTTGGATTGCGGATTATCGGCGGTCGCACCCTGATGATCTCTTAGTCGGTTTCAATAAAATGGCGGGCTTAGATATTTATTTCGCCGCAGATGTTTGTTATGCAGCGAAAACGGCGAAAGAAAAAGGGTTCTTATATAAACTAACCCCACGCTACCGTAGTTACTGTCAGGCGGAAAATGCCGTTTTTTCTACCGATTCGAATACAGAAATATTAGTGCTAACGCCTCAGCAAAAAACTGACTTTATTCAGTTTTATCAGACATCTAATGAACGTTTCCATTTACTGTCACCGGGCATTGATCCGCAGCTATACTCCTCGCAGCAACGGGATAATTATCGACAGGAAACTCGCCAGCGACTTGGCCTGACCAGCGACGATTTTTTCCTACTGCAAGTCGGGTCTGATTTTCGGCGTAAGGGTGTGAAACGGAGTATCGCTGCGATTGCTGCGTTACCGTCATCGATCAAGGATAAGGTAACGTTTTGGGTAGTTGGTGCAGATAATGCCGCCAGTTGTCGGCATTATGCAGAAAAACTAGGTATAGCGGCTCAGGTCCATTTTCATCAAGGAAGAGACGATATTCCCCAATTGATGGCCGCTGCTGATCTCCTCCTTCACCCTGCCCATCAGGAAGCCGCGGGTATCGTCCTGATTGAAGCCTTAGCCTCAGGGCTACCTGTTATCTGTACGGAAGTTTGCGGTAATGCACCCTACCTCTCTGCAGCCGGAAATGGCAGAGTGATCAGCGAACCTTTTGATCAAGAGACATTCAATCAAGTTCTCTCTGACGCCTTACAAGATCCACATCAGTTAGCATTATGGTCACAGGCAGGGTTGACGTACTGTGAACACCATGATGTTTATCGTTTGCCAGAGCAGGCGGCAGATATTATTGAAAAGAGAGTAAAAGATGCTGCAACTCGAACAGCCTTTTAAGCAGGCGTGGGCGCACAGTGACCCGTACGCAGAGATTTTGGCGCTGCAAGGTGAGACATTTCGGCAAGTAGAAGCGAGAAAAACCCTACGTTTTGACTTTGCTGGAGAAAGCTACTTCGTAAAATATCACAGAGGGACGGCGCTAAAAGAGGTACTCAAAAACCTAATTACGCTACGTTTACCTGTGCTAGGCGCGAAAAATGAGTGGTTGGCTATTCAGCATCTTCACAGCGTCAATGTCCCGACGATGACGTGTTATGGGTATGGTCAGCGTCATTGGAACCCATTAGAACGCGAATCGTTTATCATCACAAAAGATTTAAATCCGGCGATCAGCCTTGAAGACTATTGCGCGAATTGGGCAACTCAACCGCCTCCCTATTCTGTAAAAAGGGTGCTAATAAAACAGTTAGCGCGCACTGTTGCCGCGATGCATCGCTCGGGCCTTAATCATCGAGATTGTTATATCTGCCATTTTCTTTTGGCGTTACCTTACGATACCGAACAAAACGATCCGACACTGTCGGTCATTGACTTGCATCGCGCGCAAATATGGAAAAAAATGCCTGTACGTTGGCGGGATAAAGACCTTATCGCGCTTTACTACTCAAGCTTTCCTTTGGGACTTTCTTTACGAGATTACTGCTACTTTTTGACCGAGTATTTTTCTTGTTCTACACGAGAGGTTTTCCGTCAAGAAGCTCGTCTGATACGGCAGGCACAGAAGAAAGCGGAAAAAATCAAACAGCGTACGCTAAGAAAGAATCTATAAAGGAATGAGAGGCGCTATGACCGCTGAAAAAACGTTGTCGATTATGTCGTTACTGGCATGCGAAAAGGCAATCCAACAACAGATTACCCTTGATCCTTGTGCGGTAAAGGATGATGCCGTCCAGCTTCATGTGGGGTGGGGGGCAGACGGTGACTTTTTATTAGGCAGTGAGATCTCGATGGCTTCCGTCGCCAGTAATAACCCATCAATTCGTTTCCACTTTCATCTATTTAGTAATGATATTCCGCGTATCGATCAGCAAAAAATGGTCGAACTTGCTGAACAGTATGGTTTGAAGGTGACACTGTATACTCTGGACAACGACTACTTCGCCCAACTCCCCACCAATAGACTGTGGTCATCGGCAATTTATTACCGTTTTATCATGGCTGAGATAGTGGCTCAGACTGCTGCGACCATGCTCTATCTTGATGCGGATGTAGTTTGCCAAGGCGATATTAGCGCGTTGCTCGATCTGGACCTCGATAATCACGTTGTCGCGGCGGTCCCCGAACGTGATGCTACCTGGTGGGCACACCAAGCAGAGGTGTTAGGGTGTAAAGCGCTCGCCCAAGGCTATTTTAATTCTGGGGTGATGCTACTCAATCTCGAGGCTTGGCGATCTGAAGCCATTTACGAGCATATCTTACGGTTAGCGGCCGACCCACAACAGCAGGCCAAACTTTCGTTTTATGATCAAGATCTCCTGAATTTAGCGCTCGTAGACAAAAAAATATTTTTGAATAGCGTATATAATACTCAATACAGCCTTAATTATGAGCTTAATGAAGCGAAGCGTAAAAAATTCACTTCTTCCAGCATTTTTATGCATTTTATTGGGCCGACCAAACCTTGGCATCTTTGGGGGCAGTACCCAAGTGCCCAGGCGTTTCAACTGGCGAAAGCGCATTCTCCATGGAAAGGGGAGCCGTTACAGTTACCTCGGTCAACGTACCAATATCGGTATTGTTACAAACATCTGATTCATCAGAAACAAACACTTAAAGGATATGGATATTTTTTTAGGTATTTACTTCGTAAACTACTTTCTCGGCGATAAATAGATAGCTATGGTGACTCAATCCAAACTTGCAGGCTACACCGTTTACACGAACGGTGATGATCAATTTTTCATCAATATGTTGGATGATTTTCTTCATTCTCGCTTAACGACGTTGAAAGTATTTCGTAGTATCCCTGATACCAAAGTCAGCTTAGTCGAAAAAGACGGCAGGCTTTATGTATTGAAAGTGTTTACACCAAAAGAAAAGCGGAATGAGCGTTTTTTAAAGTCTTTCTTCCGTGGCGATTACTACCTAACGCTGTTCAAGCAGACCGCGATGCTTCGCGAAAGGCAGGTGACTTTCCCCAACGATTTTCATCTTCTTGCTGAGACCAAAATCTTCAACTTTGCGAGCCGATTCATTATGATCATCGAATATATCCCGGGTGTAGAAATGGATATTTTGGCGGCGAAAGGCGAATTGACCGAAGAGATTAAGTCTGAAGTGTTGGAAAGCGTTAAAGTTTTACATCAACATCAGGTTATTTTTGATGATGCGCACAAGCAGAACTTTATGCTATCGGACGGGCGGGTAAGAGTCATTGATTTATCGGGTAAAAACTACTCCCGTTTTCGTGCCGCTAAGGATTTTATCGACTTAGAAAGACACTTCGGGATCAGTAACTTTCATCGTGGTTTCTCTTACCAATGGGTAAAACGTAAGTCGCAATTTCGTAAAAAATTTAAGGCCTTTAAGGGACGCTTGATTGGGCGCTCAGTATAAGTGGCCACCCTCTCATTTTTTTCCCGGGCGCAACTTGCTCAGTTACGCGAACAAAGAAGGCACACAACGTGCCTTCTCTTTCTCTCCGGACCTTCGGCCTCTGAGGTCCCGCTTTCGCAGTTACGCGCCACGGATATTATCGCGGTCAATGGGTCGGCGGGCTACTTATTGGATCAGGGGATTAACCCCTTTATCTATTTGGTTACCGATGGTCGATTTGCAACGCAGCGTTTTGAAGCCTTTCAGCGGCATGTTACCGCAGCGACCTTCACGTTTATCAACCAGGAAGTCTTCGATGCCGCTCCCACCGACTTACAGCGTTGGCTAGCTGAACGCTGCTTTATTTTGAAAGAACTCTATAAAAGAGAAAAGTCGGGGCCTATAAAAAAACTCAAGTATGCGTTTTTTTGCGCGCGGCATCCGAGTGTGATGATCGATGTTCCTTTCTCAAGAAAGAAAAGAATGAAGGGATTTTCTAAGGATATTACGCTTGGCTACTGTAACTGTAAAACGGTCGCCTATGCCGCTATCCAGTTAGCCTACTCTTTAGGTTATTCTAAAATTATTTGCGCGGGTTTCGATTTAACGTCGGGTGGACAACGTTTTTATGACCGTCCAGGTGAGGCGGTAATGCCTTCAGAGATAAGCCAAGATACACAGAAAATTATTGCGGTGTTACGTTTTATGAGAGAGAAGATCAACCCGCCGCTCTTTACGCTTTCCACCACCACAGCGATTCCTTACGACATTATTCCTTTGGTCGAAAAAGTGGGTGAAGAGGTCGAATTACGCGATCAATAGGCGGCTTCACCACCTTTTGAATCGCCATAAATTTTGCTCTATAGTAAGCGGCCAGAACAGTATGGCAAGCTCACGCAGGGCAGTTCATTGGCGTGATCTCTTATAGTCATAATAATAAATAATTATTAGGCTAAGATTGAGTTAGGTAACGATATGATTAATCAGTTAAAGGTTTTTTTTAGCCGATACGTGGGAATGAAAAAATGGTGTTCCATTCTTTTTATTATGTTCGTCGGACTTTTTTTTGTTGATGGTATTACTCGATATAAGCATTTAGTTCTATATTGCGCAATCATAACGTCTGTGTTTATCATTTATTATGAAAGACAGATAGTCAAAGAACTCGTAAAGAGTCATGTATTTAAGTTTTTAGTTTTACTCTTAATCGCTGGGATATACTCTTCATCGATATCAATCGACAACTCAATGAGTTTTAAGTATTTTTTTAATACCATTGCAGAAAAGACGGTCCTCACGCCTATCGCCTTTGCTCTTGTTCTCAGTCAACTCACGCATCGCCAAATCTGCCAATCATTATTGCTCGGTTTAGGGCTAATGTTTATAATTTCAGGTGGAAAAGAGTTTTACGCTTACTATGTTGAGTATTGTCAGGGAATCTATCCTTTCTCGAATTATAATCATCGATTTATTGCTGAAGCGCTTATTTTCTCTCTACCTTGTCTTTTATTACTCTGGAAAACGAAAGGTATAAAAGCCAAAATTATTTTCGTTGTAGCAGCCTGTTTGTATGGTTTCCTGATGCTCGGCCTGTTACAGCGTGGGGCATGGCTAGCTATTTTAGTCTTCTCTCTGCTTTGGTGCGTGTTCAATCGGGAATGGAAACTTCCTTTACTGGTGACGCTTATCGTTGCAGTGTGCGGAATGGGGCTCTTTGTGAAGTTCCATGAGCGGTTGTCAGTGCTCACTTATAAATTAGAACAGACCTCAAGTAGCCATCGTTTTGGCAATGGGACGCAAGGTGCGGCTTGGGATATGATTATGCAGCATCCCGTGAAAGGCACGGGTATTGGTGATAAGGTCTATCTTAAAGCCTATGCCAATAACTTACCGCAATACCAGCAGTGGTTTTTCCGTGAGCCTATTGGGCCACATAATTTCTTCCTCTCTAACTGGTTTGCTGGTGGGGTCTTGGGGCTATTTGTAGCCGTCAGTGTGGTATTGGTCCTATTAATCACAGCATTCAAAGGCTATCGACGCTCCGAAAATCTTATCCGTTACTGTTATAGTTCGGTTTTTTTGATGGTGTTTGCCGATTTCTTTGTAAGAGGGTGGGTTGAAGAGACCTTCATTTTCCAAACGGCAATCGCCTCAGCATTTTTAATGGGAATGTTTTTAAGCCCGAGACGTATCATACAAACCAGCGCTAAATAATGAGAAGGCCTCCAGATGAGTTCAGCGGAGGCCTTAAGCATTAGATACACCCAATATTGGTAAGTTTCTCGAGCACTTCGCTGGGCTGGATTTCACTCATTTTACCAGTGGGTTGGCCCTTGATAACATATTGATTCTTACCATACCCGCCGATCAGCAATGGGTCTGTGGGACCATACAAGGTAATATTTGGACGATCTAATGCCGCGGTAAGATGACTGAGACCCGTATCGACTGAAACCACTCCTTTCGCGCCAGCAAGCTGTGTCGCGACCTCACTGAGTGAGAGCTTCGGTAACACCTCAACCTGAGGGCGGCCTTCCGCGAGTCGCATAGCACGCTGCTGCTCTAGTGGAGAACCCCAAGGTAATTTCACTTTAAGACCCTGCGCCACCACTAAGTCTATTAACGTTTGCCAAGCGCTTTCTGGCCAATGTTTATCATCACGCGTTGTCGCGTGTAAGAACACGAGATAGTGATTAGCATCCGCGGGAAGGGCGTTGATAAAATGTTGAGCAATTGCATAATCCCCTTGGCTCTCGGGTAAGGGGTAACCGAGGCTGGCTGCGAATAGCGCCCGAATTTTCTCCACCGCATGTTGTTGTTTACTCAGCCGATGACCCCGGTCGTACCAACAACTGGCAAGAGGCTCGCGGGCACTCTGCCAATCCAACCCATGTTTGATACCTAGGGCTTTACGCGTAATTAAGGCTGAGCTTTTGATCAGGCCCTGAGCATCAATCACCGCATCATAATGAACACTCTGCAGTTGCTGGGTGAAGCGCTGCCGCTCTTCTCGAATATCGCGACGAAACCAATTTTTCCGCCAGCGACGGATGGCTACCGGTATGACACGATCGACAGCCTGATGCCAAGTGGGGATTTGGCTAAAGCCCTCTTCCACGACCCAGTCGAAACGGATGGTCGGAATTTGCTTGAGTGCATCCGTTAGTGCGGGCAGCGTATGAATAACATCGCCCATGGAAGAAGTCTTGACGATTAAGACTCGCATTCATGCTCCCGGACCGTGGCTAACAGTGTTTCTAACTCCGCGAAGACCTGCGTTGGGGTAATATCGATCAGACTTTGATGGTAGCCTTGCTCCCCTTCACCCTTGCGAATTTTATGATAGCCGGTGATTAAGCGGATAATGCGGGCGCGATCAGTGAGAGGCGGTGTAAAATCTGGACTACTCGGGCCGTATAGTGCGACCAGCGGTCGCCCGAGGGCCGCTGCAACATGCATCAACCCTGAGTCATTAGTGACTACCGCATGGCATTGTGCGAGTAAGACGACAGCTTGATCAAGTTCAGTTTTACCCGCTAGATTTGTGCAGTGTGCTGCCTCATCAGGCGTTAATCGTGCGATGATTTCAGCGCCGGCTTCATTGTCTTTGGCTGAGCCAAAGAGTGCGATTTGGTAGCCTTTTGCAATCAGCTGTTTAGCGAGTTCAGCATAATGATAGTCAGGCCAACGCTTCGCTGGCCCGAATTCTGCCCCTGGACAAAAGCCGATGAGTGGACGATCAGCATGTAGGCTAAAGAGGGCCGCTGTTTCAAGTTTTTCGCGTTCTGACACAACCAGTGCTGGCCGTGCGAGCGGCTTTGGTAAGTCTGCTGCGCGAGTGACTTTATTCTGTTCGTAAGCTAAAGCGATATAGCGTTCGACCATCAGAGGAAACACTGTTTTATCTAAACGACGGTGATCGTTTAATAAGCCATAACGCATTTCACCTAGCCAGCCCGTACGGTGTTTTATTCCCGCAAACCAAGGAATAAGTGCGGATTTAAAAGAGTTGGGAAGAACGTAAGCGTGGTCGTAGTGATTATCACGTAACGCCTTACCGAGCCGGTATCGGTCGCCCAATGCCAAGCTTCCATGGCCAATCGGCATGGCTATCGCTTGATTAACCTCCGGCATTCTCGCCAGTAGTGGTCTACACCATGCAGGGGCCATGACATCAATTACCGCGTGTGGCCATTGTGCTTTCAGCGTTTGATACAGGCTTTGCGACATCATCATGTCACCGACCCATGATGGCGCAATCACTAATATTTTCATCGATAAGGCTTCCACTTTCTTAAGGTTTGTTCAACCAACGCATATAGTCGCTTACGCCTTCAGTTACGGTTTTAAAGGTTTTGGTATACCCTGCTTTTCTCAAGCGAGTCAGGTCGGCTTGAGTGTAAGCTTGATAACGACCTTTAAGCTTCTCTGGGAAAGGGATATATTCCACTTCACCTTGTTGATGATGCGCCAGTACGGCATCAGCCACGACTTGGAATGACTCAGCATGGCCTGTACCACAGTTAAAAATGCCTGAAACGCCATTTTCCCAACACCAGAGATTCACGTCAGCGACATCTTCAACATAGATAAAGTCACGTTTAAATTGTTCACTACCGGCAAAAAGTTTCGGATTTTCACCTTGGTTAATTTGATTATTAAGGTGAAAGGCGACGCTGGCCATGCTGCCTTTATGGCTTTCACGAGGACCATAAACGTTAAAATAGCGGAATCCACACACCGGTGAGTCAGCTTCAGGAAGAATGCTTCTTACATAGTGGTCGAACAGCATTTTAGAGTAGCCATAGACGTTGAGTGGCGATTCGTATTGGCGTTCTTCAATAAAATCACTGTCTCGTCCGCCATAAGTGGCTGCTGAGGATGCATACAAGAAGGGGATTTGACGCTCTAAACAAAAATGCAGTAATTCTTTAGAGTATTGGTAGTTATTGTCCATCATATACTTGCCGTCCCACTCGGTTGTTGCAGAGCATGCGCCCTCGTGGAAAACAGCTTCAATCGGCCCTAAATCATCACCGGCCACGATACTCATCAAAAATTCTTCTTTATCCATGTAATCACTGATATCAAGATCAGCGAGATTAATGAACTTAGTGCCATCTTTGAGGTTATCCACCACCAAAATATCGTTATGACCGCGATCGTTTAACGCTTTAACGATATTACTGCCGATCATGCCGGCACCACCAGTTACAATAATCATAAACCACCTTTCGATTAAGACGAAACTCGATCACTATTCGAGTTAACTACCTTAAATCATACCATCTTCACCGGAGGATGGCAGTAAGCCGCCGAATTGGCGGCCTAATTTAGAATAATGCTTTAATGTTGTTTATGAATTGGCTATCGCGTACCGACGTATAAATGATCATTACGCCTTCTGCAGGGTGAAGCTGGCGTAGAGGCTGGGTACGAGGGCAATGCGCGGTGAGTCTTGGCGGTGGCGATGCGTGGGTAACGGTGGTTGCCGCTGAACGATTGAGTAACTGACTCAATTTCACCAATTTAATATCAGCGGGCAGGGTAGGGAGAAGTTGTTGTAGAACTTTTACCGTAGTGGGATGGGGATGCCCTATGGCGATAGCCGAACCATTACGTTGGGCGAGCTTAACCGCACGTTGAAATTGGTAGCGAATATCCGCTTCATTTTGTGTGTCATCTAAGAAGACATTTCTCTTCAATACTCTCACGGATGTGCCACGTGCGGCATTGACGGCTTGGGTATTACCAATGGTCACGCTGTCGAGAAAATAGAGCTGATGATGGTTAAGCACGCTCATGACTTTTTGCATCGCAGGTAAGCTGGAGGTCATCCGGCTCCCCATATGATTATTCAACCCCACCGCATAGGGTACTTGGCGAATAGCATGCTCGATAATACTTTGCACCTGAGTAAGGCTCATTTCAGGGGTCAATGTATTCACCTCAAGGGGTTGCTTGCTCATCGGTGCCATCGGCAGATGAATCAGCACCTCATGGCCCGCTTGGTGGGCAAGGGTGGCCATCGAACGGGAATGTGGGGCATCAGGTAACACAGCGATAGAGATCGTATTAGGAAGAGCAATCACTTTATGCTCCTCCGTGGGACGGTATCCAAAGTCGTCGATAACCAGGGCTAACTGTCCGGCATAGGTTGAATAGGCGAACGTTAGGAAACCAAAAGAAATAAAGGAATGAAATAATTTTCGCACATTATCTTCCTAGCCAGCTTAATGGGTTAACTGCTTGTCCTTGGCGTCGAATTTCAAAGTAAAGTGCCGGAGCACCTTGCCCGCCGCTGCTCCCGACTAGCGCGATAGGTTGCCCGGCTCTTACCTGTTGACCAACGTTCACTAAGGCACTCTGATTATAGCCATAGAGGCTCATATCACCTTTACCGTGTTCAATCACGACGACAAGGCCGTAACCTTGTAACCAGTCGGCCATTAAGACGCGGCCATCGGCAATCGCCCGAACATCAGTGCCTTCCGCTGCACCAATAACCAATCCTTTCCAGCGTAGTTCGCCTTGTAAATTATCACCAAAACGATGAATAAGACGCCCATGGATTGGCCAAGGGTATTGGCCATTGGCCCTGCCCAAACCGCCTGTGCGGGCGATCAGTTCTTTCTCACCTTCGGTAGGACGATAGGTTGAGCCTTTAGCTTGGGCTTGCGCTTGGCGCTGTTTGACTTGTTCTGCGGCTCTCGCCTCGCGAGCTGCTCGAGCTTTAGCTTCTTGCGCGGCTCGGGCAATCTGGTTTTGTAGTCGGTTTTCGTTCTGTCGCATTTCGGCGAGGTCGGCTTGATCTCGCTGTAATGAGGCATTCAATAGTTGTAAGGTTTTTTGCCGAGCACTTTGAGCGGCCTGTAATTGATCTTGTTGCGCTTTTTGTTGGCTGAACAGCGCTTGTTGCTGCTGTTGACGCACTTCGAGCTGTGATTTTTTATCGGCCAAATCGGCACGGGTCTGTTTTAATGACTCGATGTTTTCTTGACGTGCAGTATTTAAATAACGGAAATAAGTCAGCATTCGGTCACTGCGTTGACCGTCTTCACCACTGAGTAGAAGCTCTATACCGCTATGTTGTCCCTGACGGAAAGCCGCATCAAGCTGGGCCGCAAGCACCTTTTCTTCATGAGCTTGAGAACGGATAAGCTCTTCAATAGAGTCCGTTAGCTCTTGGATATCGCTATTAATGCTATCTAGATTGAGTTGCGTCTCACGTAATTGCCGGCTGGCTTGGGCAATAAGTTTCTCTTGGCTCTTTAACTTACCCAATAATTCGTCGCGTTGCTGTTTTTGTGCTTGAACACTGCGCTCTTTGGCCGCAATATCTTGTTGAATCGATCGGAGCGCCGATTGATTATCGTCAGCATAGCCAGAAATGGGTAAGGTCAATAGGCCCGCACAGAGGAGCAGGCTGGACGTCAGCGGTAAACGGCGAAATTGCGGTGACAAAATCGTATTATGCCGAGCTGAAAAAGATAGAGTGAAACGCTTTTTTTCCGTCATAAGGCTGAGATTATTCCATGATGTTTCACAGGTTACCAGAGTAACGCTCGGGTTTTATAGTGTACAGCCTATAATAATGGCATAATCAGATAATAGGTAAGAATTCGGCAGTGTGAAAGGGCCAGTCTAAGGTTATTACAGTAGATAATTCCCATTTTGCAATGTTGTCCCGACTACGCAGTGTTACAACACTGCGCGGATACATTTATATTAGATCGTTCTCGGAGTTGTTTTTCTTATGCAAGATATTATGGAATTCGTTCACAATCACCTTATCTTAAGCCTTGCTTGGGTGGTATTACTGGTATTAGTGATTTTTACTACTTTCAAGGGCCTGTTTTCTAAAGTCAAGTTAATCGGGCGCGGCGAAGCTACCCATTTAATTAATAAAGAAAACGCTGTCGTGGTGGATGTGCGTGGGCGTGATGATTTTCGTCGTGGCCATATCTCTGGTGCGCTCCAAGTGAGCAGTGACGAAATCAAGAAAGGCAATTTTTCCGAACTCGAAAAGTACAAATCTCAGCCGGTGATTGTCGTCTGTGCAACGGGACAGAGTGCCGGAGAGGCTGCGGCACAACTTAACGCAGCAGGTTTCGAAAAAGTATCTGTATTAAAGGATGGTATTAGTGGTTGGAGTAGTGAAAACCTTCCATTGGTCCGTGGCAAATAGATTCTAAAGAGGCTTTTATGGCATCCATCGATATCTACACCAAACAAACCTGTCCTTTTTGCCATCGTGCAAAAGCATTGTTGGATCAAAAAGGTGTGAAATACCACGAAATTGCGATCGATAATGACAGCGAAAAACGGGCGGAAATGATAGATCGTAGTCAGCGTACGACAGTGCCACAAATCTTTATCGATCAGCGCCATGTTGGCGGATGCGATGATTTGTTTGCATTGGAACAGCGTGCACAACTAGACCCACTACTGAATGCCTAACGATAGGCCCTATTTTGTATTAAAGGATTGAGTACCATGTCTGAACAGAACCCAAATGAAATGACTTTCCAGATCCAGCGTGTTTACACCAAAGATATCTCTTTTGAAGCACCTAATGCCCCACAAATTTTCCAAAAAGAGTGGGAACCTGATGTAAAGTTGGACCTCGATACCGCATCGACTCAACTTTCTGAGGGGATCTATGAAGTCGTTCTTCGCGTAACCGTCACCGCTACTGTTGGTGAAGATACTGCTTTCTTATGCGAAGTTCAGCAAGCAGGTATTTTTACCATTTCGGGAATCGAAGGTTCGCAAATGGCTCACTGCTTAGGCGCATATTGCCCTAACATTCTGTTCCCTTACGCTCGCGAGTGCATCTCTGCGCTAGTCTCTCGTGGTACCTTCCCGCAACTGAACTTAGCACCTGTCAACTTTGACGCGCTTTTCATGAACTACCTTCAGCAGCAAGAAGGTGGTGAAGTCGCGCAGGATGCTTAATCACGATGCGTGAAGCAAGCGTAAGCGTTATCGGTGCCGGTTCATACGGCACCGCTCTAGCGATAACTCTGGCCCGTAACGGTTATCCTGTGACGTTATGGGGGCATAACCCACAACATATCGCGCGGTTAAGCGAACAACGTTGCAATGCCGAGTTCCTGTCCGATGTCCCTTTCCCTGATAATCTTGTCTTAACCTCCCAGCTTCATGAAGCCGTTACGCAAAGTCGTGATCTGTTAATTGTTGTCCCCAGCCATGTCTTTGGTGACGTGTTAAAGCAGATCGCCCCAATGTTACTGTCGGATACGCGTATTGTTTGGGCGACTAAAGGGTTAGAAGTTGAGACGGGGCGTTTACTCGAAGACGTTGCCCGCGAAATTTTAGGTCCTGATATTCCTCTGGCAGTCATTTCCGGGCCGACCTTTGCCAAAGAGCTTGCTGCCGGTATGCCCACCGCGATTGCTTTAGCATCGAAGAATGCGCAATTTGCGAACGACTTACAAACTAAGCTGCACTGCGGTAAAAGTTTTCGGGTTTACAGTAATAATGATATGACCGGTGTGCAATTGGGCGGTGCGGTGAAAAACGTCATCGCCATCGGAGCGGGCATGTCAGATGGTATGGGCTTTGGTGCCAATGCCCGCACAGCGTTGATCACCCGTGGATTAGCGGAGATGTCTCGTTTAGGCTTGGCATTAGGTGCGCAAGCGGAGACCTTCACTGGCATGGCCGGTTTAGGCGATCTAGTATTAACCTGCACAGATAACCAATCACGTAACCGCCGTTTTGGAATGCTGTTAGGGCAAGGAACGTCGGTTGAAGAAGCGCAAGAAACGATTAGTCAGGTTGTAGAAGGCTATCGTAACACTAAAGAAGTTTACCTCCTTGCGGCCAGTGTGGGGGTAGAAATGCCAATCGTTGAGCAAATCTACCAAGTGCTTTATTGTGGTAAACCCACTCAAGATGCAGCCATCGCTCTGTTGGGACGAGAACGTAAAGACGAATCACGTCAGTAAGTCAGCTTACTTTATTTAATTATTACGCCCGTTTGGGCGTTTTTTATCAGGAGCATGTCATGTCTTCGGAAGAGCTTGAGCAAATTTGGGAAGCGATTCTCGCTGAAGCACGTGAGCTGGCATCCGGCGAACCCATGCTTGCCAGCTTTTTCCACGCCACGCTACTAAAGCACGACAACTTAGGCAGTGCTTTAAGCTACATGTTGGCGAATAAGTTGGCGAATGCCAATATGCCCGCCATTGCGATTCGCGACATAGTAGAAGAAGCTTATCACCAAGATCCCGGTATGATCATGTCTGCGGTTCGCGATATTATGGCGGTGAGTCAGCGTGACCCCGCAGTGGATAAATATTCGACCCCTTTACTCTATCTTAAAGGCTTCCATGCGCTGCAAGCTTACCGTATTGGTCATTGGTTATGGCGCGAAGGCCGGCGTTCACTTGCCGTCTATCTACAGAACGAAATTTCTGTTTCTTTTGGCGTCGATATCCACCCGGCGGCAAAAATTGGCTGTGGCATAATGCTCGATCATGCAACCGGTATCGTGATTGGCGAAACGGCGGTCGTCAGTGACGATGTCTCTATATTGCAGTCTGTTACGCTGGGCGGGACCGGCAAAACTTCCGGCGATCGTCATCCCAAAATCCGCGAGGGAGTAATGATTGGCGCTGGCGCGAAAGTGTTAGGCAATATTGAGATTGGTGAAGGGGCAAAAATTGGGGCCGGATCGGTCGTATTGATGGCTGTCCCACCCCATACCACCGTGGCCGGAATTCCTGCAAGAATTGTAGGCCGTCCGACCAGCCAAAGGCCCTCAATGGAAATGGATCAACATTTCACTGGGGCAATGGGGTTTGAATACGGTGATGGGATATAACGCTGCGTTTATTCTCGTAACAGTGCGCCAGCATAGCCCAATTGACGCCAAGCTTCGAACACCACCACCGCGACTGAGTTTGAAAGATTCATACTGCGGCTATTCTCTACCATAGGTATACGGATCTTTTGCTGGGGCGGCAAGCTGTCGAGTATTGTTGCCGGTAGACCACGGCTTTCCGGGCCAAACATCAGGTAGTCACCGGCCTGCCAGCTCACTGCACTGTGGGCAGGGGTGCCTTTAGTCGTCAGTGCAAAGAGTCTTTCGGGCTGTTCAGTCGCGAGAAAAGCCTCGTAATTAGCATGTTTTTTTACGGCAGTAAATTCGTGATAATCCAGTCCCGCACGGCGCAGGCGTTTATCGTCCCAAGTAAAACCTAAAGGTTCGATAATATGCAGGGAAAATCCTGTATTTGCACAGAGGCGAATAATATTCCCGGTATTGGGTGGAATTTCTGGTTCGAATAAAACGATATTAATCATGGCGGCTCCCTTTTCGAGAGCCGCAGCATAGCAAATTATTGTTTCGCTGAGTATAACGGAAGCCAGATAGTTAACCGTAAGCCGCCGAGTGGGCTATCTTCAGCTTTGACATGCCCGTGATGCTGTTGAATAACCGTGTCGACAATCGCTAAGCCGAGTCCCGTTCCGCCGGAGGCACGGTCACGCGCTTCATCCGTTCGATAGAAAGGACGGAAGATTTGTTCACGATCGTGTGGGTCGACCCCAGGGCCATCATCATCAACATGTAAGGTTAAGCCCGTTCTATCCACAGAGAAGCTGATACTGATGGCTGAGTGAGAATAACGCAGGGCATTACGGATAATATTTTCGACCGCACTTTCTAAAGCGTGTGGATTACCATACAGAGGCCAAGCGCCAGGTGGATAAGGGATGTCCATTTTCTTACCCATTTGCTCCGCTTCGAAGCGTGCATCGTCAATAACATCTTTCCATAATTGGTTGGCTCTTAACACTTCACTAATTAAAGCATTTTTATGCTGAGTGCGTGAAAGGTCGAGCAGATCGTTAATCATTCCGTCTAAGCGCTGCGCCTCAGTTTCAATACGCTCCAATTCTTTACTTTCGCCAGCACGGCGACGTAACAATGCCGTCGAGAGTTGTAAACGAGTGAGAGGAGTACGCAATTCATGGCTAATATCAGACAGTAAGCGATGCTGCCCTTTGATAAGACGTTCAAGCGCACTGACCATCTGATTGAAGCTGGCCCCCGCCGCTAAGAACTCTTGGGGACCGGATTCCAGCTCAGGATGCTGGCGCAGGTTGCCGCTGGCCACTTCATCGGCAGCATATTTGAGCTTACGTGCAGGTTTGGCGAGGCTCCATGCCAGCCACAGCAATAAGGGCGTACTGATTAACATGGTGACGAGAAGGAGTAACCAAGGGCGGTCAAACAGTAGGTTCACGAAGTCGAGCTGTGAACTACTGGCTGGACGGATCATGTACAATTGATAATTATCTTCCCCATCCTCAATAGAGAATGGGCCAGCCATCTCTTGTCGACCATATTTTTTCTTTTGAGGGTGATCGGCGTTGTCTGACTGCCCGATAAAATTCCGAATAATTTGCATTTCATTATGGCGTGCACCGATAACCCGTCCCTCAGAGGTAACAAGTAAGAGGTGCTGACCCGGTGGGGCCCATTTATCGATTGCTCGATAGAGACGTCGCCACCACATCAGGTCATTGGGAGGATCTTGTCGTAGCTCGGCTTCAATATGTTGCTCAACCATTGCTCCCTCGCGATATTCGCTTGGGAGTAGAGAGGTGATTTGCCGTGAGTCGAGCTTAGGCACCATGAGGACAAGCATCAGCACGAGCGCCAAGGTTAACCAGAAAATCGCAAAGATACGGGTAGTCAGACTGGCAATCATGTTGCAGAGACCATTAGGTAGCCACGGCCACGAAGGGTTTTAAACCAAGGATGCCCATCACGACGTTCAGGAAGCTTTCTGCGTAGATTAGAGATATGCATATCGATCGCGCGGTCAAAAGGCGTCAAGCGTTTACCCAGTACCTCTTGGCTAAGGTGCTCGCGAGAGACAACTTGACCGAGATGTTGAGCTAATAGATAGAGTAAAGTGAATTCGGTTCCCGTCAGTTCCAGAGATTCATTATCGAAACTGGCCTCTTGGCGTCCAGGATTCAGACGTAATTCATCGACCTTGAGGGTAGGGGAATTACTTTCTTGAACTTGTTGCTGCTCGCTCCAATTTGAACGACGTAATATGGCACGGATCCGCGCAACTAATTCACGGTCATTAAAAGGTTTCGGCAGGTAATCATCGGCACCAAGTTCTAATCCAAGCACGCGGTCCAGCTCGCTCCCTCTCGCTGTCAGCATAATGACTGGCGTTTGATGTTGTTGGCGGAGTTCTTTTAATGTATCAAGACCATTTTTCTTAGGCATCATGACATCTAAAAGTAATAGGTCGATGCTGCTGTCCATCAAGGATAACGCTTGCTCGCCATCACCCGCGACGGTTACATCAAAACCTTCCATTTCTAGTAATTCTTTTAACAGTGAAGTTAGTTCACGGTCATCATCAACGAGTAAAATTTTATTCATGATCTTTCCTCTTCGGCAGCAAAAATACCTTGTTCCATGGTAACGTGTTTATCACTTTACTTAGTTTTACACCCCCTGACGGATGTTTGCAGCAACTCGCTTAGACTACCCCCCAATGCTTCAAACAACAACTGCTACGAGGAACAGTGAAATGCGTCATCTTTGTGCTCTCGCGATATCCTCTTTATTTATGGTTTCTACGGGGTACGCCCAAAACGTCGAAACGGCACGTAAAGATCAGATTGACCAGCCTTGCACAACAAATGATAGCCTGACACAACGTATCCAATCACATATGTTCGATGGTATCGAACTGAGTGAGTCGCAGCGTCAAAGAATGCGGGACCTGACCGATCAATTTCGTTTTCGCCACTCCACTACGGATATCGGCGATTTGAAGGCGATGCAGAAATTAACATTGTCCCCTGATTTTGATGAGACAGCTGTTCGCAATCAAGCGCAAAAAATTGCAGACGAGCAAGTTAAGTTCCAAGTTGAAATGGCCCATGTACGTAATCAAATCTACGGATTATTAACGTCAAGCCAGAAAAAGCAAGTCCAGCAGAATTATGAATATCGTATAGATAAATTATGCGATATCAAAGAATTACAGTGAGCATGCCGTGTTGACTGTAAGGTAGTACCAGTAGTATGTCATACCTTTTTCCTTGCCATAGACACCATCCCTGTCTTCCCCCTCAGTCATGAGGGGTTTTTTTTATCCTCACTATCTTCGCTAGCGGCTGTATCTTGCCTACGCCTACACTCTTACCAATAACCTTCGTTGTCATATTTCTGTCATAAAACTGACATCTGCGTGTCATTGAATTGACCTAATTTAACGGGAACACACCTTTGGTTGTAATTGAATCGGTCTTTTGGAGAGAGTATGAAATTCAAGCGTAAGATGGCGACTCACCTCACAGCAGTTACCTTAGCAATGACTACCGTTTCGGCCTTCGCCGCAACTGATCTTACTGGCGCTGGTGGTACTTTCCCTGCACCGGTATATTCTCGTTGGGCAGCAGATTACTATAAAGCCAATGGGAGTAAAGTGAACTATCAAGGGATCGGCTCATCAGGCGGGGTAAAACAAATCATCGCTAAGACCGTTGACTTTGGTGCGTCTGATGCGCCAATGAGCGCAGCTGACTTAGAAAAAAATGGTCTGTTCCAATTTCCTACCGTTATTGGTGGCGTCGTCCTTGCCGTAAACTTACCGGGTATTAAATCTGGGCAACTGATTTTGGATGGCAAAACAACAGGTGATATCTATTTAGGGAAAATCACTCGCTGGAATGACCCTGCCATCGTAGCTTTAAACCCTGGCTTAACCCTACCGGCAACGAATATTAATGTTGTTCGCCGTGCCGATGGCTCAGGAACCTCTTTTGTATTCACCAGCTACTTGGCGAAAGTTAACCAAGAATGGAATAGTAAAATTGGTAAAGGAAACACGGTTAATTGGCCGGTTGGTCTAGGCGGTAAGGGTAACGATGGCGTAGCAGCCTTTGTACAGCGTCTGCCAGGCTCGATTGGTTATGTTGAATGTGCCTACGCCAAACAAAATAACCTTACCTATACCAAATTGGTTGATGCCTCAGGAAAAGCCATTGCGCCGAATGAGCAATCGTTCAGCGATGCTGCAAAAGGGGCAAATTGGCAGCAGAGCTTTGCACAAGACCTGACCTACCAAGCGGGTGATAATGCTTGGCCAATCTCGTCAACCACCTATGTTCTCGTCTACAAAAAACCGACTAATGTGGATAAAGCTAAAGCTGTTTTACAGTTTTTCGATTATGGTTATCAACAGGGTGCGAAAACCGCTAATAGCCTAGATTACGCAGCACTCCCTGCATCGGTCGTGACACTTGTCCGTGATGCATGGAAAAAGACTATTACGACTGAGGAAGGTAAAGCAATTTATCCTTAATTCTCGCCGCGCGTCACTTATTTATTTTCAGGGCAGCTTGCTGCCCTGTCATCTATCTACTCGAGAATGTTATGGTACAACATCGGTCGTCCTTTAAGGCACCCAGCAAATACGGCGATGTGATCTTCAGCCTTTTGGTAAAAGTCGTCGCCTTAATTGTCCTCCTTATGCTAGGTGGCATAATTGTTTCCCTGATGATTTCATCATGGCCGAGTATCCATCAGTTTGGTTTCTCGTTCTTAGGGACCAAAACATGGGATGCACCGAACGAACAATTCGGCGCACTGGTGCCTATCTACGGCACATTGGTCACTTCAGCGATAGCATTGCTGATTGCGGTTCCGGTCAGTTTTGGGATTGCATTATTTCTGACTGAACTCTCACCAGCTTGGTTAAGACGTCCACTTGGTACAGCCATTGAGCTCTTAGCGGCAATACCCAGTATTGTCTATGGGATGTGGGGGTTATTTGTATTTGCACCGCTATTTGCCGAATATTTTCAAACACCGGTTGGCGACTTATTATCCAGTGTACCGATTTTGGGGAGTTTATTCTCCGGTCCGGCATTTGGTATTGGGATATTGGCCGCAGGAATTATTTTGGCCGTAATGATCATTCCTTACATTGCTTCCGTGATGCGTGACGTATTTGAACAGACGCCGGTCATGATGAAAGAGTCCGCTTATGGCATCGGCTGTACAACTTGGGAAGTCATTTGGCGCATCGTGTTACCTTTCACCAAAAATGGAGTTATCGGTGGCGTGATGTTAGGCCTTGGCCGCGCATTGGGTGAGACAATGGCCGTTACCTTTATTATTGGTAACACCTATCAGCTCGATAGTGCCTCGCTCTACATGCCAGGCAATAGTATTACCTCAGCTTTAGCGAACGAATTTGCCGAAGCAGGATCGGGCTTACATATTTCAGCCTTAATGGAGCTTGGCTTAATTCTTTTCGTTATTACCTTTATTGTATTAGCGATCTCGCGTCTTATGGTTATGCGTCTTGCTAAAAAAGAAGGGGCACGCGGATGAGTGATTACTTACCAAGTTATACCGCTCAAGAAATCACCGAGCGTACTAAGTGTCAGACAAGACGCCGGGTAAAAAACTATATTGCCTTAACCTTATCACTCTTAACCATGGCATTTGGCTTGTTCTGGTTGCTATGGATTTTATGGACCACCGTCAGTAAAGGTATTGATGGCTTATCCTGGGATCTATTTACCCAAGATACACCGCCGCCAAACACCGATGGGGGAGGCTTAGCGAACGCCTTGGCGGGGAGTGGTCTACTCATTCTGTGGTCAACGGTGTTAGGGACACCTTTAGGGATCCTCGCGGGTATTTATCTTGCGGAATACGGTCGTAAGAGTTGGTTGGCGGAAGTCATTCGCTTTATTAACGATATTTTACTCTCGGCTCCATCGATAGTGATCGGATTATTCGTTTACACCCTTGTGGTGAGTCGTATGCAGCACTTCTCCGGTTGGGCAGGTGTCTTTGCATTAGCGCTATTACAAATCCCGATCGTGATTCGTACGACAGAAAATATGATCAAACTGGTGCCCGATAGTTTACGTGAAGCCGCTTACGCATTAGGTACACCAAAGTGGCGGATGATTCTTTCCATCACCTTAAAAGCTTCACTTTCCGGGATTATGACCGGTGTATTACTGGCGATAGCTCGTATTGCTGGGGAAACAGCTCCGCTGCTTTTCACCGCACTATCGAATCAGTTCTGGAGTACCGATATGAGCCAGCCATTGGCGAACTTACCGGTGACTATTTTTAAATTTGCCATGAGTCCTTTTGCACAGTGGCAAAGCTTGGCTTGGGCGGGGGTATTGGTGATTACCTTATGTGTACTCGTCCTCAATATTTTAGCGCGCATGATTTTCGTCAAGCGTAAGTGATAAGAGAAAGAGAGATAATGATGACGATGGCGAAAGTAAACCCAGCCGCAAGTAAAATAGAAGTGCGTGATTTAAACTTTTACTACGGAAAATTTCATGCACTGAAAAATATTAATTTAGAAATTGCTCGTAATAAGGTGACCTCCTTTATCGGTCCATCAGGATGTGGCAAATCGACGCTTTTAAGAACCTTCAACAAAATGTTCCAGCTTTATCCCGAGCAGCGAGCAGAGGGGGAAATCTTACTGGATGGCGAAAATATCTTACAATCATCACAAGATATTGCGTTATTGCGAGCGAAAATCGGTATGGTTTTCCAGAAACCGACACCCTTTCCTATGTCGATTTACGATAACATCGCATTCGGCGTACGTTTATTTGAGAAGCTTTCTCGTGCCGAGATGGACGAACGTGTGCAGTGGGCATTAACTAAAGCCGCGTTATGGACAGAGACTAAAGATAAACTCCACCAGAGCGGTTACAGTCTCTCGGGCGGCCAGCAACAACGTCTGTGTATTGCCAGAGGCATTGCCATTCGGCCTGAAATCCTGCTACTTGATGAGCCTTGTTCGGCATTGGATCCTATCTCAACCGGTAGGATTGAAGAACTGATCACTGAGTTAAAACAAGATTACACCTTGGTGATTGTCACGCATAACATGCAGCAAGCAGCACGTTGCTCTGACCATACTGCCTTTATGTATTTGGGTGAGTTGGTTGAGTTTAGTGATACAGACACGCTGTTTACGACACCGGCTAAAAAACAAACTGAAGATTACATTACTGGGCGCTATGGCTGATACAGAGAGCATAAACCTTAATTAATCTATTTCAGTGTGTGGAGAGTGATATGGATACTTTAAATCTTAATAAGCATATTTCGGCCCAATTCAATGCCGAACTTGAGCATATCCGTACTCAAGTTATGATTATGGGTGGGTTGGTCGAACAGCAGCTAACGGATGCGATTACCGCATTACACAATATGGATAGCGAGTTAGCGCGCAGAGTCATTGCCGATGACCAAAAAGTGAATCGTATGGAAGTGGAGATCGATGAACATTGTGTCAAAATCATTGCGAAAAGACAGCCTACAGCCAGTGATTTACGGTTAGTGATGGCTATTACTAAAACGATATCTGAACTTGAACGTATTGGTGATGTAGCAGAAAAAATTAGTCGTACAGCATTGGAGAAATTTAGCCAACAACATCAACCGCTATTGATTAGTCTTGAGTCCTTTGGGCAGCACTCTGTTGAAATGCTGCATGAGGTACTGGATGCATTCGCCCGGATGGACCTAGAGGCGGCGATTGAGATTTACCGTGCGGATAAGAAGTTAGACCAAGAGTACGAAGGGATCATCCGTCAGTTAATGACCTACATGATGGAAGATCCCCGAACGATACCCAGTGTCTTAACTGCGCTATTTTGCGCTCGTTCGATTGAACGCATAGGTGACCGCTGCCAAAATATTTGTGAGATAATCTTCTACTTTGTCAAAGGTCAAGACGTCCGCCATCTTGATGGTGATAAGTTAGATCAATTCCTAACCAATAATATCAATTAAAAAAATCCTAAATATTGGAACCAGTATCGGTTAATAACTGATACTGGTTTTTTTTTAAACTCGACAAACGCAATTGTTTCTTAACCTCAAGGAAAATAAAATGAGGCTAGCGATATATTCCCTAGTATTTATTTTCCCAATAAACGGATTTTTACCTTTCTTGTGAAAATATATCATTGTAAGCCATAGTAACACTCGTTAACCTTACCGCTGTCAACATAATCAATAATCTATTGTTGATAAATAATTAGAAATTAATCTTATTAAGGAAGGTCTTGTGAAAGAATTAAATAGCGTACAAATGGAAAGTGTTTCTGGAGCAGGTGCATTCGCTAACGCCTTCGGAACCGTAGGAACTGTCTTTGGTAGCGTCGCTCAATTAGTTGGCTGGAAAAATGCTAAAGCGAATGCTGGCAACATGGCAAAAAATGCGGGTTTGGTTATTGACTCTGCAATTGGTACAGTAACATCCTTTTTCAAACTTGTTTTCAGAAAGTAATGTAATTTAATTAGAAAGCAAAGGGATTTTAAAAAATCTCTTTGCTTTTTTTATGATACACCCTATCGCCATTCGGCACTACATCAAAAAATTATATGAAAGATAATGAGCTATTCAGAAAGGAAGCACTTTATCACCAGCGCTATCATTGGCTTGGTAAAGCATTGCTGTTAAAAGGAATACCGCTCTGGGTAGTGGTCACCTGTACTATCACTTTTATCACAATTACTTTCGTCGCATTAATCAAAGGCGAATACACTAGACGAGTTAATGTCAGAGGTGAAATTTTTTCACAACAACAAACAGTCACTATCCTGGCACCACAGCAAGGTATCATTGCTAAGAGTTATGTCGAGATTGGCGAAACCGTAAAAAAAGGTGTCCCGATTTACGCACTGGATATTAGCCGAGATACACAATCCGGGAATTTAAGTGAAAATTCTAAGCTAAGTATTCATCAACAGATTTCGCTTACAAAAGATATAATTAAAAAATTAAACGAAAATAAAAAAAATAATATCGAAAAATTAACTCAACAACTGATTGAGTATAAGCAATCTTATGACAACACTAAGCAACTTGTTGGAAACTCCTTACATGGACTTAATGAAATGAAGGAGAGCATGAAGAACTATGATGAATATTTGAAGAGAGGCTTAATCAGTAAAGAACAATCTTATAATCAACGCTATCTCTTTTATCAGCAACAGTCGTCTTGGCAAAATATGAATAGTCAGCTAATCCAAGAAAATTTGCAGATTATTAATCTAGAAAGTGAAATAAACAGCACGTCGGCAGATTTTGATAATCGTATCTCGGAATATGAACTTAAACTCAGTGAGTTCAATCGGATGCTCGCAGAGGTAGACGCGAACGATCAGTTAATTATCACTTCGCCTGTAACGGGGAAGATTGAAAACTTAGCCTTCACAGAGGGACAAATGTTCAGCTTGGGTGATAGCTTAGTGCAAATTTTACCGGGCGAGAAACAGCATTATCAATTGATGTTGTGGTTACCGAACCACAGTGTGCCGTTTGTGCGCCCCGGCGATAAAGTGAATATTCGCTACGATGCTTATCCTTACGAAAAATTTGGTCAGTTTTCGGGTGAAATTATCTCTTTATCACGTGTCCCAGCGACCGAAAGTGAAATGCTGAGCTATAAAGGCAGCTCTCCAGTGACTGCGCAACAGCCGAAGGAAGCCTACTACAAGACGGTTGTTGCATTGAGTGATCAAGTCCTTCATTTCGATGATCGAAGTCTACCTATAGGTAATGGTATGTCGGCAGAAGTGACGTTATTTCTTGAGAAGCGTCCGCTTTATCAATGGATTCTTTCACCTTATTACGATATCAAACGTAGTCTAGGAGGGCCGGTTAATGGATGAGGTCCGTCACCTTTTTAGTCGAGTATGTCAGCAGCTCCAGTTCAGTTTTTTTAGAAAAGTGCCGCAAGTTCTTCAGACCGAGGCTGCTGAATGTGGGCTTGCCTGTATCGTTATGGTTTGTCGTTATTTTGGGATGAATATTGATTTACTCAATTTACGTCAAAAGTTTGGCCTCTCTACACAGGGGGCGACCTTAGCAACACTGGTGCATATAGGCAGTCAGTTAAATCTACAAACACGGGCATTATCTCTGGATTTAGACGAAATCAGGCAGCTTAGACGGCCTTGTCTACTGCATTGGGATATGAGCCATTTTGTGGTACTGGTGAAAGCGGGTAGGAATAAATTTACGATTCACGACCCGGCATTTGGGCGGCGAGTGGTGAGCTTACAGGAGATGTCGCAGCATTTTACCGGGATTGCGTTAGAGCTCTGGCCTGATAGTGAATTTAAACCTATCAAAGCACGTTCGCGCATCAGTTTTTTGAGCTTACTGAAGAATATTTCAGGTCTACCTGGTGTGCTCGCTAAAATCTTTGCATTAACGATCTTAGTGGAAGCCGTAAATATAGCGATCCCAATTGGAACCCAGTTGGTGATGGACCACGTGATTATCGCGAGAGACCGAGATCTTTTGACGCTGATCTGTCTAGGCTTAGTAAGCTTTATCTTATTCCGCACTTTTATCAGTATGCTACGAAGTTGGACGTCGTTAGTGATGCAGTCGCTCATCGATGTGCAATGGAAAACCGGCCTGATGGATCATTTATTACGTTTGCCATTGAGTTACTTTGAAAAACGTAAACTGGGCGATATTCAATCTCGGTTTGGATCGCTCGCCACCATACGTGAAACGCTGACGTCGAGCATTATCTCGGGCACTATTGATCTCCTAATGGTGATTAGTGTTTCGATAATGATGTTTATGTATGGCGGATGGTTATATTTCGTCGTATTGGCCTTCACTCTCCTTTATGTCATCTTACGTTTAGCGACCTATCACCGCTATCGACAGGCCCAAGAAGAGCAGATCGTCAAAGATGCGCGTGCCAGTTCGCATTTTATGGAAACCTTGTATGGCATCGCCACACTGAAGGTCTTAGGATTAAATAAAACGCGGTCACGCTATTGGCTTAACCTCAATATCGAAACGACCAATGCCGTGATTCGTATGACGCGTTTAGATATGCTCTTTGGGGGAGTTAACTCGCTTATCAGTACGTTGGATCAAGTACTGATACTTTGGCTAGGTGCATCGATGGTTATCGATGGCCACATGACCTTAGGGATGTTTGTTGCGTTTAATGCTTACCGCGGACAATTCTCTGAACGTGCATCGGCCATTGTCGATATGGTACTCGAGCTCAGGATGCTCAGCCTGCATAACGAAAGGGTGGCGGATATTGTTTACCAAGAGCCGGAATCTCAACTGAGTGCAAAACGGTTATGTCAGCACAACGAGGCGGCGAGATTTGATGTGGAAAATATCAGTTATCAATACGATAAATTAACGCTACCGGTCCTTTCGCATTGTTCCTTCAATATTGAGCGCGGAGAAAGCGTTGCCATTGTTGGGCCGTCTGGAGTAGGGAAGACCACGTTGATGAAGTTAATGTGCGGCTTACTGACACCGGACAGTGGCACTATTCGTTTTAATGGACTCGATATTACTCAAGTGGGGCTAAATAACTTTCGAGACGTGATTGCTTGTGTACTTCAAGAGGATAAATTATTTGCGGGATCTATCGCTGAAAATATTATGGGATTCGGCGAAGACAATGATCGTGAACGTATCATTGAATGTGCGAACCTAGCCAATTTGCATGAGGAAATTATTAGCATGCCGATGGGCTATGAAACCTTGGTCAGTGAGCTCGGTGGCAGCCTATCGGGGGGGCAAAAACAACGTCTACTGATTGCTCGTGCACTCTATCGCAGACCTGCCATCCTCTTTTTAGATGAAGCGACCAGTCATTTGGATCTAGAGAACGAATCTGCGGTAAATGCTGCAATTCGATCATTAAATATAACAAGGATCTTTATTGCGCATCGCCCGTCGACGATCGCCACTGCCGATCGCATCATTGATCTAACCCCACAAACTTAACGCGATTGAATGTAAAGTTTGTATGGATGTTGGCCTGTCTATCTGAATAAAAGGTATGATTCGAAGAATCATCATTTATAAGGAATTGTCGATGGGCTTCTATTGGATATGGCTCGGTGTTGCCGCAATTTTTGCGATAATCGAATTTTGTACCGTGACCTTCTTTGGACTGTGGATGGCAATTGCTGCATTGGTTCCAGCAATTGCCTCCTACTTTTTTCCTCATCTTTCCGTGGTCATGCAACTCTTAATTTGGGCACTCTCTTCACTGGTTTGTGCCTTTATCTGGGTGAAATGGATCAGAAGCAAACCTATCGTACATATTGAAAGCGCAATAGTGGGTAGTGAAGGTATCCTGGCTGAGGCCCTCGAACCGGGAAAAGTCGGTACCTTACTCCTTAGCCGTCCAATTCAAGGTAAGCAGGAGTGGATGTGTTGTAGTGATCATTCGCTAGCAAGGCAAACCCGTGTGACTGCCATTGCAATAACTGAAAACGATATCGTCGAAGTACAAGCCAGTTCATCATTAAAAGAGGGAATCAAATGATCATCACCCCGGGAATTATCGTCGCTATTCTACTTGTTGTACTGGTTATAGTGACCTTTTTAAAATGTGTACGAATAGTGCCTCAAGCTGACCAATGGATTGTCGAGCGTCTAGGGAAATATCATACGACGTTGAATCCTGGCCTGAATATCCTTATCCCCTTTATTGATGCGGTAGCCTACCGGATGTCAGCAAAAGACCAGATGTTCGAAGTAAAGGGTATTGAAGGGATTACTCGCGACAATGCCACCGTAGGAGTAAACGCTATTTGTTTTATCCGTATCGCCGATCCGGCAAAGGCGGCTTATGGTGTCGATAGCTACAGTGCAGCCGTGCAGAATTTAGTGATGACGACTATACGTAATGCGGTAGGGGGGATGAATCTTGATGACACCTTATCTAATCGTGACCAATTAGCGGTTACGTTGCGCGCGAATATGGAAGAGCAGATGAGCGACTGGGGGCTAATCCTTAAGGCTGTCGATATTCAAGATATTACCCCTTCTGAGTCAATGCGTAAGTCGATGGAGCAGCAAGCGGCGGCAGAACGTGAACGTAAAGCAACTGAAACTCGCGCTGAAGGTAATAAAAATGCCGCTATCCGTGAAGCTGAAGGTAAGAAGCAAGCGATGATCTTAGAAGCGGAAGCGAAATTAGAGTCGTCGAGAAGAGAAGCCGAGGCGCTGGAAACCTTAGCGGAAGGGCAACGTAAAGCAACGTCACAGCTTTCACAAGCCCTAGCGGAAACAGGTGGCGAGAAAGCGATGACCTTCCAATTAGCCAATAACTATGTCACATCATTATCGACCTTGGCCGCAAGCGATAATAGTAAAGTCGTTGCTATCCCTGCAGACCTTGCGCAATCAGTCGGTGGATTACTGAACGCGGGCGTATTGATGGGTGTTAGCCAAGAGACGAAGACACATTGATAGGGTGGGCACAGCATCACTGTGCCCATTTATGACTATTTACCGATACAGAAACTGGAAAAAATCCTGCCAAGTAGATCATCGGATGTAAATTCACCGGTAATCTCGCTTAACGCACTTTGCGCCACTCGCAGTTCTTCTGCTAAGAGCTCCCCTGCACGCGCATCCACGAGTTGTGCTTTTCCTTGTTGTAGGTGAGTACCTGCTAACTCTAAAGCCTCAAGGTGTCGGCGTCTTGCAATAAAGCCCCCTTCAGTATTTCCAGCAAAGCCCATGCTTTGTTTCAGATGATCGCGTAAGGCATCAATCCCTGACCCTTCGCGAGCGGAAAGGCGAATAAGAAGGTTACCGTTCTCTTCAGAAAGTCCAGCGGTCTCTCCGGTAATATCCGCTTTATTTCTGACGACAATCACGGGGATAGACGTAGGCAGGCGAGCGATAAAATCAGGCCAGATCGCAGCCGCATCGGTGGCTTCAGTAGTCGTGCTATCCACCATAAATAAGACGCAGTCAGCTTGGTCTATCTCCTGCCAGGCCCGCTCGATACCAATACGCTCGACTTCATCACTCGCCTCGCGTAACCCCGCGGTATCAATAATGTGTAATGGCATCCCATCGATGTGGATATGTTCGCGTAAGACGTCACGGGTGGTTCCCGCGATATCGGTAACGATAGCGGCCTCTCTACCGGCAAGGGCATTGAGTAAACTTGATTTACCCGCATTCGGACGACCGGCAATAACGACCTTCATACCTTCGCGTAATAAACTGCCTTGGCGAGCCTCTTGGCGGACCGCATTTAAGTCACTCATCACGGTGTTGAGCTGTGCCTCTATTTTACCGTCAGAGAGAAAATCGATCTCTTCATCAGGAAAATCAATCGCTGCTTCAACATAAATACGAAGATGAGTGAGTGCTTCCACAAGGTGGTTAACGCGCGCGGAAAACGCGCCTTGTAAAGAATTCACGGCGGAGCGGGCGGCTTGCTCTGAACTGGCATCGATCAAGTCAGCAATAGCCTCGGCTTGCGCTAAGTCGAGCTTATCGTTAAGGAATGCGCGCTCTGAGAACTCCCCCGGTTTAGCAATACGTACGGTATTGGTTGCCAAGATACGTTTAAGCAATAGGTCGAGAATAACCGGTCCGCCATGGCCTTGAAGTTCCAGTACATCCTCGCCCGTAAAGGAGTGTGGATTTGGAAACCATAGAGCGATGCCTTGATCGAGCACGGCCCCGTCGGCATCGTTGAATGCAAGGTACTCTGCGGTGCGAGGTTTAGGCAATTTCCCTAATAAAGCCTGAGCAACGTCGGCGGCTGCTGGGCCTGATATTCTCAATATCCCAACACCGCCACGGCCGGGAGGGGTTGCTTGGGCGACGATCGTATCGTTGTGGCTCATGTTATTCTCTCTAGCATAAAAAAAGGCGGTCATAATGACCGCCTAAGTATAACGCGATTTAGCGTATTACGGGATTAGCCTTTTTTCTTACGGCTATGTAATCCACGCTTTTCTAATCCACGATAAATCAGCTGTTGTTGCAGGATCGTCACGAGGTTGCTGACGATGTAGTACAGCACCAGACCTGATGGGAACCATAAGAAGAAGACGGTAAAGATGACAGGCATAAATGTCATAATCTTCTGCTGCATTGGATCCGTAACGGTTGTTGGAGACATCTTCTGAATGAAGAACATCGTCACACCCATTAAGATTGGCAGAATATAGTACGGGTCCTGTGCACTTAAGTCGTGAATCCATAATGCAAAAGGAGCATGACGTAATTCAATCGATCCCATCAGCATATAGTAAAGTGCTAAGAAGATTGGCATCTGGATTAACAGAGGAAGACATCCACCCAGCGGGTTAACTTTCTCTGCTTTATACAGCGCCATCATTTCTTGGCTAACACGTTGCTTATCTTCACCGTGACGCTCACGCATCGCTTGGATTTTAGGCTGCAGCATACGCATCTTAGCCATTGACGTGTACTGTGCTTTCGTCAATGGATACATGATACCGCGAACGATGAACGTAATGACGATAATGGAGAAGCCCCAGTTGCCAATAAAGCTATGCAGGAATTTCAGCAGCTTAAATAGCGGTTGAGAGATAAACCATAACCAGCCGTAATCAACGGTCAAGTCTAAGTGTGGTGCGGCAGCAGCCATTTGGTCTTGAATTTCAGGACCTACCCACAGCGTTGCTTTTAAGTCTTGTTGCTGACCCGCCGCAACGGTAACAGGAGTTGATTTGTACCCCACAGCGGCTAAGTTATCGCTTAACTTCGTGGTGTAGAAAGTATTATTCCCGGCAGTATGAGGGATCCATGCAGTAGCGAAGTATTGCTGTAACATTGCCACCCAACCATTGCTGGTGGTGGTGTTCAGGTTCTTATCTTCAGCAATTGTATCGAACTTATATTTTTCATACTTCTCATCATTTGTGGAATATGCTGCACCACGGAAAGTATGTAAAGCGAAGTTACTGCTACCGGTATCACGTGCTTTAGGCAGAGTGATGGTTTGCTTTAATTGCCCAAACATTGCTAACGACAGAGGCTGTTGAGTCACGTTATTCACGTTATAATCAACATTCACCGCATATCCGCCACGCTTGAATACAAATGTCTTGGTATAGACAACGCCATCGGCTGCTGTCCAAGTCATCGGTACACGCAGTTCAGACTGACCGTCCGCTAACGTATAGCTATCTTGCGTCGCGTTGAACAGAGGACGTGTCGCATTACTATCCGGTGCGTTTTGTCCAATCAATCCACTTTGGGCTTGATAAACAAAGTCAGGAGCAGTTTCAAGTAATTGGAACGGAGTTGTGGAGCCTAACTTATCAGGGTACGCCAGCAGTTTGGCTTGTTCAATGTCCCCACCACGAGTATTAATCTGTAGAGATAATACATCGGTGGTAACGGTAATCGTTTTACCTTGTCCACTAGTGTTAGCCTGATTTGCGGCATCACCCGCAGGCGTGTTCGTATTCTGTGTAGTCTGCTGTGCTTGAGGCTGCGGATTGTGATCCGTATGCCATGTTTGCCAGACCATAAAGGAGACGAACAGAAAAGCGATGAAAAAAAGATTGCGTTGCGAATCCATCGTTAGTTTTCTCTGGTTTCAGTGTTTTTCGGCGGCACAGGGTCTTCACCACCCGGATGTAAAGGATGGCATTTTAATACGCGTTTAATCGTTAACCAACTCCCCTTTGCTACGCCAAAACGCCGTAATGCTTCAATGCCGTAATGAGAACAACTGGGAGTAAAACGGCAATGTGGCCCAAGGAGCGGACTTATTAACCGTTGATAAACACGTATTAAAGCAATCAGGAGCCGCGTGCTAGGCGACAATGACGACGCCATAATTTCTCCAACACTTCCGTAAATGACTGATTATCCAGCTCCGCGATCCCTTTTTTTGCTACGATCACAAAATCCATCGCGGGCAATTCATGTTGACGCAGACGAAAACTTTCCCGAGTTAAGCGTTTAATTCGGTTACGTTCATGTGCACGTTTGACATGTTTTTTGGCGACAGTGAGACCGATGCGGGGATGCCCCAGCGAATTTTGGCGGCCGAGAATGGTGATTTGCGGCATGCCAGCCCGTTGTGGTTGCTGGAAGACGAAAGTGAAATGAGCGGGAGTTAACAAACGTAACTCCCTAGGAAATGCGAGCTTAACCACTAGGGCTAGCTTTATTACTTAGAAACGGTCAGACGAGCACGGCCTTTAGCACGACGACGTGCTAGAACCTGACGACCATTTTTAGTAGCCATACGAGCACGGAAGCCGTGAGAACGGTTACGCTTCAGTACAGATGGTTGAAAAGTGCGTTTCATGGCGATTTCTACCTAAACTTGAAAATGTTCACTTGGTGATGCGTTATAAGGCCAGTAAAACGACCAACGCCTCGGTATATTTTATCAAAGAGGCGGGATTGTAATAATTGTACAGCCCGGAGTCAATTTACTTCGCTGATTATCATACGCCTATTCTCTATAAGAGAAGCTTTTTACGTCAGGAAAAACGTAACACCCCTAAAATAGAATCGGCAAGATTATACTTGCTTCACGCTAAAGCGCAAGGATCGTTCTGGATCCTCGCTAGAAAGCTGATCGATAGCTTAAGCTTATTTTTGCCATAGAGAACACAACTATTGGAAAAGCCTGTGGATAAAATGGGTAAAATCGGTGTAGAAAAGCAAGATCTCTGGCTCACTTTGCGTTATGATCCACGGTTCCGCAAGCGATCCCTTGTCGTGTACACGGCGTTATTCGGGGAAAACATCGCTGCTGACGTATCTACGCTTATATATATAAAACATATTTATCAATATCTTAGCGCCATTTCTTGTCTTACTTTTTGTATGAGTGGAGTCCGCCGTGTCACTTACGCTTTGGCAACAGTGCCTTACCCGTCTGCAGGATGAGCTTCCTGCCACTGAATTCAGTATGTGGATCAGACCTCTTCAAGCTGAGTTAAGCGACAACATTTTGGCTCTGTATGCACCCAACCGTTTTGTTTTAGATTGGGTTCGCGATAAGTACATCAATAATATTAATGCTCTGCTCAATGAATTTTGTGGGGCCAATGTCCCACAGTTACGTTTCGAAGTCGGCGCTAAACCGGCCAGTGCTCAAACGGTGACTACCGTGCCAGCGGTCGAGAAAATACCGGCGGCAACAGTGGCGGCACAGCCAGTAGTGAATAATGATAACCGCCGCCCCAGCTGGGACAGTGTGCCCGCTCCTGTCGACGTGGCGTACCGCTCGAACGTGAATAATCGTCATAACTTTGACAACTTCGTTGAAGGTAAATCAAACCAACTCGCTCGCGCTGCTGCGCGTCAAGTCGCGGATAATCCCGGCGGCGCTTATAACCCTTTGTTTCTTTACGGAGGAACAGGTTTAGGTAAAACGCACTTATTACATGCGGTAGGCAACGGTATTATGGCCCATAAGCCGAACGCTAAAGTGGTCTACATGCATTCCGAGCGGTTTGTACAAGATATGGTGAAAGCGCTTCAGAATAATGCGATTGAAGAGTTCAAACGTTACTATCGTTCGGTTGATGCATTATTAATCGATGACATTCAATTTTTTGCCAATAAAGAGCGCTCTCAAGAAGAGTTTTTTCATACCTTTAATGCATTGTTAGAGGGTAATCAGCAAATTATTTTAACCTCAGATCGTTATCCTAAAGAGATTAATGGTGTTGAAGATCGCTTAAAATCGCGGTTTGGTTGGGGATTAACGGTTGCGATTGAACCGCCAGAACTTGAAACCCGTGTGGCTATCTTAATGAAAAAAGCGGATGAGAATAATATTCGCCTTCCGGGTGAAGTCGCTTTCTTTATTGCAAAACGTCTACGTTCAAATGTGCGTGAGTTGGAAGGGGCATTAAACCGTGTGATTGCTAATGCAAACTTTACCGGTCGGGCGATTACCATCGACTTTGTCCGAGAAGCATTACGCGATTTATTAGCGCTACAAGAAAAGTTAGTCACGATCGATAATATTCAGAAAACAGTGGCTGAATACTATAAAATTAAAGTTGCCGATTTGCTGTCTAAGCGTCGATCGCGCTCAGTCGCAAGACCTCGTCAAATGGCGATGGCGATGGCAAAAGAATTAACTAACCACAGCTTACCTGAAATCGGGGACGCTTTTGGTGGGCGCGATCATACGACGGTATTACATGCTTGTCGTAAGATCGAACAGTTACGTGAAGAAAGTCATGATATCAAAGAAGACTTTTCTAATTTAATCAGAACATTATCCTCTTGATGCTATGAAATTTATTGTAGAACGTGAGCATCTGCTCAAACCATTACAGCAAGTCAGCAGCCCTCTAGGTGGAAGACCTACTCTGCCTATTTTAGGGAATATTTTACTGCAAGTGACAGAGAACTGCTTATCTCTGACCGGCACCGATCTCGAAATGGAGATGATTGCTCGCGTTGCATTAACCCAAGCGCATGAAGTCGGTGCAACGACTGTGCCTGCCCGCAAGTTTCTCGATATTTGTCGTGGGCTGCCGGAAGGGGCCGAGATACATGTCACTCTAGATGGTGACCGTATTTTAGTGCGTTCTGGACGAAGCCGCTTCTCGCTTTCTACTTTACCAGCGGGAGACTTTCCTAATCTCGATGATTGGCAAAGTGATGTGGAGTTCACCTTACCGCATGCCACGCTAAAACGCTTGATTGATGCTACACAGTTCTCGATGGCTCATCAGGATGTGCGCTACTACTTGAACGGTATGCTGTTTGAAACCGAAGGTGAAGAACTTCGTACCGTATCAACCGACGGTCACCGACTCGCCGTCTGTGCCATGTCAGTGGGACAATCCTTACCCCACCATTCAGTCATCGTTCCTCGTAAAGGCGTGACCGAACTGGTGCGGTTACTCGATGGTAGCGAAACGCCATTACAGGTCCAGATTGGCAGTAATAATATTCGCGCGCATGTTGGCGACTATATTTTCACCTCCAAGTTAGTCGATGGTCGTTTCCCTGATTACCGTCGCGTGCTTCCGAAAAATCCTGATAAGACATTACAATCAGGCTGCGATGTGCTTAAACAAGCCTTTGCGCGCGCGGCTATCCTTTCCAACGAGAAATTCCGTGGAGTACGGCTGTTTATTACGCAGAACCAACTGCGCATTACCGCGAACAATCCTGAGCAGGAAGAAGCCGAAGAGATTTTAGATGTCGACTACCAGGGCAGTGATCTGGAAATCGGCTTCAACGTCAGTTACGTGTTAGACGTGTTAAACGCGCTCAAATGCGAAAACGTCCGTCTGCTGTTGACCGATTCTGTATCCAGTGTCCAGATCGAAGATGTTGCGAGTCCCCATGCAGCCTACGTTGTTATGCCAATGCGGCTCTAGAGGGTGCTGAGCAAGATAGACTTGCTAATCACCGGTTACCCTTATGTCTATTAATCGATTAATGATAAAAGACTTCCGCAATATCGACCAAGCGGAGCTCGCCCCGGCCGCGGGGTTTAATTATTTGATAGGCGAAAACGGTAGCGGTAAAACCAGTGTTTTAGAGGCTATCTATACCCTCGGTCATGGTCGTGCATTTCGTAGCGTGCAGACCGCGAGAGTTATTCGTCATGATATGCCCGAATTCGTCTTACACTGTCGACTAGCGGGCGATCAATACCAGCAAACCTTGGGATTAAGTAAAGATCGCGCAGGCACGACCAAGGTAAGAATCGATGGGACAGACGGTCATCGCGTTGCCGATCTTGCACAGTTACTTCCGATGCAGCTCATCACCCCAGAAGGCTTCACCTTACTGACTGGGGGGCCTAAATTTCGACGGGCTTACATTGATTGGGGCTGCTTTCATCGCTATCCAGGATTTTTTACCGCCTGGAATGATTATCGGCGATTGATCAAACAGCGTAATGCCGCGTTAAGGCAAGTGAGTCGTTACCAACAATTACGCCCTTGGGATCAACTGATGGTTCCCTTAGCCGAGCAGATTAGCGCTTGGCGTGCTGAATATAGCCAGCAAATTGCCCTTGAAATTCAGAAAACCTGTCAGCAGTTTTTACCCGAATTTGCTCTGCAATTTTCCTACCTGCGTGGGTGGGATAAAGAGAGCGATTATGCAGAACTACTCGAACGCCAGTTCGAACGTGACCGAGGGTTGACCTATACCTCATCAGGGCCGCATAAAGCGGATTTTCGGATCCGTGCGCATGCAACACCTGTCGAAGATTTGTTGTCTCGAGGTCAGTTAAAATTACTTATGTGTGCACTGCGGTTGGCCCAAGGCGAATTCCTTACCCAACAAAGTGGTCGCCGTTGTATTTACCTAATCGATGATTTTGCCTCTGAGCTTGATGACTCACGTCGGCACCTCTTAGCCGAGCGTTTAAAAGCCACACAAGCACAAGTTTTCGTTAGCGCAATTAATTTTGATCATGTTATCGACATGAATGACGAAAAGGGCAAGATGTTCAGCGTAGAAAAGGGTAAAATAACCGTTCAATCTTCAGAAAAATGAGTGAGAAACGTTGATGTCGAATTCTTATGACTCCTCAAGTATTAAAGTTCTAAAAGGACTTGATGCGGTACGTAAACGCCCAGGCATGTATATTGGTGATACCGATGATGGTACTGGGTTGCATCACATGGTATTCGAGGTTGTGGATAACGCCATCGACGAAGCCCTCGCGGGTCACTGTAGTGAAATTACAGTCACCATTCATGCTGACAACTCTGTCTCCGTACAAGATGATGGACGGGGAATTCCAACGGGGATCCACCCAGAGGAAGGTGTCTCCGCTGCCGAAGTCATCATGACAGTCCTGCATGCGGGCGGAAAATTTGATGATAACTCCTATAAAGTCTCAGGGGGGTTACATGGCGTAGGCGTTTCAGTGGTAAATGCCTTATCCGCGAAATTAGAGCTAACGATCCGCCGCGATAATAAAGTTCACCAACAAACCTACGTGCATGGTGTACCACAAGGGCCGTTGACCGTTATCGGTGAAACGGATTCGACGGGTACGCAGGTAAGATTTTGGCCAAGCTACGAAACTTTTACCAATGTCACGACTTTCGAATACGAGATTTTGGCTAAGCGCTTACGTGAGCTTTCATTTCTAAACTCCGGTGTTTCCATTCGTCTTGAAGATAAGCGTGATGATAAATCTGATCATTACCACTATGAAGGCGGTATTAAAGCATTCGTTGAGTACTTGAATAAAAATAAGACACCTATCCATCCTAATGTTTTCTATTTCTCAACTGAAAAAGACGGTATCGGTGTTGAAGTTTCTCTGCAATGGAATGATGGATTCCAAGAGAATATTTACTGCTTTACCAACAACATCCCACAACGCGATGGCGGGACTCACCTAGCCGGATTCCGTGCGGCGATGACGCGTACACTTAACGCGTACATGGACAAAGAAGGGTACAGCAAAAAGGCGAAAGTCAGTGCGACAGGTGACGATGCGCGTGAAGGATTAATTGCGGTCGTATCAGTGAAGGTTCCGGATCCGAAGTTCTCCTCGCAAACTAAAGACAAATTGGTCTCTTCAGAAGTGAAGTCTGCCGTTGAACAGCAAATGAACGAGTTGCTGGCGGAATATCTACTCGAAAATCCAGGTGATGCAAAGATCGTCGTGGGTAAAATTATCGATGCAGCTCGGGCGCGTGAAGCCGCTCGTCGTGCACGCGAAATGACCCGTCGGAAAGGTGCATTAGATCTCGCCGGGCTTCCTGGCAAATTGGCTGATTGCCAAGAAAGAGATCCTGCGCATTCTGAAATCTACCTAGTGGAGGGTGACTCTGCGGGGGGATCGGCGAAGCAAGGGCGTAACCGTAAAAACCAAGCGATTCTTCCGTTGAAAGGTAAAATCCTTAACGTTGAGAAAGCGCGTTTCGATAAAATGCTCTCTTCGCAAGAAGTCGCAACGCTTATCACTGCATTAGGCTGTGGTATTGGTCGCGACGAATATAATCCAGATAAGTTACGTTACCATAGCATCATCATCATGACCGATGCGGACGTCGATGGATCACATATTCGTACGCTGCTGCTGACCTTCTTCTATCGTCAAATGCCTGAGCTGATTGAACGCGGTCACGTCTATATTGCTCAACCGCCTTTATTTAAAGTGAAAAAAGGTAAGCAAGAGCAATATATCAAAGACGGTGATGCAATGGACCAATACAACATTGCTATCGCCTTGGATGGCGCTGCCTTATACACGACCACCGGCGCACCTGCCCTACAGGGTGAAGCTCTGGAACAACTTGTGGCGTCATTTATTAGCACAGGCAAAATGATCAAGCGAATGGAACGCCATTATCCGAGCGCACTATTAAACAGCTTGGTCTATAACCCTGCGCTGGTTGAGCTTTCCGATAGCACGCACACTCAGAATTGGGTGGATGGTTTAGTCACTTATTTGACCGACAACGAAGTGAGCGGTAGCACCTATTCAGCGATTCTTCGTGAGAATCGTGAGCTGAATATCCACGAGCCGATCATTCGTGTTCGCACGCATGGTGTTGACACAGATTACACTCTGGACCGTGACTTTATTGAGGGACCCGAGTACCGTAAACTTTCACAACTCGGCCAAGCGCTTAATGGCTTACTTGAAGAAGATGCTTACGTGGAGCGCGGTGAACGTCGCCAACCCGTCGCGACCTTTACTCAAGCGGTTGACTGGTTGATCAAAGAATCCCGTCGTGGGCTTTCCATTCAGCGCTATAAAGGGTTGGGTGAGATGAACCCAGAGCAGTTATGGGAAACTACCATGGATCCTGAAAGCCGTCGTATGTTACGCGTGACCATCAAAGATGCTATCGCGGCGGACCAATTATTCACTACATTAATGGGTGATGCCGTGGAACCTCGCCGTGCCTTTATTGAAGATAACGCCTTAAAAGCGGCCAATATCGATATTTAAGGTTAACGTGCGTGAGCATGCTTTAACGGTAGTCGGAACGGAATAACTGAGCTACTCTGAAAACACCGCCAGCACATTGCAGCGGTGTTTTTTTATTTATGCAGAGGGGTAAACATGGCAGTAAAAATGATTGCACTAGATATGGATGGCACGTTACTCAATCCGCAGCATGAAATCACGGCAGCGGTAAAGTCAGCTATCGAGCAGGCTAAAGCAAAAGGAATACTTGTCGTGCTTGCCTCAGGACGTCCTTACATAGGGATGCAAAAGTACGTTGCTGAGTTAGGGCTTAACGTTCCTGGGCAATATTGTATAAGTTACAATGGCGGCTTGGTCCAGCGCGCGGAAGATGGACACCCTATCCTAGAGACAACGTTAGGGATAGAAGATTATCACTACTTCGAGCAATTATCTCAGCAGCTACAAGTCCACTTTCAAGCGTTGGATAAACAACATCTCTATACGCCTAACCAAGATATTAGCCGTTATACGGTGCATGAATCCGAGATTACAGGGATCCCATTACGTTATCGTAGTGTCGACTCGATGGACGCTGCGCTCCGTTTCCCAAAACTGATGATGGTGGACGAGCCAGAACAATTAGATAAAGCGATCAGCCAGCTGCCTACTGGTCTGCATGATCGTTATACGTTAGTGAAGAGTGCTAACCACTATCTTGAGATCCTGGATAAGCGAGTCAGTAAAGGCAATAGCGTGCGCCACCTTGCCGAACAGCTTGGGATCAATGCTGAAGAAGTCTTAGCGGTGGGTGATCATGAAAACGACCTAACCATGTTAGCGTGGGCCGGCTATGGGGTGGCAATGGGCAATGCTATTGATGCAGTCAAAGAGCAGGCCGCTTACCATACTGCCTCTAATCGTGAGGATGGCGTTGCCAAAGCGATCCAACAGTGGGCGCTATAGGGCGATTACAGAGCGGACAAAATAGTGACAAAAACCGCATTTTTGGGTAATCGTAAAATAGTAACTAGGGTTATTATTAACTTACTCAGTCATTACAGATAATACTGAAGTGACCAAAAATTAGCACTGTGAGCAAGTTGTCTAATAAGTCATTATAATAAGAGCGTTTTATTCCCTGAATGGCTGCCGAAAGGCAGCTTTTTTTTTGCCTAGACGCTGTGCGATGATTACGGCATAGTGCGATGTTGCGTCGATGCCCTAGGAAACCGATATGGATGAAGTACAAGTCACGACTCGCCTACAACATCATCAACTTACCAATGCACAAGTTTGGAGTGCTGACGGTCAAAGCCTCGTTTACGATCTGCGCCCTGCCCAGCATCTTTTTACCAGCAAGAGTGTTGAAAAAATTCAGGTAGAAACGGGGGAGGTCACTGAAATCTATCGGGCATCGCAGGGAGCGCATGTAGGAGTGATTACCGCACATCCGCAAATCAATGACCGCTTTGTTTGTATCCATGGTCCGGAATCCCCTGATGATGAATGGCAATATGATGTTCATCACCGGCGTGGGGCCATTCTCTCCTCAGGGGGCGTTGAAACGTTAGACGCTTGTGATATCACCCCGCCTTTTACCCTTGGGGCGTTACGTGGGGGCAGCCACGTGCATATGTTCAGCCGGGAAGGTGATAGGATTAGTTTCACCTATAATGACCACGTGATGCGTCAACGTGCGATTGAAGAAGATCAGCGCAATGTGGCTATCGCTCTGCCACACCATCCTGTAACCGTATTAAATAAGGTACCTCGAGAGCACGACGGTGCCTATTTCTGCGTAGTCGTCAGTCAAACAACGGGTATACCACAGCCAGGTAGTGATCAAATATCACGGGCCTTCGAGGAAGGTTGGATTGGCGATAGCGGTTATATCAAACACTCAGGGCAGCGGCAGCGCTGGGCATTGGCTTTTATTGGTGAAACCCTTTCTACTGCAGGACACAGCGTCCCAGAAATTTTTATTGTCGACCTTCCAGAAGATTTTAGCGCCTATCAACGTGCTGGCGATTATCCCATTGAGGGTACTGAATACCGTTTACCCGCACCACCGGCTGGAATTAAACAGCGTAGACTCACTTTCAGTGAAGGGAGAGGTGTTGCCTTACAACCGCGACATTGGCTAAGAAGCTCGCCGGATGGCAGTATGATCGCCTTTTTGATGGCAGATATAAACGATGTGATTCAGCTTTGGGTGATTTCGCCTAATGGTGGTGAACCGCAGCAATTAACCACCGGTCGCCATGATGTGCAATCCGCCTTTACTTGGCATCCTTTAGGTAAAGGATTGACCTTTGTCCTAGATAATCAAGTTGTTATTTATGATATCCATTTGGGCACGACCATACCGCTTACCGACAGGACGTCGACCGCACCCTGTGCCGAGGCGGTAGTATGGTCACCGAAAGGCGATAAAATAGCCTTTATGCGCGATGTTGGGGGCTTTAGACAGATCTATGTGGTGAAAACTACTGAATTATATTGGTGTTAGCTTGGGCAAGCGCTTCGTCGGTATGGTTTAGCTTTTCACTGGCCGCGACACGTTCTCTCAGCGAAGAAGGTTCACTGCGGCTGTTGCGGTAATAGTCCCAAGGTAAGATCAGCGTATCGGTGATGGCTGAGAAAGGGTAATCCAGCACGGCTAAAGATTTTATGCCCCATGTCGTTTCGTGACTGCCAATAATTTCGTTATTAGCTTGTGTGCCAAGGTAGTAGCCACGATTATCTCCTGTGTGCGACATAATACTAGAGCAGGCTGTCAGGCTGACTAGGCAGCTCGAAATCATAACAAATTTAGGTAGAGCTTTACGTCTGAGCATGTGTAACTCCTCGATCCATCCATGGTGAAGCAAGTTAAGCAACATCCAATAACGATCTCTATTGTTGCTGCTTAGGCAGTATGTCTTCAGTGTATGACAAATTCTAAAATATTCCTTTCTAATTCCTTTCATTTGAGAAAAAAAGCGTGACCTATAACGGCTAATAATCGATCAATTAGGAATACTGAATTCCTGAGTGAAAAAAGACTATCCACTCTATGGCTAGCGATGACTCAGGCGTAGATAACTGACTATCTTTGGCGCAAAGCTATTCACGATAAGGCCTGCAATAATCAACATAACCGATAAGACTTGCCAGCCAATCAAGGTTTCGCCCAACACTAGGGTGGCGGCAACCATCCCAACAACAGGCACGAGCAGGGTCAAGGGGGCCACAGTAGTAGTGGGGTATTTGCTGAGTAATCCCCCCCAAATCGCATAGGCAACGACCGTACACAGAATCGCCAGATAGAAGATAGTCATTACATTAAATAAGTTAATATTTACGAGGCTATGCCAGAGTGTTTCTTTACCATCAATAAATAGGGCACACAGAAAGAAAGGAAGAATAGGTACAAAAGCACTCCATACGACCAACTTTAACGGCTCGACAGGATAACGCCTTAAAATGACCTTACTCACGATGTTACCAATACCCCAACTTAAGGCTGCCCCTAAAGTTAGTAATAACGTGAATAATGACATCCCTGAAGTTTGATCGGGATGAATACTGCTGTGTGCTAAACAGACCATACCTACTATTGCTATCAGTAACCCAACGATATGGTGAGAGTGAATTTTCTCGCCTAAGCAGAGCGCGCCGAAGAAAAGGGTAAAGAAGGCTTGAGACTGTAATAGTAGTGACGCTAAGCCGGCTGGCATACCAAGATTTAAGGCTAAGAACAGTAGGGCAAATTGTAGGAAACTGATCGTTAGCCCGTAAGCGATGATCAGATGTAGCGGGACTTTCGGTCTAGAAACCAGTAAACAGGCGGGAAATGCAACAAAAGTAAAGCGGAGTCCAGCAAGTAAAAAGGGGGAAAAATTATGCAGGCCTATCTTGATCACAACAAAGTTTATTCCCCAAATAAGAATGACGAGCAAGGCTAACCCAACATCTTTTATCGACATAGTCATCCCCTGAGTAGATGGCTGAAGAGGGGCATCATTACGATGCCCAGTAAACAGGAAATTATGCCTTCAAGGCTTCAGGGTTGATAATATTTTCTGTCAATTTCCCTTGTAGCCCTAAAATCAGGTTTTCAACGCCATCACGCTTCATCGCATAGCGCGTTTCGTGAGTTGCCGAGCCGATATGAGGTAAGGTGACAACATTGGGCAGTTTCGTTAACTCGGAACTGCCTACTAGGGGCTCTTTTTCAAACACATCTAAGCCAGCACCATAAATTTTCTTCGCTTTCAGCGCGGCAATAAGGGCTTCCTCATCGACGACGGGTCCTCTTCCGGCGTTCACTAGAATCGCGCTTTCTTTCATTTGGTCAAATTGCGCATGACTAATCAAATGATGAGTCTCATCAGTCAGTGGCAATACGACACAGACGAAATCAGCTTCAGCGAGAAGTTGCTCAACGCTGGCATACTGGGCGTTAACTTCTTGCTCTGCGTTCTTATGTGGCTTGCGGGCATTGTAAATAATATCCATACCAAAGCCGTGATGTGCGCGCTTCGCCAACGCTAACCCGATACGGCCCATACCGATGATCCCCATCTTCTTATGGTGAACATCAATAGCGAGAGGTAACTTTTCCGGTGCGGCATCCCACCCACCAGTTTTTACCCACTGATCCATCGCAGGGATATTTCTCGCTGCGCAAAGCACAAGTGCCATCATGGCATCGGCGACAGTTTCCGTCAGTGCGCCAGGAGTATTGGTCAGGATAGCCTTATGATGGGTTAAGGCCCCGACATCATAGGAGTCATAACCTGCAGAGACAGTAGAACACACTTTTAATGCTGGCATCTGAGCAAGTAATGCCTCATTGACTTTACCCCCAGACCCGATTAACCCTTCAGCCTTACTGAATGCCTCAGCATGCTGATTGACCGTCTCTTGATCAAGGTTATCCACCTCTACCACCTCAAAGTGGTCCGTGAGTTTATTGACCAAATCATCGGGGAGTGGCATAAATTGGATAATAGTGGGTTTCATTCGAACCTCTCTTAACGATATTTAGAAATAAAGCACTTCATGCAGCACGAAGTAGCCCTACGTAATAGTGGACACGTTCGGCGATATCACCACCTTCCAATGGAAACTCGATCCCTAAAGGTACCCCTTCGGGCATCATGCTGAGGAGTGAACGCCATTCGCCTTGTGAGTGATCTAAACTGATAGCCTGCCAACAGGCATCGGTTTTCACCGCTGCTTTGATATGGCAGTAGGTGACGTACGGTGCAAGCTGCTTAGCCGCATTATTCGGTGACTCGTCGACCCACAACCAATTAGCCATATCGAACGTCATACCTTGTACGGTTGGCAGCGGGTGATGGTGATTGAAATAATCCAACATTGGTTGAATCTTTCCGGTCGCAGTTTGATCATTTTCAATCAGTAATGGAATACGACAGCCAGCAAGCTGCTCTGCCAAATGTTCAATCGCACAACTCCCTGCCCCCGCGCCCAAGGCAAACTTAATCGCTCGTGCGTTAAGTAAGGCGGCTTCGTGCTGAAAGTGTTCGAGCCGTGGATTAATCGTACCCGGTGCGGTAAAAAGCGATTCAGGGACAGAGTAGTAAGAAAAGAGTCCTTGTTCTTCAATCAGTGACTTGAGGTCAATCAGTTCATCGTCGACGGCTGACGACAGAAGCTCTCGGCGTATTTCTACGCCATCAGCACCCGACTGAGCGATGATCGGAATAAAGTAGCGCTGCCCACCCGCTTGATAGACAACGTCGGCACCGAAGGCCGCGGTTACAACAATAATTTTTCGTTCCATCACCACCTCTCAAGACTTACAACGCTACAGAATAAATGGTATCGGTTCCATAGGGGGGAGAGAAAAACATTACAGTGCGCACATTCTTAATATTTATTCTTTGCTGGGTAACGCGTGACTTGATGGGCGAACGATCAGTCTGCCTTCAAAGCGAGTTTCCTGCGCAGGATTTTCTGAATGCTTAAGTCTAGTCAAAATATTCTGAAATGCACTGTAGCCAATCTGATGGGTCGGTTGTTGTAGTGTGGTGATCCCGCAGCCTGCAATCGACGACCAGTTCATTTCGTCGAAGCTCGCGAGGCCAATATCGTTACCCCAGACCAATTTCATGGCATGTAAGACTTTAGTTACCAGTAACATTAGAGCGCCATTTGCAGTAATGATCGCTGAGGATTGTCCCGCGTGACGGGTAACAAATTCAGATATCGTCTTCTGTAATAACTCAGGATTATCTAAGGCAACTTCAGCGTGTTCCGCGGTGAGGTTTTGATGTTGAGAGACAGTATTAAGATATCCCTCTAAACGCTCTTTACGGGTATTAACCTGTGCGATGGGTTCGCTAATAAACAACAATGAACGATAGTGGTTATCGATCAAATGTTCAGTAATATCAACCGACCCTTGGAAATTGTCTAAACCGACGACATCGTAATCATAGTTACTGACTTTTCGGTCAATCAATGTAAGCGGGATTGAGGCATGTTGAATACAGTCGAATGCAGTTTCTTGCATATTGGCGGTATTGACAATAATACCTTCAACTTGATAACTGCTTAGAAGCTGTAAGTAATGTTGCTCAAGATGAGGCTTATTATTGGTATTACACATCAGCAAAGTAAAACCGTTATCGCGACAAGCGGTCTCAACACCACCCATTACCTCGATGGAATAGGGATTGGTAATATCAGCGATCAATAGCCCAATTAATTTGGTACGACCATGTTTCAGGCTTCTCGCCATTTGACTCGGGCTGTAATTCAAGTCGCTAATGGCTTGCTTAATGCGATTTTTTAAATCATCTGAAAGCAATTGATGCTCACCATTAAGGTAGCGCGATACGCTCGTTTTACCAGTTTTAGCCGCTTTAGCAACATCACTGATTGTTGCTCTTGTTGACTTGGTGCTCATCAAATCTCCCAATGCATTATAATTATTTATTAAATATACCAAGGCTTAAGCAATATTGCGCCCTAAATTACGTCTTGTTAGAGGCTATTATTTGTCTCTGAATATTTAAAACAGTTCACTTGATGATCAATAATAAGTCCACAAGCTTGCATATAAGCATGACAAATAACGGGGCCTATAAATTTAAATCCTCTTTTTTTCAATGCCTTATATAAAGTGATTGCCTGCGGGCTACTGACAGGCGCCAAGCGATAATCCTCATACGACTGCACGATTGGCTGGTGCTCAACGCTCTGCCAAATAAGGTCAACGAAATCTTCGCCCGCCGCCTCCATCGCCAATAATGCCTGTGCATTATTAATGATTGAGCGAATTTTTAATTTATTGCGAATCAATTCCGGTGATTGCAGCAGTTTATTCATTGTCTCTGAACTTATCTGAGCCACCTTCTCCGGTTCGAACTGGAAGAACGCCCGCCGATAGGCTTCACGTTTTTTTAACACGGTAATCCATGATAGCCCCGCTTGCTGTCCCTCTAAACAGAGCATTTCAAAAAGACGTTGCCGATCAAAACACGGGACTCCCCATTCGTGATCATGGTAAGCGAGGTAATCAGGGTCATTGGTGACCCAACCACAACGAGTTTTACCCATAGATTACTCCTGTTTATTTATTCATCAGCATGAAAAGCACAGCTTTGCGCGATCACTCGTAGCAAAGTTGATACACTATAGCGGTTAAGCAGCGCTTGTGCTCTGTACGAAGTTGGCATACAAAAATACTGAGGTTCGAGTTATCACATGTCGGTAAAGATTTTATCTTCTTCAATCATAGGATTAGAACAGTTTTGCCAAGCTCCGGCTACGGCTATTGAGCATGCCGATCAGCAAACGGTAGCCGTGTTCGATAATAACCAGCCTATTTTCTATGGCTTATCGCCAGCTCGTCTCCATCAGTTATTAATGGCTGAAGCACAATTACAAAATCAAAATGCTATTGCGCTCGACGCTGACTTTTTTGATGAACCTGCAACAGTGGTTAAGGCCCCTACAGGTAAATTCGCGTTATATTCGGGATGGCAACCTGATAGCGATTTTTTGCGCCAGGCTGCGCTATGGGGTATCGCCCTGCATGAACCGGTTACGGTAGAAGAACTTACCGCGTTTATTGCCTACTGGCAGGCAGAAGGGCGTATTTTCCATCAAGTACAATGGCAACAGAAATTAGCGCGTCATTTACAAGTTAGCCGCGGCGCTCCGCACGTGACATCTAAACGCGATATCACGCAAGTCGCCGAGCCTGATTACCAGATTCCCAGTGGTTTTAGAGGTGAATAATGAAGACACCCGAAAATTTATTTACCAGGCTCAAGAAGTTTATGCCCGATGGTATTACCCCAAAGTTTACTGAGGGTAAAGAGCTTCTTGCTTGGAACCAAGAGCAGGGCCGCCTACGTTCTGAAGCAATCGTACGTGAGAACCGGGCGATGAAAATGCAACGTATTATGGGCCGATCTGGGATTAGAGAACTGCATCTGAACTGTTCATTCGATAATTATCGAGTAGAAAGCGAAGGGCAGCGAAAAGCGTTGCTAGCGGCGCGGGAATATGCCGACCAATTTGGGCAAAGTATCGCAAGCTTTGTCTTTTCCGGTCGCCCAGGGACCGGTAAGAACCATCTTGCGGCAGCAATTGGTAATAGCCTAATCTTACAGGGTAAGAGCGTGTTAATTATGACCGTGGCTGACGTGATGTCGACCATGAAGGGAACATTCAGTGGTGGTAGCTCGATGACCGAGGAGCGCTTACTTCACGACTTGAGCACCGTCGATCTCCTGGTCATCGATGAAATTGGTATGCAAACGGAATCCCGTTACGAGAAGGTTATTATCAATCAAATCGTTGACCGTCGCTCTTCGTCCAAACGCCCCACTGGTATGCTTTCCAATCTAAACCATGAAGGTATGAACGCGTTATTAGGCGAGCGGGTTATGGACCGCATGCGACTGGGTAATAGCTTATGGGTAAGATTTGATTGGGAAAGCTATCGTGATCGCGTGATGGGTAATGAGTACTAATAAAAACAGACCGATTAGGAGAAGATATGCCGCATGTAGACATTAAAAGCTTTCCTCGTGAATTGACCGATGAGGAAAAACAAGCGCTGGCAGACGAGATTACAGATGTCATCGTTAGACGTTTCGCCTCAAAAACAGAATCAGTGAGCGTTTCTCTGCAGCATGTCACACCGGACGCCTGGCGTGAAACGGTCTATGAGCCCGAAATTATGGCCCAAGAAGAATACCTGATTAAGAAACCGGGTTATTCTATGTAAGGATTTAAACGATAGGTTGTTATTTAGAAAATAGCCTATCGCATCACCCGAAGAGGTGATACCTGTCTACGCTTAGCTGACGCGGCGTGTTTTGTTATGAGATTTATTTGGAATATGAGTATGTCTGACTCTTTAGAGCGTAAACCGATACCCTTGCCTGGGGGACATAATAAGGTTCTGCTTCACTCTTGTTGTGCGCCTTGTTCAGGTGAAGTGATGGAGGCAATGTTAGCCTCGGGAATTGAATACACCATTTTTTTCTATAACCCGAATATCCATCCTCTTAAAGAGTACGAGTTACGTAAAGAAGAGAATATTCGTTTCGCAGAGAAATTTGGCATCCCTTTTATTGATGCCGACTATGATCGAGATAACTGGTTCGAACGAGCAAAAGGCATGGAGTGGGAACCTGAGCGCGGTGAACGTTGTACGATGTGTTTCGATATGCGTTTTGAGCGTACGGCTCTCTATGCACACGAAAATGGTTTTCCGGTGATCACCTCGTGTTTAGGTATCTCTCGCTGGAAAAACATGGAACAAATCAATGACTGCGGCGTAAGAGCGGCTTCGAAGTACCCCGATATGATGTATTGGGAGTTTAACTGGCGCAAAGGCGGCGGTTCTAAGCGGATGATCGATATCAGTAAACGCGAGCGCTTTTACCAGCAAGAGTATTGCGGATGCATCTATTCCCTGCGCGATACTAACCGTCACCGTGTGGCGACCGGTCGCGAGCGTATCCAGATTGGTGTGCAGTATTACGAAGCAGACAGTAAAGAGTAATACGGCCCCGAAAACCGCCCTCAACGGGCGGTTTAGAGATCATTAGGCGGTCAGGATCTTCTGCTCAGCAAGATCTAAAGCAAAGTAAGAGAGGATGGTATCCGCACCGGCTCGCTTAATTGCCCCTAGGCTCTCCAACACGACATTTGTTTCATCAATCGCACCCGCTTGAGCGGCGAATTTAATCATCGCGTATTCACCACTCACTTGATAGGCAGCCAGTGGCAGGTCGCTACGCTCGCGGATATCGCGAATAATATCCAGATAGGCACCTGCAGGCTTAACCATCAGCACATCAGCTCCTTCGGCTTCATCAAGCAATGACTCACGGATGGCCTCACGGCGGTTCATCGGGTTCATTTGATAAGTTTTGCGGTCGCCTTTTAAGGCCGTTCCTGCTGCTTCGCGGAAAGGACCATAAAACGCTGAGGCAAATTTCGTGGAATAAGCCATGATTGGCGTGTTATGGAATCCAGCGTGATCCAGAGCCTGACGAATGGCTTTAACCTGACCATCCATTGCGGCGGAAGGCGCGATAAAATCAGCACCAGCCCGTGCGGCGGCAACCGCCTGCTTACCTAGATTCACTAAGGTTTGGTCGTTATGGACTTCGCCATTAGCGCATAAAATCCCGCAGTGTCCGTGTGAGGTATATTCGCAGAAGCATGTGTCAGACATCACAATCATCTCCGGTACTGTCTCTTTACAGATACGAGACATTCTTGAGACGAGTCCATTCTCCGCCCAGGCATCACTACCGGTCTCATCAAGATGATGAGAAATTCCGAATGTCATCACCGACCGAATCCCCGCTTTGGCAATACGTTCAATTTCGAACGCAAGACGTTTTTCAGGAATACGCATCACGCCAGGCATAGCATTTATGGGTTGATAGTCCTCTGCGCCTTCCTCGACAAAAATAGGAAGGATTAGGTCATTCAGGCTTAGTGATTGTTCTTTGAAGAGTTCACGCATCGATGCAGTTTTGCGGAGCCTTCTTGGGCGATTGGGGAGAATAAATTCAGACATGGACACTCTCGTACAGATTGTGGAAAGTAAAAGCTTACGCCTTTAAGGAGGGGAGGACATAGCTTTGTGTGCCAAAAAGCCCCCTTTCGGGGGCTTATCACTTACTCTTTAATATCTGGATGTTGATCAACCAAACGACTACGCTTTTGCTCCAGTCTTTGGATCTCTTCATCAATATCGTCAATTTTTTGACCGATATTATCGTGGTGCTCTTGTAAAATTTCACGTGCTTCATCTAAATCAGATGCCGCAGGGGTTGCGCCAATCAGCGGTTTATTAGCGGTCTCTTTCATGAAGATACCCGTGATAAGACCGATAATTGCAACGACCATCAGATAATAAGCAGGCATGAACAGATTGTTCGAGGCTTCAACCAGCCATGCGATGATGGTCGGTGTTAGACCAGCGATCAGAATGGAAATGTTAAATGCGCTGGCTAATGCGCTATAACGGATATTCGTCGGGAACATCGCCGGTAAGGATGATGCCATGACCCCAGTGAAACAGTTTAACACTACGGCCAAAATCAGTAGCCCAGCAAAAATCAAACCGAGTACATTACTGGTGATTAACATAAAGGCTGGAATTGCTGTGAAGAACAGAGCAATACTGCCGACGATGACAAATGGACGGCGTCCGAACCGGTCACTGAGCATTCCCATGACGGGTTGGATAAACAGCATACCAATCATAATCGCGATAATAATCAACACACCGTGATCTTCTGAGTAATGAAGATTGTGTGAAAGATAGCTCGGCATGTAAGTCAGTAACATGTAGTAGGTGACGTTAGTCGCGATGACTAGACCGATACACGCTAGCAGGCTTTTCCAGTGTTTTGTCGCAATGTCTTTGAAAGAGACTTTTGGACCGTTCTGAAGTCCTTCGCGGTCGCCTTGTTCTAACTTATCGACGTGTTGTTGGAAGGCAGGAGTTTCTTCTAAAGCGTGACGAAGGTAAAGTCCGACAATCCCTAACGGTAATGCTAAGAAGAACGGTAGACGCCAGCCCCATTCCATAAAGCGTGCTTCACCGATAACGGTAGAAATAAGAACAACTACCCCTGCACCCAGCACGAAGCCAACAATTGAGCCGAAATCTAACCAGCTACCCATAAAACCGCGTTTACGGTCAGGGGAGTATTCCGCAACGAAGATTGAGGCTCCAGTATATTCGCCCCCAACGGAGAATCCTTGCGCCATTTTGGCAATCAGCAGCAGGATTGGCGCCCAGATACCGATAGAAGCATAGGAAGGGATGAGTCCGATACAGAAGGTACTGATCGACATAATCACAATGGTGACAGAGAGTATTTTTTGGCGGCCGTATTTATCGCCGAGCATACCAAAAAAGAGTCCACCCAGAGGACGAATTAAGAAGGGAACGGAGAAGGTTGCCAACGCAGCAATCATCTGAATGCCAGGCGTAGCGGAAGGGAAAAAGATTTTACCCAACGCATAGGCGACAAAACCGTAAACCCCGAAGTCGAACCACTCCATTGCATTTCCTAATGAAGCAGCAGTGATTGCTTTACGTAAACGAGCATCGTCTATGATAGTAACGTCATCAATTCCGATGGGTTTAATACGCTTCCTACGTAATTTCATAAATTTACCTATAATGTGACGGAAATTTGCTAAGCAGTCGTTCAAAAGCACGTGTAGCTTGGTAACAAAATTATATGAGATTTTTTAAATTTTGAACCAAAGTCTCTTCAATAATTATCAGCGTAATTATACCAATAAGCGGCTAAGTATACTGTATATCTGTGCGTGAAGTCACATTCAGAACGTTTTTTGACCAAGGCCTAGCGGTTGACGGATACGAAATTTCGTCAAGAGAGAAGTAAGAAAAGTATGAATAGATGGGCCGTTACAAGAAATAACGGCCTGAATAGACTTAATGAATAACGATGGACTGAACGATCTCTGAGGCAATACTTTGCGATTGAGATTGGTTATCGGCAGGCAGAGAAATCTGTAGGGTAACAAGCTGATTATTCAGTTTAGCAAGAACGACCGTCGACCAATTGCTGTGGTTATTAGTAGAAACGACACTGTCTAACTGTTGACCAGGTGTATGGCCTAAAGTGATAGATTTATCCGCAACGACTTGCAGTTGAGGATCGCGATTCCGCTGTTGGTCTTGAAGTTTCTGAGAAAGTTGTGGCAGGGTTAGCGCGGTTTCATCGCCGATGATCACGATTACCGCTTGCTGACCATTATTGTTCGCATAGACATGCATATTGTTCGACTCGGTTCCAAGTTTACCGGTCTGATCACTCATTCCTTGTGGCAGGCTAAAGGTCAGTTTGCCGTCGAGTAACGAGATATTCTGATGCTGACTTTGCGAGGCACTTTGGTCGTGGTGTTGTGCTTGGGGATCATCTTTCTTTTGATCGCAGGCAGCAAGACCAAGTACGACTAAAAAGATACCCATGTAGTGTGTAATGTGTCGCATAGTAATCCCTTCCTTACAATTTATGTCGTTATCAAAGCTGAAATAGTACGGTATTGCAAACAGTATTGTGTTGCACATTTCGTCTTAACGTTTTATCCCTTATTCGTGTCTAAAGAGTAAAAGCGTGTATCGCCAAGCAGGCGCTTAATAATGGTATTTAACAGTAGACCATAAATTGGAATAAAAAAGATAAGACAGATCAAAACCTTATAACTATAGTCAACCAGCGCAATTTCTTGCCAGTGAGCCGCCATAAAGGGGTCGCTGCTGTGTAGGAATGCAATCGAAAAAAAGGCGAATGTATCGCTAAGGTTGCCAAAAAACATCGCGGCAACTGGGGCTAGCCACCATTGTTTTGCCATCCTTAAGCGATTAAAAACAGTAATGTCTAATAGCTGGCCCAGTACGTAGGCAACGAAACTTGCTAACGCAATTCGAATCACGACAGTATTTAGGCCTATCATTGCCTGCCAACCTTGCCACGAGGCCTGGTAGAAGAGGCTGGAAATAATAAATGAAAGCAGTAATGCAGGAAGCATTGCCGCGAGAATAATTTTCCGCGCCAATTGAGCGCCAAATATGCGTACTGTGAGGTCAGTGGCAAGGAAGATGAAAGGAAAGCTAAATGCCCCCCATGTCGTGGTAAAGCCAAATACACTCACCGGAAGCTGAACCAAGTAATTGCTGGAGGTGATGATGATAAGGTGAAAAATAGCCAAGGGTAATAACAGCTTTTTACGCTGTTTTTCGCTAAAACAGTTCATTTGTAGCCTTTTTAGTGGAATGGGGTGAGGGAACCCATTTGGTTAAAAATAGTACGGACTCAGACGAGATGGGCTGCATCTTACTAATCTACGGCGATTATGCAAGCAACTATTGCTAATGACTGTGCTAGGCGGCTCGTGCGGTAGAAATTGTCTGTAACGTCGAGGCGGAGTACACTGCGATGTTTTTATCCCCAAGAGACGTGTTATGAATAACCAAGCCGAAAATTATGATCAATTATTGGACACCTGTGGTTTACGATGCCCAGAGCCGGTGATGCTGGTGAGAAAAATGGTCCGTAGTATGCAAGATGGCCAAATCGTTAAAATAATTGCCGATGATCCCGCAACAAAGCGTGATATCCCAGGTTTTTGCGAATTTATGGAACATACGTTACTAACTGCGCAATCGACGGAGATGCCTTACGTTTTTTTCGTTAAAAAGGGGGCTTAACTTGGTCCCCACGGCCAGCAATGTTGTCGTTGAGTTGGCCTATCTTACCCCCTTCACAGCCCATGTTTTACGCGTAGTCAGTTAATGTGATACCCCGTAAAAAATCACGTTTTTTGTTAACTAGTCTCTCTTTCAACATCCTTCTTTAATACGTTGTACGTCTGAGCGCTAATCTAGGATATGTTCTAAATTATATTATTAACAATGTAATATATCTATTTAACGTAATAATAAGCACGAAACATTAATTTATTATTGAATAAATAAGATTCTAATATATTGAATTGTCATATTTTCAATATAAAGTTGACACAGCAACGAGAGACCCGTTGTTTATTAATTCATAGATTAAATAAATTTATAAAGTTCATTTACTATTATTAAGGATTCAATATATGAAAGAAATTTCACTAATAGAGATGACTAAAATCTCTGGAGCGGGTGGCCTGATTGACGGTGATTTTAACGGTGCCTTTTGGGGAGCTTTATTGGGTGCTATTGATGGTTTTGGTACCGGTGCAGCAGTCGGTGGCAAATATGGTGGTGCTGGTGGTTGGTTAATAGGCGGAATTGCCCAGTTAGTCGGGCTGACGGCCTCTGCGGTCGGAGCAGGTATTGGCGGTTATCTTTATGGCGGCATTCTGGGCTATGATAAAGCGAAGCCTTATATTGCTTCTTACCGTGAAATGTAATTAAAAGAAGAACTAAAAGAGAGTAGAACTCTCTTTTAGTTTTTTTACTTTTTGGGGAAATGTTTTTTTTGCCAAGAAAGTAATTCGAAGACACCGAAAATAAATAATTTAATCTCTTCTTTTCTCGTCATCTTTGGCCCAGTGCTGCTTTGCGTCGCTTTTAATAAAACGACTTGTAAGCCGTGCATGACCACCATAAATATCAATGCGACATCGATAAAATATTTCAACGGTTTCGTGGCAGGATGCACGAGATTAAGTAATAGCACTACCCAGATGAATACCATTACTACTCGGCCAAAGTTTATCAACATTACCTATTCCCTCATCATTGACGATGGTAAAGACGATAGCATACCTGCCCTGCAACTTTTTCTCTATGCAGTACCCAATTTGCAGGCACTGTCGGCATACCTTGTTCGACTTCGTTTTCAGTATAAATCACGGCATCTTCCGCTAGCCATTGATGTACTTCGAGCAGCTGTATTGTCTGCTCCAGTAGCCCACGGCGGAACGGCGGATCGATAAAGACGATATTAAATGGCGTATCGGGTCGAGATTGAGCGAGAAACTGTAAGGTATCCGCACGTTGTAGGGTCAGCTGCGGGGCATTCAACACGTCGAGGTTCTTCTGCAGCTGTCGAGCGACATGCGCCTCTTTTTCAATGAGCGTGACTTGCGCCGCATAGCGAGAGGCTGCCTCAATACCGAGTGCGCCGCTACCTGCATAGCAGTCTAAACACTTTGCTTGGGGTAGCCAAGGCGCTAGCCAGTTAAAAAGGGTTTCCCGCACACGGTCAGTTGTGGGTCTCAGCCCTTCGCTATCGAGGACTGATAATTTACGGCCGCGCCACTGGCCCCCGATGATCCGTATCTGACCGATTTTTCCTGCCGATTTGCTCATAGTTTATACTTACGATGATTTATTACTGAATTTTACTGCGGTCAGCCCTGTAAACGCCGAAACGAAACTGTGATGCAGTATGGGTTAAATGGTAGAATAAATGATTATCTCATTAGTGTCGCAGTATGACAGTAGTTAATTACTGACAGATACAAATAATTTTGGTGGCTATTGTTCCAGCGGATTGTTCTGGACGGCCTTAGCAAGGAGTATTGTCTAACAATGGCAAAAGAAAAAAAACGTGGCTTTTTTTCCTGGTTAGGTTTCGGCAAAGACGATGAAAAACAGCCTGCTAAGGACGAGGCTCAGTCGCTAGAGTCAGAAAATAGCAGCAAGACTAATGAAAGTCTTCAGGGCGAAGCTCAACAAGAAAATAGTGCGCCGTCAGCACTGGAGCAGGAGTATTCCGCTCAGCAAGCTGAAATCTCGACGACTGAAGCAGACACCGAGCATAGCGATGAACAACCGGTTGTTGACAACTTAGTGGTGGAGGCGTCGCCTCTTCCTAAAGAGCCAGAGCCAGAGCCAGAGCCAGAGCCAGAGCCAGAGCCAGAGCCAGAGCCAGAGATCACTGCTAATGTCGCAGAACCTCTCCAAGATATTGAAGAAATTGATAATAATGACGTATTGGGTACCGCCGACGCGCAGCCTCAGAATAGTCTGGAAGATGTGACCGAATTAGCACCAATCGTGCCGACCAAAGAACAAGAACGGCCGTCAAAAGAGGGTTTTTTCGCCCGTCTTAAGCGCAGTTTGGTCAAGACTCGGCAGAACTTAGGGAGCGGCTTCGTAGGGCTATTCCGTGGTAAAAAAATTGACGACGAGCTATTCGAAGAGCTTGAAGAACAATTACTTATCGCTGATGTGGGGATGGATACCACCCAAAAAATTATTCGCTCTTTAACGACCCAAGCGAACCGTAAGCAGCTTAAAGATGCTGAAGCGCTGTATGGCATTCTCAAAGAAGAAATGGCTGCAATCTTGCATAAAGTTGAACAACCATTGTCTGTTGAAGGGAAAAATCCATTTGTTATTCTAATGGTTGGTGTCAATGGCGTCGGTAAGACCACTACCATTGGGAAGCTGGCTAAACAATATCAATCCGAGGGTAAGTCGGTCATGTTAGCGGCGGGAGATACCTTCCGAGCGGCAGCCGTCGAGCAGCTACAAGTCTGGGGCGAGCGTAATAATATTCCTGTTATTGCTCAACATACTGGCGCTGACTCTGCTTCGGTAATATTTGATGCCATTCAAGCGGCAAAATCTCGTGGCGTAGATATACTGATTGCTGACACCGCTGGACGTTTGCAAAATAAATCGCACTTAATGGAAGAGCTTAAGAAGATCACCCGTGTGATGGGCCGTTTAGATGAAGATGCGCCGCATGAGGTGATGCTGACGCTCGATGCCAGTACTGGGCAGAATGCCATTAGCCAAGCTAAATTATTTAATGAAGCTGTGGGACTCACCGGGATAAGTTTAACGAAACTCGATGGTACGGCGAAAGGCGGCGTGATTTTCAGTATTGCTGACCAATTTGGTATTCCCATTCGCTACATTGGTGTAGGCGAAGGAATTGATGACTTACGGCCATTCCAGGCTGAAGATTTTATAGAGGCGCTATTCGCCCGAGAGGAATAATGGAATGATTCGCTTTGAAGAGGTCAGTAAAGCTTATTTAGGAGGGCGTCAGGCCCTTCAGGGCGTGGATTTTCATTTACGCCAAGGAGAAATGGCATTCCTAACCGGGCATTCTGGTGCGGGTAAGAGTACGTTACTCAAGCTGATTTGTGGTATTGAGCGGCCAAGCGCGGGCCAAATATGGTTTAGCGGACACAACATTACCCGTCTTAAAAACAGTGAAATTCCGTTCTTGCGTCGTCAAATCGGAATGATCTTTCAGGATCACCACCTGCTGATGGATCGGACGGTGTATGACAACATCGCGATTCCACTGATCATTTCTGGAGCCAGCGAAGAAGACATTCGACGCAGAGTTTCCGCAGCGCTGGATAAAGTGGGCCTATTGGATAAGGCAAGAAACTATCCGATTCAGCTCTCCGGGGGGGAGCAACAAAGGGTTGGTATCGCTCGTGCGGTAGTCAATAAACCGGCATTGCTGCTTGCGGACGAACCAACGGGTAACCTAGACCATGCGCTATCGGAAGATATTTTACGTCTGTTCGAAGAGTTTAACCGAGTAGGCGTGACAGTATTAATGGCGACGCACGATATTTCCCTTATCGCAAGACGTAACTATAACGTGATGAATCTTAACCAAGGTCGGTTATACAGGGGCGAGGAATGAAAGCGGTTAATAAATTAAATAAGCGCCTGAAAAAACCGGGAGCACCCAAGCAAAAGAAAGTGTCTAAGCAGCGAGCTTTGCGTGGAGGGTGGCAAGAGCAGTTGCATTACGCTTGGCGAGGAATGTTGGCCGATATGCTACGCCAGCCCTTGGCAACGCTGTTAACGGTCACCGTAATTGCTATCTCATTAACGTTACCTAGCGTCTGCTACATCGTGTGGAAGAACGTCGACCAAGCCGCTAAGCAATGGTATCCAGCGCCTCAGCTAACCGTTTATCTCTCTAAAACCCTTGATGATAGCGCTGCGGAGAACGTCACTCAGCAACTAAAACAGTTGGAAGGCGTGCAGCACGTTGATTATCTCTCTCGTGAAGAAAGTTTAAGCGAGTTTCGTAATTGGTCAGGTTTCGGTGGCGCAATGGATATGCTAGAGCAGAATCCACTTCCTGCCGTTGCCGTTGTGACCCCTAAGCTTGATTTCCAGAATGCGGATACCATGAACACGCTGCGTGATCGCATTACCAAGATGAACGGTATCGACGAAGTACGTATGGATGACAGCTGGTTTGCCCGACTCTCTGCATTGACCGGATTAGCAGGGCATGTCGCGTTAATGATTGGTATGTTGATGGTCGTCGCCGTCTTCTTAGTGATCGGTAACAGTGTGAGGTTAAGTATTTTCTCTCGCCGCGATACAATAAATGTTCAGAAGCTCATTGGTGCTACCGACGGTTTTATCTTAAGACCCTTTGTATATGGTGGGGCAATGCTCGGACTGAGTGGCGCATTCCTTTCACTCATTTTCTCTGAAATTTTGGTTTTCCGGTTAGAGTCGGTGGTATCGCATGTCGCATCGGTGTTTAGTGCCTCATTTGATCTTTCCGGCTTTTCATGGGATGAAGCGCTGCTATTGCTATTAGTTTCAGCGATGATAGGCTGGTTAGCCGCTTGGCTAGCGACAGTACAGCATTTACGCCGTTTTACACCGGATTAACGCACAGAAATATTTTTTGTTATACTATTACTTGTTATCAGGCCGACACTGTCGGCATTGCAGGGATAAACGCTAGAATAAATTATTCACAATAAATAATGAACCTGTGGATAAGTTTGTGTTCTAATCCTATAGCACCAGCTGTTTAGGGTGATCAACCAACGCTAGCGTTCGGGTTTAGTCTGTTTAAGGATGAACAGCATAATTAATTGAGAGGGTTTGAATGACCAACGAAATGCAAGCTTTAGCTATTGCTCCTTTAGGTAATCTGGATGCTTACGTCCGAGCTGCCAACGGCTGTCCGATGCTGTCGGCCGAAGAGGAAAAAGCATTAGCAGAACGGCTGCATTACCAGTCTGATCTGGATGCAGCGAAAAAGCTGATCCTGTCACATCTGCGGTTTGTGGTTCACATTGCTCGGAACTATTCTGGTTACGGTCTGCCTCAGGCTGACCTTATCCAAGAAGGTAATATCGGTCTGATGAAGGCAGTACGTCGCTTCAATCCAGAAGTTGGCGTACGGTTGGTATCCTTCGCTGTGCACTGGATCAAAGCGGAAATCCACGAGTACGTGTTACGTAACTGGCGTATTGTTAAAGTTGCGACCACCAAAGCACAACGTAAGTTATTCTTTAATTTACGTAAAACCAAACAACGTCTCGGTTGGTTTAACCAAGATGAAGTTGAAATGGTTGCACGTGAGTTAGGGGTAAGCAGTAAAGATGTGCGTGAGATGGAATCTCGGATGGCGGCCCAAGATATGACCTTCGACCTCACTTCTGACGATGATAATGCAGAAGGTAAGTCGCAGGCGCCAGTACTTTATCTTCAAGACAAAACCTCTGATTTTGCGGACGGTATTGAGGAAGATAATTGGGATTCTCACGCAGCAGATAAGCTTAGCGATGCGATGATGACGCTTGACGAGCGGAGTCAAAATATCATCCGTGCTCGCTGGTTGGACGACGACAATAAGATTACCCTGCAAGAGTTAGCTGATCAGTATGGGGTGTCGGCAGAACGTGTTCGCCAACTTGAAAAAAATGCGATGAAAAAGCTACGTGTTGCTATCGAAGCGTAGTGATATAACCTTGTGATTAAAGGAGATGCTCAGTCATCTCCTTTTTTATGCGCTAAAAACCTTACTGTCATAAAACTCCCTTTAATCTGTCCTTTTTCTGTCACACCCCACTGTCATGGTTATGACCAATATTTGTCATCGTTTATTGCATCTATTGGGATATCACTATGTTACCAACGACTATACGCCATTCTCTTTTTGCGCTGTGTTTCGCCACCTCTATCCCTTGCGCGAATGCCTCGGTAGACATTCCTTTCTGGCACTCGATGGAAGGAGAGCTAGGGGCTGAGGTCGATAGCCTTGCGCAGCGATTTAATCAAACACACAGTCAGTATCATATTTCGCCAGTCTATAAAGGTAACTATTCACAAAGCTTGGCATCGGGTATCGCTGCCATCCGAGCGGGCCATGCGCCTGCCTTATTACAAGTCTATGAAGTGGGCACCGCCACCATGATGGCCTCCCATGCTATCGTTCCTGTTTGGCAATTATTCCAACAAACAAAAGTCCCGTTAGATGAACAGCAATTTGTCCCCTCAATAGTCAGTTATTACTCTGATGCCAAAACGGGCCACATGGTTGCCGAGCCCTTTAATAGCTCAACCCCTGTTTTGTATTTTAATAAAGAGGCTTTTAAACGTGCTGGGCTTGATCCCAATAAAGCCCCCGCAACATGGCAAGAACTTGAGGCTGATGCCATAGCATTAAAGAAAGCTGGACAAGCATGCAGCTACAGCAGTGGGTGGCAAGGCTGGATCCAGTTGGAAGAATTCAGTGCATGGAATGGGTTACCGGTTGCCACCGCGAATAATGGCTTCGATAGTACGGATGCGCGACTGCTCTTTAATGGACCTTTACAAGTTCAACATATCGAACTATTGGCCCGTATGAAGAATGCTGGAACCTTTAGTTATCTCGGAAGAACGGATGAGCCGACGAAAGCATTTTATTCAGGAGACTGTGCCATGATCACGGCCTCTTCTGGCTCATTGGCTGATATTAAACATGCCGCGAAATTTGACTATGGTGTCGCGCCGATGCCTTACCAGCAAGGAACGCCTCATGCCCCCCAAAACGCCATCATCGGCGGAGCAAGCTTATGGGTGACGAAAGGCCAAACGCCTGAGGTATATCAAGGCGTCGCAGAATTTCTTAAGTTTTTGACCCAGCCCAATATCGCCGCAGAGTGGCACCAAAAAACCGGCTATTTACCGGTTACAACAGCGGCCTATCAACTCTCGCAACAGCAAGGTTTCTATCGCCGTAATCCGGAAGCAGAAACCGCCATTAAACAGATGTTGAATAAAGCCCCCTTGCCCTATACCAAGGGATTACGCCTAGGCAATATGCCGCAAATACGCGCTATCGTCGATGAAGAGTTAGAGTCTGTGTGGACGGGTAAGAAAACCGCTAAAGCGGCGTTAGACAGTGCGGTCGAACGCGGCAATCAGCAATTACAGCGTTTTCATCAGCAAGTAAACTAAAGCGTGGAGAGGGCAACCTCTCCAACTGTTTAAGAGACTCCGTTATGGCGACTTCTTTACCTCCTACCTTTAAGTCATCAGTGCTTCCCTATCTATTGGTGATGCCCCAGCTGGTCATTACCCTTATATTTTTTCTGTGGCCAGCAGCACAATCATTGTGGTCATCGTTACAGACCAGCGATCCTTTCGGCTTTAGCAGTCGCTTCAGTGGTTGGCTGAATTTCCAAAATCTTTTTGATGATCCTTATTACCTTGAGTCCTTTAAAACGACGTTTATTTTCAGTGGACTCGTGACGGGGTCGGGCTTAGTCATTGCGCTAGTATTGGCGGCACTGGTGAACCATATATGGCGGGGGAAAAAATGTTATCAAACGCTATTTTTATTACCCTATGCCATCGCCCCCGCCATTGCTGCGGTGATGTGGCTGTTCTTGTTCAGCCCAGGGCCAGGTATTGTCAGCCACTGGTTAGACCAATGGGGCTACCATTGGAACAGCGCGCAAAATAGCCAGCAGGCATTATTTCTAGTGGTTCTTGCGTCGGTATGGCAACAGATCAGTTATAACTTCCTGTTCTTTTTTGCCGCGCTACAGTCGATTCCACGTTCGTTGATAGACGCTGCAGCACTTGATGGCGCAGGGCCAATCCGACGCTTTATCCATATTGCCTTACCTTTGATAGCACCGGTCTCGTTCTTCTTGTTGGTCGTGAATATTATTTATGCTTTCTTCGATACTTTCCCAGTGATTGACGCGATCACTCAGGGAGGGCCTGTCCAAGCGACAACGACCTTAATTTATAAAATCTATCGTGAGGGATTTACGGGATTAGACCTTGGCTCCTCAGCCGCTCAATCCGTCATTCTGATGGCAATAGTCATTCTATTGACTGTCGCCCAGTTTAGGTTTATCGACCGTAAGGTACGTTATCAATGATTGAACAGCATCGAAAACTAACGATTTTCAGCCATCTTGTTCTCTGGCTGTCGGGATTGGTTATCCTTTTTCCTCTCTACATTGTGGTGGTTACCGCGACACTCAGTGATCAGCAAGCGGCACAAATGCCGCTGCCTCTACTTCCTGGCGGACACTTTATCGAGAATATCCATCAATTGCTGGTACAAGGTGTCGGTGGTCAAAATCTGCCGCTTTACCACCTCCTGTACAATAGTTTACTGATGGCTTTAGGGATTACCGCAGGCAAGATAGTCATCTCCACGCTTTCGGCTTTTGCGCTGGTCTGGTTTAGGTTTCCTTTCCGCAACCTCTGCTTTTGGCTCATTTTCATTACGTTGATGTTACCTGTGGAAGTACGTATTTTCCCGACGGTGAGTATTGTGACGCAGTTGGGGATGGATAATAGCTTTGCTGGGCTAATTTTACCGATGTTAGCCTCGGCCACTGCGACGTTTTTATTGCGGCAGTACTTCCTTTCCTTACCACACGAACTGATGGAGGCGGCGCGTATTGATGGTGCGAGCCCGTGGCAATTTTTTATCCATATTGTATTGCCTCTTTCGAAGACGCCTTTAGCCGCCTTGTTCGTGATTATTTTTATTTTTGGTTGGAATCAGTACTTATGGCCACTGGTGATCACCAGTGATAGCCATGTGACGACTGCTGTCGCGGCTATTCGCGGCATGATTAGCAGTGGGGACGGGGTATCCCACTGGAATCAAGTCATGACGGCAGTCTTGTTGACTTTACTGCCTCCTTTAATGGTCGTGCTGGTCATGCAAAAAGCCTTTGTTCAAGGATTAGTTGAGAGTGAGAAATAAGTGATGGCAAGTGTACAACTGCAAGCGTTAACCAAAAGCTATGATGGTAAGCACCAGATCATTAAGCCACTAAATGTAATAATTAACCCTGGCGAATTTGTGGTGATTATTGGTCCTTCCGGTTGTGGAAAGTCTACATTATTACGGATGGTTGCTGGACTCGAAGCCGCAACCAGCGGTGATATCTGGATTAATGATCAGCGTATGACAGATAAAGCGCCCAAAGAGCGCCAAGTCGCGATGGTTTTTCAAAACTATGCCCTTTACCCCCATATGACGGTTGAGCAGAATATGGGCTATGGCCTTAAGATACGGGGTATAGGTAAGGCTGAGATCCGTCAACGTGTTCTGACGGTAGCGAAAAGCTTAGAGCTTGATTTACTGCTCTTGCGACGCCCTCGAGAGCTTTCGGGAGGGCAACGCCAACGTGTCGCAATGGGAAGAGCCATCATACGCGAACCCTCAGTCTTTTTATTCGATGAGCCGCTGTCCAATTTGGATGCTCGATTACGTGGGCAGATGCGCCTCGAACTCCAGCGATTACATCAACGCTTGAATATAACCAGTTTGTACGTCACGCATGACCAAGTTGAGGCCATGACCTTGGCAGATCGTGTACTGGTTATGAACAAAGGCGTTGTGGAACAATTTGGTTCGCCCAGTGAAGTATACCAGCGACCACAGTCTACCTTTGTCGCCAGCTTTTTAGGTGCGCCCGCGATGAACTTACTCTCTGCTGAACTCAGCGGGGACGGTAAAACTTGGAGAGTAGAGAACCGTTTTTCTCTTCCCCTAGGTTCCTTGGCAATTGAACCGAACAAGTCGGCAGTAACACTCGGCATACGCCCAGAACATATTAAGGTTGAGTCGGTTACAGAAGACGGGGAGGGCATGATTATTGAAGTCGATGCGGTAGAAATGCTCGGCGCTGATAATATCATTCATGGTAAAATTGGAACGCAACCTTTAGTGATTCGTGCGGCGCAATCAATCTGCCCAAAAGTCGGTGAACTGATAAGGGTGACATTACCCGCCGATGCCTTACATTATTTTGATACCACCTCAGGACAGCGTTTAGATGATTAATGAAGATTGGCCCTATCCAAGAATTGTCGCTCATCGGGGCGGAGGAAACTTAGCACCAGAGAATACCCTAGCGGCCATAGATTGTGGATATCGTTATGGTCATACCATGATTGAATTTGACGCTAAACTCTCAGCTGATCAGCAAGTCTTTTTACTTCACGATGATACCCTTACCCGTACTAGTCATACCCAAGGGGTAGCAGGGGAGATGACCTGGAAGACCTTGCAACAGGTGGATGCCGGCTCATGGTTTTCTAAGCAGTTTGCAGGAGAGGGACTGGCACATCTTGCTGATGTCGCGAAACGTTGTCAGCAATATGGACTCTTCGCCAATATCGAAATTAAACCGACAACGGGTTTAGACGCCGCTACCGGTACCTTGGTTGCCTGCGCCGCGGCCGACTATTGGCGAGAGATGACGTCACCGCTACTGTCTTCATTCTCTTTTACTGCGCTATTTGCCGCTATGCAGGAACAGCCAGGTCTTCCCCGCGGTTACCTAATGCATGAATGGCAGGACGATTGGCTGAATATCACTCAGCAATTAGCCTGCGTCTCACTGCATCTCAATTATCGTCTGTTAACTCCAGAACGAATTGCGCAAATTAAGCAGGAGGGGTTGCGTATTCTTGCCTATACCGTCAACGACCCGCATAAGGCTCGCGCATTGTTAGACCTTGGGGTGGATGCGATTTGTACAGATTGTATCGATCAGATCGGTCCACATTTCCCCAATTAGGGTTGGTCTCTTTGGACTTTACGTAACATTTTCTGTTGATGGAGCTCATTGCCTTGCTGGAGTCGTTGAGCACTATTTTGCTGTTCTAGATGAAGTTGTTGGGAGTGAAGCTGCTGCTGCGTGGACATCTGGTTTTGCAAACGCTGCTGGGTTGCTGAAGGCGACAGCGGCGATGGCGTTGAGAGATTGTTAGCAAAGGCCGCTGCAGAATTGAGTAGCACCATCAGGACACATAATCTTTTCATAAAAAAACCTCAATTATTTTTTATAATGCTATTGCAAATGATAATGATTGCGATTAACATTCAATTGTTCCGGTGAGACTGACAATCAACGGAATACGACATTGCTCACATTGCTTCCAGTATTTAGCCAGCCGCGTGCTGGCTTTTTTTTTCACTGTTATTCATAAATTTTGAATAGAGCGGTGAAGTTTTTCAGCTATTCTTTTTTTCAATATCTCTTCAAACTATAGAAAAAATTGAGGAGGTTTCCATGATTTATATCCGTAAAGCGCAAGAACGTGGTCATGCTCACCATGGCTGGCTGGATAGCTGGCATACATTTTCGTTTGCTGACTACTACGATCCGAATTTCATGGGATTTTCTGCACTGCGCGTGATTAACGAAGACACAATTGCGCCAAGCAAAGGATTCGGCACTCACCCTCATCAAAACATGGAAATTCTGACGTATGTTCTCTCTGGTGCCGTCGAACACCAAGATAGCATGGGTAATAAAGAACAAATTCCGGCAGGGGAGTTCCAGATTATGAGTGCGGGAACTGGCGTTCGTCACTCAGAATATAATCCCGATCCTCAACAGGCTCTGCACCTCTATCAAATTTGGATCATGCCTAATCAGCAAAATATTACCCCTCGTTATGAACAGCGAAAATTTGCTGAGCAATCCGGACGACAATTTATCCTGACACCGGATGCGAGAGAAAACTCGTTAAAAGTACATCAGGATATGACCTTATCACGCTGGGTACTTTCTGCTGGAGAGGTAGGGAATATTGATATCGATCCCTCTCGTAAAATTTGGGTCCAAGTGGTCAAAGGTGAGGTATCAGTTAACGATCAATCCCTCGAGACCAGCGATGCGGCAGCCGTTTGGGATGAGAAGCGTCTTGCTTTCTCTGCCAATCAACCCACGGAACTCTTAATTTTCGACCTACCGCCAGTGTAAAAAGTGATGGGTAATGTGAGACGGCTTCCAGATAGCCGTCTCTTTTTTTTAGGTAGTGTAAAATAGTGTTACTATTAAATTACCCTTACTTCCTACTTAATTGAGCGCAATGAAGAAAAAAAGGCCAATATTACAAGACGTTGCCGATCGCGTTGGTGTGACTAAAATGACGGTCAGCCGTTACCTACGCAATCCACAACAAGTGTCTGCCCCGCTTGGCGAAAGGATTGCCATTGCGCTCGATGAGCTCGGTTATATTCCTAACCGTGTACCTGATATGCTGTCAAATGCGACAAGCCGAGCCATTGGGATATTACTGCCTTCCTTAACAAACCACGTTTTTGCCGATGTACTTCAAGGCATCGAGTCCATCACTGACCAAGCTGGTTATCAAACGTTAGTTGCTCACTTTGGCTATCATGCTGAGAAGGAGGAACGTCAACTTCGCTCGTTACTGGGCTGGAATGTTGACGGGGTCATCTTAACGGAGCGCCAACATACCCCTGGTACATTACGTATGCTAGAGGTAGCTGGGATCCCTGTTGTCGAAATTATGGACTCCTCCTCGCCTTATTTAGACATGGCGGTGGGGTTTGATAATATCGCGGCAGCTCGTCAAATGACTGCAAGCATGATCGCTCAAGGCCACCGGCATCTTGTCTATCTAGGCGCTCGGCTAGACGAACGAACGTTGCAGAAAAAAGCCGGATATATCGAGGCGATGGAGCAGTCTGGGTTAGTTCCACGCACGGTAATGAGCGAGCAGCCTTCTTCATTTAGTACGGGAGGCGAACTATTAAAACTGGCTCAGCAGCGTTATCCAGACGTTGACGGAATATTTTGTACTAATGATGACCTTGCAATCGGTGCAATGTTCGAGTGTCAGCGGCAAGGTATCGCTGTGCCTACTCAAATGGCGATTGCGGGTTTTCATGGCCATGACATTACAGAGAACGTCTCACCCACCTTAGCTACGGTTGTGACGCCTAGGAAAAAAATGGGCAAAATTGCCGCAGAAATGTTGCTCACCCGTTTGGCGGGAAAGACATGTGAGTCTCCCTGCATTGATTTAGGATTTTCACTTAGGATGGGCGGTAGTATTTAATCATTTTTATGATTGAGTTCACATTTTAAGCCTTTTATTAACGAATAGATTGCGCTTCAACCGACAAGCTATAACAATAGTTATTAAATTGTTATCGGTAACATTGTGAATGACTAAGGTTGGAGCAGTTATGACAGAAGCCTCTTCTCAACATTACGTATTTGTCCTGATGGGTGTCTCAGGTAGCGGAAAATCAGTTGTTGCTAATCAAGTCTCACAAAAGCTGCAGACGGCTTTTCTTGATGGTGACTTCTTACATCCTCGCTCTAATATTTTAAAAATGGCTGAAGGCGAGCCACTGAACGATCAAGACCGAGCCCCTTGGCTTCAAGCCATTAACGACGCTGCGTTTGCTATGCAGCGTACGCAAAAAGTCTCTATCATCGTATGTTCATCCTTAAAGAAAAGTTATCGAGATATTCTGCGTAACGGTAATAAGAATCTTAAGTTTATCTATTTGAAAGGTGACTTCGAGACCATCGAACAGCGCCTCAAAGCCCGTAAAGGCCACTTCTTTAAAACAAACATGTTAGTGACTCAATTCGATACCTTGGAAGAACCTAACGGTTCAGAATCTGATGTGTTAGTCGTTGATATTAGCCACTCACTCGATGATGTCATTGCTGAGACAGTTGCAACGATTAAAAATAATATCCAATAAGGTTAAGTCATGAGCACGGCAACACTCGTTTTAACGGCAGCAGGCTCTGTCATACTGCTTCTATTTTTAGTCATGAAAGCGCGGATGCATGCTTTTGTCGCACTAATGCTCGTTTCTGTCGGTGCTGGTATTTTTTCAGGGATGCCACTGGATAAAATTACTGACACCATGCAAAAAGGGATGGGGGGCACTTTAGGCTTCCTGGCCGTAGTGGTCGCACTCGGTGCGATGTTCGGTAAAATTTTGCATGAAACTGGCGCTGTTGACCAAATAGCGATACGGATGTTGAAAACCTTTGGTGAAAAGCGTTCCCACTTTGCGATGGGGGCAGCAGGCTTCATCTGTGCACTGCCACTGTTTTTTGAAGTGGCGATTGTATTATTGATCAGCATTGCCTTTGCGGTCGCGCGTCGCACTAACGACAATATGGTGAAACTGGTCATCCCGTTGTTCGCAGGCGTTGCGGCAGCAGCGGCATTTGTGTTACCAGGGCCTGCACCGATGTTACTGGCTTCGCAAATGCATGCGGATTTTGGCTGGATGATTTTACTCGGTCTCTGTGCGGCAATTCCTGGCATGCTTATCGCGGGTCCACTCTTCGGTAACTTCATCGCAAAGCGTGTGCAATTTGCCTCCCCAGCGGCAGATAGTTTTCCTGAAGTGGCGAAAGATAAGCTACCCTCTTTTGGTTTCAGTTTATCGCTGATCCTTTTCCCGTTAATTTTGGTCGGTTTAAAAACGATAGCGGCTAACTTTATCGATAAGGGAAGCCGTCTTTATGAATGTTTCGAATTTATTGGCCACCCTTTTATTGCGATCCTCATCGCCGTATTAATCACAATTTACGGTTTAGCTTATCGCCAAGGTATGGACAAGTCTCGAGTGATGGCGATTTGTGGTGAAGCGTTACAACCCGCAGGGATTATCTTACTGGTTATTGGGGCGGGCGGCGTTTTTAAACAAGTTCTCGTCGATTCAGGTGTCGGTCCAGCGCTTGGTCACTCCTTAACAGGCTTAGGCTTACCTGTCGCCCTCTCGTGCTTCATCTTGGCTGGGGTGGTTCGTATTATTCAAGGCTCGGCAACGGTAGCCTGCTTGACCGCGGTAGGACTGATTATGCCGGTGATCGAACCGTTACACTATAGCGGCGCTCAGCTGGCGGCTCTTTCAATCTGTATCGGTGGTGGTTCAATTATTGTGAGTCACGTCAATGATGCAGGATTTTGGTTATTTGGACGTTTTACGGGGGCAACTGAAGTGGAAACCCTCAAGACGTGGACAATGATGGAAACCATCCTCGGGGTGACGGGGGGCATTATTGGTATGATCGCCTTCGAATTACTGTCCTAATACAAAAAGGGTCGAGATATCGACCCTTTTTTTACTAGAGTTTTAAATAGGCTCGAATCCCATCTAAAAACATCTGTGTGGCAATCATTATTAAAATGAGTCCCATCAGTCGCTCAAGCGCATTCACGCCCTTCGACCCCAACAGCCGTAGAAATAGCCCGGACATCATCAGGATGGCTGCAGTGATCCCCCATGCAATGGAAAGCGCGATAATCAGCATACCCATATCCCCAGGGTACTGATGTGACATCAGCATTAAGGTCGCAAGCAGCGAAGGACCAGCTAACAGGGGAATGGCTAAGGGAACTAAGAAAGGTTCTTCGCCCGCGGGCAAACCGGAAGTCGTGGATTCTGGTGAAGGAAAAATCATTTTTATCGCGATCAAAAATAAAATAATGCCACCAGAGATGGAGACCGTTTCCGCCCGTAAATTTAGGAAGGCCAACATTTTTTCGCCGGTAAATAAAAATAGCAGCATAATCACGAGGGCAATCAGCAACTCACGGATAATGATGACTCGTCGACGCTTGGGATCAATATGCTTTAACACCGACATAAAGATCGGTAGGTTACCCAGCGGGTCCATAATCAACACCAGCAATACTGCGGCAGAAAAAAGTTCAGTCATGACTTATTGTCGTCCTTCTAGGCGGCTAATATTAGCCAGATGATAAATTAATCGAGCAATATCGATTTTTTTCACTTGCTAGTACGTCCAGTTTTTGTAGAGTTTGATAGTATCATTCCCATTGGCGGGAGTGCAGACATATCCGTTTACCGGTATGCAGCATATTTATTATTACAGCAGGCACAACATGAAAAATGTAGGGTTTATCGGGTGGCGTGGCATGGTCGGTTCCGTGCTGATGTCGCGTATGAATGAGGAAAATGACTTCTCTGTCATTAATCCAGTCTTTTTTTCGACTTCACAGCATGGCCAGCCAGCGCCTATTTTTGGCGGACACAACCAAGGGACCTTACAGGACGCGTATGATATTGATGCCTTAGCGAGCCTCGATATTATTGTTACCTGCCAAGGTGGCGATTATACCAGTGACGTTTATCCACGTTTGCGTCAAGCTGGATGGCAAGGCTATTGGATTGATGCGGCTTCAACGCTTCGGATGGCCGACGAAGCGATCATTATCCTCGATCCGGTAAACCAAAAAGTGATTACCGATGGGATCAATCGTGGCGTCAAAACCTTCGTCGGCGGTAACTGCACCGTCAGCTTAATGTTGATGTCGCTAGGCGGGCTGTTCTCACAAGGTCTTGTTGAATGGGCTTCTGTGGCGACTTATCAGGCGGCATCCGGTGGTGGTGCACGTCATATGCGTGAGTTACTGACGCAGATGGGTATGCTCCATGATCACGTGGCAACCTCATTACAGGATCCTGCTTCGGCTATCCTCGATATTGAACGCAGTGTCACCGACTTTACCCGCTCAGGAACCTTACCTACGGATAATTTTGGCGTACCCTTGGCGGGAAGCCTTATTCCGTGGATCGATAAGCAACTGCCGAGCGGTCAAAGTAAAGAAGAGTGGAAGGGACAAGCCGAAACTAACAAAATTTTGGCAACCCAGCAGATTATCCCTGTTGATGGCCTGTGTGTGCGAGTGGGGGCCTTACGCTGCCATAGCCAAGCCTTTACTCTCAAATTGAAGCAAGATATTCCATTGGCGGATATCGAGCAGATGCTTGGGGCACATAACCCTTGGGTTAAAGTTATCCCTAACGACCGTGAGCTGACGATGCGCGAACTGACACCAGCAGCAGTGACTGGTACTCTCACGACGCCGGTTGGACGCCTTCGTAAATTAAATATGGGACCTGAATATCTCTCCGCCTTTACCGTGGGGGACCAGCTGCTGTGGGGCGCGGCAGAGCCGCTAAGAAGAATGTTACGCCAATTGGTCGGCTAATAAAAAACCCCCGATAGTAGGTTATCCAACTATCGGGGGTCACTTCACTCGCCCGGTTTTTTTAAACCAACGAGTCGGTTATACGGCAGATGAAGAAAGATGCTGTTCTAGCCAACGGGACACCTCTTCTTGTTGCTCCGCTGAGAGCCACATACCTTGTTTTGTTCTGCGCCATAGTGCATCTTCAGCCGTGCGCACCCACTCGTTATCGACCAGATAACGAAGCTCTTTTTCGTAAAAATCGTGACCAAAGTGGTGGCCCAATTGTTCAATACTCGTCACACCCTCAAGTAGCTTATCCGTATCGCTGCCGTAGGTGCGTGCATAATGACGCGACATCTCTGCACTGATAAAAGGGTAGCGCTTGCGAAGGTTTTGCGTAAACGCCTCACGAGTCCCCGTAAAGTGACCACCCGGTAATACGCACTCTTTGGTCCAGGCTGGCCCAATATTGGGATAATATTTTGCTAACTTCTCTAAAGCATGCTCCGCCAATTTACGATAAGTGGTTAGCTTTCCACCAAACACAGAAAGTAACGGTGCATGACCTTGCTCATCGTGCACATCCAGAGTGTAGTCACGCGTAATCGCTTGAGGAGAATCTGATTCATCATCACATAATGGACGTACGCCGGAATAGCTCCAGACAATATCTTCGGTACCTAATTGGCGTTTAAAGTATTGGTTATAGACTTTGAGGAGATACGCGGTCTCTTTCTCGTCGATCTTAACGGCCAGGGGGTCGCCTTTATATTCCACATCGGTCGTACCGATGATTGAGAATTCATCCATCCACGGGATAACAAAAACGATGCGATTATCTTCGTTTTGAAGAATATAAGCTTGTTTCTCATCGTGGGCTTTCGGAACAACGATGTGGCTTCCTTTGATCAGGCGGATACCGTAAGGCGATTTGATGGCTAATTGGTTATCGAAAATATCCTTAACCCATGGGCCTGCCGCATTGACTAAGCCTTTTGCTTGCCAACGCAGTATCTCGCCAGTATCGACGTTTTCAGCTTCAACCTGCCACAAACCGTTTTCACGCCATGCACGGGTGACTTTTGTACGGGTGCGGACTTCCCCCCCTTTCTCAACCACCTCTTGGGCGTTAACGACGACCATCCGCGCATCATCAACCCAGCAATCGGAGTATTCAAAGCCTTTGGTTATATCGGGTTTCAGCGCGGACTGTGTACCAAACTTAAGACTTTTACTGGCGGGTAAGCTTGTGCGTTTACCCAAATGATCATACATAAATAGTCCGACACGGATCATCCATGCGGGACGAAGATGGGGCTGGTGGGGTAAGCGAAATCGCATAGGGAAGGCGAGTTGTGGGGCCATTTTTAATAACACTTCGCGTTCCGCTAATGCTTCGCTCACTAAACGGAACTCGTAATGCTCCAAATAACGTAATCCACCGTGAATGAGTTTCGAACTGGCAGAGGAGGTCGCGCAGGCAAAGTCTTTTGCTTCGAGCAGCAATACAGATAGTCCGCGGCCCGCCGCATCGACCGCGATGCCAGCCCCATTAATACCGCCTCCGATCACAATCAGGTCTTTGGTTTCCACGTGCACTCCTCGCTTATTGGCTATCAATAATGTTCGTTTTCGAAAATATAGTAATCGAAACCAAACATATTTGCCAATATTTAACCGTAAAAAAACATATTAGCGTGATAGAAATAACATTTAAGTTGAACGCAAACTGAATAGCGCAGTGGAAAGGGTTAATCGAGACGAAATTACAGGTACAATATGAAAGACCTGCAACAATTTTGAGAACAGTTATGGACACTTACGAATGTATTGATGTACTGGCCGCAGAAAAGGTCTTACAAGAAGGGGCGCGACTGGTTGATATTCGTGATCCTCAAAGTTTTGAAAAAGCGCATATTCGCGGATCGTTTCATTTAACAAACGGCTCGTTAAATCAATTTGTAGAAGACAGTGATTATGACCAACCGGTGCTCGTTCTCTGTTATCACGGGAATAGCAGCAAAGGAGCGGCACAATATTTGATTAACCAAGGATTTGACCAAGTTTATAGTGTGGATGGCGGGTTTGATGCATGGTATGCACGTTTTCCCGATCAAGTGATCAAAGAGATCTAGTCCCCCTTAAACCTGGTATTGAGGATGATATGATTCGAATCACCGAATTTACAAACCCGCGAATGGCCTATGCATTTGTTGATTATATGGCAACGCAAGGGATTAAATTAACTATTGAACAGCAGCAGAACTACGTCTTATTCCTCGAAGATGAGCAAAAACTGGACGATGTTAACGCCGCCTTGCAGCAATTTATTCGCGATCCCTCCAACCCGCGCTATCTTGCCGCTAGTTGGCAGAGTGGCCGTGCAGGAACCCGGCTAGGCTATCCTAAAGCAGAGTTATGGCGAAATATTAAAGATCGTGCAGGGCCACTGACGCTCACTGTTATGGCATTAGTCGTCATTGCCTACTTGTTACTCATGTTTGTTGGTGAGCAGCCGATTTTCTATTGGCTGAGCTGGCCTGCTAACAGTGAGCAAGGGCTTCAGGTTTGGCGTTGGGTAAGCCATATCTTTATCCACTTTAGTCTGCTGCAAATTGTCTTCAATTTGATGTGGTGGTGGTACCTCGGTGGCGTGATTGAGAAGCGTCTGGGTAGCGGTAAGTTATTTGTGATTACGGTTATCTCAGCGTTATTATCCGGCTGGATGCAAGCTAAGTTTAGCGGGATTTGGTTCGGTGGCCTTTCTGGCGTCGTCTACGCGTTAATGGGATATAGCTGGTTACGGGGTGAACGTGACCCTGACAGTGGTATCTATCTAGAACGTGGTCTAATCGTGTTTGCTCTGCTGTGGTTAGCGGCCGGTTATTACGGTGTCTTTGGTAACCCAATGAGTAATATGGCCTATATTGTTGGACTCGTCATTGGGCTGACGATGGCTTTCGTTGATAGCCAAGCGGCGCTGAAAAAGCGTAAGTGAAGGACGTTTAATGAAACAGACGCAGAGACATGATGCTATTGTTGAGCTTGTGAAACGCCAAGGATACGTCAGCACTGAAGAGTTGGTGGAATTTTTTTCAGTCACTCCCCAGACGATTCGTCGCGATCTCAACGATTTAGCGGAGCAAAACCTTATTCAGCGCCATCACGGTGGTGCTGCGCTACCTTCAAGCGCCGAGAATACGGATTGGCATGATCGTAAGATGATGCACTCCAGTGCGAAAACGCGTATTGCTGCGAAAGTCGCCCAGCAAATACCGGACGGTTCAACCCTTTTTATCGATATCGGTACCACGCCAGAAGCTGTGGCTCATGCCTTAATGGGCCACCATAATCTACAGATCGTGACGAATAACCTTAATGTCGCCCAACTGATGATGGCGAAGACAGATTTTCGCGTCATCATTGCCGGGGGAACCTTGCGTGCCAGTGATGGGGGAATTATTGGTGAAGCGACGATGGATTTTATTTCGCAATTTCGACTCGATTTTGGCGTAATTGGTATTAGTGGAATTGATGAAGCCGGTACGATGTTAGAATTCGATTATCACGAAGTGCGGACTAAACGTGCGATTATTGAAAACTCGCGATGCGTGATGTTGGTGACCGACGGATCAAAATTTGGGCGTAAAGCGATGGTAAGTCTAGGGGGAATGGAGATGTTGGATTCACTCTTTACCGATAAGTTACCACCAGAGCCTATTTTACATCTGCTGTCTCAGCATGCGGTCAAGCTTGAAATATGTTAATCATTCTGCCCGAATATCGGGCAGAATTTTCACTCAATAATAAGAGTGCTCGCCACGCTGGTGCTCGGTCAAATCTCGTACACCTTTAAGCTCAGGGAAGGTAGCAAGAAGCTCCTTCTCAATCCCTTCTTTCAACGTGACATCGACCATTGAACAGCCGTTACATCCGCCGCCAAATTGCAGGATGGCGTAACCTTCCGGCGTGATTTCCATAAGAGAAACCTTTCCGCCATGACTGGCAAGTTGTGGATTGATTTGAGCTTGTAACTGGTACTCTACACGCTCAATCAATGGTGCATCGTCAGACACTTTACGCATCTTAGCGTTAGGCGCTTTTAAGGTCAGTTGCGAGCCGAGATTGTCGGTGACGAAATCGATCTCTGCTTCATCCAGATAGGGCGCGCTTAACTCGTCGACGTAAGCGGTGAGAAACTCGTATTTTAATTCCGTGTCGGTGCTTTCAACTGCATCTGGCGGGCAGTACGACACGCCACATTCCGCGGTAGGCGTACCGGGATTAATGACGAAGACACGGATCTGTGTTCCGGGCTCTTGTTTAGTGAGCAATTTCGCAAAATGTTGTTGGGCTGTATCGGTTATATGAATCATAAGACATCGCTCAATGTTATCTATGTTAAAAGTCATCTTACGCGCATCACTGCCACTCTACAAGGTACGGCACAGGCACCACACCTGCACGCTAGCAACCTGTTGCTGCTGCAGAAGCCTTACGATTTCTCGAGCTGTGGCACCTGTCGTTACGACATCATCAACGAGCGCAATATGTTTACCACTCAGTGAGGCAGTCACCTCATACACTTGGCCAAGATTGTGTTGACGGCTCGCTCTATCGAGAGTGTGTTGCGTAGTCGTTAATTTTGTACAACGTATGGCATTGGACCCATATTGACAAGCGAGCCAACGAGCTAAAGGTCTAGCGAGCAGATCGCTTTGGTTAAAGCCCCGTTGTTGATAACGCTTAGGATGTAAGGGAACGGCGACAACAATATCGGGTTTCTGCCACAAGTAATGCCGTCGATACCGTAAATAGTTTAGCAAAATAAGCCTCGAAAGCATGGCGGCAAGTGCGGTCTGTGATGAAAATTTGAACTGGTGAAGTAGCTTACTAAGAGGAGGAAGGTAATTGGCTGCCGCAATTGTACCTTGCCACGAAAAAGGGATTTGTTGGCACGCGTGACAGGTACTACAAACGGTTTCAGCCGGTAACGCGCAGCGTAAACAACGCGGTTGGTCGAGCAATAGTTTTCGTTCGCACCAAGAACAAATTCCCACTGATGCATGCCAAACGGGTAGCATACATATCCAACACCTGCTTTTGATTGTTAACATAGGCTATACCTCCAAGAGAATAGAGATTATGACCTTATTTACACAATACTTCGGACAAGGTAATCAGCCACTTGTGCTACTCCACGGGTGGGGATTGAATTCTCGAGTGTGGGATTTCATTTTATCGCCACTCAGCCCTCATTTTTCGATTACTCTAATCGATCTCCCAGGCTACGGCCGCAGCCAACCCTTTGATACCTTGAATCTCAACGAGATGGCGAGCCATATTGCGCCGCACATCCCCCCACAAAGCGTCGTACTCGGTTGGTCCCTCGGAGGACTCGTGGCAGCACAATTAGCCATCGACTTCAAAGAGAAAGTTAAGCAACTTATCTTTGTGGCCTCTTCACCTTGTTTTAGTCAAAGGGAACAATGGCCGGGAATTAGCCCAGAGGTTCTAGGTAACTTTCAAACGCAATTAGCGACGGATTTTCGCCGAACGATTGAGCGGTTTATTGCCTTACAAAGTTTGGGGACTGAAAATGCTTCGTTAAACACCAGAACGTTAAAGCAGGCGATCGTCGACCAACCTCAAGCCTCATTAGCAGTATTAAACCAGGGGCTGACTATTTTACAGAACGACGATTTACGTCAAAAACTCCCATCGATAACTGCGCCGACCCTACGCATTTACGGTGCTTTAGATAGCTTAGTCCCTCGTAAAAGTATTCCGCTAACGGACAAGTTATGGCCGACCAGTCAATCGATAGTGATTGAACATGCTGCACATGCCCCCTTTATTTCACATCCGCAACAGTTTTGTGAAGCGATTATAAAATTTACGCATTAGCATTATCGCCCATGAGTATCGGCGATGATTATTCTATAGTGATGAGATGATTAAGTCCTAATGAGGAGAAAATGATGCACCCCTTAATTAACGTAATTGCTTACATTACCGCAAAGCCTGGGCATGAAACCACGGTAGAGCGTGCGCTCAAGGCTGCAGAGCAAGCGGTACAGGGTGAAGCAGGTTGTCAATCCTATGTGTTGACTCAGGATATTCAGCAACCCCGTCGTTATGTCATGCTGGAGTGTTGGAGCAGTCAGGAAGCGCTGGATACACACAGTCAACAACCCCCATTCAAAAAGCTTCTTGCTGAAATCGATGGATTAGCAGAACTGGAAGTTGTGGTAACGAAAACGCTTGCAGAGTGATAACCGTTTCAATCCTGCCCGAGGGCAGGATTGATAGCGAACTACTTTTTCTTGAATGCCGCCGCGAGCGCATCGCCCATCGCACTATTGCCTTGCGTCGAGGCTTGGCGTGACGGCTGGCGAGCTGGCTTGGGGCTAGCCTTTTCAGGGGCTGCGCTACGGCGCGATTGCGTCTCGCCGGGCTGTTCATCTAGACGCATAGTTAACGCGATACGTTTTCTGCCAAGGTCGACTTCGAGCACCTTCACTTTGACAATTTCACCCGTCTTGATCACTTCATGAGGATCGCTGACGAAACGGTTGGCTAATGAAGAAATATGGACTAAGCCATCTTGATGAACACCAATATCAACAAAGGCGCCGAAATTGGTCACATTAGTGACGGTACCTTCCAGAATTAAGCCCGGAGTCAGATCATCCATCGTTTCGATGCCTTCGGCGAAGGTAGCCGTCTTGAACTCAGGGCGGGGATCGCGGCCTGGCTTCTCAAGCTCTTTAAGAATATCAGTAACAGTCGGCAGCCCAAATCGCTCATCAGTGAACTGAGAAGCAGACAGTGCACGAATGGCCGTGCTGTTGCCCATTAACGAAGCGAGCTGCTCATGAGTCTGTGCGATGATCCGTTCAACCACCGGATAAGCTTCAGGGTGCACCGTTGATGCATCGAGCGGGTTATCTCCTTGGTTGATACGTAAAAACCCAGCACACTGCTCAAAAGCTTTGGGACCAAGTCGAGTCACTTTAAGCAGCTGTTGACGGTTCATAAAGCGACCATTATCGTCGCGCCATTGCACAATATTCTGTGCAATCATTCGGCTTAATCCCGCAACACGGGTCAATAGCGGTACGGAGGCGGTATTCAAATCAACGCCTACGGCGTTCACACAGTCTTCGACCACCGTATCGAGTTTCTTGGCGAGTTGCGTCTGGCTCACATCATGTTGATATTGGCCCACCCCGATTGATTTAGGATCGATTTTCACTAATTCCGCCAGAGGATCCTGCAGCCTCCGGGCGATCGAGACAGCACCTCGTAAGGAGACATCGAGATTTGGAAACTCTAAGGCTGCAAGTTCAGAAGCGGAATAGACGGACGCGCCAGCTTCGCTAACAATCACCTTTTCAGCCGTCACGCCAGGATACTGTTTTTTGAGCTCAACAAAAAAGCGCTCAGTTTCCCGTGAAGCCGTACCGTTACCAATCGCCACCAACTCAACGTTATGTCGCTGGCAAAGCGTCGCGACGGCCGTGGCGGCTTTAGCCGCTTGACCGGTATGAGGATAAACTGTATCGGTGGCGACTAACTTACCGGTGGCGTCTACGACCGCCACTTTTACGCCGGTACGTAATCCTGGGTCAAGCCCCATCGTGGCTCGCATACCGGCGGGGGCTGCCATCAATAGTGCATTAAGATTACGCGCGAACACATCGATGGCTTCAAGTTCCGCTTGTTCACGTAGCGAGCCCATCAGTTCCGTTTCTAAGTGCAGCAGGACTTTAATTTTCCACGTCCAACTAATCACCGACTTACGCCAACTATCGCTCGGTGCATTGGCGACACGCACGTCAAGGTGTTCGCTAATTAACGTTTCACCGAAGCTCTCTTTGGGCGTCTCTTCACTGTGAGGGTCTGGGTTGAGAGACAGTTGTAAGATCCCTTCGTTGCGACCGCGTAGCATGGCGAGTGCTCGGTGGGAAGGCGTTGTTGCCAAGAGTTCGTGATGATCGAAATAATCGCGGAACTTCGCGCCTTCAGCCTCTTTTCCTGAGGCCACTTTCGAAACAAGATGTGCATTTTTCCACAGATACTGCCGGACTTTTGCTAGCAGTGAGGCATCTTCTGCAAATCTTTCCATCAGAATATAGCGAGCGCCATCTAAAGCGCCGCGTGTATCAGCGATACCCTTATCAGCATTAATGAACTCTGCAGCGGTCGCTTCCGGATCGAGCTGAGGAGAGGTCCATAATTTATCTGCTAACGGCTCAAGACCCGCCTCAATCGCGATCTGTCCACGCGTACGGCGCTTAGGCTTATAAGGTAGATAAAGATCTTCGAGTTCAGTCTTACTCAAAACGGTGTCAATGGACTGAGCCAGCTCGTCGGTTAATTTACCTTGCTCTGAAATGGAGTTAAGGATGGTTTGCCGACGCTCATCAAGTTCTCGCAGGTAGGTTAAACGAGTTTCTAATTGACGCAGTTGGGTATCGTCCAAGCCACCAGTGACTTCCTTACGGTAGCGGGCGATAAAAGGGACTGTGTTACCTTCGTCATAGAGTTGTATCGTGGCATCAACTTGTTCGATGCGGACGTGCAATTCGTTGGCAATGATCTGACTTAGCGGCTTTTTCATTGTGACTCGTAGCTTATAGGAGGTAAATTTTCTGACAGTTATACGGCGATGCTCTGTGAATTTCCAGTCTGGACGCTCAGATTAAGGATTTTCCTGAGGCACAGGGCTATAAGTGATATGATTGACGTACCATACGGCGGGGCCTGACGGTGTCTGAACGGTAGCACTGTCGCCGACCTCTTTTTTCAGTAAGGCTCTAGCCATTGGCGAGTCGATCGAGATATAGTCATTACGACCAAAAATTTCGTCATATCCTACAATGCGAAAGGCGAGAATTTCCCCGGCATCATTTTCAATTTCCACTTGTGCACCGAAGAACACCTTCCCCTCTTGTTGTGGGGAGTAGTCAACAATACGGAGTGATTCGAGACTCTTACGGAGATAGCGGACTCGACGATCAATCTCTCTTAAACGCTTTTTATTATATTGGTAGTCAGCATTCTCACTGCGATCGCCCAAGCTTGCGGCCCAAGTGACTTTTTTTGTGACTTCCGGACGCTCTTCTCGCCACAGTTGGTCGAGTTCTTGTTTTAACTTATTGTAGCCTTCACGAGTGATAAGTTGGGTTTTCACACTATTGTCCTCTATCACCTATAGTTAGATCTTTACTTAACGTACTGTTAAATATGCTTTGTAACAATTTCAGTAAGAATATAAACCAATAAAATTTGTCACTGTAAGCATTATTTTTAAAAATAGCATAGCTGGCGATAATGCCTTTGGGAGTCATTAGAATGCAGGAAAATTACAAAGTTTTAGTTGTCGATGACGACATGCGTTTACGGGCATTGCTTGAAAGGTACCTCACCGAGCAAGGATTCCAAGTGCGTAGCGTAGCGAATGCTGAACAAATGGACCGTTTGTTAACCCGTGAATCTTTCCACCTGATGGTACTAGACTTGATGTTACCGGGTGAGGATGGGCTATCCATCTGCCGCCGCTTGCGTAGCCAGAGTAATCCAATGCCGATTATTATGGTTACGGCGAAGGGTGAAGAGGTCGATAGGATTGTTGGGTTAGAAATCGGTGCCGACGATTATATTCCTAAGCCGTTTAATCCACGCGAATTATTGGCTCGTATCCGTGCTGTTTTACGCCGTCAAGCGAATGAACTACCTGGTGCGCCTTCTCAGGAAGAGGCGGTTATTACTTTCGGTAAGTTTAAACTTAACTTAGGCACGCGCGAGATGTTCCGTGAAGACGAGCCTATGCCATTGACCAGTGGGGAATTTGCGGTGCTTAAGGCACTGGTGAGCCACCCCCGCGAGCCGCTTTCTCGAGATAAGCTCATGAATTTAGCGCGTGGTCGTGAGTACAGTGCAATGGAACGTTCTATCGATGTGCAGATTTCACGACTGAGAAGAATGGTTGAAGAAGATCCTGCTCATCCCCGTTATATTCAAACGGTTTGGGGTCTTGGCTACGTCTTTGTTCCCGATGGCAGTAAAGCATGAAGAAATTTCGCTTCTCTCCGCGCAGCTCTTTTGCGCGGATGTTGCTCCTCATCGTTTCACTTCTCTTTGTCAGTTTGGTGACGACCTATCTAGTCGTCCTTAACTTCGCCATTTTACCGAGCTTGCAGCAGTTTAATAAGGTTCTCGCCTATGAAGTGAGAATGCTCATGACGGATAAGCTACAGCTTGAAGACGGTACGCAACTCGAAGTTCCCCCGGCTTTCAGACGGGAAATCTATCGCGAGCTAGGTATTTCACTCTATACCAACTCTGCCGCGGAAGAGAGCGGGCTACGTTGGGCGCAGCATTATAAATTCTTAAGCGAACAGATGGCACACCAACTGGGTGGTCCGACAGATGTTCGTGTTGAAGTGAATAAGAAAACCCCGGTGGTGTGGTTAAAAACCTGGTTATCCCCGAATATCTGGGTCAGGGTACCCTTGACCGAAATCCATCAAGGCGATTTCTCTCCATTATTCCGCTATACCTTGATGATCATGTTATTGGCTATCGTCGGGGCGTGGTTATTTATTCGTATGCAAAATCGACCATTGGTTGCGCTTGAGCATGCCGCACTGCAGGTCGGTAGAGGTCAAATCCCACCGCCGCTGAGAGAGTATGGCGCATCGGAAGTCCGCTCGGTAACACGTGCTTTTAACCAAATGGCCTCGGGTGTAAAGCAGCTAGCCGACGACCGAACCTTGTTGATGGCCGGTGTTAGCCACGACCTGCGTACCCCCTTAACACGCATTCGCTTAGCGACAGAGATGATAGGTGCTGATGAACAATACCTTGCCGATTCTATTAATAAAGATATTGAAGAGTGTAATGCCATTATCGAGCAGTTCATTGACTATCTGCGTACAGGGCAAGAGATTCAGAAGGAACGCGTTGATCTGAACACAGTCTTAGGCGAAGTCGTGGCCGCGGAAAGTGGATATGAACGCGAAATCGATAATCACGTGATGAGTAACGAACTATTACTTGATATTAACCCTCTGGGCATTAAACGGGCCGTAGCGAATATGGTGGTAAATGCTGCGCGTTATGGGAATGGCTGGATCCGGGTAAGCAGTGGGCGCGAACTAGACCGTGCTTGGTTCCAAGTCGAAGATGACGGCCCAGGGATTGATAAAGAGCAAATCGCCCATCTTCTTCAGCCCTTTGTGAGGGGGGATAGTGCGAGAACCACTAGTGGTACGGGATTAGGACTCGCGATAGTGCAGAGAATTATCGATGCACATCAGGGGGAGCTAAATTTCGATACCAGTGAAAAGGGTGGTCTTAAGATTAGAGCATGGCTACCTTTGCCATCCAGTAAACAGCCTGCTGTATCTGAAAACGTCTAACTCAACACTCACTCCCGTTAAAACGGGAGTGAGTGAAAGATTATGCGTGAAGTTGCGGCCCCGCGCTGACCAACGCTTTACCGGCTTCGGTATCCGTATAAGGCGCGAAGTGGTCGATAAATTGCTTCGCCAACGCTTCTGCCTTCGATTCCCACTCCAGAGCATTATTCCAACTCGATCGGGGATCAAGAATTGAAGGATCAATGCCTTGAATATGTTTGGGAAACTGTAAGTTAAAGAGCGGCAGGGTATGGCATTCAGCATGATCTAATTCGTCATGTAAAATGGCATTAATTAATCGACGAGTATCTTTTAACGATAGACGTTTCCCTTGTCCGTTCCATCCGGTATTGACTAAGTATGCCTTCGCCCCACTTGCCTGCATCCGTTTGACTAATACTTCTGCATAGCGCGTAGGGTGTAGCGTTAAAAATACCGCGCCAAAACAGGCAGAGAACGTTGGTGTGGGGTGTTTTACACCGCGCTCTGTGCCCGCTAATTTTGCTGTAAAGCCTGATAGGAAATGATACTGCGTCTGCTCTGGGGTCAATCTTGATACCGGTGGGAAAATACCAAAGGCATCAGCCGTTAAAAAGATGACTTTTTTTGCATGGCCAGCTTTCGAGATGGGGCGAACGATATTATCGATATGATTTATCGGATAAGAAACTCGGGTATTCTCGGTCTTACTGTCATCGTTGAAATCAACACTCCCATCTTGATTAACTACGACATTTTCAAGTAAAGCGTTGCGACGAATTGCTTTATAGATTTCAGGTTCAGCAGCTTGCGAAAGATTGATTGTCTTGGCGTAGCACCCTCCCTCGAAGTTGAACACTCCATCATCGTCCCACCCGTGTTCATCATCACCAATTAACTGGCGTAGCGGATCCGTAGAGAGTGTCGTTTTCCCCGTACCGGAGAGACCGAAGAATACCGCCACATCCCCCTCTTTACCGACATTGGCAGAGCAGTGCATGGACGCAATATTCTGCAGCGGTAACAGGTAGTTCATGACCGAAAACATACCTTTCTTCATCTCGCCGCCGTACCAAGTTCCGCCGATAAGTTGCATACGCTCGGTGAGGTTGAAGGCCACAAAGTTTTCCGAGTTAAGCCCCTGCTCACGCCACGATGGGTTATGGCACTTTGAACCATTCAAAACGACGAAGTTTGGCTCGAAGACCGCTAATTCTTCTGGGCTTGGGATAATAAACATATTGGTGACGAAATGGGCCTGCCAAGCGACTTCGGTCACGAATCTCACACTCAAGCGTGTTTCAGGGTTAGCCCCGCAAAAGGCATCCACAACAAATAATCGCTTTCCTGAAAGCTGTTCACATAACAGCCCCTTCAAGTGATCCCATATTTGGGGTGAGAGCGGTTGGTTAGCGTTTTTAGCAGCACTGGTGTCGTTCCACCATACGGTTTTCTCGGTGGTAGCATCACGGACGATATATTTATCTTTCGGGGACCGGCCTGTAAAAATTCCTGTATCGACCGCGACAGCACCAGATTGGGTGACTATACCTTTCTCAAAACCTTCAAGATCGGGTGATGTTTCTTCTTTAAAAAGTTGTTCATATGAGGGGTTATGGACAATCTCGATAGAACCAGTGATCCCAATAGCACTCAGATCGGGAAGCGGGGGTGTGGCTGACATGAGTCGCAACTCCTTCGATAAAAAAGTGGCTTAGCAAAAATACGTCAATGTCAGAAAAGTGTACCCTGAATCGTCGGGGGGAAAAGCAGGGAGGCAGTAAAGTGTGAGCGGCGTTAAATTACTACTGAAAAAAGGGAATTATTCAAAGGGAGCACAGAGAAGTAAGCGGGGTTATCACCCCGCTCACTGCCTCATTAATGGATTGAGGAGTTACTTAACGGCACGTCGTTACGGATATTGGCAACATCTACTGCATCATAGAGATAGTGGCTGCCGCAATAATCGCAATGCATATCGATTTTTCCATCTTCGGCTAAAATGGCGTCGATTTCTTCTACCGAAACGGTCTTTAGAACTTCGCCGCAGCGTTGTCGAGAACAGCTGCATTTAAATTGCACCGGCTGAGGATCGTAGACGGTTACCTCTTCTTGGTGGAACAGACGCCATAAAACATCGTTGGCCGGTAAACCAATAAGCTCTTCTTCCGTTACCGTTGTGGCAAGCGTCGCTAAGTGGGTGAGGGCTTCACTGTCTTTATCTTCGCTGGGTAACACTTGCAGTAAGATGCCTGCTGCACCTTGGGTATTATTTCTGATGATTAACCGTGTTGGAAGCTGTTCTGAACGTAGGAAATACTCTTCAATACACTCTGCAAACGTCGGTTTTTCTAGCGCGACAATACCTTGATAACGCTCACCTTTGGCTGGAGTAATAGTAATCACCAGGTAACCTTGACCTAGCATTTGCGCGAGGGTAGCGTCATCGTCTATCTCGCCACGAACCCGTGCAACGCCGCGTAACTCTTGTTTATCGTTACCGTTGATCACTGCCATAGCTAAGGGGCCTTCACCTTGTAATTGCACGGTGATATCGCCCTCAAATTTTAACGTAGCCGTCATTAAACTCGTGGTCACCAACATTTCTGCCATCAGTTTCTTAACCGCAGCAGGGTAGTCATGGCCTTCGAGGATAGCGTGTAGCGTATGGCTGACATTAACCAATTCTCCACGAACGGCGGCATCAGCAAATAAGTAACGGTGAAGTTGATCTTGGACGGACATTATTTTCTCTTTAGGGCGTAGTTATTCGCCCGTTATCTTAAATTTAATTAAATCACGGCGCTCTTTTTTATCGGGGCGACGGTCGGGATGTGGCATCGTTAATGCGTTCATCTTGCGTGCCTGTGCGATCGATTCGCGCTTAGCGATACTCTCTGCAGTTTCCTGATAGAGTTGCTGAGCTTCGGGTGCGCTACGGCGATGTTCACTAAGAGAGACGACGATGACGGTACGCAGATCATTACCTTGTCTGACTTGTACCTGAGCGCCAGGTTCCACCCATTTACTGGGTTTACTCCGTTGGCCATTATACTGAACCTTCCCACCCTCGATCATCTGTCTGGCAACGGCCCGCGTCTTATAAAAACGCGCAGCCCAAAGCCATTTATCGAGCCTAACTTTATCGGGAGCAGAATGTGTCTGGGTCATTTGCATGTGTGCCTCCTAGAGACAAACTAGCATAAGCTTAGCAGTAAGACTTAACCTTAACCATCATTCTTTAAAGTGACGTAAGAGAAGCGGCGAGGCATTTGCTATCGAGGCATTGTAGTCTTCTTGAATGCGTGCATTACGTGAGAAATGCGCGCGCAGGCGATGAATCCCCAAGACGGTATTGACTACCACCAAGATAACTAAGCAGGCCAAGAACAGGGTTGTGACGACATAACGCCATAAAGCATGGGTGTTGGGTTCTTGGTGGACGACAACGTGAATCGTCCCTTGGTTATCGTGTTGTAGGGACGTGATGATGCCGGATAAAGCAAAAGGTGTATTTAACAATTGTCCGGAAATACGCTGTAACTCTCTCCATTGCGCCGCCGGCGCTAAATCGAAGAGTGAGGTATCTGGCTGTTCTTGATCGACCAAGAGCTGACCTTGGCCGTTAACAAAGAGGTAGCCATTCTTAGGTAGGTGACTAAGGGATTCGATTGTTTTACGTGTTTCGTTGCTCATAAACGTTGTCGTGGCTGCATCGACAAGATTCGTTAAGTTTTGAGCACTATTTGGCCGAAGCAAAACATTTAAGCCATCAAGTTTTCCGGATTTTGCTTGGTCAACGAGGAGAGGCCAGTCTTTCGCATTCTCAAGGTTCACCAAGGCACTTTTCAAGCGCAGGCAATCATCTTCGGCAGAGCAAAGCTGTGCAGTTTTTAAAACAATATCGGAGAAATTATTCAGTAAGATCATCCCCGACTTCTGTATCGCAGAAGCAAGCTGTGGGTTGATCCCTTTCAGATCGTTCTCGGGAGCAAGCTGCTGTGAAGTGGTCGCCAGCAATGCCTGCGTCTGCTCAATGATCGGTGAGGAAGGTAAGCTATTGGGTAACTGTTTATTCCAATAGATGGCAGAACAATCGAAAGGTAAGAAGTCATAGGTTTGATTACTCTGATAAGTCTGCGGGACTACACACCTTCCCGTCCCTTTGATATTGATAACATCACCCACGTGCAATTTATGCTGCGTAAGTTGTTTGACATCCGTGACGGTGACGCGCTGTTCACCTTGCAGCCGCGCTAAGGCGATATTGAATGAGACGCCAGTGGGTAACCAGCTGGTGGTCATAATCAGTATAAGCAGTGATCCCGCGGCTAACGTCAGATTATGACGCCAATTTTGTAGGGGAAACTTTTTCACCTCTTGTGTGAGGGAGAGCAAAGGACCGTGTTGTACAACGCGGTTTTGACTATCAACTTCAATCACCGCCTCTTTACCAATATCTTGTTGGATATAGGGATACCAATGTTCTGGATAATGGAGATCAAGGATCCCTAAGGAGAGGCTCTGCTGTTTAGGATTGGCTTCGCCAAAAAGATCCCAAGGCTTAAGTAGGCCCCGCATTGTTCTAATTTCTTGTAAGTGGCTTCGCGGCGGGCGGCGATACATAATCCACAAACAGGGTAAAATAATGAGTAAGCTGGCGAGTAAGATCCACGGCATGACTTTTAATGGCGTCAATAGGCTGCAAAAAATCAGCAATAATGCGCAGCAAAGTATCAGTGCTTCACTGATATTATTCGCGTGGGTTAAGGTATATTCCTCGTGAGTTTGACGGCGAACATTAAGAATGGCTACGCGTTCACGGGTCTCTTTACGAATCGAGGTATCTGTGACAGCAGAGAGGTTTGTTTGCGGGCCAGTATGTTCAAGGTCGTGCAATAATGGGTGACCGTTAAGGCTTACAATCAAGGGTAACTGATTGGTGTAGACCAGTTCGATAGTATTATCAGCGGTGATAAAAGGTTGGCCATTGGGCGGTAAATGGACTTCGTACGCATCAAGATAGTAGCGGTTACGTTCTGGCACACCGGCTGACAGACTGTAATGTGTAATGGAGTGATTAAGCTTATAGACTGATTTGCCACGCAGCGTACAGGCGTTGCGAGGTAGGTTAACTTTGTCTAATAAGCGTTCAAGTAGTCCAATCGGTTTAGGTTGCCGCTGTTTTAGGTAGGCACGACAAAGTCTTATTTCTTCTTCAGTCAGCTGACGCTGGTCTAGGGTATTCAATTCTTGGTGTTGGGCGCGGAGCTGTTTTTTGGGTAGCAGTATTTTCGTCCAAACAAAGAGTATGCAGAACAAAATTACCAGCAGTAAGAAAATAAAAACACTCATGCGTTACCCAGAGCAAAGAAGTGATGGGCCTCATGGCCAGTAAAAGAGATCCAGTTCAATGATACCTATATCGGCGGAACAATAAATTAAATAATTGGCATAATCCTGTGTCAATCTAGTCCCGCGCAGTCTAATAATAAATCAGGATAATCTTATTATTATCCTCTTAAAAGCAATCAACCCCGTAAAGACCCGAAATTTGGGCTGGTTGCCTCTCGCTGGCTATGATTCAATAGCGGCATACTGATCATCATTACGAGGTAAACCATGTCCGCGCTAAAAAAACCGCAAATTTTGCGTATTGCAGAAGTCGCGAGCTCAAGGCTGTTTACTATTCAATCTGTCCAGCTTCGTTTTAGTAATGGTGTTGAACGTGTTTATGAGCGCATGAAGCCTGCTGGGCGTGAAGCGGTTATGATCCTCGCGCTGGAAGGCGATAATGTCTTGATGATTGAGGAGTACGCAGTCGGGATTGAGGGCTATGAGTTGGGCTTTCCCAAAGGATTGATCGACGCAGGCGAAACGCCTGAGCAAGCAGCCGTGCGAGAATTGAAAGAAGAGGTCGGAATGGGGGCTGAAAAACTGACGTCGTTAGGACAGGTTACTATGGCACCCTCGTATTTCTCTAGCAGAATGCATATCCTTGTCGCGGAGAATCTCTATCCTGAATGGCTAACGGGCGATGAACCCGAACCGCTAGTGATCCACCGCTGGCCAGTGTCTAGGCTAATCGATCTACTCAGTCACTCTCAATTCCAAGAGGCGCGGAACATCAGTGCAATGTTTTTATTAAGGGAATGGTTAGCGAAGCCGTCTCAGGCTTCAATGTTAAGCGAAGAGGTGGGCTAATCCATTAGCCCACAGTGAGGATTAAAATAAGTCTTGGCTCTCTGCGCCAGTTCCTATCGTCGTACTGGTTTCCTGTACCGAATACTCTTTCGGCTCTGTTCCAGTAATAAAGTATTCAGGACGGCTGTTCCCGCCACCGTGTGATAATTTACCCGTCGTTCTATCAATTGTGACCGTCGTGATCCCTTCTGGCGGTGTTAACGGCTGTAAAGGCACACCCTGTAGTGCGACTTTCATATAATCATCCCACGCCGGTTGGGCGCTTTTAGCCCCCCCTTCGTAACCCGAGACTTGATCGGCTATCGCTCCCGATGCGGTGGTACGGCCTAAGGCATGGCTAGGGTTGTCAAAACCAATCCATACCGATGTCGCAATACCAGGACCATAACCAGAAAACCATGCATCTCTGGAACTATTCGTGGTGCCGGTTTTACCGCCAATGTCATTACGTTGTAAATCACGCCCCGCACGCCATCCAGTACCTTGCCAACCGGGTTCGCCGAAGATATTAGAGTTCATTGCACTCTTAATTAAGAAAGAGAGCGGCGTACTGATTACATGAGGTGCATAGGGATCGGTATTTGAATCCTTATTGACAGTTTGTAAATCTGTTTGTGGCGCGCCATTCGGAACGGGCTGCTCAGCATGGGCCACATTCTCGGTTTGTGAATCGTCCAATCGCGCAACATCCGGTGTATTGGCATAGAGGGTAGGGGAATTACACTCTGGACAGGCGACTTTAGGATTTTCTTGGAACAATACCGTTCCTTGTTGATCACTAATCTTACTGATCAACCAAGGCTCCACTTGGAAACCACCATTGGTGAGTATTGCATAGCCTCTCGCAACCTGGATGGGGGTAAAGGAGGCAGCACCTAAGGCTAATGATTCTGTGTGGATAATATTCTGCTCAGGAAAACCGAAGCGTAAGAGATACTTGGCTGCGTAATCGACACCCATCGCCCGCATGGCACGTACCATCACGACGTTTTTAGACAGTCCAAGCCCTTGACGAAGGCGCATGGGACCTGCATAGACGTTCGGTGAATTATGAGGACGCCAATCTGAACCTGCGCCAGCATCCCATCGTGAGATAGGTAAATCGTTCAAGATAGTGGCTAAGGTAAGGCCTTTATCCATCGCGGCGGTGTAGAGGAATGGTTTGATGTTAGAGCCTACCTGACGTAATGCCTGCGTGGCACGGTTAAACATGCTCTGAGAGAAATCAAAACCACCGACTAGGGCTTTAATTGCCCCGTTGTGTGAATCTAATGATACCAGTGCTGAGTTAACCTGAGGCACTTGTGCTAACCACCACTCTTGACCTACAGCCCTCACCCAGATCAGCTGTCCTGTTGCGAGAACTTGGCTGACAGAACGAGGGGTTGCACCCTGTAAATTATCGTTTTTAAACGGTCTTGCCCAACGTACCCCTGCGAGAGATAGCGTCTGCTCCGTACCGTTTTTTAGTCTTACCTGCGCGGCATTACCGTCAACCTGCTGGACAACCGCCGGAATCAGTGGTCCGTAAGTGGGGTAGTTTGCCAGCGTTTGGTCAATCTTCTTGTTGTCCCAAGCAGATTGTCCATCGTGCCATAGGACCTTAGTCGGCCCACGGTAGCCATGGCGAATATCGTAGTTCAAGACATTTGTGACGACGGCTTGCTGAGCACCTTCTTGTAGCGTTCGTGTGATGGTGGTGGTGACTTGATAACCGTCGTTATAGGCATCTTCCCCATAACGTTTCACCATCTCTTGGCGAACCATCTCACTGATATAAGGTGCGGTAAAGGCAACTTGTGGTCCATGGTATTGTGAAATGAGTGGTTCGTTAACTGCCTGCTCATATTGCTGCTGACTGATATATTTCTGGTCTAACATTCTCCCCAGTACGACATTGCGTCGTGCAAGTGCGCGGGTATGAGAATAGAGCGGATTGAACGTAGAAGGGGCTTTCGGCAATCCGGCAATCATTGCCATCTGGCTTAAGCTCAACTCATTAATGTCTTTGCCGAAATAGACATGTGCGGCAGCACCAACACCGTAAGCACGTGAGCCGAGATAAATTTTATTTAAGTAAAGGTCGAGAATCTGATCTTTACTGAAAAGTTGTTCGATACGAATGGCGAGAAAGGCTTCTCTGATTTTACGCAACAGCGTTTTCTCGGGAGAGAGGAAAAAGTTACGCGCAAGCTGCTGAGTGATTGTACTCGCCCCTTGCGACGCCCTGCCCGAGAACAGCGCTATCGATGCTGCACGAAAAATCCCGATGGGATCTACACCATGATGTTCATAAAAACGGCTGTCCTCAGTCGCAATAAACGCATGGATAAGGTCTGGGGGCATTTGTTGCAAGGTCAAAGGGATACGGCGTTTTTCACCAAATTGCGCGATAAGCTCACCGTCTGCGCTATAGACCTGCATCGGTGTCTGCATTTTGACATCTTTAAGGGTATTTACGTCGGGTAATTGAGGTTCAATATATTTATATAAGCCATATATAGAGCCTACTCCCAGAAAAATGCAGCAAATAAATAATATGAATAAATACTTTAAGAACTTCACCTAAACTCTCTCACTCGAACGGTATTGGGTAGTTTATAAACAATTGCCTCGTAGTATAAAGGCATCAACGTTGCTTTGATACGTCAAAATATCTTATCGACCTTGGGAGGTTGGAAAATGTTTAGCCAAGGATGGCAAATAGGTCTGCATATTAATACGACGCAAGTCAGTGTCGTGGCAGTGAAATGGAAACATCATAAATGGTGCTTACAGGGCTGGTGGGTCTTCCCGTTAGACGAGCCGGTCTTCACCCCAACCGGATTGTTAGTCGTTACCCCAGAATTTAGATCAATTCTACTAACGCTTCGTAATCACTTCCCTTACCGCTATTCCTTACGCGTAAGCTACCCAGTGCAATGTGTTCTACTACGGACCATTGCGTTACCCAGCGCGACTTTACAAGGCTTGTCATTGGCGCGTTTTGTTCAACTTTCTGTGGAGCGCTTATTCTCCCACCTTCATGAGTTGACGTGGGATTACCGTTTAGGCCCAGATACCTCAGCGGAAATTAGTATCACGGTGACTAGGAATAAAGTGCTGAAGGACTATTGTGCTTTATTCGACGACGCTGGCTTAACCCTAGACGTCGTAGAGCTTGCTTCAACAGCGTTGTATTCGTTACTTGATCCCCAAAGTAGCAGTACATTAATCGTCGAAGAGGACGAAACCTGGTTATGGGCAACCTGTCATCAGCAATGCTATCACCACGGGCAATGTTTGAACGTCGACTTCCCCACTATCGGAGCAGTGACCAGTTCGCTCGCTATCAAGAGTGAATCCTATTTCTATGCGGGGATACAAAATGCAATTCAGCCGAAAAATATCGACGTCTTTAGTTTGCTTGGTTCCATCGCTCAATTTCCGCCAGTCATCAGCACTCGACCTGATTTAATCGTGGCCTTGGGACTTGCTTTACGCGAGGCAGACCAATTATGAGCGGTGTTAACTTACTTGAATGGCGACGCAAAAAGTTGTCCCAACGCAGCGTCAATATTTTGGCTACTGGTGTTTTACTCCTGATTTTCTTAGTGATAAGCACCGTTATTAGCCTTGATACCCTCCAGAAAAATCTCCATGAACTCGACACCCTATATAAGCTTTATCAACCGCTGATGACTCAACTGTCTGATCAGCTCGCACAGCAGCAGCAAGGGCTACAGCAATTGGAGCAAGCTGATCGGCACCGTCAGCAGTCAGAGGGCGTACGTGATGAAATGAATACCTACCGATTTTTTTTCCAGTGGCTAACTGACCATTTACCCGAATATTCGTGGCTAACCGCTCTGACTGTTGGGCGAACAGGGTGGATGATTACTGGGCAAAGTTTACAGTTGGAAGAGATTGAACAGTTTATTCACCAACTATTTAGCATTGAGCAGGTTAGGGCATTACATCTCAATGACCTTAAAAAAGAAGCGTGGTATTACGAATTTAGAGTCAGTTTCACCCTGCCAGCAGAGAGAGGGGACAACACGAAGAATGGAAAATAAAATCTGGATAAAAATCATTCACTCATCAAGGCCTAGACAATGGGGGGTTACTCTCGTAGCCGTGATGTTGTCAGGTATTTCTCTACTCTTTTATGGTGTGTTGCCCACGTATCACTCCCACACCAGACAGTTAGCGTTATTTCACAGCGCACGCGATGACGTGAACCAACGTCTAACACTCTATCGCCAAGCAAAACCTAATTACATGCTATCGAAACAACTGGCTCGCCTTGAGGGTGACCAAGGGGAGCTATTCCCACTGTTCATTTTGTCGTATGGCACGGCTGTTGCGAATTGGCAGGAAAGTGATTCCCAGCAAAAAGCTACACTGGTGCTCGGGTGGCAGGACTTTTTACAGTTTTGGCAACACTTAACTCAGCTAAACCGCAAGATAACGCCTGAACAACTACAACTCTCGGCGCAGAATGGCCCTATTTTGGTGAAGCTAACGTATGACAAAAAATAATATGACGCTTTACTGCCTTAGTCTTATATCACTGATAATAGCGGATCGCGCAGTCGCGAAAGATCCTTTCCAGCCTTTCGACGCCTCGCAATGTGCGGTATTCACAACGCAACTCAATGGTTGGCAACTCAATGCTGTGCTTATCAGCGCTTCCCAGCGCCACGCACTGATATCACATAAAGTATTGGGGATAAAAAAGGTGGAATTAGCCTCTCAGCCTTTTTCAATTTATGGACAGGTCACTCAGATCGAATTAACGCATATTGAATTTAGCGTATTCCCCCCTTGTCCGCCGAATCGGGCTACCCTGTCTTTTACAGGAGTTTCATGATGCCTTTAACCAAATTCTTCTTTTTTATATTACTGATTGTTATTGCCGGCAAGGCGCCAGCGAGTAGCAGAATATCGATTAATGCGGAGAATACGCCAGTTGCACAAATATTCTCCTTACTGGCTTCGGCCAAAGATCTCAATATCGTCGTCGATCCCGGAATTGAGCAATCGTTAACGCTGCATCTGGTCGATGTTGAATGGCAGGATGCGTTAACGATCATTCAGGAGTTAACCAACGTAGAGGTTTCTCATCACGCTAATATTTTAGTGGTGCGTGAGAAGACTTCTCAAGCCGCCGATAACGATCAAACGGCAGTTCTTTTCTCATCAGGGCAAGCGGAATGGGAACAAAAAGTGTTTAGTGTAAAGTTTATCGAGGCAGCTAAACTCGAAAAACAGTTAACAGCGCTGCCCTTTATACGATCGGGTGGGAAAGGCCGACGTTTTGTCGACCATGACCGACAACAGCTAATTGTGTGGGACGATGCAGAGACTCTCCGCAAAATAGAGCAGTGGATTGCCTTGCATGATCGCCCTCAGCCACAAATCGAGATCACTGCGCAGATGATTTCGATAAGCCAAGATAATTTACGTGAGCTTGGCGTGTCTTGGTTCAACGAGCCATCAAATATTGAGCCTGGAAAGTTAGCTAGGCACGAGTTTACAACGTCATTAGGCGTTGCAGCACCAACATTACAGGTTAAGACGGCTATTACGCGCATCGATAGCCGACTATTATTTCTCGAACTCTCCGCGTTAGAACAAGAAAACCAGCTAGAGATTATTGCCAGCCCCCATTTAGTGACCTCTCAAGGTCGGACCGCATCCATTAAACAGGGAACAGAAATTCCTTATCAAACGGTAAGCGGTAAAAATGAAAACCCAGTCATTAATTTCAAAGAGGCAGTGCTCGGGATGGAGGTAACACCTGAGCGAGTTGGGCAAGCGTCAATTCGTTTACGGCTAAGGCTTAACCAAGATGTCCCTGGGAAAGTATTGCAAGGTGATGGTAAAGGCCCCCCCTCAATCGAAAAACAGGAGATTACGACTGAAGTAGTAGTCGCCAATGGGACAACCCTTGCGTTAGGGGGAGTGTTTCAACAACAGCATCAACAAGGGATAGCAGCTGTGCCTTGGTTAGGGAAGATACCACTATTAGGCATTCTATTTCGAAAGCAGGCGCGGCAACATCAAAAAAGAGAGCTGGTGATTTTCATTACACCGCGTCTGTTACCTATGGGTAATATCCCGTAAATTCAGGATAGATTGAGGTTCACCGTTGACGTAAAGCGCTAATTAGCATAAAAGGTTATCAATTTTTAAGAACCTTAAGCACTGAGTTTAATAAATCATCACTCAAAGAGGCTGGATATAGTACTATAAGAGCGACTGACAGGAACGCTTCCCGGTCTATGCTGGTGAAGAGTTGCTGATAAATCATTTAATTGGTTGCCAAATGGTCTGGAGTGTTGAGATAATTTTTCACCTGACTCTTGTTACATGCTTATGAGGTCTCAGTTTCTGTCCCGTTGTCTATAGTGACTATGGGGTATCATCAACGAATTCTTAGTAGTACCGATAAAAATGGCAGAGAAACGTAATATCTTTCTGGTTGGGCCTATGGGTGCCGGCAAAAGCACTATTGGTCGTCAGTTAGCTCAACAACTTAATATGGAATTTTATGATTCCGATCAAGAAATTGAGCGCCGTACCGGGGCTGATGTGGGTTGGGTCTTCGATGTTGAAGGCGAAGAGGGCTTCCGGGATCGTGAGGAAAAAATCATCAATGAGTTGACTGAAAAGCAAGGCATTGTCTTAGCGACAGGCGGCGGTTCAGTTAAATCTCGTGAGACACGTAACCGCTTATCGGCTCGTGGCGTCGTTGTGTATCTTGAAACGACCATTGAGAAGCAACTGGCTCGGACACAACGTGATAAACGTCGTCCTCTACTGCAAGTTGATTCTCCTCCGCGTGATGTTCTAGAAGATTTGGCGGGTGAGCGTAATCCTCTGTACGAAGAGATTGCTGATGTGACCATCCGTACTGATGAGCAGAGCGCAAAAGTCGTCGCCAATCAGATCATCCATATGTTAGAAAACAATTAAGTTGATATACCGCAGTTAAATCAGTTGAGGGTCAGTAACATGATGCAGAAGATGATGGTTTCACTTGGCGAACGCAGCTATCCCATAACGATTGCTGCGGGCTTATTCAGTGACTCTGCATCTTACTGGCCACTAACTGCTCATCAATCGGTCATGGTTGTGACAAATGAAACGATTGCACCGCTCTATCTACAGCCCGTTTTAGCACAACTTGCCGCGTTAGGGATTAACGCTGACTCCGTGGTATTACCCGACGGTGAGCAATATAAGTCCTTATCAGTACTCGATACCGTATTTACTGCATTATTAGAAAAGCCACATGGCCGTGACACCACACTCATTGCATTAGGCGGTGGCGTGATTGGTGACATGACCGGCTTTGCTGCAGCTAGCTACCAGCGTGGTGTGCGTTTTATTCAAATGCCTACCACGCTGTTATCTCAAGTTGATTCATCGGTAGGTGGCAAGACTGCCGTCAATCATCCCTTAGGGAAAAATATGATTGGCGCGTTCTATCAACCTACCTCGGTTGTCATTGATCTTGATTGCTTAGCAACGCTACCGGCACGGGAGTTATCCTCTGGTTTAGCGGAAGTCATCAAATATGGTGTAATCCTCGACTATGCCTTTTTTGAATGGCTCGAAGAGAATATCGATGCGCTTCGACGCTTAGATCAAAAAGCACTGGCTTATTGTATTAGACGTTGTTGTGAACTTAAGGCTGAGATTGTTGCAGCAGATGAACGGGAACAGGGTAATCGCGCGCTGTTAAACCTCGGACATACTTTTGGTCATGCTATTGAAGCGCATATGGGTTATGGCAATTGGTTACACGGTGAAGCGGTCGCAGCAGGTATGGTCATGGCTGCACGTACCGCCGAACAACTTGGGACATTCAGTGCCTCATTAACAGAACGGCTCATCACGCTATTAACGCGTGCCGGACTGCCGGTTAACGGTCCACAGCAGATGTTGGCCGAAGACTACTTACCCCATATGATGCGGGATAAGAAAGTGTTATCAGGAGAGCTACGTTTAGTCTTACCGACCGGTTTAGGTAAGGCCGAGGTGCGTTCTGGAGTGGGACATGATACTGTTTTAGCTGCCATAACTAAGTGTTAGCTAAGGTAAGACAATAACTAATAATGTCAGCGGGGCCACGCGAGTGGTACTTAGCCGAATACGTATGAGGTGGATCAATGGATGACTTTCAACCCGAAGATGAATTAAAACCTGACACGAGTGATCGTCCTGCTCCTCGTGGTAAAAAACCTGCACCGTCCTCTAAGCTACCTATTTCCAAGCAGCATCTGATGATCGCTGTAGGAATCTTGGTACTATTGCTACTGGTTTTAGGCATTGGATCAGCAATGAATAGCTCGTCTAAGCCTAACGAGGCGGCTTCAGGTCAAGGTAACGAAAGGAACATCGACCTTTCTGGTAATGCGTCAGCAGATAACTCAACTGCTCCAGCGAACGATCAGTCATCACAACAGACGGATACGCAACCTGCCGCGCAAACACCCGTAGCACCAAGTGACACCACCTCTAATGGGGCGATGGAACCTACCAACGGCGTCTTACAAGATACTCAACCGTCAGCAGAGCAACCGGCAGCGGCTTCTCTACCAACCGCTGCGGCAACGTTGGATCGTAATGCAAAACTTAGCAATACGACGCAGACGGCTCAGCAACCGACGTCTAGTGACGCGCCAGCGCCTATGCCAGCGCATCGTTCTGCTCCGAGCGAACACCCTGTACGGGCTAAGGCACCTGTCACGCATACTGAGCCTCGCCAGCCGAGTCATCGTTCTGAAGTCCGTCATGTCGTACCGGAACATCGTGAGTCAGTTAGCCATCGTCAGCCTGAACACAATCAAGCGAAAAAAGCGGTGGCGCCTAAGGCACCTGTTAAGACAGCCGAGAAGCAGGCTCCTGTAACGACGACTACGTCTCAGCCAGCGAAAGCGCCGTCAGCCCCTGCTGCACCGACTCGGGAAGTCGTATCTGGTAAGGGATACACCCTTCAGCTGAGTGGCGCAAGTCGTGAAGATACGCTAAATGCTTGGGCTAAACAGCAGAAGCTTGCTAGCTACCAAGTTTATAAAACGACGCGTAATGGACAGGCTTGGTATGTCTTGACGACAGGTAATTACAACACGCCTGCAGAAGCCAAAAGTGCTATCTCATCTCTACCAGAAGCGGTAAAAGCTAAGAGTCCATGGGTTAAACCAATGAGCCAAGTTCGTAAAGAATCTGCTCAGTAATCTCAATAGGGCTGCTCATCGCAGCCCTCGATTTAAGCGCCAATCTGTTGTCCGGATAACCGCAACATCTCATAATTAATCTTTGATACGACAACATGAAGAAACATCGCGCTTTTTTAAAATGGGCGGGAGGCAAGTATCTCCTTTTAGACGATATCCAACGCCATCTACCAGAGGGTGACTGCTTAGTAGAGCCTTTTGTGGGCGCGGGGTCAGTCTTCCTCAACACAGACTTCAAAAAGTACTATCTTGCTGATATTAATAGCGACTTGATTAACCTCTACAGCATAATCAAGCACAGCAGTAGTCAATTCATTGCAGACGCTCGCGGCTTTTTTACGCCCGAAACAAATAATGCCGAGACCTATTACGCGCATCGTAGTTTGTTCAACCAGAGCAGTGATCCTTATTATCGAGCGCTACTCTTTCTTTACCTGAATCGACACGGCTATAACGGGCTCTGCCGCTATAATTTACGCGGGCAATTTAACGTACCTTTTGGTCGATATGTTAGGCCTTATTTTCCGCAAGCCGAACTTGAGTGGTTTGCGTTGCGTGCGCAGCAAGCGACGTTTGTGTGCGAATCGTATGTTCAAACACTCTCTCAGGTTAAACGAGGATCAGTGGTTTATTGCGATCCTCCTTACGCGCCGCTTTCACCGACGGCAAACTTCACGGCTTATCATACCAATAGCTTTTCTGCTAAGGAGCAAGCGCTACTCGCAGAATTAGCCCATAAGCTGTCACAAAAGAAATCGGTGCCTGTGTTAATCTCGAACCACGATACGGAATTGACTCGAAAATGGTATGAAGAGGCTACACTTCATATTGTTACCGCTAGGCGTTCTATTAGCCGCAGTGCAAAGGGCAGAACTAAGATTGATGAACTGCTAGCACTTTACACCTAATATCGTCGCGGTCACTCAGCAATGCTGAAACTGGAAATCATACTCTCGGAGAATTGCATGAAAAATTATTTAATTGCGCCATCCATATTATCCGCCGACTTTGCTCGATTAGGGGAAGATACGGCCAAGGCTATTGCGGCCGGGGGTGATGTTGTCCACTTCGATGTCATGGATAATCACTATGTGCCCAATCTTACGATGGGGCCAATGGTGTTAAAAGCGCTCCGCGACTACGGTATTACCGCGCCCATCGATGTACATTTGATGGTGAAGCCTGTCGACGCGCTGATTCCTGAATTTGCTAAGGCCGGTGCAAGTTTTATTACTTTCCACCCTGAAGCCAGCGAACATGTTGATCGCACAGTGCAATTGATTAAAGAACATGGCTGTAAGGCCGGTCTGGTTTTCAATCCTGCTACACCCCTTACCTACTTGGATTACATGTTGGATAAGATTGATATTGTATTATTAATGTCTGTTAATCCTGGATTCGGGGGGCAAAGTTTCATCCCTTCCACATTAAACAAACTTCGCGAAGTGCGTAAGCGTATTGACCAAAGTGGCTACGATGTTCGTCTGGAGATCGATGGTGGGGTGAAAGTCGACAATATCGCTGAAATTGCTGCAGCCGGCGCAGATATGTTTGTGGCGGGTTCCGCTATTTTTAATCAACCAGATTACAGAACGGTCATTGCCGAAATGCGTCGCGAAGTGGAGAAAGCCCATGGCTCATTCCACTGATATTCGCGGTATCGCTTTCGATCTAGATGGCACACTTATCGATAGCGCGCCAGGCTTGGCCAGCGCGATCGATTTAATGCTTGCCGATCTGCAACTTCCTGCTGCAGGTGTTGATAACGTGATCTGTTGGATCGGTAATGGTGCCGATATTATGGTCACTCGGGCGCTCACTTGGGCGCTTGGTGAAGCCCCAGATGACACGCAGCTTGCTCAAGCACGCAGCTGTTTTGACCACCACTATCTTCAGACCGCAGAGACGGGGAGTCAGTTGTTTGACCACGTCACGGACGTCTTAACGGCCCTACAGGCAGAAGATATCCCCCTCGCGATTGTCACCAATAAGCCAACGCCTTTTGTTCGTCCGTTATTAGAGAGCTTAGGAATTGACCACTATTTCAGTTTAATTATTGGTGGCGATGATGTGCCGGTTAAAAAACCTCATCCTGCCGCACTCTTTATGGTACTGGGGCAATTTGGATTACTGACCGAGCAATTATTGTTTGTCGGGGATTCGCGCAACGATATTCAGGCGGCGAAAGCGGCGGGCGTGCAATCGGTCGGGTTATCCTATGGCTACAACTATGGCGAACCGATCGAAGATAGCCACCCAGACCACGTTATTCACCAATTTGATCAGCTTATCTCCCTTTTAGGGAAGTAATTTCCAGGACAAGAACTAATGACAAGACCAATCGTCTTCAGTGGGGCGCAACCCTCCGGCGAACTTTCCATCGGTAACTACATGGGCGCACTGCGTCAATGGGTGCAGATGCAGGATGACTATCATTGTATCTACTGTATTGTTGACCAACACGCGATCACAGTACGTCAAGATGCGGCAGCCTTACGTAAGGCTACCCTCGACACCTTAGCGCTTTATCTTGCCTGCGGTATCGACCCTGAAAAATCAACAATTTTTGTCCAATCCCATGTGCCAGAGCATGCGCAACTTTCATGGGTACTAAACTGCTATACCTATTTCGGTGAGTTAAGCCGAATGACTCAGTTTAAGGATAAATCGTCTCGCTACGCAGAAAATATTAACGCTGGGCTATTTGATTACCCTGTCTTAATGGCCGCTGATATTCTTCTTTATCAAACTCAGCAGGTTCCGGTCGGCGAAGATCAGAAACAGCACCTTGAGCTGAGCCGTGATATTGCCCAACGCTTTAATGCAATTTATGGCGATATCTTTAAAGTTCCTGAGCCGTTTATTCCTAAATCGGGCGCTCGGGTGATGTCGCTGCTCGAACCCACCAAGAAGATGTCGAAGTCTGACGATAACCGCAATAATGTTATTGGATTGCTTGAAGAGCCGAAAGCCGTCGTTAAGAAGATTAAACGCGCCGTCACTGACTCCGATGAGCCGCCTGTTGTGCGTTATGATGTAAAAAATAAGCCTGGTGTATCCAACTTGTTGGATATCCTATCCGGAGTTACCGGTCAATCGATCACTGAACTCGAGAGCGCATTCGAAGGCCAAATGTATGGGCATTTGAAAGGCGCGGTAGCGGAAGCTGTCTCGGGGATGCTGACTGATTTACAAGCACGTTACCACCATTTCCGTAATGATGAAGTTCTGCTTAATAAAATCATGAAAGAAGGTGCGGAAAAGGCGAGCGCGCAGGCTAAACAAACGCTTGATAAAGTGTATGAGGCGATTGGATTTGTCGCGCGTCCCTAATATCAACGTACATTTAATATAAAAAAAGGCGGTAGAGAGATTCTACCGCCTTTTTTGTATCAATGATTTGCGCGATGCTTAGTAACAAATCCGAGTAATAAGCAGCAGACAAATACCGTGAGGTAGAGACCATTAGAGGTCATTAGCGCGGCGAGTGGTCCATCATGACTCACAATAGGGGCCGTGACGACAAACGTTAACATGGTGCCAACCGTGCCGCAGGTTAGGATGAAGTTAACCAATTTAGGCGAGGCGACTTTAGTCTGTTGCGAGCCAAGGGTAATGATGGTGGTATAAATCGCGCTAGAGAAGAAACCTAATGCAGCGATGATGATATGCAGCATATTAGGGTCCTGTGCATGGTTAAACCAATACATCAGTACGGACGCTAATGCCGTGAGTATCACCAGTAATTTCTGTGAATCGATAAAACGTAATACCACGCTGAACACCCACATACCGACCATATACGCTGTCCAGAAATTACCGACCAGCTGGCCTGCGCGCCCTAATTCAAAGCCTAATGTTTTCGTCGCATAATCAGGTACCCAAGCGATAAACCCTAACTGACCAAGAATGTAACATAAGGCCGCGAGTGCAAGTAGGAAGACGCCTACTCCCCATTTCTCTTTCGGTTCGTTTTTTTGTTGTGCATTTTTGGAGAGAATTGGAAATTCGGTGCAGAGGGTAATGATAAAAATCGCGACGTAAATAAGGCCTATTGCACAGTAGACTAGATACCAAGGTAACTGACGTGATAAGACCGCCGCGGCAATGATAGGGAAGAGCGTTCCGGCCATACTGAAAAAAGAGTCAGTAAACAGTAATCTCGCGCCACGTTGACGACCTTCATAGAGGTGGGTAATCAAAAACGTCCCTATCGACATGGTAATCCCGCTAACGACACCCAGTATAAACATACAGGCAGAGAAGATGGCGATAGAGTGGGCGGTCACGAGTCCGGCGATTGCAATCAGCATCAAAACAAAACCAAATATTAGCTGTTTTTTTAGCGGGACTACTTCCATCAGCCAAGCATTAAGGAAAATTGCGATCAAAATCCCCGCATTTAAAAATGTGAAGGTATTGCTCATGCTTGTCACTGGGACGTTGAAATAGTGAGCGATATTATCCATCACCATTCCCGTTACAATCACTAGCGCCCCTGTCAGTGCGTAGGAAAGAAAGCTTATCCAGGTGAGCCCGGTTCTTTTTATTTGCATCATCATTAATATCCGTTAAAGGAATAGTCCGAAGAGTGAAGCGCACGATTGTAATGCCATCGCGTCGGTTTATAAATAATGATGCTCACATTGACGAGAATATTTAATCAATTATTGCCGCCGCTAAAGAAAAAACACGCTTAGCCATATTTTATGCTGTGGTTAGCGAGATATAAGTCAGGAAATCGCTAGCGGTAGGGCGCTGATACTCCTTACAATCACCCACAGTATTTATTCCATCTAAGCTAAGGACACGCGCACCTATGTTAAAAAAAACACTGGCTACAGCATTAACACTGCTTTCGTTAGCCGTCACGGCTCAACATGCGATGGCTGACACGCATGTGTTAATGACCACCTCTGAAGGGAATATTGAATTAACCTTGAACGATGACAAGGCGCCAGTCACCGTTAAAAACTTTCTTCAATACGTCAACAGTGGTTTCTATAACAACACCATTTTCCACCGTGTAATCCCAAGCTTTATGATTCAAGGCGGTGGGTTTACGGCCGATATGCAGCAGAAATCGACCCAAGCGCCAATTAAGAACGAAGCGGATAACGGCTTACGCAACACCCGTGGCACCATTTCTATGGCGAGAACGGCGGATAAGGATAGTGCCACCAGCCAATTCTTTATCAACGTTGCTGATAATGCGTTTCTTGATCATGGCCAACGTGATTTCGGCTATGCCGTCTTTGGTAAAGTGACTAAAGGGCTGGATGTGGCAGAGAAAATCTCCCATGTCGAAACGACTAATAATGGGCCTTATCAAAATGTGCCTGCTAAGCCTGTCACAATCCTTTCTGTAAAAGTTTTACCTTAATAGATATCCAAGCACTGCTTAGGGCGTGCTTGGAACCTTTAGCGTCAGATAATACGATTACCTTCTCAAACTAAGAAATCATATGCTGTTAATCATAGATAACTATGACTCTTTTACTTGGAATCTTTATCAATACTTCTGCCAATGCGGTATAGAAGTAAAGGTTATCCGTAACGATGCAATTACACTCCAAGAGATGGAAGCGCTGGGAATGAGTCACCTTGTGATCTCGCCCGGACCTTGTACGCCTAACGAAGCAGGAATTTCGCTGGCGGCTATTCAACATTTTGCGGGTAAGTTGCCTATCTTAGGGGTTTGCTTGGGTCATCAAGCGATAGCCCAAGCATTTGGCGGTAAAGTAATTCGTGCGTATCAAGCCATGCACGGTAAAACCTCAATGATTCGTCATAATGGGCAAGGGCTATTTTCACAGCTCCCGAACCCTCTTACCGTTACCCGCTATCACTCTCTAATGGTTGATACCTCCTCGCTACCTGATGAGTTGGAAGTCACTGCGTGGGTGGAAGAGGAGGGAGGGAAAACAACGATTATGGGGCTTCGTCATCGACACCTTGAGATAGAGAGTGTGCAATTCCATCCAGAAAGCATTCTGAGTGAACAAGGCTTATCGTTACTGAATAATTTTATTAGCCGATGATTAATTGATTTATTATGCATTATAAATGTATATTTATTCCATCACACTCTCGCCTACTAAGGATCTCAGATGTCGGTAACACAGACCCCCATTACTCGTGAGCTGTTTAACGAAGTAATTTTACCTATTTATGCGCCTGCGCAATTTGTGCCAGTGAAAGGGCAAGGCAGTCGAGTCTGGGATCAGCAAGGAAAAGAGTATATCGACTTTGCCGGTGGGATTGCGGTCACCGCATTAGGCCACTGCCATCCTGCCTTGGTCGAAGCCCTTCAAAAGCAGAGCAAACAGTTATGGCATCTGAGTAATATTTATACGAATGAGCCCGCGCTACGTTTGGCGCAAAAACTCACCGCGGCGACATTTGCTGATCGCGTCTTTTTTGCCAATTCCGGTGCTGAAGCGAACGAAGCTGCGTTTAAGTTAGCACGGTATTATGCCACCCAAAAAATAAGTCCCTATAAAACGAAAATCATCGCTTTTCATCATGCTTTCCACGGGCGTACCTTCTTTACCGTCACTGTGGGGGGGCAACCTAAATATTCCGATGGGTTCGGTCCTAAGCCCGCCGATATTGTACATGTGCCTTTCAATGACCTTGAGGCAGTTAAAGCCGTTATTGATGACCACACTTGTGCGATTGTCGTAGAACCGATTCAAGGTGAAGGGGGAGTTACCCCCGCTACATCGGAATTTCTGACTGGTTTACGTCAGCTTTGTGATCAACACCAAGCGTTATTAGTGTTTGATGAAGTGCAAACAGGCATGGGACGTACAGGTAAATTATTTGCTTATGAGCACTCAGGGGTGATTCCCGATATCCTCACGACAGCCAAAGCATTAGGGGGAGGCTTTCCCGTCAGTGCGATGTTGACGAGAGAAGCGATTGCTCAGGTCATGACTGCGGGCACTCATGGTACGACCTTTGGCGGCAACCCAATGGCTTGTGCGGTGGCCGAGGCGTCGTTGGATATTATTAATGACAACCAGTTGCTTGAAGGTGTGGAGCAGCGTCACCAATGGTTTATCGATGGATTGCGAGAGATTAATCAATACTACCACCTCTTTACAGCCATTCGCGGCCAAGGACTGCTTATCGGTGCACAATTAACACCGGAGTATGCAGGGCGTCTACGCGATATCATTCAGGCCGCTGCAGAGCATGGCTTGCTGGTATTATCCGCCGGGAGTGATGTATTGCGTTTTACCCCGTCACTGATTATTTCTGAACAGGATGTGCAGGAAGGGATGGCTAAGTTACACCGAGCCATTGCCCAAATTATCGGTTAGCTTGCTTGCCCTGAGTTGTTTACTGCTCAGGGTTTTTATTCACACGGGAAAACCATGCGCCGTGTTTGGGTCGCTGGGTCCAGATAATCGCTGAAATGGTCCGCATGGATTTCACATGCACAAGAATGCGCTCGATATGCCGCTCGACGATAGTACTCGGCCCTTTATCGAAATTCGCGGCTTCGTCCATTACATGCGTGGAGTGATAGTTCTCCTGATCGTTGGCATACAGTAACCGCTGTTGGCATTGCTGTAGCGCTATCTCACATGCTTGTAAATAGCGTTCGGCCAGCGTTGGGGTCAGCATGGTGTGCTCACGGGCTAATGCGGTCAGCTCGTTAATATGCTCGACAATATATTGGCTATGGCTAACCCACAAATGCATCTCTTCAAGATACTCATCATCAAACCCAGGTTCCTGCATAGCTTGATTCAGGGCATTGAATAGGGCGTTATGTTTTTGGTTGGCCTCTACTCGCGCGGCTTCGAAAACTTCGTCCTTTTGTTCTGGACCTAATAAGACTTTGAGCGCGTGTTGGTAAGCGTTGAGAACATCTAGGGTGTTATCACGTAGCAGTGCACTTTGCCACTGTGGCCACAACCAAAGCGTTCCGCCGAAGGCGATTAAGCAGCCGAGTAGCGTATCTAATAAACGTGGGACAAGGAATTGGTGTCCGTTTAGGGAAAGAAGCTGCAATGAATAGACGGCAGTGACCGTAAATCCAATAGTTGCCCAGCCATAATATTGGCGATTGAACAGGTTACTGAAAAAGGTAATCAGTAACATGATGATTAAGATCCATGATTCAGGCACATGCAAATTTAGTGTGACTGCCGCAATGATTAATCCCGCAAAGGTTCCTAATGCCCGGTGCTGAATACGTACCCGCGTTGCGCTGTAGTTACTCTGACTGACAAACACTATTGTCATCAAAATCCAGTAAGGTTTGGGCATATTCAGTGCCATGCCGACAATGCCGCCACACATCAACATGATTGAAAAACGTGCAGCAGAACGTAAGGCGGTCGATTTTAGCGATAAATAACTTTTTAAGGCAGGCAATAAGGGTAAACGGCGCTGCCTATCGCGCATCAAGTCACGCTGATAAAGAGGTTTCTCGTTTTGTAAGACCCGAGCAATTCGCGTGAAATGATAAAAGCAAAATTGGGGGACCGGATTATGAGGAAATTGTTGAGCCAGCTTTTCCAATGCTGAAATTTGCTTACTCATCGAAAAAGGCTTCACGAACTGGTGATATAAAATATCGTCAGCCAAACGGTGGAGCTGTGAGGCAACCGTATTGGCATTCCAATTTAAAATTTCTCTACCAAAACTATCGTGACACAGTTTTTTGATTTCATCCGGTTGATTTAAGCTAATCGTAATATGTTCTTGGATATCTTGCGCCATCAAGAAATAGCGAATCAAAAACCGGTCATTACGGTTTCTCGCCGCCGGTAACATATGCAACTGTTGGTAGCATTGGGTAATGAGATCAATCACTTTCTGCTGACGCTTAAGAAGATCCTGCAAACTCTCTGCGGAGTCGTCGGTGCTGAAAATACGGTGATATTTATGCTCACAGTAATTACCCAGTTCGCGATAGAGCAGACTAAGCGTTTCACGAAGCTGTTGCGCCTGCGAAAACTTAAACCAAGCCCAATTAAACACGCCATACCAAACCGTTCCGCCCAAGTAGAGTAGTGGAGGCCCCCATATCGGCATACGGCCAGCTAAGCTGATAGAGAGTACGGCGGCCACCAGTGAGGCGGGCAATAGCCGGCCGTGTAATGGACTGATTTCGCCGGTAACACCGATAATCAACGGTAGAGCGAAAAGAAAGAGCGGTAAGGGATAGTGCTGTTGCAAACACCAAAGGAGCAGGAAGCTACTGCAGGCGAAAAGTAAGCCACCTACGACGAGCCGTTTAAAAAAACGTTTATGCGGAGTATCTAAACCCGCTAGGTTACAGCAGGATGGGACCAAAGAAAAAAGTAAGCCTGAGTGGAGATCCCCCAACAGCCAGCCCAAGGCGATCGGCAGGCAGAGCACCAGAGTTTGGCGAAAAGCATAATTTACTTCAGGGTGATAAATAAGTCGACGTAGCATTACCGCTGCAGCTTGTTGTATGAGTGATCGCGATCGGAGTGAGGCAAGGGTAATTCCCTTGCCTTCAATGCCGATTAGCGTGTGCCGTACACTACGATAGTTTTACCATGTGCGGAGATTAAGTTTTGGTCTTCTAACATCTTGAGAATACGCCCAACCGTTTCGCGCGAACAGCCAACGATTTGCCCAATTTCTTGACGGGTAATTTTGATTTGCATCCCGTCAGGGTGCGTCATGGCATCAGGTTGATGGGCTAGATGCAGCAGCGTTTGAGCGATACGTCCGGTCACGTCTAGAAAGGCGAGGTTACCGACTTTCTCTGAGGTGACCTGTAGGCGCCGAGCCATCTGTGCTGAAAGACGGATAAGAATTTCCGGATTAACCTGAATCAATTGGCGGAATTTTTTATAAGAAATTTCAGCGACTTCGCAAGCTGACTTAGCTCTGACCCAAGCACTACGCTCTTGTCCTTCTTCAAATAAGCCAAGCTCACCAATAAAATCGCCCTGATTAAGGTAAGAAAGGATCATCTCTTTGCCTTCTTCATCTTTAATCAGTACCGCGACAGAACCTTTAACAATGTAATAAAGCGTTTCTGCTTTTTCACCCTGATGGATCAAGGTGCTTTTTGACGGATACTTATGAATATGGCAATGGGAGAGGAACCATTCTAATGTAGGGTCTGTTTGTGGTTTACCGAGAACCATTCGCTTCTATCCTCTATTGTAATCGAACCTGGATAAAACCAGGGTGAGGCGCCTTTGCGACTCTATGAAAGCATCAAGTGCCATTTCTTTTTTTATTGGACGATAAAATTACCTTAGCGTATTCCAAGGCATTTTATCTTGGGATTAACGAAATAAATAATCCTTTCCCTGTTTTTAGCACAGGTTAGCGCCACTGTCTTGTATTGTATGAGTCCAAATGAGTGGTTTGCGAATTAATACACCTCAGAGTATCTTAACTAATAAATTCTGAAACTGGGGACGTGTTGATGGAAGCGAAGGTAAAGTGGGTTGATGGGCTATGTTTTGTCGCAGAATCGGCCTCCGGTCACCAAGTGGTGATGGATGGCAACCGTGGCGAAAAGGGACCTAGTCCAATGGAAATGGTCCTGATGTCAGCGGGCACCTGTAGTGCAATCGATGTGGTATCAATCTTAGAAAAAGGCCGTTATCAGGTTCAAGGTTGCGAGGTTAAATTAACCTCCACTCGTCGTGAGGAAGCGCCACGACTTTTTACTCACATTAACCTGCATTTTATTGTGACAGGGAAGACCTTAACCGATAAAGCGGTTGAGCGTGCAGTCTCCCTCTCAGCGGAGAAATACTGCTCGGTGGCACTCATGTTGGAGCAAGCGGTAGAAATTACCCATAGCCACGAGATTGTCATTGCTTAGTCTTAGGTTGTTAATAAGGTTTGTTGTCGTTTTTCCGCGAGCTTTTCAATGACCGGCGTCAAGATAAGCTCCATCGCTAAGCCCATTTTTCCGCCGGGTACCACTAAGGTGTTCATGGCGGAAATGAAGGATCCTTGGATCATGGCTAAGAGATAGGGATAATTAATTTCTTCGACACCACGAAGGTGGATCACCACCAGACTTTCATCCATCGACGGAATTGCGTGCGCCGCAAAAGGATTCGACGTATCGACCATTGGTACGCGTTGAAAGTTAATATGGGTGCGAGAGAATTGCGGCGTGATGTAATTTACGTAGTCTTCCATAGAACGAATCACTGAATCCATCACCGCTTCGCGAGAATGACTCCGCTCTTGCATGTCACGTATCAGTTTTTGAATCCATTCTAAGTTGACAATGGGCACTACACCGACCAATAAATCGACTAAATCAGCCACATTATATTCATCAGTCACCACCGCGCCATGTAATCCTTCATAGAATAAAACATCAGTCTGTTCAGGAAGAGGCTGCCAAGGCGTAAACGTCCCTGGGACTTGTTTCCAAGGTACCGCTTCGTCATAGGTATGGAGATATTTACGAGAACGGCCGGTCCCAGTCTCAGAATATTGCTTAAATGTCTGTTCTAAAAGTAGAAAGTCGTTAGCGTCTGGACCGAAATAACTAATGTGTTTACCGAGATCCCTCGCCTTACGGATGGCAACGTCCATTTCTGGACGGGTGTAGCGATGGTAACTATCGCCCTCCACCTCCGCAGCCCGGATACCCAGTTGTTGAAAGATTTTACGAAAGGCGAGACTGGTTGTCGTCGTCCCTGCACCACTTGAACCTGTTACGGCGATAATAGGATGTTTGGCTGACATGATGGTCTCCTTAGCGGGTTAGGGGCGACAACTAGAGCGTACAGTTATCCTTTAGCGGGTATCTCGTGCAGCACGAAGGCTGACGGACTCATGTAATTCTGACCAAACAATAACAATATCACCTGCTTGAAGTTGCCGGGTAATATCAGCAACTTTCTCGGATAAGGTTTTCTCTTGCTCACCATAATCGGTTCCTTCTTGTAGCACAAAGGACTCGATGACGCTTTGTAACGTCTCAGTCGGCAGCTCTTGCCAAGGAATAATCATGAAGTCGTATCCAATTGTGTAGAAAGCCACTGAGGAATGCGCTGTTCAAGCCACATTACTGGCTTAAATAGGCTGCCTGTAACGAAACCGACATGTCCACCGTATTCACTTAATTGATAGTCAATCGTCGGCGATAACTGTTCCGGTAGAGGTATCACATCGTCGGTCATAAAGGGATCGTCTGCCGCATGAATAATCAAGAGGGGCTTAGTTATACTGGCAAGCCACGGCATCCCACTTGCTTGTCGATAGTAGTCTAGCGCGTCAGAAAAATGATAAATACGAGAGGTAATCTTATCGTCGAATTCGCGGAGTTTCTTGATTTTCTTAAGCTCACCCGGCGCAATAGAGAAGAGATGTGGATGCGCTTTCAGCTTGCGGCGGAGGCTCTTTTTCAGGCGCGTGAGTAAGTAATGCTGATAGAAGCGCGAGAAGCCGTCTTCAATTTTCACACTGCAAGGTTCGAGCATTAGAGGTGCTGAGACAATAACGCCCGCATCGAGTAAGCATTCGTCACCTTGGCTCCCCATTAGACAAGCAAGCATGTTACCCCCGAGAGAAAATCCGGTTGCGGAGGTCCAGCCTGGACCTAGCTTCTCTTTCATCCAACGAAGGAAGTAGCTGGCATCCTCAATATCCGCCGAGTGGTAGCTCTGTTTTAATCGATTCGGTTCACCGCTGCACCCGCGGTAGTGCATAACGACTCCCAACCATCCTTTCTGCTGAAAAGAGGCGAGTAGGCCATGAGCATAAGGACTTTTTACACTGCCCTCTAAACCGTGAAAAATGACAGCGCGAGGTTTATGCTTGGCCAACATCGGATCTTCGCTCCACGCGAGATCGACGAAGTCCCCATCGGGTAGCTCTAATCGCTGCCAAACAGGTTTGATACGGACCATACGGCGTAAGATTCTGGGTAATAGAGTCTGAATATGTGCATTTCTCAAACAACGAATAGGGGTGAAATTATGCTCGTCATTATGATAATTATTCAGGTTCTCAGGGCTTGTCTGATCCATAACTCACTGTATAGTTTCAAAGGTTAATCTGGATAATGGTAACTTTATGGAACTCAGTCTTTTTCTCTCATTATTTGGTTTTTTGTGGGTCGCGGCGATTACACCAGGCCCCAATAATATGCTACTTACGACCTCTGGCGCCAATTTTGGTTTCGTTCGCACTATACCATTGATGCTAGGCATTATGTTTGGCATGCAAATCATGCTGTTACTCATCGCCTTCGGTGTCGGTAATCTTATTATCCTTTATCCCGCGTTACATCTGTTCTTAAAAATCGCAGGAAGTGCTTATTTACTGTGGTTGGCTTGGAAAATCACGACGGCTGCTTATGAATCTCTTGAGGTGAAAGACCATCCAGAAAAGACATTGCCTTTGTGGCAAGGTGCGGTACTACAACTCGTCAACCCTAAAGCTTGGTTGATGTCGCTGGGAGCGGTTGCCAGTTTCAGTCTAAGCGGTAAGGCCTATATTACCTCGATTGCTGGCATTAGTTTAGCCATGTTTTTAGTCAACCTGATTGCGGGATGTATTTGGCTAGCCTTTGGCACCGTGATTGGTCGGTGGTTGCACAGCCCACGCGCATGGCGGCAGTTCAATGTTATTATGGGATTATTGACCGCCCTGAGCGTGGTCCTTATCTGGTTGTAACGATACAAAAATAGGACTTACCCTGAGCTAGCTTTCGCTCGCAAGCAATGTTTCAAGTTCTTCTTGCGCCTCGAGCCAAGCAAGCTCTATATCATTAAGTTGTGACTGAACTGTTGTCCGATGCTGTAAGGTATCGGTCAGCTCGTTCTTACGCGCCGCCTCATAAATTACGGGGTCAGCTAACTTCTCTTCATCTTCCGCTAATTTCCGCTGGCACTCGCTCATCTGTTTTTCGAGTTTCTCGATTTGCTTGCGTAAGGGTTGCGTTTTAGTGCGCAGTTCAGCATCACGCCTTTTTTGGTCCTTACGCGCTTGCGCGCTTTGGCTGTTATCGCGAGAAGTATCGCTTTTTTGTGTAGCGATGCTGTCTTTTTGCTGGTCGGCAAGCCATTGCTGGTAATCGTCGAGGTCACCCGCAAACATCTCGACACTACCGCCGTGAACGAGGTAAAGGTCATCGGTTGTTGCACGGAGTAGGTGACGGTCGTGTGATACCACGACTAAGGCGCCCTCGAAGTCAATCAACGCTTCCGTCAGTGCTTGACGCATGTCGAGATCAAGGTGGTTAGTCGGTTCATCGAGTAATAGTAAGTTCGGACGCTCCCAGACGATCAGCGCTAATACCAAACGCGCTTTTTCTCCGCCTGAAAACTGCGCGGTAGGTGCTTTTACTTGATCGCCTTGAAAGCCAAATCCGCCCAAGTAGTCGCGCAGATGTTGTTCTAGCTCTTTCGGGGCTTGGCGTTGCAGATGCTGCAACGGTGACTCTTCTGCTCGTAAGTATTCAAGTTGATGTTGAGCGAAATAGCCGAGCTTCACACCTTTAGCGAGCGTCACCGTTCCCGATCGCGGTATAAGCTCACCAGAGAGTAATTTAATTAGGGTAGATTTACCTGCGCCATTTTTACCGAGTAGACCTATACGTGAGCCGGGAACCAGATTCAGTTTAATTGAATCTAAAATAACTCTATCGTCATAGCCTGCAGTCACTTTTTCCATCGTTAATAGTGGGGAAGGTAGCGATTCAGGCGCACGGAACTGGAAGGTAAAAGGATTATCGACATGCGCGGGGGCAATCATTTCCATCCGCTCTAACATCTTTAGGCGACTTTGTGCTTGTTTGGCTTTGGTCGCTTTAGCGCGGAAACGGTCAATATAGTGCTGAAGATGTGCGACTTTAGTCTGCTGGCTTTGGTATAGCGACTGTTGTTGCGCTAATTTCGTTGCGCGCTGCCGCTCAAAATCACTATAGTTGCCGGTATAATCCATAAGCTTCTCTTGCTCAATATGCAAGATCTTGCCCACGGTAGGGTCGAGGAAGTCCCGGTCGTGTGAGATGAGGATTAAGGTTCCAGTATAACTTTTCAGCCATTTCTCTAGCCAAATGACGGCATCAAGATCTAAGTGGTTGGTGGGTTCATCCAATAGCAAAAGGTCTGAACGGCAAATTAGCGCCTGCGCCAGGTTTAGGCGCATTCGCCATCCTCCGGAGAACTCTTTCACTGGCGATTGAAGTTGAGTGTGGGAAAAGCCTAACCCATAGAGCAGGCTAGCCGCTCGCGCATTAATGCTCCACGCTTGGATTGCGTCTAATTTACCGTGAAGAAGCGCAATCTGATTGCCCTCGTTGGCTTGGTTAGCCGCTGAAAGTTGAGTCTCTAACTCTCTGAATTCTCTATCGCCATCAATCACATAATCAATTGCCGACGTCGCGAGTGCCGGGGTTTCTTGATTCACCCAGGCTAAGGACCAATTGGCTGGGAAATTAACGCTACCGCTTTCTGCGCTGATCTCTTGTTTGAGTAACGACAATAGGGTCGATTTCCCGCAGCCATTCTTACCGACTAAGCCAACTTTTTGGCCCGGATTAATGATTGCTGAGGCATTGTCTAGGAGTACGCGAGTGCCGCGTCGTAATTGTAAGGAAGAGAAGACAATCATAAGCGCCGTAATTTATGGAATATGGTAAATTAGTGGCATAACTAAAATCGCTCACCACACATCTTTGTATCGCAGCATGGTAACGGAAAACCATGACTAAGACGATAACTTGGAGGACGACAATGTCATCTTCACCTAAAATACTTTTGCTTTATGCGCACCCTGAGGCACAGGAATCAGTGGTAAACAGTAAGCTACTTAAAGCCGCTCGCCGAGTTGAGCATGTTACGGTGCATGACCTTTATGCAACGTATCCCAATTTTTTTATCGATATCTATCGTGAACAACAATTGTTACGGGAGCACGATATTATTGTGTTTCAATATCCCCTTTATACTTACAGTTGCCCCTCGCTACTTAAGGAATGGCTGGATCGAGTGCTATCTCGTGGATTCGCTTCAGGAATGGGAGAGTCGGCCTTAGAAGGCAAAACCTTACGCTGTGTTGTCACCACCGGCGAACCGGAAAGCGCGTACCAATCGCAGGGCTTGAATCGTTATCCTCTCGGCGAGATTATGCGCCCGTTTGAATTGGTCGCACAGACTTGCCATATGCAGTGGATGTCGCCAATGGTTATCTATCATGCAAGACGGCAGCCGTTAGATGTCTTGAAGTCTCTTGCTGCAGCGTATTCAGACTGGCTGACCCAGCCTTTACCAGAGGAGATCATGGATGGGCGGATCTGATTTATTAACCGCGGGCGTTATTTACTTAGCGGCGGCGGTGGTTGCGGTGCCGATCGCCGCAAGACTGGGAATTGGGGCGGTTCTCGGGTATCTATTAGCCGGGATCGCTATTGGTCCTTGGGGCGCAGGGTTTATCAGCGATGTTGAGGAAATTCTCCACTTCTCCGAGTTAGGGGTAGTGTTTCTGATGTTTATCATCGGGCTCGAGCTTAACCCTGGAAAGCTGTGGCAGTTAAGGCGTTCCATTTTTGGTGTGGGTGCCGGACAAGTTATTTTCTCGAGCGTGTTACTCGCCGGGCTGCTATGGGCTACCCAATTTTCTTGGCAAGCCGCGGTTATTGGCGGCATCGGTCTGGCGATGTCCTCAACGGCCATGGCTCTGCAATTGATGCAGGAAAAAGGCATGAACCGAAGTGAAGCCGGACAACTCGGTTTTTCGGTGTTACTTTTTCAAGATTTAGCTGTGATACCTGCCTTAGCGCTCGTACCCTTGTTAGCAGGCAACGATTCAGGGCATCCTACGGATTGGATGAAAATTGGGATGAAGGTCCTTGCCTTCGCCGGAATGTTGGTAGGTGGGCGCTTCTTATTACGGCCTATTTTCCGCTACATCGCCGCCTCGGGTGTGAAAGAGATTTTTACTGCTTCAGCATTATTGTTGGTTATCGGCTCTGCGCTATTTATGGATGCGCTAGGCTTATCGATGGCGTTAGGAACCTTTATTGCCGGCATCTTGTTAGCAGAAAGTGAATATCGTCACGAGTTAGAAGTCGCGATTGATCCCTTCAAAGCATTACTGCTCGGGCTATTTTTTATCTCTGTCGGTATGGCGCTAAATATTGGCGTATTATTTACCCATATCGTGGAGGTATTGGTTGCGGTCGTTACCCTCGTCGCAATTAAAGCATTGGTGCTCTATATACTGGCGCGCCTATACGGAATGAGAAGCTCGGAACGTTTACAGTTTTCGGGCGTCCTGAGCCAGGGGGGCGAGTTTGCCTTTGTCCTGTTCTCTGCAGCGTCCAGTGCGGGACTGTTCCATCAAGAGCAACTGTCATTACTGCTGGTGATTGTGACGCTATCGATGATTACAACCCCTTTATTAATGAAGCTGATTGATCTTATTTTAGTACGTCGTTTTAATAATCAAGATGATGAAAATGCGGAAAAGCATTATGTTGAAGACGATGAGCCCCAAGTTATTTTGGTCGGTTTCGGTCGCTTTGGACAGGTGGTAGGACGCTTACTGATGGCCAATAACATGCGCGTGACTGTGTTGGAGAAAGATATCAGTGTTGTAAGTTTGACGCGTAGTTATGGCTATAAAGTGTATTACGGAGATTCGAACGATCTCGAGTTGTTACGTGCAGCAGGAGCAGAGCGAGCGCAATCAATCATTGTAACCTGTGATGATCCTTCCGATACCATGTCAACCGTCGCGCTATGCCAGCAACATTTTCCTCATTTGAACATTCTTGCACGGGCAAGAGGCCGGGTAGAGGCGCATGAGCTGTTGCAAGCGGGCATTACAGACATCACACGTGAAACCTTTTTAAGTGCGGTCCAATTAGCGGGTAAAGCTTTAGTATCACTTGGCATCCACCCTTACCAAGCGGAACGCGCTCAGCAATATTTTACTCAGCTTGATGAACAAATGCTGAAAGACTTAATGCCACACCACGATGAAACCGGGCATATCTCTCGAGTGAAGGAAGCTCGCCGAGAACTTGAAGATGTTTTTCGTAGGGAAATGCAACAGGATAAACAAACATTGGGACGCTGGGATGCCGCAGATTAATGCGCATTCTCTCCTTCACTATTAAGGGTATAGCATGCGTAAACGTTTTATTGCCGGTGCAGTCTGTCGGCACTGCCAAGCAAAAGATACTTTAGCGCTGTGGAAAGAATCAGGCGTGGAAGTCGTTGAATGTGTTAAATGTGGTGACCAAATGCGCGAGGCAGATAAACAAGTGCAATCAGCGGTACGAAAAGATGAGCAAATTATCGGTGTCTATACGCCTGAATAAGTTTTTTTCGCTAAATTCCAGTTGAAGCATTGAATTTCGCGTCAATCATTCCCACTATAATTGTTTACGGAAGAACTGATATAGTTTTTCAACATAGTCAGGACCTTTCTGGTTGGTATTATTGCAGGCAAAAATAGACCAATGAGACGGGAACACAGCGCTCAACGGTTAGGAGTTATCATGAAAATTGCAAAAGACTTGGTAGTTAGCATTGCTTATCAAGTACGTACTGAAGATGGTGTGCTGGTTGATGAAGCACCCGTTACAGCACCGCTGGACTACTTACATGGCCACGGCTCTTTAATTTCTGGCTTAGAAAACGCGCTAGATAACCGCGAAGCTGGTGATAAGTTCGATATCAATGTGCCTGCTAACGACGCTTATGGTCAATATGACGAGAATTTAGTTCAACGCGTTCCTAAAGATGTATTTGTAGGCGTTGATGAGCTGCAACCAGGTATGCGTTTCTTAGCCGAAACCGATCAGGGGCCAGTACCCGTAGAAATCACTGAAGTTGGCGACGACCACGTCGTGGTTGACGGTAACCATATGCTGGCGGGTCAAAACCTAAGCTTCAATGTTGAAGTTGTGGCAATTCGTGAAGCGACCGAAGAAGAATTAGCACATGGTCACGTACATGGTGCTGATGGTCATCATCACGACCATGATCACGGCCAGGACGAAGAAGGTTGTGGCACTGGCGGCTGCGGCTGTCATCACTAAGTAAAAAAGGCTGCGAAATGCAGCCTTTTTTATTAATAATGTGGTGGGGGAGTCTCTTCAGATTGAGAGGCCACCATAGAAGGCGAAACGGTCTGCAATTTACTGATCAGCAAGCGTAGATGTTCCCGCATTTTTGCCATTTCAAGTTCGTGACTAATCAGTGTTTGATTTAACTCTTCAAGAGTGTGTTCCTGATAAGCGACTTTTGTTTCAAGGTTGTCCAGTCGTTGAGTTAACTCCTCAACATTCATAATTCAGTCTCCATCGTTGTATTGACGATCATTATTGACAGTATACCGCTCACCCCTCGAAGAAATCCTGTGAAATTCGCGATATTTTATTCACACTTGAAAAACAATATTCTGCCCCAATATGATGAGTTAACCTCGAAACTTTATGATGAGCGTATTGTCGTAGAGGGGCCGTTTAACTCGTAATGGTACTGATGTTAGCCATTAAAAAGTCATTGTGTAGTCTCTACACTTTTAAAGCGCCAAAGTACCTGGCTTTGGTTAGGAGATATGGATGAAATCATTGTTTAAAGTCTCACTGTTGGCTGCAACTTTAGCGGTTGGCCTTAACGCCCCTCTAACTATGGCTGCGGAAACCGCTGCTCAGCCATCAGGACAAGTTGCATTAAACTCTGCATTTAAAGATCAGAGCCAACAATCGGCTTACGCCCTCGGTGCCTCATTAGGTCGTTACATGGAGAACTCTCTTAAGGAACAAGAGAAATTAGGTATCAAGCTGGATAATAAGCAATTGATCGCAGGTGTGCAGGATGCGTTTGCAGGGAAAAGCAAGCTTTCAGATAGCGAAGTAGAGCAAACACTTAAAGCGTTTGAAGGCAATGTAAAAGCTGCCGCACAAGCGAAAATGGAAAAAGATGCTAAAGAGAACACCGATAAAGGTAACGCTTTTGCTGCAAAATTTGCTAAAGAAAAGGGCGTGAAGAAAACTTCTTCAGGCTTACTTTATAAGGTCGATAAGCCGGGTACAGGCGCAGCGCCTACTGATAGCGATACCGTCGTTGTTAACTATAAAGGGACGCTGACCGACGGAACGCAGTTCGACAGCTCCTACGATCGTCATGAGCCACTCTCTTTCCGCCTTGATGGTGTTATCCCCGGCTGGACCGAAGGGTTAAAACACATTAAAAAGGGTGGTAAAATCCAGCTAGTGATTCCACCGGCACTCGCATATGGCCAGAATGGCGTACCAGGTATCCCACCGAATTCAACACTAGTGTTTGACGTTGAGTTATTAGACATCAAACCTGCCGCGAAAGGCGACTCAGCGCCACAAGCGCCAGCGGCTGACGCCAGCTCAGCAGCTAAAAAGTAAAGCTCTCTCGCATTATCAACACCACTGCACACTGCAGTGGTGTTTACCCCTTGCCATCACTTCTTGATTGGCGTAAACAATAGTCTTAAAACCCATAACAATTTTACTTCTATATCTTTATCTTTCCGATATTGAGCGATTGGGAATTATCCTTTGTCATATTAGGATGATGTAAGCTATGTCAAAACCACTAAGAACAACAGATGGCTCAAGGAACATAATGAGCCCTAAATACGCATTTAACGCTCTCGACTATGAAATAGTGCGGTCCTATGAGTCGATGGTAGAGGGTTTAGCCCTGATGCTGGGTAATCATTGCGAGGTCGTTCTGCATACTTTGGATAACCTTGAGAGTTTTGCAGTCTGTATTGCCAATGGTGAATTAACGGGACGCCAAGTCGGCTCACCCATCACCAATCTTGCCTTACAGACGCTACATGAATTGGACGGGAGAGAAGGCCCACCGTCTCGAACTAGCTTTACCCGCTCAAAAAGTGGCGCATTGATGAAATCGACGACGATTGCGATCAAGAATAGTTCGCAACGTGTTATCGGCCTTCTGTGCATAAATATGAACTTAGATGTGCCATTTTCTCAGGTGCTCGCGACCTTTTGCCCATCGGAAACCCAGCATGACAATAACGTTCATTTCGCCAGTTCAGTTGACGATCTCGTTTTGCAAACATTGGAGCATACGATTGAAGAGGTCAGTAATGACCGTTCGGTGGCCAATAATATTAAGAATAGGCAAGTAGTGTTGAATTTATATGCTAAGGGAATATTTGATATCAAAGATGCTATCAATCAGGTGGCAGATCGTTTGAATATTTCCAAACACACTGTTTATCTTTATATCCGTCAATTCAAGCATGAAGACTTTCCCGAAGGAGATGAATAATGCGTTACGCATTGGTCATCACTGGCCCAGCGTATGGCACACAAAATGCCACGAGCGCTTGGATGTTCGCTAAAGCATTATTGAAAGCGAAACACAGTATAACGTCGATTTTTTTCTACCAAGAGGCAGTAAGTAACGCAAATAAGCTCACATCCCCTGCTAGTGACGAGCATGACTTGATTAAAGAATGGGTAAAGTTAAGCCGTGATGAAAATATTCCACTGAATATCTGTGTATCAGCCGCTTTACGGCGTGGGGTCGTTGACCAAGACCATACGCAAGCCGGTCAGTATAACTTTCACCCGCAATTTAATTTTTCAGGGCTAGGGGAACTTGCTACATCCTTGCTGACCTGTGAACGAGTAATACAATTTTAATGAACTCGATAGCTTTTATTTTTAAGACGGCTCCCCATGGTTCAAGTACGGGTAGAGAAGGACTTGATGCGTTGCTTGCAACGGCAGCGCTGAGTGAAAAAATTGGGGTCTTTTTTATCGGTGATGGGATTTTTCAACTTGTTGGCGGCCAACAGCCCAATATAATCTATCAGCGAGACTACATTACCACTTTTAAGCTGCTTGAACTTTACGATATTGAGAACGTTTATGTTTGCCAGCAATCCATGAGGATGCGGGGTATCAATGAACAAGATATGGGCGCCATAGCCGTAACGAGCTTATCAATGGGTGAACTTCACCAACAACTCAGTCATTACGACAAAACTATTAATTTTTAGGGCGGCATATGCTTCATCTCATCATGTCCTCTCCAGTAACGCTCGATATAGACTATCTCGAGACATTTATTGCTCAGACAGACGATATTTTACTCTTACAAGATGCAGTGTATGCCGGGGTGGCTAATAGCCACTATTTTTCTAAGCTGATAGCAAAAAAGCAGTCGGGACTTTACGTGCTTGAGGAAGATGCCCAAGCCCGCGGAATTACAGCATTATTGGGGCCGAAATGTCAGTTAATCAGCTATCAACAGTTCGTTGAGTTGACTGTAAAGCATTCGAAACAGATCACTTGGTGAGACGATATGTTGGTTATTTCTTGACACCCTCTATACTCAGCCCTAAAATTCTGCGTCCTCATAGAAATATGAGGTAGATTTAATACGTGTTTACGAAGCAAAAGCAAAACCAGGAGCTATTTAATGGCAACAGTTAACCAGCTGGTTCGCAAACCACGCGTACGTAAAGTTGCAAAAAGCAACGTACCTGCGCTGGAAGCTTGCCCGCAAAAACGTGGTGTATGTACTCGTGTATATACTACTACTCCAAAAAAACCGAACTCAGCATTACGTAAAGTTTGTCGTGTTCGTTTAACCAACGGTTTTGAAGTTACCTCCTACATTGGTGGTGAAGGTCATAACCTGCAGGAGCACTCCGTGATCCTGATCCGTGGTGGTCGTGTTAAAGACTTACCAGGTGTGCGTTACCATACCGTTCGCGGCGCACTTGACTGTTCCGGTGTTAAAGACCGTAAACAGGCTCGTTCTAAGTACGGTGTGAAGAAGCCAAAGGCTTAATGGTTCTCCGTTAAGTAAGGCCAAACGTTTTAACATAAATGTCAAAATAAACTCGTAGAGTTTTGGACAATCCTGAATTATCAACGGAGATATTCCATGCCACGTCGTCGTGTAATTGGTCAACGTAAAATTCTGCCGGATCCTAAGTTCGGATCAGAACTACTGGCAAAATTTGTAAACATTCTGATGGTAGACGGTAAAAAATCTACTGCAGAATCTATCGTATATAACGCGCTTGAGACCCTGGCTCAGCGCTCTGGTAAATCTGAACTGGAAGCGTTCGAAGTTGCTTTAGACAACGTTCGTCCGACAGTCGAAGTTAAATCACGCCGTGTTGGTGGTTCAACTTATCAGGTTCCAGTTGAAGTACGTCCGGTTCGTCGTAATGCTCTGGCAATGCGTTGGATCGTTGAAGCTGCTCGTAAACGCGGTGATAAATCTATGGCTCTTCGCCTGGCGAACGAACTTTCTGATGCTGCAGAGAACAAAGGTACTGCAGTGAAGAAACGTGAAGACGTTCACCGTATGGCAGAAGCCAACAAGGCGTTCGCTCACTACCGTTGGTAATCCCTTCGGTGTAGTTGTTAACCCAGCGGGCGCTCTAAAAGCTAACCCGCTGTGGTTAACTTAAATAGAACGTCCTAGAATTCAGAGGAATCAAATGGCTCGTAAAACACCCATTTCACGTTACCGTAATATCGGTATCAGTGCACACATCGATGCCGGTAAAACTACTACTACCGAGCGTATCCTGTTCTATACCGGTGTAAGTCATAAAATCGGTGAAGTACACGATGGTGCAGCGACAATGGACTGGATGGCACAGGAGCAGGAGCGTGGTATTACTATCACCTCAGCTGCGACGACTGCATTCTGGTCTGGTATGGCTAAACAATTTGAACCACACCGTATCAACATCATTGATACCCCGGGACACGTTGACTTTACTATCGAAGTAGAGCGTTCGATGCGTGTTCTTGACGGTGCAGTAATGGTTTACTGTGCAGTTGGTGGTGTTCAGCCACAGTCTGAAACCGTATGGCGTCAGGCTAATAAGTATAAAGTTCCACGTATCGCGTTCGTTAACAAAATGGACCGTATGGGTGCGAACTTCCTGAAAGTTGTCAGCCAAATCAAAGCACGTTTAGGTGCTAACCCTGTTCCATTGCAATTAGCAATTGGTGCAGAGGAAGGTTTCACCGGTGTTGTTGACCTGGTGAAAATGAAGGCGATCAACTGGAACGATGCTGACCAAGGTACTACCTTCGATTACGAAGAAATCCCAGCAGAGATGCAAGAGCTAGCAGAAGAATGGCGTCAAAACCTGATCGAGTCTGCAGCAGAAGCTTCTGAAGAGCTGATGGAAAAATACCTGGGTGGTGAAGAACTGACTGAAGCAGAAATCAAAAATGCTCTGCGTCAACGTGTTCTGAACAACGAAATCATCTTGGTTACCTGTGGTTCTGCATTTAAGAACAAAGGTGTTCAAGCGATGCTTGATGCCGTTATCGAATATCTGCCATCACCAACTGAAGTTCCTGCAATTAAAGGAATGTTAGACGATGGTAAAGATACTCCAGCTGAACGTCGTTCAGACGATAGCGAGCCATTCGCAGCATTAGCATTTAAAATTGCGAACGACCCGTTTGTGGGTAACTTGACGTTCTTCCGTGTTTACTCAGGTATCGTTAACTCTGGTGACACCGTACTGAACTCAGTGAAATCACAACGTGAGCGTTTAGGCCGTATCGTTCAGATGCACGCTAACAAGCGTGAAGAAATCAGCGAAGTTCGTGCTGGTGACATCGCTGCAGCAATCGGTCTGAAAGACGTTATTACTGGTGACACCCTGTGTGATCCTAACGCGCCAATTATTTTAGAGCGTATGGAATTCCCAGAGCCAGTAATCTCAATCGCGGTTGAACCAAAAACCAAAGCTGACCAAGAAAAAATGGGTCTAGCTCTGGGCCGTCTGGCGAAAGAAGATCCATCATTCCGCGTATGGACTGATGAAGAATCTAACCAGACAATCATTGCTGGTATGGGTGAACTTCACTTAGATATCATCGTTGACCGTATGAAGCGTGAGTTCAACGTTGAAGCGAACGTGGGTAAACCACAGGTTGCTTACCGTGAAGCAATTCGTAGCAAAATTACCGATGTCGAAGGTAAACATGCTAAGCAGTCTGGTGGTCGTGGACAATATGGTCACGTTGTGATCGATATGTACCCACTTGAGCCAGGCTCTAACCCTAAAGGTTACGAGTTCATCAACGATATCAAAGGTGGTGTAATTCCAACAGAATACATCCCTGCGGTTGATAAAGGTCTGCAAGAGCAGCTGAAATCTGGTCCATTAGCGGGTTACCCGGTAGTTGACTTAGGTGTTCGTCTGCACTTCGGTTCTTACCATGATGTTGACTCATCAGAACTAGCGTTTAAACTGGCTGCATCATTAGCTTTCAAACAAGGCTTTAAACAAGCGAACCCAGTTCTGCTTGAGCCAATCATGAAAGTTGAAGTTGAGACTCCTGAAGAGCACACTGGTGATGTTATCGGTGACCTGAGCAGACGTCGTGGTATGTTGAAAGGTCAAGAATCAAACGCAACTGGCGTTGAGATTCATGCCGAAGTACCATTGTCCGAAATGTTTGGGTATGCGACTCAGTTGCGTTCTCTGACTAAAGGTCGTGCTTCTTACTCCATGGAGTTCTTGAAGTATGACGATGCGCCGAACAACGTTGCGCAGGCTGTTATTGAAGCACGTAGCAAATAAAACTACGGTTTAAATTTGATCCCATGCCCTCATCGAGAATGAGGGCATAACAGTAAGGAATATAGCCATGGCTAAAGAGCAATTTCAACGTAATAAACCACACGTAAACGTGGGCACCATCGGTCACGTTGACCACGGTAAAAC